>NZ_CP104131.1:420000-3075000 GCF_029201645.2 Sinorhizobium prairiense
ACCTTAGATGCTTGGAAAATCATTTTGGTTGGCCGCTGGTATCGAAGCCTTGAGGCTTCGCAAGGCCAGAGGCCGTCGCCGGTTATCCGGCGTCAAGAAACCAAAGTGGTTTCCAAGCATTGTTGAAAGGTATCTTATCCTGAATTCAATAGGGATAAGAAGCGAACGCAGGGAACTGAAACATCTAAGTACCTGCAGGAAAGGACATCAACCGAGACTCCGCAAGTAGTGGCGAGCGAACGCGGACCAGGCCAGTGGCAATGAGGAATGAAGTGGAAGGATCTGGAAAGGTCTGCCGCAGTGGGTGACAGCCCCGTACACGTATAACACTCATTGTCCTTGAGTAAGGCGGGACACGTGAAATCCTGTCTGAACATGGGGAGACCACTCTCCAAGCCTAAGTACTCGTGCATGACCGATAGCGAACAAGTACCGTGAGGGAAAGGTGAAAAGCACCCCGACAAGGGGAGTGAAATAGAACCTGAAACCGGATGCCTACAAACAGTCGGAGCCCGCAAGGGTGACGGCGTACCTTTTGTATAATGGGTCAACGACTTAGTGTGACATGCAAGCTTAAGCCGGTAGGTGTAGGCGTAGCGAAAGCGAGTCTGAATAGGGCGTTTAGTATGTCGCATTAGACCCGAAACCGAGTGATCTAGCCATGAGCAGGTTGAAGGTTGGGTAACACCAACTGGAGGACCGAACCCGCATCTGTTGCAATAGATTGGGATGACTTGTGGCTAGGGGTGAAAGGCCAATCAAACTCGGAAATAGCTGGTTCTCCGCGAAAACTATTTAGGTAGTGCGTCGACCGAATACCCTCGGGGGTAGAGCACTGGATGGGCTATGGGGACTCACCGTCTTACTGATCCTAACCAAACTCCGAATACCGAGGAGTACTAGTCGGCAGACACACGGCGGGTGCTAACGTCCGTCGTGAAAAGGGCAACAACCCTGACCTCCAGCTAAGGTCCCCAAGTCATGGCTAAGTGGGAAAGGATGTGAGGATCCCAAAACAACCAGGATGTTGGCTTAGAAGCAGCCATCATTTAAAGAAAGCGTAACAGCTCACTGGTCTAAATAAGGGTCTTTGCGCCGAAAATGTAACGGGGCTGAAGCCATGCACCGAAGCTGAGGCTTATACACTTAGGTGTATAGGGGTAGCGGAGCGTTCCGTAAGCCAGTGAAGGGATACCCGTGAGGGGTCCTGGAGGTATCGGAAGTGCGAATGTTGACATGAGTAACGATAAAGAGGGTGAGAGACCCTCTCGCCGAAAGACCAAGGGTTCCTGCTTAAAGTTAATCTGAGCAGGGTTAGCCGGCCCCTAAGACGAGGCGGACACGCGTAGTCGATGGGAACCACGTTAATATTCGTGGGCCTGGTGGTAGTGACGGATTGCTCAACTTGTCCGGACTTATTGGATTGTCCGGGCGGGGACGCGGTTCCAGGAAATAGCTCCACCGTATAGACCGTACCCGAAACCGACACAGGTGGTCAGGTAGAGTATACCAAGGCGCTTGAGAGAACTATGTTGAAGGAACTCGGCAAATTGCACGCGTAACTTCGGAAGAAGCGTGACCCTTTTCTACGCAAGTAGGATGGGGTGGCACAGACCAGGGGGTAGCGACTGTTTATCAAAAACACAGGGCTCTGCGAAGTCGCAAGACGACGTATAGGGTCTGACGCCTGCCCGGTGCTGGAAGGTTAAGAGGAGGGGTGCAAGCTCTGAATCGAAGCCCCAGTAAACGGCGGCCGTAACTATAACGGTCCTAAGGTAGCGAAATTCCTTGTCGGGTAAGTTCCGACCTGCACGAATGGCGTAACGACTTCCCCGCTGTCTCCAACATAGACTCAGTGAAATTGAATTCCCCGTGAAGATGCGGGGTTCCTGCGGTCAGACGGAAAGACCCCGTGCACCTTTACTATAGCTTTACACTGGCATTCGTGTCGGCATGTGTAGGATAGGTGGTAGGCTTTGAAGCGGGGACGCCAGTTCTCGTGGAGCCATCCTTGAAATACCACCCTTATCGTCATGGATGTCTAACCGCGGTCCGTCATCCGGATCCGGGACAGTGTATGGTGGGTAGTTTGACTGGGGCGGTCGCCTCCGAAAGAGTAACGGAGGCGCGCGATGGTGGGCTCAGAGCGGTCGGAAATCGCTCGTCGAGTGCAATGGCATAAGCCCGCCTGACTGCGAGACTGACAAGTCGAGCAGAGACGAAAGTCGGTCATAGTGATCCGGTGGTCCCGCGTGGAAGGGCCATCGCTCAACGGATAAAAGGTACGCCGGGGATAACAGGCTGATGACCCCCAAGAGTCCATATCGACGGGGTTGTTTGGCACCTCGATGTCGGCTCATCGCATCCTGGGGCTGGAGCAGGTCCCAAGGGTTTGGCTGTTCGCCAATTAAAGCGGTACGTGAGCTGGGTTCAGAACGTCGTGAGACAGTTCGGTCCCTATCTGCCGTGGGTGTAGGAATATTGACAGGATCTGTCCCTAGTACGAGAGGACCGGGATGGACATATCTCTGGTGGACCTGTTGTCCTGCCAAGGGCATAGCAGGGTAGCTATATATGGAAGGGATAACCGCTGAAGGCATCTAAGCGGGAAACCCACCTGAAAACGAGTATTCCCTTGAGAACCGTGGAAGACGACCACGTTGATAGGCCGGGTGTGGAAGTGCGGCAACGCATGAAGCTTACCGGTACTAATCGTTCGATCGGCTTGATCGTTCCCATTGCTTATGCTCATCAAAGATGAGCATCATTCTTCTGTCCTCAAGCTGCCGCGATCGCAAGATCGCTGCGCTGCGGACGGCGCGCCGGACAACCGGCGGCTCGGCTCTGCCGGCTGCTGGAATGATCCGGACAAGACATCAAAAAAGACGTGTTCAAAAGAAGTCGAGCGTTAAACCGCCCGCTTCACCAGCTTCTCAATTCGGTTTGCGCCCATAAGGCGCAAATCTTGCGCTTTGCCGACCTGGTGGTTCTGGCGGGGTGGCTGCACCCGTTCCCATTCCGAACACGGCCGTGAAACGCCCCAGCGCCGATGGTACTTCGTCTTAAGACGCGGGAGAGTAGGTCGCTGCCAGGTCTGCAAATCGCAAGAGAAACAAACCGATCATCTTCTCTCACACGGCCGAAACAAAACGGCCAACAAACCGACCTTTGCTACGCAAAACTCGGACGGAATAACGAGATTTTGCTGCGCAAAACTCGGATAACGCGGGGTGGAGCAGCCCGGTAGCTCGTCAGGCTCATAACCTGAAGGCCGCAGGTTCAAATCCTGCCCCCGCAACCAAACACATATACATACGCATACACACGAAAAGGCCCGCATCAGCGGGCCTTTTCGCGTTTGGGGGAGGTCGAGCACGATCTCCTCTCACTGGATTAGAACTGCCAACTGACCGGAACCCAGGCATAGCCGGCGTCCGTCTTGAGCATTCGGCCAAGGCCCGGGAACGGATAGTGGAAGCCGAGGACGAGGAGCCGGTCTGCAGCCGCCATGTCGAAGATGCGGCGGCGGGATGCGAGTGCGGCGTCCTTGTCGCGATCTGGGCCGGGCAACCAGGGCCGGTCGACATTGACGATCGGGTGGTAGGCGAGATCGGCCGTCAGCAGCAGCTGATCGTTCCCGGATTGAACAAGGAAGTTCGCCATGCCTGGCGTGTGGCCGGATGCCGGAAGCGTGGTCAGCCCGGTAACGATCTCCGCGCCGGCTTCGTACAACTCGATTCCCTTGGTGACGGGTTCAACGCTCCGCTTGATAGCCGCTGCGAAATTGCGGCGAAAGTCCTCGGGCACCGGCATGTAGGAAAGATCCGGAACGTTACGGACGAAGAAGTCCCAATCGGCATGAGGCGCAAAGACGGCAGCCCGCGGAAATGCCTTGCCGCCCTCCGCTGTTCGAAGGTTGCCGACATGGTCCGGGTGCGTGTGCGAGACCACCACAACGTCTATGTCCTCCGGCCGTAAACCAACCGCGGCCAGGTTCTCGAAGATGCGACCGCCTTGCGGACCCATGGTTTGCCCGGCTCCGGCTTCGAGAAGGATCCGCTTGCCATTCGTCTCGAGAAGAAGCGTGTTGAGATTCAACGTCAGCCGGTCGGTCGGCAGGAAGGCGCGCCTCAGAACGTCCTGCAGCTCTGCCTCTGGCGCATTGCTGGCGTAGATGCGGGGAGGGCCGCCGATCAGCCCGTCGCTCAGCACGGTCGCCGAGATGTCGCCGACGCGGAAGCGGTAATAGCCGGCATTTCCCCCTGAGGCGGAAGCGACGCGGCGGGGGCTGCCCGCGCAGAGGCCGCCATCCCGGTCGGCAAGATCATTCCCGTGACCGCCGATGCGGCTGTCAGCATGATCTTCCTACGATTCAAAGTAATTTCACTCATGCTTTTGATCCGTTCGAATAGCTGATCTCAGGTGCTGCATCTGGTGCCGCCGTCTGGCGACTTCTTCTAGGGATGACACAGGTTGGACGTGAGGATAAGCTAATCAAAACCGATCAGCTTATTAAGCAGAGCTTTGCAATGCGGCCACTACGCCTCGACAGCTTGGAGATCTTTGAGGACGTCGTGCGCTGTGGTGGCTTTAGAGCCGCCGCGCTTGGCAGGGGTGTTTCGTCGTCCGCCATCAGTCAATCGATCAGCGTGCTCGAAGAAGCGCTGGGGATCCGGCTTCTGAACCGAACGACACGCAGCGTCGCGCCTACTGAAGCGGGCGAGCGGCTTCTCGAGCGGCTAAGGCCCGCTCTTTACGAAATCAGAACAGCGGTCGACGACCTCAATCAGCTTCGCGAGCGCCCATCAGGCACCGTGCGGATCAACGCACCGGGACCGGCCGCCGACCACGTTCTGTGCCCTCTGACCTTTGAGTTCATGAAAATTTATCCCGACGTCAATGTCGAGATCGTCAGCGATGCTGCGATCATCGATATCGTGGAGCAAGGTTTCGACGCCGGGGTGCGCTTCGGGAACCAGCTCGCCCAGGACATGATCGCCATGCCCCTCGGTCCGGCCTTGCGATATGCGATCGTGGCCTCGCCTGACTATCTTCGCAAATGCGGCCGACCCGGCTCACCAGGCGATCTCTTACAGCACGACTGTATTCGCCGCCGCTTCCCCGGCGGGACCATGGTGACGTGGAAATTTGCGCGTGACGGCGACGAAGTGGAAATCACCCCGAAAGGTCGGTTGACATTGAGTTCAGCGCATCAGGAGCTCCAGGCCGCGCTCGCGGGATCGGGAATCGCTCACCTGTTCGAGGATTATGTCCGTGACGATGTCGAACAAGGCAGACTTATTGAGTTGCTCTGCGACTGGAAGCAGAAGCTGCCGAGTTGGTATCTGTATTATCCGAGCCGGCGACATACGAGCGCGGCCGTGCGGGCTTTCCTCGAATTCATCCGCAATCAGAGATGGTATCCCGATCGCAAGGAAAGATGAAAGCAGCCCCGCAACAAGAGACATAAGAGCCGCAAAAGGCCTTTTCGGCGCCGGGTAAGGAGCGGCGAGCTCACCTCGAAAAAATGTCAGCGATGGTCGGTTCTCTAAAGCCTGTTGAGATTCGGGCCGCCCGCCGCCGCTTGTTTGATTTCCTCGTTCCTGTGATGCGCACAAGCATCTGACAGGATTACCTTTGCGCTATGAGTTATAGTGCGGTACATTACCTCCGCGGTGGAGATGAGGAATGATCGTTGGTTTTCGGGATGATTGGTTGCGGGCTTTTTTCGTGGACGATGCCCATTCTCGCAACATCCCGTCGGACCTTGAGGTCCGGTTGTTCCGCAAACTCCAGATGATCGATGATGCCACGACAGATCAGGACTTACGTGTGCCGCCCAGCAACTTCTTCGAGAAACTGCGCGGCAATCTGGCGGGTTTCCATTCGATCCGTGTGAACCAGCAATGGCGGCTGATCTTCCGCTGGGATGGCGAACGCGGCGAGGCGGACGGGATTTACCTGGACGATCACAGCTACCGATGAGAGCGAGGCAGATATGCTGACGACCAAGCGCAAGCCGGCGACTGTCGGCGAGATTTTGACCGAGGAATTCATGGAGCCGATGGGTCTGACGCAGGGCGCATTAGCCGAGGCGATGGGCGTGCAACGCAAGCACGTCAACGAGTTGTGCGGGAACCGCAGGAACGTGACCGCCGCAACCGCACTCATCCTTGCCCGCGTTTTTGGCAACAGCCCGGACTTCTGGCTCAACGTGCAGCGTCGCAACGATCTTTGGGAGGTAATGAACACGCCCAAGGAACGCGAGCGTGTCGAGCGAGCGCGACCGTTGAAGCACGCGGCATGAGCTGCATTATGGGAACCGCACTCGTCACGGGATGAGAGTAGAGAGGGTGCGGTCCCTCGGCGCGCTTCATAAACCGTGAAGATAGCGAGGCGGCGCGGAAGCTCCCGCCCGTATACATCGTCCCGCTTCGCTTCGATGCGAGATGTAGACGTACCTTTCATTGCGTCGCAGGTCGACCGTCCCCTCGCATATTCGCCATCGGAGATTGTAATCGCCACATATCCCCGGTTCCTCATTCCTGTGCATGTCACAGGAATCCAGCCAGACCAAGTCCTTGGGCTGAAAGAACGCGTTCCCGCGCCGCGGACGCGGCGCTGCTGGATCCCTGTGACGGAGCACAGGGATGAGGAAAAGGAGAGGGTGCAGTCCTCCGAAAACTTTCCTACAGCGCCGCGCTTCCTATGATACGCGCACCTGGAAGTGCTTTAAGCGCAAACCTTGTGACTGGCCGCGGTTTTGATTCGGGGATAGGCGTAAGCGTTGAGCTTGGAAGTCGTGTATCCTGCGCCAAGCAGCGCTTCGGCCATCTTTACTGCAGCAGTCACTCCATCGATTACCGGCACTCCCGTCGCTCTCTGGAGGCGGGCACACAAGGATGACATTCCCGCACAGCCAAGGACGATCGCTTCGGCACCATCCTCGGCTTTGGCGATCTCGATTTCCTTGAGCAGCAGCCGCTCGGCTTTTTGCGGATCTTCCTCGAGGGCAAGGACCGGAAGATCGATAGCACGGACTTTCCGGCAATGACGCTCGGCGCCGTAATCGCTGACCAGATCCTCGATGATCGGAACCGAGCGCGGAAGCGTCGTTATGACGGAGAAGCGACGGCTGATCGTCATGGCCACCTGTACCGCAGCCTGGCAAATACCGATCACGGGGCCTTTGGCGACTTCGCGCGCGGCATGCAGTCCGGGGTCGTCGAAACACGCTATGACATAGGCGTCGACGCCCTGCGCTTCGCCCTGGCGGATCTCCGCGAGCATTCCCGGAACCGACATGGCTTCATCTGCACCACCTTCAATACTGGCCGGCGTATCGGTCGGATTGGAGGCGGAGACGTGCGTGTGGGCATGTTTGACCAGCAAGGCGCTTTCGAGCGCTTGCGCGGTCATGGAGGCTGTGGAATTGGGATTGATGAGATGAATATGCATGATGAAATTCTCGGTTGCCTCTCATTGACGCCTATTTCTTTTTGACGAAATCGGCGATCGGCGGGGCCTTCAAAACGAACTGGCGGTCTGACGTGATGTAATTGTCGGCATGAAGCCGGGCGATCGGCTGGTAACGTTCCGGGTCCACATAATGACCGTCGGCGTCGAGGCAGTCGCGGCGCACATGCATGTGCACCACCTCGCCCAGTACGAGGGTGCGGCGGGGATAGTCGATCAGGCGCTCGACGCGGCACTCGAAGATGCACGGCGCCTCCTCGGCATAGGCAACATCGATCTTGCGGCACCGGGCGGCTTTCAATCCGGCCATTTCGAGCTCGTCGACCTCGCTGTCGAAGCCAAGGCCGCAGATCAACATCTGTTGAGACAACGCCATATCGACCATGCTGATGGCAAATTCACCGGAGCGGCGAATATTGACCATCGTGTCCTTCGGCTCACCGGTCAAACGCGGCTGGATGCCCAGGACGACGATGGCCGGATCATGTGAAAACACGTTGAAGAAACTCATCGGCGCAGCGTTGCTATGCCCGCTCTCGGAGCGGGTCGTCACGAGCGCGATCGGGCGCGGGCCGATGAAATTCGTCAGCAGCCGATAGCGGCTTTGCGGCTCAATTTCTTCGAAGTCGAATTCCATCGCGGTCCCAGAATGTCAGTCTTATGATCTACAATAAGCTTTCATATTGTAGACAATATTGCAAGCCATTTGAATCCGC
The DNA here is from genome assembly GCF_029201645.2 of Sinorhizobium prairiense. Taxonomy (NCBI): domain Bacteria; kingdom Pseudomonadati; phylum Pseudomonadota; class Alphaproteobacteria; order Hyphomicrobiales; family Rhizobiaceae; genus Sinorhizobium; species Sinorhizobium prairiense. Next base: position 428,193 of record NZ_CP104131.1, read on the forward strand.
GAGTTGACTTTTTCACGCGCTTGGCGATTGTCTGTTTCAGCAAGGAGAACAGGGTATGCGCGAACAAGCCGCGATGTCGGTCGAGCAGATTGTCGAAAGGGTATGGCTTTCCATCGCTGAACGGCGATTGCGTCCTGGCGTGCAACTCAAAGAAGAACAGCTGGCCTCGATTTTTCACGTCAGTCGCGCACGTGTTCGTCAGGCGTTGACCGTTCTGGCACGCGACGGCCTCGTAACGATCATTCCCAATCGCGGTGCTTTTGTTTGCAAGCCGTCGGTGGAAGAGGCTCGCGACGTGTTTTTCGTTCGCCAGGCGGTGGAGAGATGCGTCGTGGAGCGGCTCTGCAGTTCGATGTCGAAGGATAGCGTGAAGCGGCTCCGCGATCATGTCAAAAATGAGCGGATCGCCAATGCCGAAGACAGCACCACGGATATCATCAAGCTTTCCGGGGGCTTCCATCTTTTGCTGGCCGAACTGACCGGGTCGGATTTCCTGTTTACGACAATGCGCGACCTTATCGCCCGCAGTTCGCTGATTACGGCCGTTTACCGGAACACCACGCGCTTCAATTGCGGCCCCGACGAACATGCCGACATCGTCAAGGCGATTGCGGCGAAAGAAGCCCAGAGAGCCGTCCATCTCATGTCGCATCATCTGGAACATGTGGAATCCGAGCTCGACTTGAGCGAGATACGCGACTTTTCGCACGATCTGCGCGCAGCACTGGCTTGAAACGGCCGACCGCCGGCATTGTGATCTATTCCAAGACGTTGAGAGGCGGGACGCGGGCGGAAAACCGCACAGACTTTTCCTCATCCCGCTTCAGGTAAACGTTCCGCGATCACGTCCTCTGCCAGATGACAGGCTACCCGGGTGCCGTTTTGCAAGACCCGCACCGTAGGCACTTCCTTGGAGCAGCGCGCCGTGGCGATCGGGCAACGCGGGTGGAAGGCGCAGCCGGACGGCGGTTTCAGCGGGCTCGGCACTTCGCCGCTGGCCGGCTCGCGGTTGCGGTTCGGTGCCTCGATGTTCGGAATCGTCTGCAGCAGGAGCCGCGTGTAGGGATGGCGCGGCTGAGCGAACAACTCTTCCGTGTCGCCTTCCTCGACGATACGGCCCAGATACATCACCGCAATGCGGTCCGACATTTGGCGAACGACGCTCAAGTCATGGCTGATGAAGAGATAGGTAAGCCCCAACTCGTCCTGCAAACGGCGCATCAGGTTCAGCACCTGCGCCTGCACGGACACGTCGAGCGCCGAGGTCGGCTCGTCGCAGACCAGAAATTCGGGCTCGCTCGCCAGCGCGCGGGCGATCGAGATACGCTGGCGCTGCCCGCCTGAAAATTCGTGCGGGAACTTCTCGCCATCGGATGGCGAGAGCCCGACAATGCCCAGAAGCTCTTCGACGCGCTCCGTCACCTCGGCCGCGGTCTTGCGAAGCTTCAGTTCGCGCAGCGGTTCGGCAATGATGTTCTTCACCCGCCAGCGCGGATTGAGCGAGGCGTAAGGGTCCTGAAAGATCATCTGCGCCGAAAGCGGCGCGCCGCTCCGGCCGGGCGCAAAGCGCATTTCGCCGCTCGTCGGACGATGCAGGCCGGTGACGAGGCGCGCAACGGTGGATTTTCCGCAACCGCTCTCGCCGACAATGCTGAGACAACCGCCGGCGGGAACGGTAAAGCTGATATCGTTCACGGCCTGCAGATACTGTCGGGGCTTGCGCTCCACTACCCTGTTGAGCCAGGGAGCGGACACGTCGAATGTCTTGACCAGCCGGTCGACTGTCAGAGCCGGGATCTTTTGCAAAGGTTTGGTCATGCGGTGCCTCCTGCGCTCAGCCAGCAGGCGCTTGCACTCTGGCCGGCAAAAACGAGTTCCGGGCGTTCGCGCCGGCAGCGCGGCCCCGCCATCTTGCAGCGCGGATTGAAGGCGCAGCCCTCTGGTATCGCGTCCAGCCGCGGCATGGAGCCGTCGATCTGGTTGAGCCTCTCGACACGCGCGCCGAGCGACGGAATCGAAGCCATCAGGCCCTGCGTATAGGGATGGCGCGGCTGGTGCAGCACCTGTTCGACAGCTCCGATCTCGATCAGCCTTCCGGCATACATGACCGCGATGCGGTCGGCAGCTTCCGCGATCACGCCCATGTCGTGCGTGACGAGCATGACGGCGGCCTGCTTCTCCTTGCACAATTTGCGCAGGAGCGAGATGATCTGCGCCTGGATCGACACGTCGAGCGCCGTCGTCGGTTCGTCGGCGATGACGAGTTTCGGCGAGGCTGCAAGCGCCAGCGCAATCACGACACGCTGGCGCATGCCGCCCGAGAACTGATGCGGATACTGATTGACCCGCTCCTCCGGCGAGGGAATGCCGACATCGCGCAGCAATTGCACGGCGCGGGCGCGGGCTTCGGCCTTGCCGAGACCGAGGTGCCGGCGAATGGTTTCGACGAGCTGTGCGCCAACCGAAAACAGCGGATTGAGAGAGGTAAGCGGATCCTGGAAAATCGCACCGATCTCTCGGCCGCGGATTTTTTCCATGGCGCGATCATCGAGCGTATCGATGCGACGCTTGCCGAGCCAGACCTCGCCGCCGGCGATATGGCCCGGCGCTTCGAGCAGGCCTTGAATGGCGAGCCCGGTCATGGACTTGCCTGCGCCGGACTCGCCGACGACGCCGAGAATCTCACCCGGCCGGATCGACAGGCTGACGTCCGACAGCGCGGTCACCGTGCCGCGACGGCCCGGAAAATCCACACGCAGATTGCGAACTTCAATGACTGGTTCCTGGATGTCACCCATTTGCGTCCCCCTCTATCGGATAGCTGGGCGGGAAGATTGCGGCGACCGGAGGATTGTTCCAGCTCCGCTCGGGATATTTGGCGATCAGCCCGTCATATTGAGCCTGCGCCTGAATGCGCGCCTCTTGCATGTCGAAGCCGGCGAGCTGGCGATCCAGCATGGAGACGCGGCCATCGACGAAGACCGCATGCGTGATCTTGCCAGACCCCCCGGTGACGATCGTGGTGATCGGATCGATGGACGGAGCCATGACGGTGTCGTCGAGGCGGAAGACCGCGATATCTGCACGGGCCCCCGGTGACAGATGGCCGAGATCGGAACGGCCCAGTGCCTTTGCGCCGCCAATCGTCGCCGCATCGAACAGGTCGGCAGAACGCAGGCGGTCGGGTGCGCCGTCGGCGATGCGGCCCGTGATAAGGCCCGTAAGCAGGTTCATCAGCATGTCCGGCGGTGTCGTATCCGTCCCCATGGCAATATTGATCCCGCGCCTGACGCAGGCGGAGAAGGAGTTGAGGATGGAGCCGCCACGGCCCGAAACCAGCGGACAATGGACGATGGAAACGCCATTCGCCGCGTAAAGACCGAGATCCTCGTCCGTGGCGTTGGTGGCATGCGGCGCGATGAGGCGGTCGCTCAACAGACCGTGCTTTGCAAGCCAGCTCGGTGCGGTCGAGCCGTGCAGCATCCGCACCGTCTCCACTTCCATCGCGCCCTGTGCCATGTGCAGCCGGAATTTGCAGCCGAGATCGCGGGCGGCGGCATCGGTGCGCTGCAAAAGCTTGATCGTCGAGGTCTCGACACGGTCCGGCGCCAGCATGCCGCGCACCAGATCGCCATGGCTGCCATTCTGGCGTTCAATATAGGAAATGGCGTCGTTCAGACCCTGAAAGCCGCGCTCCTCATCGAAGACCGGCACCATCTTGCCCGGTGCTTCCAGCACCATGCCGCCCGAACGGTAGGCGGGGCTGAGATAGACACGCAGACCCAGTTCGCCGGCGGCTTGCGCAGCCGCATCGAACTCGGCGACCGTTTCACCCCATTCACGGTAAAACAGCGACGCAATGGGAGCGGCAGTGGTGATGCCGTTCAACAGCAGCTGGCCGAAAGCGAACCGCTTCTGAAAGGCCAGCGCCTCCTGCGTGTACATTTCATAAGGACCAGCTTCGACATAGGAACGCGGCCAGACGCGGCCCTTTGCCCAACCGGGATGATTGTCGATGCCGAGGATCGTCGTATCGAGATCCGACAGTGCGTCGAGATCGATCAGTCCAGGGCTGATCAAGGCATCGCCGAAGTCGATTCGGCGGGCCACTTCGCCGGGGAAACGGTGCCCGACGAATAGGATCTCGCCGTTCTCGAAAACGACCTCGCCATTGCGCAGAAGCCGGTGGCTGCCGTCTTTATGTCCGACCACCCAGCCGGCGGTGATCAGTGTGCGCCCATCCGGACGACGGCCGAGCGGAAGAGTATCGAATGTCTCGCTCATTACGGCATCTCCACCACAGCGACGCCCTGACGGGCCGTGACGCGACCGCCCTTGACGACCAGCGGACGCGGAGCGACGTCCACCACCGCATGCGCCAGCGTTTCACCGGTCAGCAGGGTGAAATCGGCATTGCAACCGACCTCGAGGCCGTAATTTTCCAGGCGCATGACATCCGCACCGCCCTGCGAGACGATGTGCAGCACATGTTCCAGATCGTGATCCGAGCGCACGCCGTTCTTCATCCCGATGACCTTGGCGCGATCGAGCATGTCCGGCTGACCCCACGGACCCCAGGTGTCACGGATGCCGTCACAGCCGCCGCCGATGCGCACGCCCGCTTCCTTCAGGCGCTTGATCGACGGCACTGTGGCCGAAGGCGCACCTGTCGTGAGGATGGCGACATCCAGAATGGCGAGCTGTTCGATCAGCTGGCCGACGCGCAGATAATCGTTCATGCCGAGCGCAAAGGCGTGGCTGATCGCCACCTTGCCTTCCATGCCGTTGGCGCGGATGCGCTCGAAGATGAGTTCCATGGTGAAGGCGCCGAGATCGCCCGTCTCGTGCAGGTGAATGTCGATCGGCACGCCATGCTTTGTGGCGAGCGCGAACAGAATGTCGAGCTGTCCCTTCGGATCGCGGTCGATGCCGCACGGATCGATGCCGCCCAGCACTTCGCAGCCCTGACGCAGCGCCTCGTCGAGCAGCTCCTTCGTGCCGGGCATGACCATCAGGCCCGACTGCGGGAACGCGACGATTTCGATGTCGATGACGCCCTTGAGTTTTTCGCGCGTTTGCCAGACGCCCTCCACCAGCGACAGGCCGTGGACCGGATCTATGTCGACATGGCTGCGGATATGGGTTGCGCCATGAGCCGCCAGACCGATCGCATGGCGCATCGACTGACGATGCGGATCTATGCCGATGTCCAGACGGTGCTCGCGCTCGAAATCGATGCGCTCGCGCAGGATCGCGGCGCGGTTGTTGACATGCCACGGCATGCCCCAGGTGGTCTTGTCGAGATGGGTATGCGCATCGATCAGGCCGGGCGCGACGATGGCGTTGCCGCCGTCTTCCACGGCCATTCCCGGTTCAGCCTCAAAACGCCCGAAACCGGCAATCTTTCCGTCCCTGATCAGGACATCGCAGGATTCTCCTGCCATCGGCCGGACATTGCGGAGCAAAAGGTCGTTCATAAGGCTTACCTCAGTTTCGGATTGAGAGCATCACGCAGCCAGTCGCCGAGCATGTTGACGGCCACGACCAGCAGGCAGAGCTGAATGACTGGGAAGAGCACGATCCACCAGGATCCGGAAAACAGGAACTGATTGCCGATGCGGATCAGCGTTCCCAGAGACGGCTGGCTCGGCGGCATGCCGATGCCGAGGAACGAAAGCGTGGCTTCGGTGAGGATCGCCATGCCGAAGTTGAGCGTGGCCGCCACCATGATCGGCGTCAGCGTGTTGGGCAGGATATGATTGGCCATGATGCGCCGGGCAGGGACGCCGATCAGCCGCGCCGCCGACACGTAGTCCTTTCCGGCTTCGACGATGGCCTGCGCGCGAACCGTGCGGGCATATTGCACCCAGGCGGATAGGGCGATGGCGAGGATGAGCACCGCAGACGCCCCGACCTCTCGCAGGCTGACGGGCAGCATCTGACGCACGACCGTCGAGACGAGAATGGCGACGAGGATGGTCGGAATGGACAGCGTGATGTCGCCGAAGCGCATCAGCAGATTGTCGATGAACCCGCCGAAGTAGCCGGCGATCAGCCCCGCGCTCATGCCGATCAGCAGGGAGAGCGCCACCGAGGCGATGCCGATGACGATGGAAATGCGCGTCCCGTAGAGAATGGCCGACAGCATGTCGCGGCCCTGCGTGTCGGTGCCGAGAAGATAGGGCCATTCTCCGCCTTCCTCCCATACCGGCGGCAGTTCGGCCTTCCACATGTCGAGCGCTGCGCCGTCATAGGGGTTCTGCGGTGCGATCAGCGGTGCGAACAGTGCCGTCAGGATCAGGATCGCCAGCAACGCGGCGCTGAACATCGCCGTCTTGCTATGGGTGAACGACCACCACAAATCGCTTTGGCGGATACGCTGGAAAAGCGATGGACGGGTGACGGGCGGAGTTTGAGAAGTCTGGATACTCATCGGTCTTGGCCCCACAGTCGGTTCAACGGGCGTTTCAGCGGGCTGTACGCAAGCGGGGATCGATTACCGCATAGGCAATGTCCACCAGCGTGTTGAGCACGACGAAGATGAAGGAAATGATGCAGAGATAGGCCGCCATCACCGGAATATCGAGGAAGGTCACGGCCTGGATGAAGAGCATGCCCATGCCTGGCCACTGGAACACGGTTTCGGTGATGAGCGCGAAGGCAATCAGCGAACCGACATTCATCGCGGTCATGGTCACGACCGGCATCAGGCAGTTGCGCAGCGCATGGCGGAAATAGATGCGCCAGCGCGGAATGCCTCGGGCGCGGGCAAATTTCACGTAATCAGATCGCAGCACTTCCAGCATTTCAGCGCGGACAAGACGCATGACCAGCGTGACCTGATAAAGCGACAGAGCGACGGACGGCAGCAGGATCGCCGCGCGGCCCGAAGGCGTCAGGAGCCCCGTCGACCAGAAGCCAAGCTGCACGACATCGCCGCGACCGAAAGCCGGGAGCCAGCCGAACGTAACCGAGAAGACGAGGATCAGCAGGATGCCGACGACGAAGCTCGGCAGCGAGACCCCGACAATGGAGATAAACTGCAGGCCCTCCGTATACCATTTGCCGCGCTTGATCGCGGTCAGCACGCCGAGGGGCAGGCCGAGCAGCAGGGAGATCAGCGTGGCAACCAGCACCAGCTCCAGGGTCGCCGGAAAGCGTTCGGCGATCAGGCTCAGCACGTCCTGGCCGTTGCGGTAGGAGATGCCGAAATTACCCTGCGCGGCGTTGACCACGAACCGGGTATATTGTGTCATCAGGCCATCGTTGAGGCCCAGCCGTTCGCGCAGATTATCGCGGTCGGTCTGCGTCATCTGCTCGTTGGCCATCATCTCGACGGGATCGCCCGCCAGCCGGAAAATCAGAAAGGCCAGCAAAGCGACGGCCAACATCACCATGACGGCGTTTGCCAGGCGCTTTATGATAAAAACCAGCATAGGAATTCCTCGGTCACAGGACGCTCCGGGAGTCCGTCCCGGAGCGTCGTGGATGAATTATTCGGCAAACTGCGTCAGCCAGTGGCGCGGCTTGTTGTCCGGCAGCTGCACGATCTTTTCGATCTTGTTCGACATGACCCAGGCCATCGGCTGCTGGTGCAAGGGCAGCATCACGATCTCGTCCTTCACCATTTGCAGCGCCTTGCTTTGCAGCGTCAGGCGCTTGGTGCGGTCCATTTCGGTCGACGCCTGCACGATCAGCTTATCGATCTCCGGATAGCTCCAGCCGCCCCAGTTGAAGACGCCGGCATTGGCCGTCTTCGTCTGAATCATCTGGAGAAGGATCGAATAGCTGTCGAGCATCGGTTCCGTGGCCCAGCCGATCAGATAGACGTCGGCCTTGCCGCTCGTACGCTTCGGCGCCTGTGCGGCGGTGGGGGCAATGTCGAGCTGCGGTTTGAAGCCTGCGCGGCTCAGCAGGTTCACCAGCCCCTGGCAAAGCTCTTCCTCGTTCACATAGGCGTCGGTCGTGCAAACCAGCGTGAACGGATAGTCCGAAGCGCCAGCCTCGGCCAGAAGCTTCTTCGAGAGGGCAGGATCGAATGCCAGCGTCGTGTCCAGCTCGGGAGCGTAACCCGGAATTTCCGGCGCGACCACCGCGCCTGCCGTGCGCGACTTTCCGCGCATGACGCGCTGCTGGATCAGATCCCGGTCGAGCGCATGGGCAAAAGCCTGACGCACGCGCAGGTCGTTGAACTTGTTCTCCGAACCGTTCGCGAGTTCCGGCTTGCGGTTGAAGCCGACCATGACGGTACGCAGATCGGTGCGCTCCATGACCTTCAGGTCGGGCTGCGCCTGCAGCCGCGGCAGATCCTGCGACGGTGCGTTTTCCGTGAAGTTGACTTCGCCGGAAAGGAGCGCGGCGACGCGCGTCGCCGCCGAGGTGATCGGCGTGAACTCGATGCGGTCGATGTTGGACTTGGAGGTCTTGTCCCACCAGTCCGGGTTCTTCACCAGGACCGTCTTGGAATCCGGGACCCGGCTTTCCAGCTTGAACGGACCGGTGCCGTTGGTGTGATAGGTGGCGTAGCCTTCGATCTTCGCGCCGACATCGGTCGGCTTTTCCGAATTGTTGGTCTTCAGCCAGCCGGCGTCGAAGACGTGGATGTTGGTGAGGTCGTTGAGAAGCAGCGGATAGGGCCCGCTTAGCTCGATATCGATCGTATGGTCGTCCACCTTCTTGGAGGACTTGTAGGCCGGCAGATTGCCGCGAAGCGGCGAAACCGGATCGCTGACGCGCTTCAGGGATGCGAGCACGTCGTCGGCAGTGAAATCCGCGCCATCGTGGAATTTCACGCCTTTGCGCAAGTGAAAGCGCCAGACCGTCTCGGAGACGGTTTCCCAGGATTCGGCTAGGGCCGGTTCGATCTTCAGATCGGCGTCGTAACGCACCAATCCTTCATAGACGTGATTGAGGAAGGACAGCGTATAGCTGTCGCCATAGGAATAGGGATCAAGCGAGTAGATATCGCGCGCCGCTCCCCATTTCAGCGTTTCGGCATGGCCGGACAAGGTCAGGCCCATCAGCATCGTGGCCGCGAGGCCAAGTTTCTTCATCATATGTTTGCTCCGCTTCTGGAAATTTGCGCCTCCTTTTCGGAGGTCTGTTGTCATGCACCGCCGCATCCGTCGCCGGTTGCGGTATTCTCAAATGCTTGCGCCGGATGGGCGCACACCGGGGTTGGGTGTGATTTTCCTCCATACGATATGACCTGCCTCCCAGGTCATATGAGGACAGTATGGCGATCGGCAAAAAGTTGTCAACGTGATTGTAGACAATATTTGTCCTGTCGGCAGTATCGGATATGTCGACAAAATGCTCGGTTCCGGGTGAGTCCCTACTGGACCTTCCATACCGGATAGCTCGGCTGGAAGATTTTCCCGACAGGCGGATGCTGCCAACTGCGATCCGGATATTTGGCAATCAGGCCGTCATATTGTTGCTGCGCCCGCTCGCGCGCCGCAATCATGTCGATGCCGGCGACCTTGCCGTCCAGCATCGAAAGCCGCCCGTCGACAAACACGGCCTGTGTCACCTTGCCGGAACCGCCGACGACCAGCGTGGTGACCGGATCGACGCTCGGGGTCATATGGACATCGTCGAGACGGAAGACGGCGATATCCGCTTTGGCGCCGGCGGCGAGCCTCCCGAGGTCGCTGCGACCCAGCGCTTTCGCGCCGCCGAGCGTGGCGGCATCAAACAGATCTCTGGAGAATACCGCATCCGCAGCCTTCTCGCCGATACGGCAGGCGATCAGCCCGACCAGCAGGTTCATCAACATGTCGGGCGGCGCGGTATCGGTTGCCATGCCGATATTGATGCCGAGCCTGCGGCAGGCGGCGAAGGAATTGAGAATGCTGCCCATGCGCGCCGAGACCAGCGGCGAATGCGCGATCGAAACGCCATGTTGCGCGTAAAGCTGCAGATCCTGTGGCGAGGCGTAGGTTCCATGCGGCGCGATCAGCCTTTCGCTCATGAGCCCATGATCCGCCAGCCATTGCGGCGCGGAAACGCCATGCAGTCTGCGCATGGTGTCGAGTTCCAGATTGCCCTGCGCCATATAAATTCTGACGCGGCAATCGAGATCGCGCGCCGCGGCCATGGTGCGCTGCAACAGAGGCAATGTGCAGGTTTCGATACGGTCCGGCGCCAGCATTCCGTTGACCAGGCCGTTATGACGGCCATGGTTGCGCTCGATGAAATCGATCGCGTCCGCAAGGCCTTGCAGTCCCCGCGCCTCATCGAATACCGGCTCGATACGCCCCGGACCCTCCAGGATCATCCCACCGGAGCGATAGGCGGGGCTCAGAAAGACCCTGAGCCCGAGATCGCCCGCCGCGTCGGCTGCAGCTTCGAATTCCGCAACGGTCTCGGCCCATTGGCGATAGTAGAGCGACGCGATTGGCGCGGCGGTGGTGATGCCGTTCAACAGCAGGAGGCCGAAACCGAACCGCTTCTGGAACGCCAGCTCCTCGGCGGAATACATCTCATAGGGTCCGCTCTCCACATAGGAACGCGGCCAGATGCGCCCCTTGGCCCAACCGGGCTGGTTGTCATGGACGAGCAGGTAGGTATCGAGATCGGACAGGGCGTCGAGGTCGATCAGGCCGGGGCTGACCAGCGCCGTACCGAAATCGATCCGGCGCGCCACGTCCCCCTCGAAACGCGGCCCGGCATAAAGCACCTCGTTTCGCTCGAGGACGATTTCGCCGTCGTGGATCAGAGCGTGACCGCCATCGCGCCAGGCGAGCACCCATTGTGCGGTTATCAGCGTTCGCCCCTCGGGCCGCTCACCCAGAACGAGCTGGCTGGAAAGATCAGGTTTCATGGGATTTTCGATCCTGCTGCATATCAAAAGAGCGCCTCACCGGGGTGAAACGCTCTGATTGCGGGCTGGAAGGTCAGGCCTATTCGGCCATTTGCGTATGCCAGTGGCGCGGCTTGTTGTCGGCACGGAAGTCCACGCTCTTGACCTTGTCCAGCATGCCCCAGGCGATCGGCTGCTGGTGAAGCGGGATCAGGATCGCCTTGTCCTTGGCGATTTTCAGCGCCTGTTCTTCCAGCGCGAGACGCTTGGCGGTGTCAGGTTCCTGTGCCGCCTTCTTCACCAGATCGTCGAGTTCCGGATAGGACCAGCCGCCATAGTTGGACACGCCCGTCGAGCCGCTGCGCGTGGAGAGAACCTGAGAGAGCAGCGAATAGGCATCGAGCGTCGGTTCGTTTGCCCAGCTCAGATTGAACATGTCGGCCTTGCCATTGGTGCGCTTCGGCTGCTGCACGGCGCGCGGGCCCATGTCGATGGTGGGCTGGAAGCCGGCACGCTTGAGCATGTTTGCAATGCCCGAGCAGATGTCTTCCTCGTTGATGCTCTCGTCGTTCATGCACAGATAGGTGAAGGCGAGATCCTTCTGGCCGGCCTCTTCGAGCAGCTTCTGGGCAAGCTTGGAATCGGCAGGCTGATAAGTGTCGAGCGACTTCGCATAGCCGGCGATTTCCGGTGCTATGAGCGAGCCGGAAGGCCGCGCCAGCCCTCGCATGATCTTCTTGTTGATGAGATCGCGGTCGATGCTTGCTTCCACGGCCTGGCGCACGCGAAGGTCCAGGAACGGGTTCGGACGCCCGTCTTCGAGCTTCTCCTTGCCGTTGAAGCCGATGAAAACCGTGCGCAATTCCGTGCGCTTGCTCACGGTGATACCCGGCGAGGATTCCAGACGGGGAAGATCCTGAATGGGGGCGGAATCGAGCAGATCGATTTCGTTGGAAAGAAGCGCTGCAACACGCGTTGCCGCCGACGAGATCGGAATATACTCGATCCGGTCCAGATTGTGCTTCTTCTGATCCCACCACTGATCGTTGACGAGGAGAACGGTCTTGCTGTCCGGGACGCGGCTTTCCAGCTTGAACGGGCCTGTGCCGTTCGTGTTGTGCGTGGCGTAATTCTCGGTGTTGGACGCAATATCGGTCGGCTTTTCTGCGTTGTTGTCCTTCAGCCATTTGGCGCTGAACATGAAGATATTGGTCATGTCGTTCAGGAACAGCGCGGTCGGTGCCGAAACCTCGATATCGACCGTGAAATCATCGACCTTCTTGACGCCGACATAGAGCGGAATGTTGCCGCGCAGGGGCGAAGTCGGGTCCGAAACGCGGTTCATCGAGGCGACCACATCGTCGGCCGTGAAATCCGCGCCGTCGTGGAACTTCACGCCTTTGCGCAGGGTGAAACGCCAGTGTTTGCTGTCGATCAGCTTCCACTCGGTGGCGAGCGCCGGCTCGATCTCGAAGTTCGGGCCATAACGGATCAGACCTTCATAGATGTGGTTCAGGAAAGCCAGATTGGATGTCGAGGGAACGGAATCCGGGTCGAGCGAATAGATATCTGCCCGGCTGCCCCAGCGCAGCGTGGCGGCACTTGCCGAAGTGGCCAGCACCGGCGCGGCAATAGCCGCTGCGGCCAGCGCCGATATCAGAAACCTGTTTAAACGCGACATGAACTTCCCCTTATGACGGTCGATAGAGTGGTTGGCCCGAATTTTTGGGCAGTATCATAATCGATTGTTTTATTGTCAACGATATTGTTGGCAATTATGAATCAGAACATCGACAGTTCGGAATGACATTACGGGGCGCGGAAACCACGCATCGAATAACGCCAACGGCATTTTTTAAGGGGAATAGGAAATGGATGGGCTCCTGCTGCTTCACGGGACGATCGTCACCGTCGACGAGACACGGCGGATCATCGACGATGGTGCGCTGGCAATCGAGAAGGACAGGATTGTCGACATAGGCACGTCGCAAGCGCTGGCTCCTCGTCATGCCGGAAAGAAAGTGATCGACTGCCGGGGCAAGATGATCATTCCCGGGCTGATCGATGCTCATGGGCATGCCGGCCATGCGCTTATCCGCAGCATCGGCGCCGACACCAATTCGCTGTGGATGCGCATCGTGACGCCGACCTACTATCACTATGTCACCCGCGATTACTGGTATGCGGATGGCCTCGTCTCGGGCCTGGAAAGACTTCGTGCGGGCGTGACCACCTCGGCCAGCATCATCACATCGATGCCGCGCAGCGACGATCCGGTATTCGCCATCAATCATGCTCGCGCCTATTCGGAACTCGGGCTTCGCGAGATCATCTGCGTTGGCCCAGCGGGTCTGCCCTGGCCGCAATCGGTCACGCGGTGGGAAAGCGGCAAGCCGGAGCGGCGCAGCGTCTCCTTCGAAGAGATGATCGAGGGCGCCGAAGCCGTCATCGAAAGCCTGAACGGAACCGCCGACGGGCGCATCAAGGTCTTCCTGACGCCATTCACGATCGTGCCTTCGGTCGAACCGTCGAACGCCTCGACGCCGGACTTTGCCGTCAATCTGACCGAAAACGACCGGATGCAGGCGCGGCGCATCCGTGAAACCGCGCGCAAATGGGGCGTGCGCATCCATTCCGATGCCTTCGCCGGACAGATACGCATGGCCTGGCAGGACAAGGAAAATGCGCTGCTGGGCCCCGATGTGCACCTCCAGCATTGCTGGGGAATATCCCACGAAGAGATCGACATCCTGGCCGAAACCGGCACCCATGTCACCCACGCGCCACCCGGACGCTCCACGCCGATCATGGAGATGATGGCCCGGGGCGTGCCGGTCGCGATCACTTCGGACGGCGCGGCTCCGAGCCGTCATTTCGATATGCTCCAGATCGCGCGCAGCGCCCAAGCCACCCAGCACATCCTGCACAATCACGACCGCTACATCCTGCCGCCGGGCAAGATCTTCGAGATGATCACCATCGATGCGGCCAGCGCCATCGGCATGGATCACGAGATCGGTTCGCTCGAGGCGGGCAAGAAGGCGGACATCGTCATCATCGACATGCGCAAGCCGCACCTGACGCCCAACTGGATGCCGGTTCACCGGCTGATCCACCAGGTTGTCGGCAGCGATGTCGATACGGTGATCGTCGACGGCAGGATCATCATGGAGGAGGGCAGGGTACTGACCGCCGACATGTATGAGGCGCTGGCTTTCGGTGAAGCCGAAGCAAAGGCGCTCGTGGAGCGGGCCGGTCTGCACGCTCACATGCACGATCCCGGCTGGAAGCAATTGCATCGCACGTTTCAAAGGCCTGTTCCGCTACCGCCCGTGCCGGAGCATTGAACTCACGCAGCTGATTGGAGACCGGGAAGCCCGCAATCATCCATGAAAGGCCAGCGACGCCGTTACCAGCCCGCGAAATCTCCAAGCAAGGCCCCATCGATGCGTCCGGCGGCCACATCGGCGAGCGCCTGGTCGAGCAGAGCGACACCCGCCTCGGCCTCCGCCTGCGTCAATGTCAGCGGAGGCGTGAGTTCGAGCACGTTGGACCGCATGCCGACATAATAAAGTACGAGGCCGAGTTGGAAGGCGCGGTAGACGGTGAGCGCCGCCTGACGCGAAGCCGGTTCGCGGCTGGCGGGATCGGTCACAAGCTCGACGCCGAGGGCGAGGCCGCGGCCACGCACATCGCCGATCAGCGCATGGCCGGCGGCAAGGCGGTCAAGCGCAGCGCGCAGCACCTTGCCGCTTCTTTCCGCATTCAGGACGAGGTGGTCGCGCTCGATCGTCTGCAGCACGGCCAGCGCGGCGGCCGCGCAGACGGGATTGCCGTGCACGGTCTGCAGCGAGAAGGCAACGCTGTGATTCATGATGGCTTCCGGACCGGCCACCGCAGAAATCGGCAGGCCGCCGCCAAGGCCCTTGCCGAAGACGACGATGTCCGGTTCGATACCGGAATGCTCGAAGGCGTTGAAGCGGCCGCTGCGGCCGAGGCCGACCTTCACTTCGTCCGAAACGATCAGAATGCCGTGCCTGCGGCAGAGCGCTTCCACCGCCTTGAAGAATCCGTCCGGCGGCACCAGCATGCCGCCGTCCGACTGAATCGGTTCGATGAAGAACGCTGCGACCTCTTCCGGCGGCACTTCGGTCGCGAAGAGCCGCTCGAGGCGGGCGAGCGCCGCGTCCCTTGCAACCTCGGGGCTGCCGGCGGCATAGCTGTTCGGATAGGGCACGAGCGTCAGGCCCTGGGCCCGACTGCCCTGTTGTGCCGGATGGCCGGAAACGCCCATGGAACCGATGGTGCCGCCGTGATAGGCCCCGTGGAACGCAAGAATGCGCGGCCGGCCGGTGGCGGCGACGACCATGCGGGCGACCGTCTCATTGGCGTCGGAGCCGGAATGGCCGAACCAGACGCGGCCGCGGGCGCGCTCAGGCACGAGCGAAAGCAGCTTTTCGGCAAGCAGCACGCAAGCCTCGTTGGCCGATGAAAGATAGCTCGCGCCCGCCTGATCGGAGAGCGCGCGGCCCACCGCCTCACGGATCGCCGGATGAGAGTGGCCGAGGCTCGCCGCGCCCCAGGAGGCGGAGAAATCGAGAAGCTGCCGCCCGTCGTCGGCGGTCAGATAGGCGCCGCTGCCCCCGACGACCGCCTGCGGAAAAAACCGCAGATGCGCCATTTTCGAAACCGAGCGGCTTTCGCGGGCGTAGAGATCGGGCACGCAGGCAATCTCCTCTATCTGAAAAAGGTGAGAACCTCTTCGAGCGAGACGACATGGCAGTAGATCATGTTGATGATCTCCAGTTCCCGCCGGTGCAGATCGTCCGTCGCCGCGGCGCCGCAATCGTCGACGACGACCACGCCGAAACTTTCATCCGCAAGGCTGCGCACGGTCGAGGAGACGCACTGGTCGGTGAAGATGCCGCAGCAGATGACGTCCTTGATGCCCATATTGTGCAGGACGAGGCGAAGGTTCGTACCGGTCAGCGCGCTGTCTGTCGTCTTTGTGACGACGATCTCGTCGCTACGCGGCTCCAGTTCCGGAACGATCTGGCCCTCGGGCAGCTCCTTCGGCAGGAGCAGGTAATTGAAGCCGGGCTTCTTCTGGCTCAGCGAGCGGTCGCGCCCGTCCGGCTTCAGGCAGGCGATGCGGGCGAAGATGACCTCCACTTTGCGCTTGCGGCATTCGTCGATCAGCCGCGCCGTGTTCGGTATCACCGTCTTGCGCATACGGTCGTAGAAAGGCTGCCAGCGGGCGGTTTCCTCAGGCGTATCCTTCGGGTCGAGATAGGTGTTCTGGATGTCGATGACCAGCAGCGCCGTCGTCGCCGGATCGAGCACGATGTCGTCCGGCTCCTCGGCACCGGCATAGTAGAAAGATCGGTAGGCGGTCTTCCAGCTCATGCAATTGTCTCCTTCTTGCGGCGGGCGCGGTTGAGGATGTGGCCTATCTCGCGGTTCGGGAAGAGGCCGCCCGGCTTGACGATCATTACCGCGATCATGGCGAGCGCGAGGACGATTTCCGTGAGGCCGACGACCTGGCCGGCGCCCAAGGCGGTGGCGTTGAGCGCGCCTTCCGTGCCGCGCAGCCCCTCATAGGCGAAGGTGACGAGAATCGTGCCGGCCACCGCGCCTGTCACCGTGTTGGCGCCGCCGATCACCAGCATGGTGATGATGAGGAACGTCTCCTTCAGATAGAAGGCCTTCGGCGCGAACGAGGTGATGAAATGTCCCCACAGCGCCCCGCCGATGCCGGCGATGAACGCGGCGAGGATGAAGGCGCGCCAGCGCAGATGCGGGATGTCGGCGCCGAGAGCCGCCGCGGCGACCTCGTCCTCCCGCGAGGCGCGCAGCAGCTTGCCTGTCCGCGATTCCTTGAAGGCAAGCGCCACAACCACCACGATCGCCGCGACGATGGCGGCGATCGGCATGTCCGTCGTCTTCGGCAGGCCGAAGAGCGTGCGCGGGCCGTTGGTGAAGGCGCTCCAGTTGTTCATGACCGTGTAGAGCACGACGAGCAGCGCGAAGGAGGTGATCACCGACGCCGCATCCGAAAGCCGCATCAGCGGATAGGCGACGACGGCCGCGACGACGGCGGCCAGCACGCCCGCCGCGAGCATGGCGAGGAGCGGCGAAACTTCCACGACCTTCATGAAATCGTAGAGATCGGGCAGCGCCATGCCCTTCATCTGAGCCGGGATGGTGAGCACGGCGGACGTGTAGGCGCCGAGGCCCATGAAGCCGATATGGGCGAAGGAGAGCAGGCCCGAATTGCCCATGAAGGTCTGCAGGCCGATGACCAGCACGAGCGAGATCAGCAGGTTGGTGGCGATACGGTCATAGAGGCGGATGCCGAGGAGCTGGCTTCCGACGGCGATGATGGCGATGACGCCGATGAGGATGAGGGCGGTGAAATAGGAGTGTTTCATGGTCGCGCTCCCCTCAGGTCCGCTGTCCGCTCGCCGGACCCCTGATGAGGCCGTCGGGGCGCCAGAGCAGGATCAGGATGACGAGGCTGAAGGTGAAGGCGTCGCGGAATTTCAGCAGGTCCTGCGACAGGGTGTAGTTGAGCGTGGTGTCGATGAGCGCGAGCAGGAAACCTCCGACAACGGCGCCGGGCAGGCTCCGCATGCCGCCGATGACCGTGGCGATGAAGGCGACGAGCAGCGGCTCCAGGCCGATGCCCGGAACGACGGTGCCGATGCGGCCGATCCAGAGAATGCCGACGACGCCGGCGAGGAAGCCGGAAAGGGCGAAGGCGGACGAGATGATGAGGTTCGCCGGCACCCCCAGCATGCGCGCCATGGTGAAGTTCGTCGCCGCCGCGCGCATCGCGATGCCGAGCGTCGTCCTGCGCATCAGGAAGGCGACGCCGGCGAGCAGCGCGATGGAGGCGGCGATGGTGATGAGGTTGCGGACCGGGGTGATCGCACCGGCGATCGAGACGGTCTGCGAGAAATGTCCGGCAGCGGCACGTTGCGTGGTCGCGGCGAGATGAACAGCAGCGCCGCGTTCTGCAGCAGGTTGGAGAAGGCGAAGGAGGTGATCAGCACCGCCGTCACCGATTTGGCCCGCACCGGACGGAAGGCGGCGTAGTCGGTGATGATGCCGAAGAGGATCGCCATACCGACGGCGAGCACCGCCATGACGAGCCAGGGCAGGCCCGAGCCGCTGGCGAGAAACATCGTATAGCCGGCCACCATGATGAGTTCGCCATAGGCGAAGTTCACGAGGCGAAGGATGCCGTAGATGATGACGAGGCCGAGTGCCATCAGCGCATAGGCGCCGCCGAGGCTGAGGACGTCGATGACGAACTGGATCGCGAAAGCCATGGATCAGCCTCCCAGATAGTGCGCGCTGAGGTCGCTGGTCGAGCGGATTTCCTCAGCCGTGCCGGATGCGACGATGGCGCCGAGGCGCATGACGAAGGCGCGGTCGGCGACGGCGAGCGCCTGGTTCACGTTCTGCTCGACGAGCAGGATGGTGAGGCCGGATTTCTTCAGTGCCTCGATCATCTCGAAGATGCGTTCGACGATGGCCGGCGCAAGGCCGAGCGAGGGTTCGTCCAGAAGAAGCACCTGTGGCCTCGCCATAAGCGCGCGGGCGATGACGAGCATCTGCTGCTCGCCGCCGGAGAGCGTGCCGGCCGCCTGTTTCGAGCGCTCGGCAAGGCGCGGGAAGAGCGTGTTCAGCTTCTCGAGGTTGTCGCGGTTGCCAGCTTGGTCGCGGCGATGGATATAGGCGCCGAGCATCAGGTTTTCGGCGACCGTCAGGTCCGGGAAGACGTCGCGGGTTTCCGGCACGGTGGCAAGGCCCGCGCGCACGACCTGTTCGGGGCTCGCCGCGGTGATGTCCTTGCCTTCGAGCGTGATCGTGCCGCCGGAGGCTTTGAGAGCGCCGGCGATGCACTTGATGGTCGAGGATTTGCCGGCACCATTGGCGCCGAGCAGGCTCACCAGCTCGCCCTTTCCAAGGGTGAAGCTGATGCTGCGCACAGCGCGGATCGCACCGTAGCTGACGGAAAGGTCGGCGACGTCAAGCATGGGCCGCCCCCTTGCCGAGATAGGCTTCGATTACGGCCGGGTGGCTGCGGACGTGGGCGGCGTCGCCCTCCGCGATCGTGCGGCCGGAGGCGAGCACATGCAGCCTGTGGCAGAGGCGCATGATGAGACCCATGTCGTGGTCGATGATGAGAAGGCCGAGCCCGCGTTTCTCGGGCAGTTCGGCGAGCGTGTGCAGCAGGGTTTCCGTCTCGGCATCGTTCATGCCGGCGGCGGGCTCGTCGAGCAGCAGAAAGCGCGGTTCGGCGGCGAGCGCCCGGGCGATTTCGACGCGGCGCTTGTCGCCATAGCTGAGGCTTTCGCCAAGCTCGTCCGCCTTCGCCGTCAGGCCGAGTTCGGCCAGCAGGTCCTTCGCGCGTTCAGCCGACACAGTGCGGGAGGCGCCCTTTGCCAGCGCCGCCGCCTCGACATTCTCCAGGACGGTCATCGAGTTGAAAATGCGCACGATCTGAAAGGAGCGGCTTACGCCCGCAAGCGCGATCTCGCGCGGCGAGAGACCCGACAGGGTGGTGTCGCCGGCGACGATCGTGCCGGTCGCCAGCTTCACCTGGCCGGTGATGGCATTGATGAGCGTCGTCTTGCCGGAGCCGTTCGGCCCGATGAGGCCGACGACCTCACCGGCGGAGACCGAGAGCGAGACATGGTCGAGTGCGCGCAGGCCGGTGAATTCCACCGACACGTCGTTTACCGCGAGACGCGTTTCAGACATGGCTTTTCCGAGGTGATGGGGCCGGCCTTGCGGCCGGCCCGAATTGACCGATCAGGGCTTGGGCAGGGATTCCGGCTTACGCCATCCAACGAAGCTCGGCTTGCCGCCCTTGAGCTCGATCACGGCCGCAGCCTTGTTCGGCACATGGCCTTCCTCGTTCGTGCCGTAGTCGAGATCGCCGGTCAGCAGCTTGAACTGGCCATCTTCAAGTGCCTTGGCGAGCGCTGCGCCTTCGGTCGTTCCGGCCGCCTTGACCGCCTCGGCGAGCAGCATGATCGTATCCCAGCCCGTCGAGACGAAGGACGTGTCCGGCGCCTTGCCGAACATCTCCTTGTAGAGCTCGATGAACTTCGGCATGTCCGGATGCGCTTCCGGGCCCATCCAGGTATGCGTGACGAAGTAGACGTCATTGCCGAATTTTTCGCCGAGCGCCTCGTGCATGGCCGGGTCGTCATAGGCGTCGCCACCGAGAACCGGCGCATCGTAGCCGACTTCGCGCAACGCGCGGATGATCACACCGATGTCCGTGCCGTAGGAGGAGACGAAGATCACGTCCGGCTTCTTGCCGAGCGCCTGGAGACGGGCGAGCTGGGCGGAAAAATTATTGTCGCCGTTCGTATAGGTGTCTTCGAGCAGAATCTCGCCGCCATCGGCCTTGAATTGCTCCACGAAATATTTCGAGAGCGATTTGGTATAGGCGATGAACTGGTCGGTGACGACATAGGCCGTCTTCCAGCCCTTTTCCTTGACGGCGAAATCGGCGGCCGTCGCACCCATCGTGGTATTCCACATGGAGAGCGTGAACTGCTTGTCGCCGAGCGACCAGGAGGAATAGAGCGGGTCGGAGGCGCAGGTCGAGATGCCGACGAGGCCCGCCGACTGCGCCTCACGGCTCGCGGGCGAACCGAAGTCGAAATCGCAGGGTGCGACGATGATCTCGGCGCCCTTGTCGATCAGTTCGACCGCGACATTGCCGACCGTCACCGGATCCGACTTGCCGTCGATATTGACGAATTCGACCTGCTTCCCCAGCAAGCCGCCATTGTCGTTGAGATACTTCACGGCGACCTTCGCGCCGTTGTAGCCGGGCGTGTCGAGGGGAGCCTGAATGCCCGTCATCGAGAGTGCGCCGCCGATCAGGATCTTGTCGTCGTCGGCAATGGCTGTGGAAGAGGCAAGCGCGAAGCTTGCCGCTGCCAGAAACAGTCTGGAAGTCTTGATCATGGTCGTTCCCCTTATTGATGCCATTCGGCGGTGATCGTTGTGCGGCCTGGTCTTCTGACCTTCTTGTGCGGACCGCCCTCGTATGCTCCCTATTTGCCTCCCGTCGGCCGTTCGGACAGGTTACTGCCCGATTTCCTTCAAAAGATCGTCGGTCGATATCTGGCGGCAATAGCCCTTGATTGCGCTCAGCGAGGTGTAGTGGCGTTCCTCCGAATAGGTGCCGCAGGCATCCGGTACGAGCGTCACCAGATAGTTGAGGTCGCAGGCGTCGCGCACTGCCGATTCCACGCATTGGTCGGTCAGGAGGCCGCACAGCACGATCTGCCTCACCCCGAGATTACGCAGCACATAGTCGATATGGGTGGAGACGAAGACACTGGAGGAACTCTTCGGGAAGACGATCTCGTCCTCCAGCGGTTCGAGCTCGTCGATTACCTTACCATCCCAGGAGCCTTTCGGCACGTTGAAGCCGGTGATCTTGTAGTCGAGGCTGCGGTCGCGGCCGTCCTTCGTCAGGCTCTCGATCGTCGTGTGCAGCACCTCGATGCCGGCCTTGCGGAAACCGGCGAGCAGGCGCTGCATGTTCGGTATCGCCACCTCGCGGATACGGTTGAAGTAGTAGCCGTACTTGCCGGCAATATCCGCATCCGAGACATCCTTGAACTCGCCCCCCTCGCGGCTGACGGAAAAGTTCTGCACGTCGATGAACAGGATGGCGGAAGCGGCCGGGTCGAGCGGCACGTCGCGGGTGGTCGGATGGTCAGCGGCCATCATTGGTTCCTTCGATGCTTTCTGCCGCAAGTCGGAGGGGGCCGGCCAGCCGGTCCGCCCATTCCTGTTGTCCGCGGGCGTCGTTGATGAGATCGTTGCGCACTTCGAGAAGCACATGCGGAATGCCGCGCCGCTCGCCGTGCACGGGGATCGTGTAGTCGGAGAGATCGTCGACGTGGTACGGCTCGTTGAGCCTGACGGTAACGTCCGGATTGGCGGCGCGGAAGACTTCGGCCAGCCGTTCGGCGAAACGGGCGTCGCGATTGTAGAGAAGGCCGAGTTCGAAATCCCGGACGGCGCCGGTCGCGCGCATGACGGGCGTGAAGCTATGTACCGAGACGAGGAAGAGCGGCTTGCCGGCCGCCTGTCGCCGGTCGAGCGCGACGGCGATCGCCTCGTGCAGCGGCTGATGGATTTCCACGTAGCGGCCGCGACGTTCGCGATCGGACAGGTCGGCATTGACCGGAACGACGGTTCCGTCGCTCTGCGCCACGAAGCAGTCCGTCGCTTCCAAGGGGCGATTGCAGTCGATGACGAGGCGGCTGTAGCGCTGCAGGACGAGTGCTGCATCGAGGCGTTCGGAAATGCCGCGTGCAACACCCTCGGCGCCGACGTCGTAGGCGATGTGACGGTCCATTTCCTCGGGTGCAATGCCGAGATCGCCAAGCGCTGCAGGCAGCGCGCGGCCCGCATGTTCGCAGGTCAAGAAGATCGCCGATCGGCCGGTAGGATTGATCCATTCTACGGGATCCGGGTCACCCGCCTGCAGCAATCTGGTCGTGTCGCGATCTGCGAGCCTGAGCATGAGATGAGATCCGTCGTGCGGTCCGGCGGTGTGGCCTTCGATGGCGAACAGTCAAAGAAATTTTTCAATCATAGTCAATCTGATTTTTCCGTTTGACTAATTTTTTTCAGGACGCGAATATTCGTTCCAACCAAGGGAAGACACACCGATGAGCGATGGGAAATCGTCGACGACGATCCGCACGAGGATCCGCGAGGCCGCCGGGCAGCTGACGGCCAGCGAGCGAAAGATCGCCAATGCCATTCTCG
The DNA here is from genome assembly GCF_029201645.2 of Sinorhizobium prairiense. Taxonomy (NCBI): domain Bacteria; kingdom Pseudomonadati; phylum Pseudomonadota; class Alphaproteobacteria; order Hyphomicrobiales; family Rhizobiaceae; genus Sinorhizobium; species Sinorhizobium prairiense. The sequence goes on from NZ_CP104131.1 coordinate 450,817, forward strand.
CCGATTACCCCTTCACCGGCCTGGAAAGCATTCAGGAACTGGCGGCCAAGACTGGCGTCAGCGCGCCCTCCATCACCCGTTTCGTCAGTAAGATCGGCTGCGGCGGTTTCCAGGACCTGCAACGGCAATTGATCGCCGAGCTGAAGGAGGGCCGGCGCTCGCCCCTCGACCTCAAATCCAGCCAGAGGCCGGTCGGCCATTCGGAGTTCCTGTCGGAATATGTCGCGCGTGTTTCGGCCGTCATGGGGGAAATGACGGGAATGGTTTCGCAGGCACAGTTCGACATTCTGGCCGAGCTTCTCGCCGACCCGTCGCGCAACATCTTCCTGCTCGGGGGGCGCGTCAGCAACAGCATCGCTTCCTTCCTGTCGATCCATCTCAGGCAGATCCGCAGCGGCATCTACCACATGGCCGACAACCCGGAGTTCTGGCCGGAGCATGTGCTGCGCATGCGCAGGAAAGATGTCGTGCTGCTGATCGATTTCCGGCGTTACCAGCTCAGCCTCGCACGCCTTGCCGAGAACATCGCCCAGAAGCGTGGCGCGACCATCGTCGTCGTCACCGACAAGTGGATGTCGCCGGCTGCCCGCAACGCCGATCACATCGTCGCGCTGCCGATCGACGCCGGCACGGCCTGGGACACGGTTTCCGCTGCCATGGCGCTCGTCGAGGCACTCATCGTGCGCGTCTCGGAGACCGATTGGGAGGCGACGCAGAAGCGCATCAAGGATTGGGACGGCATCCGCTTTGCGATGCCGGGCTACGACCAGGACAGGATCAACGGGGACGCAGATGAAACGTGAGGAAATGATGGTCGCCTGCTGCGGCGATCTCTCGGGCAAGGTGCGCGGCAAGGCCTTTCCGCTGGCGCAGATGGACAAGCGCTTGCAGCGGGGCGTCGGCTGGACGCCGACCAATGTACAGATCACCTGCTTCGACGCGATCGCCGAAAGCCCCTTCGGCTCGCTCGGCGACCTCGTGCTCATTCCCGATCCGTCGACCTGCGTCAGCTTCGAAAGCGAAGAAGGGGCGCCGAAGGAGAACTTTGTTCTCGGTAACATTCGCTATACCGACGGCCGCCCCTGGGAATTCTGCACGCGCTCTATTCTCGAGGCCGCCCTTGAGCGATTGCAGAGCGTGGCGGGTGTCACGCTTTACGGTGCCTTCGAGCATGAATTCCAGCTCAAGCACCGCGTTGGCGAAGTCGGCAAGGCCTTCACGCTCGGAGGGTTCCAGGAGGAACGGCATTTCTGCGAGGCGATCATCGCGGCAATGCGCGAGGCTGGCGTGACGCCCGATACGATCCTGAAGGAGTTCGGCGCCGGTCAGTTCGAGGTGACGATGGGTCCCCAGAGGGGCGTCACCATCGCCGACCATTCGCTGATTACCCGCGAACTTGTCGGCCTCGTCGCGCGCGAGCTTTCTTATGAGCCGACCTTCACGCCGATCCGCGATCCGGCCGGGGTCGGCAACGGCGTGCATGTCCACTTGAGCATGCTGGATTCGGCGGGTGCCCCGGTCACTTACGATCCGAACGGCAAACATGAGCTTTCCGAAGTTGCGGGAAAATTCGTCGCCGGCATTCTGAAATATCTCGACTCGATCATTGCGATCACGGCGCCGAGCGTGGTCTCCTACCTGCGTCTCACACCGCATCGCTGGAGCGCAGCCTTCAACAATCTCGGTTTTCGGGATCGCGAGGCATCGGTGCGCATCTGCCCGGTTTCCGACATCAGCGACATCGCCCGCGCCGCCCAGTTCAACTTCGAGTTTCGTGCGGCCGATGCGACCGCCAATCCGCATCTTGCCCTCGCGGCAATCGTCCACGCCGGGGTACAGGGCATCGAGGAGGGGCTCGCGGTGCCGGAGGCGACGCAGGAAGATCTTTCGCTCCTGAGCGCGGAGGCCCTTGCCGCCCGCGGCTACGTCCGCCTGCCGCAGACACTCGAAGCGGCCCTCCAGCGCTTCAAGGGCAATGCGACAGTGTGCAGCTGGTTCCCCGAAGGCTTTGCCGACGTCTACGTCAAGCATAAGGAGGGCGAGATCGCCTATCTGGCGGACAAGACGCAGACGGAGATTTGTGCGGCCTACGACAGCGTCTATTGACGGCAACTGCCGCCGCTGCCGTTTACGGCCTGATCCGTGTCGGGCAGATTGCCGCATTCTGCAGTTCGGCTTTGGGCGCGACGTCCGCAATCCCTATATAGTGGGCAGCAGATGTGACCGAACCGGGCGGATGGTATGAGCGACGAATTGCAGGGCCACGCTGTGCAAAGCCCCGCTATGCGCGAAAGCGCAAAAGCGGAGATGAAAGCACTCGGGATCGATGAAGCGTTCATCGGTAGGCTGGTCGACACGTTTTATGCGCGTGTGCTCGCGCATCCGGAGCTTGGGCCGGTATTCGACGCAAGGCTTTCGGGACGCTGGCCGGAGCACATGGAGAAGATGAAAAGCTTCTGGTCCGCCGTTGCCTTCCGCAGCGGCGCTTACGGGGGAAAGCCGGTGCAGGCGCATCTCGGCGTCGCCAATATGTCTCCGGAACTCTTTCCGAAATGGCTGGGGCTCTTTGCTGGGACGCTGGACGACATTGCACCGAATGAGGAAGCGAAGGCCTGGTTCATGGCCACAGCAGAGCGCATCGCGCGTAGCCTGACGCTCTCGCTCTTCTACAATCCGGCGCTCGACGACCCGGCACTCAAGCGCTCCTGAAGTTGGCCTTGGCGAGAGGTGTGCCGCTAGGCGAAATTTGATCAACCGACTTGGATGCGCGCGGCCGATGCTCAAGACCCGTGCCTACCGGCAGGGCGTCGTCATCGTGGTCGTGGTGATCTTCGACCAATGGCGCCGTCGCAGCATGACCCGCGTTTGAGGTCCATGAAGAGCAAGCCTCGAACCCGGCGCTGCAATAGAGCGGAGGCGGGAAAGGGTGCGCGGTTTTCCGTCGGGAAGTGCGTAGATTCAAAACGACAGAGCGTTTCAGCCTTTAAATGACACACTGAAACGCTCTATCTGGCGGTCACCTATTGCTTTGTCGGCGGCGAAGAGCTTCCTCTGTCGAAGATACCGCCGGCCTTCCAGCAGGGCATTTCCGGCTGGCCGGGACGAACATGCCGCCATCGAAGGTGTTGACCCCATGAACATCAAGCAACTGGAAGTCCTGCGGACACTCCTTGCAACCGGATCGACCATCGCGACCGCGAAGGCCATGGGTCTCAGCCAGTCGGGAGTGAGCCGCATGCTGCAGCAGCTTGAAAGCGATCTGGCTATCACGCTTTTCGCCCGCGACAAGGGCCGGTTGATTCCGACTCCGGAGGCGACGGTTCTTGGGCGTGATGCGCAAAACGTCCTGCTGGCCATCGAGCGCATGTCCGGCCATGCGGAGGACCTTCGCAACGGCTCCTCCGGGCCGGAGATCGTCCGCATCGGGCTGCCGAGCAGCATGTGGGAAAATTTCGCACCCGCCATGTTGATCGATTATGTCAGGGATTTTCCAGGCGTTCGCATCGAAACGTTCTTCGAGACGACCACGGCGATCACCAAACTGGTCGAGGAACGCGTGATCGACCTCGGTTTTTTACGTATCGAAGGCGAAACGGGGCCGGGCATTGCGATCGACAAGGTTGCGACCGGTGAAAGCGTCTGCGTCGTTCCGAAAGATCACTCGCTTGCCGAACTGCCCGAGATCACCATCAAGCATCTGAGAAACGTGCCGCTGATCCTGATCGGTCGGCAACGGCCGAACCGCATGGCGCTCGACCAGGCCTTTCAGCGGGCGGGGGTAAAGCAGATGGTCAAGATCGAAACCCACACCAACAGTTCTGCGTGTTCCTATGTCGCGCATGGACTGGGCGTGTCGATCATCAGCAGCTTCTATGCGAATCTCTACCGTCACCTGCCCGTCGTATACCGGCCGTTCGTGCCTCGCGCGACACAGGAATTCGGATTGGTGCGTGCCGCCGGAGTTCCGCTCTCCATCGCCGCCCAGGCGCTCAGCGACGCCCTGAAGAAGCAGATCCGGCTTTCGCAAGAAGGTCAATAAAAGCAAAATATTGGCTCTTTTTAAGCCCTCAGTTCCATTGCTCCGCAATCTTCCAAAGCCCGCATAAGGCTATGACGAATATGCATAATATTGCGCGGCATTCCTCATTCCCGCATAGTCTGGGCCGAAGAAACCGATGATGGCTCGATTTCAACTCGACCATCAATCGTGGGGAACCGATGCTACGCTTTATCCTGAGCCGTCTGATGATGGCGATTCCGACGATCGTGCTTGTCGCCGTGGCGGTCTTTGCACTGATCCGCTTCATTCCCGGTGACCCCGCCGCGTTGATGCTGGGGGACATGGCTCAGCCCGATCAGATCGCAGCAATGCGCGTGGAGCTCGGTCTCGACAAGTCCATGCCCCAGCAATTCCTGATCTGGGCCGGCGATGTGCTGCGAGGCGATTTCGGCCGCTCGATCGTCAATGACGAGGCCGTGCTGCCGCTGGTCGTTTCGCGCTTTCTGGTGAGTGCGGAGATCGTTGTCGTCGCCGTGCTTCTGGCAAGCATGATTGCCGTACCGGCCGGCGTAATTGCCGCGTGGCGTCAGAACAGCCTGACGGACCTGGCTCTGGTTGGAACGGCAACGGTTCTTCTGTCCATCCCGACCTTCTGGCTCGGCTTGCTACTGCTGTTGCTTTTCGGGCTTGAACTCGGCTGGCTGCCTGTTCTGGGCTATGTCTCGATCGGCGACAATCTGACCGCCGGTCTGCTCTATCTCGTCCTGCCCGTCGTGACGCTGGTCATCCATGAAGCGGGAGTGCTGATCCGCATGGCGCGTGCCTCAACGTTGGAAGTGCTGCGTCTCGATTACATTACCCACGCCCGTGCGAAAGGGCTGTCGGAAAGCGCCGTGCTCTGGCGCCATGCGTTCAAGAACGCCTTCGGTCCGACCTGGACGATGATCGGTCTCATCCTGGGCAATCTGCTGGGCGGCATTGCCGTCATCGAGACGGTGTTCACCATTCCGGGGCTCGGTCGACTGATGGTGGACAGCATTTTCGCGCGCGACTACCCGGTCATCCAGGGATGCCTTCTGTTCGTTTCGCTCTCCTATGTGCTGGTCAACCTCGTCGTCGACCTTCTCTACCCTCTCTTCGATCCGCGTGTTGTCGCCGAATGAAAAAGTTCACCCTCAACGGACTGATCGGCGGCATTCTGATCGCCATCCTGATCGTCACCGCTGCCGTCGGTCTCTTCTGGACACCGTTCGACCCTATGAAACTCTCCTTCACCGCGCGGCTTGCAGCTCCCGGCAGCGCGCATCTGCTCGGCACCGACGAATTCGGCCGGGACGTCTTGAGCCGCCTGATGGTCGGCGCCCGAGCCAGCGTCTGGATCGGCGCGCTCACCGTCGGCTTTGCCACTATCTGCGGGACGCTCATAGGCCTCATCAGCGGTTATGCGCGCGGCTGGGTGGACGGCATCATCATGGCTGTCAACAACGCGCTTCTCGCTTTTCCCGGCATATTGCTGGCGCTCGGGCTGCTCGCCGTCTTCGGCGCCAACCAGTACGGCATCATTTTCGCGCTCGGCATCGCCTATACGCCTTCCATGGCGCGCGTCGTGCGCGGCGCCGTGCTTTCGCTGAGGGAGCGGGAGTTCATCGAGGCCTCGCGGGTGATGGGCAATGGCGAACTTTATACGATGTTGCGCCATATCCTGCCGAATTGCGTCGCGCCGATCACGGTTCTCGCCACCTCCATGTTCGGCTGGGCCATCCTGTCGGAAAGCGCGCTCTCGTTTCTGGGCCTCGGCGTGCCGCCGCCGGCGCCGACCTGGGGCAACATGCTGGCGGCCGGGCGGCCATTCCTCCAGCAGGCCGCATGGCTCGGATTGTTCCCCGGCCTGTGCATCGCGCTGACGCTGCTTGGCATCAATCTTCTGGGCGACGCGCTCCGCGACCGGCTCGACCCGCGCATGAGGGGCCTGAAATGACGATGGACAAGCTTCTCACCGTCTGCGGCCTTTCGCTTGAAGTCGCAAGAACCGGCCATCAGGTCGTCAAGTCGGTCTCCTTCGACCTCGCGCCGGGCGAGATCTTCGGCATCGTCGGCGAAAGCGGCTCCGGCAAGACGCTGGCGACCCGAGCGCTGATCTCGCTGCTGCCGCCGACCGTCAAGGTCGCCGGCGGGTCGGTGTCCTACAGGGGCCGCGACGTGCTGAAGATGAAGGAAAATGAGCTTCGCCATCTGCGCGGTGCAGAGATCGGCGTCGTCTTCCAGGAGCCGATGACCTCGCTCAACCCGTCGATGACGATCGGCCGGCAGCTGGAGGAAGGCCTCATCCTGCACACCAAGGCCTCGGCGCAGGAGCGACGCTCCCTCATCCTCGACATGTTGAAGCGGGTCGGAATCCGCGATCCGGACGGGGCGCTTGCCTCCTATCCGCACGAGTTTTCGGGCGGCATGCGCCAGCGCATCATGCTCGCCTCCGTCATGCTCTTGAAGCCGTCGCTGCTGATTGCCGATGAGCCGACCACTGCACTCGATGCAGTCATCCAGCGCGACGTAATGGAACTGATGGTGGAACTGACGCGGGCGGAAGGTACGGCCGTTTTGCTGATCAGCCACGATCTTCCGATGGTGGCGCGCTACACGAGCCGTATCGTCGTGATGGAAAAGGGCTCGATCGTGGAACAGGGCCGGACCGAGGACCTGCTCACGGCACCGCAGCACCCCTACACAAAGAAGCTCCTCTCCTCGCTGCCCTTCCGCGGCCGGCCGCGCCAGATCGACATGACGAGGGTGCCCATGATCTCGGCCCGCGATATCATCGTGGACTATGCAGGCCGAAAGTCGCTGTTCAGGAAGAACAGGCCGAAGCGCGCGCTGCATGGCGTCAGCATCGACATTCACGAGGGCGAGGTCGTGGCACTCGTCGGCGGTTCCGGTTCCGGCAAGACGACGCTCGGCCGAACCATTGCCGGTCTCGTCACGGAAAGCGAGGGCCGCATCCAGTTCCAGGGACGGCCGCGCACCGAAAACTGGACCGATTATCGGCTCAACTGCCAGATGGTGTTCCAGGATCCCTATTCATCGCTCGATCCGCGCATGACCATCGACGCGCTGGTCGAGGAGGCGCTGAGGCTGGTCCCGGGCCTCGATGGCAAGGCCAAGCGCAAGCGTACCCTGGAAACGCTGGAGGAAGTCGGCCTCGGGGTCGACTATGCCGGCCGCTATGCGCACGAACTCTCCGGAGGTCAGCGCCAACGCGTCGCCATTGCGCGTGCGATCGCGCGGCGCCCGCGCTTCCTGATCGCGGACGAACCGGTATCCGCGCTCGACGTGACGGTCAGGGCGCAGGTCCTCGATCTCTTCTCGGATCTGCAGAAACGCTACGGCTTTTCCTGCCTATTCATCAGTCACGACCTCGGCGTCGTCGAACAGGTGGCCGACCGCGTCGTCGTCATGCAGGACGGCCGGATCATCGAGGAGGGAGATCGCGACACGATTTTCGACAGTCCGAAGGAAGCCTATACGCGCCGGCTTCTCTCGGCCATTCCCGCCCTCGACCAGAACGAAAAGGGCGGCGTGACACTCAAATGGCGTCTGGAGAATTGATGTGGATAGGCTAACCGATTCTGGCCCGGTGAAGGAAAGGCTTGCGGAGATCTGCGAGGCGCAGCCTTTCGTGTCACGCTTCGTTGTGCACAACCTCAGGACCGGAGAGACGATCGAACGCGGGGCCGACGAGGAAACGCCTTCTGCCAGCACGCGCAAGACCTCGATCATGATGGCGGCGCTGAAGGCGGTGCACGAGGGGCGGCTGGATCTCGACGAGCCCATCACTTACGAAGCCCGCTTTGCCGAGGAAGTCGCCAGCGGCATGTTCCGGTATCTGACGCCCGGGATCGTGATTTCGTTGCGCGACGCGATAACCGGTATGATGGTGCTGAGCGACAATGTCTGCACTAAGATGGTGTTCGAGCGTCTGACGCTGGAGGAAGTGGACAGCTACTGCAAATCGATCGGCATGCACGGTACGCATCATCGCTTCCTCATTCCGCCGCTGGCCCTGCCGCCGGACCATTCGCTGACCTCGGTCACGACCACGACAGCCCGCGACCAGGCCTTCCTGTTGCAGACGATCCTGGACGCGCAGACCTCTCCCGACGCGATCGCGAAGCTCGGCACATCGCCGCAGTTGTGCGCCTATGCCCTGCAGACGCTGAAGAACCAGATCCTGCGCTATGCCATTCCGTCGCGCCTGCCGTTCGGCACGGTGGTTGCGCACAAGGGCGGCACGGGCAAGCGCGGTCGCATGAATGCCGGCATCGTCTATCGCGACGGCGCCCCCTTCTACATCATCTCCGCCTATACCGACGAAGTGCCGCAGGTCATGCCGGACGGCACACCGGGTTACACGATGGCGCTCGAGACGATCGGCAGGCTCTCGCGTGCCTGCTGGGACGGATTCCACTCATAACGATCAATAAAGAGGGTAGAACAATGAAAAAGCTTCTTCTTGCGGGCGCCGCACTGCTCGCCACGGCCAATATGGCAGCAGCACGCGACATCACGATCGCGCAGAGCTCCGATCTGCGCAGCAACAATCCGGGCGTCAACCGCGACGGCAATACCGACAGCATCATCCTGCACATCGTCGAAGGCCTCGTCGGCTACAACAATGTCGGCGAAGTGAAGCCGCTCCTAGCCAAGAGCTTCGAGATGTCGGCCGATGGGCTGACCTATACGTTCAAGCTGCGCACCGACGTGAAATTCCACAACGGCAGACCGATGACGGCCGACGACGTGGTGTGGAACTGGACGCGCTACCTCAAGCCCGAGACGAAGTGGACCTGCCTGAAAGATTTCGCAGAAGGCGGGGCCGCGCCTGTCGCCGGCGTCAAGGCCACAGATGCGGCAACCGTCGAGATCACGCTCGCAAAGCCGTCGGCCGTTTTCCTTGGCCTGATGTCGCGTCCCGAATGCGGCTTTACCGGCATGATTTCGCCTGAATCGGTCGCTGCCGACGGCAGCTTCGTCCAGCCGATCGGGACCGGCCCCTTCATGTGGGGGGAATGGAAGAAAGGCGAGTACATCCATCTCGAGAAATTCCCGGATTATGTATCGCCGGCAAACGAAGGAAAGCCGGATGGCATGGTCGGTTCGAAGCGGCCCCTTGCAGACGGTGTCAAGTTCATGGTCATTCCGGATGCCTCGACCGTGAAGGCAGGTCTGGAATCCGGTGTGCTCGACACGGCGGAAATCTCGCCGGATCTCATTCCCGAATTCCAGTCGAGCGAAACGATGCAATTGATCGTCGCGCGCAATAACGGCAAGAACCTCTTCTACATTCAGACCCGCGACAAGGTCCTGAGCAATCCGGGCGTGCGCCGCGCCATGGCGATGGCGCTCGATCTGGATCAGCTCGTTGCTGCGGCCTCCAACGGCACGGGCGAGGCGAACGGCTCGATGGTGTCGCAGGACTCGGTCTATTTCAGCGAAACGCAGAAGAAGCGTCTTCCCTATGACATCGAGGCCGCCAAGAAGGAGCTGGCGGATGCGGGCTACAACGGCGAGCCGATCTCGATCATCGCCAACAAGCGCGGCAATGTGCCGAGCTTCCCGGCCGCCGTCATGGCGCAGGCGATGATGCAGCAGGCCGGCCTCAACGTACAGATCGAGGTTCTGGATTACGCAACTCAGGTCGACCGCCGCCGTTCCGGCAATTACCAGGTCATTTCGCAGTCGGTCGCGCCGCGTCTCGACCCCGCCCTGATGTATTCCTTCTACGTTGGCGACAAGGACGAGAACGCTTCCCTGATGTGGGACGATCCGAAGGCTATAGAACTGATGAACGCAGCCTATGCCGAGGCTGATCAGGGCAAGCGCCAGAAGATCTTCGACGAGTTCCACGAGCTCATGCTGAAGGAAATGCCGGGCATCTTCCTTTACGACATGGTCGATGTCTGGGGCGCGACCAGGAAGCTGAAGGGCCAGCCGGTCTGGCAGTCGAACGCCCGCCTTTGGGAGGTGTCGGTCGCCGACTGAGCCCCCTGATCGCCTGCGCCGGGCGGCAGAACACCGACCCGGCCAATCCATCACCCATCGGACCGACCCGGCGAAGCGACCTTTGCGTGTCTGAAGAGACGCGCAGCGCTGCAGGCGCCGGGGCGATCTCCTGCGCCCGCCCTTCGAAATGCGAGGACATGTCATGAACCGAGAGGACGTGATCTCGATCGCCACGGCGATCGAATCGATGAAACCGGAGTTTACCCGCTTGAGCGACAGCATCTGGGATTTCGCCGAGCTGAAATTCGAGGAGCAACGCTCGGCCGCGCTGCTTGCCAAGGCTCTCGAAGACAATGATTTTTCCGTTCGGCGCGGCGTGGCGGGCATGGGCACGGCCTTCATCGGCGAGTCCGGCAGCGGCAAGCCGGTGATTGCCTTTCTGGGGGAATTCGATGCACTCGCCAGCATGAGCCAGACGGCCGGGATTGCCGAGGCGAAGCCGCTTGTCGAAGGCGCCAGTGGCCATGGCTGCGGCCATAACCTGCTCGGCGTCGGTTCGCTGATGGCGGCAATCGCACTCGCCCGGCATCTGAAGGCCCACAATCTGCCCGGGACGGTGCGCTATTACGGCTGTCCCGGCGAGGAGGGCGGCTCCGGGAAGACCTTCATGGTGCGTGCCGGCCTGTTCGACGACGTCGACGCAGCGCTTACCTGGCATCCGGCACCGTTCAACGGAGTGCGCTCCACCAACAATCTTGCCGTTCTCGAATATTTCTACCGCTTCAAGGGCGTGGCCGCGCACGCCGCGAACGCAGCCCATCTCGGCCGTTCGGCACTCGACGCTGTCGAACTCATGAATGTCGGCGTCAACTTTCTGCGCGAGCACATGCCGCCGGATTGCCGGGTGCACTATGCAATCACCGATACCGGGGGCAGGGCGGCGAATGTCGTGCAGGCGAACGCCGAAGTGCTCTACCTGATCCGCGCGCCGGAAATGCTTCAGGCGCTGGATCTCGCCAGCCGCGTCGAGAAGGTGGCGCGTGGCGCAGCCATGATGACCGAGACGGAGGTGGAAATCGTCTTCGATACGGCCTCGACCAACCTCCTGCCCAATATCACGATCGAGACTGCCATGCATGACAATATGGTGGCGCTCGGCCCGATCGCCTTCGACGAGGCCGACGTCGCATTCGCCCGATCCATTCAGGAGACGTTCTCGCAAGAGGCAATCAAAAGCAGCATCCGCCTCTACCAGATGAAGCGCGACGTCTTCTCCAACGCCAATGTCGATGGATCGTCACCACTGCATCTCGGCCTGCGCGAATTCGAAGGCCATTCACACTTCCGTGCCGGCTCGACCGATGTCGGCGATGTCAGCTGGGTGACGCCGACGGCGCAGTGCTGGGCGCCGGCATGGGCGATCGGCACCAACCCGCATACCTGGCAGGTCGTTGCGCAGGGCAAAAGCCCGATCGCCCACAAGGCCATGGCGCATGCCGCCAAGACGCTCGCCACGACGGGTCTGTCGCTGATGACTTCGCCGGACCTGCTTGCCGCCGCCAGGGCGGAATGGCTGGAGAAGACGGACGGGAAATCCTATGTCTGCCCCATCCCGGCGGATGTCATGCCGGGGTCGCATTTTCATGATCCATCGGTCCGATGATGGTTTCGGTTTCGATCCTTCCGTCAGGGTCGACCGTCCCCACCACCTCGTGAGATGTTCTGCATCGGCAAATAAGCTTCGCCGGGCGTTCTTCTCTTCATCGAATCGCAAAAACACACTAGCTCTTCTGCCTTGATGGAATTGCTGACGGAAATCGCTGCGCGGGTCTTCCGGATTGCTGCAGAGGCGGCACGGGCCCAAAAACCATCTCGATCCAGGGCAGTAAACGGCAACTTATTGTACGAGGAGAACGGGTAGTGGCAAAAGCGCTTGTACTTGAAAAGAAGGGACAATTGTCGCTGCGCGACATTCCGGTCAGGCGGGATCTGTCGCCCGCCGACGTGCTGATCGGAATCCGCACCGTCGGCGTTTGTGGCTCCGATGTCCACTATTATACCCATGGAAAGATCGGGCCCTTTGTCGTCAACGAACCGATGATACTGGGTCACGAGGCCGCGGGCGTCGTCCTGGAGGTCGGCTCGGAAGTCCGGCATCTGAAGAAGGGTGACCGTGTCTGCATGGAGCCCGGAATTCCGGACCTCTCCTCCCGGTCATCCAAGCTCGGCATCTACAATGTCGATCCGTCCGTACGGTTCTGGGCCACGCCGCCGGTCCATGGATGCCTGACGCCCGAGGTCGTTCATCCGGCGGCCTTCACCTATCGCCTCCCCGACCACGTGTCCTTCGCGGAAGGGGCGATGGTCGAGCCGTTCGCGATCGGCGTGCAGGCCGCCCTTCGCGCGGGCATCAAGCCGGGGGATGTCGGCGTCGTCATGGGGGCCGGTCCGATCGGCATGATGACGGCACTGGCTGCGCTCGCGGGGGGATGCTCCAAGGTCTATGTGGCTGACCTCGCGCAGCCGAAACTGGATGTCATCGGCGCCTATGAAGGTATCGAGACAATCAATGTCCGCCAGCAGGCGGCATCCGAGGCTCTCGCGCAAGCGACGGGCGACTGGGGGCGGCATGTGGTCTTCGAGTGCTCCGGGGCCGCACCCGCAATCCTTGCTCTTCCGGGTCTTGCGCGTCCTGGCGGAACCGTCGTGCTCGTCGGCATGCCCGTCGACCCCGTCCCCTTCGACATCGTCGGTATGCAGGCCAAGGAGCTGCGGATCGAGACCGTGTTTCGCTATGCCAATGTCTACGACCGCGCCATCGAACTGATCGCCTCCGGCAAGGTCGATTTGAAACCGCTGATCTCTGCTACCATTCCGTTCGACGAGAGTATCGCCGCCTTCGACCGCGCCGTCGAGGCGCGCCCCACGGACGTGAAGATACAGATCGAAATGCCGGCGTAAGAGCCCGTGGCGCGGCTCTTCGAACGCGGGCGACGTGCCGGGGGTAAAGCTGATCGGCGTCACAGGTTGACTCTTCCCTCGCATATTCGCAAGCGAAAGTTGTAGGAGCCGCACATCTCGGTCCCTCATTCCTGTGCTCGTCGCGGGAATCCAGCCAGACCAAGTCCTTGGGCTGAAAGAACGCTTCCCGCGCCGCAGACGCGGCGCTGCTTTCATCCCTGTGACGAGCACAGGGATGAGGGTGGAGAGATTGCAGTCCTCCGAAAACTCTCCTACAGCGCCGCGCGTCTTATGCTGCATGTTTTCGTCCTTTGATCGACTACGAACAAGGAAACATGCCGACAAACCCGGCCAGAGCTTCCACGTGGTTTCCCGCCGGATCGGCCTGAAACCACGGGCAGGTTCTCCGGCCCGGTTACGTCCGCGGCTTCAGGTTCTCCGGGTCGTAGAGCGGCTTGTAGCCGACGCCGGCAACCTCGACCGGATAGGTCTCGGCAAAATACTCGACATTGAGCTTGCGGCCGACCTGGCAGTAGGACCAGGGCAGATAGGCGAGCGCGATGTTCTTCCCGATCGTCGGGCCGTAGGCGATGGAGGTGGTGTAGGAGCGGCGGCCGAGTTCGTCGACCAGCACCTCGCCGGTCTCCGGGTCCATGACCGGCAGGTTGCCGACGGGATAACGCTTCACCCCGTTCCTGTCGGTGTTCTCGGTCATGAGGAGCGTGCAGAGCATGGCGGGCTGGTGCTCGCGCGCCTTGTACTCCATATGCTTCGCCTTGCCGCGGAAGTCCGCTTCCTTGACCTTCGGACGGGCAAGGTCCGCCTCGATAAGATTGTAGTGGGTGAGAAGATCCGCGTTCTGCAGGCGGAGGCTCTTTTCCATCCGGCGCGAGTTCGCGTAGGTCTCGACGCCGAAGGCCATGACGCCCGTGGCGCGCAGCGCATCCCAGACGGCCAGGCCGTCCTCGTATTTCATGTGCAGTTCCCAGCCCTGCTCGCCGACATAGGAGATGCGGAAGGCGGAGACGGGCCTGCCGGCGATCTCGATCTGCTTGATCGCGGCGAAGGGGAAATTCTCCGGATCGAGGCCGGCCGGTTCCGCCACGACCTTCTTCAGCGTTTCGCGGGCATTCGGGCCCCAGATGCCGATGGTGACGAACTTCTCCGAAACGTCGGTGATGGTGACGTCGAGCCCCCGGTCTTCCGCGACACGGCGCATATAGTGGAAGTCACGCGGGCCGGCATCGGCACCGTTCACGAGGCGGCAGCGGTCGCTCATGCGGAAGACGGTGAAGTCGGCCCGCACCATGCCCTCGTCATCGAGGAAGTGGGTGTAGATGCCCTTGCCGATATTGCCGTCTCCGCCGATCTTGGCGGCGCAAAGCCACTCGAGAAGCTCCACATGGTCCGGCCCTTCGATATCCACCATGTGGAAGTGCGAGAGGTTGACGATGCCGCAATCCTCGCTCATCGCCAGATGCTCGGCGTTGGAAACGCGCCAGAAGTGGCGGTTGTCCCACTCGTTCTCGCGAACCGGAATGCGGTTGCCGTATTTTTCGAGCAGGTGCTCGTTGGCGGCATAGCCGTGGGCGCGCTCCCAGCCGCCGAGTTCCATGAAGTAGCCGCCGAGCTCCTTCTCGCGCTCGTAGAAGGGCGAGCGCTTGACGTTGCGGCCGCTCGCATAGGGCTCGCGCGGATGCACGGCCGGGAAGTAGATCTTCTGCGCCGCCTCGAAGCAGCGGCCTTCGATGAACTTCTCTTCGAGCTGGTGCGGGTAGAAGCGCGCGTAGTCGATCGAGGCGTGGTCGGTATGGGTACGCCCGTCCGTCATCCAGTCGGCGATCAGCTTGCCGTAGGCCGGTCCGTCCTTCACCCAGATGGCGACGCAGTACCAGAGGCCGCGTACCTTCTGGCTCTCGCCGCAGGAGGGGCCGCCGGCGGCCGATACCTGCAGCAGGCCGTTGAAGGAGTGGCCCTCGTTATAGCCGAGCTCGCCGAGGATCGGCGTAAGTTCCATGGCGCGCTCGAGCGGCTCGATGATCTGCTCCATATCGAGGTCGCGCTGCGAAGGCGACAGGCGTGCCTCGTGCTTTTCGAGGATGTCGCGCGGATGGCAGAGGCGCGGATTGTCGGTTTCGTAATAGCCCCATTCGATCTGGCCGCCCTCGGTGGTCCTCGGGTCGCCGGTGTCGCGCATATAGGCCGAGTTGCCCTGATCGCGCAGCAGCGGGAAGCCGATTTCCTTGCCGGTGCCTTCGAATTCGTTGTAGGGGCCGAAGAAGGTGAGCGGATGATCGACCGGCATGACAGGCAGGTCCTCGCCGACCATTTCAGCGATCAGGCGACCCCAGATGCCGGCGCAGACGACGACATGGTCGGCCATGATCGTACCGCGATGTGTGACGACGCCCTTGATACGGCCGTTTTCGACGAGCAGCGCAGTTGCCGGCGTATTGCCGAATATCTGCAGCTTGCCGGACTTTTCCGCCGCATCGACCAGCTTGCCGGCCACCGTCTGCGAGCGCGGGATGACGAGGCCGGCATCCGGATCGAACATGCCGCCCATCACCTGATCTTCCTCGATCAGCGGGAACAGCTTCTTGATTTCGGCCGGCGAGACATAGTGTGCGCGGGTGCCGAAGGCCTTGGCGGAGGAAAGCTTGCGCTTGATCTCCTCCATCCAGACGTGGTCGCCGGTGCGTGCGACTTCCAGCCCGCCGATCCGGGCGTAGTGACCCATCTTCTCGAAGAAGTCGATCGAATACTGCGTCGTCCAGACCGAGAGATAGTCGTGGCTTGTGGTGTAGCAGAAGTCGGATGCATGTGCCGTAGAGCCGATATCCGTCGGGATGCCCGACTTGTCGATGCCGACGATATCGTCCCAGCCACGCTCGATGAGGTGGTGGGCGATCGATGCGCCGACGATGCCACCCAGTCCTACGATTACGACCTTCGCCTTTTCCGGAAACTCTGCCATTGATGCGACCCTGGTTTGGTTTTGAAGCCGGATATTAGAGCCTGCCGCGCCGCGAGTTGAGCCTGTCTACGACATAATCGTCGTGCTGCACGACCAGAATGTTGCGGGCGGCGGGCGGGGACGGTCGCGGCCGCGAGGATGCTCATCTAGCTGATATAGCGAGAAAATACACCCTGCGGGGCGGCGAGGAACAGGTTTTTCCTCGAACAGGGAGGCGGCAGGCGGACGCGCCGCCGAAACGCGACCTTTCGGCAGCCGCCTTTACTCGCCGCCACCGAAGAAGGTGAGGCGCGTGAAGAGGACATAGTTCGATTCCGACACCATCAGCGCCACGAAGACGAGCACCAGCAGCGGGGGCAGAATGATCGCGTAGATCAGCGCCAGGCGTTCCCACGCCATATGCATGAACACGGCCACGATGAGGCCCGCCTTCAGCATCATGAAGATGAGGATCAGCGACCAGCGGAGATAGCCCTGCAGGCCGAAGTAATCGACGAGGTATGAAAGAGCGCTGAGGACGAAGAGCAGCCCCCAGACCAGGAGGTAGAGCTTGATCGGGTGCTGCTGGTGCTCCGTATGGGCGACCGCAGGTTGTGCCGGATGTATTTCCGCGTGAGCCACGATGCCCTCCCTCACCAAAGATAGAAGAATGCGAAGATGAAGACCCAGACCAGGTCGACGAAGTGCCAGTAGAGGCCGGTTATCTCGACGATCTCGTAGCGCCCCTTGCGGCTGGTGAAGAAGCCGCGCCGCTCCGTTTCAAAATCGCCGCGCCAGACCTTGCGGGCGACGATCAGCAGGAAGATCACGCCGAAGGTGACGTGGGTCCCGTGAAAGCCGGTGATCATGAAGAAGGAAGAGCCGAATTGAGCGGCTCCCCAGGGGTTGCCCCAGGGCCGCACACCCTCGGCGATCAGCTTCGACCATTCGAACGCCTGCATGCCCACGAAGGTGGCGCCGAAAAGCGCCGTCAGAAGCATGAGCGCCGCGGTCTTCCGCCGGTCGCGGCGGTAACCGTAATTGACGGCCATGGCCATGGTGCCGCTGCTCGAAATGAGAACGAAGGTCATGATGGCGATGAGGATCAGCGGCATGTGCGTTCCGCCGATTTCGAGCGCGAAGACCTCGCTCGGATTGGGCCATGGAACGGCGGTGGACATCCGCGCCGACATGTAGGCAAGCAGGAAGCAGCCGAAGACGAAGGTGTCGCTGAGGAGAAAGATCCACATCATGGCCTTTCCCCAGGAGACATCCTTGAAGGTGCGCTGGTCGGAGGCCCAGTCCGACGCGAGCCCGGCCAGACCGGCGGGGCGCGGGAGCGTTTCTGCTGCGGGCTTCTTCATCGGTGCAGACATGTTCAACGGTTCCTATGTCAGCAGTTGGCGGCAGAAATCGATCACGCCGCTGGCCCAGCCGGCAAAAAGAGCGAAGAGAACCAGCCAGACGATCAGCATGAAATGCCAGTAGATGGCGCAAAGCTCGATCGACAGGCGCGTTCTGTTTTCGAGCGGTGTTTGCGAGGCATGTGCGGTTACCCGGCCGAGAGCAAAAAGCCCCCCGATGATGTGCAGGCCGTGCATGCCCGTAAGCAGATAGAAGAAGCTGTTGGCCGGATTCCCGGCCAGGAAATATCCGGCGTCCGACAGCGCACGCCAGGCGAAGAGCTGACCCACGAGGAAAGCGAGGCCAAGGGCGAGCGCCGCCAGGAGACCGATCCGAGCTGCCTCGTCGTTCCGCCGCTCTGCCTCGACCCTGGTCCAGTGCAGGGTGATGCTGCCGGCGGCGAGGATGCCCGTATTGAGCCAGAGAAGGCCGGGCAAAGGCAGCGCGCCCCAGTCGGATGACGCCATGCGCATGAAATAGGCGCTGATCGCAAGTGAAAACAGCGCACCGACGACGGTGAGAAATACGCCGAGGCCGATTTTCGCCGGCGGCAAACGCGTTGCGCCCCGGCGGTCGTGGAAGTGACCGACCTCGAGCCAGGGGCGCGATGTCAGGCGTTGCCCTGCGAGCCACCAGACGACGATGGCGGCGATCGCCGCCAGAAAGAAGGCGGCGATGCTCATGAGACGGACTCGTGACTGAGGCGGCCGGGCGTCGGCTGGTTCTGCGGGATGAAATCTTCCGGCGCGCCGGGGACGCTGTAGTCATAGGCCCAGCGATAGACGACGGGCAGTTCATCGCCCCAGTTACCGTGAGGCGGCGGCGTCTCGGGCGTCTGCCATTCGAGCGTCGTCGCGCGCCAGGGATTGCCCCCGGCCTCCCGGCCATGGCGCAGGCTCCAGGCGAGATTAAAGAGGAACAGGATCTGCGCAGCGCCGACGAGAAACGCCATGACGCTGATGAAGGCGTTGAGCTCGGCGATCGAAGCCGTCACGAAAGCTGCCTCGCCGAGCTCGTGATAGCGGCGCGGGACGCCGATGAGGCCGAGATAATGCATCGGAAAGAAGATGGCGTAGGCGCCGATGAAGGTGACCCAGAAATGGATCTGGCCCATCGCCTCGTTGAGCATGCGCCCGGTGATCTTCGGATACCAGTGATAGATGGCGCCGAAGATCACCATGATCGGCGCCACGCCCATGACCATGTGGAAATGCGCGACAACGAACATCGTATCGGAGAGCGGCACGTCGACGACGACATTGCCGAGGAAGAGACCCGTCAGCCCGCCATTGACGAAGGTGACGATGAAGGCGAGGGCGAAGAGCATCGGCAGGGTCAGATGGATATTGCCGCGCCAGAGGGTGAGGACCCAGTTATAGACCTTGATCGCCGTCGGCACCGCGATGATCAGCGTGGTCGTGGCGAAGAAGAAGCCGAAATACGGGTTCATGCCGCTGACATACATGTGGTGCGCCCAGACGATGAAGGAGAGGCCGCCGATGATGACGATCGCCCAGACCATCATGCGGTAGCCGAAGATGTTCTTGCGGGCATGGGTGCTGATGAGATCGGAGACGATGCCGAAGGCGGGCAGCGCGACGATGTAGACTTCGGGGTGGCCGAAGAACCAGAACAGGTGCTGGAAGAGAATCGGGCTGCCGCCGCCATATTGCAGCTGCTCGCCCATCTCGACGATCGCCGGCATGAAGAAGCTCGTGCCGAGCAGCCGGTCGAAGAGCATCATGACGCAGGCGACGAAAAGGGCAGGGAAGGCAAGCAGCGCCATCACCGTCGCGGTGAAGATGCCCCAGACGGTCAGCGGCAGCCGCATCAGCGTCATGCCGCGTGCGCGGCCCTGGAGAACCGTCACGACATAGTTGAGGCCACCCATGGTGAAGCCGATGACGAAGATGATCAGCGACGAGAGCATCATGACGATGCCCCAGTCCCTGCCGCCGGGCGTGCCGGAAAGGACGGCCTGCGGCGGATAGAGGGTCCAGCCGGCGCCGGTCGGTCCTCCGGGGGTGAAGAAGCTTGCGGCCAGGACGATCACGGCGAGCAGATAGATCCAGTAGCTGAGCATGTTGGCGTAGGGAAACACCATGTCGCGCGCGCCGACCATCAGCGGGATCAGATAGTTGCCGAAGCCGCCGAGGAAGAGGGCGGTGAGCAGGTAGATCACCATGATCATTCCGTGCATGGTGATGAACTGATAGTAGCGCTCGGCATCGATCAGCTCGAATGTTCCGGGAAAACCGAGTTGCAATCGGATCAGCCAGGACAGCACCAGCGCCACCATTCCGATGGCGATCGCCGTCGTGCCGTATTGAATGGCGATGATTTTCGCATCCTGGCTGAAGACATAGCGCGTCCACCAGCTATGCGGATGGTAAAGCTCAACATCCTCGACTTCGGGAGGCGGAAGTGCCTCGCCAATACCGGACCGGACGTCGACCATCATATCTCCTCCCCAGGGGCTACTTCACGGCACCTCCTACTGCGCCGCTGAGGCGGCGACCGTGGTCGCCGCCGGGCCGAAGCATTCTCGCTCTTCTTCAAAAAGCGCGAATGCTCCGGTTCCTTGTTCGATCGCAACTCCGGACGAAAAGCCGCTACACGCTTTTCCTGGAATTGCTCTTGTTTCCGATGATGCGGACAGTTGCGAAAAGGTCTGCTGCTCGGCGAGCCAGGCCTGGTAGTCTTCTTCGGTGTCGACCACGACGGTACCGCGCATCTGCGGGTGCCCGACGCCGCAGAGTTCCGCGCAGAGTATCTCGAAGGTTCCGGTCCGCGTCGGCGTCAACCAGAAATAGGTGACCATGCCGGGCACCATGTCCATCTTCGCGCGGAATTCGGGGACGTAGAAATCGTGCAGGACGTCGACCGACCTAAGCAGCATCTTGACCGGCTTGCCGACCGGCAGGTGAAGCTCGCCGCCTTCGATGATGATGTCGTCCTGCCCGGCGGCGTCGTCCCGATTGACCCCGAGCGCGTTTTCGGGGGCGATATCGCGCGCTTCCGTCGTGCCCAGCTTACCGTCCGCGCCGGGCAGCCGGAAGCTCCACAGCCATTGCTGGCCGATCACCTCGACTTCGGTCGCATCCTGCGGGACGGTGACGAACTGGTTCCAGACGAAGAGGCCCGGCGCCAGCATCGCCGCGACACCGAAGGTCGTGCCCGTCGCGAGCCAGCCTTCGAGCCGCCTGTTCTCGGGCTCGTAAGCGGCGGTATTGCCGGGTCGGTGGCGGAAACGCAGGATGCAATAGGCCATGAACAGGACCACGGCGGTGAAGGCGATGCCGGTGATCCAGAAGGTGATGGTGATGGTATTGTCGATGTAATTCCAATTGGAGGCGATCGGGGTCCACCACCAGGGACTAAGCAAATGGAACAACACCGAGCCGACGGCCAGCAGAACCAGAATTACTACCACCGCCATTCCCTGACCCTCCCCCGCCGTGATCGGCCGTGAGACGAATACGCAATCGCAGAGTTCCGATCACAATTATTGCACGAACGGAAAATACTGGCAAATCATCGGGACGAGATCGAATTCTCGCTTCCCGCAAGTATTCCTATTTGGGATGCTGCTTCAGGTAGGCGATCACATTGGCAATCTCCTCGTCCTTCTTGAGGCCGGGAAATACCATCTTGGTGCCTTTGACCATGGCCCTGGGGTTATGGAGATACTCGGCGAGCGTCGCCTCGTCCCAGACGAGACCACCCTTGCCCGCATCGATCATGGCTTGCGAATATTTGAAGTCAGCATGGGTGCCGGCCGTCCGGCCGATGACGCCTTGCAGCGAAGGACCGACCTTGTTCTGGTCCTTGTCGATCACGTGACAGGTGGCGCATTTCTTGAAGACGGTGGCGCCGGCCTCGGCATCGCCCTCCTGGGCAAGCCCGGCGACCGGACAGAGCGAGAGTGCCGAAAAAGACAGGGCAGCAAGTGCAATTCGCATGATACTTCCTCAATTTCGCCCGGCGCGGGGCAAGGAAGGCTATCGTCAAATCTGCTTTGGCGGTGCTTGCTTCTCTTAAGGAATGGTGCGCCGGGGCGGTTGATACGTGCGACAGGAAAGAAGCTAGTCCTTGTCGTAGAGAAGTCAATTGCTCCTTCTGGCTAAGCCTGAACCTGCGGGCCGCCATTCGGCGCGTGCGTCAGACGCGCTTGCCCTCCGCATCGAAGAAATGCAGGTGGTGGGCGGGGAAGTGGACGGGGATCGTGCCGGACGCCGTCAGGAACGACCGGTCGTTGGTGAAGACCTTGAAGGGCGCCCGCCCGAGCGAGAGATGCAGGATGATGCCGAAGCCCGTCGGCTCGACGAGATCGACGCCGGCAAGCAGCGTCTCCGGGCCGTGGCCGGCAAGCACGACATGTTCGGGACGGATGCCGAGCGTCACCTTTGCGTTATTCGAAAGGGGCGCGGCCGCGTCGAGCGGGATGCCGATCTCATCCGACATCTCGAAGCGCGGCGCGTCGCCCGCGTGGTAGGTACCTTCGAAGAAGTTCATGCCCGGCGAGCCGATGAAGCCGGCGACGAAAAGATTGGCCGGACGGTCGTAGAGATCGAGCGGGCTTCCGACCTGCTGGACCACGCCGCCGTTCATGGCGACGATCCGGTCCGCCAGCGTCATCGCCTCGATCTGATCGTGCGTTACATAGATGGAGGTGGCGCCCAGATCCTTGTGCAGTTTCTTGATCTCGGCGCGCATCTGCTCGCGCAGGCGCGCATCGAGATTGGAGAGCGGTTCGTCGAAGAGAAACGCCTTCGGCTCGCGCACGATGGCGCGACCCATGGCGACGCGCTGGCGTTGGCCGCCGGAGAGCGCCTTGGGGCGGCGATCGAGCAACGGGTCGAGGCCGAGCTTGGCAGCGGCGCCAGCAACGACCGTCGTTATCCTATCCTTGGCCGTCTTGCGGAGCCTCAGGCTGTAGCTCATGTTTTTCGCGACCGACATATGCGGGTAGAGCGCGTAGGACTGGAACACCATGGCGATGTCGCGGTCCTTCGGGGCGAGTTCGTTGACCCGCCTGCCGGCGATGCGGATCTCGCCGCCGGTCACGCTCTCGAGCCCGGCGATCATGCGCAGAAGGGTGGACTTGCCGCAGCCGGAGGGACCGACGAGCACGACGAATTCGCCGTCGCTGATCTTGAGGTCGACGTCGTGCAGCACCGGGTGGGTACCGTAGGACTTCTTGATGTTGGCGATGTCGATGGAAGCCATTGCGTTTCAGCCTTTCACCGCGCCGGCCGTGAGGCCCTGGACGAGATAGCGTTGAATGAGGAGGAAGAAGAGGCAGGCCGGTATCAGCGCCAGCACGCCGGCGGCCATCATCTGCCCGAAGTCGACCGAGAATTTCGAAACGAAGGACAGGAGCCCGACCGGGAAGGTCGCCTGCGCGTTGCCGGAGATCAGCATCAGCGAGAAGAGCAGTTCGCTCCAGGCGGCGGTGAAGACGAAGCCGAGGGTCGCGGCGATTCCGGGCAGCGTCAGCGGCAGGATGATCTGGCGGAAGGCGACGAACTGCGTCGCGCCGTCGATCATCGCCGCCTCTTCCAGGTCCTTCGGAATGCCGTCGAAGAAGGACTGCATCAGGAATGTCGCGAAGGGAACGTTGAAGGCGGTGTAGACGACGACGAGACCGGTGAGGCTGTTGGTCAGCCCCAGCGGCGAGAGGATCTTGAAGATCGGCGCGACCAGCATCACCAGAGGAAACATCTGCGTCAGCAGCATCAGCGTGACAAGCCAGTATTTGCCGCGGAACCGGAAGCGCGAGAGCGCGTAGCCGGAGAGCGAGGCGAGGATGGTGACGATGACGGCGGTCGACCCGGAAACGATCAGGCTGTTGCGGAAGAACACCGGGAAGGCGCTGTGCCGCAGCACGAAGTCGAAGTGTTCGAGGCTCGCCCGCGACGGCCAGAGACGAATGCCCTCCGAATAGAGGAGATCGTTCGGCGTGACGGCGACCTTGAGCAGCCAGAAGAGCGGGAAGAGCGCGAAGGCGATATAAGCGAGGATCGCCAGGCGATGCGCAATGGTCAGAAATGCTTGTTTGGCGCGCATGGTCTCAATCCTTGCTCAGGAGCCACTGCCGCAGGATCACGATCAGCAATGAATAGGCGAGGAGCAGCGCCAGCAGCACCAGCGCGATCGCCGAGGCATAACCGAAATCCAGCCGCTTGAACGCCTGGGTGAAGATGTAGCTTGCGACGATCTGGGTTCGGTCCGCCGGCCCGCCATTTGTCATGACGATGATGAGATCGGCGAAATTGGAGATCCAGACCGTACGCAGCAGAATGGTGATCGCGATCGTGGGCGCCAGGAAGGGAAGGGTGATCGAAAGGAAACGCTGCACCGGGCCGGCGCCGTCGATGCTCGCTGCCTCGTAAAGGTCGCGCGGGATCGCCTGGAGCGCTGCCAGCAGTGTGATCGCGAAAAAGGGGATACCCCACCAGATATTGGCAATGATCGGTCCCCACATGGCAAGCTGGGGATCGGACAGAATGTTGGTCGGCTGGCTCATGATGCCGAGGGCGAAGAACCAGTGCGGCAGCGGACCGACGACGGGGTTGAAAAGCCAGGCCCAGTTGAGGCCGGCCAGGAAACTCGGCACCGCCCAGGGCAGGAAGACGAGCGCCTGTGCAACCGCACGCCCATAGAATGGCTTGTCGAGCAGGAGTGCCAGGATGAGCCCGAAGGCGAACTGCAGGAACACGGAGGCGCCGGTCCACCAGAGCGTGTTGCGCAGCGAACGGAAGAATGCCTGGTCCTGGGCGAGCGCACGGAAGTGATCGAGGCCGACGAAACCGCCGGAGAAGGGGTTGAGCAGCTGGATGTCGCGGAAAGCGTAGGAGATGCCGAGCACCAGAGGCACGAGCATGACCGTAACGATCAGGATGAGCGCCGGAGCGGTATAGAGATAGGGCGCAGAGGCGTCGGCGATCCGCTTCATCAGCGGCGGACGGGTTGCGGGCAGGCCGTCATGGCGTGCGGCATAGGCCATCGATCGAAATTTCCCCTTTTTGACCGCCGTTATCGATCGGCGTGCCTTTTCCTGCGTCGGACGACCGGCGGCGGCTGACCGCCGCCGGTGCCTGCGTTACTTCTTGCTTGCGAGGTACTTCTGCTGCGCCTTGGTCAGGTAGTCGGCCCATTGATTGGCGAGCTCTTCCGGCGTGATGTCGCCGAGCAGGGCCTCCTGGGTCGTCTTGATGGCGAGCGAATCCTTGAAGAAGGCGAATTCTTCGAGATAGGTCGGCATGACCGTCAGCACGACGTCCTTGTCGGCGAGTTCGTCGAACCAGCCCTTGAACTGCGGGCTCGCATAGAAGGGGTCCTTCTCGGCCGACTTATGGACGGGCAGCGCGCCGGTGCGCTTGTTCCACTCGATATTGCCTTCGGGGCCTTCCAGCGTTTCGATCAGCTTCCAGGAGAGATCTTTGTTCTGGCTGGCGGCAAGAATCGACCAGCCGGCAAAGCCGATCGTGGTAAAGGCCTTGCCGCTCGGCCCCTTGGGCATGGTGGTGACGCCGAAATCCTCCGGCTTCATGCGCTGGGCGATCGCGATCAACGCGTCCGGATCCTGGTCGAGGAAGGCGCAGGTGCCGCTGTAGAAGCCGGCGACGATCTCGTTGAAGCCCCAGTTGACGCTATCCTTGGGGGCGAGGCCGTTCTTGTAGAGGTCGATGACCCAGGTGAGGCCCTTGATCCAGCCCTCGCTGTTCATCGTCGAGGTGCCGTCCTCGTTGAAGAACTTGTTGTCGCCGGCCATGGTCGCGCCGAACATCACCCAGCCGTTGAGACCGCCCGGACCGCCGCGCAGGCAATAGCCCGATTTGCCCGGCAGCTTGGAGACCGCCTCGGAAGCCTTGACGAAGTCGTCCATCGTCTTCGGCGGTTCGGAGACGCCCGCTTCGGAGAGCAGCTTCTTGTTGTAGAACATCGCCCGGAGATAGAAGCCATAGGGCAGCATATAGGCGGTGTCGTTGACGTCGCGGCCGAGTTCGAGCGCGCGCTCTGTGAGGCCGGGGGTGTGCTCCCACTTTTCGAGATAGGGCTCGAGGCTTTCGAGCATGCCGTTATTGGCGTAGAGCGACAGCCAGGTGTCCGGCATTTCCATGACGTCGGGGATTTCGCCGGCCGAGACCATGGTCGCGAATTTCTGGAAGGCTTCGCCCCAGGGCAGCGAAATGATCTCCACGGTCGTGCCGGGGTTCGCCTGTTCGAACTTGGCGACGATCGACTTCAGCGTTTCGGTGCGCTCGGGGCTGGTGATGACCTCGACGAGCTTCAGCTTGGTGTCGGCAAGGGCGCTGCCGGCCATCAGCGTGGCAAGCAGGGTGGTGGTGATCAGTTTCCTCATTTTATCGTTCCCTTTGTTCTCGCTGGTTGCGTGTTCGTCAGCCTGATGAAGCGGCTGTCATCGCCGTTTCGAGATCGCTCCAGAGGGCCTCCGTTCCCTCCAGGCCGACATGGAGCCGTACCGACCGCGGTGAAATGCCGAAGGCTGCCGCGGAATTGGGCTCGGCTTTCTGCGCCAGGACGACTTCGCCCGGCACGATGAGGCTTTCGTGGCCGCCCCAGGAGACGCCGAGCTTGAAGAGTTTCAGGTGATCGGCGAAGCGGCGCACGTCGACGCCTTCGCGGAAGATGAAGGAGAAAAGTCCGGAGGTGCCGGAGAGACCGGGGGGCAGATGGTTGCCGAGGCCCGGGTGGCAGACGGTTTCGACCAGCGGATGCTCGGCCAGACGACGGGCGACCGCGAGCGCCGAGCGCTCATGTGCCTTCATCCGCACCGGCAGCGTGCGCATGCCCCGGATCAGCAGCCAGGCGTCGAAGGGCGAAAGCTTGCCGCCGAGATAGGGATAGGCTTCCGAACGGATGCGGCCGATCAGGTCGCTCGACCCGGCGACGACGCCGGCGACGACATCGCTATGGCCGCTCAGATATTTCGATGCGGAGTGAATGACGAGGTCGACGCCGAGCGAGACCGGCTGCTGAAACACCGGACTGGCCCAGCTGTTGTCGATGACCGTGACGATCCCCTGCCGGCGTGCGAGAGCCGCAAGCGCTGCGACATCGTGCGCGTCCATCACCCAGCTTGTCGGGCTTTCCATGTAGAAGAGCTTGGCGCCTGGAAGCGCCCTGGCAACCGCCTCTTCGTCGCGCCCGTCCACATAGGTGACCTCGATACGCATGCGCTTCAGATGCGTGCCGAAGAGGCGGAACGCATCGGGATAGACATGTTTCACGGCGACGATGCGGTCGCCCGGCTCGACGAAGGAGAGGACTGTGGAGGAGATCGCCGACATGCCGCTTGCGAAACCGATGGCGTCTTCGGCGGCTTCGAGCTTCGCCAGCATCTCCTCGAAATGCCTGACCGTCGGGTTGAGGCCGCGGGTGTAGATAGGCCGCACGCGCTCGCCCCGATAGGAAGCGACCATCTCGTCATAGTTCTTGAAGGTGAAGAGCGAGGTCTGCACGATCGGCGGTACGACTGCATCGAAAGCGTTGCTTTCGTCATGCGCGACGATAAGGGAGGCTCTCTCGAACGGATCGAGGCCGTTGTTCATTTGGACATTTCCTTGATGTCTTCCTCGACGACCGCGAGGATTTTCAGCGTTTCCGCGCGCGCGGCCTCGGCGTCCTGCGCCGCGATCGCATCGAAGAGCGTTCGGTGAAAGGGAAAGGAGCGCCTTGCGAAGTCCGAGCGGTCGAAGGGCTCGTCCCAGAAGCGTTCGAAGGCCTCGCGCATCTGTTCGAGCAGTTGCTTGAAGAGCGGATTGTGGGTCGCGTCGTAGATTGCAAGATGGAAGGCGAGGTCTTCCGGGCCGGAGGTTCCCTTGGCGAGATGGACCCGCTCCATCTCGTTGAGCTTCGTTTCGATGTTGACGAGGTCGGCCTCCGTGCGGCGCCGCGAAGCGACCATGCCGGCCTCGACCTCGATGCCGCGCCGCACTTCGAGCGTCTGCAGCAGCGCGTCGCGAAGGTGCTCCGTGTCGAGCGCCAGCGGCATGTGGATGGTTGCGGTGGAAATGGCGCGCAGGAGATAGGTGCCGCTGCCCTTGCGCGCCTCGACAACGCCGAGCGCCTGGAAATGGCTCAGCACCTCACGAATGGTGGAGCGGCCGACGGCGAGCGCCGCCATCATTTCCCGCTCGGCAGGCAAGCGATCCCCGGGGTTCAGCCCCGATCTTTGAATGAAATCGGCAAGAGCGGATATTACCTGCTGCGCCCGGTCTGCGGGCGGCAGGGGCAGGAGCATCGCTCTATCCTGCAGGGGCATCCGGTTCTCCCAAGAACCATAATTGGTCTGACATCTGAGCAATATGCAGGGGACAGGAGAGGTGGTCAAGGGCCAGATGAGCGTCGCGTTGCGTCTTGAGGTCTGCCCCTCACCCTAGCCCTCTCCCCGCTTGCGGGGAGAGGAGACGAGTCCGTATTGACCCATCGAGGCTGAAGCGGAACACAGGGGTGTCCCCTCTCCCCGCGCGCGGAGAGGGCTAGGGTGAGGGGCAGATCAGGGTGGTTACCCTACTGGAGCAGACGCAAGGCCTCATTCACCGCGCAAGCGCGAGCAGCTTGCCGATCGCCTGCTGATCGAAGCCGCCGATGCCCTCGCGGATGTCGGCGGCGATGGCTTGCGCCACGGCGTCCTCGTCACGCCGTCTCAGGGCCTCGATGGCCTCACGGTGACGGTCGATGACATAGAATTCCGTGACGTGCTCCATGGCAATGCCGAGGATCGGCCCGAGCTGGAGCCAGAGGCTCTCTACGAACGGCATGACGACCTGATCGGGATTGGCCGTATAGATCCGCCGGTGAAATTCCTGATTGGCGATCAGCGCCTGCGCTTTCTGTCCGGCCAGGATCGCGGCCTCGATCGCGTCATCCAATGCGATGATGCGGTCTATCTGCCGGTCGGAGAGATGGGCGACGGCCCTGCGCGCGGCGTGGCTTTCAAGCGCGATACGAAGCGAGATCAGCTCCTCGAAACGCGCCGGCGTGATTCGCGGCACGACGATCCGCCGGTTCTCCAGAAATTGCAGGGCACCGATCGAGGTCAGCTGACGCAGTGCTTCGCGCACCGGCGTGGGGCTGCTCTCCAGCGCATTTGCGAGCCCGCGTATGGTGACGGAGGTTCCGGGCCGGAAGGCGCCCACCATGATCGCCTGCCTGAGACGCGCAAAGGCATAGTCGTGGGTCGTCATGCCTTCCGGCCGATCAAGGGCGGGCAGAGCAAGGGTCTTCAAGACGGCGATTCCTCCCGCACGCGGGCGTTGGAACGAGTCGATCCTACCGACCCGGGGCAGCTTGACTTCAAAACTGCAACTATGTCAATTTCCCGATAATGTGATCACAAAAAGAAATACGATATGTCAATCGATGCGGACGACCCGGAAGTGTTCCAGTCCTGGCTTGAGCAGAACGGCCCGATAGAAAGTATCCAGGCGGTGATTTGCGACCTGAACGGCATCATGCGCGGCAAGCGGGTGCCGGTGGAGCAGGCCAGGAAGGTGCTCGGCGGCGGCATCCGCATGCCGCTCTCGATCGTAGGCGTCGACGTCTGGGGTGAGGACATCATCGGCAGCGCGCAGGTCTTTGCGACCGGCGACCGCGACGGCATCTGCGGCGTCACGGGGCGAGGGGCCCTGCCGGTCAACTGGACGTCGCGGCCGAGCGCGCTGGTTCCGCTCTGGCTGTTCGTCGAGAACGGCAGGCCCTTTCTTGCCGATCCGCGCCAGGCGCTCGCGGCGATCATGCGCGAATATCGCGAACTGGGGCTGCGCCCGGTGGTGGCGACGGAGCTGGAATTCTATCTCATCGATCCCGAGCCGGACAGCGCCGTCCCGCCGATCTCGCCCTATACCGGCAAGCGGCTCGATTCCGACGCGATCCTTTCGATCGACGAGCTCGACGATTTCGGCGAGTTCTTCTCCGACGTCTACAGGGAGTGCGCGCGGCAGAACGTGCCGGCCGATGCGGCGATAGCCGAAAACGGCATCGGCCAGTTCGAGATCAATCTGCTGCACAGCGACGATCCGCTGAAGGCGGCGGATGACGCGATCTTCTTCAAGCGCATCGTCAAGGGGGTCGCCCGCAAGCACGGGCTCGCGGCGACCTTCATGGCCAAACCCTACGGCACCCGTTCCGGCAACGGCATGCACATCCATTTCAGCCTGCTCGACGAGGAAGGCGACAACGTCTTCGACGACGGCAGCGACGAGGGATCGGCCGTGCTCAAGCATGCGGTGGCCGGCCTCCTGCGCGGCATGGCCGAGACGACGCTCATGTTCGCCCCGCACTTCAATTCCTACCGGCGGCTGCGGCCCGACACGCATGCGCCGACCTCGATTTCCTGGGGTTACGAGAACCGCACCTCGGCAATCCGCATTCCGGGCGGCAATCCGGCGGCGCGGCGGATCGAGCACCGCGTCGCGGGCGCCGACGCCAATCCCTATCTCGTCATCGCCGCGATCCTCGGCGCGGCGCTCGTAGGCATCCGCAACAAATGGAAGCCGCCGGCGCCCGTCGAGGGACGAGCCTATGCGACGGAGAAATTGCCCAAAATTCCTGCCGATTGGGGGCAGGCGGTCGACGCCTTCGAGGCCGGACCGATCGCCGCCGAGATCTTCGATCCCGTGCTTCGCTCCATGCTGATCGCCTGCAAGCGCCAGGAGATCGCCGGCTTCGCCGAGCAGGTCACGGATTACGAATTCAGCGCCTATCTGGAAATCGTCTGATGGCACGGAAGCAGAAATCCTACGCCGGGGACGGCAGCTACCCGACGAGCTATTACGCCGCCTCGCGCAACATCATCCGCAATCCGGTCATGCTGGAAGGCCGGATCGAAACCGACATCTGCATCGTCGGCGCGGGGTATTCGGGCCTGTCCACGGCCATTCATCTTGCCGAAAAGGGCTACAAGGTCACCGTGGTCGAGGGCGCGCAGGTGGGCTGGGGCGCCTCCGGACGCAACGGCGGCCAGATCGTCAACGGCCTCAATGCCGGCCTGGCGACGATCGAGCGCCGTTACGGCGAGGATGCCGCCCGCTTCATCGGCGGCCTTGTGCAGGAAGGCGGACGGATCATTCGCCGGCTCGTCAGCGAGTATCGGATCGAGTGCGATCTGAAGCCCGGCAATATCTATGCCGCCTATACCGGAGCCCACATGAAGGAGCTCGAGGCCAAGCAGGCGCTCTGGCGCAAACACGGAATGGACGATCATCAGCTTCTCGACCGCGAGGCGCTGCGCAAGCTCGTCGATTCCGAGGCCTATTGCGGCGGCATGCTCGACACCACCGGCGGCCATATGCATCCGCTCAATCTGGTGCTCGGCGAGGCACGCGCCCTGGAGAGCCTCGGCGGCGTGATCTACGAGATGTCACCGGTGACCCGTGTCGACCACGAATCGGCCCGGCCGACCGTCCATACCGAGAGGGGCGAGGTTTCCGCCCGGATCGTCGTGCTTTGCGGCAACGCCTATCTTGGCGATGCCGTGCCGAAGCTCGCCACCCGCGTCATGCCCGTTTCGACCCAGATGATCACCACCGCGCCGCTCGGCGAGGAGCTTGCCCATTCGCTGATCCCGAGCGACATGTGCGTGGAGGACGTTCGCTACATTCTCGACTATTTCCGGCTGTCCGCCGACAAGCGGATGATTTTCGGCGGCGGCACCGTCTATGGCGGTACCGACCCGGCGGATGTCGTGGCAAAGCTCAGGCCAAATCTCGAAAAGGTCTTTCCGCGGCTCAAGGGCGTGAAGATCGACTATGCCTGGAGCGGCAACTTCGCACTCTCCTTCACGCGCGTGCCGCAAATGGGGCGGATCGGCAGCAATACCTATTTCGCCCATGGCTATAGCGGTCATGGCGTGACGGGCTCCCACCTTTTCGGCCGCACTCTTGCCGAAGCGATCGACGGGGACGCGGCGCGCTTCGATGTCTTCGCGAAGCTGCCCTGGTATCCATTCCCCGGCGGACGGATGTTCCGCGCGCAGTATTCGACTGTCGGATCGTGGTGGTACATGCTCAAGGACGCCGTCGGCTGGTAGCCGGGGCGATCGCTTCTGGGCATCGGAGACCTTCCGCACTGCCCGGCAGGCCGGTTAAACGAATTTTTCATTTCTCGTTTGATCCGTGGGAAAAAATTATCTAGGAATTCGATCAAGAATATAGGAGAACAACGGCTACAGGCCACGCCCCAACAGCGGAGAGACATAATGAACGCGACCAAGGCGATGACCCAATCCCGCTATACCGTCTACCGGGCTCGACCAGGCCGTCGTCCGATTGCCAGACACTTTACCCAGGCCATCGCGGTGGCTGCAGCCTTCACTTTCATCTGCGCGCTCCTCATCGGCGCGTTCTGATTTCGCAACGGCTGCAGGTGCTCATGCATCTGCAGCCGTTCATCGGCCGGTGCCGTTTCCCGACACGCTCCCTTCCGCTTTTCCGCCCTTGTCCGCGTGCAGCCGCCGTCGTAGCCTTGCCGGCGGAAATCAGACGGGATGGAGGAGCGAATGCTCGACAAACGGAAATTCTACATCGACGGCAAATGGGTTGAGCCGGCCACGCAGAACGATCTTCTGGTGCTCAATCCGGCGACCGAGAAGCCGATAGCGGTTATCTCGCTCGGCACCGCTGCCGACGTCGACCGGGCGGTTGCAGCCGCCAAGAAGGCATTCGCAAGCTATAGCCGGACGAGCGTCGAGGAACGGCTGGCGCTGCTCGAAAAGCTGCTCGCGATCTACAAGCGGCGTTACGATGAAATGGCCGACACCATCACGGCCGAACTCGGTGCGCCGAGAACGATGAGCCGCGAGCAGCAGGCGGATGTGGGCGTCGGCCATCTTCAGGGCTTCATCGATGCCCTGAAGCGCCTGAAACTCAAGGAAAAGCTGCCGAACGGCGACACGCTCCTGCGTGAGCCGATCGGCGTCTGCGGTCTTATCACGCCGTGGAACTGGCCGGTCAACCAGATCGCGCTCAAGGTCGTCCCGGCGCTTGCGACCGGCTGCACCTGCGTCCTGAAACCCAGCGAATTCACGCCGCTGAACGCCATGCTCTACGCCGAGATGATCGAAGAGGCGGGCTTTCCGGCCGGCGTCTTCAACCTCGTCAATGGTGACGGCATTCATGCCGGGGCGGCGCTGTCGAAGCACAAGGACATCGACATGATGTCCTTCACCGGTTCGACGCGGGCGGGTATCGCCGTCAGCAAGGACGCCGCCGATACGGTCAAGCGCGTCACGCTCGAACTCGGCGGAAAGTCGCCGAACATCGTCTTTGCCGATGCCGATATCGAGGAGCGGGTGACCGCCAGCATTCTCGAATGCTTCAACAATTCCGGCCAGTCCTGTGATGCCCCGACACGTATGCTCGTCGAGCGCAGCGCCTATGACGAGGTCGTGGAAATCGCCAGGCGCGTCGGCATGGAGGCGAGGGTCGGCGATCCGACGAAGGATGGCTCCCATATCGGCCCGCTCGTCAGCCATATTCAGTTCGAGCGGGTGCAGGCGCTGATCGAAGCGGGCGTTGCCGAGGGCGCGACGCTCCTGGCCGGCGGCCCCGGCAAGCCGGAAGGCTTCGAGACCGGATATTTCGTCCAGCCGACGATCTTCGCCGATGTCGACAATTCCATGCGAATCGCGCGCGAGGAAGTGTTCGGACCGGTGCTTTCGATCATTCCCTTCGATACGGAAGAGGAGGCGATCGCGATCGCCAACGACACGAAATACGGCCTCGCGGCCTATGTCCAGACGCGCGACCGCGAAAGGGCGGAGCGGGTGGCATCGCGTCTCCGCGCCGGCATGGTGCACATCAACGGCGGTCCGCACCGCTACGGAAGCCCCTTCGGCGGCTACAAGCAGTCCGGCAACGGCCGGGAAGGCGGGATGTTCGGGCTCGAGGACTTCCTGGAGGTGAAAACGGTTCACCTGCCGGACGCAGCCTGACCGGTCGTTTCTCCCACGGCCGCACGTTTTCGCGTGTGGTCGTTTTTCGCCTATCGGGCGAATTCGGCTGTCGTTTGCGGCGGGATTCTGATAGCTGGCTTGCCGCGCGCCGGTTCTGCGCGCGCTTCCCAGCCATCGGACATCGCCGTGACCCAAGCCGCCAGTTCCGCCGCTCCCCGTAACAGACTTGCCATGGCCGCGCTCATCATCGGCGGTGCCGCCATCGGCGGATCGCCGATCTTCGTGCGGCTCTCGGAAGTGGGGCCGATGGCCACTGCCTTCTGGCGTGTCGCGCTGGCGCTGATTCCGCTGCTGGCCTGGTCACGGCTGCGCGGCGGCACAGCCGCGGACAAGCCCCCGCAGCGCCTGTCCGATTACGCTCAACTTGTCCTGCCGGGCGTATTTCTGGCCATCGATCTCGCAGCCTGGCACCTTGCGCTCACCATGACCTCGGTCGCCAATGCGACGCTGCTTGCCAATCTGGCGCCGGTCTTCGTGACGCTTGCCGGATGGGCTCTGTTCCGCTCGGCGGTCAGCGGCATCTTCCTGGGCGGCCTCGCCACGGCGATCGCCGGCGTAGTGGTCCTGAAAGGCGGTCCGACGGCACTCGGCGGCGGCGATCTCGCCGGCGATGGGATCGCCATCGTCGCGGCCGCGTTCTATGCCGGCTACATTCTCGCGATCGGGCGTCTGCGAAGCCGCTTCAGCACCAACCGGATCATGATCTGGAGCACCGCATCGGCAGCCGTTTGCATGCTGCCGATGGCCCTGTTGGCCGAGCCGTCGCTTTTCCCGACGAGCGCCTTCGGCTGGGCCATGCTCTTCGGACTTGCCTTCGTGAGCCACGCCGGCGGACAGGTGGCGATCACCTATGCGCTCGCTTTTTTGCCGCCGGCCTTTTCTTCGCTGACGCTGCTCCTGCAGCCGGTCGTGGCTGCGCTGCTCGCCTGGGTTCTGCTGAGCGAGCCGGTGGGCGCCATGCAGGCGATCGGCGGCGCGATCGTGCTGATCGGCATCCTGATCGCCCGCCGCGGCTGAGCCACTCAGATACCCGGCAGCTCGAATCGCGCGAGGCGCTCTTCGAGCTTGAGGATCGTAGCCACGTCCGCATTGGCGAAGGCGAAGCGCAGGTAGTTCTCCTGACCCTCGCCGAAATAATCGCCGGGCAAGCAGAGGACGCCGGCGAGCTTCGCCAGCTTCTCGGCGACGAATTGCGAACTCGATATCGGGGAAGGGGTGGCGGATATAGGCAAAATAGGCGCCCACTGCCTGAAGGTTCCATTGCGGCAGCCGGGTCATGATCGTCCTCAGCGCCTCGGCGCGGGCGGCGATTTCGGCGCGGTTGGCAAGCCGCCAGTCGGCAAGCGCCGGTATCGCTCTCGCGACGGCCGCCTGGGGGAACGCGGGGCGCAGATCTGGAGATTGTCCATGATCTTGGCGACCTGCTCGACCACCTGCGGTCCGGCGGTGATCGCGCCGAGACGATGGCCCGGAATGCAGAAGGACTTCGAGAAACTGTAAAGACCGATGAAACCGTCCTCCCAGCCCGGGGTTCGAAGCAGGCCGTGCGGCGCGGCGGCCGCATCCGGCAGGAAGTCGCGATAGGTTTCGTCCAGAATGAGCCAGGTTCCGTTCGCGCGGCAGAGGTCGTAGATGCGCTGCAGCAGTTGGGGCGGGTAGACCGCTCCCGTGGGATTGTTGGGCGAAACGAGCGCGAGTGCCCGGATGCCCGGCCGCAAGGCAGAGGCGATGGTCTCGACCTCGGGCAGGAACCCGGCGCCCGCATCGAGCGGCGCAAGCTCGACATCGATCCCCAGCATCGCCAGCGTGGTCTCCTGGTTGAAGTAATAGGGATTGGTCATCAGCACCGTATCGCCGGCCCCGGCAACGGCCATCGCGGCACAGATGAAGGCCTGGTTGCAGCCTGAGGTGATGTGGACGTTGCCGGCGGCGACCGCCGCGCCATAGAGCGACGCCACGTGCTCGGCATAGGCCTGGCGCAGTTCCGCTTCACCCTCGATCGCTCCGTAGCCCGTGTAGGCCGCCGACGCCGCGGCTTCGCCCAGCCATTTCAGCATGTCGGGATGAGCGGGATAGCCGGGCACGGCTTGGGAGAGGTCGATCAGGGGACCTTTTGCCCCGTCATAGGCCTTCGCCCACGCGAGCACCGAGGGTATCGGCGGCGGCGAGAGCTTTTCGACGAGGGGATTGAAATGCGGCATGGCGGATTTCCTGTTGTTGAAGCGGACGGGATTCTCAGCCCCGCATCATGATTTGATTTTGCGCCTCTGCGGACGTTCCGGACGCCGGTTGCGCGGCGGCGAACGGGGTTGAAGGCTCTTCGGTGTTGTCTTGCGGCCGGCATCTTCCGGCTTCGACATGCGGCTGCGGATGATCGTGCGGGCGGACATCTGCAGCTCCGGCATCGGATCGCTTTCGAGAGCGGCAAACAGCCAGTCGATGAAAACGCGGACGATCGGCGCGGCGCGAACTTCATTACGGCAGGCGACGAAAAAGGCGTCGTTGGCCGGAACCGTCAGGTCGAAAGGGGCAATCAGCTCGCCGCGGGCGATCAGGCTGCCGGCGGTGATCGTATCGCCGAGCGCAACGCCCTGATTGTGGAGGGCCGCCTCGGTCGAAAGCCGCGCATCGCTCATGAAATGCTGGCGGCCGCGCTGGAAATCGATCGCGTCGGCTGCGGCGAGCCAGGTGTTCCACTCGCGGCCGTCGTCGCCATGCAGCATCACGTGGTCGCGGATGTCCCGGATGGAGCGCAGCGGCCGCATGTTGAGGAGCGTCGGGCTGACGACCGGGAAAAGCTCGAGCCGGCTCCAGAGCCTCGACCAGCAGTCCTGCCAGTTGCCGTCGCCATAGAGCAGGCAGACGTCGACGTCCGGGGAATCGAGGTTCGCCTCGTCATTGGTGGCGATCAGCCGCAACTGGACATCGGGGAACTGCTCGGTAAAGAGGTGCAGGCGCGGAATCATCCAGAAGGAGAGCAGTGCCGGGACGCAGGTGACGGTGAGTTCCCCGCTCGTCGCGGGCCGCGTCATCGCCGCCGTTGCCGCGGCGATCTCGGCGAAGGCATGCGTCACCGCAGGCAGGAGCAGCGCGCCCTGCGGGGTCAGCTTCAGCCGCTTGCCGCCCCGCTCGAAAAGGGGCGCGTTGAAGGAGAGTTCGAGCGCGCGGATCTGATGGCTTACCGCGCCGTGGGTGACATTGAGCTCACGCGCCGCAGCGGAAACGGAGCCGCGCCGGGCGGTTGCCTCGAAGGCGCGCAGCGGATTCAGCGGAGGCAGGCGGCTCGACAAGAAGAAGCTCCGGAGAGGCGGCATCTATGTGAATTTTTCTCACATCAAACGCTATAACAATGTCAATTGCTTTTCCAGAAGAATTGTCTCCTGAATATGCGCAACAAAGGCAAAAGCCGGGGAACCTGATTGCGCCGCTTCAGATCGGCACACCGCAAGTCGTGACTTGCGGTGCATCATGTGCCAGCCCCGGCCGAACGATACGGAGGTCCGGCGCATGGCTTGGGATGAACAGAAGCTCAACGCATTGAAGGCGAAATATGGCGAGAGCCATGGCGGCGAGCTCTTCGATCCGACCTTCCGCAAGGTCGCGGACAAGATTTTCACGAAGAGCGGCACGCGGCTGGCGCCCTATTCCGGCATTCCGACATTCCTGACCGCACCTCACATGCCGGTCGATGCCGATGAGCCCGATTTCGGCAATCTTCAGGTGGCGATGATCGGCGTTCCCATGGACCTCGGCGTCACCAATCGCCCGGGATCGCGCTTCGGACCACGGGCGCTGCGCGCGATCGAGCGGATCGGGCCCTATAATCACGTGCTCGGCTGCGCACCGGTGCACGATCTCAGGGTCGCCGATATCGGCGATGTTCCCTTCCGCAGCCGCTATCGGCTCGAAATCAGCCACGAGGACATCGAGAAGCGGATCAACCAGATCGTCGATGCGGGCGTCGTGCCGCTCTCCGTCGGCGGCGACCATTCGATCACGCATCCGATCCTCAAGGCCGTGGGCAAGAAGCAGCCGGTCGGCATGATCCATATCGACGCGCATTGCGACACTGGCGGCGCCTTTGACCTGACCAAGTTCCACCATGGCGGCCCGTTCCGCAACACCGTCCTCGACGGCGTGCTCGACCCGACCCGCGTCATCCAGATCGGCATCCGCGGCTCGGCGGAATATCTGTGGGAGTTCTCCTACGAGTCCGGCATGACGGTCGTTCATGCGGAGGAGGTCACCGGACTGGGTATTCCGGCCATCATCGAAAAGGCGAAGAAGATCGTCGGCGACGGTCCGACCTATCTCTCCTTCGACGTCGACAGCCTCGACCCGAGCTTCGCGCCGGGCACCGGTACGCCGGAGGTCGGAGGCCTTACGACGCGTGAGGTGCTGGAGTTGATCCGCGGGCTGAAGGGCGTCAATCTCGTCGGCGGCGACGTCGTCGAGGTGGCGCCGCAATACGACACGACCACCAATACGGCCCATGCCGGCGCCCAGGTGCTCTTCGAGATCCTGAGCCTGATGGTCTTCAGTCCGGCCGTTGCCGGCAAGGGCTGATGCGCGGATGAACGATCCGAAATCGATGCGCATGGCGGGCACGAGCGGATCACGATAATCTATTGCCAGATCATTTTCCTTGCTGAAGCGAAGCGGGGACAAAGGGCGCAGGGAATCAACTAGAACAAGGGAACGCGGCGCAATCCGCCAAAAACAAAGGAGACATGCGATGATCATCAATTCCATCAAGCGCCGCACGCTGCTCGGTGCGGGGCTTGCCGGCGCGTCGATGCTGGCGATGCCGGCGGTGCTGAGGGCGCAGGACAAGTCGCTGAAGGTTGGCGTCTATGGCGGCTACTTCAAGGACTCATTCGACAAGAACATCTTCCCCGAATTCACCAAGGCGACCGGCATCGCGATCGAATCCGTCGCCGAGCCCACCGGCGAGGCATGGCTCGTCCAGCTCGAACAGGCCGCCCGCGCCGGCCAGGCGCCCGCCGACGTTTCCATGATGTCTCAGGTGGCAATGCTCAAAGGGCAGGCGACCGACCTCTGGACGCCGATCGACATGGCCAAGATCAAGAACGGCTCGAACCTGCTCGACCGCTTCGTCAACAAATATCCGGACGGCCGCATCGCCGGCATCGGCGCCGTTTCCTGGTACATCACGCTGGTGACCAATACCGACGTCTACAAGGAGGCGCCGACCTCGTGGCAGGCGTTCTGGGATCCGGCGAATGCCGACAAGCTCGGCCTCCTGGCGCTGGTCTCCAACTCCTTCCTGCTCGAAGTGACAGCCAAGACCTTCATGGGCGGCACCAATGCGCTCGACACGGAAGAGGGGGTTCTCAAAGCGTTCGAAAAGCTCGCCGAAGTGAAGCCGAACGTCCGTCTCTGGTACCGCGACGAAGCGCAGTTCGAACAGGCGCTGAAGTCGGGCGAAATCCCGATGGGGCAATATTATCACGACGTGACGGGGCTTGCCGCGGCGGATGGTCATCCGGTGCGTTCCACCTTCCCCAAGGAGGGCGGCATCCAGGATTCCGGCTGCTGGGCGCTTTCGCGCGCGTCGCAGAGGGTCGAGGAAGCCCACATCTTCATCGACTACATGTGCCAGCCTGCGGTTCAGGCGACGCTCTCGCGCAAGGTCGGCACCTCGCCGACGGTCAAACGCGAGTCCACCGATCTGACCGATAAGGAATTCGCTGCCGTCTCCTCGGACATCGAGCCGATCGTTCCGCGCTACGATCTCTACCAGACGAAGTCGGATTGGCTGAACCAGAAGTGGACGGAACTGATCGTCGGCTGAGGCCGGCCATGAGCCGCCGCCTCGGTATCCCGGGGCGGCGCAGCGTATTGCGCGACCTTAAACCGGAAGCGGTTTGGGGATAAGCTGATTTGATATTTCGAAAGTGTCACCGCGGCAGCGTCTGACGTGGCCGGTGACATCCGCGCATGAGGCGCGAAACGGGGAACATATGTCGGGACTTGCCCTTCAAAACGTCGTCAAGGAATTCGGGTCGTTCAGGGCCGTCAACGATGTCGACTTGATGGTGCCGCACGGCACATTCGTCTGCATGCTCGGGCCGTCGGGCTGCGGCAAGACCACGCTCTTGCGCATGATCGCAGGTCTGGACCTGCCGACCTCGGGCTCCATAGGGCTCGACGGCGAGGACATCACCCGGGTTCCGACGCATAAACGCAATCTCGGCATGGTGTTCCAGTCGCTGGCGCTGTTCCCCCACCTGACCGTCGGCGAGAATATCGCCTATCCGCTGCGCATCCGCGGCGCGCCCAAGGACGACCAGAGAAAACGGGTCGACGAGCTGCTTTCGATGATCCACCTGTCGGGCTATGCCGACCGGCCGGTCTCGAAGCTCTCCGGCGGCCAGCGCCAGCGCGTGGCGATAGCCCGGGCGCTGGCGATTTCGCCGAAGCTCTTCCTGCTCGACGAGCCCCTGTCGGCGCTCGACGCCAAGCTGCGCGAGGCGATGCAGGTCGAGCTCAGGCAGTTGCAGCAGAAGCTCGGCATCACCACCATCGTCGTCACTCACGACCAGCGCGAGGCGATGACCATGGCCGATACGGTCGTGGTCATGAACGGCGGCGAGATCCGGCAGGCTGCCTCGCCGATCGAGATCTACCGCCGGCCGGCCGACAGCTTCGTCGCCGACTTTATCGGGCAGACCAATCTGATCGAAGCGGAGGCGGACACTTCGGGCCGCGTGACGGTGCTCGGCCAGCCCGTGCCGGGCCTGCAGTTGCCGCCGGGTGCGGCGAAGGCGATGCTTTCGATCCGCCCGGAAGACGTGCACCTGACCGCGCCGGGTACCGGAGCGCTTTCCGGCACCGTGACCTTCGTGCGCGACCTCGGGGGCACGATCGAGACATTCGTCGATGTCGCCGGCCGGCAGATCGTCGCGGTCTCGACGCCGCGCGCCCGGCCGCAGGTGACGGTCGGCCAACAGGTCGGCGTCGCTCTCACGCCGGATGTCTGTGTGGTGCTCGCCAGATGAGACGCGAACCGCCCCGAACCTTCGGTGATTACCTGCCGATCCTCTTCCCTGCGGGAATGCTGACGATCTTCTTCGTGGTGCCCTTCGGCACGATGATCGCAGTCAGTTTCTTTCAGCGCCAGCAGGGCGGCTTCTATACGCCGGCCTTCGTCTACGACAATTATGCCCGCTTCCTCTCAGCCTTCTTCGGCGGCGTGCTCGGCTTTTCCTTGATGCTGGCGATCGCGGTCGCCGCGTGCTGCGTGGTCTTGGCGCTGCCCTTCACCTATCTGCTCACGCGTATGGCGCGCCGGGTGCAGGTCGTGTGGCTCGTCGCTCTGCTCTCCGTGCTTCTCTCTCCGAAGTCATCATCGGTTTTGCATGGTCCACCCTTTCTCGCGCACGGCCGGCATCACCAACATCCTCGTGGCGCTCGGGCTCATGGGTGAGGCGAAGGCGCTCACGCCGAGTTTTGCCGCTGTGCTGACCGGCATGGTCTATCAGGCCTTTCCCTATACCGTGCTCGTGCTTTTCCCCGCGCTCGTGCGCCTCGACCCGACACTGACGGAAGCCGCCCGCACACTCGGTGCCTCGCCGCTCAGGGCCTTCTTCACCGTCGTCGTTCCGGCGCTGAGAAACACGATCACCGCGACGCTGATCATGGTCTTCATCTTCGCGCTCGGCTCCTATCTCCTGCCGCAACTCCTCGGCCGGCCGCAGCACTGGACGTTGTCGGTGCTCATCACCGATCAGGCGATCTATCAGTCCAACATGCCCTTCGCCGCGGCGATGGCGGTGTTTCTCGTCCTGGTGACGCTTGGGCTGGTGGCTCTAACGGTCATCGCGGGACGGAAGGGAGAGGCGGCATGAGCACCATTTTCCGCAAGGTCTACTTCTCGCTGATCGGGCTCTTTCTCGCTTTGCCGCTGATCGTCGTCGCCGGCGTCTCGGTCAACGCCAAGCAGACGCTCGCCTTTCCCCCAGGGTTTCTCCACATCCTGGTACGGGGAAATCTTCCTGAACCCCGAATGGCGCAGCGCGCTTTTTGCCTCGGTGACGCTGGCGCTCCTTTCCGCCGTACTTGCGGTCGCGATCGCGCTGCCGCTTGCCTGGTTCCTGTGGCGGCGCGTCGCGCCATGGGCGAACGTCTTCCAGCTTCTGGGGGTCGCGCCCTTCACGCTGCCGCCGGTCATCACCGCGCTCGGCCTGCTCACCTTCTGGGCGACGGCCGGCTTTTACGGCCAGCCCTGGACCGCCGTCGTCAGCCACGCGATCTTCTTCGTGACCCTGCCGCTCGTCACGCTGTCTCTCGGCTTCACCTCGATCGACCGCTCGCTGGTCGAGGCGGCCTCGACGATGGGCGCGGACGACCGCACGGTCTTCCGCACCGTCGTTCTGCCGTTGATCCTGCCCTATATCGTTTCCGGCTATGCCTTCGCCTTCGTGCTGTCGCTCAATGAGTATATCGTCGCCTACATGACCGTCGGCTTCACGATGGAGACGCTGCCGATCAAGATCTTCAACGCGCTTCGCTACGGCTATACGCCCACCATGGCTTCCGTGACGATCCTCTTCGTCACGACGGCCGCGGTCATCTTCAGCCTCGTCGCCCGCTTCGGAGACCTGCCGAAGCTGCTCGGCGCCATGTCGTCGGACGGAAAATGATGAAGTTCGCTGCCCTGCAGATGAAGAGCATTGGCGGCGACGTTGCCGCCAATCTCGCCCGCATCGAGCGGGCGGCGATCGCGGCTTGCGGGAAGGGGGCGAGCCTGCTCGTCGCCCCCGAACTCGCAATCACCGGCTACGGCGCGGGGAAGCCATCCGCAGGCTCGCGGAGCCGGCGGATGGGCCGATCGTTCGAGAATTGGGGCGCATCTCGCTGCAAACCGGCATCGCCATCGTTGCCGGATTCGCGGAGCAGGACGCGGACGCCATTTACAACAGCGCCGTCCATGTCGACGCGGATGCCACCCCGATTGTCTATCGGAAGTCGCATCTCTATGGCGATTACGAGCGTTCGCTCTTCACGCCGGCGGAGCCCTCGACACGCCTGTTCAAACATCGCGGCGTCACTTGCGGCATGCTGATCTGCTACGACGTCGAATTCCCCGAAAACGTCCGTCGCCTGGCGCTTGCGGGTGCCGATGCGGTGCTGGTGCCGACGGCCCTCCCGGCCGGATGGTCCGGCACTTTCATCACCGACCATATGATCCGGACGCGGGCCTTCGAGAACCAGCTCTTCGTCGCCTATGTCAATCACTGCGGTTCGGATGACATGTTTTCCTTTGCGGGACTCTCGCTGATAGCGTCACCGGATGGCCAGGCACTGGCAAAGGCCGGTTCCGCGGATGAAACCCTGATCTTCGCCGAAATCGACCCGCAGGCATTTGCCATTTCCCGGGCGGAGAATACTTATCTCATGGACTTGAAACGCGGCTGATCTGCCAGATCGTTCTTAATCGGAGAACAATCTGTTCGCGTCGTCCCCCTTTTGGAAACGCTCGGTCGGATCGATATTGTGCTCAACCGAAATGCCCGCCCTGCAGCGCCGCGCAACTGACGCAAAAGGTGCTGCAGCATAGCGATAGGAGGCAATCATGAGCTTGCAACTGACTGGTATTCACCATCTGACCGCGATAACCGCCAATGCGCCGGAGAACCTGCGCTTCTACACGGGGACGCTGGGTCTCCGCCTGGTGAAGAAGACCGTCAACCAGGACGACACGACGGCCTATCATCTCTTCTATGCCGACGGGCAGGCGACCCCCGGCACGGATCTGACCTTCTTCGACTGGCCGGTCGGACCCGAGGGACGCGGCACGCACAGCATTTCGCGGACCGGGCTTCGGGTCGGCAGCGCAGAAACCGTGCGGTGGTGGAAGCGCCGTTTCGATGAGTTGGAGGTCGCTTCCGGCGAGGTCGCCGAAATCGACGGCCGTATCTCCCTCGATTTCGAGGACGGCGAGGGCCAGCGCTTCCGGCTCGTCGACGACGGTGGATTGGCGCCGTCCCACCCTTGGGAAAGGAGCCCGGTTCCGGCCGAGCACCAGATCAAGGGCCTTGGGCCGATCACCATCAGCGTGCCGGACCTCAGCAACACCGCGCTCGTGCTGACGCGTGTCATGAACATGGCCGAACTGCGGAGCTATCCGTCGCCCGATGGTGTCGGAGAGGTGCATGTCTTCTCGATGGGCGAGGGTGGGCCGGCGGCGGAACTGCATGTAGCGGTCCAGCCCGATCTGCCGGCCGCTCGCCAGGGGGCGGGCGCCGTCCACCACGTCGCTTTCCGGGCGCCGGATGTCGAAACGCTGCATCGGTGGACGGAGCGGCTCGGCGAGTTCCGCCTGCCGTCGAGTGGCGAGGTCGAGCGCTTCTACTTCCGTTCGCTCTACTTCCGCGAGCCGAACGGCATCCTCTTCGAGATCGCCACCGACGGGCCCGGCTTTGCGGTCGACGAACCGATGGAAACCCTTGGCGAAAGCCTATCGCTGCCGCCGTTCCTCGAGCCGAAGAGGGCTCAGATCGAGGCGAGACTGAAGCCTCTGGAGTAACGGCTGCCGTTCTCGCCGGGCCGGGACATGAAGAGCCGGAAGCGATTCCGGCTTTCCTTTTGCCGCGAGCCCGCTAGTTTTTTGACTGACGCGGGATTTGCGCGGCATCGCGCCAGCGAAAGGAATTTGTCGTTCATGACCAAGCTTCTCGGCATATCGGGCAGTCTGCGGAAGGCCTCCTTCAACACTGCATTGCTCAAGGCCGCACAAGCGGTGGCGCCGGACGGGGTGGAATTCGAGACCGCGACCTTGCATGGCATTCCGCTGTATGACGGAGACGTGGAGGCCGAAAGCGGCGTTCCGGCCGCTGCGGAAGCGCTGAAGCAGAAGATCGTCGCGGCGGACGGCGTCATTTTCTTCACGCCGGAATACAACAATTCGGTCCCGGGTGTTTTCAAGAATGCGATCGACTGGCTGAGTCGCCCGCCAGCCGACATAAAGAAGGTCTTCGGCGGCCGGCCGTTCGCGCTCGCCGGCGCATCTTCGGGAAGCTTCGGGACCATTCTCAGCCAAAACGCCTGGCTGTCGGTGATGCGGACGCTCGGCGCCGAAATGTGGTCGGGCAAGCGGCTGATGGTGCCGAAAGCCGATACATTGTTCGACGGCGACGGACAGCTGAAGGACGATCAGACCCTGGAGAGGCTGCGC
Organism: Sinorhizobium prairiense; assembly: GCF_029201645.2. Classification (NCBI taxonomy): domain Bacteria; kingdom Pseudomonadati; phylum Pseudomonadota; class Alphaproteobacteria; order Hyphomicrobiales; family Rhizobiaceae; genus Sinorhizobium; species Sinorhizobium prairiense. The sequence goes on from NZ_CP104131.1 coordinate 495,317, forward strand.
GGCTTCGTACAGGCCTTCGCCGATCACGTCGCCGGCAAGGCATGACGCTCAGAGGCCGGATTCCGCGAGCCAGGGCCGGATAACGGCGATGTCTTCGACGCCTATTCCGTGGCCGGTATCGAGGTCGACTTCCTCGAAATCGGCTCCGCTGGCCCTGAGCGCCCTCTTCAGTTCCGGCGCGTGCTTGCCGTAGGGGTCGTCCTTGCCGGTGAGCATCAACACTTTGGTGCCCGCAAGGTCCGGTTCCGGCGCGCTTTCGAGCGCCGCCATCGCGCGCATCAGCACCGCGTTCCTGACAATGCCCGGGTGGAGATGCAGCACCGCGGCGAGCAGGTTGGCGCCGTTCGAGTAGCCGATGAACACGGTTTTCTCCGGGTCGAGGCCGTAGCTCTCGCGCGCGCCCTCGACGAAGGCGGCAAACGCTTCCGCTTCCGAGCGAATGTCCTGCTGGTCGAATTTCGTCATCGAAAAACGCCGGAACCAGCGCGGGAAGCCTTCCTCGGTGCTGCGGCCGCGCACGCCCAGGAGAGTCGCATGCGGATCGAGCTGACGGCCGAAGGGCAGCATATCGATTTCGTTGCCGCCGCTGCCGTGCAGCAGCACGAAGGTGCGATCGTTCGCCTTCTCCGGACGGTGGAACCGATGGATGAAGGGAAGCTCGCGCTGCGGCACCCTGGGTTCGCCGGGCAGCGCAAATTGCGGCAGCCTGACCAGCGTTGCCGTGGGATCGCTCGCCAGATGCGGGGGCAGGAACAGCGTCGTGCCGAGAGCATCCGGAGCTTCGTCGACGGTAAAGCCGGGCCCGTCCGTAGCGAGCTCGCAGAGCGCACCGCCGGGCTCGCGCACATAGAGCGAGAAGAAATATTTCCGGTCATGCGCATTGGTGGCGCCGGCGTGCTCCTGCTCGAGATCGGCTCTCACCGCAAGCACGGTCGCCTCATCGGGGGCGCGGAAGGCGATGTGGTCGATCGTGCCGGTACCAGGGGCGGCACTCCAGAAGCCGCCGGCATCGCGGACATCGATCACGTCCCCGGACGAGGAGGTGAGGCGGCGGATGCTCTCCGTCGCTCCGGTCTCGGTGTAGCCGAAGTGGTTTTGAAGGAAGTGCGCCGTGTCTTTAGGCTTTTCCGTGAGCACCGTCGCGCCGCGTAAGCGGCGGATCGAGTCCGTTTCGGGGATGTCGTCTCCCGCCCAGGGCGCAGGCTCCGCAAGCGCGTTCGTTCCCACCAGCTTGACGATCACGCCGTCCGGGTCCTTCAGACGCAGGACCGGTTCGCCGAATTCCTGCGACGGGCCGGTTGCCTGGATGTTGAACTTCAGCGCTCGCGTCATCCAGTAGCCGATGCTGTCAGGCGGAATGGCGAAGGCGATCTCGCTCGGCTGGCCGTGACCGACCCGGCCCGGAGAGCCGTCCTCCCAGACCAGGAAACTCACGAGAGAGCCCGGCGAGCCCGCGGCGTCGCCATAGAAGAGATGCAACTGATTGGGATCTTCGTAGCCGCCGGTCCGCTTGACGAGGTGCAGCCCCAGGAAGCCGACATAGAAATCGACATTGGGCTGTACCTTGCGGGCGATCAGGGTGATGTGGTGAATGCCGCTCGTCACGGTTTTGTCCTCCCTGCCGTCGTCCCGGCGAGAAACGACTGGAAGGCTTCGCCGTAATCCGGGTGCCAGCGTGAAAGCGGCGGCCGGTTTTCGACGATGTCTCCCGCTGCCCAAAGGATGCGCTTTTCATCCGTTGAACGCGCGACCTCGTTGTCGGGGCAAAGGATATAGAAGTCGCCGCGGGCAAGGCTCTCCATCATGAAGTCCACCGTCTGTTCCGGCGTCCAGGCGCCCGCCGGCTTCTCGGTGCGTCCCTGCGCGGTGAGGGACGTGTAGACGAAACCGGGGATCAGCAGATGCGCATTGACCTTGCAGTCCTCGGTATTGCGCAGTTCGTGCTGCAGGGCTTCCGTGAAGACTTTTACGCCCGCTTTCGAAAGGTTGTAGGCGGGATCGCCGGGCGGCGTGGTGATGCCCTGTTTCGAACCCGTGTTGATGATGAGCGCCGGCTGTCCGTGGGCAATCATCGCCGGGGCAAAGATGCGCGAACCGTTTATGACGCCCCAGAGATTGACGCCGATCACCGCTTCCCAGTTTTCGAGCGGCCCGAAGAGGAAACTGCCTGGCTGGACGCCGGCATTGTTCATCAGCACATGAACGTGGCCGAAGCGCTCGCGCGTCGCCCGCGCCAGGGCCACGAGGTCGTCCGCCCGCGACACGTCGGTTTCGACCGCGGCGACATCGCCGGAGCCGCCCGGAGCCGCCTTCGCTACCTCGGCTGCAGCTGCTTGCAGCTTTTCGCCGCCAAGATCCGCGAGCACGACTTTCATTCCGAGGCTCGCAAACCGCCGTGCCGAGGCAAGGCCGATGCCGGAGGCGGCGCCGGTCACGACGGCGACGTTGTTCTTGGCTATGGCGGAGTAGGACAACATGGGCTTCAATCCTGCTAGATGACGTTCATGAATTCGGGTCGGAGCGGGATAGGGGCGGAAACCGCGCCCATTTTCCTGCCCCGCTCCAGCGAAGGATAGAGGCAGACATAGGGTCTGGCCGCGGGCAAGTCCATGATCCGAGGCGGCGTTCACCAGCTTTCGTCTTCGGTCTTGTCGTTCTTTTGCGCCATGCTAGTGTGTCAAGTCTGCCCCATCCGCTCCGGTCCGCCGGGCCTCGAGATACCTCATGATAACCGAAGGCAAATTCAACAAAGGCACGCCCTGCAAAGAGTGTACCTTGCGCCCGCTTCCGCTGTTTCGCCCCTTCAAGGCGGAAGAACTTGCATTCGTCTCCCACTTCAAGATCGGCGAGCTCGTCTTCGATGCGAGCGCGACGATACTCGCGGAGGGGGAGCAAAGCGAGCATCTGTTCACCGTGCTTTCCGGATGGGGCTTTCGCTACAAGATGCTCGATGACGGCCGGCGGCAGATCCTGAACTACGTGATGCCGGGCGATATCGTCGGGCTGCAAGGCACTCTCATGGGCGAGATGCAGCATTCGATCGAGGCGCTTTCGCCGGTCGTGCTCTGCGTCTTCCAGCGCGACAGGCTCGGCGAACTTTACAGGCAGCATCCCGACCTCGCCTACGACCTGACCTGGATCGCAGCGCGTGAGGAGCGGATGCTGGACGAGAATCTGCTGAGCATCGGCCGCCGTTCCGCTCTGGAGCGGGCAGCCTACCTCATCGCCTTTCTTTACCAGAGAGCCGCCACGCTGGAGCTCTTCCGCGGCGGCTGGACTGTTATTCCCGTCACGCAGCAACACGTTGCCGACACGCTCGGCCTCTCGATCGTCCACACCAACAAGACGCTGAAGAAGCTGGCTGCCAGGGGCCTCCTGCGCTGGGCCGAGAAGGGCTGCGCCGTCCACGATATCGACGGCTTGCTTGCGCTTGCGGGCTGGGACGGATTCAGCGAGCCGAAGCGGCCGCTGATTTGATGCGAATCGTCATGCGTCTAATTACGTACAACATGTCTTTTTTAAATGCGCCCGGCCTCCCGGGTGTTCTATTAGCCGCTTCTTTATGGTCTCGGAAAAACGAGAGGCCGAGGATGCAGATATAATGCCAGTCAGTCAGGTTCCGCCGGCCATCAAGTCAGTCCTCGTCCTCGAGGACAATTTCCTTATCGCTCTGGACATGGAAGAGATGCTCGTCGCTCTCGGGGTGACGAGCGTTCACGTCGCCACCACCAGAGCAAAGGCGATGGAACTCATCGCCGATCATACGTTCGATTTCGCAATTCTCGACATCAACCTGGGGGACGACACGAGCTTTGCCGTTGCCGATGCGCTGATGGCGCGGGGCATCAGCTTCGGCTTCACCAGTGGCTACGGGGAACTGTTGGCGCTGCCGAGCCATCTTCGCGATGTTCCGAGGATCGACAAACCCTTCAGCGAGGGAACGCTCAGCAGCCTCATCGCCACGGCCGCCTCTTCAAGAGACATGTGACTGCCGTTGCGGCCTACGCCCTGCCGCGCGAGATGAACCAGGGATTGGCGAAGTCGCTGTCATCCGGTTGATTGCGCTTGCCGTAGCCGAGCGGATTGCCCGCCATTGTCAGTGTCTGGCCACCTGCCGCCCTCAGGATCGCGTCGCCTGCCGCGGTGTCCCACTCCATCGTCCGGCTGAAGCGCGGATAGATGTCGGCAATGCCTTCCGCCAGCAGGCAAAACTTCAGCGACGAGCCGACGGCCTCATGGTCGCTGATGCCCTGATCGGTGAGGAAGGAGATCGTTTCGGGGCTGTTGTGCCAGCGGCTGGTCAGCGCCATCGGCCGGTCGCCGCAGCGGCGGCAGCCGATGGTGGTCCATTCGCCCGTGACCTGGCCATCCCCGACCACCGCCTTCTTCGCCATGCCCGCAGCCGCCGAATAGATGAGGCCGAGAGCCGGTGCATAGACGACGCCGGCGACGGGTGCGCCGCTTTCTATGAGGCCGATATTGACGGTGAAATGGCTGTTGCGCTCGACGAATTCCTTCGTGCCGTCCAGCGGGTCGACGAGGAAGAAGCGCGTTCCGGCGATATCGGCAACGTGGCCTGCGGCGACCTCCTCCTCCGCGACGACCGGTATATCCGGGAAGGCGGCCGCCAAATCGGCAAGGATGATCTGCTCGGCGCGGTGGTCCGCATCGGTCACGGGCGAGGCGTCAGCCTTGTAGGTGACGGCCGGCCCGGCCCGGTAAATTTCCAGGATTGCTTGTCCGGCGGCGAGCGCCGATGTCTCCAGTATGTCCAGCATTGCTTCCTGTTCTTGCGGTCGAGGCGATTCGCTTTGGAGCGCTTCGCCTCTTATCAGACGGGCAACGGCCACTGTAGCACTTGAATTGCTGCGCGGGTCATTTGCCGCGGCGGGATGGGGCTTCCGCCCACGGTAATGCGCCCCGCTTCATTGCCGCTTTCTGCCCTTTGCTGCCGAAGGAGGCTATTTCGCAAGCGAATGCTGCTGAAATTTTCATTTTTCCGGCTCGAAAAGTGTCAAATCGATTTTATCGCGGAACAATTTGGTGGTGGCGCATTTTTAGCTTTCATTTTCAATTGAAAGCGGTATGAAATCGGGCCTAGCACATGCTCGAAAACGAGTATTAAAAAACAAGAGATCGGACCGACAGGATCCGGTCCAGGGGAAGATTGATGGAGTATTTTGTCCAGCAGCTCGTCAACGGGCTGACGCTTGGGTCTATTTATGGTATGATCGCGATCGGTTATACCATGGTCTACGGCATCATCGGCATGATCAACTTCGCCCACGGCGATATCTTCATGCTTGGCGGCTTTGCCGCATTGATCGTCTTCTTGCTTCTCACGACTTTCATTGCCGGCGTGCCGGTTGTACTGGCGCTTTTGATCATGATGGTCGTCGGTATGCTGACGGCTGCGCTTTGGAACTGGACCATCGAACGCGTGGCCTATCGCCCGCTTCGCGGTTCCTTCCGTCTGGCGCCGCTGATCACGGCGATCGGCATGTCGATCGTGCTGTCGAACTTCATCCAGGTGACGCAGGGCCCGCGGAACAAGCCTATCCCGCCTCTGGTCTCCTCGGTCTATGACCTGTTCGGCATCTCGGTTTCTCTGAAGCAGATCATCATCGTCGTCATCACGGCAATCCTGCTCTCGGTCTTCTGGTACATCGTCAACCGAACTCCGCTCGGCCGGGCCCAGCGTGCGACCGAACAGGACCGCAAGATGGCGGCGCTGCTCGGTGTCGATGTCGACCGCACGATCTCGGTGACCTTCATCATGGGCGCCGCACTCGCCGCCGTCGCCGGGACCATGTATCTGATGTATTACGGCGTGGTCGTCTTCACCGACGGTTTCGCCCCGGGAGTCAAGGCGTTTACCGCTGCCGTTCTCGGTGGGATCGGGTCGCTGCCCGGCGCCGTGCTCGGCGGCTTGCTGATAGGCCTCATCGAGTCGCTGTGGTCCGCCTACTTCACCATCGACTACAAGGATGTCGCGACCTTCTCGATTCTCGCGATCGTCCTGATCTTCAAGCCGTCGGGTATTCTCGGACGACCGGAAGTCGAGAAGGTATAGTTCCATGGCAAATGTCGCATCCACAACCGCAAGCGCCGGCAGCGAGCTGACGGCGCGGGCGCTCCGCGAGGCTGTCTTTGCGGGCCTCATCACGCTCGGAATGTTCGTGCTCTTCGTCGGCCTTAAGACCGACCAGAACATCCGCAACGAGCTCATCCTCACGCCGCGATTTGGCCTGCTTGCGACCTTCGTGGCCATCGCCATGGTCGGCCGCTTCCTCATGGTCGCCTATGTCCAGCCACGGTTGGCGCAGCGCAAGGCGGCAAAGGCGGCCGCGCCCGATGTGGTGAAGGAGGAGACCTTCTTCAGCCGCAACTGGTCGAAGATCGCGGTCATCCTGCTGCTGTTCTACCCACCGGTGATCGTCGCGCTCGTGGGCGTCCAGGGATCGCTGAAATGGGTCGACAATTTCGGCATTCAGATCCTCATCTACGTGATGCTTGCCTGGGGCCTCAACATCGTCGTCGGTCTCGCCGGGCTGCTCGATCTCGGCTATGTGGCCTTCTATGCCGTCGGTGCCTATTCCTACGCGCTGCTCTCCAGCTATTTCGGCCTGTCCTTCTGGGTGCTGTTGCCGATTGCCGGCCTTCTCGCCGCCTGCTGGGGCGTCGTTCTCGGCTTTCCGGTGCTGCGCCTCAGGGGTGATTACCTCGCGATCGTGACGCTCGCCTTCGGTGAGATCATCCGCCTCGTGCTGATCAATTGGACGGAAGTCACCAAAGGCACGTTCGGCGTTTCCGGCATCGCCAAGGCGACGCTCTTCGGTATCAAGTTCGATGCCACGAAGGACGGCTTCGCGGCAATGATGGGCCTGCCGATGTCTTCGGCCTATTACAAGATCTTCCTGTTCTATCTGATCCTCGGTCTCGCCCTGCTGACGGCGTTCGTCACGATCCGGCTGCGCCGGATGCCGATCGGCCGCGCCTGGGAGGCATTGCGTGAAGACGAGATCGCCTGCCGTTCCCTCGGCATCAACACCGTCACCACCAAGCTGACGGCGTTTGCGACGGGCGCGATGTTCGGCGGCTTTGCGGGTTCGTTCTTCGCGGTGCGTCAGGGATTCGTCTCGCCGGAATCCTTCGTCTTCCTGGAATCGGCCGTTATCCTCGCCATCGTGGTTCTCGGCGGCATGGGCTCGCTGACGGGTATCGCCATTGCCGCCGTCGTCATGATCGGCGGCACGGAAATCCTGCGTGAACTGACCTTCCTCAAGATGATCTTCGGACCGACCTTCACGCCGGAACTCTATCGCATGCTGATCTTCGGCCTCGCCATGGTCGTCGTCATGGTCTGGAAGCCGCGCGGCTTCGTCGGATCACGCGAGCCGACCGCGTTCCTGCGCGAACGCAGGGCAATCTCCGGCAGCTTCACCAAAGAGGGGCACGGCTGATGGCCTTGGGGACCGACACCATGACAAAAGACCCCATCCTCAAGGTTGAACGCCTGTCGATGCGCTTCGGCGGTCTCATGGCCATCAACGACTTCTCCTTCGAGGCGGAGCGTGGCGAGATCACAGCGCTGATCGGTCCGAACGGAGCGGGCAAGACGACGGTGTTCAACTGCATCACCGGTTTCTACAAACCGACGATGGGCATGATCACCATGCGGCAGAAGTCGGGCGCCGAATTCCTTCTGGAACGGCTGCCGGATTTTGAAATCACCAAAAAGGCCAAGGTGGCTCGGACCTTCCAGAACATCCGCATGTTCTCGGGTCTGACGGTGCTCGAAAACCTGCTCGTTGCCCAGCACAACAAGCTGATGCGGGCATCCGGCTATACCATTCTCGGCCTGTTCGGCTTCCCGGCCTATCGCGAGGCATCCAGGGAATCGATCGAGCTCGCCAGGCACTGGCTCGAAAAGGCATCGCTGACCGAGCGGGCCGACGATCCGGCCGGCGATCTGCCCTATGGTGCCCAGCGGCGGCTCGAGATCGCCCGCGCAATGTGTACCGGGCCGGAGCTTCTCTGCCTGGACGAGCCCGCGGCGGGTCTCAATCCGCGCGAATCGCTCGCCCTCAATGAACTGCTCCAAGAAATCCGCCGCGATACCGGCACCTCCATCCTGTTGATCGAGCACGATATGTCCGTTGTGATGGAAATATCGGATCACGTCGTCGTGCTCGAATACGGTCAGAAGATTTCCGACGGCACCCCGGACTTCGTGAAGAACGATCCAAAGGTCATTGCGGCCTATCTGGGTGTCGAGGACGAAGAGGTTGAAGAGGTGATCGGAGAAATCGAGGAAATCGAAGGCGAGCGTGGGGGGCCCGGACAATGACTGCGCCCCTGCTGCATGTGAGAGGCGTCGAGACCTATTACGGCAATATCCGCGCGCTGAGCGGCGTGGACATGGAGGTCCATCGTGGCGAGATCGTCGCGCTGATCGGCGCCAACGGCGCCGGGAAGTCGACGCTCATGATGACGATCTGCGGCAGCCCGCAGGCGCGCACCGGCTCGGTTCACTTCGACGGCCAGGACATCACGCGTCTGCCCACGCATGAGATCGCGCGTCTGAGGATTGCCCAGTCGCCGGAAGGGCGCCGGATTTTCCCACGCATGACGGTGCTCGAAAACCTCCAGATGGGTGCGAGCCTCGACAATCTGAAGCACTTCAAGGAAGACGTGGAGAAGGTCTTCACGCTTTTCCCGCGGCTCAAGGAGCGGCAGGCGCAGCGTGGGGGGACGCTTTCGGGAGGCGAGCAGCAGATGTTGTCGATCGGCCGTGCTCTGATGGCCCGTCCGAAGCTCCTGCTGCTCGACGAGCCGTCGCTCGGGCTTGCGCCATTGATCGTCAAAGGTATCTTCGAAGCGATCAAGGTGCTCAACAAGAACGAGGGCCTCACCGTATTCCTCGTCGAACAGAACGCCTTCGGAGCGCTCAAGCTTTCCGATCGAGGCTATGTAATGGTCAACGGCCGTGTGACGATGAGCGGGTCAGGCAAGGACCTCCTCGCCAATCCGGAGGTTCGCGCGGCCTATCTCGAAGGCGGCCGCCATTGATCCGCCGTGTGTGGAGTTGAGTGAGATGCAGGGAATTCTCTACGAAGAAGCCTCGATCTGGCAGTTTGTTTTCATCACCTGCGTTCTCGGGGGCTGGACCGCGTGGCGGACCGGCAAGAGCGTCGCGGAAAGCTGGGGTGACGTTCCGCGGCTCGTGATTTATGTCGCACTTTTGGGCTGGGGCATCCGGTTCATCCACCATGCGCTTTTCAACGGAACGATGTTCACCCTGCAATACTATGTAGTGGACACGGTCGTCCTTTTATTGTTTGCTGCCGCTGGTTTCCGTTACTATCGGACCAAGCAAATGGCCAGCATGTACTATTGGCTTTATGAAAAAACTTCGCCTTTCTCCTGGAAGGCAAAATAAGGGAACGGCGCGTGCCGGTCCGCGGCCGGTGCGAAAGAACACCGGCGCAATGATGGTGGGCATTGCGCAGGCTTATGAAACGAGACCCGCTCGAATATTTGGGAGTAACAAGATGAAAAAGTCTCTTCTGTCGGCCGTTGCGCTGACAGCAATGGTCGCCTTCAGCGGCACCGCGTGGGCTGACATCCTGGTCGGTGTCGGAGCTCCGTTGACTGGTCCGAACGCCGCCTTCGGCGCGCAGATCCAGAAAGGTGCAGAGCAGGCGGCCGAGGACATCAATGCTGCAGGCGGCATCAATGGGGAACAGATCAAGGTCGTACTCGGCGACGACGTTTCGGATCCCAAGCAGGGTGTTTCCGTCGCCCAGAAATTCGTGGCCGATGGCGTGAAATTCGTCGTTGGTCACTTCAACTCGGGCGTCTCGATTCCCGCATCGGAAATCTATGCGGAAAACGGCATCCTGCAGGTGACGCCGGCCTCGACCAACCCGCAATATACTGAACGTGGCCTGTGGAACACCTTCCGCACCTGTGGCCGTGACGACCAGCAGGGCGCCGTTGCGGGCGCTTATATCGCGGCCAATTTCAAGGACGCAAAAGTCGCCGTCATTCACGACAAGACCCCCTATGGTCAGGGCCTTGCCGACGAAACCAAGAAGTCGATGAACGAAGCCGGCGTCACCGAGGCGCTCTATGAAGGCATCAACACCGGCGACAAGGACTTCTCCGCACTTATCGCCAAGATGAAACAGGCTGGTGTCTCGATCGTCTATTACGGCGGTCTGCACACGGAAGCCGGCCTGATCATGCGCCAGATGAAGGACCAGGGCCTGAACGCGACGATGATGTCGGGCGACGGCATCGTCTCGAACGAACTGGCCTCGATTGCCGGCGATGCGGTCGACGGCACGCTGATGACCTTCGCACCAGACCCGCGCAAGAGCCCGGCTGCCAAGGACCTCGTCGAGAAGTTCCGCGCCGCCGGCTTCGAGCCTGAAGCCTACACGCTCTATGCCTATGCGGCCCTTCAGGTGATCGCAGAAGGCGCCAAGGCCGCCGGCAACACCGATCCGCAGGCGGTCGCCGAAGCCATCAAGGCCAAGGGTCCGTTCAAGACGGCAATCGGCGAGCTCGGCTTCGACGAAAAGGGCGACATCACACGCCCGGACTACGTCATGTACACCTGGAAGAAGGGTGACGACGGAAAGTTCAGCTACTTCCAGAACGAATAGTTCTTCTTACAGGCAATCTGGAAGGCCCGGCGGCAAACGCCGGGCCTTCTGCCGTTGTGCGCCCGGCATGGGCGCACTCTTGTCGCGGCTGACGCGATCCAGCGCCTCGGCAAGCACCATATCGAAGCGGCAGCGCGCGGAATCCATGACCAGCGCCTGGAGACCGGGCCGCTGGATCATGCTGGAGCCGGAGATGGAAGGGTCCACCTGCCTCCTTCTCGGCCCGTAGCCGGCACATGCGGAGCTGGTCGGCGATCGAGGCCTCGCGCTGCAGGTCCGAGGAACAGCGGGCGTAGACGGCAATCTTCACTGAGATTCGCTCCGAAGCATCAGGTGGTGCGCTTCCTCCGTCGCTTCGTCATCTGTATTCTTGAGCATAGCATTCCCTTGCCAACTGCCGTGCCAGGAAATCGACCACGCGCAGCCAGCGCGGGTCCGGATTGCCGCGGGGGGGGCGGCCACCGCGCTATCGCGCACTGTGGTATAGCGCGATGACCTATGGGATTCCCGCCTTGGCATCGCCATATCCCGCTCCGTCCCGCCTCTCGCCGACAACTTCGGCCATTGAATTGACCATCTCGTATTGCAGTATGCGATACAAACCCCTATATTCCCCCGAAGGAGACGAATGATGGCCAGCACAGCGGAACGCAAGGAATATCCCATCTCGATGCGCCTGCCCGAAGCAGACGTGGCGATGATTGATCGCGCTGCCAGCCTGCGGGGACGCTCGCGCACCGAATTCGTGCGCGATGCGGCGGTGCGCGCGGCCGAGGAAGTGGTCATGGAGCAAAGCCCGATCCGGATGAGCCCCGACAGTTTTGCCGCCTTCATGGAGGCCCTGTCCGCTCCGGCCGAACCTGTTCCCGAGATGGTCGAGCTGGCCAAACGGCCTGCTCCATGGGAGCCTGGCTACGTTCCGAGACGGTAATACCCGGTGCTATCCGTTCCCGAGCCGCTCTCCGCAGCGCATGATGTCTCGCAATTCTCGTGTGGCAAGCCGTCGCTCGATCACTGGCTGAAAACGCGCGCCCTGACCAATCAGGAGAAGGGGTTCACCGCCGTTCTCGTGGTGCATGAGGAAGGCCGTGCCGTCGGCTACTACGGTCTGGCGCCCACGGCGGTCGTGCCGTCGGTCCTTCCGCGTTCGATCCGCACTGGCCAGCCACCTGATCCCGTTCCCTGCCTCCTTCTCGGCCAACTCGCCACCGACACTCAGTGGGCAGGCTTGGGTATCGGGACGGGTCTGGCGAAGCACGCGCTACAACGCTGCGTCCGGGCGGCCAGCCTTATCGGCGGCCGCGCTGTGATGGTTAATGCGATTGACGTCGAGGCTTCGCTGTTCTGGCAGAGGCGTGGTTTCACGCCCTCGAAGGAAGATCCCTTCGTCCTGTTCCGATCCATCAGCGCCATCGCCGCCTCCTTCGCCGAGCGGTGACTATTCGGTCTTGGTGTTATCGGCTTAGCGCTGGTGTTCGAGCGCCGACGCTTCCTGTTCAATGATGCACTTTATCGCAGCAGCGATGCCCGGAGAGCCGCGATCTCTTGTTTCAGCCGGGCGACCTCTGCCGGCTCCATCCCCGTCGCATCGGCAATGCCGATCGGGACGCGGCTTGCTTTTTCCCGGAGCGCGCGGCCCGTCTCGGCCAGGCGCACGCGCACTTGCCGCTCATCGGCCTTGTCGCGGGTGCGCAAAATGTAGCCCATGGCTTCCAGCCGCTTCAGCATGGGAGTGAGCGTGCTCGACTCCAGGAACAGCTTCTCGCCCAGACTGCCGACGGTCTGGTCGTCCTTTTCCCAAAGAGCCACCATCACGAGGTATTGCGGGTAGGTCAGGTCGAGCTCGTCGAGGAGCGGCTTGTAGACACGCGTGAAGGCGTGATTTGCGGAGTAGATCGCGAAGCACAGGAAGTTGTCGAGCTTCATGAGTTCCTCCGAAGGAGGGAGGTTTGCCTTTGCCATCGCTTCGGTCCCGATTGTCTTTCCGACTATAATAAATCGTTCGCGATATAATCGCAAGGTATTGACGTTTGCCGCAGTCCGCGATAAATATCGTGCACGATTTAATTGTTGCCTATATAACTCCCGCGGCGATGATCGGATCGTGTGAATTTTGATCGGATTTCAGGGAAAGGAACATTTCCAATGACCAAGGCTCAGGCGAAGACAACCACGAACGACGTCTCCCGCAGAGAAATTCTGGCAGGCGCAATCGGCGCCGCTACCGCCGCGGCCGCACTCTCGGCCACCAGCCCGGCCGTCGCCGGTGGCGCCGAGCCGCAAGCCGGTGCGGCGGCCACGAGAGTAACCGGCAGCAGGATCAACACGCGTGATGGCGTCGAGATCTACTACAAGGACTGGGGTCCGAAGGACGGACCGGTGGTCGTCCTCAGTCACGGCTGGCCGCTTTCGTCGGACAGCTGGGAGGCACAGGCCTTCTATCTCGCCAGTAACGGCTTTCGGGTCGTCACCCATGACCGCCGCGGCCACGGCCGCTCGAGCCAGCCATGGGACGGCAACGACATGGACCATTACGCCGACGATCTCGCCGATCTGATCGAAACGCTGGACCTCAAGGACATCTTCCTTGCCGGCTTCTCGACCGGCGGCGGCGAAGTCGCCCGCTATATCGGACGCCACGGGACCGCCCGCGTCGCCAAGGCAGGACTGATCTCGGCAGTGCCGCCCTTGATGGTCAAGACCGACGACAACCCCGGCGGTCTGCCGAAGGAGGTCTTCGATGGCCTGCAGGCCGCCAGCCTCGCCGATCGCTCGCAGCTTTACCGGGACATCGCCTCGGGCCCGTTCTTCGGCTTCAACCGGCCCGGCGCGAAACCTTCACAGGGCATGATCGACAGCTTCTGGCTGCAGGGCATGACGGCCGGTCACAAGAACGCCTATGACTCCATCGTCGCCTTTTCGCAGACGGATTTCACGGAAGACTTGAAGAAATTCGACGTGCCGACGCTCATCATACACGGCGACGACGACCAGGTCGTGCCGATCGATGCTGCCGCCCGTGCCTCCAAGAAGCTGGTGCCTCAAGCCGAGTTGAAGGTCTATCCGGGTGCGCCGCACGGCATCACGGATACCCACAAGGACCAGCTCAACAAGGACCTGCTCGACTTCGCAAGGTCCTGAGCCAGCGGGAATGCAAAGCAGCTGAAAAGGGCACCCTCGGGTGCCCTTTTTGTATCCGACCGGCTACCCATCGGCTCGATTTCATGCACTATCCGGAAGGATTCCGGGAGACATATGATGACCGCCAAGCCGCGCATTCTTATCACTCGCCGCTGGCCGCAGGCCGTGGAGCGGGTTTTAGACGTGTCGGCCTCCTCGCTTTTGCGAGGCTTCGGCTCTTCCTGTGAAACAATGGTTTGACTTCTGCAACGCGGTTCGGGCGAAAACCCGTCCCAAGGGGAGCTTCGGCGAACGTCCATGGAAACGGCAGCGATCATCGCACCGCAGCGGGCGAGAGGAGAGGGGCGGCTCGTCGCCAAGGCCGAAGGCGGACGCACGCGCATCGCCGAGCTCTACCAGGAAGGCTGTGCGAAGATCCGTCTGCCCAGAACCTTCGATGCCTCGATGGAGGCCGTGCTCATCAATTCGTCGGGCGGCGTGACGGGCGGTGACCGGCTTTCCTGGGAATTCAGGGCGGGAGAAGGCACGAAACTCACGCTGACGACGCAGGCCTGCGAGAAGATCTACAAGGCAAGCGCCGGCACGGCCGAGATTGCGACGCGCATAGCGGTCGCCGCCGGCGCTCACGTCGACTGGCTGCCGCAGGAGACGATTCTGTTCGATCGGTCGGCCCTGTCGCGGAGCCTGGAGGTCGACCTCGCCGCCGACGCATCCTTTCTCGCGGTGGAGGCAGTTCTGATCGGCCGCAAGGCCATGGGCGAGGAGGTGCGCGCCGGCCTCTTCCGCGACAATTGGCGAATTCGAAGCGGCGGCAGGCTGATTCACGCAGAGAACCTCGCCTTGGCCGGAGACGTCGCGGCGCTTGCGTCGCGGCGAGCGGTCCTCGACGGCGCTTCCGCCTTCGCGACCCTCGTCTATGCCGCGCCGGATTGCGAGTCGCAGCTTTCCAGAATGCGTCTGGCGCTCGCGGGACATGCCCTGTCCGGCGTCAGCCATTACCAAGTCGGCGGTCGGGACAAGATCGTCGCCCGCCTTGCTGCGGCCGATGGGTTCGCGCTCAGAAAAATCCTGATCCCGCTCATTTCGCACTTGCGTAAAGACGCGTCTGTGCCGAAAGTCTGGACTCTCTGATCCCTGCAATCGATCTGGACGGCGACGCATGAATCTCACTCCGCGCGAAAAAGACAAGCTGTTGATTTCCATGGCGGCGATGGTCGCGCGGCGGCGGCTCGAGCGGGGCGTGAAGCTCAATCATCCCGAGGCTATCGCCCTCATCACCGACTTCGTCGTGGAAGGCGCGAGAGACGGCCGTTCCGTCGCCGATCTGATGGAGGCAGGCGCCCATGTTCTTACCCGCGATCAGGTGATGGAGGGCATTGCGGAGATGATCCACGACATCCAGGTCGAGGCGACTTTTCCCGACGGGACGAAGCTCGTCACCGTCCACGAGCCTATCCGCTAGCGAGGAGGCACCATGCTCAGCCTGCGTCCAAACTGCGAATGCTGCAATCGAGACCTGCCACCCGATAGCGACCATGCGATGATCTGCACCTTCGAGTGTACTTTTTGCGCCGGCTGTGCGGAAACGAAGCTTGGCGGGACTTGCCCGAATTGCGGAGGCGAACTGGTCCGGCGCCCGGTGCGGCCTGTGGCAATGCTGAAGAAATATCCGGCATCGACGGAGCGCGTCCTGAAGCCCGAAGGCTGTGCGCCCGAACGAGCCGTCTGAGGGGAACGAGCATGATTCCAGGTGAGATTATCGCCGCCGCCGGTGAGATCGAGTTGAATGCGGGCCTCGAAACCGTCAGCATCGAGGTTGCCAACTCCGGGGACCGACCGGTGCAGGTCGGCAGCCATTATCATTTCGCCGAGACCAATCCGGGCCTGATCTTCGACCGTGACGCCGCGCGCGGCAAGCGGCTCGACATCCCTGCGGGTACGGCCGTCCGCTTCGAGCCTGGACAGACACGGCAGGTGACGCTCATCCCGCTTTCGGGAAAGCGCGAGGTTTTCGGCTTCCGCCAGCAGGTCATGGGGAAGCTATGAGAGCGGCCGCTCCTGCTTTGAGCCTGTTGTTGTGCTGCACGGCTTCCGCCTATGCGCAACAGCCCGAGCCGGATTGCGGGAAGGCCGTGACCCAGATGGATCTCAACATATGCGCCGATCAGGACTACCGGGCGGCGGATGCGGAGCTGAACAAGACCTACCGCCTTGCGGTCGCGGCCATGCAGGCGACCGACAAGGAGCTTGGCGGCATCGACGCGGCGTACGTCGGAGCGCTCGAGGCACTGAAAAAAGCCCAGCGCGCCTGGATCGGTTATCGCGACGGCCAATGCGAACTTGCCGGGTTCGAGGCGAGGGGCGGCTCGATGGAGCCCATGCTGGTCTCCGGTTGCCTCGCAGAGCTGACACGCAAGCGCACGGCCGAGCTCAAGAAACTCATGGAATCTTCGGAGAATTGATCATTGCAAAGCGGCCGCGTCATCATGATCGTTGGCAATGGTGACGTGCCCGAGGGCGCTGCCGCGACGATCGATGCAGCCGATCTGGTGATCCGTTTCAACGATTGCCGCTCGGTCGGGAAGGGCGGCAGCAGGACCGATATCATCGCCGTCTGCAACACCGGCCGCCCGGCACTGTCAATGCTTGCCGGCGGGCGCTGGAAGACGAGCGCGCCGGTCCGGCAGGCACGCGAGCTATGGAGCGTCCGCGCCGGAGCCAGGTTCGCCGCGATGCGGGCAGCACTTGCCGAGACACATCCGGATCTCGACGATTTCTGCGACGACTATACGGCCGGCTTCGAGAGCTTCGCGCGGGCTACGGCACGCAAGCACCGGGTCATCGCGGCCGAGACGCATGACCGGCTGGAGCGCGATCTCGCCCGCTTCGCGCCGTCGCCTTATGTCGCGCCGTCGAGCGGCTTGGTGGTCATTTCCGACATCGTGTCGAGCTTTGCCGCAGCCGGCGACGATGTGGTGCTTGCCGGCTTCGGCCATATCGGCTGGCAGTGGCACCCGTTTGCCGCCGAGCGCCGCTATGTCGATGCGCTCGCAGCGCAAGGGCGGCTTCGCAGGCTTCATCCATTTGTCTCTTCAGATTTGCCCCAGGGAGCCTGAACCATGTCCTACAGAATGTCGCGCGCGGCCTATGCCAACATGTTCGGTCCGACCGTGGGCGACAAGGTGCGCCTCGCCGACACCGAGCTCTTCATCGAGGTCGAAAAGGACTTCACCACGCATGGCGAGGAGGTGAAGTTCGGGGGCGGCAAGGTCATCCGCGACGGCATGGGCCAGAGCCAGGTGACGCGCGAAGGCGGCGCGGTCGACACGGTGATCACCAATGCGCTGATCCTCGATCATTGGGGAATCGTGAAGGCGGATATCGGGCTGAAGGACGGGCGGATCGCGGCAATCGGCAAGGCCGGCAATCCGGACACGCAGCCGGGCGTCACCATTATCGTCGGTCCGGGCACGGAGGTTATCGCCGGCGAGGGCAAGATCGTCACGGCCGGGGGCATGGATAGCCATATACACTTCATCTGCCCGCAGCAGATCGAAGAGGCGCTGATGAGCGGCCTGACATGCATGCTCGGCGGCGGGACGGGACCGGCGCACGGTACGCTCGCCACGACCTGCACGCCCGGACCCTGGCACATCGCCCGCATGATCGAAGCGGCCGATGCGTTTCCGATGAATCTCGCCTTTGCGGGCAAGGGCAACGCGTCGCTGCCTGGAGCGCTCGTTGAAATGGTACTTGGCGGCGCGACTTCGCTGAAACTGCACGAGGATTGGGGCACGACGCCGGCCGCCATCGACTGCTGCCTCTCCGTGGCCGATGAATACGACGTGCAGGTTATGATCCATACCGATACCCTCAACGAAAGCGGATTCGTCGAGGATACGATCGCGGCGATCAAGGGCCGGACGATCCATGCCTATCACACGGAAGGCGCCGGCGGCGGGCATGCGCCCGATATCATCAGGATCTGCGGCCAGCCGAACGTCATCCCGTCCTCCACCAATCCGACGCGGCCCTATACGGTGAACACGCTTGCGGAACATCTCGACATGCTGATGGTCTGCCATCACCTGTCGCCCAGCATTCCGGAAGACATCGCCTTCGCCGAAAGCCGCATCCGCAGGGAGACGATCGCGGCGGAGGATATCCTCCACGATATCGGCGCCTTCTCGATCATTTCCTCCGACAGCCAGGCGATGGGGCGTGTCGGCGAGGTGGCGATCCGCACCTGGCAGACCGCCGACAAGATGAAGCGCCAGCGCGGACGGCTCCAGGAGGAGACCGGCGACAACGACAATTTCCGCGTCAAGCGCTATATCGCCAAATACACGATCAACCCGGCGATCGCGCACGGCCTCAGCCATGAGATCGGCTCGCTCGAGGTCGGCAAGCGCGCCGATCTGGTCCTCTGGAATCCGGCCTTCTTCGGCGTGAAACCCGACATGGTGCTCCTCGGCGGCACGATCGCAGCAGCACCCATGGGCGACCCCAACGCCTCCATCCCCACGCCGCAGCCGGTCCACTACCGGCCGATGTTTGGCGCCTATGGAAAGAGCCGGACCAACTCCTCGGTCACCTTCGTCTCGCAGGCGTCGCTCGATGCCGGGCTTGCCGGCAGGCTCGGCGTCGCCAAGGAGCTCGTCGCCGTCCAGAACACCCGCGGCGGCATCGGCAAGGCGTCGATGATCCACAACAGCCTGACGCCGCATATCGAGGTCGACCCCGAAACCTACGAGGTCCGCGCCGACGACGAGCTCCTGACCTGCGAGCCGGCGACGGTGCTGCCGATGGCGCAGCGCTATTTCTTGTTCTGAGCCGAACAGCCATGCATCGGCCGCATGGCTGCCATGCGGGAGGCCTCGAACCGTCGCTTTGATGCTGCACTGCAGCGGAAATTTCGTTAGGAAGGGCCTCGATTTCGCCGGTGCGCCTGTCCTCCCAAGACTGCGCCGCCGGCAGCCAGTTTTTAGGAGATGATGATGCTCGGCAGAAAAGTTCCCGCTGTAACCTTCCGCACCCGCGTCCGCGACGAGTCCGTCGGCGGTTCCAATCCGTTCCGCTGGCAGGACGTTACCTCGGACGACTATTTCGCCGGCAAGCGCGTCGTGCTGTTTTCGCTGCCGGGTGCTTTCACCCCGACCTGCTCGACCTACCAGTTGCCGGACTTCGAAAAGCTTAGCTCCGAATTCCGGGGTCTCGGGATCGACGAGATCTACTGCGTCTCCGTCAACGACGCCTTCGTGATGAACGCCTGGGGCAAGTCGCAGGGCCTTGAGAACGTCAAGCTCATTCCGGACGGTTCGGGCGAGTTCACCCGCAAGATGGGCATGCTCGTCGCCAAGGACAATCTCGGCTTCGGAATGCGCTCCTGGCGCTATGCCGCCGTCATCAACAACGGCGTTGTCGAGCAGTGGTTCGAAGAGGAAGGCTACTCCGACAATTGCGACAGCGACCCCTACGGTGTCTCCTCGCCGCAGAACATTCTCGCGGCGCTGAAATCCAAGAAGCTCGCCGCCTGATCCCGATTCTACCGAATCGATAAAGCCCCGGCTGCCGCAAGCAGGTTCCTGAAAATCCACGCGATTTTCGCCTTCTTGCTGGTGCCGGGGTTTTTTCTTGCTACAGTGAAGACTTCCAAGAGGAAGCGGAAGTGGGGGCGAGAACCGTTCACGTTTCCTCTTTCACCGGCAAGGGGAATGCAGAAATTCATGGTTTACATCATTGCATATCTGACGGCGCATGCGGGCAAGGGCGACGAGATCGTGGCGCTGACGAAGCCGCTGATCCAAGCGACGCTGAAAGAGGCCGGTTGCGTCAGCTATGAGCTCTATCGCAAGCCCACGGATCCCGATGCGCTGGTGTTCGTGGAAACATGGAAGGACAGGGCCGCTATCGATGCCCATTTCGCCGAACCGCATCTGAAGGCCTTTCAGACCGCGGCGGCAAGCCTGCTGGCGAGCGCCCGCGTCGAGATCGTGCATCCGGAAAAGATCGAGGTGGTCTGACGTGCCCTATCGCTCGACCGAAGTTCGTTCGCCCGGTCCGGGCGAGAGGGCGCCGCTCCATCGCCTGACCCTGACGCATGAGCAGCGCCATCTGCGCCGCAAGCTCCTGCACCTCGAAAACGACGATGTGGTGATGCTGGATCTCAAGGAGCCCGTGATGCTCGCCGATGGCGATCTCCTGGTGCTTGAGGGAGGCGGCCATATAGAGGTGAAGGCGGCAGCGGAGGCGCTTTACGACATCCGCGCGCGAAACGCGCTGCATCTGATAGAGCTTGCCTGGCATCTCGGCAACCGGCACCTGCCGGCGGCAATGGAAGCGGGGCGGATTCTGATAGCCCGCGACCCGGTCATTCGCGCCATGCTCGAGGGCCTGGGCGCCACCGTCGACGAAGTGATCGAACCCTTCCATCCCCTGCACGGCGCCTATCACCAGCACGGTCACGGCGCTCACCACCGTCATGGCTGAGAATGCCGATACGCAGTCGCTCCTGCGTCTCGTCACCTGGCTCTCGCCCGCCTTTCCGGTCGGCTCCTTCTCCTATTCCGGCGGTCTGGAGCAAGCGATTCATGACGGGCTTGTCACCGGTGCCGACGATTTGCGGCTCTGGTGCGAAACGCTCCTGGATCACGGCACGACGTGGAACGACGCGCTGCTTCTGGCGGAAGGTTACCGTGCATTTGACGATGCCGCGCGGTTGATTGCGGCATCGGAACTGGCCGAGGCGCTTGCCGGATCGCGCGAGCGGCACATGGAAACCATGCTCCTCGGCGAGGCGTTCCTGGCCGCCGCCGGCCACTGGCCGCACGCGGCGCTTAAATTTCCCGGCGGGAGAGCCGCCTATCCGGTGGCGGTCGGCGCGGTCGCCGGAGCGCACTCGACCGGCCTCGAAGCGGCGCTCGCCGCCTTCCTCAACGCCACCATATCGAACGCGGTGTCGGTGGCTATCCGCTGCGGCGTTACCGGCCAGCGCGACGGGGTCGGCATGCTTGCGTGTATGGAGGAGACGATAGGGGCGGCGGCAGCGCGCGCCGCGCGCGCCTCGCTCGATGATCTTGGCGCCGCGACGATCATCGCCGACATTGCCTCGCTGCGACACGAGATCTTGCATTCACGATTGTTCCGCACTTAACGGAACGACGGACGGACTTCGAAAGGATAGAAGAGATGCCATCGAAAAACGGTCCTCTGCGCATCGGTATCGGCGGCCCGGTCGGGTCCGGAAAGACGGCACTAACCGACAAGCTCTGCAAGGCCATGCGGGAGAAATATTCCGTCGCGGTGGTCACCAACGACATCTACACCAAGGAAGATGCCGAAGCGCTGGTGCGTATGCAGGCCTTGCCTTCGGAGCGGATCGTCGGGGTCGAGACGGGCGGATGCCCCCATACGGCGATCCGCGAGGATGCGTCGATCAATCTTCAGGCGATTGCCGATCTCAACCGCCGCATTCCCGATCTCGATGTCGTCTTCATCGAGTCGGGAGGGGACAATCTGGCAGCGACCTTCTCGCCCGATCTCGCTGATCTTACGATCTATGTGATCTCGGTCTGCCAGGGCGAGGAAATTCCGCGCAAGGGCGGACCGGGAATCACCAGGTCCGATCTGCTGGTGATCAACAAGAAGGATCTCGCCCCTTACGTCGGTGCCGACCTCGGGGTCATGGAACGCGATGCGGCACGGATGCGAGCCGAAAAGCCGTTCGTGTTCTCGGATATGAAACGCGGCGACGGGGTGGAGCGGATCGTCGACTTCCTGACGGTGCACGGGGGACTCTGAGGAGAGCACCCGGGCGCAGCTCTCGTCCTATTCCGCGGCCAGCGCCGGATGGCTGATGACCTTGCCGTCGGACTTGCGGCGCTTCTCGTCTTCGAGCGCCTTGATGCGCTCTTCGAGGCTCTCGATCGTGCTGCCCTGTTCGGCGGCAAGCTTGCTCAGCGCCTCCTGGTCGAGCGGCGGTTCTTCCTCGTCCTTCTTGCCGATGAAGCGGCCGAAAGCCCAGGCGAGGAGACGCGAGAGGTCGTCCATGATCAGGAAGAAGGACGGAACCACGACGAGGCTCAGGACCGTCGAGACGATAATGCCGCCGATGACGGCGATCGCCATCGGTGCACGGAAGGAACCGCCTTCGCCGACGCCCAGCGCCGAGGGCAGCATGCCCGCGGACATGGCGATCGATGTCATGACGATCGGACGGGCCCGCTTCCGTCCCGCCTCGATCATGGCAAGCGTCCGGTCCATGCCGTGATGCATCATCTCGATACCGAAGTCGACGAGCAGGATAGCGTTCTTGGTGACGATGCCCATCAGCATCAGGATACCGATCAGCACCGGCATGGACAGCGCGTTCTGGGTGAGGATCAAGGCGGCTGCCACGCCGCCGATCGCGAGCGGTAGCGAGAACAGGATGGTGAAAGGCTGTATCACATCCTTGAACAGGAGGATGAGCACGACCAGAACCATCATCAGACCCAGCAGCATGGCGTTGCCGAAGCTCTCCTGCATCTCGGCCTGCACCTCGGCGTCGCCGCTTTCGAGGAACTGGACCGTCGCAGGCAGATCGGCGTCGGCGGCGATTTCCCTGAAGCGGGCCGATGCCGTGTCGAGCGCCACGCCGGCGGGCAGATCGGCGCCGAGCTTGACGACGCGGTAGCGGTCGTAGCGCTTGATCGAACTCGGCCCTTCCGCATAGTTGATGTCCGCGACGCTCGACAGCGGCACGGTCGCTCCGGATGCCGTCTGGACCTTCAGGTTGCGGATCGCCGCCAGGTCTGTGCGAAAATCACGGTCGAGCTGCACCCGGATCGGGATCAGGCGCCCATCGAGCGCGATCTTCGCCAACTGCGCGTCGATATCGCCGATCGTGGCGATGCGGATCACCTCGGAGATCTGCGCCGTCGTAATGCCAAGGCGCGACATCTGGTCGTCGCGGGGCCGGATCTGCAGTTCCGGTCGGGGCAGCGCGCCCTCGGGGCTGACGTTGGCAAGCAGCGGGTCTCGGCGCAGATCCGCTTCCAGGGTGGCGACCGCCTTGTCGAGATCCTCCTCGTTGTTGGAAAGCAGGTTGAACGACAGGTCACGTTCGCCGCGATCGTTGAGCTTGGTAACGCGGACATCGGGAATCGATCGCAATCGGGCGAAGATTTCCCTCTCGATCTCGGATTGCGGCTTGATCCGCCCGGCCGGGGGCAGCTTCGGCAGGTATTCGCCGATCAGCGGCGTGCGGCCGATCACGTCGTTGACGACCTTGTTGATCAGCGAATGATCGAGCTTCTCGAGCAGCACCGTGACGGCAGCGCGTCGCAGCTCGAGGTCCCCCTTGGGCGAGGCGCCGCCGAGCACGAAGACGTTTTCCACGCCGTCGATATCCTTGACGCGATTGTAGATCTCGGTGGTGGTCCGGTCCGTGTCCGCGAGCATTGCGTCCGGCGGCAGTTCGATCGACAGGCTTACGCGCGAGCTGTCTTCCGGCGGCAGGAAGCTGCCCGGGACGAAGACGAGCAGCGCGACCACCGAACCGACCGAGAGCAGGATGGCGACGAGCAGCGTGGAGTAGCGCGTGTACCAGCGTTTCGTGGTGAAGCGTACGAGGCGCGTGTACTGGCGCATCATGAAGCCTTCATCATCATGATGCCCGCCGGCATCCGAAGGCTTCATCAGATAGGCCGCCATGACCGGCGTGATCAGGCGGGCGACCAGGAGCGAGAAGAACACCGAGACGGCGACCGTCAGGCCGAACTGGATGAAGTACTGTCCCGGAATGCCCGGCATGAAGGACACGGGCACGAAGACGGCGATGATCGTGAAGGTGGTGGCGATCACCGCAAGGCCGATCTCGTCCGCAGCCTCGATCGCTGCGCGGTAAGGCGACTTGCCCATCCGGATATGACGCTCGATGTTCTCGATCTCCACGATCGCATCGTCGACGAGAATACCCGTCGCGAGCGTCATCGCCAGGAAGCTGACGAGGTTCAGCGAGAAACCGAGCAGTTCCATCACCCAGAAGGTGGGGATCGCCGAGAGCGGCAGTGCGACCGCCGAAATCAAGGTCGCGCGCCAATTGCGCAGGAACAGCATCACGACGATGACGGCGAGCAGCGCGCCCTCGATCAGCGTATGAATCGCCGCCTCGTAATTGCCGTAGGTGAAGTAGACCGAATCGTCCACCATCTCGATGGAAACGTCCGGGTGCTTTGCCCGGATTTCATCGAGCGTCTTGCCGACGGTTTCCGCGACCGACACTTCGCTCGCCCCCTTGGCGCGGAACACGGCGAAGGTGACGCCGGGCTGCCCGTTGAAGCGGGAGAACGACTTCGGCTCCTCATAGGTGTCGATAACATTGCCGAGTTCCGACAGACGGACGAAGCGGCCGTTCGGCAGCGAGATCATCGTACTCGCCAGCGCCGTTACGTCGCGCGTGTCCCCCAACGTGCGGATCGCCTGTTCGCTGCCGCCCACCTGGCCGCGGCCGGAACCGAGGTCCATGTTCATCCGGCGAAGCTGGGCGTTGACGTCGGCGGCGCTGATGCCAAAGGAATTCAGGCGGTCCTCATCGAGCTCGACCCGGACTTCGCGGTCGGAGCCGCCGTAGCGGTCGACACGGCCGATGCCGGTCTGGCCTTGGATGGCGCGCTTGATCGTGTCGTCGACGAACCAGGAGAGCTCTTCCAGCGTCATGCCCGGCGACGAGACGGAAAATGTCTGGATCGCCTGGCCTTCCACGTCGACCTTGGAAACGATCGGCTCTTCGATCGAGGTCGGAAGATCGCTGCGGATGCGATCGATGGCATCCTTGACATCCTGCACGGCCTGCGTTGTCGGGACTTCCATGCGGAAGATGACGGCGGTCGTCGAAATGCCGTCGGTGATCGTCGACTCGATATGGTCGACGCCGGAGACGCCGGCGACCGCGTCCTCGATCTCCTTGGTGACCTGGGTTTCCAGTTCGGCGGGCGCCGCACCGCTCTGCGTGACGGCGATCGAAACGATCGGCACGTCGATGTTCGGGAAGCGGGTGATGGGCAGCGAATTGAACGACTGCCACCCGAGCACCACGAGCACGAAAAACGCCAGGATGGGCGCGACCGGATTGCGGATAGACCAGGCGGAGAAATTCATGGTCTCATGTTCCCGTCAGTTGGTTGCCGGCTCGGCGGATTCGACCGGATTGATGCGGTCGCCATCGCGCACATAGGCACCGGCCTTCGCCACCGCCTGTTCACCCGGTTCGATGCCGGAGAGTATCTCGATGAATTGTCCGTCCTGGATGCCCGTTTCGACAGGTACCAGGCGCACGACGCCGTCTTCTACCTTGCGGACGATGGACTTGCCGTCCTCCGATGTAACGGCCGTTTGCGGCAAAACCACCGTTTCCTTCTGCTCCGCCACGATCACCGCGCTGGCATACATGCCCGCGCGCGCCTTGGATGCGTCGGTCAGGCTGATACGCACCGTGCCGAGGCGCGTCTGCGGGTCGACCGTAGGGGCGATCAGGCGGATCTTCCCCTCGATGGTGGTGGTGCTGCCGGCAAGCTTGACTGTTGCGGTCTGCCCCACGGCAAGCTTGATCACATCGGACTCGGCGACATCGGCCCACATCTCGATTTCGCCGTCGCGAATGATCGCGAACAGCGGCTCGCCGCTGCCGCTGGCAATCGCCCCGACCTTGGCGTTCTTTCGCGAGACGACGCCGCTGACCGGCGCCTTCACGGCGGTCCGTGCAAGACGCAGGTCGACGTCGTCTATCTGGGCCTGCACTACCTTGATATCTGCCGTTGCGACGCTCACCGACTGCTCCGCCGAGCGGACGCGTGCGCGGCCCGCTGCGGCAAGCGCTTTCAAGCGGTCGGCCTCGGCAGTCGAGACCGTACCGTTTTCCGACAGCTGCACAGCACGGTTCGCGACGCGCGTCGCCTCTTCCGAATTGGCCGTCACTTCGGCAAGCTGGGCGTGCAACTGGGCGAGCGATGCCTCGGTCTTTGCGAGGTTGGCTTCGAGCTGACTTCTTTGCAGAAGCAGGGCGTCCTCGTTGAGGGTGGCCAGCGTGCTGCCTTTTTCCACCCGGTCACCGACGTCGACATTGAGCGACCGTATGGCGAGGCCATCCACCAGGGGAGAGACATAGATCTCCTCCACCGCCTCGATGGAACCGGTGGCGATGACGCGGTCGGTGATCGCACGCTTCGTCGCTTCGGTCACTACGATGGAGGGCGGCGCCTGTTTTTGCGGCGGCTTGGCGGCCTCTTCGGCCGAAGCGCTCACAAGCGCGGACAGGAGCATCGCTGCACAAGCGCCGATGAGAGGCAGGAGTTTCTGAGCCATAGGCCTGTTTTCCCGAAGCTGAAGCACACGTGCCCGATCACGCCCGCGCAGGGGCGAATATCCGGCCGCAATCACGCTATTTCACCTACAGCGCCGCGCGTCTTTTCGGACGCGCAAGGACCGCTGCAGCATTTTGAATCGCTGCCCGGGCAGCGGTTTCAAGCCACAGGCACCGGATGGGAAGAAAATTCCCTGATGGGCAATCCTAAAGAAATAAAGATTCCTCCATTCGCTTGCCCTCCAGTCAAACGTTCCGGCCTATGTAGTCGCCGGAGCAAATGCTTACAAGAGCGGCGAAGCAATGGTGCCTCACTATTTCTACTGTCATGCGTCTTCGGATGCAATACGGGTGCAACCTGAAGGTAGTCTTAACAACCACAGCGTGGTGAGCGATTTTCGCCGTTCGACAGCGGACCCGCCACGCCAAGCCATTGGAATCGAGCCTTTGTGGCGCGGGCGGGCGCTGGTCGGTGCGCTTCTCCGAGGAGTAACGCTGCGACCTTTGACCACGGGTGCGAGTTCGCGGCAAGCGGCACGCCTCCGCATAAGGAGCGCGCGGCGAGACCCACGCGCTCCTAATGTCATGCGGCGCCTTATTTCAGCGCCGCGTCCGTGATCTCGTGGGTCCAGGCGCCTTCCGGCTCCTTGGAAATGACCGGGTCGGAGCCGCCGGCCAGCAGCGACTGGACGGTGCGCTTGTAATCCGCCTCGTCGAGCGCCCCGCTGGATCCTGCAGTCAGCTTGGCGACTTCGCCCATCATGCGCTTCTGGTGCTTTTCCGTCTGCGCGCCGGTCGAGTCGTTCTCGAGCACGATATCGGCCGCCTCGTCCGGATTCTCCTCGGCATATTTCCAGCCCTTCATCGAGGCGCGGACGAACTTCACCATCTTGTCCTTGAAGGCCTCGTCCTTGAGCTTGTCCTCGAGCACGTAGAGGCCGTCTTCGAGCGTGGCGACGCCCTGGTCCTCGTATTTGAAGGTGACCAGATCCTCCGGCTTGATGCCGGCATCGATGACCTGCCAGTATTCGTTGTAGGTCATGGTGGAGATGCAGGCGGCCTGCTTCTGAATCAGCGGATCGACGTTGAACCCCTGCTTCAGCACGGTCACGCCATCCGGTCCGCCATCCGTCGGGATCTTCAGATGCGACATCCAGGAGAGGAACGGATATTCGTTGCCGAAGAACCAAACGCCGAGGGTCTTGCCCTTGAAGTCTTCGGGACCCTTCACCCCGGATTCCTTCAGACAGGTGAGCATCATGCCCGATGTCTTGAAGGGCTGGGCGATATTGACGAGCGGCACGCCCTTTTCGCGCGTGGCGAGGGCGGATGGCATCCAGTCGACGATGACGTCGGCGCCGCCGCCGGCGATCACCTGCGCCGGAGCGATATCCGGTCCGCCGGGCTTGATTTCGACGTCGAGGCCCTCTTCCTCGTAAAAGCCCTTGTCCTTCGCCACGTAGTAGCCGGCGAACTGCGCCTGGGTCACCCACTTCAGCTGCAGCGTGACCTTTTCGGCGGCATTGGCGTGGAAAGCGGCAAGCGAAAAGACGCTCGCTGCCAGCAGAATTCCAAGTTTCTTGTTCATTTCAGTTCCCTCTTATCGTTGCCTTGTCGTTCTAACACTTTGAAACTACGCATTTCGGCCGGGAAGGCCATTACGCATTTTCCCGGAAGTGCCCTGGAGCATTTCAATGTTTCATGGAAACACTGAAATGCTCCAACCCTTTGGTCCAACGCACTTCCGGACGGAAAACCGTTACACACTTTTCCTGGAAGTGCTCTAGGCTCGCCCACTGCGGATGGACGGATGCCAGAACGTGACCGCGCGCTCGATGAGCGCGACCACCCCGTAGAAGACGGAGCCAGCCACCGCCGCCACGGCGATTTCGGCCCAGACCATGTCGACGTTCATGCGGCCCACTTCCGTGGAGATCCGGAAACCCATGCCGACAATGGGCGTTCCGAAGAATTCGGCCACGATCGCACCGATCAGCGCCAGCGTGGAGTTAATCTTGAGAGCGTTGAAAATAAAAGGCCAGGCGGCCGGCAAGCGGAGCTTGACGAGTGTCTGCCACCAGGATGCGGCATAGGTGCGCATCAGATCGCGCTCCATGTGGCTGGCGGCTGCAAGGCCCGAAACCGTGTTCACCAGCATCGGGAAGAAGGTCATGATGACGACGACCGCCACTTTCGACTGCCAGTCGAAGCCGAACCACATGACCATGATCGGGGCGACACCGATGACGGGGAGGGCGGAGACGAAATTGCCGAGCGGCAGCAGCCCTTTCTGCAGGAAGGGCGAACGGTCGATGAGGATTGCGACGACGAAGCCGAGGCCGCAGCCGAGCGCGTAGCCGGTCAGCACGGACTTCAGGAAGGTCTGCCGGAAATCGGCCGCGAGTGTCGGCAGCGAGTTGATCAGCCGCTGCCAGATCATCGACGGCGCCGGCAACAGCACCGATGGGACGGCGAAGCCGCGGACGATACCTTCCCAGAGGACGAGTATGGTGATGCCGAAGAGGAGAGGCACGGCAAGTCGTGCCGCGTTGTTTGCGGCGTCGCTTGCGAACTGCTGCCGGACCAGCCATTCGTTGAAGGCCCAGGCAGCGAGCCAGAAGAGGATGGCGCCGGCGAGAGCGGCAATACTCATGGTTTTGCCCCCATGCGCTTCAGGACGGCCGTATGCGCCAGGCCGACGATCATGACGAGGACCGCGGCGAGTGCCGCAGCCATGAACAGCGCCGCCCAGATCTGCACGGTCTGTCCGTAATAGGACCCGGCGAGCAGGCGTGCTCCGAGCCCGGCAACTGCGCCGGTCGGCAGCTCGCCGACGATCGCGCCGACGAGCGAGATCGCGACGGCAACCTTCAGCGAGGTGAAGAGATAGGGCATGGACGAAGGCCAGCGCAGCTTCCAGAAGGTCTGGGCGGGCGAGGCGTTATAGGTGTGCATCAGGTCGAGCTGGATCGTTTCGGGGCTGCGCAGTCCCTTGACCATGCCGACGACCACCGGGAAGAACGAAAGATAGGTGGAAATCAGCGCCTTCGGAAGCAGGCCGGAAATCCCGATGGCGTTGAGCACGACGATGATCATCGGCGCGATCGCCAGGATCGGGATCGTCTGACTGGCGATCACCCAGGGCATGAGCGATCGGTCCATTGCGCGGTTGTGGACGATACCGACAGCCAGCAGCACGCCGAGCACCGTGCCGATGCCGAAGCCGAGCAAAGTGGCCGAAAGCGTGATCCAGGCATGATAGACGAGGCTGCGCTTCGAGGTGATGGCCTTATTGGCAGTCGTATCCCAGATTTCGGCGACCACCTGATGCGGAGCGGGCAGCACCGGGCGTTCCTGGGCCATGGTATTGCGGAGGATTTCGGAAAAGCCGATCTCGGTGCCGGCACGCGCGGCGGTATCTCTTTCGAAAGGTGCGTTCAGGAAAACCGCTGCGACGTACCAGCCGGCGATCAACAGGAAAACGACCGTGGAGACGGGAAGCAGTTTGTCCTTAAGGAAGCTCTCCTCGCGCATGGTCACGCTCTCCCGCCAGTCGTCGGACGCAGGTCGCGCAGCATGTTCCACATCGCCGCTTCGGCTTTGGTCATCTCCGTCCGGCGGCTACTCGTCATAGCTGTGCCCCGCTCTCAAGCCCTCGCGCACGCGATGCGCGATCTCGAGGAATTCCGGCGTCTCCCGAATGCCGAGCGGCCGTTCCCTCGGCAGCGTCGATTCGATCACGTCCGTGACGCGGCCCGGGCGGGGGCTCATGACGATGATCTTGGTCGAGAGGTAGACCGCCTCCGGAATGGAGTGGGTGACGAAACAGATGGTCTTGTTGGTGCGCGCCCAGAGTTTGAGGAGTTGTTCGTTCAAATGGTCGCGGACGATCTCGTCGAGCGCCCCGAAGGGCTCGTCCATCAGCAGGAGATCGGCATCGAAGGCCAGCGCCCGGGCAATCGACGCGCGCTGCTGCATGCCGCCGGAAAGCTGCCAGGGATATTTCTTTCCGAAGCCCGAGAGGTTGACGAGTTCCAGAGTCCGCTCGATCCGCGCCTTCCGGTCCTCGCTGGAGTAGCCCATGATCTCCAGCGGCAGCGCGATGTTCTTTTCGATCGTGCGCCAGGGATAAAGGGCGGCCGCCTGGAAGACATAGCCATAGGCGCGCTGCCGGCGGGCCTCCTCCGGCGTCATGCCGTTGACGGAAATGGTGCCGGCCGTCGCCTTTTCGAGATCGGCGATGACGCGCAGAAACGTCGTCTTGCCGCAGCCGGATGGGCCGATGAAGGAGACGAAGTCGCCCTTGACCACGTCGAGATTCACGCCGGTGAGTGCATTGACCGGACCGTCGCTGGTCTCGAACGTCAAACCGAGGTTCCGGGCCGAGACCACGGAGGCGGGATTGGATGTCATGGACGGATTCTCATTATCGACTGCCTGTGTCAGACTGCTATCCGGACCCGCAACATGCAATGGCGGATTTGCCGGCGAGGTCGCCTGCTGCTGGTTTTTCAGCGTATTCTGGAGGACGGTCATGTCTCGATCACCCAATCCTGGCTGTCGCGTGGTTCGCCCGGGCGATGCCTTTGCCGGCAAGCAGGGGCTCGATTATTTCGAGGGTATCGCCGCGGAAACGGTCGGCTCCACCGGCATCTGCATGCATCTCGTGACCATGCCGCCCGGTGCGCGCGCCAAGGCGCATCTTCACGAGACCCACGAAACGGCGATCTACGTGCTCTCCGGCGAAGCGCATACCTGGTTCGGCGAGCGGCTCGAAGAACACGTGATCACCAGGGCCGGAGATATGCTCTACATTCCCGCCGGCGTGCCGCACCTGCCGGCGAACCTCTCGCACGCCCCTTGCACGGCGGTGATCGCCCGGACGGATCCGAAAGGAAACGAGAGCGTCGTGCTGCTGCCCGAGCTCGACGGGCTCGTGCCCGCCTAGATCAATTCCGGGAAAAGTCATCAGCGCGATCGCCGTTTCTCGCATGCGATAAGGTTGCGGCATCTCTCAGACGCCGCTTGCGGGAATGCCGCTGCGCTGCACCGCCCGTGGCGCCGTCACTTCCTTCCAGGTGGAAAGCGCGGTGCTGACCGCCGGGAAGGGATCACGCCGGACGAATTCGCCGTGGCCCTCCCGGGTCTTCACGGTTCCGTCCTCGATCGAAACCACGCCGCGCGTCAGCGTGAAACGCGGAAGACCGGTGACCGTCTTGCCCTCGAAGACGTTGTAATCGATCGCCGATTGCTGCGTCTTCGCCGAAATCGTCTTGGAGCGCTTGGGGTCCCAGACGACGAGGTCCGCATCGGCGCCGACGAGGATCGCGCCCTTCCTGGGATAGATATTCAGGATCTTGGCGATATTGGTGGAGGTTACCGCCACGAATTCGTTCATGGTGATGCGGCCGGTCGCAACACCATAGGTCCAGAGCATCGGCATGCGGTCTTCCAGTCCGCCGGTGCCGTTCGGGATTCTGGTGAAATCGCCGACGCCGAAGCGCTTCTGCTCGGTCGTGAAGGCGCAATGGTCGGTCGCGACCACCTGGAGCGAACCGGAGGCAAGCCCCGCCCAGAGGCTGTCCTGGTGAAGCTTGTTGCGGAAAGGCGGCGACATAACCCGGCGGGCGGCGTGGTCCCAGTCCTTGTCGAAATATTCGCTCTCATCGAGCGTCAGGTGCTGGATCAAGGGCTCGCCGAAGACACGCATGCCCTTGGCGCGGGCGCGCCGGATCGCTTCATGCGCCTGTTCGCACGAAGTATGAACGATGTAGACGGGACAGCCGGCCATGTCGGCGATCATGATCGCGCGATTGGTGGCCTCTCCCTCGACCTCCGCCGGCCGCGAATAGGCATGTGCCTCCGGGCCGCTATTGCCTTCCGCCAGCAGCTTCGCCTGCAGTTGCGCCACCACGTCGCCGTTTTCGGCGTGGACCAGCGGCAGCGCGCCGAGCGCCGCACAGCGCTGGAAGGAGGAAAACATCTCGTCGTCGTCCACCATCAGCGCGCCCTTGTAGGCCATGAAGTGCTTGAAGGTGTTGATGCCCTTTTCCTTTACGATCGTCTCCATCTCGTCGAAGACCTGCTCGCCCCACCAGGTGATCGCCATGTGGAAGGAATAATCGCAGTTGGCGCGCGTCGACTTGTTGTCCCACATGGTGAGCGCCTCAAGCAGCGACTGGCCGGGCGAGGGGAGCGCGAAATCGACGACCATCGTGGTGCCGCCGGCGAGTGCCGCGCGGGTCCCGCTTTCGAAATCGTCGGAGGAATAGGTGCCCATGAAAGGCATTTCGAGATGCGTATGTGGGTCGATGCCGCCCGGCATCACGTAGCAGCCGGTGGCGTCGAGCGTCTCGGCGCCGGAGAGATTCGGTCCGATTTCGACGATCTTGCCGCCTTCCACCTTTAAATCGGCCTTGTAGGTCAGGTCGGCCGTGACGATGGTTCCACCCTTGATGACAGTGCTCATTGGTTCGTTTCCCTGGAAGGTGCCTTCGGCGGCTCAGGCCACCACGAAAAAGGGCGGAACCACCGTCCCGCCCGCAAAACTCATTCCACGATCTCCGCCGTCTCGAGCACGGCGTGGAACAGGACGTCCGCGCCGGCCGCGGCCCATTCCCTGGAGATGTCCTCCGCCTCGTTATGGCTGAGCCCGCCGACGCAGGGGCACATGATCATCGTGGTCGGCGCGACCTTTGCGGCCCAGCAGGCATCGTGTCCGGCGCCGGAAACGAGATTCATGTGGCTGTAGCCGAGCTTCTCGGCGGCGCCGCGTACAGTCTCGACCAGTTTGGGGTCGAAGGTGACGGGATCGAAATGCCCGACCGCCTCGATGGAACAGCCGACGCCGAGCCGCTCGCAGATTTTTGACGCTTCGGCTTCGATCCGGGCGCGCATGCCGTCCAGTTTGGCCTGGTCGGGCGAGCGGATGTCGACGGTGAACACCACTTGGCCCGGCAGGACGTTGCGCGAATTGGGCGAAAAGAACATCTGGCCGACGCCGCCGACGGCGCCCGGCTGGTTCTCCATGGCGACGGTCTGGACCATTTCGAGGATCCGCGCCATTGCGAGGCCCGCATTGACGCGCATGTCCATCGGCGTCGAGCCGGTGTGTGCTTCCCTGCCGGTCAGCGTGAACTCCAGCCACCAAAGACCCTGACAGTGCGTGACGACGCCGATCTGCCTGTTCTCGGCCTCTGAGGATAGGTCCCTGCTCGATGTGGTATTCGAAATAGGCGTGCATCTTGCGCGCGCCGACCTCTTCGTCGCCAAGCCAGCCGATGCGCTTCAGTTCGTCGCCGAAGCTCTTTCCTTCGGGATCCTTGCGGGCATAGGCGTATTCGAGGGTGTGGACCCCGGCAAAGACGCCGGATGCGAGCATGGCAGGCGCAAAGCGCGCGCCTTCCTCATTGGTCCAGTTGGTCACGACGATCGGGTGCTTCGTCTTGATGCCGAGGTCGTTCATCGTGCGTACGGCCTCGAGGCCGCTCAGGACGCCGAGGACCCCGTCGAACTTGCCGCCGGTCGGCTGTGTGTCGAGATGCGAGCCGATGTGGACCGGCAGCGCATCCGGATCGGTACCGGGTCGGGTCAGGAACATGGTGCCCATCTTGTCGACACCCATGGAGAGCCCCGCCTCTTCGCACCAGGACTGGAAAAGCCGGCGACCTTCGCCGTCCGCATCCGTCAAGGTCTGGCGGTTGTTGCCGCCGGCAACGCCGGGGCCGATCTTCGCCATTTCCATCAACGAATCCCATAGACGGTCGGCATTGACGCGCCTATTCTCGCCAGGTGCTGCCATGGCGTTCTCCTCTATTGTCGGCCAGTCCCTCCCGGGGATAGCCCTCATGTTCCCGTCGGCCGAATCGGGGCCTTGTTGTGATGCCCTTCGATCAGGCGTTGCCTTTGTCGGCAATCTGACTGATAATTTGACCGGTTGGTAAACATTACAACTTCCGTGGCGGCACTCAAGCCGGAAAAAGAAAAAAACAGGAGTTACTGCTCAAGAAATCGGCGCGTCCGAATATTGGGCAAATTGTGCCGACGTCTTTCGCTGGGGGCTTAGACAGGGGACGAGATGGTACTTCCGAGAGCGGCAAGAACCCAGAGGCGCACGCGCATCCAGGAGGAGAAGGAGGAGCAGATCCTCGAGGCCGCGCTGGAGGTGTTTTCCGCAAACGGCTTTCGCGGGTCGACGATCGATCAGATCGCTGACGTGGCGGGCATGTCGAAGCCGAACCTGCTCTATTATTTCCGCACCAAAGAGGCGATGCATCGCGCGCTGATAGACCGCGTTCTCGACACCTGGCTCGATCCTCTGCGCGCGTTCGATGCCGAGGGCAACCCGGTCGCCGAGATCCGCAGCTATATCCGGCGCAAGCTCGAAATGGCGCGCGACTTCCCGCGCGAAAGCCGGCTGTTCGCCAACGAGGTCCTGCAGGGCGCCCCGCGTATCGTGGACGAGCTCAAGGGTCCGCTGAAGCAATTGGTGGACGAGAAGGCCGAGGTTATCCGCAGCTGGGCCAAGGCTGGCAAGATCGCAAAATGCGACCCTTATCACCTCATCTTCGCCATCTGGTCGACGACGCAGCATTATGCCGACTTCGACGTTCAGGTGCGCGCCGTGCTCGGCCAGGAGAATGCCGGCGAAGGGCGCTTCGAGGACGCCGCGCGCTTTCTCGAGCGGCTGTTCGTCGACGGGCTGCAGGTGCGGGAGTAGCCTATCCGGCTGTGGGCAGGGATCGGGAGAGCTGCGCGGCGTCACCGACGATCCAGGTTTCCAGCGTTGCCTTGCGGCCCCGCAGGCTGATTTCGAGCCGTCTGTGGCCCTCGAAGCTTAAACCCGCGCGCTCGACCAGTTCGGCCGAAACGGCAAGCTCGACGTCGTGCTCCTTCGCGAGGCCTTCCAGTCGGCTCGCGGTGTTGATCGTGTCGCCGACGACTGTGAGCGAGGTTGCCTGGCCGTAGCCCATTTCGCCGATGATCGCCGGCCCCGCGTGAAGGCCGATGGCGAGCCTCAGCGGCTGCTCGAGCTCCCCTTCGAAAGTCTGGTTGAGCGCCCGGATTCCTTGCGACAACCGGGCGGCGGCCGAGAGGGCCTGGCGGCAGGCCTCCGGCAGAGGGGCCTTCAGTCCGAAGATCGCGAGCGCCCCGTCGCCGATGAACTTGTCGACGACGCCACCGGAACTTTCGACGGCTTCGCCGACGACCTCGAAGTAGCGGTTGAGCAGAAAGACCGTGTCGTAGGGCAGCCGGTGTTCGGCGATGCGGGTGAAATCACGCAGGTCGCAGAAGAGCACTGCGACGCGGCGCTCGCGTCCGCCGGCGTTCTGGCGGGCAAGCTGCGTCTTGATCCCGATGCTGTCGGTGTCGAGGATGGGCACGACGCTCACATTGTGCACGGGTCGAAACTGGCAGGCGAGGCGTACGTTCTCGGGAGCGCCGATGCGGGTCAGCGTCGCGAGTTCTGCGGCTTCCGGCGTCGGTTGGCCTTCGAGCCCCTGCGTTATCCGCACGCGACAGGTCGAGCAGCGGCCGCGTCCGCCGCAGACGGACACATGCGGGATTCCAGCCGCCCGACTCGCCTCCAGAACGCTGAAGCCGAGGCTGACGGCAGCGACCCGGCCGTCCGGATAACGAATGCGAATACGGCCGCGCGCCGGCAGGGCGCGCAGAACGAGGGTGCCGCCGATCAGGCTTGCGAAGGCGCCATAGAATGCCAGCCTGATCCTATCGAGGAGGGCAGGGTCGACGCGAGGTGCCTCGCTGGCATAGGCCCTGTCGCCATAACCGCCATGTTCGGCGTAGTCGCGCTCCAGCGATCGGGCGCCGTTGACGAAGCCGAGCAGTGCGAAGATCGGCACCAGCAGGGCGACGGTATAGAGCAGCGTTTCGTACTTCGGAAACCAGGCGCGGCCGCGCATCCAGAACCAGGCACCAAGGCAGGCGTGACCCCAGACGACGATGAGTGCAAGCGACTGGCGAGAGGTGTTGAACGAGCTTGACCAGAGAGTGCGCAGGATTGCGGGGTAGTCGGGGTAAACACCTGAAAGAAGCGGCTCCACGCGGGCGGCGACAACGTGAGGAATGAGCAGAAAGGGCAGGCTCAGGCCGAAGATGATCTTCAGGGCTTCGCCGACAGGCATCCGGAAGGTTTGCCGCCGGTAGAGACTGTCGAGCGCCATCAGGAAATGCAGCAACAACGCGCCGTAGAGGAGGGCCGTTCCGGGGATGCTCTGCCAAACCGAGGTGAAGAGCCGCCGGCCCGTTTCCATGGCTCCGATCGACACCAGGCCGAGCGCATGGTTCGAGAAATGGAGGAGCACAAAGACGCCGAGCACAGCCCCCGAAATCAGGTGCATCTTCTTGCGCGTGCTGGCGGATAGGATCGTCAAACAATCTTGCCTGGGTCTGGCGGCCTCGAAACAGGCTCGCGTCAATGTCCTCCTTATTAACCAGATCACCGATGCCGGCAACTTACGTTTTCTAAACGAATTGTTTCGCTTTTCGGGTCTTGCGCGGAGTGCGCATCTCCCATGCCGTCCTACTCCATGATGCGCGGCAATCCTGCGGCGAGTTTGTCGATCACCACCCGCAGTTTCGGCAGCATGTGCTGCGTTCGCGGCCAGACCGCATGCGCCTTGAAGATCAGCCCGGGGCGGTCGGTGAGGACGCGGACAAGCTCGCCTTTCTGCACGCGCTCGCGCACCAGCCAGCAAGGCAGCCAGGCAAGGCCGTGCCCGGCGGAAGCCGCATCGGCGATCGCGGCGAGATCATCGAGCCTCAGCCGCGTTTGCGGCAGCACGATTTCGGCCGCTTTGCCGTCGGATGGAAAGGACCAGGATAGCGGCTCGCCTCCACGGGCGTAGACGATGCCTTCATGTGCTGCGAGTTCGGCCACCGTTCTCGGCGTGCCGTGCGTTTCAAGATAGGCAGGGGAGGCGCAGACGGTCATCCGCTGTTCCGCCACCGTGCGCATCATCAGGCCGGAGCCGTTGCCGAGCGGGCTGTTGCGGATGGCGAGATCGAAGCCTTCGTCGAGAAGGTCGACGACCCGGTCGTTGAAGGAGAGATCGAATTCCAGACGGGGATGCGCCCGCAACAGGTCGCGAAGCAGCGGCGCCACGCATTGGCGGCCGAAGAGGACCGGCATCGAGATGCGCAGGCGGCCGCGAATTTCCCGCTTCCCGGATTCGAGGAGGTCTTCGGCCGTTCTGATTTCGCCCAGCGCTTTTTGGCAGCTCTCGTAGAAGAGCTGCCCTTCTTCGGTAAGACTCTGCGTCCTTGTGGTGCGGTGAAAGAGGCGCACGCCGAGCCGTCGTTCGAGCCGGGATACCGTCTTGCCGACGGCCGAGCGCGAAAGGTTGAGCCGCGCGGCGGCGGCGGAAAAGCCGCCGGCATCGGCAACTTCCACGAAAACCGAAATGCCGTTGAAGCGCTCCACGAATTGCGTCCTCTAAGGAACCAATGATGGGAAATCATATCGCAACCGAAGACGAATGTTCAACAGTATGGTCGCTTTACCGCAACGGATGAAAAGGAACGGGCATGTCCAAATGGATGCAGGAATGGAGCACGCAGACGGTGGGCCCCCACAATCTCAAGCGTGCCGAACGGCCGGTGCCGGAGGTCGGCGAGCAAGATATACTCGTGCGAACGCTTGCCGTATCGCTCAACTATCGCGACAAGCTGGTATTGGAGACCGGCATGGGGCTCGATCTCGCCTTCCCCTTCGTGCCGGCCTCGGATATGAGCGGAGTGGTCGAGGCCGTCGGCAAGAGCGTGAGGCGTTTCCAGCCGGGCGATCGCGTGATCTCCACCTTCGCCCCCGGTTGGCTTGACGGCTTACGACCC
Organism: Sinorhizobium prairiense; assembly: GCF_029201645.2. NCBI lineage: Bacteria > Pseudomonadati > Pseudomonadota > Alphaproteobacteria > Hyphomicrobiales > Rhizobiaceae > Sinorhizobium > Sinorhizobium prairiense. The sequence goes on from NZ_CP104131.1 coordinate 533,324, forward strand.
GGCACCGGCAGGACGCCTGCCTATCAGACGCTCGGAGGGGCGCATCCGGGCGTCCTGTCCGAATATGTGGTTTTCCCTGAAGGCTGGTTCGTCGCAGCGCCGAAGAGCCTCGACGCGGCGGAGGCGAGTACCTTGCCCTGTGCGGGCCTGACCGCCTGGTTCGCTCTTGTCGAGAAGGGGCATCTGCGGGCGGGCGACCGTGTCGTCGTGCAGGGCACCGGCGGCGTTGCGCTGTTCGGGCTGCAAATAGCCAAGGCGACCGGAGCCGAGGTCATCGTGACCTCGAGCAGCCGCGAAAAGCTCGATCGGGCTTTTGCGCTCGGTGCCGATCACGGCATAAATCGCCTGGAGGAGGACTGGGTGGAGCGCGTCTATGTGCTGACCGCGGATCATGGGGCCGACCACATTCTGGAGATCGCCGGCGGCGCCGGGCTCGAGAAGTCCCTGAAGGCAGTCGCGCCGGACGGGCGCATCTCGGTGATCGGCGTGCTCGAGGGCTTCGAGGTCTCAGGTCCGGTCGGGCCGCTTCTCCTGAAGTCTCCCGTGGTGCAGGGTATCAGCGTCGGTCACCGCAGAGCACTCGAAGATCTGGTCGGGGCCGTCGATCGCCTTGGACTGAAGCCCGTCATCGACAGCCGTTACAAGTTCACCGAGGTCCCCGAGGCCCTCGCGCATCTCGACCGCGGCCCCTTCGGCAAGGTGGTGATAGAGTTTTGACGCGATAGAAACGCGGGAGGGCGCCGGCGATGCCGGCGGCCCTCCGTCTCACTCGTATGTCTTCACTCGGCGGCCTGGCGGGCCATCGGATTATTCGGATGGGTCGTCCAGTTGGCGTAGTTCGGGTCGACCGGTTTCCCGGTGCGCCGGTCGAGCGTGCCGGCCGCGAGCGGCTCCATGGTGATGCAGTTCTCCACCGGGCAGACATTGACGCAGAGGTTGCAGCCGACGCATTCCTCCTCGATCACCTCGAAATGACGCACGCCATTGACGAATTGGGTGATCGCCTGATGCGAAGTGTCCTCGCAGGCGATATGACAGCGGCCGCATTTGATGCAGGCGTCCTGATCGATCTTCGCCTTGGCGATATAGTTGAGGTTGAGATATTGCCAGTCGGTGACGTTCGGGACGGCACGGCCGCTGATGTCGTCGAGCGACCGATGGCCCTTGGCGTCCATCCAGTCGGAGAGGCCCGTAATCATCTCCTGGACGATCTTGAAGCCATAGGTCATAGCCGCCGTGCAGACCTGCACGTTGCCGGCCCCGAGCACCATGAATTCCGCCGCATCCCGCCAGGTGGTCACGCCACCGATGCCGGAAATCGGCAGGCCGTGGGTCTCGGGATCACGGGCGATCTCGGCCACCATGTTGAGCGCGATCGGCTTCACGGCCGGGCCGCAATAACCGCCATGGCTGCCGCGGCCGTCGATCGAGGGCTCCGGCGAGAAAGTGTCGAGATTGACCCCGGTAATCGAGTTGATCGTGTTGATCAGCGATACCGCGTCGGTGCCGCCGGCCTTGGCAGCGCGGGCGGGCTTGCGGATGTCCGTGATGTTCGGCGTCAGCTTGGTGATGACCGGCATGCGCGTATATTGCTTGCACCAGCGCACCACCATCTCGATATATTCCGGCACCTGGCCGACCGCCGAGCCCATGCCGCGCTCGGACATGCCGTGCGGACAGCCGAAATTGAGCTCGATGCCGTCGGCGCCGGTCTCCTCGACCAGCGGCAGGATCGCCTTCCAGGCGTTCTCCTCGCAAGGCACCATGATCGAGGCGATCAGGGCACGGTCCGGCCAGTTCATCTTCACCTGCTTCATTTCGCGCAGATTCACATAGAGATCGCGGTCGGTAATGAGTTCGATATTGTTGAAACCCAGCAGCCGCCGGTCGGCGCCCCAGATCGCGCCGTAGCGCGGGCCGTTGACATTGACAACGGGCGGTCCTTCCTCACCCAGGGTCTTCCAGACGACGCCGCCCCAGCCTGCCTTGAAGGCGCGTTCGACGTTGTAGGCCTTGTCCGTCGGCGGCGCCGAGGCGAGCCAGAACGGGTTCGGGGATTTGATGCCGACAAAATTGTTGCGAAGATCAGCCATTGTTCTCGTCCTCTCGATCCTGTTCTGCTTTTCAAGCAACGGCGCTCGCCAGCGGCTGAGCCGCGGCGAAAGCCCGGTCGATCGATCCGGCGGCATCGCGTCCCATCGCGACGGCGGAAACGGTGAGGTCCTCGCCCCCGAGCACGCAGTCACCGCCGGCCCAGACCTTGTCGAGCGAGGTGCGCCCTTCCGCATCGACGACGATGCGTCCGCTTTCCATGCGTAGCGCACCGAGGCCGGAGGCCTCGAAGGTCTGGCCGATGGCCTTGAAGATCTGGTCGGCGGCAATGATTCCGGTCTCGCCGGTCGTCGTCAGCCTACCGTTCTCTAGCGTGGTGTAGTCGAGCTCGATGCCGGCGACCCTGCCGTCCTTGACGGCGATGCGCTTCGGCTGCAGCCAGTGGCGGATGGTGACGCCCTTGGAAGCCGCGAGATCCTGTTCGAATTCCGAGGCGTTCATGTGCTCCTTGCCGCGGCGATAGCAGATCGTCACTTCCTCGGCGCCGAGCAGCTTCGCCTGGACGGCCGCGTCGATCGCAGTCATGCCGCCGCCGAGAACCACGACGCGCCGGCCGACCGGAATGTCGGCCTTTGTCTTCGACTGGCGAAGTGCGGCAATGAAGTCGACGGCATCCTCGACGCCTTCGGCATTCTCGCCTTCGATCCGCAGTGCATTGACACCGGCAAGACCGAGGCCGAGAAAGACGGCATCGAATTCTTCCGCCAGATCGGCAAGGGAGAAGTCGCGGCCGAGCGCCTTGCCGTGGCTGACCTCGATGCCGCCGACCGAAAGCACGTATTCGACCTCTTTCTGGGCGAAGTCGTCGACCGCCTTATAGGCAGCGATGCCGTATTCGTTGAGGCCGCCGGATTTTTCGCGCGCGTCGTAGATCACCACGTCGTGGCCTTTTACGGCCAGCCGATGCGCGCAGGCGAGCCCCGCCGGCCCGGCGCCGACGACGGCGACCCTGCGGCCGGAACGAGCGGCGCGCGTATAGAATTGCTTGTTCTCCCGCATTGCGATGTCGGTTGCGTAGCGCTGCAGGCGGCCGATTTCGACCGGCCGCTCCTCGGCCGTGTTGCGTACGCAGGCCTCTTCGCAGAGCGTTTCGGTGGGACAGACGCGGGCGCACATGCCACCAAGTATGTTCTGGTCGAAGATCGTTTTCGCCGAGCCGATCGGATTGCCCGTCGCGATCTGGCGAATGAAGAGCGGGATGTCGATGGAGGTGGGACAGGCAGTCATGCAGGGCGCGTCATGACAGAAATAACAGCGGTCCGCGGCGACCAGCGCCTCGTGCCTGTCGAGTGGCGCATGAAGGTCGGAGAAATTGGCTTCGTACTCGGCAAGCGGCAGCCGCCCGCCGAGAATCCCAGATTGCGTCGTTCCCATTTTTGGCTCCCAATGTTTTCTCAGGATGACGGAACGGTAACACGCTTTATTTTTTTATCAAACGGTAAAATTTCCTTCCAAACCGCTGCAAAAGCCTGGAAAAGCGGACCTTGCCGGTGCCAAGGCGCGCCGCATATCGCCCCCCGTTTGACAGCGCATGGAAAATAGTGGCAGCAAATCAAGGGGAAGGGAGGCAATCGATGGCACGCAAGGCGGAAAGCAGCAACAGGCTGGACGATGCAGCCCGCGCAGGCTGGCTCTATTATGTCGCCGGCCGGACGCAGGACGAGATTGCGTCGGTCATGGGAATTTCGCGGCAATCGGCGCAACGGCTCGTGTCGCTTGCCATGGCCGAGCGGCTGATCAAGGTGCGCCTGGACCATCCGATCGCCGCCTGCCTCGAAATGGCGGCGCGTCTCAAGGAGAAATACGACCTCAAGCATGTCGACGTCGTTCCGAGCGACCCCGGTTCCCAATCCACGACCGTCGGCATTGCCGAGGCCGGAGCGGCGGAAATCGAGCGCTGGCTGAAGTCGGCCGAGCCCGTGGTGCTGGCGATCGGCACGGGCCGGACGCTGAAGGCGACCATCGACCAGCTGCCGTCGATGGAATGCCCGCAGCACCGTATCGTTTCGCTCACCGGCAATATCCGGCTCGACGGGTCGGCTGCCTATTACAACGTCATCTTCAGCATGGCGGACACGATCAAGGCGCGGCATTTTCCCATGCCCTTGCCGGTTCTCGTCTCCTCGCCGGAAGAGCGGGAAGTCCTGCACAAGCAGAGCCTGGTGCAGATCGCCCTGGAACTCGGCGCCGAGGCCGACGCCGCCTTCGTGGGCGTCGGCGAACTCGGGCCCGACGCGCCGCTTTGCGAAGACGGGTTCCTGGCGCGCGATGAAATGGCACGGCTGATGGCCGCGGGCGCTGCCGGCGAGATCTGCGGTTGGATGTTCGACCACGAAGGCGTGCTCCTGCCCGACAGCATCAATGAGCGCGTCGCCTCGGTTCCGCTGCCGCCGCGCGACCGCGCCTCGGTCATCGGGATCGCCAAGGGCAGGCGCAAATACGAAGCGCTGCGCGCCGCACTCAAGGGCAGGATCATCAACGGTCTCGTCACCGATGAGGCTACGGCCGACTATCTGCTCCGCGTCTAGATCGCGCAGCCGGCCGCGGGGCCGCGGCATCGGCGTCCTTCTCGTGAAATCCCTGTAAAAAATCCAAAGCTAAAACATCTTCTTAGCTGCTCTGCCGCACCGGAACGACAAATGCGGATTGACATTTCGTCTCAATCGGTGAGTAATTGCTCAAGAGCAAGGCAAATGCTCAATTTCTTCTGGGAGGAAGTCGATGAATTTGAGAACTTTTCTGCTGGGCACGTGCTCGGCAGTCGCTCTGGCGGGTCTGGCCCAAGCGGAGACGCTGACCATTGCCACCGTGAACAATGGCGACATGATCCGGATGCAGAAGCTGACGGACGATTTCACGTCGAAAAATCCCGACATCCAGCTTGAGTGGGTCACTCTTGAGGAAAACGTGCTGCGCCAGCGCGTCACGACCGACATCGCGACCAAGGGCGGTCAGTACGACATCATGACGATCGGCACGTATGAAGTGCCGATCTGGGCGAAGCAGGGCTGGCTCCTGCCGCTCGACAATCTCGGTCCCGAATACGACGTCGACGACCTTCTGCCGGCGATCCGCAGCGGCCTGACGATCGACGGTAAGCTCTATGCAGCACCGTTCTACGGCGAGAGCTCGATGGTCATGTACCGCAAGGACCTGTTCGAGAAGGCCGGGCTTAGCATGCCCGATGCGCCGACCTGGGATTTCATCGCCGATGCGGCCCGCAAGATCACCGACAAGGGCAACGAGATCTACGGTATCTGCCTGCGCGGCAAGGCCGGCTGGGGCGAGAACATGGCTTTCCTGACGGCCACGGCAAACGCCTTCGGCGCCCGCTGGTTCGACGAGAACTGGAAGCCGCAGTTCGATCAGCCGGAATGGAAGAACACACTCGACTTCTACGTCAAGCTGATGAATGACGCAGGCCCGCCCGGCGCCTCGTCCAACGGTTTCAACGAGAACCTGTCGCTGTTCCAGACCGGCAAGTGCGGCATGTGGATCGACGCGACCGTGGCCGCCTCCTTCGTGACCAATCCGAAGGAGTCGACCGTTGCCGACAAGGTCGGTTTCGCGCTCGCTCCCGACACCGGCCTCGGCAAGCGCGGCAACTGGCTCTGGGCCTGGAACCTCGCAATTCCGGCAGGATCGCAGAAGGCCGAGTCGGCGCAGAAGTTCATCGCCTGGGCCACGGGCAAGGATTATCTGAAGCTCGTTGCCGAGAAGGAAGGCTGGGCGAACGTTCCTCCCGGTACCCGCACCTCCCTCTATGAGAACCCGGAGTACCAGAAGGCGGCCCCCTTCGCGAAGATGACTCTGGACTCGATCAATGCCGCCGATCCGAAGAACCCGGCGGTGAAGCCGGTGCCCTATGTTGGCGTCCAGTTCGTGGCGATCCCGGAATTCCAGGGTCTCGGCACGGCGGTCGGGCAGGTGTTCTCGGCGGCGCTGGCCGGTCAGATGAGCGTGGATCAGGCGCTTGCCAGCGCGCAGCAGCTGTCGACCCGCGAAATGACCAAAGCCGGCTACATCAAGTGAGCTCCCAAGGAGCCGGAGCGTCTGCTGGAAACAGCGAACGCCCCGGCTACCTCCAGAGCGGGACGGGGAAAGGGGCAACCGCCTTCGATCCGCGTTCCGCTCTGACTTTTCCAATTCATGGCGCGCGTTCGGATGGCAATAACCGCGTCGACTTCACACGGGGAACGCCATGGCGACCTTGCACACCCGCTCCGCCGCGCGATTGATGATCGCGCCCTCGGTGCTCCTGCTTCTGGCCTGGATGATCGTGCCGCTGGCCATGACGGTCTATTTCTCGCTGCTGCGCTACAACCTGCTGATGCCGGGGATGGAGGAGTTCGCCGGGCTTACGAATTACACCTATTTCCTCACCGACCCGGCCTTCTTCCAGGCGATATTCAACACGCTCGCCATCGTTCTCGGCGTGCTCTTCATCACCGTAGTCGGCGGCATCGGGCTGGCGCTTCTTCTCGACCAGCCGATGTTCGGGCAGGGGATCGTGCGCATCCTGGTGATCGCGCCCTTCCTCATCATGCCGACGGTGGCGGCGCTGGTCTGGAAGAACATGTTCATGAATCCCGTGAACGGACTTTTCGCCTGGCTTGCCAAGCTGCTCGGATTGCAGCCGTTCGACTTTCTCGCCAACGCGCCGCTTCTCTCGATCATTCTGATCGTCGCCTGGCAGTGGCTGCCTTTCGCCACGCTCATCCTGCTGACGGCGCTGCAGTCGCTCGACGAGGAGCAGAAGGAAGCCGCACAGATGGACGGCGCAGGCGCGGTAAGCCGCTTCATCTATCTCGTCCTGCCGCATCTCTCGCGTGCGATCACGGTGGTCATCCTGATCCAGACGATCTTCCTGCTGTCGGTCTTCGCCGAGATCCTCGTCACCACCAATGGCGGTCCGGGTACGCAGAGCACGAACCTCACTTTCCTCGTCTACGCCCAAGCCCTTCTGCAGTTCGATGTGGGCGGCGCCTCGGCGGGCGGGATCATCGCGGTCATCCTCGCCAATATCGTCGCATTCTTCCTGATGCGCATGATCGGCAAGACGCTGGAGGCTTGAGACCATGGCACGCAATGTCTCTACCGGGCGTAAGCTCATCACGACCGTGGTGGCCTGGACGATCGGAATCCTGATCTTCTTTCCGATCCTCTGGACCTTCCTGACGAGCTTCAAGACGGAAGCCCAGGCGATCGCCTCTCCGCCGGTCTTCCTCTTCTTCGACTGGACGACCGAAAACTATTCCGAGGTGCAGAGCCGGTCGGATTACCTGAAGCACTTCATGAATTCGGTGGTCGTTTCCTTCGGCTCGACCCTGCTCGGCCTGTTGATCGCGATCCCGTCAGCCTGGGCGATGGCGTTCTCGCCGACGAAGCGCACCAAGGACGTGCTGATGTGGATGCTCTCCACCAAGATGATGCCGCCGGTCGGCGTGCTGGTGCCGATGTATCTGATATTCCGCAACTGGGGACTGCTCGACACGCGCACAGGGCTCGTGATCGTGCTGACGCTGATCAACCTGCCGATCATCATCTGGATGCTCTACACCTATTTCAAGGAGATCCCCGGCGAGATCCTCGAAGCGGCGCGCATGGACGGCGCCTCGCTCTCCAAGGAAATCATCTATGTGCTGACGCCGATGGCGATCCCCGGCATCGCCTCGACGCTGCTGCTCAACATCATCCTTGCCTGGAACGAAGCGTTCTGGACCTTGAACCTGAGCGCCGCGAAGGCCGCGCCGCTCACCGCGTTCATCGCCTCCTATTCGAGCCCGGAGGGCCTCTTCTACGCCAAGCTGTCGGCGGCCTCGACGATGGCGATCGCCCCTATCCTCATTCTCGGGTGGTTCTCGCAAAAACAGCTCGTGCGCGGCCTCACTTTCGGCGCAGTCAAGTAAGGGCGACGCGGTTCAAATAAGGGTAAAACCATGGGAAGCATCACTCTCAAGAACGTATCGAAGGTCTTCGGCGCCCACGCCGTCATTCCCTCGATAGACCTCGATATCACCGACGGCGAATTTGTCGTCTTCGTCGGCCCCTCGGGTTGCGGCAAGTCGACGCTTCTGAGGCTGATCGCCGGACTGGAGGACGTCAGCGACGGCGAGATCGTCATCGACGGCCGAAACGCCACCGAGCTGCCGCCGGCAAAGCGCGGCCTTTCGATGGTGTTCCAGTCCTACGCTCTCTATCCGCATATGAGCGTGCGCTCCAACATCGCCTTTCCGCTGAAGATGGCGGGCGAGGACAAGGCCACGATCGACAAGAAGGTCGAGGACGCGGCGCGCGTCCTCAACCTCACCGACTATCTCGACCGCAAGCCCCGCCAGCTTTCCGGCGGCCAGCGCCAGCGCGTCGCGATCGGTCGGGCGATCGTCCGCCAGCCGGAAGCCTTCCTTTTCGACGAGCCGCTGTCGAATCTCGACGCCGCGCTGCGGGTCAACATGCGACTGGAGATCAGCCAGCTTCACCAGCAACTGAAGACGACGATGGTCTACGTGACGCACGACCAGGTGGAGGCCATGACCATGGCCGACAAGATCGTCGTGCTCAACCGCGGCCGCATCGAGCAGGTGGGCTCGCCCCTCGACCTCTACCGCAGGCCGGACAATCTATTCGTCGCCGGTTTCATCGGGTCGCCGAAGATGAACTTCGTCACCGGTGCGCCTGCCGCGGCCCATCAGGCCCACACGATCGGCATCCGCCCGGAGCATATTGCCCTTTCGAAGGAACAGGGCACGTGGCGGGGCACGGTGGGAGTGGCCGAGCATCTAGGCTCGGACACCTTCCTGCACGTGCATGCAGACGGCATCGGTACTTTGACGGCGCGCGTCGGCGGCGACTTCGCGGTGACCCATGGCGATCAGGTCTATTTGACGCCGGATCCCGAGCGCCTTCACAGGTTCGATGAAAAGGGAATGGCAATTCGATGAAACGTCTTGAAGGAAAGAGCGCGTTGATCACCGGATCGGCGCGGGGTATCGGCCGCGCTTTCGCCGAAGCCTATGTGCGCGAGGGCGCCACAGTTGCCATCGCCGACATCGATATCGAGCGGGCGAGACGGGCGGCGGCGGAGATCGGGTCCGCGGCCTATGCGGTCGAAATGGATGTGACCCGGCAGGACTCCATAGACGCCGCGATCGCCGCGACCGTCGAACATGCCGGCGGGCTCGACATCCTCGTCAACAATGCCGCGCTCTTCGACCTCGCGCCGATCGTCGAGATCACCCGCGAGAGCTATGAGAAACTGTTCGCGATCAACGTCGCCGGCACGCTCTTCACGTTGCAGGCGGCCGCCAGGCAGATGATCGCGCAGGGCAGGGGCGGCAAGATCATCAACATGGCGAGCCAGGCGGGCAGGCGTGGGGAAGCTCTGGTGGCGATCTATTGCGCCACCAAGGCTGCGGTCATCAGCCTTACCCAGTCGGCCGGTCTCGACCTCATCAAACACCGCATCAACGTCAACGCCATCGCTCCCGGCGTCGTCGACGGTGAGCACTGGGAGGGCGTCGACGCGCTTTTCGCCAAATACGAGAACCGTCCGCGCGGCGAGAAAAAACGGTTGGTCGGGGAGGCCGTTCCCTTCGGACGCATGGGCACCGCAGAGGACCTGACCGGCATGGCGATCTTCCTCGCCTCGGCGGAAAGCGACTACATCGTCTCGCAGACCTATAACGTCGATGGCGGCAACTGGATGAGCTGAGGCTCGTTCGCGAAAGGATTGAAAGGATGGCGACCAAACTCTCCCTTGCCACGCTCGACGCGGTCAAAGCCAGGGCCGGCGTCCCGAACTACGGCCGGCATGACCTTCGGGCCGGCATCGTGCATTTCGGCGTCGGCAATTTCCACCGTGCGCATCAGGCGGTCTATCTCGATGACCTTTTCAACCTGGGACGCGATCGCGATTGGGCGATTATCGGCGCGGGTGTCCTGCCATCGGACAAGGTCATGCGCGACAAGCTCGAAGCGCAGGATTTCCTGACGACGGTGGTCGAGCAGGACAACAACCGCACGGGCGCGCATGTCACGGGCGCCATGATCGCCTATCTCGAGCCTGGCGACACGCCCGCGATCGTGGCGCAGCTCGCAAGCCCGCTCATCCGCATCGTTTCCCTGACGATCACCGAAGGCGGCTATTTCATCGATCCGGCATCCGGCGTCTTCGACCCGGCGCATCCGGCGATCGTCGAGGATGCGCGCGATCCGACGGCTCCAAAAACCGTCTTCGGCCTCATCCTGGCGGGGCTCGCCGAACGCCGCGCCAAGGGCATTCCGCCGTTCACGATCATGTCCTGCGACAATATTCCTGGAAACGGAGAGGTCACCCACGCTGCCGTCTCCGGTCTGGCGCGCCTTTCCGATCCGGGCTTTGCGGACTGGATCGATGCCAATGTCGCCTTTCCGAACGGCATGGTCGACCGCATCACGCCGGCAACCGGTGCCCGCGAGATCGGCATCGTCGCCTCGCAATACGGAATCGACGATGCCTGGCCGGTCTTTTGCGAGGAATTCAAGCAATGGGTGCTGGAGGACCGTTTCCCGCAAGGCCGCCCGGCGCTCGAAGAGGTGGGCGTGCAGTTCGTGCCGGACGTCGCGCCATACGAGCATATGAAGATCCGTATCCTCAACGGCGGCCATGCGGCGATCGCCTATCCGGCGGCACTGCTCGACATCCATTTCGTTCATGAGGCGATGGAGGAGCCGTTGATCCGCGCCTTCCTGTCAAAGCTGGAGCACGACGAGATCATCCCGGTGATACCGCCGGTTCCGGACACGGATCTGAAGGATTATTACAAGCTCATCGAGACGCGTTTCTCCAATCCGAAGATCGGCGACACGGTCGCGCGGCTGGCGCAGGACGGCTCCAACCGACAGCCGAAATTCATCCTGCCGTCGACGGCCGACCGCCTGCGCCGCGGCGAAGACGTCGTCGGGTTGTCGCTCGTTTCGGCGCTGTGGTGCCGCTATTTCGCCGGCAAGTCGGACAGCGGCAAGGAGATCGTTTTCAACGACGCCAACGCCGACCGGCTGCAGGCCGCCGCAGTTGCAGCGAAGGACGATCCAATGGCGTTCCTTGCGCTTGCCGACATCTTCGGCGATGTCGCGCAATCCGATCTCTTCCGCCGCCGTTTCGCTCACGCGTTGAAAGTGCTTTGGGAAAAGGGTACGCGTGCCACGCTCCAGCTTTATCTGGACGGAAACCTCGGGGAATGACGATGGTGGGGCACGCCTCCAGGCTGGTGATTTTCGATTGTGACGGCGTATTGGTGGACAGCGAACCGATTTCGCTCGGGGTCCTCGTCGACGCGCTCGCGGCTGCCGGCGTTTCGATGACGACCGAGGAGGCGAGCGAGCGCTTCCTCGGCCGCAGCTTGAAGACGATGTCGACGATCCTGCACGAAGAACACGGACTTGCGACCGACGAGGTTTTTCTCGAAGGCATGCGGACACGGCTCTATGCACGATTTCGCGAGGAACTGAGGCCAATCGCCGGCATACGCGAGGCGGTGGAAGGGCTGGGCACCGCCCATTGCGTGGCTTCGTCGAGCCAGCCGGAGCGCATCCGCCTCTCGCTGGCCGTGACGGGGCTCATCGATCTCTTCGAGCCGAACATCTTCAGCGCCAGCATGGTGGCGCGCGGCAAGCCGGCGCCTGACCTTTTCCTGCATGCAAGCGCTAAGATGGGCTATCACCCGTCCGATTGCATCGTCATCGAGGACAGCCCGGCCGGCATCGAGGCGGCAAAGTCCGCCGGCATGCGCGTCTTCGCCTTCGCGGGGGGCAGCCACGCACGAAACGACCGCCACCGGCGGACGCTCGCCAGCCTCGAACCCGACGTGCTGTTTGACGACATGGGCGAATTGATACAGTTTGTCCGTCAATAGGGAGAGCAGGACGGGGCGGTTTTGCTGCCGCGTCGTCCGGCTCGGCGAACATCCATCATTTTTTCGGGACGGGGGCATCCATTGATGCGCGAATATGTCGTGGCGGTCGATATTGGAACCGGCAGCGCCCGTGCCGGCGTCTTCGACCGGCAAGGTAGGCTCCTGGCGCGGGCCGATCGGACGATTGCGATGAACCGTCCGGAGGAAAACCACGCCGAACACGATTCCGAGGACATCTGGGCTGCGGTCTGCGGGGCGGTCGGATCGGCGCGCGAGAAGGCGGCTGTGCCGGCGGAAAGCATTGCGGCGATCGGCTTCGACGCCACCTGTTCGCTCGTCGTGCGCGATCGCGACGGCCTCCCGCTCTCGGTCAATCGTCAGGGGGAGGCACGCTGGGACACCATCGTCTGGCTGGACCACCGGGCGTTGGCGGAAGCGGATTTCTGTACGGCGACGAAACATCCCGTTCTCGATCATTCGGGGCGGGTGATGTCGCCCGAGATGGAAATGCCGAAGCTGATGTGGCTGAAGCGCAACCTCCCGCAGCAATGGGAACGGGCGGGGTATTTCTTCGACCTCGCGGACTACATGTCCTGGCGGGCGACCGGAAGTCCGGCCCGCTCGCGCTGTACGCTGACGGCAAAATGGAACTATCTCGCCCACGAGAAACGCGGGTGGCAGCAGGACTATCTGGAGCAGATCGGTCTTGAGGACCTCCTCGAACGTGGTGGCTTGCCCGAGGAGACGCTGCCGGTGGAGCGAGCCGTCGGGCGTCTGAGCGCGAGCGCGGCGGAGGAGCTCGGGCTCGACACCGCATGCCAGGTCGCGCCGGGGCTGATCGATGCCTATGCCGGGGCGCTCGGCGTGCTCGGCGGCTTCGCGGACGCGCCGGCGAAGCTGGAGCGCCAGCTCGCACTGATCGGCGGAACCTCGAGCTGCATTGTCGCCTTTTCCAAGGACATGAAGCCGGGTTTCGGCATGTGGGGGCCTTATTTCGAAGCGGTCTTGCCTGGGCTCTGGCTCATCGAAGGCGGTCAGTCGGCGACCGGAGCGCTGCTCGATCATATCGTGCGGCTGCACGGAGGCGGACTGCCACCGACGACCGAAACCCATGCGAAGATCATCGAGCGGGTGCAGGAAATGCGCGCGCTTCATGGCGCGGACTTTGCCCAGCGCCTTCACGTGCTTCCGGATTTCCACGGCAACCGGTCGCCGCTTGCCGATCCGCATGCACTCGGGGTCATCAGCGGGCTGCCGCTCGACTCCTCCTTCGATGCGCTGTGCCGGCTCTATTGGCGGACCTGCGTCGCGATAGCGCTCGGGATTCGCCACATCCTGGAGATGATGAAGGAAGCGGGCTACGAACTCGACACGCTGCACGTGACCGGCGGGCATGTGCGCAACCCCCTGCTAATGGAGCTTTATTGCGACGTCACCGGCTGCCGGGTCGTCGCACCGCAGGCGCCCGACGCCGTTCTCCTCGGCACGGCAATGACGGCGGCCGTCGCGGGCGAGCTCTATCCGGACCTCGCCAGCGCCGGACCGGCGATGTCGTCGGCTGGAACGGAACGGCTCCCCGACCCGGCGCTGCGCCGCATCTACGACCGGGATTATCGGCGCTTCCTCGCGCTCTATCGGCATCGCGAGGAGCTGGAGTCGATGGAGTGAATCGACATGCGAGGGGTGCAGATTTTCATCTGCAGATCTTGCCGATTATCCGCGGAACCTTTTTTCGCCTCGTGCATTATGGCGATAACCGGACGGTGACGCACATCGCCCCCAATGTGACGTCGGAGGCATACCGCCGGTTGCCAACTCACATCCCCCCTCAGTGAGTTGCCAAAGCTCAGCCAGTGCCCTTCCCTCGGCACTGGCTGTTTTGCTTCGGGCGATGCGACCGAGTTCCTGATGCGGGCGTTTGCTATGCGATGATCTTAGGCGCGGCGTTCCTGTGCTTGTCACAGGAATCCAGTCAGTTCAAATCTTCGGGCTGAAAGAAGGTTCTGGGCCGCAGACGCGGCGCCCTCATCCTGTGACGAGCATGGGGATGAGGGCCCCGACACTGTAGCAATGCCGCCGGGGCCCCTGTGGGTGAGGGCAAATCTCGACTCAGGCCGCAGCCTTCGTCGTCTCGTTGAAGAACAGCGCCTGGCTGATCAGGGCCTTCACCATTTCCGGATTGAAAGGCTTGGTGACGAGGAACGTGGGTTCGGGACGTTCACCGGTCAGGAGACGCTCCGGGAAGGCCGTGATGAAAATCACCGGAACGGCAGCCGTCTTCAGAATTTCGTTGACGGCATCGATTCCCGAGCTGCCGTCGGCGAGCTGGATGTCTGCGAGCACCATGTTCGGCTTCGTCGTCTCATAGAGGGCGATCGCTTCATCCTTGGTGCGTGCAATCCCGGTCACGCTGTGGCCGAGGCTTTCGACCATTTGCTCGATGTCGATCGCGATCAGCGGCTCGTCCTCGATGATCATGATCTCGGTTGCAACCTGACGGGAAATTTCCTGGGATGCGCGGTCGAGAAGTGCGGCCAGCTTGGCGGCGTCTACATCGAGTACTTCGGCGGCTTCCTGTGGGGTGAAGGCTTCGACCGATACGAGCAGGAACGCCTGGCGTGCGAGCGGCGAGACGGCCGCAAGGTTGACGGATGCGCGCTGTTCCCAGGCAAAGGGCGACACCGGCTCCGGCACGAGGACGGAAGACGATCCGAACATGGACGTGAAAAGACGGAACAACGCTACCCTGTCGCTGCTTGCTTCCGGAAAGATCGACGTATCCGCGATAAGTGCCTCAAGCACGGCCGCGACATAGGCATCTCCAGAGGTCTGCGACCCGGTCAGGGCACGCGAATAGCGGCGCAGATAAGGAAGAAATGGAGCAATACGGGTGGACAATGTCATTCAGGGACTCCCTCAATCCATGGGCGTAATATCGTTGCGAAAACGTTTCGCCGAAAAATGGTTCCGCTTCGGAACATTTCATTTTTCCGCTGCGTTATGGAGCAGGCGAACTTTCAAGGGCGAAATTGCAACAATGAGATATACGACAGGGGCAGGGCGGATGAGCGGTAAAAGTCCGTCCTCCGACGATCCGAATGCGCAGATTGCGGTGAAGCTGAAGGCCCTCTATCAGTCGGTGCAGGAGGAAGCGATACCGGCACGCTTTCTCGATCTACTGGAAAAGCTGGAAGCTGCGGAACAGCAATCGGCTCTGCAGGGCAAGGAGTAAGCGCCGGATGTCATCCGAAAATCAAGAGTTCAAGCGTGAGATGCTTGCCGCGCTGCCGAGCCTGCGCGCCTTCGCGATGTCACTGATCGGGCGACATGACCGGGCCGACGATCTCGTGCAGGACACGATCATGAAGGCCTGGGCCAAGCAGGATCATTTCGAGATCGGTACCAATATGAAGGCCTGGCTTTTCACCATCCTGCGCAACGAGCTTTACAGTCAGATGCGCAAGCGCGGGCGCGAGGTGCAGGACAGCGACGGCCATTTGACGGAGACGCTCGCCCACCACCCGGAACAATACGGCTCGCTCGATCTGCAGGATTTCCGTCGGGCGCTCGAACAGTTGCCGCCCGATCAACGCGAAGCGATCATCCTTGTGGGGGCCTCCGGCTTTTCCTACGAGGAGGCCGCCACGATTTGCGGCTGTGCGCTCGGAACGATCAAGAGCCGTGTCAACAGAGCGCGTCAACGGCTGCAGGAAATTCTCCAGGTTCAGGGAGAAAACGACTACGGGCCCGACGAGACCTCCGCACCCATCACCTCGCGTGCCTTCGTTTCCTGATGCGATCCTGCAGCGTCCTGTCGGCCGCGCGAAGTCGCTGTAGCACCTCGATCTGCTGCATGTTTTGTCCTTGAATCGATAGCGGTTCAAGGACATATGCATAGACCGGTGCCGGATTGAAGTTCGTGCGGCGCTCGAAAGAGGGCATTCGGAGGGCTGCGTTCGACCGAGGGAGCGTGGTCGCCATATTGCTCCAATTTGCTGTATGTTTTCCGCCCTAGACCGGCTCCGGTCGAAGGCAACATTCAGCGGAGCTGAAATTCAGGTGCCTGCGCGAGTTTGGAGTTCAGGCCGAATGCGTGAAAAGACAGAGGCGATGCTTCCAGCGGTAGCGCAGGTGCTCGACGCGCCGGAGCGGCTCGGCGTCCTTCAGGCCGCCGTGCCGGACATGTCGGTTCCCGACGAGGATTTCGACGGGCTGGCGCGGCTTGCCGCGAGCCTTTTCGACGCGCCTATCGCTCTCGTCAGCCTGGTCGACCGCGAGTGGCAATGGTTCAAGGCGTGCATAGGCACGGCTGAAACGCGGTCGCACGTTCGCGAGTCCTTCTGCGTCCATACGATTGCGGCAGGCGACGGCGGCCCCTTCCTCGTGCTTGATGCCTCCCGTCATCCGGCGTTCCGCCACCGCCGGGCGGTCGCCAGCCCGCCATTCCTGCGCTTTTATGCGGGCGCGCCGATTATTCTGGACGGTCAGGCGATCGGAACCGTCGCGGTTCTCGATGTCGAGCCCCGGTCCGAGGTCTCGGCCAAACGGCAAAGCGAGCTGCAGCGCATCGCAGGTGTCGCCGCCTCGCTGTTCAAGCTCAAGGACGAGACGCGCCGGCGTGCGCTCAAGGAGGCCGCGCTTTCCCGCGAGGAGCAGCGGCTCGCCATGGCGCTCGACGCCGCCAATGTCGGCAGCTGGCTCTGGGACATTCGCGCCGGCACGGTCTCCGGCAATGGCGCGATGATGCGCATGTTCGGTCTTCCGCCGGAGCGCACCGTCGGCGCCAAGGCGATCTTTTCCGCCATTCATCCCGAGGATCGCATCCCGACCTTCTCGAAGCTCCGTCAGGCGATGGCTGCCAACGAGGAATATGACGGCATGTTTCGCATCGGCACGAACGGGCGATGGCTTCTGGGCCGCGGCCGCGTGCACGACCGCGACAGCAAGGGCGCGCCCCTGAGCTTTCTCGGCATGACGATCGACGTCTCGGACCAGCAGGCGTCGGTGAACCGTACGCGACTGTTGCTGAAAGAGCTGAACCATCGGGTCAAGAACACGCTTGCAATGCTCCAGTCGCTCGCCCGCCAGACGCTCCGGCAAACGAGTGACCCGGCCGAGTTCATGACCGCCTTTGCCGGCCGCCTTCAGGCGATTTCCGAGGCGCACGGGCTCCTTTCCGACTACGAATGGGGCACGATCCACCTGTCGGAACTGATTTCGAAACAGTTGCTGCCCTATGTCAGCGATTATTCCCAACAGGTCGAGCTGCACAAGGACGAGATTCTTCTAGGTCCCGACCAGGCCGTTGGGCTTGGATTGGTGCTGCACGAATTGGCGACCAATGCGGTAAAATACGGCGCGCTCTCGGTGCCGACGGGGAAAATCGTGCTGACGGCGCGACGCGTGGTCGAGGACGGCGAGACCGTCCTGCATCTGACCTGGACCGAAGTGGGCGGACCGCCTATTCGCGAGCCGCGTCGCCGCGGTTTCGGCTCGATCCTGATCGAGCGCAGCCTGGACAAGATCATCGGGAGCTCGGTGAAAGTGGAATATCTGCCTGCGGGGGTCACGGCATTGATCCGACTGCCGCTTTGAGTGCAGTCTGAGGGACCGCGCCTCGGCGCACGGAAAAGGCCCCGCCGGGGCCTTTTCCGTGCGGAATCAACTATCGTCGCTGCGCTTGCGGCCCCGGCTCAGTCCCAGCAGCGCGGCAACGGCAATCCCGGTCGCGGCTCCCAGAAGCGGCTGTTTGCGCAGGATGCTTGTCACCGCAACGAGCGCAAGATTCGTCCGCATCGCCGAGCGGCGGCGGCGTTCGTCGGCAAGCCGGCGGTCGCGGGCGTTCAGCCCGGCCATGACGCCGATGACGACCAGAGCGGTCACGATCAGGGCGACGGTCACCGTCAGCGCTGCGGCGACCGGCGAATAGCGCGCCGAGAGAAGCAGGGCAATTGCTATCAGGGCGAAGACGTAGGCGCTGCCGAGAAGCACGGCGACGATGGCCCAGAGGACCACATTGCGTTTATAGCGCGACGCCGCAGCGGCGGCGTCGAACGCAAGCAGGGCCGACAGGACAGTTCCGAGTGTCCCCATAAGGTAGCTCCCCTTCATACTCGGTCAACGCGACGCCTGGCATCTCCTCACCGGCGCAGCAAAGCGGCTGCGATGAGGCCGATAACGGCTGCGGTGCCGAGCGTCGCAAGAGGGTGCTCGCGTATCGTGCGACGAACCTCTCTTTCCGTATCCGCATAGCGGCTGCGCAAGTCGGAAAGCATCTGCTCGCCGCTCTCCAACAAGGCGTGCAGATCGGTTTCGGCCTGGTCACGGGCGCCGCGCGCCTTGACCTTTGCATCACGCGAAGCCGCAGCCCCGCGGTCGGCAATCAGCGTCATGAGCTGCGCGATGTCTTCGCGTATTTCGTTGAGCTGATCCTCCATCGACGGGTCGATTGCGCTGCCGTTGCGCTTGCGGCTGCCCGAGCCCGAGAACATGCCTGTCGCCATTGTCTTTTCCCTCGCTGCTGTGCCGGCGCGAAACGGCCGGCATGTGGTCGGTTCATGCGAATCGGCCGGCGAAGGCACACTTCCCGGCTCTTTGTGCGCCCGATAGGACACGCGGCACTCCAAGCGGGCGCGGTCTACACGCCGGCATTGTAGATCAACGCATGAGGGAGGAATTTGTTTCGGTAATCCTGACGTTGCCGCTGTGAGCCCGGCTTCACATCGTGGCGGACTGCGGCAATACGAACGGGATATCCTGTGCCGGAGCGACGCTCACCCGCATGCGGCAGCCGAAGACCGCTTCCATGGTCTCGTCGGTCAGCACGTCTTTCGGCGCTCCGCGCGCCCGGATGCGGCCGGCTTTCATCATCACGATCTGATCGGCAAACATCGATGTAAGGTTGAGATCGTGCATGACTGCGACGACACCGCCGCCGTCGGCGCAGAATTGGCGCGCAAGCCGCATGATCGTGAGCTGGTGGCGGATGTCGAGGCTCGATACCGGCTCATCGAGCAGGAGATAGCGCGGTTCGCCGTCTGCGACCGGCGCCGAGATCTGGCAGAGGACGCGTGCGAGCTGCACCCGCTGCTGTTCCCCGCCCGAGAGTTCCTGGTAGAAGCGGCCGGAGAAGCCGGCGAGATCGACGGCCTCCAGAGCTTCGTCGGCTGTCCGGTCGCCGGCGGCCGCCTTGCCGCTTCCGGCTGCCTCGAGGCCGAGGCGCACGATTTCCCTGACGGTGAAGGGAAAGGAGATGACCGTCGATTGCGGCAGCACGCCCCGCTTCAGTGCGAGCTCCCATGGTTTCAGGCTTGCGATGTCGCGACCGTTGATGGTGACCTTACCGGCCGAAGGCGTGAGCTCGCCTGAGATCGCCTTCAAGGTCGTGGTCTTGCCCGATCCGTTCGGGCCGACGATTGCAGTCATCGCACCGGGGGCGGCGTCGAGGGAGACGCCGTGCAGCACCTGTCTTCCGGCAAGGCGGACGGAAATGTCGGATGCTCTGATCATGTTCGCAATCAAAGTCCCAAGTTCGACCGGCCCCTGAGCAGGACCCAGAGAAAGAAGGGCGCACCCACGAAGGCGGTGATGATGCCGATCGGCAGTTCGGCCGGCGACACGATGGTGCGGGCCAGCATGTCGGCGAAGATCAGCAGCGTGCCGCCAAGGAGGGCGGAGGCGGGCAGCAGGTAGCGGTGATCCGGGCCTATGATCAGCCGCAGGAGATGCGGAACGACGATGCCGACGAATCCGATGCCGCCGCTGACGGCCACCGACGCGCCGGTGGCGCCGGCAACGCTGAAGATGGCGATGTTCTTCAGCCGCTGAACCGGGACGCCCATGTGATAGGCGGCGGCTTCGCCGAGCGTGATGGCGTTGAGCCCGCGCGCCAGGAAGGGGACGACTGCAAGTGACAGGAGAATGATCGGTCCGGCGGCGCCGATCTTGGTCCAGTTGGCGCCGGCGAGCGATCCGAGGCCCCAGAAAGTGAGATCGCGCAGTTGTTTGTCGTCCGCGATGAAGACGAGTACGCCCGTCACTGCACCGGCAAGCGCGCCCAGCGCAATGCCCGCCAGCAGCATCGTCGCGACCGAGGTCTGGCCGCCGCGCGTAGCGATCCGGTAGAGCAGCAGCGTGGTGGCGAGGCCGCCGAGAAAGGCGCCGAAGGGGAGGGCATAGAAGCCGAAGACCGCGAACAGCGGGCCAAAGGCAACGTCACCGAGCACGATCAACAGCACCGCGCCGAGGCTTGCGCCGGAGGAAACTCCGACAAGGCCGGGATCGGCCAACGGATTGCGGAAGAGGCCCTGCATCACGACGCCGGAAACGGCAAGCGACGCGCCGACGAGCATGCCGAGAACGGCACGCGGCAAACGGATATCGAGGATGATGATTCGGTCGCGGGCGCTCATGGCCTGATCGGCCTCGCCGAAAAGCCACCGAAGGATATTGCCGAGCGAAGCGTCGGCGGCGCCGGTGGTGATGGAGGTCATGAACGTCACGGCCGCCAGTATCGCCAGAACGAGGATCAGGCCACGCGCCAGGCCCGCCCGGTCTCCGTTGCGCCAGTCGCGGACGATCCGGGCGGCAAGTGCCGGCTGGCGCATCGGGCCTTCCATGGCCTCACTGCGAGGCATTGGTCTTCTTTCCGTAAATTGCGGCGTTGAGTTCGCGGATAGCGCTTGCCGTGCGAGGGCCGAAGCCGAGCAGATGCAGCCCATCCATGCGGATCAGCGCCTTGTTCTTTGCCGCCGGGGTGAGGCTGAGGGCCGGAAGCGCGAAGAGTTCGTCGGGGCCTGCAGCATGGCTATCGCCGCGGTTCATCATCAGGACCACATCGGGCTTGGCCTCGATGATCGCCTCCTCCGTCAATGCCTTGTAACCGGGCGAGGTGCCGACGGCGTTGACCGCGCCGGCAAGCTCGATGATGCCGGCGGCGGCGGTGCCGGTACCGGAGGCGAGGATTCTGCCGCCCTGGGTGCTCAGAATGAAGAGGACACGCTTGCGCTCGCCTTCCGGGCGAGCGGCACTGTCGGCCACGGCGGCGGCGAGATCTCTCTCCACGGATTGCGCGAGCGTTTCGGCCTTTTCCTTCACGCCGAGGAAAGCTCCGACGGCGCGGATCTTGTTGACGATGCCGTCCTTGTCATAGGTCTCGGGGATGCTGGTGAAGGGAATGTTCGCCTCTTGGAGCACGGCGAGCGTTTCCGGCGGGCCGCTGCCCTCGACGGCCACGATTGCCGTCGGGTTGACGGCAAGAACGCCTTCGGGCGCCAATCGCCGCATGTAGCCGACATCCGGCAGCTTGGTCGCCGCCTCCGGGTAAATGCTGGTGGAGTCGCGGCCGACCAGGCGGTTCTCCTCGCCGAGCGCATAGATGATTTCGGTAATCGCGCCGCCCACGGAAACGACGCGGGAGGTGTCCGGCTGCTCGAGCACCTCGGCCATCGCCGGGCGCAGGAACGGAGGAGTTCCCGGCGCAAGCAGGGGCAGAGCGAAAGGCGCCGACAGCGCGAAGGCCGCGAGGGCCATTTCCCAACGCCGAAGACGGCGGATACCGAAGCCGTTCATCATCACTTCCTTTGATCTGTGCGTGTCGTCCCAAATCGCCGCCCGGTCGGGCGGCGCCATCAGGCCGCGACGACGGCTTCCAGGCGGGGCAGCGCCTCGACCAGGCTGCGCCATTCGGCCCTCTCCGAGGAACCTTCCTTCCGCTTTCCGAAAAACTGGATGATCATCTCGCCCTTGGCGTCGAGCGCTTCGAGGGAGGTCACGTGTCCGTCCGCGGTCGGCTTGCGCACGGCCCAGAGTTCGGCGATGTGATCGGTGCGCAGATGCAGATGGAAGGTTTCGTCCATCACGTTCAGCCACGGCCCCATGGTGCCGATCTTGACGACCGGACCGGAATGAATCTGGATGACGCCGCGGTTGCCGACGAAGCACATGATCGGCAGGGCCGTCTCTGCGGCATTGCGCATCATCATCTCGATGCAGGCCGTGTCGAGCCGCCAGGCAAAGTCGTCGCCGATCGCGTGCAGCGCCCGGCGCCGTCCGATATTGAGCTTGCGCAACATGCCGGGGAACTGATGCGTGTCCGTGAGCTTCGACCAGCGGTCGCGCAGCTCCGCCGTATCGACTGCCGCATCGGCCGAATCGTCGGCCGCGGGTGCGCCGGGATCGGCGATGAAGTCCTGCGACTGATCGTCCAGGCGAAGGTCTTCGACGATCTTCTCATAGGCGGCCAGGTTCGAGAGAGGACGCAGGTGAACCTTGTGGACGGCATTGCCCCACTTGTCGAAGAACTGCAGGCTGCGGCGAACCTCCCCTGTCGCATCCGTCTTGGTCACGGCGAAACCATGTGCCCAGGCGCCGGGAAAGATGCGCAGGTCGATTTCGGGACCAAGCACCAGAGCCGCGCCGTGCCCTTGCTTGATGTTCTCGTAGACGCCGACCTTTTCGTGGACGGCGCTTTCGTTGCGGGTAAGCGCAAGGACTTCGCCCAACTCCTCGACGCGCTCGAGGAAGCGGCTGGCGCTGCAGTCGATCCGGACGGCGGTGAGGCCGCATTCGGCAGCGACGAGCGCTGCCTCGGAGATGCCGAGCTTCGCGGCGATGTCGCGTTCGCGCAGCTTCGGATTCTCGGCGCGATAGGCCCGGATATCGGACGGGGTGGGGTGAGCGCTCTCAGTCATCGTCATCTCGTTACTTGTTCAGAATCAGCTTGCCCTGGCGGGTGATCTTCATTCGATAGATCGCCCCGTCGTGGGAAATGAGAATCTCGTTGTGGCCGCGGAAAAGGTCCTGGCTCTCGACGATCGGTTGCGGCCGGTTCAGCGGCGTCTCGGTCCGCCGGGATCGTGGATTATCGTTGTCGTTCGGTGTCACGGTTTTGCCGGTTCGCGAGTAGGAGACGAGACGAGTGCGTCATCCATTGATCCCGCCCATTCCAGTTAGTATCTTGACTTCACTACTCATATTTCATTAAGGACGCAATACCGGAATGTTGCGGTCAAGTTAAAAGGAACGCGTGCGGGAACCGAAAGGACCGCCGCGGACAGCGAGTGGTGCCAGGATGACTTATTTTTCCCGTTTTGCCTTTGCGGCCTTTGCAGCTCTCTTCACGGCAGGGGCAGCCGGAGCGCAGGATGCTGCCGCGCCAGCCGGCCTTTCGATCGAGCTCAACGAGATCGCGTCGTCGGAAAAGGGATGCAAGTTGACCTTCGTCGCCAGTAGCGCGCTCGCTCTTTCGAAGGTCTCGTTCGAATTCGTGCTCTTCGATCAGAAAGGTCTGGTCGAGCGCATGGCCGTGCTCGATTTCAGGGATCTTCCCGCGGGCAAGACGAAAGTCAGGCAATTCGATCTGCCGGGTACGAAGTGCGAGGCGGTGAAAAGCCTGCTGATCAACGATGCGCCGACCTGCGTCGGCGAAGGCGTCGACAAGGGTGCATGTATGACGGGCCTGAAGACCGGCTCGAAATCGGCCGTGGAGCTCAAGGGCTGAGGTTCGCGTTCTCGAAATTGCCGGCGGAAGGCAAGACAGAATGAAACACATGGTGAAATGGGCGGCGGCGATCGGCCTTTCCCTGCTGGCGCATGCCGGCGGGGCGATGTTGCTTGCTCCTGATGAGGAAAAGGAGCTGGCGCTCATCGCCGGCGGCTCCACCGTGGAAGTGTCGATGCTCGGCAACGCCTTCGAAGATGCCGTTCAGGCGGGGGACCCATCCGAAGTGGTGGAGCCGACGGAAGAGACGCCCGAGGAACTGAAGCCGACCGAGATCGAACCGACGGAAGAGGTGGTCGAAGCCGTAGAGCCGGTGCCGACCGAACCTGTTGCCCAGGAGCCGTCCGCGATGACGCCGACGGAGGCGGACGTCATACTCCCCGCGGAAGAGATGCCGGCGAGCCAGGCCGAAGAAGCAGACGTGATCGCAAGCATCGCTCCGGTCGAGACCGTCATTCCGCAGGAGAGACCGGACCCTGACGAAGTCTTGAAGCCCGAGGTCGAGAAGGTGGAGCCGAAGAAGGAGCCGGCGAAGAAAAAGAAGGTCGTCCGAAAAAAGGCAGGTGAGGGCGGCGCCCAGGCGAAATCGCAGAAAAAGGGCAAGACCGACGGCGTGGAGAATGCCACGGCGGCTGCCGCCACCGGCGAAAGCCGCGGTGCGTCGCGGGAAATCGGCAATGCCGCGGTGTCGAACTATCCCGGCAAGGTCAGAAGAAAGCTGACCCGCGCTATTCGCTACCCGGCCGAGGCCAGAAGGCAGGGGCTGCGCGGTGTTGCCCATGTCAGCTTTACCGTAACTTCCGGTGGTGGGGTGGCAAGGGTCGGCATAACGAAAAGCGCCGGTTCACCCGTCCTCGATCAGGCGGCGTTGGAAACCGTGCGCCGGGCGGCACCTTTCCCGGCCATTCCCGCCGGTGCGGGCCGCGACAGATGGGAATTCAACATCCCGGTGTCCTTCACCCGGTGAATTCAGGGCTGTGAATCTGCTTCCGCGAGCGAGGAAAAAGTCGCGAAGGCGAGCATCGAAATATATGATAAAAACACTCATGTTTATACTTTACTCCTGCTATCAAGTTTTATAGGTTGCCTCCGTCACGCAACCGATCGGTGTGTGCCAAATCTGATTGGCGATGGGCCGCAGGGCCGGCGTCGCGGAGCAAGACGGAGACGACGGATGGGTGGCAAGCGGCACCAGAATGCAGGCAAGGGCGGCAAGGGCAGGGCAAAGGATGCGCAGAGCGAGCCGCAATCCAATGCCGGAAAGGCGACGCTCGAGGGCCGCAGCTTCCTCTATGTCGGCGGACGCGACTGCCAGGTTGCGCATCTGCGCCAGATCGCCAGTTCCTACGGCGCGGAACTCATCCACCATGACGGCGGTTTACGGGAGGCGGTGTCGCGCATCGATCGCGTCCTGCCCTCGGTCGACTGCGTCTTCTGCCCGATCGACTGCATCAGCCACGATGCGTGTCTTCGCGTGAAGACCGGCTGCAAGAAGTGGGGCAAGGCCTTCGTGCCGTTGCGCAACGGCTCGAAGTCGAGTCTCGAGCGGGCGCTTCAGGATCTGACCGGAAACGGCAGCGAGAACTGAATCTTTTACGAGCGGTCAGACGGCATTCTCGCCGGCCGCATGGAGCTTCCAATGCATGACGAACGTCCCGATCAGATGACGATGATCGGTCTTCACAAACTCGCTTCGCAATTCGGTGACGGACTGGTTACCGAGCTCTACGAGCTTCTCACGCGCCGAGCACGGATGCTTGAGGAAAACGAAAACGTGACCGAATTTCCGACCTGGCAAGCGCGCCCGCCGGCGAGGGATACTCTCGGCCTTGCGCCGCCGAGCGGGGGATCTGTCCTGCTGTTTCCGTCAACGACAGCGCAGCCCGTCTCGCAAAAGAAGGCCTAGATCGCTTCCAGGAAACGTGTGTAACGGCTTCCGTCCGGAAGTGCGTTGGACCAAGGGTTAGGGCCTTCCAGTGTTTCCATGAAACATTGGGATGCGCTAATAGTTGAGGCGCGGGATGCGGGCGAAAAACCGCACACACTTTCCTCATCCCGCTACAGGAGAGCTAGCCATGTTTTTCGCCATGAACCGTTTCCGTGTCGCAGCCGGCCAGGAGGAGGCCTTCGAGGCGGTCTGGAAGGCGCGGGACTCTCTCTCTCGGAGATGCCGGGCTTCATCGAATTCCATCTGCTGCGCGGCGACAGCGTGCCGGAGGAAGGCTACACGCCTTTTATTT
Organism: Sinorhizobium prairiense; assembly: GCF_029201645.2. Taxonomy (NCBI): domain Bacteria; kingdom Pseudomonadati; phylum Pseudomonadota; class Alphaproteobacteria; order Hyphomicrobiales; family Rhizobiaceae; genus Sinorhizobium; species Sinorhizobium prairiense. The sequence goes on from NZ_CP104131.1 coordinate 559,069, forward strand.
CGAAATCGGCCTGGGAGACCAAGGACGCCTTCATCGCCTGGACCAAGTCCGATAATTTCCGGGCGGCGCACCGAAGCGCCGGCGAAAACAAGGCAATGTATCTCGGTCCCCCGAAGTTCGAGGGCTTTACCGTCGTCGAGGGTGCCTGATCTTCAGCGCGCCGTCATGCTTGGCGAACCCGCGGCGGCTTGTTTGATTTCCTCATTCCTGTGCTTGTCACAGGAATCCAGCCAGACCAAGTCCTTGGGCTGAAAGAACGCTTCCCGCGCCGCAGACGCGGCGCTGCTGGATCCCTGTGACAAGCACAGGAATGAGGCGAGGAGAGATTGCAGGCCTCCGAATCTCAACAGGTGTGGTTCACTTTCATCCGGAAGGCCAGTTTGCCTCCGAAAATGTGCGACTGCATACTGAAACTCCCCTCTTACCGGAATTCCTGTACTTCGGGCTTGTCCCTCCTCACGCTTCCGGGCGCAGGAATGCCCCGATCGCGACGGCAAGCCAGCCGGCCATCATCGTCAGGCCCCCGAGCGGCGCCGACATTGGGAAGAGGCCGTGGCCCGAGAAATGGCGCATGGTGAGGTCTCCGGCAAAGAGTGCCGTGCCTGCCGCCAGCAGCAAGGCGGCGAGGGCGGCGGTGCGGAAGTGCGCCCATCCGGCATGAAGCGCGACGAGCGCCGGTGCGTGGGCGAGGCACATGGCCGATGCGCCGCCGAGAAGACGCGGATCGCCATGCGAAGCGGCGGCGGCACTCGCGACGCCGAAGAGGCCCATGAGGCCGGCTACGAAAAGCATGGTCGAGCGCAGTCCGCTGTTCGGCATCCTGGCTATTCCTTGTTCTGCATATGATGGGCGAGCCGGGTGATCGGCTCCAGAATGATCTCCCTCAGCTTCGGGTGGGAGACGGTTTCTTCGAGTGCGCGGGTGAAGCAGAGAAGCCATTCGTCGCGCTCGACAGGCCCGATCCCGGCAATGAAGTGCCGGCGACGCAGCATGGGGTGGCCGCGTTTCTGCACATAGATCGGCGGTCCACCGAGCCATCCGGTCAGATATTCGTAGAACTTTTCCTCGCTGCCGGTCAGATCCGGCGGGTGGATGGCGCGGCAGTTCGCCGCCTCGGGCAGGCTGTCCATCAGTTCGTAGAAGCGCCGCGTCAGGGCGCGCACGGTGGCGTCGCCACCGATCGCCTCGTAAAGCGTCGCCGTTTGCGGTTCCGTCATGGTCACATTCCTCGCCGGGATTGGTACAGCGCGCGACCCGTGCGGGCAATGGCTTGCCATTCCTTCGCTTGCGGCTTTTCGGCGCGGCAGACATCGTCGACTGCCTTCCCGCGCGACGAACATCGCCCCGAGGAAAGCCACTTGACAAACCGTCCAGACGGTATGTTTATGAGCTATGACAAACGCCCCTTCAAGAAAGAAGCAGCCGCAACGCGTCCGCCGGCAATTGCTGGAGGTCGCGGGACGCCTGTCGCTGGAGCAGGGCATCGCCGCGGTGACCCTCGACGCCGTATCGCAGGCGGCGGGTGTCAGCAAAGGCGGGCTGTTGCACCATTTCCCGAACAAGCTGGCTCTGCTCGACGCCCTCTTCGATGACCTCGTCGTGCGTTTCGACAGCGCCCTCGACGAAGCGATGGCCGGAGATGACGTCGAGAAGGGACGCTTTACGCGTGCCTATCTCGGCGTCTGTTTCGCGCTCGATGCGGAGGCGCAAGGCTGGCAGATGCTGACCATTGCGCTCCTGGCCGAGCCGCACCTCAAGGAGCGTTGGCGCGAATGGGTGGCGCGCCGGTCCGCGCAATTCGCCGCGACGGACAGTTCGCCAAATTGCCTGCTCGCCCGCTTCGCCGCCGATGGCGTCTGGCTGTCGGATCTGATGCGCAGCCACGACATCGAACCGTCGACCAGGGCAATCCTGCTTCAGAAACTCAACGCGCTTTCGCTGGAATAGAGGGCAGACCCGTGCCGCTTTCCCATACTTCGATCGGAGACGTTCCGTGAATCCCGCCACGCTCTACACCGTTCTGGTGATCGCCATCGTCTTCGAAGTGCTCGGCACGTCCGCCATGCAGGCGGCGCAGCACTTCACGCGGCTGACGCCCACCGTGCTCATGGTTCTGTGCTACGCGGTCGCCTTCTTCTTCCTCTCCTATGCGCTCCGCTACATCCCGGTCGGCATCGCCTATGCGCTCTGGAGCGGCCTCGGCATCGTGCTGATCTCGATCGCCGGCTACGTGGTTTTCGGTCAGAAGCTCGATCTGCCGGCCATTCTCGGGCTGGGGCTCATCATCGCCGGCGTGCTGGTTCTCAACCTCTTCTCGAAATCCACCTTCCATTGATCGCGGGGACGATCGCGGCCGGCTTCCTGCAAGTTTTCGCTACAGCCTATCCACTGAAATTCCCGGATATTCATTGAAATGCGCAATCCGTTTCAATAGCATCGCCTTTCGTCTCCGTCCGGACGCGAGGTGGCGATGTCCCATCCGATCCCCCTGATATAACGAAGGAAATTTGGGAATGCAGGCGGTTTTCGACGGCCATAACGATGTGCTTTTGCGCCTTTGGCAACATGCACGCGGCGGTGCCGACCCGGTGGCCGAGTTTTCGGAAGGCACCGATAAGGGCCATATCGATGCGGCGCGCGCCAAGGCAGGCGGTCTCGCAGGCGGCCTCTGTGCGATTTACGTCCCGTCCGGCGATCTGGTGCTCAAGACGCCGGATGAGAATGGCCATTACGCGACGCCCATGGCGGCGCCGCTCGACCACTTGCCGTCGCTCGCGACCGCCATGGAGCTCGCAGACATTGCGTTCAAGCTCGACCGTGCCGGCGCCTGGCGGCTTTGCCGTTCGGTTGAAGAGATACGCGCGGCAATGGCCGACGAGGTGTTTGCTGCCGTCCTGCATATGGAGGGCTGCGAGGCGATCGGGCCCGACCTCGCGGCGCTGGAGACCTTCCACGCCGCCGGACTTCGCTCGCTCGGCCCCGTATGGAGCCGCCATAACGTGTTCGGTCATGGCGTTCCCTTCGCCTACCCGATGTCGCCCGATACGGGGGCCGGCCTTACCGAAGCCGGCTTCGAACTCGTGCGCGCCTGCAACCGGCTCGGCATTCTGATCGACCTCGCGCACATCACGGAAAAGGGTTTCTGGGACGTGGCCAAGACGACCGACCAGCCGCTCGTCGCCAGCCATTCCAATGTTCATGCGCTGACGCCGGTCGCCCGTAACCTGACCGACCGGCAGCTCGACGCCATCCGCGAGAGCCGCGGCATCGTCGGCCTCAACTATGCGACGACGATGCTGCGCCCCGATGGGCAGGAGAACGCCGCGACGCCGCTTTCCGACATGGTCCGCCACGTCGACTATCTGGTCGAACGTATCGGTATCGATTGCGTGGCGCTCGGATCGGACTTCGACGGCGCGACCATCCCCGAGGAAATCGCCGACGCGGCGGGAAATCAGAAGCTCGTTGCCGCGCTGGAAGACGCCGGATATGGTGACGCCGACCTGGCGAAAATATGCCGGGAGAACTGGCTGAGAGTTCTGGGTCAGGCGTGGCACAAGCATGCCTGATCATCATGAAGAAAAGCCCGAGAAGGGTTAAAAGAGGGAAGCGCGATATGATGCACAAGCTCAACGGACGTTTTCGAGTTCTTGCCGCCTCGGCGGCACTCGCCATGGCAATGGGTGCGGCCCAGCCGTCCTTCGCGGAAACGCCGAAGGATACGCTGGTCGAGGGCTTCGCGTTCGACGACATCATCACCATGGATCCGGGCGAAGCTTTCGAGCTGTCGACCGCCGAGATGACCAGCAACACCTACAGCCTGCTCGTCCGGCTCGATCTCAACGACACGTCCAAGGTCATCGGCGACCTCGCCGAAAGCTGGACGGTCTCCGATGACGGCCTGACCTATACGTTCAAGCTCAAGTCCGGCATGAAATTCGCCTCCGGCAATCCGATCACCGCCGAGGACGTCGCCTATTCGTTCGAACGCGCCGTCAAGCTCGACAAGAGCCCGGCCTTCATTCTTACGCAGTTCGGCCTCACCGGCGACAACGTCACGGAAAAGGCGAAGGCCGCCGACGCCGAGACCTTCGTCTTCACGGTCGACCAACCCTACGCGCCGAGCTTCGTGCTCAACTGTCTCACGGCGACCGTCGCCTCCGTCGTGGACAAGAAGCTCGTGCTCGAGCACGTGAAATCCGTTACGCCGAGCGACGAATACAAATACGACAACGACTTCGGCAATGAATGGCTGAAGACCGGTTACGCCGGATCCGGTCCGTTCAAGCTGCGCGAATGGCGCGCAAACGAGGTCGTGGTTCTGGAGCGCAACGAAAACTTCTACGGCGAACCGGCGAAACTCGCCCGCGTCATCTACCGTCACATGAAGGAAAGCTCCGGCCAGCGGCTGGCGCTCGAAGCCGGCGACATCGACGTGGCGCGAAACCTCGAGCCGGGCGACTACGAGGCGGTCGGCAAGAATGCCGATCTGGCGATGGCGAGCGCGCCGAAGGGCACGGTCTACTACATCAGTCTCAACCAGAAGAACGAGACGCTGGCAAAACCCGAGGTGCAGCAGGCCTTCAAGTATCTGGTCGACTATGACGCGATCGGCTCGACGCTGATCAAGGGCATAGGCGAGATTCACCAGAGCTTCCTGCCGAAGGGCGTGCTTGGTGCTCTCAACGAGAACCCCTACACGTTCGACGTTGCCAAGGCGAAGGAACTGCTGGCGAAGGCGGGTTATCCCGACGGCTTCACGGTCACGATGGATGTGCGCAACACCCAGCCGGTGACCGGCATTGCCGAATCTTTCCAGCAGACGCTGGCCGAGGCGGGCGTGAAGCTCGAAATCATTCCCGGTGACGGCAAGCAGACGCTGACCAAGTACCGCGCCCGCAACCACGATATGTATATCGGTCAGTGGGGCATGGATTATTTCGATCCGCACTCCAATGCCGATACCTTCACCAACAATCCGGACAATTCCGACGAAGGCACGAACAAGACGCTCGCCTGGCGCAACGCCTGGGACGTTCCGGAACTCAGCAAGAAGACCAAGGACGCGCTCCTCGAACGCGACAGCGCCAAGCGCGCCGATATCTACAAGGAGCTGCAGAAGACGGTTCTCGAGAATAGTCCTTTCATCCTGATCTTTCAGCAGACGGAGGTCGCCGGCCTCCGTGGCAACGTCGAGGGCTTCAAGCTCGGACCGAGCTTCGACACCAACTACGTCTGGAACGTATCCAAGGAATAGTCGAAAGGACCGTTCCCTTGAGCATGAGCGGAATTGAACCCATGAGCGGGCGCCGGCGCGCCCGTTCCCGGAAGGCGTTTGTCGCGGTACTGCAGTTTCTCGTCGTCGTGGCAACCACCTATCTCGGCCTTCTCGCCGTCACCTTCTTCATCGGCCGCGTCATCCCGATCGATCCGGTGCTCGCCGTTCTCGGCGATCGGGCGCCGAATCACGTCGTGGAACGCACGCGCGAGGCGATGGGGCTCAACCTGCCGCTTTACCAGCAGTTCTTCATCTATTGCCGGCAAGCATTCACCGGCGACTTCGGGACCTCGGTGCTGACCACCAATCCGGTCATGGCGGATATCCGCCGCGTCTTTCCGGCCACCATGGAACTCGCGACGCTCGGAACCCTGATCGGCGCATTCATCGGCGTGCCGCTGGGCGTTCTCGCCGCCGTCAAGCGCGGCAGCATCGCCGACCAGGTTGTTCGCGTCATCGGCCTCGTCGGCTATTCCGTGCCGATCTTCTGGCTGGCATTGCTCGCGCTGCTCGTCTTCTATGCGCGGCTGCAATGGGTCGCCTATCCCGGCCGCATCGATATCGTCTACGAATACAGCTTCACGCCGGCCACCGGTTTCTACCTCCTGGACTCGGCCTGGCAGGGCCAATGGGACGTTTTCCGCGACGTCTTCCGGCACATCATCCTGCCGGCTTCGCTGCTCGGCTATTTCTCGCTCGCCTATATCAGCCGCATGACCCGCAGCTTCATGCTGAACGAGCTGCAGCAGGAATATATCGTTGCGGCGCGAGCCAAGGGCCTTTCGGAGGCGCGGATCATATGGACGCACGCGCTGCGCAATGCGGCGGTTCCACTGGTGACGGTGATCGCGCTCTCCTATGCCGGCCTGCTCGAAGGGTCGGTCCTGACGGAGACCGTATTCGCCTGGCCGGGGCTCGGCCTCTACATCACCAATTCACTGCAGAATGCCGACATGAATGCCGTTCTCGGCGGCACGATCATCATCGGATCGGTCTTCATCGCCATCAATCTCCTGTCCGATCTTCTCTACCGCACGCTTGACCCGAGGACGCGCGCCCGATGAGCCTTGCCACCGAAACACGCCCGATGACGCGCCGCGAGTGGCTGCTTTCAGATCGCCCGCAGTCGCGGACCCAGGCTCGGCTCGGCCGCGCCTATATGACCTGGCGGCGCTTCTCCGCCAACCGGCTTGCGGTGCTCGGCCTTTGCATTCTGCTGGCGCTCGTATTCGTTGCTATCTTCGCCGATGCGCTCGCGCCTCACTCTCCGGTCATCGGAAACCTTGCCGGCGCGCGGCTTCTGCCGCCCGGCAGCGAAGGCTACCTGCTCGGCACGGACGACCAGGGCCGCGATATTCTCTCACGGCTGATACACGGTTCGCGGCTGACGCTCCTCGTCGTCCTTCTCGTCGCAGTCATCGCGGCACCGGTCGGCCTGATCGTCGGCGCCGTCGCCGGCTATGCCGGCGGATGGGTCGACGCGGTCCTCATGCGCATCACCGACATCTTCCTCGCCTTTCCGAAGCTCGTGCTCGCGCTCGCCTTCGTCGCGGCGCTCGGCCCGGGGATCGAAAATGCGGTGATCGCGATCGCCATCACCTCCTGGCCGCCCTATGCGCGCATCGCCCGCGCCGAAACGCTGACAGTGCGCAATTCCGATTACATCGCCGCTGTGCGGCTGATGGGCGCCTCGCCCCTGCGCATCGTCTTCCGCCATGTCATGCCCATGTGCATGTCGTCGCTGATCGTCCGCGTTACGCTCGACATGGCCGGCATCATCCTGACGGCCGCTGGCCTCGGCTTCCTCGGCCTCGGCGCGCAACCGCCGCTGCCGGAATGGGGCGCCATGATCGCCTCCGGCCGGCGCTTCATCCTCGACCAGTGGTGGGTGGCGACCATGCCCGGCATCGCCATCCTGATCGTCAGCCTCGGCTTCAACCTTCTCGGTGACGGGCTGCGCGATGCGCTCGATCCTCGGGAGAGCGGCCAATGAGCGCGCTTCTGACAGTCGAGGACCTCCGGGTCCGTTTCCCGACGCGCACCGGGGTTGTCGAGGCCGTTCGCGGGGTTTCCTTTACCCTCGGGCGCGAGCGCCTCGGCATCGTCGGCGAAAGCGGCTCCGGCAAGTCGCAGACGGGCCGTGCCATCATGGGGCTGACGCCGCCGCACGCGGAAGTGACGGCGAAACGGCTTGCCTTCGAAGGGATCGATCTTCTTACGGCCTCCCCAAAACTCCGGCGGGACCTGCGTGGCAAGCGCATCGCCATGATCCTGCAGGATCCGAAATATTCGCTGAACCCGGTGATGAGCATTGGACGACAGATCGTCGAGACCTTGCGACGGCATGAGAAGGTCGGCCGCGCGGAAGCGCGGGAGAGGGCGCTCGACATGCTCGCGGCCGTGCAGATCCGCGATGCTTCCCGCGTCTTCGACCTCTATCCGCACGAGGTCTCGGGCGGCATGGGACAACGGGCGATGATCGCCATGATGCTGGTTGCCGGGCCGGAACTCCTGATCGCAGACGAGCCGACCTCGGCGCTCGACGTGACGGTTCAGCTCGAAGTCCTCGCGATCCTCGACAAGCTGGTGGCGGAACGCGGCATGGGGCTGATCTTCGTCTCGCACGACCTGCGCCTCGTCTCCTCCTTCTGCGACCGCGTTCTGGTGATGTATGCGGGCAGGATCGTCGAGGAGATCGCCGCTTCGGAACTCGGCAATGCCAAGCATCCCTATACACGAGGTCTCCTGAACTGCATGCCGGTGATCGGGTCGGATCGCCATCCGTTGCCGGTGCTCGACCGCAAACCGGAGTGGGCGCTATGACCGAGGCCGTATCCGTCGAAAATCTGAGCGTCGTCTTCGACGAGTTCAAGGCGCTCGATGCCGTCCGCGTGGATGTCGCGAAGGGCGAGTCCTTCGGCCTCGTCGGCGAATCCGGCTCGGGCAAGTCCACCCTGCTGCGCGCCGTCGCCGGCCTCACCGCGGCAAGTGAAGGAACGATCCGGGTTTCAGGCCGCGAGGTTCGTGGCACGCGTCGTGACAAGGCCTTTTATCGGGCGGTGCAGATGGTGTTCCAGGATCCTTACGGGTCGCTGCATCCGCGCCAGACGGTCGACCGGCAGCTGATGGAGCCTCTGGCGATCCACGGCATCGGCGACGGCGAGCGCCGCATCCTGAAGGCCCTGGACGAGGTGGGCCTCGGATCCGGTTTCCGCTTCCGCTATCCGCACCAGCTCTCCGGTGGCCAGCGCCAGCGCGTCGCGATCGCACGCGCCCTCATCTTGGAACCCTCGATCCTGCTCCTGGACGAGCCGACCTCGGCGCTCGACGCGTCCGTGCAGGCGGAAGTGCTGAACCTCCTCGAAGAGGTGCGGCGCGACCGCGGCCTGACCTTCATCATGGTGAGCCACGATCTCGGCGTCGTCACTCATATGTGCGAACGGCTGGCGGTGATGCAGAACGGCCGCGTTGTGGAGCGGCTGACCTCGGCCGACCTCGTCGCCGGCCGCATTGCGGAGGAATATACGCGCAATCTCATGGTCGCGAGCAAGGGGTTCCGGCGGGAAGCGGTGGCACGAAGCGCATAGTGTACCCCTCCGGCCGGCAGCGGGCTTGCTGCCACCTTCACCCGGATCGCGCTTTAACCCCGCGGCAGCTTGTCCCGTCCGATCAGCGCGCCATGGTGACCGATCACGGCGGCCGCAACGCGGGCGGCGAAGGCCGCGGCATCGGCGGGACTGTCGCCGCTGGCAAGGCGGGCGAGGAAGGAGCCGTTGAAGCTGTCGCCGGCGCTGGTCGTGTCGACGACGGCGGAAACCTGCGTGGCGGGAACGTGAACCCGGTCTTCACTCGTAAAATCGAGCGTGACGCCGTTTTCACCATCCTTGACCACAACGTTTTCGGCGCCGAGTGCCCGATAGCGCTCGATCGTCGCTTCCACGGATGCATCGCCGAAATGCGTGGCCTCGTCGTCGAAGCTCGGCATCACCATCGTTGCCGCCCGCGCACCGGCTTCGATCGTCGCGCGCATCCGAGCGGCGTCGTCCCAAAGGCGTGGCCGGATGTTCGGATCGAAGACGACCTGCCGCCCGCCCGCCTTTGCCCGCCGAAGCTCCGCAAGCAATGTTTCTGCCGCCTCCGGCGACAGGATCGCCAGGGTGATTCCCGAAAAGAACACCACATTCGCCGCCTCGATCGCCGTCCGGAGCCGATCGGGATCGTCCGCGAGCAGTTTCGCAGCGGAAGTCGAGCGCCAGTAGGAAAAGCTGCGCTCGCCGTTCTTGAGGTGGATCATATAGAGGCCGGGCGTTCGTCCTTCGATCCTGCGGATGTGCGCCGCGCCGACGCCGGTGCTCTCGATGAAGGCCAGCAGCTCGTCCGAAACCGTGTCGGTTCCGACGGCCGTGAAATAATCGACCGTCCAGTCCGCCGGCAGGAAGAGCCGGGCATAGTAGGCGGTATTGAAGGTGTCGCCGGCATAGCCCTTGCGCAGCATGTCGCGTTCCGCCTGCATGAGCTCCACCATGCATTCGCCGATCGAAAGCAGTTTGCCCGTCATTCAGTCCTCCCTTTCCGCTGATCCGAATTAAGCGCATGTCACTGCGCGAGCAAGCGAATGTTGACGGCGGCGTTTACTCGAAGAAGCGGTGAAGATAAATCTGGGTTGCTGAACCAACCATGGAGAGCTGCGCATGCCGGCGGCATCTGGATCGAACGAAAACTGGTGGCGCGGAGCGGTGATCTATCAGGTCTATCCGCGCTCCTTCCAGGATACGGACGGCGACGGAATGGGCGACCTTCGCGGTGTCACCCGGCGGCTTCCCCATATCGCCTCGCTCGGGGTCGATGCCATCTGGCTTTCGCCCTTCTTCACGTCGCCTCAGGCGGACATGGGCTATGACGTTTCGGATTATTGCGACGTCGATCCCATGTTCGGCACGCTCGCCGATTTCGACGAGATGCTGGCGGAGGCCCATCGGCTGGGGCTCAAGGTGATCATCGACCAGGTGATCTCGCATACATCCGACCGCCACCCCTGGTTCGTCGAAAGCCGCTCGAGCCGGACCAATGCCATGGCGGATTGGTATGTGTGGGCCGACCCGAAGCCGGACGGAACGGCGCCGAACAACTGGCTTTCGATCTTCGGCGGTCCGGGCTGGGAATGGGACGGGGTGCGCCGGCAATATTACCTGCATAACTTCCTGTCTTCGCAGCCGGACCTCAACTTCCACAACCCGGAGGTTCAGGAGGCGGTGCTCGCGACGGTCCGCTTCTGGCTCGACCGCGGGGTCGACGGTTTCAGGCTCGATACGGCGAATTTCTATTTCCACGACAAGCTTCTGCGGGACAACCCGCCGCTGGTGCCGGATCCGGACGCAACGAGCCGCGATGCTCCGGAGGTCAATCCCTACGGCATGCAGGACCACCTCTATGACAAGACGCAGCCGGAAAACCTCGGTTTCCTGCGCCGGTTTCGAGCGCTGCTCGATGAATATGGCGGCCGTGCGACGGTGGGGGAGGTCGGCGACGGGTCACGCTCGCTGCAGACGGTTGCCGCCTATACGAGCGGCGGCGACAAGCTGCACATGTGCTATACCTTCGACCTGCTCGGGCCGGAATTCACCGCGCGCCACTTCCGCCGCTGCGTCGAGAATTTCCAGTCTACGGTGACGGACGGCTGGGTCTGCTGGGCCTTCTCCAATCACGACGTCATGCGTCATGTCAGCCGCTTCGCGCCGCGCGAGGCCGACCGGCAGCGCGTGGCGAAGCTTGCGATCTCGCTGCTTGCCAGCCTTCGAGGCACCATCTGCCTTTATCAGGGAGAGGAGCTCGGCCTGCCGGAGGCGGAGCTTGCCTTCGAAGAATTGCGCGACCCATACGGTATCCGCTTCTGGCCGGCCTTCGCCGGACGCGACGGGTGCCGGACCCCGATGGTCTGGGAACGAGAGCTGACGAATGCCGGCTTTTCCGAGGGGCTCCCTGGTTGCCGGTGCGCGACGGGCACCGAAGGCTGGCGGTGGATGCACAGGAGGGCGTCGAAGGATCGGTGCTCGAGCATTATCGCCAGACCCTTGCGTTCCGTCGGGCGCAGTCCGCGCTGGTCGACGCAGACATGACCTTCCTGGGCACCAACCAGGACCTTCTGGTCTTCACCAGAGAAAAGGAAGGCGAGCGGCTGCTGTTCGTCTTCAACCTGACCCAGGAGCCGCAGACGTTTCACCTTCCGACGACGCTCGTCGCCGAGCCGCATCCCATGCCCGGTTTTGCACCGGTTTTCGCTGATAATGCGATCAGTCTCGCCGCGCTCGACGTTTTCTGCGGAAGGTTGCGCTAGTGGAGTCGAGGTGCGGCTGCGTCAGCGAATGCCGCGCCTCGACCCTCACCCGATCAGCATGAACCTGTCCACATCGACAAGCCCGCGGTCGGAAATCTTCAAATGCGGGATCACCGGCAGCGGCAGGAAGGCAAGTTGCAGGAAGGGCTCTTCCAGCGTGGCGCCCAGCGCAAAGGCGGCCTGACGCAGATGGTGTAGCGTATCGCGCACGCGCTCGTGCGGTTCTAGGCTCATCAGGCCGGCGACGGGCAGGGCGATCTCGCCGGTGACCTTGCCGTCCTCGACGACGACGAAGCCGCCTTTGATCTCGCGGAGCCGGTTGGCGGCGACTGCCATGTCCTCCTCGCTCACGCCGACGACACAGATATTGTGGCTGTCGTGGCCGACCGTGGAGGCGATCGCGCCCTTTTTCAGGCCGAAGCCCTGGACGAAGCCATTGGCATGATTGCCGTTGACCCCGTGGCGCTCGATCACGGCGACCTTGATGATGTCGCGGTCGAGATCGACGCCGGTCCGGTTGCCTTCGGCGGGCAGGCGATATCGGCGGTGTTCGGTGATGATCTTGCCGGGCAGGACGCCGAGCACCGAAGTCTCGCCTTCATTGTAGGGGAGGCCGAAGTCCGCAGCCTTGACCTCGCGTGCCTTGACGCTGTCGAGCCCCACCGGCTCGACCGGCTTGCGCCCGGCGAAGAGAGCATCCGTAACGCGCCGGCCGGCGGAGAGGACGAGTTCGGCCTTGCAATTTTCCAGGCTGTCGACGACGACGAGGTCGGCGCGCCAGCCAGGTGCCACGAGGCCGCGATCGCGCAGGCCGAAGGCGCGCGCGGCGGAAATCGAAGCGGCACGATAGATGGCGAGCGGCTCGACGCCGGCGGCGATAGCCGTGCGGATCATGTGGTCGAGATGGCCCTGCTCGGCGATATCGAGCGGGTTGCGGTCGTCGGTGCAGAGGGCCAGATAGGGCGACAGCCGCTCGGTGAGAATAGGCATGAGGGCCTGCAGGTCCTTGGAAACGGAACCTTCGCGAACGAGGATGTGCATGCCCTTGCGTATCTTTTCGAGCGCTTCCTCTGCGCTCGTGCATTCGTGATCGGTGCGGATCCCCGTGGCGAGATAGCCGTTCAGTTCCTTGCCGCGGAGCAGGGGGGCATGGCCGTCGATATGACCGTCCTGGAAGGCATCGAGCTTGGCGAGGCAAACCGGATCCTTGTTGACCACCCCGGGAAAGTTCATGAACTCGGCAAGGCCGATCACCTTCGGGTGGTGGCGGAAGGGCGTGAGGCGCTCGATCGGCAGGTCGGCACCGGACGTTTCCAGATGGGTCGCCGGCACGCAGGAGGAGAGCTGGACGCGGATGTCCATGATCGTCTCTGTCGCCGAATCCAGGAAATATTGTATGCCTTCGGTGCCGAGCACATTGGCGATCTCGTGCGGATCGCAGATAACAGTGGTGACGCCGAGCGGCAGCACGCAGCGGTCGAATTCGTGCGGGGTGACGAGTGACGATTCGATGTGGAGATGCGTGTCGATGAAGCCGGGAACGACGATGCGGCCGGTAACGTCGATCTCCTCACGGCCCTGGTAGTCGCCGCAGGTGCCGACGATCCGCTCGCCCGAAATGGCGATGTCGGAGGCGACCAGCTCGCCGGTGACCAGATCGAAGAACCGCCCGCCCTTGAGCACGATGTCCGCCGGCTCGCGGCCGACGCCCTGATCGATGAGACGCTCCAGCGCTTCGGACATGCGTGCACCTCGTCCTTGATATTGATTTCATGACAATAACCCTCTCCCCGTATCCGGGGAAAGGATTTGCCTTTGGCAGGAATGCCTCAGATATTGTTCTTCAGAACGTCGCGCAGCTTGTCGAAAAGCTCGTCGATCTGTTGCTTTTCGATGATCAGCGGCGGCGACAATGCGATGATGTCGCCCGTAGTGCGGATCAGCAGACCTTTCTCGTAAGCCTTGAGGAAGGCGGAGAAGGCGCGCTTTGTCGGCTCGCCGGCGATCGGCTCGAGTTCGACCGCGCCGATCAGCCCGATATTGCGGATGTCGATGACATGCGGGCAGTCCTTCAGCGAATGCAGCGCCTCCTCCCAGTAGGGCGCAAGTTCGGCCGCGCGCGTCAGCAGCCCTTCTTCCTTGTAGGTATCGAGCGTTCCAAGCGCCGCGGCCGAGGCGATCGGATTGCCCGAATAGGTGTAGCCGTGGAAGAACTCGATCAGGTGTTCCGGCCCGGTCATGAAGGCGTCGTGGATTTCCGATGTCACGAAGACCGCGCCCATCGGAATGACGCCGTTGGTAAGCCCCTTGGCCGTGGTGATGATGTCCGGCTTCACGTCGAAATATTGAGCGGCAAAGGGCGTGCCGAGGCGGCCGTAGCCGGTGATGACCTCGTCGAAGATCAACAGGATTCCGTGTTTGGTGCAGATTTCGCGCAGCTTCTGGAGATAGCCCTTCGGCGGGATGAGAACACCGGTCGAGCCGGCGACGGGCTCGACGATGACTGCGGCGACCGTCGAGGCGTCATGCAGGGTGACGATGCGCTCGAGTTCGGCCGCGAGGTCGGCGCCGTGCTCGGGCTCGCCGCGGGTAAAGGCGTTCTTGGCAGGCAGATGCGTGTGCGGAAGGTGATCGACGCCCGTCAGCAGCGTGCCGAACATCTTTCGGTTGGCGACGATGCCGCCGACCGAAATACCGCCGAAATTGACGCCGTGATAGCCGCGCTCGCGGCCGATGAGGCGGAAGCGCGAGCCATTGCCCTTGGCGCGGTGATAGGCGAGAGCCACCTTCAAGGCGGTATCGACCGATTCCGATCCTGAGTTGGTGTAGAGGACGTGGTTCATGCCCTCGGGCGCGATGTCGACCAGCCGGTTTGCGAGCTCGAAGGCTTTCGGATGGCCAAGCTGGAAGGCCGGCGCGTAGTCGAGTTCGCCCGCCTGTTCGCGAATCGCCTCGGTGATCTTCGGACGGCAGTGACCTGCATTGACGCACCAGAGCCCTGCAGTTCCATCGAGAACCGTCCGCCCGTCATGGGTGGTGTAGTACATGTCCTTGGCGCCGACGAACAGCCGCGGTTCCTTCTTGAACTGCCGGTTGGCGGTGAAGGGCATCCAGAAGGCTCTGAGGTCGTTGGGCGTGGTGTTCAGGCGGTTGGACATGTCTTTCCTCCTCGTCGAGTCCCGGCAATCTGGATTTGCCGGGGCGGATTCTCTACCCGTTGGTCAAACTATCAGCCCGCCGATGGGCGTCAAGCCAGGCGAAACGATCCGCTTTCCAGGGCCTCGATCAGGGCACTCAGCGTGTCCTCCCGAGTGTGTCCTTCGGTCGGGAGAACATGCCGCTCGAGGGGGCCGAGCGATGAGAGCTGCTGATGAAGCGCCGCGATGGGCACGGGGTCTGTCAATGTGCCCCCGCCGCGCTGTTGGCAGCGCCGGATGGCGACATCGAGCGACGGACGCAGAACGACGTAGTGGAGCGGTGCCGTGATTTTCCTGAATGGTTCAAGGAACCACGGTCCGACGATGCCGTCCACAATGACGAAATAGCCGCCATGTGCGTAGGTTGCGGCAACTTTCGTCAACACGTCGACAACGACGGCGTTTTGTTCGTGAGCTTCGGGCAGATAGGGCGGTATCGCCCCGTGTTTGATGAAATGCCAGAAGTCGTCGCAGTGAAGATGGACCTTCGATGATCCTGGCTCTGCCGCGAGCGCCTGCGCTGTCGTGGTCTTTCCGGAGCCGGGTGGCCCGGTGAGGATGAGAATTTCGCTTTCAAGGTTCATGGCATGATCATGTAGCACGATGTTGCGGGCCAGTCTGCGACGGGACCGAGAAGGCTCGCCCGCCAAAAATGAAGCCCCGCGATCGGATCGGCGGGGCTTGATGAGGCGTGCTGTTCGGTCGAACGGACGTGCTGGGAGGTTACGCCGATTTGCGAACCAGAGGCTTTTCGTCCACGGCATCGGTGTCTTCGCCGTAGATGTCGGATAGTGCGCCCAGAATCTTCAACACGGCGCCGGACGAGCTCGAATAGTAGATCGTCTGTGCGTCACGACGGGTGCTGACCAGATTCTGCGCACGAAGCTTCGAGAGGTGCTGAGAAAGAGCCGATTGGCTCAGCCCGACCTTATGGGCCAGGGCGCCAACCGCCATTTCCTCCTTGACGAGAGAGTCGAGGATGAGCAGGCGTTTCGGATTTGCCATGGCCGAAAGGAAACCGGCTGCTATTTCGGCGTCCTCGTGTTTTTCAGGCGGAAGAGGCTGCATCGTGTGCTCCATGCGAGAATTCATCACACGTAGTTATGATTGATGAAGCACGATAATTAGCCGTGATGCATAAAAGGGCAACCACCCCCTGCAAGAAATGGGGGTAGCTAAGATGCGATTAACGGTAAAGTTTTTTTAGAATTGGCCGTAATTCGGCCTCGTCGGCAAGGGGCGTCTCGAACTCCAGGCGGCGCAGACGGTCGCCGTCCGACAGGTCGAGCCCTGCCGAATCGATGCCGACGATCTTCCAGTCGCCTTCCGGTGCGCGGCAATGAGTGGTTGCATAATATCGCACGGCTTCGGCGTGATCGGCGTTCATGTGCTCGATCGCGCCGCCTTCCATTTCCGCGATGGCGGCAGCGGCCGGCGAAGCGATGGCGAGATCCTCCGCCGTCAGCACATAGGCGCGGCCGAAGCCGCCATTGAGGCTTGCCCGAAGCGGGTTGAGACGGAAGAAGCCGAAGTCCGGAAAATCGGCATAGAGCTTGGACTTGGGGTGCCGGCGAAGGAATCGTTCGCGAAGACGCAGGTGGAGCGCGCAATCGCGCGGGACGGCCTCCGCCTCGCACTGGACCGTCAGGCGCGGATGGGCGAGCGGGTCGCCTTTGCCCGGCTCGCCGGTCAGCAGCGAAGCGCGCCGGTCCGCCGTGAGCGCTTGAGTATGCGTCGACAGCCGCGACACGAGGATGACCGGCGTTCCGTCGATATCGATGCCGACGAGTACACGGCTGACGAAGGGATAACCATCGCTCCCCGGCTCGATCCCGGCAAGCGCGCCGCTTCTCGCCGAACGAAGAAGCACCCGGGCGAGCTTGCGTGCTTCCTCGTCCGTCTCGCGCAGCACACTGGGTTTCTCGCTCATGATCGACTCCTTCCGGCGGGCCAGCGTGCCGCGTCAACTTTTCTTGCGGTGGCGCGTCAATCCTTCGACGATGTTCTGGGCGTCGATGGTCCCGACGACGGAGCCGTTGTCGACCACACCTATGCTGCCCGGCTGACGCGACATGGCGTCGAGAATATCGACGAGCGGCGTAGTGGGCCTGGCCGTTGCCGAAACGCCGGTACTGGCGGCGGCTCGCCCGACGCCGGTCTGCATCACATCCTTCGCCGTCAGCATGGTGATCGGGTTCATGTGCTGGACGAAATCGGCCACGTACTGATTTGCCGGCTCCTTCACGATCTCCTGTGGCGTCCCGCACTGGATGATTCTTCCGCCTTCCATGATGGCGATGCGGTTGCCGATACGGAAGGCCTCGTCGAGATCGTGGCTGACGAAGAGAATCGTCTTTTTCAGCCGCCGCTGGAATTCGAGCAGTTCGTCCTGGAGGCGCGTGCGGATCAGCGGGTCGAGAGCCGAGAACGGCTCGTCCATCAGGAGGATCGGGGCGCCGGTCGCGAAGGCTCTTGCGAGGCCGACCCGCTGCTGCATGCCGCCCGAGAGCTCGTTGACCTTGCGGTCCGCCCACTTGGCCAGGTTGACGAGTTCAAGCTGCTCGCCGACGCGCTTTCTTCGTTCGGCATCGGCAACGCCGGCCAGTTCGAGCCCGAAGCCGACATTGTCCGCCACCGTTCGCCACGGCAGAAGCGCAAACTGCTGGAACACCATCGAGACCGTATGCATGCGGAAGTCGCGCAGAGACTTGGCGTTGCAGCGATAGGGGTTCAGCGATCCGTTCGCGGTCTTGACCTCGACCTCGCCGCGCACCACCGGCGCGAGGCCGTTGACGGCCCTGAGCAGCGTCGATTTGCCGGAGCCGGACAGCCCCATCAGAACGAGGATCTCGCCTTCATTGATGGTCAGCGAAGCGCCGGCGACGCCCAGTACTAGGCCTGTGGCGGCACCGATCTCGTCGCGCGTCTTGCCCTGGTCGACCATCTGCACCGCAATCTGCGGGTTTTTGCCGAAGATGATGTCGACATTCTTGAAAATGACGGCGTCGGTCATGCGCCTTCTCCTTCATCGGACGAGCGGAAAAGACGGTCGAGAACGATCGCGAGAATGACGATACAGAGACCGGACTCGAATCCCCTTGCGATGTTCACCGTGTTCAGCGCCCTGAGGACGGGCACGCCAAGACCGTCGGCACCGACGAGCGCTGCGATCACCACCATCGAGAGCGACAGCATGATGGTCTGGGTCAGGCCTGCCATGATCTGCGGCATGGCGAAGGGCAGTTCGACCTTGCGCAGCACCTGCCAGGGCGTCGCGCCGAAGGATTCGGCGGCCTCGACCAGCGCCGGCGGCGTCGAGATGATGCCGAGCCGCGTCAGCCGGATCGGCGCGGGAATGGCGAAAATGACGGTGGCGATCAGCCCCGGTACCATTCCGAGTCCGAAAAGGATCAGCGCCGGAATGAGGTAAACGAAGGTGGGGATCGTCTGCATCAGGTCCAGAATCGGCCGCATGATCGAGTAGATCCAGGCACGGCGCGCCGCAGCTATGCCGAGGGGCACGCCGACGGCCATGCTGACAAAGGTTGCCGCAAGAACCAGCGCCAGCGTTTCCGTGGTCTCCTGCCAATAGCCCTGATTGACGATCAGGAGTAGCCCGAGACAGGTGAAGGCGGCAATGCCGAGGGAGCGGCGGAACCACCATGCGAGCGCCGTCACGACGGCGATGATGATAAGCGGGTGCGGCGTCTGGAGGATGTAGAGCAGGACCGAAATGATCGCCGAAAGCACGTTGGCGAGCTGGTCGAAGAACAGGTTGAAATTCGTCGTCAGCCAGTCGACGAAAGACTTCGCCCAGGCGCCGATCGGGATGGGGTTTTCAGTCAGGAATTCCACGAAACAGGGTCCCTCTTGCCAGGGTCAACACTCAGGTCAAAAGACCGGTGGAAAAAGGCGGGGTGTTTCCCCGCCTCACTGCATTTCCCATATCGGAGCCGATTTGAGCACGGAACATGCAGCAATTCAAAATGCCACGCGTGATCTGCCGCCGGTCAGAGGCCGAGGGCGGTCTTGACCGCGGCCAGTCCGTCGCCGCCATCCTTGGTCGTGACCCCCGCAAGCCAGGGTTCGATGCTCTGCGGATTGTCCTTCAACCACGCGGCCGCAGCTTTCTCCGGGTCTTCGCCGTCGTTGAGGATCTTGCCCATGATCTCGTTCTCCATCTGGAGGGAGAATGAAAGGTTCTGGAGAAGCTTGCCGACATTCGGGCATTCGGTCGTGTATCCGGCGCGCACATTGGTGTGCACCGTCGCGCCGCCGTAGTTCGGGCCGAATACGTCATCGCCACCGGAAAGATAGGTGAGCTTGAAATTGGCGTTCATCGGATGCGGTTCCCATCCGAGGAAGACGATCGGGTCGCCGGACTTCTCGGCGCGGGCGACCTGCGCCAGCATCCCCTGCTCGGAGGATTCGACGACTTCGAAGCCCTTGAGATCGAAGGTGCCCTTTTCGACCATGTCGATGATCAGGCGGTTGCCGTCATTACCCGGCTCGATACCGTAGATCTTGCCGTCGAGTTCGTCCTTGTGGGCTGCGATATCCTTGAAGTCCTTGATGCCCAGTTCCACGCCCTTGGCATTGGTCGCAAGCGTGTATTTCGCGCCTGCGAGGTTTTCGCGCACCGTCTCGACGGATTTATCCTCGCGGTAGGGGGCGATATCCGCTTCCATGGTCGGCATCCAGTTGCCGAGGAAGACGTCGATGTCCTTGTTCTTCAGCGATGTGTAGGTAACCGGCACAGACAGGACCTTCACGTCCGTTTCGTAGCCGAGTGCCTCGAGGATGGTCGTCGCGGTCGCCGTGGTCGCTGTGATATCGGTCCAGCCGACGTCGGAGAAGCGGACCGTGCCGCAGCTTTCAGGTTCGGCTGCAAAAGCGTTTCCGGCGGTCAGGGTTGCCATGCAAACGGCTCCCGCCAGCGTGAATTTGAGAGAAAGCGTCCTTATCATCGTCGTCGTTCCCCTGCCTTGTGTTCTTTTTTAGCCAAACACCAATGAAGCGTTAGCCAAACACCAATGAAGCGCGAATTCAAGCGCCCTGGCGTTTAAAGAAGTGTATTGCCTCAGTACATTAACGGGATGCACAAAGCGACGCCTGATGTCGCAATGCCCGCGAAATACCGCCCCCCGATGCGAGCAGGACTTGCGGGCCATCGCATGTGCGCCCTCTCGGAAATCTGTGAGTCGCTGCGGGATGCTCTGGTCATCGGACGCGTGCCCCGTCATGTAGCGGGCACGATGTCCGGAGATGGGACCATGTCCAAACTTTATTTCAGCTATGCGACGATGAATGCGGGCAAGAGCACGCTGCTCCTGCAGGCCGCCTACAACTATCAGGAGCGCGGCATGCGCGTCGTGATGCTGATCGCAGCTTTCGACGACCGCGCCGGCCAGGGTCGCATCGCGTCTCGCATCGGGCTGGAATCGGGGCGATCCCCTTCCGCAGCGAGGACGATCTCCATGCGCTGATCGAGCGCCTGAACGGCGACGGCTCCGGTGAAATCGCCTGCGTCTTCGTGGACGAGGCGCAGTTCCTCGGTGAAGATCAGGTCTGGCAGTTGGCGCGTGTGGCGGATCGCCTCGGCATTCCGGTCATGGCCTATGGCCTGAGGACGGACTTCCAGGGCAAGCTCTTCCCCGGCTCCATGGCTCTGCTCGCTATCGCGGATGAGCTGCGCGAAGTCAGGACCATCTGCCATTGCGGGCGCAAGGCAACGATGGTCGTTCGCCTCGACGGCTGCGGCAAGGTCATGCGGGAGGGCGCTCAGGTGGACGTCGGCGGCAATGAGAAATACGTCTCCTATTGTCGTCGCCATTGGGAAGACCGGATGCGCGAAGGCTGAGGCGCAAGCCGGCCGGCGGCGATGCACCGGCCCTACTGTCGTGCGCTTGAAAAAGCGGCCACCGCCCTTGTCGATCCGTGCTAAACATCCTTTATATAAGTGCAATCAAGGGCTGAAATAGTCCGCTCGCACTGCTGGCTGGCTTAGGGGAGAAGGCAATGGCGACGCTTCAGAATTTTGACACCGAGATCGAGAAGACCAGAACCGTCGTCAAGGAGATGCGCAGCAAGCTCGAGCAGTCCGGCGTCGTTCTCGAGCAATTCGCCAAGGCGGACACCAAGCTCGGCGACGTCAATTTCGATATCGAGAACGCCCGCATTCAGGACGTCGTCAACCAGCAGAAGGTGATGGAAGCCAACATCGCCGATCTGATCATCGGACTGGAGGACGCCACCAACGTCTTCGGTGCCGAGTTCGAAAGCATGAAGAGCTACACCGGCTACGAGAAGTTCATCGGAATCTTCTCGAAGCAGAAGATGCAGAGGCTGCGGACCGATCGCGTGCGCAACATGTCGCTTGCCGGCAACCTGCAGGAACTGCTGTCGAAATCGGATACCATCGTCGGCATCCTCAAGGACCAGAAGGCGATTCTCGACCAGCGCTACAAGACCTCCGAGCAGAGCCTCATCCAGGTGATCGAGCGCCGCAAGGGCACGATGGCTGCGCTGGAACAGACTCAGAAGCGGATCGAAGAGCTCAACCCGCTGCTGCTCGATATCGAGAACAGGATCGCCGCCTCGACAGACCAGAAGACCCGAACCGACCTCGAAGGCGAACGCTCGCAGCTTGCGACCGAATACAATGAAAAGCAGGCGAAGGAACAGGAGCTTCTGGCCGAGAGCCAGACGCTCGAGCGCTACACGGCCATGTTCCAGACCTTCGTCGATTCTTTGAACAACCAGATCGCCGCCCAGAACACGCTGATCAACAAGCTTACCATCGACACGGAACAGCGCATCGTTCTCTACAAGGCACTGGAAGATTCGTTGAAGACGGCTGCGCAGCAGGACGTGGCGCACAAGATCAACACGCTCGGCAGTCAGGTGGACACGGCCGCCGAGGAGACCATGGCCGGGATCGGCGCGGCCGCACAGCGCCACATCGGCGATTTGCTCGAGATGCATGAAAAGAACATGCTCGCGACGCAGGATATCCAGCGGCGCAAGAAACTCGCCGACGACGCCTTCGCGCGCCGCTTCCAGACGGTGATGGACAAGCATAATGCAGCAAATTATGTGAAGCAGTGATCGGCAAGGCGGCAATGATCCGATCTGCGACCGCCTTTCGGCATTTGCCGGGAGAGCTGCCATGAATACCGCCATTCCTTCGGCCGTCAGGCAATATTTCGGCTCCGTCCGGGCGGCGCTCGCAGGGCTCGAGCTCTTCCTCGGAGACCGCAATTCGCCGCTTTACCGCGACAGCGTCGTCGGCGAAGTCATCGGTCCCTATCTTGCCCGGCTGAAAGCCTCGATCGCCTGCTGGGAAAACCGGATCGGTTTCGTCGAACAGTTTCGCATCTCGCGCGCCGAAAGCGGCTTTCCGGTTTTCCAGAACGTGCTGGAACTCGAAAACGACCGGCAGAATGCGGAGAAGCGGCTTGCGAGCATTCCTTCCGCCGATGCGCTGCGCGAGGAAATGGTCGATTTCATCCTGAGGCAGAGGGCGTTCCCCGAGGCGCTTCAGGTTCGCATGGCCGAAAGGCTCTATCTGGAGCAGATCGGCAAGGGGGATATCTTTTCGCCGTTCATCCTGCCGGAGACGATCCGGGTCGCGGTCAATCCGAAGACGATGCGGCCCTATTACGTCGTTTCCTGGGGCGCGTTCGACGGCAGTCAGACGCTGCCGATGATCTATATGGCGACGATCGAGGATTCCTCGGAGAATATCGTCGAGATGCTGGTGACCGAGGATGGCAAGCTCAATCCTGGAGTCGAGATTCCGCTGCCGGTCGGTGGCCTGCTCAATCCGGAGCTCGCAAGCCGTTTCGACGATTTCGCCTCCAAGAACAGCGCCTATTCGCTGACGCCGGCGACGATCGCCACAAATCTCGACAGGGACTTCCCCGAACTGCATCCGAAGCAGCTTCGCCGGATCGTGCTCGGCCCCTTCTATTCGGCGGGCATCACCGAGAACAATGCGAGGGTCAACGACATTCTCTCCAGGGTGCGCAAGACCGAGAATGCGTGGCTGCTCACCTGGACGGTGCAGGAGGTCTTCTCGAAGGCGGAGCGGCCGGCAACGCGTGGCTTCTGGTCCTCCACCCAGGCGCAGGAGGAGTTCCACATCGACACCACGGATCTGGAGGCGGCGCGCATGGGGGTAAGCGCGTATGAGAAGCATGCACTGGTGCCGCACGACGCGTACCAGGCGCTCTATGCCTCCGGCGAGGCCGCCCAGGTCTTCGGCGATTACAAGGTGCATGTCATATCCGGCAACCAGGTGGTGAGCGAGGTCTGAGCCATGGCATTGAACACAGGGCTGACGACGCTGCATGAGGACGAGATCGCCAGACATCAGGCGGTGGCGCAGAGCCTGGTCACCAAGCTTGCCGTTATCGAGCGGGACGATGGCGCGGCCGCCACGCCGCTGGCAGGGACGGGGCGCCGTTTCGTCTCGACGGTATCGACCGGCGGTCAGCGCCGCAGCCGCGAGGTCGAACTCGCACGCACCATCCAGGCGGTTCGCAGCGCCGACCCGCTCCTGTCGCCGGCGCAGCATTCGGTGCTCTATCGCACCCGTCGCGGCATCCAGGTGGCGCTGGCTGTTGCCGATGTCTTCGCGCGGCAGACGAACCTTGAACAATTGCAGGCGCGTAACGCCACCGCGCCGCTTACCGGCGAGGATGCGGCTCATTTCAAAGCGCTGCTCTCCGCTTCGGCCTATATCGCCGCCTTCACGCTTGCCGCCTATCTCGGCGCGACGCTGCAGGAAGAGGGCGAGCCGGTGGACGATGCCGCGGAGCCGGATTTCCTTTTCGACACGCCGCAGGATGCGCTGAAAACCATGGTCGCCGGTCTCGACCGCAGCATCGCCGGTGCGCCGGACGAGCTCGCGCTGGTCGCACGAGCCCGGGCCTTTTCCCGCATCGCGATCGAGGGTCTGATTGCGCGCAAGGCGCGTTTCACCGGTCTGCAGAATTTCGAGAGCGTGCATATCCGGCTCGACCAGGACGATTTTACGCTCAACGGTTTCGACGTCGCGCCGGGGCAGAAGCGCAAGCCGCTGGTGATGACCTTCAAGAAGCCCGAGGAGATCATCGGCAATCACATCGCCAAGTACCAGGCGCTGAAGCTCGCCAAGATGCTGATGGCCTACGACTTCGACCGGCAGATGAACCCTTTCGTCGAACTCGGCGGCTTTCTCTTCACCTTCATCGGCGACGGCATGCCCGGTACCGGCAAGACGATCCTGATCCAGATGCTAGCCGGCATGCTGCACGAATATTGCGGCATCGCCGGTTATCCCTTCCATTACGAGAATTTCGGCGTCGACCAGATTTCCTCCTATCAGGGCAAATCGGGCCAGAACTGCAAGGAATTCGTCAACAACGTCGTGAACCCGCGGGTGATCGGCTTCGGCACGATCGACGATGTCGACCAAGTGGCGGCAAAGCGCTCCGACGACCGTGCCTCGGCCGGTCAGCACGAGGTGACGGCAGTGCTGATGGAGAGCTTCGCCGGCGCCTCGACGGTGGTGCGCGGCAACTGCACCTTCGGCATGTTCTCCAACTATCCCGAGAATGTCGACGACGCGCTGCGCCAGCGGGCCGGTGCGCGCTGGCTGGTCGACGGGCCGCAGACGGAGGACGACTACATCGACATCTTCGCGCTGCTCGTCGGCAAGAACCACAAGATCCCGCTCGGCGAGCACGATCTCTACGCCGGTCAGGAGATCAAGCGCGCCGTCTCGCAATCCTATGCCGCGCATGCGCGACCGCAGGAGGAGGGGCTTGCCGCCGTCTGGGAGCGGTATCAGAAGGAGAAGGGCAAGATCGCCACGCTCGCCGATGTGGGCGCGTATCTGCACATGATCAAGGAGGCGGAACCCCGCTTCACCGGGCGCGCCATCAGGAACATCACCGATGCCGTCAAGCTGAGGGCCATGGACGTCGAACTGCCCGACGACTGGTTCCGGGACGCCGGCTCGTTCATGCATAGGTCCTACGACGAGAAGAAGGCGATGATCGAGCAACTGCGAGGCCCGATCACCATCGACATGGTGCTGCAGGAAATCAACCGCTATGCGGATAGCGAGTTCCGCTACACCGACAAATCCGACGATGCGGCCGTCGGCGAGATCATCCGCCGGGAGCGTCAGCGCGAGAGGGCGATCCGAGAGATCGAGACGATGAAGCGCGAGGGCAGGTGGCAGGGATGAAGGTTGTGCGTTCTAGACTGCCCCTCACCCTAACCCTCTCCCCGCAGGCGGGGAGAGGGGACGAGATCCTTTGGGCGCGTTATCGGGTGCGATTGAACACAACGGTGTCCCCTCTCCCCGCGCGCGGGGAGAGGGCTAGGGTGAGGGGCAACCCGCAAGCATGAGGGGCAAACCGCAAGCATGAGAGGAGCGAACGAACGACAGACAGAACGCGCGAGAGGTCTGCGGCAAAGCGACAATGAAGCAGAAGCGCTCCTTTGGTCGGAACCGAGAGGCCGGCGACTAAACGGCTTCAAGTTCGTCCGGCAGGTCCCCATCGGTCGTTACTATGCTGATTTCGCCTGCCGTGATGAGCGGCTGGTCGTCGAGGTCGACGGCAGTCAGCATCAGATCGGCAGCGGCGATGAGAGGCGCGACGCGTTCATGATCACGAATGGCTGGAGTGTGCTCCGCTTCTGGAATACGGACGTCTTCAATGACCGCGCGGCGGTGCTGGAGACGATCGTGGCGGTCCTGGAAAAGCGGATGGTGGGAGCAATGAGGAGTGCTGATTTGACCTTCATTCCGGGGAGAAGAGATGAGTCGGGCGTCGAAATCGGCGTCTCGGTCCGCCCCTCACCCTAACCCTTTCCCCGCAGGCGGGGAGAGGGGACGAACTTGCTTCTGGCCGGGGAGGTTGAAGCAGACCACGACGGTGTCCCCTCTCCCCGCGCGCGGGGAGAGGGCTAGGGTGAGGGGCAGAATGCTGAGGAGCATCGCCGCATGAAGCGCCTTTTGGAAGCGGAGCTCATCTATGGACGGCTGCTCGACATTTCCGAACCGCATCTCGTCTCGCGCTATAACAAGGCTCTCAAAGGCTTCGGGCTGAAACCGACGGCTCTTCAGCGGTTCAGCATCGACATGACCGGCTTCTCACCCGAAATCGCCGAGGAAATCGGCGACCGCGACTATCTGGATCCGAACCGGGTCAACCGGCGCTTCATCATCCTGACGCCGGCGCAGGCGGAGCTTCCGGTCGTGCACACGAGCTTCTCAAACACCGCGGCGCTGATGCACGAATTCTTCAACGCCAATGGCCGCGCGATCAATGCGATCACCATCAAGGATGCGCTCTACGGCGAGATCGAGGATTCGGTCTCGGTCGTCGAGGACATTGACGATCTGCTTTCCATCAACGAAGTCCGCTTCCGGGTGCTCTCGGCCGAGGACATGCTTGGCAAGGCGACCGAACTGCGCGAGCTCGTCGACCGGCTGAAAAAGGTGCCGAACGCGTGGGCGGACGACGCGATGCTCGATCGGATGGTCGAACTCGCCAGGACGACCGGCGACATAAGGCAGAACGTGCTCGTGCCGGACGAACTCGTCTTCCGCCATGAGGCCTTCTGGGCAAATCACTTCGGCGGCGTCTACGTCTTTCTCGACGAGAAGACGACGACGGTCATCTGCGACCCTTCCGTGCCCGGTTTTCGCCGTTCGCGGCCCTGGCAGGTCAGCTACATCGCCATAACCGACCACGCCCGCATCTATGACTTTCTGGCGACGACCAACCGGCTGCAATTGCCGCAGGCATCCTGGGTGCAGGAGTCCGGCCTCTTCCAGCATCGCGCGGACATGGTGATCCGTGGGCTCGTCAACGATGCCGATCCGCAGGCCGATCTGACGAGTGTCGACCGGATATGGCTCCAGACCTGGATCCACCGCAATGCCGCGCTCGTGGCGCGCGACGGAATTTACCCCTTCCTCCAGGAAATGGCGCGGGCGATCGCCGCGACGGGTACGATCAGGATGCAGGACGTCGCCCCGGAGAACCGGTTTCTGCTCGTCCGGGCCGCCCCGCAGCATCCGGATCAATGGCTCGTCAACCGCCTGATCTCCGAACTCGTCCCTCGCGATTTCGTCTCGCGATTCGTATTCGACAAGCAAGGCTTCTACAAAGCCTATGAGGGCTACAGCGAAAAGTTCCGCGAATATGTTGTTGCGACACTGACCGGCACATATCTCAAGGACAAGGCCGCCTTCCGTCATAAGCTCTACGGTCTCAAAGAGGAATAAAACATGTTCGATCCGATCGTTGCGTTCTTCCAGCGTGTATTCACGGCGATCGGCCGTGGCATCGGATTGGCGGTGGCTTGGCTTCTGTGGCCGTTCGTCGCGCTCGGCAACTGGTACCGGGGACGAAGCTGGATCATCAAGGGGCCGATCGGCCTGATCCTCCTCTGCCTCGTGCTCTTCTACGCCTACTTTGTCTGGCAGACGCAAGCCTGGACGAATTTCGACCCGGACTATGTCGACCGCTACAAGCTCGCCGACCGCAGGACTCCGGCCGGTTCGCCCGTCAGCGGACCTGGAACGACGACGGGCCAGTCCGGTTCTGCGGCTGACGCGAACCGAGCTACGGTCGCACCCTCCGCTGCGGACAGCACGACCGAGGCTCTCGCAGTGGCGGAGCTTCCGGCCGGAACGGTTTGCCAGACCTCGGCCGTCGTCGAGGTGGCGGCCGATCTCATCGACCTCAACGTCAATCAGAATGCCTGGATCTCGTCGATGCTCGGCTACAAGCTCGGCTTTTTCGGACTGGACTGGGACGATACGCCCTGGCTGGACAACAAGGCGTCCTTCCAGCGCGGCATCAATCAGGCGGTCCGGCGCACAGCGGTGGAACTGGTGGATTCGCTCGGCCGTGTCCGCGGTACATCGGAAGTCAATGCGGACCTGCAGAGCGCGCGCGGCAATATCCAGTTCGACGAGGAAACCTGGTATTTCGGCCTTAACCCCTTTGGTCCGAAGACCCCGACGCCCAGCTTCTATCGTTCGGCGATGCGCGACCTCAGGAAGTTCAACGTCTCGCTCGGCAAGTGCGAGGCGATCTTCGACGGACGGTCCGACAACATGGTCGAGTTCCTCGATCGCGTCGCCAATGATCTCGGCAACACCTCGGCGATCATCCGCGAACGATCGGAGTTCCACAATGGCGGCTGGTTCGACACGCGGGCCGACGACCGCTTCTGGTTCGCCTTCGGCCAGCTCTACGGCTATTACGGCATTCTCTCGGCTGCCGGTGCCGATTTCGAGAATGTCGTCACCCAGCGTGGCCTGGGGCCGATCTATACCGAGACGATGAAGCAGCTTCGCGCGGCGCTCAGAATCCAGCCGCTCATCATTTCGAACGGCCGCGAGGACGGCTGGATCATGCCGACCCATCTCGCGACGATGGGCTTCTACATTCTCCGCGTCCGGTCGAACCTCGTGGAAATGCGCGACATTCTTGCCCGTTGACGGGCGACGTGCGAGCCTAGGCAAAGGAACGGACCTGCGCACCCCGCGGAGGAGGCGGGATGCGCGAGGCAAACTGGGGGGAAGCCGTGGGAGAGGTAAAGTCCGACATCGAGATCGCGCGTGCCGCGCGCAAGCAACCGATTATGGAGGTGGGCGCCAAACTAGGCATTCCGCCGGAGCATCTGCTTCCCTATGGCCATGACAAGGCCAAGGTAAGCGCCGAGTTCATTGCGGCGCAGCAGGAAAAAAGGGACGGCCGGCTCATCCTGGTGACCGCCATCGATCCGACTCCGGCGGGCGAGGGCAAGACGACGACCACCGTCGGTCTCGGCGACGGCCTGAACCGGATCGGCAAGAAGACGATCGTCTGCATTCGCGAGGCGTCGCTCGGCCCCTGTTTCGGCATCAAGGGCGGGGCGGCGGGCGGCGGTTACGCCCAGGTGGTGCCGATGGAGGACATCAACCTTCATTTCACCGGCGATTTCCATGCCATTACGTCGGCGCATAATCTTCTCGCCGCCCTGATCGACAACCACATCTATTGGGGCAACGAACAGGCGATAGACATTCGCCGCATCGCCTGGCGGCGGGTCATGGACATGAACGACCGGGCGCTTCGCCAGATCGTCGGCTCGCTCGGCGGCGTCGCCAACGGCTATCCAAGAGAGACCGGCTTCGACATCACCGTCGCCTCGGAAGTCATGGCGATCCTGTGTCTGGCTATGGACATCAAGGACCTCGAAAGGCGGCTCGGCAACATCATCATCGGCTACCGCCGCGACAAGAGCCCCGTCTTTGCACGCGACATCAAGGCCGACGGGGCGATGGCGGTGCTGCTCAAGGACGCGATGCAGCCCAATCTGGTGCAGACGCTCGAGAACAATCCCGCCTTCGTACACGGCGGCCCCTTCGCCAACATCGCGCATGGCTGCAATTCGGTCGTGGCCACCACGACGGCGTTGAAGCTCGCCGACTACGTCGTGACCGAGGCCGGTTTCGGAGCGGATCTCGGCGCAGAGAAATTCTTCGATATCAAGTGTCGCAAGGCAGGTCTCAAGCCGGATGCAGCGGTGATCGTCGCCACCGTCCGGGCGATCAAGATGAACGGAGGCGTCAAGAGAGAGGATCTCGCCAGGGAGAACGTCGAGGCGCTGAGGAAGGGATGCCCGAACCTCGGCCGCCACATCCAGAACGTCAAGAAATTCGGCGTCCCCGTGCTCGTCGCGATCAACCACTTCACCTCCGATACCGAGGCCGAGATCCGTGCGATCAAGGACTATGTCCGCACGCTCGGCTCCGAAGCGGTCCTCTGCAAGCACTGGGCCGAGGGTTCGGCGGGCATCGAGGAGCTCGCGCGCAGGGTGGTGGATCTTGCCAATGCCGGCCATTCGCAGTTCTCACCGCTCTACGCGGACGAGATGCCTCTCTTCGAAAAGATCGAAACGATCGCCAAGGACATTTATCATGCGAGCGAGGTGATCGCCGACAAGGTGGTTCGCGATCAGCTGCGCACCTGGGAAGATCAGGGCTACGGCCATCTGCCGATCTGCATGGCTAAAACGCAGTATTCCTTTTCCACCGACCCGAATCTGCGCGGAGCGCCGACCGGTCACACCGTGCCAATTCGCGAGGTCCGGCTGGCGGCCGGCGCCGGCTTCATCGTCGTCATCACCGGCGAGATCATGACGATGCCCGGCCTGCCGAAGGTGCCTTCTTCGGAACGGATACGGCTGAACGAGCAGGGGTATATCGAGGGGTTGTTTTGAGGCGGCTCGGCCGCGCTGGCGCTCGCCGCAAGCCCCTTCTCCCCGCATGCGGGGAGAAGGTCGCGGCAGCAGGTTGAGAGGCGACCGCGCCTCCTCAGCGGCAATAGCGGTATCCGTTCTTTCTTTCGATAACGTCCAGATGCAGATGATCTTCATGCGCCGCGTCACTGCCGGGGTCGAGGACGGTCGTGAAATACAGGCAGGCCGAAGCCGTGACCGCCCGCTGGAACGCGCCGGTGAGTGTGCCGTCCTCGTCGCGGGGCTGGATCTCGATCGTCTTGTCGTTGCTGAGCGTGAACGAGGCGATGTCGACCGCGTTGCCGCGCGCATGTTCGGATATCTTGCCGGTCTCCGCATTGTTCCTCAGGCGGCAGATATAGGTTGATGCCTGGTTCAAGGCGACGATGCGGGTCTCGGCCCCGAAGGCGCTTCTGGTGGCCGGTGCCGCCGTTTCCTTCGTCCAGCGCGCGAGCGCCAGCGCCGCCTTGCAGCGCATCACCCCCTCGGGCTTCAGCGTCACATCGGGCAGTATCGCACTGACCCGGATCGGCTTGTCGATGCCGCAGCCCTTGCCGTCATCGATGCCATCGACCTCGGCAAAGGCGGCGCCGAGCGATTTCAATTCCGAGAGACAGGATGCATATTCCTTAGGGTTCTCTTTCTCGATCGTCAGCACAGGGCCGACGTCGAGGGCGTCGTCCTTCCAGCTCGGAGGCAATTCCTGCGCCGCCCGCGCACCGTCCTTCTTTTCTCCGCCGGATTTTTCCAGGCTCTCAGCATCACCCGGCGGTGGCGTAACGGGCTTGGGCGTGGGCGTCGGCTGGCCGCTGCCGGCGGACGGACGCGGCGCGGGTACCGGTCCGGTCTTCGGCAAGGCCGCTCCTGAAAGGAGAAACGCGGAGATCAGAATGATTCCGGCGTGGCGCATGAGGTCCTCTCCATCTTTTCTGCAGCCCCAGGCTTTTCTGCAACCCCAGACGGCGAAACGCACCGGGAACGATCCTGTTTCAAATTGTGCTGAAACTGAGGACGAAGGTCACACCGCAGGCATAAAGATGAGGAAGAACCCCCAAATATATATTGACAATTACACTCATGTTTTCTTATGTGGCTGAAATAAGGCGGAAATCGCCGCCTTGTTCGATTTCGCACTGCCCAGCCAGCCCTTGAGTTCGCCGCTCAACAGCAAGCCCGGCCAACACTTTCAAAGGACTGGTCCATGCTCAACCGGCATCATCGCCTGGCGCTTTTGGCTTGCACGGCATTCGCTACCCTCGCCGGAGCAACAATTTCTCATGCGCAATCCATCGAAGAGGCGGCGGGCGCCGCCGAAAAGCAGGGGCGCGTAACGGTCTTAAAGAAACTTTCCGTCAGGGGGAGAGAAAGAGGGCGTGGCGGACACACCGCTTGCAGAGCAGGTGACGGAAGAGGAACTGGACAACAACCAGATTTCGAGCTTCGAGGATCTGGGCAGGAGCCTCGAGCCAGGGGTGAACTTCAACCGCACGAATGGCAGCGTCAATATACGGGGCCTCGAAGGGCCGCGCGTGCTGACGACGATCGACGGTATTCCCATCCCCTTTATCGACGATGGGGCGCGCGACGCCGATGGAGGCATCGACAGCTTCGATTTTGCCGCCCTTTCGACGATCGACATCGTTCGCGGCGCCGATTCCAGCCGTGCGGGCGGCGGCGCGCTCGGGGGAGCCGTGGTGCTGCGCACACTCGAGCCGGAGGACCTGATCGGCGAGGGCAAGACCTGGGTGGTATCTTCAAATTCGCCTATGACGGCGAGGACGAAAGTCTCGGCGGGTCCGCTGCAGTTGCCGCGCGCTACGACGATACGGCGGTCCTTTTCCAGGGCGGCTACAAGAAAGGGCATGAGCAGGAAAGCAACGGCAACATTGGCGGCTATTCCACAACGCGCACCGAGGCCGACCCTGCCGACTACGATCAGAACAATCTCCTCTTCAAAGTAAGGCAATATACCGATAGCGGCCACACCTTCGGCTTTACGGCCGAGCGCTTCGACCGTGACAAGGACATCGATTTCATGTCCGGCCAGAGCCCTACCGGCAATTATCGGCCAGGTAACTACGACAAGCTCGACAACACCCGGCGCGAGCGCCTGTCGCTCGATTACGAATTCGAGGCCACCGACGACAACGCCTGGTTCGACAGCGCCTCGGCCACGATCTACTGGCAGCGCCTGCTTCGCGAGAACGGTAGCGACGCCTATCGCAGCACCTCGGTGATCGGGGATTATTCCCGCCTCAACGAGGCCGAAGAAGAGAGCTTCGGCGCCAGCGGTTATGTCGACAGGTACTTCGACACTGGCTCCCTGCAGCATAAGGTCACGCTCGGCGGCGACTTTGCCATCGGCAAGCTGCACCAATATTCCTCGGGCGAGGATAGCTGCGACACGGCGCCGAGTCCTTCCTGCAACTTCCTGCACACAAACCAGTCGGACAGCCCCGACGTCGACAGCAGGAAGATCGGCATCTACCTGCAGGATCGCATCTCGATCGGCGATGGTCCCTTCGCGCTGACGCCGGGCCTGCGCTTCGACTGGTACGATTATTCGCCGGAGAATACCGCCGCCTATATGCGCAACCCCAATTATGACGGCTTGCCGCCGGGACAGAGCGATCTGGCGCTGTCGCCGAAGCTTCTTGCAACCTATCAGGCAGCGCAAGAGGTCGAGCTTTTCGCGCAGTGGGCGATGGCTTTCCGGCCGCCGACGGCCGAGGAACTCTATCTGAATTACGGCGCGCCGGGCAGCTATCTGAGCATTGGCAATCCCGATCTCAAGCCCGAAACGAGCCATGGTTTCGAAATCGGCGCGAATCTTGGTGACGACGAGTTCGGCGGCCGAGTCAGCGCCTTCTACAACCGCTATAAGAACTTCATTGACGAACGCTTTTCTCGCGATCCGACCGGCATCTACCCGATCGGCATCACGGAGGCGATCAACCGTGCCAATGTCTCTATTCATGGAGTCGAGGTATCGGGCCATAAAGTCTTCGGCAATGGCGTCCATGTTCGCACCGCACTCGCCTATGCCTATGGCCGAGATCTCGATACCGACGAGGTGCTTGGCTCCGTTGCCCCGCTGAAGGGAGTCCTCAATGTCGGTTACGCCGCCGAAACCTGGGGGACTGACGTCATTCTGACGGCGGCGATGGACGTTTCGGACAAATCGACGAACACTTTCAAGGCACCGGGTTACGGCATCGTCGATGTCACCGGCTGGTGGGAGCCGGAGCAGTTGCCGGGTCTGAGGGTGAATGCAGGGGTCTACAACGTCTTCGACAAGACCTATTGGGATGCGGTGAACACGCAGAATGCGTTCACGCAGCCTGCCGAATTCTATTCGGAGCCGGGGCGAACCTTCAAGGTTTCGATGACGCAGCGGTTCTGAGGATCCGGCGGCACACATAGAGAGCGCGGCCGCTGTGGCCGCCTTCTTTTTTAAGGGACAGATTGGGTCCGCGGTTTTCCCGCTTGCGCGCCACTGCAAGCCGCGCTAACACTTCCGCCCATGGCAAACACGCAGAACATTTCGATCTGGTGGTGGGCTCGCTGAGGCGGCCTTGACCAGTCATGCGTGATTGAGAGATGGAGCCGCCCGGAGATTTCGAGGCGGCTTTTTTCGTATTCTGGCCGCGTGGAAGGACCGGGCTTTTACGGAGCGAGACGAATGGCAGCGGTAATTCTGGAAGACGGCGCGGAGAGTTATACCACGAAGGGTGGCATCGTCGTCACCCGCAAGCGGCGCGAGGCATCCTACAGCGACGCGATCGCCGGCTATGTCGACAGGCTCGACGAGCGGCGCGGCGCGGTCTTCTCCTCGAACTACGAATATCCCGGCCGTTATACCCGTTGGGACACTGCGGTGGTCGACCCGCCGCTTGCCATCTCCTCCTTCGGTCGCTCGCTCTGGATCGAAGCCTATAACGAACGCGGCGAAGTGCTGCTGGCGCTGATCGCCGAGGATCTGAAGTCCGTTGCCGACATTACGCTCGGCGCGCTTGCGCCCCGTCGTCTCGACCTCACAATCAATGAGCCCGATCGTGTCTTCACCGAGGAAGAGCGGTCGAAGATGCCGACGGTCTTTACGGTTCTTCGCGCGGTGACGAACCTCTTCCACTCGGAGGAGGGACTCGAACCTCGGCCTCTATGGCGCCTTCGGCTACGACCTCGCCTTCCAGTTCGATGCGATCGAACTGAAGCTCACCCGTCCGGACGACCAGCGCGACATGGTTCTCTTCCTGCCGGACGAGATACTGGTGGTCGATCACTATGCGGCAAAGGCCTGGATCGACCGCTACGATTTCGCCAGGGAGGACCTTTCGACCGAGGGCAAGGCAGCGGACATCGCTCCCGAGCCGTTCCTGAGCGTCGACAGCATCCCGCCACACGGGGATCACCGCCCGGGCGAATATGCCGAACTAGTCGTCAAGGCGAAGGAAAGCTTCCGGCGCGGCGATCTCTTCGAAGTGGTGCCGGGGCAGAAATTCTACGAGCGCTGCGAAAGCCGCCCGTCCGAGATTTCCAATCGGCTGAAGGCGATCAATCCGTCGCCCTATTCCTTCTTCATCAATCTCGGCAACCAGGAATACCTCGTCGGTGCTTCGCCGGAGATGTTCGTGCGCGTTTCCGGCCGGCGCATCGAGACCTGCCCGATTTCCGGCACGATCAAGCGCGGCGACGATCCGATCGCAGACAGCGAGCAGATCCTGAAGCTCTTGAACTCGAAGAAGGACGAGTCCGAACTCACCATGTGCTCGGACGTCGACCGCAACGACAAGAGCCGGGTCTGTGTGCCGGGCTCGGTCAAGGTGATCGGTCGCCGTCAGATCGAGATGTATTCGCGGCTGATCCACACGGTCGATCACATAGAGGGGCGCCTGCGCGACGATATGGACGCCTTCGACGGGTTCCTCAGCCACGCCTGGGCGGTGACCGTTACCGGCGCGCCGAAGCTCTGGGCCATGCGCTTCATCGAGAGCCACGAGAAGAGCCCGCGTGCCTGGTACGGGGGCGCGATCGGCATGGTCGGCTTCAACGGCGACATGAACACCGGGCTGACCTTGCGTACCATCCGCATCAAGGACGGGATCGCCGAGGTGAGGGCGGGTGCGACGCTCCTCTATGATTCCAATCCGGAAGAAGAAGAAGCCGAAACCGAACTGAAGGCCTCTGCCATGATTGCAGCCATCCGCGACGCCAAATCCGCAAACAGCGCCAAGGCCGCGCGCGACGTCGCTGCCGTTGGCGCCGGAGTGAGCATCCTGCTCGTCGATCACGAGGACAGCTTCGTCCATACCCTGGCGAACTACTTCCGCCAGACGGGCGCGATTGTCACCACCGTGCGCACGCCCGTGGCCGAGGAAATCTTCGACCGGGTCAAGCCCGACCTTGTCGTGCTTTCGCCCGGTCCCGGCACCCCGAAGGACTTCGACTGCAAGGCGACGATCAAGAAGGCGCGGGCGCGGGACCTGCCGATCTTCGGCGTCTGCCTGGGGCTGCAGGCGCTCGCGGAGGCTTATGGCGGCGATCTTCGTCAGCTGGCGATCCCGATGCACGGGAAACCCTCGCGCATCCGCGTGCTCGAACCCGGCATCGTCTTCTCCGGCCTCGGCAAGGAGGTGACGGTCGGGCGCTATCATTCGATTTTCGCCGATCCGTCCAACCTGCCGCGCGAATTCGTGATCACGGCCGAAAGCGAAGATGGTACGATCATGGGCATCGAACACAGCAAGGAGCCGGTGGCGGCCGTACAGTTCCATCCGGAATCGATCATGACGCTCGGCGGCGACGCCGGCATGCGGATGATCGAGAACGTGGTTGCCCATCTCGCCAAACGAGCGAAGACCAAGGCAGCCTGACCTCTTGCGCGTCGGCTGTATCGGCTCGAGGCATTCGACCGTTTGACAAGCGGCCCGTAATCGCCCATATGGCGCCCATGATCCGCCTGCGCGAAAACCCGCGCGGGCGGTTTTGCATTTGAATGGCCTTGCATCTGCAACTCGTTTGCATCTGCAGGAGGAATGACGATGACCGGAACCGACAATAGAACCGTCCTGCGACTCGCCTTCTGGGGCATCCCCCTGTCGCTGGCCGTGATGGGTCTTAAAATGCTCGCCTGGTGGGTGACGGGCTCGGTGGCGCTCCTGTCCGACGGGCTGGAATCCTCCGTCAACGTGGTCGCCGCGGTGATTGCCTATGCGATGATCGGCTATGCGGCAAAGCCGGCCGATGCCGATCACCCCTTCGGGCATCACAAGGCGGAATACTTCTCCGCGGTCATCGAAGGCGTGCTGATCGTCCTGGCGGCGTTGCTGATTATCTGGGAAGCCATCCCCGAAATGATGGCACCGGTGCTTCTGAATGCACCGACGCTAGGCCTCGCCATCAATTTTGCCGCCGGCGTCGTCAATGCGATCTGGGCCTATGTGCTTATCCGCGCGGGCCGCCGCCATCGCTCGCCGGCGTTGAGTGCGGACGGCCAGCATATTCTCTCCGATGTCGTGACCTCCGTGGGCGTGCTCGTCGGCCTTCTTCTCGCCATCGCCACCGGCTACGCGATCCTCGATCCGCTGCTCGCCGTGCTCGTCGCGGGCAACATCCTCTTCCAGGGCTGGAAGGTGATTTCGCGCTCCGTCGACGGGCTGATGGACAGAGCGGTGCCGGCGGACGAGGAGGAGGCGATCAAGGCGGCGATCGCGGCTAATGCCGGCGGGTCTCTCGGGGTCCACGATCTGAAGACGCGTCAGGCGGGCCCGGCGATTTTCGTGGATTTTCACATGGTCGTGCCGGAGGCGATGGCGGTCGGTGACGCGCACGATATCTGCGACCGGATCGAGGAGGCGATACGCGTCGTGCACTCAGGCGCGGAGATCGCCATTCACGTCGAACCGGAAGGCGAAAAGGCGCACGGGGTGCGCGTTAAAGTTAGTGGAGCATCACGGAAATGACCAAGACTGACGTATCTGGACTTTCACAACTGGGGACGAAGGTCGATCTGCCCCAGAGCCCGGAAGAAGCGGTGCTCGAAAGGGTGCCGAGCGGGCACGGCGGCACGGATTTCGTCGTGCGCTTTACGGCGCCCGAGTTCACCTCGCTTTGCCCGATGACCGGGCAGCCCGACTTCGCGCATATCGTCATCGACTATGTGCCGGACGGCTGGCTGGTCGAATCGAAATCGCTCAAGCTGTTCCTGCATTCGTTCCGCAACCACGGCGCTTTCCACGAGGATTGCACGATCGAGATCGCCAAGCGGCTGGTTTCGCTGCTTTCGCCGAAGTGGCTACGGATCGGCGCCTACTGGTATCCCCGCGGCGGCATCCCGATCGACGTTTTCTGGCAGACGGGAAACCCGCCCGACGGCGTCTGGCTGCCGGATCAGGGCGTGCCGACCTATCGCGGACGGGGATGATGGCGGTTGCCGATTTGCGAGGACCGTCTCGCCTCTATCTTTGGCTGGATCCGCTGACCTGGGGATGAGCCGCCCGCCGGTTCGGACGGATTGCCCTATCGATCGAGCCGAAGTGGTTTTGACAGGCCGATCTTTTCCAGTTCGGTCTGGAGGATCGGGTCGAAAGCGACCTTCCTCCAAAGCACTCGGTAGCCGAGACGCTGGTAGAGCTGAAGCGCCCGCTCGTTTTGGGCCGCCACCTGGATTGCGGCTTGCCTGTATCCACGCTCGGCGATTTGCGCTTCGAGCGCCTTTATGAGGGCCGATCCGGCGCCCCGTCCTTCGAAGGCGGGAGCCACCCAGATATCGCTGATGACATCGTCATCGTGCTCGCGGGCGCCGAGGCCGGCAGCTTCTCCATCGACTTCAGCGACGAGAATGCGAGGCCCCAGTTCTCGCACGAACGGCAGGAACGGATTGTTCTGTTCGGTGGCCGCCGCAACATGCGCCGGCACAAGCGGCTTTATGCCTTTGCGCCAGGCTTCAAGGCCGATTTGAGCGAGAAAGTCCGCCTCCTGCGGCAGCGCGGAGCGAACCAGTATCATCCGAGGATCAAGGCTGCGCCGGCTATGGCGGTGGCGCCGCCGACGATACGGGTGACGACGCCGCGCTCCGCAAGCCGGGCGAGCCCCATGCCGAGACCGATGCCGGCAATGTGCAGAAGAGCGGTTGCGATCACGAATCCTGCTGCAAACGACCAGGTGCCGGCCGAGCCCAACTCTCCGCCGTGGGCATGGCCATGGAAGAGCGCGAAGGCCGCGACGATGGCTGCAGCCGTTGCCGCGTCAAGCCGGACGGCTATGGCGACGACCAGGCCGAGCGCCACGACGGAGGCGAGGATGGCCGGTTCGACAAGGGGCAGGGGAGCGCCGGTGTGGGCGAGGACGAAGCCGAGCACCATCGTCGCGACAAAGGCAGCCGGCACGCTCCACAGCGCCCTGCCGCCGATCTGAGCCGCCCAAAGGCCGACGGCGATCATCGCAAGAACGTGGTCGGCTCCGAACAGCGGATGGGAAAGGCCCGCCATCACCGACCCGTGTTCGGCTGGATCGAGATGGGCGAAGGCAGGCGCGGAGGAGCCGGCGAAGAGCGCGGCGGCTGCGAGAAGGACGGATTTCTTCATTCTGGGCCCCGATACGGACATTGATGATCCGTTGATCTTATTGGGCTCCCACCGGCTGTCCATACGTCATTTGGCGGACCCTGTTTACCATCGCGCCGAGGCGGGCGGTTCGAACCGTGTTAACGCCGCCGTTTGCATTGTTTTCGCCGTCGAGTCGCATTATCTGGTTGGAAGACATTTCATGAGGAGTCCGAAGAATGCGGAACGACGACGACCAGGAAGAAAAGAAGACCGAATTGCCCTTGGGCAAGGAGACGGAGGCGAACCTTTTCAAGTCGCGTTCGATTTTCATTTACGGGACCATCACCCAGGAACTCGCGCAGAAGGTCTGCTCACAGCTCGTGGCGCTTGCCGCGGCCAGCGACGACGATATCCGCCTTTTCGTCAACTCGCCCGGCGGCCATGTCGAATCCGGCGACAGCATCCACGACATGATCAAGTTCGTGAAGCCGAAGGTCTGGACCATCGGCACCGGCTGGGTCGCGTCCGCCGGCGCGCTCATCTACGTCGCTGCGCCCAAGGAGCAGCGCCTTTGCCTGCCGAACACCCGCTTCCTGTTGCACCAACCCTCGGGCGGAACGCGCGGCATGGCTTCCGACATCGAGATCCAGGCACGCGAGATCATCAAGATGAACGAGCGTCTGAACCGGATCTTCTCCGAAGCGACCGGACAGCCGGTCGACAAGATCGCCAAGGACACGGATCGCGATTACTGGCTCGGTGCGGAAGAGGCGAAGGCCTATGGTCTCGTTTCGCGCATCGTCACCTCCATCGCGGAGATCTAGAGCGTCCGCCCCTCATCCGCCTGCCGGCACCTTCTCCCGCAAGCGGGGCGAAGGGACGCGAGGCGCCGCCTCAGACCCTTTCCCCACGCGCGGGGAAAGGGCTAGTCCTCGGACCAAACCCGAGGAAAGGGCACTCTTGCTCCGCATTACCAAGCCGTGTATAGGCTTTTCCATGACTGAGGCCGACGCACACAAGATCGCAGCGATCTTTTCGGGACACGATGCCAATCGTGCTCCTGCGCGCGCCTTCGCCTCCCTTCTTCTTCTCGGCCTTATCCGCGGTTGCCGGGTTCGCTGAGGAGCGCCCGGCGGCCGAAAAGCCTTGCCGGCACCTGCTCCTCGAAATCCAGAAAAGCTGAACCAAATCGCGCGGCCCCCGCGGCATCGCCATCGCAATGTCCCGAATGATCGGCTATTGCTGCGGCAGGCTACGCTCCAGTGACGAAGAGAAGCTGCACATGATTTTGAAATCGCATTCCATCAAGACCGGCATGCCCGAAGCGGCTGTGAAATATCAGCCCTATCCGCAGATCGCGCTGCCGGATCGCACGTGGCCGTCGAAGGCGATCACCGAGGCGCCGATCTGGTGTTCCGTGGATCTTCGCGACGGCAACCAGGCACTCGTCGACCCGATGGGTCACGACCGCAAGGCGCGCATGTTCCACCTCCTCCTGGACATGGGCTTCAAGGAGATCGAGATCGGCTTCCCCTCCGCGTCGCAGACGGATTTCGATTTCGCCCGCTGGTGCGTCGAGGAAGGCAACGTCTCCGAAGACGTGTCGCTGCAGGTGCTGGTACAGTGCCGGCCGGAATTGATCGCGCGGACCTTCGAGGCGCTTGAAGGTGCGCACCGGCCGATCGTGCATTTCTACAATTCGACGAGCGAGCTGCAGCGTCGCGTCGTCTTCGGCAAGGACGTGGCCGGCATCAAGCAGATCGCGACCGACGCCGCCAAGATGATCACCGACATGGCCGCGAAAGCGGGCGGCGGTTATCGTTTCGAGTACTCGCCGGAAAGCTTCACGGGCACCGAACTCGAAGTGGCATTGGAGATTTGCAACGCCGTGACCGAGATCGTCCGGCCGACGGCGGACAACAAGCTCATCATCAACCTGCCCTCGACCGTGGAGATGGCGACGCCGAACAT
Organism: Sinorhizobium prairiense; assembly: GCF_029201645.2. NCBI lineage: Bacteria > Pseudomonadati > Pseudomonadota > Alphaproteobacteria > Hyphomicrobiales > Rhizobiaceae > Sinorhizobium > Sinorhizobium prairiense. Next base: position 599,692 of record NZ_CP104131.1, read on the forward strand.
CTATGCCGACCAGATCGAATGGATGTGCCGCAATCTCGACAATCGCGAGAACCTGATCGTCTCGCTGCATCCGCACAATGACCGCGGCACCGGCATTGCCGCAACCGAGCTGGGGCTGATGGCGGGCGCCGACCGTGTCGAGGGGACGCTCTTCGGCAATGGCGAGCGCACCGGCAACGTCGATGTGGTGACGCTGGCGCTCAACATGTTCACGCAGGGCGTCGATCCCAAGCTCGACTGCTCGGACATCGAACGGATCAAGGAAGTCTACGAATATTCCAACCAGATGGTCATTCCGGAGCGCCACCCCTATGTCGGCGAACTGGTTTACACGGCTTTCTCCGGCTCGCATCAGGATGCCATCAACAAGGGCATGAAGGCAATCAAACAGGCGAACAAGCCGACCTGGGAGGTACCCTATCTGCCGATCGATCCGCGCGATGTCGGACGCAGCTACGAAGCGATCATCCGCATCAACTCGCAGTCGGGCAAGGGCGGCATCGCCTATATCCTGCAGGAGGACTACGGGATCAATCTGCCGCGCAATCTGCAGATCGAGTTCCGTGAGGAAGTCCAGCGCATCACCGACGAGGAAGGCAAGGAGCTGCCCTCGAAGCGCATCCATCAGCGCTTCATCGAAAGCTATGTCGAGCAGCCGGGCGCGCGCATCAAGTTCGTCGACCATCACACCTACCCTGTAGGCGAGCACAAAGGCTTGCGCGTCGTTGCCGCCGAGATCACGGACGGCGGCGAGACCAGACAGATCGAGGGCAAGGGTACGGGCCCGATCGACGGCTTCATCAATGCACTGTCGATCTATCTCGGCGTCGAACTCTCGGTGGCGGATTACTCCGAGCATTCGCTGCAGCATGGTTCGAACGCCGCTGCGATCGCTTATGTCGAGGTCGAGTATCCGGGCGGCAAGCTCTTCGGCGTCGGCATCAACACCAATATCGTGGCCGCCTCACTGGAGGCGATCGTCTCGGCTGCCAACCGCGTTCTGGACGTGATGGGGAAGTGACGCGCTTGCCCTGGTAGGTGCCCCTTGCCCCGACCCTCTCTCCGCGCGCGGAGAGAGGGGAGACGGTATTGGGCGGCGCTCATTAGCCTGATCTTCGATAGGTGGATCGCGGAAACGCTCCCGACCCTGGCTCATATGCGCTGGCCCTGCCTCCTAGGGGAAGAAGGTCGCGACGGCTCTATGCAGGGCAGCTACTCGGTCTTGATCAGCGTCAAATGTTCGCCGCCACCGTTTCGGCAAGGTCCTGCAGAGCGGGGTCGGAAGACGGACCGATCATCACGAATGAGACGCTTTCCCGTTGCCACGATATCAAGCCGAGGTCGCCGCGGATGGTTTCGGTGAATTCGCCGGATTGTTGCGCGTCGCCTTGCTTGAGAAAGCAGATGGTGAAGACCTCTCCCTCCCGGTCGCGATAGACGAGCTGGGCAACCGGCCTGCCGTTGGCGGCAAGGAGCCTCGCCCCTTCGAAGGATAATCCCTTGCGGGCGAGATCGGGGACAGCGAAGGTCACGCCGACGCTTGCGGCAAGCCAGGTCTCGATCTCGGCCGCCTGCGTTCCCGGCACCTCGACCAGATGCTCCTTCTGGCGCGAATAGATGCGGTGAGACCCGACGATATCGTCGATCCAGGGGCGGTCATCGGCCTGGTTCATCGGCTCGGCGAAGTCCGTGGCGCTGCCGAGAATGAAGCCGGCGGCTCCGCCGAGCAGGAAAAGGGCGGTGGAAGCGGCGAGGATGCGCGGCCAGATGCGAGCGCTTCGTCTTGGAAGGCTGGCCGTCGTTACCCGCTCCGATTTCGGGTTGATGCCGGGGCCTTGCTTTATCTGGCGCACCAGCGCCAGCGGCACCGGATCATGGAGGAAGTTTTCGAAAGCCCCGTTGCCGAAGGCGCTGCCCGACTTGAGCTTGTCGAGCAATGCCCTTGCCTCGTCGTCGCGGGCGAGAAGAGCGTCAAGCTCGGATTTTTCGCTTTCCGCGAGTTCGCCGTCGATATAGGCGGACAACCGCACCTCGAGCGCCAGCCCCTTCGTTTGCAGCAACGGTCAGGCCCTCCTTTCCGTATTTTCGGACAACATGGCCGCGAGCCTGAGCCGCGCCGTCGACAGCCTGCTCATGACCGTGCCGACGGGGATGCCGAGGATCTCCGCCGTTTCCCGGTAGCTGTGGCCTTCGACATTGACGAGGAGGAAGACGCTTGCCAGTCCCTCCGGCATCGACAGGATCATCTTCTGCACCTGATTGGCATAGGCGGCCTTTTCGGCGGTTGCTTCGACGTGCGGTTCTTCCCGCTCGAAAACGTCGACCGCACCGGCGCTGCGCACTTTGCGCTTGCGGATTTCGTCCACCCAGAGATTGCGGGTCATCGCATAGATCCAGCTTTCCAGCCGGCCCTCGCCGTTCCAAAGGTGACCGCGCGCGATTGCCCGCTCGCAAACTTCCTGGACGAGATCGTCGGCATCATTGGCATTGCGGGCCAGCGTGATCGCGAAGCGGCGCAGTTTGGGCAGCAGGCTGACCAAATCCCGTCTGAAATCCTTCATTTCTGCCGCTGGGCGCATTGCTCTTCCAGTAAAACGTGCCGGATCGCCCGTCCATTCGCCATCGGGACGCACCATCAATGATATGGAACATTTGGTCCTAAGTCTGCAAGGGAAGAGCCGGAACGGAAAGAGGTTTTTGCGCCCCGGCAACCGGTTTTCCCCACGCCGCCGCGCGTCCTTGAATCGGCCGGGACCGAGAGGCTTCCGGCGGTTCAGAAATACGTCGTTTCGGCGAGCACCACGCCGGTCGCGTCCGGGTTGATCGCGTAGCGCTCCCGGGTCAGCCGCCAGTCTCCGGGCTCGCCGTCGACGGAAAAGAGATTATAGGCGGCGACGGGCTTGCTGCCTCCGGGACCCTGCGAGGCGGATGCGATGCCGACGACCGGCACCGGCCCCGTATGCCCCTTGAGCCAGTGGAGCGTATTGAGATGCGTGTGGCCGTGCAGAACCAGCTCGGCCCCGCCGGCGGAGATGGTGGCAGCGAAACGGCGGATGCCGATCATGCGCTTGTGCATCGAGGTCGCGCCGCGAATCGGCGGGTGATGGATCATGACGATGCGGAACAATCCGGCTTCGCCGGCCTGGCGAAGGAGGTTGACCGTCGCGCGCGCCTGTCGCGGCCCGAAATAGCCGCTCGCGGCGAAAGGGGGAGTGGCCACGGCCGTCGAGCAGCCGATGAGCGCCACCCTGCCGCGCACCCGCATATAGGGAAAGCAGGCATGCTTCTTCATCCAGCCGCTGGGGCCGTCGTCGCCGCGCATGAAGGGATACCATGCATGCGTGATCTTCTCGTATGCGCCGGGCACGTAGGCGTCGTGGTTGCCCGGAACCACCGAGATTTCATTGGGGTCGCCCGCTTCCGCGAGCCATTCGGTAACCGCCTCGATCTCGAGCGAAGAGGCGAGGTTGACGAGATCTCCGGTGATCGCCAGGTGATCCGGATTGCGCACCTCGATGTCCTGCATCAGGCAGTCGAGCGTCCCGGGAAAGAGATGGCGCACCCTGTTCCTGTGCCAGTTGACGAAACCGGTGATCCGCTTGGAGGCGAGTTCGCGGAGGGAGAGATCGGGCAAAGGCCCCAGGTGGACATCGGATATATGCGCAAGTTTGAACATTAATCTCGTCTAGCGCATATTCCCGGGAAGGGGAATCAGTAATGGACTATTCCCGGAAACCGTGAATGTGAGGAGAAGGCGTATGGACGAGAGCCGCGGGCCGGAGATACCCTCCTGGCGGCTCCGCTTTCTGACGCGGTTTGCCCATGTTTATTTCGCCCTGGCCCGCGGCATGACGCTCGGCGTGCGGGCTGCCTGTTTCGATGGTGAGGGGCGGGTCTTTCTCGTAAGGCATTCCTATCTGCCGGGCTGGCATCTTCCCGGCGGCGGACTCGACCGCAACGAGACTGCGGTGGAGGGCCTGGCCCGCGAACTCAGGGAGGAGGGCAACCTCGTGCTGACGACGGCACCGCTGCTCTTTCAGGTCTACTACAACCGGCGCACCAGCAAGCGCGATCACGTCATCTTCTTCCGCTGCGATAATGTCCGCCAGGAGCGGCCGAAGCGTGCGGATCTCGAAATCGCCGCGGCGGGCTTCTTTCCGCTCGACGACCTTCCGGCGGACACGACGCCTGCGACCCGGCGCCGGCTGGCGGAGCTCGCTGGAAGCGCGGCGCCCGATACGTTCTGGTAGGCGACCGATCGCGTCGGATCGCCCCCTTAGCCGCCTGCTTGTCCCTTCTCCCCAGCAAGCGGGTGATGGGACAAGCGGCTAGCGCCCATTTTCTCTCATCCCTGTTCAGAGGTTATCCCGCCCGTGCGGCGCTCCAAGGTCGAGCACCGGACCCGCCGGCACGATGCCCGTGGGATTGATCGTCGTATGGCTGCGGTAATAGTGCTGCTTGATGTGGTGCATATTGACCGTCTCGGCGACGCCCGGCACCTGGTAGAGCTCGCGCAGATAGCCGTAGAGATTCGGATAGTCCGCAATGCGGCGGATGTTGCATTTGAAATGGCCGACATAGACCGGATCGAAACGGACGAGTGTCGTGAAGAGCCGCCAATCGGCTTCCGTCAGGCGGTCTCCCGTGAGATAGCGCTTCGACGCGAGGCGGTTCTCCAGTTCGTCCAGCATGGAGAAGAGGGCGGCGACGCTCTCCTCATAGGCCGCCTGGCTGGTTGCGAAGCCGGCCTTGTAGACCCCGTTGTTGACCGCGTCGTAGATACGCGCATTGAGCGCGTCGATTTCGGGACGCAGATCTTGCGGGCAGAAATCTGCCGTCGAGCCGGTCAGACGATCGAAGGCCGAGTTGAACATGCGGATGATTTCGGCGGACTCGTTCGAGACGATCGTGTTCTTCCGCTTATCCCAGAGGACCGGCACCGTCACCCGGCCGGAATAGACCGGGTCGGCGCGCAGATAGACTTCCCAGAGCATGCGCGAGCCGAAGAGGTGATCGGCGGTGCCGCCGTTCTCGCCCTCACGGTCCTCTCCCTTGAATTCCCAGCCGTTGGCCAGCATTAGCGGGTCGACGATGGAAAGCGAGATGAGGTCTTCGAGCTTCTTGAGCTTGCGGAAGATCAGCGTGCGGTGCGCCCAGGGGCAGGCAAGGGACACATAGAGATGATAGCGGCCCGCTTCGGCCTCGAAGCCGCCTTCGCCGGAAGGGCCGGGCGATCCATCTGCCGTGATCCAGTTGCGGAACTGCGATTCGCTGCGCTTGAAATGACCGTTCGTCGCACGCGTGTCGTACCAGACATCCTGCCAGACGCCATTCACGAGCCTACCCATAGGCCAACTCCTTTCGATCGTTTGCTGACGCCATAATTAGTGCTGAGAACCGCGGCCGATAGATGTGAAATTCCGAACAGTGCGTTTTACCCTTTGACTGGCAGCATTTTTCTGCTATCGGCGAAACGGTAGCTCTTTCATCTGGGAAACGATCACAACAATGATCCTGTCGGGAAGCCTGCGACGACGCTGATGCTGCAAACGCCCATTCGGGGCGAGCCATCCTCCATGTCCGTTCGCATGCCGGTTCTCGACACATGAAAAAGCACGATCTCGTCTATCTGACCGAAGACGCATCCCACGACGCAGCCATCGAAATCATCAATGAAGAGGCGTTCGGGCCGGGTCGCTTCACCCGCGCCGCCGCGCGGATTCGCGAGCAGGGGCCCCATGACCGGGCGCTCTCCTTCATCTGCGCCGATAACGGCGAAACGATCGCGTCGGTCCGGATGACGCCGGTAACGGCCGGTTCGGTGAAAGGACATCTGCTCGGCCCGCTTGCCGTCCGGCCCTCGCACAAGAACCAGGGCATCGGCCGGGAACTCGTCCGTATTGCAGTCGAAGCGGCGCGCCGCAAGGGCACCGAAGCGGTTATCCTCGTCGGCGATCCGCCTTATTACCAGCCGCTCGGTTTCGAGAAGGTACGCCAAGGCGCGCTCCAATTCCCGGGTCCCGTCGATCCCGCGAGGGTTCTCGTCGTGCCGGTCGCGCCGGACGTTCACGCCCGGCTTGAAGGCGTGATCGCCTGGCGGGATGACGGCGCCACCTGCCTCACTGCGCGCACGGAGGCGCAAGGGGCGGCTGCCTGATCTCTGGACGTCGGCTATTCGTCGTCCTCGGCCCGAGAATGGCGAAGCCGTGGCCTCGTCGACGTTCACCGGCCCTCGCGATACCAGGTAGCGGAGATGAGGAAGAGCAGTGCCGCCAGGCCGAAGAGCTCCGCGAACAGCGAAAGGGAATCGATGCCCTTCAACACCGTCTCGTCGGTCATGCGCAGCGACAGGCGCTGATCGTCGGCCACGCGGACGGCGCCGCGAACCGGGAGGATAGACGGGAGGTCGACGGGTCCGTCGGCGCTGGCCAGACGGCGGACCAGGCCCTTCGTCTTCTCCGCCCAGGGTTTGATCTTCTCCTCCGTGGAAATCGCCGCCTTGAATTCGGGCGCATCGACGTTGCCGACATGGACGAGCGTCGTCAATTCGTCGTTGGCAACTTCGAAGAGGCCGATTTCATTGGTCTCGACCTCAGCCTTGTAGAGCCCCGGCTCGCCTTCCGTGAGCGTGACTTCCTGGGTCCGGCCGGAAGGATAGGTGAGGGTCGCCTGGCCGGGATCTCCTTCGATCGTCTGGCGCGTGATCTCGAGCGTCCGGCCCATCGCGCGGGCGGTGAGCGCCTCCTCTTCGAGCGCCGGCTCCTGCATAAGCCAATGCGCCGTGCGGCGATAGAGCGAGACATGCGGCCCACCCCCTTCGAAGCCGCGCGCCCAAAGCCAACCCTGGTCGGAGAGCAGCATGGCGACACGCCCCTTGCCGACGCGGTTGAGGACCAGCAGCGGCTTGCCGTCAGCAGCTTCCATTACCGTCTGCCCGAGCGGCCTGTCCACGTCGACGGTACGGAACCAGCGGCCCCAGGCCGGCGGTTCGTCCGCTGCCCCTTCGAGCCCGCGGGTGACCGGGTGCTTCTTTCCTTCCTCCGAGAGCCGGGGAAGAACGCCTTCTCGTTCATGACGCCGGTCGGCGTTGCCGGCAGCACCGCCGCAAGCGGGGTCGCGGCGATCGAATCGTCGCCGGCGTGCTCCGGCCCGGCGGCGATCAGCAGCGCTCCACCGTTCTGCACGTATTGGGCGATGTTGTCGTAATAGAGGATCGGCAGCACGCCACGATGCTGGTAGCGATCGAAAATGATGAGGTCGAACTCGCTGATCTTGTCGACGAAAAGCTCCCGCGTCGGGAAGGCGATGAGCGAGAGTTCGTTGATCGGCGTGCCGTCCTGTTTCTCCGGCGGCCGGAGAATGGTGAAATGGACGAGGTCGACCGCGGCATCGGATTTCAAGAGGTTGCGCCAGGCGCGCTCGCCCGCATGCGGCTCTCCCGAAACGAGGAGCACGCGAAGATTTTCGCGGATGCCGTCGAGCACATGCACGGCGCGGTTGTTCGTCTCCGTCACCTCGCCGGCAACCGGATTGACGGCGAATTCCAGGATGTTGTTGCCGCCGCGCGGAACGGTGAAGCTGAACGGAACGTCTGTGCCGGGCTCCGCCTGCTCCGTGGCGATCTCGTTGCCGTTCAGGCGGATCGTCACCTCGGCGCTGCCGCCGGGAGCCGCGCCGTCATCCACGACCCGAAAGGTCATTCTCTGCTGTTCGCCGACGATGCCGAAGCGGGGGGCGCTGACGATTTCGATGCGCCGGTCGAACTCGTCCGGCTTGCCGCTGATCAGGGCGTGGACGGGTGCATCGAAGCCGAGCTTCTGGTTGACGTCCGGCACGTCGTGGATCTGGCCGTCGGTAATGAAGATGGCGCCGCCGACACGGGCGGGCGGCACGTCTGCGAGTGCCGTTGTCAGGGCGCCGAAGAGCCTGGTCGAGGGCGCCTCGGTTTCCTCGCCGTCGGCGGCTTCGACAATACGCGCCTCGATCTGGGGGAAGCGGGAAAGGCGCTCCTTGAGCCCCTCGAGCGCCTGGTCGGTCTGCGCGCGGCGGTCACCGTTCTCCTGGCTCTGGCTGCGGTCGACAACGACGGCGACGATGGTGGAGAGGGGTTCGCGCTCCTCCTGGAAGAGGACGGGATTTGCAAGCGCGAGGCAGAATGCAGCCAGCGCCGCCGCCCTGATCCAGGCTCCCCGAACGCCGCGCCAGATACCGAGTGCCGCCAGAACAACTGCGACAAGCGCCAGTGCCCCGAGATACGGCCAGGCGAGAAGCGGCGAGAAATCGATTGTCATCGCCGGGTCCTCATTGTCCGAGCCGCTCGAGCAGGGCGGGCACGTGCACCTGGTCGGCCTTGTAGTTGCCGGTCAGCATGTACATCATGATGTTGACACCGGAGCGAAAGGCGTATTCGCGCTGCATTTCGTCCGGCGGCACGGTCGGTAGCAGTGCGACTCCATTCGAATCCACGGCCCATGCACCGGCAAAGTCGTTGCCGGTGATGATGATCGGCGTCACCCCGTCGCCAGGCCGCGCCGGCCGGTTGCTCGGTTCCTCGCGACTATCGAGCTGGGATTCGATCCATAGCGGGCTGCCGGTATAGCGGCCGGGAAAATTCGTCAGCAGATAGAAGGCCTTGGTCAGGACATGGTCGGCCGGAACCGGCTCCAGCGGCGGTATGTCGAGATTGCCGAGGATCGCCTGGAGACGTTCGGTGTTCGCGCTGGTTCCGTTCGAGGAAGAGCCGAGCGAGGAAAACTGATCACGCGTGTCGAACAGGACCGTGCCGCCCGCCCGCATATAGGCATCGATTCGGCTGACGGCTTGCGGGCTCGGCATGGGCGCGCTGGCGGAAATCGGCCAGTAGATGATGGGGTAGAGGCTCAATTCGTCCTTGGAGATGTCAAGGCCGACGGGCGCGCCGGGCTCGAGCGTGGTGCGATAGGTCAGGAAGTCGGTGAGGCCTCTCAGCCCGTCTTCGGAAAGGCGGTCCACCTCTTCCTCGCCGGTGACCACATAGGCGAGATGCGTGGTGTCCAGCCGCTCGAGGATGCGCTGGTCGTCCGGGCGCGTGTCGTCGGCAAAGGCCTGCGGCGGGGCGAGGAAGACGGTTCCGGCGAGGACTATGATGATTGCCGAAGCGGCCCTTGCCATCCGAGCGCGTGAAAATACGCCACCCATGAAGAGCACGATCAGAGCGTCCGCGAGCAGCAGCAGGAGGGCGAGCGTCATCAGCGCCGGCTTCAGCGACCAGCTTTCCGTACCGGCCAGCCGCTCGGAGGTATGAGGGCCGGCGGCGGTCATGTCGATCCGCTTGAGCTCGGCGTCGCGCGGCAAGAGGTTGAGCGCCGTGAAGCCGTCCTCGGACCCGTAGAGCCCCGGAGGATTGTCGGCTGTCGCGACCGGTGCCTTGCCGGGCACGATGTCGAGGGGACGGGCATTGCCCGTCTCGGCGACGAGCACGCCATCGGCGTTCAGAAGCCGGTAGGGCGGCAAGGTCTGCGCCTTCACGGCCTTGCCGTCGCTGGCGATACCGCCGCCGCGCGAGAGTTGGACACTGCGGCGAAGCATTTCAACGAAATGGCCCGAGATCGGCAGGTTCGACCATGTGGCCTCGGCGCTGACGTGAAAGAGCACGATGCGGCCCGCCCCGCGTGTCGCGGTCGTGACCAGCGGTGTGCCGTCGGCGAGGTTTGCCCATGTGCGCTCCGCCAGATCGGCTGTCGGTTCGGCCAGAACCTGACGCTTGACGAGAATGTCGGTGGGGCGGGCCATGCCGGCGAAGGGACTGTTGCCGGGATAATCGGCGAGCGGCTGCGGTTCGGACCAGGAGAGCGCGCCGCCGAGCGCCCGTTCGCCCTGGCGAAGCGTGACCGGGACGAGCGGATCGTCCGCAGGTGCGGCGGCCAGGCGGGGGCCGGCGAAGCGGATCAGCGTGCCGCCGTTGTCGATCCATTTCGCAAGCAGGGGATAGGTCTCTTCCGGCAGCCGTCCGATGTCGGCCATGATCAGAACCGAGGGGCGCTGCTCGAGAAGCTCCGGAATCGCAACGGCAAGATCGTTCTGGCGGGGCTCGACGAGATCGGCATAGGGGGCGAGCGCCCGATTGATATAGTCGAGCGGCGAGAGCAGCGGCTGCGACAGGTCACGTGCCTCGCCGCTCAGTAGAGCCACGCGACGGCGGCGGAAGCCGTCGTCGAGGAGATGCTGGGCGCCGGCGGTCGCGGCTCCTTCGATGCCGATGCGGGCGAAGTCGTTGCGCAGTTCGAACGGGGCCTCGATCATCCCCTTGGCGGTTGCTGCGCCGGGTGCGAAATCGATCGCCCCGCTGGCGATCGCCCGGCCGCGGGTATCGAAGGCAACGATGGGCAGGGAACGGCCATCGTCGGTCTTCAGCCGGCTCGCCGTCACCGACATGCCGCCGGACTCGTTGCTCGTCGCAGTGAGTGCCACGGCCTCGCTGCCGTCCGCTTCGATCACCTTGAGACCGGCCGCGCCGATCCCGGCCAGCGCCTCCATCGTCTTGCCGTCGCCCCCTTCGATGCCGTCGGTGATGAAGGCGACCGTTCCGGGAGGAGCGTCTTCGAAGGCCGCTTGCAAGGCCGCGATTGCGGAACCACGGTCGGCGGACAGCGGCTCGGGTCTGGCCGCCGCCAGCCGGTTGCGCGCAGTGCTCGCCGATCCCGGCGTCGCGTCGTGCTGGCGCTCTCCGGTGAAGACGATCGAAATCGCAACATCCTTCGCCTCGGCGTCGTCGATCAGCGCCGAGGCGGCTTCGACACGCCGCTCCCAGTCGGGCGCCGTTGCCCAACTGTTGTCGATCAGCAGCGCCAGGGGCCCGGAGGTCGCAAGTGTATTGCTGCGCGGGTTGAAGACGGGGTCGGCGATCGCGAAGATGACGGCCGCGGCCATCAGCATCCTGAGAAGGGTCAGCCACCAGGGGCTTTTCGAGGGTGTCTCCTCGCGCTTCATCACCGAAGCCAGGATGCGCAGCGGCGGAAAGATTTCGGCCGCAGGTCTTGGCGGCGTCATGCGCAGCAGCCACCAGATCACCGGCAGTGCCACGAGTGCTGCCAGAATGGCGGGGTTGGCAAAAATGAAAGAGAGGCCGCCGATCATCAGAGCCCCCCATGGGCCGCTCGGCCCGGCATGCCTGAAAGATGCATATGCACCGTGACCAGAGCTTCCGACGCCGCCCGATCCGTTCTGTGCGGAATGAAGGTCCAGCCGAGATGGCGCAGGCTCGTGCCGAGGCTGTCGCGGCGGGCGCGATAGGCACGCTGGTAGTCTTCGCGCAGGATCTCGGCACGTCCCGCGGTCAGCTTCTCGCCGGTTTCAGGATCGGTGAACTCGGTTCTGCCGGCATAGGGGAAGACCTCCTCCGCCGGATCGGCGATCTCCACGACATGGCCGCGCAGGCCCCGGCGGGCGAGCGGTCCAAGTCGTTCCATCACCCGGTCGGCGGGGTCGAGAAAATCGCCGATCAGAACGAGGTCGCTGGCGCCGCGGATCATTGCGGTATCGGGCAGGCCCTCCGAAAGCGGACTATGCATGATTGCGGTTGCCAGCCGCTCGGCGGCGTTGCGTGCCGAAACCGGCTCCATCACGCCCGGGCAGCCGATCCGCTCGCCGGAACGGGCGAGAATTTCGGCGAGCGCCAGCATCAGCACCAGAGCGCGGCTCTCCTTCGAAACGGCGCCGAGCGTCGATTTGTACATCATCGAGGGCGAGAGATCGGCCCAGAGCCAAATCGTGTGCGCTGCCTCCCATTCGCGGTCGCGGACATAGGTGTGGTCGTCCTTGGCGGAACGGCGCCAGTCGATACGCGAGAAGCTTTCCCCGTCGCTGTAGGGGCGGAACTGCCAGAAGTTCTCGCCGATACCGCGCTTGCGCCGGCCGTGCCAACCGGTGATGACCGTGTTGGCGATCCTGCGGGCCTCGACAAGACAGTCGGGCACCAGCATCGCGCGCTGCTGCGCGCGCGACAGGACCTCACCGGAAGGGGTACGCGCGACAATGTGCCCGATCGAGGCCATGCGTCAGCCCTTGGCCCGCTTCACCAGGTCGGCGATGACGTCGCGCACCGACATGCCCTCGGCGCGGGCGGCGAAGGTCAGCGCCATGCGGTGCTGGAGAACCGGCTCGGCGAGCGCAAGGACGTCGTCGATCGAAGGGGCAAGCCGCCCGTCGTAGAGCGCGCGGGCGCGGGCGCAGAGCATGAGCGCCTGTCCGGCGCGCGGACCCGGCCCCCAGGCAACGTTCTTGTCGGTGTCGGCATTGCCGTTGCCGGGGCGTGCGGAACGAACGAGCGCCAGGATGGCGTCGACCACCTTCTCGCCGACAGGCATCTGACGGATCAGCCCCTGGATCTGCTGCAGGCGGCCTGCGTCGATGACGGGCCGCGCCTCGGTTTCTGCGAGTCCGGTCGTCTCGAGCAGGATCTGTCTTTCGGCGGCAAGCTCGGGGTAGCCGACATCGACCTGCATCAGGAAGCGGTCGAGCTGGGCTTCGGGCAGCGGATAGGTGCCTTCCTGCTCCAGCGGGTTCTGGGTTGCGAGCACGTGGAACGGTTGTGGCAGGTCCTTGCGGTCGCCCGCGATGGTGATGTGATACTCCTGCATCGCCTGCAGCAGGGCCGACTGCGTGCGCGGCGAGGCGCGGTTGATCTCGTCGGCCATCAGGAGCTGCGTGAAGATCGGGCCGGGAATGAAGCGGAAGGAGCGATGACCGGCCGCGTCCTGGTCCATGACTTCCGAACCCAGGATATCGGAGGGCATGAGGTCGGGCGTGAACTGAATGCGGCTGTTGTCGAGCCCGAGAACGATGCCGAGCGTGGCGACGAGCTTGGTCTTGGCAAGCCCCGGAACGCCGACAAGCAGCGCGTGCCCGCCGGAAAGTACCGCGAGCAGCGTTTGTTCGACGACGCTCTCCTGACCGAAAATGACCTTGCCGATCTCGGCGCGGACCAGCGCGACCTCTCCGAGCGCCGCCTCGGCTGCGGCGACGATCGCCTTTTCGTCGGCCAGTTCGGTCGCGCCTCTCATTACACTCATTGCAAGTCTCCCGGTCGTCCGCTTCTGGATCGATCGCCGATGCCGGCTGTCCAGTTCCTGTTTTTCAATTTAGACCCCGCGGGGCGGCTGACAAGCCGCCGCCGTCGCACTATCTCGTGAGCTTGACACCAAAGCCTGAAGCATTGCGTTCCAGGCGCGAATGCGGACATATGCGCCGAAGCGAGCTTGTGGTGCATACCCGACGCTACAGCGCCGCGTCTTATCAGACGCGCTAGGCTTGCTGTAGCACTTTTAACTGCTGCATGCGTTTGTCCCCGATCGGTCACGAACAAGGACATGCAGCAGGCAACGGCGTCATGCTTCGGATGCAAGATCGAGACCAAACGGGACGGAACAATGGCAGAAGCCAAGATTCAGCAAATGGGCGATCCGGCCGGCCTGGCGGCGCTGATCGCACGCGCTGCCGGGCAGACGGGCGGCGAGGCGAGAGGGTTGCCGCCGGTCGACCGCTGGAATCCGCCGTTCTGCGGCGACATCGACATGGAGATCCGCGGCGATGGAACCTGGTTCTACATGGGCACGCCGATCGGCCGGCAGCCGCTGGTGAGGCTGTTCTCGACCGTGCTTCGCAAGGACGAGGACGGCAAGACCTATCTCGTCACGCCTGTGGAAAAGGTCGGCATCCGGGTCGCCGACGCGCCGTTCATCGCCGTGGAGATGAGCGTGACCGAGAAGGAAGGCGAGAATGTGCTGACCTTCCGCACCAATGTCGGCGACGTGGTCGAGGCGGGCCCGGAGCATCCCTTGCGCTTCGTTATCCACGGCGACAATCGTGAACTCAAACCCTATCTGCATGTGCGCGGGCGGCTTGAAGCGCTCGTCTCGCGACCGGTGATGTACGACATCGTCGAGCTCGGCGAGACCATCGCGGTGGAAGGGGTGGAGATGTTCTGCGTCAGATCGGCCGGAGCGATCTTCCCGATCATGCCCGCGGCCGAGCTGGAAGCTTTGTGCCGATGAACGGTCACCCATACTCCGCCGACGAATTCCGTCGCCGCGCGCTGCAGCAGGCGGGGGGGCCGATCGAGACTGCCTGGCGCGATCACGGCGATTTCCTGCTGAACCCGGGCATCGTATCCTATCTCGAGTCCCTGCATCTGAAGGACGCCGCAGTCCTCGTCCCCGTCGTCGACGACGGCGAAGACGCCAACGTCATCTTCACCCAGCGCACCTCGAATTTGCGCAAGCATTCCGGCCAGGTCGCCTTTCCGGGCGGTGCGGTGGATCCGGAAGATCACTCCATCGAAGTCGCCGCACTGCGCGAGGCTGAGGAGGAGATCGGGCTCGATCCGCGTTTCGTCGAGACGGTCGCGCGACTGCCGCATTACATGGCCATGTCCGGCTTCCGCATCACTCCGGTGCTTGCGGTGGTTCAGCCCGGCTTCGTGCTTGAGCCGAACCCGGAGGAAGTGGAGAGCGTGTTCGAGGTGCCGTTGTCGTTCCTGATGAATCCGCGAAATCATGGACGGGGAAGCAGTCACTGGCAGGGCGCTGAGCGCCATTTCTATCGTATGCCCTATGGCGAAAGGAACATCTGGGGGATCACCGCGGGGATCGTCCGCATGCTCTATGAAAGGCTCTATGCATGACTTCCATTGTCGCCGAGCGCTGGTTCCAGGCTCCTCATCTTCGCCGCATCTTCGACCTGTTGAACGCTGATGGCGGCGAGGTTCGGGTCGTCGGAGGCGCGATCCGCAACAGCCTCATGGGTTTGCCGGCCGGCGACGTCGACCTGGCAACCACCTGGCGTCCCGAGGAGGTGACCGAGCGGGCGGAGGGCGCCGGCATCAAGGCGGTGCCGACGGGAATCGACCATGGCACCGTGACGCTCGTCATAGAAGGTGTTCCCTATGAGATAACGACCCTGCGCCGAGACGTCGCGACCGACGGGCGTCGCGCCGAAGTGGCCTTCGGGACCGACTGGAAAGCGGATGCGGAACGCCGCGACTTCACCATCAACGCCCTCTACGCCGGTGCGGACGGCGAGATCATCGACCATGTCGGGGGCCTCGGGGACATCGAGACGCGGACGGTGCGCTTCATCGGCAGCGCGGCCGAACGCGTGGCGGAGGATTATCTCCGTATTCTTCGCTTCTTCCGCTTCTTCGCCCATTACGGCAGCGGCCGTCCGGACGCCGAGGGCCTGCGGGCCTGCGCCCAGGCCCGCGCGAAGCTCGCGACGCTTTCCGCCGAACGCGTGTGGACGGAGACGAAGAAGCTGCTTTCGGCCGACGACCCCGGCCGTGCGCTCCTGTGGATGCGGCAGGCAGGTGTGCTGAGCGAGATCCTGCCCGAGACCGAGAAATGGGGCATCGACGCTATCCCCGCGCTGATCGCGGCGGAGAAGAGTTTTTCCTGGCAGGCGGACCCGCTCCTGAGGCTTGCGGCGATGGTCCCGCCCGACGCTGACCGGCTCGAAGCCATGGCCAAACGTCTGCGGCTGTCCAAGGCGGAGAGCGCTTACCTCGACCGGTTCGCCGAAGCGCCGGAAATCGCCGCTACTCTTGCGGATGCGGCGCTCGAGCGCAGGCTCTATCGCCATGGCGCAGAAGGCATTGTCGTCCGGCTGAGGCTTGCGCTTGCCTCGGCACGCCGCAAGGCCGAAACCGATCCGGCATTCCTTGCCGACAGCGCGTCCTTTCACCGACTCCTTGCACGGGCGGAGAAATGGCAGCGGCCTGTCTTCCCGTTGAACGGTGCCGATGTCCTCAAACTGGGGGTTCCCGCCGGTCCCAAGGTGGGGGAAGTGTTGGCAGAGCTCGAAGCCTTCTGGGTCGAGCGCAACTTCAAGGTCGAGCGGGCGACCCTCGTCGCCCGGCTCGAGTCGATGGTGCGGTCGGGCTGAGACCGGTTCGAGCCGCGGTCAGGCGACCTTGGTTTCGTCGACGATGCGGGCCTTGATGTTGTCGACCATGTTTTCGCGGATGATCGTCTCGCCATGGGTCTCGCGCATGTGCTCGACGACCCGGCGCACGATTTCCGCATCATTGTCAGCGCGGGTGTGCCAAGCGCAACCCGGGACGAGCGAACCGCATTCGAATAGGCGCATGGTGTTCCTCCTTCCTACAATCGGCAAGCCTCCCCTTGAAAAGCCTAGCATCAACCCGCGCTCTCGCCAAATTGTTCCGGCCCGGACCCCGAGCGAAGAAAATCCTGTAAACGGGCGCTTTGTTGGTGCTATGCCTGTGGCAATCGAGGATCCAGCAAAGGCCGCATTCACACATGACCGCTGTTCAATCGGAACTGATTTCAGCCATTCGAAGCATTCCGGACTATCCGAAGCCCGGCGTCATGTTCCGTGACATCACGACCCTGCTCGGCAATCCGCGGGCCTTCCGCCGGGCGATAGACGAGCTCGTCCATCCCTATGCCGGTACCAAGGTCGACAAGATCGCCGGCATCGAGGCGAGGGGCTTTATCCTTGGCGGGGCGATTGCGCACCAGCTTTCGGCCGGCTTCATACCCATTCGCAAGAAGGGAAAGTTGCCGCACGACACGGTGCGGATCGCCTACAGTCTGGAATACGGCGTGGACGAGATGGAAATGCACAGGGACGCGGTCGCTCCCGGCGACAAGGTGATCCTCGTCGATGACCTGATCGCCACCGGCGGCACCGCCGAGGGCGCCGCCAAGCTCCTGAAGCAGATGGGTGCGGACATCGTCGCAGCCTGCTTCATCATCGATCTGCCTGAGCTCGGCGGGCGCAAGAAGCTCGAAGCGCTCGGCGTCAATGTGCGCACGCTCATCGAATTCGAGGGGCATTGAGCCCACAGGCTCATAGGCCAGGATCGAACAGCTGGCCCCGGCCATTCAAGCGAATTCGATGACCTTGCTCTCGAAGCGGATGACCGGCTCGCCGTGCTGGTTCTCGCCCTCGCAGAGGATCGTGTTGATCCGCCAGCCGGGTCGCGAGGCGACGATCCGGGCCTCCAGCAAAGTGACAGCATAGGTGATCGTGTCGCCGGCATAGACCGGCTTCAGCCACCTGAGTTCCTTGAAGCCGGGCGAGGGACCGAGCTTCGGCGCATGCAGTCCCTCGGCTGCAAGGCGGCGGCTCTCGTCTTTCCAGAACCGCAGGAAGCACTGCATCCAGCCGGCGCTGGTATGCCATCCGGAGGCGCAAAGACCGCCGAAAAGCGACTGTTTCGCCTGATGCTCGTCGACGTGGAAGGGCTGCGGGTCGAAATCGCGGGCGAAGCGGATGATGTCCTCCGCGGTGAATGTCAGGCTGCCGGTGACGACCTTGCGCCCGGCCTGGTAGAGCTCCTCCAGCGTCATCATGCGCGCGCCTCCCCATTGCGGCGCCTGAACATGACGGAGCATTCCGAAACCGCCACGGCTTCACCGCTCTGGTTCTCGATCTCGTTGCGAAATTTGACGAAGCCGATCGCGGGCTTGGTTTTCGACGGGCGCGCCTCCAGGACAAGGCTGAAGCCTGAAAGGATATCTCCGGCAAGGACCGGCTTCTTCCACTCCATGAAGTCGATGCCCGGCGACCCTTGCGAGGATGAATTGCCGAGAAAGGCCTCGATCATCATCCGCATGCCGACCGCGCTCGTGTGCCAACCGGAAGCGGCGAGGCCGCCGAGAATGCTGCTCTTGCCGACCTCTTCATCCAGATGCATGGGCTGCGGATCGAATTCGCTGGCGAAGGCGATCATGTCGTTGGCCTGCATCAGGACCGGGCTGTAGTCGAAACGCCGCCCCTGAGTGAAATCCTCGAAATAAAGCATGCCTCATTCTCTCCTTGGGCGACGCGCGTTCCAAGAGAACGCACAAAGGCCGGCCCTTACGTGGCTTCGGTCCGGCTGATTTTCCAGGTTGCGCATGTCGATTGTTCATGCGATCACCTTACCGAAAGTTGTGCGTTGCAGTATTTTCCCGCAAGGATCCGACCGTGACAGATTTGAACAAGGCCCTGGCGGCAGCCGCCGAAAAGGGACTCATATCAGCCGATCGTGTCAATGATCTTGATACTTTTCTTTCGGCGCGGGGGGTGAGTGCAGGCCCCGCAATGGCCGCAGCAAGCCGGCCTGGCGAGACATTTCACGATGCGCTAGCGGCAGAAGAGAGCGAGCAGCCGCGCTTCCTGCGCGGATTCCACGACATTCTTATCACGATCGGCGTGGTGGTCGTGCTTGTGGGTCTCTGGGGCATCGGCGGCACGATCGCCGTGCTGCCGCTAATCATCGTTCTGGCGGAAATACTCGTGCGCCGGCAGAGGCTGGCCTTGCCCGCGGTTGCGCTGACCCTGGCGCTCGTCCATTGGGTCGGGCAGGGAATGTACAACGTCATGGCGGCCGGACAGCCTGCGTGGACGAACGAGACCTATTTGATATTGGCCTATGTCTGCGCTTTTCCAGTCCCTCTGGGGCTGTTTTACTGGCGCTACAGAGTTCCCCTGTCTTTCGCCCTGTTCCTGCTGTCGATAGCAGCCGTGGCGGTCGCCTTCGTTTTCCTCGCTCTGGACAAAGCCTTCGGGGTCGACTTCGTTCTGGAACAGTATCCCCATCTGGTCGCAGCGATTCTTCTCGTGGCGGCGCTGGCGATTTTTGCGCTTGCCATGCGCTACGACATTTCGGACCCGCATCGTCTGACCTTGCGCTCCGACATAGCCTTCTGGCTGCATCTCGCCGCGGCGCCGGCCTTACTCCATGCGATGCTCGGTTTCATCGTCCTATCCGGTCAGGGCGACGTTTGGTGGAGAGGCGAGGGGGGCCTGGGTCAGTCAGCCGCCGTCATTTTCCTCGTGGCGCTTTTCATGACGATCGGTCTGGTGATCGATCGCCGCGCATTCGTGACGTCGGGCCTTTTGTCGCTGGGCGCAGCCATTTGGACGATCCTCCAGAAAAGCGGCGCCTCGCTCGATACCTACGTCTTCATCGCCTTCGCGGTGGTTGGGCTGACGGTACTCGTGATCGGCATTTTCTGGCAGCCGCTGCGCCGCGCAGCGATGAGCCTGCTGCCGGTCGCGATCACCGCGCGCCTGCATGCCGTGCGGTGATCCTGGCTCGCAACGGTTCCGCGCTTACGTATTGAACCGGAAATGGATGACGTCGCCGTCCTGGACGACGTATTCCTTGCCTTCGTCGCGAGCCTTGCCGGCCTCCTTCGCGCCGTTTTCGCCGCCATAGGCGATATAGTCGTCATAGGCGATCGTGTTGGCGCGGATGAAGCCGCGCTCGAAATCCGAATGGATGACGCCGGCGGCCTGCGGGGCCTTGGTGCCGCGCGGGATCGTCCAGGCGCGCGTCTCCTTCGGTCCAACCGTGAAATAGGTGATGAGATCGAGGAGCTTGTAGCCGGCGCGGATCAGACGGTCGAGGCCGGCTTCCTCGAGACCGAGCGCCGCGAGGAATTCCTTCGCTTCCTCTTCCGGAAGCTGCGCGACTTCGGATTCGATCGCCGCCGAAATGACGACCGTTTCGGCGCCCTGTTCCCTGGCCATCTTCTCGACGGCGCGGGTGTGCTCGTTGCCGGTCGCGGCGTCGCTTTCGGCGACGTTGCAGACGTAGAGAACCGGGTGTGAGGTGAGCAGGTTGAGGCTCTGGAGAATGCGAAGCTCGTCGGCGTCGAGCTTGGAAAGCAGGGTGCGCACGGGCTTGCCTTCCTGCAGCAGCTTCAACGATGCTTCCATGATCGGAAGCTGCGCCATCGAACTCCTTGTCCTTGCCGGTCGCACGCTTGCGCGTCTGTTCGGCACGCCGCTCGAGGCTGTCGAGATCGGCGAGCATCAGCTCGGTCTCGATGGTGTCGGCGTCTTCGACCGGATGGATGCGGCCTTCGACATGGGTGATGTCGTCGTCCTCGAAACAGCGCAGCACGTGGACGACGGCATCCACCTCGCGGATGTTGGCGAGGAACTGGTTGCCGAGGCCCTCGCCCTTGGACGCGCCGCGCACCAGCCCGGCGATGTCGACGAAGGAGATGCGGGTCGGGATGATCTCCTTCGACTTGGCGATGTCGGCGAGTTTGCGCATGCGCGGGTCGGGCACGGCGACTTCGCCGGTGTTCGGCTCGATCGTGCAGAAAGGATAGTTCGCCGCCTGCGCCGCCGCCGTCTTGGTCAGCGCGTTGAAGAGTGTGGACTTGCCGACATTCGGCAGCCCGACGATACCGCATTTGAAGCCCATGGCTATAATCCGTCGTTCCTGATTTCTTGAGCGTGGCTATGGGATAAAGGAGAGAGGCGGTCAAGCTTTTCGCGCCGGTCCGCTTGCTCCGGGAGCCGGGTTTCACTTGAATGCCGGGGGACGGAGCGCGATATTGGCGGTAGCGGAGCGAGGAAAAAGGTGGGCGGTTTGCCACCTTCGCCCGCTTGATCGCCAACGCTTTTCTCATGTCATCGACGGCGGATTACCCATGAGCGACAATGATGTAGCCGCAAAGCGCCTGACCAAGCCGAAGCTGGAGCGACCGAAGCTCTACAAGGTGCTGCTGGTCAATGACGACTACACGCCGCGCGAATTCGTGGTCATGGTGCTGAAGGCGGTTTTCCGAATGAGCGAGGAGGCAGGCTACCGGGTGATGATGACGGCCCACAAGATGGGCACTTCGGTCGTCGTGGTGTGTGCAAAGGACGTTGCGGAGACCAAAGCCAAGGAAGCGACCGACCTCGGCAAGGAGGCAGGCTTTCCGCTGCTGTTCACCGCAGAGCCCGAGGAGTGAGGCGGCGGCCTGCGCGTGGAGCGAAACCGCGCATTCCGGTCCCCTCATTTCTGTGCTTGTCACAGGAATCCAGCCAGACCAAGTCCTTGGGCTGGAAAGAGTCTTCCGCGCCGCAGACGCGGCGCTGCTGGATTCCTGTGACGAGCACAGGAATGAGGTAGGAGAGGTGCGGTCCCCCGGCGCGCTTCATAAACCAGGTTGACCATTGCCTCGCATATTCGCAACGGAAGTTGTATTAGCCGCACACCAGGTCCCTCATTCCTGTGCTTGTCACAGGAATCCAGCCAGACCAAGTCCTTGGGCTGAAAGAACTCTTCCCGCGCCGCAGACGCGGCGCTGCTGGATCCCTGTGACGAGCACAGGGATGAGGGGAGGAGAGATTGCAGTCCTCCGATACGTTCCTACGGCGCCGCCCGTCTTATGAGACGCGCAGAGGTCGCAGCGGCGCACGGTCGGTACTCGAGGAATTCAAGCGCATCGCCATGCGTGCCGACAAACCGACGAGAGCTTCAACGCCATTATCCATCTCGCGGCAGCCGTCATCTCAACAGGCCTTAATCCCCCTTCGGCCCGAACATCTTCTTCAGCATGTCGGCCATCGGCCCCGTCGCCGGCAGCTTCTTCGGCTGGGCCGTGACACGCGCCTGATGGACATGGGATTGCCCCGCCTGCTTCTTCGCAGCGACGGGTTTTTCCGCCTCCGGCTTGCCGCCGGTTGCCAGGGCGATCTTGTTCATGATCTGCGAATCCTCGCCCTTCACCAGCATGTCGGCATTGTCGGCGATCGCTTCGAGCAGCGGTGACAGCCAGGGCTGGTCGGCCTTGGCGAAGTCGCCGAGCACATGTGCGTGGACCAGATCCTTGACTCCGGGATGACCGATGCCGAGGCGCAGGCGGCGGTATTCCTTGCCGCAATGGGCATCGATCGACTTGATGCCGTTGTGCCCGCCGTGGCCGCCGCCGGTCTTGATCCGGGCCTTGCCGGCGGGAAGGTCCAGTTCGTCATAGATGACGACGATGTCCTTCGGCGCGAGCTTGTAGAAGCGCATCGCTTCGCCGAGCGCTTCGCCGGAGAGATTCATGAAGGTCTGCGGCTTCATCAGCAGGACGCGTTCGCCGTCGATCTCGCCTTCGGAGATCTCCGACTTGAATTTCCTCGACCAGGCGGAAAAGCCCTGGCGCCGCTGAATGGCGTCGACGGCCATGAAGCCGATATTGTGGCGGTTGCCGGCATATTTCGGGCCGGGATTGCCAAGTCCCGCGATGATCAGCATGCGGCCAAACTCCTGCATTCGCCCTGTGGCGATATATTTGAGTGGCAATCGCCACGCCCAGTTCCCTCAGCCCAAAATCACCGCCATCACCCAAAGTCAACGGCTATTTCCGATACCACTTTATCCGGTTCGCGCGCGGGAGGCAGCATTTGACGGGCAAAAGAAAACCCGCCCCACGAAAATGGGACGGGTTCTTTCACTCGGGGGCGATCCGGCGTGGAACAGGGCGTCCGCCGGAAACAGAGATCAAGCCTCTTCTTCGCCGCCTTCAGCTTCTTCTTCAGTCGGTTCGACTTCCTGCGTGCGGCCGGCGATCGTGGCAACCGTGAAGTCGCGGTCGGTGATGACCGGGGTCGCACCTGCGGGAAGCGCGACGTTCGAAATGTGAACGGTGTCGCCGATCTTGAGGCCGGTGAGGTCGACCGTCAGGAATTCCGGGATGTTGTCGGCGGAAACGTTGAGTTCGACCTCGTGACGGACGATGTTCAGCGCGCCGCCCTGCTTCAGACCCGGCGACTTCTCTTCGTTCTCGAAGCGAACCGGAACCTGTACGGATACCTGGCTGCCCTTGGTGACGCGCAGGAAATCGACGTGCATGGTGAAGTCACGCACCGGATCGAGCTGATAGTCCTTCGGCAGGACGCGGATCTTTTCGCCGTTGACGTTGATCGTCGCAACGGTGGTCATGAAACCGCCGCCGTGGATCTTCATCGTCACTTCCTTGGTGGAGAGTGCGATGGCAAGCGGGGCCTGCTTGTCACCGTAGATGACAGCCGGGATAAGACCGTTGCGGCGAAGTTCACGGGAGGACCCCTTACCAACCCGTTCGCGCGTCTCGGCCTTGAGCTCGTAGGTTTCGCTCATAGGTAGACCTTTCTATGTTGTTTGGAGAGTTCGTCCGTCAAGAATGCGGAAAAACCTGAAGCCGCCATGCGGCTTCATCCGCGTTGCCTCCAAGGGTGTCTGCGCGGACGCGGGGTCCATAACCGAGAACCGGCGCAAATGCAAGGCGCGGCGTCAGGCCCTCTTTTTGGCTAGACGCGCGAGCGCCAGCATGAGGCCGCCCGCGACAAGCCCCCAAAAGGCCCCCGACACGCCGGCGAAACCGACGCCCGAGGCGGTGACGAGAAACGTGATGGCGGCTGCTTCGCGGGTCTCGGCATTCGTGAAGGCGGCAACTGCGGAACCAGAAAAGGCGCCGATCAGCGCAAGTCCGGCAACGGCCTCGATGAGGACCGATGGGGCAAGGCTGACGAAGGTCGTGACGGCTCCGGCCAGGAGGCCGAAGACGACGTAGGCGATGCCGGCATTGATTGCCGACCAGTAGCGGCGCGTTCGATCCGGATGAGAATCGGAGCCGGCGCACATCGCCGCGGTGATCGCCGCGAGATTGACCGCATGTCCGCCGAAAGGCGCGCTCAGCAGCGTGAAAAGCCCGGTCGTGGCGAAGAGGGGACCCGGATCGGGGTGGTAGTCATTCACCTTCAGGACCGCGATGCCGGGAATGTTCTGCGATGCCATCGTAACGATGAAAAGCGGCAGAGCGATGCTGACCAGGGCGGAGGTGCTGAGGGAAGGCGGAACGAACTCGAGCTTCGGAACGAGCGCGGCGGAGAGCCCGGCCACGGCGCCCTCCGGCATCTCGATCCCGAAGGCGACGACGAGAACGAAGGCGACGAGCGCGGCGGGAACGGCATAGAGCCTGCTGAAGCTGCCGACGACGGCCCAGGCAAGAACGATAGGCAGGCCGAAGAGCGGGTTGAAGGCGATCGCCTTGACCGGAGCGAAGCAAAGGCTCAGGAGTACGCCGGCGAGCATCGCGTTTGCCAATGCCGCGGGGATGGCGGACACCATCCGGCCGAGGGGCTTCCACAGGCCGGCGACGATGATCAGCACTCCGCAGACGAGGAAGGCGCCGACGGCAGCGCTGAAGCCGCCTTCCACTGCGCCGGAACTCGCGAGCAGGGCCGCGCCCGGTGTCGACCAGGCGACGCTGACGGGAAGTCTCGTGACGGCGCTGATGACGATAGCGCAGATGCCCATCGAGACCGACAGCGCCATCAGTCCGGAGGCTGCCTGCGTCTCGTTCGCACCGACGCCGGCGAGCCCGTGCAGGACCACGGCGAAGGAGCTGGCAAAGCCCACGAATGCAATCAGCACGCCCATGAAGAGGCTTTGGACAGAGAAATCTCGGAGCATGGCGGACAACCGGGTGTTGCGATAAGCGAGGTTCCGTGTCGAGTAGCATATCCTCGCCGCCTGTCGATACCGATCTGACGGCGCGCGTCGAGGGCGGAACGAAAAAACCTTCGTCTAGCTGGACCTCCCGCAGCATCGATGCCTATAGTCAGGCCGGGGGAATTGCGCCGTGGGGGAGTTCGGCGCCTGGTTCCGCCGAAGAACGCTGTCCAAGCGGAGGAGGGGAGCGCGGGTCTCGCCCGTGTGCCTTGCTTGTAAGCGTTGATCACGTCCACGGGCCGGCAGGCCCGATCGCCGCGATCCAGGGAGGGAGCGAATGCCTTCGATCAGGGACCACTCCGAGCGGGTCTACCGCATCGCACATCAATCTTCCGCTGCGGTGACTTCGCCGGTCGCTGCATCGTGGCGCCGCTGCATGACGCTGCACGGCCTGGCGCCCGAGGAGGCGCGTTCACCCTGGCGGCTTTCCGAGAGCGAGTTCCGGCTGGCGCGCGAAAGCTCCGGCGTCCTGATCGCGGAGGCGAAAGGCGAGCTCGACCGGCTGTTCGCCACGGTCGGAAAGGCCGGGTGCTGCCTGCTGCTGACCGACGGAAAGGGCGTTGCGCTGGAACGACGCGGCGCCGGCGGCGACGATGCGGACTTTCGCGGTATCGGGTTGTGGTCGGGAACCGTGTGGAGCGAGGCGAGCGTCGGGACCAATGGCATCGGTACGGCGATCGCGGACGAGCGTCCGGTCCTCATCCAGCGCGACCAACACTTTCTCAGCCGCAATATCGGCCTGAGCTGCGCGACGGCACCGATCCGCGACGAGAGCGGCAAGCTCGCCGCAGCGATAGACATCTCCACCTGCCGCGACGACGCATCCGAGGTGACGCTCTCGATCCTCTCGCAGGCGGTGCGCGATGCCGCAGCGCGAATCGAGGCCAATCTTTTCCGCCGCGCTTTCGTCGGCGCTCGCATCGTTCTCGTCCCGGTCGATCGGACGGGACCTGCACTGCTTGCGGTCGACCGTGACGATCTCGTTCTCGGCGCGACGCGGGCTGCCCGGCTGTGGCTCGGACTCGACGACGAGCGTATCGCCGCCGGCGTCCCGGCTTCCGACCTGCTTCAGGAAGACCTGCCTGGCGAGGGCGGCGAATTGCCGGACGCCGAACGTGCGGCGCTGCGCCGCGCGCTCTCTCGGGCGAAGGGTAATGTGTCGATGGCGGCCGATCTCCTCGGCATCAGCCGCGCGACCCTCTACCGCAAGATGAAGCGGCTTTCTCTCAACTGATCGATATGGACGTCGACCTGTCGCAATTCTGAAACAGTCGGTGCCATCAACCGCGGCGCCGCCCTACCGGAAAAGCGCGTTGGGCCTCACTCTCCTTCCACAGCAACCGCACCGCTGTCATCCAAGGGAGGAAGTCCATGCTGCATCAGAAGATCGTCGAGAACCCCTACAAGCAGAATTACGGAAACTTCATCGGCGGCGAATGGCGCGAACCCGTTGCGGGCCGCTATTTCGACAACACGACGCCGATCACCGGCGGCACGCTTTGCCAGGTCGCGCGTTCAGACGCCGCCGACATCGAGCTTGCTCTCGACGCGGCGCACGCCGCAAGGGAGAAATGGGGCCGGAGTTCGGCGACGGAGCGGTCCAACATACTGATGAAGATCGCCGCCCGCATGGAGGACAATCTGGAGCTTCTGGCACGGGCCGAAACCTGGGACAATGGCAAGCCGATCCGCGAGACGATGGCCGCCGACATTCCGTTGGCGATCGATCATTTTCGCTATTTCGCTGCCTGCATCCGTGCGCAGGAGGGTTCGATCGGCGAGATCGACCACGACACCGTCGCCTACCATTTCCACGAGCCGCTCGGCGTCGTCGGCCAGATCATTCCTTGGAACTTCCCGATCCTGATGGCCGCTTGGAAGCTTGCGCCGGCGCTTGCCGCCGGAAACTGCGTCGTGCTCAAACCGGCCGAGCAGACGCCGGGGTCGATCCTGGTCTGGGCGGAACTTATCGGCGACCTCCTGCCGCCGGGTGTCCTCAACATCGTCAACGGCTTCGGCCTCGAAGCGGGCAAGCCGCTCGCCACCAGCCCGCGCATCGCCAAGATCGCTTTTACCGGCGAGACGACGACCGGGCGGCTTATCATGCAATATGCCAGCCAGAACCTCATCCCGGTCACGT
This sequence comes from Sinorhizobium prairiense, assembly GCF_029201645.2. NCBI lineage: Bacteria > Pseudomonadati > Pseudomonadota > Alphaproteobacteria > Hyphomicrobiales > Rhizobiaceae > Sinorhizobium > Sinorhizobium prairiense. The sequence goes on from NZ_CP104131.1 coordinate 626,082, forward strand.
TGGAGCTCGGCGGAAAGTCGCCGAACATCTTCTTCGCGGACGTCGCCAGCGAGGACGACGACTTCTTCGACAAGGCGCTCGAGGGCTTCGCCATGTTCGCGCTGAACCAGGGCGAGGTCTGCACCTGCCCGAGCCGCGCGCTTGTCCAGGAGAGCATCTACGACCGCTTCATGGAGCGGGCGGTAAAGAGGGTCGAGGCGATCCGGCAGGGCAATCCGCTCGATGAAGCAACGATGATCGGTGCCCAGGCTTCGAGCGAACAGCTCGAGAAAATCCTCGCCTATATCGAAATCGGCAAGGAGGAAGGCGCCGAGGTGCTGACCGGCGGCGGGCGCAATGTGCTCGAAGGCGATCTCTCGGGCGGCTACTACGTCAAGCCGACCGTATTCCACGGCCACAACAGGATGCGCATCTTTCAGGAGGAGATTTTCGGGCCGGTCGTGTCGGTCACGACCTTCAAGACGGAAGCCGAGGCGCTGGAAATCGCCAATGACACGCTCTACGGGCTCGGCGCCGGCGTGTGGAGCCGCGATGCCAATCGCTGCTACCGCTTCGGCCGCGCGATCGAGGCCGGCCGTGTCTGGACCAATTGCTACCACGCCTATCCGGCGCACGCCGCCTTCGGCGGTTACAAGCAATCCGGCATCGGGCGCGAGACGCACAAGATGATGCTCGATCACTACCAGCAGACGAAGAACATGCTGGTAAGCTACAGCCCGAAAGCGCTCGGCTTCTTCTGAGCCGGCCGGGCCCGTGCCGGCCCGGTCCTCGCGGCGGGCTCCCGATGCTTCATCGGGGGCCCTCCGGCTTCTGCGAATGAGGAGATGCAAATTGAGCGACGGAGCAACGGAGCCGCGCGTGCTTGCGACGGATGCGGCGATCGACCTCATCCGCGAAATCCGGCGCGATCATCCGGATATACTCTTTCACCAGTCGGGCGGCTGCTGCGACGGCTCGTCGCCCATGTGCTACCCGGCGGACGATTACATCGTCGGCGACAACGACGTGAAGCTCGGCGAGATCGACGGCGTGCCCGTCTATATCAGCTCGAGTCAGTACGAGGTCTGGAAGCACACGCAGCTGATCATCGACGTCGTGCCCGGCAGGGGCGGCATGTTTTCGCTGGATAACGGCCGGGAGAAGCGGTTCCTCACCCGCTCGCGCCTGTTTGGTGGGGGCGAGGTTTGCCTGGTGCAGCCCCGCGGTTGACCACGGGAAATTTGTTCGCGTGTTTTCGTTTCATGCTATCGCTGGTTATCTTCAAGCGATGGATGGCGGGCATGGACAAGCAGCAAGACAAGCACCTGAAATTCCGCGCATTGCACGATCGCGAGGGCGCTTTCGTAATCCCCAATCCCTGGGATGCAGGTTCTGCGCGCATTCTCGCGGCGGTCGGCTTCGAGGCGCTGGCGACGACGAGCGCGGGGCTTGCGTTTTCCATCGGCCGGAGGGATTCGGCGGCGGCTCTCTCGCGCGACGTCATATTGCAGAATGCCCGCGATATCGTCGAGGCGACCGAATTGCCGGTGTCCGCGGATCTGGAGGACGGCTTCGGTAAGGATCCGCCTTGCTGTGCCGAGACGATTTCGCTTGCGGCAGGCGTCGGGCTCGTCGGTGGTTCGATCGAAGACGCAACCGGTGATGCGGCCGATCCCGTCTTCGAGTTCGGCCTGGCCGTGGAACGTGTTGCCGCTGCCGCAGAGGAAGCCCGCAAGCACCCCTTCGTCCTCACCGCGCGCGCCGAGAACTTCCTGTGCGGACGGCCTGACCTCGACGATACCATCCGGCGCCTCGTCGCATTCGAGGAGGCCGGTGCGGATGTCCTCTATGCGCCGGGGCTGCCTGACATCAAGGCGATCCGAACGGTCTGCTCCGCCGTCAAGCGCCCGGTCAATGTGGTCATGGGGCTCGCCGGGCAGGTCTACACAGTGGAACAACTGCAGGAGGCGGGCGTGAAGCGCATCAGTGTCGGCGGCTCTTTTGCACGGGCGGCCCTTGCCGCACTCATGAGCGCGGCGCGAGAGGTCAAGGAGCACGGCACTTTCACCTATGCGAAAAGTGCCATGCCGGCCCGCGAGGCGGCATCATACATGCTGGACGTCAAGAGATGAACGACGTCCGCGTCTGATGAGACGCGCGGCGTCGTAAACGTCAATCGAACAGGCTCGATACCGATTCTTCCTGGCTCGTGCGGCTGATCGCCTCGCCGAGCAGCGCGGCGGTCGAGATCACACGGATATTGTGCGCGGACTGCACTGCCGTCGTCGGCTGGATCGAATCGGTGATCACCAGTTCTTTCAGCATCGAGGAGGTGACGCGCGCGACAGCGCCGCCGGAGAGGACGCCGTGGGTGATATAGGCAGTGACGCTGGTCGCGCCGTTCTTCAGCAGTGCCTCGGCGGCGTTGCAGAGCGTACCGCCGGAATCGACGATATCGTCGATGAGGAGGCAGTCCTTGCCGTTGACTTCGCCGATGACGTTCATGACTTCCGATTCACCGGGGCGGTCGCGACGCTTGTCGACGATCGCCAGCAGACAGTCCAGCCGCTTGGCGAGCGCCCGGGCACGCACGACGCCGCCGACATCCGGCGAAACGACCATGACGTTCTTGAGATTGTAGTTCTCCTTGACGTCTCGCGCGAGGATCGGAACGGCGTAGAGGTTGTCGGTCGGGATATCGAAGAAGCCCTGGATCTGCCCGGCGTGCAGGTCGAGGGTCAGAACGCGGTCCGCACCGGCTTCGGTAATGAGATTGGCGACCAGCTTGGCGGAGATCGGCGTGCGAGGACCGGGTTTTCGGTCCTGCCGGGCATAGCCGAAATAGGGAAGGACGGCGGTGATGCGGCGAGCCGAGGAGCGCCGGACCGCGTCGATCATAATGAGGAGTTCCATCAGATGATCGTTGGTCGGGAAGGAAGTCGACTGGACGATGAAGACGTCCTCGCCGCGCACGTTCTCGCCGATCTCGACGAAGATTTCCTGATCGGCGAAGCGCCTTACTGTGGCTTTGCCGAGCGGCAGGTTGAGATAGTTGCAGATCGCTTCGGCCAGCAGCCGGTTCGAATTGCCTGCGAAAACCTTCATTGACGGTCCGCCTTGAGCTGGCGCGGCCACGTCCGGTCGTCCGGGGGTGGGTTCTCCGCGCAGATTCCGTGAGCCATTCCGATTGCGGGCAATCACTGCGGACGGCCGCTGTCAGAGCTGATCGGCCGCTTTTTAGCGTCCTTGAAGGTGAATGCAAGGGGATTGCTGCGGCGCAACGCTCAATATCCGAAAAACTTTGCGCCAGCCGCCCAAGATGACGGCGATTCCGGGCCGATTGGCCGAAAATCGGAAAGCGCGGCAAGCGGAGCCCGAGCGGAGACGCTATCCCGCAGTCGACCGACGCCATTCGATGTAGGCGTCGATCGTCTGGCTGGCGATCGCCTCCATCGTTTCTGCCGGGACCGCGCTCCAGGGGTCGGCCGCTGTGTTTGCAACGGAGTCTTGTCCCTGGATGCGGTGCAGGCGATTGCCGCTGCCGTCGAGTATGTCCCAGACATAGACGACCGTCGTCTTGCCGCCGTCGTTGAGCGCTGAAAAATATCCCTTGAGGATATGGTCGCTGGTTTTGTCGGTCGAGCTCTTGATCGCGAGGCCCTGACTGCGCGCCGAGGCTCCGAGCTGCTTCGAGAGCGGCGTGACCGCCTGGACCGGTGCGCCGATGATCGGCAGAAAACGGATTCCGCCCGAGCCGGTCGCAGCTGCCGCAGGCGATGCGGCGGCTTGCTGCGTCGGCGCGGGCGCCTGCGTCGTTTCGACCGGTGGGGGCTGCTCCTCGCCGCCATTGTCTTGCGTCGCGTCTTCCACGGGCGGTGCCTGATGCCGGGCGATCCGGGCAGGCGCCGACTGAGGCTGCATCGTCTGTACCGGTGCTTCACCGCCGGCGAGACGGTTTGCCTGGCCTTCCAGCGTGCCGGCCGGGTCGGTGTAGTCGCTATAGCCGACATTGTCGGCGGCGTGCTGCGAAGGCGGGCTCGAAATGTTCGGCTGTGCCGCGAAGGCGGCGGAGCGGCCCGGCGGCACGCTTTCCACCGGCATCACCGCGGTCTGCGCCGACATGGAGTCGAGATCCGACTGGGTCACCGGAGGGGAGCGGAAAGTGCCTTCGCCCACATCCACCTGCGGGATCAGGGCGTCGGTCGTGTTGCAGCCGGCCAAGGCGGCGGCAAGGCCAAGGCTGGCGATCGGATTGATCTGCTTGCGCATCGTTCCCACCGTCTCCGCTAGATCACGATGATTCGAGGTCGAGCCGACCTAAAATCGTGACCGTGATCGCTTCCAAAGAGCGAGAGCGGGACGCGGGCGGAAAACCGCACGCACTTTTCCTCATCCCGCCCTCGAACATCCCGGCGCCGGCTGCAGCGCCGCGCGCCCTATGGACGCGCAAAGGTCGCTGCAGCAGGATCAGCCGCCGGCGCGTTCTTCACTTTCGACGGAAATCATAGGGCGATTTCCTTACGCAGATATGAAGTCCAGTCCGTAGCGCGAGAGCGGGCGGGGGGTGTCGGCCGTGGTGAGATAGGTCTGGCCGAGCGTCATGGCGGTGCCGCTGTCCGAATCCATGATGATCATGTGGACGAAGAGGGACATGTCCGGCTCGATCTCCTGCGGATTGCCGATGTGGAACATCTGGTGTTCCATCCAGGAGGGCGAGAAGCGTGCGCCGAGCGAATAGCCGCAGGCGTTCAGACGGTGCCGGGCAAGGCCGCGCTCGTCCATGATCTTTGCATGCACGTCGAAGACGGTCCCGAAGGTATTGCCGGGTCGAAGCACCATTTCGATCGCCTGGATCGTTTCCCTGCAGGCGCTGTAAAGCTCGCGGTGGCGGTTGGTGGGCTCGCCGATCACGACCGTGCGCATCATCGCCGCATGGTAATGGGCGCTGACACCGGCCCATTCGAGCGTGAGCTGATCGTTGGCGTCGAGGTTGCGCCGGCCGGCCTTGTAGCGGCAGAGCAGTGCGTCGGCCCCGGAACCGATGATGAACTCATTGGCCGGATAGTCGCCGCCGCCGGCGAAAACGGCACCCTGCATGGCCGCGAGGATATCCGCCTCGCTGCCGCCCGGGCGGATGAGTGGCAGCGCCGCGTCGAGCGCGTCGTCTGCAAGGCTCGCCGCCTTCTCGACATAAGCGATCTCCGCCGGGCTCTTGATCAGACGAAGGCGGCTGACGAGCAGCGACGCGTCGACCAGTTCCCCGAAAGTGGAGAGCTGGTGGTCGACGAGGCGCGCCGTTCTTCCCGTCATGCCGTGGGTGTCGTATTCGACGCCGATGCGGCGGCCGAGGAGATCGAGTTCACTGAGCAGGTTCTTGAGGTCCATGGCCGGATCGGCATTGACTCGATCCACCCATATTTCGATGCGCTCGATATTCGACGTATGACGCGCCTGGCGCAGGTCGGCCGAACGGGTGAGCAGGACCATGGAACCATCCCGCTTGACCACCAGCGACTGGAAGAAGCAATAGCCGAAGGTGTCGTAGCCGGTCAGCCAGTACATGCTCTCCTGCGCGAAGAGCAGTATCGCGTCGAGCTTTTCTTCCTGCATCTTGGCCGTGAGCCGCGCCAGGCGGGCCGCATATTCTTCTTCGGCGAAATGAAGCGCCATCTCAAACCTCCCGTATGGAAATCGCTGATATCTGCCGCCCGTAATCAGGCTCCTGCCTGTGCGTCGTGCGGCGATAGGAGAAGAAGCGGTCTTCGTCCGCATAGGTGCAGATGCCGAGGTGTTCCGCCGTCACGCCGGCCTCGGTCAGCCGCCGGACCGTCAATCCGGGAAGGTCGAACATGGCGTGGCCGTCGCGGCCCGACGGCGTGAAAAACGACGCATAGCTTGCCTCGGTGGCGACGAAGCGGGCTACGAATTCGGGGCCGACCTCGTAGTGGCTCCGGCTGATCGACGGTCCGAGACAGGCGATGATGCGCTCGCGGCGGGCGCCGAGCGAGATCATCGCTTCGACGGTGCTTTCGAGCACGCCGCCGAGCGCGCCCTTCCATCCGGCATGGGCGGCACCGATGACGCCTGCTTCCGGATCGGCGAAAAGGACCGGACCGCAGTCGGCGGAGAGAACGCCGAGGACGATGCCGGGCGTTGCCGTTACCAGCGCATCGGCATCCGGCCGCGCGCCGTCGTAACCGGCGTCGACGATGATCGCGTCCGGCGAATGGACCTGGTGCACCGTGGCAAGTTGTCGTGGCTCCGCGTCGAACCAGCGGGCGACCCGGGCTCGGTTCTCGCCGACCCGTTCCCGCTCGTCGTTCGAGCCGAGACCGACATTCAAACCGCGGTAGATGCCCTCGGAAACGCCTCCCTGGCGCGTGAAATAACCATGTGCGATTGCCGGGCCTGCCTTTGCGGCGAAGAGCGGGCTCTGCACAGGGGATAGCGAGGCATCATCCTGCATTCGGTGTTTTCGCCCTCGTGATTTTCTAAGCTTCGTTGGAATTGAGGGCGCGTTGCGGCCCGTCGACTTGCAGCTGATTTGCCGGCGCGATGTTGACCCGGCAGGCGGGGACTGTCAATCGCCCTGCCGAGCCGAGAGACCCGAGGCGGTGCACGGCCGGCGCTAAGACGCCTTCTTCCGGAAGGGCGCCAAGGCGACTTCCGGACTGCTTACCACCAGCACCTTGAACAGCTCCCCCATCCTGCCCGCGCCGGAGCCCGCAAGCCGCTCGACATCGTCGCGGATGCTTTCCTGGGTCGTGTCGTCCTTGTCCCGGCCGAGTGCCGCAGCGCGTTCCAGGAGTCCGAGGCCGACCAGGAAATCACCCTGACGGGCAAGTCCGTTGATCTGCACACCCTCCGCTTTCGCACGGCTCGCCAACTGCTCGAAATCGACATGGCTGGTCAGGTCGGCGAGACCGGGATTGGCAAGCGGCGGATCATATTCGTGATTGCGGACGGCCTGCAGCGTGTCGCCGTAGCCGGTCGCCAGATGGCCGTAGTCGATGATGATCGCCGTGCCGCTGCCGGCCCGGAGGCGCTCGCAAAGCGCGGCCATCACCGCGTCGCGGGCGGGGGAGATTTCGAAGACCGTGCCTTCCGCGACGGTGGGCGCGGGAGAGGGCAGCAATGCGGGATCAATGCCGGCAATGCCTGCGGCAAAGGTCAATCGGCCCTCCGCATCGAGGCCGACCATGCGCTCACGGAAGCCCAGTGCGGTCCGCACGAACTGACGGATCGGAATTGCGTCGAAAAGCTCGTTCGCAGCCAGGAGCAGGAATCCGGAGGGAAGGCTGTCGAAGCTCTCATGCCAGCGGACCTTGCCTTCGTGTTCAGCCAAGGTCTCGGCCTGCAGCTTGCGAAGCCGGTCGCTGGTTTCGACGAGATGAACGGTTGCGGTCCGGTACAGCGCCGGCGCCAGCCGCCGGATGACGCGGAGCATGTCGGACATCATCGTGCCGCGGCCCGGACCGATCTCGGCGATAATCGCGTCCTCAGGCGTGCCGTGCTGCTGCCATGCATGCACGAGGAATATGCCGATCATCTCGCCGAAGAGCTGGCTGATCTCCGGCGCGGTGGTGAAATCTCCCGCCGGCCCGAACGGTTCGCGGACGCGGTAATAGCCATGCTGCGGATCGGCAAGGCAGAGGGAGAAATAGTCGGTCACGCTGATCGGTCCGTTGGTCCGGATCAGCGCCTTGACCTTGTCGGCGAGAGGATTCGTCATGACTTGTCCAGTCAAGCGGCGGCAGCCGCGCTGCGCGCCCGCGCAATGGCCCAGATTCCGACCAGTAGCATCGGCAGTGAAAGTACCATGCCCATGGTAAGCCAGTCCCCCGCAAGATAGCCGATCTGTGCGTCCGGTTCGCGGAAGAATTCCACGAAAATGCGGCTCGCGGCATAGCCGCAGACGAAGATGCCGGTGACAAGGCCGGGTATTTTCAAGGCTCTGCGGCGATAGACGAACCAGGCGAGTACGACCAGAAGCACGATGCCCTCGAGGCCCGCCTCGTAAAGCTGACTGGGATGACGGGCGAAGGGGCCTCCCGTCGGGAAGACGACCGCCCAGGGCATCGAGGACAGGCGGCCCCAGAGTTCTCCATTGATGAAATTGGCGATGCGCCCGAAGAAGAGCCCGATCGGCACCACTGCTGCCACGACGTCGAACAGGCTCCAGAGGGGGATGGCGTTCCTGCGCGCAAAGATGATCATCGCCAGCGTGGTGCCGAGAAGGCCGCCATGGAAGGACATGCCGCCGTTCCAGATCTGGATCGCGCGGACGGGATTCTCGAGGATGGAGCCGAGATCGTAGAAAAGGATGTAGCCGATGCGCCCGCCAAGTACGATGCCGCCGGCCGCCCAGAGCAGGAAGTCGTCAAGCTGCGCCAGGTTGAGGGGGGCGATGCCGTTGCGCCAGAGCGAAGCGTTCTGGATTATGCGGCGCGCGTAGAGCCATCCGAGGAGTATCCCCGCGACATAGGCGAGCCCGTACCAGCGCACGGCGAGCGGCCCTATCGTGAAGATGACGGGGTCGATTTCGGGGAAGGGCAGGATGGCGAGGCGGGTCGCGATTGTTTCCAAGGTCTTCTCTCGTGCCGGACCGATGATTTCGGCGGAACATGACGAGCGAATCCGGCGCGGTCAAGCACCCGCTGCCGCCGCGCAGCGACGCCCCCGCCTCTTCGAACGTAGAAAGGTGCCCGCAGTACGCTATACTGCCCCATCGCCCCATCGCAAATTCAAGGACCCTGGAGAACGTTGAGCGGCGTCACGGACGTCATTTTCCTTGCATCCTCACGCCGGGGACCCTACCTGAAATCATGAGCTCCGCCGCATGTGGCGGGATGGAAATGGAGACCAGAAAGATGAGCACAGGCGCCAACCGTATTCTCGATGATCTCGCTCGGCTGATGACGGATGCGGCGGGTGCGGCCCAAGGGGTGCGGCGCGAGGTCGAGGCGGCATTCCGGGCGCAAACCGAAAACTGGCTGAATTCGCTCGATGTCGTGAAGCGCGAGGAGTTCGAGGCGGTCAAGGAGATGGCCGCACGGGCACGGGACGAAAACGACGCTCTCCTTACTCGTATCGAAGCGCTGGAAGCACGTTTGGCCGCGACCGGTCCGGCAGCCGGCGACATCACGACGGGCAAGTAAAAAACCTGCCGCAGGTTGGCCTTCGGTCGCCGTCTACCCTCGAGCCGTGTGCCTTTCCGGTTCTCACGGATGCGAATGCGGCGCGGGGCCAATCGGCCACCCCGCCGTCGCCCGGCGCATTTCACTTCGTCAGCGTCACGGTTAACAAAAACTGAAAAGTTTTCCACCTGTGGACACTGGCAAAAAACCTTTATCGCAGAGTCGTTTAAGCAGCCGCGCTGAATCAGATTCATAGCGCGGGGCGCAATTCTTCCCGGCAATTTTTAGGCTCAGGGGCTGGCACGCTGACTCTGCCGTTATACACTGATTTTAAATGATGATTCGACACGGACCAAGCAAGCTCCGGGCAGGGTGAGTAAGCCAGGATAGTCGCAGGTCCAGCAATCATAGTGTGTTCGTATCCGGTATTGGGTTTGCAGTGTTGCGTCCTGTGAGCGTGACTTTGCGCGCCTTAGCCGCGCCTTTAGGGTGATGCATGAGCCTTTTGGAAATGGAAGTCGAGCGCCAGTCCAACCCGGTCGATATGATCGAGTTCGTTGCCGCGAACAATGACTGGTCGTTCGAGCGATCCGGCGAGGACGAAATTGCCATGACCGTCGAAGGCAGGTGGGCGGACTACCATGTTTCCTTTTCCTGGATGGAGGAGTTCGAGGCGCTGCATCTGGCCTGTGCCTTCGACATCAAGGTGCCGGACAGCCGCGCAAACGAGGTGATACGACTTCTGTCCCATATCAACGGCCAGGTGCTGATGGGTCATTTCGATCTTTGGCGCCAAGAAGAAGTCATCATCTTCCGGCAATCTCTGTTGCTCGCCGGTGGAGCGGAACCGACGAACCAGCAGGTCGAGGTGCTCCTGTCGAACGCGCTCGACGCCTGCGAATCCTATTTCCAAGCGTTCCAGTTCGTCGTTTGGTCGGGCATGGACGCGCAGCGCGCGGTCGACGCGGTATTGTTCGAGACCGTTGGGGAGGCATGAAGTGAGCTTTGCCGTTTCGGGTCCGATCGTGCTCGTCGGCGCCGGCAATATGGGCGGCGCCATGCTCGCGGGCTGGCTGAAGAGCGGAGTGCGCGGCAACGACGTTCTCGTCATCGATCCGGGCCCGTCACCGGCGATGGCAAAGCTGCTCACGGATAGCGGTGTGCAACATGCGACCTCCGCTCCGGCGGGCGCCGAGGCGGGCGCGATCTTCATCGCGGTCAAGCCGCAGGTAATGGAAACAGTGCTGCCACCCCTGAAAGGGCTCGTCGGTCCGCGAACCGTGATCGTTTCGGTGGCCGCCGGCAAGACGCTCGGTTTCATCGAGCGGCACCTGGGTGAGGCGGCGACGGTGCGCGCCATGCCGAATACGCCGGCCATGATCGGACGTGGTGTGACCGGCGCCTTCGCGAATGCGCGCGTCAGCGATGCTCAGCGCGCCCTTGTGCATGATCTGCTGAAAGTCAGCGGCCCCGTCGAATGGGTCGGGAGCGAAGCGGATATCGATGCCGTGACCGCCGTCTCCGGCAGCGGCCCGGCCTATGTCTTTTATCTCGTCGAGTGCATGGCGGAGGCCGGGCGCAAGGCCGGACTCGAGGCGGACCTAGCCATGCGTCTTGCTCGGGAAACCGTCGCGGGGGCTGGTGAACTCCTCCATCAGTCCCCCGACGATGCAGCGCGCCTGCGCCAGAACGTCACTTCGCCCGGCGGTACCACGGCGGCTGCACTGGCGGTATTGATGGCGGATGACGGCATGCAGCCGCTCTTCGACCGGGCCATTGAGGCGGCGCGCAAGCGCGCGGAAGAACTGGCCGGGTAATTCCAGGCGAGAACGGCGCGTCTCGCAGTTCACTTTGAAGTTGTCGCAATCGTTCACGTTTCCGGTCGTACGTCGAATCGACCCATCGACGTGATCCGGGGAACATTCATGACCGAAATCATTTCCTACGCCGATTTCGAACGCGTCGACATACGTGTCGGTACAATCGTGGAAGCGGAACCCTTTCCCGAGGCGCGCAAGCCGGCAATCAAGCTCAAGATCGATTTCGGCCCTGACATCGGCATCAGGAAATCCTCCGCGCAAATCACGGCGCACTACAAGCCCGAGGAACTCGTCGGCAGGCAGGTTCTGGGTGTCGTCAATTTTCCGCCGCGCCAGATCGGCCCCGTCCGTTCCGAGGTGCTCACGCTCGGCTTCGAAGACGAGGCCGGTGCGATCGTGCTCGCATCCACCGACAAGCCGGTGCCGAACGGCAAGAAGCTGATGTGATCGTCCCCGTATTTACGTCGGGACACGCACCGTCGCGCGCAGGCCGCCGAGGGGGCTGTCTGCGAGCGTGACATTGCCGCCATGGCTGCGGGCGATGTCGCGGGCAACGGCAAGGCCGAGGCCGGTGCCGGAACTGTCGAGATTGCGGGCTTCGTCCAGGCGGAAGAACGGTTTGAACACGTCTTCGCGTGACCGCTCGGGAATGCCCGGGCCGTCGTCATCGACTGTGATGGTCAGCCATTTCGCGCTCTGGCGGGCCTCGATATGCACGGTGTTCGCATAGCGATAGGCGTTGGATGCGAGATTGGAGATGAGCCGCGTGAAGGCGTTCGGCCTCACGTGAATCTCGTTCTCGCCCTGGATCTCGGTCGTCAGCGTCTTGCCGTACAACTCCGCCTCCGCCGAAAGCCGCGCCATCAGATCGCTGAGTTTCAGCTGGCCGACATCCTCTTCCGCGTCTCCTCGGGCGAAGGCGAGGTAGCCTTCCAGCATGTTCTGCATGTCCTCCACGTCCTGGTTGAGGCTTTCGAGGTCCGGATTGTTGCCCACAAGTGCCAGCTGCAGCTTGAACCGGGTCAGGATCGTCCTCAAGTCGTGGCTGACACCGGTCAGCATCGCGGTGCGCTGTTCGATCTGGCGCTCGATCCGCTCGCGCATCAGGATGAAGGCGAGACCAGCCCGCCGAATTTCATTGGCACCCCGCGGTGCGAAATCGTCGATCTTCTGTCCCTTGCCGAAGCTCTCCGCTGCGCTTGCGAGCGCCAGGATCGGCCTGATCTGCCCGCGCAGGAAGAGAATCGCGATCGTCAGCAAGACGAGAGACGCACCGACCATCCATACGAGGAAGATGTGTGTGTTCGATGCATAGGCCTGGTTGCGGCGGGCATAGACCCTGAGAATGCGGTCGTCTTCGAGCTTGATACGAATTTCCACGATCTTCGAATTGCCGACCGTATCGATCCAGAAGGGACGCCGGATCTGGTCCGAAATCTCCTCGCTGAGGATCTGGTCGAGGATTTCGAAGAAGGGCTTGGGGCGTGGCGGCGGCAGCTCTCCGCCGGGCTCGACGGTTATGTTGAGGTCGAGCTGATCGCGGGCGATGCGGACGATCTGGTCGATATCGCCCTCCCGCGGGAAGGTCGTGATCAGGTCGACGATGGCGGCGATGTCGTTGGTCACCGCCGAGGAGAGGCGCTGGGTGACGAGTTGCCAGTGCCGCTCCATGAACACGAAGGCGACCACGGACTGCAGCAGCACCATCGGGATGACGACGATCAGAAGCGAGCGCGCGTAAAGACCCATCGGCAGCCGGCGCCGCAGCCAGCGGACCACGCGCTTCCAGCCGCCGTCCGCGGGTGTCGTTCCTTCGCGCTTCAAACCGTCAAAGCTTGCCATGGCCCTTGATCCGGCTCTCGTTTCTGCCCATCGTCAGTCAACGCTCAGCCGGTAACCGATGCCGCGAACGGTCTGCAGCCAGACGGGGTTGGAAGGATCGTCCTCGATTTTACGCCTTAGCCGGTTTATCTGCACGTCTATCGTCCGCTCGCCGACCTCGGCGTCGTCGCCGATCAGCTCGTGGCGCGGAATGGTTTCGCCGGCGCGCTGCGAAAACAGCGTCATGATCTCCTGCTCACGGTCGGTGAGGCGGATATGGTCGGCTCCGCGGCGCAATTCCTTGCGCACGACCGAGAAGGTGTAGGGCCCGAAGATAACCTGATCGACCTTATGTGTCTGTGTCGGCTGGTTGCGGCGCAGAATATTGTTGATGCGGAGCACGAGTTCGCGCGGCTCGAAAGGCTTCGGCAGGTAATCGTCGGCGCCCGCCTCCAGCCCTTCGATACGCGAATTCGCCTCCGCCAGGGCCGTCAGCATGATGATCGGCACCGACTTGATCTGCCTGAGACTTTGCGTCAGAGCGATACCGCTTTCCCCCGGCATCATCACGTCGACGACCAGAAGATCAAAATCGATTCCTATCAGCTTTCGCCGGGCCTCGTCGGCATCGGCTGCCGTCGTTACGCGAAATCCCTGTTCGACCAGATAGCGGTTGAGCAGGTCGCGGATGCGCCGGTCATCGTCGACGACCAGAAGATGCGCCGCATCGTCGGAGACTGTCGCCTTTGCTATCATCTTTCGGTACCCTCATTGCCGGTCAAGCCGGAAAGGCTGCGCCAAAAATGCCGGAGACCGTGCAGCACAGGCGCCGCGGTCTCCCATTCTCATTCAAGGGGCTACCCGTTCTGCCACGAACGACGAGCCGACGTCCAATCAGACGCGCACAGGTCGCGTAACATTTTGAATCGTTGTGTGACTCTCGGGCGGCTTCCCTGCAGCGCCGCACAGTGAATCAGCCCGCAACGTCGTTCATCATGTTGGCGAGAAACCGCTTCACGGTTTCCCGCGCACCCGGTCCGGCCCTTGCCAATGCATCCGCTATGCGGCGGGACTGTGGTTCGGCAAGCGCCCGCGCCAGGGCCTGGCCTTCCGGCGTCGTGTAGAGCATGCGCTGCCGCCGGTCTTCGGGACCGGTTACCTGCCGGATATAGCCGGAATCGATCAACTGCTTGAGGACACGGGCAAGGCTCTGCTTGGTGATCTTCAGCGTTTCGAGAAGGTCCGCGACCGTCATGCCGGGTTCGCGGTTCACGAAATGCACGACGCGATGATGCGCGCGGCCGAATCCGCTCTTCTCGAGAATGGCGTCCGGGTCGCCGGTGAAGTCGCGATAGGCAAAGAAAAGCAACTCGATGATCTCGAAATCTATCGTGTCCACATCTTCGCCAGCGCTGTCGCTTACGCTCTTGTTCCTGATCTGGCCGACCACGCGGTCATATCCTTTCAATCGAAATGCCGTTAGCGAAACATACCGCAATATATGTCAGTTTGGTTGACATATTTCCATCGAGTCGCATTCATTCAGGGCGAAGACACGCACATGGCGCCTCGGCGACACGCAGAAAAGGCGGCCGCAGCCGCCTTTTGCATTACGATGGATGTCGCCTGAAGACTCACGCCTGCTTGCCGACGAACTGCCCGACAATGCCGTTGAGAACGCCGCCGCCGACGAGAGCGCCGATTGCCTGCATGGCCAGACCGGTCGCGGCGGCCTCTCCGCCAAGCATCTGGATCAGGAACCCGCCGCCGAGGCCGCCGATGGCACCGACGATCGTGCGTGCCACGACTCCGAATGCCTGCTGCTTCAGCATGGCGCTGGCGGCGTTTCCGCCAGCTGCCCCCGCAATCAACTGGGTAATGATAGGCACTAATGCTTCCATCGATCCCTCCGTCCTGCGACCCCTCATCCAGAGCCGCGACATACCGGACAATCCGGCACGGGAAGGTTGAAGGCGACGGGGAGAATTGTCAATTTTGCCACCACTGGTGTTGGCCACAGGCGGCGATCCGGAAGCGGGCCTGTGGGATAGTCGCTTGAGTTGTTTCGGGAATTTATTTCGGGCGCGCGCGAGCGCACGAGGATCCTCGAAGCGGCATCGCTCGTGCTCTCTCCTGCCGGCGCGCTTCCGACGGGTGATTCGCCATGACGCAGCGTTCTTAAATTGACGCTGCGCCACTGTGCTTTCCCGCTTTTCGCCTGACGATTAGCGATAGACGTAGACAACCCTTCTTGTCCCCGGATCGACAAGGACGGGCTGGCCATTAATGGTCACGTACTGATACTCGTAGTCGGGAATTGGCTGGACGGCCACCGTGTTCGGCAGCGTGGCACCGACGACGGCCTCTCCATCTACATAGACGGTGTCGACCGGGTTCTCGGTGATATAGGTGCGGACCGTAGGAGGCGGAGTCACCGCTTCGACCTGCTCGACCGGACCCACCAGTTCGAGCGGTTCGGACGGCGCCACCACGGTCTCGCCCTCATAGGCGACCGTCGGGACCGAGAGCTCCGTGCGGCGTTCCTGGATAACGGCTGTCGTACCGCCCATGTCCGTGGCCAGGTAACGGGCGTAAGCCCAGCCGCGCAAGCCGTTGACGTCGATGCGGCACCAGTTGCTTCCCTCCATGCAGCCGTCGAGCACGGCAGCACTGCCGCGCGTGGCGACACCGACCGCAGGATATTGCGGGCCGGGTCCCGCACGCACATTGAGGTCCGTCAGCGTCGTTGCGCTCATTTCGGCATGGGCTGCGGGAATGGCGGCGAGCATCGCGCCGGCTGCCAAAGCCGCTCTGAGCGGGGCCGCTTTGAACAGAGTTGGAGAGAGGGTCTTCATCATCTTGTTCCTTCATTTGCAGGCCAGAACGCGCCGCGCTGCAGGGATGTTCCCCCGTCACATCACGAAATGCAGGGATGAAACATATTGCCGTCGCCAAGCGTTGCCCGGACTGAAGGAAGCCGACGAAGTCTTCGCTCTATTGTTGGCCGGCAAGGCGCGGCTGAATTATCGATTTCTATCCGACACAGGATGGCTCCAAGCCGGGAGTGACGAGATGCAAGGTGAGATTTCGGACGATGCCAAGCTTGCCGCCAAACGGTTGCGTCCGCTGGTGGTGGTCGTCGTGACAGCCAAGCTCGTGGTTTCGGTGCTGTTGCTCGCGACGGTGCACTATTCGCCGCCGGCTTCGGAAATCGTGGCCCTGCGCTGATTTGCGCTGTCATACCGCTCGCTTATCGCTATAGCTGGGAAAACGGCCTGGATCGGGAAGGGCTTCTCACTTCCAGGCTACCTCACGAGCAAGAGCGAGGCATGGTCCGATGTTACAGGCAGGCATTATCCCGGTAACGCATTTCGAGCAGAACTGTACGGTCCTGTTCGATAGCGAGACCAAGGAAGGCGTGGTCGTCGATCCCGGCGGCGACGTCGACATCATCCTGCAGACGATCCGCGAGAACGGCATCGCGTTGAAGGCTATCTGGCTCACACATGGTCACATCGATCACGCCGGCGGCGCCAAGGAATTGAAAGAAGCACTGGGGCTCGACATTGTCGGACCCCACAAGGACGACCTTCCGCTGCTCGAACGGCTGGAGGATCAGGCGGAGCGCTTCGGCCTCGCGATGAAGGTTCAGAACGTCGTACCAGACCGCTGGCTTGAAGAGGGCGATACCGTCTCCTTCGGCAACCACGTCTTCGAGGTCTTGCATTGCCCCGGCCACGCGCCCGGTCATGTGGTCTATTTCAACCGGGCACAAAACTTCGCCCATGTCGGCGACGTGCTTTTTCACGGCTCCATCGGCCGCACCGACCTGCCGGGCGGCAATCATCAGCAGCTTCTGGATTCGATCCGGGACAAGATACTGCCGCTCGGGGACAATGTGGGCTTCATCTGCGGCCACGGACCGGGCGGGCAGATCGGTGAAGAGCGACGCAGCAATCCGTTTCTCCGCGGTCTTTGACGAGCGGTGCGAATAGAAAAGGGCGCATGACTTTTCCAGTCATGCGCCCTTTCGGTTCATACGCGTTTTCAGCCGGCGTTGCAGAAATGGCTGCGGCCGTCATAGCCGACGAAGGTTCCGGTGTCCGGATCGAACGAGCGATAGCGCTGCGAGCAATAGCGATACCAAGCCGGTGTCCAGGGCTCGAGGCCGTAGGTCTCGACCGCCACAGGACGATAGACGGGCCGATAAACCGGGCGCGGACGATAGACGGGGCGGGGCTCGTAATAGTCGGGCTCCGGATCGATATAGACCCGCTCGCCATAATAGCGCGGCGGCGGCGGCGAAGCGATCGCGCTGCCGATGAGCGCGCCTGCGGCCAAGCCGACGGCGCCCGCTACCCATGCATCGTCGTTATTGCGATGGCGGTGCCCTGCCTGGGCGGTGCCGAAGGTCGGGATAACGATGGCGGCCGCGGCGACCGACAGGACGGCTGCTTTGATGAATTTGTTCATGGGCTTCAATCCTATGCATGCGACCGGATGGTTTCCGGATTTCATGATGAACAAAGTCTATATAAGCCAAACTGAACGGAGCCTGAACGAAAAAACCCGGCAAAACTGCCGGGCTCGAACTTAACTTTCAGCAGAGAACAGCGTTAGCCGACGATCTGCAGGTTGACCGCCTTCGGTCCCTTGCCGCGGCGATCCGGCTCGGTGTCGAAGGATACCTTCTGGTTTTCCGTGAGGCCGCTGAGGCCCGAGGCCTGCACGGCAGAAATATGCACGAAGATGTCCGCGCCACCGTTCTCAGGCTTGATGAAGCCAAAGCCCTTGTCTGTGTTGAAGAATTTTACAGTGCCAGTCTCGGCCATGCGTCAGGTCCTTTTCTCTCCACCCGCGTTGCGGGCAGCATTGCAGTTTTGCCCGGTATGGGCGTGGGGGCAGTTCTCGACAATTGAGGAAAGGGTCCTGGTTATCGCGACCAGCCGCAGGAAGGAATAACAGCCTCCCCCCGTTGGCCGCCCGGAGTGGGTTGCGTCTCCGGCCCGCTTTTATTCAAGATCTTCCCGTGTTCGCAGATTGCCCGAACACAGTAAGAGTGATGGGTTTATTTTGAATTGGCAAGCAAAACTTTTCTGACGAGGTATTGCGTCTTCTCATTGCTCAAAAAGAGGTCAGTTGGTCGTTTTGACTCGCCTGTTCAAAAAGCATCGCAAGCTGTTGAATTCAAAGCTTTTCAACCAAGGATCGGGATGCGGCTGGATCATTTGCGCCAAATTGCGTCGCTCATGGGTATGCCGCAACTTTGTGCAGCCTGGTTTCTCGGTCCAAGCGCCTGATATCGCTCGTCGTTCACGCAGCGCACGGGTGCGAGGGGCCATGGCCTGCAGGCCTACAGAAAAACTGCAGGATATATTGCCGACTCAAGCGCAATTCACAGTTCCAAGCAAAATTGAGGGGTTTCCGAGAGTATTAGTAGTATTAACCCCGATGCGAACCGCGCGGAGAAATTGCACGGAACGGCCAGCAGAAACCGCTGTTCAGACAGCAGCTTCGGCGGCCTCGCCGCGTTTCTTCGTCAGTTCCGGCACGAGCTCGACCGCAAGCATGGCCAGGAAGATGACGGCGCAGCCGACGTAGCCGACCGGAGTGATGGTCTCTCCGAGCAGCAGCACCCCGAACAGGGCGGCGAAGAGCGCTTCGCTCGAGAGGAAGATGGCAGCCTGCGGCGCCGTCGTATAGCGTTGGCCGACGACTTGGCAGATGAACGCGATGCCGCTCGAGAAGATCCCGGCGTAGAGGATCTGCGGGAGGGCGCCGCTGATCGCGTCAAGGCTCAGCGGCTCGAGCAGCCCGGCCAGTGCGCAGCCTGCAACGGCACAGACGGCGAACTGCGTCATCGACAGGAGCATCGGCCGGCCCGTGGCCGGAGCGAATAAGCCGACCAACATCAGCTGAACCGCCCAGAACAGGGCACAGACGATCGTCAGCATGTCTCCGCCGGTCAGCGCCGAAAGCGCGCCGCCACTCAGGAGAAAGATGCCGAAAGCCGCGAGCAGGGCGGCCGGCCAGATGACCCAGTGCGGCCGGCGGCGCAGGAAGACGACAGTCAGTACCGGGACGAATACCACGTAGAGCCCGGTCAGGAAGCCGGAATTGGTGACGGTGGTGGTGAGGAGGCCGTATTGTTGCGTGACGGCTCCGCCGAAAAGCGCCAGTCCGACGAAGACGAAGTTGCGCATGGCGTTGCGCGGCAAGGGCGCAGCGGCCTGCCTGTTTTCAAGGAGCGCCAGGGGCAGTGCCACGAGTGTCGCGATCGCAAAGCGCAGGCCGATGAACCAGAGCGGTCCGATCGCGTCCATCGCCGTCGACTGCGCTACGAAGCCCGCACCCCAGATTGCACCGGAGAACAGGAGGAAGAGATTGGCTTGAATGCGAGTCACCGCTGGCTCCGGGTCGTGGTCCTGCTCACGGGAGGCGCGCGATCTTCGCGCCATATTCCGCGACTTTCGAGAATCACTCCGAAGCCATGCTGCTCAGGTGATTGCGACCTCGCTCTATCAGTTGCGTTTTTTTCGGGCAAGCCGCTCCGTGTCGCCGTCAGGCTGGGCAGCCGTTCCGTAGCGGACTCATTGCGTCGGAGCTTTGGAGACCCTGAGCACTGCGCCGTCCTCCTCGTCGGTGACCATGATCAGTGCCCCGTCGGAAGCGACGATGACGTCGCGGATGCGGCCGAATTCGCCGTCGAACAGCCGTTCCTCGTTGGTCACGGCGCCGGTCTCGTCGCGGTCCAGGCGGGCAAGCAACTGGTACTTCAGTGCCGCGATCAAAAGGTCGCCGTTCCACTCCGGAAACATTTGGCCGCGATAAACGGCGATCGCGCCGGGCGCGATCGATGGGTCCCAATAGAAGAGCGGCTGCTCAAGACCTTCCTTCGCGGTGCCCTCACCGATCTCCACTCCGGAATAATCCTTGCCGAAGGTGATCACCGGCCAGCCGTAGTTTCTGCCGGGCTGCGGGTTGTTCACCTCGTCGCCGCCGCGCGCGCCGTGCTCGACGGTCAAAAGCTTGCCGTCTTCGGGATCGAAGGCGATACCCTGGGGGTTGCGGTGCCCTATGGACCAGATCTCGGCCAGGCCGCCGGTGCCGCCGCGATAGGGATTGGAGGCGGGAATGCTGCCGTCGGCGTTGATGTGGAGGATCGAACCGGCATGGTCGCGCGGGTCCTGGGCGCGCTCGCCTTCGCCGCGATCGCCGATGCCGAAGAACAGGCTGCCGTCCTTGTCGATGGCGATGCGCGAGCCGAAGTGCTGCCCCTTCCGGGTGAACCTGTTCATCCGGAAGATCTCCTTCATATCCCTCAGGCTCTGCTCGTCCTGCGAAAGAGCCGCCCGCACGAGAACGGTGCCGTAGCCACCATCACCACGGACGGAAAGAGTGAGATAGAGTGTCCTGTTGGTCGCAAATTGCCGATCGAGGGCGACGTCCAGAAGACCGCCCTGGCCGTGAGCGGCCGCTTTCGGCACCCCCTTGATCGCAGCCGACAGCTTGCCGTCGCGCAGGATGCGCAGCCGGCCGGGTCGTTCGGTGACGATCAGCGCCCCGTCGGGCATGGCTTCGACCGCCCAGGGATGCTCCAGCCCCGAGGCAAGCGTCTCGACGAGAACGGTTCCTGTCTGCGTGGAAAATTCGCGCCTCTCCTGCGCAGCGGCAGGGGAAGAGGCGAAGGCCAGAAAGAGCGAGACTGCAGCCGCCGTCGAGAATGTAAACACTGTTCCGATGTCCCTTGAGCCGCCAGTATTCCAGCGCGAGTGCCGCATTGCATTCCTCCGGTCCGTCCGTCTGAGCAAATGCATCGTGCCGTCTCGGAGGTCCGAACGCGCGAGCAACGCGCAAACTGGAGCGGCACGCACGGGCCTTCAAGTCAAATCGGATCAAAACGGCTTTATCGCACCGATCCTGTGGTGAGCGGTCCCGGCGCTTCTCGGATCGCCTCGAGGCGCGTCGGCTGGGGTTCGCTTTCCGTCGCCGGACGATGTCGTCCTCCGGAGTTTTGCTGGAGCAGATACTGCGCGACCTCGTCTTTGGCCTTCACGTAGAAGCCTTTGCCGACGAGCATCAGGCCGGCAAGGGCGAATAGGGCGACAATCGCAACGACGATTGTCTGGATCGCCGACAGTCGTGCGAAGAGGTCGGCGTTCGGATGCGACGCGTTATCGTTGTCAGCCATGGCGCGCGGCTTCGGACTGGACGTGGGCCGTCGCGGGCTGCTGCCCGCTGTCGGCTTGCGTCGTCACCTGCGTCATCAATCCGAGGACCATCACGATGCAGGCCGCAAGTGCGGCGAGCGCGATATAGAAACCCCAGCGTGCCTCGTTGCGGCGGGTGCGCGAGGCGGCGACTTCATCATCGAGAAACATAGCATACCCCCAAGATGCCGATGCATCCGCATCGCGAATTGGCGCTTGGAAATCGGCTCTTGCGGGACGGAATTGCGGCGCGCTGAGACAGTTGTTGTGGCGAAAAAAAGGCACGTCTCGGCCGCGAAAAAGCACGGTAGTATCCGGGCGGAGGCGCGTCGACCGATGGTGCGCCGGCAGCCGCTCGTCCGCACGAGGCAATCCGGTTTCGATCGATTGCTTTGATTGCACCCATGAAACTTTGTCATGGTGACGCATTTTGCGCTGACTTGCCGCCGTTTTTCGCCTGAGGCGCTTGCAAGACCGGGCGTCTTTCGACATAGACCTAACCGCTCAGGGAACCCCGGTTTTCCGTTCCGTAGCGTCTCACGCCGTCTCGAAACGATCAGGAAACACACCATGGCCTTCCTTGCCGATGCCCTTTCCCGTGTAAAGCCGTCCGCCACCATCGCTGTTTCGCAGAAAGCCCGCGAGTTGAAAGCGAAAGGCCGCGATGTCATCGGCCTCGGCGCAGGGGAGCCGGACTTCGACACGCCTGACAACATCAAGAAGGCCGCGATCGACGCGATCGATCGCGGCGAGACGAAGTACACGCCGGTTTCCGGCATTCCGGAACTGCGCGAAGCCATTGCGAAGAAGTTCAAGCGCGAGAACAATCTCGACTACACCGCGGCGCAGACGATCGTCGGCACCGGCGGAAAGCAGATTCTCTTCAACGCCTTCATGGCGACGCTCAACCCGGGCGACGAAGTCGTGATCCCGGCGCCGTACTGGGTCTCCTATCCGGAAATGGTGGCGCTGTGCGGCGGCACACCCGTCTTCGTCTCGACCA
This sequence comes from Sinorhizobium prairiense, assembly GCF_029201645.2. NCBI lineage: Bacteria > Pseudomonadati > Pseudomonadota > Alphaproteobacteria > Hyphomicrobiales > Rhizobiaceae > Sinorhizobium > Sinorhizobium prairiense. Next base: position 648,052 of record NZ_CP104131.1, read on the forward strand.
AGCAGGAGAACAATTTCAAGCTCAAGGCCGAGGATCTCGACCGCGCGATCACGCCGAAGACCAAGTGGTTCGTCTTCAACTCGCCGTCCAACCCCTCGGGCGCGGCCTATTCGCATGAGGAGCTCAAGGCGCTCACGGACGTCCTCATGAAGCATCCGCATGTCTGGGTTCTGACGGACGACATGTACGAGCACCTGACCTATGGCGACTTCAAATTTGCGACCCCCGTCGAAGTCGAGCCCGGCCTCTACGAACGCACGCTGACGATGAACGGCGTCTCCAAGGCCTACGCGATGACCGGCTGGCGCATCGGCTACGCGGCCGGGCCGCTTCATCTGATCAAGGCGATGGACATGATCCAGGGCCAGCAGACTTCGGGCGCCGCCTCGATCGCGCAGTGGGCGGCCGTCGAGGCGCTCAACGGCCCGCAGGATTTCATCGGGCGCAACAAGGAGATCTTCCAGGGCCGCCGCGATCTCGTCGTCTCGATGCTGAACCAGGCCAAGGGCATTTCCTGCCCGACGCCGGAAGGCGCCTTCTACGTCTATCCGTCCTGCGCCGGGTTGATCGGCAAGACCGCGCCCTCGGGCAAGGTCATCGAAACGGACGAGGATTTCGTCTCCGAGCTTTTGGAGACGGAAGGCGTGGCTGTGGTCCACGGCTCGGCCTTCGGCCTCGGCCCGAACTTCCGCATCTCCTACGCAACCTCCGAGGCGCTGCTGGAGGAGGCTTGCCGCCGCATCCAGCGCTTTTGCGCCGCCTGCAGGTAATGCTCCTGCAGACCCACATGAAAGAGCCCGCTGCAACGGCGGGCTTTTTCATGTTCAGAGCTTGATTCAGCGATCTGCCAGTCCGATTCAAGCAGCAGTCCTACCCCGTTGAAACAGAATCACTTTCGCTTCCGGATCACTTCGACGACGGCGGAGATGTCGTCGCCGTGGCCCCCACTGTCGACGCGGTCGCCCGCCAGCCGCAACATGGGTTGCATGAAATCGGGGGCGACGCCCTGTTCTTCGCTTGCCCTCACGATGTTCGCGAGCGCGATCTTCTGCATGGCGATGTTGGAGACGACATCGCGGCCATGCATGCCGCTATCGATCTTGCCGGCGAGGTCGGGCAGGGTACCGCTCATCGCCTCGATCCAAGGCAGGAGCAGCGGCAGGAAGTCGACGGCCTTGCCTCCGGCGCTGGTCACCAGCGCGCTCGCGTGCAGGAAGCCCGAGAAGAGCCCGTACATGCCTGACAGCAGCGCTATGTCGTAGAGCGAAGCCAATCCCTCGTCTTCGCCAAGGTGACGGCTTTCGGCAAGGGCTTCGAGGGCCGAACTGTGCCGATCGAATAGCGCACGCGAGCCGCTGTAAAGGATCAGGGCGCCGGCCCCGCCGATCATCGGCGGGATCGCCATGATCCCCCCGTCGAGATAGATCGCTGCCTTGGCCGCCAGCCACGTGCCGAGTTCCCTGGCGTCACCCGGCGTGCCGTTGGTCAGGTTGAGGAGGTCACGGCCGGCAAGCGCCTCCTCCGCCTGTTCCAGGACCGCACGTGCGGCGGGGTAATCGACGAGGCAGAGGATGGCGAGTTCGCTCGCTGCAATCGCTTCGGCCGGGCTTTCCGCGATCTTCGCACCGGCACCGGCAAGCGGCTCGGCGCGCGATCGCGTCCGGTTCCAGACCGTGACGCTATGGCCGTTCTTGAGAAGCGTGCGTGCAAGCGCCGTCCCCATGGCGCCCATGCCGAGAACTGAAATGCTGCTCATGGATCGTACCTTTCTCGAAATCATTCAGGCGGCGGTCGAGAGCTTCTGGCCCAGGCCGCCGTCGACGGCGAGTTTCGCGCCGGTCGTGAAGGTCGCCTCGAAGGCGAGGAAGAGCACGGCGCGTGCCACTTCATCCGCGGTGCCGTTGCGCTTCATCGGCGTGATGTTGTCGCCGAGCGTCTTGAACTCGGCGCGCTCGGCTTCGGTGATGCCGGCGACGCCCTTGGTCGGCGTGTCGATGAAGCCGGGGCTGACGCTGTTGACCCGGATACCGCGCGGCAGAAGCTCGGCGGCGAGCACGGATGCGAAGGAGACGAGTGCCGCCTTGCTCGCGCTATAGACGCTCATGCCCGGATGGCCACCCTCGTCGGCGACGGAGGAGGTGAAGACGATCGATCCGCCTTCGCGGATCAGAGGCGTCAGCCGCTGCACGGTGAAGAAGGCGCCCTTGGTGTTGACGGCAAACTGGCGGTCATAGGAGGCCTCGCTCACCTGATCGAAGGGCTCGAGCTCAGAGACGCCGGCATTGATGTGCAGGAGATCGATCGCTCCGAGCGTCTGACCGACGGTCGCACCGAGCACGGCGATTTCGTTGAGATCGGCGATGTCCGAGCGCAGTGCATGCACGCGCGGGCCGAACTCTTCCCTGATGCGGGCGAGGTTGCTCTCATTGCGGCCCGTGAGCAGTACCTCGGCGCCGCCTTCGACAAGCCGTCTCACGGTCGCCAGGCCCATGCCATGGGTCCCGCCGATGACGATCGCCTTCTTTCCCTGATAGTTGCCCATGTTCGTTTCCTTTCGGTTCAATAATGATGACCAACAGATGCATCTGTGGACGAACTTGTGCTAGATGGCTCTGCGTGGATCTATCGTTCACGCTTGTGGATGATAGAAAGCCATGGCCAATCTCAACGATTTCACGTTCTTTGTTCACGTCGTGGACCACGGGGGTTTCGCGCCGGCCGCGCGAGCGCTGAACCTGCCGAAATCCACGCTCAGCAAGCGCGTGGCCGAACTGGAAAAGGATCTCGGCGCCCGGTTGATCAACCGCACGTCGCGTCATTTCGCTGTGACCGAAACCGGCAAGGATTTCTATCGCCACGCGGCGGCGATGATGATCGAGGCGGAAGCGGCGGAGAATATCGTCAGGGGCAGACTTGCCGAACCGAGCGGCACGGTGAGGATCACGGCTTCGGTGCCGACCGCGCAGCTATCCCTGGCGCCGCTCCTGCCGCAGCTCGCACTTGCCTATCCGAAACTGCGGGTGACGCTGCATGCGACGGACCGCTTTGTCGACGTCATCCAGGAAGGCTTCGATCTTGCGGTGAGAGACCATTTCGCACCGCTGCCGGATTCGGGCCTCGTCCAGCGCCGCGTCGGATTTCAGGCTAAGCTGATCGTCGCCTCACCGCTCTATTTGCGAGGGAACGGCACTCCCGAACGCCCGGAGGACCTCGATCGTCATGATGGGCTGCTCACGTCGCTGGCGTCCGAAGGCTGGGTGATGGAGCGCGCCGATGGGGCGACCGTGTCGGTCTCGCCGAGGCCGCGTTTCGTGGCCGACGAATCCCGCGTCCTGCGAGAAGCTGCGCTCGCGGGTCTCGGCATCACCACCTTGCCCGGCAAGCTTTGCCAGCAGGAGATCGAAAGCGGCACGCTTGTCCGCATTCTTCCGGAGTGGACCGCCGGCAAAGTGATGACGACGATCTTGATGCCGCACCGGCGCGGGCAGCTCCCCTCCGTGCGGGCAACGGTCGATTTCATCGCCGAGCGTCTCGTCGACGGCTGATGCAAGAAGGCCCGCACGAGGCGGGCCTTTAGAAGAACTCAGCGCTCGGCGAGTGCCGGTTCGCCCTTCTTCTCGCGAATGAGATTCAGGAAGCGGCGGAAGAGGTAGTGGCTGTCCTGCGGTCCTGGCGACGCTTCCGGGTGATGCTGGACGGAGAAGATCGGCCTGCCGCCGACGCGCAGGCCGCAATTGGTGCCGTCGAAGAGCGAGATGTGAGTCTGTTCAACACCTTGCGGAAGCGAGTTCGCATCGACCGCGAAGCCGTGGTTCATCGAAACGATCTCAACCTTGCCGGTGGTGTGGTCCTTGACCGGGTGGTTGGCGCCGTGGTGTCCCTGGTGCATCTTCTCGGTCTTGGCACCGAGCGCCAGTGCCAGCATCTGGTGGCCGAGGCATATGCCGAAGACCGGGATATCCGTCTTGAGAAGGTCCTGAATGACCGGCACGGCATATTCGCCCGTCGCGGCCGGGTCGCCCGGGCCGTTCGACAGGAAGATGCCGTCCGGCTTGAGCGCGAGGACTTCCTCGGCGCTCGTCTGCGCCGGAACGACGGTGACACGGCAGTTCAGACCGGCGAAGAGGCGCAGGATGTTGCGCTTGACGCCGTAGTCGAGAGCCACGACGTGATAAGCGGCGTCGGTCTCGCCCAGCGTCGAGTAGCCCTCGTTCCAGACCCACGGCTTCTCGTTCCAGCGATAGGACTGCCCGGACGTGGCGACCTTGGCGAGGTCGAGGCCTTCGAGGCCGCTCCAGGCCTTTGCCTCGGCTTTCAGCGCCTCGACGTCGAAGACGCCTGCCGGGTCGTGGGCGATGACGCCGTTGGGCATGCCGTTTTCGCGGATCCAGGCCGTCAGCGCCCGCGTGTCGATGCCGCAGAGCCCGATGATGCCGCGCGCCTTCAGCCAGGCGTCGAGGTGCTTGGCGGCGCGGTAGTTGGAGGGCTCGGTGATGTCGGCCTTGAAGATGACGCCGACGGCACCGTTGCGGGCGGCAGGCGTAAGATCCTCGATGTCCTCGTCATTGGCGCCGATATTGCCGATATGCGGGAAGGTGAACGTGACGATCTGGCCGAGATAGGAGGGATCGGTCAGGATTTCCTGGTACCCGGTCAACGCCGTGTTGAAACAGACCTCGGCCTGAACCTTACCGGTCGCGCCGATGCCCTTGCCTTCGATCACCGTGCCGTCGGCCAGAACGAGCAGGGCAGTGGGTTTCTGGATTGTCCATGCGGGTGTCGCGGTCATCGTCTCTATCCCGTTGTGGCCGAAAGCGAGGCTTGAAAGCCGGTCGGTTCAGGGCCATTTCAGATCGCATGCGGCATGGCGCGCGGAAACCCCGCGGGAGAAAGTTCATGCCGATGTACGTGCAGGTGCCGGAAAATAGCCAAAGGCTCTGGCAAGGTCAACCAGACGCTGTGAATTGTTCCGAAATAAAATGCGTTATAATTCAATCGGTTGCCAAAGACGTTTGATTGTGCCTGCCGCACTGGTTTAAGACGATGACAAAAGGACGCATCGAACCGGCCCCGCAGATAGAGCCCTGGGGTCGGTTTCGACATGGAGTTAAGACATGCGCGAGCATTTCGCCAATGCACTGAAAGAAGCCCTCAAGGCCAAGGATACCCGGCGCATCTCGACCGTCCGGCTCATCCAGGCTGCGATCAAGGACCGCGACATCGCCAATCGCGGCCACGGCAAGGACCCGGTCGGCGACGACGAGATCCTGCAGATCCTCGCGAAGATGATCAAGCAGCGCGAGGAATCGGCCCGAGTCTATGACGAGGGCGGCCGGCCGGAGCTTGCCGAGCAGGAGCGGCAGGAAATCGCCATCATCAACCAGTTTCTGCCGGAGCAGCTTTCCGAGGAAAAGGTCAAGGAAGTCTGCGCCAAGACCGTCGCGGAAATCGGTGCGCACGGGCTGCGCGACATGGGCAAGTGCATGAACGCCCTGAAGGAGCGTTATCCCGGCAAGATGGACTTCGGCAAGGCCTCCGGGGTGGTCAAGGACCTCCTGAAGTAAGCCGCAGCGCCCGCTCCGGCGGGCGCGCATTCCTTAAGGCCGCTGACGGCAAACGACCCGCGCCGCGCCGGCCGACAAGCGTTACCTCCTTGGCTTGAGCCCGTGCCTGTGAATAGCGGGCAAGGCGCAGGCTGCCTGTGGCTTCCTTCGGCCATGCCGCTTATATGGAGGTTTGCATGCATGTCGTTGCCCGAAGCCGCTGCACGGGCTCGGGCGACATGCGGTAGAGGTAACCATGCGCTTTTCACCGTCCTTCCTCGACGAGATACGCGACCGCGTCCCCATTTCGGACGTGATCGGCAAGCGCGTCACCTGGGACCGGCGCAAGACCAATGTTCCGCGCGGCGATTATTGGGCCTGTTGCCCGTTCCACGGCGAGAAATCTCCGAGCTTCCACTGCGAGGATCGCAAGGGCCGCTATCATTGCTTCGGCTGCGGCGTTTCCGGCGATCATTTCCGCTTCCTGACCGAGCTCGAGGGCCTGAGTTTTCCGGAAGCCGTGCAGCAGATCGCCGATTTGGCGGGCGTCCCGATGCCGCAGCCGGACCCGCAGGCCGAGCAGCGCGAGCGGGAACGTACGAGCCTGCTCGACGTCATGGAACTGGCGACGCAGTTTTTTCAGGATCAGCTTCAGACGGCGAACGGGGCAAAGGCGCGCGCCTATCTGCGCGAGCGCGGACTGACCGGCCGCACGATCGAGACGTTCCGTCTCGGCTTTGCACCCGACAGCCGCAATGCGCTGAAGGAGTTTCTCGCCGGAAAGGGTATTGGCAAGGAGCAGATCGAGGCCTGCGGCCTCGTCGTGCACGGCGACGACATTCCGGTTTCCTACGACCGCTTCCGCGACAGGATCATGTTCCCGATCCCGTCCGCCCGAGAAAAGGTGATCGCCTTCGGCGGCCGCGCCATGTCGCCGGACGCCCCGGCAAAATATCTGAACTCCAACGAGACCGAGCTCTTTCACAAGGGCAATGTGCTCTTCAATTTCGCCCGCGCCCGGCGGGCTTCGCAGGGTGCCGACGGCGCAGGCACGATCATTGCCGTCGAAGGCTATATGGACGTGATCGCGCTTCATCAGGCGGGGATAGAAAATGCCGTTGCGCCGCTCGGCACGGCGCTGACCGAAAATCAGCTCGATCTCTTATGGAAGATGACGACCCAGCCGGTGCTCTGCTTCGACGGCGACGGCGCCGGCGTGCGCGCCGCCCATCGGGCCGTCGATCTCGCGCTGCCCCATTTGAAGCCTGGCCGGTCCGTGCGCTTTGCCCTGTTGCCGGAGGGCAAGGACCCGGACGATGTGGTGCGCCATGACGGACGCGAGCCTTTCGACAAGGTGCTCGCCAATGCCCGCTCGCTCGCCGACATGGTCTGGCAGCGCGAGGTGCAGGGCGGCGATTTCGACACGCCGGAAAAACGCGCCGAACTCGAAGCGCGGCTGCGGCAGGTGACCTCGGTAATCGCCGACGAGAGCGTGCGCCGCCATTATGGGCAGGACATGCGCGACCGCCTGAATGCGTTTCTTCAGGGGAGCGCGCCGTTCAGAGGCGAAAGGCGGCCGTTCGAGCGAGCCGGGAGGCAGGCGGGCAGGCAGGGTGGCAGGGGCTGGTCGCCGGCTCCCAACCCGGTCATGGGCGCGGCCGTGGAGGCTGGGACCGCCGGCAGTTCCAAACTCAATCAGATGCTGAAGGCCCGCGGCTCGCTTCGCCCGCCGGTACTTCGCGAGAGCGTGCTTGCGTTGACGATCGTCAATCATCCGCAATTGCTGTTCGACGAGTATGACGAGATTGCCACGATCGAGTTCGACCACCGTGATCTGCAGCGCTGCTGGGCTGCGGTTCTGAACGCGGCGGCGGCGAACGGATTGCGGCTCACGCGGGAAACCCTCATGGAGCAGCTCGAGGCGGAGGGATTCTCCACGCTGATCGCCGCTCTGGACCGGCAGGTGCGCTATGCGCGGCTCTGGACCGCAACGGCGGCGGCGGCTCCGGAGGATGCACGCGAAGGTTACCTTCAGGCCCTGACGCTTCATCGGCGGACGAAGGCGCTGCTCTGGCAGAAGCGGGAACTCGAGCGCGAGATCGCGGAAGCCACGGCGTCCGAAGACGTGGAGCAGGGTCAGCGGCTCGTGCGCGCCATGGAGGAGGTGCAGCTCGAGCTTCACCGGATGGACAAGCTCGAAGCGATCATCGAAGGCTTCGGCGTGCTTTCCGGCCGCGTCAAGGGCCCGGCGGCTCGTTAGCCGATACTCTCACGACGGGCCGGTTGAGCAGCGGCCCGAGCCGGTTTGCCTTCAATCAGCCGCGAACTCCATACTGCGTGCTCCCGATGAAAGCGATTCCATGCCCGAAAGCCACAACACCGCCCGCCTGTTCGAAACGGAAGGCCTCAGCAATCCCCTCGATCTCCTGAAGCGTATCTACGGTTATTCCACCTTCCGCGGCCAGCAGCAGGCGGTCGTCGACCATGTGGTTGCCGGTGGCGACGCCGTCGTGCTCTTTCCGACGGGGGCGGGAAAATCGCTCTGCTTTCAGATCCCGGCGCTCTGCCGCCGGGGCGTCGGCATCGTCGTTTCGCCGCTGATCGCCCTGATGCGCGACCAGGTGGAGGCGCTGAAGCAGCTCGGCATCCGGGCCGCGGCACTCAACTCTTCATTGACGCGGGACGAGGCGATCGCGGTCCGCCGCGCTCTTTCGAGAGACGAACTCGATCTCCTCTACGTGACGCCGGAGCGCGCCGTCACCGATGGCTTCGCCGAAATGATCGCCGATGCCGACATTGCCCTTTTCGCGATCGACGAGGCCCATTGCGTATCGCAATGGGGACATGACTTCCGCCCGGAATATCGCGGTCTCGGCTGCCTCGCCGAGCGCTTTCCCGGCGTGCCGCGCATCGCGCTTACCGCCACCGCGGATCCCCATACGCGCGACGATATGATCGAGCGGTTGGCACTCGGCGGCGCGCGTGTTTTCACCTCCAGCTTCGACCGACCGAATATCGCCTATGAGATCGTGGAACGCGATCAGCCTCGCCAGCAATTGCTGCGCTTCCTGTCGCGCTTCAAGGATGCAAGCGGCATCGTCTATTGCCTGTCGCGCGCGAAGGTCGAGGACACGGCGGAATGGCTCGATGCACAGGGCATCCGTGCACTTCCCTATCATGCCGGCATGGAGCGGGCGGCGCGCGACGCCCATCAGGATGCATTCCTGAAGGAGGAGAATCTGTGCCTCGTCGCAACCGTCGCCTTCGGCATGGGGATCGACAAGCCGAATGTGCGCTACGTCGCCCATCTCGATCTCCCGGGCTCGGTCGAGGCCTACTACCAGGAGACGGGGAGGGCGGGTCGCGATGGCCTGCCTTCCGAAGTGTGGATGGCTTATGGCATGGCCGACGTCATCCAGCGCCGGCGGATGATCGACGAGGGCGGTGCGCCCGAGGAAATCAAGCGCATCGAGCGGGCGAAACTCAATTCGCTGCTTGCCATTTGCGAGACGGCAGGCTGCCGGCGCCAGGCCATCCTCGCGCATTTCGGTGAGGCTCATCCGGGCGGCTGCGGTCATTGCGACACCTGCCTGAAGCCGGTCGAGACCTGGGACGGCACGGAAGCGGCGATCAAGGCGCTTGCCGCCGTCTACCGGACCGGAGAGCGCTTCGGAACCGGCCATCTGATCGATGTGCTTACGGGCAGCGTGAACGAGAAGACGGAGCGCTTCGGCCATGTCGACATGCCGGTCTTCGGGGCCGGCAAGGACCTGCCGGCGCGCACCTGGCAGTCGATCTTCCGGCAACTGCTCGCCGCCGGGCTGATCTCCGTGGACCACGGCGCCTTCGGAGCGTTGAAGCTCGAGCCCGAGGCCCGCAGCGTCTTTCGCCGCGAACGGCAGGTGCTCTTCCGCAAGGACCGTCCGAGTTCCGGCAAGGCCAAAGCCGCACGCGGGTCGAAGGCGACCGGCGAACGATCGGACCTCGCGGGATCCGATCTCGAACTGTTCGAGCGGCTCCGGTCCGAGCGCCTCTCTCTCGCCCGAGAGATGGACGTGCCGCCCTATGTCGTCTTTCCGGATACGACCTTGATCGCTCTCGCCAAGCGGCGCCCGCGCGATTTCGACGAATTGCTCGACGTTCCCGGTATCGGCGAGAGCAAGCGGGAGAGATATGGCGAAGCGTTTCTCGCCGTGATCGAGGCGTTCGAGGGCTGAAGTCGAAGCGGGATGATGGAACCGCCCTCATCCCGGTGGGGCGTGGGCGCAGCATCGAAACCGATTCCATGAGCAGTGCCATCGTGATAGTCGTCTAGACTGGTGAAATGAAGTTCTGTCTCGAAAGCACGCAGCCCATGACCACGGCCTTCCTCTCCCATCTCCGTTCGGAACTCGAAAGCCTCAGGCGGGCCGGGCTCTATAAGTCCGAGCGGGTCATCACCTCCAAGCAGTCGGGCGAGATTGAAGTCGCTTCCGGCGAGCGCGTCCTGAATTTCTGCGCCAACAACTATCTCGGCCTCGCCGACAGCGAGGAGCTTGCGGAAGCCGCGAAGAGCGCGCTCGACCGTTACGGCTACGGCATGGCGTCGGTGCGCTTCATCTGCGGCACGCAGGAGGAACACAAGGAGCTCGAAGCGCGCATATCCTCCTTCCTCGGCATGGAGGACACTATCCTCTATTCCTCCTGTTTCGACGCCAATGGCGGTTTGTTCGAGACGCTGCTCGGCGAGGACGACGCGATCATCTCAGATGCGCTGAACCATGCCTCCATCATCGATGGAGTGCGCCTCTCCAAGGCGAGGCGCTTCCGCTATGCCAACAACGACATGGCAGCACTGGAAGAGGAGCTGAAGAAGGCGGAAGGCAGCCGTTTCAAGATGATCGCCACCGACGGCGTCTTCTCGATGGACGGCATCATCGCCAATCTCCAGGGCGTCTGCGATCTGGCCGAGAAATACCACGCCATGGTCATGGTGGACGACAGCCATGCGGTCGGTTTCGTCGGCAAGCATGGGCGCGGCTCCGCCGAGCATTGCGGCGTCGAGGGACGGGTCGATATCATTACCGGTACGCTCGGCAAGGCGCTCGGCGGCGCTTCGGGCGGGTATACCTCGGCGAAGGCCGATGTCGTCGAGTGGTTGCGCCAGCGCTCGAGGCCCTATCTCTTTTCCAATACGCTCGCCCCCGTCATCGCGGCCGCTTCTCTCAAGGTTTTCGAGCTGATCGAAGACGGCGACGCTCTGCGCAACCGTCTTTACGCAAACGCGGCGCTCTTCCGGAGCGAGATGTCCAGGCTAGGCTTCACGCTTGCCGGCGAGGGCCATCCGATCATTCCGGTCATGCTTGGAGATGCGGCGCTCGCACAGGAGATGGCGGCGCGCATGCTGAAGAAGGGCGTCTACGTCGTGGGCTTCTCCTTCCCGGTGGTGCCGAAGGGGCAGGCCCGCATCCGCACGCAGATGTCCGCGGCGCACAGCGAAGCGGATGTCCGCCGTGCGATCGCGGTCTTCGAGGAGGTGGGCCGCGAACTGGAGGTGATCTAATTGGCACAGGCGAGGATCGAGCGATGACCAACATGATGAAGGCACTCGTCAAGACGAAGCCGGAGGTCGGCCTCTGGATGGAGCGCGTGCCGGTGCCGGAAGTCGGCCCGAACGACGTCCTGATCCGTGTCAGGAAATCGGCAATTTGCGGCACCGACGTCCACATCTGGAACTGGGATCAATGGGCGGAGAAGACGATCCCGGTGCCGATGGTCGTCGGACACGAATTCATGGGCGAGGTCGTCGAAGTCGGGCCGGCCGTCAGCAAGCATCATGTCGGCGAGCGCGTTTCCGGAGAAGGTCACATCGTCTGCGGCAAATGCCGCAATTGCCGCGCGGGCAGGGGGCATCTCTGCCGCAACACGCTCGGCGTCGGCGTCAATCGCCCCGGCTCCTTCGCCGAGTTCGTCTGCCTTCCCGAATATAATGTCGTGTCGATCCCCGACGACGTGCCGGACGAGATCGCCGCAATCTTCGATCCCTTCGGCAACGCCGTGCATACGGCGCTCTCCTTCGATCTCGTCGGCGAGGACGTTCTGGTCACCGGTGCCGGGCCGATCGGCATCATGGGAGCGTTGGTGGCCAAGCGTTGCGGTGCCCGCAAGGTGGTGATTACCGACATCAACCCCGTTCGTCTGGATCTCGCGCGCAAGCTCGGCATCGACCACGTCGTCGACGCTTCGAAGGAAAATCTTGCCGACGTCATGCGGGTGATCGGCATGACCGAGGGCTTCGATGTCGGGCTGGAAATGTCGGGCGCCGCGCCCGCGTTCCGCGATATGATCGACAAGATGAACAATGGCGGCAAGATCGCGATCCTCGGCATTGCACCGGCGGGCTTCGAAATCGACTGGAACAAGGTCATCTTCAAGATGCTCAACCTCAAGGGCATCTATGGCCGCGAAATGTTCGAGACCTGGTACAAGATGATCGCCTTCGTCCAGGGCGGGCTCGACCTCTCGCCGATAATCACCCACCGGATCGGCATCGACGATTTTCGCGACGGCTTCGAGGCGATGCGCTCGGGCAATTCCGGCAAGGTGGTGATGGACTGGTAGACGGAGTCGCGGTCGCGATCGATTGCCATCAGGATTCTTCCGGAAAAATCGCGCAACCCTTGTCTTTCTTTGGGGCGCTCCTACATGTTGAGCGAAAGCTGATAAACAGCGCAAAATCCCGTCCATGAGCGTTTTTTGCCGATTTGCGCGGTTTTTCACCGGAAATGCTTGACGGGATCAAAAATTCTGGGAATCACCATTTCAAGCAGAAATGGCGACATGGTACGGCGGATAGGAAATCATGCCAGGGACGTTTCAGTGGCAGGACTGTCGAAGCTTGCCCGTTCACCGCGATCGCTGTCGTGGTTAATCAGGAATTAAATATCATCCCGTTACGTCAGGGGAAATAATCGGTGGCGGGTACGCGGCGTGCCCGGACCTCCGAGTAGCATTGATTACCGGGCGCCGGCCGGTTGCGACAAGGAAAGCGACGAATAAATGGCAACAAAAGTCAAAGAAAACGAAGAAGCCGACGTTGAACGTGAAGGTGCACCGGACGGTCCGCTTCTCGATCTTTCCGACGATGCTGTCAAGAAGATGATCAAGGCCGCCAAGAAGCGCGGCTATGTGACCATGGACGAGCTCAACTCCGTTCTGCCCTCCGAAGAAGTGACTTCCGAGCAGATCGAAGACACGATGTCCATGCTTTCCGACATGGGCATCAACGTCATCGAGGACGAGGAAGCCGAGGAGGCTGCCGCCAGCGACGACGATGACGGCGCCGACGAGGGCGAAAGCGAAGGCGGCGAACTCGCGCCTGCCAGCGGCACTGCGCTTGCAGCCAGCAAGAAGAAGGAGCCGACCGATCGCACCGACGATCCGGTGCGCATGTATCTGCGCGAGATGGGCTCCGTGGAGCTTCTCTCGCGCGAAGGCGAAATTGCCATTGCCAAGCGGATCGAGGCCGGCCGCGAAACGATGATTGCCGGGCTTTGCGAGAGCCCGCTTACCTTCCAGGCGTTGATCATCTGGCGCGACGAGCTGAACGAGGGTCAGACCCTTCTGCGCGAGATCATCGATCTCGAGACGACCTATTCCGGCCCCGAGGCAAAGGCTGCACCGCAGTTCCAGAGCCCGGAAAAGATCGAAGCCGACCGCAAGGCTGCGGAAGAGAAGGAAAAGGTACGCAAGACCCGCGCTGCGGCGAACGACGACGACATCACCAATGTCGGCGGCGAAGGCCAGCCATCCGAAGAAGAAGAGGAGGACGACGACGAGTCGAACCTCTCGCTCGCCGCGATGGAAGCGGAACTGCGTCCGCAGGTGATGGAGACGCTCGACGTCATCGCCGAAACGTACAAGAAGCTCCGTAAGCTGCAGGACCAGCAGGTGGAAGCGCGCCTTGCCGCGACCGGCACTCTGTCGCCGGCGCAGGAGCGCCGCTACAAGGAGCTGAAGGACGAGCTGATCAAGGCCGTGAAGTCGCTGTCGCTCAACCAGAACCGCATCGACGCTCTGGTCGAGCAGCTCTACGACATCTCCAAGCGCCTGACGCAGAACGAGGGCCGCCTCCTGCGCCTGGCCGAATCCTATGGTGTCAAGCGTGAGGCGTTCCTGGAGCAGTATTCCGGCGCCGAGCTCGATCCGAACTGGATGAAGTCGATCAGCAATCTCGCCGGCAAGGGCTGGAAGGAGTTTGCCAGGGCCGAAAACCAGACGATCCGCGACATCCGCCAGGAGATCCAGAACCTTGCCACCGAGACCGGCATTTCCATTGCCGAGTTCCGCCGCATCGTATCCATGGTCCAGAAGGGCGAACGTGAAGCGCGTATCGCCAAGAAGGAGATGGTCGAGGCCAACCTTCGTCTGGTGATCTCTATCGCCAAGAAGTACACGAACCGTGGCCTGCAGTTCCTCGATCTGATCCAGGAAGGCAACATCGGTCTGATGAAGGCGGTCGACAAGTTCGAGTATCGCCGCGGTTACAAGTTCTCGACCTATGCGACATGGTGGATCAGGCAGGCGATCACCCGTTCGATCGCCGACCAGGCCCGCACGATCCGCATTCCGGTGCACATGATCGAGACGATCAACAAGATCGTGCGCACCTCTCGCCAGATGCTGCACGAGATCGGCCGCGAGCCCACGCCGGAGGAACTGGCGGAAAAGCTCGCCATGCCGCTCGAAAAGGTGCGCAAGGTCCTGAAGATCGCCAAGGAGCCGATCTCGCTCGAAACGCCGGTCGGCGACGAGGAAGATTCGCATCTCGGCGATTTCATCGAGGACAAGAATGCGCTGTTGCCGATCGACGCGGCCATTCAGGCGAATCTGCGCGAGACGACGACGCGCGTGCTCGCCTCGCTCACGCCCCGCGAGGAGCGCGTGCTGCGCATGCGTTTCGGCATCGGCATGAACACCGACCATACGCTGGAAGAAGTCGGCCAGCAGTTCTCGGTCACCCGCGAACGCATCCGGCAGATCGAAGCGAAGGCGCTGCGCAAGCTCAAGCATCCGAGCCGTTCGCGCAAGTTGCGCTCGTTCCTGGACAGCTGATCCCAGGACCTTCCAAGAAGTAACGAAGCCGGGCCTGGATCTAGCGCCCGGCTTTTCTTTGTGCGCAGGGCGTGGCGCAAAACCGTACCTCGTTTTCCTCGAAATGCTTTATACTTTGCGCGTTGCGGCAGAGAAGGTCGCTCCCTCCCATCGCCGGGAACTTGGCGTTCCGAGGCCGCATATGAGTGCGCGAATGCGCTGCGGTATTCTTCAGATACAGGGCATCCTTGAGCGCCTTCGGCCGAAGGCGGGATGCTTTGCGGGAGGTGTGAGATGACGACTTACGTTCTGCTTCTCAATTGGACCGAGCTGGGTATCAGGAACGTGCGCGAGTCGCCGAAGCGGCTCGATGCGGCAAGGAGGCAGCTCGAGGAAATGGGCGGTTCCTTCAAGGATTTCTATCTGACGATGGGCGAACACGACATGGTTGCGATCTGCGAAGCGCCTGACGACGCAGTCGCTGCGCGCTTCGCTATCACGCTCGGCATGAACGGCAATGTGCGTACGCGCACGCTGAAAGCCTTCCCGGAGGCCGCCTACCGCGAACTGATCGGTACGCTCTGATCGAGCGCTTCCGGATCGCCGCTCATCTGCCTGCCGGCGCCTTCTCCCCGCAAGGGGCGAACGGAGTCATTCGCCCGCTCCCCGCCTGCGGGGGAGCTCGGATTCTAACCCGAGGAGAGGGGTAGCCCACTTCGCCTACGCATAAAAACCGATCCTTAAGATTTACGTCTTATCAACCTCTCGCAAACGAGAGGTTCCGCGATGCGTTGCGTTTTTGTCGTCGTCCTCCTGTTGTTGGCCGGCTGCGGGACGGTGCCGAGAGAGACCCGGAACGCCTGTGCGGTTTTCGAGCAGCGAGATGGTCTTTTCAACAATTGGCGCAGGGCTGCCTACGCGGCAGAGCGCGAATACGGCGTGCCGGTCCCGGTGTTGATGGCGACGATCTATGCCGAGTCAGGCTTTCGCCATAATGCCAGGCCGCCTCGCACGAAACTCTTCGGCTTCATCCCGTGGACAAGGGTCTCGTCGGCCTACGGCTACTCGCAGGCGCTTGACGGCACCTGGGCGCGCTATCAGTCCGAGACTGGCCGGTGGACGGCGCGCCGATCGGATTTCGGCGACGCGATCCGCTTTATCGCCTGGTATCACAATCAGAGCCATCAGCGGAACGGCATCGCTCTCAACGATACCTACCGGCTCTATATCGCCTATTACCACGGCCACAGCGGCTACGCCCGCGGCAACTGGAGCGATACGGCAAAGGCAGGCGCCAAGAGAGCATCCGGCATGGCTGCGAACTACGCGCGCCAGCTGCGCGGCTGCGGCTCCTGACGCGAGCGGATGACGGCAGCCATCAAAATGTCGTCCCCCTGTCGGATCCTGCGCTCTTCGATCGTCCTTGTGATGTCAACGTGGAGGAGACGAAAATGGCGTATGTGGACGGTTTTCTCGTTGCAGTGCCGACGGCCAACATAGAGGCCTACAAGAAGCTGGCGAGCGCGGCGGGTGCGGTGTGGAAGGAGCATGGCGCGCTCAATTACGTCGAATGCCTCGCAGACGACGTGCCCTATGGCGAACTCACATCATTCCCGCGCGCGGTTCAGGCAAAGGACGACGAGACCGTCGTCTTCTCGTGGATCGTCTACCGGTCGCGTCAGGACCGGGACGCGATCGTCGCCAAGGTGATGACGGATCCGAGACTGCAGGGCGACGAATGGAAGTCCATCTTCGATGGAAAGCGCATGATCTATGGCGGGTTCGAGGCTTTCCTCGAGTTATAGAAACGGCGTTGCAGCCTGCGGTACGATCCCGTAAGTCATGGGGCGAACCGGATGCTAGACAGGCCCCGTACGTCTCTGGACATGCGGGGTCACAGCAGCGCCCGGAAGCTCGCGGAGGGGAGAATGGCGCAGACTGTCATCGCCATATCTACGAAAGGGCAGGGGCTCTACGAGTTCACGGCCGCGGCCGGCGACTTCGTGCGCGCGTCCGGGGTGGGTGACGGATTGCTCACGGTTTTCGTCCGTCATACTTCCGCTTCGCTGATCATCCAGGAGAACGCCGATCCGGACGTGAAGCGTGACCTCCATGCCTTTTTCCACCGGCTGGTACCGCCGTCCTCCGATCGCTCGATGAGCTGGATCGTCCATACGATGGAGGGGCCGGACGACATGCCGGCTCATATCAAGGCGGCACTCACACAGGTTTCGCTCGGCATTCCCGTCATGCAGGGACGCCTGGCGCTTGGAACCTGGCAGGGGCTTTATCTCTTCGAACACCGCGACCGGCCGCACCGCCGCGAGATCGTCCTGCATCTCGGCAGCTGACGAGGCGCAGGTGCGGCGGCCCGCGCAGGCGCTACCATTTTCTCTTTCCGCGCGGCCGGCGCATTGCGGTAGAGTGAAGCGGGGACAATGCGGAGGAGAAAATGACAGACGCCCAGACGATAGCCAGCCGTTTCATCGAAGCCCTGAACGACCGCGACTTCGACACGCTTTCCCGTCTCGTCGGCGAGGACGTCGCGTTCGACTCGCCCACCGGGGAGCGAACCCTCGGCGCCGGCGCGCTCAGGAGCTGGGTGATGAATTATTTCCGCCATTTCGACGAGAGCTTCGGCGACGTCGTGTTGATGCGGGACGCCGGCGGTGAGCGGGTGGCGGCGGATACGACCGCGCGCGGTACCTATCGCGAGACCATGGCCGGCTTTCCCGAAGCCTCCGGTCAGGCCTATTCCATTGCGAGCGTCTTCGTCTTCGAGATCGAGGACGGTCTCGTTGCGCGACTCAGCCACTATCGCAACAGCCGCCTCTTCGAGCGCGAGCTGGCGGGGTGAGCCCGTCTTAACCGTCTGACGCCAACGCACGTCCGGACGAAGAACCTTTATACACTTTTCTGGAATCGCTCCTTAGCCTGTCGGATCAATAACTTACCCTGCCGGAATGTACCGGGGGTTTGGAGCGATTCATGGCGCGTCGGGGGCGTGATCAACCTGAATACTGCATGAACGGAGGGTTCCGGTGCCGTTCAGTTTGGCGGGCCTATGTTTGCCTCAATCGTCAACCAGAACCGCTTCGTCACACCGGAGAAAAGCAATGAAAAAGTTCCTCGTTAACGCCGCCGTCGCTGCAGTGATCGGATTGACCGGTCTGGTTTCCACGGCCTCGGCGCAGTCGCTCACCCTGGAATTGGGTCCGGGCGGCGGCGTCCACTACCGCGACTATGACCGCCACGACGACTGGCGCGATCGTCGGCACTATGACCGCCGCGACCGTCGCGGCCGCTGTGCACCGGGCCTCGCCGTCGAAAAGGCACGCGATCGCGGGCTCCGCCGCGCCTATGTTGCCGACGTCACGGGTCGCCGCGTCGTCGTCGAAGGCCGCCGCCATGGGCACCGCCAGGCCATCATTTTCGCCAATGCACGCGGATGCCCGGTCATCGGCCGCTGGTAAATCCCCGGTTTTCCGTCTCGTCTCCCCCGGCCGACGGAAATGGAGCCCTCACGCCCTGGCGTGGGGGCTCTTTGCTTTGCGCTTCGGACCCCGTTACTGATTGACGGCGAACGTCACGTTGACGGTGACGTTATAGGCATTCTCGCCGGTCGCCATCGGAACCGAATCGGCGGCGGCAAATTCCTTCGCCATGCTGCGGACCACGGGGATCGGTTCGGGCCGGGAGGGCTGCTCCGCGATCTCGATCACGCGTCCGAGCGAGACCCCCGCCGCCTCGGCCAGAACCTTGGCCTTGTTGATGGCGTCGGCGACTGCGGCCTTGCGGGCTTCCGTGATCACGGCATCCGGCTTGTCGTTGGTGAACTCGATGCCGCCGCCCTGATTGACGCCGAGGGTCACGGACTTGTCCAGGATCTCGCCGAGCTGTCCCAGATCCCGCACGCGCACGCCGACGCCGTTGACGACCTGATAGCCCACCAGTTCCGGCGGCCGATTACCGCCATCATTGTTCGGCGGATAGTGATATTGCGGATTGATCGAGAAGCCGCTCGTCTGCAGGTCGCGCTCGGCGATCCCGGCCTGCTTCAATGCCGAGAGCACGTCCGCCATCGCCTTGTTGTTGGCATCGAGCGCTTCGCGCGCGGTCTTGGCGTCCTTGACGACGCTGAGCTGCAAAATCGCCATGTCCGGAGCGGTCGTCGAGCGGCCCTCGCCGGAGACCTTGATCACCGCCTGACGGCCCCTGACACCGTCCGGGCGCCCCTTGCCATCTCCCTTGCCGGCGGTGCTCTCCTGCGCCGCCGCCGCGGCTGCAAAGGCGCCGGCAAATGCGGCTGCGACTGCGGCGACATGAACGGTACGGGCAATGCGTGTAGAAAACATGGACGTTTCTCTCCGGTTGTTTATCCTCGATTCCATGCTTACTGATTGTGTAGCTATTGCGGCAATGGCTTGTCGGCAAAAAGGTTTTACGCTAGAGCCTGCACAGCGGACTGCCATTGGTCCGCAACCGCCGGCGACGACGGCAGGGCCTGTAGCTCAATGGTTAGAGCCGGCGGCTCATAACCGCTTGGTTGGGGGTTCGAGTCCCTCCGGGCCCACCAAACCACCACTAAGTGGTTGGAATTCTAAAAACAAAAGCAATATCAATGCTGTACTTAGCTCCTCTGCTACACTAGACTGCTACACTATGAGGGATAAGACAGTGGAAAAAGTCACGGGATTGATACGACGCGGCAGCACCTACAGCCTGCGTAGGCGTGTTCCCACTGATTTGGTCCGGGTGATCGGAAAGAAGGAAATAACGATCGCCCTGGGCACGTCTGACCACAGGACGGCAGCGAAGCAGGCGCGAATTGTCTCTGTCCAGCTCGATATCCAATGGGGCAAACATCGCGAGGCGGTGAAGAAAGGCGAAGTGATCACCGCCGATGGCGTTGTAACCGAAGGTGACCTGCGACACGCCGTTATTGGCGATTTCTGGAGGCGTGAGCAAGGCGCAATTGTCGTCGTGGATGATGACGTCCGAGACAGCCTTGAACACGAGATTGGCGGGTTTGAAATGCGAGACCCTTCCGCCGAAGCCGCGGTCTTCGCCCAGGCGCGATCAATCATCACAGAGAAAAAGCTGAATATCCCGCTGCCTGCCGATCGGAAGCTCGGAGAGCCTCCGCAACCCTTCACGGCGTCGCCGGAGCTACTACGGCTGCTGGAGCTTATTCGCCGGGGAGATATCGAGCACCTTAAACGGATGCTCGACCGCATGGACGGTGGGCATGGCGATACCGCGCATGATCCGCTCTTCGCTGGCGTCAACTCTGTTTCGCAGGCCCCGGCATTAAGCGACAGCATCACCTTGGGCGAGGCAATACAGCGGATGGAGACCGACCCCCTGCGGGCTCAGTTCGGCGACACTGCAGATGCCAAATATGTGGTGACCTTCAGGGCGATGAAGGAAGTCATCGGGATTGACCGCAAGCTCGCCTCGATCACCCGCGCCGAATGCGCGGCCGTCCAAGAGCTGATCGCCGGTATGCCAGTCAATGGAAAAAAGTTGAAGGCCTACGACAAGTGCAAGACGGTGCGGGCCATCGTCGCGCTGGCTGCCGAGCGGAACGACAGGAAGATGTCACCGACGACGATCACCGTCTACACGCATACGATGAGCGCCTTTTTTAACTGGTGCATTAAGAAGGGCCTCCTGACCTTCAATCCTGCAACCCGCCTCGCCCCAAGCAAGGGCACTGGCGCCGTGTCTAAGCGCCCCTTCAAAATTGAAGAAATGAACAAGGTCATTGCGGGCCTGGACGAATGGTCAGACGGCGGCAAGCTCTCAGGACGCTGGTGGGTGCCGATGATTGCGATCTTTTCAGGCATGCGCATGGGCGAGATTGTCAGCCTCTCGATTGATGACATTGGCGTGCGGGACGGCGTGGAGTGCTTTACGCTCCGCAAGACGCAAGACAGGAGCCTGAAGACGCCTGGCAGCGAGCGCATCATTCCAGTGCATCCTGAGTTGGTGAAGCTCGGCTTGTTGCAACGCGTTGCAAGAATAAGGAAAGATGGCGCGTCTCGCCTGTTCCCCGATCTGCCCGGCGACACGCAAGACGAGCTGTCGGACTTGTTCCAGAAGCGCTTCGCCTATTGGCAAAAGAAGGTACTCGGTATCAGCGAAAAGGGCGTGTCGTTCCACTCTTTCCGGCATGGCTTCCGCGACGCGCTCCGCGAGGCGGGCGTGCCGATCGACGCGACGCGCGCCCTGGGCGGGTGGGCCCGTTCTGGCGGGGTCGAAGAGCGTTATGGGCAGGGCACCCGCCCTGCAACGCTTTCCCGCTGGTTGGCGGAGGTCGCCTATGATGGTTTGATCCTTCCTAACCCGCGCTAACGGTAGCAGCGGCAGGTCAACGGTTCTTCTCGAAACAACCGCCATGATCCTCACCGTCGGGGAACTTGCTCACCAAATCGAGCCTCAACCGGTTCTGGGCATTCTGACACGCCCTCGCGGTGTTGAACTCCTGAACAATCGTGACCGTCGGCATAGGCGACGTGCCTACGTAGAAAATAAAAATGAGTATGTGCGGCATTGGCGTTTTTCCTCGCGATCTTTCCTGATTTCGCAAGACCAGCTTCAACGGTCTGCTATTTTCGTGGCGTACAGCGCAGCCGCAACCGGCAAGCCGAGAAAATCGAAATAGTAAGCCACGCGGGCAATGCGCGCTCACCGGACAACTGTGTCTGTATTCTGACCGGGGAAACTATCTGGGGGCCATCCCAGCTTGTCTACAGCGCCATACAGTCTCCCTATTTCGGGATAAGCGCGCTCGACTGCACGCCGGTCGTGCTGCTTGAACAAAGGGTGATTAATCGCGGAGAGCAAGACGGTCGAAACGTTGCCGGCCGCAAAGCCAACCTCAGAGAACAGGCCGTTCGTAAAAAACACGATTGCTTGGGGCCAAGGGGTAGAAGGTTTTTGCCTTTCTTCAATTTCAGTCAGGGTTTGCATTACCTCCCGGTGCCACGGTTCCTGAAAGGAAGCTTTCGTGTCATGCTTTAAATTCACATCGATAAAGATGATCCGTTCGTTGGCAGCGGCTTTCGATAACGCTTTTTGAAGAAGCCGATAGGTCCCTGCCTTTCCGTCCTCAGATCGACCTCGATGCCTACTTTTCGCCTCGACAGAGTATGCTCTTTTTGTTGATCTGCTGACGGCATTGAACTCGCAATGTGTTGAGTGTAGATCGCTCTCATCCTCAAACTCGACGTTAAAGCCGGCTCGGATAAGCGACGCAGCAATGAACAACTCGTATCGCGCGCCCTGATACTGTCGCGTGTTCTTCAGGCGCTTAGTAAGGACTTCTTGCATCTTCGCATTATCGGCTAGCGTGAAAATGTCCCAAGCGACATGAATGAAGGCCTCCATTTCTGCATTCACGGCAGCAAGCTCGCCCTTGCCGTTTTTTCCCGGGCGACCCTGCCTGCCAGCAGTTGTCGAGCTAGCGGGTGCTGCGGGGCGGAACGATCTGTTTCCGCGTCAACGATTTCGCGCCCGATATATTGGAGACCATATGAGATAAGAAACTCACGAAAACACCATGCGCTCGGAATTGAAAAAATTTGCGTACCCGCAACGACCACCCGGTTGCCGTCTATCTCAGCCTGAAGGGGAGCCCTTGAGCTTCCGAACCGAGCGAGTTGCTCTACCAGAGACCTCATTCGCAGGTCGTTTTTTTCAGCGTTGTCCGAGTTGTCCCACTGCGCCATAGAGCCTTACCTGACCTCGTGGTATCCGAGGGCTTTCAAACTTGCCTCGTTGGCCTTGGGATGGCACGTCTCTATGCCTCGCTTTGCTTGTCCGGGCATGTCCTATCCGTGCCTTTTATGTGCGAGCCAAGAAGTCTCTCACCTGATCACGAAATGGCAGCATCCGCCGATAAGCTCGATGAGAAAGAGCAAGCTCGTACTGAAGGTTTTTCTTGATCTCGGCATGTAAGTGTATGGCATTTCGGGCTTCGTAAATCTCGATTAATTCTGCACAAAGCGTCTCGGTTATAATTCCGATTTCTGCGGCGCACTTAGCTTTGGCGTCAAATCGTACCTTTGTCTCATCGTTCGCTCCCACTCCCTCATAGGTTGGAACTATTTTCTTGCCATCGTGAGAGAGATGCTTATCGAGTGCGGCCTGCTTTGCTTGCGGCACGGAAATCTTTATGAGCCGGTCAAATTTCATGAGTTTTTCGACCCTCGGATCAGATCTCAATCGATCGAACAAGACGTGATGGAGTACAGCTTCGTAAATTGACGCATAAAGCAACACCTGTATCCGCACTTGCGCTCTCTGTAGCCAGTCCTTGGCGCTTAGCCCTTCAAGGATTTTATAAAGATAGCGTGCGGATTTGAACTCCTCCATAAGGCGACCCGCCAAGTGGGCATCAGATATGAAATCGAACAGGCCTCCGTTGACCTCATTCAGAGGTAAATCCCGCTCAGCATAATTAATGACGTCATGCTGAAGCTGTTCAGGCATTGGCATTGCAATACTCCGTTTTTCCACTTCATTTCTAGGTTGCAGTCGACCAGAGCGCAATGGTGTGAAATTTTAAGTGAAGGGTGTTAGACGCTTTCAGCGGGTAGGGGATGAGAGCCTCGATGAGGACAAGCCAGAAGTAAGCGCTTGCGGCTTATAGCCCACTATCATTCCGGGGGAATACGTTAAGAATGCAATCGCCAAAATTCTCGCAGAAGAAGCCCGATCTCAAAGACGTAATCAACAGCACCCGGCTGAAATTGACGTGGAAGTCCAAGGTTCGCGACGCAGCACGAACTCAACCCATCCCGGACCCAGTTGAACATCTTGATTTCCACATTGGATTGAGCGTGAACTGTGAAACTATCGAAGCGGAGGTACTCTCGGGGGAATATGTTCCGGGGGCCGTGCTCCGGCTACTTTCGGAAAAGTCGAAGGGGCTATGCCGACAACTCGTAATCCCTAACGTCAAGGACGCACTAGTCCTTCAAGCCTTGTCTGACGCGTTATGGGTTGAACTTAAAGAAAAGGCTCCTTCACAGAACGCCTTTTATGCGCCTCAAGATCAGGCTTTTTCGAAACCTCTGAAAGGCTTGGAGAACGAATACGGCCCTGTGAACGCGTGGCTGAACTTTCAGGAAAAAATAATAGGTTTCTCCGAAGCGTGCGACTATGTCATCGTAACCGATATAGCCAATTATTATGACTGCATATCTTACGATCACTTGAGAAACATTCTTGCTGATCTATCAATTGCCAGAGAGCACGCTCTGGATCTTCTAATCTACACGCTATCCCACATGCTTTGGCAGCCTGACTACATGCCTCGGGTTCAAACTGGATTGCCTCAGATGAATTTGGATGCTCCCCGGCTGCTGGCCCATTGTTTTCTCTTTGAGATTGACGGCCTTCTCAAGAATGGTCTGACCGTAAACTTTGCCCGGTACATGGACGATATCGACATTGGTGTGGACAGCCGCGCCAGCGCTAAGCGAGCCCTTCGGGATCTGGATTTGGCGCTACAAACGCGGCAGTTGAGGCTCAATACCGGAAAAACCAAAATCCTTAATAGGGAAGAAGCGGCGAAGCACTTTAAGATCCGCGAAAACGCTTTTCTTGACGGTTTGGAAGAACGGATCAAATCAAAAGAGAGCGGAGGCTCTTCCTGTGCTCACGAGGCCAAGTTTCTCAACTTCGGCATAGGGTGGGGCCTGCGGGGGCAGTGCTTTGCGACTGGAAACGGCGAGAAGATCCTCAAGAGGTCGGTCAACTATCTCCGGCGAACGGGTGGCCTTATGGAACCCGTAGACTTTCGAAGCATCCTTCTGAACTGGCCCAACTCTAGACAGGTGGCACTGAACTGGTGGGTGAATTCCGCATCGCCGGATACGTATTTGTCCATTTTGACCGAGCTAGTTTCCGACGATCATCTAGTCGACGACATTGGACCTATTCAGATTTGCAATGCTTTGGTTACGGCGCGGCTGCAAGATCAAGCAACGACCGACGGTCACATTAAAACGATAGCAACCGGGCTGCCGTTAAAGACACCGCTCGGCTTCAACGGAGCAGCGTGGTTACTTTCGAAGTATGGCAGCGCTGATGACCTCATATCGCTGATTGAAGGCAACGTGAGCGTTTGGAGAACGAAGGAGACGGTGTCGAGAACGGTTGGCGGCCTCTTTCCCCGGTTTTTCGGGACAAACCAGTTAGCCAAGTACGAGAATATAATTCTTCGTTCGGGCTCAAAGCCAGCGCAACAAGTTCTTTCTTTTCATAAGGAACTAAGTTCAACGCAAGTAGGATTTTCCGCCGTAAAACCGTTCATCATGGCTCCTAATCCGTCGCTTCCAAATCGTATTTCGCACGCAAAGCTCCTGATGGTAGCGTCGGCTCTACAGAACGAAAGTGTTCCGGTTCAGGCTCGTTTACAGCTTTGGGAGAAGCACGCGATTGCTTTCGAAGATCCCTACTATGCGAAGAACACTCCGATGAAGCCGCTTGAGAAATAGCGGTGTTCGCCGATGATATTCCTGAATACAGCAAAGCCGACGGCGTAAGTCTGCTGGGGCCACAGAAACTATTCCGGATGATCCTCGACGCCGGTCTCTCGCCTGGCTGCGGGAGCTGCATCGGGGCGAGGCTATCTTTTCTTCTGCATGATCGCCTCACGGGCCAGTCGTGGTTCCGTTACAGAGCGATGATGCTTGCGAAGTTGGGCGAGGAGCATTGTCTGTTGCCGGTCCTGCGCAAGTTGAGCATACGCTTCCTCGAACATAGGCTGGAAAAGAAGGTACTGCTGATAGCATCCGCTTTCGATGACGGGCTGTGGAAGCGGGCTATCGTCATCTGGGTCTGCATCATGAGAGAACCATTCGGGAAAATTGGCGCTGAGCTTGCGATGAAGATACGCGAGGCGATTGCCGACGATCCAGCAGAAGAAGACCGCACGTGTTGCTGGTGATGATGCCTTGCCACCGTAACAGGCAGACCAGCCTTTAAACGGGCCATCCCAGGTGCTCGGAGTTGCGCCGGTGGGCCAACCAGAATTTGTGAGCGATGCACCTGTTGTGCGGGTACCGGCCACGGCCTCTTCTTTTCGCCAGCCGGCGCGTAGACGGTGACGCAGAGTGTCGGGTTTCTGACCGGTGAGCGCCGCGACCTGCGGCAACGGTAAATCCGAGCCTTTGTATGGCAACGTAATTGAGGTCATCCGGTTCTGTGCTTGCTCGGCTTTTGTCGCCCAGCGCACCTTTCCAGGTGCGTATTCTAGATCGGCGGTGTTGATCCGGTCTACGGTATGCGATCGAGAGGGCGCCTGCCGTAAGTGTTGGAGAAAAAATTTGAACGGGCGCAAGTCATCGTGAACGATTGCCTTTTCCTGCTTCGCGCGGGCGAGCATGCCGGTATGGGATGAGTGCTCATGCGGAAACAGCTTGCGAAGCGTACGCACTGAATTTTGCTCTACGAAGTCGTCCAATTCTTCGTCGGAGATATGCGTGCAAGCCTCACAGGATTTGGGATGGGTTACCGTGTAACCTATCCGTGATCCTGCCTTTGTTTCACGATTGAATTTGCTCGATTTTTGCTCATTTTCCGGTTCCTTGCACGATGCCTCTTCGAGTGGGTCAATTCCGGCATGCTTGCGCGCTTCGAAACTTCTGGGATGGCTAGCGCGAGCGTCAGCAAACGGAATGATCGTGGCGGAATGCGCGTGGGCGCGATTTGTGGGCATGGGGGGTTCCTCTTCTTCCAATTACCAGGACCGGCCGACTGCGAAGGGGGGAAGAAGAGGCTTTGAGGAAGCGCTCGCCCTATACAGTCGGGCCGGTCAATCGACGGGAGCTAACCGCGACCTTCTGGTCTCTCATCCATAGCATTTGCGGAACCTCGCGTCTCGCCAAAAAGATTGCAACCCGTTGCAAAATCAATGGTTTAGACGAACACTCGGCCATACTATAGTATCAAAGTTTCGATAGGCCTGGCCTTCAAAATGGCGACGATAGGGGCGGGTGTCAGCACTCTAGCCGGGCGGTTGCGGGGCACGTCGTATATCGGCTTGCCGTACCCAGCGTGCGACCAGGAATACAGGCCGCCAGCTTGCACCAGGAACGCGACGCCAGGTGATCGTTCGCCCGCCACGAAGACGCCGTCAGGCAACTCCCCGAGGGAGGCGACGAACGTGCGTTTGTGGCCACGTGCGTCAATGCGGGCCTGGTGCAGGGTGCCGTCAATCTCGACGGCTGGCGGCTTGTCGCCGAATGCGGCCTGCCAGCCCTCACGGAAGGCGTCATAGGCCGGTCGCCTGCACGAGGCACACGGGCGATGACCGGCCGCCAGGGCGGTCGTCTCATCTGCGAAGAAAAGCGGCGTGTAGTTGCCAGCCGTGTCGAATGCGACCCGGTGACCGGCCGGTGAGTGCAGGGTGCACGATATCCAGCGCTTGAGCTTCCAGGGACGGCAGACGGTGCCATCTGGGGCGTGCAGGTCGCCCCGGTTGCCCATGAGCCTCCCCGGTGCGAGGTCGCCTCGATGTCCCCGAACGGCGTCACACGGTTGCGGCGGGGTCTCTCGACCATTTTCTTTATCCATGTAGTTTTCTGCAACGGCTCACCGGGCAATCAG
Organism: Sinorhizobium prairiense; assembly: GCF_029201645.2. Taxonomy (NCBI): domain Bacteria; kingdom Pseudomonadati; phylum Pseudomonadota; class Alphaproteobacteria; order Hyphomicrobiales; family Rhizobiaceae; genus Sinorhizobium; species Sinorhizobium prairiense. The sequence continues at coordinate 675,288 of NZ_CP104131.1, forward strand.
GCTCCGGACCACTGACGGCGACAACGGGGAGCCGCTGGTGCTCACATGGCCTCGCGTTGCCAGCTCGGCCGCGATCTCGCGCAGCGATAGGCGATTGCCCTTCCGGTCCTTACGGTGCAGGCGGCGTGCCAGGGCGACCAGGTGGGGCGTGCGCTCTGCATGGGACTTCCGGCCCTCGACCTTCGCGCCGGTTGCCCGCTTGCGTTCACGAGCGGCTCGGAGCTTTGCGACCAGGCGAGATTTTTCGAGCTGAGCGAAGGTGCCTGCAATCTGCCGCATGGCGACCTTAAACGGGTCCTCAGTATGGGTGAGATCGTCGCCGGTGCTGGTGAGCACGGTGACGCCTCGGCCGATCAAAGCGAGGATGCCCAATTCCTGCGTGACCAGGTCGCGAGCAAAGCGGCTGGCATCCTCTACGATCACAACACGCACGCCGTTGCCCTCGATGCGGTCCAGGAGCGCGGAGAAGCCGGGCCTGGTCTCTATCGGGTCCGCACCACTGACGGCCGCGTCATAGAACTCATCAACGATGCTGTAGCCGTCGCGTCTGGCGAAGGCAGTGATGGCTTCCCGCTGCCGCCGATCGCTGTCCTTATCTGAGCCGACATTTGCGGCCGACGAGGTCCGCAGATAGGCCACTGCCTTCGTCTTTCCCTTCGTGGTCGCCACTCGGCCGCCCTCTCTGTTTTTTATTCTCAAGAATTTAGAACATATGTATGAGTGTTTGTCAATAATTTCAAATATTTGCAACGAGTTGCAAATTGCGGGGAAGCTAACATTTTGCTATCGTCCAGACCTGTTGAACTAAGGATTTGCACCATGACCACCCGCTCCCAGGCCCATGCAGAAAACGTCGCCCGCGCGAAGGCGATGGACGACAAGCTCGCAATATTCGGCAGCCGGCATTCTCCGGCGATCGGCGTCTCGAAAACCGTCGAAGTCCGCCGCAACATGCTGGATGTGGGCGCCAGTACCGTCGCCGCTCCGGTGCGGTGTGCAAAGGCTGATCGGGCGGCACTGCATCCGCGCCTTAAGTCGGTCGAGGGTCGGTTGTCCCATAACGCCGCCCGCCTGCTCGATCATGTGGTCCGGATGGACGAACAATTCGGCGGAAGCCGTTTGATCGATGTAGTCGTGCAGCAGATCGCCAGCGCGTTCGATCTCCCTGAAAAGGAAGCCGAAGAGGCGCGCACCGAGCTCGAACAGCTTGGACTGATTTCATGGTTCGATAATTTCTCTGGCGATCGCGGCTTCCGCCCGACCGTCTGATGTGAGTAGTGCGCGGCGTGCGTGGGCGCGCTTGCGATCGACGTGACGGCAGGCTGCGCCTCGGTCACGTCACAGGCGGGGAGCTGGGTTTATCTCGGCCTACGGCTCTCCGCCCCAATCCTACTAGGCTCGGGACCCATTGATTAGCGAACTTCCACCTTAAAGTTGGCCAGGATTTGCGCGGACGCTCAAGACGGTGCGTGTCGTCGGGTCATAATCGCATTCATAGGTGTGAATGATCCACGCCCCGAAGCCATTCTGAAACTTGATCTTGTCACCCACATAAGTGACGGTCTTCTCGCTTTGATCAAGCCACAGCGCTCGGGGCAGTTTCGGTTCCGTCCAGCCGTCCGTCCATTCGAAGTTGTTCTTTGCCAGACGTTGAACTGGTTCCTGGCAATCGAGGCCGGCTCGCGCTTGCCATTTGCTAGCCCAGCAATCCAAGTCTGCGGCGCACTCAGCGTCCTTTTTTCGAGGGCGGCGGTGGTTGCCGCTGTGTCGGCTGGATTGGGCTCTTCCCCGACGAGAAGTACCAGTAGGCCAGGACTAGCAGGATTGTCCCCAAACAAGGTTATCGGCAGCGTAGTTTTTCTTTTCCATCATCAACCCCCAGCACATGCAACCTTTAGATAGCGAAATCCTGTGGCGATCGCCAGTGGGTTAATTGCCTCCAGACCGCTTCATTGTGGGGATGAATGGTCGTGCGCTTCTCGCCTGGAATTTACGTCGGATCAGAGTTTCGAAGGGTCTTTCCCAAGAGAAGTTGGCCGCCGACGCAGGCGTGGATCGCGCCTACTTTGCCAAGCTTGAGCGTCAAACCGCCAACGCCGGAGTTGACGTCCTCGACAAGCTCGCGCGAGCCCTCTCGGTGGAACTGTCGGAATTTTTCGTGAAGCCGACAGAAGGTGCCACGCCTCCCGCAGCCCTTAAAGGCGGGCGAAAAAAGGCAGGTTAATCGTCATCGGTATGTCGAGCGCGCGGCCCCTAGAAGGCGATATTTCCCATCAGTTGGCGCGAAACATTACAACGGTAGTGCTGTCGCCGGGCAGAAAATGAATAGCTGATCACCAACGCCATAAAGCGTCCACCGGCAGCAGCATCGGGCTGACCAGTCGTGACACGGCTTCCCTTGAAAGATGCGCGGCGTGTGGTTCCCGCCTTGACGCGCCCACAAATCTGCTACACATTCGCTACGCAAGCAGGGGTATGACTACTTGTTTTGATTGAAGAATTTTCTTTTCTTGGGGTTTCCCTCCGGGCCCACCATTTTTCTTATAGCCCCGCACGAACGTCTGAACTCACCGCCATCGACGGCTGAACTCTTCGGGCAAAAAAAGACCGCCGCGGGATGGCCCGAGGGTTCGCGCTCGTGACCCAGACCTGCGCAGTCTCGTCGATGCAAGGCTGAAGACCCAGTTAGACCCGAGCGGTATCGCTTCTTCGGAGCGCCGTCAGGAGCCCTTGCGCCTGACGGCTCACCGATAATCGATCCGGACAGGGATATGAAGACGGTGGAACAAGGCGCTTCACTGCGGTTTGGTGCGCCACCGCGCCGGAACTTGAAGCGATAGGCGGTGTCTATTGCGAGAACTGCGACATAGCGGCAATCAGTCCCGATGGACCCGATGGAGTACGCCCATATGCCGTCGATCCAGAAAGGGCCGAAAGGCTTTGGCGCGAGACTGTCGGTCTGACAGGTTTAGAACCTAAGAGAGCTTGACAAAAACGGCCCGTTCCCGATGGTCTCATGACCAAAGCCACGTAATCTTGACAAACTCGATGAAAATCGATGGACGACGTCCCTCTTCGGAAGCATAAATGTGCGCCGGGGGCGTCTTTATTTCAGAATCACCAATTTTGGACTGACGTAGCGCTCAGTCCGTATCAAATTTTCAACGGTCATTCAGGATGATGCAATGGAAGGGCAGGCACTCCCAGCCGGAACTGCTATAGCTGACGTCGCGGTCACCTTCGGGCCATTCTCCCTTTATCCTGGCAGACATGTTCTGCTGAAGGAAGGCGAACCCTTGTCGATCGGCTCGCGCGCGCTCGAGATACTGATCGCGTTGGTGGAGCAGGCGGGCGAGCTTGTAAGCAAAGCCGATTTGACCGCAAGGGCCTGGCCAAATGCGGCCGTGGAGGAGTCCAATCTAAGGGCGCAGATCGCATTGCTCCGAAAGGTGCTCGGCGACGACCAGGCAACTCCCCGCTACGTCGTCTCCGTTCCCTCGCGAGGCTATCGGTTCGTTGCTCCGGTCACCCGAATGCCACTCGAACCTGCTGCAGGGGAATTAGTCGACAACAACCTTCCGAAGCAACTTACGCAGGTGATCGGGCGCGAAGAAGCGATCAAGATCGTGGAAGGGCGGTTCCAACGATTCCGGATTGTCACTATCGTCGGGCCTGGCGGCATGGGCAAGACGACGGTCGGCATTCGCGTGGCAGCCCAGCTCCTGTCATCGCACAAAGACGGCATTTGTTTCCTTGACCTGGCTCCGATAACGAATCCGCAGCTGCTCCCGTCTATCTTGGCCTCGGCACTCCGGCTGACAGAGACATCGGACGATCCGACGAGGAGCCTGATCGGCTTTCTCCGCGGAAAGAGAATGCTGATCGTTTTCGACAGCTGCGAACACATCCTCGAGGACGCCGCACGACTGGCGGAAACATTGCTCCGTGAAGCACCGGAAGTCGCGATTCTGGCAACCAGTCGCGAAGCGTTGCGAGTGGAGGGCGAAAGTGTTTACAGGCTCCCACCTCTCGACATGCCGCCATCGGCAGTCGTCCTGACCGCCGACGACGCATTGAAATATCCAGCCATCCGTCTGTTCGTGGAGCGGGCTGCCTCTTCCGGAAGCGGGTATTCCTTCGATGACGACGAAGCTCCGGTCGTGGCGCACATATGTCGGCAGCTTGACGGGATCGCTCTGGCAATCGAACTCGCCGCGGCACGGGTCGAGGCATTCGGCACGCGCGGCATTGCCGAACTTCTGAACGATCGCCTGCTACTGCTGACAGGTGGGCGGCGCACGGCTCTTCCCCGTCACCAAACCTTGGCGGCTATGATCGAGTGGAGCTACGGAGCACTTTCGGCTCGAGAGCAGACGGTCCTGCGTCGCCTAGCGATATTAGGAGGAGAGTTCGGACGGGAAGCTGCCGTGGCGGTCGCCACCGATCAAAACAACCCGCAGCCCGATGTGCCGGCACGCCTGGCGGACCTCGTCGCCAAGTCCCTCGTATCGGTCGACAAACAAGGGAAAGGCGTCAGGTACCGCCTTCTCGACACGACACGAGCGTTCGCTTTGGACAAACTTCGGCAAGAAGGAGAGACCGATGCCCTCGTCCGCCATCTGGCGCAATATCTGTGCACAATCCTTAGTCACTCGCAGGACGAGGTCGAGACCCTTCCGAACGAAGAATGGATGCTGAAATACGCGTCCAATATCAACAACGTTCGCTTCGTTCTTGATTGGGCCTACGCAGAGGGCGGCGACGTCGAGATCGGCCTTGCGATCACAGTGGCCGCAATTCCCATTTGGTACCAGCTTTCTCTTGTCGACGAATGCATGACGAGCGTTCAGCGCGCGTTACTTGGGATCGCGCCCGGAGAGCGAAGAGACGACCAAGCCCGACAAATCACGCAGCTCTACAGAGCGTTGGGGTTGTCGCAGGCGTTTAAAATCGGTTTCGCCCCGCAAGCTCTCGCCGCCTTCGCGAAGGCTTTCGATATATCGAAAGAGTTCGGCGATCTCGACGCCCAAGCCGAAGCCCTCTGGGGCCTGTGGATGGCCCAGGTGGGCATGGGCGAATACAGAGAATCGCTGGGAACCGCGGAACGTTTCGTCGCGCTCGGCGGCAGCGGCCTTGACCGTTTCATTGGCGATCGAATGCTCTCCATGACACTGTTTTGTGTCGGCGACTTCCCCGGTTCCCGCCGTCACGCAGACCTGATGATGACACACGACACCTCGGCCGAGACCGCCTCCGCAGGGTCGGTTCGCTTCAGGTTCGGTCAGTCGGTCGCCGCGAAAATCCAGCCCGCTCAGCTGCTTTGGGTACAAGGGCTTCCAATCCAGGCGATCGCGGCAGTAGATAGCGCCGTCGAAGCCGCCCGCGCCTCCGGCCATGCGATCTCGCTGTGTGAGGCCCTGGCGCGCTGGTCCTGTCCTATCCTGGTCCATGTGGGTGACTTTGCGGCAGCGGATACGGCCGTCATTGAACTCATCGATCTTGCAAAGACGAACGCGCTCGGTCCATGGGAAGTGTTTGGGCGGTGCTGGAAGGCGACGTTGTTGATACAGCGGGGCCTCCCAGACAGAGGCGTTCCCCTGTTGCGGAACGGACTGACCGAACTGTCGCGTGTCAAACTCTTCAATCTCTACAATGTGAGATTTCTAGGCTTTTTGGCCGACGGTCTCTCTTTGCTCGGACAGCATGCCGAAGCCCGCACGGTAGTCGAGGCGGCGATAAACGCCAGCGAAGAGAGGGAGGAACTCTGGTGCGTCTCCGAACTCCACCGTTTGAAGGGCGATGTGATGCTCCGCGGCGGTGGCGATATCGAAGCCGTCCAGCGTTGCTATCTCCGCGCTCTTGAAGTGGCGCGGCGGCAGGACGCGATCTCCTGGGAGCTTCGGGCGGCAACGAGCCTGGCCAAGCTGGCGGGCGACCACGGATACCCCGCCGACGCGCGTGCTACCTTAGCCTGCGTCTACGCGCGTTTCACCGAGGGGTTTGAAACGGCCGACCTAGCCTCCGTCAGGGAGTTGCTCTCGCGGATGGCCTGACCCCTCAGGTGGGGCTGTGCGGGCGCTGTCACAAGAATTCACCATGATTCACTGGCCCAACAACGTATCGGTCTGCATCTTCTGCTCGTCGCATAGTCGTCGACCGCATGAAAGGCAAGCAGATGAAGACCACCGCAACCACCATGGACGCCCTCGTCCTGAATGAACACAACTCGCATTTCGTTCGCACCAGGATGGCCTGCCGAGCGCCGGTGACAGGCGAGGTGCTGGTGAGGGTCAAGGCGAGTAGCGTCAACCCGCTTGATCTCAAGATTAAGAGCGGCCAGGCTCCCCATGCGCGGCATCCCTTGCCGGCCATTCTCGGCATGGACGTCTCCGGCGTCGTCGAGGCCGTAGGACACGGCGTCGCCGCGTTCAAGCCCGGCGACGAGGTTTTCGGAATGACGGGCGGTGTCGGTGGTCTCCAGGGTTCGCTGGCCACCTTCGTCACCGTCGACGCCGACCTGCTTGCACCCAAGCCCGACAACCTGACCATGCGCGAAGCGGCGGCGCTGCCGCTTGTCTTCATAACCGCGTGGGAAGGTCTCGTGGATCGCGCGGACGTAAAGGCGCGGCAGAAGGTGCTCGTGATCGGTGCCGGCGGTGTCGGCCATGTCGCCATCCAGATCGCGCGCGCTTTGGGAGCCGAGGTCTTCGCGGTCGACAAGTCGTCCAAGCACAGCCAAATCGAGGAGCTCTGCGCTACAGCAATCGACCGCGATCAGACCGCCGAGGAGTATGTGAAGGACCATACAGGCGGACGCGGCTTCGACGTCGTCTACGACACCGTGGGCGGGTCCGGGATCGACGCCGCTTTCAATGCGGTGAGCCGCTTCGGACACGTCGTGAGTTGCCTCGGGTGGGGCACCCACTCACTAGCTCCGCTCTCCTTCCGGGCTGCGAGCTACTCAGGCGTCTTCACGCTGCTGCCGATCCTGACCGGAGAAGGACGCGCCCATCATGGAGCGATCCTGCGCGAGGCCAAGCGCCTCGTCGAAGCCGGAAAGGTCACACCTCTCCTCGACGCGCGCCGCTTCAACTTCGAAACCGTCGCCGAAGCATATGCCGAAATCGAGAACCGGACTGCCAGGGGGAAGATCGTCGTCGACGTCGCCGAGTAGCCGGAACCCACCGCCAACTCATCCAAACGCTTGGAGGAATTACGTCATGCCATTTGTCAATGTGAAACTGGTTGACGGCGTCTTCACGCCGGAAGAGAAGCACGCCATGGCTAAGGCCCTGACCGACGTCATGGTCAAGTTCGAAGGCTCGGAAGCCTTCCGCGAGGTCGTGTGGGTCCTGATCGAGGAGCTCCACACCGACGGTTGGCACATCGGCGGCCGCCCGTTCGAGGGGCCCAAATCGCTGATGACGACACTTTCGAAGTCCAAAGAGGTGGTTGAGATGATCGACGGCACGCCGACGACCCGAAAGGAATGGGCCGCGGCGGCACCTGTCCTGGGCTGATCCCATTCACTAACGGCGACCACAATAAAGCGGCCGGGCGTAATCCGGCCGATAGCGGAGCCGTGTTCACGCCACTGCGGGAAGAGATATGATTACCAGAGAAGCGTTTCCGATGCTCACGGCGACGAGACGTGAAGTCCTGACAGGAACCGCCGTCGTCGCACTTGCAGCGACGCTTCCTTTGGAAGTACTGGCCGCCACGGCCTCGTCGAATCCAACCACCCCAATCCTTGAAGGGAGCGAGACCATGAACAGCATCACGACCAAAGACGGCACGCACATTTTCTACAAGGACTGGGGTCCCAAGGACGCGCAGCCCGTCGTTTTCCATCACGGCTGGCCGCTTTCCGCCGACGACTGGGATAACCAGATGCTCTTCTTCCTGGGTAAGGGTTACCGCGTCATCGCCCACGATCGGCGAGGGCACGGACGCTCCAGCCAGACGTCCGGCGGCAACGATATGGACACCTACGCCGCCGATGTCGCGGCGCTTGCCGAAGCGCTCGACCTCCGGGACGCGATCCACATCGGCCACTCGACGGGCGGCGGCGAAGTCACAAGGTATGTCGCCCGGCACGGCAAGGGCCGGGTCGCCAAGGCCGTCCTGATTTCCGCCATTCCTCCCGTTATGGTCAAGTCTGCTAAGAACCCCGGCGGACTTCCGATCGAGGTCTTCGACGGCTACCGTGCTGCTTTGGCGGCGAACCGCGCGCAGCTCTATCTCGATATCGCCAGCGGCCCGTTCTACGGCTTCAACCGCCCCGGCGCAGCCATATCGGAAGGCACCATTCGCAACTGGTGGCGACAGGGGATGATGGGCGGAGCGAACGCCCACTACGAATGCATCAAGGTCTTTTCCGAGACCGACTTCACGGAGGACCTCCAGATCATCGACGTGCCCGTTCTGGTCATGCACGGCAGTGACGACCAGGTCGTTCCGATCGCGGACTCCGCGGAGTTGTCCGTGAAGCTGCTCAAGGACGGCAAGCTCAAGGTCTACGACGGCTATCCGCATGGAATGTTCACGACGCATGCCGACGTGATTAACGCCGACCTGCTGGCCTTTATCAAAGCGTGACGCCCCGGGCAGGCCGCGAGGTCTGCCCTACCTCCCACAAATTCAGCTGGATAGCCGTCGGCTCGCCTGCGACCGGCTGCGGAAAGGTATGCCATGAAATCCGAACACATGCTCTCCCGTCGTGGATTTTGCCTTTGCTGCATCGGGGCGGCGGGCTTCGCGGCTACCAGTGGCTGGATGAGTCCCCGCGCCACCTACGCCGAAGCGCGCGGCTTGGTGAGCCTCATCAAGGATAGCGCCGCCAGTGCCAAGATCGCCACCCACAAACTGCGAGGAAACGTCACCGTCCTCGAAGGCTCCGGCGGCAACATAGCGGTCCTGGACGGCAAAGACGGCCTCTTCATGGTGGACGCAGGCATCAGCGTCTCCAAGACGCAGATGACGAAGACGCTCGCGGCGATCTCCGCCGAGCCCGTCACCCACCTCATCAACACCCACTGGCACTTCGACCACGCGGACGGAAACCCGTGGCTTGGCGCGGGTGGAGCCAAGATCATCGCCCACGAGAACACCCGCAAATATCTCTCGCAGGTGCACAGGGTCGAGGACTGGGACTACAATTTCCTGGCCCTGGAGCCCATCGGCGTGCCCAAGCATGTCTTCGCGAAGGAGCATTCGCTCAAGCTGAACGGCCAGTCGCTGGACATGAAGTATTACGGCCCGGCGCATACGGACGGCGACATCTCCGTGATGTTCGGCGAAGCGGATGTCCTCCATGTTGGCGACACCTACTGGAACGGCATCTACCCCTTTATCGACCACTCGACGGGCGGCAGCATCGACGGGATGATCGCCGCGTCCGACGCCAATCTGGCCGCCTCGACCGACAAGACCATCATCATTCCCGGCCACGGAAACCCCGTGAGTAACCGGGCGGAGCTCCAGGCCTTCCGCGACATGCTCGTCGCCATCCGGGAAAACGTCGCGGCGCTCAAGCGCGAGGGGCGTTCAAAAGACGAGACCGTAGCCGCCAAGCCCACTGCAGCTTTCGACGCTAAGTGGGGCAAATTCGTAATCGACCCGGCGTTCTTCACCAAGCTGGTCTACGAGGGCGTGTAACGCCTGACCCGCAATAACCGTTTTCCTGGCGCGTCCCTCCCCATCCTCCCGCGCGCCAACGGGACGCCCCCATCGGGGCGTCCCGGCATCAAACCGTCGCAGCAGTCTGAACCCTCAGGAGACAGCCATGTCCGAAGCGAAAAGCGCGCTCTTCATCGACATTCCGGTCGAGCTCAAGGAAGTGAAATCCGTCCATAGCATCGGAGGCCTCGAGTTCGAAGGCGATCTTCCCGCGGCGCTGTTCCATCTCCAACTGATCACAACGGACATCGCGAACTGGAAGGCGGCATCCGACATCATCGTGGTCTTCCACACCAACGCCGGCCATGTCACCCTCGACGATGCCGCCTACAACGCCTCCCGCAACATCGCCACGGGCAACCCGTACAAGAAGCTCGTCTCCGATCTCATAGATGTCGGCGTGAAGGTCGAGCTCTGCGGGGCGACCGCCAAGGTCAACGGATGGGGCAACGCCGACCTCCTTCCCCACATCAAGATCAACCTCGACGCGATGGCGCGCACGATCCAGCTCGTGCAGCAGGGTTTCGTCAAAATCACCGAGTGACTTCACGCGCTCCGTCCGGGTGACGGCTCGATCTGCAGGAGGCTCACATGCTTCAAGTCCCACAATTCGGATTCCATTCGACGGCGTCGGAAGTCTTGAGCGACGTCGACCTCCATGGGAAGACCATGATCGTCACGGGAGGCGCTAGCGGTATCGGGATCGAGACGACGGCTGCGCTCGCCGCTGCCGGCGCGTCCGTCGTCATCGCCGTCCGTCGCCCGGAGGCCGCCGAGGAAGTCGCGCAAGACCTCAGGATCAGGACGGCCAATCCCGACATTTCGGTCCGGTCGCTCGACCTTGCCGATCTCCGCTCTGTCGGCCGCTTCATCGAAGACTGGGAGGGCCCGATCCACGCGCTCATCAACAACGCGGGAATCATGGCTTTGCCGGACCTTCGGCGCTCTTCTCAAGGCTGGGAGATGCAGTTCGCGACCAATTACCTGGGTCACTTCGCCTTGACCCTCGGCCTCCGCCGGCACCTTGCCAACGCCCAGGGCGCGCGTGTCGTGTCCGTGAGTTCGAGCGGCAGCCTCTTCGGACCCGTATTCTGGGACGATCCCCACTTTCGCTTTATTCCCTATGATCCGCTGCTGGCGTATGCCCAGTCGAAGACCGCGTGCACGCTGCTCTCCGTCGGGATCAAACAGCACTGGAAGGACGACGGGATCGTCTCGAACGCCCTCAACCCCGGCGCGATCGCCACAAACCTTCAGCGCCACACCGGAGGGCTCCGCACCCCAGAGCACCTGCGCAAGACACCCGAGGAGGGGGCAGCGACGTCAGTCTTCGTCGCTGCCTCCCCATTGGTCGAGGGCACCAACGGGCGCTACTTCGAGAACTGCGCTGAGGCACCGATCGTCCAGAGCCGTCCTCAGCTGAAGTTGGAGGGCGTTCCCGGCTACGCGCTCGACCCCTCCAACGCGGAGAGACTTTGGCATATGGCGCTGAAATTCCTGGAAGAGTGCCGATGAACACGCTCCAACACGTGGGTTCCATGTACGAAAATCACCTCGGGTGCGGCTTCCCCCGATGCGCGACAGAGCTCGCCTTCTTGAACATGGCCGGAGTGTGACCCGTGAATTTTGGACGATCAGACAACAGTTCAGGACTAATCGACCTCAAACGTCCAGAGCGAGCGCCTTATGTAGGCCTCCGAACGGAGAATGCAAATGCAGGATAATTCACAGGCATTCGATGAGATCGCAATGAGGAAAGCCCGCTATTGCCGATATGTCGACACCAAGCACTGGGAGAAATTCCGGGAGCTTTTCGCCGACGCGCCGACCATCCGTTTCGTTGATCCCGAAGGGCATACGATCCATGCCTTCACGTCGGTCGACGAATTCGTCACGACAAGTGCCAGCTACCTTGAAGGCGCGCGCACGATTCATCACGTCCACAACGCAGAGATGGAGCGCGTCGCGGAAGGTCTGGTCGACGCAATCTGGTCGATGGAGGACTACTTGGTCTTCCCGCCCGCGAACGATGAACGCCCCGCCAGCATGCACGGCTACGGCCACTATTACGAAACCTGGGAGTTTCTGGACGGACACTGGCGTATAGCCAAGCTGGAGCTTCGCCGAACCATTCTGGAAATCTCGCCCAAGGAGCGTTTGCAATGACCCAGGGCCCCATCGGAGTGGGCATCATCGGCCTCCATCCGGACCGCGGTTGGGCATCGACCGCCCATGTGCCCGCGTTGCGTGACCTCGAGCAGTTTCGACTTTCCGCAGTGAGCCACACCCGCATGGAGATCGCAAAGGCATCGGCCGAGAAGTTCGGTTTCGACCATGCCGTTTCGTCGACGGAGGAACTCGTCAATCATCCTGAGGTCGACCTAGTCGTGGTCACGGTCAGGGTGCCGGAACATCTTGGGCTGGTGACGGCGGCCCTGGAAGCCGGGAAATCCGTGTTCTCGGAGTGGCCCCTCGGTATGAACCTGCGCGATGCGGAAACCATGAACGCGCTCGCCTTGGAGAAAGGCGTCTCGGCGATGATCGGGCTCCAGACCCGGGCAAACCCGACCATCCGGCATATGCGGAGGCTCGTTTCCCAAGGCTATGTCGGCGAGGTTCTCTCCGCGACGGTCATCGGTTCGGGGATCACGTGGGGCGAAGAGATCGAGGAAGCGTTCCGCTACACGCTCGACCCTTCCCAGGGCGCGAGCATGCTGCACGTGCCGTTCGCACATACGATCGACGCTCTGACTTTCGCTCTGGACGAGGATTTCCAGACCGTCTCCGGCACCCTCGTCAGCCGCCGCCCGACGATCAGGATGACCGAGAGCCAGGAGGTCGTCCCGTTCGAGGTCGCCGATCAGATCGCCTTCACCGGCAAGCTCGCCAATGGCGCGCTGATCACCAGTCACTTCCGCGGCGGGCTGTCGCGTGCGACCAATTTTCACCTGGAGATCAACGGAAGCAAGGGCGACCTGTTGCTGACAAGCCCCGTGGGCTACGTGGGCCTGGGTGGATTCAGACTCATGGGCGCTCAGGACGGCGAGACCTTGCATTCGCTCTCCGTACCGGACGACTTCGGTGCCGACGAAAACGTGCTCACGGGGAACGTCAAGAAACTCTACGAACTCTTCGCGTCCGACATTACCTCAGGCACGCGCCAGAGCCCGACATTCGGGGATGCCGTCAAGTTGCACCGCCTTATCCATGCGGTTGAGCACAGCCGAGGAGTGGCGCGCGATGTCTGAGACGATGAGGGCATTGGTTATGTACGAGCCGGGAGGACCCGAAGTCCTGCAGGTCCGGGACGTGGCGAACAGCGCGCATGGCATCGCGGTAATACCCAGCAGTGGGCGAATCTACACGAAAATCTTTCCGCCCTACGCGTTGCTGATCGAGAGCTATCAGAAGGCGCAGGAAGTCGCCACCAACCACGAGCAGCTGGATTAGGCTCGGGGCTGAGCACGGCCGTTGGTCCAATGCAAACAAGGGTTCGACCACTTATGGACGGTTTTGCAAACCGATCGCTTGGTCTCTCCAGTATCGAAAGAATTCGTTGCGCTGCAATCGCGTGCGCCCTTCCTGGATGGTGGTCGTCAAACAGGAAGGGCGACAGTTCACGACTTACGGGTTGACCTTCTCAATGTCGGGCAGCGCCCAGGACTTGTCGAAGAACGCCTCTGTCGGGCCATAGAAGCGGAAGTAGGCGAACCATCCCTTGTCGGGGTTGGTCTGCACCCAGTTCGCCTCCTTGCCATCGGGGGCTTTCGGGCCGAAATAGACGTCGACCGATCCGTCCTCGTTCGCGACGATGTCTTCCTTGCGCGATGAGATGTCCGGCCGTCCCTGCTCGGTGACCGGCATCTGCCGCGTCGCCTCGTCATAGGCGGTGACGGACCAGAAATTCTTTGCCGGCGGATTGGCCGGGACATGAAGTTTGTAGGTGTTCTCGCCCGAGAGCCATGCCCCGTCCGCGTCCTTGTAGGACGCGATGTAGCGCTGTCCGACGCCCACAGTCTGGGTCAGCATCGCCTTCGAAATCACGACGGCCTCGTAGAACCACGCGGCGCGCTCGTCGAGCTGATCATAGGTGTTCGCCTTCTGATCGGTCGCCACGACCAAAGCATGCTTCCAATTGGTCCCCTCCCAGAAAGGAGGCTCCACCCTTTTGTCGGTGGTGTTCGCCTTCGCCATTGCCTCGCCGACCAGAACCCCGTCCTGGAGCAGTTTGCTCTGTCTTTCGTCGGGCTTGAATGGCCGCCCTCTCTCGAGGCCGAGGAATTTCAATTGAGCCAGGATCAGCCGGTCGCGTTCGTCGATGGGGTTGCGCTGGATGACTTCGTTCAGACTGTCCCAGTAGGTCATGCCGCGTGGTGGCATCTGGCTCCACTTCTTGTCACCGGCGGCGCGTGCCGGCATCGGCTCGCCAGTGCCTTCGACAGTCCAGGAGTAGGTCTTGATCTGCGGGATCATCTCGGCGATCGCCTTTTCCTTGTCGGCATCGAGCAGCCGGAAGCCGGCGAAGACGTCGCGGCTCGTGGCCTGCACCACGAAATAGCCGGGTGCCTCCACCGGTCCGTATCCGGGCGGCATGATCAGGTATTTTCCACCCTTGCCCATGTCGGGGCCGACGACGCCGAGATCGGCAAGCACCCGCTGCCACGGGTCGAGGATCATGCCCGCGATCAACCCCGGAGGCACTTCGACGACGAAAGGACCAGTTTCCTTCAAGTCGATAAAGGTGGCGATGTAAGGCGTCGTGTAGTTCGGCGTCAGGATTCCCAATTTTTCGGCGAAGTCCAGATAGGTGAGCATCTCGCCGCTCTTGCCGCCGAACACGCTGTAGTGGGCGCGACGCCATTCGTTCATACCGACCGCCGGGATGCCCCAGAGATAAGCTTGCGATGCGCGCTGGAAGTCCATCTCGTCATACAGCTTTTTCACCGTCTCGGCGGATGGATATCCGCTCTGGAAGTTCAACTCGCCGATGCGGGTTTTGACCGCGGCATCGCCCTCGAAGGGGTTCGCCTCCTCAGCCCATGCGACCGATGCGCTGCATAATGCCGATCCCAAAAGAGCCGATGTCAGAATTTTGGAAAGCACGGTCATGATCGTTCTCCTGCAGGTTGGTTTCCGGTCCGGGGCCGGCCAATCGGCCCGCCGAACTTTGATTTCGCTAGCATTCTCGGCCGTGGCAGCCGTCTCGCCTGGAACGGGATTTTGTCATTTGATCTTCTCGAAATCGCCCGGCTTCCAGCTGTAGTCGACGGCGCGCTCGCCTGGACCGTAGAGCCGAAGGATGGCGAAGAAGCCTCGGCCGGGAGCCGTCGCCAGCCAGTTGGCTTCCTTGCCTTCGGGAGCCTTCGGCCCGACGTAAAGGTCGATCGTGCCGTCTGCATTGACGACCGGTTTGTCGCGAGAGCCGAGCGACGGGTAGCGCCGCTCCTCGGTCGCAAGGCCCGATGCGTTCTCCGCCTCGTAGAGCGTCAGCGACCAGAACAACTCGGCCGGTACATCAGGCGGCAGCGTCACCTTGTAGGAATTGTCCCCCGACAGCGGCGTGCGGTCCGCATCATTGAAGGCGATTGCGTAGAAGGCACCGCGGCCCGGCGTCAGCGACACCATACCGGGGCTGATTGAATAGTAATCCGTGAACATCCATGCCCGGTGCTCGATGTCCGTGAAGCCGTGTTCCCGGTTCACCCAGGATAGGTCGATCGACTTCTCCGGTCCTGGTTCGGCGGCGGTGTTTATCGGATTGGTCCAGCGCCGATCTGGCCAGACGAGGAGCGACTTACCGCCGACCTCCTCGCTAAGGCCGATGGCGCGACTCATCTTATAGCCGACGTCCGCTGCGGTGTTGAGGATTGCCCGCGTCTGCGGAGAGGGCGAGAAGGGTTCCTTCGCGATCAGGCCGACATTGGCGAGGAGACCAAGACCGTCCGGTCCCGCCAGATTCTGGCCTTCACGATCGATCAGCCACTTCAACTGCTCGAACGCCGAGATATCCGAGCGCGGCAGCATGTTCGCGTTCACGCCAGAAGCATTCGGAAATTGCATCGGCTTGCGCTCGCTCTCGGGGAGGTTCAGCGGATAGAGCTTGACCTGTTCCACCAGTTTGTTGGTGGGCTCGAGATTGTCCGGATCGTCGTAGAATGCGCGTAGGAATACGAAAAGGTTATTGGTGCCCGAGCGGTAGATATAAGCATCTTTGGGTAACTGTCCGTCATAGCCAGGCGGCGTGATGACGAATGTACCGCCTTTGCCCGCATCGGGGCCGGGCAGGCCGACGTCGCCGAAAAACTTGCCGCCGTCCATCGGGATCGGCCGCTGCCAGAAGTCAAGCAGGATGCCCTGAAGTTTCGGAGGTGCCTCAAATACGATCGGACCCGTCTCGCCCATGTCGACGAAAGCCATCGCATAGATCAGGTCGGAGTTCGGCGTCGTCACCATTGTCTTGGTGTCAAGCCTCTCTTTCCAGACGGGCATCACGTTGTAGCCGGTACCAAAGACGTCCTCGGCTCCGCTCCTCATGCCCAGCGTGTTGATCAGCGGTAAGGCCCAGATATAGGCTTGGGTCGCCTGCTGAAAGAGAAGCTCGTCCTTCAGTGTCCTGGCAGTCTCGGCCGTGGGACGGTTCTGCTCGAACGGTAGGTTGGCCAGTCGATCGAAGCGTGCCTCTTCGGCCGCTGCCGAACCGGTCAGTCCCAACGCAAGGAATGCAGCGGCTATCGATGGAAATGCGGTCGTGCGTTTCATGATACTCGGCCTTCTGCTGTGGTTGGTGTTCCAATGCCGACATGCCGGATTTTCGGGCAGACTATGCACCCCCGCGCCCGCAGGCGGCTATGCGTTTTTTGCCAATCTCAGAACCAGGCCCGTGAAATCGCGCGGAGGGATTGTGCGGCTACGGTTGCGCTGGGCTTCTCTCCGAAAAGCTCCTGATACCAGCCGGACATGCGCCCGTGTTCGGCAATGCCCCACTTTTTGGCGCTTGCCGATATGGTCGCCAGTTGATCGACAGCCATCAGATCGCGGCGAATTCTATGCAGCCGAAGCCTGCGCAGATAGTGGTTGGGCGTATCGCCCAGCACCTCGAGAAAGGCGCGGTAAAGGGTGCGACGGGACGATCCGCACGCCGTCGTGATATCGGTTATCGATATAGGACTTGCGAGATGCCGGTCGATATATTGTTGCGCCAGTCGAACGATGGTTTCATAGGACGAAGGCCGGCTTGCGGTGGTCGTCCCACGATCGTTTGCGTAGTGAGAAATTACGGCCCGCAACATCGTGCTTCCTATGTGGACGCCGGCCTCTGTTTCTTCTCCCAGGTGCACCCGGAGCAACGCTTCTCTCAGCTCTTTGAGTTTTTCCTGGGCCAATGGCTTGGAATGAACCGCGGATTGCAGACACCTGCGGCCAAGACCATCCTCCAGCCGGCGCAGATCAAGAGTTGCCGTTACATACATCGATCCTGGTGCGCATAGGACGTCGACTTCGCAACCCGGAAGGAGAATACCCACCGTTCCTTCCGGGGCCTGTCGCAGACAAACTCGAAATCCACCGACCTGGGAGAGCACAATTCCGACGGTGACGGCAGCGTCCGACAGGACACCCCTCGCCATCGCATTCCCCGCGATAAAGCCCGAACTGAGAATCACGCCGTCATATGTGCTGAAGGCGAGACTGCCGCCGATCTTGCGCCCCGCCATTTGCACTGCGTCCAGGTCGGCGCCCAGTACTGCATTTCGAAGGCCTTCGATGTCTTGCAACGGGAAGCGCTGCCAATGATCGGCCTTTGCATCCGGGAACGGATCACCGCTTAGCTTCTTCAAGGCTGCGACATGGCCATGGACCACGCTCTCCAATTTGCATCCCCAAAAGACGAGGATGGCAGGAAGGAAGCGTTCCCTCTATGCGCCTTTTGCCAATCTAGTGGGCTGTCGAGCCTTCCTGTGCGGATTCGGACTGCTTGAACGCTGCTAATGTTTCGCTCGGCAGTTCCCCGAACAATTCGCGATACCATCCCGCCAATCTGCCGAGTTCGCTGATGCCCCACTCATTTGCCACGACCGCGATGGTGCACGCTCGTTCCCGATCAGTCGCGAGGCCCCGTCTTATTCTGTGCAGCCTTAGACGCCGGACGTATGTTTGGGGAGTGTCGTCGAGGATGTCCGCGAACGCGCGGTAGAGCGTACGACGCGAGGCGAAGGCGGCAGCGGCGATGTCATCAAGCGCTATCGGCTCGGAAAGGTGTTCGACTATGTAGGCTCTGGCACGCGCCACGATCCTCGCATGAAGATGTGTGTTGGCCCGGCGTCCGTGGTTGTAAGGGGGGCGACCAAGATGATTGATGAGCGCTCTCAGCAGCATCTTCCCGAGACCGGGCCGTGCGGGGTTGCCCGTGTGGATGCGGCTAAATTCCGCCGCAAGCGCCGTTACCACCTCCGGCGTCATGGATCGATTGTGGATCCCAGTTCCGCCCAGCGCAGCCCTGTCCAGAACCATTCCGTTTTTTCCGGCTTCCTGCTCGAGCTGATCGGCGGAAATCGTCGCTACGGCGTACATGGAGCCCGGCGCGTAGAGAGAATCGTGTTCGTCCCCTCCATGATATATGGCCACGTCTCCAGTTTTGACCTCGGTGAACGAGTGCCAGGATGATCCGGGAAGCCAAAGGCCAAGCCCCAAAGAAAGAGTGTCCGGGGAGAGAGGTCCGCGAAGCGCCACACGGCCTTCTATAAAGCCGCCGCTGTATGTCACGCCATCCTGCTCGGAGAATATGAGGCTCCCTGACAGCTTGCCACGCGCCATCTGTGTAGCTTCCATTCCGGCACCATGCACGGCATCGGACAGGTCTTCGACTTGCGATATCTCGATACGGTGCCAGGGGGACGGGACCTGCTGGAGAATTCCTTCCATTCCGAAACAGCCCTCTTTTCGGAGAAGTTTCATACCGCAAACGGCCTCGGCGCGAGCATTCCATCAACACGACTTCAGCTTCGCCGATCGTTTCACTACCCAGGATTGATACAATAGAGGAGCGCTTGCCGGGGGGCCAGTGTTCATCGTCATCGCAATGCGAGAACTTGACGGCAATAGTCCCCGGTTCGAGGCCTGCTGAGGTTCAGGCCGCCCGCCGCGGCTAATTTCATTTCCTCATTCCTGTGCTTGTCACAGGAATCCAGCCAGACCAAGTCCTTGGGCTGAAAGACCTTTTCCCGCGCCGCAGACGCGGCGCTGCTCTCATCCCTGTGACGAGCACAGGATGAGGAACGAGGAGACGTTGCAGTCCCCGAAAACTTTCCTACAGCCGCGCATCTACCGACGCCACCTCCGCGATGTCCTAGAAGTGTCGTGGCAGTCGATCCGGTAGTGACAGCTGTTGGCGCGGTGCAGCCCTAGACAGTGCTCACCTGAACGTGGCGGCAATCTCCCCCCTCCTTCACCTCCAATAGGGGCACCCGAAACGTGCACCGGTATCCGGCACTCATTGTCAGAAAGTCTTGTGACGAATCGGCAGGCCCGCTAATTTCCGCAGCACAGGCTTGGCCCACGCCTCCTCCCTCCTTTCGGGGAAGTATCGCACATGCAGGGTAACGACATCATCATCGAACCATCTGTTCGAGCATCGCATAAGGAGGGATTGCGCTTCTGGCTCGGAGTGGAGGTTCTTCGATGAAACTTTCTGCCCCCATTTTCCAGTTGAAACGCCGAGCCAAGCTCATGGCCCGGAATAATAGTGTCCCCCTGCACGAAGCACTGGACCAAGTTGCGCGTGAGGAAGGGTTCGCGAGGTGGAGCCTCCTCTCGTCCCAAGTCGCAGCGGCATCACTGTCCAGATCAATCCTAGCTCGGCTGGATAAGGGTGATTTGCTCTTGATGGCCGGCCGCCCAGGACATGGCAAGACCACGCTCGGCCTTCAACTGTTGCTCGACGCTGCGCGAGACGGCAGAAAGGCGGTCTTCTTCACGCTGGAATTTACCGAACAGCAGGCGAGGCGACACCTTCGTTCTTTGGACGAGGGACCCCACGGTTTTTGCGACAAGCTGGAAATCTTGACGTCTGATGATATTAGCGCGGACTACATCATCCGCCATTTATCGGGGTCGGAGCGCGGGACGGTTGCCGTGATCGACTATCTGCAGATACTGGATCAGCAGCGAACTAAGCCAGCACTGTCGAATCAAGTTAGGGCTCTTCGCGACTTTGCCAAACAGACTGGAGTTGTACTCGGATTCATTTCGCAGGTAGATCGGTCGTTTGATCCGGAAAGCAAGCGTCTGCCGGACATTCGGGACATTCGTCTTCCAAATCTCGTTGATTTGGGGCTCTTCAACAAAGCCTGTTTCCTACATAACGGTGAGGCCCAGCTTCAAGACGTTGCCTAACGCGCTCAACTCCCGCGATGCCCTGGAAGTGTCGCGGCAGTCGATCCGGTAGGGACAGCTGTTGGCGCGATGCAGCTCTGGACAGCGCTTGCATGAACGTGGCTCACCTAACGGTTGCCGGTTTTCCAATCACAGGATTTCGATTTTACGCCAGCCGTTTTCAGCAATACGCTTCACTGACGAAATGCTGGAGAATCGCCATGAACCGCGCGCTTGCATTCACAGTGGCCGTCCTGGCCTGCTCTCCACTGTCGGCACACGCCCAGGACACTTCCATGAGCTTCTTCGTCACCAGCGCAAATCCGGGCAGGGGTGGCGACCTCGGAGGACTGGCCGGAGCCGACGCATACTGCAATTCCTTGGCGACGGCGAGTGGTTCGACGGGCAAGACCTGGAGAGCCTATCTATCCACCGACACCGAGAACGCCAGGGATCGGATCGGAAACGGTCCCTGGTACAACGCCAAGGGCGAGAAGATCGCCGACGATGTCGCCTCCCTTCACAGCGACGGCAACAACGTGACGAAGCAGACTGCTCTCAACGAGAAAGGCGAAGTCATTCCCGGCCGTGGCGACAGCCCCAACCGCCACGACATCCTGACTGGCTCGAAACCAGATGGAACTGCCGCACCGGAAACCTGCGGCAATTGGACAATGGGCGGCGCGGAGGGCGCGGCGATCGTCGGCCACAGCGACCGAACGGGCCTTGACGATTCCGATGCGGCGAAATCCTGGAATTCGTCGCATTCGACGAGGGGCGGCTGCTCGAACGAGGCATTCAAGGGAACCGGCGGAGACGGCCTCTTCTACTGCTTCGCAAGCAATTGACGGTGGCAGGGCCGCTCGCGGCATACACCCGGTGCCGAAAAGCAAGCCGGCGCCACCAATAAAGAATGGGCAACGCGTTTCCGTTTGGGCACGATCTCGCTTGAATAGCTGACCGAAGGCGTTCAGGTCAGAAAGGGCATGATATCTACGCCGTCTCCTGGGAAGACTGTGATGTGCGGGTGGTCCTGGAACAGCCGCGCCGCGGCCTCGATGCTTTCCGCTTCGACGACAAGGTAGCCGCAAAAAGGGTTCACGGCATCGGCGATACCGTCCCTGGCTACGCGTGTCGTCTTGCCCACCATGCCACCACGATCGAGGATGAATGCGGCGTTTCTGTCCTCCCATGCTGCCCACTGTTCCAGTCCGACCGCGTCGATCGCGTCCTGCTCTGCCTTGGGCAGACTGCGGAAGGCGGCGAGGTCTTCGGGCTTCATGGTATACACGGCTAGAAAACGGGGCATTGGCGCTCTCTTCGTGGTGGTAGATGGCTGCCAACTTACACCGTGTGCGGCCGAAGTCACCCGCATTGCCGCCACTTGTTTGATTTCCTCATTCCTGTGCTTGTCACAGGAATCCAGCCAGACCAAGTCCTTGGGCTGGAAAGGCTCTTTCCGCGCCGCGGACGCGGCGCTGCTCTCATCCCTGTGACGAGCACAGGAATGAGAGCGGGGAGGGTGCGGTCCCTCGGCGGGTTCTATAAACCGTGAAGATAGCGATGCGGCGCGGAGGGTCCCGGGTCACGCCCCTGTACAGCGTCCCGCTTCGCTTCGATGCGAGAATGTAGACGTACCCTTTCATTGCGTGACAGGTTGACCATTCCCTCGCATATTCGCAACGGAAGTTGCAGTAGCCGCACATCCCGGTCTCTCATTCCTGTGCTTGTCACAGGAATCCAGCCAGACCAAGTCCTTGGGCTGAAAGAACGCTTTCCGCGCCGCAGACGCGGCGCTGCTGGATCCCTGTGACGAGTGTTTAGCTCGGGGAGATAGCTGACACCTGTTCGGATAGATCACTGACGGATTGCTTGGTTGTCAAGTCGATGGCTGCGATGCGGAGGGCAGCGAAGAAGATGCCGTATCGCCCGTCCGTGTCGAGCGGGCGAATGGCGATGCGTTCGCCGCAGAAGGCCTTTGGGACTTTCCACTTGCGGCCTTTGAAGCTGACATAGGCCTTGGTGCTGGGGACGGTGCGGACGACCTCGCCTTCATCGTAGATCACCTCTGGAAGGTGCTCGGGCATGGGGCGCGAACTGGGACGATAGCGACGGGCCGGCACGTCGAGATCGAGCGCGGCATGGGGCCGCTCGAAATTATAGAGTTCACGCCAGGCATCGAAGGCGCGCTGGACGGCAGCCAGATCGGAAAATCGGGCGAAATCGAATATTTCGGCCTTGAGCGTGCGATGGAAGCGCTCATTCTTGCCGCGGCTCTGCGGATGATAGGGCCGGCTATGCAGGAGGCCGACGCCGAGCTTCAACAGCCACACGCCAAGTCTTGTCCAACGCTCGCCCGAGGCCTCGCCCCAGGGCGCGCCATTATCGACGAAAAGGGCGTCCGGCAGGCCGTAGCGCCGGAATGTCCGCTCCAGATGGCCGCGCACGGTCACTCCCTGCTGGTTGGCGCAGGCCGCCAGGCAAGGCACGAAGCGGGAATGGTCGTCCACCATCGTCAGCGGATGGCAGCGCGTGCCATCGCCGAGCCGAACCCAGCCCTTGAAATCCATCTGCCAGAGCTGGTTCGGCGCCTCCTTCTCGAAACGCTGGGTCGCCGGCGCGCCACCGACCGGCGGCATGATCCGCTCATGCCGCTTCAGGATAGCATGAACCGTCGAAGGCGCCGGCGCATGCTGCCCCCGGTCTTCCAGAACGCGCGCGATCTTGCGTGCGCCCCACGCCGGATGCGCATCGCGCACCGCAAGCACCTCTGTCTCCACCGCCGCGCTCGACTGCAACGGGCTCACATGCGGGCGGCGCGAGCGATCAGCCAGCTCCCGGTCACCTGCCTGCCACCGCGCCAGCCATTTATAGCCCACATCGGCACTGATCCCGAACCGCCGGCACAGCTCCCGGCGGTTCGCACCCTCCGCCAGCGCCAGCCGCACAAATTCCTGCCTCTCTCCCATAACCGACACCTCTTTCCACGGCATGGACAACCTCCTCGCGAAGCCGATCCATGCCACTATGAACGTGTCAGCCATCTCCCCGAACACCTGTCAGTCATGTGTCCGGGCTATACAACGAGCACAGGGATGAGGTGGAGAGGGTGCGGTCCTCGGCGCGTTTCATAAACCGTGAAGATAGCGAGGCGGCGCGGAGGGCCCAAGTCACGCCCGTATACCACGTCGCGCTTCGTTTGGACGCGAGAATGTAGACGTGACCTTTCATTGCGTGACGGGTTGACCGTTCCCTCGCATATTCGTAACGGAAGTTGTATGGGCCGCACATCCCCGGTCCCTCATTCCTGTGCTTGTCACAGGAATCCAGCCAGACCAAGTCCTTGGGCTGAAAGAACGCTTCCCGCGCCGCCGACGCGGCGCTGCTGGATCCCTGTGACGAGCACAGGGATGAGGTGGAGAGGGTGCGGTCCTCCGCTATAGCCCTTTGAGTTGCTGCATGTTTTTGTCCTTTGATCGGCTACGATCAAGGAAATACCTCGGCATTCGTGTCGTAAAAGCCTAGTGTTACGTCGGTCATCATCGACGGCAATTATAAAGAAGGGGTGACCGCGTCCGGGCGCAATCCGGTCGGTTGCCGATTACCGAAGAAGTCCATCGCGCCCGAACTCCTCCCATCCGGCCAGGTTGGAGGCGACGTCTCCGTGTTCGGAATTCGACCCGCCCTTGGTGGTGTTTCTCAACGATCGCGTCAACTTCGCCTTGTACGCAGCCCGTCTGCGGTTCTCGGCGGCAGCCGCCGCGTCTTCCTCGCGCCAATCTTCGACGACGCCTCGATCGAGAATGTCTCCGACAATCCTCGGGTCGAAGACATGAAACGTTATCTTCCTGGCGCGTCCGCGCAGCTTGACCGTTCGCGTTCCAGCACTCGGCAAGCGTCCGTCGGCCAGCCAGCGATGTCTTTCGCTCGTCTTGATTGTGAGAATGTCCTCGATCTCGCGCGGTATCACCGGAAGGGTCTCGATGTTTACCAACGCCTCGGCGACGACAGCCGATGCGGCGTGGAACGCAGCCTTCTCGCTTGCGGACATCATAAGCGTGAGCTCGCGACCATCGAGATTGAGCGATTTCTTCGTGGCAGACGGAAGCCGCGCGCGAATTTCCAGAAGGATGCCCTTCATGCGGACGGATGAACCCAATGTCGCCGCTGGCGGCAGCACCCACGTCTTGAGCAGCTCTATGCGACTGTTGTCGTGTTTCGGCATCAGGCTTAGATGGGTCGCCTTCTTTAGATCGTCAATGACGTCATGCTGTCGGAGACAGAGCGTCCTCTAGGGTCAAGCGAAGAAGTATGGTAAGCGCCAGCCAGACAACAACAGGAGTATAATGTGAGCGAACCGACCGTCGCAGATGCGATAAACCGCATTTATGAATCGCTCCAGGCGGACAATGCCGACATCGACGCGCATATCGCGACTCTCAAGGCAGCGTTGACGCGGGAGGGGTTGAAAGAGGCCGTCTTTGATCCGGGCAGGCTCGCGCAGAACAACCGTTCTGGCAGGAAGCTGATGCAGGCCTACTTTCGGCAGCGCGGCGTCACGGTCAAATACTCGGCTTCGTAAAACCGTCCCATGTCGTCAGACATTGCCGTAGGAGACGGCCGAGCTGATCACCCGGCGGGGCTGCCGCCACGAGCGCAGCCGGCCGACTGGCGCGCCGCATCGCATTCGTCGCACCCTGCCTCTACCGGATGCAGGAAGACGAGTGGATCGCGGGCCAGTTGATCCGTGGCGATCCTCGCGATGTCTCGCGAGCGGATCAGGCGAGCATGGGCATGGCCGACCGGGCCCTCCCGCTGCAAGCCCTTTCGCCTCAGCCAGGTGTCGGCAAGGTTGAAGTTCTGGCAGCAGTGATCGTTCTCGCGATAGTCGATGCGGATCGGCCTGCCGTTATCGAGGACCGTACAGTGTTTCGGCACTCCATAGGGGACCTTCGCCATCAGCTCGGCGAGATGCAGCGTGGTGTCCGAATCGTGCCCGACGCCGAGGAGGAGCACTTGCCCGTCTAGTTCGTGGATACGCCCTATCGGACTTGCGGGAGCGTGCGGGGGCAGGGGCAGAGTGTCTGATGTGATGCGTGCTGCAAGCGGGCCGGCTGCCGCAAACGCGAACGGATGGTTGCTGCGCGTCACATTCTCCAGACGCCAGAACGTGTCGGCGAGTATTCCCAGATCGGATGTTGCAGGTGTCGTCGCGGGGTCGAACGGCTCGTCGTCAAGACCGGACCATGATGGCATGACGAGTGTGCCCTCCGGGCCAATGGCGGCACGCAGAGCGGCAATCACGCCCAGCGGCCCGCCTTCGACAGGCCTGACGCTGCGAAAGGAACTGTGAACGAGCAGAACGCCTCCAGGCTTTACCCCGAGCGCAATGAGTTGATCAACGATTTGCGAAGTCCGCCATTCATATTGTTGAGTCATGGATTGCCTATTGGTAACCGCTGGCATTGCGACAGCAAAAAGCGCGCTTGTTTGGGCCAAGCGCGCTCCGGCGAACGATCTGCAGCGGGGTTACGGCACCCTCGATCGATCCCGTTGAACATAGCATGAAAACGGCCGGCGAACAACGATGCGGAAGCTCCGCGGACGCCGTCTTGGGCTGCGTCCTTAACAGATATAAGCGGCAATGAGTTGCCATGTTCCGGCTTTTCGAGCATGTTCGCATCTGGGCTGCATGCGTTTCCGCATCGGGCTGGGAAGTGAACAAAGGGACGGGCAGGTATGGCTCCGGGCGTCGCAGCCGCACATCCGGAGGCATGAACCGTGCCGATCGGTGGCTGCGCCTGCAGAGATTGCCGGTCTGTTCGGCGTCCGTCCTTCTTTCTCCAGCGATGAGCCGTGGGGCGACGTTGGTTGCAGCGTGCGCTTTGGTGTTCGTGCCGAAGGGGCAGGAGAGGGTTGGTGAACGAGATGTCGACGGTCTCGCCGGTCGCCGGCGGCGCTTCCACTATTCGAGCCATTTGAGGTTTTCGTGGCGGGGCCGCATTATCGTCTGCAGACATTCGGGGAGTTGCGGCTGGTCGATTCCGGCGGCGTGGTTGTGGCGTGTCCCGAGCGGGGGTCGCTGATACTCGCCTATCTCTGCGTGTCCGGGGAGAAAACGGCTTCCCGTGAAAAGCTCGCAATGCTGATCTGGCCCGAGCGGGAAAAGAGCGTCGCTTTCAAGAACCTGCGGTCGACATTGTGGCGCATGCGCCACCTTGCTGCGGAGTCGGGGCCGCTCATTACGGCGACGGAAACCGAGGTTACGCTGGGGGAGATTACCTGCGACGTCGACGGTTTCGAGGCGCTGGAACGGTCGGAAGAAGCGTTCCGCACCGGGCTTGCGCTCTGGCGCGACGGGTTTCTGGCAAGCGCGGATGTGCCGCCGGGCCGCTATGCGGATTGGGTCGGAGAACAGCGGCGGCTGTTCACGCAGGTGATGCGTGCGGCGCTTCTCGGCGGCGAAGAGCGGTTTGCCGACAGGTCTCTGCGGCGCAGCGCGTGCATGCACCTCCTCGAGCTCGATCCGATGGATACGGCCGTGCGTGCGATCCTGGAGCGGATGACCGGCGGGGGGCTGGTCATCGGGGCGGCAAGCCGGAAAGGGCCCGGCTGCCGCAGGCTGCGTTTGGCAGGGAGTTCGCAAGGGAGGCGAGTGCTTTGCCGGTTGCGCCGGCACCCCGTGTCGCTCTGCTTCCGCCGGCGGCCTTCGGCAGCGATCCGATGCTTCACGCGGTCAGCGTGGCCGTGGTCGAGGACATCACGATCGGGCTATGTGCGCAACGATCGATGTCGGTCGTTGCTCCTTACACGGCGGAGCGGATACGGGATGCCGTGGACAAGGCTGCGTTCCTGGAAAAGCATGGCGTCACCTATGCGCTCGACTGCCGCATGTCGGACCAGGGACTTTTCACGCAGCTCATATTTCTGCCCTCCGACGCGATCGTCTGGGCGGAGCGGTTTGCGATATCTCCGGTCGGTCTGCTCCAGCAACGCCAGGAAATCGCCTTTCATGTCGCCCGGGCGGTGACGGAGCAGGTCGAGACCGGCCGTGCCGCGCGTATCGACTATCTGGCCCATCCGGAGGCCTATTACGCCTACCTCGCCGGCCTGCGAAACCTCTCCAGCGTGGGGCTTCCCGAAATCCGCAGGGCACGCCGCGATTTCAGGGCCGCGCTCAAACACAAGCCGGATTTCGCTCCGGCGCTGAGCGGGATGGCGCGCACCTATGCAATCGAGTGGATCCTGACGGCCCGCGGCGATCGGGAACTTCTGTCGGTGGCTGAGCATCACGCCAAGGGGGCGATCGAAAGCAATGAGGACCTGCCCGGAGCACACCGCGAGTTCGGCGTCGTCAAACTCTATCAGGGTGATCTCGACGAGAGCCTTGCGGCGCTGGATCTCGCCGAAAATCTGAGCCCGCATTATGCCGACGTGCTTTACAGCCACGCCGATACGCTCGTTCATGTCTCCCGTCCGCGCGACGCGCTGGACAAGCTGGCCAAGGCGCTTTCGCTCAATCCGCTGGCGCCCGACACGTATTTCTGGAGCGCTGCCGGTGCCAGCTATTTCCTCGAAAACTATGAGGACGCGATCGGCTACGTTCAGAGAATGAAGGACAAGTCGCCTGGCGACAGGCTGCTTGCGGCAAGCTGGGCGATGCTCGGCGACCAGAAGAAAGCACGGGCGTACCGGATGCGGGCGTTGAAGAGCAATCCGACATTCGACGTCGACAAGTGGCTTGCCGTCGTTCCGATGAAGGAACAATGGCAGAAGGACCTCTATCGTGAGGGGCTGAAAAAGGCGGGGTTTTGAGGATGAGGGATAGCGATATGGCGAAGGTTGTTGTGATAGGCATTCCCGGCGAGCCGGGTCTGTGGCTGGCGGACCTGGGGAGCGGAACCGTGAGGCCGCTCGATCAGGTGACGGGCGACCTGGCCGCGGCGGACAAGCTCCGTGCACAAGGGGGGACGATCGTCAAGAATGTCGACCTCGCAGTGGCTGTGTCCTCCGCCGACAAGGTGTTTTCGGGCCATTTCGACGGGTAACCGGTCCCGGCATGGGGGTGGGGCCGACTTGCGCAATGAATATTCCGATCGTGTGCTGAGTCCGGAAGAGACCTTCGACCGTGTAAGGCCTCTGCTTTCCGGTTTCGGCATAACCCGCATCGCCAGGCACACGGGACTGGACAGGACCGGAATCCCGGTCTGGTGCGCCTATACGCCGAATGCGCGATCCATCGTGGTTGCACAGGGCAAAGGGCTGACGGATGCGGAGGCGAAGGTTTCCGCCGTCATGGAGGCGCTGGAGCGCGCTGTTGCCGGCGAACCCGCGGTCGAAACCATAGTGGCCACGATGCGCTCCCTGCGGGCGTCCGGGCGGACCGTGAACCCGCTTCCGGGGCTGATTGCGGCCGGGCAGGAGGAAATCGGACCGGACGAAGAACTGCTCTGGGCTCCCGGCTCCGACCTGATCTCCGGCCGCGAGGTGCTCGTACCGCTCGACGCGGCGCAGTTGGACCGTACCCGGCCTTCGCGTTTCTGGATGTCGTCGGATGGGCTCGCATCGGGAAATTCCATTCAGGAAGCGACATTGCACGGGCTGCTGGAGCGCATCGAGCGCGACGCCCATGTCCTGTGGGGCGTGTCAGGGCCGCAGAGCCGTTACCGAAAGTGCGTTGCTCCCGAGGGGTTCGGCGATGCAGCGCTGAATAGTCTCGTCGAGCGCATCAGAGCCGCCGGTCTCGATCTCCGGCTTTTCGACATTACCAGCGACATCGGTATTCCCTGCTTTCTGGCACTGCTCGGCCCCTCCGACATCACCATCAGGGACGATGGTCGTTTCGTCGATGTGACAAGCGGCTGCGGGGCGCATGTCTTTGCCGTTCGCGCGGCGATCAGAGCGGTGACCGAAGCGGCGCAGTCGCGGCTCACCTTCATGAGCGGCGCGCGGGACGACGTCTTTCCCGAAACCTTCAGCCGGCCTTTGCCGGACTCGACCCGCCGGGCCTTCCTCGCGGCGCCGTGCCTGCATGCGCCGGCGGCGCCGCGAGCCGGCGGCGATCCGGATGGGCTGCTGCGGCACACCATCGGTCATCTAGAGGATGCAGGCGTGCAATCAGTAATTGTGGTGCGCCTGTCGGATGAAGCTCTGCCGTTCGCGGTCGTCAAGATCTTCGTTCCCGATCTTGAAAACCCTGACGGCGAAAGAGCGCGCCGTTTCGGTCCGCGCGCGCTTTCCAAAGCGCTCGCATCATAAAGGAGCAGACCCGCAAAGCATTTGGCGAGGTCCACTCCGGTACTCTACCGGTGCGAGTGCAACGCTCGTGCAACGCGCGGAAAATCCGAACTCGTCTATAGTCGCCGTCAGGGAAGCGCACGGAATGGGGGTTCAAATGGATAATCATCCTTCGTCCTTGACGGATACTGAAACGGAACTTGCGAGCATCGCCAGAATGCTCAGCCACATTCGCGATAGCGCCCGCGCATTGGACGCTCAGGCCGTCGAATATTGCGTCGAGATGGCGCTGCAGGCCGTTGCCAACGAGTTGCGGGATCGCAGCGAGCTCGTCATCGCGGCGGCGGGCTTCGACGCCAGAATTCACTCGCTGCAATAGCAGCGGGCGCGGGTCGCGTCGCAAAGGGCCAAGGCGGCTTCGCCGTTCAGAGACGGTGGGGCGATCCATGGTCGGGCGGGAAAAAGCGCGCTTCGGGAAGACCCGCGGCGCGCTCTCACGTCTAACGATCCAGCTCCGGGTAAACCCTGTCGAGAAAACCGGGCCGCAGCTTCTCGCCTATCATGCAGTCTGCCGCGGCTTCGCCGGCTGCAAGGCGGAGCGCCGGCGCGGGAGTGAGGTCGCTTACTTCCAGGATAAGCTTCTGGCGGATTGCGATTGCGAAATCCTCGGGCTCATGGACGGGCAGGACGAAGGAGCCGGGGCCGCCGATGACGCATTCGGCGTAATACTGGTCGAGCGGCCCGGTCGAGACCGACGGGCGGATGAGGATCGCAAGCCCGTTGATGATGATTCCGCGCGATACGGCATCGTTGCGGGCAGGCGTGACCGGCGGCCCGGTATTGTTCGGTCCGTCACCGGAGATGTCGAGGACCCGTCGCGCACCCGAAAAGGCGTTCGAATCGATGAGGCTCGTGCCGAAAAGGATCGCGTTGGAGATCGAGGTGCCGCGCCGCGTCCCGATCGGCCGCGCCTCCAGCTTGACGGCGAAGGCTTCGGCATCGGCAGCATTTTCGATCACCTGCCAGTTTACGACGGAGGCCTCGTTTACCAGCCCTGCCCATTCGAAATAGCCGATTGCGATCCGCCCGAGGAGCCCGCCCTGGACCGCATTGATGAAATCCGGGTGTCGCAGCGCCTGCAGATAGCCGGAGCGCTGCACGCGCGCCTCCTCCATGTCCATCGAACCCGACATGTCGACAGCCAGCAATAGCTCCACGTCCACGTCGGCGGCCATGGCTGCCGACTGTATCGGGCTCCCGCTCAGAGCCAGGATCAATGCTATCGTGCCTAACATCGCATCAGCCAATCATCGTGGATCACGCGTTGGGCGTTCTGCCCCTCTATCCCGGGCACCGCGATTTGCCGTAAAACCGGCCTCGGCCTCCGGGCCGATGTAATCCGATGAATGTACCACAGGATTGGAAATCCGCGACGGCTGGCGCGACGCGGGCCTACAATATTCGGTGATCGCGGCAATGGCTGCGTCACCCGCCGCAATGTCACCAACGTCATCGAAGAATAGGCCACAATGTTTCACTCGAGCTGGAACTCGGATATCGCATGCGTCGACCGGCTGCAGCGCGCGGCGTTCGGCTACTTTCTTCGTCATTCCGATCCGGCAACCGGTCTGGTGGCCGACACCTCGCGCGAGGGTTCTCCGTCGAGCATCGCCGCCACCGGCTTCGGACTGGCAGCCTATCCGGTCGCGGTCGAGCGCGGCTGGATCGGGCGGGCGGAGGCAGCCCGGCGTGTGTTGGCCACCCTCGCATTCTTCGCGGCGAGCCGGCAGCAGAGCGACGTACGGGCAAGCGGCTATCGCGGCTTCTATTATCATTTCCTCGATATGCGGTCGGGAGAGCGTGCCTGGCGCAGCGAACTCTCCACGATCGACACCGCGTTGCTCCTTGCCGGTGCCCTGGCCGCAGCGGCCTATTTTTCCGGCTCGGGCGGGCAGGAGAGGGAGATCAGGAGCCTCACGGCGTTTCTCTATGAACGGGCCGATTGGAACTGGGCGCTCAATGGCGGCGATACCGTCACAATGGGCTGGCGGCCGCCGGGGCGCTTCCTGAAACACCGCTGGCGGGGCTACAGCGAGGCGCTGCTCCTTTATGTCCTGGCACTGGGATCGCCGACACGACCGATCATGCCGCAGAACTACGACGCCTACACCGCGGCGCATGAATGGCTCACGCTCGACGGGGTGGCGCATCTCCACGCCGGCGCGCTCTTCGTCCACCTGTTTCCGCAGGCCTGGATCGATTTTCGCGGCCTTCGCGACCGGGGGATGCGTGAAAGGGATAGCGACTATTTCGAAAACTCCCGGCGGGCCATCAGGCTGCAGCGCGCCCACGCCGAAGAAAATCCCCATGGCTTCGCGGGTTACTGCAGCCATCTATGGGGCTTCAGCGCCTGCCACGCGCCGAAAGGCTGGCTGCGGCTTCGCGGCGGGCGGCGGCAGAGATTGCTCGGCTACGAGGCACGCGGCGCACCATTCGGCGCCGATGACGGTACGCTTGTTCCATGGGCGTCGCTCGCCGGCCTGCCGTTCGAGCCGGACGCGTGTCTCGGCAGCCTTTCCCACCTGATGTCGCATTATCCCGCGCTCGTTAAGGAGGGTTGCCTTCCCGGCGGCTTCAATCCCAGCCTGCCTGGGGACGGCCCCGAGGGTTGGGTGGACGACAGAATCGTCGGGCTTGACCAGGGGCTCGTGGTCATGATGATCGAGAACTGGAGAAGCGGCCTGATTTGGGAACTGACGCGCAGCATTCCGGCATTCAGCCATGGGTTGAGCAGGGCCGGCTTTGCGGGCGGCTGGCTTTCGTCGACGCTGCCTCGAGTTCGAAACGAGGGAAGCGGCCCGAAGCGGCTTCGTTCCCGTCTGGAGTGCCGCGATGGTTGCCCTTGTTCCTGCGCTGGCTTTTGCCGCCGCTATCGGATCCGGTCTGATGGCCGGGCTCTTCTTCGTCTTCTCGGTCTGCATCATGCAGGCGCTGTCGCGGCTCCCGCCTGATCAGGGGGTCGCCGCGATGAACGCCATCAACGTGGTCATTCAGAACCCGCTGTTTCTCTCCGCCTTCATGGGTACGGCGCTGCTTGGCCTGATCCTCCTCGTCATGGCCTTCATCTGGGGCGGGCAGGGGAGTTATCTGCTGGCAGCCGGCGGTCTCGTCTACCTTGTAGGCACGCTCGCGGTGACGGTCGCGATCAATGTTCCGCTGAACGACGCGCTTGCGGCCGCCCCTGCCGGCCAGGCAGCCGCCGAGCTCTGGCAGCAGCGATACCTGACCGACTGGGTCCGCTGGAACCACGTGCGCACCTTCGCTTCGACAGGCGCGCTCGCCCTTTTCGTGCTCGGCTTCGCGCGAATTTAGAACACTCCTGGAAAAGTGACGAACGGTTCTCCGTGCGGAACCGGATCGTTTTGAAGAACCGGATCAGCGCCCGGCATAGCGTGGCTCTCGCCGCTCTCTCCAGGCGGCAAGCCCTTCCTTGAGATCATGGCTCGGAACCAATCGTGCGAATTGCTCGCTTTCGCAAAGCAGACCTTCTCCGATGGCCATGTTGAGACCACGCGTCACGGCCGTGATGATGGCGGCGGTGGCAAGAGGGGAATGGCGGATGATGCGATCGGCAAGCGCTCGGGCCGAGGCGATCAGTTGATCATGCGGCACGACGGCATTGACGAGCCCTATGTCCAGCGCGCGTTGGGGCGAGAATGCGTCCCCGGTCAGGAGCAGCTCGAGCGCACGCTTTCGCCCTGCCAGGCGAGGCAGTCTCTGCGTACCCCCGAATGTCGGCGGCATGGCAAGCTTGATTTCCGGTTTGGCGAAGCGAGCCCGCTCGCTCGCTATCGCGAGATGCACCGCTTCGGTCATTTCGCAGCCGCCACCATAGGCGAGACCGTTGACGGCAGCGATCACAGGCTTCGAAAAAGCCTCCAGGCGATGCGTCAGCTGTTGCCCCCGCCGGACAAAATCGCGGCCGGCGGCGTTCACGCCTTTGGCCACGCTGCCGGCGAATTCGTGAATGTCGCCGCCTGCGGAAAAGGCGCGATCGCCGGCGCCGGTGAGGATGACTGCCTGCACCGTCTCGTCGATTTCGACACGGTCGAGAAGGGCTAAAAGTCGATCGATCAGTTCGTAGTTGAGGGCATTCAGCTTTTCGGGCCGGTTGAGGGTAAGCAGGGCGATGCCGGCCGAAATTTCGATAAGAACCGTATCGGACATGAATTGTCTCCCATCAAGTATTGACGAGTGGAGGCTAAGTCGGCGACAAAGGAATGTATATTCACTAGTCGGTATACATAGCCCATGACGACGGCACCGAACACACGCGAACGCATCGTTTCCGCCGCTTCCAAGCTGTTCTATGCCGAAGGGATCCGCGCCGTCGGCGTGGACGCAGTCGCCGAAGCGGCCGGCGTGACGAAGCGAACGCTCTATTATCACTTCAAAAGCAAGGACGACCTGATTGCCGCCTATCTCGAGGGGCGCGATCAGCCGAACCTCAAGCACTTCCGGAAATGGTTCAGCGAAACCGAAGGCGAGGTGGCATCGAAAGTCGAGGGCATCTTCCTCAATCTTGCCCGCGTCGCCCGACAGCCGAAATGGAAGGGCTGCGGCTTCCTGCGCACCTCCGCCGAACTCGCCGGCATGCCGGGGCACCCGGCGATCCGTATCGGCGCCGCGCACAAGAAAAAATTCGAGGACTGGCTCCGGCAGGTGTTCGAGGCAGAAGGGATCGTGGAGGCGGAAGCGCTCGCGCGGCAGGTCCTGTTGCTCCTCGACGGCAGCTTCGCCGTCGTTCTGCTCCACCGTGATCCGAGCTATATGGAGACGGCGGGGACGGCCGCGGCCTCGCTCGTCAAGCTGGCGCTATCGGAGCGGACAATCGGGAGGGTCGAATGACAGTACGACGCATCGTTCCTAATCTTCAGGTGTCCGATCCGCTTCGGGCGCAGCGGTTCTATGCGGACCTGCTCGGCCTGGAGGTGGTGATGGATCACGGCTGGATCGTTACATTTGCGGCGGTTGGCCGCTCCGCCATGCCGCAGGTGAGTTTCGCCACCGAAGGCGGGTCCGGAACGCCGGTCCCGGCGCTCTCGATCGAGGTGGATGACGTGGACGAAACCTATCACCGCGCCACGGCCGCCGGTGTGGAGATCGTCTACGATATCACCGACGAAAGCTGGGGCGTGCGCCGGTTCTTTCTGCGCGATCCGTTCGGCAATATCGTCAACGTCCTTTCGCATCGGGCGAGGGCTTGACCCCGATCTTCCCCTGAAATCGAATGCCGCGGCGCTCGCGCCGGCCCACATCATCGGCCGCCGCATGGTGCGGGAGGATTTCGAGCGGCTGACCGCCGTCAACGACAACAGGCCCGACATTTCCAGCAGCAGCCTAGATCATCGTCAGCGCGTTTGCGACGTCGGCGACGAGATCGTCCGGGTGCTCGATGCCGATCGACAGGCGGATCGTGGATTCGAGCACGCCGATCCGGGCGCGGACCTCGATCGGCACGCCGGAATGCGTCATTGCCGCCGGGTGGCTCGCGAGCGATTCCGTACCGCCGAGACTGACGGCGAGCTTGAAGATCTGCAGTGCGTTGAGGAAGCGGAATGCCGCCTCCTGGCCGCCGGCGATGTCGAAGGAGAAGGTCGATCCAGCGCCGGTGCATTGCGTGGCGAATACACGGCCGACCGGCGTGTCCGCGTCGTGGAACGGCAGATAATGGATCCGCTCGACCTTGGGATGGTCACGCAGGAATTCGGCGACGATGCGGGCGTTGTCGTTTGCCTTTTCCATACGCACCGACAGGGTTTCGAGCGAGCGGCCGATCATCCAGCAGGAATGCGGATCGAGCTGTGTGCCGATCGAGCCGCGCAAGGCCTTCACCTGCCTGATCAGCGCTTTGGAGCCGAGAACGGCGCCGGCGATCAGGTCGGAATGGCCGCCGACATATTTGGTCAGGGAATAAAGGGAAAGATCCGCCCCGTGTTCGATCGGGTGTTGAAAGACAGGGCCGAGCAGGGTGTTGTCGCAGGCGACGATCGGCCGATGCGCCTGTCTTTCTCCGATTCTTTCGGCAATGCGCCGGATCAACGCGACGTCGACGAGGCTGTTGGTGGGATTGGCCGGCGTCTCTATCAGGATCGCGGAGACCCGCCCCTTGCTCATCGCTTCTTCAGCCGCGGCATTGACGGCCGCCTCGTCCGTACCATCGCCAAAGCCGACCGCGGAGACACCCAGATTGAGGAAGGTCTTGGCGAGCAGCGTTTCGGTGCCGCCGTAAAGCGGCTGGGAATGCAGGATGGAGTTCTCCCGGCCGCACGAAAGCGAGAAGCGTCGTGGCGATCGCCGACATGCCGGAGGAAAAGAGCGCGCCGGCTTCCGCTCGTTCGAAAATGGCGAGCCGGTCTTCGACGATCTCGCTGTTCGGGTGATTGAAGCGGGAATAGACGAGCCCGGCACCCACGCCAGCGGGCGGTTCGCGCCGACCGGAGACGAAGTCGAAGAAGTCGCGGCCCTCCTCGGCGGAGTGGAAGACGAAAGTCGAGGTGAGAAAGATCGGCGGCTTGACGGCACCCTCCGAGAGCTCGGGGTCGTAACCATAATTCAGCATCAACGTTTCGGGATGCAGTTTGTGGTTGCCGATATGGGTCTTGGAGGGGTGCGGCGCGGTCATGGGTTTTTCTCCTTGGCGCAGGCAGACTCTACTTCCGGCTTAAATATACCAAACGTCTGCGTCCGATCCTTGCTATTTGCGATCACTTCGTTTTGATGCCCGCATCTCTTGCCGGTGCAAAATCCTCGACAGTGCCTCTGCTGCACGTTTTTGTCCTTTGCAGCAGGCCAGCGGGAATTGACTACACGCCGGCGGAAAGCGACATTGCCGCCAGCGCGCGAAGTGGAGTCCGCCATGGAACACGTTCAGCAGACGGACCTGCAGAGACCGGTGCACCGTCACATCTCCACCTTCCTGCGTTCGTTTTCCACAAGCGGCCTCCTCGTCGGCATTCTGTTCTTTGCGGTTTCGTTGACTCCGAGTCTGATACCCAGGCCCTATCTGATTCAGGCCGTGATCTCCGGATTTTCCCTTGCAGCCGGCTACGCGATCGGCGTGTTTCTGCGCTGGCTCTGGTCCTTCTTCGAACTCCCCGAGCCCACGGTGCGGCGCGCGCGAACTTTGAAAATCGCCGCTGCGATCGTTTCGATAGCGGCCGCGGCCGTATTCCTGTGGCAGGCGGCGCATTGGCAAAACACAGTACGGCACATCATGGGTCTCGAGCCCATCGAGAGCGCCGAGCCGCTCCAGCTCGGCCTGACAGCCGTGCTCATGTTCATCGTCCTGGTCCTCCTGGCGCGGCTGTTCCGGCTGACCTTTCGCGTTCTTTCCCGATGGCTGCAATATTTCCTCACGCGGCCGATCGCCAATGCTCTCGGCGGGCTGGTGGCGCTCGCCCTGTTCTGGTCGGCTGCGAACGGCGTGATCTTCAAGTTCGCGCTTCGTGCCGCAGACAGTTCTTTCCAGCAACTCGATGCACTTATGGATCCCGAGATCGCACCGCCTGCCGATCCCGCCAGGACGGGGAGCGGCGCGTCGCTCGTGCACTGGGACGAGCTCGGGCGGCAGGGACGGCAGTTCATCGCGTCCGGCCCGACCGGCGCCGACATCGGGGCGTTCTTCGGGGCTACAGCTCCCGATCCCGTGCGTGTCTATGTCGGGCTTAATTCCGCCGAGACCGCGCGGGAGCGGGCGAAGCTGGCACTGGAGGAGCTGAAGCGCGCCGGAGGCTTCGAGCGCAAGTCGCTGATCGTCGTCGTGCCGACCGGCACCGGCTGGATCGACCCCGCGGCGCTCGATACGCTCGAATATCTGCTTCACGGCGACGTCGCGAGCGTGGCCGTGCAATATTCCTATCTCACCAGCTGGCTCTCCCTGCTGGTCGAGCCGGGCTATGGTGCCGAAGCGGCCGACGCTCTCTTCGACGCGGTCTATGGCTACTGGACGACGCTGCCCAGGGATCGTCGGCCCAAGCTCTATCTGCACGGGCTCAGCCTTGGCGCGATGAATTCGCAAGGATCGGTCGATCTCTTCGATGTCATCAGCGACCCCTTCCAGGGCGCGCTCTGGAGCGGACCGCCGTTTCCGAGCACGCTCTGGCGTTCGGTGACGGCTGACCGCGTCGCCGGCTCGACCGCCTGGCTGCCGCGCTATCGCGACAGCTCCGCCATCCGCTTCACCAGTCAGGAGAATGCGCTGGACATTCCCGGTGCGCGCTGGGGCGCGATGCGGATCGTCTATCTGCAATATGCCAGCGATCCGGTGACCTTTTTCGATCCCCATTCCTTCTACCGGGAGCCGGACTGGATGAAGCCCCCGCGGGGGCCGGACGTTTCGCCGGCGCTGAGCTGGTTTCCCGTGGTCACCGGACTGCAGCTGCTTGCCGACATGGCGCTGGCGACGACCTCGCCGATGGGCTACGGCCATGTCTACGCACCGGAACACTACATCGACGCCTGGATGGCGGTTACCGATCCGCAAGGGATTACGGCCCAGGATGTCACGCGATTGAAGGCGCAATTCAGCAAGCGGTGAGCTGCCTTCATCGCTCCGACCGCAGAGAGAGGCCGGGACGCCGCAAGCTTCCGATACGTCTAGGTCACGAACCCCGACAGCAGCCCCTCCATTGCGCCGATGATCTTGCGATGCTGATGGGCATGGCGGGTGCGGAGACTCGTTGCCGCATAGACGGTCTGCGGGATGACCGGCGCGTCGGCCACGACGGCAACGCGGTCGGCGAGCCGATCGGCAGTCGCCTGCGTCACGTAAGCTGCGCCGCCGAGCGTGCGCAACAGGTCCGTGACGGCCATGTTCTGGCCGGCGGCGAGCGAAGCTCCCGAAAGATGCGGAAGCGCCAGGCGGTGCGCCCGGTCGAAGGCCGGCGAGTAACTCGAACGGATATAGGTTTCAGGCTTCACACCGGCCATCTCGGAAGCATCGGTGCTGACCAGCACGTAATGCAGTTCGCCGATCCGTTCATAGTGAAGGTCGGGCAGGAAATGCGGTGTGTAGAGGATCGCGAGATCCAGCTCCCCGGCGGCAAGATCGCGGTTCATCTGGTTCGAATAATCCGCCTCCATATAGATCTCGGTTGTCGGCAGGTCGCGGCGGATCGCAGCGACCCAGCGGCCGGCAATGGTCTCGGCCAGGTCGTGCTGGATTCCGAGCCGCATCGAACGTTCCAGAGCGCCTGCACTCGCGACTGCACGGGTGGCCTCATGCCACTGGTTTTGCAAGGCTTTCGCATAATCGAGAAAGCGCAGTCCGGCGGCGGTCGGAAGGGTTCCGCCCTTGTTGCGGGTGAAGAGCTTGCGGTTGAACTGCGTCTCCAGGGCCTTCACCCGATGAGAAACCGTGGATTGCGTGATGTTGAGGCGCTCGGCGGTCCGGTTGAAGCTGCGCGTTTCCATCAGGTCAAGAAAGGTCTCGATCAGGTCAACCTGCATTTGTGTCGCTCCTTGCTCCTCCCGCCAATCTAATCGAATTCTTCGATCAATAAAGCTGAATCGCCGCGCTTGATGGCATCAGGCTTCCCCGTCAAAGATCGCCGTAACAGAGGGAGCCAGCATGTCCAATTTGCCGTCTCACGCACGTGTCGTGATCATTGGTGGGGGAGCCGTCGGCGCCTCCTCGCTCTACCATCTTGCCAAGGCCGGTTGGACCGACTGCGTGCTTGTTGAAAAGAACGAGCTCACGGCCGGCTCCACCTGGCATGCGGCCGGCAACGTGCCGACCTTCTCCTCATCCTGGTCGATCATGAACATGCAGCGCTATTCGGCTTCGCTCTATCGCGACCTGGGAGCGCTCGTCGATTACCCGATGAATTATCATGTGACGGGATCCATCCGCCTCGGCCATTCGAAGGAGCGGCTGCAGGAGTTCAAGCGCGTCGTCGGCATGGGCCGCTACCAGGGCATGGACCTCGATATATTGACGCCCGAGGAAATGCGCAGCCGCTATCCCTTCCTCGAAACGCATGACCTGACCGGCGCGCTTTACGATCCCTATGACGGCGACATCGATCCGGCGCAGCTGACCCAGGCGCTCGCCAAGGGCGCGCGCGACATGGGCGCGAAGATCATCCGCTTCTGTCCCGTGACCGGTGCCCGGCGCGAAAGGGATGAATGGGTGGTCGAGACGGCGCAGGGCGAAATCCGCTGCGAATACGTCGTCAACGCCGCCGGATATTATGCCCGCGAGGTCGGGAAGATGTTCGGCCGCGACGTGCCGATGATGGTGATGAGCCATCAATACGTTCTTTTCGACGAGATTCCGGAACTTGCCGCCTGGTCGAAGGAAGCCGGGCACAAGCTGCCGCTCCTTCGCGACGTCGACTCCTCCTATTATCTCCGCCAGGAGAAATATGGCATGAATCTCGGGCCATACGAGAAGAACTGCCGCGCTCACTGGGTGAGGCCCGATGACCCGATGCCGGAGGATTTTTCCTTCCAGCTCTTCCCGGACGACCTTGAAAGACTGGAATGGTATCTGAACGATGCGGTCGAGCGCGTGCCGATCCTGGGGACGGCAGGTCTTTCGCGCGTCATCAACGGACCTATTCCCTATGCGCCGGACGGCAATCCGCTGATCGGGCCGATGCCCGGCGTGCCGAACGCCTTCGAGGCCTGCGTCTTCACCTTCGGCATCTGCCAGGCGGGCGGGGCCGGCAAGGTGCTCGCCGAATGGGTGACCGAAGGCCGGACCGAATGGGACATGTGGTCCTGCGACCCGCGCCGTTACACGGACTATACCGACCAGGACTATTGCATCGCCAAGGGGATGGAGATCTACGGCCACGAATATGCGATGCATTTCCCGAAGCACTACTGGCCGGCCGGGCGCGGCAGGAAGCTCTCGCCGATCCATGATCGCGTTGCGGCGCTCGGCGCGCAGTTCAAGCCCTATAACGGCTGGGAACGCGCCATGTGGTACGCGAAACCCGGCGACGACACGTCAGAGGCTGCGACGCAGACCTGGGGAAGGGAAGGTCCCTGGGCGAAGCGGATCGAGGAGGAGTGCCTGGCCGTGCGCGATGCCGCCGGCATTCTCGACCTGCCGGGCTTTTCGCGCTTCCGGCTGAAGGGGGAGGGCGCGCGCGACTGGCTCTCCGGCCTCATCACCGGCCGCGTACCGAAGCCCGGCCGCATCGGGCTGGCCTATTTCGCCGACGACAAGGGCCGCATCCTCACCGAAATGTCCGTCATGGCGATCGAGGAGGATTTCTTCTTCCTGATCACCGCGGCGACGGCGCAGTGGCATGATTTCGAGTGGCTGCAGAAGCATCGCCCGGCGGACGCCGCCTTCACGCTGGATGACGTGACGGTGAAATTCGCCTGCCAGATCCTGACGGGGCCGAAATCGCGCGCGATCCTGGCCGAGGTCTCGGACGCCGACCTTGCGAAGGGGTGGCTGACGCATCAAACGGCGCAGATCGCCGGCCGCTATTGCCAGCTCGTGCGGGTCTCCTTCGCCGGCGAACTCGGCTGGGAGATCCACACGAAAGTGGAGGATACCGCCCCGGTCTTCGATGCCGTTTGGGAAGCCGGGCAGAAGCACGGCCTCAAGCCCTTCGGAATGGAAGCGCTCGACAGTCTGCGCATCGAGAAGGGTTACCGCGCCTGGAAGGGCGATCTCTCCACCGATTACACGGTTTTGCAGGGCGGGCTCGAACGCTTCGTCGACTGGTCGAAGCCGGATTTCAGGGGCAAGGCCGCCCTGGAGCGTGAGAAGCAGCAGGGCGTCACGAAGCGCTTCGTGACGCTGACGGTAGAGCCCGGCGATTGCGACGCGCCCTATATGTCGACGCTCTGGTCGGGCGGCGAGGTCGTCGGCGAGACCACGTCCGGAAACTGGGGCTACCGCACCGGCAAGTCGATCGCACTCGGCATGCTGCGCGCCGATCTGGCCGTTCCCGGCCAGGAGGTCGAGGTAGAGATTTTCGGCGACCGCTTCAAGGCCGTCGTCCAGCCGGACCAGCCGCTCTGGGATCCCTCGAATGAAAGACTGAAGGCATGACGAAGCCCATTCCCGCAAAAGCGCGTGTGGTCATCATCGGCGGTGGCGTTTCCGGCTGCTCGGTCGCCTATCATCTGGCGAAGCTCGGCTGGACCGATGTGGTTCTGCTCGAGCGCAAGCAGTTGACCTGTGGCACGACCTGGCATGCGGCCGGTTTGATCGGCCAGCTGCGCGCTTCGCAGAACATGACACGGCTCGCGAAATACTCGGCCGATCTTTACGTGAAGCTCGAGGCGGAAACCGGCATCGCTACCGGCATGCGCCAGAACGGCTCGATCACCGTGGCGCTGACGGAAGAGCGCAAGGAAGAGATCTACCGGCAGGCCTCGCTGGCGCGCGCCTTCAACGTCGATGTACGCGAGATCACGCCCGACGAGGTCAAGGAGCTTTACCCCCACCTCAACGTTGCCGACGTGAAGGCGGCGGTCCACCTGCCGCTCGACGGGCAGTGTGATCCGGCCAACATCGCCATGGCGCTTGCCAAGGGTGCGCGGCAGAACGGTGCGACAATCGTCGAGGGCGTGAAAGTCACCTCGGTGCTGAAGAAGGACGGCCGAATAACCGGCGTCACCTGCGAGCAGAACGGTGAGAGTTTCACGATCGAGACGGAGAATGTCGTCAACTGCGCCGGCATGTGGGGCAGGGAGCTTGCCCGGCAATCCGGCGTCACCGTGCCGCTGCACGCCTGCGAGCACTTCTATATCGTCACCGAGGCGATACCTCACCTCAGCCGCCTGCCGGTGCTGCGCGTGCCGGACGAGTGCACCTACTACAAGGAAGATGCCGGCAAGATGCTGATCGGCGCCTTCGAGCTCAAGGCGAAG
This sequence comes from Sinorhizobium prairiense, assembly GCF_029201645.2. Taxonomy (NCBI): domain Bacteria; kingdom Pseudomonadati; phylum Pseudomonadota; class Alphaproteobacteria; order Hyphomicrobiales; family Rhizobiaceae; genus Sinorhizobium; species Sinorhizobium prairiense. The sequence goes on from NZ_CP104131.1 coordinate 717,474, forward strand.
CCCTGGGGCATGGAAGGCATCCGCGAGGATTTCTGTTTCGACCAACTGCCGGAGGACTTCGACCATTTCGCCCCGATCCTCGAAATGGCCGTCAACCGCATGCCGATGCTTGAGACGGCGGGCATCCATACCTTCTTCAACGGTCCGGAAAGCTTCACGCCAGACGACCGCTACTATCTCGGCGAGGCGCCGGAGCTCAAGGGCTACTGGGTGGCAGCCGGTTACAACTCGATCGGGATCGTCTCCTCGGGAGGCGCCGGCATGGCGCTGGCGCAGTGGATGAACGACGGCGAGCCGCCCTTCGATCTCTGGGAGGTCGATATCCGCCGGGCGCAGCCCTTCCAGAAGAACCGTTCCTACCTCAAGGAACGTGTCAGCGAGACGCTGGGTCTGCTTTACGCCGATCATTTCCCCTATCGCCAGATGGCGACCGCCCGCGGCGTTCGCCGCTCGCCCATCCACGAACATCTGAAGGCGCGCGGTGCCGTCTTCGGCGAAGTGGCGGGATGGGAGCGGCCAAACTGGTTCGCAAGGGACGGCCAGGAGCGCGAATACCGCTATTCGTGGAAACGGCAGAACTGGTTCGAAAACCAGCGGGAGGAGCATCTCGCCATCCGCAATGGGGTCGGCCTTTTCGACATGACCTCCTTCGGCAAGATCCGCGTCGAGGGCCGCGATGCGCTCGCCTTCCTGCAGCGGCTTTGCGCCAACGAGATGAATGTCGAGCCCGGCCGTGTGGTCTACACCCAGATGCTGAACGCCCGCGGCGGCATCGAAAGCGACCTGACCGTCACGCGGCTTTCGCAGACCACCTTCTTCCTCGTCGTGCCGGGGGCCACGCTGCAGCGCGATCTTGCCTGGCTGCGAAAACATGTGCGCGACGAGTTCGTGGTGATCACCGACGTCACCGCTGCCGAAAGCGTACTCTGCGTCATGGGGCCAAGGGCACGCGAGCTCATGCAGAGGGTGAGCCCGAATGATTTTTCCAGCGAGGCGCACCCCTTCGCCACCGCCCGCGAGATAGAGATCGGGATGGGCCTCGCCCGCGCCCACCGCGTCACCTATGTCGGCGAACTCGGATGGGAGCTCTACGTCTCCACCGACCAGGCGGCGCATGTGTTCGAGACACTGGAACTGGAGGGGGCCGATGTCGGGCTGAAGCTCTGTGGCCTTCATACGCTCGATAGCTGCCGGATCGAGAAAGCCTTCCGGCATTTCGGCCACGATATCACCGACGAGGATCATGTGCTCGAAGCGGGGCTCGGCTTTGCGGTGAAGCCCAGAAAAGGCGAGTTCATCGGCCGCGAGGCGGTGCTCACCAAGCGCGACGAGGGTCTTTCGCGCCGGCTGGTGCAGTTCCGGCTTTCAGATCCGGAGCCGTTGCTCTTCCACAACGAAGCGATCGTGCGCGACGGAGAGATCGTCGGCACGATCACGTCGGGCAATTACGGCCACCATCTCGGGGGTGCGATCGGGCTCGGCTATGTGGCCTGCCAGGGTGAAAGCGAGGCCGATGTGCTGGCTTCCGCTTACGAGATCGAAATCGCCGGAACGCGGGTCAGGGCCGAGGCTTCGCTGAAGCCGATGTACGACCCGAAGGCGGAGCGGGTGCGGGCCTGAAAAGACTGCCCCCATACGCCTGCCGGCACTTCTCCCCGTTTTGACGGGGAAAGGGAGATGCCGTGCAGCCCACCCCCGCGTGCGAAAACCGAGGGAGAGGGGCAAAGAACAGACGACGACAGCGCCATTGGGAGATGAATGATGGCTGAGGAATGCGCAGTTGCGGCTTCGAGACGGTCCGGCGGACGGGCGGCGCGCGTTGCGCTTCGTTCGTCGCCGCTCGCCGAAAACATCCGCCCCGTTCGTCCGGGCCTTTCCGGCGGACAGTACAAGCCGCTGACGGAGGCCAACGTCAGACGGATTCACGAGGCGGCGCTCGATGCGCTGGAACAGATCGGCCTTGCCAACGCGCCGCGATCCGGCGTCGAGATCATGACCGGCGCCGGGGCTATCCTCGGCGAGGATGGACGACTCCGCTTCCCGCGTGCACTGGTCGAGGACATGCTGGCCATCGCTGCGCGCGACATCACCCTTTACGCGCGCGATCCGAAACAGGACCTCGAACTCAGCGGTACGCGCGTCTATTACGGTACAGCGGGCGCGGCGGTTCACGTGGTCGACGTCGAGAAGCGCGAATACCGCGAATCGACCGCCAAGGATCTCCTGAACGCGGCGCAGCTCGTCCATCACCTGGACAATGTCCATTTCTTCCAGCGAGCCATGGTCTGCCGGGACGTTTCAGACAATTTCCTGATGGACATCAACACGCTCTACGCCTGCTGCGCCGGAACGACGAAGCATGTCGGCACGAGCTTCTCCGATCCGTCGCATGTGGAGGGTTGCTTCGACCTCATTCACATGATCGCAGGCGGCGAGGACAAGTGGCGGGCGCGGCCCTTCGTTTCGAACTCGAACTGCTTCGTCGTGCCGCCGATGAAATTCGCCGAGGAAAGCTGCATCACCATGGAGAAGTGCATCCGTGGCGGCATGCCGGTCCTGCTGCTATCCGCCGGACAGGCGGGGGCGACTGCCCCGGCGCCGCTCGCGACCGCCATCGTGCAGGCGGTTGCCGAGTGCCTTGCCGGCGTCGTCTACGTCAATGCGCTTTCGCCCGGCCATCCGGCCGTCTTCGGCACCTGGCCGTTCGTCTCCGATCTGAGGACGGGCGCCATGTCCGGCGGCTCCGGCGAACAGGCTCTGCTGACCGCAGGCTGCGCGCAGATGCACCAGTTCTATCGCCTGCCCGGCGGCGCCGCCGCCGGCATCGCGGATGCGAAGCTTCCCGACATGCAGGCCGGCTGGGAACAGGCGATCTCCAACGTGATGGCGGGGCTTTCGGGGCTCAACATGGTCTACGAGGCGGTCGGCATGCATGCATCGCTCCTCGGCTTCTGCCTGGAGTCGCTGGTGCTCGGAGACGACATGCTGGGCCAGGTGCAGCGCTGCATCCGCGGCATCGACGTAACGGAGGATTCGGTTTCGCTCGAGACCATGCGTTCGGTCTGCCTCGACGGCCCCGGCCACTATCTCGGCCATCCGCAGACACTCGGGCTGATGCAGACGGAATATATCTATCCGGCCGTCGCCGACCGCACGAGCCCGAAGGAATGGGTCGAGATCGGCCGGCCGGATCTCGTCGCCCGCGCGATCGAGAGGAAGAACCGCATCCTGGCAGACGCTGCCCCGTCGCTGATCTCGCCGGAGGCCGACCGGGCGATACGGGAGCGGTTCGGCATCTTTTGTTGACGTGTCGATTCGCCGTCAGCGTCGACCGGCACCTCTGACCTCGCTTACCCTATAGGTCCATTTCGGCGCAGTCGGCGCTTCATCCGGCCTGTAGGGGAAGGTCAGGAACGTCTCGAATGGGCGGTTCTGGCCGCCCGGCACCCGGAGCAGGATGAGAGCCGTATCCTCGCCGATACGTTTGCAGGCGTCCTGCGGGCAGTCCTCGAGCGTCACCGTGAGACGAAAATATTCGAGCGTGACGTCCGACGCATTGGCTGCGGTGCCACGGACCCGAAAGGTGCGCTCGGTTTCGTTCGGTTCGAACGCCATGTCCCGCAGGGTGATGTCGGCGACGGTCAGCCCGGCGGCGGGCCGGCTCGGGGCCGGCTCCGGGGCTTTGTCCGGAGCAGCTTCGTTCAGCCAGACGAGAAAAGCGACGCTGAGCCCCAGCGCAACCGCAATGGACAGGACCGGCTCGATCCAGCTGCGGAAGCGACCGTAACGGGCCGCGAGATACACGATCGCCAAGCCCAACGGTAACGCAATCAGCCACGCCATGAAGTTCCTCCTGCGAGAACCTTATATAGGGCGAGGCGGCGCTGGCAATCTTTGGGGTACGCCCGGCCGACACCCTTCTGCCAATCCGGGGCAGGTTCAGCCGGCGGTCATTTCTTCAAACTGATCCAGTAGGTGCCCTCGAAGGGAACTGCAGCGAAGCGCCGGTCGATTTCGGCAAGCGTCGCCGCGGGATCGACGTCGGGGAAGAGGTCGGGGCGAAGCCAGGAGGCAAAGGCTTCCGCTGCGACGATGTTCAGCGGAACGGCGTTGAAGAAATTCCAGAGGCCGTGCACCTGCCCGTTGCGGACGGCCGCGATGCTCTCCATCACCGGTTTGTCCACGGCCTGCGCCAGGGTCCGCTCCGCCTCTTCGGCCTTGACGCCGGGCCCGATCGAAAAGCCGCTATATTTCCCGCCCGGCGACGAGGTGGCGATATAGACGTCCGGGTTCTCGGCCATGACGGCTTCCGCGTTCATCATGCCGCCCGGGCGCGGCAGCGCGCCCTCGGCGATGTTGCGGCTGCCGGTGACGGCGATGAATTCGCCCAATCCGCCGACGCCGTAGGCCCAGCAGCAACGGTCTGGCGCGGGAAACGCTTCCATGAGGACTTTAGGGCCGGCCTCGGAACTCTTGGCGACGCGATCGCGGATGCGGGCAAGACGTTCCTCATAGAAGCGGGCGAACTCCTCCGCCTGTTCTTCTCTCGAAGACCCTGCCGAGGAGACGTATGTTGGCAGGCGTGTTTTTGAGAGCTTCGTTGTTGAAGTCCACGACGATGACGGGCACGCCGGTGCTCTCGAGGTATTCCATCGCACGCTGGCCCGCTTCCGTATCCGCCTGCCAGTTGGCGAGAACCGCAAGATCGGCCTTCAGCGTCAGGATCGTTTCGAAGGAAAGGCCCGGTCCGCTGCCGTCGTCGATCAGCGGCACGTCTGCGAGTTTCGGAAACTTGCGAACGAAGCTCTCATAGATTTCCGGATTGTCGCCTTTCATGTCGCCGGACCAGCCGGCGAGCAGACTTACCGGGTCCGGATGGATGAGCGAGAGGGCGACGAGATTGAAGCCGCTGCCGAGAAGCACCGCCTTGGGGGGCGCGGGGATCGTTACCTGTCTTCCGACTGCGTCTGTGACCGTGATCGGCCATTGTGCCTGCGCCAGCGCGGCGAACGGGAAGAAGAGGATCGACAGGAGGGCAATGGCCTGAAGGAAGGGGCGGCGGCGTGGGAATGGACGAGACAAGCTATTGTTTCCTTTGGCTTGGAAGGGCGCAGAGGCTGCCGCAGCTCGGAATGCCGGGGAGGAGATATCTCAGACAGCAGATCTTGCGCCGACAGACGCGCGTCCCGTCCTCTTCCTCCTGACGCAGACAGTCGAAGAAAGGATTGGGAGCGCCGTTGGGCATCAGACGGCAGCCGACCATGGCATCGGCCTGGTCGCTCATGGGGTCGGTCCCCGCGGTTCGAAGCGCATAATCGATGTAAACGGCGGCATTGTTCCAGGCGAGCCTCGGCGATATGCCGCCGGCTGCCTTGAGATGCGGGACCACCTTGGCAAGATGCTCGTCCATGAGCGAGCCGATCAAGGCGAAGATGTCACGCCCGTCATCGTCGCGCCACTGACCTGCCGTCGCGACCCCGAAGGCGCGGGGCAGCCCGTCGTCCGAGAGCGCCACCGTCATTTGGTCGAAATCCGCCGGCAGCGCCTGGTGGTCCAGCACCCGGGCGATGACATAGGGGATGGTCAGGGCCGAGAAATAGTAGAGCGACCACATGGAGGCGACGGCGCGGCGGTCGGTGCCGCCGGAGGCCTCGGCATAGTGCGAGAGCGTCCGGTCGAAGGCGCCGGAAGCGAAAAATTCCGGCAGCGAAATGCCGTCGGAAAGATTAGCCGACAGCATCATTTTCTCGTTGCACCAGGCATGCGGGCCGGCAAAGGCCGCCGACAGACCTTTCGGCTCGTCGATTACCGCCACGCTTCCATGCCCGGCTGTTGTCATGAGCTCACCAGTTGTAACGCAGCGAGCCGATGACCATGCGGCCCTGATCGCGATGGCAGTAGCCGGCAGTGCACACGGCCTCGCGGCGGTCGAAGAGATTGGTGGCATTCACCTGCAGATGCAGACCGTCATATTTCTGGTCGATCGCTGCGAAGTCGTAGCCGACAGAAGCATCGAAGAGAACGCGCGAACTATTCTTGAAGGTGTTTTCGTCATTACCGTAACTCGATCCCACGAAACGCGCGCCTCCACCCAGGTTGAACCCGTAAAACGGGCCATCTTCCGGCAATGTATAATGGGCCCAGATCGACGCCATATGCTGTGGTGCGGAAGATACATAGTTGCCGATCGTGCCTTCGGGGCCCTGAATGATCTTGACATCGGTATAGGCGTAAGAAGCGATAAGCGAAAGGCCGTTGTCAAGGCTGGTGTTCGCTTCGATTTCGAAACCGCGCGAACGCAGTTTGCCGCGCTGGACCTGTATGTTGGTGACGCCGTCGGCCTCGAAATAAAGGCCATTCTTCTGATCGATGTTGAAGAGAGCGGCGGTGATCAGCGTATTGCTGTTCGGCAGGAGGTACTTGACGCCGACTTCCTGTTGTTCGCTCTCGGTCGGTTTGAACGGCTGGTGCGTTTCCTGGTTGGTGCCGGCATTGGGTGTGAAGGCCGTCGAGTAGCTTATATAGGGCGCCAGTCCGAAGTCGGTCTGGTAGGTGAGCCCTATGCGGCCGGAGAACTCCTTGTCCTTCTGCGAAACCGACGTCAGCGAATCGCTGGCAAGGTCGGTGGTGTCCGTATCGGTAGATACCCAGTCGTAGCGCCCGCCCACCGTCAACGTCCAGGCGTCGTAGCGGATCTGGTCTTGCAGATATGTGCCGAGCTGCCACTGGTCCTGGACCGTACGCGTGTTGAAGTCGATCGCGTCGACCGGACGCCCTGCGTCGGATTGTCGGTATCGAGCGGCGGCGACACGCCGCGTCCGTCGAGCGCACGGAAACGCAGTTTCGTATAGTCGACCCCCGCAAGCAGCGTATGCTCCAGAGCGCCGGTGTCGACTTTGGCTTCGAGCTGGTTGTCGATGACGAAGGCGGTCAGCCGCTCGTCATACGTGCCGGCGGCGCTGTCGAGCAAAGTCGGGTCGTCAGCGTTCGGGGCGTAGGCGAAGTCCCAGTCGGCGTCGATGTTCAGCGTCGATACACGCGCGTTCTGGCGGAAGACGAAGGTGTCGTTGAGCCGGTGCTCGAATTCGTAGCCGATGCGTCCCTGCTTCTGTATCGAATCGTTGAAGTCGGGGTTGCCGGCAAATATGTCGGTCACTTCGCCGGTCAGCGGGTCGTTGTAATAGGTCGCGGTGCCTCCGGTCTTGGTGCGCGAATACTCGCCGAGAACCGTCAGCTTCGTGTCTTCGTCCGGCTTCCAGGTGAAAGCCGGTGCGATATAGGCGCGGTCGTCCGCAAGGCCGACCTGCTCGGTGTCGGCATCGCGCAGCAGGCCGGTCAGGCGATAATAGACCGGGTCGGTCTCGTTCACCGGGCCCGAGAAGTCGAACTGGCCCTGATAGCGGTCGTGACTGCCGTATTGGACCTGCACCTCTCTCAGCGCATCTTCCGTCGGCCGCTTGGTGATGAGGTTGTAAAGACCGCCGGCGCCCGTTGCACCGTAGAGGGCCGATGAGGGTCCGCGCAGGATCGAAACGCCTTCGAGCCCGTAGGGTTCGTTCTTGAAGACCGAGTCGACAGCCGCCGGCTGGCGGAGATTGTCGCGGAAGATGCCGGTAAAGGTTACGTCGAAACCGCGGACGAAGAATGCGTCGAAGCGAGGATCGAAACCATAGGCGCCGACGCGCGTGCCCGGCGTATAGGCGAGCGTCTCCAGCAGCGTCTGCGGGTTGCGGTCCTTCAATTGCTGTTCGGTCACCGTGGAAATCGATTGCGGAGTCTCGAGGAACGGCGTGTCGACTTTGGCGCCCGTGGCGCTGCTGATGCCGACATAGCCTTCGGCCGTGATCACGCCGCCACTGCCGTTGACCACCAGCGTTTCGAGCTCGGTCGAATCGCCGCCGGAAGCGGTTTCCTGCCCTGCTTGCTGCGCCTGGGCCGTGGCGACAAGGGCGAGGGCGGACGTTCCGGCGAGAGCAGCGCGAATGAGGGGCAGGAGGAAGGCGGATTTCGAGGGCATGCAACGCAACCTTACAGAGATGTATGTTATGTTCTATAAGGTGACCTATTCACTCATGATTGTTGCGGGCGCAAGCTCTTTTCATGACTTTTTCAGTCATGTTCCGGAAGTATGTGTGAAAAGTGCAACATCGGCGAATGCGCGGGCAGGGGAGCAGCCGGCCCGTGAGGGTTTGGATGGGCAAGTGGAGTGCGACGCGGCATGCCCCCAGAGCATTTCAATGTTTCATGGAAACCTTGAAATGCTCTAACCGATTGATCCAACGCACTTCCGGACGGAGAACCGTTACACTTTCCTGGAAGCGCTCTCACCTCTCTCGAGGAAGCGAGGGACCGCGGCGAGGCTGCCGCGGGCCGCCTCGCCGGACCGGCGGCAGAAGGTCGCCGGCAGGCGGATGAGGGGCGCGTAAAATTCAGCCGTGATTGATCATGATGTGACGGACGGCGGTGTAGTCCTCCAGCGCATAGACCGACATGTCCTTGCCATAGCCCGACTGCTTGATGCCGCCATGCGGCATTTCGTTGGTCAGCATGAAATGGGTGTTGATCCAGGTGCAGCCATATTGCAGGCGGGATGCCGCTCGCATCGCCTTGCTGATGTCCTTCGTCCAGACCGAGGAGGCGAGGCCATAATCGCTGTCGTTCGCCCAGGCCACGGCATCGTCCTTTCCGGTGAAGCGCGTGACGGAGACGACCGGGCCGAAGACTTCGCGGCGGACGATCTCGTCCTCCTGAGTGGCGCCCGCGACGACCGTCGGTTGGAAGAAGAAGCCTTGCTCGCTGCCCGTGCCACCGCCGGTGGTGATCTCGATGTGCTTCTGATCGGCGGCCCTTTCGACGAAGCTTGCCACGCGGTCGCGCTGGCGCCTGGAGATCAGCGGACCGATCTCGTTTTCCGTGTCGTCGTCGAGATTGTAGCGGATGGTCGAGACGGCCGATGTGAGGTCGGCGACGAGTTTCTCGTAGATTCCGGCTTCGGCATAGATGCGGCAGGCGGCGGTGCAGTCCTGTCCGGCATTGTAGTAACCGAAGGTGCGGATGCCGTTGACCACCGCCTCGAGGTCGGCGTCGTCATAGACGATGACCGGCGCCTTGCCGCCGAGCTCGAGATGGGTGCGCTTCACCGTCTTGGCGGCGGCCGCGAGCACCTTCTTGCCGGTGGCGATGTCGCCGGTGATCGATACCATGCCGATCTTCGGATGGTTGATCAGCGCATTGCCGACGGTTTCGCCGCGGCCGGTGATGACGTTGACGACGCCTTCGGGGAGAATGTCGGCGAGGAGCCGCGCGAGCTTCAGCGCCGTCAGCGGCGTCTGCTCGGATGGCTTGAAGACGACGGTGTTGCCGCCGCCGATTGCCGGCGCCAGCTTCCAGGCCATCATCATCAGGGGATAGTTCCACGGCGCGATCGAGCCGACGACCCCGATCGGGTCGCGGCGGATCATCGACGTATGGCCCGGCAGATACTCGCCCGCCGTCGGCGCATGCAGATTGCGCACCGCGCCGGCGAAGAAGCGCCAGCAGTCGATGATCGCGGGCAACTCGTCGTTCTTCACCGCATTGATCGGCTTGCCGCAGTTCAGCGCCTCCAGCGCGGCGAATTCGTCGGCTTCTTTCTCGATGGCATCGGCGACCTTCAAGAGGGCGTTGGAGCGTTCGGCCGGCGTCGTCTGCGACCAGCCGACGAAGGCGCGCTCGGCAGCGTCGACGGCGGCGTCGATCTGCGCGTGGGAGGCCTCGGCGAGGTCGATGATCCCGGCGCCCGTCCTCGGATTGAGAATGTGTTCCTCGGCCTCGGTTCCGGCTTCGAAGCGCGATCCGATCAAGAGCTGGGTGTCCATGTCTGTTCTCCCTTCAAGTGCGAAATGTCATTTGCCGGCGCCGGCGATCTGGTCGCCGTCGCGGGTCAGGTAATACGCGCCGAGGATCGGCAGGAAGGTGGCCATCACGACGACCATGGCGACGACGTTGGTCACCGGGCGCTGACGCGGGCGGATCAGCTCTTCCAGCATCCAGATCGGCAGGGTCGATTGCTGCCCGGCCGTGAAGGTCGTCACGATCACCTCGTCGAAGGAAAGCGCGAAGGCGAGCATGCCCCCGGCGAGCAGGGCCGTGCCGATGTTCGGCAGGATCACGTAGCGGAAGGTCTGGAAACCGTCGGCGCCGAGATCCATGGAAGCCTCGATCAGCGAGCCGGAAATCCGGCGGAAACGGGCGACCGCATTGTTGTAGACGACGACGATGCAGAAGGTCGCGTGGCCGAGCACGATGGTCCAGAAGGAGAAGGGGATGTCGGCCATGGAGAAGGCCGAACGCAGCGCAATGCCGGTGATGATGCCGGGAAGCGCGATCGGCAGGATAACGAGGAGCGAGATCGTCTCCCGGCCGAAGAAGCGGGTCTGGCTGACGGCCGCGGCGCACAGGGTGCCGAGGACGAGGGCGACCGCCGTCGCGATCGAGGCGACCTTGACGGAGAGCGTCAGCGCCGCCCAGACATCCGGCCGGTTCCAGGCGACGGCGAACCATTGCGTGGTGAGCCCCGGCGGCGGAAATTGGTAGCTCTTTTCCTCGGTGGTGAAAGCATAGAGAAAAATCAGCAGGATCGGCAGATGCAGGAAAGCGAGGCCGGCGGCGGCCGCGATCTTCAGACCCAATGGAGCGGAGTTCGCCTTCTCAGAGCGCATCGAAGGCCCCCATGCGTTTGGCCATCCAGAGATAGGCGCCCATGATGACGATCGGCACGACCGTGAAGGCGGCCGCGAGCGGGATGTTTCCGGCGGTGCCCTGCTGCGCGTAGACGGCCTGACCGATGAAGAGCCGCGACGAGCCGACGATCTGCGGAATGATGTAGTCGCCGAGGGTCAGCGAGAAGGTGAAGATCGATCCGGCGACGATGCCCGGCAGCGCCAGCGGAAAGAGCACATGGCGGAAGGTCTGGGCGGGCGTTCCGCCGAGATCCGAGGAGGCTTCGACCAGATTGGCCGGCACGCGCTCGAGCGCCGCCTGGATAGGCAGGATCATGAACGGCATCCAGACATAGACGAAGACGATGAAGGTGCCCGTATAGCTGACGGACAGCGAGTTGCCGCCGACGACCGGAAGAGATAACCAGGCATCGATCAGCCAGAGAAGGTTCAGCTTTGCGAAGAACCAGGTCAGGATGCCTTCCTTGGCGAGGATCAGCTTCCAGGCATAGATCTTGACGAGATAGCTCGACCAGAGCGGCAGCATGACGGCGAGATAGAAGAGCGCCTTCCATTTCCCGCGCGCGTAGCGGGCGGCGTAATAAGCGATCGGAAAGGCAATGAGCGCCGAGACGAGCGTCACCAGAGCGGCCATCGAGACGGTGCGGATGATGATGTCGAGATTGGCTTCGCTCAGGAGCTGCCGATAGGTCGCAAGCGTGAACTCGTAATTTATGAGCCCGGAGAAGTCGTCGATAGAGAAGAAGCTCTGCAGCAGCAGCGCGAAGAGCGAACCGAGATAGACGATCCCGAGCCAGAGAAGCGGCGGTGCGAGAAAGATCGCCAGCAGCACATGCGGGTGCCGCCAGAAAAAATCCGAAAGGCGGCCGGCCGGGCTGCGGCGCTGCGGAAGAACGATGCTTTCGGCGACGATCGTCATGCGTCCTCCATCGGGTGGAGGTCGTGCGCGGCGAAGCTGATCGTGACCGGACTGCCGACCGCGGGAACGCGACGCGCCGCCGGGCTCGCCACGGCGATGCGGGCACCTTCGACGTCGATCACGATGCGGTTGGTGGCGCCGAGGAAGCTCTGCGAAGCGACGGTGCCGGAAAGGCTCAGCGCTCCGTCGCTCGGCGGCGCGATGGCAACGGCCTCCGGGCGGAGGCTCGCGAAGGAAGCCTTCAGTCCCAATCTGCGGCAGAGGTCCTCCGAAAGCACGTTGGAGGAGCCGACGAAATCGGCCACGAAACGGGTCTGCGGGCGGTTGTAGACTTCTTCCGGGCTTCCGAGCTGCTGAATACGCCCCTCGTTGAAGACGGCGATCCGGTCGGCCATCGACAGGGCTTCGCCCTGATCATGGGTGACGAAGACGAAGGTGATGCCGAGGGACTTCTGCAGCGTCTTCAATTCCTCCTGCATCTGTTCGCGAAGCTTCAGATCGAGCGCGCCCAACGGCTCGTCGAGAAGCAGAACCTTGGGCTTGTTGACGAGCGCGCGGGCGAGCGCCACGCGCTGGCGCTGGCCGCCGGAAAGCTGTCCGGGCCGGCGCGTGCCGTAGCCCGGAAGCTTCACCATGGCGAGCGCATCCTCGGCCGCCCTGCGGCGCTCCTCGCGTCCGACGCCCTTGACCATCAGGCCATAGGCGACGTTGTCGAGAATGGAGAGATGCGGGAAGAGGGCGTAGTCCTGGAAGACAGTATTGACGCTGCGCCGGTACGGCGGCACGCCTTCGGCAGTCTCGCCGAAGATCTCGATATGGCCTCCGGTCGGCTGCTCGAAGCCTGCCATCAGCCTCAGGCAGGTGGTCTTGCCCGAGCCCGACGGACCGAGCATCGCGAAGAACTCGCCCTCGGCGATCGCAAGGTTCACGCGATCGACGGCACGGACGGCGCCGAAATAGCGGGAAACATTGTCGAAGAGGACGGCGGTCATAGGAATGCTCCAGGTAATTGTTGCCGCTCATCCGCCTGCTGGCACCTTCTCCCCGCTTGCGGGGAGAAGGGACTCGCGGTCGGTGCCTCGCCTGTATTCCGGGGCGAGGCCTTTGCGGAAGCGTTCCCTGTCCCCGCGAGCGGAAGACGGCCAGGATGAGGGGCGATGCTTGCGACGCGGTTGAGACCGGCTTACCGCCCGCCGATGACGCCGATATAGTCGGAGACCCAGCGATGATAGGGCACGCATTCGCCCTGGCTTTCGCATTTCGTCACGGGCGTCTTCCAGAACTTGACCTTCTCGAAGTCGTCATAGCCGTTGGTCTTGCAACCCTCGTCGGTCAGAAGATCGTTGCCTTTGCAGGCGGCACCGACCGAGGGATTGGCGCCGAACCAGGCGGATACATCGCCCTGGACCTTCGGCGAGAGCGAATGCTCCATCCACATATAGGCACAGTTCGGATGCTCGCTGTCGGCATGGAGCATGGTCGTATCGGCCCAGCCCGTCACGCCTTCTTCCGGGATGACGGAAGCGATCGGCTGCTTCTCCGCTTGCATCAGGTTGACCTGGAAGGGCCAGGAGCCGGAGGCGACGACGCCCTCGTTCTTGAAGTCGTCGATCTGGATCATCGCGTCGTGCCAGTAGCGGCCGACGAGGGTGCGCTGGGTACGCAACAGATCGAGTGCGGCCTTGTACTGATCTTCGTTGAGCTCGTAAGGATCCTTGATGCCGAGCTCGGGCTTGTGCGCCATCAGGTAGTTGGCGGCGTCCGCGACATGGATCGGGCCGTCATAGGCCTGGACGCGGCCCTTGTTGGACTTGCCGTCGGGCAGCGTCATCTCCTCGAAGACGACCTTCCAGCTCTTCGGCGGCTGATCCTTGAAGGCCTCGGTGTTGTACATCAGCACGTTCGGGCCCCAGACATAGGGGGTGCCGTAATGGACGCCGTTGGCGGTGTGCCACGGGGCGTTCTGCATGCGTTCGTCGATCGTTTTCCAGCTGGGGATGAGATCTGTATTGATCGGCTGGACGCGCTTTCCAGCCACGAGGCGCAGCGATGCGTCTCCGGAGGCCGTCACCAGGTCGAAACCGCCTTCGTTCATCAGCGCGACCATTTCGTCGGAGGTCGCCGCCGTCTTGACGCTGACCTTGCAACCCGTCTTCTTCTCGAAATCGGTGACCCAGTCGTAGTTCTTGTCGGTCTCGCCGCGCTCGATATAGCCCGCCCAGGCGACGATCGAGAGCGCACCTTCGCCCTGACCGAGCTCTTTCAGCGGCTCCTGCGCCAGCGCGGGGGCGGCGAGGCCCAGCGACAGGGTAAGTGCCGTGCAGGATTTCAGGATCTGCTTCATCGGAAGTCTCCCCAGTTTCATGCCGTTAGCGGCTTTGTTCCCGGATCGAAGCGTGCCTTGGTTTCTCCGTATTCGCAAATTCATTAATCAGAATGCCGATATCGGGATTTCCGATATCGCGGTTCATCGCGGGCGGGCGCTGCGCAGCGCTTCGGCCACGCCGACGAAATCGCGCGCGGACTGTGGCAGGCTCGAACCCTTGCGCCAGACCATGCCGACCTGCACGACCGGCAGCGCCCCGGAAACGTCGCGGCTTTCGATCCGGTCGCCTTCGAGCGACCAGGGGCGGTAGACGAGATCAGGCAAAAGCGCGATGCCGGCACCGGTCGCGACCAGGCTTCTGACCGCCTCCACGGAGCGGGTGCGGAAGGCGACATGCGGACGCGCGCCGAGCGCCGTCAGGAGTTTTCCGGTATTCTCCTCGATCTCGTCTACCGTCAGCATGATCAGCGGCTCTCTTGCGATATCCTCGACCGAGATGATGTCGGCGCTGACGAGCGGGTGGCCGATCGGCAGCCACAGGCGGTAAGGGGAGGTTTCCAGGATTTCCGCCTGCAGCGCCATGCGGTCGCGCAGGTTCGAAATGACCATCACGGCGACGTCGAGCTCGCCGCCGATCAGGAGGTGCTCGAGATAGGAGCCGTTGTCCTCGATGGCGCTCACCTCGATGCCGGGGCAGGCGCGGCGGTAGCGGGCAAGCAGGTCGGAGAGCACGTAGCCGGCGACGAGGGACGTGACCCCGAGATTGAGCTTGCCGCCGCGTTCCTCGCGGCTGTCGGAGAAGCTGCGCCGCGCATCGGAGACATCGGCGAGGATCTTGGTCGCATGGCGCAGAAACTGATGCCCGTTATGGGTGATCGCCAGGCCGCGGGGGTGCCGGTCGAAGAGCTCGACCCCGAGATCGGTTTCGAGCTCCTTGATTGCCTCGGTGATCGATGATTGAGAGATGGAGAGGTTCTGCGCCGCGCGGGTGACCGAGCCCTGCTCGGCGACGGCGACGAAATATTGCAACTGCCGGAGTGTGAATGCCATGTGCGAATTAACACCGTGCGCCGCAGGGAACGCAAGCACGGCGTGAACGGCGGCAGGGGTGACGCATTTCGTCGTGCACGCCGGAGCGACGCTGTTAAGGTGCGGTGAGGGGGAATGGGATGGATTCGAAAACGACAAAGCCGATGCCGACAGAAGCGGGGATTCGCGCCTTTCACCAACGTTGCGAGGCGTTCTATCCCGCCGATGCGGTCAATGCCTCCGTCGAGCAGCAACGGCAATGGTACGATGCACTCTGCGCCGAATTCGACGCGCCGTCTCCCGAAGGGCTGACCCGGCAGGACGGGCGGCTGGCGGGACGAATTCCGGTGCGGTACTACCGTCCGGCGGAGGTCGCGAGCGAGACACGCGTTCTCTATATCCATGGCGGCGGGTTCGTCGTCGGCTCGCTTGAGAGCCATGATGCGATCTGCGCCGAGCTTGCCCATGGTGCACGGGTCGAGCTGGTGTCGGTAGACTATCGCCTTGCCCCCGAACATCTATGGCCCGCAGCCTTCGAAGACTGCTATGACGTGCTCGAAGCGCTTCTTGCCGATGGGCGTCCGCTCGTCGTCGCCGGCGACAGCGCCGGCGGCAACCTGTCAGCCGGAATCGTACTGAAAGCGAAGGCTGAGGGGCTCGCCGGCATCGTCGGCCAGGTTCTGATCTATCCCGGCCTCGGAGGCGATCTGACGCGCGGCTCCTATATCGAGATGGCCGAGGCGCCGCTGCTTTCCACCGCCGACGTCGACTATTACCGCGAGGTGCTGAAAGCGCCGGCGGATGAGCCGTTTGCGCACCCGCTGAAAGCCGCGGACCTGTCCGGGCTTCCCCGGCCTATATCACTGGAGCCCATTTCGATCCGCTGCGGGATGATGCGCGCGCCTATGCAGCCCGGCTCGCCCAGGCCGGCGTGGACGTCACCTACCAGGAAGAGCCGCAGATGGTGCATTCCTGGCTTCGAGCGCGCCACATGAGCCCCGGTGCGCGGGACGGCTTCGTCCGTCTCGTGCAAGCTGTGGCACGATTGACCGGCACGGCTTGAGTCGGCGATGAGCGGCGAGACCGATCTCCAGCGGCTGCTTGCAGAATTGGAGCCGGTGCTACGTGACGGCGAATATGTCTATTGCACGGTTGAAAGTCGTGCTGCGGCCTGGTTCGCGCTTGAGCCGATCGGAACCTTTCGCGAAAATGAGGGGATTACGCTCATCCTCGAGCAGACCCGTGCCGAGGCGGCGGGACTTTCCTATGGACCGGTGCTGCGGCTGATTACGCTGGGCGTCCATTCCGCACTCGAAGCCGTGGGGCTGACGGCGGCGGTTTCAGGCGCACTGACGCAGGCGGGCATCAGCGCCAATGTCGTCGCGGCCTATTACCACGACCACATTTTCGTGCCCACGGCAGATGCAGAAAGAGCCGTCCAAGTGTTGCGGGCGCTCAGCCACGGAAACGCGAGCGCCCGATGAAATTGCCCCTGGCTCACTCCCCCCGACAGGTCGCGGGTAGCGGGACGAGGGGCAGTCGCGCCGAGCCTCACATGAAATCCCGCCGGATCCGCTTTTCGAAGCTCTTCTCGAAGATCTTCGTCTCTCCCTCGAAAGCCTCAACCCTGGCGGAGGTGATCCACTCGCTTTGCGTACAGCCGAGGCGGGAGGTCGAGACGGTCTTCAGCGATTGCTGCCCACGCCGCGCAATACAGGTCCAGGTCGAAGCGCCCGTCATCGAGTGTGGATCGTCCGGCGCGATCGTCCAGGTTTCTTCGCGGATGTCCTGCGTCGCATTGCCCGTGCCGGGATGCTCGACGAGGCCGGTATTCTCGTAGATCCGATAATGCGTCAGGCCCTTGGTCATGTCGCGTTCGACGGTGCGGCGCGTTTCGGACGGCGAATGCTCGATATAGTGCGGCAACGGGTCGGGATTGGCCGGCTGCGGCACGACGATCTCGCGATGGTCGCCGAGAAGCGGCAGGGAAAGCGAGACGCTGGCCGTATCGATCGTGACGCCCGGATCGGTCGGCGACGGCAGGATGATCGGCCAATAGGAGGTCGACAGCGACAGGCGTATGCGGTGACCGTTGCGGAAGCGATAGCCGCAGGCATCGAGCACCAGCGTGACGCGCGTCTTGCGGTTCTTCTCCAATGGCACCGGCCTGGCATTGCCGTTGCGGTGCGCCAGGTTGAGGACGCCGAAGGCGACGCGGGTTGCCGTTCCGTCCGGATGGACATCGACGATACGCGCGACGAGATTGGCGGTTTCGGCACTGCAGGAAAGCTCGAGGTCGAGCACCGGCTGGCCGAGATAGTCCTCTGCCTCGAGCAGCGGGCGCGTGTCGAAAGTGAGCGAGCCCGCATCGTCGATGCGCTGGTCGCCGGGCATCTCGGCGTCGGGCTTCAGCGTGAAATACTCACCGGCAGCGGTGCCGGTATCGAGCGGCGAACGCAGGTAAACATCGCCGATCCCGCGCCTGGACGGGGAACCGGCCGCCAGGCCTCCCTCGCTCGAAACCGCGAAGGTCCGCATTTCCGGCGTGCTCCAGCGGTCCTTGGCGATCCAGCGGCCCGGGTCTTCATTGCGCCTGACCGCAGGCCTCGGGCCGTCGAGGATATAGGCGCGCATCTGCGGCAATTGCTCGGCATCGTTCTTTTCGTCGCGAAGCCAGCGGTTCCACCAGCGGATCGCCTCTCCGAGAAAGTCTGCTCGCGGCTTCGGCCAGGCGAAATGCGGATATTTGTGGACCCAGGGGCCGATGAGCGCCTTGGCCTTGCCGCCGAGCCCCTCGACCGCCTTGATCGGCGTGTTGCGGTAGCCGTCCGCCCATCCGGCGATCACCAGCGCCGGGATCGGAAAGCCGTCGAAATCCTCCGAGATCGAGCCATGCCGCCAGAAATCGTCGCGGCGCTGGTGCTCCAGCCATTCCTCCAGGAAGAAGGGCTCGTTCTCGAGGCGCTCCAGCCACATCTCCCGCCAGCGCTCGCCGACGAGTTCCGGATCGGGCGATCGAGACTGGTAGGCGAGCATGGTTGCCGCCCAGGAGAGTTGAGCCGAGAGATGGCAGCCGTTCTTGTAGTGGATGTCGTCATTGTAGCGGTCGACGGTCGAGGCGATCGAGATCACCGCCTTGAGAGCCGGCGGCTTGAGTGCCGCCACCTGCAGACAGTTGAAGCCGCCCCAGGAGATGCCCATCATCCCGACCTTGCCGTTCGACCAGGGCTGTGCCGCAATCCATTCGATGATCTCGCAGCCGTCGGAGAGTTCACGCGGCGTATATTCGCCGTCGATCACGCCCTCGGACTCGCCCGAGCCGCGGATGTCGACGCGAACGCCGGCAATCCCGGCGGCCGCGAAGGCAGGGTAGGTGGATTCGTCGCGTGCACAGGTTCCGTCGCGCTTGCGGTAGGGCAGGTATTCCAGGACGGCCGGCACCGGCTTCTGCTCGGTGCCCTCGGGCATCCAGATGCGCGCGGCGAGCCGGGTCCCGTCCTTGAGGGTTATCCATTCGTTTTCGATCACGGTGAAATTGCGCTCGACCATGTTGGCTGCCTCCGATCGGTGCGTGACTGTTGAGACGCGAGGCGCAGGCGGAAAACCACCTGCGCCTGCTCATTGCACTTTAGCTGTCGAACCAGACGCGGCTTCCGACGTAGCCGTTGGAAAGGTCGTTGCCGATGTCGTGCACGAAGCCTTTCAGCGAAGCGGAGGCGGCGTTCACATAATCGTTGAAGACGGGCAGGATGAGACCGCCTTCGTCCCGCACCATGAGTGCCATGGTGTGGTAGAGCTCCTTGCGCTTGGCTTCGTCAAGTTCGGAGCGCGCCTGCAGGAGAAGCTTGTCGAAGTCCTCCCGGTTGAACCGCGTGTCGTTCCATTCCGCACTCGACAGATAGGACGTGGAATAGCGGGAATCCTGCGTCGGGCGACCGCCCCAGTAGGAAGCGCAGAAGGGCTGGACGTTCCAGACATTGGTCCAGTAGCCGTCTTCCGGCTCCCGGCGTACTTCGATTTCGATCCCGGCCTTGCGGGCGCTTTCCTGGAAGAGGACGGAAGCATCGACCGCACCCGGGAAGGCGGCATCGGAGGTGCGCAGCAGGATCGGCCGGTCGTGGCCGGACTTCTTGTAATGGAAGGCGGCCTTGTCGGGGTCGTAGGCGCGCTGCTCGATGCCTTCAGGTGCCAGCGCGTAGTTTTCGTTGACCGGATAATCGTTGCCGAGCGTGCCGTAGCCGCCGAGCACACGGTCGAGAATAGCCTGCCGATCTATGGCATATTTCAGCGCGAGCCTCAGGTCGTTGTTGTCGAAGGGGGCCGTGTCGCAATGCATGAGGAAGCTGTAGAAGCCCTTGCCCGAGGTCTGCAGGATCTCGACGCGGGGCGCACGCTTCAGCAGCGGCACGGTCTTCGGATCGACGCCGTTGATGAAATGCACCTGCCCGGATGAAAGCGCCGCAATGCGGGCCGTGTTGTCGTTCATGACGATGATCTCGACGCTGTCGACATAGCCGCGGTCCGAACGCCAGTCGGCGGTGTTCTTCTCGAAGGTTGCCCGGATGCCGGCCTCGTAGCTTGCCAGCTTGTAGGGGCCGGTGCCGATCGGCGAGGCGGGGTTGTCGACGCCGCCGCCGGGCTGGATGATGAGATGATAGTCGGTCAACAGGAGGGGCAGGTCCGCATTGCCTTCCGTCAGCGTCAGGACGAGGTCGCCGGCTTTTTCCTCGATCGTCTTGACGGACCGCATCAGCCCGAGCGCTCCCGACTTGGAGCCTTCGTCGGAATGCCGCTTCAACGTTGCGATCACGTCTGCGACGGTGAGTTTCTTGCCGTCGTGGAAAGCGATGTCGTTCCGGATCTTGAACGTCCAGACCGAAGCATCCGCCGACGACTCCCAGGAGGAGGCGATCGCAGGCAGCGGAGCGCCGGTCTCGGGATGGAACTCGACCAGCGTGTCGCCCCAGAGATGGCCGATCACGAAAGATACCGAACCGCTATAGGTTGCCGGATCGAGCGAATCGGTCGTCGCTCCGCCGTCGAGACCGAGCTTCAGGTGGCCGCCGCGTTTGGGCTCCTGCGCCCGTGCCTCGCCCAAGCCGATGGAGCTCCCGATGCCGGCGGCGAGGCCGAGCGCTGCCGTGCCTGCGAGGAAGCCGCGCCGGTTGATGCCGGCCGGTACGATGAGGCCGTCGGGACGCTTCGTGAAGTCGGTCATTTCCAGTTCCCCTTGTGTGTTTTGTTCGAGAGAAACCTAACGCCTGGCAGGCCCCAGACAATTTCGCGACTTGACGCGATTTTTCGCTAGTTTACGCTGGCTGCAATTCGAGGGGTGGAGCACTTGCAGCCGGACGACACATTCGTAACAAATCTGCGTTTTGCCTGTGCGACGCGGCGCTCGATCTCCCAGATCTGCCGCGAGATCGGCATCAACCGTCAGCAGTTCAACCGCTACATCAACGGTGAGGCGCACCCCTCGGCGCACAACGTGCAACGGATTGCCGCGTTCTTCGGACTTGCGGCCGAGGATTTTTCGCTCTCACCCAAGCTGTTCGAGGCGCGCATGACCCGCCCCGAGCGGCACCGGCTGGAAGCGGGTCAGCTCCTCGAAGGGTTCCCGGGCGATGCCGCAGCCCTTCGCCACCATTTCGGCTACTACCAGACCTATCACCTTTCGCTCTCCTGGCCCGGCTTCGTGGTCTGTTCCTGCGCGCATATCTATGAGGAAGGCGGCTCGATCCGGGTGAAATCGATCGAGCGCATTCGCGACAAGGCGAACGAAATCGAACAGTTCTCGAAATATGTCGGCCTCGTCACCTTCTGGCGAAACCGCATCTTCATAGCCGAGCGCACCGTGGGGCAGGCGTCGATGCTGGCGCAGACGATCCTGATGCCCTTCGAGGTGCACCAGCGGGTCTATCTGCGCGGCACCACGATGGGGGTCTCGTGGCGCAAGGAGAACCTGCCCTACGCCTCGCGGATGATCTGGCGGCATATAGGGCTGGATCCGGACAAGCGCCAGATGCTTTCGCGCTGCGGGTTGCTTCCTTTCGGGTCGCGGCATCTGCCTTCTGCGGTCCGGCGCTTCCTGGAGACGCCGGAGGCCGAAGTGCTGACCATTCCCGCAGAATACTGACGAGTGCGCGTGGCGGCCGCCACGCGCATTCAATTGCCGGCGCTCTCCATCCGTCGCGTCTGCAGGACCTTTTCCAGCCAGCCGATTTCCATTTCGGGAACCGACTTCAAAAGCAGATCGGTATAGTCGTCGAAGGGCGGCGAAAGGACCTTAGACTTCGGACCGAAGCGCACCAGCCGGCCGCGATGCATTACGGCGACGCTGTCGGCGATTGCCCGGACGATCGCGATGTCATGGGTGATGAAGACGTAGGAAACGGCGGTTTCCTCCTGCAGCTTCAGAAGCAGGTTCAGAATGCCCTCCGCCACCAGCGGATCGAGCGCCGAGGTCGGCTCGTCGCAAAGGATGAGTTCCGGTTGGGCGGCAAGCGCCCGGGCGATCGCGACGCGCTGCTTCTGTCCGCCGGAAAGCTCGGCCGGATAACGATCGAGGAAGCGGGTGCCCATTTCGATCTGATCGAGCAGTTCCTTCACCCGCTCGGTCTTCTTGGCGCCATGCATTCCGAAGTAGAAGGAGAGCGGCCGGCCGACGATGTCGCGCACCGTCTGGCGCGGATTCATCGCCGTATCGGCCATCTGATAGATCATTTGGATCCGCCGAAGCTCGTCGTTGGTTCGCCCCTTCAAGGCTTTCGGCAGTTCCTTTCCTTCGAAGGTGATGCGCCCTTCGCTCGGCGGCAGCAGGCCGGTGATGACGCGTGCGAGCGTCGACTTGCCCGATCCGGAACTCCCCGACGACTGCAAGCGTCTGCCCCTTAGGCAGATGCATCGAGACGTCGTGCAGCACCTTGAAGCCGTTGGCGTAGCCGGCATGCACATGTTCGATCTTGAGAAGCGCTCCGGTCTGGTCCGGGGCCTCGACGCGTTTTTCCTGGCGGACGCTGACGAGGGCGCGGGTGTATTCTTCCCTCGGGGCCTCGATCACCTGCTTCGTGGTGCCGTATTCCACGGTCTTGCCGTGACGCAGCACCATGATGTCGTCGGAGATCTGGGCGACGACTGCAAGATCGTGGGTGATGTAGAGGGCCGCCGTGTCGGTCTCTTCGATCGCGTGCTTGATGGCCGCGAGCACGTCGATCTGGGTCGTCACGTCGAGTGCCGTGGTCGGCTCGTCGAAGACGATCAGCTCCGGATTGGGGCAGAGAGCCATGGCGGTCATGGCGCGCTGCAACTGTCCGCCCGACACCTGGTGGGGATAGCGGTCGCCGAAGGTCTCCGGATTGGGAAGGCCGAGGACCTCGAAAAGATAGAGCGCGCGCCTGGTCGCCTCTTCACGGCTCATGACGCCGTGACGGACCGACGCCTCGATCACCTGATCGCCGAGCTTGTGCGCCGGGTTGAAGGCGGCTGCGGCGGACTGCGCGACGTAGCAGACATTGCGCCCGCGAACCGCGTTGATGCCGCTGCGGCCGAGCTTCAGGATGTCGCGGCCGTTGAGCAGCACCTCACCGCCGGTGATCCTCACCCCGCCGCGGCCATAGGCGAGCGCCGAAAGGCCGATGGTCGACTTGCCGGCACCGGACTCGCCGATGAGACCGAGCACCTTGCCTTTTTCGAGATCGAAGGAAACGCCCTCGACCAGCGTCACCACCTTCGGCGGTTCGCCCGGCGGATAGCTCGTCGCTTCGATCTTCAGGTTCTTGACGGAAAGCAGCTCAGGCATCGCCGCGGCCTCCTTTCAGGCTCGAGGTGCGCTTCATCAGCCAGTCGACGACGAGATTGACGCAAATGGCGAGGGCGGCGATCGCTCCGCCCGGGATGAGCGCGGCCGATATGCCGAAGATGATGCCATCCTTGTTGTCCTTGACCATGCCGCCCCAGTCGGCGGCCGGCGGCTGGATGCCGAGGCCGAGGAAGGAGAGGGTGGAGAGGAACAGGATCGAGAAGGCGAAGCGCAGACCGAACTCGGCGAGCAGCGGCGACAGCGTGTTCGGCAGGATTTCCCGGAAGATGATCCAGACATTGCCTTCGCCGCGTAACCGCGCAGCCTCGACGAATTCCATCACCGCGACATCGAGGGCGACGGCGCGGCCGATGCGGAAGACGCGCGTCGAGTCGAGCACGGCCATGACGAGGACCAGGATCCACAGATGCTGCGGCAGCACCGCGAGAACGACGAGTGCGAAGATCAGCGTCGGCACCGCCATCATCAGATCGTTGAAGCGGGAGAAGAACTGATCGACGAAGCCGCCGGTGACGGCTGCGGTGAAGCTCAGGATCATGCCGAGAGCGAAGGAGAGCACGGTTGCCGCCAACGCCACGAAGATGGTCGTGCGGGCACCGTAGATCAGGCGCGAGAGCAGGTCGCGGCCGAGATTGTCCGTGCCGAGCAGGAAATCGCCGCCGGCCGGGAGCCAGATCTCGCCGACCACTTCCCGCTCGCCGAAGGGCGCGAGAACGGGCGCGAAGAGAGCGCACAGAAGCGCGATCGCGATCCCGATGATGCCTATCCAGGCACTGAAGGGAATGGATTTCAGGTTCATCGCGGGTGCCTCAGTCTCGGATTGGCGAGAATGGCGAGAATGTCGGCCGCCATGTTGAGGAAGATGTAGAAGGCCGCAAAGATCAGCCCGCACGCCTGCACGACGGGCATGTCGCGCACCGTCACGGCATCCACCATGTATTGCCCCATGCCGGGATAAACGAAGACGACCTCGACCACGACGACGCCGACGACCAGATAGGCAAGGTTCAGCGCGATGACGTTGATCACCGGGGCCACGGCATTGGGGGCGGCGTGCCGTGCGATGATGCGGAACGTGCCGAGCCCCTTGAGTTCAGCGGTTTCCACGTAGGCCGACGACATGACGTTGAGGATGGCCGCGCGCGTCATGCGCATCATATGGGCGAGGACCACGAGCACGAGGGTCGCGACCGGAAGTGCGATTGCCGAAAGGCGGTCCATGAAGCCCATGCTGGCGTAGACGGTGGCCGGGAAGGTGGCGACCCCCATTTGACGGCGAAGAACATGATCAGCAGATAACCGATGAAGAACTCCGGCAGCGAGATCGCCGCAAGCGATATCACGTTGATGATCTTGTCAGGCAGGCGGTTGCGGAATTGCACCGCGAGCATCCCGAGTCCCACGGCCAGCGGTACGGAGACAAGCGCCGCGAAGAACGCCAGGAAGAGCGAGTTGCCGAGGCGGTTGCCGATCTGCTCGCTGACGGAATTCCTGCTCGCCCAGGACGTGCCGAAATCACCCTGCACGGCGCCGCCGAGCCAGCTGAGATAGCGCTCGCTCCAGGGGCGGTCGAGCCCGAGATCCTTGCGGATGTTCTCGACAGCCTGCGGCGTCGCCGACTGGCCGAGATAGGTGGTGGCGAAATCGCCGGGCAACGCCTCGATGCCGCCGAAGATCATCAGCGACACGGCGAAGAGCAGGCCGACGCTCAGTCCCAGGCGCTGAAGGATCAGCGCCGCGAGAGGACGGCGAAAGGCGAAGCGCCGCCAGAACGTGCCGCCGAGCTCGTCGGCGGCCGGGTCGGGTTTGGCTGGGGCACCGGAAAGATCGGGGGACCGCAGGGCTGTCTCGCCTGCGGTCGCATCCGTCACGACCGGACCCGTGATCGGTCCGCTTTCCATCATCAGGCGTCCAGCCATACCCTGGTCGCGACATAGCCGTTCGACATGTCGTTGCCGATGTCGTGGACGTAGCCCTTCACCGTTTTGCCGGCCGCGTTCACGAAGTCGTTGAACATCGGCAGGATCAGGCCGCCTTCGTCGCGCACCATCATCGCCATGGTGCGGTACATGTCCTTGCGCTTCGCTTCGTCCAGCTCGGAACGTGCTTCGAGCAGGATCTTGTCGAAATCCGGACGCTTGAAGCGGGTATCGTTCCAGTCGGCTGTCGAGAGATAGGCGGTGGAGTACATCTGATCCTGGGTCGGACGCCCGCCCCAATAGGATGTCGAGAAGGGTTGGACGTTCCAGACGTTGGACCAATAGCCGTCGCCCGGCTCGCGCTTGACCTCGATCTCGATGCCCGCCTTCTTGGCGCTCGCCTGGTAGAGGACGGCGGCATCGACCGCGCCCGGGAAAGCGACGTCCGAGGTGCGCAGCAGCACCGGACCGCTATGGCCGGATTTCTTGTAGTGGAATGCCGCCTTGTCCGGATCGTAGGCGCGTTGCTCGATACCTTCGGGGAAGAGCGCATAGGTGTCGTTGATCGGGAAGTCGTTGCCGACCTTGCCGTAGCCGCCAAGAATGCGCTGTACCAGCGTCTCGCGATCCATCGCGTATTTCAGCGCCATGCGAAGGTCGTTGTTGTCGAACGGCGCCGTGTTGCAATGCATGATGAAGACGTAATGTCCTCGGCCCGACGTGTTGAGGATTTCGACGGTCGGCGCCTTCTTCAACAGGTTGACCGTCTTCGGGTCGACGCGGTTGATGAAGTGGACCTGGCCCGAGGACAGCGCCGCGATGCGCGCCGTCGCGTCGTTCATCGCGATCAGTTCGACGGAATCGACGTAGCCGCGGTCGGTGCGCCAGTCGTCGGCATTTCTTTCGAATGTGGCCCGCACGCCCGGCTCGAAGCTTGCGACCTTATCAGGGGCCGGTCCCGATCATCGCGTCGGGATTGTCCGTGCCGCCGTTCGGCTGGATGATGAGGTGATAATCGGTCAGCAGCAGCGGCAGGTCCGCATTGCCCTCCGTCAGCGTCAAGACGAGCTTGTCGCCGTCGGCCTTGATTTCCTTGATTGATTTCATCACGCCGAGCGCGCCGGACTCGGACTTTTCGTCCGTGTGTCGCTGCAGGGTCTTGATGACGTCGTCGATCGTCAGTTCCTTGCCGTCGTGGAATTTGACGCCCTTGCGGATCGTGAAGGTCCAGGTGGCGGCGTCGGCGGAGGGTTCCCAGGATTCTGCAAGCGCCGGCACCGGTTCGCCGGTCGTCGGGTGGCTCTCGACGAGCATGTCGCCCCAGTTCCGGCCGACCACGAACATGAATTGCGACAGCGCCTTTGCGGGATCCCGCGAATCGGTGGCGGCTGCCCCTTCGAGGCCGAGCTTCAGGTGACCGCCGCGCTTCGGCTCCTGCGCCGCGGCGCTGGACGCGAAGAGCGTATTCGCCGTAGACACGGCAATGCCGAGGGCGGCGGCGCGTCCGAGAAATTCACGCCGGTTCATTTTGCCGAGCATGACCTGACGTGCCAAATAGTCTTTGTAATCGCTCATTCCCCTGTTCCCTTCTTCAGCCGGCATTCGCCGTTCGTTGTGATTGGTAGAGTGTTCGCGTATTTGCCATCGGTCGAGATGGCCGGAGGTGGTTTGCAGTCCACCGGGATCGTCTCTATCCTGACCTCCTTGTCGTCTCTTTGCGCGTTATCCGCGTTGTTCATCCATAAGGCTAAACGCTTGGACGTGGCTTGTAACGTCCTAAATTATAAATCTTTTCCATAAGCATGTCTTATGGAAAGACTGCTCAGCCGCACGCGCCGGTGCTCGCGACGCGTCACGCTGAAGGCCGGCATCCTCCGGCTTCCACTCTGTCCGCGGCCGAAGAGGCCGCGTATCTCAGCGTCCCTTCCAGACCGGGTCGCGCTTCTCCGCAAAGGCGCGGGCGCCCTCGAGCTGGTCCTCGCTCGAATAGAGGACATCGACTGTCCTGAACTGGCGACGGGTGACCTTGTTCATGGTCGTCTGGAAGTCCCGGCCCTCGGCATCGCGGACCACTTCCTTGATTGCGGCATAGACGAGCGGCGGGCCGCTTTCGAGCAGGCGCGCCAGTTCCCAGGCCCGGTCCATCAGCCGTCCGGCCGGCAGGATCTCGTTGACGAAGCCCCAGCGGTTCGCTTCGACCACGTCGAGCCAGCGGCCGGTGAGCAGCATGTCCATGGCGATATGGTAGGGGATTCGCTTCGGCAGCTTGATCGAAGCGGCATCGGCGAGCGTGCCCGAGCGGATTTCGGGGAGTGCGAAACTCGCATGTTCGGCTGCGAGGATGATGTCGGTCGAAAGCGCGATCTCCAGGCCGCCACCGCAACAAATGCCGTTGACGGCCGCGATGACGGGCTTGTTGAGGTCGCGCAGTTCCTGCATCCCGCCGAAACCGCCGACGCCGTAGTCTCCATCGACTGGATCGCCTTCCGCGGCCGCCTTCAGATCCCAGCCGGGGCAGAAGAATTTCTCGCCGGCGCCGGTGACGATCGCGACCCTGAGCTCCGGGTCGTCCCGGAAATCGCGGAAGATTTCGCCCATGACGCGGCTGGTCTTCAGGTCGATGGCGTTGGCCTTCGGCCGGTCGATCGTGACTTCGAGAATGCCGCCTTCGCGGCGCGTAAGGATCGGTCCGGTCATGGGCGTCATTTCCTCCGGCGGATCAGGGCGTCGGCGGCAACGGCTCCGTGGCCGTCCGGCAGCACCATTATAGGATTGATATCGAGTTCTTCGAGTTTGGAAGCGTTTGCAACGACATAGGATGCCGCGGCAGCGACAGTTCCTGTCAAGGCGGCGATATCGCCCTTGGGATTGCCGCGATAGCCGTCGAGCAGCTTGGCGATCTTCAGGCCCGCAATCGCATCGCGGATCATCTCTTCGGTGACCGGCAGCGTGAGGATCGCGG
This sequence comes from Sinorhizobium prairiense, assembly GCF_029201645.2. NCBI lineage: Bacteria > Pseudomonadati > Pseudomonadota > Alphaproteobacteria > Hyphomicrobiales > Rhizobiaceae > Sinorhizobium > Sinorhizobium prairiense. The sequence continues at coordinate 745,169 of NZ_CP104131.1, forward strand.
AATCCTCCAGCAATTCGACGAGAATTCCGCCCGCGCCGATCGTCAGCACCGGACCTGCGACCGCGTCGCGCATCGCCCCGACGATCAGCTCCGCCACAGGCCTGGCGATCATCTTCTCGACGAGGTAACCGGAGGCGACCGCAGCCATGCCTCGCGCCGCCGTGATGACCTCCTGACGGCTTGTCAGATTGACCTTGACCGCACCGGCTTCGGTCTTGTGCGCCACGCCCAGGCCCTTGAGGACCACGGGGAAGCCGAGGGCCTCGGCCGCCGCTGCGGCTTCCTCGACTGTCGCGGCGCTCCTGCCACCGGGAACGATGACGCCCGCTGCCGCGAGCTCAGCCTTCGCTTCGGCTTCGCTCAGGGTGACGATCTCGCCTCCCTCAGTACGCGAGCGGAGGAGGGGAGGTGCTGCGGGCTTTGACCATATCGCTCCGATCGCAGCGGCGGTCTCGATGGCGGCGAGTGCCTCGTCGATGCCGAAGAAGGGCACGACGCCCGCCGACACCAGCGAGAGAGCGGTTTCCTCGGGCATGTTCTCGCCGAGGCTCGCAACGATACCGGCGACCGCGCCGGTAGCCTTCGTCGCATCGATGATCGCCTCACAGGTCGTGACCCAGTCGGCCGCGTCGCATCGGTCGAGCCGCGGGAAATCGAGCACGATCAGGTTGAGGGCATAGCCGCCGCGCATCATCGCCGTGAAGGCGGCCGTCTGCTTCTCGCGATTTCCCCAGACGAAGGTGTGGTAGTCGAGCGGATTGGCGATCGTCACCATTTCGCCGAGGCTTTCGCGCAGCGGCTGGCGCTGTTCCTCCCTGAGTGCCCGGAAATTGACTTTGCGCCGGACGCCGGCATCCGCCATCAGCGATGCCTCGCCGCCCGAACAGCTCATCGAGGAGATATCGGCGCTGGGCAGCGGCCCATGAAGATGCAGCAGCTTCAGGGTTTCGAGCAACTCGGGCAGCGTATCGACGCGGCCGATGCCGAGGCGGGCGAGCAGGGCCGAGGAGACCCGGTCGTTGCCGGCTAGCGAGGCGGTATGGGAGACGGTTGCAAGCTGGGCTGCTTCCGATTTCCCGACCTTCAGCGTGACCACGGGTTTGCCCAGCTCGCGTGCGCGGGCGGCAAGCCTTTCCAAAGCCTCGATGCTGTCGAAGCCTTCGATATGGAGACCGACGGCGGTGACGCGCGGATCCTCGAGCACGGCGCAGGCGATGTCGGAAAGGCCCGTCTGCGCCTGGTTGCCGGCCGTCATGACATAGGCCAGCGGCAGCCCGCGCTTCTGCATGGAGATGTTGCAGGCGATGTTGGAAGATTGCGTGAGGATCGCGACGCCGCGTTCGACCCGAAGCATGCCGTGCTGGTCGGGCCAGAGCAGCGCGCCGTCCAGCATGTTGATGAAGCCGTAGCAGTTGGGCCCGACGATCGGCATGTCGCCGGCCGCCGCGACGAGCGCCTCCTGCAGGTCGTTGCCGTCGGCAAGCTCGTTTGCCGCCTCGCGGAAACCGGAGGCGTAGCAGACGGCACCCCCGGCGCCGCGCGCGGCGAGATCGCAGATGATCTCGATCGTGAGCGCGCGGTTGACCCCGACGAAGGAGGCATCCGGCGCCCCCGGCAGTTCGGACACCGAGCGGTAGCAGCGGCGGCCGAGGATTTCTTCTTCGCGCGGGTGGACCGGCCAGATGTCGCCGGCAAAGCCCATCTTGTCGCATTGTTCGATGACGCGGCGCGCCTCCTTGCCGCCGAAGACGGCGATGGAGCGTGGGCGGATGAGACGGTCGAGGGAGCGGGGAGTGGGGGTCATGCCGCGCCCCCGTGGAGTGCGCGGGGGAGATGCCCGGCAGGGCAGAGGGGGGTAATTTGCGGAAGCTCGCCCATCGCTCAAGCCCCCAGCGGCCGGAGCAGATCGCGGCTGATGATGTGTCGCTGGATCTCGGACGTCCCATCCCAGATACGCTCGACGCGGGCGTCGCGCCAGAAGCGGGCGAGCGGCAGGTCGTCCATGAGTCCCATGCCGCCATAGATCTGGATCGCCTCGTCTGTGACGCGGGCGAGCATTTCGGTGGCATAGACCTTGGCCGAAGCGATCTCGCGGTTGGACGGCAGGCCCTGGTCGAGCCGCCAGGCGGCCGAGAGTGTCAGAAGGTCGGCCGCGTCGATTTCGGTGATCATGTCGGCAAGCTTGAAGGAGACTCCCTGGTTGGCGCCGATCGGCTTGCCGAACTGCTTGCGCTCGGCCGCGTAGGAGAGTGCGTAATCGAAGGCGCGACGGGCGCGGCCGACGGAGGTGGCCGCCACGGTCAGGCGCGTGGCGTAGAGCCAGTCATTGGCAATATCGAAGCCCTTATGGGCCTCGCCGAGGATCTGGGCGGAAGGCAGCCGGCAGTCGTCGAAAGTGAGGATGCAGTTCTTATAGCCGCGATGCGAGACGGAATTGTAGCCCTCGCGGATTTCGAAGCCGGGGGTGCCGCGATCGACCAGGAAACAGGTGATCTTCTTCTTCGGTCCGCGCGGCGTCTGCTCCTCGCCGGTGGCGACGAAGACGATGACGAAATCGGCAATGTCGGCATGGCTGATGAAGTGCTTCGTCCCGTTGACGATCCAGTCGTCGCCGTCCTGCCGTGCGAAGCATTTCATGCCGCGCACGTCCGAGCCGGCATCCGGTTCGGTCATGGCGAGCGCGTCGAACTTGTCGCCGCGGACGGCGGGGAGCAGGTATCGCTCCCGCTGATCCTCGTTGCAGGCCATCAGGATGCCGGACGGCCGCCCGAAAAAGACGGTGAGGCCCATGGACCCGCGGCCGAGCTCGCGCTCGACCAGAGTGAAGGTCAGATGGTCGAGGCCGGCGCCGCCGACCTCTTCCGGGAAGTTGCAGGCGAAGAAGCCGAGTTCCTTGCATTTGCGGGCGATTTCCAGCCCGAGTTCGCGCGGCACCACTCCGGTCCGCTCGACCTCGTTCTCATGCGGATAGATCTCGGTCTCGACGAAGGTGCGGACCGTGTCCACGATCATCTGCTGTTCTTCGGTCAGTGCGAAATTCATTGTTCTCCCTCGTCAATTCTGGTCCGCGCGGCAGATCGCTCCTCAACGATCTGCTGCGGGCTCTCGGGCGGTGCCCCTCTCCTCGGGATAATCCGAGGACTATCCCTCTCCCCGTCGGGACGTCCTTGGGACGGGGAGAGGTGCCGGCAGGCGGATGAGGGGCTCTTATCCCGCCAGCATCGCCATCACCGTCTCTGCCCCACATGCCGTCCCGCGCCCTCGGGCGCGTCCAGCTTCGCATGACCTTCCGCGATCGGCTTCAGCTTGGCCATCACCTCCGTCGGTGCCGGCACGGATTTGCCGGCCTTGGCGTCGACATGCAGCATCATCTGTTCGGCGGTGGCGATGAGGTCGCCCGACGCCGCATCGTGAATGCGCGTGAAGAAGTGAATGCGCTTCTCGTCCGACGAAAGAAGCTGCAGGGTCGTATAGAGCGCCTGTCCGAGCTTGGCTTCGCCGAGATGACGGATGTGGGTCTCGACCGTGTAATAGCTGTGGCCGGTCTCGACATAGGCGAAGTCGACGCCGATCAACTTGAGCAGTGCGTCCGAGGTGTCGCCGAAGAGCTGTAAGTATCGATGCTCTGTCATGTGGCCGTTGTAGTCGACCCAGGCGGCGTTGACCCTGGTATCGACCAGACGCAGCGGCCCGGACGCGTCCAGGCTCTTCGACGGACTGCCGCCCTTTTCCCAAAGCCGCTTCTCGAAATCGGCGAGCAGCTTGCCGGCACCCCAGCCTTTGCCGCCGTCGCCGGCCTTCAAGGCATGCATGATGCCGACGAGGTTTTCGTCCCGGATGCGTTCGAGTTCGCGGATGGAGCGACCGGCGGCCTGCGCGTCCGATTGTGCCCCGATCTTCTCGACGAGCGCGTCGTCGAGATCGACCACGTCGGTGAATTTCGTCCAGGGCCATTTGAGGCAGGGGCCGAACTGTGCGAGGAAATGGCGCATGCCCGCTTCGCCGCCGGCGATGCGATAAGTCTCGAAGAGACCCATCTGTGCCCAGCGCATGCCGAAGGAATAGCGCATGACGTCGTCGAGCGTCTCGGTATCGCAGATGTCGTCCTGGATCAGCCAGAGTGCTTCGCGCCAGAGCGCCTCGAGCAGGCGGTCGCCGACGAAGGCCTCTATCTCCTTGGCGATGACGACGCCCTTCATGCCGATCTCGGCAACCGCTTCCTCGGCGCGCCTGATCGTTTCCGGCGACGTCTTCTTGCCGCCGACGAGCTCCACCAGCGGCAGCAGATAGACCGGGTTATAGGGATGGGCCACGAACATGCGTTCGGGGTGTTTCATCTCGGCCTGCAGGTCGGACGGGAGCAGGCCCGAAGTGGAGGAGCCGATGAGGGCGTCGGGCCGGGCGGCGGCATCGATCTCGTTGATGACGCCGCGCTTCAACGGCAACCGTTCGGGCACGCTTTCCTGAATCCAGTCAACGTCCTCGACTGCTTCCTGAACGCTCTTGCAGAAGGTGAATTTGCCGCGCGGCGGAAGCGGCGCCATGGTCAGCATGCCATAGGCGCGTTCCGCGTTGGCCATGACCTCGCCGATGATGCGCTCGGCTTCCGGATGCGGGTCGAAGATGTTGACGTCTATTCCTGCAAGCGCAAAACGCGCAGCCCAGGCCCCGCCGATGACGCCGCCGCCGATACAGGCGGCCCTGGTGATTGTGGTCATTCCCCTCTCCATTCAAAATGTCGTAAGAGCCGCTCCCGATCCCTTCGGGACCGACCTCCCCACAAAGGGGAGGGACAGGTGGCGCCTGCCGCGGCAGGTTAAGTCCTCCCCTTGTGGGGAGGGTTGGGAGGGGTCTTGTTACCGCTTCGTCAGCTTCAGCTTCCTGCGGACCTCTTCCGGACCGATGATCTTCGCGCCCATGCTCTCGACGACGGAAACCGCTTTCTCCACGAGCTGGGCATTGGTCGCCAGCTGGCCCTTGCCGACATAGAGATTGTCTTCCAGGCCGACGCGGACGTTGCCGCCGGCAAGGATTGCGGCAGCGGGATAGGCCATGGCGTTGCGGCCGATCGAGAAGGCGGAAAAGGTCCAGTTCGAGGGAACGTTGTTGACCATGGCCATGAAGGTGTTGAGATCGTCCGGCGCGCCCCACGGAATGCCCATGCAGAGCTGGATCAGCACCGGATCCTCGATCAGGCCTTCTTCGGCGAGTTGCTTGGCGAACCACAAATGGCCGGTATCGAAGGCCTCGATCTCCGGACGCACGCCGAGTGCGGTCATCTGCCGTGCCATCTCGCGCAGCATCGACGGCGTATTGGTCATGACGTAATCGCCGAGCGAGAAATTCATCGTGCCGCAGTCGAGCGTGCAGATTTCCGGCAGGCATTCGGCGACATGCGCGACGCGTTCGGTGGCGCCGGCCATGTCCGTGCCCTTCTCGTTGACGGGGAAGGGGCTCTCGACGTTACCGAAGACGAGGTCTCCGCCCATGCCGGCGGTCAGATTGAGCACCACATCGATGTCGGCGGAGCGGATGCGGTCGGTCACCTCCCTGTAGAGGTCGAGCCGCCGCGCAGGCGCGCCGGTGTCGGGATCGCGGACGTGACAGTGGACGACCGCGGCACCCGCCTTGGCGGCCTCGATCGCCGATTCGGCGATCTGTTTCGGCGTGACCGGAACGTGGCTGGATTTCGAGACAGTGTCTCCGGCGCCGGTGACGGCGCATGTGATGAACACCTCGCGGTTCATGCTGAGCGGCATTGATGTCCTCCCTTTCATTGCCCGTATTACGGGCCAGAAAGTGCCGCGCTGCTTTTCATTAAGAGAAGCATTCTATACATTATCGGAATTCTCTGGAGGAAGTTTTGTCGTGGACAGCAGCATCGCGCAGGCGCAGCATATCGACCTTCTGATCTTGCCGGAGACCAATCTCATCCTTGTCGCATCGGTTGTCGAACCGTTGCGCGCCGCCAATCGCATCGCCGGGCGCACGCTTTACAGCTGGAGCCTGTTCAGTCCGGACGGGAGGGCGATCGAGACGAAGAGCGGCATTCCCGTCCCGGTGGCCGGCGCCTTCCGCCCGCAGCGCGAGACGGCGCCGCTCTTCGTGCTTTCCAGCTACCACTGGCAGCGCAGCGCCACCTCGCAGCTCAAGATGCTCCTGTCGCAGACGGCGCGGCACCGGGAGATGATGGCCGGAATCGAATCCGGCTCCTGGCTGCTGGCGGAGACGAGCCTCCTCGACAATTTCTCGGCCACTACCCATTGGGAGGATTTCGAGGATTTCGCCGCCGCCTATCCGCAGGTGACGATGGTGCGCGAGCGTTTCGTCATCGACCGAAAACGCATCACCACCGGCGGCTCGCTGCCGACGCTGGACCTGATGCTGGAACTGATCCGCCGCGCGCACGGCTATTCGCTGGCGCTCGAAGTGTCGCGCCTCTTCATCTACGAGCAGGAACGCACCCGCGGCGACCTCCTGCAGGTACCCGCGATCGGCAACATGCGCATTCTCGAGACTCGCGTCGGCGCCGCGGTCAAGCTGATGGAAGAAACGGTCGAGGCTCCGCTGACGCTCGCGCGGCTGGCGCGCCGCGTGGGGGTCAGCGCCCGGCACCTTCAGGATCTCTTCAAGGAGACCATGGGCGTCGCGCCGCACGAACACTATCTGGCGCTGCGGCTGAACGCAGCGCGGCGCAAGGTGATCGAAACGCGGATGGAGTTCGCCGACATTGCGGCGATTTCCGGCTTCAACTCGTCATCTTCATTTTCGCGCAGCTACCGCGCGCATTATCGCGAAAGCCCCAGCGAGACGCGCCGGCGGCTCAAGCTGAAGAACTGATTCAACGGCTTCAGGCGGAAGTTGAGCGAAGGTGAGTTTTGCGAGTCGAATCAGAGGTCTGCGGCCAATCCATCGAGAGATGATTCAGCGATCAGACCACCGTCTCGCCCCCGTCCACCACGAGGATCTGTCCGGTCATGTAGGAGGAACGGTCGGAAACAAGGAAGAGGATCGACTCGGCGATCTCGTCGACGCTCGCCCAGCGCCCGAGCGGAACCCTCTCGCGGATATAGGCTTCGATGGCCTCGCGCCCGCCCATCTGGTCGATGAAGGGTTCGTTGAAGGGCGTGTCGACCCAGCCGGGGCAGAGAGCGTTCACCCTGACACCGTATTTCGCATAGTCGCCCGCCATCTGCCGGGTCATGGCGATGACCGCGTGTTTCGTCGTCGTATAGGCGATCATCTCACGATCGTAGAGGACGCCGGACGAAGACGACGTGTTCACGATCACGCCGCGACCGGCCGCCTTCATCGAGGGCATGACGAGGCGTGCAGCCATGAAATGGGCGCGGACGTTGAGGTTCCAGGACCGGTCGAAACCCGCCACCTCGACCTTTTCCAGGTCGCCGGCGACCTGCGCGCCGGCGTGATTGTGCAGTATGTCGATCCGCCCGTGCCGATAGAGGACATCGGCGATGCCGTCCGCAAGCGCTTCGTCGTCGGTGACGTCGACCGCGAGCGCTTCAGCGCTGCCGCCCCCGGTGGCGATCGCCGCCACTGTTTCGCCCGCGGCTTCCACGCTGCGGTCGACGACGACCACATGGGCGCCTTCGCGGGCCATGATGGCGGCACCCGCCCGGCCAATTCCGGAGCCCGCTCCGGTCACGATCGCGATCCGGTCATTCAGGATCATGGTTTCACTCCCCGGATTTGCTTTTCTTTTCGCGCATGAGCACGCGGGCGGTCAGGATAAGGAACAGCGAGGCGACCAGGACCAGGGTCGCGATCGCGTTGATTTCGGGCGTCACCCCGCGGCGGATCGAGGCGAAGACATAGATCGGCAGGGTCGTCTTCGAGCCGGCGACGAAGAAGGCGATGATGAAGTCGTCGAAGGAGAAGGTGAAGGCGAGGAGAAAGCCCGCGAGGATCGACGGCAGGATCTGCGGCAGCACGATCAGCCGGAAAGTGGTGAGCGGCGTCGCATAGAGGTCGCCCGACGCCTCGACGATGTCGCGGCCGAGGCTCGCGATGCGCGCCTTCACGATCATGGTGACGAGCGCCATCGAGAAGAGCCCGTGGGCGGCGATGATGGAGCCGTAACCGAGTTCCCAGTTGCGGCGGCTGATCGCCCGGCCAGAGGGCTGCGATCGTCGGGTTGACGAAGGAGAAGACAGCGACGAGTGCGACCAGCGTCGCGATGCCGATGACGACGCCCGGGACGACGATCGCCGCGGCGAAGAGAGCATCGAAGAGCGCGCGCATGCGAGAGCCAAGCCGTTCCATGCCGAGCGCTGCCATGGTGCCGAAGACGGCGGCAAGCGTGGCGCTGGTGAAGGCGATGATCAGGCTGTTCTGCAGCGCCGAGACGAGAAAGGTGTTGCCGAGCGCCTTGCCGTACCAGGCGAGCGAAAAGCCCGTGAACTCGCTCGCATTACGGCCGGCATTGAACGAGAAGAGCACGACCAGCGCGATCGGCGCATAGAGGAAGAGATAGACGGAGGAAATGAAGGCGCGCATCAGACGAGATCCACCTGTCTTGTTCCGGCGACCTTCCAGGCGATTCGCATCGCCACCATGAGCACGACGACGACAACGGCGACGAGTGTTACGGCGATCGCCGATCCGAAGGGCCAGTTCCGAGACTGCAGGAAGAGATCGACCAGCGCATTGCCGATGAAGAAGACCTTGCCGCCGCCGAGCAGCTGCGGGATCAGATACTCGCCGAGAAGCAGGATGGTGACGAGCGCGACGCCCGTCATGACGCCCGGCAGCGACAGCGGCAGAGTGACACCGAGAAAGGTGGAGACCGGCTTGCCGCCAAGATCGGCCGAAGCCTCCAGCAGGCGGCGGTCGAGCTTTTCCAGGCTCACATAGATCGGCATGATCATCAGCGGCAGATAGCCGTAGACGATGCCGAGCAGCACGGCGCCGGGCGTATTCAGCATGCGGACGTCCTCGATGCCGATCATCGACAGGAGATTGGGAATGCCGCGCGAGCCGAGGATGTACATCCAGGCATAGGTACGCACGAGCAGGCTCGTCCAGAAAGGAACGACGACGAGCGAGACGAGTATGAGGCGGTAGCGCGGATTTGCCTTGACGGCGAGGTAATAGGCGACCGGATAGGCGACGATGAGGCAGAGCAGGGCGCCGGCCGGGGCGAGCATCAGCGTGTTCCAGAAGGCGGCCGCGCGAGTCGGCAGATTGGCGAACTGCGCAAAGGTGAAGGCCGGCTGGTATCCGCCTTCAGGCGCCCGCTCGCCAAAGGCGAAGACGAGCATGGCGATGAATGGGAGAACCAGGAAGACGGTGAGCCACGCGGCCGCCGGCGCAATCAGCGCCGCCGTAACCAGTTTCCTCTTCGTGTTCGTTGCTGCCTGCATGATTTGTCCGTGAACTGGAATGAAACTGCCCCTCACCCTAACCTCTCCCCGCAGGCGGGGAGAGGTTAGGGACGTCGCGGCTTGTGTCCTTCTCCCCGTTAAACGGGGAGAAGGACGCGGCAGCGGGATGAGGGGCATCTTGCCCGTATGTTCAAGCCGATTTGAAGCGCGCCATCAGCTCGGCGCGGCCGGGATCCGTCAGCGTCACCGCAGCGCCGAATTCGAGCGGGGTGAGGGCCGCTTCGTCCGGATAGACGATCTTGTTCGAGGTGACATCGGCCGGGAGCAGCTTCATGACGCGGCTGTCGGTCGTAGGCGCGCCGTTGGCGATGTGTTCTTTAACGGCATTTTCCGGGGTCATCAGGAAATCGAGCAACGCGTAGCCCGCGGGCTTGTTCGCTGCACTCTTCGGGATCGCATAGAAGTCCGACCAGATCTCGCCGCCGTCCTTGCCGAGCACGAACTTGATCTCCGGCATGTCGCGATTGAGTTGGGCCCCGTCATTGGTCCAGCACATGGTCATCCACGCATCGGTCGCGCGCATCGAGGGCTGATAGTCGCTGTTGATGGCATAGAGATGCGGCTTGACCTTGATCAGCAACTCTTCGGCCTTGGCGAGCTCTTCGGGCTTGACCGAATTGAAGGAAAAGCCGAGCGAGACCAGCGCGTTGCCGATGGTGGTGAGCTGATAGTCGTGCACCATGGCGCGGCCGTCGGCTTCCGTCATCGCGACCTCGAAGAAGTCCTTCCAGCTCGCAACCGGCGCCTTGATCTTGTCGGAATTCACCGCGATCCCGGTGGTTCCCCAGTTCTTCGGCACGGCATAGGTCTTTCCGTCGACGATGCCTTCATTGGTGAAGCGCTCATTTTCCGTAGAGGCGTCGTAGTTGGGCAGCTTGGAAAGATCGAGCTCGTCGATCAGGCCGAGCTTCACATAGGTCGAGATCGTGTAGTTCGTGGGGACGAAGAGGTCCCAGCCGGTGCCGCCCGCCTGCAGCTTCGCCAGCATTTCCTCGTTGGAACCGAAGACGTTGACTTCGACCGCAACGCCGGTCGCAGCGGTAAAGGCTTCGAAGGTGGCGGGGTCGTGATAGTTCGGCCAGGTGGCGATCGACATCTGCGTGCCGAGGTCGCCGGCGGCGTAAGCGGCGGAGTTGAAGAGGCCGGGCTGGCGCGCCAATACGGCCGTCGCGAGGCCGAGGCCGGTGACGCCGAGGAAGTGACGGCGCGAAACGGAGCCGCGCTTCAGGCGCATCAGCTCGTCGGCAAGCTTGTCCGCGGTGATCGGGGCATTCTCTCTGTACCACTTGGTCATGATGCTGTTCCCTTATCGTTGACGTCAATTGATTGCGGCAGATCGGGCCCTTCAGGCCGGAAAGACATGCATTGCATTCGGGTCGAAGCTTAGCCCGATCCTTTCGCCGGGCTCGGCGAGATCGCTGTCGTTCAGGCTGCGGCGGTCTGCGGTAACGAGAAAATCGCCGAGGCCCTCGACCTCGACCGAATATTCGACGGACGAGCCCAGGAAGATACGGTGGGTCACCGTGCCGCGCAGCGCAGCGCTGCCGTCACGCACCAGGCTTATCGCCTCCGGGCGCAGCGCAACCATGACCGGGCCTGCCGTGCCGTTGGCGCGGGCGGGCTTGGCAAGTCCGACGCCATTGGCGAGGAGGACCGCGCCGGCGCCGGGTTCGATCGACCCGGCGATGCGGTTGGCCTTGCCGACGAAATCGGCGACGAAGAGACTTGCCGGGCGGTCGTAGATCTCCTGCGGCGGTCCGATCTGCACGATGCGGCCGGTGCTCATGACGCAGACGAAGTCGCTCATCGAGAGCGCCTCTTCCTGATCGTGCGCGACGAGCACGAAGGTGATGCCGAGCTCGCGCTGCAGGCTCTGCAGTTCGATCTGCATGGCGGTGCGCAGCTTCTTATCGAGCGCTGCGAGCGGCTCGTCGAGGAGCAGCACCTTCGGCTTGTTGACGATGGCGCGGGCGAGCGCCACGCGCTGCTGCTGTCCGCCGGACATTTCGTGGATCCGGCGCTTGCCGAAGCCGCCGAGGCGGACCATCTCCAGCGCCTCCTGAGCACGCCGGGTGATCTCGGCGGCCGGGATGCGGGGACGCATTTGCCTCAAGCCATAGGCGACGTTCTGCTCCACATCGAGATGCGGGAAAAGCGCATATTGCTGGAACACCATGTTGACCGGCCGGCGATAGGCAGGCACGCCGTTCATTGGCTGGCCGCCGATATAGACCATGCCTTCGCTCGGCTGCTCGAAGCCCCCGATCATGCGCAGGCATGTGGTCTTGCCGCAGCCGGATGGGCCGAGCAGCGCAACGAAGGCGCCCTTCGGCACCGTCAGGTTGATGTCCGATACGGCCGTCACGCTGCCATAGCGTTTGGCGACCGAACGGAATTCGATGTCGTTCGTCGAAGCGGATGTCACGTCTGTTCCCTGCGGTCGTTCTTGGAATTGCTCGCGGTTCTGCACCGCCGCTTCCACCGTCATTATCGGATAGCCTAGTCAAAAGCGCCCGGGCCGGTATATACCCCAAGAGAGGTATTTCAACCCAAAACGCCCTGTGGGAGGAGTATACCCCAGAGCGGCGGAGCGACCCGGGAGAACCGTTTGGGCATCGACCTCGACAGACTTTTTCAGGCGATGGCGCCGCTGGTGAACGGCGCCCCGATGGAAGACGAGGCTGTCGGCTGCACATTCCGGGGACTGATGTCCACCCTGATGACGTTCGATTACGTCGTCGTCTTCGCCTATCGGGGAAAAGAACGGCCGCTCGACCTTTACAGTACGTTCGACGCCGAGGATCACGTGCTCTTCGTGAGCCTCTATCAGGCTGGACCTTATCTGCTCGATCCGTTCTATCACGCCGCTCGTGCCCCCAAGCCCGGCGTGTGGCGCATGCGCGAACTGGCGCCCGACCGCTTTTTCTCGAGCGAGTACTACCGGACCTACTACGTCCAGACGGGGCTTGCCGAGGAGGTCGGCTTCTTCGTGCCGGTCAGCGAACAGGTCACCGTCGTCCTCTCCTTGATGCGGCGGGAGGCGACGGGGGTCTTCAGCGCGACGGAATTCGCTTTGCTGAAGAAGGCGGAGCTGCTGGTGGCGGCCCTCGTGCGCCATCATTGGGCGGAACTCGACCGTCGCTTCGATATGGCGCTCGCGAAAAAGGGCCGGGGCCGCCGGAAGGCGGCACATCCTCCGGCTGACGGGGTCTGGCGGCACCTCAATCTTACCGAGCGGGAAGCGGCGATCATCGAACTCGTGCTCCAGGGCCATTCTTCCGAATCGATCGGATTGAAGCTCGGCATTTCGACGGGCACGGTCAAAGTCCACCGCCGCAACGTCTATCGGAAGCTCGGCATTTCCTCGCAAACCCAGCTCCTGTCTCTCTACATCAAGAATCTCGGCCATTAGAGAGGCGGGCTTCCGCTTCTGCCGATCACCTGACGCCGTCGGCTTTCGAAAACTCCGCGGGACGCATCGCCGATGTGCCCGCGTTTTTTCGGCATGCGACCAACTGAGACTTGACAATTTTTTCAACCCGTGAAAATTATTTCATATCGAGATAAAAATATCATGCGCTGCAAAATTTATCATGCAGCGCAGCATCGGGTGGGAGGATATGGCGAGCATCGGTGGAATGGCTGTCCGCGAGGACGAGGCGAGCATGGCGACCCGCGCCGCCTGGCTGCATTACGCCGGCGGGCTGACCCAGGCCGAGGTCGCCAAGCGCCTGGGGCTCACGTCGCTCAAAGCACACCGGCTGATCATGAAGGCCAACCAGGAAGGGTTGGTGAAAGTCTATATCGACGGGGACGTCTCCGAATGCGTCGAGCTGGAGCAGAAGCTTTCCAGCCGTTACGGCCTGGACTATTGCGAGGTGGTCCCGGACTTCGACAGCGACGACCTGCCGCTGAAGGCGCTCGGCATCTCCGGGGCGCAGTTTCTCAGACGCGAGATCGAGCGCGGAGAGACGGCGCTGATCGGCGTCGGCCACGGACGCACGCTCGCAGCCAGCATCGAGTACATGCCGCGCACGGCGAGCAACAACACCCGCTTCGTTTCTCTGCTCGGCGGGCTCACGCGAAAATTCTCCGCCAATCCGCATGACGTTATCCACCGCCTGGCAGAGCGCACGGGCGCCGAAGCCTATGTGATGCCGGTGCCGTTCTTCGCCAATACGGTCGAGGATCGCGATGTCCTTTTCAGCCAGCGCGGCGTGCGGGAGGTCTTCGATCTCGCGAAGTCGGCCGACCTTCTGATGGTCGGAATCGGCACGGCCGAGCGCGAGGCATCGCTTGTGGCGACCGGGATGATCGAGATGCGTGAAATAGCGGAGATCCAGAAAGCCGGCGGCGTGGGCGAGCTGCTCGGTCACTTCTTCGACGAGAAGGGCAGGCCGATAGAGACCGCGCTTTCGAACCGCACCTTCACGCTTGGCCGGCAGGACCTGAAGAACCGCCGCACCGTGGCGATTGCCGGGGGCAGGGTCAAGACGCGCCCGATTCGCGCGGTCCTGGAGAGCGGGTTCCTGAGCGGACTCATCACCGACGAGCGCACTGCGCAGACGCTCGCCGCTTGAGAAAACACGGGACCGAGGAGCGACGAAAATCGGCGCTGCGGTCCAGGGAGGCAATACCGGTTGGGTAGCCGGCAGCTCAGTCGAGCAGTTTTACCCGTAGTGGAGGAGAAAACAGATGTACGACAAGGAGAAAGACCTCATTGGCGCATTCCTGCGCGGAGAGGTGGACCGTCGCGGCCTGTTGAAGGGCCTTGGCGCGGCAGGCCTGACGGCGGGCACCGCCGGCACCCTGTTCAACATGATGTCGACCCAGGCGCTTGCCGCCGACTTCGACTGGAAGGCACATTCCGGCAAGTCGCTGAAGCTGCTCCTGAACAAGCATCCTTATGCGGATGCGATGATCGCCAATCTTCAGGCGTTCAAGGACCTGACCGGCATCGAAGTGACCTATGACGTCTTCCCGGAGGACGTCTATTTCGACAAGGTGACGGCGGCGCTCTCTTCCGGCTCGTCGGAATACGACGCCTTCATGACCGGCGCCTACATGACCTGGACCTACGGTCCGGCCGGCTGGATCACGGACCTCAACGAGTGGATCAAGGATCCGGCGAAGACAAATCCGCAATATGGCTGGGACGACTTCCTGCCGGGCGTCAAGGCTTCCTGCGCATGGAACGGCCAGCCGGGGGTGCGCTCGGTTCGGAAGATGCCAAGCAATGGTGCATTCCGTGGGGCTACGAGCAGAACAACCTCTCCTATAATCAGGAGATGTTCGAAAAGGTCGGCGCAAGCGTTCCGAAGAACCTCGATGAACTCGTCGCTACCGCGGCAAAGCTCAACAAGGACGTGGGCGGCGGCGTCTACGGCATCGGCGTGCGCGGGTCCCGTTCCTGGGCGACCATCCATCCGGGCTTCCTTTCCGGCTACGCCAATTTCGGCCAGAAGGATCTGAACGTTTCGGAGGACGGCAAGCTTTCGGCCGCGATGAATACGCCTGAATCCAAGGCCTTCCACGCAAAATGGGTGCAGATGATCCAGGAGAGCGGCCCGAAGGACTGGTCGACCTATACCTGGTACCAGGTCGGCACGGACCTCGGCGCCGGCGCCTCCGCCATGATCTACGACGCCGACATTCTCGGCTACTTCATGAATGGCGGCGATAACAAGATGGCCGGCAAGCTCGCCTACGCGCCGTTTGCCGCCAACCCGGAAGCAAAGGCTCCGACGCCGAACATCTGGATCTGGTCGCTGGCCATGTCCAACTTCGCGAAGGACAAGGATGCGACCTGGTACTTCCTGCAATGGGCATCCGGTCTCGAGCACGCGATCTTCGGCGCGACCAAGATGGACTTCGTCAACCCGGTCCGGGCATCGGTCTGGAAGGACGAGATCTTCCGCGAGCGGTTGAACAAGAGCTATCCCGGTTATGTGGAGATGCACGACGTTTCGGCGCCGGGCGCGAAGATCCACTTCACCCCCCAGCCGCTTTTCTTCGACCTCACCACCGAATGGGCGGCGACGCTGCAGAAGATGGTGGCGAAGGAAGTGCCCGTCGACGAGGGTCTCGACAGGCTTGTCGAGAGCATCGACCGGCAGCTCGCGGAAGCCGGGCTCGGCTGATCGCACCTCCGGCTTGGAGCGGAGGCGGGCGGACATCATCGAACGTTCGCATCCATCCCGCTCCAGGCCAGCCCGCCGCCGGAGGGCCGCCGTTTCGGCACGAAAAGCAAATGGAAGAGGGGGTCTGGCTGCGCCGGCCGCGGCCGACCCCTTATGTCATAGACACAGGCATTTAGACGGAGCTGGCCATGGCTTCAGTAACGCACTCCAGCCCAAGGGGCAGCAGGTTCGGAATCAGCAAGAGGGCCTTGCCCTATGTGCTCTCCCTGCCGGCGCTTCTCGTGTGCATCGGTATCCTGATCCCGTTCTTCACGGCGGTGATCTATTCCTTCCAGCGCTACCGGCTTAGCCAGCCCTGGGCACGCCAGTTCAACTGGGGTGAGAACTATCTGAACTTCTTCACCGATCCGGGTTTCTGGAACACGCTGAAGATCTCGCTGCTCTATGCCGGCGTCACCGTGACCCTGGAGCTGCTGCTCGGTCTCGGCATCGCGCTGCTCCTGCAGCGCCGCTCCACGGTCAACAACTTTATCTCGATCATGCTGCTCCTGCCGCTGATGACGGCCCCGGCGCTCGCCGCGCTGATGTGGAAGCTGATGACCAATCCCGGCTTCGGAATCCTGAGCTATCTCGCAAGCCTCGTAGGCCTTGAGAATTTCCGCTGGGCCTCGTCGCCGGACACGGCTCTGCTGACCGTCGTGCTGGTCGACATCTGGGTCTATACGCCCTTCATCATGATCCTGCTGCTCGCGGGCCTCCGCTCGCTGCCGACGCAGCCTTTCGAAGCGGCGGCGCTCGACGGCGTGCCGCGCAGTTTCGTCTTCTTCCGCATCACCTTGCCGATGCTGACGCCCTATATTCTGACGGCGACGCTCTTCCGGCTGCTCGATTCGATCCAGCAGTTCGACATCATCTACGCGATGACGCAGGGCGGACCCGGGGACACTCTGACGGTCTTCCAGGTCGAGGCCTACCTCAACTTCTTCCAGTCCACCAATGTCGGGCGTTCAGCGGCGCTGCTGATCATCCTGTGGGCGATCACCTACGCCCTGTCGAACATCTTCATCAAGAACTGGCTCCGGCTGCGCGAACGCGCCCGCGGCGAAGCGTAAGGAGGCCGAAAATGGAAACCACCTCTCCGGTCGAAAGGCTCCTGCGCGGCGTCGCGCTCACCCTGGTCGTCGTCTTCTTCATGTTTCCGATCGTCTGGATCTTCCTCATGTCGTTCCAGACGAACGAGACGATCCTCCGAATACCCCCATCGGTGGTCTTCACGCCGACGCTCGAGAATTATGCGGCGCTGATCACCGGCAAACTCCAGACGGCTTCCGGCACGCTCGATATCGCCTTCATGCGCAATCTCGGCAATTCGGTTCTGCTGTCGGTCGCTTCCGTAGCTCTGGCGCTGGTCCTCGGCGTGCCGGCGGCCTATGCCTTCGCGCGGCACAAGTTCAGAGGGTCGGAGGACATCGCCTTCACGCTGCTCTCCTTCCGCTTTGCTCCGCCGCTGCTCGTGCTGCTGCCCCTGACGCAGTATTTTCAGTGGCTCGGCCTCTCGAACACCTATTTCGGTCTCATCTGGATCTACCAGCTGATCTGCCTGCCGCTCATCCTCTGGATCGTGCGCGGCTACTTCGAGGACATCTCGGCCGATGTCGAACATGCCTATCGCATCGCCGGCCACTCCTGGTTCTCGACGTTCCGCAAGATCGCCCTGCCGCTGGCAGGTCCCGGGATCGCAGCGGCCGGTCTGCTCGCCTTCATCTTCGCGTGGAACAATTTCGTGTTCGCCCTGGTGCTGGCGTCCGCGGACAAGCAGCCGGTGACAGTCGGCGCGCTGGCTTTCGTCACGGCCTCGGGCATCCAGTACGGCCAGATCGCCGCCGCGATCGTGCTCTCGATCACGCCGACGCTCGCACTCGCACTCTACGCCCAGCGCTACCTCGTCGAAGGCCTGTCGCTCGGCGCGGTGAAGGGATAATCGAATGACAACACTGCAACTGAAAAACATCGTCAAGCGCTACAAGAGCCAGGCGGTTCTGGACGATCTCTCGCTCGACGTGGCCAATGGCGAGCGACTGGTGCTCTTCGGCCCGTCCGGTTCCGGCAAGACCGTTCTGCTCCGGCTGATCGCCGGTGTCATCGAACCGGATGGTGGTCGGGTCCTGATCGGCGGCGAAGACATGACCGACGTGGACGCGGAGCATCGCGGGCTCGGCATGGCGTTCCAGAACTTTGCACTGTTCCCGCATATGAGCGCCTTCGACAACATCGCCAGCGCGCTGACCTCGCGGAAATCGTCCCGGGACACGATCGCCGCCGGCGTGCACAAGGTCGCAAAGCTCCTGAAGATCGATCATGTGCTGAGCCATCATCCGAAGGCGCTCTCCAACGGCCAGAAGCAGCGCACGGCACTTGCCCGCGCCCTCGTGGGCTCGCCGCCGCTGCTGCTTCTCGACGATCCGCTTCGCAACGTCGACGCGAAGCTGCGCTTCGAAATGAGGTTGGAACTGCCGCGCCTGCTCGCCGCTCAAGGGGCAACGGTCATCTACGTCACGCAGGACTACAAGGAGGCAATGGCGCTCGGCGACCGCATCGCGGTCATGGCGCATGGGCGTATCCGCCAGATCGGCACGCCGGCGGAAATCTACAACGCGCCCGCCGATATAGAGATCGCCCGGCTCTTCGGCGATCCGACCATCAACCTGCTCGATGTCGTGCCGCAGCGCGGACCGGACGGCGCGTTCGTCGAACTCTCCGACATGCGGCTGCGCCTACCGGGCTTCGGCGCGCAAATTGTCGAAAAGCAATGCGTTCTCGGCCTGCGCCCGGAGACGATCGCTTTTACCGAAGCCGCCGCGCAGGGCGCGATCCCCGTGACGGTCGAGGCGGAAACGCCGCTCAACGAGAAGACCGTGACGCTGGCGCTGACCGCCCGCGGCCGCGAGATCTTGGTGTCCCGTCCTGCCGGTACCCCCGGCCCGGTCGCCGGACCGGCGCATATCGCAGTCGACGGTCGGGCGGCCTTTCTGTTCGACAAGGCGACGGGCCAGCGCATCCTTCCTTCCGAACTGGCATCCAAGCGCGATGGAGAAGCGGCATGAACGCTACCGCTCTTTTGATCGACAATGTCGACAAGTTCTATGGCCCGGTCGACTACGGCGTTCACGCCGTGAAGCAGCTGAACATGGAGGTGAAGAAGGGTGAGATCATCGCGCTTCTGGGCTCCTCCGGCTGCGGCAAGACCTCTACCCTTCGCATGATCGCCGGCTTCGAACCGGTATCGCGCGGCACGATTTCGGTCGCCGGCCGGCAGGTGCATATGCTTGCGCCGGTCCGCCGCAACGTCGCCATGGCCTTCGAAGGCTATTCGCTCTATCCGCCGCTGACGGTACGCGAAAACATAGCTTTTGCGCTCAAGGCGTCGAAGCTCTCTCAAAGCGTCGTCGAAGAGAAGGTAGCGAGCATCGCCAAACTGCTCGAGATCGAGGATATTCTCGGCCGTTATCCGAGTTCGATTTCCGGCGGTCAGCAGCAGAGGGCGTCCCTCGGACGCGCGCTTATCCGCGACGCCGACCTGCATCTCCTCGACGAACCGATGGGCCAGCTCGAGCCGCAATTGCGCGCCGTGCTGCGCGGCCGTATCAAGCACTACATCAAGGAACGCGGGCTCACCGCCATTCTCGTCACCCACGATCAGACCGAAGCGAACGCGCTCGCCGACCGGATCGCCGTCATGGAAGGCGGCGTGCTGCAGCAGTTCGATACGCCGCAGAAGATCAAGGAGCGGCCGGCGAATCTCTTCACCGGAACCTTCGTCGGCGAGCCGCCGATGAACGTCTTCGAGGCAAGCGTCAGCGGCACGGACGCCCGCGTGACCTTCGGCCTCAAGGACGGGGTCCGGCTCGAATACCAGGCCGCCGATTTCTCCCATGCCGTTCGCAATGCGCTGATGAAGCGCCAGAATGTGGTTCTCGGCATCCGGCCCTATTCCGTCCGGCGCAGTGCAGACGGGGTGACGGGGCGTGTTGCCGTCAATCAATGGCTCGGCGACCAGACCCATATCGCGGCCGATTTCGCCGGCGGCACCATGGTGCTCGTCGAACACGACCGTACCAGCCTGGAGATCGGTCAGCCGATCGGCATCCGGCTCGACCCTGCAAGCCTGCACGTCTTCGACAGCGAGAGCGGTATGGCGATTTCGCACGGCGAGGAGCTCGCCTGATGCGCGACATCCTCATCGGCATCGATGCCGGAACGTCCGTCATCAAGTCCGTCGCCTTCGATCTCGGCGGCCGGCAGCTGGCGATGACGGCGGTTCCGAACAGCTATGAGGCGGTGGGCCGCACCGGCAGCGTTCAGGAGTTGCGGCGTACCTGGACGGACACGGTCAAAACACTGGTCGAGCTCTCGGCCAGGATCGAGAACCTCCCTGGCCGTGTTGCCGCCATCGCGGTGACCGGTCAGGGGGACGGCACCTGGATGATCGACAGAGAGGGCGAGCCGGTGGGCAAGGGCTGGCTCTGGCTTGATGCGCGCGCGAGCGCAATCGTCGAACGCCTGCGGGCCGAAAGCGGCGATGCGGAGCGTTTCTCGCGCACCGGCTCCGGACTTGCCGCCTGCCAGCAGGGCCCACAGTTGCGCTGGATGAAGGATCATGCACCGGAGATGCTGAAAGGTGCTGCGACCGCATTCCATTGCAAGGACTGGCTCTATTTCAATCTCACGGACAGGCGCGCGACCGATCCCTCGGAAGCGAATTTCACCTTCGGCGATTTCCGCAAGCGCCAGTATTCCGACGACGTGATCGACTTTCTCGGTCTCAACGAACTCAAACACCTGCTGCCGGAAATCGTCGACGGGGCGAGCACGCATCACCCTCTCTCGGCTGCCGCCGCAGCCGCCACGGGCCTGCCGGCGGGGACGCCGGTGGTGCTTGGCTATGTCGACGTCGTCTGCACGGCGCTCGGCGCTGGCCTCTACGATCCCGGAACCGACACGGGCTGCTCGATCATAGGCTCGACAGGCATGCACATGCGTCTGGCCGCCGGCGCCGACGATGTTCGGCTCAACCAGGATCACACCGGCTACACCATGTGCATGCCGATTCCGGGCACCTATGCGCAGATGCAGTCGAATATGGCTGCGACGCTCAATATCGACTGGATCCTGCAGTTTGCGGGAGGTCTCCTCAAGGGCATGGGGATCGAGAAATCGAAGAACGATCTGCTCACCCATGTGGATGGCTGGCTTTCCGAGGCGAACGAGACTCCGCTTCTCTTCCAGCCCTACATTTCGGAGGCCGGTGAGCGCGGCCCCTTTGTCGATGCTTCGGCCCGCGCCTCCTTCGTCGGGCTTTCGATCAATCACGGCTTCGGCGACATGGTGCGTGCGGTCTTCGACGGTCTCGCCTTTGCCTCGCGGGATTGTTACGCCGCGATGGGGCCGCTGCCGGCCTGCGTTCGTCTGTCGGGCGGCGCTGCGCGCAGCGCCTCGCTGCGCCGCATTCTCGGCGGGGCTCTCGGCGCCAGCATCCAGACGAGCGAACGCGAGGAGGCGGGTGCCGCTGGTGCGGCGATGATCGCCGCCGTCTCTCTCGGCATTTATCCCTCGATGGCCGACTGCGTCCGCGAATGGGTGCGGCCCCACCATCGGCCGGCGGAACCCGCGGATGAAGAGCTTGCGCGCCGCTATGACGCGCTTTTCCCCGCCTACAAGCAGTCGCGCCTTGCGCTTCAACCCGTCTGGCATGCGCTCTCCCACGCAGCCGGAACGGGAAACCAACAGGAAAGACCGCAATGAAGAAGATAGCCATTATCGGCGACCGGTTCATGCTGCCGGATGTTTTTCGCGACAAGATCGTCGAGGCATGCGGCGACGGGCATGAGATCAGCATGCTCGAACTGCCCTGGCCGGACGTGCCGATGGAGCACGGCTATGCCGTGGAGGGCATGGACGGCCTCAAGGAATATCTCGGCAAGCCCGGCGAAATCGTCGACTTCGTCGGCGATGCCGAAATCCTCGTGACGCAGCTTGCGCCGCTGTCGCGAACGATGCTGGCTGACCTGCCGGGATTGAAGCTCGTCGCCGTGTCGCGCGGCGGTCCGGTCAATATCGACATGAAAGCCGCTCGCGAGGCGGGCGTCCTCGTCGTCAACACGCCCGGCCGCAATGCGAGTGCCGTCGCCGAATTCACGATCGGCGCCATCCTCGCGGAGACGCGCCTTATCCGCGTGGGGCACGAAGCGCTGAGGCGGAGCGAATGGCGGGGCGATCTCTACCGTGCCGACCGCACCGGCCGCGAGCTTTCCGAAATGACGGTCGGCGTCATCGGCTACGGCAATATCGGCACCAAGGTGGTCCGCCTGCTTCGTGCTTTCGGCACCAAGGTGCTCGTCCACGATCCCTATGTTCAGCTCAGCGCCGAAGACAGGAATGCCGGCGTCGAGCACGTCTCGCTCGACGAACTGCTTGCCCGCGCCGACCTGGTGACGCTGCATCCGCGCGTCAGCGAAGAGACGAAGAACATGATGAATGCGGAAACCTTCGCGAAGATGAAGCCGGGGGCGATCTTCGTGAACACGGCCCGCGGACCGCTCTGCGACTATGACGCGCTTTATGAGAATCTCCTCAGCGGCCATCTCGCAAGCGCGATGCTGGAGACCTTTGCCGTCGAGCCCGTTCCGGAAGGCTGGCCGCTGTTGAATCTTCCCAATGTGACGCTGACGCCGCATATCGCGGGCGCGTCGGTACGCACCGTGACCTATGCGGCCGAAATGGCTGCCGAGGAAGTGCGCCGCTACATCGCCGGCCTGCCGCCGGTCAATCCGTGCTGAGGTGGGACGATGAACGAACTTCAACTGCGCCAGTCGATCATCGACCATTGCCGCCACATGAATGCGATCGGCCTCAACCAGGGCACTTCGGGCAATATCAGCCTGCGCCATGACGGCACGATGCTGATCACCCCGTCTGCGATCCCCTATGCCGAGATGACGCCTGACATGATCGTCGCCATGCCGATCGACGGCGAGTATGGCGCCTGGGCAGGCCCCAAGAGGCCGTCGGTCGAATGGCCCTTCCACCTCGACATTCTGCGGGCGCGGCCGGATGTCGGCGCCGTCGTTCATACCCACGCGACCTTCTCGACGATCCTCGCGATCGCGGGCAAGCCGATTCCCGCCTGCCACTACATGATCGCCGCCTTCGGCGGTTCCGACGTGCGCGTCGCCGATTACGCCCGCTACGGCACGAAGGCGCTGTCGGAGAACGTGCTGAAGGCGATGGAGGGGCGTTCCGCCTGCCTCATGGCCAATCACGGCATGATCGCGACCGGTTCGAGCCTGGAAAAGGCGATGTGGGCGGCGGTCGAGCTCGAGACGATCGCCAAGCAATATTACCACGCGCTCCTGATCGGCGGCCCGGTGGTCCTGCCTGAGGAGGAAATCGCCGGCGTCATCGAGGGATTTGCCACTTACGGCCATCAGGACAAACCCAACGGCGAGGCCGCCTGACCGCATGACGACGACAGGAGACAAGCACGTGAGTTCCGAAACCGGCACATACGACCTTTTCGTCATCGGCGGCGGTATAAACGGGGCGGGCATTGCCCGCGACGCGGCAGGGCGGGGGCTCTCCGTCCTGCTCTGCGAGAAGGACGATCTGGCGCAGGGCACGAGTTCCCGCTCCGGCAAGCTCGTTCATGGCGGCTTACGCTACCTCGAATATTACGAGTTCCGCCTGGTGCGCGAAGCCCTGATAGAGCGCGAGGTTCTGCTGGAATCCGCACCTCACATCATCTGGCCGATGCGTTTCGTGCTGCCGCACAATCCGGCCGACAGGCCGGCCTGGCTCGTACGGCTCGGCCTCTTCCTCTACGATCACCTGGGCGGCCGCAAGCGCCTCCCCGGCACGCGGGTGCTCAACCTGCGTACGGCCCCGGAAGGCGCTGCGATCAAGCCGGCCTATCGCAAGGCCTTCGAATATTCCGACTGTTGGGTGGACGACGCCCGCCTCGTCGTGCTCAACGCGCTCGACGCGAAAAAGAAAGGCGCCCGGATACTGACCCGCACCGCCTGCACCGGTATTCGCCGGCGAGGCGATCTCTGGCATGTCGAGATGACCGATGCCGCGACCGGAGCGAAGACGGAGGCCAAGGCGCGCTGCGTGGTCAACACCGCCGGGCCCTGGGTCAACGACGTGATCGGCCGCGTTGCGGGACTGAATTCGAGCCGCAGCGTCCGCCTCGTCAAGGGCAGCCACATCATCGTGCCGAAGTTCTGGGAGGGGCGGCAGGCCTATCTCGTCCAGAACCCCGACAAGCGCGTGATCTTCATCAATCCCTATCAGAACGATCTGGCGCTGATCGGCACCACGGATATTCCCTATGACGGGCGGCCTGAGGACGTCACGGCGGACGAAAACGAGGTCGCCTATCTCCTGAAATCGGTGAACCGCTATTTCAAGCAGCAACTGGCGCCGGGCGACATCCTTCACAGCTTTTCGGGTGTGCGTCCGCTTTACGACGACAATGCCGAAAATCCGTCGGCAGTGACGCGCGACTATATTTTCGAGCTCGACGCCGCCGGGAAGGACGCGCCGCTGCTCTCGGTGTTCGGCGGCAAGATCACGACCTTCCGCAAGCTTTCCGAGCACGCGCTCGAACGGTTGAAGCCTTTCTTTCCGAAGATGGGCCCGGCCTGGACGGCGCGTGCGCATCTGCCGGGCGGCGACATGGCGGATGCGGATTTCGACCAGTTCCTCGGCGACCTGCGCGCGCGCTACCGGTGGCTGCCGTCGGACCTCGCCAAGCACTACGCCCGGCTTTACGGCACGCGGGCGCATGATCTGATCGGCAGCGCCACGTGCCTCGACGAGCTCGGGACGGCGTTCACGCAGCTCTTCCGGGAGCGGGAAGCCCGCTTCCTCATAGAGAATGAATGGGCGCGCACGGCGGAAGACCTGTTGGAACGGCGCACCAAACACGGCCTGCATATGAGCGACGCCGAGAAGCGGGCCTTCAGCGGCTGGTTCGAGGGCCAGCAGGCTGCGGCGTGAGAAGGAAGAATTGATGTTGCGAAGCTCCGAATTCGAAGCGCTTCTCGATCTGTCGGCGCGTGTCGGCGCCGATCCGGATCTCGTTCAGGGCGCGGGCGGCAATACCTCGATCAAGGAAGGCGGAACCCTCTGGATCAAGGCTTCCGGCCTGTGGCTTGCCCATGCCCGTCGGCGCGACGTGATGGTCGCGGTCGCGCTCGACCCGTTGCTCGACGCATTGGAGCGGGACGACCCGGCGACGGAGAAGGCGCAGGATTTCGTCGTCAAGGATCTGAACCCCTCGGGCCTCAGGCCGTCGATCGAAACCACGGTCCACGCGCTGATGCCGCAGAAGGTGGTGGTTCATGTCCATTGCGTCGAGACGATCGCGACTGCCGTTCACGCCGACGCGGCCGCGATTGCCGAAGAGAAGCTTAAGGGCATTCCCTACGCCTTCGTTCCCTATGCCAGACCGGGGCTGCCGCTCGCCAAGGCAATTGCCGAGCGGATTCGGGATGACACCTCGGTCCTGGTACTCGGAAATCACGGGCTTGCCGTCGCAGCCGAGACGGTCGCGGACGCGGCGCGTCTTCTCGCAGAGGTATCCCAGCGCTTCGCCGTGCCCGTGCGGCGGGCGCCTTCCGCCGACCTTGAGGCGCTGTCGCGCCTTGCGGTCAACAGCGCCTACCGGCTGCCCGACGACGGTCGGATCCACGATGCCGCGACCGATCTCGAAAGCTGCAGAATTGCCGCGGGAGGCAGCCTCTATCCGGACCACGTGATCTTTCTCGGCAAGGGATCGGTTGTCGCCGCTCCCGGAGAGAACGCGCTCTCTCTCGAAGAGGGATTCCGTCGCGCGGGAGAGAGCCTGCCGCCGGTCCTTCTCTTTCCCGGCAAGGGCGCCTTGGTGCTCAAGGATATCTCTGCCGGCGCGCTCGCCATGGCGCGCTGCCTTTCGGACGTGACGGCGCGAATCCCGGAGGGTGCAAGGCTGCGCTATCTCACCGATGCGGAAAACGCGGAACTTCTCGGCTGGGACGCGGAAAAATACCGCCAGCAACTGAACCGTGCAGGGCAGGTGCTGCAATGAGCGGCCGGGGCAAGCTCGTTCTCGGCATCGACCTCGGCACGTCCGGTGCACGTGCCGTGGCGATGACCGCTGCGGGCGAGATCGTCGCGTCGGGCGCAGCGAGGCTTGCCGCCTTTTCCGATGACCATCGCGATCCGCTTGGCTGGTGGAAGGCGGTCCAGGCCGCGCTTGCGCAGGCACTCGAAGCCGTCGACGGCTCGCATATATGTGCGCTCGGCATCGACGGCACGTCGGGCACCATGCTCCCGGTCGCTGCCGACGGAGCGCCGCTCGCGACGCCGCTCATGTATAACGACCCGGTCGGCGATCCCGCCGTTCTGGAGCGTATCGCCGTCCATGCACCCAAGGAGAGTGCGGCACATGGCGCGACGTCGGGCCTGGCCAAGCTGCTGACTTTCCAGTCGCTGCCAGAGGTCTTCCGTGTCATTCACCAGGCCGACTGGATTGCCGGCCATTTCACCGGGCTTTATGACGTCAGCGACGAAAACAACGCGCTGAAGACCGGCTACGATCCCGTTGCCCGCAACTGGCCGGAATGGCTTGCGCGGACCGGCGCGCGTGTCGATCTTCTGCCCGATGTTCTGCCGGCGGGGGCGCCGGTCGCGACGATCTCGCCGGCCGCGGCGGAAGCCTTCGGACTGCCGAGCGAAGCCGTTATCGTTGCGGGTACGACGGACGGCTGCGCCTCCTTCCTCGCGACCGGCGCTGACCGGCCGGGTGACGCCGTCAGCGCGCTGGGCACGACGCTGACGGTGAAGATGCTCTCCGACAAGCCGCTCTTTGCCCCGGAATTCGGGCTCTACAGCCACCGGATCGGCGATATGTGGCTTGCCGGCGGCGCCTCCAATACCGGTGGCGCGGTTCTCGCCGCGCATTTCAGCAACGATCGGATCGCCGAGCTTTCGGAGCAAATCGACCCGGCGAGCGATACGGGCCTCGACTTCTATCCGCTGCTGAAACCCGGCGAGCGGTTTCCGGTGGCCGATCCTGCCTTCATGCCGCGCATGGAACCGCGCCCGACGGAGGACGCCGAATTCCTGAAGGCGATCTTCGAGGGCATCGCGGGGGTCGAGCGTCTTGCTTATGAGCGGCTCGTATCCCTCGGCAGCCCGGCCCTGGGTTCGATCCGCACCGTCGGCGGCGGCGCGAAGAACGGGGTGTGGACCGAAATCCGAAAACGGAGGCTCGTCGTTCCCTTCCTGCCGGTGCTATCGGAAGAGGCGGCTGCCGGCGCCGCTCGCCTGGCGCTGTCGGGAGCGAAAGAGGCGGGCGTGCTATGAGCGTCGTCCGGGAAATTCCAGCCCTCTCTGCGATATCGGACGCATATGATGCCTTTCTCGTGGATCAATACGGAGTGCTGAGAGACGGTCGCGGGCCCTATCCGGGTGCGGCGGAAACGCTTGTCCGTCTCAAACAGGCCGGAAAGCGGGTCATCATCCTCTCCAATTCCGGCAAGCGCTCGGCCGAGAACGATCGGCGGCTGGAGGCACTCGGTTTCCAATGCGGAAGCTGGGACTGGTTCCTGACCTCGGGAGAGGTTGCCTGGCAGCTCTTGAAACGGGAGGCCGAAGGCGAGGGTGGCGCAGCGCGCAAGTGCCTTCTGATCAGCCGCGACGGCGATCAGTCGCCGCTCAAGGGGCTGAACCTCGTCCGCACCGAGAGCGGTGAAGACGCCGACATCGTGCTGCTGGCGGGGAGCGAGGGCGATATCCATCCGCTTGCCTATTACGAAGTTCTGCTGGGACCGGCTGCCCGGCGAGGCATCCCGTGCCTCTGTACCAACCCGGACAAGGTTATGCTGACGAGGAGCGGCCCGGCCTTCGGCGCCGGTCGCATCGCCGAGCTTTACGAAGAGCTGGGCGGTCCTGTGCGCTGGATCGGCAAGCCGTTTGCCGACATCTACGACTTCGCGCTCGATTTTCTCGGGCGGCCGGAGCCGCGGCGCGTCTGTGCCATAGGCGACAGCGTCGAGCATGACATTGCCGGGGCTGCGGCGGCCGGGCTCGGCTCGGTGCTCGTCGCCACCGGAATTCTCGAGCAGCGGCCGGACGCGGAGCGCCGGCAGCTCTTCCGGGAGCACGGCGCGAGCCCCGATTTCATCCTCCCGAAATTCCTCTGGTAGCAAGGAGCCGGCAATGGCCTTCACGCTGTCGCTCAACACCAATCCTCTGGTCAACCGCTTTGCCGAGGCGGACGACCTGATCGACACCATCGCCGAGAAGATCCGCATCGGTTACGTCCAGCTCACCCATGAATTCGTCAATCCGGGCTGGCCGGCGGCGACGATCAACAAGACGCTGCGGCAGTTTCGAACGGCGCTCGGCCGTACCGGCGTGAAAATCACCTCCGGCATGACAGGCCCCTATGGCCGTCTCAATCATTTCGGGCATCCCGACCCGGACGTCCGGCGCTATTATGTCGACTGGTTCAAGACTTTTGCCGATATCTCCGCCGAGCTCGGCGCCTCCGGCATGGGTACGCAATTCGCGATCTTCACGCTCAGGGATTATCACGACCCGGCGCGTCGCGAGGAACTGATGACGATCGCCATCGAATGCTGGCGCGAGGTGGCAGAGCACGCCAAGGCCGCGGGCCTTTCCTATGTCTTCTGGGAGCCGATGTCGGTCGGCCGGGAGTTCGGCCACACGATCGAGGCGTGCAGGGCGCTCGACCGGCGTCTGGCGGCAGCCGACCTGCCGATCCCGATGAGGATGATGGTCGACATCGATCATGGCGACGTCACATCGCCGAACGCCGCCGACGTCGATCCCTATGCCTGGGCGGAGGCCTTTCCGCGGCAGTCGCCGATCATTCACGTCAAGCAGTCCTCGATGAACAAGGGCGGACACTGGCCCTTCACGGCCGCCCACAACAAGGACGGCAGGATCACGCCCGAACGACTGCTCGAGGCCATCAGGAGGGGAGGCGGGACGGACAACGAAATCTGCCTGGAGCTTTCCTTCCGGGAGCGCGAACCGACCGACCGCAACGTGGTGGAAATGATCCGGGAGTCGGTTGAATTCTGGGAGCCCTTTATCGACACGGGATTCAATGCTTCGAAATTATCACAATGAAATGTAACAAAATCCCATATTTTAGTTGAAATATCACAGAAGACTGTTACCTTTCCCTTGGCGCAGCCGAGGCTGCACCTGACGGGACGATGCGATGAAACCGGAAGACAGACGCCAGGCGATCATGGATGTCCTGATGGAGGCGGGAACAGCCTCCGTCGAGGAACTCGCCCTTCGCTTCGGCGTCAGCAAGATGACGGTTCATCGCGATCTTGACGATCTCGAACAGGCGGGGCTCCTGCGAAAGGTCCATGGCGGCGCTTCCATCCAGTCGAGCCCGCAATTCGAAAGCGATTTCCGCTACCGCGAAAAGATCGCGACGGGCGAGAAGCGCCGCCTTGCGGAACATGCCGCGACGCTGATCGAGCCCGGCCAGAGCATCATCATCGACGACAGCTCGACGGCCGGAGCGATCGCCGGGTTTCTAAGGGATATTCGCCCGCTCACCGTCATCACCAACAATCTCGGCGTCATCGCCGATCTTTCGGGAGCCCCGGGCATCAACCTGATCGCGCTCGGCGGACATTACAGCAAGAAATTCAACGGCTTTTTCGGTGTCGTCACCGAGGAGGCGCTGCGTTCGCTGCGCGCCGACGTGGCCTTCCTGTCGAGTTCGGCCGTCGAGGGCGCGTCAGCGTTCCACCAGGATCAGGAGGTCGTGCAGATCAAGCGCCAGATGGTGAAATCCGCCAGCCGCAAATATCTCCTGGTGGACCACGGCAAGTTCGGCCGGTCGGCCCTGCATTTCCTGACGGGGCTGGAGGCCTTCGATGCGGTGCTGACCGGAAGCGAAGTGTCCGAGGGGAATACGGCGGCGCTCGGCGACGCCGGCGTCAAGCTCGTCAGGATCGACAATCGGAAAATATTGGAGAACGCATGAGCAAGACTGGTCTCTGGGTCGGCACGAGCTGGAAGATGAACAAGACGCTGGCCGAGGCAATGGTCTTCGCCGACGGTCTTGCGGCCGCCGACGATGGGCGCGATCAGCGGATACAGCGCTTCGTCATTCCTCCGTTCACCGCCGTGCGGCAGGTGAAGGAAAGGCTTAAGGCGACGAGCGTCAAGATCGGTGCGCAGAACATGCACTGGGACGATGCGGGCGCCTGGACCGGCGAAATTTCTCCGGTCATGCTGAGGGATTGCGATCTCGACATCGTCGAGCTCGGCCACAGCGAGCGGCGGGAGCATTTCGGCGAGACCGACCGCACCGTGGGCCTGAAGACGGCAGCCGCCGTCAAGCATGGGCTCGTGCCGTTGATCTGCATCGGCGAGACTCTCGCGGAACGCGAAGCGGGCGAGGCGGATACGGTCCTGAAGCGCCAGGTGGAAGGCGCCTTTGCCTTTCTCGAAGGCGCGGCGCGGACGGCGCCCGTTCTCCTGGCCTATGAGCCGGTCTGGGCGATTGGCGTCAACGGCATACCGGCCACCGCCGACTATGCGGATGCCCGCCACCGCCGCATTGGCGAAGTCGCCGAGCGTGCACTCGGCGTGAAGGTTCCGGTACTCTATGGCGGCAGCGTCAATCCGCAGAACTGCGAGGAATTGATCCTCCAGCGCCATATCGACGGGCTCTTCATCGGCCGCTCCGCCTGGGACGTGGGCGGCTACCTCGACATTCTGCAACGCGTAGCCCGGGCGATCTGAGCATCGCCGGGTCAGGCAACAACACCTTACGGAAAGGAAACGACATGAAAATCGCGATTGGAGCCGACAGTGCCGGCAAGCCCCTGCTCGACGTCATCGCCGCGCATCTCGCCAAGAGGAGCGATCTCGAAGTCAAGGACCTGAGTCAGACCGGCTACTATGCCGATCTCTCCCGCGATCTGGCGCAGACGATCACGGCCGGCGAAAACGAGCGCGGCATTCTGATCTGCGGCACCGGCATCGGCGTGTGCATCTCGGCCAACAAGGTGCCGGGCATCCGCGCCGCGCTGACCCACGATACCTATTCCGCCGAGCGGGCGGCCAAATCCAACAACGCCCAGATCATCACCATGGGCGCGCGCGTCATCGGCCCGGAACTGGCGAAATCGATCGTCGATACGTGGCTGGCCTCCGAGTTCGACCCCAATGGTCCGTCGGCGGCAAATGTCGAAGCGATCGACCGCCTGGATCAGGCGAAGTAACGGTCGCGAATTCTGCGGCGCGTGCTGATCCTCCCTCATGCGCACGCAGCGAGACGCCCGGCAGCAATGCCGGGTGTTTTCGCTTCTGGAACAGGATTGGTTTTGATCCTGTAGCCTTCCAACCCGAAACGTCGTGATCTGGTACGCGCGGAAAGGTGACCGCGCACGCTACGCCGCGGATCTCAGTCCCACTGCGGCGGCCAGACTCCGTGCGCGCTCCAGGCACGCCGGTTGCTGATCGGCAAACCGCCCGGCGTCGATTTCCATGATCAGCGTCGTGTCCGGAAGGAAGGTCAACTCGGAGAAAATGTCGTCCCAGGCAATGTCGCCCCAGCCGATCGGCAGATGCAGGTCTCCGATGCCGAGTGCGGTCGCCTCTGCCGGATGATAGAAGCGGGTCATGGAATAGGGCAGCCCGAAACTGTCGTGGACATGCAGGTGACCAGTCACCGGCGCCATTGTCCTCAGCTCGTCGCGGAAGTCGAGTCCTCGATGCGTCGCTTCGATATAGGCATGCGAGAAGTCGATGAGCGCGACGACGTTGTCGGAACCGATCGCCCGCACGGTTTCGGCGACCTGCCTCGGCGTCTGCCGATACTGGCCGGTTTCCGTCGTGAAGATGTTTTCAAGCGCGATGCGTACTCCGTACGCTTTTGCGATCTCCGCCATTTCCGCGAGGGCATCGCGTTCCATCCTGTCGAGATCGGCGGCGCTTTCTCCGGGGGCGAGCTGCGCCGCGCCGGAGTGATGAACGAGGATCCCGGCGCCAAGCCGGTCACACAATTCGAGCATCGCCCTCACGACCTTTTTCTGCAGATGATGATGCTGGCGATCCATGAAGTTGGACAGGATCTGACCGTGCAGCGAGAGCTTTTTGAAGGAATATTTCTTCGTGATGTCGGCGACGCGCCGGACACGGTCTTCGATGATGCGTCCGCCACTGACGATTTCTTCGCCGTAAATTCCGATTTCGCAGGCGTCAGCACCCGTTTCGGCAACTTCGCGTAAGGACGCGTCCAGGCTCGAAAGATCGCCCTTGCCGGTCCGGTTGCAAAAGCCTACGGCGGAAATGATTTCGTTCATTGGGTTTCTCCTTCTCGATGGACGCGATCAGATTGTTTCGAATGCCGGTCGAGCGGCGGAAGCAGCGACGGCGCGAGGTTCCAGATCGACCCCGATCCGCCGGCCTGACCTCGCGGTCGAAAACGTGCAATTGCGCCAAAGGCAGCTCCAGGTCGATCCAATCACCCGGCCGGACGCGCACTTTCTCGTCCACACAGGCGGCGAAGGGACGGCCATGCAGCTCCGCGTGAATGACGCGGCCGGATCCGAGCTCCTCGACGAACTCGACCTTGATCGCGACGCCGCCTTTTGCTTCGGGCGACACGATGCACTGTTCCGGGCGAATGCCGATCGTGATGTTTCCTGCGCCCAGACGCGCCGCAATCCTCCTGTCGATCGGCAGCTTCGCGCCGGCGAAGGTCAGGCAGGCGTTGCCGACGTCGATCTCGGCATCGAACAGGTTCATGGCCGGCGAGCCGATGAAGGACGCGACGAAGATGCTTGCCGGACGATGGTAGATGTCGAGCGGCTGTCCTACCTGTTCGACGAGGCCCTTGTTCATGACCACCAGCTTGTCCGCGAGCGTCATGGCTTCGACCTGATCATGGGTGACGAAGATGGACGTTGCCGAGAGACGCTGATGCAGCTTCCGGATCTCGGCTCGCATGGTGACGCGCAGTTTGGCGTCGAGATTCGAGAGCGGTTCGTCGAAAAGGAACACGCTCGGTTCGCGGATAATCGCGCGGGCCATGGCAACGCGCTGGCGCTGACCGCCGGAAAGTGCCGCGGGCTTCCGATTGAGATAGTCGGAAAGCCCGACGATCTTCGCTGTTTCCTCGATGCGGCGCAGCCGCTCAGCCTTCGGTATGCCCGCCACCTTCAGGGCATAGCCGATATTTCCGGCGACGGTCATGTGGGGATAGAGGGCGTAGTTCTGGAACACCATGGCGCAGCCGCGTTCGCGCGGCTCAAGCCTGTTGACGACCCGCCCGTTGATGGCGATCTCCCCGGCGGTGATTTCCTCCAGCCCCGCGATCATCCTCAGAAGCGTCGATTTCCCGCACCCGGACGGACCGAGGATAACGACGAATTCTCCCGACGCGAAGGCGAGGTCGATGCCATGCAGGGTAGGGACCTTGCCGTAGGACTTGCGCACGGCGCTAATTTGGATGTCAGCCATGAACGCGGGCCTCTCTGTCTGTTTCTGTTTGGGAAATGCGATTCATTTTTCGGTCGCCACGAGCCCGCGAACGAACCACCGCTGGAGGACGGCAACGACGATGAGCGGGGGCAGCATGATGATCAAGGATCCGGCAAGCGTCACGTTCCAGTCCGGAGTGCCGTTTTCGGACGGCAGGAGCGCAATCAGCGACATCATCGTGGTCTTGTATTGAGGGTCCGTCACCATCAGGAGCGGCCAGAGATACTGGTTCCACCCATAGACGAACATGATCGTGGTCAAAGCGAGCATGTTCGTGCGCGACAGCGGCAGCAGCATATCGATGAAGAAGCGGATCGCACCCGACCCGTCCATCCGCGCCGCCTCTGCCAGTTCGTCGGGCAGGGTCAGGTAGAACTGGCGGTAGAGGAACGTTCCGGTCGCGGTCGCGATCAGGGGCAGCGTGAGGCCGGCGTAGGAGTTGAGAAGGTTCCAGTCGACCGAGACTTCGAAGCCCATTACTGCGGAGATCAGAAGCCGGACGGGTTGGAACGGATCGGCAGCGACGGCATAGGTGGGCACCACGCGCACCTCCAGCGGCAACATCAGGGTAATGAACACCATCCAGAAGAAGAAGCCCTTCAGCGGGGTTCGGAAGAAGACGATGGCGAAGGCCGTCAGCGCCGACAGGGCCACTTTGCCGATCGTGACGAGGCTGGCCATGACCAAACTGTTCAGCATCGCCGTTCCGAGATTGGCGCGCTCCCATGCGGCCCTCATGTTCTCGATCAGGCGATCCTGCGGCAGAAGACTGAAGGGTACGGCGTTTACTTGCTGAAAGGTCTGGCTGGCGCCCGACACGATCACGATGAAAGGGCCGATCAGCAGCAGGAAGCCGAAGATCATCACGCCGTAGGTGAGGGCGTTGGCGAAAGGTGTCCGCTGTATCATGTGAGCCTCACTTGTAGTGGACCTGGCGCTCGATGAAGCGGAACTGGATGAAGGTGAAGATCATGATGAGACCGATGAGGACGAGGCTTTGCGCCGACGCGCCGGAATAGTTCAAGCCGCGGAATGCCTCCTCGACGATGCGGTACACCATCACATCCGTGCCGTGGTTCGGCCCGCCCTCCGTCGTTCGGTCTACGATGCCGTAGGTGTCGGCCCCGACGAATCCCTCGGTCATCATGATGACCAGCAGGAAGAAGAGCGTCGGCGCCAGCATGGGTACCTGGATATCGACCGCACGGCGGACGGGGCCGGAGCCGTCCATGGCGGCAGCCTCGATAAGCGAACGGGGGACCGACTGAAGGCCGGCGAGAAGGAAGATGAATGTGTAGCCCGCCCATTTCCACGCAAAGACGACGATGACGAGAATCAGGGCGTGGCTGCCGTATTTGGCCGGGTTCCAGAAATCCGGGAAAGCCGCGTTGACCGATGCCATCAGTCCGCGCTCCGGCGACAGGATAAAGCGGAAAGCCATGCCTGCGGCCGGGCCTGCAATCGCATAAGGCAGAATGTACAGAAACCGGAACGGAGCTGAGGCCGGCAATTGCCGATCGACCGCAAGCGCAAGAACGAGGCCGATGAAGATGGTGGCCAAGGTGCCGCAAAGGGCGAATGCCAGGCTGATACCGACGGAGTTCCAGTAGAGCGGATCGGCGAAAACCTCCTGGAAGTTGGCAAGGCCGACGAATTCCGCGGCGCCCCCGAACGGCGGCTCCAATGTGAACGCCCATCGCAGCACGGCGACTGCTGGCCAATAGAAAAACAGCAGGATCAGGATGATCTGCGGCAGGGCGAATAGGCTTGGCAGCCACCAGCTGCGAAAGGCCGCACGCTTGTCCATAGCTTCGATTTCCGATGTGCAGGAAGAAAATCGGGCCTGCCGACGTCACGGCAGGCCCCGGATCGGATCAGATCTAGTTCAGCGTCTGTCCGGCGTAGGTCTTCTCAAAACGGCGCAGGACGGCATTGCCGCGTTCAACGGCCCTGTCGAGTTCCGTCTGCACGTCCGCGTTCTGCATGAAGATCGCTTCGAGGGCGGTCGCGAGTTCCTTGCGGACTTGCGTGAAGCCACCGAGGCGAATGCCGCGGGTGTTCTCCGAGGTCGGAGTAAAGGACAGGCTCTCGATGGCGAGCTCGCGTCCCTTGTAGGGTGCCTTGTCGTAGAACCCGTTTGACTTCATGGCGTCGAACCCGGTCCTGGTCACCGGGATATATCCGGTTACCGTGGACCACCACTCGGCCATTTCGGGTGTCGCGAGATAGTTGAGGAAGGCGGCCGCGCCCTTGTACTCCGCTTCCGGACGGCCGGCGAGCACCCAGAGCGACGCGCCGCCGACGAGAGAATTCTGCCGCTCGGTGCCGTTCCATACGGGCAGCATGGCGACGTCCCACTTCACCCCCTCGGGAAGGGACTTGCCGACGGTGCCATGGTCGGCGATCGAGGTCTGTATCATCTGGCAGGTCTGCGACGTGAAGGCCGGGACGAGATCCATGCCCAGCTGCTTGGTCTTGACCACGAACAGCTTCTCGTCTGCCATTTTCTTGAAGAACTTCACATGGTCCACGAACCTGGTCCTGTTGACGACCAGCTCGGCATCCAGCCCGTTGTAGCCATTCCCCCTGGTGGCGATCGGCTGGTTGTGGATGGCCGAAAACTGCTCCATGAGCTGCCAGGTATCGAAGTTGAAGGCGAGCGGGCATTCGTATCCGGCTGCCTTCAATTTGCGGGCCGCTGCCTCGACCTGTTCCCAGGTGTCCGGCTTGAAATCGACGCCGGCCTTCTCGAAGGCGTCGACATTGTAGTAGAACATCGCAGTCGAGGAGTTGAACGGGAAGGAGTTCAGTTCTCCCTTTGCCGTCGCATAATAATTGGCGATGCCGCCGAAATAATTGTTCCAATCGATGCTGTAGCCGTTGTCGGCCATCAGCTTCCTGGCGGGCACGAATGCACCCGAAAGCATCATGTCCAGAGTGCCGGCATCGTAGATCTGGGTGATTGCCGGCTGCTTCTTCGCGCGGTAGGCGGCAATCGTGTTCTGCAGGGTCGCGTCGTATCCGTTTTGCGAGGTGCAGACGATCTCGAATTCGGTCTGGCTTTCGTTGAACTTCTTGCAGGCATCCTGGACACGTTCCCCAAGATCGCCCGAAAGGCCGTACCAGAACTCAAACTTCGTCTTTTCGGCTGCAGCCGCCGGCAGGCCAGGCGCGATGCCTGCGACCAAGCCGATGATAAGGGACGTAGTGACGGAGATTCTCATTGCAAAGCGCTCCCTGCAGATTGTTGGCATGAATGAAGCCGAGCGCTTGCTACCAGTTGAGTGTGACAGTCGTTGCCGATCTACATGATGGAAAAATGAAAGTTTGATCGCGGGACGAGGCGGCCGCCGCGACCTTCGCCCCGCCTGCGGGGAGGTGCCGGCAGGCGGATGAGGTGGAAATGCCGCCCGTCACCACTTCTTGCTGAGCTTCAGCGTGAAGGTCCGGCTTTCGCCATAGCCGCAGGTCAGGAGGCCCTGGCAGCCCGCGACATAGTCCTTGTCGAACAGGTTGGCGACGTTGAGCGACGCCGTCCAGTCGTTCTTCTCGTAGCGGATGGCGGCATCTACGAGCGTCGCCGCCGGGACCTTCTTCGTATTCGCGGCGTCGGCCCAGGACTCGCCCTGGCGGCGCACGCCCGCACCGAGGCTCATGCCTTCGAACGCGCCGCCGGTCACGGTGTAGTCGAGCCACAGAGCGGCCTGAGTCTCGGGTATGAGATAGGGCGACTTGCCGAGCAGCGACGGGTTGGCGTCTTCCGTGATCTCCAGATCGGTATAGCTGAACGCCGAGACGATCTTCCAGTTTTCGTCGATATTCACCTTGCCCTCGAGCTCGAAACCGCGGGAGCGCACCTCGCCGAGCTGTGTGGAAACACCGAGTGTGTCGGTCACCTGGACGTTCTGCTTGGTTATCTCGAAGACCGAGGCGGTGAACAAACCATCGATAAACGTCGGCTCGTATTT
Source organism: Sinorhizobium prairiense (assembly GCF_029201645.2). Lineage (NCBI taxonomy): Bacteria > Pseudomonadati > Pseudomonadota > Alphaproteobacteria > Hyphomicrobiales > Rhizobiaceae > Sinorhizobium > Sinorhizobium prairiense. The sequence goes on from NZ_CP104131.1 coordinate 782,270, forward strand.
GATCCCCGCTTCGTATTGGTAGCCTTCTTCGGGCTTCAGGGGCACAAGCGTCGTGACTGCGGGATCCGGGTTCGAGTCGCGCGAGCCCACCAGCGGATTGAAGAATGTCGCTGCGCTCAAATAGGGCGTAACGCCGCTTTCGAACTCGTAGGCAAGGCCGGCCCGGCCGCTGAGCGCTCCGTCGTCATATCCGAAGTTCGAAGGTGCGGCCCAGGCCGTGGCGCCGTTCCTGAGGTCGGTGTCCACATAGTCGTATCGCCCATTGAGCGTGGCCAGCCAACCGTCGCCGAACCGCACTTGATCCTGAGCATAAATGCCGATCTGCTGCTGCGTGAAAACCTGGTTGATGTAGACGGATTTCGGGCCCTGCGGCACACCATAAACCGGATCGGTCGGGCTGATCGGTGTTGCGCCTCCCGAGGCGCCAATGTGGTCCAGTCGGTAATATTTGTAATCCAGGCCGGCGAGGAAGGTGTGGCTCGTGGCGCCGAGATCGAATTCCGTCTCGGCGCGGTTGTCGATCGCAAAGCTGTCGACTTTCGAGGTGGCCTCGAAACCGATGCGGTTCAGGAGGTAGTCCGGAGCGATCGGATCGACATTGCCGAAGCCCGGGCCGACATAGCCGTAGGGATACGGATAGTTCTCGTGTTTGTGGAGATGGGCATAGCGGGCGTTCTGCGTGAATTTCCAGCCGTTGTCGAAGTCGTGCGTGAACTCGTAGCCGACCATCTGCTGGGCGTAGGTTCCTTCGTCCATGTCCGGCTCGCCGAAATAGGCGTCGCGGTCGATCTTGCCGAAGGGAGCATCGACCACGGTTCCGACATAGGGCAGGAAGCCGTTGCCGACATGAACCTGGTCCAGACCCTGGAGCAGGCCGAAGACGGTCAGGCTGGTCGCGTCGTCGGGTGCATAGGTTACCTGAGGAAGGATGAAACCGCGCAGGTCCTCGGAATAGTCCGAATAGTTGTCGCCGCCGGCGACCTTTCCGGTCAGGCGGTAGCGAACCGTTCCGTCATCGTTCAGCTTGTCGTTGATGTCGAAGCCGGTGAAGGCGTTGCCGTCGCTGTTGATGCCGACTTCGGTGTAATAGAGCGGCTCATCGAGCGGACGCTTGCTGATCAGATTGATGATGCCGCCCGGATTGGACCCGCCATAGAGCACGGAGGCCGGGCCCTTCAGCACCTCGATCCGCTCCAGCATGAAAGGGTCGATCTGGAAATTGCCGAAACCGAAGCTGAAGAGCGGCAAGCCGTCGAGGAAGAGGCCGGTCTGGGCCGCATCGAAGCCGCGGATGTAGAACCAGTCCGTGTCGGGATCGGTGCCGAAAGGTGCCGACGTGACGCCCGGCGTATAGCGCAAGGCCTCGTCGACCTTGTTGACCACGGCGCGATCGTCCAGTTCCTCGCGGCCGACGACGGAGACCGACTGGGGGATTTCGTTGAGCGGCGTGGCGGTCTTCGACCCGGTTGCGGTCGCCTTTGCGACGTAGCCGTCCACCGGTCCGCTCGCGTTGGCGCCCGTCGCATTGCCGCCCTCGACGACGATTCGCTCGAGCTGCGTGGCGTTTCCCTCCTGCGCCAGCGCCATTCCGCTCATCATCAGCGGCGCGAGCGCTGCTCCGCTCGCCAGAAGAGTCTTCAGATGCGCCCCGCGAATCCTGAACTTCATCTCAATCATGCCTCGAAAAATCGGCCGGCCCCGCGTTGCCCCGCGTGACCGGCACTGTCGACGATAAGATGAGTGTCTAGATCAACTATTTTGGCGGCGCTTGTCCCGATATCGGGAAATTGAACGATTTTGGGCAAAACTGCGCGCTGCCGGCGGACTGGTCAGGCGGTGTGACTTTTCTTCCAAAAGGCCGGAGTCGTGCCGACTGCCTTGCGAAACACACGGGTGAAGTGCGCCTGATCGGCAAAGCCCGTCTCGGCGGCAATCGAGGTCAGCGGGGCGTCGCTCCTGAGCAGCATCTGCTTTGCCCGTTCGACCCGCGCATCGATGTGCCACTGGTGAGGCGCGACACCCGTCGAAGCCTTGAAGGCATGGCTGAAATGCGATTGGGAAAGGCCCGTGAGGTCGGCGAGTTCCTCGAGCCGGACATTACGGGCGAAATTCTCCTCGATGAAATCGACGGCCCGCCGCAATTGCCACGCCGCAAGCTGGCTGCGCTTGCGGCCGCTTCGCTTGCCGATCTTCATGAGATCGATGAAAAGCGCCACCGTGAGGCCGTCGCCGTAAAGATCGTGGAGGGGCTGGGGATTGAGGCACTCGGCTGCGATCAGGCCGGCGATCGTAAGGAAGCGTTCGTCCTGGAACATCAGCCGGGGCGTCTCGATTGCCGCGGCGTCCAGGTCTTCCTTCAGGCGTCTGCCGAGCGCATCGATGTCGAAGTGAAGATCGAGATGCCGGATGTAATGGATGTCGACGACATCGGTCCAGAGCTCCATTCCGGCCGGGATATAGGAGAGGGCCTGCCGATGGTAGTTCTGGACGGCACCCTTGCCGTTTGCGGCGAGCTTCACCCTGCAATTGCCGCCGCCCTTGGCGTCGAGCACGATGAACATGCGGGGGTCCTCGGCGATATAATAGCCGCCCGCATGCGGAACGCATTCCACATCCCAGACATCCGCGACCACACCATTCCACTCTCTGCGGTTGAGGCCGCCGATGATCGAAAACCCGCTGATCCTGTTCTGCATGCGCGGCTGAAATGTCATCGTCGCTTTCTCCGGTCCTGCCGGCTTGCCAAGCCCGACCGCAGTAATCCTTCAGGTGTTGTTCAAGTTTGTTATCGCGGATCGCGTGGGGTTTCAATCGCTTCAGTGTGAAGGCGCGGCCGATGCCGACCGCGCCCTTTTTCTGAATGGAATTGGTACATCTGCGCCTCTCGGGTTTAGCCCCGGGGAGAGGGGCAGCACCGTTTCAGGCGTCGACCAGCGCGAGCTTCGCACGCGCATCGAGAATCTGCGCGCAGGCATTCGCGGCTTCCTCGCCCTTGACGACGAAATGGTCGCGGAAGAAGGCGATCAGAGGCTCGCTTTCCTGGAAGTTGTGGGGTGTCAGGACCGCGGAGAGCACCGGCACGTCGGTATCGAGCTGGACGCGCATCATGCCGTCGAGCACCGTCCCGGCGACGAAGTCGTGGCGATAGATGCCGCCATTGACGACGAAGGCGGTGCCGAGGATCGCCGCGTAGCGGCCGGTCCTGGCGAGCGCCTGCGCATGCAGCGGGATTTCGAGCGCTCCCGGCACGTCGAAGATCTCGACATCGGCGGCGCTGCCGCCGAGTTTCGTCCATTGCGCAATGAAGGCGTCGACGCAACGATCGACGATATCGGCGTGCCAGCGGGCGCGGACGATGGCGATCTTGGCGGAGGGATGGGAAAGTATGGTCATGGTCTCAAGCCTTTCAGGGTTGGCATTTTCCAATGATCCCGTCGGGCGAACATGCATGTGCGAAGACCCCGGGGAGGGGCGACGCCTCTGCTTGCTCTCTTCCATCCGGACTATAACCGTCGGCTCCGGAATTCGACCGGATCTGCTGACCTTCGCACGAAAATGCGAAGCGCTCGCGGGCTTCGACCACCGACCATTCCCGATCCTGTGTTCGCTACCGCCGGTGGGGAATTTCACCCCGCCCTGAGAACGCTTGCGACTATAGCGGCTGTTTCGCCGCCGTCAAATCTGTGCTGCGACGTAACAGCGAAAAATCACGACAGAATTTTCCAAGGATTTCGCGCCCCTGAACAATTCATTCCCGCCGGTCTATTCGCGGATGACGAGCAGGTCCTTTGCCGCGAAGCGCAGCGTGACGCTCTCGCCGGCGACCGGTGGGGTCATGCCCGGATCGTTGAACATATCGAAGGAGATGATGTCTTCGCCGACCCGCAGCTTGGTGCGGATGACGGAGCCGAGAAAACTCCTCGATACGACTTGGCCCGGAAGTGCGGTATCGCCCCTGGCACCCTCGGCGATTGAGCCTGCTTCCGGCCTGAGTGCCAGCGAAATGCTGTCGCCGCCCTTTGCCCCGGCTATCGGCTCTTTCAGCGAAATCCGCTGCCCGCCGATGGTGACCGCGCCGCTTGCGGGATCGGCCACCTTGCCCTCGATGATGTTGAGCGTGCCGACGAAGGAGGCGACGAATCGTGTGGCCGGGGTGTTGTAGATCTCGAAAGGGGTGCCGATCTGATCGGCGCGGCCGGCATTCATGACGACGATCCGGTCGGAGATCGACAGTGCCTCTTCCTGGTCGTGCGTCACGAATACCGTGGTGATGCCGAGCTGCTGCTGGATCTGCCGGATCTCCTCCCGCAGCGAGATGCGGATTTTTGCATCGAGCGCGGAGAGCGGTTCGTCGAGGAGCAGCACCTGCGGCTTGACGGCGAGGGCGCGGGCAAGCGCCACGCGCTGCTGCTGTCCGCCGGACAATTGATAGGGGAAGCGGTCCGCCAGATGCTCGAGCTTGATCAGTCCGAGCATCTGCTTCACCCGTGCCTCGATCTCCGTTTTGGAAGCGCCGGCGACCTTGAGGCCGAAGGCGACATTGTCGTGAACATTCATGTTGGGAAAGAGTGCGTAGGCCTGGAACACCATGCCGATATTGCGCTGGTTGGGCTTGAGCGTGCCCTGGTCCTTGCCGTCGATGAAGATCGAGCCGCCGGACGGCGTTTCGAAGCCGGCAATCATGCGCAGTATGGTCGTCTTGCCGCAGCCGGAGGGGCCGAGGAAGGAGACGAACTCGCCCTGGTCGATCCCCATGTCGAAATTATGCACGACCTGGACCGGGCCGAAGGATTTCTGGATGTTGGTCAGTTGCAGGAATGCCATGTGATCAAGCCTTGGCCGGAGCGGATTTCTGGAAGCGCGATACCAGCTGGATCAATCCCATGCTGAGCCAGGTGATCGCGAATGCGATGACGGCGAGCGCCGAAGGCTCGTAGGCCTTGTTGGCGCCGACAAGCTGCAGATAGGGGCCGAAGGCCGGGCGGTTGAGGAGCGCCGCCATGGTGAATTCGCCCATGACGATCGCGAAGGTGATGAAGGCACCGGAAAGCACGCCGCTCATCACATTCGGGAAAATGCAGCGGAAGAGGATGGTCGGCCATTTGGCGCCGAGGCTTTCCGCGGCCTCCGTCAGCGTTCTGACATCGATGGCCCGCATCGCCGTGTCGACGGCGCGGTACATATAGGGAAGCGACAGCGTCATGTAGGAGAACATCAGGAGCGCGTTGGTGCCGGAAGTGGAGCCGGTCAGCGGCAGGAACGAGGACGAATTATAGAGTCTGAGATAGCCGAAGACGATGACGATCGCCGGAATGACGAGCGGCAGCAGCGTGATGAACTCGATGACGGGGCGGACCTGGGGCAGGCGCAGGCGCACCCAATAGGCGGTCGGCACCACCAGCAGCATGCCGAAGATGATCGTGAAAAACGCCATCAGCATCGAATAGCCGAAGGTCTCGCGAAACTGGAAGTCGGAGAAGACCGACCGGTAAGCGTCGAGGGAATAGGCATCGCGGCGCATGCGCAGCGAGAATTCCACCGTGCCGAGCAGCGGGACGATGAAATAGCTCGCTCCGATGGCGATGGCGATCCAGGCACCGAGACGTCTTGCTTTCATTTCTGCCACCGTTCGGCGCGCATCCGCAGCCAGATGTAGAGAATATTGGAGATGCCGGTGATGACGATCATGCCGAGCGCCAGCGCATAGCCGAGGTTCGGATTATGGAGCACGTCGCCGCGGATCTGCGCATAGAGCAGGATCGGGACGATATTGAGCGAACTGCCGGTCAGCGCGTAGGCGGTGGCGATCGCGCCGAAGGCGTTGGCGAAGAGCAGGAGCGTCGTGCCGAGCAGGCTCGGCCAGAGGATCGGCAGCGCCACCATGCGCCAGTATTGCCAGGTGGAGGCGCCGAGAATTTCGGAAGCTTCGCGCCATTCCTTCTTCATGCCGTCGAGCGCCGGCGTAAGGATCAGCACCATCAGCGGGATCTGGAAATACATGTAGGTGATGGTGAGGCCGAGGAAGCTCAGGAGATTGAAGCCCGTCGAATAGAGATTGAAGCCGAACCAGTCGCGCAGAAACACGGTGACAAGACCGGTGCGGCCGAGGGTCGCGAGAAAGGCGAAGGCGAGCGGAACGCCCGCGAAGTTGGAGGCGACGCCGGAAAAGGTGAGGAGCCCGGAGCGAATCCAGCCCGGCAGCCCGCCAAGCACGATCGCCCACGCGAGGAAAAAGCCGATGAGCGCGCCGCCGAGCGAGGAGGCGACCGATACGCGGATCGAAATCCAGTAGGCGGAGAGGATCGAGGGCGTGAAGAGATCGCCGATATTCTTGAAGGTGAACTCGCCTGCAGGCGTGAGGAAGGCGCCGGTGACGAGATAGAGCGTCGGAACGACCAGGAACATCAGCGCGAAAATCATGAAGGGCGCGATGCCCAGCCAGTCGATGATCGCTCGTTTGCTGATCAGGGGTGCTGCTGCTGTTGTCGTGGTCATAAAGCTTTCGGCTGTCCCGGCGTCGGAGGAAAATGACCTCCCCGCCACGTACGAGGCGGGGAGGTACGCAATGGCAGTTACTGCACGCTCGCGCCGACGACGCTGTCCCACTTGGTGGTGATCGCTTCCTTGCCCTTGGCCTGCTCGTCGAGTGTCGGGAACACGGCCTTTTCGTAGGATGCGGCCGGCGGCAGCTTGTCGAGCATTTCCTGCGGAACCTTGCCGTTCTTGACGAGGTCGTTGAAGCGGATCGGGTGGCAGTAGCCCTTCAGCCAGCCGAGCTGACCTTCGTCCGAATAAAGATATTCCATCCAGAGCTTGGCGGCGTTCGGATGCGGAGCGAAGGCAGAGATCGCCTGCACATAGACGCCGGCGACGACGCCGGAGGCCGGGACGACGACTTCGACCGGCGGGTTGCCGTTCAGGCTGTCGCGCCAGGAGAGGCCGTTATAGTCCCAGGCGATGATGATCGGCGTCGAGCCTTGCGCAAGCGAGGCGGACTTGCCGATGACCGGGACGAAGTTGCCGGCCTTGTTGACCTCGGCGAAGAAGGCCAGGCCCGCTTCCCCGGCCTTTGCCGCATCGGTTTCACCGGCCGCGAGGCCTGCGGCGTAGACCGCCTGCACCGCCTGGTTGGATGCGCGCGGATCGCCGGCGAGGGCGACCGAGTTCGCATAGTCGGACTTCTTGAGGTCCGCCCAGTCCTTCGGCACGTCCTTGACGATATCGGTGTTCACCACGAAGGAGAGAACGCCGTAATAGTCGCCGTACCAATAGCCTTCCGGATCCTTGGCCGTGTCCGGAATAGTGTCCCAGGTAGAGACCTTGTAGGGCTGAATCAGGCCTTCGGCCTTGGCCGAGGGGCCGAAAGAGAGGCCGACGTCGATGACGTCGGGGGCCTGCGGGCCGGTGTTGCCCTTGTTGGCCTTGATCGCCTCGATCTCGTCTCCGGAGCCCGCATCCGGGTTCAGTTCGTTGACTTCGATGCCGTATTTGGCCTTGAAGCCGGCGATCACGTCGCCGTACCCGCACCAATTGTGCGGGAGCGCGATTGTCGTCAGCGTGCCTTCCTTCTTGGCGGCTGCGATGAGCTCTTCGCTCGGCTCGGCAACGGCTACTGCCGTCGTTGCGAGCAGCATGGCGGTCGAAAGCGAGAGCAGGCGTTGAGTCCTTGAAATCACTGGCGTTCTCCTTATTGGGTTTTCGTTCAATTTCGCCGATGCAGTTAAAGATATGCGATGAAGCTTATGTGACAGGCCTTGTCCCGCCTGCGGCAGATATGTCGGCTTCGGAGCAATCCGCCCCGGTTGCATTCGAATGTCGCCTGATTGCTCTTCCATCAGGGAATTCAAGCCGCCGGAGCCCTCCTAGACCGGCTTGCGGAAAATGCGGGTGGAATCGAACAGGCCCTCCAGCGTCCTCATCCGGTCCCGAGTTTGGTCCCAGTTCGAGCTCTGTACCGCCTCGATCAGCGCCTCCACGAGGAAGAGCAGCATCACGGAACTGTCCCATGCGGAGGGAACCTCGATCCGGGCGCGGAAGACCTTCGATGAAGACTTGGCGACCGGAGAGCCCCACTGGTCCGTGAAGAGGATGATCTCGACGCCGCGGTCTCGGGCGGAGCGGGCGAGCGTTTCCATCTCCTGCTCGTAACGGCGGATGTCGAACAGGATGAGGACGTCTCCCGGGCGCATGTCCAGCACGTAATGCGGCCACGAACTCGGGTTCGCGGCGATCTGCGTCACGCCGGTTCGGATGACCTGAAGATGAGTGAAGAGGTAATCCGCGAGAGAGCGGGTGATGCGCCCGCCGACGAGATAGACCCTGCGCTTCAAATCGGCAACGAGTGCGGCGGCCGTGTCGAACTCCGCGGGTTCGATCTGCGACAGCGTCTGGCGCATGTTTCCCATGACCGCGTCGGCGAAGCGGTTGAGCGTATGCGTCCCCGGCGCGCTGGCCGCCCAGCGGTCGTGCTTGGCGATCGGATTGGAGATCGTCGCCTCGAGCTCCTGATGAAGCCGTGCCTGAAAGTCCGGGAAGCCGCGAAAACCGAGCTTCTGAACCATGCGGGCGACCGTCGGCGTCGAAACGCCGGCGTTCTCGGCGACCGTGGTGATCGAACCGAGACCGGAGACCGGGTAATTGTCGAGAAGTGTCTCCGCCAATTGCTTTTCGGCGCGCGTCAGCGCGGCGAAATGTGCGTTGATCACATCCGACACCGTCATGGAAGCCGTGTTGCCGTTCAATGTCGTCCCCTTGGCCGGTCTTTGCCAGCTTGCCGGAAATTAAACATCGCTGTCACAATCGGAGTCAATCGCAATTTTGAAAAGATCGTTTCAGTTTTCCATTGACACGTGCCGATTCGTGAAGAATTCTCTTCACAACCATCGTCTGACGAGGCATTGGGGGCCGGTTTTGACGGGACTTTTGACTGAGGCAGAGGGCGACCCGGTCGCGATAGAGAACGCCGAAGCGAAGGGAGAATTCCTCTTCGTCTGCGAGCATGCCTCGAACCGGATGCCCGAGCGGCTGGGAACGCTCGGCCTTTCGAAGGAGGCGCTCGAGAGTCATGTCGCTTGGGATCCCGGCGCACTGGCAGTCTCCCGATTGCTCTCCGAAAAGCTTGACGGCACGGTCATCCATCAACGTTTTTCCCGGCTCGCCTATGACTGCAACAGGCCGCCGGAGTCTGACGCGGCGATGCCTGTCCTCAGCGAGGTCTATGACGTGCCCGGCAACAGGACCATGTCGGCGGCGGAGCGGCGTTCGCGGGTGGAGGAGATCTATCTGCCGTTTCAGGAGGCGGTGACGCGCGCGGTCGCAGACCGCAAGGCCGCAGGCAGGCGGCCGGTTCTCGTGACCATGCATAGTTTCACGCCGATCTATTTCGGCAAGCCGCGGACAGTCGAGTTAGGCATTCTGCACGACGCCGACAGCCGGCTCGCGGACCGCATGCTTGCCGCCGCAGCCATCGGCGAGGCGGGTTACGAGGTCCGCCGCAACGAGCCTTACGGGCCGGCCGACGGTGTGACGCACAGCCTGATCGAGTACGGCGTCCGCTTTGGCGTGCCGAATGTCATGATCGAGATCCGCAACGATCTCATCCGCGATAAAGTCGGCCAAAGGGTCATGGCCGATTATCTGGCGGGGCTGCTCGCGAAGAGCGTGGCTGCCCTTCCGGCGCACTAAAAGACCCTGGGGAGCGGCAAAGCCGCGGTGCTGCTCCGGTTTCCGGAGCAGGGGTGACATGATCTTCCGCAATGGCGCGGCGGGTCTTGGAGAAACAGGGGAAAAGGATGTCAGACTACACCGAAGTCGACAAGAAGCAGGATATGCAGATCCTGCATTCGATGGGCTATGCCCAGGAACTCGAAAGGCGAATGAGCCAGTTCTCGAATTTCGCCGTCTCGTTCTCGATCATCTGCATTCTGTCCGGTGGCATCAACTCGCTGGCGCAGGCGACTTCCGGGGCCGGAGGCGCCGCGATCGGCATCGGCTGGCCGCTCGGATGCTTCATCTCGTTTGTCTTCGCGGTCGCCATGGCGCAGATCAGCTCCGCCTATCCGACCGCCGGCGGCCTCTATCACTGGGGTTCAATCCTCGGCAACCGTTTTACCGGCTGGCTGACCGCATGGTTCAATTTGCTCGGTCTGGTCACCGTTCTCGGCGCCATCAATGTCGGCACCTATTATTTTTTCATGGGCTCGTTCGGAACGCCTTACTTCGGTCTCGAGGACACGACGATGACGCGCATCGTCTTCCTGGCGATCATCACCGGCGCGCAGGCGCTCGTGAACCATATGGGCATCGGACTGACGGCGAAACTCACCGACTTCTCGGGCTATCTGATCTTCGTTACCGCGATCCTCCTCGCGCTGGTCTGCCTTGCCGCTGCCGACACCTACGAGATCAGCCGTCTTTTCACCTTCTCCAATTATTCGGGCGAGACGGGCGGCAATGTGTGGCCGCAAACCTCGGGAACCTGGGTGTTCCTTCTCGGGCTGCTGCTGCCGATCTACACGATCACCGGCTATGACGCCTCTGCCCATACCTCGGAGGAAACGGTCAAGGCCGCACATTCCGTGCCGCGCGGCATGATTTCCTCCGTGCTCTGGGCCGCTCTCTTCGGCTACATCATGCTGTGCTCCTTCGTATTGATGATTCCTGATATGGACGAGGCTGCCAAGCAGGGCTGGAACGTGTTCTTCTGGGCGATGGACGCCCAGGTCAACCCGATCATCAAGGATATCCTCTACCTCGCCATATTCGTCAGTCAGTGGCTGTGCGGGCTGGCAACGGTTACCTCGGTTTCCCGCATGATCTTCGCCTTCTCGCGGGACGGCGGCCTGCCGGCCTCCAAAGCGCTGTCGAAGGTGAGCCCGACCTATCGCACGCCGGTGGCCGCCATCTGGACGGGTTCCATTCTTGCGGTGCTCTTCGTCTGGGGATCGTCGTTGGTGTCGATAGGCGACACGCCGGTTTACACGATCGTCGTCTCCTGCACCGTCATCTTCCTGTTCTTCTCTTTCGCGATCCCGATCACCCTGGGTCTGTTCGCCTGGGGAACATCGAAGTGGGACAAGATGGGGCCGTGGAACCTCGGTGAGGGCATGTTCAAGCTCTTCGCTATCCTTTCTATCGTCGCCATGGTGCTGATCTTCGTCCTCGGCATTCAGCCGCCGAACGACTGGGCGCTCTACATCACCGTCGGCTTCCTGATCGTGACCGGCATCATCTGGTTCGCCTTCGAAAACCGCCGTTTCCGCGGCCCGCCGATCGGCGACGAGGTTGCGCGCCGCCAGGCCGAGATCGCCGCTGCCGAAAAGGCGGTCGGCGAAGCCTGAACCAACATCAAGAGAGTGGGGGTCGCGACCGCGATCCCCGCTTCGTTTCGCGGTTCAAGGGAACGGCCGCGCCGAACATGGGATGACACTTTCATGAGCTATTCGTTCGAGGAACTGAAAGAGGATGTTGCCGCCGGCCGCATCGACACGGTGCTCGCCTGCCAGGTGGACATGCAGGGCCGCCTGATGGGCAAGCGGTTTCATGCGGAATATTTCGTGGAAAGCGCATGGAAGGAGACGCATAGCTGCAACTACCTGCTTGCCACAGATATGGAGATGGAGACCGTTCCCGGCTACAAGGCGACGAGCTGGGAGAAAGGGTACGGCGATTACACGATGAAGCCGGACCTCTCGACCCTCCGGCGCATTCCGTGGCTCGAAGGCACCGCGCTGGTTCTCTGCGACATGCTGGACCATGACACGCATGCGGAAGTGCCGCACTCGCCGCGCGCCATTTTGAAGAAGCAGGTGGCGCGCCTCGAAGCCTTGGGCTTCAAGGCCTATATGGCGAGCGAACTCGAATTCTTCCTCTTCGATCAGTCCTATGACGATGCGAGGCTCTCGGGATATCGCGACCTGCAGCTCGCCAGCGGCTACAACGAGGATTACCACATCTTCCAGACGACCAAGGAAGAGGATGTGATGCGGGCGATCCGCAACGGTCTTCAGGGTGCCGGGATTCCGGTCGAGAACTCCAAGGGCGAGGCGTCCGCCGGCCAGGAGGAGATCAACGTCCGTTACGCGGACGCCGTGACGATGGCCGACCGGCATGCGATCATCAAGAACGGCTGCAAGGAAATCGCCTGGCAGCGCGGCAAGGCGATCACCTTCCTTGCCAAATGGAACTACTCGGCCGCCGGCTCCTCGTCGCACATTCACCAGTCGCTCTGGAGCAAGGACGGAGAAACGCCGCTGTTCTTCGACAAGAACGGGCAGTATGGCATGTCTGAGCTCATGCGCCACTATGTGGCCGGTCAGCTCGCCCATGCGAGCGAGGTCACCTATTTCCTGGCGCCCTATATCAACTCCTACAAGCGCTTCATGGCCGGTACCTTCGCTCCGACCAAGGCGATCTGGAGCAAGGACAACCGCACCGCCGGCTATCGCCTCTGCGGTGAGGGCAGCAAGGCGATCCGCATCGAATGCCGCGTCGGCGGCTCCGATCTCAATCCATACCTTGCCTTTGCCGCCCTGATCGCGGCCGGCATTTCCGGCATCGAGAACAAGATGGAACTGGAGGCACCCTTCGTGGGCGACGCCTACCAGGGCAAGGAGGTGCGCGAGATCCCGCATACGCTGAGAGAGGCGAGCGAGGCGCTTTCCGGTTCGAAGATGCTGCGTGCCGCCTTCGGCGAAGAGGTTGTCGATCATTATGTGCACGCCGCAGAATGGGAGCAGCAGGAATATGACCGGCGGGTGACCGACTGGGAGGTCGCGCGCGGGTTCGAAAGGGCGTAAAACGCCCCTCCACAATCCCTCCCCACGAGGGGGATGGGCTACGTTGCGGCACCCTCCTATCGAAAGCCGATGCCTCCACAAGGAGCATGGCCGAATTACCGTGCGGAGCGGTGCCGCAGGTCAAGCCCCGCCCTCGCGTGGGAAGGGTTGGGAGGGGAGTTCATTGTGAAATGAGAACAGGAAGACGATCATGACGATGATCCGATGTGTTTCGCCGGTCGACGGCGAGGTTTATGCCGAGCGCCCGGCAATGCCGCTGGAGATGGCGAGGCAGGCCGTGGCACATGCGCGCCTCGCGCAGAAGGCCTGGGCCAGGCGCCCGCTCGATGAACGTGTGAAGCTGGTGCTTGCCGGCGTGGCACGCCTCAACGAGATGGTCGACGAGGTGGTGCCGGAACTCGCCTGGCAGATGGGCCGGCCGGTACGCTATGGCGGCGAATTCAAGGGATTCAACGAGCGCTCCAATTACGTCGCCTCGATCGCGGCCGATGCGCTGAAGCCGCTCGTCGTGGAGGAGAGCGACCGCTTCGAGCGGCGCATCGCGCGCGAGCCGCATGGCGTCGTCTTCGTCATTGCTCCGTGGAACTATCCCTATATGACCGCGATCAACACGGTCGCGCCGGCGCTGATGGCCGGCAATACCGTGATCCTCAAACACGCCAGCCAGACGATCCTCGTCGGCGAGCGCATGGTGCGCGCCTTCATCGAGGCGGGCGTTCCGGCGGACGTCTTCCAGAACCTGTTCCTGGATCACGACACGACGGCGGCGCTGATTGCCGCCAAGAGCTTCGACTTCATCAACTTCACCGGATCGGTCGAAGGCGGCCGGTCGATCGAGCGGGCGGCGGCCGGCACCTTCACCGGCCTCGGCCTCGAACTCGGCGGCAAGGATCCTGGCTATGTAATGGAGGATGCCGACCTCGACGCGGCCGTCGACACGCTGATGGACGGCGCGACCTACAATTCCGGCCAGTGCTGCTGCGGCATCGAGCGCATCTATGTGCATGAGTCGCTCTATGACGCCTTTGTCGAGAAATCGGTCGCCTGGGCGTCCAATTACAAGCTCGGCAATCCGCTCGATCCGGAGACGACGCTCGGTCCGATGGCAAACAAGCGCTTTGCGGCAACCGTGCGCAATCAGATCGCCGATGCGATCTCCAGGGGTGCCAAGGCGCTGATCGACCCGAAGCTCTTCCCGCAGGACGATGGCGGTGCCTATCTGGCGCCGCAAGTCCTTGTCGACGTCGATCACTCCATGGAGTTCATGCGCGAGGAAACCTTCGGGCCGGCCGTGGGCATCATGAAGGTGAAGAGCGACGCCGAGGCGATCGAATTGATGAACGACAGCCGGTACGGTCTTACCGCGTCGCTCTGGACGAAGGATGCGGAGCGCGCGGCGCGGATCGGCAGTGAGCTCGAAACTGGCACGGTTTTCATGAATCGCGCCGACTATCTCGATCCGGCGCTGTGCTGGACCGGCGTTAAGGAGACCGGCCGGGGCGGCTCGCTCTCGGTGCTCGGCTTCCACAACCTCACCCGCCCGAAATCCTATCACCTCAAGAAAGTGACCGCATGACCATCACCGCCAACTGGAGCTATCCGACCGCCGTCAAATTCGGCGCCGGCCGGATCAAGGAGCTTGCCGACCACTGCAAGGCGCTCGGCATCAAGAAGCCTCTGCTCATAACGGATCGCGGACTTGCCCCGATGGCGATCACGCAGCAGGCGCTCGATATTCTGGAAGCGGGTGGCCTCGGACGCGCGATCTTCGCGGACGTCGATCCGAACCCCAACGACAGGAACCTCGAAGCCGGCGTGAAAGCGTTCCGTGACGGCGGCCATGACGGCGTCGTCGCCTTTGGCGGCGGCTCGGGCCTGGACCTCGGCAAGTGCGTTGCATTCATGGCCGGCCAGACGCGGCCGGTCTGGGACTTCGAGGATATCGGCGACTGGTGGACCCGTGCGAGCGTCGAAGGTATCGCGCCGATCGTCGCCGTGCCGACGACCGCCGGCACCGGGTCAGAAGTCGGGCGCGCCAGCGTCATCACCAATTCGGCAAGTCATGTGAAGAAGGTGATCTTCCATCCGAAGTTCCTTCCTGGCGTCACGATCTGCGATCCGGAATTGACGGTCGGCATGCCCAAGGTGATCACCGCCGGCACGGGCATGGACGCCTTTGCCCATTGCCTCGAAGCCTATTCGTCTCCCTTCTATCACCCCATGTCGGCAGGTATCGCCCTCGAGGGCATGCGGCTCGTCAAGGAATACCTGCCGCGCGCCTATAAGGACGGCACCGACCTCGAAGCCCGTGCCAATATGATGAGCGCGGCGGCCATGGGGGCGGTCGCATTCCAGAAGGGGCTCGGCGCGATCCACTCGCTGTCGCATCCCGTCGGCGCGATCTACAACACCCATCACGGCATGACCAACGCCGTGGTGATGCCCCCGGTCCTGCGGTTCAACCGCTCCGCGATCGAGGAGAAGATCGGTCGCGCCGCCGCCTATCTCGGCATTGCGGGCGGTTTCGACGGCTTCTATGACTATGTGCTGCAGCTCCGGGAGGAACTCGGCGTTCCCGACAAGCTGTCGGCGCTTGGTGTCGGCACGGACCGTATCGACGAGATGGCCGAGATGGCGATCGTCGATCCGACGGCCGGCGGCAATCCCGTCGAACTGACGCTCGATGCTGCCAAAAAGCTGTTCGCCGAATGCATTTGACGGGAGCCGTCGTTAATTTTTTCGAGCCCGGAAACCCATGTTTTCCGGGCTTTTTCGTTGCTCTTCAACGGAAAATGCGCCCCACGGTTAACTTTTGGGGGCCAAAAGTTTCCATTTCGTTAACCATGTTCTGCAAGGTTCTATTAAGGAAACCGCGCGCCGGGGCATCGCTCGGCGGACCGGAAACGAGCAAGGACGAGGTGAGAGAAATGGCGGTCATCACATTCGCCAATGCAAAGGGCGGTGCGGGAAAGACGACCGCGGCGCTGATCCTGTCGACGGAACTGGCGAGGCAGGGAAACCGCGTCGTGGTACTGGACGCCGATCCGCAGCGCTGGATCACGAGCTGGTCCGAAGTGTCCGGCCGTGTCGCCAATCTCGAGGTGATCTCGCACGTCACTCCGGCTTCGCTTCCCTGTCATATCCGCGAACTCAAGGGTGAGGCCGATTTCATCGTCATCGACCTCGCCGGAGCCAAGGACGCGATCGTCGCCTTGGCGCTGGGGCTGTCCGATCACGTGCTGATACCGGTTCAGGGCTGTGCCATGGATGCGCGGGGGGCCGTACAGATTCTTGAACTTATCCGCCATATCGGAGAGAAGGCGAGGGTACGCATCAACCACTCGGTCGTGTTGACGCGCGTCAATTCGCTGGTGACGACGCGAGCGCTGCAGACGATCAAGGCGCTGCTCGCCTCCCGCGGCGTTTCGGTCCTCGATACGCCGATCGTCGAGCGTGTTGCCTATCGCGAAATCTTCGAGTGCGGCGGCACCCTGCAGATGATGGACCCGAACAGGGTCAGCAATCTCGACAAGGCGCGCGAAAACGCATACGCGCTTGCCGCCGAGGTGCAGAACCTGCTCCCCGTGACCGCACGCCGCGCCCTGATGTCCCGTCTGCGCTCGGCTTTGCCGCGGGCGGCGTAGCGATCGATCGCGAAGGGCGTTGCCGTTCAGAACCTTTTATCGATGAAATGCTTGGCCTGGGCGCCGGCGTGGTAGAAGACGGATTTCAGAGTCCGCCACGGATCCGGCGTGACCGGCGTCTCGGCAAGCGGGATCGCGGACGTGTCGCCGGTGACGTGACGGGCAAGCGCGCGGCCGAAGACCGTACCTGGGGCTATGCCGCGGCCGTTATATCCGCTGATCGATACGACATTCGGGGCGAGCACATGCATGGCCGGCAGATTGTTCGTGGTCATGCCGATGCGGCCGTCCCACCAATATTCGAAGCGGAAATCCCCGATAAAGGGGAAGAGCTTGCGCAAGGACCGGGCGGCGAAGGCCCGGTGTGTGCCCGCGGCGATCGCATCGAGCCTGCCGATCGATCCGAAAATCAGCCGGTTCTGCTTGTCCATGCGGAAGGAGGTCATCACCAGCCCGGTGTCCCAAGCCCCCTGCCGTTCGGGCAATATGCGCTCGGCCACGTTGTCGGGCAGCGGATTGGTCGCGAACTGGAAATAGGGAAGGATCGTCAGTTCCTGCCGATACTCCTTCCATGGGACATCGGTGACAAGGCCTCCATAGGCGTTGGTCGCTAAAATGACGTGACGGGCCGTGACCGTCCCCCGCCCGGTCTTCAATTTCCAGAGATCGCCTTGGCGGCTGGCTCCAAGGAGGGGGGTATCGGTGAAGATTTCGGCGCCGGCGGCAAGCGCCGCGCGCGCCAATCCCCGCGCATAGGCGAGCGGCTGTATCGTTCCGGCGCGACGGTCGAGCAGTGCGCCTGTGAAGCACTCGGCCCCTGAAAGCGCGTGCGCCTTTTCTGCCGAAAGCACCTCAACCGGAGCACCGCGTTTTTTCCATTGCGCCTCGCGCTCCCGGATTTCCTTGAGCCCTTCCGCGCCGACCGACATATGCAGCGTGCCGTTGCGAACGGCTTCGCATTCGATTCCATGTTTCGCAACGAGATCATAGACGAATGACGGGCCGTCGCCGAGTTCGTCGAGAAGCCGATTGCCCGCGGCTGCTCCGAGCGTTGCAATCAGGTCGTCGGGCTGCACCCACATGCCGGCATTGACCAGGCCGACATTGCGGCCCGAACCCCCGAAGCCGATCATCCGCGATTCGATCACCGCCGTCCTGACGCCTGTCTCGGCCAGATGAAGCGCGGCCGAAAGGCCGGTGAAACCACCTCCGACGATCGCCACCTCGACCGCCAGGTCGCCTGCTAGCGGAGCGGTGCGCGGAGCGGCCGGTGCCGTCGCATGCCAGAGATTGGGGAGAGCACGCTCCGTTGCCATCGCGGACAGTTCCTTAGAGTCAGGGGTGTTTCGCCTGTGATAAAGGCAATGCGGCGGAGTTTTTCATGACAATGTTTCATGATGTCATGAGCCTGCTGCGGCCGGCAGGGCCGCATGGCATTCGAGGCAGCTCAAGCGTGTCGCGATCATGCGCATTCACGCGGCACGTTTGGCTGATTGTCGTGCGTCAGTCGACGAATTCGACCGTGACGCCAGTGCTCACCATCTTGCCGAGTTCGGTCGCATCCCAGTTGGTAAGGCGGACGCAGCCATGGCTCTGGGTCTTGCCGATCTTCGACGGCTCCGGTGTCCCGTGAATGCCGTAGGTCGGCTTCGACAGTGCGATCCAGACGGTGCCCACCGGGCCGTTCGGACCCGGCTGCAATTGCAGGATTCTGTCGTTCGCGCCCTGCTGGAAGTTGATCTTCGGGTTATAGGTATAACCAGGATCGAAGGCGATACGCTCGACATGCACCGTCCCGGAAGGCGACGGCGTGTCGGAGGAGCCGATTGTGGCCGGATAGGCGGCGATCAGTTTCCCCGCTTCGTCGTAGGCGAGCACCTGCTTGCGGGCCTTGTCCGCGAGGATGCGCGCCACCTTGCCCTTCTTGTTCGGGCCGGGATTGACGACCTTGATCGTTGTGCCGGGAATTGAAAAATCGGCACCGGGATTGAGCTCGCGCAGATAGGCCTCGTCCATGTGGAACTTTTCGCCGAGCATCTCCGTCACGGACGTGAACGACAGATGCGGCAGCTGCGCCTTGTGTGCGTAATCTTCCGGGATGGAGGCGACAAAGGGGCCGGCCGCATCCGCCGCGGTGATCGTGTAGGTCGTAATCGGCAAGCCGCCGTTGAAGCGCAGCCGCTCGAGAATGTCTTCGGTATTGTTCGGATCGAGCGTTTCACCCGTTGCCTGCTGCCAGGCTTCAATGGCCTTGGTGACGTTCGAGCCCATCTTGCCGTCGATCACGCCGGGAGAAAAGCCTTCGCGGTCGAGGAAGACCTGCAGGGCAGCGATCTCGGCGCGCGACTTTCCCCTCACCGTCATGGCCGGCGGCATCGGCTGTGCCAGCGGGTCATCGTATTGCGGATCGTAGGCGGCCTCTTCACGATCGGAGAGCGAGGGAAGGCTGTTGGGCAGATCCTCGCGCTCGACCGGAGCGGGCGCAATATCGCGATATTCGGGAATGGCGCCGGTAAACTCGCCGGGCTCGGAATAGCCGTAACCGCGATCGCGGGGATCGGGATAGCCATCGCGCCCGTATTGGCGGCGCCGCTGTCCGCGACCATAGCCGTCATTCGGCACGACGGTGGCGACGATATTGCCCCACGGATCCACGAGCACCGTGCGTCCGCGCCGGTCGCGCATGGCGTGAACCTCGGCCTCTCCTGGGATATAGTCGAGAATGTCGCCTTCGGGGGTGACGAGCATCACGTCGCCGCCGCCCCAATAGCCACCATAGGCATCCTGTGCGTTGGCGGGCGCAAGCTCCACGGCGATGAGGGCGAATGCTGCGAAGAGCGAAAGGCCGGTGCGGGTCGCGGGCGTCACTCAGGGAACCTGTCTTCATGGCGGTTGCTTTGCGGCGGTACATACCGATTTGGACGTTAATGTGAAAAAAGTGAATTCATCATGAACAGCCGGTTAAATTAGTTAGGCCAACATCCTGCCCATTGCAACGCTCGCCGAAATGGCCCGGTTCCGAGGCTTCGACTATCATGGATTCTCTGCCTGATTCCGGGCTCCTTCTGAGGAGGTGAAATGCGGACGACCTTGAACGCGACCGATGGCGCCGCGATCCACCTCCTGTTCGACCCGTCCTCGGCACTCGATGTCGCGGCCTTCGTCGTCGCCGGCGTCGACCTGTCGCCCGGCGCGGCGATCCCCTCGGACGGCGATCCGCGGATCGACCGCGCGCTTGCGGGTTTCCTGTTCACCTGCGGTCCTGAGCACATTCGTCATCCCGAGGCTCTGGAAGGCGGCGCCGGCGCATATTATCCCCTGCACGGTTCGCTCGCCGGAACGCCTGTCAGCCAGACCGAGATGTGCGGGGCAGGCGATCGCCGTACTGCGGTGACCGAAGTCGATCTCGCCTGCGGCGGCCGAGCGGCCATAGAGCGGCTCTGGCAAGTCGATGCGGCCGCGCACGCCGTGACGCTTGCCGACCGCGTCGTCAACATCGGTTCGTCGGCCTTTGCGCCGATGATGATGTATCACATGAACATCGCGGGCCGGCTGCTCGGCGAGATGACGCGGATCGAAAGCCCGTCGGTCGACGGCGGATCGCTTCCCTGGCGCTTCGGCGAGGGGGATAGCGCGCATTTCTGCCGGCCTGCCGTTGCCTGTGACGGATGGTCGGAGGTGGCGCTGACCGCAATGCCGGGTCTTCACGGGCGTGCACTCCGTGTGCGGTTCCGGACCGAGACGCTGCCGTTCCTGCAGATGTGGCGCTGTCAGCGCGGCGGCGCCAACGTCGTCAGCATCGAACCGGCCTCGCATCGCCTGGCGAAACGGCCCGAACTTGCCGCAAACGGGGAGCTTGGTGCTCTTAAGCCCGGTCAGTCGCGTGAATATCGCCTGGCTTTCACCGTCTCCCGATGACGCCTTCTCGATTGACGCCGCCCGGCGCCGGGCCTAAATCAGGGCAACGCTTTTCTTGAGGGACGCCACATGGACATTCGCCAGATCAACGATGAGTACTCGGTTTCGGGCCAGATCACCGTCGACGACCTCGACGAGATCAAGGCGCTCGGCTTCAAGTCCATCGTCTGTCATCGCCCGGATTTCGAGGCCCCCGATCAGCCGACCTTCGACGCCATCGCGGCACGTGCCCAGGAACTCGGGCTGGAGATCACCCATATCCCGGTCGGCCCGATGGGCGTGACCGCGGACGCGGTCAAGAGCATGGTCGACGCACTGGACGAGTTCCAGCGACCGATGCTCGGCTATTGCCGCTCCGGCGCCCGCTCCACCGCAGTCTATCAGCAGACGCTGCACATTCGGGGCTGAGGCGGGCCCGGCTGCAGCCGGGCCACCAAATGCACTCACCCGTTCCGGATTTCGCTCAGCGTCCGCGTCGGCGTGATCGCTTCCGGATCGAGCTTGATCTCGATGATAGCCGGCTTGCCGCTCTCACGCGCCCGCAGGAAGGCGCCTGCAAATTCTTCCGTCCTCGCCACCGTTTCGCCGTGGCCGCCATAGGCGCGGGCGAGCGCTGCGAAATCCGGGTTCGTCAGATCCGTCGCGCTGACGCGGCCGGGATATTCGCGCTCCTGGTGCATGCGGATCGTACCGTAGATACCGTTGTTGACGACGAGCACGATGATGGGGAGTTCGTAGCGGACGGCGGTCGCGAACTCCTGGCCGTGCATGAGGAAACAGCCGTCCCCGGCGAAGCAGACCACCTCGCGGTCGGGATGCAGATGCTTGGCCGCGACTGCGGCCGGCAGGCCGTAGCCCATCGAACCGGAAGCGGGAGCAGCCTGCGTCCCGTAACGCCGGAAACGGTGGAAGCGATGGAGCCAGGTGGCGTAGTTGCCTGCACCGTTGGTGAAGATCGTCTCCGGCCTCGTATTCGCCTCCAACCAGTTCACGATCGGGCCCATCTGCACGTCGCCCGGTCCCTTTTCCGGCGGCGTCGACCATTTGAGGTAGGCCGCATGCATTTCCCCGGTGCGGGCGGACCAATGGGGCTCGGCCGAAGGCGTCAGGCTCGAGAGCGCCGCGACGAAGTCGCGCGGGCTCGCGGCAATTGCGAGGTCCGGACGGTAGACCCGGCCGAGCTCGCCCGGATCCGGATGGACATGCACCAGGGTCTGCCTGGGGTAGGGGACGTCGATCAGCGTGTAGCCGGAGGAAGGCATCTCCGAGAACCGCCCGCCGACGAGGAGGACGAGGTCGGCATCCCGGATCTCGCCTGCCAGCGACGGATTGATGCCGATGCCGACATCGCCCGCATAGTTCGGATGCAGGTGGTCGAAAAGCATCTGGCGGCGGAAGGAGCAGCCGACAGGCAGCTGCCAACGCTCGGCGAAGCTCTGGAATCCGGCTACGGACTCGGCGGACCAGCGGGTACCGCCGAGAATGGCGATCGGCCTTTTCGCGGTGGAGAGAAGCTCTGCAAGCTGGGAGATCTGGCCTGGGCCGGGGTGGCTTTCCACCGGCCGGTAAGCGCGTGCGGCCGGTGCTTCGGCGCTCTGTGTCAGCATGTCTTCCGGCAAGGTCAGGACCACGGGGCCGGGACGGCCGGACGTCGCGACGGCGAAGGCGCGCGTCACGAATTCCGGGATGCGCGCCGGATCGTCGATTTCGCCGACCCATTTTGCGACTTCGGTAAAGGCCCGGCGATACTCGATTTCCTGAAAAGCCTCCCGCTCGCGGGCGTCGCGCTGCACCTGGCCGATGAAGAGGATCATCGGAACCGAATCCTGCCGGGCCACGTGGAGGCCGGCGGAGGCATTGGTCGCGCCGGGGCCGCGGGTGACCATGCAGATGCCGGGCTCGCCCGTCAGCCGGCCCCAGGCATCCGCCATCATTGCGGCCCCGCCCTCCTGCCGACAGACGACGACCTCGATGTCGGCGTCGTAAAGCGCATCGAGCACCGCCAGATAGCTTTCTCCCGGTACGCAAGAGATGCGCTTCACCCCGTTTGCGGCAAGCGCCTCCACCACCAGTTGTCCGCCCGTTTTCATGTGCACCTCCCAAATGCTGTCCTGTTTCGCCGCTGTCAGATCGCCGGCGACACCGGCGCGATACCCGCCGTCTTCTGCACCTGTCGCTCGCGCCAGATGATATAAAGTCCTGAGCCGATGATGATCGCGATCCCCAGCCATTTCAGCGCGTCCGGCAGATCGCCGAAGACGAGCCAGCCGAAAATCGTCGCCGAGACGATCTCGAGATATTGCAGCGGCGCGAGCACCGAGGCCGGCGCCGCCCGATAGGCATAGACGCCGAGCACGCCGGAGATCGTCGCAGTGACGCCGACTCCCAACAGATAGTACCAGGCGCGGCCGTCCGGCCAGACCGGATCGAAGACGCTCGATCCGCTGCCCTCGCCGGACCAGAGCAGCGCGAGACAGAAGAGGCCTCCCCAGATGCCGGCATGGAACTGCATCGACCAGGGGTCCTCGTTCTGCGCGACCATGCGCGTCACGAGCAGGAAAACGGCGAGACCGAAGGCGGCGACGATCGGCAGAAGCGCGACCCAACCAACTTCCTGCATGCTCGGCTGGATGACGAGCAGCGAACCGAGGAAGCCGACAGCGCAGGCGGTATAACGGCGCCAGCCGATCGTCTCCTTGAGGAAAATGCTGCCGAGAATGGTGAGGATGATCGGTTCCACGAAGAAGATGGCGATGGCATCGGCCACCTCCATGACCTTCAGCGTGGTGATGAAGGAAAGCATGGTCACCACCAAAAGGCCGCCGCGCAGCGCATGCAGCGCACTCTTGCGCCAGGTGAGATCGAACAGCGTGCCGCGCAGAAGGACGATCGGCAGGATGAAGACGATCTGCAGCAGGAAGCGTGCCGCCGTGATCTCGGCCGAAGGAACCGTCGCTATGGCGAGCTTCGAGAAGATGTCGATCAGCGGCGACAGCAACACCGAAAGGACCATCAGCGTCAGGCCGTAGGAGATCCGGTTGTGGTCGATTGCCGCCTTGGAAAGGGAGAGCTCGCTCATGGACGGTGCCGCTTTCCCCGACTGCCTTCAGGCACCAGGCGGCGAACTCCGTCATCGCTTTTTCCCGTCCGATCTCGTTCAGCGTTTCTTGGCGCATGCCCTCGTGAATTGCGATCGTGACATCCGTCATGCCCCGCGCTTTCATGCGGTTGCCCAGCCAGCGAACGGCCTCTCCGTTGAGGGTGGAAGGATCGGCGCTGCCGCCGACGAGGTGAACCGGCAGGCTTGACGGTAGCCGCCACAGCCGGTCGGAGCGGGCCCCGGCAAAGGCGAAGGCGAATACGTCGAGCCACAGCGATACGGTCGGGTCGAAACCACAGAGCGGATCTTCGAGATATTTGGCAACCTCGCTTCTATCGCGCGAGAGCCAATCGAAATCGGTCTGCCGGTCGGCGATGCTGGTGCTCCAGGCACCGAAGGTGAGTTTCGTCACGAGCGGACTTGGCACGTCCGAACCCTTCAGCATCTTCTCGATCGCCAGCAGCAACTGGCCGCCGCGCCCGGCAAGGCCGGGCCGGAAATTGGAGTTCCACACAGCAAGCGCGTCGTAGAGTTCCGGATCGGTTTCGGCGGCGTTAAGCGCGATCAGGCCGCCCATCGAATGGCCGAACAGCACGACCGGCAGGCCGGGATGGCTGGCCACCGCCATATCGCGGAGCGCGCGGAGATCCGCGACGACCTTGGCAGCGCCATCCCGCTGCGCGAACATGGCGGGACACGCATCGGGGGCACAGCTCGTGCCGTGGCCGCGGTGGTCATGGGCGTAGACGTGGAAACCTTGGCCGGCCATGGCTTCGGCAAAGCGGGCATAGCGGCCGGAATGCTCGGCAAGGCCGTGGCTGATGACGAGAATGCCTTGCGGTTCACCCGCGGCGCCGAGATGGCGCCAGCCGAGCGTCGCGCCGGTCGGGCTTCGATGCGTCCTCACCTGACCGAACATGCCATGCGCTCTCCCCACTTGCGGATGCCGTGCGGATATCAAATCGATTTGGGTGGGAAAGGCAACCGCAGCTTGTTGCTCGTTGCGCATGAGATCACAACGAATCCGCAGATGCGATTCAGGGTTGCAATTTTCCCGTATATGGCGTTATTTGTTCCCGTTTTGTTTCCTTTAGAGGGTTTGGGGCAATGAAGACAAGGGCGATGATGCATCTGATCAGGTTGGCGGCGCTGGCGCTGGGTTTGGCGAATGCGCCCCTCGCTGCGGCTCAGGAGAGTGAGGCGAGCGAGGGCGAAACCGGCGCGGGAAGGACGGAATATGTCCTCGCCGTGAGCTGGCAGCCGGGATTCTGCGAGACGCGGCCCGATCGCAAGGAATGCGTCGATCAGACCGCGGATCGCTTCGACGCCACGAATTTCTCGCTTCATGGACTATGGCCGCTCAAGAAGAGCTATTGCGGCGTGGAAGCGGATCTGAAAGCGCGCGACCGCAAGGGCGATTGGCTGGAACTGCCGGAAGTCGCCATGGGGGACGAGACGGCCAAGCGCCTGCTCGTCGCCATGCCAGGCGTCATGTCCGGTCTGGACCGGCACCAATGGCTGCGCAACGGTACCTGCCAGACGGCAAATGCCGAGGACTATTTCGCGCTGCAGCTCCGGCTTCTGGACGAGCTCAACCGGTCGGCGGTGCGTGCGCTCTTCGCCGGCGGGATCGGCAGGGAACTCGACGAAAAACAGATCAAGCAGGCCTTCGACCAGACTTTCGGGGCGGGGGCCGGAGACCGGGTGCGCATGCGTTGCCAGTCGGTGAACGGCCGCGACGTGATTACCGGGCTGACGATCGGGCTCTCGGGCGACCTCTCGGGCAAAGCCGAGCTGGCGGATTTGATCCAGGCGGCGGGGCCGACGGAATTCAAATGCGCAAAGGGGGTCGCAGACGCTGCCGGGCGGGGCTGATCCGGACCGCAATTCGCATTGAGGAAGCGGCGGGGGAGCGTGGGGGCAAGGGCCTTTGGCGTTGCCCCGCCACCATAATTCGCCTACATAGCGGGCAAAATTCCCTTCCGATGCGGAGCATTTCCTTTATGGCACGTCAATTCATCTATCACATGGCCGGGCTGAACAAGGCCTACGGCAACAAGAAGGTCCTCGAGAACATCCATCTCTCCTTCTATCCGGAGGCGAAGATCGGCATTCTCGGCCCGAACGGGGCCGGTAAGTCGACCGTGCTCCGGATCATGGCCGGCCTTGATACCGAATATACCGGTGAGGCCTGGGTCGCCGAAGGTGCGAGGGTCGGCTATCTCGCACAGGAGCCGCAACTCGATCCTCAGAAGAACGTGCTCGATAACGTGATGGAAGGGGTGGCTGCCAAGAAGGCGATCCTCGACCGCTACAACGAGCTGATGATGAACTATTCCGACGAAACCGCGGAAGAGGGCGCCAAGCTCCAGGACGTCATCGACAGCCAGAACCTCTGGGACCTCGACAGTCAGGTGGAAATGGCGATGGAAGCGTTGCGTTGCCCTCCGGGCGATGCGGAGGTCACCAATCTCTCCGGCGGCGAGAAGCGCCGCGTGGCGCTTTGCAAGCTTCTGCTGTCGCAGCCCGAACTGCTTCTGCTCGACGAACCGACCAACCACCTCGACGCGGAAACGATCGCCTGGCTCGAAAAACACCTGCGCGAATATCCGGGCGCCGTGCTGATGGTCACGCACGATCGCTACTTCCTCGACAACGTCACAGGCTGGATTCTCGAACTCGACCGCGGACGGGGCATTCCCTATGAGGGCAACTACTCCGCCTATCTGCAGGCGAAGGCCAAGCGCATGGCGCAGGAAGGACGCGAAGAGGCTGCCCGCCAGAAGGCCATCAGCCGCGAGCAGGAGTGGATCTCTTCGAGCCCCAAGGCCCGCCAGGCGAAGTCCAAGGCTCGTATTCGCGCCTATGACGAGCTGGTCGAGGCGGCTGCGGACCGGCGTCCGGGCGATGCGCAGATCGTCATTCCCGTGGGCGAACGACTGGGGCAGGTGGTCATCGAGGCGGAGAATATTTCCAAGGGTTATGGCGACCAGCTGCTGATCGAAGGCCTGAGCTTCAAGCTGCCGCCGGGCGGCATCGTCGGCGTCATCGGCCCGAACGGCGCCGGTAAGACGACGCTCTTCCGCATGATCACCGGGCAGGATCAGCCCGACGACGGTTCCATCCGGATCGGAGACAGCGTGCAGCTCGCCTATGTCGACCAGAGCCGCGATGCGCTCGACGCCAACAAGACGGTCTGGGAAGAAATCTCGGGCGGCAACGACATCATCAAGCTCGGCAAGCACGAGGTCAACTCGCGGGCCTATTGCTCGACCTTCAACTTCAAGGGCGGCGATCAGCAGCAGAAGGTCGGCACGCTTTCGGGCGGACAGCGTAACCGCGTTCACCTTGCCAAGATGCTGAAGTCCGGCGGCAACGTCGTCCTGCTCGATGAACCGACCAACGACCTCGACACCGAGACCCTGGCCGCACTGGAAGATGCGCTGGAAAACTTCGCCGGTTGCGCTGTTATCATCAGCCACGACCGCATGTTCCTCGACCGCCTTGCCACCCATATCCTCGCCTTCGAGGGCGACAGCCACGTCGAGTGGTTCGAAGGCAATTTCGAGGATTATGAAAAGGACAAGATCCGCCGCCTCGGCCCGGACTCGGTCAACCCGAAGCGCGTAACCTACAAGCGCCTGACGCGTTGACCGTCATAGGTTTGCGGCGGCGCATCGCTGACGGCGTTCTTTGAGTCTGTACATCCAGCGAAGGCGGCCTCTCCCGGTCGCCATCGCCGGGCTTCGCCGCCGTAATCCTCGGGGCTTGACCCGAGGATCCGTTCACAAGCCACCGATACTCAAACAGGCGGCGTTACGCGCAGTCCCGTTGCATGCACCGCGTCATCCACGGAGTTCGGCTCCTATGCCCGGCGTGTGGATCCTCCGGTCCAGGCAGAGGATGACTGTCGGGGTCACGGCTGAGGATGAATGTCGGGGCCGAGGCAGAGGGGGTCGACGGGCAGAGCCGCTCCCCAAGCGTTCTGAAATCTCCACAAATCGTAGCGCGCCATTTGTCGGCCGGGCGACCGCAAGGTCCGGCCGTTCTATCCTCCAGGCGCCATTCTATTGCCTCTATGCGCAAATCTCTTGCGCAGCTGTCACAAATCACATAAACATATCTTTATGTGTTGATGGGGAAGGCTATGGCTGATCGGGAAACGCTTGGTTTGGATGCGCTGGTCGACGTCCTGAAGGCGGCGGGCGAGCCGACGCGCCTGCGCCTGCTGGCCCTTCTCTCGGCCGGTGACCTGACGGTCACCGATCTTACTGAAATTCTCGGGCAATCGCAGCCGCGCATTTCCCGTCATCTGAAATTGTTGGCCGAGGTCGCGCTCATCGATCGCTATCAGGAAGGCGCCTGGGCCTATTTCCGCCTGCGGCAGGAGGGCCGTCGCGTCGCGCTGATCCGCGAGCTTCTCGCATCGGCCGCAGCCGACGATGCAATTCTGGCCAGGGATGCCATCCGCCTTGCCACGTTGAAGAGAACCCGCGCGGAGAAGGCGCAGGCCTATTTCAGCCGCAACGCCGCCGAATGGGACAAGCTCAGACGTCTGCACATCGCCGAAGGCGACGTCGAGGCGGCGCTCAAGGCGATGGTCGGCGACGAGCCGGTCGACAGCCTGCTCGACCTCGGCACAGGAACCGGACGTATTCTGCAGCTCTTCGAGGGTATCTACCGCCGCGGGATCGGGGTCGACGCCAGCCGCGACATGCTGGCGGTCGCGCGGTCCAACCTGGACAAGGCCGGCATCACCAAGGCGTCGATCCGCCACGGCGACATCTTCAACCTGCCGCTTGATGGTCAATCCTTCGATCTCGTCACGATCCATCAGGTGCTGCATTATCTCGAGGTGCCCGAGGCGGCGATTGCCGAGGCGGCGCGCATGCTCGTCCCGGGCGGCCGGCTCGTGATCATCGATTTCGCGCCGCACGGGCTTGAACACCTGCGTGACGACCATGCCCATGCGCGCCTGGGCTTTTCGCACCAGACAATGAGCGAATGGCTGCAGAAGGCCGATCTTTCGCTCGAGAAGACGACCGATCTTGCGCCGGAAGGCGGGCAGGAGGGGAAGCTGACTGTCACCATCTGGCTGGCGCGCGATCAGCGCGCGGTCGAAACCGTTGCCGACTTGCCGCGCCAGCGCCTTCATGCAGGGGGAGTTTGAGAATGAACGGACGGACGCCTTATCCCGTGGACTGCGACGGTCTTAGATTTTCCTTCGAGTACTTCCCTCCGAAGAACGACGAGATGGAGGCGCAACTCTTTCAGACCGTCACGGCTCTCGCCGTCTTCGCGCCCGCCTTCGTCACCGTGACCTACGGTGCCGGCGGGTCGACCAAGGCGCGCTCCCTGACGACGGTCAAGCGGATGATCGGGGAGATGGAGATCCGGAATACGGCCGCGCATCTCACTTGCGTCGGCGCGCCGAAGGCGGAGGTGGATGCGGTCATCGACGAGTTCGTCGCCTGCGGGGTGCGCCATTTCGTGGCTTTGAGGGGTGATCCGCAAGGCGGTATCGGCAGCGTCTACGAGCCTTTCCCGGGCGGCTACGAAAATGCCGCCGCCCTCGTCGAGGCCCTGCGGGCGCGCGGCGATTTCGAGATCTCCGTCTCCGCCTATCCGGAAAAGCATCCGGAGAGCCCCGACGTCGCTGCCGACATAGACATGCTGAAGCGCAAGGTCGACAATGGCGCAACGCGCGCGCTTACGCAGTTCTTCTTCGACAATGACGACTTCGAGCGCTATCTGGAACGCGTAAGGCGCGCGGGCATCGCGATACCGATCGTACCCGGCATATTGCCGATCAATAATCTTACCCAGGTGCAGAAATTTGCCGGTCTTTGCGGCGCCAGAGTTCCGGAGTCGATCGTTTCGCGGCTGGGCCCTCTTGACGATCAGCCGGAAGGGCGTTTCCGGGAGGCGGCCCATATCGCGGCCGAACAGATCACCGATCTCGTCCGGCGCGGCGTCAGCGATTTCCACCTCTACACGATGAACCGCCCGCAGCTCATCACTGCCGTTTGCGAACTGATGGGCTATGATCCGGAACTCGCGCCGGCTCAGCCGGCAGACACGGAGCGCCCGGTCCGGGCGGTCGCGAGGGCATGACGGCCGACCTCGGATAAGCAGCACCATAGCGAAAGCCCATGAATGCCGCAGCATTCATGGGCTTTCTGATTGTTGCAGCCTGTCGAACTATTGCGCCTGAGCGGCGGTGAGACCTTGCTGCAAAATGGATTTTCCGGAAATTAAAGTCCCCGTTTCGGCTGGACTGTCAGTGGCCCTGAATCACACGAAAAGCATTACGGCCACGAATGCGAACGCTGCACTGATCATAAGGACGTTCAACGAGTGTGTAAGTCCCATAAGCTGATCCTCCCTGCGTTGACGGGTAAAACATAGGGCGAAAAAACGGCATGTGAAAGCGAAACTTGTGCTGCACTGCGAAATTTCCTATCTCCGATTTTTTCATGAATACATGTAATATGTTGAAAACAATCAACTATTTAGAATGCCACATTTTATTCACAATTCCTGCCAGGAGGTTAATGTAAACATCTGTAACGCTGCGTGAGTGTGTGAAAAAGTCGGTGAATCAGTCTACCGGCGCCCGCGGGGCGGATCGTGGCGCGCGGAACGGTCACCGTCCGGCGGAATATCCGAGCTTCAGGACGCGCCCATCCAGGATCGCCAGGCCGACGGCGATGAGCAGCATGCCCCCGATATCAGTCGCCTGCAGTATTTCTCCCAGGAAGAGATAGCCGAGCAGGATGGCGCTTGGCGGGACGAGCAGCGTTACCAGCGAGGTGTTGGTGGCGCCCGCTTCGGCCATGATGCGGAAGAACAGGATATAGGCATAGGCGGTTGAAACGAGCGCCAGTCCGAGGATCGCGAGCACGGTCGTGAGCGGCGGCATGGGCAGGGTCCATGGCATGTCGACGAGAACCGCGACCGGCAGCATGATGAGTGTCGATGCGGTCAATTGCCCGGCGGCCGTCACCGGCGCGGCCAGATTGCGGAAGCGTCTGCCGTAAGAAGCGGAAAACCCGTAGCTGACTGCCGCCAGGACCGGCAGGACCAGCGCCCAGAGCGGCACGTCGCCGGCAGCGCCGAAGAGGCCGGCAAGCGCACTCGGCCCTATGAGCACGACGGTACCGGCAAGCCCGAGCAGGCAACCGCTGAACTTCGCGGTGCTCAGCTTTTCATCCTCGGTCGCGACATTCGCGATGAGCACCGTCCAGACCGGCGTCGTGGCGTTGAGGATTGCAGCGAGACCGGCGCCGATATGCGTCTGGCCGAGAAAGATGAACGCATGCGGAATGGCGTTGTTGATGAGCCCCATGAGCAGGAACTCGCGCCAGCGCCCGGCGAGCGCCGGATATATGCCGTGTCGCCCGCGAAGATAGAGATGCAGGGCGAGGGCAGCGAGGCCGAGACGCAAAAGCACGAGCGTGAAAGGCGGCACATGGGCAACGGCCACCCGGGCGAAGAAGAAGGAACCGCCCCAGATGAGACCGAGCAGCCCGAGCAGTGCCCAGAGGCGCATGGTCATGTGGGTGCTGATGGAATTTGCGGGTGAAGCCATATCTTGCCTGCGCAGCAGCTGCCGCATCGGCCCGAAATCGGACGATTTCGGAAAGCACGATGCGTCGACCGAATAAGTTGGAGCGCACTTCGTGCGCCCATCCGGAACGACCGCGCTCTAAGCCGGAATAGGAGCCCGACAATTCAGAATTGTGCAAGCAGTATTGCGGCGAAGCGGGTGTCGCCACCCGCTTCTTGCGTCCTGCCAAAGGTTAAAGCGCCTCCAGCAGGCCCGGTGTTGCCCAGCCGTCGGCGGGAAGGCCGAGCTTCAACTGCTCCTTCTGCAGTGCGGCCCGCGTGCCCGAGCCGAGAATGCCGTCGATCTTGCCGACGTCATGACCAAGCGCCTGCAATCTGGTCTGCAGGGCTTTCATCTCGGCGTCGCCGAGCCCCGGTTCCGGATTGCCCTGCTGATAGGGAGGCGCACCGGCAAGCCGGGTCGCGAAATAGGCGGCGGAGGTCGTGTAGATGAAGGACTGATTCCACTCGAGATAGATCTTGAAGTTCGGGTAGGTCAGGAAAGCGGCGCCTTTGCGGCCCTGAGGGAGAACCAGCGAGGCTTCGAGCCCACTGTTGGAGGTGTTGCCGTCACGCGGCGTGACACCGAGTGCGAACCAGTCGCCGGCGGTCATGCCGGACTGCAGGCCCGTCTTCTCCCAAGGCAGTTGCTCCGGGACGCGGACCTCCTGAATCCACGGCTCCCCGCGCTTGAAGCCCAGGCTCTGGATGAATTTCGCCGCCGTCAGAATGGCATCCGGAGAACTCTTCTTGAGATTGACATGACCGTCGCCGTCGCCGTCGACGCCATAGGCGATGATGTCCTCAGGCAGCATCTGTACCTGGCCGATCTCGCCCGCCCATGCGCCCGTGGTCGTCGCGGGATCGAGATCGCCGTGCTGCACCATCTCGATTGCAGCGAGAAGCTGCGGCCGGAACATTTCCGGGCGGCGGCAGTCATGCGCCAGCGTCACCAGCGCGTTGCGCGTATTGAAATCGCCCTGCACGGCGCCGAAGTCGGTTTCCATCGCCCAGAATGCGGTGATCACGGGCGCCGGTATGCCGAATTCCTGCTCGGCCCGGTCAAAGACGTCGGCATATTCCCGCATCTTCTGCGCACCGATGTCGAGGCGCGACCTGCTGACGGTTCGCTTCGAAAATTCGGTGAAGGTCTGCTTGAACACGCCCTGGGTGCGGTCGCGGATGAGCACCTTCTGGTCGATCGCGGCGCCTGCGAGGGCCCGATCGGCGACGTCTGCGGGAATGCCCTTGGCGACCGCTTCGGCCTTGACGCCCTCCAGAAAGGAGCCGAGGTCGCCGCCGCACGCGGCGGCTGGGTTTCCCGACTGAGCCGGAGCTTGCGCCAGGGCCGGCGTGCCGGCGAGGGCAAGGAATCCGAGGGAGAGAAGGGCTTTGCGCGCTGTGCCTGTCATTACAATTCCTTTCCGTGGCCGGCCGCACGGAATGCCGCCGGGCCCGAAGTCTGTCGAGAATGAAATCTATCGATGCTCTCTCAGAGCATTATGACCGAATGAAGAAAAATGCGGACCATGCCGCCCCGTCCTCCGGTCTATCTTGCCTGCGAGACGGTCGCGACCCACTTCTGCCAGTTCCTAGTGGAACCGGCGAAGGCGTTGATGTCCGTGCTGCCCTGAATGCCGGGGATCACGCCGGTGCTGGTATATTGCCAAAAGGCCCAGCGGCGTTCGACGTAGATGTCCTTTGGGTGCTTGGCTACCGAGCGCACCCAGAAATGATAGTCGTTGAAGGCGCCGACCAGATTGTCGCGGTGAAAGTCGACGGACGTGTAGATGATCGGGCGTTTGCCGTAATGGGCCTCGAGCCGGTCCATGAACCGCTTCATTTCGGACCGTACGGTGTCCGGCGCCGGCCGGTAGCGGCAGGTCTTCGATTCGCCGTTCCATTCGACATCCAGGACGGGTGGCAGGTGGACTGCGCTCGTCGGCACGTTGGCAATGAACCAGTCGGCCTGGGCGTCGGCGGTGGAGCAGAAATAATAGAAATGATAGGGCGCGTAGGCGAGGCCGACGGCGCGCGCCTGCTGCCAATATTCGTGGAAGCGCGAGTCCACCCGGTCCTTGCCTTCGGTTGCCTTGATGAACGCGAACGACACGCCGGAATTCTTGACCTTTCGCCAATCGATGTCGCCGTTCCACTTGGAGACGTCGATTCCGTGAACGCTGTGATGGTGCGGCGTGCGGCCGCCGAAATCCTGCGGATCCGTATCGTGGAAGCGCGGCTGAATG
Organism: Sinorhizobium prairiense; assembly: GCF_029201645.2. Classification (NCBI taxonomy): domain Bacteria; kingdom Pseudomonadati; phylum Pseudomonadota; class Alphaproteobacteria; order Hyphomicrobiales; family Rhizobiaceae; genus Sinorhizobium; species Sinorhizobium prairiense. The sequence goes on from NZ_CP104131.1 coordinate 815,583, forward strand.
GAGGCCGTCTTGACGAGGTCGTAATCGGTGGAGGTACAGGAAGAGAGAATGGAGGCGATGGGCAGCAATGCCAGGAGAAGCCGGCGCATGGGGGTTCCGTTTCGAGACGAACGACGATCCTGCCTCACGCGATGGTTTCCATGATTGGTGATGTCCCCCAGGGAGGCGTGACCTCCTTTTCACCATATCATCGTAAAAATTGCGTTAGCTCAAGTGGGAATTGCAGCCGAATGCTTTCCGCCATCGTCCGCTACGGTGCCGCGCGGCGATAGACGGCGAGCCAGGCATAACCTCGTCCGAGCGATCTGACCTCGAGCGCCGCTCCGTCTCTCTCGGCCCTTTTGCGCATCGCGTCGAAAAGCGATTCGCGCGGCGTGACGTGGAAACGTCCGAGCCAGGCCTGGAGGAGGCGGCGGAAGCCGGCCGGCCAACCTTCCTGCTGGCCGAAATCGACGATATGCAGCGAGCCGCCCGGCTTGAGCGCGGCAATCGCGGCATCGACGGCCTTTTCCCATTCGGGAACCATGGAAAGGGCGTAGGAGATGACGATCCGGTCGAAACCTTCCTGATCGAAGGAGGCGGCGGTGAAGTTCGTCGCGTCGGCGACCCGCAACACTGCGTCCGCCCGATTTTGGCGCCGGAGCTTGGCTTTGGCGGTCGCCAGCATTTCGGCCGAGATATCGAGGCCGAAGAGGCGCGCGCCGGGGTAGAGTTCCCCGAGCATGGCGAGATTGCGGCCCGTGCCGCAACCGACTTCCAGCACGGATGCACCCGGCGGCGGGTTCAATTCACGGATCAGCGTGTCACGGCCGAAGAGATAGTATTTGCGAGTGAAATCATAGATGTACCGCTGATAGCGATACATGCGGTCCATGAGGTGAGCCTGGCTTTCATTCGCAGTCTGCACGGCGCTCATGCTTTCTTCCGATAGATGTGGAAGCCGCCATAGATCGCCGACCGGTCCTCGGCGCCGAGCCTCATCGAGGTCTCGGCATCGTAGTGCCACTGATCGAGGAGCGTGGTGGAGAGGCGCCCCGGCAGGATGCTCGCTTCCGCCGCCGTGCGGAAGATCACCGCCGCGCCGACGTCGGCGGTGCGGGTGATCTCCGTCCAGAGGTCGTTCAGCTGCTGGTCGGTCATCCAGTCCTGTGCGTCGAGGAGCACGTAGCGGTCGACGGAGGCGGCGGGCTTGCCGGCGAGAAGCTCGGTGAAGCTCGCATGGTGGATCTCGACGCGCTCCGCATTGTGGCGAATCGCTTCGTATCGCGATGCCTGAAGATAAGGCGGCAACTCGCCCTCGTCCGGCCGCGGGTAGCGCCGCGCAAAGGCCTGCCAGGCGAAGTAGTTATCGCGCAAGGGGAAATGACAGGTCAGCTTTTCCAGGCGATTGCGCAGCACCGCGGCGAGGGATTTCTCCCTGCTCAGGCTCGCGAGTTCGTCGAACTGCTGCGGCGGAATGCCGAGGCCGAAAAGGGAGCTCTTGCGGCTGGTGATCCACCGGATGACCGGACGCTCGAAGAGCGGAGCGAGCTTGTCGTCGAAGAACTGCCGCTGCTCGCGCATGGAGCGCGCCTTTGCGAAGTCTTCAGGATTGACGCCGTGCAGCCGTGCGAGAACATGGCTCGCGGCAATGAAGCGGCCGAGCAGGCCGGTACGGTAAATGTTGCGCCCGAAGACGCCGATGCGCCGGCGGCCGGTGAGGTCCCGGCCGTTCCAATAGGCGCGGGTTGCCGGATCGAGCTTCGGAGCGAGGAACACGTCGTAAGCCTGGCCATTCGTGCGCGTACCTTCGACGGCGAGGAACCGCACCACGTCCTTGTGGCTCGGCAGGTGGCGAAAGGCCGAAAGCTTCAGCCGGTTGAGCGCGATGTGATGGGGATTGAGATCGACCACGTCTATCCGGGCAGGCGCGGCCGAGAGGTAGGTCAGCATGTTGCAGCCGCCGGAACCGATCGTCACGATCCGATGCCCGGGTCCGATCTGCATCGCTTCCATGTCGACAATCGGGTCCTCCCAGATCTGCGGGTAGACGAGTCCGGAAAAGAGCAGACCGAACAGGCGTTCGGAGAGACCGGCGGGGAGAGAGGTTTATGCTGCAGGAGTGCGCTTTTCAGTTTCGGATTCTTCTTGCCGAAGCCGGCATCCGGGGCGAAGTCGGTCATCTTGCCTATCGTCCAGTTGAAACTGAGCCGCTTCTAAGGTGACTCGGCTACACTTTGATGACGAGGTTTCGCACAGGGGCTCGCAGGGATTCGGGTATTGCCACTCATCCGACTGGTCAGACGGGCGAAAGCGCAGTAGCACTTATGCGAAGAGCGGGAGGGCGAGAATGAAGGGTCTTCTGAAGACGCTTGGCGGACTGGGGGCGGCCGCGCTCGTGGGCCTCGTCGGTTGGCTGGCGCTGTTTCCGCCTGAACTCCTCAAGGTGGGAGACGGCTATGCCGCCAAGATCGTCTGCTCCAACGTGTTCCTCGCCGGACGCGATCCGCAGGAAGTGCTGGCGCAGGACGTGCAGGCGCCCGGCCACCCGCTGCTGAAGCTCGTGCGCGTTTCGGTCGATCGGGAAGAGCAGAGCGTGACGGCGCGTATCCTGGGCTTTGCCGCACCCGGCCGCGCCGTCTACCGTCCGGGCAGCGGTTGCGCCAATGTGAGCGGAGGCAGCGCCGAGGCCATCGCGGGGATGCGCGGGACCGAGTCGGCGACGGCGCCTCTCGCCCACGATCCTGGCGTCGACTGGCCGGACGGGGACAAGCCGGACATCGACGCGGCCATGCAAATGCTTGTCGAAGATCCGGCACTGGCAGGTCCGGGCATGCGCGCAATCGTGGTCGTCAGGGATGGCAGGCTGGTCGCGGAAACCTATGCGGCGGGCTTCGACCGGAACACGCCCCTGCTCGGCTGGTCCATGACGAAGTCCGTGACGGCGGCGATCATCGGCCGGCGCATTGCCGAAGGGCGGATGGATCTGGCCCAGACCGATCTGGTGACCGAATGGAACGGCGACGAGCGGGCTCGCATCAAGCTGACCGATCTTCTCGCGATGCAGAGCGGGCTCGATTTCAACGAGGATTACGGCGACGTCACGGACGTGACGCGCATGCTCTATCTGGAAAGCGACATGGCCGGCTTCGTCGCCTCGAAGCCTCTGGAGGCGGCTCCGGGCACGAAATTCGCCTATTCGAGCGGCACGAGCAATCTTCTGTCCCGGCTCTGGATGGAGACATTCGACGATCCGGCCGAAGCGCTTTCCTATCCGCGCGAGGCGCTCTTCGCTCCGCTCGGGATGACGAGCGCCGTGATGGAGACGGATGCAAGCGGAACCTTCGTCGGTTCTTCCTACATGTATGCGTCGGCGCCGGACTGGGCGCGCTTCGCCGAGTTTCTGCTTCAGGACGGAAGCTGGAAGGGGAGGCGGCTCCTGCCGGAAGGTTACGTATCCTTCATGCGCACGCCGACTGCGGCTTCCGGCGGCGACTACGGGGCCGGCCAGGTTTGGCTCAAGGAAAACGGTATCCGCGCCGGAACGGCGAATTTCCCGCCCGACACGTTCTGGATGCTTGGACATGACGGGCAGGCGATCATGATCGTCCCCTCGCTTCGCCTCGCGGTCGTCCGCCTGGGGCTGACACCGTCGCGCCTCGGCTACGACGTGCAGAAGCTGAATGCGAGGATAATCGACGCGCTCGATTGAGCGATGTCCGGCAGACAGGCCAGCCGCTCGGCTTACCTCATATTCAGCTCGTCGAGCATGCCCTTGCGCTTGGCATGGTAGTAATAGCCGCTGGCATAGAGCCTTACCGCGCCGTCGTGCTGGTTGTCGGCAACCATCCACGCTCCGCGCAGATACTTGGTCGCGTATTTGAGGTTGGTTTCCGCGTCGAAGAGCCCTTCGGCCGGACCCTCATAGCCGAGACCCTTGGCCGTGTTATAGCGGATCTGCATCAACCCGAAATTGCCTTTGCTGTAGGCGCGGGGGTTGTAGTTGCTCTCGCGCCTGACCACCCGGTGCACCAGCTCGAGCGGCAGACCGTTCAGCTCGGCATAATATTTGATCAGCCTGTCAAGCTCCGGCCGCGAGCTGGTCGGTGTTTTTCCGGACTTCAGCGAATCGGGGATGACGCTTGCGACCGCGCCGACTGCGGTGCCGAACACGCCCGTCTTCGGGCGCTCCGTCGGAACGATCATGCGCTTGGCGACAAGCGTTTCCAGACCGACCGGCTCGCCGGTGTCGAAATCCGACTCCCACGAGGCGGCAACTCCGATAAGCGGGGCGGACTGATGTCCGGCGCCTTTCTCGGGGACCGGCGGCGCGGCTGCCGGGGAGGTGCCTGCCGAGGCGGGTGTCGCCATCGCTACTTCAAAGGGCTGCGCGGGTTTGGCCGCCGGCACGGCGACCGACTGGGGAGCCGCGAAAGCGAGGGTCGTGTCTGTCGCGGGCGCCGTCTTCGTTTCGCCAGCGACATCAGTTCCTGCGGCGCTTGCCGGCGCCGCCGACGAGGTTGGTGCGGTCAATGCGGCCGAGGTGCTCGCCGTTGCGCCGATCGGCGCAGGCAGTGCGTAAGCCGTCGTCTCCGTTCCCGGCTTCGGCAGGGGCGTGACCGTCTGCACGGCCGTTAACTCCGCAAGCGACGTATGCTCGACCGTGGAACATCCGGAAGCAACAGCGACGGAAACGAGGGACACGGCGGCAAGTGCCCGCTTCGAAAGGGGAATACGGAATTTCGCCATGCTGTCACTTTCGTGCTTCTGGGCCCCGTAGCCCCTGCAAATCAGCGGTTGCCACCCCGCCGCGCTTGAATCTCCATTAACCTATGCCGCCGGTTGCGGCAAGCGCGTGAGAGCATTTCAGAGACTGCTCATGTCAAGTCGTGGCGCGCTTCAGACCCGCCGTCAGCAGGCCGGCGCCGATGAGCAGCGAACCACCGAGGCGATTGACGATGCGCCGGACATTCGGCTTGCGGATGGTGCTTCCGGCCGCGGCAGCAAGCCAGGCATAAAGCGCCGCGTTGATCGTGGCGAGTATCAGGAATGTCGTCTCGAAGATCGCCATCTGCGCGAAAAGCGGCCGCGACAGATCGAGGAACTGGGGCAGGAAGGCGACGAAGAAGAGAATGCTCTTCGGGTTGAGTGCGGTCACCGCATAGGTGTGAACGAAGATCCGCAGCGGCCTTTCTGCAGGACTCGTTTCAAGGGTGTTCCCGCTGTCGTTGCCGACCGGCGCCTTCCAGAGCTTGATGCCGAGCCAGACGAGATAGGCGGCGCCGACCCACTTCAGCACGGTGAAAATCGCCGCCGAGGTTGCAAGCAGAGCGCCGAGGCCGAGCATCGACGCCGTCATTGCGGTGAAATCGCCAAGAGCCACACCAGCCACGGTCGCCCCCGCGATCTTGCGGCCGTGGCCGAGCGCATAGGATATGACGAGAAGGATCGTGGGGCCGGGAATCGCAAGCAGCACCGCAGATGCGGCGGCGAAGGCGAACCAGTGTTCGAAGGACATGAGGGGCTCCGCGGTTGAATGGCTGCTGAAGAGGAGGGAGCCATGCCGGCGCGCAGCCGTCAACTCCTCTCGAGCGGAAGCCTCCGGTGAGAAGCGGTTCGCCGTTTCAGAAAACAGCGAACCGTTCCTCGTCCTTTATCAGTCGGCCACCTGCCATTTCTGACCGACGACATCCATGACCTCGCCGAACCATTTCGCGGACGTGTCGAAATGCTTTCCGCCCTTGATGCGCGGGAACTCGATCGTGCGCAGCCGCCCGCCCTGGTCCTCGTCGTGACCCGTCACGCCGGAGACCTTGTTGAGCGCGCTCTCGACCGCCAGATCGACCATGCTCTGGATGAGGCGCAGATCGTCGACATTGGCGGGGGCGGAGCGGGCATAGTAGCCGGACTTCTGCACCATGGACCGCTCGGCGCCGAGGAGCGCCGCAAACTGCTTGGAGAACCAGTTGCCGACGTTGATCGTATCGATCTTCACGTGGCCGAACGCGTCGCGCTTGACCGTCTCGCCGGCGGCCTCCCGCTCGGCGACGATGGCATCGAGGCAGGCGCCTTCGCTCACGAACAGCGTGACGAACCCGGCGCGATCCATGACTTCGCGCAGGCGCTCGGCTTCCGCTTCCAGATCGAACGCCATCTCGGGAAGGTAGAGGCCGTCGATGTTCTTCAGCTGTGCGTTCATCATGAAGCCGTCGACATATTCCTTGTTGCCGGCCAGCTGGATATAGGCGCGCGCGGTTGCCGCGGTCAGCCAGCCGCAGTGGCGGCCCATGACTTCATGGACGACGAGGGTGCGCGGCGCAGCGCTCTGTTCGTTGCTGACATGGTCGAAGAAGCGTGCGCCGTATTCGGCCGCCGTCCAGGCGCCGAGTGTCTGGCGGATGGGCACCACGTCGTTGTCGACCGTCTTCGGCAGCCCCACGACCGTCAGATCGTAGCCGTTGGCTCCGAGATAGGCTGCGAGATCGGCCGCCGTGGTGTTGGTATCGTCGCCGCCGATCGTGTGCAGGATGCTGATGCCGTCGGAGGCGAGCCTCTCGGCCGCAACGCGCAGCGGATTCTCCCCTTCCTTGACGAGGCCGCGCTTCACGCAGTCGGCCGTGTTCGTGAGTTTCACGCGGCTGTTGCCGATCGGCGATCCGCCGTGGCGGTGGAGCACATGCGCCTTCTCGCGCATGGCCGGCGTGATTTCGATCCGGTCGGCGAGAAGCAGGCCCTGATAGCCGGAACGGTAGGCCACGAGCTCATAGTCCGGCGCGATGTCCGTGTAGCGTTCGATCAGGCCGCCGACAGCGGATGAGAGGCAGGGCGCGAGCCCGCCTGCCGTCAACATTGCGACTTTCTTCTTGGCCATGGGGTCCTCCTGGGGATTTCGGCATCAAGCGATCGCTCGTGAGATCAACCGCATTCTAAATCCTTGCCTTAGATCAAAGATAGCGGTGGTCTAACCCAAATCCGATGGAAATTAAATGACAGGGTTGTGGATCACGAGAAAGGGGAACCGGCCGCGCGGTTGCAGCGTTGCGCCTGAAGGTCGCACGGCGCCGTCCAGGAATTCGATTGAGATTTGTGACGATATGAATTATTGAGGGGCCATCACAAATTCGTCATCCATGATGGTTGACGCGGCTCTGCCGCTTGCAAATCGCCACCGCATCAGATCATGCTCGCGTGGTGGACAGGGAACAATCGCACTCATGTCATTTTGGGACAGCCTCCTCAAAATCGTCACGACCACTGGTAACGCCCTTACGGGAGTGGTCGAGGCGGTCCGGACGCTCTTCGAAGGAGATCCGGAAACCCGGCGAAAGGTCGCCTTTTCGGTCGCCATGATCGCGCTTTCGGCGAAAATGGCGAAGGCCGACGGCATCGTGAACGAGGCCGAGGTGAGCGCCTTTCGCGACATCTTCAAGTTTCCCGCGGACCAGGCGAGGAACGTCGCCAGGCTTTACAATCTCGCCCGCCAGGACGTTGCCGGCTACGAGGCCTATGCGGAGAAAATGGCTTCGCTCTGCTCCTCTTGCGAGAGGAATTGCCCGATTCTCGAAGACATCGTCGACGGCCTGTTCCATATCGCGAAATCGGACGGGGCGGTGCACGAGAAGGAGCTAACGTTCCTGAGGCGTGTGGCTGAAATATTCAGGATGGACGACGAGCATTTCGGGTGCATCATGGCGCGCCACGTTCATGGCGACGACCGCGATCCCTACCAGGTTCTCGGCGTTTCGCCGAAGGATGACTTTTCCGCGATTCGCAAGCGCTATCGCGTTCTCGTTTCCGAGAACCACCCGGACATGCTCGTGGCGCGTGGCGTGCCGGAAGAGTTCCACGCGATCGCCAACGATCGCATGGCCGTGCTCAACGCGGCCTACGAGGCGATCGAAAGAGAGCGCCGCGCCGCATGACATCCGAGACCTGCGACTTCCCCGGCGCTCATCTCGTGCCCTCGCCCAACCATGGCGAGCGCGCCGGCGGGCGCAGGCCGGATATGATCATCCTTCATTACACCGGCATGGAGACGGCGGCGTCCGCGCTCGATTGGCTCTGTCGCGAGGAAAGCCAGGTCTCCTGTCATTATTTCGTAGACGAGGAGGGGCGAATCGCCCAGCTGGTGCCGGAAGAACGCAGGGCCTGGCACGCGGGCAAGGGCGTCTGGAAGGGCGAAACGGATATCAATTCGTGCTCCATCGGGATCGAGATTGCCAATGCCGGTCACCCGGGCGGCCTCCCGGACTTCCCTGAAGCGCAGATCGAGGCGGTCGCCGAATTGTGTCTGGACTGTGGCGAACGCTGGCAAATCACCCCGGAGAGGGTGCTTGCGCATAGCGATATCGCGCCGATTCGCAAGGTTGATCCTGGAGAAAATTTTCCTTGGGATGTGCTGTTTCGTCGCGGGGTCGGACACTGGGTTGAACCGGCCTCCGTGAGGGGCGGTCGCTTCTTCCAGCGCGGCGACCGGGGCCAGCCCGTGGAAGCACTCCAGTCCATGCTTTTGCTTTATGGTTACGGAGTTGAAATCACAGGGGATTTCTGCGCGAAGACCGAAGGGGTGGTCGCTGCGTTCCAGCGCCATTTCCGACAATCGCGAGTGGACGGCATCGCCGACGTTTCCACCATCGATACGTTGCACCGCCTGCTTTCGACATTGCCGATTCTGGCCGCCTGAAAAGCGATTTTTGTCCGCCCTAAATTAGCGTCTGATTGATTTTCGTGCACGATTTTCTCGTGCTGCCACATGTTTACCATGATGCGCCGGTCATTTCCGTTGCATCAACTGCAGGGGATGTGGCGCCGGGCGCGGCACTCTTGTCAATGAAAACGATCGGGAAATTCGATCGTCGCGGTGGGGTGCGCCGCGCGATCGGTTCCCCAGACCGGAGACTTCAAACTAAATGAGAATAGCGTCTGTTGCTGCGGTGGCGGCATGCCTTGGCATGTTCTTCGCCGCGATTGGTACGTCGTATGCAGGGGGCATCGACAAAACCGTCAAGACTTCTGCAATTCCGTCGGTAAGCAGAACGACGGGTTATCCGAAACCCGACCTGACTTTGCCGCGCGGATCCCAATATACGATCCTCATCCAGTCCTATGCCAAGCAATACGGCATTCCCGCCGACCTCGCTCACGCGATCGTCGAGGTCGAGAGCAACTTCAATGCCAAGGCTCGCGGAAGCGCCGGCGAAGTCGGCCTGATGCAGATCAAGCCGGCCACGGCCCGGATGATGGGCTATACCGGCTCGATCAAAGACCTCTACGAGCCTGAGACCAATATCAAATTCGGGATGAAGTACCTGGCGAAGGCGCAGGAGCTTTCGGACGGGACGACCTGCGGCACCATCCTCAAATACAATGCCGGCCACGCCGCGAAGCGAATGAACCCCGTTTCGAAGCGCTATTGCGGTAAAGTCAAGAACATCCTGGACTGGTTGTGATCTATCGCATGTGACGCTGTAAGACATACGCCGGGTGGGTATTGCGTTCCGGCATATTGTTGATTGTCCGAAGGAATTCGGTGCGAAAGCCTGAACGGCGTGCTATCTCGGTCGCGAAGCGAACATCGGGGAAAGGCATGTCGGAGAGCGTTGATTTCGTTATCATTGGCAAGGGGATGATGGGCGCCGCAGCGGCGCGTCACCTTGCGAGGGCGGGCGCCGGTGTCGCGCTTATCGGCCCCGATGAGCCGGAGGACTGGGCGAACCACGGCGGCGTTTTCGCCAGTCATTACGACAATGCCCGCATCACCCGTACGATCGACGACGACCCGGTCTGGGCGCGTCTGGCCCGGCGCTCGATCGATCGGTATCCGGAAATCGCACAGGAAAGCGGCGTCGAATTCTATTTTCCCGTCGGCTGTCTGATCGCGGCCCCAGCTCCCGGCGGCGCGTTCGATTATCTCGAGAATGTCGAGCGTGCCCGCGACAGGCTCGGCGTCGAGGCACCGCTGATCCTTGGCGACGACCTTGCCGGGCGGTTTCCCTGGTTCCGCTTCCCGCAAGGCTATGCCGGCGTTCACGAGGCAAGCGGCGCAGGCTACATAAATCCTCGCTCGCTCGTCCGTGCGCAAACGATCGCGGCCGAGAAATCGGGTGCACGGGTGATCCGCTCGGAGGTGATCTCGGTCGAAGACGGTCCGGATCACGTGGTGGTCGGCACGACCGACGGCCACCTGGTACGGGCCGGCCGCGCCCTGGTCGCCGCGGGCGGCTTCTCGCTTTCGCAGGCGCTTCTTCCGCGGCCGCTCGACCTTGCGGTAAAGGCGCGCACCGTGCTTTTTGCGGAGGTGGGCGCGGATGATCTTTCCTTCTATGAAGGCATGCCGTCGCTGATCGGCGTCGCGCCGGAGCAGGAGAGAAGCTATTACCTGTTGCCGCCGGTTGCCTATGCCGATGGCAAACACTACGTAAAGATCGGCGGCGATCCGACCGATCGGATCCTTGCGAGCGAGCGGGCGATCAGGGACTGGTTCCGAAGCGGTGCAAACGCGGAAGCGGCCGAACACATGCGCGGACTGCTCGCCGAGACGATCCCCGCCTTGAGACCCGTTTCGACGCATTATTCGCCCTGCGTCACGGCGTTCACGCGACACGGCTATCCTTATATCGGTTTCGTGAGCGACCGCATCGCCGTGCTCACAGGCGGCAACGGCCAGGCTGCCAAGAGCTCCGACGAGATCGGCAGGCTTGGCGCGTTGCTAATGACGGAAGGCCGGCTCGAGGCGGACGGGTACGAAACGGACTTCGCGGTCGCGTATCGCTAAGTAACCGCCGGACCGCGCGGCCGTGCCGATTTCTCTGGCGCTTGCCGTCCCGGTCGTTTAATGAGCCTCTGCCAGTTGGCCGGGCAGCCGCGCCTCGCAAGTGCCGAAAGGCCGCGGGGCGAGGAAAGTCCGGGCTCCACGGAAACACGGTGCCGGATAACGTCCGGCGGGGGCGACCCCAGGGAAAGTGCCACAGAAAGCAGACCGCTCCGCTTGCGGAGTAAGGGTGAAAGGGTGGGGTAAGAGCCCACCGCGGACATGGCGACATGGACGGCACGGCAAACCCCACCGGGAGCAAGACCGAATAGGGACGACACGGGCGCGCAAGCGCCCAGCCGGTTTCCAGGCGCGTCGTCCGGGTGGGTTGCACGAGGCTGCGCGCAAGCGCAGCCCCAGATGAATGGCTGCCACGTTTCGTCTCTCCGGAGGCGGAGCCATACAGAACCCGGCTTACAGGCCAACTGGCTTTTTTCTTTGCAGCTTTCGCCACTGCGGCAAAGTACGTCTCCTCAATTCCCTGACTCAGCGAATCACGCCTGCGAGGCTCGCCGCACCTCACGGACGCGGCTCGCTTTTGCGCGCGATTCCAAGGCATTAGGGTTTGGATCGTAACCCTTTGTTAAACTTAACAACCTATCAATATTTGATCATCCGCAAGGCTGGTTACGAGCTTCTCCCATTGACGCCCATATGGTCCCATGTTATCCCATAATGGTACTGCGCAAGGGCCATGCAATGGCCCTCCATCGCGAAATTCGAGGCTTCCGTCGATGGGAAGATCAGGCGGGCACGCACGTGCCCGGCGGGGGATCCATGCGCGGTGGTGCGAGTGTATGTGCGGGCCGATGATCGTGGTCCGTCAATCGGAGGCGGCCGTTTCGCGTCATGAACCGCTTCTTGTCGCATGTTACGAACCGGATCGATGCCAAGGGGCGGGTCTCCGTCCCGTCGGCCTTTCGCGCCGTGCTTTTGGAGGCAGGCGTGCGGGAGTTATACTGTTTTCAGGACTTCGTCTTTCCGGCGATCAGCGTCGGCGGGCCGGAGCTTCTGGATCGGTTCGAGAAGCAGATGGCCGCCGAGGATCCCTTTTCGGATGCGGCCAACGAGATGTCGCTCCTTGTTCATGGGGGCGGGGTCTATGTGAAGCTCGACCCGGAGGGCCGGCTGATGGTGACGGATTTCATCCGCGACTTCACCGGCATCTCGAACGACGTGACCTTCGTCGGGCGGGGCGATCATTTTCAGCTCTGGGATCCGCAGGCGTTTGCGAGGGCGCAGGCGGAGGCCAGAGAAGGGCGCAAGCAACGGGGGCTGCGTTCACAATAGAATGGAGAGGCGGAATGGTGACGGATCAAGGCGGCGGAACTTCTGATGCCGACGGCGGACCGGTTCGTCACATTCCCGTCCTCCTGAAGGAAGTTCTCGCGGCTCTGGATCCCGCTCCCGGCAAGATCGTTCTCGACGGCACTTTCGGCGCCGGGGGCTACGCATCCGCCATTCTCGATGCCGGTGCCGACGTCATCGCGCTCGACCGCGATCCGACGGCGATCGCCGCGGGGCAATCCATGATGCACGCGAGCGGCGGGCGGCTGAAGCTCGTTCATTCCCGTTTTTCCGATCTGGCCGAGCATGCGCCGGCACAGGGGCTCGACGGCGTCGTGCTCGATATCGGCGTCTCTTCCATGCAGATCGACGAGGCGGAGCGCGGCTTCTCCTTTCAGAAGAAGGGGCCGCTCGACATGCGCATGTCGGCCGCCGGCGTCTCCGCCGCCGATGTCGTCAATCGCGCGAAGGTGTCGGACCTCATCCGCATCTTCGGCTTCCTCGGAGAGGAAAAGCAGGCGGGGCGGATTGCGCGCGCCATCGAAAAGCGCCGCGCCGAGACGCCGTTCGAGACCACCCGCGATCTCGCAAATCTCATCGAGACGGTTACGCCGCGCAAGGCCAAGGACAGGATTCACCCCGCAACGCGTGTCTTCCAGGCGTTGCGCATCTTCGTCAATGACGAGCTGGGCGAGCTCGCCCACGCCCTGTTTGCGGCCGAACGGGCTCTGAAACCTGGCGGCCGGCTCGTCGTCGTTACCTTTCATTCGCTCGAGGATCGAATCGTAAAGACGTTCTTCCAGGATCGGTCCGGCAAGGCTGGCGGCTCCCGCCATCTGCCGCTGGTGACGGCGCGCGCCGCAACCTTCACGCCAGTCGGCAAGCCTATGGTCGCGGCAAGCGAGGAGGAGGCGTCCCGCAATCCTCGTGCCCGGTCCGCGAAGCTGAGAGCGGGTGTCCGCACCGAGGCTCCGTCGCCGGGCGCCGATCTTTCGATTTTCAATCTGCCGGAACTGGCGAGCCTTGCAAGGCTGGGGGGCTAGAAGACGATGCTCAGAACGCTCGATATTGTCCTGATCGTCATCATGACGGCGGCCGCGACGGTCACCTACACGATCAAGCATAAGGCCGAGAACAAGCTCGAAGAGGTGCGCAGGCTCGACGCAGCGATAAAGCTCGAAGAGGACACGATCGATCTGCTCAAGGCCGACTGGGCGCTTTCGACCCAGCCGAACCGGCTGGAGAGGCTGGTGACCGTCTTTGCAGCCGATCTGCAACTCGCGCCGACCCCCTCGACGCAGCTGGCGCGGCCGGAGGAGCTGCCGATGCTGAGGGCTGATCTGCCTCCTTCCGAAGAGGATAAGAAGGCCAGGGACCAGGCGGCGGACAATATCGCCGCCGTCATCGAGGCCGACAATATCGCAACAGGTTCGGTGGCGCGCTGATGTCGTTTCTCTCGTATCATGGTGCTGAAGAGCAAGGCGCATTTTTCGGCGGGCGGCAATAACCGCCCCGCCGACAGCGGGCTCAACGTCACTTTCGAAGGAACGCGCAAGAAGAGCGCAAGCCGGGCGAAAAGCCGGGTCGCGATCATCATCGCCAGTTTCGGCCTCGTTTACGCGGCGATCGGAGGACGCCTCGTCCAATATGGTCTCGCGCAGCCGGAAACGGTCTCCTCGATCGGCCGCGCCGATAGTCTCATGGCCTCGCGGCCGGACATTCTCGACCGCAACGGCGAGGTTCTCGCGACCGATATCCGTACCGTCTCGCTCTATGCGGAGCCGCACAAGATCGTCGATGCCGACGAGGCGGTGGAGCGATTGGCGACGGTGCTTCCCGATCTCAACGCGCGCGAAATCTACAACAAGCTCAAGTCGAATTCGCGCTTTCAATGGCTGCGCCGGCAACTGACGCCGAAGCAGCAGAGCGAAATCCTCGCGCTCGGCATTCCCGGCATCGGCTTCCGCCCGGAGAAACGGCGCTTCTATCCGGGAGGGCCGACTGCCGCCCACATCCTCGGTCACGTCAACATCGACAACCGCGGCGTCGCCGGTATGGAGCGTTACATAGACGAGCAGGGTCTCGCCGATCTTGCGGCGATCGGAATGACCAGCGATGCCAAGCTCGAACCGGTCAGGCTTTCGATCGACGTGCGCGTGCAGAACATCGTGCGCGACGTCATCGACGCAGGCATGAAGAACTACCAGGCGATTGCCGCCGGTGCCGTCGTCCTCGACGTCCATACCGGCGAAGTGCTGGCCATGGCCTCCGTGCCGGATTACGACCCGAACAGGCCCGCGGAAGGCGCCGAAGAGGGCTGGATGAACCGCATGTCGAACGGCACGTTCGAGATGGGCTCCACCTTCAAGACCTTCACCATCGCCATGGGTCTCGATTCCGGCAAGGTGACGCTCAACGACAGTTTCGATGCGACCGCGCCGATCCGCATCGGCGGATTCACGATCAAGGACTTCCACGGCAAGCGCCGCGTACTGACGGTGCCGGAAATCTTCCAGTATTCCTCGAATATCGGCACCGCCAAGATCGCCGACCTGATCGGCATTCCGGGCCACAAGGAGTTCCTCACCCGGATAGGCCTGCTGACGAGGCTTCCGACCGAACTGCCGGAAGTAAAGGCGCCAAGCCAGCCGCGCGAGTGGAAGAAGATCAACTCGATCACGATCTCCTTCGGCCACGGCGTTTCGACGACGCCGCTGCAGACGGCGGTCGCAGGTGCCGCGCTGGTCAATGGCGGCAAACTCATCCCGCCGACCTTCCTGCCGCGCAGCGAGGAAAAAGCGAGCGAACTTGCGAGCGCAGTGGTCAAGAAGAGCACCAGTGAAGACATGCGCTATCTGCTTCGCTGGAACGGCATCGCGGGTTCGGGCAAGCGGGCGCTCGTTCCGGGGTTCAATGTCGGCGGCAAGACCGGCACGGCCGACAAGGTCGTCAACGGCCGCTATGCCAGCGACCTGAACTTCAATGCCTTCCTTGCGGCGTTTCCGATCGACGATCCCAAATACATGGTGCTGACCTTCATCGACGCGCCCAAGACCGGCGAAGGCGGGGGCCGCACGGCCGGTTCGAATGCCGCCCCGATGGTGCGCGACATCATCAGCCGCTCCGCTCCGCTGCTCGGCGTGGAGCCGAAATTCGGACAAGACGGTTCTGCCTTGCTTGTGTCTTATTGACCGTGAAATGAAAGGCGGAGGATTCGCGATTCCGCTGCATGGCTCCGTGAACCGGAGTCGATTCAAGGACCATACCATGCTGCATTCAAAGTGTTACGGCGACCTTTGCGCGTCTGAAAAGACGCACGGCGCTGTTGGATCATATCGATGTGAGACGTGCAGTTCATGAAGATCACGGACCTGGCGGGATCGAATTTCCCGGAACTTTCGGCGCAGCTGAAGGGCGACGCCGCGACCATCGAGATCGGCGGCATCACGGCCGACAGCCGGCAGGTCAGGCCCGGCGACCTCTTCGTCGCCGTTGCCGGATCGAAGGCGGACGGGGCTGCTTACATAGCGGATGCGCTGTCTCGCGGAGCCTCGGCGGTCGTCGCCGGAAAAGGCGCCCAGGCGGAAGCGGGTGCGCCCGTCTTTGCGATCTCCGAACCGCGAAGGTTCCTGGCAAAGGCGGCATCCAGCTTCTACGAGCGCCAGCCGGAGACGATGGTGGCGGTCACGGGCACGGCGGGAAAGACGTCCGTTGCCTCCTTCACCCGGCAGATCTGGGCGCATAGCGGCTTCTCGGCGGCGATGATCGGCACCACGGGAGTGGTGGCGCCCGGCCGCACCGAATACGGCTCGCTGACGACCCCCGACCCGGTATCCCTGCATAAGCTGCTTGCCGAACTTGCCGATGAGGGCGTGACCCATGCGGCAATGGAGGCTTCGAGCCACGGCCTGGACCAGTGCCGGCTGGACGGGGTCAACCTCGCGGCCGCCGCCTTTACCAATCTCGGCCGCGATCACATGGATTACCATCCGACGGTCGAACACTACATGGCCTCCAAGATGCGCCTCTTCGGGGCGCTCCTGCCGAAAGGTTCGCCGGCGGTGATCTTCGCGGACGACCAATGGTCCGCCGAGGCGATCGCTGCCGCTCGCAAGGCCGGCCACGATGTGCGCACCGTCGGGCGCAACGGCGATTTCATCGCGCTGAAGCGCGTCGAGCATTTCCGCCACAAGCAGTCGGCGGAGGTGCATGTCGGCGACGACATCTACGAAATTCACGTGCCGCTCGCCGGTGATTTCCAGATCGCCAACGCGCTCGTTGCCGCGGGGCTCGCAATGTCCACCGGGATCACCGCAAAGGCGGCATTCTCGGCGCTGGAGAGGCTGCAGGGCGCTTCGGGGCGGCTGGAGCTCGTCGGACAGACGAAGGACGGCGCACTCGCCTATGTGGACTACGCCCACAAGCCGGACGCACTCGCAAACGTGCTGGAGTCCGTGCGTCCCTTTACCACCGGCCGGGTCGTGGTGGTTTTCGGATGCGGCGGCGACCGGGACAAGGGCAAGCGCCCGATCATGGGAGAGATTGCCAGCCGCCTCGCCGATGTCGTGATCGTCACCGACGACAATCCGCGCTCGGAAGTACCGGAAGTGATCCGTGCCGAGATCATGGCTGCGGCCAAGGGGGCTACGGAAATCGGCGATCGCGCCGAGGCGATCCGTGCGGCCGTCGGAATGCTGAAGACCGGCGATACGCTGATCGTTGCCGGAAAAGGGCATGAAGAGGGGCAGACGGTCGGTTCGGTGACGCTGCCTTTTTCCGACCACGCGGAGGTCCGCAAGGCACTGGGAGGTCTTTGATTTGAACTGGCTCTGGACAAGCAGCGATCTTCTGGCCGCCATGAACGGCCGCCCGGTCGGGAACCTGCCCGAAGGGATCACCGGCATTTCGATCGACAGCCGCACGATCGGCGATGGCGAGGCCTTTTTCGCGATCAGAGGCGATCGCGTCGACGGCCACGACTATGCCGGGATCGCGCTTGCAAACGGAGCCGCGCTCCTGGTCGTCAGCGAAGCGAAACTCCCGGCGCTGGGGCGCCTGACCGCCCCGATGATCGTCGTCGACGACGTGCTGGAGGCGATGATCCGGCTCGGTTGCGCCGCCCGCGACCGCAGCGCGGCGAAAATCATCGCCGTCACGGGATCGGTGGGCAAGACCACCACGAAGGAGATGCTGAGGCACGTGCTGTCGCCCCTCGGTCGGGTCCACGCCTCCGTGGCGTCCTTCAACAATCACTGGGGCGTGCCGCTGACGCTTGCGCGCATGCCGGAGACGACCGATTTCGGGGTCTTCGAGATCGGAATGAACCATGCGGGCGAAATTCTGCCGCTGACACGGATGGTCCGCCCGCATGTCGCGGTCGTGACCAGCATTGCCGCCGCCCATCTGGGCAATTTCACGAGCCTGGACGAGATTGCGGCCGCCAAGGCCGAGATCTTCGAAGGCGTGGTCAATGGCGGCCATGCGGTCATCAATCGCGACAGCGCGCAATACGAGCTCCTCGAAAGGGCGGCTGCGGCGGCGGGGGTCAGCCATGTCCATTCCTTCGGCGCAAATCCGAGATCGGAGTTCCGTCTGGCCGAGTTTGCCGGGGGAGCGGAAAGCTCGGTGCTCTGGGCCGCCGTCGGAGGCAGAACGCTTGAGATAGCGATCGGGGCACCCGGGCGCCATATTGCCGAGAACGCCTTGGCGGCGATCGCCGCGGCGACGCTGGCAGGCGCGGATACCGATCGCGTCGTCGCGTCGTTTGCGACGATGCAGCCGGAAAAGGGCCGGGGGCTGCGGCATCACCTCAGGATCGGCACCGGGCACCTCACCGTGATCGACGAAAGCTACAACGCCAATCCCGCCTCGATGCGGGCGGCGATCTCGCTTCTGCGCGATGCAGAGCCGTCACCCGGCGGGCGACGCATTGCCGTTCTCGGCGACATGCTGGAAATGGGCGAGCATTCGGCGGCGGTTCATGCGGCGCTTGCGAGACCCATTGTCGAGGCGGGTATTGCCGATGTCTGGCTGGCCGGACCAGAGATGGCCCATCTGCGCGACGCCCTGCCGCCGGAGGTATCCGTCGTCCATCGGGACCGGGTGGATGATCTCACGGGCTACGCGCTCGGAGCTGTCGCGGCCGGGGACGTCGTGATGGTCAAGTCTTCGAAGGGCACCGGTTGCGCAAAGATCGTCCAGGCGCTTCTCGATGCCTATCCGCAGGAGACGGCCGGAGCAGGGGAAGTATAGGGACGTTGCCATCGCTGCATGTTTCCTCGAACCCGGAACCGGTCTGCGGAAGAACATGCGGCTACTGAAAGCGCTGCGGCGGCTCTTGTACGCCCGAAAGGGTGCGCGGCGCCGCAGTGCTGGTGGATACGGCCTTCGGCCAGGGGAAATGGCCTAACATAGTCGAACGCAAGCGGGTATCTTCTGGCAGATGATTCTGTTGGACGATGTCCGATTATAAACTTCTGGGGGAAAGGTCCCTTATGCTGATCTGGCTTGTGGAACTGGCGGACCACTTTCAATTCTTCAATCTCTTTCGCTACATCACCTTCCGTACGGGGGCGGCTCTCTTCACCTCTGCCTTGATCGTCTTCCTGTTCGGCCCCGCCATGATCGCATCGTTGCGCATCCGCCAGGGCAAGGGCCAGCCGATCCGTGCGGACGGCCCCCAGACGCACTTCAAGAAGGCAGGGACCCCGACCATGGGCGGGTTGATGATCCTGACCGGCATCGTGGTGTCGTCGCTGCTCTGGGCCGATCTATCCAGCATCTACGTCGTATCGACGCTTCTGGTGACGCTCGGGTTCGGCGCGATAGGCTTCTACGACGACTATCTGAAGGTGACGAAGCAGTCGGAAAAGGGCTTCTCCGGCAAGGCACGGCTCGGCATCGAGTTCGTGATCGCCGCCGTTGCCGTCTTCTTCATGATGCAGGCGGCGCTTTCCGCGGGGGCGGCGGGTTCCACCTTCGGCTCGTCGGTGACCTTTCCCTTCTTCAAGGACCTGATGCTCAATCTCGGATATTTCTTCGTGCTGTTCGGCGGGTTCGTCATCGTCGGCGCGGGAAATTCCGTGAACCTGACCGACGGTCTCGACGGGCTCGCGATCGTTCCCGTCATGATCGCGTCGGCCGCATTCGGGCTGATCGCCTATCTTGCCGGTAACGCCGTCTTCGCCAATTACCTGCAGATCCATTTCGTGCCCGGCACCGGCGAACTCGCGGTGATCCTCGGCGCCGTGATCGGCGCGGGTCTCGGCTTCCTGTGGTTCAACGCACCGCCTGCTGCGATTTTCATGGGCGATACGGGTTCGCTTGCGCTCGGCGGCCTGATCGGCACCGTGGCCGTCGCGACCAAGCACGAGATCGTCATGGTCATCATCGGCGGGCTCTTCGTCATCGAGACGCTGTCGGTCATCATCCAGGTCTTCTGGTTCAAGCGCACCGGGCATCGCGTATTCCTGATGGCGCCGATCCACCATCACTTCGAGAAGAAAGGCTGGACGGAAAGCCAGGTGGTGATCCGCTTCTGGATCATCGCAGTGATCCTGGCAATGGTCGGCCTCTCCACGCTGAAGCTGCGGTGAGCCACGATGATCCCGGTCACCTCATTCAAGGGCAGGAAGGTCGCACTCTTCGGGCTTGGCGGCTCGGGGCTCGCGACGGCTCAGGCACTCGTTTCGGGCGGCGCCGATGTCGTGGCGTGGGACGACAATCCTGACAGCGTCGCCAAGGCTGCCGCGGCCGGGATAACCACGGCTGACTTGCGCGGCGTCGACTGGCATGACTTTGCCGCTTTGGTGCTTTCGCCCGGCGTGCCGCTGACGCATCCGAAGCCGCACTGGAGCGTCGATCTCGCGCATCAGGCCGGCGTCGAGATCATCGGCGACGTGGAGCTCTTCGTGCGTGAGCGACGCAAACACGCGCCCGACTGCCCCTTCATCGCCATCACCGGCACCAACGGTAAATCCACGACGACGGCGCTGATCGCCCATATTCTCAGGACGAGCGGGCGGGACACGCAGCTCGGCGGCAATATCGGCACCGCAGTGCTCACGCTGGATCCGCCGAAAGCAGGGCGCTTCTATGTCGTCGAATGCTCATCCTACCAGATCGACCTTGCGCCCACGCTCGACCCGACCGCCGGGATACTGCTCAACCTGACGCCGGATCACCTGGATCGCCACGGCACGATGCAGCACTATGCGGATATCAAGGAGCGTCTGGTGGCGGGGAGCGGAACGGCGGTCGTCGGCGTCGACGACAGCCTCTCGAGCCTGATCGCGGATCGGGTGGAGCGGGCAGGAACAAAGGTCGTGCGCATATCGCGCCGCCATCCGCTTGCCGAGGGCGTATATGCCGAAGGCTCGGCGCTGATGCGGGCGCAGGACGGGGCATCGTCGCTCTTTACCGATCTTGCCGGCATCCAGACGCTGCGCGGAGGGCACAATGCCCAGAATGCCGCGGCTGCGATCGCCGCCTGCCTGGCGGTCGGCATCTCCGGGAAGGAAATCGTGAACGGCCTAAGGAGCTTTCCGGGCCTCAAGCACCGGATGCAGCCGGTTGCGAAAAAGGGCGAGATCGTCTTCGTCAACGACAGCAAGGCGACCAATGCAGAGGCTGCAGCCCCGGCGCTTTCGAGTTACGACCGAATTTACTGGATCGCCGGCGGTCTGCCGAAGGACGGTGGAATCACGTCACTGGCGCCGTTCTTCCCGAAGATCGTAAAGGCCTATCTGATCGGAGAAGCGGCCCCCTCCTTCGCGGCGACCCTCGGCGAAGCAGTGCCCTACGAAATCTCCGGGACGCTGGAGAAGGCGGTTGCGCACGCGGCAGCGGATGCGGCGCGGGACATGCAAGGCCCTGCGGCCGTGATGCTTTCCCCGGCTTGCGCAAGCTTCGACCAGTACAAGAATTTCGAGGTGCGCGGAGATGCCTTCGTCGGCCATGTGGCGGCGCTCGAGGGCGTGAGCATGCTGATTTGACGGCTTCGGCCGGTAGTGGATGTTGGCGCGGTACGCGCCCGGAAAGGGGACAGACTGATGGTAAGCCGAGCCGAACGTGGCCCCGTGGCCGACTGGTTCTGGACGATCGACAGATTTTTTCTCGCCGCCTTCATCCTGCTGATGGGCGTGGGCTTCATGCTCTCCTTCGCCGCAAGCCCCCCGGTCGCCGAACGGCTCGGCCTCGACAGCTTCCACTTCGTCAAGCGCCATGCGCTCTTCCTCCTGCCGTCGCTGGTGGTGATGGTCGGCATCTCCTTTCTCTCGCCGCGACAGGTGCGGCGCACGGCAATCATCCTGCTCGTGATTTCCACGGCGATGATGGTGCTGGCTCTGTTCTTCGGCCAGGAGGTCAAGGGCTCCCGGCGGTGGCTGGCGCTCGCCGGCATTTCGATACAGCCCTCGGAATTCATGAAGCCCGCCTTTGTCGTAGTCTGCGCCTGGCTTTTCGCCGAACATGCGCGGCAGCCGGAAATTCCCGGTAATCTGCTTTCGATCCTCCTCTTTGGTATCGTCGGGGCGCTCCTCGTTGCCCAGCCCGACCTCGGCCAGACCATCCTCACTGCGGCGGTCTGGGGCGGCATGTTCTTCATGGCCGGCATGCCATGGCTCTGGATCATCGTGCTCGCGTCGGTGGCGATAGGCGGATTTTTCGCCGCCTATTCCATCCTGCCCCACGTCGCCGGCCGCATCGACCGGTTCCTGACCGGCGAAGGCGATACGTTCCAGGTGGATACGGCCCGCGAGGCGATCATTCGCGGTGACTGGTTCGGCCGCGGCCCTGGTGAGGGCGTGGTGAAGCGCATCATTCCGGACAGCCATACGGACTTCATCTTCTCCGTCGCTGCGGAGGAGTTCGGCATCGTCTTCTGCATGGTCATCGTCATGATCTTCGCCTTCGTGGTCATGCGCGGCCTCAATCATGCCTTCCGCGAGCGCAACGATTTCAATCGATTCGCGGTTGCCGGGCTGGTTCTGCAAATCGGCATCCAGTCGATGATCAATATCGGCGTGAATCTCGAGCTGCTTCCGGCCAAGGGCATGACGCTCCCGCTGATTTCCTATGGCGGGTCGTCGATGGTGGCGATCTGCGTGACGGCGGGGTTCATTCTGGCACTGACGCGTCATCGGCCGGAGAAACGTGCCGTCGAGCGCAGCCTCTTTCGATCGGGCGTCGGAGTGCCGGCGGAGTGAGAGATGGATAAAGGCATCATTCTTCTTGCCGCCGGCGGAACCGGCGGGCACCTCTTTCCAGCCGAGGCGCTTGCGCATGAGCTGAAAGCGACGGGCTATTCCGTGCATCTGGTGACGGACAGCCGTGCCGAACGCTTCACGGGGAAGTTCCCGGCCGACGAGATTCATGTCGTGCCGTCGGCGACGATCGGTTCGAAGAACCCGATGAAACTCGCCCGGTCGGTGTGGAAGCTCTGGACGGGGCTGAGGGCGGCCCGGCGACTGATTGCCAGGCTTAGGCCCAGGGCCGTCGTCGGCTTCGGCGGCTACCCGACGGTGCCGCCGCTGCTTGCGGCCACGGGCATGGGCATTCCGTCGATCATCCACGAACAGAACGCGGTGATGGGCCGCGCCAACAAAATGCTCGCATCGCGGGTCAAGGCCGTCGCCGGCGGCTTTCTCCCGGAAGGCGCCGGAGCCTTCGCGGCGAAGACCGTGGCGACCGGAAATCCTGTGCGTCCGGCGGTGCTGAAGGCTGCCGGGCTTCCTTATGCGCCGGCTGCCGGCGATGCGCCCTTTCATCTCGTGGTCTTCGGCGGCAGCCAGGGCGCGCAATTCTTCTCGAAAACGGTGCCGCAGGCGGTCTGCCGGCTCGACGACGCGCTGCGCCAGCGGCTGAAGGTGACGCAGCAGGCCCGGCCCGAGGACCGCGAAGGCGTCATCGCGGTCTACGAGAAGCTCGGCGTTCCCGCTGAGGTATCTCCCTTCTTCACCGACATGGCCGGTCGGATCGCTTCGGCGCAGCTCGTTATATGCCGCTCGGGCGCGTCCACCGTTTCGGAAATCTCGGTCATCGGACGCCCGGCGATCCTGGTGCCGTATCCCTACGCTCTCGACCACGACCAGGCAGCCAATGCCGCGGCACTCGCCGCGAAAGGGGGGCGCGCGTGATCGCGCAGGTGGAGCTCAGCGCCGAGCGGCTCGCCGGCATCCTTGCGGATGCGATGAGCAACCCGGATGCGCTGGCGCAGATGGCGGCCGGCGCCCGCCAGACCGGCAAGCCGGATGCCGCGCGCTTGCTTGCCTTGCTGGTAGAGGCTATTGCCAGCGGCTCGACAGTCGCGAAGTTCAAGGAAACACGCTCATGAAGATGCCGAAGACGATCGGGCTCGTACATTTCATTGGTATCGGCGGCATCGGCATGAGCGGTATTGCCGAGGTCCTGCACAATCTCGGCCATCGCGTCCAGGGTTCCGACCAGGCCGACAGCGCCAATGTGCAGCGTCTGCGGGAAAAGGGCATCAGCGTCTCCATCGGGCACAAAGCGGAAAATCTCGGCGATGCCGAGGTGGTCGTCGTCTCGACGGCGATCAAGAAGGACAACCCCGAGCTCATCGCTGCCCGCGAGAAGTTCCTGCCGGTCGTGCGGCGTGCCGAGATGCTTGCCGAGCTGATGCGCTTCCGCAATGCAATTGCGATCGGCGGGACCCATGGCAAGACGACGACGACCTCGATGGTCGCCGCCCTGCTCGATGCGGGCGGCCTCGATCCGACCGTGATCAACGGCGGCATCATCAACGCCTACGGCACCAATGCGCGCATGGGCGCCGGCGAATGGATGGTGGTCGAAGCAGACGAATCCGACGGCACGTTCCTGAAGCTGCCGGCCGACATCGCGGTCGTCACCAATATCGATCCGGAACATCTCGACCACTACGGCAATTTCGACGCCGTGCGCGCGGCCTTCCGGCAGTTCGTCGAGAACGTGCCCTTTTACGGTTTTGGCGTGCTGTGTCTCGACCACCCGGAGGTCCAGTCCATGGTCGGCAAGATCGAGGATCGGAAGGTCGTCACCTACGGCGAGAACCCCCAGGCCGACGTGCGCTTCCACAATATCCGCATGGACGGTGCGACCTCCATCTTCGATATCGAGATCCGCCGCCGCCGCACGGGCCAGGTGATCGCGATCAAGGACCTCAGGCTGCCGATGCCCGGACGCCATAATGTCTCCAACGCCACGGCTGCCGTGGCGGTCGCACAGCGGCTCGGCATCAAGCCCGAGGACATTGCGAGAGGTCTTGCCACCTTCGGCGGCGTGAAACGCCGCTTTACTCTGACGGGTGAGTGGAACGGCGCGCGCATCTTCGACGATTACGGCCACCATCCCGTCGAGATCAGGGCGGTCCTGAGGGCGGCGCGCGAGGCGTGCCAGGGGCGCATCGTCGCGGTCCACCAGCCGCATCGCTACTCGCGCCTGTCGAGCCTCTTCGAAGACTTCACATCCTGCTTCAACGACGCCGATACGATCCTGCTCGCTCCGGTCTATGCGGCCGGCGAGGAAGCCATAGAGGGCGTCAGTTCGGAAGCGCTTGTCGACCGCATCAAGGCTGCCGGCCATCGCGATGCCCGCCACATCCCCGGACAGGAGGCACTGGCGCCCGTTATCGCGAAGATTGCACAGCCGGGCGATTTTGTGGTTCTCTTGGGAGCTGGCAGCATTACCTATTGGGCCGCGGCCTTGCCCAAGCAGCTCGCGGAAATTTCAGGAAATCGAGCATGAAACAGGTCAACGGTCAGAAACTTCTCGATTCGCTCGGAAACGGCGTCGCTGCAATCCGCGGACGTCTCACGCCCGATGCGCCGATGGACCGCGTTACCTGGTTTCGGGCGGGCGGTCTCGCCGAGCTCATGTTCCAGCCGCACGACACCGACGACCTCGTCGCCTTCCTGAAGCTGGTGCCCGAAGAGGTGCCGGTAATGGTCGTCGGCGTGGGCTCCAACCTGCTCGTGCGCGACGGCGGTATTCCGGGGGTCGTCATCCGGCTTTCGGCGAAGGGCTTCGGCGATCTCGAACTCGCCGGTGAAAACCGCATCAAGGCGGGCGCGATCTGCCCGGACAAGAACATCGCCGCCATGGCGCTCGACCATGGTATCGGCGGCTTCTACTTCTATTACGGCATTCCCGGTTCGATCGGCGGGGCACTCCGCATGAACGCCGGCGCCAATAGCGGCGAAACCAGCGAACGCGTCGTCGAGGTCCATGCCGTCGACCGCAAGGGCAACAGGCATGTCCTGAGCAAAGCCGAGATGGGCTACGGTTACCGCCATTCCGGCGCGGCCAAGGAGCTGATCTTCACGCATGCGATCTTCGAGGGCTATGCGGAAGACAAGACCAAGATCCGCACCGACATGGACGCCGTGCGCCAGCATCGCGAAACGGTGCAGCCGATCCGCGAGAAGACCGGCGGATCCACGTTCAAGAACCCGGACGGCTATTCGGCCTGGAAGCTGATCGACGAGGCCGGCTGCCGCGGGATGATGATCGGCAATGCCCAGATGTCGCCGCTTCACTGCAATTTCATGATCAATACCGGACAGGCGACCGGCTACGAGCTCGAATATCTCGGCGAGACCGTGCGCCAGCGGGTGATGGAGCATTCCGGCGTCAAGCTGGAATGGGAAATCAAGCGGGTCGGCAATTTCATGCCGGGCTATGAAATCAGGGAATTCCTCGGCCGCGCCACGGCCTGATCCGAAATCGGGACCAAGAAAAAGGCCGCGGCGGATATCCGACGCGGCCCTTTTTCAGGATTATTCCATCTCTCAGCCCGAGACCTCTTCCTCGTTCGAAAGAAGCAGGCAGACGAGCGTGATCGATGCCGCCGCCAGCAGATAGTAGCCGACATGGCCGAGGCTGTAATTGGTCGCGAGCCAGGTGGCGATATAGGGCGCCAGCGACGCGCCGAAGATGCCGGCGAGGTTGAAGGTCATCGAGGCGCCGGTATAGCGCACCGCCGTCGGGAAGGGGGCCGCCAGCGCCGCGCCGATCGGCCCGTAGGTGAGGCCCATCAGGCCGAGGCCGACGATCGAGAAGACGAAGGCCCCGCCGAGACCGGATGACAGAAGCGGTGCCATGAAGAGGCCGAAAACGCCGATGCCGATCGTCGTCAGCACCAGCACGAGGCGCCGGCCGAAGCGGTCCGAAAGTATGCCGGAGACCGGGATCATCAGGCCGAAGAAGACGACGCCCGTCATCTGTACGAGCAGGAACTGTTCGCGCGAATAGCCGAGCTTGGTCGTGCCCCAGGAGAGCGAGAAGACGGTCATCAGATAGAACAGGACGAAGGTCGCGAGCGCCACGAAGGTGCCGAGTACGAGGCTTCGCTTGTGCGAGCGAAAGATCGCCGCGACCGGCACCTCGACACGCTCGTGCTTGTCGATCGCCTTCTGGAATTCCGGCGTTTCGGTGATCTTCAGGCGGACATAGAGGCCGACGATCACGAGCAGGACGCTGGCGATGAAGGGAACGCGCCAGCCCCAGGCGAAAAAGGCCTCTTCGCTCATGACTTCGCCGAGGATGAGGAAGGTTCCTGCCGACAGGATGAAGCCGATCGGCGCGCCCAGCTGCGGGAACATGGCGTACCAGCTCCGCTTGCCTTCGGGCGCATTCTCGGTGGCGAGCAACACCGCGCCGCCCCATTCGCCGCCGAGGCCGAGGCCCTGACCGAAACGGCAAAGGGCAAGCAGCAGCGGTGCCACGACGCCGATCGTCGCAAAGGTGGGCAACAGGCCGATGATGACCGTGGAAATGCCCATGGTCATCAGCGCGGCGACGAGCGTCGCCTTCCGGCCGATCCTGTCGCCGAAGTGACCGAAGATCACGGCGCCGAGCGGGCGGGCGAAGAAGGCGATCGAAAAGGTGGCGAGGGACTGCAGCATTGCCGAGGTCGGATCGGCTGCAGGGAAGAAAAGGTGCGGGAAGATGATCACCGCTGCGGTCGCATAGACATAGAAGTCGAAGAATTCGATCGTGGTGCCGACCAGGCTGGCGAACAGCACCCGGGCAGGGGAGTTCACGGCCTGCCGATGCAATGCACGATCCTGCGGCGACAGCGAGGTTGTCGCGTCTGTCATTGGTTCGTTCCTGTGGCAATTCGCGGGAAAGCGAGTAACTCTCCCCGCCGGAATTGCGTAGTTTCAGAGGGTTAGATCAGTTCGCTGTCCCATGGACGCAAAAAAATGATCTGGCGGTTATGCCGTCTTGGGAGGCGGGCGGCCGGTTCTTAGCGCAAGTTTTCACATCGAGAAAGTCCGATTTCGTAAGAAATGCGAACTAAATGCGCTTGCCGGCGCAGCAATATTCCACCGGCGCATCGCCCCGGCTTGCTCGAGCAGTCGACATGCCCACCTACATGAATTCATGGGCTTCCCGTAATGCGGGCATTGACAGAAAATACATCTTCCGCTTGACGAGAATCGAATACTGGAGAACTCTCGTCGGCGAAGCGTTTTGCTTCGATTTGGGGGAATATTCATGTTCAGAAAGCTCTCTGCAGAATTTCTCGGTACTTTCTGGCTCGTTCTCGGCGGGTGCGGCAGCGCCGTACTTGCCGCTGCCTTCCCGGAGGTCGGCATCGGCCTGCTCGGGGTCTCCTTTGCCTTCGGCCTTACGGTGCTGACCATGGCCTATGCGGTCGGCGGAATTTCCGGCGGCCATTTCAATCCGGCGGTATCGGTCGGACTTGCCGTTGCCGGCAGAATGCCGCCGGCGAGCCTCGTCGGTTACATCATCGCGCAGGTCGCCGGCGCGATCGCCGCAGCTGCCGTGCTCTACGTGATCGCCAGCGGCAAGGCCGATTTTCAGCTTGGCAGTTTCGCCGCCAATGGTTACGGCGAACATTCTCCGGGGGGCTACTCGTTGACGGCGGCTCTCGTCACCGAGGTCGTCATGACCGCCTTTTTCCTGCTCATCATTCTTGGCTCGACGCATGGCCGCGTGCCTGTGGGCTTCGCGCCCATCGCCATCGGCCTTGGGCTGACCTTGATTCACCTCGTCTCGATCCCGGTCACCAACACCTCCGCAAATCCGGCCCGATCGACCGGACAGGCGCTGTTCGTCGGCGACTGGGCCATTTCCCAGCTCTGGCTCTTCTGGGTCGCACCGCTGATCGGTGCAGCCATTGCCGGAATCGTATGGAAAATCGTCGGCGACGACAGCTAGATCGGGAAAGATAGCGCCACGTAAGACCGTGTAGAGCCCGCTTGCACACGCAGGCGGGCTCTGCCTTTCCTAAGATTATTTCCCTTGCAAGCCACAGAAAGCTCTGATTCAGCTAGGAAATCTTGTCTCTGATTGATTCTGGGCGGGTTTCGCCGAAGCGCGTTTCGCGGCGAGAGTTAACCAAAGTAAACACTTCATTAACCATAATGTCGTTGTAGTGGTTTCACGCGACGGTCACGCGAATCGAGGCTTCGAAATCAGCCAGGTGCAAGCAAGCTTCGCGATAGTGGCGTATTGTTTGGGGGTTTGAATGAGCAGCAAGCATGTTGCTGTCCTGTTGGGCGGATTTTCCTCGGAGAGGCCGGTGAGCCTGTCTTCGGGGACGGCTTGCGCGGATGCCCTGGAGGCGGAAGGCTATCGCGTCACGCGCGTCGATGTCGGTCGCGACGTCGCAGCGGTTCTTCAGGAATTGCGCCCGGATGTCGTCTTCAATGCGCTTCATGGGCCGTTCGGCGAGGACGGGACGATCCAGGGCATTCTCGAATATCTCGAGATCCCCTATACCCATTCGGGCGTCCTGGCTTCTGCACTGGCCATGGATAAAGACCAGGCAAAGCATGTCGCCAAGGCTGCCGGCATCCCGGTTGCCGAGGCGCTGGTCATGGACCGGCGCAGCTTCGGCAATCAGCATCCGATGAAGCCGCCCTATGTGGTGAAGCCGGTTCGCGAGGGGTCGAGCTTCGGGGTGGTGATCGTCAAGGAGGATCAGTCGCATCCGCCTCAGGTGATCACCTCAAGCGAGTGGCGCTACGGCGACCGCATCATGGTCGAGCGCTATATTGCGGGACGCGAATTCACCTGCGGTGTCATGGGCGATGTCGCCCTCGGCGTCACTGAAATCATCCCGCAGGGGCACGCCTTCTACGATTACGACTCGAAATACGTAAAAGGTGGTTCGAAGCACGTCATACCTGCGCAGATTTCACCAAATATTTACCAAAAAATACAAACACTGGCGTTGAAGGCGCATGAGGCGATCGGTTGCCGCGGCGTCAGCCGGTCCGACTTTCGTTTCGACGATCGTGGGGATGGTGAGGGCGAGTTGATCTGGCTCGAGATCAATACCCAACCCGGCATGACCCCAACGTCCCTGGTGCCCGAAATGGCGCAGCATGCGGGCCTTCAGTTCGGTGAATTTCTCAGGTGGATGGTGGAGGACGCGTCGTGCTTGCGCTGAGGGGCAGAAGGGGCAAGAGGGTTCGTTACCCGGCCGGCGCTGTCGCCGAGGCGGATGAAGCGTTCGTCCTGCCGCGGCCGCTGCGCAAGGGCGTGCGCTTTCTGATCAGCCTTGGCGCCGGTCGAATCCGCTTCCCGAATCATACCGGAACGGTTTCCGCCGCAGCTTTCATGGTGGCCACGGGCCTTTACGGCATGTCGCTCGGCGGCCACACGCAGAGCTTCGCGCAGGTCTCGACGACTGCCGCCGGCTTCGCGATCGAGGACGTCCGCGTCTCCGGCAACGCGCAGACCTCCGAGATCGACATTCTCCAGCAGCTCGGCCTGGACGGCACGACCTCACTGGTGGCGCTCGATATCGAGGAGGCGCGTCGGCTGATCGGCGAACTGCCCTGGGTGGAGACCGTCACGGTGCGCAAGATCTATCCGGGTACGATCGAGGTCGTTCTCAAGGAGCGCGAAGCCTTCGGTATCTGGCAGCACGGATCGGATCTCTCCCTGATAGAGCGCAGCGGCAGCGTCATCGCGCCGCTCAGGGACAACAAGTTCGCCAGCCTGCCGCTTTTCGTGGGCCGCGACGCGGAGACGGCGGCGGCCGCGTTCTACGATGAATTTTCCCGCTGGCCGGAGTTCCGCTCCCGCGTCAGGGCCTTCGTGCGCGTGGCCGGGCGTCGCTGGGATCTGCGGCTCAACAACGGCGTCGTCGTGAAGCTTCCGGAAAAGGATGTTGCCCGCGCGATGAGCGTGCTCGCCGGTATGCAAGACACGCACCAGCTGCTGGAGCGCGACATCGCCGCCGTCGATCTCAGGCTCGAAGACCGCACGACCGTACAGTTGACGCCGGAAGCCGTGAAGCGCCGGGAAGTCGCACTCAAGGCGAGGGAGAAAATGCTGAAAGCCCAGGAGAAGCGGATATGAGTTTGTTCGGATCCGCCAATTTCGGCCTTCCGCGTCTGAAACCTTTGCCCTCGAAGCGGTCGCATGTCGTGTCGGTGCTCGATATCGGCTCGACCAAGGTGGTATGCATGATCGGCCGCCTGACGCCGCGTGCCGAGAGCCAGATCCTGCCCGGGCGCACGCACAGCATCGAGGTCATCGGCATCGGTCACCAGAAGTCGCGGGGCGTCAAGAATGGCGTCATCGCCGATCTCGACGCGGTCGAAAGTGTCGTCCGGCTTGCGGTCGATGCAGCCGAGCGCATGGCGGGACTGACCATCGACAGCCTCATCGTGAATGTTTCCGCCGGCCGCCTGCAGAGCGACGTCTATACCGCGACGATCGATCTCGGCGGGCAGGAGGTCGAGGCGAACGATCTGAAGAAGGTACTCGCTGCCGCGGGTCACCAGTCGCTGCGCACCGATCGTGCGATCCTGCACTCTCTGCCGACCGGCTTCTCGCTCGACGGCGAGCGCGGCATCCGCGACCCGCTGGCGATGTTCGGTGACGTTCTCGGCGTCGACATGCATGTGCTGACGGCGGAGCGGCCCGCACTGAAGAACCTTGAGCTCTGCGTCAACCGCGCTCACCTCTCGGTCGAGGGCATGGTCGCGACGCCCTATGCCAGCGGCCTTGCGGCACTCGTGGATGACGAGGTCGAGCTCGGATGTGCGGCCATCGACATGGGCGGCGGTACGACGACGATCTCGGTTTTCGCCGAAGGCAAGCTCGTCCATGCGGATGCCGTCGGGCTTGGCGGCCACCATGTCACGACCGATCTTGCGCGCGGCCTGTCCACCCGCATCGAGGATGCCGAGCGCCTGAAGGTCGTGCACGGTTCGGCGCTTCCGAACAGCGCGGACGAGCGCGATATCATTTCGGTTCCGCCGATCGGCGAAGACGACCGCGACCAGCCGACGCACGTGCCGCGCGCTCTGGTTTCGCGCATCGTTCGCGCTCGCATCGAAGAGACGCTGGAACTCATACGCGACCGCATCCAGCGGTCCGGTTTCAGCCCGATCGTCGGCAAGCGGATCGTATTGACGGGGGGAGCCAGCCAGTTGACAGGCCTGCCGGAAGCGGCGCGGCGCATCCTTGCACGCAATGTCCGCATCGGCCGCCCGCTCGGCGTATCCGGACTGCCGGCCGCTGCCAAGGGCCCGGCCTTCTCCACGGCCGTCGGGCTGATGATCTACCCTCAGGTCGCCGACCTCGAGACGCATGCCGCCGGCAGCGGCATGTTCTCCACCCTCGGCGGCAACAGCCGTTTCGCCCGCATGGGGCAATGGCTGAAAGAAAGTTTCTAGACCGCTCGGCATAGCGCCGAACGGGACAGGTGTTCGAGTTTGAAGGAATTGGCCGGCTCGGCAAGGCGGCCAGGGAAAGAGAAGGAACAGGACTATGGCCATCAACTTGCAGAAGCCGGACATTACCGAGCTGAAGCCGCGTATCACGGTCTTCGGCGTCGGCGGCGGCGGCGGCAACGCCGTCAACAACATGATCACCGCCGGGCTCCAGGGCGTCGATTTCGTCGTCGCCAACACGGATGCCCAGGCACTCACCATGACCAAGGCCGAGCGGATCATCCAGATGGGTGTCGCCGTCACCGAAGGTCTTGGTGCCGGCTCGCAGCCGGAAGTCGGCCGTGCGGCCGCTGAAGAATGCATCGACGAGATCATCGATCACCTGCAGGGCACGCATATGTGCTTCGTCACCGCCGGCATGGGCGGCGGCACCGGCACGGGCGCTGCTCCGATCGTCGCCCAGGCTGCCCGCAACAAGGGTATCCTCACCGTCGGCGTCGTCACCAAGCCGTTCCATTTCGAAGGCGGACGCCGCATGCGGATCGCCGACCAGGGTATTTCCGATCTTCAGAAGTCGGTCGACACCCTGATCGTCATCCCGAACCAGAACCTCTTCCGCATCGCCAATGACAAGACGACCTTCGCGGACGCCTTCGCCATGGCCGATCAGGTTCTTTATTCCGGCGTCGCCTGCATCACCGACCTCATGGTCAAGGAAGGCCTCATCAACCTCGACTTCGCCGACGTCCGTTCGGTGATGCGCGAAATGGGCCGCGCCATGATGGGCACGGGCGAAGCCTCCGGCGAAGGCCGCGCAATGGCCGCTGCGGAAGCTGCGATCGCCAACCCGCTGCTCGACGAAACCTCGATGAAGGGCGCTCAAGGCCTGCTCATCTCCATCACCGGTGGCCGCGACCTCACGCTGTTCGAGGTCGATGAGGCTGCGACGCGTATCCGCGAGGAGGTCGATCCGGACGCCAACATCATTCTTGGCGCGACCTTCGACGAGGAGCTCGAAGGCCTCATTCGGGTTTCGGTCGTCGCGACCGGCATCGACCGCACGGCCGCGGAGGTGGCCGGCCGCTCCGCCGACTTTCGTCCGGTAGCGCCGAAGCCGATCGTCCGCCCGTCCGCCGCCGTTCCGGCCCAGCCGCAGCCGACTGTTTCGCTGCAGCCGGCCCCGCAGCCGCAGCCGGTGCAGCAGCCGCTCCAGCAGCAGCAGAATGTCGACCACATCGCGCTCGCCATTCGCGAAGCCGAAATGGAGCGCGAACTCGACATCGCTGCGCGCACCCAGGTCGCCGCACCGCAGCCGCAGCCGCAGCCGCAGCCGCAACTGCAGGAAGAGACCTTCCGTCCGCAGAGCAAGCTTTTCGCAGGCGTCGCTCCGGCGGAGGCCGCACCGGTCATGCGGCCGGCGCAGCCGGCACCGCGCCCGGTCGAGATGCAGGCGCCCGTTCAGCCGCAGATGCAGGCACAGCCGGTCCGGCAGGAGCCCACCCCGGTCGTGCGGCAGCAGGCCGAGCCGGTACGCATGCCGAAGGTCGAGGACTTTCCGCCGGTCGTGAAGGCGGAAATGGATCACCGGACGCAGCCGGCGCCTGTGCATCAGGAGGAACGCGGACCGATGGGACTCCTGAACCGGATCACGAGCTCGCTCGGGCTGCGTGAACGGGAAGCGACGAATGTCTCGTCCGACATGACCGCCGCCGCACCAAGCGCCGCCTCGCAACAGCGCCGGCCGCTTTCGCCGGAAGCCAGCCTCTATGCGCCGCGTCGCGGCCAGCTCGACGATCACGGTCGCGCTGCGCCTCAGATGCGGTCGCATGAAGACGATCAGCTCGAAATTCCGGCGTTCCTGCGCCGCCAGTCGAGCTGATACCTACGGTGCCGTGCGTCCGATCGGACGCGCAACGTCGCCGTGGTACTTTCAGTCGCCGCAGTTTTTCCTGAGCCGGCTCCGGTTCAGGGAAACATGCGGAGACCGTTCCTTCACCTTGCCGATGCCCGGGCGCCAGCCCGGGCATTTTCGATTTCTCGCGTGAAATCAGACGCTTGTCATTTGCATTGCGCGCATATGAATTGCGTAACAAACCGAAACGAACAGTGATTTGGAATGGTGTCTCCAAACTCTTATTTTCATCATCGGAATTGGGGACGCATACGATTCGATCGGGCGCTGTTCAGTTCGAAGACGAGATTTCCGCCGACTGGCGCGGGATCGCGGTACTTCGTCTTGTGTCTTGAGCAACGTGGCACCCTCTAGGATTTTGGCCGAAGGCCGCCTTGATTGAAAGTGACGAGAATGGGAATCGAACTGCTCGGGTTTCAGACGACGATTGCAAACCCGATAACCCTCAAGGGAATTGGCGTTCACTCCGGTGCGGAAGTCGAGATCACCTTCCAGCCGGCCGATGCCGACGCCGGGATCGTGTTCCAGCGTGTGCTTGCCGGCGGCCGGGTGAGCGAATTCCGGGCCGTCTCGTCGCAGGTCGGCAACACCGATCTCTGCACCGTCCTCGGCCTCTCGCCGGCAACCTCGATCGCGACGATCGAGCATGTCATGGCGGCGGTCTATGCGCTCGGCCTCGACAATCTGTCGATCGAGGTGCATGGCGCCGAAATGCCGATCATGGATGGCAGCTCAGCTCCCTTTATCGAGGCGATCGAGCAGGCAGGTATTCAATCGCTTGCCGAGAAGCGCCGCTATATCCGCATCCTAAAGCCGGTGCGCATCGAATCGGGCGCTTCCTGGTCGGAATTCACGCCCTATGACGGCATGCGCTTCGAAGTCGAGATCGATTTCGACTGCCCGCTGATCGGCCGCCAGGCATGGAAGGGTGACATGACGCCTTCCGTTTTCAAGCGGGAGCTGTCGCGGGCGCGTACTTTCGGCTTCATGCGCGATGTGGAGCGCCTTTGGGCAGGCGGTTTCGCGCTCGGCTCGTCACTCGAAAACTCCGTGGTAATCTCGGACGACAACGCGGTCATCAATGTGGAGGGACTGCGGTATACGGACGAGTTCGTCCGCCACAAGACCCTCGACGCCGTAGGCGATCTTTCGCTGGCGGGCGCTCCCTTCCTCGGCTGCTACCGCTCCTATCGCGGCGGGCACCGGATGAATGCCAATGCCCTCAAGGCATTGCTCAGCGATCCGATCGCCTATGAGGTGGTGGAAACGGCAACGCCGCGTCAGCGCACCCGTTCGCGGGACATGGTGGCGGTTGCCGCACCGGGCTTCGCGCCCTGGTCCGCCTGACGGCACAGGACATTCTTCTCCAGTCGCCGGCCGAAAGGCCGGCATTTTTATGATGATTCGATCGTTGCCCCGAGTAACGCGTGTTCTTCGGCACCGATTTTCACGGTGCCAGAGGCGCTTTACACATCTGAAAAGGGGTGCAGCCCTGCAGGGCGCCACAAATTTGCATGAATTGCCGATCATGACGTTGCGGTCTTGAGGTAACTTGCTCTAAAACGCGCAAGTCTGGCGCGATGCTAGGCGCTGAGTGAAACGGGAATATCCGATGGTTCTTGCAGTTTCTGTCGACATAAGAAGATCAGCGCGCGTCGCCGCGGTCGTTCTTGCGGCTATCGCCGGCTCCAGTCTGATCACGGCCTGCCAGAACGATCCGGACATCGACATCACCAAACTCACGGCCGAGACCGATCCGCCGGACGTGCTCTACAACCAGGGCCTCGCAAACCTGAACGCCGGCAAGACGACGGAAGCGGCGCGGAAGTTCGAGGCGATCGACAAGCAGCATCCGTTCTCCGAATATGCCCGCAAAGCGCTGGTCATGAATGCATTCGTATCCTATCGCAACGGCCAGTATCAGGACGCGATCAACTCGACAAACCGTTATCTGAACCTTTATCCGCAGTCGGAAGACGCGGCCTACGCGCAATATATCCAGGGCCTTGCCTATACGAAGCAGATTCCGTCGGTGACGCAGGATCAAAGACCTGCGGCGAAGGCGATCGAGGCGATGCAGGTCGTCGTCGACAAGTATCCGGACTCCGAATATGTCGACGATGCGCAGGCAAAGATCCGCTTTGCACGCGACCAGCTCGCCGGCAAGGAGATGCAGGTCGGCCGCTATTATCTCGAGCGCAAGGAATACCTTGCGGCGATTTCACGCTTCCGCACCGTCGTCGAGCGATATCCGACCACCAATCAGGTCGAGGAAGCGCTCGCCCGTCTCGTCGAAGCCTATTATGCGATGGGCGTGACTGGGGAAGCCCAGACGGCGGCAGCGGTTCTCGGGCATAACTACCCCGACAGCCAATGGTATGCCGACTCCTACAAGCTGCTGCAATCCGGCGGGCTTGAGCCGCGCGAAACCGGCACGTCCTGGATCGCGCGCGCGGGAAAGAACCTCATCGGCGCGTGATTTTCCCGGCGCCCGACAACGAAGATATGAAACCGGATGCTCGCCCAGCTCGCGATCCGCGATATCGTCCTGATCGAACGGCTTGACCTCAGCTTCGATGCCGGGCTTTCGGTGCTGACCGGCGAAACCGGCGCGGGCAAATCCATCCTTCTCGACAGTCTGTCGCTCGCGCTGGGCGGCCGCGGCGACGGTTCGCTCGTGCGTCACGGCGAGGACAGAGGCCAGGTTACCGCTGTCTTCGACGTTCCCGCCGGCCATGCGGCGCGGCTCTTCCTGCGCGAGAACGGCATCGACGACGATGGCGATCTGATCTTCCGCCGTGTGCAATCGGCCGACGGCCGCACCAAGGCGTTCATCAACGACCAGCCGGTGAGCGTCCAGCTGATGCGGCAGGTCGGCCAGACGCTCGTTGAAATTCACGGCCAGCACGACGATCGGGCGCTTATCGACACCGACGCGCACCGCACGCTGCTCGACGCTTTCGGCGGCACGACCGAAGCTGCGGAAGACGTCGCGACCTTCTATCGCGGCTGGAAGGATGCCGAGCGCTGTCTGAAGAAACACCGCGAGAAGGTGGAGGCAGCAGCCCGCGAGGCGGACTATCTGCGTTCCTCCGTCGAGGAACTCGAGACGCTTTCGCCACGCGACGGCGAAGAGGAGGAACTCGCCGAGAGCCGGGCCCGCATGATGAAGGTCGAGCGCATTGCCGGAGACATCAGCGAGGCATCCGAGTTTCTGAACGGCAACGCCTCGCCGGTACCGCTCATCGCGTCGCTCGTCCGGCGGCTCGAACGCAAGAGCCATGAGGCACCCGGCCTGCTCGAAGAAACGGTCGAGCTTCTGGACGGGGCGCTGAACCAGCTCGCGGATGCCCAGATGGCGGTCGAGCGCGCGCTCCGCAATACGGAATTCGATCCGAAGGAACTCGAGCGCGTCGAGGAGCGGCTTTTTGCTCTGCGGGCCGCGAGCCGCAAATATTCGGTTCCCGTCACCGAACTGCCGGCACTTGCCGCGCGGATGATCGCAGATCTTGCCGATCTCGACGCCGGCGAGGAGAAGCTGAAGCATCTGGAAATACAGGTCGCCGAAGCCAGGGCGGCCTTCGACGTTGCGGCCCGCTCGCTTTCCGAGAAGCGCCACAATACGGCTGCTGCGCTTTCGGCCGCCGTCATGGAAGAATTGCCTGCGCTGAAGCTCGAACGCGCCCGCTTCATGGTGGAGGTGACGAGCGATCCGGGATCGCCGACGGCCGACGGGATCGATGCGGTCGAATTCCACGTCCAGACCAATCCCGGCACCAGGCCGGGCCCGATCATGAAGGTCGCTTCGGGTGGCGAGCTCTCGCGCTTCCTGCTCGCGCTGAAAGTGGCGCTCGCCGACCGCGGTTCGGCGCCGACGCTCGTCTTCGACGAGATCGATACCGGCGTCGGCGGCGCCGTGGCGGATGCGATCGGCCAGCGCCTGAAGCGACTTTCGAAAACCGTGCAGGTGCTTTCCGTCACCCATGCGCCGCAGGTTGCCGCGCGTGCGGCGACGCATCTCCTGATTTCGAAGGGGCCCTCCGCGGAAAAGACCGAGATGATCGCCACCCGCGTCGCCCGCATGGACGAAGCGGCACGCACGGAAGAGATCGCCCGCATGCTCGCCGGCGCCTCGATTACCGAGGAGGCAAGGGCTGCGGCTGCGCGATTGCTCGCCGGCAACGGTTGAATAGCCCTCACTTATCTTCGTATCGGTTACCCTCAAATCGATTCCGATTTTAAGAATCATGCAGTAAAAGCGACTCCAAAGTTCTGGAGCCGCATCCATGCTGAATCAAAGAAAACCCGTCGAACAATTGAACGAAACGGAAGCTGCCGAGGAACTCGCCTTCCTGGCGGCGGAGCTTTCCCGCCACGACGTACTCTATCACGGCAAGGATGCTCCGGAGATTTCGGATGCGGACTACGATGGGCTGAAGCGGCGGAACGATCTCATCGAAGAGCGCTTTCCGGCACTCGTCCGCGAGGACAGCCCCTCGCGGAAGGTCGGTGCCGCGCCCTCGCTCACCTTCGCGCCCGTCGCCCATGCGCGGCCGATGCTGTCGCTCGACAATACCTTCTCGGACGAGGACGCCCGCGCATTCGTCGCCGGCGTCTACCGCTTCCTCGGCCAGCTCCCGGACGGCTCGATCGCCTTCACGGCCGAGCCGAAGATCGACGGGCTATCCATGTCGCTGCGCTACGAAAACCGGCGGCTCGTCACGGCTGCGACCCGCGGCGACGGCACGACCGGGGAAAACGTCACGGCCAATGTTCGTACCATCGGCATGATCCCGCAGACGCTTCCGGCCGACGCGCCTGACGTCGTCGAGATCCGCGGCGAGATCTACATGGCGAAATCGGACTTCGCCGCGCTCAATGCCGAAATGGCGGCGCAGGGCAGGCCGCTCTACGTCAACCCGCGCAATACGGCGTCGGGTTCGCTCCGTCAGCTGGACGCGAAGGTGACGGCGAACCGCAAGCTGCGCTTCTTCGCCTATGCCTGGGGCGAGATTTCGGCCATGCCTGCGGATACGCAGCTCGGCATGGTGGAGACCTTCAAGGCCTGGGGATTCCCGGTCAACCCGCTGATGCAGCGCTTCTTCTCCGCCGACGCGCTCCTGGAGCACTATCACCATATCGAGCGGGAGCGTCCGGACCTCGACTACGACATCGACGGCGTCGTCTACAAGGTCGACCGGCTCGATCTGCAGGCCAGGCTCGGCTTCCGCTCGCGCAGTCCGCGCTGGGCAACGGCGCACAAGTTTCCGGCCGAACAGGCGTTCACGCGTCTGAAGGGCATCGACATTCAGGTCGGCCGTACCGGCGCCCTGACGCCCGTCGCGCGGCTGGAGCCGATCACGGTCGGAGGCGTCGTCGTCACTAACGCGACGCTGCACAACGAGGATTATATCCGGGGCGTCGGCAACACCGGCGAACCGATCCGCGATGGGCGCGACGTCCGTATCGGCGACATGGTGATCGTCCAGCGGGCAGGGGACGTGATCCCTCAGATCGTCGACGTGGTGATGGACGAGCGGCCGGAAGGCGCCGAGCCCTACAGGTTTCCCACGACGTGCCCCATCTGCGGCAGCCATGCGGTGCGCGACATCAACGAAAAGACCGGCAAGGTGGATGCCGTGCGCCGCTGCACGGGCGGCTTCGTCTGCCGTGCGCAGGCGGTCGAGCATCTGAAGCATTTCGTCTCGCGCAATGCCTTCGACATCGAAGGCCTCGGCTCCAAGCAGATCGAGTTCTTCTTCGAAAGCGAGGACGAGAATCTGAGGATCCGCACCGCCCCCGAGATCTTCACGCTCGAACGCCGCCAGGAGCAATCGCTCAACAAGCTCGAGAACATCGATGGATTCGGCAAGGTAAGCGTCCGCAAGCTGTACGAGGCGATCAATGCCCGCCGCTCGATAGCGCTTCATCGCCTGATCTATGCGCTTGGCATCCGCCATGTGGGCGAGACCACCGCCAAGCTGCTTGCGCGTTCCTATGGCAGCTACGAGCATTTCGGGGCGGCCATGACCGAGGCGGCAGGCTTTTCGGGAGATGCCTGGAACGAGCTGAACAGCATCGACGGCATTGGCGAGGTGGTCGCTCGCGCCATTGTCGAGTTCTACAAGGAGCCGCGCAACCTGAAGGTCGTTTCCGAGCTGCTGCGCGAAGTTACGCCCGAAAGCGCGGCATTGCCCGTGGCGATCGACAGCCCCGTCGCCGGCAAGACGGTCGTCTTCACGGGATCGCTCGAGAAGATGACGCGCGAGGAGGCGAAGGCAAAGGCGGAGAGTCTCGGCGCCAAGGTGGCGGGATCGGTATCCAAGAAGACCGACATCGTCGTTGCCGGCCCGGGCGCAGGCTCGAAGCTCGACAAGGCCCGCGAACTCGGCGTCCAGACGATGGACGAGGACGAGTGGCTGGCGTTGATCGGCGGGTAGCGTGTTTTGTTTCTCCCGCAAGCGGGGCGAAGGGGATTCGCGGCGCCCCTCCCAGTCCCTTCTCCCCATGGACGGGGGAGAAGGTGCCGGCAGGCGGATGAGAGCGATGCCGCGTGACCCGTTGGTTTAGATCGTCACGCCTGCTGCTCAGCCGACATGTCCATCCACATGAACTCCCAGACGTGGCCATCCAGGTCCTGGAAGCTGATGCCGTACATGAAGCCGTAGTCGATCGCCGGCTTCCATGGCTTGCCGCCCGCGGCAATAGCCTTGTCGAACATGTCGTCGCATTCGGCACGGCTTCCGGCGGAGAGCGCGGTGATGACTTCGGTGCCCTTTGCCGTGTCGCTGATCTCGCCGACGATGAAGCTACGGAACTTCGGCTCGGTCAGAAGCATGGCGAAGATATTGTCGTCGATGACCATGCAGGCGGCGGTCTCGTCGGAAAACTGCTCGTTGAATGTAAAGCCCAAAGCGGAGAAGAAGGACCGCGAGGCTTTCAGATCCTTGACCGGCAGGTTGACGAAAATCATGCGCATGGGGTGCTCCTTGTTGAAGATGGTTTCGCTTCGATGAGCCAAGGACGAAGACATGTGCCGCGTGCCGACAGGTCTCGTTGAATTTTGCGACCCCTCGTACTCGACCGCGGTCTGAGACGCCGATCAGGTGCGGCGCTTCGAATTTGAGCCCATTTCCGTTTGTGTTTTTGCGCTGCACAAGATAGATCTTGCAGCCAAAATTTGTGCAATTGCCTTTTCGCGGGGCTGGCGCCCGCAGCCGCGCGTCTTATCGGACGCGCAACTGTCGCTGTAGCATTTTGACGATGCAGGAGCCATATCGGCGAAGCGGGGCGTGTCTGACGTCCCGGCGGATTGGAGGGTCCGAAATGAGAACCATCAGCACCATCGCCGAACTGCGAGAGGCCCTTGCCGAGCATCGGCGCGCGGGCAGGTCCGTCGGACTGGTCCCCACCATGGGCTATCTTCATGTCGGCCATATGGAACTCGTGCGCCGCGCCCGCGGCGAGAACGACGTGGTCGTTGCCAGCATATTCGTCAATCCGCTGCAGTTCGGCGCGAACGAGGATCTTGGCAAATACCCGCGCGACCTCGCCCGTGATCGGGCGCTGCTGACCGATGGCGGCGTCGATTTCCTTTTTGCCCCCGGCGTTTCCGACATGTATCCGCGGCCGATGGAAACGGTGGTCGACGTGCCGAAGCTCGGCTCCGAGCTCGAAGGCGCGGTGAGGCCCGGCCATTTCGCAGGCGTCGCGACCGTCGTCACCAAGCTCTTCAACATCGTCCAGCCGGACCGCGCCTATTTCGGCGAAAAGGATTTCCAGCAGCTCCAGATCATCCGGCGCATGGTCGAGGATCTGGCGCAGCCGGTTACGGTCATCGGCGTACCGACGGTGCGCGAGGAGGACGGGCTCGCCTGTTCGTCGCGCAACGTCTATCTGACGACACAAGAGCGGCGTGCAGCCGCGATCGTGCCGAAGGCGCTGGACGAGGCCGAGCGGCTGATCGCAAGCGGCGTCACCGAACCGGCCGCAATCGAGAAGGGTGTCTTGGAGTTTCTCGCCGGCGAGCCCCTGGCGCGGCCCGAAGTGGTGGCGCTGCGCGACCCGGAAACGCTTGAGCCCGTCGGCGAGATCGGAGAAAAGCCGGTCCTGCTCCTGCTCTTCGTCCTCTTCGGCACCACGAAGCTGCTCGACAACCGCGTCATAGCCCCGAAATCCGCCCGTTTTGCAAAGGTAGCCTGAGAATGAGCGTCCAGACCACGAAACGGCGGCTCAGCCCCGCCAGCATCGAAGCCCTGAAGGGTGAGCGCCCGATCGTCAGCCTGACGGCCTATACGACGCCGATCGCACGTCTTCTCGATCCTCATGTGGATTTCCTCCTCGTCGGCGATTCGCTCGGCATGGTTCTCTACGGCCTCGATACGACCGTCGGCGTCACGCTCGACATGATGATTGCGCATGGCCAGGCGGTCATGCGCGGTTCGGAGCGCTGTTGTGTCGTCGTCGACCTGCCTTTCGGCGCCTATCAGGAATCCAAGGAACAGGCCTTCCGCAGCGCCGCGCGCATCCTGAAGGAAACGGGCTGCAGCGCAGTGAAGCTCGAGGGCGGGGCCGAGATGGCCGAGACGGTCGAATTCCTTGTCAGCCGTGGCATTCCGGTGCTCGGCCATGTGGGCTTGATGCCGCAGCTCGTCAACACGACGGGCGGCTACCGCTCGGTCGGGCGCAACGAGAAGGAAGTGGCCAAGATCCGCCGCGACGCCAAGGCGATCGACGATGCCGGCGCTTTCGCCATCGTGGTCGAAGGAACGGTGGAGCCGGTCGCCCGCGAGATAACCGCCACGCTGCGCGCGCCGACCATCGGCATCGGCGCTTCGCCGGCCTGCGACGGCCAGATCCTGGTATCGGACGACATGCTGGGTCTTTTCAACGATTTCAAACCGCGCTTCGTCAAGCACTTCGCCGAACTGGCACCGACGATCTCAAAGGCGGCGGAGGCCTATGCCAACGAGGTGAAGGCACGCACTTTTCCCGGCATAGAGCACACGTTTCAGGTAAAGCGCTGACGTGTCGGGGCGGGCGCCTTCCTTGCGTCCGCCTTCTTATGGTTGGCCGGCCGAGCACCTGGTCTTCCGTGCGCTTGGAATGACGCGCGCCCAACCATCAGAAAATTCAATCGCCGCATCAGAGTAATTGAATTGTCGCGATGTGCGGCAGCCCCTATCTGTCCGGCAGTCAATCTGCCGGCATGCTCGTTACGAGCGGCCCCCGCGGGAGAATTTCATGAGCAGAGGCGATTTCCGGGAAGGGCTTCGCGGCGGCTTTCCGATCATGCTGGCGGCATCGCCCTTCGGCGCGCTTTTCGGCGCGCTTGCGGTGGATAACGGTTTTTCGATTGCCGATGCGGTATTCATGAGCGCCACCGTCTATGCGGGTGCAAGCCAGATGGTCGGCATAGAACTCTTCGGAAGCAACGTGCAGCCCTGGCTCGTGGTGCTCTCGGTCTTTGCGGTCAACTTCCGCCACGTGCTCTATTCCGCTTCTCTCGCCAAGCACATCCGCCATTTCAGCTTCGCTCAAAAGCTGATCGCCTTCTTTCTGCTCGTGGATCCGCAATATGCAGAGACCGAACAGCGCGGCGAGCGCGGATTGCCGGTCACCTTCGCCTGGTATGCGGGCTTCGGCGTCGTGATCTATGTTCCATGGATCATCAATACGCTGATCGGTGCGATTTTCGGGCAGCTGATCGGCGATCCCAAAGCGATCGGTCTCGACGTGCTCCTCCCGATCTACTTTCTGGGGCTGGTGATGAGCTTCCGCACACGCGACCGTTTTCTGCCGATCGTGGCCGTGAGCGCCGTCGCCTCGGTGGCGGCGATGCATTTCGTCGGCTCCCCCTGGCATGTCAGCATCGGCGCGCTTGCCGGCATCGTGCTCGCGGCCTGCATGCCGCCGAAGCGACCGGCGATCGAAGCCCACGCCGTGGAAAAGGAGGCCTGATCCTTGGACGCGCAACACCTCGATCTGCTCTATCTCATCGTTGCGGCCGCAGTCGCCACGTATGTCACGCGCTTCGGTGGCTACGTGCTCATCACGCAGCTGAAGTACATTCCCCGCGGATCGAATCTGCGCTGAACGCAGTCCCCGCGGCTGTATTGACGACGCTGGTGGCGCCCGCCTTCGTCTATGGTGGCATGGACGTCGCCGCAGCGATGCTCGTCGCCTTCGTCATCGGGCTGCGCTTCTCGACGCTTCGTATGCTGCTCGTCGGCTGGATCGCGGTCATGGCGATCCGGCACCTGATCATGTAGGTTCCCGCCCGCCTGAGCACGGGTCCGGCCGCTCGGATTGGCGCCGGGCCGGTTCTGGACTATCATCCTCTCGTTGCCGGGGAGGCAGCCGCCCCCGGCCCACGGAGGAGCGACCATGATTACCAGAATTTCCGTTGCGCTGTTTCTCGCGCTTGCGCCTGTCCCCGCTTTTGCGAATCAGTGCCCCTCCATGATGCAGGCCATCGATGCGGCCATGCCCAACGCATCATTGTCCGAGGCCGACATGGCCAAGGTGAAACAGTTGCGCCAGCAGGGCGAAGACTTGCACAAGGCCGGCGACCATGCGGGCTCGGAAGCAGCGCTCGGCCAAGCCAAGACGATGCTCGGTATTTGACTGGGAACGCGCCGTGATTCGGCATTCAGACGATTGTCGGATGAAGGCCTGTCGAGATTCGGGCTACCCGCCGCGGCTTTTTTGATCGCCTCATCCCTGTGCTCGTCGCGCCGCAGGCGCGGCGCTGTCCTCATCTCTGTGACATGCGCAGGGATGAGGAAGGAGAAGAGATTGCAGTCCCGAAAAGGTTCCTGCAGCGACCTTTGTGTGTCTTATGAGATGCTCTAAGGCTGCGATCCAGTAAAATTCGCGGGTTACGCGAAAGCGTCGCCGCAAATATAACCATGCTGTTGG
Source organism: Sinorhizobium prairiense (assembly GCF_029201645.2). Classification (NCBI taxonomy): domain Bacteria; kingdom Pseudomonadati; phylum Pseudomonadota; class Alphaproteobacteria; order Hyphomicrobiales; family Rhizobiaceae; genus Sinorhizobium; species Sinorhizobium prairiense. The sequence continues at coordinate 860,152 of NZ_CP104131.1, forward strand.
TTGAGAAATCGACCCTCCCAACGGAGGCCCGGCGGTACCCCAGCCCCAGCCCACACCGCCGGGCCGCCCGGTTCCGCGCTACCGTGCGATTGCTTCCGTAGCATTGACCAGCCAGTCTCTCGTCTCCGCGTCCGACAGCAGCGGCATCAGCTTTTCCCGCGTTTCTGCGTGGTAGGCATTCAGCCAGTCGAGCTCGTCGTCGGTCAGCAGGGCGGGAAGGACGAGCCGGCGATCGATCGGGCAGAAGGTCAGCGTGCCGAAGCCGAGCATCGGCTGGTCGCCGCCATCGATCTCCTCCGGCTGGCGGACGACGACGAGATTCTCGATGCGGATGCCGAAGGCACCGGGGCGATAGTAACCGGGTTCGTTGGACAGGATCATGCCCGGCAGCAATTCCTGCGTGGCAAGCCGGGCAATGCGCTGCGGTCCTTCGTGGACCGAGAGATAGGAGCCGACACCGTGGCCGGTCCCGTGCGCATAATCGGCGCCCGCCTTCCACAGTGCGATCCGGGCGAGCGGATCGAGATCGACGCCCCGTGACCCCTTCGGGAAGCGCGCCGTGCTGATTGCGATCATGCCCTTGAGCACGAGCGTGAAGAATCGCTTCTGTTCTTCCGGCACCGCGCCGATCGCGACCGTGCGGGTGATGTCGGTCGTGCCGTTGATGTATTGCGCGCCGGAGTCGATCAGGAACATGGTACCCGCCTCGATCCGCCGGTCGGTTTCGTTCGTGACGCGGTAATGCATGATTGCGGCATGCGAACCGGCGCCGGCGATCGTGTCGAAAGAAACGTCCTTCAGGGGGTTCTGCATGCGCTCGCCGACGGCCGCGCGCATTGCCTCCAATTGCCTGGTTGCGCCGATTTCGGTGACGCTGCCGGGCTCCCTCGCGTCCAGCCAGGCGAGGAACTCGACCATCGCCGCACCATCCTGCAGGTGCGCCCGGGTCGATCCGGCGATCTCGGCTGCATTCTTGCAGGCGCGTGGCAGGCGGGCGGGATCGACCGCCTCGACCACCGAACCTTCCTTCCTGCGAATCAGCTCGCCGATCGCAAAGGGGGCGAGATCCGGATCGATCATGATGGCTGCGCCGGTTGAGGCGAGGGCGGCGAGCCGATCGTCGAAGGTGGCAGGCGCCATTATATCGGCGAGCTGCGTCAGGTAGGCCTCCTGCTCGATGCCGGTCTTGCGTTTGTCGAGGAAAAGCTCGGCGCTGCCGTCCGCATGGACGATGGCGCGTGCCAGCGGGTGCGGCGTGTGCGGCACGTCGCTGCCACGGATGTTGAAGGTCCAGGCGACGGAGGAGGGATCGGTAAGTATGACGGCCGCGGCCTTCGCCTTTGAAACGCCCGACGCGATCTCCGCTATCTTGTCTCTTGCCAATTGTCCCGCATGCTCGACCGGCTGGATCGTCACAGGGCCGAGCGGCGCTGCGGGACGGTCGGTCCAGAGCCGGTCGAGCGGATTGTGGTCGAGGAGGACGACACTGCCGCCGACCGCCGTCAGCGCCTTTTCGAGCCGGCGAACTTCCGCCGCGGTGTGCAGCCAAGGATCGATGCCGAGGCGGAAGCCCTTGGGGCCATGGCGCTCCAGCCAGACATGCGGCGGTTCGCCGATGAGATCGCCGCCGGTGAAGACGCTGCCGTCCACCTGCTCCTTGAGCTGGGTTACATAACGGCCGTCGACGAAGACGATCGCTTCGCGCTGCGTCACGAGCGCTACACCGGCCGAACCGGTAAAGCCCGTCAGCCACGACAGCCGCTCGGAACTGCGGGGCACATACTCCCCTTGAAATTCGTCGGCACGCGGCACGAGGAAGCCATCGACGCCCAGGGTTGCGAGGGCGGCACGCAGGGCGGTGGTTCTCTCCTTGCCGAACTGGGGCGTGGAGGTGACTTCGAAGGATTGGAACATGGACTTTCCCGGTAAGCTTGGCGGAGAACCGCAGGTGAGACGAGCATGTTAATGCATCTCTTCCAAAAGTGTGCAGCGGTTTTGGGGTAACGACCCGCATAAAATAACAACTTAAGATCCGCTCCCGGAGAGGGAGGCGAAATTCGCGTGAACGTCCGGCACCTCGGGCAGCCATTTGCTCATTTGTAATACATATGCACGCGGCGCATGGCACCCATGCCCGAATGTGGCTTTCTCTATCGGAATTATAGGTTATAAGCCGCCTCAACGAACACGGACGAACGTCCGCCGGTTCAAAAGACTGCAGTTCCGAGAATAGTTGGTCATCTGTTCTCCTCCTCCCTCAGGGTGGCCAGCTTCGGAACGGTAGAGCCCGCTTGAGCGCTCCTCCTCCTCAAGCTCGCGGGTATGGTCGGCCAAAAGCCGGTCAGCAGGCGATGCTTCGGCATCGCCTTTGTTTCGAGAAGGCCGCCCGTCATGATGGACCGGGCGGCCTTTTCGTTTTCTCGGCTCCCGTTTCGGTCGATACGGAGGTTCCTGTGGAAAGAGGCGATGTCCACGGGAAAACAAATGAAGAACGGTTTGCTTCGTGATATGCCCGCTTACGGTCGACATGCGAGGATATCTCTCAAACGGAGCATGCAGAGGTAGAGCAGCGATGCTGAAAACCGATACCCGCCAAGCCAATTGGCGCCGTGCCAATCCGGGAAAATATGACGCTCATCTCGCTGTGCAGCGAGCCGTGAAGGCAGGCGAGCTGGAAAAGCAAACGTGCGAGGTTTGCGGGATCGAAGCGGTCGATGCTCATCACGATCAATACGACGAGCCTTTGAAGGTGCGGTGGTTATGCCGCCGACATCACACGAGGCTTCATCATTACGGCGAAGACATGTTCCCGATCAGGGATGCGCTTTAGGGCATTCCAACGTTTCATAGAAACACTGAAGCGGACGCCGCGACCGGACGCGTCTGCGACAAGCGTGACTTATCTGGTCAGATGAATGGTTACCCAGCCATTGCGCCAGATGGTGCACGCGTGTCTGAGGTTCTGGCCGTTATAGGCGGCGAGCACCTTCCAGCGCTGTTCGGCGAGAATGCCGGAGAGGATGACCGAACCGCCCGGAGCGAGGTTGGCCACAAGTTGCGGCGCCATCTTCATCAGCGGCCGCGCCAGAATGTTGGCGATGATGAGGTCGAAGGGGCCGTTGGCGCTGAAGGTGGTCGAGTGGAAGCCGGGCGCCGTGGCGAAGGTCAAGCCGTTGACGACGCCGTTGCGACGGGCGTTGTCGGCGGCGACGCGCGTTGCGATCGGATCGATGTCGGTTGCGAGCACCGGAACATGCAGGAGCTTCCAGGCGGCGATCGCCAGCACGCCGCTTCCCGTCCCGAGGTCGAGCGCGTTGCGGACAGGCCGGGATCGGGCGACGGAGGCAAGCATTTCGAGGCAGCCGGCGGTCGTGCCGTGATGGCCGGTGCCGAAGGCCTGACCGGCATCGATCTCGATGGCAATCTCGCCCGGCTTCACCTTGTCGCGATCGTGCGAGCCGTGGATGACGAAGCGGCCCGCGCGCACGGGGGCGAGGCCCTCCAGCGACTTGGCGATCCAGTCGACATCCGGCAGCACTTGGCGCTCGATCGGAAGGTGCGAGAATTCGGCTTCGAGTGCCTGAGCGAGGCGTGATCTCACGCTCTCCTCTTCATCCGTCATCATGTAGACGGAGGCCTCCCAGACATCCCGCTTCTCGTCGATCTCCATGGTCGCGATCGCGTAATCGTCTTCTTCGAAGATTGCGCTCATGACGTCGAGGACGGCGGCCGCCTGCTTCTCGGTAGTGGTAACGAAAAGGCGTATCTCGCTCACGGTGCTTTCCTTCGGCATGCAGCCATTCAAAAGGGCCACAGTGGCTTCGGCGCGTCCGAACGGATGCGCGCGTTGTGGGCGGTTCGCCGCTATCATGAATGAGGTACAAAGGCCAAGCGCCGGGATTGCCGGCGCCCGCAGGATACACGGGCAAACCTTGTTAGCCGCGCGTGAGGTTTTCCAGCTTCTTGACGGCCGTTTCGGGACTTTCGCCATAGGCGATCGTTCCGCTGAACTGGCCGTTGGCGTCGAGCAGGAAGACCGAGGCGGTATGATCCATTGTGTAGTCGCCGTCCGGCTTTGCCTCGTCGGTGGGGACTTTCTTGTAATAGACGCGGTAACCCTTGACCATTTCCAGCACCTTTTCGGGCGGACCGGAGATACCGGTGATGCGCTTGGACACGTTTGAAACATACTGGCCGAGCACTTCGGGGGTATCGCGCTCCGGATCGACGGTGATGAAGTAGGCCTGCAGCTTGTTGCCCTCGGGGTCGACCTTGTCGAGCCAGCCGTTCAGTTCGAACAGCGTGGTGGGGCAAACTTCCGGGCAATGGGTGAAGCCGAAGAAGAGCGCCGTCGGCTTGCCGGTGAACGCTTTCTCGGTGATGGGCTCGCCATTCTGGGCGACGAGGGTAAAGGGTACGCCGAAGGGGCCGGATGCGGCCTGCTGCTTCGACTGCGTCATGTCGAAGGTCAGCCAGCCGAGGACGGCCACCATGACGAGAATGGCTACCCAGAGAACGATGCGTATGGATTTCATTATTGCCACCAGTCTGTTGCTGCCCCGACGCATCTGAAACGGACGCACGGCGCCGTCGGGCCGTCAGGAATGTAGCGTTGATACCGCTTCGGACACACGGGTGCAAAGGGGACAATTGCCGCAGGTGTGCTCGAGGCGATGCGTCTCAAATGCACCAGGCGAGACCGGCTTGCGCCAGCGACAGGAAAATGTCGGCGCCATTCGCGATCCAGCCCCTGAAGGCGAGCAGAAAGACGAGCGCGAGCACGCCCGTGGCAAGGGCGAAGATCAGGGGAGAGAGCGACTTTTTGGTGTCCGTGCGCATAAGGCGATCATAACACCATGAGACGGAAGGAAAAGGGCAGCAGCGGTCGAAACGCGCGAAGTTCCGCAAAGTCGCGGCCCGTGTTTTAGCGATTGTTTAAGGTCTGTTTGCCACTGTCCACAGACGCGGAGAAGTGAACCACTTCGATATGACATGAGGTCATCCGGTTTGATCGAGCCCGGTTTTCCGCATCGATCGCAACGGAGGACCCCGCCTGCCGCGGCGGGTCCAGCTATGGACTGTCATATCGATGAACACCCTTGCATCCGCCAGGAGAACGCTCTCCGTCAGCCAACGCCTTGCGACGCTTGCGGGGGCAGCTTTTCTCGGTTTCGGTTCCGTTCTCGCCGTCGGCCTCTATGAGCAAGGCAGCTCGCAAGAGGCGCTCGACAAGGCGGTTGTCGCTCAGCGCGACATGGGAACGATAGAGGAAATGCGCCTTGCCCGCCTGAAGCTCGTGCTTGCGGCAATGGACACCATCGTCGACCGCGGCGAACGCCGGATACAGCCGGAGCGTGCGGCCCAGATCAAATCCTCGGCAGAAGTCATCGAGGGCAGGCAAGCCGATCTCGAGGCGCTCGCGCGTCTTGTCGGCAAGCCGGAAGTTCTTGCCGGTTACGAAGCGGATATCGCCCAACTGCGCAAGGCCGTCGAGCAGGACCTGAAAGCGCTCGTGGAGGCCGGAGCGCCAGGCGAGGAATTCGCCCGCATCGACGATGTCATCGACGCCGCAGGCGAGCGCGTTGGCGCATCGCTTGCGCAACTGGCCGATGCCGCAGCCGGTCTGGCCGCGGCGCGCATCGCAGATGTCCGCACCAGTGGTGAGCATGCGCTCATGCTCCAGGCAACCGCCTGTTTGCTGGCAATGGCGACCCTGATCGGCCTTATCTGGTTCCATGGGAACGTCTTGCGCCGGGGCATCCTCGGTCTGCGCGACGGCATGCGGCGAATACATTCGGGCGAGCTCACGACTGAAGTGGCGGGGCTCGACCGCGGCGACGAAATCGGCGAGATGGCACGTTCGGTGGAGCTTTTCCGGGTCTCGGCAATCGAGAAACGCGCGCTCGAGGAGGGGGCGAGGGCGAGTCGGCAGGAAATCGAGGCGGAACGCGAGCGGCACGAGACGGAGCGCGAGCAGGCTATCGGACGGATCAAGACCGCAGTCGAAGCCCTCGGCGGAGCGCTCAATCAGCTTGCAGACGGCAATCTGGCGGTTGCCATCCGCGAGCCTTTCGATAGCGGGCTCGATGCGTTGCGCCGCGACTTCAACGACACGGTGGAACGGCTGAGCCATGTCCTTTCGAGTGTCACGGAGAATACCGCCTCGATCGAATCGAACGGGCGGCAGATGCGTAGCGCGGCCGACGATCTGGCTCGGCGAACGGAAAAACAGGCCGCATCGCTGGAGCAAACCTCGGCCGCGCTCGAGGAAATCACCGTCACTGTGAAGACAGCGACCGAGCGCGCCGAAGAGGCAAGCCATATGGTCGACGAGGCCCGCATCAATGCCGAGGAGTCCGGGCGCATCGTCGGCGAGGCGATCGCCGCCATGGCCCGCATCGAGGGCGCTTCCAGCGAGATAGGCAAGATCATCGACGTGATCGACGAGATCGCGTTCCAGACCAATCTGCTGGCGCTCAATGCCGGGGTCGAGGCCGCGCGGGCGGGGGAGGCCGGCAAGGGCTTTGCCGTCGTTGCCCAGGAGGTGAGGGAGCTCGCCCAGCGCGCTGCCGGTGCCGCGAAGGATATCAAGGCTCTGGTGAGCCGCTCGGGCAACGAGGTCAAGACCGGCGTCAGGCTGGTTCAGGAGACCGGCGACGCGCTCGGCCGCATCGGTGCCAAGGTGGCCTGCATCAACGAACATATGAGCTCGATCGTCATGGCGGCGCGCGAGCAATCGACGGGCCTGCGCGAAATCAATACCGCCGTCGCTCAACTCGATCAGATGACGCAGCAGAATGCCGCCATGGTCGAGCAGACCAATGCGGCGAGCCATACGCTTGCGCAGGATGCAGAGAAGCTCAGCGAGATCGTCGGGCAATTCCGCCACGGGCAGGCGCGCGAGACGGCGATCCGCACGGCGGCGATCCGGCCGTCGGGCAGGGCAGGCCCGGCGAGGCCAGGCGCTCCGGCCGGGGCGGCAACAGCGACTGCTGCCGCGCCCGTGTCACTTCGCAAGCCCGCGGCCGCGCAATCATCCACGCGTTCAGCTCCATCTCCAGCAAAGGCGCTGATGGGAAAACTGGCTGGCGCATTCGGCAACATGCCGGGATCAACGCCGTCGGTAACGGCGTCCGGTGAAAATTGGGAAGAGTTTTGATCATGAGCAACGCAATCAAGCAGTCAGGCGCCTATCTCGAAATCGTCTCCTTTCACCTTGGTGAACAGGAATTCTGCATCGACATCATGGCAATCCGGGAAATCCGCGGTTGGGCACCGGTTACGCCGATGCCGCACACGCCGCCGTATGTTCTCGGCCTCATAAACCTGCGCGGTGCGGTGATCCCGGTCATCGACATGGCCTGCCGCCTCGGCATGAAGATGACCGAGCCGTCGGAGCGCTCCGCCATCATCGTCACCGACATCAATGGCAAGCTCGTCGGACTGCTGGTCGAGCAGGTCTCCGATATGATGACGATTCGCAGCGAAGACCTGCAGCCCGCGCCGGAGATCATCCCGGAAGCCCAGCGCGCCTTCTGCCGCGGCATCGTCGCGCTTGAAAAATCCATGGTCTGCTTCCTCAATCTCGACACCGTCATCGCCGAGGAACTGGCCCAGGCAGCCTAATCACGATTTTTCAGGTCGGCTCGGCCCTGAAAGCATGACTGCCGGACCGCCAGGGACGGTTTCCGAATGGGCCCGCGAAAGCGGGCCTTTTCGCATGAGCCGGCGGACGCTCGGCGGCTGCTGCACGGCGATCGGCATCACGGCGGAGCGAGCAAATGTGAAAACGTAGCGGTCGCACGCAAGGAACCCCTGCACGCCAAACGAGTTATGCACAGGCAGCATTTGGCGAGAAGCCGTCTGCTGGTGATTACAGCCTCCGCGTTTGGAAGCTGATGTGGAAACAGACAGGAGCAACGCCATGAAAGTTTCTTTCAGAACATCGCTCGCTGCATTTGCCCTCTCATCGGCGCTTGCCGGCGTCGCCGTGCCGGCCTTTGCAGACAGTTACTATCAGGGCATCGACCCGCATAATCCTCCGGGCACTCAGAACAGAGGCGCGGTAATGGTGCCGGCCCGTCCGTATTACGTCGATCCTGCCCCGACCGGCAGCGTCTATGTCGATCCCGCACCGACGGGCAGCGTCTATGTCGATCCTGCGCCGACCGGCAGCATCTACATGGAACCGGTGCCGGGCAGCCGGGCGAGCAACGCTCCCGGCCGAGTACGGGAGCACTATACGAACGAGTATCAGGGCCCCGGTGACGGGGACTATTATCAAGGCATCGCGCCTCCGGCTCCCCGTCCCTAAACATTCCTGATGCCTTCGAGCGCATTGCGCTTTCGCGGACCACCGCCTTCAGAGGCGATGGTCCGCCGCTGCATGCTCTTTCAGGCTGAGGACGCGCCCGCAATGCCACCTTGGTCGGTGCAGGGGGCGGTCAAGTTACAGTTACGTAATGAGCATCACTCTTGGATGAGCAAAAGTGACAAATCGTCAAACGCTTTCGACCGGTGCCCGGTGTTATCTTTGTAACCGCAGCATCCGTAGGAGGCTCGTATGCTGAACAGTAGCATCCATTGGGAGGTGGGATGCCTAACGGACATAGGAGTTAATGTCATGAGACTTTCTCTGAGAAAATCATTTGCTGCATTTGTCCTGTCATCCGCCTTGGTGGGCGCCGCGGCGCCAGCCTTTGCGGATAGCTACTATCAGGGCCTCGACCCGAACCACCCTCCGGGGACGCAGAATCAGGTGCGCATGCCGACGTCGCGTAACCTGCCTCCGTCTTCGGTCGACCCGACTGCGACAGGGAGTATCGACGGAGGTCGTATGATGTCTCCGAACGGTACCTACCAGGAGAGATTCGACCCGGGTGAGGGCGACTACTATCGGGGTATTATGCCGCCTAAACCGTAAGGCGCGAAATCAGCTACTGCATGTTTCATCGAGGCGCACCAGCTCAAGAAATTATGTATGCGGCGTAAAATGCGGCAGACGTTAGTCTCGCAGAAGCGCGCGCTGTAGCTCGGAAGGGGAGTGCGGAAACCCGTACTCCCCTTCCGGCCGTTTGATCTGCTGCGTCTGCCGGATCGCTTATTCCGGCCGCCCATTCTTCCAGGTGACCGGCTGGCCATAGAGCGGGACCGTGGTGATCGACATCTTGGCCGAACCGTCGGTCAACTGCCTCGAATGCGCCAGATAGATCAGCGTGTCGTTGGCCTTGTCGTAGATACGGGTCACCAGCAGGTTTTTCCAAATGAGGGACAGTCCGGAACGGAAGACTTCCTCCCCCTCCTTCGACAGGTCGATATCGCCGATGGCAATGGGGCCGGTCTGGCGGCAGGCGATGGAGTTGTTCGACGGATCCTCGAACCAGTTGCCGTTCTTCAGGCGGTCGATGACGCTGCGATCGAAATAGGTGACGTGGCAGGTAACCCCGGTCACCTTCGGGTCGCTCACGGCATCGATCTTGATATCGTTGCCGAGCCAGTCGACCCCGACCTGGCCGACGGTTTCGGCGTGGACGGGCGCAACCGCCGCGGCCGAGACGGTGAGGCCGGCGACAAGCAAGGCACGGATGCGGCGCAACATGAGTATCCTCCAATGAACTGCACCGTTCAGATAGGCAGCGGATGCTGCAATGCAAGCACCGGCCGCCACGCCCGTCGATATGCAGGATCCATCGTGCGAGAAGTCACGCGGAGTGGCGCAGTTCCGACCGGGCGGCACGCGCTTCGCGCAATTGCGCGGCGGCTGCCGCGAGGGCGCGGGCGCTGGCGTCGATGCGGCGATCCCTTGCCACCGAGCAACGGTCGCGTCCATCCGCCTTCGAGTCGTAGAGAGCAAGATCGGCGCGTATCATCACGTCGGCAATCGTTTCGCCCGCTATGGCGGCGGCGATCCCGATGCTCACGGTCAAACGGATGCGCTGATGCGAGCGGCCGGCAGGCGTCTCGCGCACCACGCGGCAGATGTCCTCCGCCAGCGCCTTTGCCTGCTCTTCCGTGTGATCCGGCAGGACGATGCCGAATTCCTCGCCACCGATCCGTCCGAGGACGCCCCGTCCGGCGAGGAAAGCCGAGACGGTTTCGGCAAAATGCGCGAGCGCCATGTCGCCGCAGGCGTGCCCGTACTGATCGTTGATCTGTTTGAAGAAATCGAGGTCGAGCAGCAGGAAGGCAGCCGGCTCCTGGCGTGCCAGGCACTCGGCGAAGATCCGCTCGCCCTCTTCCATGAGCGTCCCGCGCGACAGCGCACCGGTCAAGCCGTCGCGTGCGATCATAGCCCTCAACCCGGCGATGATGCGGGCCTGCATCGTAAGGAACACGGCCAGGAAGACGAGGGAAGGCACAGCACCCGCATGGTGACGAGCAGGAAATCAAACAGCATCGAAGCGGGCGGGCCCGGGGGCCCCGGCAAGACGTGCGACGATGGGCCGAGAACATGAGCAAGGGCGGTGAAAACCACGGCGGCGGAGCCGACGACTACGATCCCGATCGCCGGCTTTTCGCTCGGCCAGCGGTCGGCTGCGGCCAGACCAAGGACGAAAAGTGGAGCCGCGACAACGCCCGCAACGACAATCAGGGCCGCGGCCGGACTGTCATGGCCGCCGAGCGCGATGATGAAGCCGAGCACGCCGCTCGTGAATGCGAGCACCAGACAAAGCGATGCCGGCATCGACGATGCGAGGAACCAGCGGAGGCCCTGTAGGACGAAGAAGAGGGAAACGGCAAGACCCGCATAGCCGAACATTGCAGCGACCGGCGCCTGCAACGCCGCCGCGACCGTCAAAGCGCCTGCCGAAGCTGCCGAGAGCGCGCAACCCGCGGAGAACTCCCGAACAGCGGCGACCGGCCGCAGAGAAAGGAGAACGGGTAGCATGGCAAGAAGGGCGATGACCGGTATGGCGGAGAGAAAGCTCATTTCGAAACGGCCTGTCGTGCTAAAATAAAGTGCGGCTTGCGTTTCAGCCATTATGCAAGGCCATTGGTAACGATGGCGCATTAACGAAAGCTGGCGAAATTCGCTGCAATTTGAGCGATCACTCTCTCCATAGTTGTGGCAATCGGTAGCGGCGCTTTTCAGGGAGCGATGTCATGGCCCAGGAAGGCATATCCTTTGCAGACATACCCTTTGCAGACAGGGCCGATGCGGGTCGAAGGCTTGCTCGCGCCATCGAAGCGCATCTCACCGAGAAAGCGGACTTCGCCGACCCGCTGGTGATGGCGTTGCCGCGCGGCGGCGTACCGGTGGCCTTCGAGGTGGCAAAAACCCTCGGCGCGTCCCTCGAACTCCTCATCGTTCGCAAGATCGGCGCACCCGGTCATCCCGAATTCGGTCTCGGAGCGCTGGTCGACAGCGACGAGCCGCAGGTCGTCCTCAATGCCGAGGCAATGCGTATCGTCAGTCCTTCCGAGAAGTACGTGCAGGCGGAGACCGAGCGGCAAAGGCTCGAACTCGCGCGCCGCCGCGTCCTCTATCTGGGCGATCAGACGCGAATTTCTCCAAGCGGGCGCAATGTCATCATTGTCGATGACGGTATTGCCACGGGGGGAACGGCCAAAGCTGCGGCGAAAGCCCTGCGGCAGGCAGGCGCCGCGGCGCTGATGCTCGCCGTTCCGGTCTCGCCGAAGAGCGCGATCGTCGCCCTGCGGGACGAGGTGGACCGGCTCGTCTGTCTCGCCACCCCCACCCCTTTCCATGCGGTCAGCGTCTATTACGACGATTTCGAGCAGACCACGGATGCCGAGGTGATCGCGCTGTTGAGACAGGCGAGGGGCGGATAAACGGGGTCTTGCGCTGGGGCGGTGACACAGGCTTCCGGCAAAGATAGTTGTAGTGCGCCTGAATTTGCGAACGGGGATTGAGAATGTCCGACTATCTTGCCATACGCCCGGTAACGCGCCTCGACTATGAGCAGTGGTTGCCGCTTTGGAACGGCTACAACGCCTTTTACGGCCGAGCCGGTGAAACGGCGCTCCCTCCCGACATCACCCAGATGACCTGGTCGCGCTTCTTCGATGCCTATGAGCCGATGCATGCGCTGGTCGCCGAAAGCGAAGGGCGGCTCATCGGATTGACGCACTATATTTTCCACCGCAGCACGACGTCGATCCAGCCGAACTGCTATCTGCAAGACCTTTTCACCGATGGGGCCGCCCGCGGCAAGGGGGTCGGCCGGGCGCTTATCAACGGCGTCTACGAAGCGGCGAAACGCGCGGGGTCGCCGCGCGTCTATTGGCTGACCCACGAGACCAACCACACGGCGATGCAGCTCTACGACAAGGTGGCCGAGAAGTCGGGCTTCGTCATGTATCGAAAGATGTTTTGAGGGCTGGGATAGGGTAGAGCGGAAAAGCGCTGCACATTTTTCCGGAAGTGCTTACACCGGCTCTACGAACCCATCCAGCACGCGCTTCTGCCCGGCGCGGTCGAAATCGATCGTCAGCTTGTTGCCCTCGATCGCCGCGATGTTGCCGTTGCCGAACTTGATGTGGAAGACCCGGTCGCCGACATTGAAACGGGAGGGCTCGGCGCTCGTCGACTTGGCGACGAGCTCGCCTTCGATGGTGCGGGTGCGGGGCCCCGATTCGCCGTAACCGATGCGTTCGATGGCGTGGCCGGAGCGGGTGCCCCAATTGTCGCGGGTGGCGTCCGAGCGGTGCTGCTGGGCGCGCTTCCAGCCGGGCGTCTGATAATTGTTCTCGAAGGGATCGGCCTTGTCGAAGCGCGACTGGCCGTAACCGCCGCGACCGTAGCCGCCATAAGAGACCTCCTGTTCGGCGACTTCCACATGGGCGAGCGGCAACTCGTCGAGGAAACGTGAGGGAAGCGTCGATTGCCAGAGGCCGTGGATGCGGCGGTTCGAAACGAACCAGATATGACAGCGGCGCTTGGCGCGGGTGATGCCGACATAGGCGAGGCGGCGTTCCTCCTCCAGACCTGCGCGGCCGCCCTCGTCCAGGGCGCGCTGATGCGGGAACAGCCCTTCCTCCCACCCCGGCAGGAAGACGGTGTCGAATTCCAGCCCCTTGGCCGAATGCAGCGTCATGATGGAGACGGCGTCCATATTCTCGTTCTGCTCGGCGTCCATCACGAGGGCGACGTGCTCGAGAAAGCCGCGCATGGATTCGAAGGCTTCCATCGAACGAATGAGTTCCTTCAGGTTTTCCAGGCGCCCGGGCGCTTCGGCCGATTTGTCGGCCTGCCACATGGCGGTATAGCCGCTCTCGTCGAGGATCTGCTCTGCAAGTTCGGTGTGCGGCGTCGATTCGAGCAAAGCCTGCCAGCGGCGGAAATCGGCGACGACGTCGAAGAGGCCCTTGCGCGCTTTCGGCTTCAATTCGTCCGTCTCGACGATCTCGCTCGCCGCGGACAGCATCGGGATGTCGCGGGCCCGGGCATAGTCGTGCAGGGTACGGACGGTCGTCTCGCCGAGGCCACGCTTCGGCGTGTTGACGATCCGCTCGAAGGCGAGATCGTCGGCGGGCTGACAGACGAGGCGGAAATAGGCCATGGCATCGCGAATTTCGAGCCGCTCATAGAAGCGAGGGCCGCCGATGACGCGATAGTTGAGGCCGAGCGTGACGAAGCGGTCTTCGAACTCGCGCATCTGGAATGAGGCGCGCACGAGGATCGATATGTCGTTCAGGTTGTGCTTCTTGCGCTGGAGCTGCTCGATCTCTTCGCCGATCGCGCGAGCCTCCTCCTCGGAATCCCAGGCGGCATGAACATGCACTTTCTCGTCGTCGGGATTGGTGCGCTCGGTAAAGAGCGTCTTGCCGAGCCGGCCCTCGTTATGGGCAATCAGATGCGCCGCCGCGCCGAGGATGTGCTCGGTCGAGCGGTAGTTGCGCTCCAGCTTGATGACCTTGGCGCCGGGGAAATCCTTCTCGAAGCGGAGAATGTTGTCCACCTCGGCGCCGCGCCAGCCATAGATCGACTGGTCGTCGTCGCCGACGCAGCAAATGTTGACGGTGGGCCTTCTCTCTTCGGCGCCAGGGGAATGCCCCTCCCCAACCGCTCCCCACGAGGGGGAGGGGCTAGACTGCGGCGCCGCAGGGCTTGGGGAGGGGTTGTTCTTCCCGGAACCCTGCGTCCGCTGGGCCAGCAGCCTCAGCCACATATATTGCGCCGTGTTGGTATCCTGGTACTCGTCGACGAGGATGTAGCGGAACTTGGCGTGATACTCCTTCAGCACGTCCGGATTGGCACGGAACATGCGGATCGGATGCAGCAGCAGATCGCCGAAATCGCAGGCATTCAGGGTCAGCAGCCGGTTCTGGTAGGCGGCATAGAGTTCGCGGCCCTTGCCGTTGGCAAAGGCGCGGGCATCGCCTTCGGGGATTTGCGACGGGTCCAGGCCCTTGTTCTTCCAGGTGTCGATCATGCCGGCGAACTGCTTGGCCGGCCAGCGCTTGTCGTCGAGGCCCTCCGCCTGGATGAGCTGTTTGATAAGTCGAACGACATCGTCGGTGTCGAGGATGGTGAAGTCGGACCGCAGGCCTACCAGTTCGGCATGGCGGCGGAGGAGCTTGACCCCGATCGAGTGGAAGGTGCCGAGCCAGGGCATGCCCTCGACGGCGTGGCCGACGAGCACGCCGATGCGCTCCTTCATTTCCCGCGCCGCCTTGTTGGTGAAGGTGACGGCGAGGATCTGCGAGGGATAGGCGCGGCCGGTCGAAAGGATATGGGCGATCCGCGTCGTCAGAACGCGCGTCTTGCCGGTGCCGGCGCCGGCGAGCACGAGCACCGGACCTTCCAGCGCCTCGACTGCCTCCCGTTGCTCCGGGTTGAGCCCGGAGACATAGTCCGGTCGCTGGGCCTTGTCGCGGGCGGCCATGGCGCGCGCCGCGATGCCGCCGCCGGCGGCCGCGGGTTTCCGCGGCGCGGGTTCCTCGTCGAAAAAGGGAATATCGTCAAAACCTTTGGTCATGCGGCCCAATGTAGTGATTCGGGACCGAAAGGCCAGAAAGGATGTTCTTCTTTTATTCCGGAACCTTCGCCCGCTCGCGCATGCCTGTGGAAAGACTGATGTTTTCAGGTCGGCATGCCGCCGTCTATGTTTTGCCGGACGCGTCGAACACCGGATCGACCGGGACCTGCAGGGCCGTCGCCAGCTGGTTGGTCTTGGCGGCGAGCGAAATGACGCGCAGGAGATCCGCGTGCTCGGCGTCCGTCATTCCCTTGGTCCTTGCGGCGGCGGTGTGGGAATGAATGCAGTAGCCGCAGCCATTGCTCACGGAAACCGCGATATACAGCATTTCCTTCACCAGCGGGTCGAGCGGCGAAGGCGTCGCCATTACCGCCTTGACCTCCGCCCAGGTCCGCTCCAGCAGTTCGGGGTCGAAGGCGAGCCAGAGCCACATATTGTTGATGAAGTCCGATTTCCGAGTCGCCCGGATGTCGTCGAAGACGGCCTTGACGCGTGGGTCGGATTCGGGACCGGATGGCGGCGCCACAGTGCTCATGCTTACTCCATGCGTTTCAAACGAGGGCGAAGACGCGGGCCGGGCCGCCGGTGCCGCCACGGTGCTTTGGTGCGCCGAGGACCAGCGTCGCGCCCTTGGCCGGCACCTTGTCGAGATTGGCGGCCGCCTCGAGGCCCCAGCGGCCTTCCGGCAGCCAGGCGTAATGAGTGGCGAAATCGGGCGAAATGCCGTGATCGAGCGAGAGGGTATCGACGGCGATGCCGGCTGCCTTCGTGTCCTCGATCAGGAACTTGGCCGCTTCCACGTGAAAGCCGGGGAAATGCATCTTACCGGCCGTGTCTGCATTGCGGAACTTGTCGGTACCGAGATGATCCGACCAGCCCGACAGCATGGCGACGCAGGCGTTTTCGGGAATGTCTCCATTGGCCGCAATCCACGCCTTGATGTCGTCCGGCGTCAGCTGCGCATCCGGATCGGCGGCCGCCTTCTCGCGGATGTCGACGACGCAGAGCGGCACGAGCAGCTTGTCGAGGGGCAACTCGGCGACTGAAAGGCCGTCGGCGGAGAAGTGCAGCGGCGCGTCGACATGAGTCCCGGTGTGCTCGTTCACCCGAAGTTCGAACAGGTTGAACTTGTGTTCGGCATATTTGAACTTCTGCTCCCGGAAGAATTGCTGCTGACCGAAGAAAGTCGGAAACTCCTCATGAAGTTCATGGGTGAGATCGGTGACGCTGCCGTGGCCGGCGGCAAGCGCCGGAGGTGCGATCCCCATGCCGGCGGCGGCAATGCCTGCCGTACCGACCGCGGCCGCACGGAGCAAACTCCGCCGCGACATCATCCGCTGCTTGACCGATTCGATGACGCATGCATCGCACATTGCCGTCTCCCTTCGTGTCGAGAGCCGGCCCGAAACAGCCGCCGGCGACGAACAGAATAGCCGAGCCACGCAAGCTGTAAACATGCCGCCGACCCGCCGCCAGCGTGTGCGGTTCAGGACGGGCGCAGGGGCCATCATGCCGCCACCAAAATCGCTTTTGTTACAATTGCGTAATGATGCCATTCCGAGATTGCCCGGACGTCTGCAAACAACGATAATCGGCGCAAATCGGAACGTTCCATCGGGTGCGCGCCTCGTTGGAGCGCCCTTTTCTTTTGGAGGGCTTTTTCTTTTGGAGAGCTTTTCTTTTGGAGACATGAATGCGCTTTTGGAATCAGCTCGCGATCAGCGTCGTCGTCCTCGCCGTCGGGGGCGCCGCGTGGGTGCGCTTTGCGCCCGGCGCGGGTGAGACCTTGGCGGCGATCGGGGTTTCGCAACCGTTGATCGATGCGTTGTCGGGACCAAAGGACGGCGAAGGGGCAAGGGGCGGTTCGGGCAATGGCGAGCGCGGGCAGGGTCGACGCAGCGGCTTCGCGGAAGCCCCCCTGGTCGTCGTTAAGCCTGCCGAGCGCGCCGTCGTCAACGACAGGCTGAACGCGATCGGCAACGGCGAAGCGATCCGCTCGGTTACGGTGACGCCGACCGCAACGGGAAATCTCACGGAAATACTGGTGAAGTCGGGCGACAGGATCACGGAAGGCCAGGTTATCGCGCGCCTCGACAGCGACGACCAGATGATCGCTGCCGAGCAGGCGCGGCTGACCCGCGACAGTGCCCGGGAGAAGGTCGAGCGCTACCGCAATCTCAGCACCGCGCGCGCAGTGACGGCCGTCGAGGTGCGTGACTCCGAAATCGCGCTGCAGGCAGCCGAACTGGCGCTGAAAACCGCCGAGCTCGACCTGAAGCGCCGCGATATCGTGGCGCCCTCCAAGGGGGTGGTCGGGATCATCACCGTCAATATAGGAGATTACGTCACGACCTCGACGCCGATCGCCGTCGTGGACGACCGGTCGCAGATCCTCGTCGATTTCTGGGTGCCCGAGCGCTTCGCAGGCAAGATCTCCGTCGATCAGCCGGTGACCGCGAGCGCGATCGCGCAGCCAGGGCGTGCACTCCAGGGCGTCGTTCACGCGATAGACAACCGCCTCGACCCGGAGAGCCGGACGCTCCGGGTCCGGGCGCGACTCGAGAATCCGGATGACATGCTGCGCGCCGGCATGTCCTTTTCGGTCACCGTGGCATTCGACGGCGACCGATATCCCACCGTCGACCCGCTGGCGATCCAGTGGAGCTCCGAAGGCTCCTTTATCTGGCGGGTCAAAGGCGACAAGAGCGAGCGCGTGCCGATCAAGATCATCCAGCGCAATCCCGACAGGGTGCTTGTCGATGCGGACCTCGCCGAGGGCGACCGCGTCGTGACCGAGGGCGTGCAGCGGCTTCGCGACGGCGGCGTGGTGCGGATCGCCGGCGAGCCTGCGGCCGAGGCCGAGCAGAAGGTCGCGGGAGACGCGAAATGAATATCGGCATGGGAGGCCATCAACCAGGCGGAGGGCAGGGCGGAAAGACGGGCTTCACCGCACTTTTCATCCGCCGGCCGATCTTCGCCCTGGTCGTCAACACGTTGATCGTCGTGGCCGGTCTTGCCGCCTGGAACGGGGTCGAGATCCGCGAACTGCCGCAGGTCGACCAGCCGGTGGTCTCTGTCACGACCGAGTTCGACGGCGCCTCGCCGGAAACGATCGATCGTGAAGTGACCTCGGTCATCGAAGGTGCCGTCTCGCGCGTGCAGGGCATCAAGGGCATTTCGTCTTCCTCGTCATTCGGGCGCAGCCGGGTGACGCTCGAATTCTCCGACACGACCGATATCGGCCAGGCGGCCAACGACGTCCGCGATGCTCTCGGCCGGATCACCGGCCAATTGCCTGATGATGCCGACGAGCCGCGCATTGTGAAGGCGGATTCCGACAGCCAGCCGATCATGCGCCTTGCATTGACCTCCGACACGATGAGCATGGACGACATGACGCTGCTCGTCGAGAACGAGATCAGCGACCGGCTGGCCGCGGTCGAAGGCGTTGCCGACGTCACCGTCTACGGCGACCAGGAGAAGATTTTCCGGATCGACCTGAATCAGGCGAAGCTCGCCGGACGCGGAGTCACCGTGGCCAATCTTCGCGAGGCGCTTTCCGACGCCTCCTACGATGTGCCGGCGGGCTCGCTGACGAGCGCAAGTCAGGACATATCCGTTCGGGCGACGGCCGACCTCCAGACGCCCGAGCAGTTCGAAAACCTGATGCTCGGCAACAATGTCCGGCTTCGCGACGTCGCGACCGTGACCCTCGGCCCGGATACGGGCACTTCGGCGCTGCGCTCCAACGGCCGCGAGGGTATCGGCCTCGGCATCATCCGCCAGGCCCAGTCGAACACGGTCGATATTTCCGAGGGCGTGCGCAGCGTCGTGGACGCGATCTCCTCGGATATCCTGCCGCCCGGAACCGAGCTCAAGATCACCAGCGACGACGCCGTGTTCATCAACGGCGCCATTCATGAGGTGGAGATCGCACTCTTCGTCGCAGTTTTCATCGTCACCCTCGTCA
Organism: Sinorhizobium prairiense; assembly: GCF_029201645.2. Lineage (NCBI taxonomy): Bacteria > Pseudomonadati > Pseudomonadota > Alphaproteobacteria > Hyphomicrobiales > Rhizobiaceae > Sinorhizobium > Sinorhizobium prairiense. The sequence continues at coordinate 879,064 of NZ_CP104131.1, forward strand.
TCTACCTGTTCCTGCTCGACTGGCGCGCGACGCTCATCCCGACCATAACCATGCCGATCGCGCTGATCGGAACGGTGGCCGCGATCTATCTTGCGGGCTTTTCGATCAACATCCTGACGCTTCTGGCGATCGTGCTTGCGACCGGGCTCGTCGTCGATGATGCGATCGTGGTGCTCGAAAATATCGTGCGGCGCCGGGCCGAGGGCCTCGGTCCGCGCGCCGCCGCCGTCCACGGTACGCTCGAGGTCTTCTTCGCCGTGCTCGCAACCACGGCTACGCTGGCGGCCGTGTTCGTTCCTCTCTCCTTCCTGCCGGGGCAGACGGGCGGGCTCTTCCGTGAATTCGGCTTCGTGCTCGCCTTCTCGATCCTCCTGTCGTCCTTCGTCTCGCTGACGCTCTGTCCGATGCTCGCCTCGCGCATGCTGACGAAAGAGCCGCATGAGCATGAGGGGTGATGCAGCGCTTCGGCCGGCGCGCTTCCGCCTTCTACCGCGTGACGCTTCGCGCCTGCCTCAACGCGCCGCTCATCGTCTTCGCGGTGGCCGCCTTCTTTACCGCCGCCGGCGCTTTGGGCTTTCTGACGCTCAAGTCGGAGCTGACGCCGAACGAGGACCGTTCGCAGGTCATGCTGCGGATCAACGCGCCGCAGGGCGTCTCGCTGGAATACACGCAGGCACAGCTGCGCCGCATCGAAGAGGGCCTGCAGCCGCTGCTCAAATCCGGCGAGATCAGCAATGTGTTCTCGATTTCCGGTCAGGGCGGCTCGGCCAATAGCGGCTTCATGGTCCTGACGCTTGCCCCATGGGAAGCGCGCGAGCGTACGCAGGGCCAGATCGTCGCCGACATCAACAGGGCGACCTCGAAGATCCCGTCGGTTCGCGCCTTCACCATCCAGGCGAACAGCCTCGGTATCCGCGGTGCCGGCAGCGGCCTGCAGGTCGCGCTTGTCGGCAACGATTACACGAAGCTGGGCGACGCGGCGGCGAAGCTCGTCAGGGCGATGGAGGATACCGGCCGCTTCGAGAATGTGAGGCTCAACTACGAGGCCAACCAGGCGCAATTGTCGGTGACGATCGACCGGGAGCGCGCCTCCGACCTGGGCGTGGACATAGGTGGCCTCTCCTGGGCGCTGCAGGCGATGCTCGACGGCAGCAGCGTCGTCGATATCTTCGTGGAAGGAGAGGCCTATCCGGTCAAACTGCTCTCTTCCACCGAGCCGCTCAACGACCCGACGGATCTGCAGAACATCTTCGTCAAGGCCGGCGACGGCCGCATCGTGCCGATGTCGTCCATCGCCACGGTCGAGGAGAAGGCAGTGGCGCCGCAGCTTTCCCGCGAATCGCAACTGCGCGCCGTTTCGCTGTCGGCCGGCCTGAAGTCCGATCTCGCACTCGGCGAGGCGCTGTCGATGGTCGAGGAGATGGCCGAGCCCCTTCTGCCGCCCGGATCGCGGATCATGCCGCTTGCCGAAGCCGCGACGCTGGACGAGAACGCCAACGGCCTGTTCGTTACCTTCGGCTTCGCGCTCGTCATCATCTTTCTGGTGCTTGCGGCGCAATTCGAAAGCTTCGTGAGCGGCCTCATCATCATGTCGACCGTGCCGCTCGGTCTCGCCTGCGCCGTCTTCGCAATGATCGTGACCGGCAACACGCTCAACATCTACAGTCAGATCGGGCTCGTCATGCTGGTCGGCATCATGGCCAAGAACGGCATCCTGATCGTCGAGTTCGCCAACCAGCTCCGCGACCGTGGGCAGGACGTCCGCAGCGCCATCGAGAATGCCGCCAATATCCGTCTTAGACCGGTGATGATGACAATGATCGCGACTGTCGTGGGCGCGGTACCGCTGGTTCTGGCAAGCGGTGCCGGCGCCGAAGCGCGCATCGCCCTTGGCTGGGTGCTCGTGGGTGGGTTGGGCCTGGCGGTGGTCGTGACGCTCTATCTGACGCCCGTCGCCTATCTGGTCATTGCCCGCTTTACCAAGCCGCATGCCGACGAGGAGCGGAAGCTGCTGGAGGAGATGAAGGCGGCCGAGGTGCTCAAGATCTGACATGGTCGAAATCTGAGGCAGCGGCAGGTGGCGCGGCGCAATTGCCGCGGATCGTCAGAAGCCGCCTGCTGCGGCAGCGAGATAGATGAGGGTAGCGAGCGCACCGAGGGCGCTGCGGCCGGCATGGAGCCTGCCCCAGCGCTCGATCAGTTCGCGGGTTTCCGCATTCGCCTGATCCGGACGGGTCGTCTCCAGGCGCTGGTTGACGGGCATGATGACGAAAAGCGTATAGGGCCAGTTGAGTATGATGACGGCCGCTCCCAAACCCCAGAGCGCATCGCCTGACTGCCACCATGCCACAGCGCCGAGGAGGCAGGAGACGATCGCGAGAGGAGCCTGCATCTCGAAGCCGCGCCGATAGGCGGGTACCCATTCCCGCAACGCTGCACTTCCGTCCAGCGCCAGTCTGGCAGGCTGTTCAGCCACATTGATGTAAATGGCGGCGCCGAAGAAAATCGACGCGGTGATCAAAGCAAGCAGCCCGAACATGCGAACGTTCTCCCTTTCCGGACATAATATCCTATAGGCCTGATATCCTATAGGCCTGCAAACAAAAGACGCATTCGCTGCGGTGCCCTGCACTCGGCCGGACTTGTGACAAGCCGGTATCACCGGCGGTAATTTTTTAACGCGGTGCCGCTCCAAACCGGTGAACTTCTGGACAAAGTGATTCCAATTTGCACAGTAGCCCATTGAAATGTAAGCGCTTCCGGCCGGCCGGCCGGCTGGGGCGCGTGCGGACAAGGACGGTGTCGATCTTCGAAGCCGTCCAAAGCGCTCGCGACGGATTTGCGAGAGTGGAGACGGGAGAGTGAGCCCTCGCGTATTTTCCTTGTCGCGCCGGACCGGGTGCCCTTAATTCGAGTGCGAATTGGGGATAGATTGTGCGGGCGCTCAAGACGAAAGAGCGCTCTTCCGGGGCCGCGAAGGCGCATCGGGAGATGAGAAGGAGAATTTTCGTGGCGGTGAACGCAATCCGGGCAGGGGCGAGAAACGAGAACGGTATCGCGGCGGCCAAAACACACCTCGCCACACGCTTCGGCGATCGATTCCAGACCGGTGAAGCGATCCGGGCCCAGCACGCCCACACGACGACCTACATTCCCGCGCAGCTGCCCGATGCCGTGGTTTTCCCCGAAAGTGCAGCCGAGGTGCGCGAGGTCGTGGAGATCGCATGTGAGCACCGCGTGCCGCTCATCCCCTTCGGAACGGGCTCTTCGCTCGAAGGTCACGTCAACGCGCCCCATGGCGGCATTTCGGTCGACATGATGCGGATGAACCGCGTGCTTGCGGTCAATGCCGACGACCTGGACTGCACGGTGGAGCCGGGCGTGACGCGGGAGGAACTCAACAGCTTCCTGCGCGACACCGGTCTCTTCTTCCCGATCGATCCGGGCGCCAACGCTTCGATCGGCGGCATGGCGTCGACGCGTGCATCGGGCACCAATGCGGTGCGCTACGGCACCATGAAGGAAAACGTGCTCGCCGTCACGGCCGTCGTCGCCGGCGGGCGCGAAATCACGACGGCCCATCGGGCGCGCAAGTCGTCGGCCGGCTATGACCTGACGCGCCTCTTCGTCGGCGCGGAAGGCACCCTCGGCATCCTCACCTCGATCACGCTTCGCCTGCAGGGCATACCGGAGGTGATTTCCGGCGGCGTCTGCCCTTTTCCGACGATTGCCGACGCCTGCAATGCCGTGATCCTGACGATCCAGTCCGGCATCCCGGTGGCGCGCATAGAACTCCTGGACGCGTTGCAGATGAGGGCGTGCAATGCCTATTCGGGCCTGACCTACCAGGAAACGCCCACCCTTTTCGTCGAATTCCACGGCAACGGGGAGAGCGTCGAGCTGCAGTCCCGTCAATTCGGCGAAATAGCGTCGGAATTCGGTTCTACGGGTTTCATCTGGACGACCAATCCGGAAGAGCGGGCACGGCTCTGGAAGGCACGGCACAACGCCTACTGGGCGCAGAAGAGCCTCATGCCCGGGCGCGCCATTCTCTCCACCGATGTCTGCGTGCCGATCTCGCGTCTTGCCGACTGCGTCGCGGCGACGCATGAAGACATTGCTGCGCATGGTTTGGTCGCGCCGATCGTCGGGCACGCCGGCGATGGAAATTTTCATGTGGGGCTGCTCTTCGACGACACGGATGCGGCTGACGTGGCGCAGGCGGAGGCTTTCGTCGAGCGGCTGAATGGGCGGGCGCTCTCCATGGACGGCACCTGTACCGGCGAACATGGGATCGGGCAGGGCAAGATGCCGTTTCTTGCGGCCGAACTCGGCGATGCGCTGGATCTGATGCGGCAGATCAAACGCTCTCTCGATCCCGACAACATCTTCAATCCGGGCAAGATCTTTGCCTGAGACTTGCAAAACCGGCTCAAAGCCGCAATGCAAGGGACGGACGAACTGACGGGAATGTGACACGGTGCTGGCGCGAATTCTGGTTACCCTCGGAGGACTGTTGGTCGTCGCGCTCTTTGCCGCGCTGATCGCACCCCTGTTTATCGACTGGACCAGCTTCCGTGCCGATTTCGAGCGGGAGGCAAGCCGCATCATGGGCAAGCCCGTGGTGGTCCATGGCAGCGTCGATGCGCGTCTCATTCCCTTTCCTACGGTCACGCTCAACGACGTGCGCGTCGGAGCGAGCGACGGCGGCGCACCGCTGATTCAGGTCGCGCAGTTTTCGATGAGCGCGGAGCTTGCGCCCTTCCTGAGCGGCGAGGCACTGATCTTCGACATGCGGCTCGACCGGCCGAAGGCGCGGCTCCGGCTCCAGCCCGATGGCACGCTGGATTGGGCACGCGGGTCGCGCGCCGCGATTCCCGCCAACACGGTCATCCTGGAGAGGGTGGAGATCGCCGACGGCGAGATCGAGTTCGTGGATGAGCAGACGGGGCGCACGCGCCGGGTCAGTGAGCTTTCCGCCGACCTCTCGGCCCGCACGCTCGCCGGGCCCTGGAGGGTCGAGGGCCGTGCGACGCTCGACGGTGAGGCGGGAAGCTTCTCATTGACGAGCAACACCGTCGACGAAACGGGCGCCTTGAGCCTGCGGGCGCGGCTGGTGCCGGACGAACGGCCCTTCGGCGTGGAGCTCGACGGCGATCTGAAGATCGTCGATTTCAGACCGGTTTATGCCGGGCGCTTCACGCTCACGGAGAACCGGCCCGCCAGCGAGGTCAAGGCGGACGGCGCCCTTCGTATCAACGGCGAGTTCCAGCTTACCAATGAAAGCATCCGCGTACCGGAATACCATTTCGAAATAGGGCCGCCCGACGATCCCTATATCGTCACCGGCGAGGCGACGCTCGACACCGGCAAGGACCAGCGGTTCCTGCTGATCGCCGACGGCCAGCAGATCGATGTCAGCCGCATCGGCAATTCCGGCAGCAGCGGCAAGACGGGGCGCGATCCGGCCGTCTCGCTACGCCAGCGGATCGACGCAATGCTGGCGATCGCCGCCGATATCCCGATCCCGCAGGTGCCGGGACGCGCCAGTCTGAAACTTCCGGCGATCGTGATCGGCGACACGACGGTGCGCGACGTTCGCCTTGACGTCCGGCCCGACGGCGCCGGCTGGATCGTCGACAATGCGGTCGCACTCCTGCCCGGCCGCACGCAACTGGAAGCCAAGGGCCGGCTGAGCCTCAAGGAGCAGCGCTCCTTTCGCGGGGACCTCGTCATCGCTTCGAACCAGCCGTCGGGATTCGCGAACTGGCTGGCGGGATCGGTCGATCCGGCGATACGCACGCTGAAAACGGCCGGGTTTTCGGCGACGGTCAATCTGACGGACACTCTGCAGCAGTTTGAAAACCTTGAAGTGGCGGCGGGTCCGGCCACGCTGCGCGGCAGGATCGAGCGCCAGTCCTTCGCCGAGCAGCCGCCCGCGCTGTCGCTGCAGTTGAAAGGCAACCGCATAGATATGGAGGCGCTTCAGGCCCTCGCCGGTCTTGTCGCGGGCGACGCCTCCACCGGGACGTTGCTGCAGCACGCCATCGCCGCCGACCTTTCCGCCGAGACATTCTCCGCCTTCGGTGAGGAAGCGCAGGACGTTCAGGCGGTACTCACCTTCAAGAACGGCCAGCTGCAGGCGGAGCGCGTGGCGATCGGCGCTCTTTCCGGCGCACAGCTTGCGTTTTCCGGCCGCATCAGCGGCGGGCTCGAAAAACCGGTCGTGTCGGCGAAGATGAAACTCGCCGCGGAGGAGCTTACGCCCTTCCTCGAAATGATCGGACGGCATAGCGCGGCCCATCCGGCGCTGGCACGGCTGATCAAGGCCGGACCCTATTACTCGGACGCTGCTTTCGACGTAACGCTGACGGCCGGCAACAAGGAGGGGAACGCACCCTTCACCTTCGGCGTGATCGGGACCGCCAATGGAGGCAAGATAGCCGCCAGCTATCAAGCGCCCGATGTCGCCCAGGCGCTCGCCGGCCAGGGCATGCTGCTGGAGGCGACGCTCGAGAATCCGCAGACATCCGTTCTCCTGGGGCAGGCCGGATTGGACCCGCTGCCCTTCGAAGCGGACGCAAACGGCATTCTTGCCATAAAGCTGCAGAGCACGGAGGGCTCGAAGGCAAATGGTTCGCTGACCTTCACCACGGAGCGGACGTCGCTTGCGGCGAACGGTGTCTTCGATCTTGCGCGCGCGCACTACCTCGAAGGGCAGGGGAAGCTCACTCTGAAGTCCGAGGACCTGGAGCCCTATCTCATGTTGCAGGGCATCGGGCTGCCGCAGATGGGCAGCGGTTTGCCGGTAACGGTCTCGGCCGAGTTTGCGACCGATGCCGAAAAAATCGCAGTGACCGCAATCGAGGGCAAAGCCGACCAGAACGGCTTTGCCGGCGCGCTTTCGATCGACCGCAAGGTCCTCGGCAAGGCGCAAGGGGAGCTTTCGGTCGATGCCCTCGATCTCGCCTGGCTCGGCGAAGGAATTCTGGGGCAGGTTCACGACGCAAGCACCGGGGGACTGGCGCTGGCACCGGTCGTAAAACCGGCATGGACCGGGCTCGATGTGGCGCTCAACGTAAGTGCGAAGCGCTTCTGGCCAGGCGTCTACGGTCCGGTGACCGGCTTTGCCGGGCAGCTGCAATGGAAGGGCGATGAACTCGCACTCAGCGATGCGACGGGAGACTGGCTGGGGGCAAGCTCGCGGGGCGGCTGCAAATCGGCAATGCCAACGGCTCCGGCTACCTGCGCTCGAAGTTCGATCTCACAGGTGCCGACATTGCCGAAACGGGTTGGGTGCGGCCGACGGGCCCGGTGGCGACCGGCCGCTTCGATCTTGCCGTGGCGATGGAGGCTGCCGGCGCAACGCCGCAGGCAATGGTGCAATCGCTCAGCGGATCTGGAACGGCGACATTCAACGGGCTTACTCTCAACGGCATCAATACGGCGGCGCTGCCGCAACTGATGGCGGCGGCGGACGCAATGAAGACCGATATCTCGCCCGATGCGATCCGCAAGGCTGCAGAGAACCTGCTCTTCACCGGCCAGTCGGTCGTCGGCGCTGTGAAGGTGCCCTTCGGCATTGCAGGCGGAACCGTCAGGGCGCAGAACGTCACCGCTGGTGATGGCAACGCTGCTTTCAGCGGGGAGGCTGCTTTCGACTTGCCTGCAGGGCGAATGAGCGGGGCGATCGATCTGACCTTCCGTCCCGGCGAGGAGGCGCTTGCGGGAGCCGAGCCTCGCGTCCGGTTCTCCTATGCCGGGCTGCTTGCATCGCCCGGCGTGACGGTCGATGTCACGGAGCTGTCTAACTTCCTGTCGCTCAGAGCCTTCGAGCGCGAGCGCAGGCGTGTCGAGACACTACAGGCGAATGTGCTCGAAAAGCAACGCTTGCGCCGCGAGGTCGCGCTTTACCGGGCGCGCGCGGCGGAGCGTGAGCAGCAGCGCTTGCGGACGATCGCCGAGGAGCGCCGCCGTCAGGCAGCGGCGGCGGAAGCGGCGCGGATGCGGGCGGAGGCGGAAGCACGGGCGGCCGCTGAACGCCGTGCGGAGGATGAGGAGCGGCTGAGAATGCGGCAGCTGCCGCCGCGCAGCATCGGTCGTCAGCAGACGCCTGTCGCTCCGTCGCAGGATGCCCGGCGCGGCGGCCAGTTGCCATCGCCTTCCGGCAACCCGGGCGGGCAAAATGCCGGACCACCGGCTGGTCAGGGCCTGAATTTCGATTTGCTTCCCGACATTACCGTGCAGTAGCAGGCGACCGGCGAGCAACGGCATTGTTCCCGGAGGTGGCTCTATGCCTCGCGCACCGTCCCTTCGCGTGCCTTGACCCAGGCGAGCACATAGACCCGCAAGGCCGACGACAGATTTCCATCCTGGCCGCGGCCGTCGTCGATCTCGGCAATGAGCCGCGCGAGCGGCATGTCGCGGTCCTTGGCGATGGATTTCAATTCCAGCCAAAAGGGTTCTTCGAGAGTGAAGCTGGTGCGGTGTCCGTGCAAGGTGGCCGAATGCTTGACGACCTTCCCCATGCTCATAAACGGATTCAAGCAGCTGCCGATCGGATTCGGAAAGCTGCCGCAAGTCCTTGAGTGGGAATCGCTTTTGCGGCTGCGGTCGTCACGGCTTCTTCCGGTCGATTGAAGCCTCGCCGCCCGCTTGCTCGAGCCTGCCGTGATCAAGCGTCTTCGCGGCCTTTTCGTTCAAGGCCTTGGTCAGGGCCTTCTCGGTCTTGCTGCGGCCGAAGGTAAGGCGATTCTGCTCGGCCTGCTTTTCCTTTTCAGTCCGAGCCTGGCGTTTGCGGAACTGACGCAGATTGATCACGTCGCCGGCCATGGTCCGCGCCTCCTCGCGTCGTCAGTTTTTCTTGCGGAAGGAATCGAGCGAGACGACGGAAGCGCCGCCGCCCTTCGGGCCGTCGGGCTTTTCCGTGCTTTCGTCAGTTGCGGCCTCGGCAGCTTCATCGAGCGGATAAGCGGTTATTTCCGCCGAATCGGCTTCTTCTTCCTCGCCGGCCGCCACATCGAACTCCAGTTCGAAGTTGACCGAGGGATCGTAGAAGCCGCGAATTGCATTGTACGGGATCACAAGCTTTTCCGGTGTGTCCGAGAACGAAAGGCCGATTTCGAAGCCGGTCTCGGTAACCTTCAGATCCCAGAACTGGTGCTGGACGACGATCGTCATCTGTTCCGGATACTTGGCCTTGAGATGTTGCGAGATCCGGACACCGGGCGCACCGGTCAGGAACGTAATGAAGAAGTGGTGATCGCCGGGCAGGTGGCCCGTAGCGGAAACTTCGGCCAACACCTTGCGAATGACGCCGCGAAGCGCGTCCTGCGCCAGAATGTCGTAGCGAATATGGTCCTGGCCCATTTGGTCCCCGTTCTCTTCAAGTCACTTGATGCATGATTCCTGCAACCGGAACTCCATTCAGGAAATCATGCAGCGATTTAAGGTGCTACAGCCAAACCTGCGCCTTGACTATGTCTGCGCCGTGGCCTGCTCCTTCATTGCCCGTCTGTTTATGACGAGTCAATTATTGAGGCATCTATAGACCATTTCACGACAGGGGAGAAGGTGAAGGCTTCTGTTGCCAGGTGCCTTCGGACCCCGCCTTACGGTGCTACCCGGAAGGACTTGATTTGAAGTGTCGCACCGCCGTTAGGCAGCGAGACGTGCTTCAGCATAGTTGTCGTTTGCAACTATAAGTTTAGCCCGATAACGGTGGTACAATGCCGAGCAAAAAGTCGATCTTTACGCCCTTGTCGATCCTATTTCGCCCCCATCAAAAGCCGGTCTGCACCAGGCCGGTTTTTGGTGGAGGCGCCGGGTACCGCCCCCGGGTCCAATGGGTTTATTGCATCGCCCGTTTATTGCCATAGCCGCCCGAAGACGGCACTCGTCATATAGGTCTTTCCGACTGCCAAGAAAAGGGCTTCTCGAGGGAAATGACGGATTTATGTCGGTCTCGCCAACTCCGCACGAAATGCTTGACTTACACGAGCGGCGTGAAAAACTCCGCCTGCTGCACGCGGTTCGCGAGAAGGGCGGCAGCTTTTGAGAGCAAGTGCAAAGTGGAGGCTTCATGACTGATTATCTTGCAGACGTGCAGAAGTATGACAGCAGCGCCGACGAAGCAGTTGTCAACAAGATCGTGCGCCATCTCGGTATCGCCCTTCGCAATAAGGATTCCGCCCTCGTTTCGGCGTCGGATCCAAAAGAACTGGAACGCGTCAAGGAAAAGTGGTGTGAGAAGAAACTCGGCGTCGGCGGGTCAGATGCAGATGCCGCTGTTGCTGCGGCGGCCAAAGCGATGGCGGATGATCGCAGCAAGTCGCGTGTGACCTTCTACTATCTGGTCGCCAAGAATCTGGGCAAGCTCCAGACGCTCTGATCCAGGTTGGCCGGCAAAGCGCTTTCCGGTCGGCGACGAGCCGGCCGGGCGCCAGAGCTGCCCCGGCGGCGCCGTGACCCGGCGCCGATCTCTTTTATTCGCCCCCGTTTGCGCTATTCGCGGGCGCCGATGCTGTCGGGCCACAACGACTGAATTTCTTTGGGCAAGGCGTCGCGTACCTTTGCAGTCTGGCCAAGGTCGACATGCCGCGCCAGGACCCGAAATACGCTACGCGCCGCGTCGGCCGGATTGACCGGTCGCGTATCCTTCATACCCTCCGCGATCCGGGCGAGAAATTCGTCGAGCGAACGAGTGCCCTTGTCCGGTGGGTGGTTCGGCCGGTATTGATCGTAGTAGGCGCCTCGTACGATCAGCGGAAGTTCCGCGCCGAGATGGGCCGCGATTTCCGGAGGAAGCCGGTCCCGCAGGACCCGCAGCACAACTGACAGGATGTGCCAGGCGACTTTCCGGTCGGGACCGTGTTGTTCCATGATCTCGCCGAGCCAGATATGGGTCGTTTGCAGTGTCTTCTCGAAGACGTCGAGACCTGTGGCGCTCATCGTCACCTCCCTTGCTTGATGGCTGAAGCGCAACTGCATGTCTCTTTGGCGGGAACCGGTTCAGGCGGTCAGAGCCCGTTCAGGCGTGAACATGCAGAATTTCGCGTCCCGCGAAGAACGCGGCGCTGTAGATTGGCCTAACAGCCATACGCCGCGATTGTTTCGCCGCTGCCGGTAAATACTGCTCCGCCTCGTGCTGCCGAACGGGGCCGCGATTGCGGAACATTCACGGTTCAGTGCGGTTAACCGAGGAAGTGAACCAGGGGCGCCCCGGAACAAGTCGCAGAGCAGGAGGAAGGCCGATGACATCGTCCAAACATCCGAAGACACGCCGCCCGAGCGACAAGGACCTGAAGCAGGATCCCGGGATCGGACGCACGAAGGGCATTGGTGGACCGTCAGACTACGAAGCCCTGAAACGCGGCAACACTATTGAAGGAGATGTCGCGAACGACACGACCGCGCAAGGCGGCGCAAATCCGGACCAGCGCGGTCGCAGCAACAAATAGGAGCAAGGCAATGGTCGGCAGAAAGACGCAAGAGCAGCAGAAGCGCGTGCTGCAGGGCCGCGAGAACACCTCCAACGCAGACAAGGACTTTAATGCCGAAGCGGATCTGCACCGTTCCGACGCTTTGAGAAAGGCACAACGCAAGGGACAGGATTTGAGCACCGAGCATGGCGATGCCCGCGAGGCGGACGATCGCAGCATTCTGCGTGGGAAAAATCAGGAGAGCAGGCATCACAAGGGCGCCGGCGACTGACCTAGCTGGCCGGCATTTCCGAGAATAGGTGAAAGGAGACTGCGATGGCTCACGCCAGCAAGAAGAACATGGGAAAGCCCGACAAGGGCAAGGGCGACGGTAGCGGTGCGAAAACCGAACTGAAGGAAGGCGTCCTCGGCGAAAACGACGTTCTGTCGAACAGGGACAAGGCGCAGCATTCCGACTCGCGCGGCCTCGACGAGAGGGCGGTAAGGAACGAGCAGTATCAGGACCACGCCGCAAACCGACGCCCGTCGAAATGAACCGGCGGGCGCGTATGCCGGAGATCTTGACGGGGCTGGTTGGCCCGACCGAGGGACGGTCGTGCATGATGCGAAGTGCGGGAAAACACCTTTCCACCATTGGTTCGCGCGGCGGTTCGTTCTATTTTCGACGCTACGAACGAATCGTCGGCGGAAAAGCATGCGACAATATCTCGATCTCCTCGAACATGTGATCACAACGGGAACCGACCGGGGCGACCGTACGGGTACGGGCACGCGCTCCGTTTTCGGCTATCAGATGCGCTTCGACCTGTCGCAGGGTTTTCCGGTGCTGACCACCAAGAAGCTGCATCTGCGCTCGATCATTCACGAGCTTCTCTGGTTCCTCAGGGGCGACACGAACGTCGCCTATCTCAAGGAAAACGGGGTGAGCATCTGGGACGAATGGGCGGACGAAAACGGCGAGCTCGGACCGGTCTACGGCTATCAATGGCGCTCCTGGCCGACGCCCGGCGGCGGACATATCGATCAGATCGCGGCGCTCGTCGAGGGCCTGAAGACCAATCCGAATTCCCGCCGCCACATCGTTTCGGCCTGGAACCCGGCGCTTGTGGACGAAATGGCGCTCCCGCCATGCCACTGCCTGTTCCAGTTCTACGTGGCGGACGGGAAGCTCTCCTGCCAGCTCTACCAGCGCTCGGGCGATATCTTTCTCGGCGTACCCTTCAATATCGCTTCCTACGCTCTGCTGACGATGATGGTGGCGCAGGTGACAGGGCTCGAAGCCGGCGATTTCGTTCATACGCTGGGTGACGCACATATCTACCGCAACCACTTCGAACAGGCGCAGCTGCAACTGACGAGAACGCCGAAGCCGCTGCCGAAAATGGAAATAAATCCGGCGGTGAAGGATATATTTTCGTTTAGATTCGAAGACTTTGAGCTCGTCGGCTACGAAGCCGATTCACATATCAAGGCGCCGGTCGCGGTCTAGCTAAGCACTCCGGGCAAAGCCGGCTCCCGCGTTTCCCGGTGGTGCCCCAATGGGAGGTTTCCATGCTGACGCTGATCCACGCGCCTTTGTCGCGCTCATCGCGCATCATCTGGCTGCTCGAAGAACTCGGTGCCGACTACGACATCCGTTATGTCGATATCCGCCGTTGGGACGGATCCGGCGGCCCGGACGAAAACAATCCGCATCCGCACAAGCAGGTGCCGGCACTCCTCCACGACGGGACATTGATCTGGGAGTCGGTCGCGGTCGTGCAATATCTGACGGATCTCTATCCCGATTGCAGCCTGAGCCGGCCGCCCGGCCATCGCGAGCGCGGCGCCTATCTGTCGTGGCTCGCCTACTATGCCGGTGTCATCGAGCCGACCGCTCTCGCTCATATATCCGGAGTGACGGTGAACAATCCGGGGCTCGCGAGGCTTTACACCGAAATGTGTGCGCATGTGATCGACGCGCTTACGCGGCACACCTATCTCCTTGGCGAATCGATGAGCGCGGCCGATCTGTTGCTCGCAAGCGCATTGCAGTGGATGCGCAAGATCCTGCCGGAAAGCGATGTGATAGATCGCTATATTCGCGTCGTCACGGACCGGGCGGCGCTGGTTCGCGCGCGTGAAATCGACAGCAAGCCGAGTGGCTTTCATGACTGAGGCGGAGCAGAAGGTGACCACCCGACCGAAGATCGTTTTCGTCGTCGCTGTCGCAGCGAATGGAGTCATCGGCCGCGAGGGCGATCTGCCCTGGCGGCTCTCGACCGATCTCAAGCGCTTCAAGGCGCTGACGATCGGCAAGCCGGTCGTCATGGGACGTAAGACCTGGGCCTCGCTCGGGCGACCCTTGCCCGGCAGGCCGAACATCGTCATCAGCCGCAACCCCGATTTCGAGGCTCCCGGCGCGGAGGTGGCGCCGTCGCTGGAAGTGGCGCTCACGATCGCGCGGGAGCGGGCGGCCGCGGTCGGGGCCGACGAGGTTTGCATTATTGGTGGCGGCGAGATCTACCGTCAGTCGATCGGCATGGCCGATGTGCTGCACGTGACCGAAGTGCAAGCGGAGGTGGATGGCGATACACGCTTCCCTTCTATCGACCCGTCGATTTTCGAAAAGGTGCTGGAGGAAGACCTTCCGCGCGGCGAAAAAGACAGCCACGCGATGCACTTCGTGACCTGGCGCCGCCGCACGTCGCCGCCAGAAGGTGCCGGAGCCTGAGCGGTCTCGGTGCTTATCCACGCACTTGCCTATCGCTGCGGCGGGAGCGGTGAACAATTTTAACGCATTTACGGTGAACTCGGCCGTATCGCGTTGAAAGCAATGCACATGATACCTATAACGGGTTCACATCGTGACCGGCCGCAATGCCTGCGGGGCGTTCAGCGACAGAGTTTCTTGGAAGTGAGGATTTGATGCCCTGGAGCAATCAGAATGGCGGCGGCGGCGGCCCGTGGGGCGGCGGCGGCGGCAATCAGGGGCCATGGGGCCAGGGGCCCAACCGGCCACGCGGCGGAAGAGGCGGTCCGCCGGATCTGGAAGAGATCATCCGGCGTGGCCAGGATCAGTTGAAAAACGTGGTGCCGGGAGGCTTCAACGGCGGGATCTTCGTCATCGTGGGCCTGTTGGTCCTCGGCTTCGTTCTGCTGAATTCCATCTATACCGTTCAGCCGGATGAACGCGGCGTCGAGATGCGCTTCGGCAAGCCGAAGGAAGAAATCTCCATGCCGGGCCTGCACTATCACTTCTGGCCGCTCGAAACCGTCGAGATCGTCAAGGTGACGGAGCAGCAGCAGAATATCGGCGGCCGCACGGGCCAGTCGAATGCCGGCCTGATGCTCAGCGGCGATCAGAACATCGTCAACGTGCAGTTCTCGGTGCTGTTCTCGGTTACCGATCCGAAGGCCTATCTCTTCAATGTCGAGAACCCGGCCGACACGCTGCAGCAGGTGGCCGAAAGCGCAATGCGCGAGGTCGTCGGCCGCCGTCCGGCCCAGGATATCTTCCGCGACAACCGCCAGGCGATCGCCGCGGACGTGAAGAACACGATCCAGGCGACGATGGATGCTTACGGCGCCGGCATATCGGTGAATACCGTAGCGATCGAGGATGCCGCACCGCCGCGTGAGGTGGCCGATGCCTTCGACGAAGTGCAGCGCGCCGAACAGGACGAGGACCGCTTCGTGGAGGAGGCGAACCAGTACGCCAACCAGGTGCTCGGCAGGGCTCGCGGCCAGGGCGCCCAGATCCGCGAAGAGGCAGCCGCCTACAAGGACCGCGTCGTCAAGGAAGCTCAGGGTGAGGCTCAGCGCTTCATCTCGGTCTACGACGAATATTCCAAGGCCCCCGAGGTCACGCGCAAGCGGCTTTACATCGAAACGCTGCAAGGCGTTCTCGGCAAGTCCAAGAAGGTCATCCTGGACGAAAAGAACGGCCAGGGCGTGCTGCCCTACCTGCCGCTCAACGAAATCGGCAGGCCCGTTCAGTCGGGAGGAAACCAATGATCAACAATCGCAGTTCAATAATCCTGATCGTCCTCGCCGCCGTCCTGTTCGTCGTCTATTCCTCGGTCTTCGTCGTGAACGAGCGCCAGCAGGCGATCGTCGTTCGCTTCGGTCAGATCCGGGAGGTGAAGAGCGAACCGGGTCTTTATTTCAAGCTTCCATTCGGCTTCATGGACGCCGATCGCGTCCAGTATGTCGAAGACCAGGCACTCCGTTTCGACCTCGACAATATCCGCGTGCAGGTCTCCGGCGGCAAATTCTACGAGGTGGATGCATTCGTCGTCTACAAGATCGCCGACCCCCGCCGCTTCCGGCAGACGGTTTCCGGAGACCGGGAATCTGCGGAGTTCCCGGCTTAGGACGCGCCTCGATGCGTCGCTGCGCCGGGTCTACGGTCTGAGGGGATTCGAGGCGGCGCTTTCCGACGAGCGCGCATCGATGATGCGTGAGGTCCGTACGGACCTCAGCGCGGATGCCGAGTCGCTTGGTCTCAATATCGAGGACGTGCGCATCCGCCGCACGGACCTGACCCAGGAAGTCTCGCAGCAGACCTACGATCGGATGAAGGCGGAACGTCTGGCCGAAGCCGAACTGATCCGTGCCCGGGGCAACGAGGAAGGCCAGCGACGCCGCGCGATTGCCGATCGTCAAGTGGTCGAGATCGTCGCCGAAGCGCAGCGTGATTCGGAAATCCTGCGCGGTGAGGGCGAAGCGGAGCGGACGCAGATATTTGCCGACGCATTCCAGCGCGATCCGGGCTTCTTCGAGTTCTACCGGTCGATGGCTGCCTATGCGCAGTCGATCGGCAGCCCGGATACAACCATCGTGCTGTCGCCGCATTCGGAATTCTTCCGTTATTTCAACAGTGCGGACGGTGCGGACCAACCGCCACCGAGCCCGGGCCTGGCGGCGCCGACCACCGCAGATTGAGCGGACGATGTCCGACTTTCTGACCGGTCTGGCTTTTTTCCTGATCATCGAGGGGCTGGTGTACGCACTGGCCCCTTTGGTTTTGGTGGAACTGGCGAGGCGATTGCCGTATGTCCCTGAACATCAGCTCCGATTGGCCGGATTGACTTCGGTGGCCGTCGGCGTCGGGCTCGTATGGTTGCTTCGAGGATAATGCGAATGCCACATAAATTGCTCATCCGGCTGGTCGATGCCGAATATGCCATTACCCGTTTGAACGTCGGATCCGCGATTCCGGAGTGGCTGCCGGGCCCGGGGTTCTGGACGGTTTCCAGTTCCCGCGAGGAAATGACGCTCGTCTGTCGTGCCGCCCGTGTCCCATCGAGCGTGCAGAGTTCGCTCGGCTGGCGCTGCTTCCGCATCGAGCAGCACTTCAGTTTCGACGTGCCAGGCGTTCTATCGTCGGTGCTGCGACCGCTCTCGGAGGCAGGTGTCGGCGTCTTCGCCAATTCCACCTTCAGCACCGATTACGTCTTCGTCGCGGGGTCCAACCTCGAGCAGGCCGTGGAGGCTCTGAAAGAGCACGGGCACGAAATAACCATCTGAGGCGCCGCCGGTTCGCTGCCCGGATCAGGAAATCGTGTTTGGACGCTTCGGAATTCCGCCGTATCTTCAAGAGAAGGTTCGCGTGATGCGCGTCTCGATCGGGTCGCGCTGCGCTGTAGTTCGTTGCAGCCGAGCGATGTTCATGCATCATCCTTGCCGGACGACCGGGGGCCGGCGTTATGTAAGGGAAATGATAGGAGCCTAGCGACTTGTCGAAACGACCCGAATTCTTCCGCGGCCTGGTGCTGGCGGCCGCGACGGCACTCATATTCACCAATGCGACGCTGGCCCAGACGGCCACGTCCCGGCCTGCCGGCCAGCCCGCCGTCCGTTGCCGATCTCGCCGAGGGACTGCTCGACGCCGTCGTCAACATCTCGATTTCGCAGAACGTCAAGAGCGACGACAATGCGCCGATGCCGCAGGTGCCGGAAGGATCGCCGCATCAGGAGTTCTTCGACGAGTTTTTCAAAGGACAGGGCGGCGAGGGCGGCCGGCCGCGCACGGTCAACTCGCTCGGTTCCGGATTCATCATCGATCCGGCCGGCTACATAGTCACCAACAACCACGTCATCCAGGATGCCGACGATATCGAGATCAATTTCTCCGATGGATCGAAGCTGAAGGCGAAGCTTGTCGGCATGGATACGAAAACCGACCTCGCCCTCCTGAAGGTCGAACCGAAGAAACCGCTCAAGGCCGTCTCCTTCGGCGACTCGCGAAAGATCAGGATCGGCGATTGGGTGATGGTCGTCGGCAATCCGTTCGGCCTGGGCGTATCCGTCTCCGTGGGCGTCGTCTCCGCACGCGGCCGCAATATCAATGCCGGCCCCTACGACAGTTTCATCCAGACCGATGCGGCGATCAACCGCGGCAATTCGGGCGGTCCGCTTTTCAACATGCAGGGTGAGGTCGTCGGCATCAATACGGCGATCCTTTCGCAGACCGGCATGTCGGTCGGTATCGGCTTTGCCGTGCCGGCGGAGCTTGCGGTGAACGTCGTCAATCAGCTCAGGGAATTCGGCGAGACGCGCCGTGGCTGGCTCGGTGTACGGATCCAGCCCGTCACCGACGATATCGCCGAGAGCCTGAAGATGGAGCTCCCACGCGGCGCGCTCGTTTCGGGCATCATCGAGGGCGGTCCGATCACCAAGGGCGAGATCAAGCCGGGCGACATCATCATCCGCTTCGACGGAACGGACATCGCGGAAATTCGCGATCTCATGCGCACGGTCGGCGAGAGCCCGGTCGGCAAGGCGGTCGATGTGGTCATTATCCGCGACGGCAAGGAGCAGACCGCTCGGGTTACGCTCGGCCGGCTGGAGGATGGCGAGCAGCTCGCCAATGCGAAACCGGGCGAAGTGCTGCCGAACGGCGGTGAGGCGAAGCCCGGCGAGCCGCCGGCCGCGCAACTGCCTGCAAGCGACACCGTGCTCGGAATGAAGCTTGCCGAGCTCGACGCCGACCGCCGCCAGAGTTTCGGCATCGTCGAAAGCGTCAAAGGCGTCGTGATCACCGAGGTGCAACCCAATTCGCCCGCTGCCGAGCGCCGGGTGGAGCCGGGCGAGGTGATCGTCGAACTCGGTCAGGAAGCGATGGAAACGCCGGAGGATGTCACCTCACGCGTCACCGAACTGAAGGCCGACGGGCGCCGCAACGCCTTGCTGATGATCGCGAACAAGACCGGCGAACTGCGTTTCGTGACGGTGCGGATGGAATAGAGCGCGCGCTCTCGGCCGAGGCGACGGGGCGCTACCGCTTCGCGGCAAGGCCATCCCGCCGCCATTCTTCCGCGGTTATTGCGTAAAGCACGTGGCGTTTGAGCTGCGGATGCGTGTCCGGAACGCCGGAATGATCGAAGTCGCGCATGGAATCGGGGCGCATGCCGATCCGCTTCATCACGGCGGTGGAGCGCGTGTTGGCCGGAACGGCGATGGCAACGATCTCCCCTAGCTTCCTCTCGCCGAATCCATAATCGAGAAGCGCCCGGGCTGCGTCCGTCACGTAGCCCTTTCCCCAATGGGGGAGAGCCAGGCGCCAACCGATCTCGACGGTGCCGTCGGGCAGGTGCGGTTCGAGATCGGTGCGTGCAAGTCCGCAGAAGCCGACCGGTGCGTCGTTCTCACGGAGCGCGAGCGCGAAGAAGCCGAAGCCGGTTTCGAAGATGTTGCGGTTGTTGCGGTCGAAAAGCGCGTCGGCCTCCGCGCGGGTGCGGCGGAACGGGAAGAACTCCATGACCGTGGGATCGTTGTTGATCTCGGCAAAGAGTTCGCGGTCGGTCTCGGCCCAGGCACGGAGCCTGAGCCGCTCGGTCTCTAGAATGATCACGTCACGAAATCCGTCTTGCGGTATCCCTGGAGATAGAGCAGGGCGGTGAGGTCGCCATGGTCGATGCGGATCTTCGCCTGTTCGGCAACGACGGGCTTAGCGTGGAGCGCCACTCCAGTGCCGGCAAGCTGCAGCATTCCGAGATCGTTGGCACCGTCGCCGACGGCGATGACGTCCGCCGGCGTGATGCCGAGCCGTTCAGAAATGTCGATGAGCGCGTCGACCTTGGCCTGCTTGCCGAGGATCGGCCGGGCAACGTCGCCGGTCAGCTTGCCGTTCTCTTCAACGAGAATGTTGGCACGGTTTTCGTCGAATCCGAGCTTCTCTGCGATAGGGCCGGTAAATACGGTGAAGCCGCCGGAGACGAGGGCGCTGTAATGTCCCTTCGCCTTCATCGTAGCAATCAGTTCGCGGCCACCCGGCGTCAATGTGATACGCGTGGCGATGACCTCCGCGACGACGGTAACGGGCAGGCCCTGGAGAAGCGCCACTCTTTCGACGAGTGCCGGCTCGAAAGCGATCTCGCCGTTCATGGCGCGCGCGGTGATTGCCGCGACCTTTTCCTTCAAGCCGACTTCCGCGGCCAGCTCGTCGATGCATTCCTGCCCGATCATGGTGGAGTCCATGTCGGCAATCAGAAATCGCTTGCGGCGGCTTTCGGCATCTTGCACGGCGACGTCGATCGCGGCGCCGGCGACCGCCTGGCGCAGCCGAGCTTCCGCTTCGCCGGCCTCGGCGCCATCCCTCAACACGATGTCGCAGGCAATACCGTCCGCGAGCCAATAGAGCCCGGACGCGTCGAGGCTTTCCGCTGCAGCTTCCGCGCGTGCTGGCGACAGAACGGGATTTGACGGATTGGCGATAAGCGTGGCAACGAGAGCCATGGTGCAAAACCTTGCGAAAGACATCGACGCGATCCTGATAACCGGGCCGACCGCCAGCGGCAAGTCCGCGCTCGCGGTGAAGCTCGCGCAAAGACACGGCGGCGTCGTGATCAATGCGGATAGCATGCAGGTCTACGGGACGCTGAAAGTCCTGACCGCGCGGCCGGATGAAAGCGAGATGGGGGGCGTCGAGCATTTCCTCTACGGTCACGTCCCGCCGGGCCGGGCCTATTCCACCGGCGTGTGGCTCCGCGAAGCGGAAGCGCTGGTGGCGCGGCTGAGAAAGGAAGGGCGGCTGCCGGTCTTCGTCGGCGGCACGGGCCTCTATTTCAAAGCGCTGATCGGAGGGCTATCGGATATGCCCGAGATTCCGCCGGCGATCCGCCAGCGCCTGCGTGCGCGCCTGACGGAGGAGGGCGCCGAGGCGCTGCACGGTGAACTTTCCGAGCGCGATCCGGAGACGGCGGCGCGCGTGCAACCCGGCGATGGGCAGCGTATCGTGCGCGCGCTGGAGGTAATCGAGGCCACGGGAAGGCCGATAGGATCTTACCAGCAGAGCCGTGGGCCGGTGAACATCGACCCGGCGCGCGCGCAGAAGATCGTCGTATTGCCGGAGCGGCGGCTTCTTCATGGCCGTATTGATCGGCGCTTCGAGACGATGCTTGCGAGAGGCGCCGTCGAGGAGGTGCGCGCGCTTCTCACGCTTCGCCTTCCTCCGGAGATGCCGGTGATGAAGGCGATCGGCGTCCCACAGATCGCCGCGATGCTGAGAGGCGAGATGAGCGAGGCGCAGGTGATCGAGGCCGGCGCGGCGGCAACGCGGCAATATGCCAAGCGTCAGATGACCTGGTTTCGCAACCAGCTTGACGAGACCTGGCAGCGTATCGAGGGTCCGGATGCCTTGGACTGAACAACGAGCACAGGGCTGAGGCTCCTTGAGCATTATGCTGCGGTCTGAAGCGGCATCAGAAGCGTCAGTCGATGCCGTGCTCCTTCAATACCGCCTCCTCGTCGCCGCTGATCCAACCGAAAATCTTCGGCTCGCCGCCACGCAGCTGAACGAGGTAATGAACCTCGAAATCGATGGTGACATTCGGCTGTTCCTCGGCGTCGAAGACGGAGCGCCAATCGACCCTTACGAGAAAATGCAGCGCATCGATCGGCGTTACCGTGGTTTTGCGGATCTTCAATTCCCTGGTGCCGATAGCACGATAGCGGGCATAACCCTTTTCCATCGAAGCCGTCAGGGTCTCGTCGTTTTTTCCCGTCATGACTCCGGCCGGTGAGGCGGCGATAAAGTCCGTGGCGAAGGCGGAGGTCGTACTTCCGACCGGAAGCGCCCCCGCAAGGACCTGATTGGCCATGCTCTCGTAGCGCTCGAAGAAGCGCGTCAAAATCTCTTCCATGATTTTCATCCCAATTTGCTCCGCGTAACGGAGGCGGAGGCTTGCGGGCCGTCAATCAACCGGCGTGTGCTGGTGTTGAATAAGCTTCCAGTCTGCTCCCACGCCGTGATAGGTCGAGGTACAACAGGCCGCATAAGGCCCACCTTCCGCGCGTCGCGCCTCCGCAAGATAGCCGAGCACGATGAAGTTCTCGCCGATCCGGCTCATGACTTTCTCGCTGATCGTGAGATGTTCCCACCGCGGAATTCCCTGGAGACTTCGGATTATGACCGATCGTCCGCGCAGCAGACCAACCGGCGCAGGGAATGCCATGATGCAGTCTTCGTCCAGCAATTCGCGATAGGGATCGGAGCCCTCAAGCCAGAGGCGCCGCTCGTTTCTCCATGCGTCAGTGTCGTCCATGATCGTCTCCTCGCCTTGACGTCACCTCAACGCTTGAGAGGAGCCCCCGGATCCAAAATTGCAATCAGGGCAGGTTGAGCGGTCAGGACGCACCGTACCCTCCGCTTCCGTTCTATTTGCGGATGAGGCTGCCGAGTGGTCGCCTGAGCAGGCTTTCGCGAAGGGACCCCTCGTGACGCGGTGCCGGCGTGGCGAAGCCTGCATCCGGTTGGCCGGGCGCCTCGGCGGGCCGGCCCGACATCCGTTCCGCCTCTCCGGACAGGATCTGCTCGCGGATCCGGCTGAAGCGTTCGAACTCCTGGTTTCCCGGCTCGGACGGGCGGGGAAGCATGTCGGGGCTATAGGGCTCGAATGCGGGGTATCGTCGCGAATGGGAGTCCGCGATCTCGGTCCCGGTGCTTCTCCCGCTCCCGTTATTGTCCTCGAGCGCCGGCGCCTGCTTGGTCTGTGACGCCAGATAGCTCTGTTGGAAACTCGATATGTCGGGACCGTTGACGGCACGCATTCGGCTGATGATCGAACGGAGGTCGGCGAGGGGCGGCGCGTCGTCGTCAACCTTGTCGGTGATGCCGTGGGCGCGGGGCAACCGCGCATCGTCGACGCGGGCAAAGCGCATGCGCATCGGCACTGCGACCGCCTCGCCGAATGCGATTGCCTCGCCGTTGCCGATCGAGGAAATGAAGCTGGTGGTGGAGATCGACGAATTGGCGATCGCCGAACGGATGATTTCCTGGTCGCGATCGTTGGCGAGCCGCATGGCGAAGACCGTCGAGCATTGCGACAGGATCGTCGGATCGAGCTCGCCCGGCCGCTGGGTAATGATGCCGAGCGAGACTCCGTATTTGCGACCCTCTTTGGCGATCCGTGAAATAGCCTGGCGTGTCGGCACAAAGCCGAGCGACGGATCGGCCGGCACATAGCGGTGCGCCTCTTCGCAAACGACCAGCATATGAATGGCGCCATTGCCCCAGAGGCCTATCTCGAAGGCCATGCGGCAGAGCACGGAGGCGAGGGAGTTGACGACTTCCGAAGGGATCCCGGCAAGCTCGAAGGTGGCGATCGGCTTGCCGTCGCCGGGAATGCGGAAGATCTTTGCAATCGTGTCCTCGATCGTGTCCGTGATCGTGTTCTGCGAGAACATGAAATGGTAGCGCGGATCGTTGACTGCGGAGACGATCCTGACCTTGAGGGAGCGCAGGTACGGCTTGTCGTTGCGTCCCTCCAGCCGACCGATGCGCTCATCGATCAGCGCCAGAAGATCGGCAATACGGTATGGGACGGGGGTATCCGCGGTGATCGAGCTCTTTTCCGTCTGCCGCCGCATCAGCGCGGATTCTCCGCCCTTGAATGCCTTTTTCGCGTCGGCGATGACGTCCCGCAGGATATCGAGTTCGTCCGGCACCGGCGGGCGTCCACGAAAGATGACCTCGGCCAACTCCTCGAGCCGGAAGAACCAGAACGGGAGGTCGAGCGTATCCGTGTCGATTACCACCGCCTGGTCGGGAAAGGCGGCGGCGAACTCGTTGTGCGGATCGAGGATCAGCACACGCAGCTTCGGGTCGGCGGCGATCGCCTTGTTCAGGAGCAGTGTCACGGCGGTCGACTTGCCGACGCCGGTGGTGCCGACGATGGCAAAGTGCTTGGCAAGCATGGAAGGCACATGGATGGTGGCGTCGAGACTTTCGTCCTGCGTCAGCTTGCCGATGACGCAACTGTCCGATTGACCGGAGTCGTAGATGCGGGCGAGATCGCTCACGCGGATGCGGTGGGCAATCGCTCCGAGATAGGGATAGCGGCTGATGCCGGCGGAAAACTCTTCCCGCCCATCCGCACCGACATGAACCTCGCCCATCAATTCGACTTCGATGCGGAAAGTATTGTTGACCTCTTCGCCCCAGCCCTCGGAAACGGTCTGCATCGAATAGACGAGTGCGACGACACGGTTGGTGCCGACGGAAATCGAAACCAACTTGCCGACCGACCAGAGCTCGGTGAGCGAAGTCTCGCCATTTTCGGCGACCGCCGCGATCGTGGCGCGCGAGCCGTTGCAGGCGACGACCCGCCCGAGAAATCGATTGCCGGGCTTGAACGTATCGCGGCGATCCGTCTCGGCGGCGCGAGGCGCCGATTGATTTCCACTTTCGAGCAACGCAGCACCTCGGGCGAAAACGCCAATCAGCAGCAGGATGCGCGCCGAATCCGGCGCCTTTTCCTTGCTGCGTCCCAGGATAGCGGCTGCGGTTTAATAACTGGTTGCTCGCAGGCCGTGCCGATCGGGACCCGCCAAAGCCGTTGACGGATGGGGAATTTCCGTTTAACAAATCGCCCCATGAAAAATTTCGCGGTTATTCTTGTGGTGGGACGGCGCATGGGCAGGATGGTGTAACCATCCGGCGGTAGCCACCCATGCGCTGAACGAGGCTCCTGACGGGGCCTTTTTTTATGCCTTCAAACACGTTATTCACCCAAACCTGAACGAGGGACGGAAGCAGGCCAATGAGCGGAACTGAGAACCAGATGACGGGCGCGGAGATCGTTCTCCAGGCTTTGAAAGACAATGGCGTCGAACACATCTTCGGTTATCCCGGCGGTGCCGTGCTCCCGATCTACGACGAGATTTTCCAGCAGGAGGATATCCAGCACATCCTCGTCCGCCACGAGCAGGGCGCCGGCCATATGGCCGAAGGATATGCCCGCTCCACCGGCAAGGTCGGCGTCATGCTGGTGACTTCAGGCCCGGGAGCAACCAATGCGGTCACGCCGCTGCAGGACGCGCTGATGGACTCGATCCCGCTCGTCTGCATCTCGGGGCAGGTACCGACGTCGCTGATCGGCTCGGACGCCTTCCAGGAATGCGACACGATCGGCATCACCCGGCCCTGCACCAAGCACAACTGGCTGGTCAGGGACGTCAACGAGCTCGCCCGCGTCATCCATGAGGCTTTCCGCGTTGCTCAGTCGGGCCGTCCGGGTCCGGTCGTCGTCGACATTCCGAAGGACGTTCAGTTCGCAACCGGTACCTATACGCCGCCTTCGGCCGTTCCGACACAGAAGAGCTACCAGCCGAAGACCCAAGGGGACCTGAAGAGGATCGAGGAGGCGGTCGCGCTCATGAAAACGGCGCGCCAGCCGGTCATCTACTCGGGCGGCGGCGTCATCAATTCCGGGCCGCAGGCCGCACATTTCCTGCGCGAACTGGTCGAGCTCACCGGCTTCCCGATCACGTCGACGCTGATGGGCCTCGGCGCCTATCCGGCCTCCGGCAAGAACTGGCTTGGCATGCTCGGCATGCATGGGACCTACGAAGCCAACCTGGCGATGCATGATTGCGACCTCATGATCTGCATCGGCGCGCGCTTCGACGACCGGATCACCGGCCGGCTCAATGCCTTCTCGCCCAACTCGAAGAAGATCCACATCGATATCGACCCGTCCTCCATCAACAAGAACGTCCGCGTCGACGTTCCGATCATCGGTGACGTCGCCGCTGTGCTCGAGGACATGATCCGCCTGTGGCGTGCTGCGGCCAAGACGGTCGACCAGGCGCGGCTTGGCGACTGGTGGAAAGAGATCTCCAGGTGGCGGGCGCGCAACTCGCTGGCCTATACGCCGAGTGCCGACGTCATCATGCCGCAATATGCGATCCAGCGGCTTTACGAGCTCACCAAGGACCGCGACACCTACATCACCACCGAAGTCGGCCAGCACCAGATGTGGGCGGCGCAGTTCTTCGGCTTCGAAGAGCCGAACCGCTGGATGACCTCGGGTGGCCTCGGCACCATGGGCTATGGATTCCCGGCCGCGGTCGGCGTCCAGGTCGCGCATCCGGAGAGCCTTGTCATCGACATCGCCGGCGACGCCTCGATCCAGATGTGTATCCAGGAGATGTCGTGCGCGGTTCAGTACGGCCTGCCGGTCAAGATCTTCATCCTGAACAATCAATATATGGGCATGGTCCGGCAGTGGCAGCAGCTCCTGCACGGCAACCGGCTGTCGCATTCCTACACCGAGGCGATGCCGGACTTCGTCAAGCTCGCCGAGGCCTATGGCGGCGTCGGCATCCGTTGCGAAAAGCCGGGAGAGCTCGACGATGCGATCCGGCAGATGATCGACACACCGGCCCCGGTCATCTTCGACTGCCGCGTCGCCAATCTCGCAAACTGCTTCCCGATGATCCCTTCGGGCAAGGCGCATAACGAGATGCTGCTCCCCGACGAGGCAACGGACGAGGTGGTCGCCAACGCCATCGATGCCAAGGGCCGCCAGCTCGTTTGAGGACAAGGTAGGAACAGGAAAATGAATGCACATCTTCAGGCGACGGGCTCCGCCTACTTCATCGCCAAGGAAACGGAGCTTGCGGAAACGCACACGCTTTCCGTTCTGGTCGACAACGAGCCGGGCGTGCTCGCCCGCGTCATCGGCCTTTTCTCCGGCCGCGGCTACAATATCGAGAGCCTGACGGTCTCCGAGACGGAGCACGAGGCTCATCTCTCGCGCATCACCATCGTGACCCGCGGCACGCCGCACGTGCTCGAGCAGATCAAGAACCAGCTCGAACGTCTGGTGCCGGTGCACCGGGTCGTAGATCTCACGGTCCGCGCCGCCGGTCTGGGCCATGAGCGGCCGATCGAGCGCGAACTGGCGCTCGTCAAGGTACACGGCTCGGGAGAACATCGGGTGGAGGCGCTCAGGCTCGCCGACGCCTTCCGTGCCTCGGTCATCGACGCCAACATCGATCACTTCGTATTCGAGATCACCGGCAAGCCTTCCAAGATCGAGCAGTTCATCGCCATCATGAAGCCGCTCGGGCTGATCGAAGTCTGCCGCACCGGCATCGCCGCGATGAACCGCGGGCCCCAGGGAATGTAAAGAAGCGAGGAAGATCGCGCCCTTCGGGGCGCGCGCCTCCCCACAGGTGGGAGGGGCTGCACCCGCCGCACCCTTTCAAGCCCACTTCACCCGTCTGGGTACCCTATGGCATCAAATCACCTCCAGCCGCGTCTTCCTTCGCGGCGGCGGGAAGTGGCGGTCGAGTTCGTCGAGATTTTCCGTCGTAAGGCGGATATCCATCGCGTCGCGGTTTTCGCGGGCGCGTTCGGGGGAACCGGTCTTCGGGATCGAAATCACGCCGGAACGCGTCTTCAAAAAGGCGAGTGCCACCTGGGCGGGCGTCGCCTGATGCGCCTTGGCGACATGAATCAGATCGGCGTCATGCAGAAGGCGGCCCTCGTCAAGCGGTGAGTAGGCCATGACCGGCACGCCTTGATCGCGGCACCGGGGCAGCAGGTCGAATTCGATGCCGCGGCGGGCGAGATTGTAGAGCACCTGATTGGCCGCGACGTTGCCGCCGTCAGGAACGGCCGACAGCTCCTCCATGTCGTCGACGTCGAAATTGGATACACCCCAGGCACGGATCTTGCCGGCCTTCTTCAGCTCTTCGAAGGCGGCGACAGTTTCGGCGAGCGGATAGCCCCCGCGCCAATGCAGAAGGTAAAGATCGACGCAGTCGATGCCGAGATTGCGCAGGCTGCGTTCGCAGGCGGCAACCGTACCCGCGCGGCTGGCGTTGGAGGGCAGCACCTTGCTGACGACGAATGCCTCGTCGCGCCGACCCCGGATCGCTTCTCCCACGATACGTTCGGCAGCGCCGTCGCCGTACATCTCTGCAGTGTCGATCAGCGTCATGCCGAGATCGAGCCCGGTCTGCAGGCTGCGGACCTCGTCGGCGGACTTCGCGCGGTTTTCGCCCATGCGCCATGTCCCCTGGCCGAGCGCGGGAACCTTGCGGCCGTCCTTGAAAACGATGGTCGGGATCGGTTCGTGCATAGGGATTGTCCTGAGAGTTGCTCCAGTTCCGAGATTTAAGGCCGCGTGGGGGAAAGTCCACAAGCAAGTCGCAGCATTGCGGCCGTGACACGCCGCCGCGTGCGGTCGCGCCGATAGTCTTCTCTCGAAAGAAAATAAAATTGTGCCTTGTAAGAAACACAATGATGACCTACATAGCTCGGTATCGATATTGATCGACGATATTTGTTTCTGCGCCAAGGCGCATCGTCACGAAAATCCTGACAACATCGGTTTTGATACACCGTTTTTATGCGGTGGCGGTTTTCCATGGCTATTGAAAGGACATCGACGTGGCTTCTGGAACGGTAAAGTGGTTCAACAGCACCAAGGGCTTCGGTTTCATCCAGCCAGATGACGGCGCCGCTGACGTGTTCGTCCATATTTCGGCGGTTGAACGCGCCGGCCTGTCCACGCTGAAAGACGGGCAGAAGGTAAGCTTCGAGCTGACGCAGGATCGGCGCTCGGGCAAGACCTCGGCGGACAACCTTCGCGCTCTCTGAACGGATTGCGCGTTTGTGCCCTAACACGGCACTTCATGACATTGTTATCTCCCCGCCCGTGACCACGGATGTACTGGCGCGGCGGGTTGAGATGATGAGGAAGGTCGGGCCTGTCCCGGCCTTTTTTATTGGCTGAAATTTGATGGAGGATCTCGCATGAAGGACGTCGGCAATCGTATTTTCAAGGCCGAGAAGAAGAACCCTGCGGATCGCGCGGATCAGGCCACAATTGCGTCACGCGCCATTATCGAGCAGGAGGCTGCAGCGCGTGTGAAGAAGACGGCACGCCTCAAACAGATGCGGCTGGAGAAAGAGGCCGAGGAGGCGGCAAATCCAGTTGCCGCCCCCGCCAAGAAGGGCAAGGCGCAGAAGCGAAAGTAGGCGGACCTTACGGCATATTTCCCAAATTCGGCGTTTGCCCTCCAACAGGGCGGCGGCAAGGGATGGCAAATACTACTCGCGCATCCCGCGCGGCCGAGACTCCTACCTTTGTGCGGCAACGAGCAGCATCATCGGCCGGTCGACCTCTTCCGCGAGCTCCGGCTTGCGGGCGATCTCATCGGCGGTCGGGCTCCACTCCTGAACGCGGCGGATCGAAAAACCGGCTGAAATCAGGGTGTTCAATGTGGTGCCGAGCGTGCGGTGATACTTGACGACGCCCTTGGCAAGCCAGTCGGTGACACGCTTTCCTTCGGCCGAGTAGCGATCGAGCGGCCAGATGCGGCGGCCCTCGGCGTCCGTGGACCAGCCAGGGTTCGTCGGAGCCATGTAGACCGGATGTTCGATGGTGAAGACGAAATGCGATCCGGGCAGGAGACTCCTATGGATCGTTCGCACCAGCCGGTCGAAGTCTTCGATATAATGGAAGGCGAGCGAGCTATAGGCGAAGTCGAAGCTCGCCTCGGGCAAAACCAGATGCTCGAGGTCGGCGATTTTATACTCGACCGAAGGATCCTCCGTTTCTTGCCGCGCGCGTGCGATCATTTTTTCGGAGAGGTCGAGGCCAAGGACATGGGCTGCGCCGTTCTCCCGCGCCCAGCGGGCGAACCAGCCGAAGCCGCAGCCGAGATCCAGGACGCGCAAGTCCCTGAGGTCGGGCAGCATTGCGCGGATTGCCGGCCATTCGGCAGCGCCGGCGAGTCCATGCAGGGATCGACCGAGTTGACTGTAGCCGGTGAAGAATTCGGGTTTGTCGTAAACGTTCTGTGCCATTTTCCATCTCCATGATGACGATGGACGGACGCCTGAATTAGAAGAAAGCCCCGTCCGCTTTGAGCGAGGCTGAGGGGTTGCGCGTGCCTGCGCGTATAATAGACGCGCGGCGCTGTTGTCAGCGTGTGCGAAGCCCCTGCATCCCGCCTGTTGGGATGCCGGCGAACCGGGCGACAATGTGGGTGTCATGTTCACACATAGCGTGGCTATCCCATGGAAAAGGTTCAGGGGTCAAGGCGGTGCAGCATCCCCGGCTTTCGGTTTGTCACCGTGACAAGATTTGGGTGGCGGTTGCATTTGGGTCAGCTAGCTTGACCCACCAGGGTCGCCGCCCGCGAGATTACGCGACGCGAATCCCAGGTTTGTAGCGGCGTTTTCGGCAGACCCGCGGCTTTGGAGGAACTCATGCAACTGGATACGCTTCTGGCGCTGTTCCTGTTTGCCTTAACGACATCGATCACGCCCGGACCGAACAACATGATGCTGTTCGCCTCGGGCGTGAACTTCGGTTTCGTGCGCACGATTCCGCATATGCTGGGGATCGGCATCGGCTTCTTCGTTCTTCTCATTGCCGTGGGGCTCGGTCTCGGCGCGCTGCTTCATTCCGTGCCGCTCCTCTATACGGCCCTGAAGTTCGCCGGAGGCGCCTATCTCGTCTGGATCGCCTGGAAGATCGGCACGTCTCGCTCGCTCGGCGAAGGAAAGGCGAATGCAGTGCCGATGACCTTCCTGCAGGCGGCTGCTTTCCAATGGGTCAATCCGAAGGCCTGGGTAATGGCGGTTTCGGCCATGGCCACCTATACGAGCAGCGACAGCTATCTCATGAGCGTGCTCGTCGTCGGCGTCGTCTTCGCGCTCGTCAATGTGCCGAGCGTTTCGACCTGGGCGGGTTTCGGCTCGGCCCTCAGGCAGTGGCTCTCGGAACCTGCGCGGCTCAAATGGTTCAACATCACCATGGCCGTCTTGCTCGTCGTCAGTCTTTGGCCGATGCTCAGATAGTCCGCCGACAGCGACGTTTTTAGGGTCACGCATCAAGATCAGTAGCCTTCGGTAGAGGAGCCAGGAATGTCCGAGCATCATCATGGGCATGGCGACGATCACGGCCATCACCACGACAACCATCTGACCGACATGGAAGCCCGGGTAAAGGCACTGGAGACGGTGCTGACGGAAAAGGGTTTGATCGATCCTGCGGCGATCGACGCGATCGTCGAGGCGTACGAGACGAAGGTGGGACCGCGAAATGGCGCACGAGTCGTCGCCAAGGCCTGGAGCGACGTCGATTTTGCCGATTGGCTGAAACGCGACGCGACCGCGGCGATCGCCAGCCTCGGTTTCACCGGGCGCCAGGGCGAGCACATGCGTGCGGTGTTCAACACGCCCGAAACGCACAACCTCATCGTCTGTACGCTGTGCTCCTGCTATCCCTGGGCAGTGCTGGGGCTGCCGCCCGTCTGGTACAAGGCGCCGCCCTATCGTTCGCGCGCGGTTATCGATCCTCGCGGCGTGCTTGCCGAGTTCGGGCTCGAGCTGTCGGCTGAAAAGAAGGTTCGCGTCTGGGATTCGACGGCCGAACTGCGCTACCTCGTGGTGCCGGAGCGGCCGGAAGGTACCGATGGCTTCGGCGAGGACGCCCTGGCAGAGCTCGTGACGCGCGATTCCATGATCGGCACCGGGCTCGCCCTTTCGCCGGAGGGGGTACGATGAACGGGCCGCACGATCTCGGAGGTCAGCATGGCATGGGTCCGATCGCTCCGGAACGCAACGAGCCCACATTCCATGCAGAGTGGGAAAAACGGGCGCTCGGCATCACGCTTTCCTGTGGCGCTTTCGGTGCCTGGACGCTGGACGAAAGCCGGCACGCGCGCGAAAGCCTGCCCCCGGCGACCTATCTTTCCGCGAGCTATTATGAAATCTGGACGCGGGCGCTGGAAACGCTTCTGAAGCGCCACGGCTTCGTGACGGAAGCCGAGCTCGACGCCGGCCACATGCTCGACAAGGGGCGGGAGCCGAAACGGGTGCTCACAGCGGATATGGTAGCAGGCGTGCTCGCCAAGGGCGGGCCATGCGACCGGCCGGTCGAAACGCCGCCGCGTTTTGCCGCCGGCGAGAGAGTGCGTACGAAGAACTTCAATCCGGAGAGCCACACGCGCCTGCCGCGCTACGCCCGCGCCAGGACAGGCATGGTGGAGGCCGTGCAGGGTGGCTTCGTCTTCCCGGACGACAACGCCCACGGCAGGGGCGAGAACCCGCAATGGCTCTATACGGTGGTCTTCGACGCCGGCGAGATCTGGG
The DNA here is from genome assembly GCF_029201645.2 of Sinorhizobium prairiense. Taxonomy (NCBI): domain Bacteria; kingdom Pseudomonadati; phylum Pseudomonadota; class Alphaproteobacteria; order Hyphomicrobiales; family Rhizobiaceae; genus Sinorhizobium; species Sinorhizobium prairiense. The sequence goes on from NZ_CP104131.1 coordinate 910,888, forward strand.
GTGAGGGCGCGGACCCGACGCTTACCGTCTCTATCGATGCCTGGGAGAGCTATCTTGAACACGCATAGATCGACGCCTGCTCCTGCCCGTTCCCCGCTTCTGGCTTCGGCGGAACTGCCAAAATCGCGCGAGGGCGATCCCGTCTTTGCCGAACCCTGGCAGGCGGTCGCCTTTGCCATGACCGTGCGGCTTCACGAGCAGGGTGTATTTTCGTGGAGCGAATGGGCGGAAGCGCTTTCGGCCGAGCTCTACAAGCCCGGCCGCAGGGCGGACGGCAGCGACTACTACGATTGCTGGGTTGCGGCGCTGAGCCGTCTGGTAACGGAACTCTCCCTCGCTTCCGGCCGTGAACTGGAAGCGCTGGTCGGCAGTTGGCAGCGCGCAGCGGAAGCGACGCCGCACGGAACGCCGATCGCGCTCGCGAATGATCCTCTGCGTTGAGGGATTGTCCGACGGCGGTTCAGGAGCTCTCCGAAGCCTCGAACTGGCGATAACATTCGTCGGCAACCTTCTGCAGCAGGGCGCGCGGCACTTCGCCCGTCACGGCGTAGCCGATTTCGCCGTCTATCCAGTAGAAGGTCTCGACTTCACCCCGGCTGGATATACGGAAACTCGTTTCGCGATTTTCCGGGTTGCGGCCGAGAAGGACCGTTAGCCGTTCCCCCGTCACGTCTTCATACATCAGCATTGCGCCTGCCGTATCGTTGACCGGCACGAGGCGCCCGCCGACGAGCGAGAATCCCAGCGAGGACAGGTCGGGAATTTTCAGCCCATAATCGAGGCGTTTGCCGAGCCATGTGGCGAGATGCTCCCGCTCGCCGGCACCGACCTCCACTGGGTGGCGGACTTCGCTGGCATAGATCAGAAATGCCGATTGTGCCTGCCGGGGGAGCGCCTCGGAGGCATCGGCGGACTCGCGCGGCGGAGCCACGAGGTCAGGTCCATAGGCTCCGGCGAGCGCGCCCGCGGCAAAGATCAGAAGCCCGGCGGCGAGACGTCGCAGCGTCGGCACCGCCGATGCCCATCCGGTACTCCGTGATTTTCGGCGGGCGGATATAAGCGAGCGATCTTCCTCGCCGCTGCGGGCATAAGAGGCGAAATGCTGCTTCAGCGCCGTCGCCTGCGCCTGCCACTGACGGACCTCTTCGGCCTTTGCCGGCTGCTTTTCCAGCCAGGCTTCGATGCGCTCGCGCTCCGGTTGCGCCAGGTGGCCATCCACATAGGCGTGGAGATCGTCATCGGAGACGGTTTCGAAGTCGGCGCTCATTTGGGTCTCCGCAGGGCGATCACGTTATCGTCCTTCATCGCTTCGGCGAGTTGGCGGCGGGCTCGCGAAAGGCGGGACATCACGGTCCCGACCGGAATTTCCATCATGTCTGCCACATCCTGATAGCGATATCCCTCGATGACGACGAGCATCAGAACGGCGCGATTGTCCGCGGAGAGCCGCTCGAGTGCGCGCAGCAGACGCTGCCGCTCCAGAGGATCCGCATTGTTTTCCTCCGCGCGAAGGCCGAGCGTCTCGTCAAGCTCCACTTCCGGGTGCTGAGCGCGGCGGCGTCGCCCGTTGCGATAAAGATTGGTCATGATCGTGAAGACCCAGGCGCGAAGGTTCACGCCTCGCCATTGCGCGCGTCTCGTAAGCACTTTTTCGACGCAGTCCTGCAGCAGATCTTCGCCATCCGTATCGGAACGCGCGAGGCTGCGCGAGTAACGCCTGAGCGCCGGAATCAGCGCCAGGACGTCCTCCTCGAACGGGTCGGCGGAGGAGATTTCCTCCCCGCGCGTTTATTCAAGCCATCACGGCCGTGCGGCATCCCATACGCCCTTCACGCCGTCGCCGGTGACGTCACCCATTTTCTTGTCCTTCACCCAGAAATAAAGGGGCATGCCGTCCTTCGCCCATTGTTTGCTGCCGTCCTTTCGCTCCACGACCGAAAAGGCACCCTCGGCCGTTGCGTCGCCTTCCACCATGAAGGGCGGCCAATTCGTGGCGCAGGCATCATAGCAGGCAGAGACGCCCTTTTTGTCGTTTTTGAAAGTGTAGAGCGTCATGCCGTTTTCGGCGGCGAGCACCGGCCCTTTCTCCGACTCGACCGTTTTCACGGGCGGAGCGGCAAAGGCGGCGGCGGCCGTGGCAAGTGAGATGGCGATGGTCAACGCAAGCGTTCTCATGGGCGTTCCTTCCTCAGATGTCTTCGACGTAGAACCGCGCTCGGGCGGGTTCGAGGATAAGACACGGAACGCTACGGATTTATTCCCTGCGCAAGTAACGATTGTGGCGCTGGGTTTATGCCCGGTCGGCGACGAAGCGGGCGAGGGCGGGGCCGATCAGCGTGATGATGAGCAGACGGGTCGTCTGCAAGGCCATGACGAATGGCAGGTCGACGTCACTCGAGGCAGCGATGACGGCGATCGAATCGAGCCCGCCGGGACTGGTCGCGAGATAGGCGGTCAGCGGATCGGTCCCGGCGACCTTGACGAGCAACAGAGCGAGAAAGCCGGAAAAGGCAATCAGCACGAGGATGGAGACGATCGTCGGCATCAGAGCGCGCCGCGCATGCACCAGAATTGCCCGCGTGAAGCCGAGGCCGATATTCCATCCGAGCATCGCGAAAGAGAGCGCCAGCAGCCATTGCGGCAGTTCGATCGTAAGCGTTCCGGTAATGTTGAGGGCCGAGCCGATTGCAAAGGGCACGAGGAAGGCGCCGGCCGGGACACGCAGTATCTTGCCAAGGAAGCCGCCCGCGATTCCGACGGCGAGCGCCATGATGAAAGGCAGACCGGCAAGCGGGGCGAACCAGTGAGGTGCCGTTTCGGCTTCGACGCCGCTCACCCAGAGATGAGACACGATGGTCGCCGTGCTGGCGACGAAGACGACGCGCAGATATTGCATGAAGGCGACGAGCCGGGCGTCCGCGCCATAGGCATCGGCCATCAGTAGCATGGTCGAGGCAGCGCCCGCCGACGAGCCCCAGATCGCGGTCGTGCCCGGCAGGATGCCCATCCGGGTGATCGTCCAGCCGCAGAGCGTGCTGACGCCGATCACCGAAAGAATGATGGCGAGAAAGAGGAGCCAATTGCCGGAAAAGGTCACGAGAAGATCGGGACTCATCGAAGCGGCGATCATCATCGCCAGCACGACCTGAACGCAAAAGAAGAGTTGTCGCGGCAGCCGGATCGTTCCGCCATTCATGCCGACGAGCGCACCGGCGATCATCGGCCCCATCAGCAGCCCCGCAGGAATTCCGATCATTTCGAGGAGGCCGGCGAAGACGGCGGAGAGCAGGGCCAGCAGACACCACTGCCAAACGGCGGACAGACGTCCCAGTCCGCCGTTCCTGGGCAGCGTCGGGGTTGAGGGCTGTTCCGGCTTCAAGGTCATTCTCCGGCGGGCGGCGCGACTTCCTGCACACTGTATGCAGCGCACCGTTGGTAGCAGGATCGGCCGCCCCAATTCAAGGTGCGGTGCAAAAAAGTGCCACAGCCGTTTTGCCGGAAGTCGGCCACAAAGTCGTGGATTGCTGACGTGATGGCCTCCCGCAGCAGCACCGCACGAGCTTCGTTGGCTGGCCGGCCAAATCCGCACTTGCGCCGGGCGGCCGAATCCTGACACTCAAGGTCATGCAGTTCGCTCCGCAACAGGATGAGGCCCTGAAGGCCGTTTCGCAATGGTTGAAGGGAGGCCGATCGCAGCTCTTCCGGCTGTTCGGCTATGCCGGCACCGGCAAGACGACGCTCGCCCGCCATTTTGCAGAAAATGTCGATGGCGAGGTGGTGTTCGCCGCGTTCACCGGCAAGGCTGCCCAGGTGCTGCGCTCCAAGGGGGCCACGAACGCCAAGACGATCCACTCGCTGATCTACCGACCGCGCGGCGAGGAGGAAGTGGAGGACGAGGAGACCGGCAAGACCTCGATTGCGCCGATGTTCGCGATCAACCGCCAGAGCCCGGTCGCGAAAGCGGCGCTGATCATCGTCGACGAATGCTCGATGGTGGACGAGGCGCTCGGCAAGGATCTGATGAGTTTCGGCACGCCGATCCTCGTTCTCGGCGATCCCGGACAATTGCCGCCGGTTTCCGGCGGCGGCTACTTCACCAATCACGAACCGGATTTTCTCCTGACGGATATCCATCGCCAGGCGAGGGACAACCCTATCATCCAGCTCGCCATGCAGGTGCGCGAGGGCAAGGAGATCATGCACGGCGACTACGGCACCGCCCAGGTCATCTCCAAGGGGCAGGTGACACAGCCTATGGTGCTGGAAGCCGATCAGGTATTGGTCGGGACCAACAGGACACGGCGGCGCTACAACCAGCGGCTTCGCGAACTGAAGGGCTTTACCAGCGAATATCCGCAGTCCGGCGACAAGCTCGTGTGCCTTCGCAACGATCCGGCCAAGGGGCTGCTCAACGGTTCGCTCTGGCAGGTGATGAGTTCGTCAAAGGAGACGGTCAAGCCGGGGATCAACCTGATGATCCGCCCGGAAGACGACGACATGGATCGCGGCGCCGCCAAGATCAAGCTCCTGAAGGCGGCTTTCGAGGACGTCGAGGGCGAAATCCCCTGGTCCACGCGCAAGCGTTACGACGAGTTCGATTACGGCTACGCGCTGACCGTGCACAAGGCCCAGGGCTCGCAATGGAACAACGTCGTGCTTTTCGATGAGAGCTGGGCTTTCCGCGATACGCGCGAACGCTGGCTCTACACGGCGATCACACGCGCCGCCGAGCGGTTGACGATAGTGCGGTAGGACTCTGGCCCATCAACCCTTCTGAATCGCGAGATGGGCTCCCAGTCCGATAAGGGTTGCGCCGCCGATGCGTTGAAAAAGGTGTTGCGCTCGGCCCGAACGCTTCAATCTCGATACGACGGCGCTTGCAAGTACGACGCAGAGGACGTCCGCTGACGAGAATACCAGGTTTACGACCGTTCCGAGGATGAGGAACTGAGCCCATACCGGAAGCGCGGCGGAGGCATCTACGAACTGCGGCAGAAACGCAATGAAAAATAATGCGGTCTTTGGGTTCAAAACTTCCACGACCACGCTCTCGGCAAATGCGCGACGGCCCGATTTCGGATCCGCCTCAGGTAGAGGAGCATGTTCCTGAGCTTTCCGGCAGAAGAGAGAAATGCCGAGCCAAATCAGATAGGCGGCGCCGGTCAATTTGACCGCCAGATAAAGTGTAGGTACGGCATGGAAAAGAATAGACAGCCCGCCGGCGGCGGCAGCTACGTGCACATAGCCGCCGATGTGAATGCCGAGAGTGGCCATCAGCCCGGACCATCGACCGCGCGCCATAGTCTGGGCCGCGGCATAGAGCATAGCCGGCCCTGGAATAAAAGCGAATAAGGCGGTGGTGATGAAGAAGGTAATTAGCGATCCGGCCGATGGCATGTTTGCTCCTCTTGCGGCTGCCGACAGTCCGACTACTATAGCGCAAGTGAATCCGCGTCTACAATGAAGAGCTGCAGGGAGGGGGTTGCTGGCGTTGACCGCTCGTGCCAGCTAGTAAGTCGGTGCTATCTGTAATTGCGGCAGCGGCCTCGGGGCGGTCTTCGTCAAGTCAGGCCCTTCATCGCTCCATTTCTGTCCCTCGTTGATAAGCTCCTGAAGAAGCTGCGCCGCCAATTCACGCTCCGCCTTGCTTCCAAACCGATAGGAGGGTGGCGTCGACGCGGGATCGCGAGCGAATGCATAGGCGGTTTCGTAATCCGGAATCCTCGGTTGATAGGCGTCGCTCGCGGCAATATCGATTGTATAGCGCTGGAGTGCCGAGGCGAGATTGCGCCAGCGGATCCAGTAATGGTTCTCGAAGGAGAACCGGGCGAATGCCTCGCCGGCGGCCGTGCCTTTTTTCGAGACGGTCGCGAGGACCTCTTTCGACATGGCGAGGTTCAGGCCACCTTCCTGCGGGCTCAACGAGACATGGACGATGCGTTCGCGATGCCCGGGCGCGCGCGACTGGAGGAGATCGCGCCAGTTCTGCATGGTCGCGACGATCGCGAAGACGAAGGCGCAGAGTTCGTGAACTGCCGACTTGTGTGCAATCGGCTGATAGTGCCGCTGCCATCCTTGCCGGTTGTTCTCCGGCAGAAAGACCTCCGGCCGCGAGCCGGTATCGGAGGTTCCCGGATAAACGAGATTGATGGCGAAGGTGGGCCATCGCGGCAGCGCCCGGTCGAAGAGGTGGATCGGGAAGTTGCTGCTGATGCCGCCGTCGGAGAACCAGCAGATCCGGAACGCGGCGGGCCTGGCCCTGCGCTTCTTGCCGCCGGTGGTCAGCGCTTCCGTGCTGTCCAATACGGTCTTCTGTTCGTCCTCGTCCGAAGTCGTATCTTCAGCTTCGTTTTCTCCGTCGGATTCCGGCGGGCTTTCGCGGCGGGCCGGCTCATGCAGCGGCACGGCGCTGATCAGGAGGGGGAAGCTGAGGCTCATGCGCGTTGCGACGAGCACCGGCATGTCGGCGCCATGCGGTAGCAGATAGTAATCCTCACCCGCCACGGTGACCGGCTCCCCGGCCTTCTCTACCATCCAGTCGACGACGATCTTCGGAAAAAGCGCTTCGAATTCCGTGCGCCTGAACCAGAAAAGCGCGCTTTCGAACGGCAGGCTGCGCGGTTCCTGGTGCGATATGCCGGTCGTGATCATCTTCAGGGTGACGGCCCGGTCGGAGCCCGGTTCGCCGGGGTAGCGCTCCGCCGTCCAAAGATCGCCGAAGGTGAGGGGCTGGTCCGAAGCCTTGCCGGACAGTGCCTGCAGGGTTTCATGGAGCCAATCGGTCAAGATCATCTTTCCTGGGCGGGCGGGCTGATCCGGTGCCGTGCCGGTACAGAGGCCCATCAGATTGCGGCGCAGGACACGAGCGATGCGCAATACCGAGAACACCGCCCCTCCCAGATAGGCGCAGACCGCAGCCGGTAGAGCCGCCGCCATCATGCCGGTTTGCCCCCCGACAGCATAGGCAAGACCCGTGAGGGCCGCGAGCAGGAGCAGCGTTTCGACGGGTGCGATGAGCACGACGCTTCCAAGAAGCGCAAGGCCTTTGCGAAGAACGCCGGCGTTGCCGGCGAGTGTGACGAGCAAACGGAATGCCTGACCTGCGCCGGCCGCAGGCTGGAGGAGGCCGTTGATGAAGCCGGGAGAGGCGAGGTTCGACGATGCCTTCGCAAGGCCTTCGAAACCGACGTGCTCCTCTGGTTGAGCGATCGCCGCCTTCATCTGCTTCCGCCGGTCTCCGACTGCGGCCGCCGCACAAGCCGCAGCTGCGATCGCCCCGGCCGACGTGCCGCCGATATTCTTGAACCGGTAGTCCCGCGCAAGCGCCAGAGCGGCATTCGGGTAGACGATACCGCTGGTGATGCCGCCCTTCATGACGAGATCGCAGTATTTCGCGGGAGTGCGTGCCATCGATCGTCTCCTGATGCAGATGTGACGAAAAACCATCCTCCAGGCGCCGGGTGCCTGCGCCGCCTCTCTTGCAAGGTTGCGCTCAAACCGTGCGGCAATCCAGTAGCGCCTGCGGTTACGGCGTGGTCCTTGCAGCACAAGAAGGCGCGTCTTAACGCTCATCGAAGGGGAAAGGTTGCCCGGCTGCGCGTTTTGCAACTGCCCGCCGATTGACATTGCCCTGACGGGCAATCAGCCTTCCCCGAGTCGGTCCCGACACCGCGTGCAGTCAGGGGTGATATTTTCCGCACTCAGGTCGGGATCACGTCGGAAAAATGCGAGGCAGACAGGTCGCCCTTAGGCAGCGCCGCGTATCTGAGCGGACCTGGCAGGCGAATGCGGGAGTGGTGCATGCTGCGCGAGAGCCGGACCAAAACACCACGAGGAGCGGCCGAGCGTGGGAAGCGCCCGGGCGGCTCTTCCGTGCGTGGCGGCGAGCGGCGTATCGTCACGGCGCTTTGCTATGACCTGGTCGGGTCGACCGATCTGATGCACGTGATGGATATCGAGGACTATCAGGAACTGATGTCCGCCTTTCAGCTTGCTTCCAAACAAGCGATCGCATCGCATTCCGGCGTGATGCAGCATGAGGCCGGCGACGGCGGTGTTGCGCTCTTCCCGATCGAACTAGAGGCGAAGGACGCCGCCTCGCTCGCAATCCGCGCTGGGCTCGGGATCGTAGAGGCCTGCAAGCGCGTCGGCCGCGAGGCGGGGCAGGACGATCTCCAGGTCCGCGTGGGCATCGCCACGTCGGTAGCCCTCGTTCGCGAAGGATCACGCGAAGGCTGGACTCGGGAACCGGTCACAGGCGCGGCGCTTGCCATGGCTGCCCGGTTGCAGGCCATCACGGCCCCGAACAGCGTTCTGGTCTGCGAGGAGACACGTCACCTTGCCGGCAGATCCCATGCCTTCGTGTTTCAGGGCAGCAAGGAGCTCAAGGGCTTTGCGGCGCCCGAGAAAGTCTGGCGCGCGCTCGGTCATAAATTGGGAGTGGACCGCTTCTATGCCTTCGGACGGATGGGCGGGCCGCTTATCAACCGCGAGAACGAACTGAATACCATCGGGCAACTTTGGGATGGCGTCCTTGCGGGACAAGGCTCCGTGGTCCTGATCCAGGGGGACGCCGGCATCGGCAAATCGCGTCTTCTCAGGGAAATTCGCAGGCGGACGCGCGCCAAGCGTTCCAAGCTTCTCTTCTTCCAGTGCCTGCCCGGCGGTTTCCGCTCGACACTTCATCCTCTCTTGAACAATCTCCCCGAGGCGGCGTCGGGGAGCGGAGGGCAGATGGGTCCGACGGCCGCTGCGGTGGCGGCGCTGTTCGAACGCAACGGTATCAGGGACGCCGAGGTCGTCGATGTCTTCTCCTACCTGCTCGGGGCGCAGGGCAGCCGTCTGCAGTCGAACGAAGATCCGAAGGCGATCCGCGAGAAGGCTCATCGCGCCATGCTCCGTGCATTGGAAGCCGTGTGCCGACGCGGGCCGGTGGTGGTGGCTGTCGAGGACGTCCACTGGATCGATCCGACATCCCGTGACCTGCTTGGCGAAGCTGCGAGGATCATTGCAAAATTCCCCGTCTTGCTCGTTACGACGTCGCGTCCTTCCTATGCTTCGGAATGGCTCGACGCCGCCAACCCGACGCGGCTTCCGTTGCGGCCACTTGATTCGGACGAAACCAGGCTGGCGATAAAGGCAAAATGGCCGGAGCACCGCCTGGCGCTGCTTCCCGATCTCTTCGATGCGACCGAACGGATATCCGGTGGCGTTCCGCTCTTCATCGAGGAGATCTGTCAATGGGTGTCGCAAAATGTCGAGCCCGACACGATGCGCCTGTCGGAGAGCGCCAACCCGTCGCATGTGTCGGCGTTCGAGTCGATACTGGAATCCCGCCTGCAGCAGCTCGGCACGGCCAGGGAGGTCGCGCGCGCGGCGGCAGTCGCCGGCACGCAGGTGACGTTGCCGCTGCTTCGGGCTCTGTTACCCGATTTCGGCAAGAGCGCGCTTGCGAACGCGGCCGATACTCTCTGCGAGACGGGATTCCTGACGCGGATAAGGGTGCCGGGGCGCACCGCCTACGGCTTCCGGCATACGCTGATCCAGGAGACGATCTACAATGCCGTGCTGCGCAAGCAGCGGCAGGTGCTGCATCGGCGGCTCTTCACAGCGGTCGACCAAAATCGTGGCATGGCGGCCTGGATCGATACCGGCGCGCTTGCCGAACATGCGGAAAGGGCGGGGCTTGTCGAAGAGGCCGTCCCCTTGTTCATCGCCGCGGGAAAGGAGAGTTCGAGCCGGTCCGCAATGATAGAGGCGAGGCAATTTCTGGAACATGCCCTGGAGCTTTGCGGCCAATTGAGCGAGAGCGACACCGCCGAACCTCTGAAGCTTTCGGCGTTGACGGCCCTCGGTCCGATTTTGCTAGGAACGGTCGGCCTGAGTTCCGACCCCGCGCGAAGGCTTTATGAGGACGCGGTGGAGATCGCCCGGCGACGACCGATGTCCGAGCAGTCCCAATGGTTTCCGATATATTGGGGTTGGTGGCTTACCGGACAGGACTTCCGTATCATGCACGACCGTGCCCTGGAGGTGCGGTCGATGCTGTCGAAGGCCAACGAACCGGAAATCCAGCTCCAGGTCAACCACTGCATTTGGGCGATCGATTTCAATCTCGGCCGCCATCGGGAAACGCAGGAGGCGATCAAGGCCGGCCTGGCGCTCTATGACGAGAAGCGCGCCAAAGAGAGCCGAACGGAATTCGGCGGGCATGATGCGAAGGTTTGCGGCCTCGGCCAACTCGCGCTCTCCCTATGGCTCACGGGGCGCACGAAAGCCTCGGACGCGGCGCTATCGAGAATGATCGCTTTCACGGACCGGATAGCGCATGCCCACAGCAAGGCACACTCCCTGGATACCGAAGCGGTGTCTGCTTTTTACCGGGACGATTTCGAAAGGCTCGTCGAGGTTTCGGCACGAATGGCGGATTTCGCAAAGCGGCACAAGATGCAGTCCCTGTCCGGCCTGTCGATTCTCTTCAGCGGGTGGGCCGAGGCGCACCGCACGAGCCTTGCGAGTGGCCATGCCACCTTTCAAAACGGCCTGGCGCTTCTGCGCGAACTTGGGACGGTGGCGGATCTGCCGATCTATCTCTGCATGCACGCTACCTTGCTGGGTCTCGCCGGCAAGATCGAGCCGGCGATCGACGTCGTTAACGAAGCGATCGGTAGGGGGGAGGAAACCGGCCATGCCTATTGGCTGGCGGAGTTGCACCGATGCCGCGCCATTCTCCGGGCGCGGGCAGGCGAGCGTAAGGATGCCGTCGCTACAGACCTGCGGTGCGCCGTTGAAATCGCGGAAAGCCAAGGGGCGACGGCGCTCATCAGGCGAGCGAGGCATTCGATGCGGGAGCTCGGCATTGCCATCGGGCGCTGAACGAAACGGTGCGACATTGAACGAGGGCGCACGCGGCCCCCTCGCTGATCTCTATGCCTCGTTCGTGTCCGCGCGGAAGGCGCCCTTTTCGGATGATCTGGTCGAGGGGAGCCTGGAGCGCTGTCTCGCCGCCCTGCCGCCACTCTGCCGCCGCGCGCGCATCACCCGCCTCGGCGATCTGACGGGGCTCGACCGCATCGGCCTGCCGGTGATGCAGGCTGTCCGCCCTGCCGCGCTTTCAGAGGTCACGTCTCTCGGACGGGGCCTGTCGAGAGCGGAGGCGGCAGTCGGCGCTCTGATGGAATCGCTCGAGCGTTATTTCGCCGAGACCATTCCGGCGGAGCGGACCTTTCTGGCGACGGCCGACCAGCTCGAAATCGCCGACGACCTTTTTGACAACCTCGTGGTTCCGCAGTGGCGCGGGAAATGGCGGCAAAGGACAATTGCGTGGATCGACGGTATCGATGTCGTCGGCGGCTCGGCGCACCCGGTGCCGCTGGAACTTGTGCATACGTGCTACAGCGAACCGCAGCCGTCCCATGACGGCGTCTTTCTGCGAACAACCACCGGGCTTGCCTGCCATACGAGCCCCCATGGTGCTTTCCTGCACGGATTATGGGAATGCCTTGAACGGGACGCCATCGCACGCGCATTCGCAACACACGGCTTCTTCGACCGGTGGCGCATTGCGCCCCACGGACTCGGTGACGGGGTGGATCATATCCGATCGCTCGCGGGCGCTCGCGGGATATCGTTTGCACTGTGGCGCGCTCCGTCGCCGGCGGCTGTTGCCGTCGTCTGGTGTCAGACGGTCGAGGCCGGGTTCTTCGGGGAACCGATCCTTGCGTTGCCGACGGAAGGCTACGCCGCCGGGCCCAGCATCGAAATGGCGGCGGCAAGCGCAATGCTGGAGGCGCTCTCGGCAAGGGCAGGGGCGATCTCCGGCGCCCGTGACGACCAGACGAGGGAACATTACCGCAGGAGCACCGATGCCGCGGTGGCGAAGGCCCGCGAGCTCGTCCTCGCCGATGCGGCGGCCAAGCCGGCAGAGCCGACGCCCGCGGCGACTCCGGATCCCGGTACATTGGTAGACCGGGTGGTCGAAGCCGGTCTTGGACCTGTGCTGGCCATTCCCGTGGGCGCCGACGAGGAGGCGGGTGTCCATTGCGTGCGAACGGTTCTTCCCGGAGCCTCTCCCTTTTTTGTCCTGCGATGAGTGTGCGATGGCCGGCCGAGGCGACAATCCGATCCTAGTGTTTCTCGGTCCGACGCTGCGTCTTGCCGAGGCGGAGAAAATCCTCGACGCGATTTATCTGCAGCCGGCCGCCCAGGGGGATGTCCTGCTTGCGGCACATGCCTTTCGACCGCGGGCCATGATTTTGATCGACGGCCAGTTCGAAGACAGACCGGCTGTCCGGCACAAGGAAATTCTCTGGGCCATGGCGCAGGGGATCGTCGTTATCGGCGCCGCCAGCATGGGCGCGCTCCGAGCCGCGGAGCTTGACGCTTTCGGCATGATCGGTCTCGGTCTCGTCTACAGGTGGTATCGACGCTTCGGACGTGGTCCACTTTCCAACCCTGCCCCCGACGATGCGGTCGCGGTACATTCGGGGCCGCCGGAACTCGGCTTTCCGCCTTTGACGGATGCACTTGTCGACCTGGAGCGAACCTTTTCCGCGTGGTGGCGCCTGGGTGTCGTCAGCCGTTCGGAACGCGAGAGACTTACAACGTTTGCGCGAAATCTGAACTTCCGGGAGCGCTCGCTTTCTGCGGTCTTGCATGCCGCGGGCTGGGCTCAGGAGAGAAGCAAGGAACTGCGGGAGCAGATGGTCGGACAGAAGAGGCACGACGCGATCCTTGCACTACAGCAAGCGCCAAGCCTTCTGGAGCAGCATCGCGGCACGCAGCAAGATGGCGACTGGATCGCGACGAACACCTTCCTCCGCGACCTGGAAGCAGGCGGCATTGACTCGAATTTGGTGAACACCTATAAATTGAAACCATAATTTAGGCATTTTCATCCGGGGGGCAGTGTGCGATGCGTCTGCTTCGAGACGAAGCCCTCGAGTCCGGCGATTCCCGTCTGGGCACGCGGTTCTGGATTTTCCCTCAGCCACCCTTCATTCCGGGCTATGAAAAACCGGACCGCGTCTGGCTGCCCATACCGAGGGATGAGATCGGCGAAGGCCCGAGCGACGCGACGATGTATGTCGTCGATCCGCTCGATGACAAGGAACCCTACGGCTTCGACCGGCTGCCGCCGTTTCACGGCGCCGCTCGCGCACCGGTGGGACCGGGTCCGGATCGCCATTTCGACAACCTGTCTCCCGACTCCCGGGCGTTCCTGCCTGTGCATGCCTATGCCTGTGTCCACTTCGTTCTCAACATCTGGCAGAGCTATCTGGGCAGACCGGTCCGCTGGTTCTTCGATCAGACCTTTCCGCGGCTGGAGATCGTTGCCTTCGTGAATTGGGACAATGCCCAGGCGGGCTACGGCTTCCTGGAGCTTGGCTGTTCCGACATCGACGGAATAAGGCGGCCCTATGCGCTCAATTTGGACACCATCGCTCACGAGACCGGACATCTCATTCTCCTTTCTGAAACCGGCATTCCGACGGCTGTGTCACATGGAGGCGACTTCTTCGCTTTTTCCGAGGCCTTTTCAGACCTTGTGTCGCTGATCTCGTTCCTGCACTTCGATTCCGCGATCGACAGGCTGCTCAGGCGGACGAAAGGGAACCTCCTTCTCTATAACGAGCTCAACCGCTTCGCCGAGACGAGTCCGGAAACCCAGATCCGTCTCGCCACGAATTTTCGCCGCATGTCAGAGGTCACGCGCGAGGTGCATGACCGCGCACTGCCGTTCGTGGGCGCAATTTTCGACTCGATCGTCGAGCTCTATCATCGCGAGCTTGTGGCACGCGACTGTGCCGACATACGGCTGCTCGATATCGACCTCCGGCATCTGGAGCAGGATGATTTCGACCGGTTCCGCCAGGCAACGGCAGAGGCTTTCCGGATCAAGCCGATGATCTTCGGACTTGCGCTGCGGTCGGCCCGCGACGCGGTTGGGCAGGCGCTGGCAGCCTCGCTGCGGTCGGTCAATCCGGACACCTTGCGGCTGGATCAGGCCGCGGCCGCTGTCGTCGCGGCTGCCGATGGAACGGCCGCCGGAGTTCTGGAGGCGAATTTCGCATGGCGTGAAATCATCAGCTCGAGATAGGGGACAGAAAAGGAGAGGAAGATGAGCAATTGCAGCAGCCATCCCGGGGTGGGCAAAGAGCCGGACGGCCTGTCCAAACCAATCTACGATACCTACAATCCGAGCGAAGTACGTCTCTACGGGCGACCGGCAACGCGAGAAGAGATATTCAAGATCACGGACGAGCAGATCCGGCAAAGAATCAAGTCGTCGCTACGCGAAACTTCGCTTCGGGACGAAGACCTGAATACGCTGGTGAGAATAGTAAAGGAGGCGGCGATCGGAACGGTCGACAACGACGTTCTCGCCGGTATCTTAAAGCAGCAGATCGTCCTCGCCATTTTCGATGATGAGCTGAAGTTCAGTCAGCTTCCGGTCAGCGTCAACATACCGGCGAAGAATTTCGAAAAGGGCGGCGAACGATACATCAAGAGCATCGGCGTGATATACGGCTATGCCTATGAGGGGCATTGTTACAAGTTGCCGAAGCCGCAGATCATGTATCTGCCGGAAGAGCCGCGGGAGATCCTCGGCGGGGATTGCGGATGCGACTGCGGATATGTTCCCGAACTCGGCTACGCCGTATGGCAGATCGACAAGCTCGAGCGCGTCATTGCGCTGGACGTCCGCTCCGACGACGTGAAGACCCTGGTGCTCGACGAGAACATGCCCGGCAGCCGGTCGCCCATGGCCTATGCGCAGGTCATGGCGCTGGCTCCGCAACGGCATCGCGACTGAGCATCCTTGGCCGAGCGGCGGCGCTGCCCTATTGGAGGCTGCCGTCGCCGCTTCTGTCGGCTGATTTGAAGTCGGCCATGACCCTGTTGAGGAACTCGGTTCGGCTGAGCTTCCCGTCGCGATCGGCGTCGGTCGCGGCAAATTGCTGCGCGTTCAGAACCTGCGCCACTTCTTCCGAGCGCAGGTTTCCGTCCTTGTTCCTGTCCAGGTTCGCGAAGGCCGAGGTCATGAAGGCCTGGTATTCCGGCCGGTCGACGGCGCCATTCCCGTCACGGTCGAGACGATTCATCTGACCCTGGTTCATGGCCACCGGCTGATCCTGCGCCGCTGCTGCAATCACCTGGCAAAGCGCGAACACCGCCACGAGGACTGGTCTCTTCATCACCCCGTTCCTTTGGGTCAGGTGCAGGTCAGGGCGCTGCCCGCCGCGCTGCCGAGTACGGCACCGCCGCCCACGGCCCAGAGTTGTCCGGTTCCCGATCCGATGGTCGCGCCGGCCAGACCACCGACGACCGCGCCACCGACGGTGCCTGCGATGCAGCCGAACTCACCGGTCCGCCCCCCGGTCATCGAGGCGGTTTGGCAGCCGGACAAGGCGAAGCAGGCTGCGAGAGCGAGAGCGATCGTGCAATTCTTCATTTCTTCCTCCAAGCATTTCGCCCGTATCAAGTACAGATCGTAGGAGGCGCCATCGAGTGGCGTCGAATGGAAAAGGGCTTCCGAATAACTCCTTCGTAAGAAGAGGGTTCTTCTGTTCCATCGGAAGCTGCCCTTCGGAAGAACACGCGGTCCATCCGGAAAGACGTGCGGACTAACGGCAAATACTACCGCTGCCTATGCGTGAAAACAACTCTCGGGCCAGTTGGCCACCGATCACCAATGGCAACATATGATGTGGGCCGTGATTATGCCGGGTCATATTCCCGCTCAGCGGCGTCCCACCGGATGAAGAACGCCCTGTGAAGAGTTCAGTGACCGTTGATCTTGTGCGGACTGCTGACCGAGAGGATGAAGAAGGGCTCGTCGCCCTTGAGCGGCTTTAGTTTCTGCTGACAGTTCCACGCCTCCTGGAAGCTTTCGCGCGTCAGCAGCTTGCGGTACTGAGCGGTCGCCGACATGCATCGCATCAGCGTGCTTTGCAGGCCTTCCAGTGCGGCATGGGCATAGATTTCGCCGTCCAGGGCAAAAAGCTGTGCCGCAAGCGAGGTGCTTTCGTAGAGAATGTCGGCCTCGCTATCGAGCCGGTCCGCTGTAATGAAGTCCTGGCGCAGGGGGATGCCTTCGCCGTCATGGGAAAGCGTGACCCGGATGCCGGCCGCAGGCGCATCATACCAGGTGAGCGCTATGGAGAATGCAAGCGCCTGATTGCCCGAAACCGACGCGCGGCCGCCGTCGGACGCGGTTGCCTGCCCGAGCGTTCCGTGACGAAGCGCCGCCTCGCGCAACTGCGCGGCAAACCGTCGGGTGCTCTTGTGCTGCGGGCCGGTCACGCTGATGCTGACAGAGGGAAGGCCCCTGACGGCGGCCATAGGACCATTGACGAGCTTGGCCTCGGCATCGATCTCGAGCGACATTTCCGACGCCGGCAGAGGAACGAAAAGGAGAAGCGGCAGCACCGTGAGCACGGCCCAGGGAGAGGAGAAGGGGGCGGGCTGCCAGGGCGGCCTGCGCCCGGACTGCCGGCTGCGGGTGCCTGCGGTATCGTGACCTGAAGACACAGGCACACTGGACGACCGCCGGCGATACTCCGGCACATAGGTCCCCTTGGGCATGGCGATCTGCCATTCTTCGTCTGCGCCGTCCGTTTCGTAAAAGGTCTTTAGCAGCTTGCGCAGCTTGCCGGCATGGACGCGGACAAGCGGATCGCTGTCCGCATTGAATGTCTGGCTGCGTCCGAAAACATCGATGGCAATCGAATAGCCCTTCAACTGGGCGCCTTCACCGAGGATCTCTTTTTCCACCACATAGGCGAGAAACGCCCGCAGCCGCTCGGAGCGTTGAAAGCCTTTGCTATCGAGAATCCGGGCGAGCGCTCGCCGGATCGTCTCATTGCATGGCCTTTCGGCTGGCGTCATCGATGGCTCCAATAAAAGATGCGGCTCAAATTGTTTTAGAACATAAGCAACCTTAGCCTGATTCGAAACTTAGGCCCAAAGATGGTGGTTGTCAGGCCGCGCGTCAAAAAGTGCGCGTTCTCGGGCTCCGCAGCAGAAATGCGTGGATTGGCGGGGCGCGCAAGGCCGTCGCCTGCACGGTCCTCTATGGACGGGCAGGCGAGGGCGCCTAAAACGGCGCGATCACTGGCCGCTGCTATATTCGAGTTTCGGGTACCAGTCGGCACCTCGTCCCTCTGGCGTGGTGTCGAGCAGGGTCCATAACGGGTCGGGATCGGGTGCGCCGCGCGGATCCTGGCCCGGATCGGCCATCTCGCCGCTGATCTCCGCACTCCAGAAGTGCCGGATCTTTCCGTCTCTCCGCGTGAAGACGGTATAGCCCGGAACGTCCTCATCCTCGGCACTGACATAGTCTCGGGTGAAGGCGCCGTCGCTATCGGAATAAACCTTCAATTGCGTCCAGCCGCGGGCCTTCTTTGCGGCGAGCAGTCTCTCCACGGGCGAACGGGCGACCATGGCGAGTGCCACGCGTTGCTCGATATCGGGCACCTTGCCCTCCCAGCCGGCCATCAGGGAGGTGCACATGGGGCAGGGTCTTTCGCGCTGCGGCCCGAACATATAGCTGTAGATGATGAGGGTATCCTTGTCGCCGAAGAGATCGGCAAGTGTGACGGTTCCGCTCTCACTCTCGAAACGGTAGGTTTTGGTCACTTCGCCCCCCGGCGGCAATCGCCTGCGCAGCTCCGACACCCGCTCGATGTGGCGCCTCAATTCGATCTCCTCGGCGAGAAGCGCGTTACGCGCCCGGCGGTAGTCGGGACTTTCGTTGGGAAAGCGGGCGCGGTTACGCGCTGCGAGTTCCGTAGCGGTGGTCTGCATCGTCATGATCACTCTCCTCCGGTTACTGCGGCATCAATCAATCATCGGCAGTAACGTTGATATCAACCTATCTGATCGCTGTCAAAGAGGCGTCATGTGATGGGGCCGGGCAAAGAGCGATTTCGGTTTCCTGAAAACTGCGGTAGAACAGCAGCGTAGCCATCATTCGGCCCCTCGTTCAATTGGGGCGTTTCGTCCGAAAGTTCCGATATGCCTGCAAAGCTCTCCGTAAATCTCAATGCCATTGCCATGCTGCGCAACCGGCGCGATCTCCCCTGGCCGTCTGTGACCGGCCTCGGCCGCACCGCCTTGCAGGCGGGAGCGAGCGGACTGACCGTCCACCCGCGCCCGGACCAGCGGCATATCCGCTTTTCCGATCTCCAGCCGATCCGCGACCTGATCGACGACGAGTTTCCGGCTGCGGAATTCAACATGGAGGGCTTTCCGAACGAGGCGTTCCTCGAACTGGTCGAGCGGCACGAACCCGAGCAGGTGACATTGGTGCCGGACGATCCGGCACAGGCAACCTCCGATCACGGCTGGGATTTTCGCAAGAGCCATAACCTGCTCGGCAACGTCGTCGGGCGGCTGAAAAAGAGAGGTTTCCGCGTTTCGCTGTTTGCCGACGGCGTTCCCGACCCGGAGGCGCTGAAGCTTGCCAAGGAGACCGGGGCCGACCGTATAGAGCTCTATACCGGACCCTATGGCGGCTGTTACGACGATCCGGAAAAGGCCGAGCGGATCGCGATCGAGCTGGGCCGCACCGCGGAGATCGCGATCGGCCTTGGTCTGGCCGTCAATGCCGGCCACGACCTGACCGTCGCCAACCTGCCATTGCTCGTCAAACACATTCCCGAACTCGCCGAGGTTTCGATCGGACACGGGCTGACGGCCGATGCGCTCGAATACGGAATGGCCGAGACCGTACGACGCTTCCGCCGCTCCTGTGGCGAGACGGCTTAGGGCGACGGATTAGTAGCTCGGCGCGCCTCTTGTTGCGTGTCGCTTTGACGAGGGATTCTCGCGCGTACCTCTTTTGATGTGAAGCTGCGCGCGCCGACTGCGGGCAGCTGAGGCCAAAAAAAGCGACGGATCAACGCAATTGAGTTCAGTTTGGGCTCCACTTGTATTATAGAGGTCACACTACAGCGTTATCGATCAAGTTATTTCGAATAAATTTATTGCAGGTGCTCGAGGATTGCTCAGATGGAGTACCGAAAGGATATTGACGGGCTGCGAGCGATCGCGGTCCTGCCGGTAGTTTTGTATCATGCCGGCATTCCGGGTTTTTCCGGCGGGTTCGTGGGCGTCGATATCTTTTTCGTGATATCGGGGTTCCTGATCACGGGAATACTCCATAAGGATCTTGCCGAAGGTCGCTTTTCGCTTGCTACGTTTTACGAGCGGCGTGCCCGGCGAATATTGCCGGCGCTTTTCGTCGTCGTGGCGACATGCCTTGCTGCCGGTGTGCTTCTCCTTCTGCCGGACATGCTGGTCGGCCTTGCGCGTTCGGCACTGGCGACGATGATGTTCGCCTCGAACGTCTGGTTCTGGTTCTCCACTTCCGACTACTTCGCTCCAAGTGCGGATCTGGAACCCCTGCTTCATACCTGGTCGCTGGCCGTCGAAGAGCAGTTCTACATCGTCCTGCCGCTGCTCCTCTGGTGGCTCTACGGGAGGCCGCGCAGGGCCGTTCTCGGTGCGCTTGTCGGTCTCTGTATCTTCTCCTTCCTGCTTTCCGTCTGGGCGACGGGTCCCTATCCGCAGGAGAGTTTCTATTTTGCTCCGACACGGGCCTGGGAACTTGGGCTCGGTGTGCTGCTGGCGCTCGGCGTGTTTCCGGCCTGCCGGAACGCGTATCTGGTCGAGGCGATCGCGCTGTCGGGGATCGCGGCAATCTTCATCGCCGTCGCGCTCTATAGCGCCGCGACGCCATTTCCAGGCATTGCCGCCGCGCTGCCATGCTTCGGAGCCCTGGCGTTGCTCTGGTCGGGCGAGCAACGGCAGACGGCCGTAGCGCGCATTCTGTCCAGCCCGGTGCCGGTGGCGATCGGCCTCGTCTCCTATTCGCTCTACCTTTGGCACTGGCCGATCATCGTTTATTTTCGTTTGACCCTCGGTACGCTGGACCTTCCTTACGCGCAGGCTTCGCTTGCGATAGGCCTTTCCTTCGCCTGTGCCTTCGCGAGCTGGCGTCTGGTCGAAAGGCCCTTCCGTCGTCGGCCGCCGATTGGAATTTCGCGGCAACGCATTTTCGCCTCCGCGCTCGCCGGCGCTGCCGTCCTCTCGGTCGTTTCAGCAGTCGTAGACCTGCGGGAGGGTTTTCCGGAACGCCTTCCGCAGGATGTCCGACTTGCCTATGCCGGCAGTCGCGATATCGACGCGCGCCGCGGGCGGTGTGACGGCAAGCTGCCTAAGGACGGACTGTGCCGCATCGAAGGCGAAGCAAGTTCGCCCTCGGATCGGAGGAACGACGTGCTCCTATGGGGTGACTCCCATGCAGGGGCGCTTTTGTCGGGCCTCGATTTCCTGATGGACGGCCGGAAACGAGGCGGCGCGGTCGCCTTCAAGGGCGCATGCCCGCCGATCCTCGGCGTGCAGCGGGTGGATCAGAAACACAGCGGAGATTGCGTCGCCTTCAACGCGGCCATCATGGCGATGCTGGAACAAAGCGATGATTTTCCGATCGTCGTCCTCAGCGCACGTTGGCCGCTCGCAGCGAACGGTAAACGATATCCCGGGGAGACGGGACGCCCCGCAATCCTCGACCGTCTGGATTTCGAGGAGGCGAGCCTTGGCACCGCCGGAAACTACGCGATTTTCAAGAGCGAGTTTTTGAGGACGGTTCGGGAGATCCGCGACACCGGCCGGCGCGTCGTCATCGTGGATGGGATACCGGAGATCGGCTGGTCTGTTCCGCACGCGTTGGGGCTGCACCGCCTCATCGACGCCGACCTGCCGCCTCCGCCAACGCGGCAGGCAGTCGATGCACGCAGCGCGAAGGCCAATTCGGTCCTGGCCATTGCCGACGAGGACCTGGGCGTACAGCGCGTCAGTGCAGTGCCGCTCCTCTGTAATCCGGTCTGCGCTGTCGAGAAGAACGGCATTCCCCTATATTCCGACGACGACCACCTCAGCGTCTACGGTGCGATGACCATCGTGCCGAGGATGTTCAAGGATCTCATGCCGAGCGACACCAATCGCCGGCTCAGGCCCGGTTAGTCGTATCGCCGGAAAGCCGCGCGCTCCAGCTCTGTCTACCAGGACGATCTTGCGCGCCAAACTCCGTCCATGCAATATCCATACATTGTAAGACTCGAAAGGCTACGATGGACGTGGATCGCGTGGAGGTTTCCTGGATGCCGGCGCTCGGTCAAGCGCGAGGACCGCTGTATCTCGCAATTGCCGACGAGATCGCCGCGGACATCGCGGCGGGTCGACTTGAGGGTGGAGTGCGCCTGCCGCCGCAGCGCGCGCTGGCGGCCGCGCTCGGCATCGACTTTACAACCGTCAGCCGCGCCTACAACGAAGCGCGCCGGCGCGGTTTGGTCGAGGGTCGCGTGGGGCAGGGTACCTACGTCACGGCTCGGCGCCGGAGCGCCGCACGTCCCTCCTCGGGCGGTCTGGCGGGCGGCCTGCTGGGCGGTCTCGTCGACATGAGCATGAACCTGCCGCCGCTCTTCGACGACCCCGCCCTGTCGGAGAGAATGTGGACGGATGTTGCGCCTCTCGACCAGCGTGATCCCGAACTGCTGATGCGCTACCAGCCCGTCGGCGGCACGGAGCGGGACAGGGATGCCGGTGCAGCCTGGCTCAAGCCGCGGCTCGGCGACATTCGAGCCGATCGCTTGGTCGTCTGTACAGGAGCGCAAGGGGCTCTGCTTGCGAGCGTCGGGATGCTGGCGACCAAGGGCGACAGGATCTGCGCCGAGGCGCTCACCTATCCCGGCCTCCGTTCACTGGCGGCGCATATGGGTATCGAGCTCGTGAGCGTCCGGATCGACCGAAACGGGATATTGCCCGACGGGTTCGAGGAGGCGTGCGCCCGGCACAAGCCGAAGGCGCTTTACTGCAATCCGACCCTTCACAATCCCACGACCGCGACGCTTCCGCTCGAGCGCCGCGAGGCGATCGTGGCGATTGCACGCCGTTACGGCGTGGCCGTGATCGAGGACGACGCCTACGGCGCCTTGCCCGCGAACCCCGTTCCGCCACTGGCCGCGCTCGCGCCGGACCTCGTCTTTCATATAGCAGGGCTTGCCAAGTGCCTCTCGCCGGCGCTCCGCATCGCCTATCTCGTCGCGCCCGATCGATCGGCGGCAGTCCGCCTCGAAGGGGCGATCCGAGCGACAGTCGGCATGACGTCACCGCTTTCGGCGGCTATCGCCACGCGCTGGCTGGAGGAAGGAACGGCGCAAGCGGTCCTGGGAGCGATCCGCACGGAAGCCGGCGCGCGCCAGCAGATCGCGATCAAGAGCCTCGAGGACGCCGATCTTCTCACCGATCGCGAGGGGTTTCATCTCTGGCTGAAGCTGCCCCCCGCTGGAATCGCGGCGAGTTCACGGCGCAGCTGCGAACGGCGGGGATCGGCGTCGTCGCCAGCGATGCCTTCGCGATCTCCGACCCACCGGAAGCCGTCCGGCTCGGTCTGGGGTCTGCGCGGACACGCGATGAACTGCGGCACAGCCTGGAGGTCATCGCCGGTCTCCTCGCTCAGTCGCCGGCGGCCCGAAACCTCATCGTTTAGCGGTGATGCTCTCGTGCGAAGGTGCTGCGTGGAATTGCCGCGCCCCCGTATGCATACAATTTATTGTTCTTGTATGGTTTGTATGTCATATTTTGGGGGTCGCCGAAGCGGCTGGTGCCTGGTCGACGGGAACGTCTCGCAGGCTTGCGGGTTTGCGGGGGCATGCAGAAGACTGAAAGGAAGAACGATGTCGGATCATGAGTGGCCGCCTCTGTCGCCGCTGCATACGGGATTACGAGGTCGCTGCCCCCGTTGCGGCCAGGGACATTTGTTCGATGGTTTCCTGAAGCTCAGGCAAGGATGCGAAGTCTGCGGCCTGGACTATTCTTTCGCCGATCCCGCGGACGGTCCTGCTTTCTTCGTCATATGCTTTGCCTGCGTGCCGAGCGTGTTTCTCGGCGTGTGGCTGGAGGTGCAATACAACGCCCCACTTTGGGTCCATCTCCTGGTCACCGGGCCGTTCATGTTCCTGACCTGTATTCCGCCGTTGAGGCCATTAAAGGGCTGGTTGGTGGCGAGCCAATATTTCTACAAGGCCGAGGAGGGCAGGGTAGCTCGCCGGGCCGCAGCGTCCGCGCCGCAGAGTTCGAGCGAGACCGCCTTGCGCTGAACGTCGACCTCCACCCTCGAATTGGGCCGGAATTCCGAACAGCTGCGCATTCTTCTGCTCCCGTTTTTAAAAAGGCCCGGTCGTTTGCCGGGCCTGCCGCTTCCTCATGTTCAGCGGACGAGTGCCGACTTATTCGCCTCGAGGAAGGAGGCGAGGTCGATGGGGGCCCTTCCGGTAAGCCCGGCGGTGTCGTCGGTCACGATGTCGAAATGTCCTTTGCGGGCATTGGCGTCGAAGGAGACGAGGATCGGGACGAAGAAGTCCGGCAGACCCGCATTCTTGAGACCGCCAGCCAATGCCTCGTCAGTGACATGGACGACCTCGAGCGTCTTGCCGGTGGCCTTGGCAACAAGGTCGGCGATCTCGCCGGTTGTGAGGGCCTGCGGTCCGGTCAGGGTGTAAGTGCGGCTTTCGGTCGAGCTTGACTGGAGAGCGGAAGCGGCGGCGGCGGCAAGATCACGGCGCCCGATGTGGGAAATACGGCCATCGCCGGCGGAGGAGAACCATTGTCCTGCCGCGAGTGCGTGCGGGAGCGACAGGAGGAGGTTTTCCATGTACCAGGCGTTACGCAGGATCGTGTAGGGAATTCCCGTCGCCTTGATGGCTTCTTCGGTGCCGAGATGATCGGACGCGAAAGGGATCACCGAGGTTTCCGGCAGCGGCATCGACGTATAGAGGATGTGCTTCACCGCCGCTTTCCTGGCCGCTTCGACGGCGGCAAGGTGCTGCTTCAGACGCTTGCCCGGTTCGTCGAGAACATTCGTCGAAATGATGAGTATGCGGTCGGCGCCGGCGAAGGCCCGCTCGAGCGAGGCCGGATCGTCGAAGTCGGCGGCACGGGTCTCGACGCCCTTCGCTGCGTAGTCCGCCAGTTTGGCGATGTCCCGGCTGGTGGCGGTAATATCGGCCGGCTTCGTCTTGCCGGAGGTCAGGAGCGCATCGAGCACGAGTTTGCCGAACTGTCCGGCGGCGCCGGTTACGAGCAGTCTTCCAGACATGATTTTCCTTTCGTTTCCACTCCAGCGCGTCGCTCAGCATGTCCTGTCCACATGATCTCATCCCGAAAGCTGGTCTCTTTTTGAGAGTTACTCTTATCCCGTGATCTGCTAAGAGCTGTAAAGGAGGCAGTTTTTTCTGCCGTGGTTACGGAAAGGGTACCGCCATGACCAGGGCGTCGGGCACGTTGAAGGGCAAGCGGGTGGCAGTCGTCTGCGGCGTGCCTATGGACATCGACAATTGTCCGGTGCGGGACGTAATGGACAATATCGGCGGTAAGTGGAACTCGCTGATGATTCTGTCGCTCGCCGACGGTCCTTTGCGCTTCTCGCAGCTCAGGCGGCTCATCCCGGACATTTCACAGCGGATGCTGACCCAGACGCTACGGGACCTGCAGCGTGATGGTTATCTGCGCCGTACCGTTTACCCGACGCAGCCCCCGAGCGTGGAATACAGCCTCACGGATATCGGGCGCTCGTTTCTCGTCGTGCTAAGGGTCTTCGTCGACTGGTCGCTGGAGAACCACCAGGCTATCCGGCAGGCGCGGGCGGAGTACGACGACACGCCATAGGCGGATTGTCGCCACAGGCCTGTGGCATCGCCACACTCATGCGATCGGTATTGCTCTCGGTGCTGCGGTGGGCCTGCTATATCAGCGCCTTTCGGCGGTGCAGCTTACTGCCGGTCGCCAAGCGAGAATTCGACCGCCGCCTCCGCATGGATGGCGGTGGAATCGAAGCCCGGGAGCGGCAATTCGGCCGGATCGAAAAGCAGGCAGATTTCGGTGCAGCCGAGAATGACGGCGTCCGCACCCTCCGCCTTTGCTTTCTCGACGAGCCCGATCATTGCCGAGTGCGAGACGTTCAGCACCTGGCCGGCGCAGAGCTCGTCGAAGATCACGTTGTGAGTGAGTGTCCGGCCATCCGCATCGGGTACCATCAGGTCGATATCATGTGTGTTCATGCGCTCGGCATAGAAGCCGTGTTCCATGGTGTAGCGTGTGGCGAGCAACAGGGGCTTGCGGCTGCCGGCGGCCTTCAGGCGCAAGGCCGTTTCGTCGATGATGTTGATCAACGGGACGTCGACGGAGGCACGCACCGCGTCGGCAATGATGTGCATGGTATTGCTGCAGATCAGGATGCAGTCCGCGCCGCCGGCGACGAGCCCGCGGGCGACATCGGAGAGAAGCAGGGCGGCGTCGTCCCAATGGCCGGCTCTCTGCAGGTCCACAATCCCCTGGAAGTCGACGGAATGCAGAAGCACTTCCGCCGAATGTAATTTGCCGCGTCGCTTGCGCACGGCCTCGTTGACCAAGCGGTAATAGACTGCCGAGCTTTCGAAGCTCATGCCGCCGATGAGGCCGATTTTCCGCATTTCCATCGTCGTTCCTGCTGCTGCCCTTTGGCCGTCGGGAACGCTTCGCCACGTTCCCCGTTCCATTGCTAGATTATCGTGCGGGCCCGGTTGCATGTGTTTGCTTTGATCGGCGCTTGGCCAAATTTTAGCAAGCCGTTTGCGCCCGAATCCAGATGCCGCGAAAAATTTCGGCGCACTCTATGGCAAGAGCAAGGAGTCGGAGCGTGCTTGACGAGAGAGACCGGAAGCTGCTCATGCTTCTGCAGCAGGATGCGAGCGTCGCCATGGGCGACCTTGCCGAGAGGGTGAGTCTTTCGCTTTCCGCCTGCTCGCGGCGCATTCAGCGGCTGGAGGAGGCCGGCTATGTCACCCGGCGCATCGTCGTCCTCGACCGGGAAAGGATGGGCGTGCCGACCACGGTTTTTGCGCTGATCAAGACGGCGCATCATTCCGACGACTGGATCGAAAAGTTCCGCAGGGCGATCAGCGACATTCCGGAGATCGTCGAGGCGCACCGGCTGACCGGCAATTACGATTACATCGTCAAGGTGGTTCTGCCGCGGGTCGAACACTACGACGTCGTCTACAAGCAGATCGTGCGGAAGGTGGAGCTTTTCGACGTTTCCGCGTCGATTTCGATGGAAGTCCTGAAAAGTGGTACCGCAGTGCCCGTCGGCTATGCGGAATAGGCCGCCGAAACGTCCGGCGAAGACCATTCGCGGATGCAATGCAGCCATGCCGGGCAACGGCTTGCGCTCCCGCGTGTGGAGTTCAACAGTGTTGCCAGCTCGATGTGAGCGGATGAGGAACAGGACGGAAGACCATGCAGGAAAGACATCATGTCGTCGTGGTCGGCGGAGGTTTCGGCGGGCTGCAACTCGTCAACGACCTCAAGGGTGCGCCGGTCAGGGTCACGCTGATCGACCGGCGCAATCATCACCTTTTCCAGCCGCTGCTTTACCAGGTGGCGACCACGGTGCTCGCAACCTCCGAGATCGCATGGCCGATCCGCCGGCTCTACCGCGACCGACAGGAGGTGACGACACTGCTCGGCGAGGTAGCGGGCGTCGATACGACTGCGAAGGAAGTGACGCTCGTGCATGGGCAATCGATCCCCTACGACACCTTGGTCCTGGCGACCGGCGCAACGCACGCCTATTTCGGACATGACGAATGGGCGGCGGTCGCGCCTGGGCTCAAGACCCTGGAGGATGCGACGACCATTCGCCGCCGCGTGCTCATCGCCTTCGAGCAGGCGGAGGTGGAGGAGGACCCCGCCAGGCGCGACGCACTGCTGACCTTCACGATCATCGGCGCAGGACCGACCGGGGTCGAGCTTGCGGGCATCATTGCCGAAATGGCCCATAGAACGCTGCCCGGCGAGTTCCGCCGGATCGATACCCGTCTGGCCCGCGTGGTGCTCGTCGAAGCCGGCCCGCGCATTCTTCCCGCCTTCAGCGAGGAGCTTTCCGCCTATGCTTCCCGCGAACTGGAGAAACTTGGCGTCGAGGTGCTGACGGGCACGCCGGTGACCGACTGCACCGAGGAGGGGGTCACGATAGGCGAGAGCTTCGTCGCGAGCCGGACGCTCGTCTGGGCGGCCGGGGTCCAGGCCTCGCCCGCCGCCAAATGGATCGGCGCCGACGCGGACCGCGCCGGCCGCGTTAAGGTCGGGCCCGATCTGACCGTGCCGGGCCATCCGGACATCTTCGTCATCGGCGATACGGCATCCGTCATCCAGGAAGACGGCAAGCCGGTGCCCGGCATCGCGCCCGCGGCCAAGCAGCAGGGGGCCTACGTCGCCCAGGTGATCCGTGGCCGCTTCACGGGCTCTCCGGCGCCGGGGTCGTTCCGCTACCGGCACCAGGGAAGCCTGGCCACCATCGGCAGGCGCGCGGCGATCATCGATTTCGGCCGGATCAAGCTCAAGGGGTCGCTTGCCTGGTGGATCTGGGGCATTGCCCACATCTATTTCCTGATCGGTACCCGCAGCCGCTTTGCCGTGGCCTGGAGCTGGCTATGGACATATCTGAGCGGCCAGCACAGCGCCCGACTGATAACGCAGAAGGATACGCTTCGGGAGGAAAGGTGACCGCGGGGCGGATCTTCCACCTATTGCCAAGGCCGGACGAAAATCGGACAGTCCCGTGAAACGACAGTTTCATGGGAGTGCCAATGGCCGCCAAAGAACGTTCCTTCCTCGCTCGCGTCCGCGAAATTCTACCCGAATTGCACCCGGCCGAGCGGCGGCTCGGCGATTTCCTCTGTGATTTTCCGGGGAGATAGCCAGCTATTCCGCGCAGGAGCTGGCGGCTTTGGCCCATGTATCGAAAGCGACCGTGTCACGCTTCGTTCAGCGCCTCGGCTACGAAAACTACGAGGAAGCGCGGCGGCACGCGCGCGCGGACAAGCAGACCGGGTCGCGCCTTTTCCTCGCGACCGCCACCGATGCCGACGGCCGGCAATCGGTCGCAGCGCATGTCGCCCAGGGCGTCGCCAATCTGGAGGCCACGTTCCTTGCGATCGGCGAGGCTGAGATCGATGCGGCTGCCACGGCCATCCTGGAGGCCCGCAAGGTGTGGGTCATCGGCTTTCGCGCCAGCCATTCCTTTGCGACCTATCTGCAATGGCAGCTCACGCAGGTGATCGAAAACATCGCTGCCATTCCCGGAGGCGGGCAGACGCTCGGCGAGCATCTGGTCAGCATCGCGCCCGACGACGTCGTCGTTCTCTTCGGTCTGCGGCGCCGCGTCGCTCTGATGGAGCAACTCATGGCGCAGGTGGAAAGAACCAAGGCGAAGTTGCTCTACATCACCGATGAAGGCGTGCCTCTCCTGAGCGGTGCGGCTTGGCACTTCCGTTGCCAGACCCTGGCGCCGGGGCCGCTTTTCAACCATGTGTCGGTGATGGCGCTCTGCCATCTCCTGACCACACGCTGCATCGAGACCGCAGGCGTTGCCGGCCGGAACCGGCTGCGCGGTATCGAGGCACTGAACGACACGCTGGAAGAGCTGTGAGCCCGTCGCAGTAAGGATCGCAACGGCTTGGCGCACGAAGCTCGCCATCGATATGCCCCGGCCGGAACGCCATGTTCGTGGAGGCCAAGCCTGCCGGAAGGGCAGGAATTCCTCTCCGTCGCCCCCTGTGGATTCAGGGCTATGAAACTGCAGTTTCTTGATGTATGATTGAGAAACTAAGTTTTCACGCTCGTTCAACCACAAGGGGAACAACAATGGCAGCGGAAAATATGGTGCCGACCGGCGGGAGTTCGCCGGTCATTCGACAACTGGAATCGGCTTTCACCAAAATCGGCGTTACCGGCGCGCACAAGCAGATTCTCGCCCTCGTCCTGATCGGTTGCCTGTTCGACAGCTTCGAACAGAACACGATCGGCGTCGCCGGCCCCATTCTCAAGGAGCACTGGGGCCTTACCGGCACGGATATCGGGTTTCTCAACACGATCACCTTCGGCAGCGCCGCGGTCGGGCGATTGCTGTCGGGCATTCTCGGCGACCGCTACGGCCGGCGGGTGATGCTGACCATCAATCTCCTGCTCTTCACCATCGGCTCGGCGGCCTGCGCGATGGCGCCGAACTTCACCATGCTTTGTTTTGCCCGCGCGATCGTCGGCTTCGGCGTCGGCGGCGAAATCTCGACGGCGGTGACAATGCTCTCGGAATTCTGCTCGCCGAAGTTTCGCGGCACGGCGGCGGGTCTCGTGAATGTCGGCGCCGGCGGGTTCGGCAACTTCCTGGCGCCGGCATTCGGCCTGCTGATATTTACGCTTTTCCCCGGAGAGAACAGCTGGCGCTGGCTGTTTGCGTCGCTGGCGCTGCCGGCGCTTCTGGTCGTCTTCTATCGCCGCTTTGTACCGGAGACGCCGCGGTTCCTCGCCTCGAAGAACAGGATCGGCGAGGCGAACAAGGTACTGTCCATCCTGGCATCAGGCTCGTTGAAACCGCGCAATCTCGTGGTGCAGGAATACCTGACGACAGACCATATGACGGACGAGGCAACCGAGAAGAGCGACTGGCGGGAACTCTTCCGCGCACCCTTCATCGGGCGGACCATACCGGTAGCGATCGCCATTCTCATGAGCTATGGCGCGCA
Organism: Sinorhizobium prairiense; assembly: GCF_029201645.2. Classification (NCBI taxonomy): domain Bacteria; kingdom Pseudomonadati; phylum Pseudomonadota; class Alphaproteobacteria; order Hyphomicrobiales; family Rhizobiaceae; genus Sinorhizobium; species Sinorhizobium prairiense. Next base: position 940,515 of record NZ_CP104131.1, read on the forward strand.
ATTGTCGGTCTTGACGCTGATGCCCGTCATCTTCGTGTCGATGGGCTATACGCTCTCCGGCAGCCTGCTCTACAGCATGATCATCCAGAGCGGCAGCGTCCTCGGTGCGATCGCCGCTTCGATGTTCGGCTACTATCTGCCGCGCAAGAAGGTGCTGACCGTGGGTGCGGCGCTCGCCTGCCTTGCGGCGGTGTCGATCGTCGCTCTCGGCACCAATATCTACCTTGTTCTCCTGTTCGGAGCCATCTTCCAGTTCTTCGTCCTGCTGCTCAACACGTCGATCTGGATCTATGCGCCGGAACTGTTCCCGACGAGAATTCGCGCCTTCGGGGTGGCCCTCATTCTGGCAACGGGATCGGCGGCCGGCTCGTTCGTGCCGACGATTTCCGGCATGCTGTTCGACAGCTACGGAATGATCGGCGTCTTCGGGCTTGCTGCGGGAATGTATGCGGTCTTCGCATTCTGCATCCAGCTTGGCCCGGAAACCTACGGCCGATCGATGGAGGATCTCTCGCTGCCGGCGGAGGCCGATCAGCCCAAGGCAGCGCAGCAGGGGCCAGTCGTCGCGGAGCTCAGAACGTGAACTCCCATCTCCTGCTGATCAACCCGAACAGCTCGCAGGCGACGAGCGAGATGATGGCCTCCATCGCGCACAAGGCTGCGAATGGACGCCTGGCCGTGGCAAGCGCCACGGCCAGGCGCAGTCCCCGGATGATCCTGAAGCCGGACGAACTGGCAGCCGCCGCCGACGAGGTGGTGGAAATCGGCACCAGACACGAGCCGGGCTGCCTCGGGATCATCGTCAGCGCCTTTGGCGATCCCGGCCTTGCCCTGCTCCGGGAGCGTGTCGGCATTCCCGTCGTGGGCATCTGCGAAGCTTCGATGCTGGAGGCTTCGCGGGATGGACGACGGTTCGGCGTTGCAACCACGACGCCCGACCTCGCGGATGCGATCGCAGAGCGGGCACGGCATCTGGGGCTTTCCCATCTCTACTCCGGCATCCGCTGCACGCCCGGCGATCCGCTCGCCGTATCCCGAGACGAGGAGCGCCTGCGGTCCTCGCTCTGGCATGCAGTTCGCGCCTCCGTCGACCTGGATGGGGCGGAGGCAGTCATCATCGGCGGCGGCCCGCTCGGACAGGCGGCCGAACAGCTGCAGCCGCTATTCGATGTGCCCGTCATCGGCCCTATCCCGTCCGCCGTAACGCGGGTTCTCGGGCTGTTGCAGGTCGATGCCTGAGCGCAGGTTTCGGGCGGAACTTGGAAACCGTCACGTTTCATGATCTTAATTCGGTCCAGCCGGATCGTTCCGCCGTCTCATCGAGCCATCGAAGCGATCCTGCTCCTCCCGGCTGTCTACCAATCACCGTGATCAGGGAAGCGGACATTCGATGTCTTCCGCCGAAACGCCCGAAATCAGTACAGCTCTCGTCGAACAGTTGATTTCCGAGCAGTTTCCGCAATGGGCGGACCTGCCGATAAGACCGGTCGAGTTCGGAGGGTGGGACAACAGGACCTTTTACCTGGGCGTCGATATGAACGTGCGGTTGCCGAGCGCCGCCCATTACGCGCTTCAAGTGGAAAAGGAGCAGCACTGGCTGCCTCGCCTTGCGCCGTACCTGCCGTTGCCTATTCCTGCGCCCTTGGCCATCGGGCGGCCGGGCAGGGGCTATCCGTGGCATTGGTCCGTCTATCGATGGCTCCCGGGCGAGACCGCGACCCATGCGTCCATCGCCGACCTCGGCAGTTTTGCGACGACCCTCGGTGAATTCCTGGCTGCGCTGCAACGGATCGACGCGCGAAGCGGTCCGCCGCCCGGACAACACAATTTCTTCCGAGGCGGCTCTTTGGCCGTCTACGACCACGAAACGCGCCGGGCACTCGAAGCGCTCGAGGGCAGGATCGACGTTGCCACCGCACGTGTGGTGTGGGAGGCGGCGCTTGGCTCCGCATGGAACAATGCTCCCGTCTGGTTCCATGGCGATGTCGCCTCCGGCAACCTCCTGGTCGAAAACGGCCAGTTGAGCGCCGTGATCGATTTCGGCACGTCCGGCGTCGGCGATCCGGCTTGCGACCTGTCGATCTCCTGGACGATGTTCGATGAAACAAGCCGCGCCGCATTCCGGGACGCCCTTCCGCTCGACGAAGAGACCTGGGCGCGTGGCCGTGGATGGACCTTGTGGAAGGCCCTGATCGTTGCCGCCGAGATGCCGGGCACCGATCGGCGGGAAATCGAAAAATCGCGGCGGGTCATCGATGCGGTTCTGTCAGATCACCGTCGCTATGGGTAGCGAACTTCAATCCCCCGTCCTGTGGCCGCACGGTTCAACCGGAAACGCGCGCGGTGGACTGGCCGCACCACGACTGTGGCTGCCCGGTTCGCTTTCTGGCGAGCCCTTCCGATATGAGGATGTCTCCGAGGGATCTGCCGTTCCTGACGACGAGCCGCCGCTTTCCGGGCTCGTCGCCCAGGGTGGCTTCGGATGCAACGAGGGCGAAGTTTCCCGAATTCAACAACTCTCGCAACCGTGCCTTGGCATAAGAGCCGCGCGACCGTTCCTCGTCGCATTTCGCGAGCTTCGTTTCCGGCGCGTCTATATCGGCGATGAGAATTCTCTGGCCCTGGTAAAGAAAGGTATCGCCGTCGAGAACGCAGTTATCATGGCGGATGCCGCAAAAATAGAAGGTGCCGCTCTCGGCCGGGCGCAGGTTCGCCTGTTCGAGAGACTGCCTAACCGGTAGTTCGACGGGTGCAGGCGGGATCAATGCGGACTTCGGCGCTATCGACCCGGTCTGATCCTTCGGACGGAAAGGGATCGGAATGGTCGCCAGTTCCACCTTTTTTGGCGGTTTCTTCTCGGCCGGCATCTTCGCCTGCGCTTTTTTCTCGGACGGTTTCTCGGCGTGCGAGAGCAGTGCCGTCACCTTCGATGCCCCGGGGAGATGTCCTAACTCCCCCCGGTGCTCGTAGGCCACAATCCCGCCGACGATGACTGCTGCCGCCAGATACCAGCGGCCCATACCGCTCCGGCTGCTCTTGCGGGCCGTGCTGCGCTTTCGTCTTTTGGAATTTGCCTTGGTCATGGGATTCGGTCCTCGATTGCGGCGGCATTATCGGGACCAGGGGTTAGTGAAAGGTTGTCGTCGCTGCACGGGTCAAATCATTTCAGTTTTACACACTCTTCCTGATCCCGCTCTGACGACACCGCTGCCAAAAGGGAAGGGCGGCACCTGCGGGAGCCGCCCTTCAAGGGTTACCGTCGACGTTGCTGGACAAGCGCCCCGGCTTGTCACTTTCCCTGTCCGGCCGTAAGCCGTCGACGGTCGCGATCGCTGTTCTCGCTGATGCCAGGGACTTCCGTCACCGCGGCCATGGCCGCGGCTGCTTACTTATCGCCCTTGTCCTTCCCGCCTTTGCCTTGGCCGTCCTGATCGCCCTTATTGTTGTCCTGGTTACCCTTGCCGCCGTCCTGATCGCCCTTATTGTTGTCCTGGTTACCCTTGCCGCCGTCCTGGTTACCCTTGTCGTTGTCCTGGTTGCCCTTGCCGCCGTCCTGGTTACCCTTGCCGCCGTCCTGGTTGCCCTTGCCGCCGTCCTGGTTACCCTTGTCGTTGTCCTGGTTGCCCTTGCCGCCGTCCTGGTTACCCTTGCCGCCGTCCTGGTTGCCCTTGCCGCCGTCCTGGTTGCCCTTCCCGTTGTCCTGGTGGCCCTTGCCGCCGTCCTGGCCGCCCTTCCCGTTGTCCTGGCCGCCCTTGCCGCCGTCCTGGCCGCCCTTCCCGTTATCCTGGCCGCCCTTACCGCCGTCCTGATCACCTTTGCCATTATCCTGGTCACCCTTGCCGGGATCCTGACCACCACCGCCGCCGTTGTCGCCGCCGCCGCCGCCGCCACCACCGCCGCCACCGCCGCCACCAGTGCCGCCGCCCTTGTTGCCACCGCTCTTGCCGCTGCCTCTCGTCGGACCGCTTGCAGTGGAGTCACTGCGATCGTGGCGTCCGGTGCCCGCACCAATGGTCGCCGTCGTCAGGGGCGGACACATCTTAATCTGCGCGGGGTGAGAATCTTCGACCGGTTTATTGCAACGCAACATGCCGCGAAGTTGTCTTCCGAAAGCGGACTGCACTGACGGGCAGTCATGCGCTGGCGCTGTACTGCATCCGCATCCGTCGTAACGATTACGGCTCCTATCGTGGCCGTGGATAGTATGAAAAATGTCCGAAATATCGATCTATTAATTCTTTTCATTTCTATACTCCTAAAAACATTAACTTTAAAAATACTTTTTAGAATTGAATTAAAATTACCTGTGGTCAACTTACGAATTGTTAGTAGATGGCCATATCACTGCCTCATTTCGGGTTATCAACCATGGCTTAATCTATCTTAGCTAGTCTCTACGGCGAACCGGGGGACTTATGCCCGCCGTTGGAGAACGCCTCGTGAAACGCTTCATTGCGCAGACAGTCTTTTTGTTGCTGATCGCGGCCCCTGGGGCTGCCGATGCCGGTACAACTATGAGGACCGCCGGCAAGGCCTTCGCGCCGCCGGCCTTCGCATCCTTCTGCGCCCGCGAGCCGCGGCTCTGCAACACTGGCGGCGGCAAGAAGGCCGTCGTTCTCGCCCCGGAAAAGATCAGCGAGCTCAAACAGATCAACAGCACCGTCAATGCAAGCATCCGCGAACGCAGCGACCGCGCAAATGTCGGCAAGGACGATGACTGGCGCGTGCCGACCGCTTACGGAGACTGCGAGGACTTTGCAATTCTGAAGAAGCGGGAACTTCTGAAGCGGGGGTGGCCGGCCTCGGCTCTGCTACTCACGGTTGCGCGTTATCGCGGGGAGGGCCACACGGTTCTCACCGTCCGCACGAGCGAAGGCGACCTTGTGCTCGACAACAGGACCAACTCGGTCAGAGATTGGTCACGCACTCCTTATAATTACTTCGCCCGACAGTCCCAGTCGAACGGTAAGCGCTGGGAATTGATCGCAGGCGCGCAAAATATCTGACTTCGACTGAATGGGCGCTTTTGCAGGGCGGGAAAACCCGTATTGCGTGGAATTGATCTAATCCGCGCTGAGGGCCACCGCCGGCTGGAGGCGCGATGCATTTCTGGCCGGCAGATAGCCGAAGAGCAGGCCGGTGAGAAATGCACAGGCGAACGCAAGCGCGACGGGGCCGGGCGTGAAGCTGACGGGCATGCCGAAGGCTTTAGCGGCGTAACCGGTCGATAGACCCGCCACGACGCCGATCGCACCGCCGATCGCGGAAACGACCAGTGCCTCGACGATGAACTGCACGAGTATGTCCCGCTCGCGCGCTCCGGTCGCCATTCTCACGCCGATCTCGCGTGTGCGTTCGCTGACGCTGACGAGCATGATGTTCATCACGCCGATGCCGCCGACGAGCAGCGAAATCGCTGCGACCGATCCCAGGAAGAACTTCATGGTGTTCGAAGTCTCGGTAAAGGCCTCGCGCACGGAGGACATGTTGGTGATCTGGGTATCGTCCTTCCTGTGGCGCTCGTTGAGCAGTGCCTGAATTCTCTCCTGGGTCAGGTCTATTGCCGCGGCATCCTGCACCTTGACGGTGATCGTGCGGATGTTGCGCTGCCCGAAGAGGCGCATGCTGCCGGTCGTGAGCGGCACGAGGACCACGTCGTCCTGATCGTTGCCGCCGGCGCTGGCGCCCATCCCGCTCATCACCCCGATCACCTGGAAGGGAATTTTGTTCACGAGCACGTATTGACCGATCGGGTCGGAGCCCTCCGGGAAGAGCGTCTTGACGACGGTCTCGCCGAGCACGGCGACCGGTGCGTATGTTTCCATGTCGTTCCGGTTGATGAACTCGCCGCGGCCGATCTTCCAGGACTTCGCTTCCGTGAACTGCGGCACCGTTCCGTTAGCGGTGGTCTGATAGTCGATGTTGCCGCGCCGAAGCGTCACGGTGCTCGTCATTTCCGGGACGGCGAATGCGACATTCGCAAGCTCCGTGATCGCGTCCGCATCTGCCGGCACGAGGGTAACATTCGTCCCGCCGGCGCTGCCGCGGAAATTCGCCATGCTGGGGCGGACGACGAGAAGATCCGACCCCATCGACGAGATGCGGTCGAGTACCGAATTCTGCGCGCCGGTGCCGATGGCGAGCATGGCGACAACCGAGCCGACGCCGATGACGATGCCGAGAAGCGTCAGGATCGTACGGAAGAGGTTTGCCCGCAGCGCCCGCAGTGCCATCTTCACCGCTTCCGAGACGTCCGCGATCGCCGCGAAGCCCTCACGCGTGCTTTGGGCGAGACCGATGGCTGCGTCGGGATTGCTGCGTCCCTTCTTGGAGCGGTCGGCAACGATCCGCCCATCGCTGATCTCGATCAGCCGGTCGGCCTGTGCGGCGACCTCGCGCGAATGGGTGATGACGATGACGGTGTGGCCGTTTTCGTTCATATCCCGAAGGAGGCGCATCACCTCTTCGCCGCTCTGGCTGTCGAGCGCGCCGGTCGGCTCGTCGGCAAGGATGACGCGGCCTCCATTCATCAGGGCGCGGGCGATCGAGACGCGCTGCTGCTGGCCACCGGAAAGCTGGTTCGGACGATGATCGAGCCGTTCGCCGAGCTTGAGCGACTGCAGGAGCGCCTCGGCACGATCGTGCCGGTCGCGGGCGGAAACGCCGGCATAGACGGCGGGTACCTCGACATTCTCCCGGGCGCTTGCGGTCGGGATCAGATTGTAGGACTGGAAGATGAAGCCGAAGGTGCGGCGGCGCAACGCCGCGAGCGCGTCGCTGTCGAAGCCGGAGACGCTTTCGCCTTCGATGAAGTAGTTGCCCGAGGTCGGCTGGTCGAGGCAGCCGAGAATGTTCATCAGCGTCGACTTGCCGGAACCGGACTGGCCGATGATCGCGACGAACTCGCCGGCCTCGATGTCGAGGGATACATGGTGCAAGACGTCGACGGCGATGTCGCCGTTGAAATAGGTCTTGCTGACATCCCGGAGTGAAATGAGCGGGGCCATCGGCGTGCTCAGAACATCGGCGGCATGCGCATGCCGCGCCGGTTGGTATTGGGACCGCGGTTGCCGTTCGTGGCGGAGGCAGCGTCGACGACGACTTTCTCACCTTCCTCCAGCCCGCGGAGGATTTCGGCGCTCACCCGGTTGCGGACACCGACCCCGACGGTGCGCGTCTGCCTCGCACCGGACGGCGCGACGACGGTCACTTCCGCTCTTGCGGGCCCGTCGGAGGCCGCCGCCTCCATGGTGCGGAGTGCCGTGCTCGGGACGACCAGCACATTCTTGGCCGCCGCCTGGACGAAGAAAACCTGCGCGCTCATCGACATCATCAATTCGCCCGTGGGATTGGGGACATCGAACAGGGCATAGTAGAGGACGACGTTGTTCTCGGTATCGGGCATCGGCTCGATCTGACGCAACTTGCCGGTGAAGCGCTTTCCGGGCTGTCCGAGAAGGGTGAAATACGCATCCATGCCGAGCCTCAGCTTGCCGACATCGGCTTCGGAGACCTGCGCCTTGACCGTCATCGTGGAAAGATCGGCGATGGTGACGATCGTCGGCGTCGTCTGGTTTGCGTTGAGGGTCTGTCCCTCCTTGGCGGGATCGTCGACGATGGTGCCGGCCATCGGAGCATAGATCTTGGTATAGCCGAGATCGACCCGGTCCCCGGCAAGGGTGGCCTTCTGCTTGCGGATCTGCGCCTCGATCGCCTGCACATCCGCTCCAGCGGCCGCATGATCGGCGACGGCCTGGTCGAGCGTCGATTGCGAAACGCTTTTCGTGGCGACGAGATTGCGTTGACGCTCGATATTGGCCTGCTTCAATACGAGCTGGGCCTTCTTCGAGACGAGCTGCGCTTCAAGATTGGCCAGTTCCGCCTCGTCGATCTCGATCCTGTTCTCGATGGAGGCGGGGTCTATCTCGGCGATGAGCTGGTTCTGTTCGACCTTGTCGCCGATCCGGACATGCAACGACTTCAACTGGCCGGAGACCTGTGCGCCGGCATCGACCGATTTGACCGCCTCCAGCGTGCCGACGGCAGTCACGCTCTCTTCGATGTCGCCGCGCGTGGCCGCCTGAGTGATCATGGTGGTGGCCGGCTGCGCGCCCTGGCGGCTCCAGGCATAGTAGCCCGTGCCGACGATAGCGAGCATCAGGAGCGCAAAGATCCAGCGGCGGCGCGACGGGCGCTTTTTGCGTGGCGGCATCACCGGAGCCGGGATGACGGTGACGTTCGACGGTGTCGAACGCGACGCTTCGTCCGTCGTCTTGGCTGTCTTGCTCATCGTTTTTCTCTATCCCAGGCATCTTCATTCAACATAAAGATCAACCCGATTAGCGAAAAGCTTTGAGATCATTATATTTTCGTAATGTAGGGAGGCGCGCACCGGTAAAGCGGGCGCGGGGGCGACGCAGGCACGGAAATCGGAGTCCCGCCAGTGGGGTGCTCCCATTTTTGTGCGGGGCTGCGCTTGAAACGAACCGGATATCCAAAACCGCTTGACGTCGCCGGATCGGACAATTAGAAACCTCACGAACCGTACCGTACGGTACTGATAGGGCGAAGCGAGTGCAAAGCGTCGGAGCGATAAGAGAGGCAGGTGCCGCAAACGGCCTGACCGAGCGCCAGGGAGCGGTGCTCGAACAGGCTTTGCGCCTGCTTGTCGACGGGGGCGAAAAGGCGCTGACGACGGCGGGAGTGGCGCGCGCGGCGAACTGCTCCAAGGAGAGCCTCTACAAGTGGTTCGGCGATCGTGAAGGGCTCCTTTCGGCCATGATCGCCTTTCAGGCGAGCAAGGTTCGCACGCTCGACGTCTCCGCCGCAAAGCTGGACGGGGGCAGCTTGAGGGTGCATCTCGTCGCTTTCGCCAAGGACCTTCTCGACGTGCTGGCGGGCGACGTGTCGCTGGCGCTCAACCGGCTGGCGATCGGACAGGCGAGCCGGGAAGGCTCGAAGCTCGGCCACATGCTGCAGGAACGCGGCCGCCGGCAGATCGGACGCAGGGCGGGAGCGCTGCTCGAAGCGGGCCGCAAGGCCGGTCTCCTGGCTTTCGACAACGCTGACGAAGCCTATGGCGCTCTTTACGGGCTCGTCGTCTCCGACTGGCATTTGCGCATGCTTCTCGGCGAGGAGCCGGGTAGCCTGAAGAAGGATTTCAGTCGCAGGGCGGAGCGGGCGGTCGACGCCTTTCTCACGCTCTACGGCGCGAAAAGGTAGGGCGGCCGTATCTGCGGCTGCCAAAGCGAAACGGACAAGCAAAGGGAAGGAAAAATCGATGCGCGTCTATTACGATCGTGATGCCGATCTCAACCTCATCAAGTCGAAGAAGGTCGCCATCATCGGCTACGGCAGCCAGGGCCGCGCCCATGCGCTGAACCTCAAGGATTCCGGCGCGCAGAACGTCGCCATTGCGCTTAAGTCGGGTTCGGCCACGGCAAAGAAGGCCGAAGCGGACGGCTTCAAGGTCATGACCGTTGCCGAAGCTGCCGCCTGGGCCGACCTGATGATGATGGCGACGCCGGACGAGCTGCAGGCCGACATCTACAAGGCCGAGATCGCCGGAAACATCCGCGACGGCGCGGCAATCGCCTTTGCGCACGGCCTGAACGTCCACTTCGGCCTCATCGAGCCGAAGGCCTCGGTCGACGTCGTGATGATCGCGCCGAAGGGCCCGGGTCATACGGTCCGCGGCGAATACCAGAAGGGCGGCGGCGTCCCCTGCCTGGTCGCCGTTCATCAGGACGCTTCCGGTAATGCCCTCGATCTCGCTCTCTCCTACGCCTGCGGCGTCGGCGGCGGCCGCTCGGGCATCATCGAGACCAACTTCAAGGAAGAGTGCGAAACCGATCTCTTCGGCGAACAGGTCGTTCTCTGCGGCGGCCTGGTCGAACTCATCCGCGCCGGTTTCGAGACGCTGGTCGAGGCCGGTTATGCGCCGGAGATGGCCTATTTCGAGTGCTTGCACGAGGTGAAGCTGATCGTCGACCTGATCTATGAAGGCGGCATCGCCAACATGAACTACTCGATCTCGAACACGGCCGAGTGGGGCGAATACGTCACCGGACCGCGCATCATCACCGAAGAGACCAAGGCCGAGATGAAGCGGGTCCTCAAGGACATCCAGACCGGCAAGTTCACCTCGGAATGGATGCAGGAATACCGCTCCGGTGCCGCCCGCTTCAAGGGTATCCGTCGCGTCAACGACTCTCACCAGATCGAGGAAGTCGGCGCGAAGCTGCGCGCGATGATGCCTTGGATCGGCAAGAACAAGCTGGTCGACAAGGCGAAAAACTAAGATCTGCCTGCAATGAACAAAAGGGAAGCCGGAGCCCACGCTCCGGCTTCTTCATATGCAGCGGCTTACATCGGATCCTTACCCTTCATGGCATTCGCCATATGGGACTTGCATTTTTCCTGATCGTTCGCCGCCAGTGCCTCCTTGGCCATGGCGAGTTCCTTCTGCGCCATCTCCTTCCGACCCGTGTCGGTGATCTGGCCCACGTCAGTCTCGAGCTTCGTCATGCCTGCCTGGTCGCAAACCATATCGGCCTGGGCAAAGGCTGGGGACACGCAAGCGGCGGATATCGCGGCTGCAACCAACATTTTTCTCAACATCTGTAACCTCCAGTTTCGTCGCTTCATGCGATACACGGCTCCAAACCACCGAGGGACCGATCAGTTCCTTGCCGCAAGCTGCCGGTGCTCCCGTACGCAAAGCCGTCACACACTTTCCTGGAGTGCTCTAAGCACGCAGTGACGCGCCGCAGATGCGTCCGGCATTGAGAATCGCGACGGCGTCGCTATCCTGCGAGGCGCGGGCCTTCGGCCAGCCTCCGAGCGAGGGCGAAATCCGATGTCACCAACACGCCGTAAGCTGACCACCATTTTCTGCGCCGACGTGCAGGATTATTCGCGCCTGATGGGGAAAGACGAGGAGGGAACGCTTCAGGCTCTCAAGCGCAGCCGGGATGCCATGGCGCGCCTGATCGAGGCGCATGAGGGACGGGTGGTCAACACATGGGGCGACGGGGTGATCGCGGAGTTTCCGAGCGTGGTCGAGGCGGTGAGGGCGGCGATAGACGTTCAGAACGAGTTGGCCGGACTGAATGCCGAGCGACAAGGCGAGGCGCGGATGGATTATCGCATCGGCCTCAATCTGGGCGATGTGATCGCTGACGGCGACGACCTTTACGGCGACGGCGTCAATATCGCGGCCCGCCTGCAAGCCTCGGCGCCGGCCGGCGGCATCGTGATTTCGAGCACCGTCTATGATCAGGTTCGCAACAAGCTGGCCGTCGGCTTCGAATTTCTTGGCGCGCTGACGGTCAAGAACATCGACGGGGGCATTCCGAGTTATGTGGTCCAGATCGGAGCGGCCGAGGGCGCGGTGTCGCAAAAACGGGGCCGCGACTGGGGGAGACCGGGTGCACATTCGGACCGCGGGACCCCGGCCGCCGAGACCGGGGCACGGCGAGCGACGATCGTAGGACGCGCAGCGGCAGGCCGTCGCTTTTTCGGCGTTCTCGCCGTAGCCGCCGCGGCGGTCGTTGCCATAAATCTGCTGTCGTGGGAGGGAACGTTCTGGGCCAGATGGCCCCTGTTTGCGCTGGCCTTGATCGCGATGCTCGGTGGCCTATGGACGTCCACGCGGCTCGACCGCGGACTGGCCCTGCTCGGGGTAGCCGGATTTGCGGTCCTTGCGGTCAATCTCCTTTCCTGGGAGGGAGATTCTGGGCGGTATGGCCTCTGCTTGGAATTGCGGTGGCGGCGGGACTTCGGTGGGTCACGCACCGTCCCGGACGGTGAGCACCGGCTCGCATAGGTTAAGCGGCGAAATGCATGCGGTGTAACCGGAAGTTGACGGGACTCGGCAAGCCGTGCATTGTGCCCCCAAGGAAGATAAAGCTCAGCAGGCATTCGCATAGGAACGACGTTCAGATAAATCTTTTCGGGGGGCACTGTGAGAAGAGGCCGGGAGTTCCTTTGCGCGGCGGCGCTGGCGTTGGCCGTGGCTGCGCCGGCAGCGGCGGCGGATCTGGTGATCGCGATGCCGCCCTGGCCATCCGGACAGGCAGCCGCGAACATTCTCAAGCTCGGCATCGCCAAGAAGTTCAGCCTCGAGGGGGAGGTGCGCGAACTCGGGACGCTGACCGCCTTCATCGGCCTCGAAAAGGGCGAGGTCGATATCCAGCCGGAGGTTTGGCGGCCGAATTTCGACGAACTCGTCCGTAAATTCGTCACCGAAAAAGGCGTCGTGACGCTCAGCGAGCGTGCGGTGCCTGCATGGCAGGGGCTTTGCGCCACGCCGGAAGCGGCTGCGACGATCAAGTCGGTCGCGGATCTCGGCGATCCGGCCAAGACCAAGATACTGGATACCGACGGCGACGGGCGCGGCGAAATGTGGATCGGCGCCGCCGAATGGCTTTCGACGGGCATCGAACGGGCGCGGGCGGCGGGCTACGGCTATGCGGCGAACCTGACGCTCGTCGAGGCCAAGGAGGAAGTGGCGATGGCGGCGGTCGACGCGGCGATCGCGACCGCGCGCCCGATGGTCTTCTACTGCTACGCTCCGCACCACGTTTTCAAGCTGCACCAGATCTCCCGACTCGAGGAGCCGCCTCACGACCCGGCGAAATGGAAGATCGCGCCGCCGAACGACCCGCTATGGGTCAGCAAATCGAGCGCCGCCACGGCCTGGGACGCCGGACAATTTCAGATCGGCTATGCGACGGCCTTCGCAAAGAAGCATCCGGAAGTCGCGCAGTTCCTTCAGAAGGTAGATTTCTCGCCGGATGAAGTGACGGCGATGAGCTATGCGCTCGAAGTCGAGCGGCAGGCGCCTGCGGACTACGCCAGGAAATGGGTTGAAAGCCACGCGGAACGGATCGACGGATGGGCGAAATGACGATGCTCCAGACGCTCTCGAAAAGACAGGCAGGCCGGCGTAAATTCGGCAAGGCGCTGCTTCTCCTCGGTCTTTGCCTCGTTCCGCTTGCAGCGCTTGCCCAAACCCAGATCTACGATTCCAAGACGAAGAAATGGGTGAACTACGACAAGAGGAAAGCGCGACAGTACTTCGCGCGAAACAATCAGGTTCCCGAGGCCTTTCGCCGGCAGATGGTGCCGTTCCGCACGGCAGAAGTTCCGGGCACGATCATCATCGATGGCAACCAGCATTTCCTCTATCTCGTGCAGCCCGGCGGTCAGGCGATCCGCTACGGCATCGGTGTAGGCCGCGAAGGTTTCGGCTGGGCGGGCATCGTTCGGGTAGGGCGCACGGCCGAGTGGCCGACCTGGACGCCGCCGGCCGAGATGGTCGCGCGCGATCCGAACGCGGCAAAATGGGCAGGCGGCATGCCGGGCGGGCCCGACAATCCGCTAGGCGCTCGCGCGCTCTACCTTTACGAAGGTGATAACGATACGATCTACCGCATCCATGGTACGGTGGAGCCCTGGACGATCGGGCTGGACGTTTCCTCCGGGTGCATAAGAATGAACAATGATGACATTATCGACCTGCATTCGCGCGTCAGCGTGGGCGCGAAGGTCATCGTGCTGATGCAGGGGGCTGCTCTCTACAAGGGCGTGTGACCGGCCGAAACGCGGCCGCACGGGCGAGAGCGCGAAGATACGGGCGATAGGCCAAGACCGGAGGATGTGGATTTGTCGACGAGTAAAGCGGGAAGCCGTCCAATTCAAGCGTCTGTGATGGCTGCGGTCTTTCTTCTTGCCGCATGCCAATCGACCCCGGAGCCTCAGGAAATGGCCCGCACGAGCCTCCAGACAGCCCCCGCCGACCTGCAGCTCTTGTGCGCCAATGCCGTGGTCGCCCAGGCCGGCGGCGCCAAGGTCCTGCCGATGAGTTCTCGACAGCTCGATGCGACGAGCTACAGCGTCGACCTCGATGCCGCCGGTCGCAAGTTTACCTGCATCGTGGACAGCAGCGGCAGCGTGAAGTCGGTCCAGCCGGCATAGGTGTTCAAGACGGCGTTTTTCAAACAAACGCCCCTTCCGGCTCGCTTTTGCGGCGCAGTATAAATGTTGCGCCGCATGAAAAATAAAGAATAGAGTTCTCTTCCGGAGGTTATCCGGAGAATTTTCTTCCAAAAATTCTGAAATTGTGTTCTGATACCCTTGTGGGTAGGAGGAGCACTATGTCCACGATCATACAGCACTTCGCTCTTTTCGATTTGCTTATCTTGGCTGGGATCTCTTTTCTTCTGATCTGCAGCTATTTCGACGAGGGTGAGGCCTGAGTATCAGGAAGCGTTCGCCGCCTCCTGCCGACCGGAACTTATCCGGTCCGACCCTTGGCGTCTCGAGCCGAAGCGGCTAGCCGATCGTTGCCTGACGGTGCCGACGGCCACGGCGTCACAGTCCCGTGTGCCTCGATCCCGTACGCCGCGCCTCCCATTTCCAGCGAGCGTATCGGAATGTCTGTAGCTGCACGGTTGCCTGTAACGGCGCAGGCGACAGCTGAGGCAAAATAGGTCAGGAATATTGACTTAAATAGTGCGCTGTGTTCATGTCCCTCGGGTGCAACCGGGAGGACCTCCATGCTGGATTGGGAAAGCATTTTCGCCACGCGCTCGAGCCGGATGAAGGCTTCGGAAATCCGCGAATTGCTGAAGCTGCTCGATCGTCCCGACATCATTTCGTTTGCGGGCGGAATTCCCGATCCTGAGCTTTTTCCGAATGATGCGTTCAGGGAAGCTTACGCCGAGATTTTCGATGGGCCGTCGGTCGGTGCCGCGCTGCAATATTCGGTGAGCGAGGGCTATCGGCCGCTTCGCGAGTGGCTCGCCGGGCAGATGGCGGCACTTGGCATTCCGGCGAGCGTCGACAACATCTTCATCACCTCCGGGTCGCAGCAGGGGCTCGACTATCTCGGCAAGCTGTTTCTGTCGCCGAAAGACACGGCGCTCGTCACCTGGCCGACCTATCTAGGTGCGCTACAGGCCTTCAACGCCTATGAACCCAATTACGATCAGCTGAACCCCGCCGGCAACCGGACGCCGGCAGCCTATGCCCAGGCTGCAGCGGAAGCGGGCGGGCGCGTCAAGTTCGCCTATCTCTCGGCCGACTTTTCCAACCCCACCGGCGAGACGGTGGGTCGTGCCGGGCGCGAGCACGTCCTTGCACTTGCCGAGGAGCTCGACATCGCCATCATCGAGGATGCGGCCTACCAGTCGCTGCGTTATGACGGCGAGGCGATCCCGCCGATCCTTGCGCTTGAGATCGCCCGCAAAGGCGACATAAACAGCACGCGCACGATCTATTGCGGCAGCTTCTCGAAGACGCTGGCGCCTGGCCTTCGCGTCGGCTGGATCTGCGCCGCCGAACCGGTGATCCGCAAGCTGGTGCTGATGAAGCAGGCCGCCGACCTTCACTCCTCCACCATCAACCAGATGGCGATCGCGACCGTCGCCGGGCGGGGCTTCGAGGCGCAGGTGGCGAAAATCCACAAGGCCTACAGGCAGCGGCGTGACGCGATGCTGTCGGCGCTCGAAAAATACATGCCCGCCGGCGTCACCTGGACGAAGCCCGAAGGCGGCATGTTCATCTGGGTCACGCTGCCGAAGGGGAGCGACGGCGCTGAGCTGCTGGCCAAGTCGATCCAGACGGCCAAGGTGGCGTTCGTCCCCGGCCGCGCCTTTTTCGCCGACGGGTCCGGCGAAAACACCCTGCGGCTCAGCTTCTCCTGCGCCAACGACAGGATGATCGACGAGGGCATCCGCCGGCTGGCCGATCTCATTCGCGGCGAGGTCGCGCAGGCGGCCTGAGTGGAAGTCGCGGCAGGCTGACGATTTTCGCCCCTCATCCGCCTGCCGGCACCTTCTCCCCGCAAATCGGGGAGAAGGGACAAGCGGCATGCACTCAGTTCCAATGAACGGTTGCGGAGAGATATCGAGCGGCTACCGCGAGTCTCCTTCGCCCCAATAGCGGGGAGAAGGTGCCGGCAGGCGGATGAGGGGCGGCCGCGGGTTCATAAAGAGCTGTCGTCGCTCAAATATGCGGCCCGAGCAGCGACAGATCGGCTTTGCCGAGGCGGTCCTTGGCGGTCCAGAGCTGATGCCAATAGGGATAGATGACCGGCGGCAGGCTGACGGCGTCGAGGAGCTCGCGTTCCTCGTCGGTGAGCTTCAGGCCGGCAGCGGCGAGATTGTCGCGGAACTGCTCCTCGGTGCGCCCGCCGATGATCACCGAGGTGACGGCATCTCGGCCGATAAGCCAGGCGAGCGCGACCTGCGCCGGGGACACGTTGCGCTCGGCGGCGATCGCCACCAGCATATCGACGATCTTCCACAGCCGTTCCTCGTCGCGGATCGGCGGCTCGTTCCAGCCGGCAAGCTGGCGGGTGCCTTCCGGCGAGTGTCCGCGCCTGTGCTTGCCTGACAGAAGGCCGCCCGCCAGCGGGCTCCAGACGAGGATGCCGAGACCCTGATCGATGGAGATCGGGACCAGTTCGTACTCGGCCTCGCGCGCTTCGAGCGTGTAATGAATCTGTTGGCTGACGAAGCGCTGGCGGTGTTCGAGCGCACTGATGCCGAGTGCCTTCATGATGTGCCAGCCGGAATAGTTGGAGCAGCCGATGTAGCGCACCTTGCCCTGGCGCACGAGCGTATCGAGCGCTTCCATGGTTTCCTCGAGCGGCGTCTGACCGTCCCATTCATGAACCTGGTAAAGGTCGATTACGTCGGTCTTCAAACGCTTCAGGCTCGCCTCGCAGGCGTGGACCAGGTGATGGCGCGACAGGCCTCCGTCATTGGGGCCGGGGCCCATCGAGAAGGGCGCCTTGGTGGCGATGAGCACGCCGTCCTTGCGCTTTCCTCCGAGAACTTCGCCGATGATCTCCTCGCAGGTGCCGGTCGAATAGATGTCCGCCGTATCGATCAGATTGACGCCCGCATCCAGGCAGAGGTCGACATAGCGGCGGGCATCCGCGACACCGACATCGCCGACCTGGGAGAACTTTCCGCCACCGCCGATCGTCATCGTACCCATGGTGATGGTCGAGATCTTGAGCCCGGAGCGGCCGAGCCGACGATATTCCATTGTCTCGCTCCTTGTGTTGTTGGTCGCCTATAGGATGTTAGAGGAATCTTGTCGGTATCGCGTCCTTATAGGGAAACAGCGGGAAGTAAGGCCGCGCCTCGGCCAAGGTGCGCTGGAAGGAGGGGCGCTCCAGCAGGCGCTCGAAATAGGCGCCGAGGTTCGGATGGGTGCCGTCGAACGGGGCCACGATACCGGCGTAGAAGAGGGCGGGCGCGGCGGCGCAGTCGGCGATCGAGAAGCTTTCCCCGACCGCAAAGCGCCGGTCGTCGAAGTGGCGTTCGGCAAGGTCATACGCGTTCGCCAGCGCCGCTTGCGCATCGGCGACGCCGCGCCGGTCGTTCTCGCCGGAGGCGCGCAGCGTATCGGTCACGATCTTCTGCATCGGGACCTGGACGTAGAGGTCGAAGAAGCGGTCCCAGAGCCGCGCCTCGAGCGCCAGGGCGTCGTCGTGCGGTATCAGCGGCTGCTCACCGGGGTAATGCTGGTCGAGATATTCGATGATCACTGAGGTTTCCGGCACCGTCCTGTCGCGTGCAGCGTCGTGCAGCACGGGAATCTTGCCGACGGGCCAGACCTCCAGATAGCGAGCATGCTCCGCCGGGTCTCCGAGATCCACGACCTGCGGGGTGAACGGCGTGCCGGCTTCGTACAGCGCGATCAGCACTTTGTGACAGAAGGAAGCAAGCGGATGAAGGTAGAGGGTGAGTGTCATGCGACATGTCCTTGGGCCGGCCCCAGTGACTATAGCGCGGATTCGGGAGGGGAAAAGCAGGCTTCTCTGCAGTGCCCTTTAAGGTGGAAATTCCTCATAACCCTAACCGGCGGTTGCCATGAAAATGCCGGGATGCCCTGATGGTTTGCATCCGGCACGCAGCCGCCCAGGATCCCGCTCGATGTTCATTGCCCATCTTCCCGCCGGTTACATTCTCACCCATTGCATCGCTCGAAAGAATGAAACCATCCGATCCCGCGCGCTCGCGGTAGGGCTGATCTTCTCCGTGCTTCCGGATTTGGATCTGCTTTATTTTTTCCTCGGAGACGGCCGGCGTACGCCACATCACGACTACTGGACCCATTTGCCGATTTTCTGGCTGGGGGTTGCGGCGCTCACGGCCGCGGCGCTGATCCTTGCCGGGAAGCGGCACTCTATGTTTGTTTCTCGTTTGGGTCGCGCTCGCCAACGTGATGATGCACCTTCTTCTCGATTCGATCGCCGCAGACATCCGCTGGCTCCATCCCCTTTCGGGGACCCGCTTCAACCTCGTCGAGGTGCCGGCGCGCTTTGAGCCCTGGTACCTCAATTTCATACTGCACTGGACGTTTGCGGCGGAAATTGCGATCTGCGCGGCCGCGTTGTGGGTCTGGCGGATGCAAAGGCGCAGGAACCGTGATCGCAGGGTCGAAGGAAACGCCGCAGAGGGGACCGAGCGAATTCACGCATGAAAACGACGCGCAAGGGCGCGTCGCAAAGTGGTACCAGCCGACAGCGCCGCGCGCTCATCAGACGTGCGAGGATCGCCGTAGCTGCTGTGCAGCCGCAGGGCGCGCCTCAGCGCGCGCGGGCTACTTTCTTCGGCGACGGCAGCAGACCTTCGCGCTGAAGCTTCTTGCGCGCCAGCTTGCGGGTGCGGCGGACAGCTTCTGCTTTTTCGCGGACGCGCTTTTCGGACGGTTTTTCGTAGGCGCTGCGCATCTTCATTTCGCGGAAGACGCCTTCACGCTGCATCTTCTTCTTGAGAACGCGAAGAGCCTGGTCGATGTTATTGTCCCTGACGAGTACCTGCAAAGTATATCCTTTCCGTTTTTATAGGATTGCTGATTGGGTTCTTTATTTCGGCGTCCTGATGTTCAAGGGTTTGAACCAGGGCTTGCCTTCGACCGATGCCGTCTGGCCGTGTTCCTGGACCGGCGAAGCCGTTTCCGAAGGATCGATGTCGTGTTCGAAGATTCGCCGTTCGAAGTTCTCCGTTCCGAACCGCACCCGATATTGCGCTTCCCCATGTTCGGCCGCGGGCAGGATGGACACGATGCGGCAGGTCCGGTCCGCAGCGGCCGTGCGCGTGAGATCGGCTCTCAGGACGACACTGTCGCCAACGCTGTAGGTGTTCCGGCCCATGGCCATCTCCTTCGTCCGTGCCACCCCGGGGGCGGCACAAGCAAAAAAGGCCGGGCGTTACCCCGACCTCCTCTTGAGCGCCGCGCGTCTTTACCAGACGCGCTGGGGCGCCCCGTCATTCAAACGCTCCCTGCCAGTACATCCGTGGTCAGCGGAGGCGAATGACGAATTTATGCGGCCCGCAGATTGTCTGCAGAGCTCTTGCCGGACTTGTTGTCGCGGACGATGTCGTAGGTAACCTTCTGGCCTTCTACGAGCGAACGCATTCCAGCGCGTTCAACGGCGGAGGCGTGCACGAATACGTCCGTGGCGCCATCGTCGGGCTGGATGAAGCCGAAGCCCTTGGTGCTGTTGAACCACTTTACGGTGCCTGAGTTCATAACGATTTCCTTTCAATCGCTAGAGTTCCCGGACGAATATCAGCCCGGTTTGATCGATATTGAGAGGAAATCTGACGAAGCGCTTCGGCGCGTAGACAAAGGTCACAAGCAAGTTTCGATGAGCTATATATAAACGCTGCTTCGAGATATGCAATGGATGAACCGAATTTAATTGTGCGAGGGACTCACCCCGTCCCGAAAATACGATCAAGCCGCTGATTTGAATCGCCAATAATATTTTAGAGAGATCGTCCGAGAACATTCGTGGAATACTCCGGTCGGCCGACGAGCTGAGGGTTTTCCGGCTTTTCGCTGTCACATCCCTGTAAAACACCCGCTCTATCCCTCGGCGCGATCTTTCTCCGACCGAGGGCAAATTCATGAAAACGCTTCTCCCTGCCGTCGCCGCAGCGCTCGTCGCCGGCCTCCTGTCCACTGCCGCTTTCGCGGAAAGCCTCGTGCTTTACACCAGCCAGCCGAACGAGGACGCGCAGGCGACGGTGGACGCGTTTCAGGCCGCGAATCCGGGTGTCGAGGTCGAGTGGGTGCGGGACGGGACGACGAAGATAATGGCCAAGCTGATGGCGGAGATCGAAGCGGGGAACCCGGTGGCGGACGTGCTTCTGATCGCCGACACGGTGACGATGCAACGGCTGAAGGAAACGGGATATCTGATGCCCTACAAATCTCCGGAAGCGGCGGCTTATGACGCCTCGCTCTTCGATGCCGAGGGCGCCTATTATTCGACGAAGATGATCACGACCGGCATCGTCTACAACGCTTCCGCTTCGATGAAGCCGGCCGGCTGGCAGGATCTTGCGAAACCCGAGGCCAAGGGTCTGGTCACCATGCCGAGCCCGCTCACCTCGGGTGCGGCGCTGATCCATGCCCAGACGCTTGCCGGCATCGACGGGCTCGGCTGGGACTATTACAAGGCGCTCGCCGAAAACGGCGCGACGGCCGCCGGCGGCAATGGCGGCGTATTGAAGGCGGTCGCGACCGGCGAGAAGGCGTATGGCATGGTGGTCGATTTCATGGCCATCCGCGAGAAGGCCAAGGGTGCGCCGGTGGAATTCGTCTTCCCGGCCGAGGGCGTTTCCGCCGTCACCGAGCCGGTCGCCATCCTGAAGACCGCAAGAAACCCGGAGACAGCAAAGAAATTCGTTGATTTCCTGCTCTCCGAGGAGGGCCAGCAAGTGGCGGTGAAAATGGGCTATATCCCGGCGCGCGACGGCATGGCCTTGCCGGAGGGCTTCCCGGCGCGCGAGACGATCAAGGTGCTGCCGGTCGATGCTGCCGAAGCCGTGAAGAACTCCGAGGCGGACCTGAAAACCTTCTCCGGCATTTTCGGTACCAACTGACCTCTCGATGCCGGACACTGACGAGATCGCCCGCAGCGGGCGCCGGATATCTTGCGCGCCGGCTGCCGACCGGAGTGCCGAGGGTGGTTCCGGCTTGAAAAAGCTGGAGCGCCCGCTGAGCGTTCTGTCGAAGGCGCGGTCCTGGCTGTGGCTTTGGTTCGCATTCGGCGGCGCGATGGACGAGGCGGCAGACCGGAGCAGGGAACCGAGCCGGGCTCCGCTACCGAAACCGCTGACGAGGACGCTGCGCGGCTTCGAGGTGCCGCCGTCGCCTTACGTGACGGAGGGTCGATCACCTAGGGCGAACTCCTCGAAGGCCGGGACGGGGTGGCGAGCGGCATATTTCCGGCTCCGTGGCCCGCGCATGTCTGCGTGCGGGGAGCCCGCATGGCTGCTGGCATTGGTGTTCGGCGCAGTCTTTCTGCTTTCGGCGCTGCCGCTGATCCGACTCGGATGGGCCGGTATCAAGGGCCTCGAAGGAGGCGAGGCGGTGGGGGTGCTCTTCGAGGCGGCGACCTTTGCGGCGCTCCGCAATACGCTGATCACGGCGGCCGGCGGCACGGCGATCTCGCTCTTCGTGGGGGCACTCTTCGCCTTTGTCGTGGCGCTTACGGACATCCGTGGCAAGCTTGCCTTGAGCTTCGCCTTCATGCTGCCGATGATGATCCCCCCACAGGTGACGGCGCTCGCCTGGGTGGAGATGTCGGGTCCATCGAGCCCCCTTCTCAAGACGCTGGGGCTTGCGCCGCCGCTCGGCAGCCCTCAGCCACTCTATTCGCTTGCGGGGATCGCCTTGCTTCTCGGCGTACAGCATGCGCCGCTCGTCTTCCTGGCGATCAGGGCCGGACTTGCAGCGGCGCCCCGCGACGGGGTCGAAGCGGCGCGGCTTTGCGGCGCCTCGCCCTGGCGCGTCCTTCGCGACATCGTTCTGCCGCTTTCCTCTCCGGGGCTCATCGCCGGAGCGGCGATCGCCTTCGTATCCGGTATCGGCAATTTCGGTATCCCGGCGATACTCGGCATTCCCGCCTCGATCGAAACGCTGCCGACCTTGATCTTCAGCCGGTTTGCGAGTTTCGGTTCGTCCACCTTCGGCGAAATCGCGGTGCTTTCGACGCTGATCGCCCTGATTTCCGCCGCAGGGCTGCTTCTGCAGCAGCGAGCGCTCAAGCGCAGAGACTATCGCCTGATCGGCCTTGCCGGCGCGAGGGCCGCCTTCACGCTCGGGCGCATGCGGTTCGCCGCGGAGGCGCTGCTTTGGACAATCCTGGCGCTGCTGCTGGTCGCACCGCTTCTGGCGCTCGTCGCAAGTTCCCTGGTGCCGGCCTACGGCGTGCCGCTCAGTTTCGACACCATGACCTTGAACGCCTATGGGGAAATACTCTTCCGCCAGTCGATGACGTTGACGGCGCTCAAGAATTCCCTTTTCCTCGCCTCCGCCGCTGCAGTCGGCCTGCTTGCGGTCACCGTACCGGCCGGTTACCTGCTCGTGACGCGGCGCGGGCGGCTTGCCAGTCTGATGGCGATCCTGATCGAGATCCCCTATGCGCTGCCCGGCATCGTGCTCGCCGTCGCCTTCATCCTTGCCTTCGCGGCACCGCTGCCGCTGATCGGCGTTTCGATCTACGGTACGATCTGGATCATTCTTGCCGCCTATTTCTCCTCCTTCCTC
Organism: Sinorhizobium prairiense; assembly: GCF_029201645.2. Classification (NCBI taxonomy): domain Bacteria; kingdom Pseudomonadati; phylum Pseudomonadota; class Alphaproteobacteria; order Hyphomicrobiales; family Rhizobiaceae; genus Sinorhizobium; species Sinorhizobium prairiense. The sequence continues at coordinate 963,102 of NZ_CP104131.1, forward strand.
GCCGTTAGCCTCAAGCCGGTGATGAGCGCCTTCCTGCAGATAGATCCCTCGCTCGAGGAGGCGGCGCGGCTTGCGGGCGCGGGGTTCCTGCGCCGCATGCGCGATGTGCTGCTGCCGCTTCTGGCGCCGGCCGCCGGCGCTTCGGTCATCCTCGTCTTCCTGATCGCGGCGAACGAATTGACCGTCTCGGCGCTCCTCTGGTCCGCCGGCACGCAGACGCTCGGCGTCGCGATCTTCAATCTCGACGACAGCGGCTCTTCCGATCTCGCCTCGGCGCTCTCGGTGCTCGTCGTCGTCATGGTCATCGGGCTGATGTCGGCGCTGGAATTCTTCGCGAAATATTTGCCGGAGGGCGTGCTGCCATGGCGCAACTGATCCTCAACCACCTGACCAAGGACTTCGGCAGCAAAGGTGCAGAGCAGGTGAGGCCGGCCGTTTCGGACGTGTCGCTGGCGCTGCGCAAGCAGGGGTTTCTCGCGCTGCTCGGGCCTTCCGGCTGTGGCAAGACGACGGTGCTCCGGATGATCGCCGGCTTCGAGCAGCCGACGGACGGCTCGATCGAGTTCGGCGAGCGCCGGCTTTCGGATGCAGCCCGTGTGCTGCCGCCGGAGAAGCGCAACATGGCGATGGTATTCCAATCCTATGCGCTCTGGCCGCATATGACGGTGGCGGAGAATGTCGGCTACCCCTTGAAGGTCCGCGGCTTTTCCGGCGAGGCCTGGCGCAAGCGGGTAGGCGACGCGCTTTCGCTGGTGAAGCTTACCGATTTCGCCGATCGGCGGCCGGCTGTACTTTCCGGCGGCCAGCGGCAGCGTGTGGCGCTGGCGCGCTGCCTGGTCACGGAACCGGACGTGGTGCTGCTCGATGAGCCGCTCGCCAATCTCGATCAGCACTTGAGGAAGTCGATGGAGGAGACCTTCCGCGCCTTTCACGAGCGCTCCGGCGCGACGATGATCTATGTGACTCACGACCAGGCCGAGGCGATGGCGCTTGCGACCGACGTCGCGGTGATGTCGGAAGGCAAGCTTCTTCAGGTGGCGCCGCCGGCGGAAATCTATGCGCGGCCTGAGGGTCGGGTGGTGGGGGGTCTGATCGGTCGCGGCGCGATCGTGCGGTTGAATTTGCCGGAGGGAGCGGGGCGTGCGCTCGACTGGCCGCTCCTCCGCGCTGCGCTTGCCGACAGGCGCGGCGGCAAAGGGCATGCAGTCGAAGCGCATGCAGGCGAGGGGCCGCTTTGCGACGTGCTCATTCGTCCGGAGCAGGTTCGTCGGGATGGCGAAGGCATCCCGATGCGGGTTCTCTCCTCGGTCTTCGAGGGCGAACGCTCCGCACTCACACTCGCGCTGCCCGACGGGCAAAGCCTCAAAGCCTATAGCAGCGTGCCGCTCTACGACGGTGCTCGCGTTCCTTTCGTCGTGAGTGGAGGCTGGCGGCTTTAGACAAAGCTTGCGGCGACAGGCGGCCTTGCGGGCCGGAACCAGCCTTGGCCTTGCACGTTCCACCGTGCAGCACGACAATAGCGGCGGCTAAAGATCGAGCGGATCCGGCGGCCGGTAACAGAAGGAGGCGGCACGCAGATGTATGTCATGGCTCTTGCGACGGATTACGACGGTACACTGGCCGATTACGGTGCCGTCCGTTCGGAAACTCTGGAGACCTTGAAGAGGCTGAAGGAGAGCGGGCGCAAGCTTCTGCTCGTGACCGGGCGCGAACTGCCGGACCTCAAGAGCGTGTTTCCCGAAATCGATGTGTTCGACAAGGTCGTCGTCGAGAACGGTGCGCTGCTCTATACGCCGGAAACCGGCGAGGAGCGGCTGCTTGCACCCTCGCCGCCGGAGGCCTTCATCGAGCGCCTCAAGGAGAAGGGCGTCGACAGGATGTCGGTCGGCCGTTCCATCGTCGCCACCTGGGAGCCGTTCCAGACAGCCGCGCTCGAAGCGATCAACGAGCTCGGCCTCGAACTCGAGATCATCTTCAACAAGGGCGCCGTCATGGTGCTCCCGACGGGTGTGAACAAGGCCACGGGGCTGAAGGCGGCCCTGAAGGAGATGGGGCTTTCCTTTCTCAACGTGGTAGGGGTCGGCGATGCCGAGAACGATCATGCGCTTTTGAGGATGTGCGGCTGCGGAGCCGCCGTGGCCAACGCCTTGCCGGCGCTCAAGGACACTGCCGACGTGATCCTCGAGGGTGTGCGCGGGGCCGGCGTCGAGCAACTGATGAACCGGATCATGGAGTCCGATTATGCGTTGTGCGCGAGTGCCCGCCACCAGGTGCCGATCGGTGAGGATGACGAAGGGCCGGTGGAGATCGGACCGCAAGACGTGCTGCTGATAGCGGGGAGTTCCGGCATCGGCAAGTCGAGACTGGCGACCGCCCTTGCGGAGCGATTACGGGAACGGCGCTTCCAGCTCTGCATATTCGATCCGGAGGGCGACTATGAGGGGCTTGAAGGCGCGGTGACCGTGGGGAACGGGTCTGTCGCGCCTACGGGCAGGGAGGTGCTGGAGCTCCTGGCCAATCCGGACGATAACGTCGTCGTCAGCGCAACAGGCGTCGAGCCCAACGACCGGCCCGAGTTCTTCGCCGGCCTGATGCCCGACTTGTCGGCTCTGCGTGCCAAGACCGGCAGGCCGCACTGGCTGATTATCGACGAGGCCCATCATCTCATGCCCGCAGCGCGCGACAGTGCCTCGCTCGCGCTTTCCGACGACCGCTCCGGCATGATCATGATCACGGTCCACCCGGACTCCGTCTCGCCCGATGCTCTCAAGGAGATCACTGCGGTCGCAGCGCTCGGTCCCAAGGCGCGCGACGTAATCGCGACGGTTTGCTCCGTCTTGGGTGAGGCGCTGCCGGACGGGCTGGATGCTGCTTTCGGGGAAGACGAGGTTCTTTTCTGGCGGCGCACGCCGCCCGCGCCGGTTCGGCGGATCAAGAGCGAGCAACCTCGGGAAGCCCGCAAGCGGCATACGCGCAAATATGCGGAGGGCCGGTTGGGCGAGGAGGCAAGCTTCTATTTCCGCGGTTCGAAGAACGAGATGAATTTGCGCGCCCACAATCTGACGATGTTTCTGCAGATCGCCGAAGGCATAGACGACGCGACCTGGGAGCACCATCTGCGCCACGGCGATTACTCGAAGTGGTTCGAGGAACACATCGGCGACGAGGAGTTGGCCGAGGAGGCTGCGGGCATAGAAGAGGATCGTTCGCTCTCGCCTGCCGAAAGCCGGCAGAGGCTGGCCGAGGCGGTGCGCCGGCGCTACACCGCGCCCGCATCCGAAGCGGGTTGAGCCGGCGCCCGCGGCGGGCGTTGAAGAGACGTCTCTTTACTTTTTCGGCTTCTGCTTCGAGGCGGCGCTGCGGCCGTCGGAGCTTTTCGAACGTTCGTCGAACCGATCGGCGCCTTTTCTAAGGTCCGATCCCTTTTGTGCTTCGGTCTTTTTCTCTTCCTTGGCGGCGCTTTTGTGCAGGCCGGTGCTGGATTGCTTGCCCTTCGCCGTCGGGGCTTGTTCGGTACCCATGGCAGCCATTCCTCCTTGCGCGAAACCCAGATTGAACGTGCCCGGATATTTCTTTGTTCCCCTGCCGACGAAGGTAGTTGTGGACTGCCATGATTTTGTCGCTCTTGCCTTCTCTGTGGCTTTTTTGAATTCCTAGAATGAAGGCGCCTGATTCGCGCCGCACCGCATTCGCTCTCCGTGTTCCGAGTTTTCGGGCGGCCGGGGAACTGCCCAAGGAGAAGAACCATGACGGAATACAAGAAGCCGATCATTACCGAGATGCGCCCGAAGATCACGGTCATCGGCGTCGGTGGCGGCGGCGGCAACGCGATCAACAACATGATCGCCGAAAACCTGCAGGGCGTCGATTTCATCGCCGCGAACACGGACGCGCAGGCGCTGGCGACGTCGAAGGCGGAGCGGCGAATCCAGCTGGGCGCTGCCATCACCGAGGGTCTCGGCGCCGGTTCGGTACCCGACATCGGCAATGCGGCCGCGCAGGAATCGATCGACGAGATCATGGACCACCTCGGCGGCACGCATATGTGCTTCGTCACGGCAGGCATGGGCGGCGGCACCGGTACGGGAGCGGCGCCGGTGATCGCGGAAGCGGCGCGGCGGGCCGGGATCCTGACGGTCGCGGTCGTCACCAAGCCCTTCAGCTTCGAGGGACAGCGGCGTATGCAGACGGCGGAGCTCGGCGTCGAGCGGCTGCGGGAGAGTGCAGACACGGTCATCGTCATCCCCAACCAGAACCTCTTTCGCATCGCCGATGCCAAGACGACCTTCGCCGACGCATTCATGATTGCCGACCGGGTCCTCTATTCGGGCGTCAGCTGCATCACCGACCTGATCGTCAAGGAGGGGCTGATGAATCTCGACTTCGCCGACGTCAAGACGGTGATGAAGGGCATGGGCCGGGCGATGATGGGCACGGGCGAAGCGACCGGCGAGAACCGCGCGATGCTGGCGGCGGAAGCGGCGATCGCCAACCCGCTGCTCGACGAAGTCTCCATGCGCGGTGCCAAAGGCGTGCTCGTGTCGATCTCCGGCGGAATGGACATGACGCTTTTCGAGGTGGACGAGGCGGCGACTCGCATCCGCGAGGAAGTTTACGACGAAGCCGACATCGTCGTCGGTGCGATCTTCGACCGGAGCCTGGACGGCACTTTCCGCGTGTCCGTCGTCGCGACCGGCCTCGACAGCAACCGCGGAACTCAGGCGACGGCGCCGGAGGCCATGAACGGCCAGGCGGCCGCCGTTCCTTCGCGCACGCTGCAATAGGATAGGGCGACCCGGGGATACCCCCGTACGGGGGAGATGTCACGAAAGTGACGAACGGGGGCGGGGTTTCAGGGAACACGACCCTACCAAAGTTTGCCCCTCACCCTAGCCCTTTCCCCGCAAGCGGGGAGAGGGGACGTGCACCACGTGGGCGATTTTATTTGCGGTTACGCTATGGTGGACAGGCGCCGCCGCTTGTCCCTTCGGGCGGGCCATTCGGCAGCAGCTGGATATCAGTCAGGCAGGCCGGCGCGGCGCAGATCGCTGACGAAACGGGCGATGAAATCTTCCGGCATGACCGGCACGCTGCCGAAGTAGAATTCGGCGCGGGCCGTTTTCACGGTCATGTCCGGGCGCCGGCGAAGAAGGTTTGCCACGGCCGAACTGCGTTCGTCGGTCCGGTCGATGGCACCGAGCGAGGCCGCCAGGACCATTGCCGGCCAGAATGTGGCGTTCTCCTGGCGCAGGGAGGCACGGGCCGCTTCGGCGGCTTGCGCGAAGCGACCCGACTGATAGTGGGCGATAGCCACCATATTGTAAAAGGTCCACAGATGCGGATCGCGGGGGCTCAACCGGAAGGCTTCGTTGATCGCGGCAATGCCTTCCTCCGGGCGGCCGACATAGCAAAGCGCTTGCCCGAGGGCGAAGTGGCCCTGGGCGAAGCTTGCATCGAGCCTCAGCGCATTCCGCAGGTGGTCTATGCCACGCTGCGGCTGGCCGCCGAGCGCCCGTGCCCGGCCGAGCGCAAGATGGGCGGCCGGCTCACGGTCGTCGAGCGCGATTGCGCGTTCCGCGAGCGCCGTCGCGTCGGCGATCCGCTCGGCCCGCTCTTCCAGAGGGCCGTACCAGCCGAGCTGTATATGGACATAGGCAAGCCGCGCATGGGCCTGGGCAAAGGCGGGCTCGAGATCGACCGCCCGCTCGAAGAGCGTCTTGGATATCCTCAGATTTTCCAGATCGAACTTGTAAAGATGCCATAGCGCCTTCAGGTAAATGTTCCAGGCATCCATGTCCGTCGCGGTGTGGCCGCGCAGCGCAGCGAATTCGATGAAGCCGAGTTCCGGCTCCACGGTGCCGGTGATCTGCCCCGCGATCTCGTCCTGGAGCACGAAAACATCGTCCAGCATGCGGTCGTAGCGTTCTGCCCAGAGCAGCATGCCGGTTTCGCCGCTCAGCAATTGCGCCGTGATGCGGATGCGGTTGGCCGCGCGACGTATGCTGCCTTCGATCACATATTTGACACCCAGGTCTTCCGCCACTCTCCTCGCGTCGACCGCCTTCCCCTTGAAGGTGAAGGAGGAGTTGCGAGCGACGACGCGCAGCCACCGGCATCGGGCGAGCGTGGCGATCAACTCTTCGGTAAAGCCGTCGGAGAAATGTTCCTGTTCGTCGGCGCTCGAAAGATTCACGAAGGGCAGGACCGCGATCGATGGGCGCTTCTTACCGGGCAGGGGGTCGGTTTGCGCCGGCGCCGGCGGCACTTCCCCTGCCGCGCCGCCCGGCTGCCAGCGCCAGGCGCGCAGCGGACCGGGAAGATCTGCAAACGTCCTGTAGCCGATTTCGGTCAAGGGGAAATCCACCTTCAAGCCGATCTGGTCATAGACCTGCTGCGACACGCACACGCCGCCGGGCGGCGCCATTTCCTGCAGGTGCTCGGCAACGGCAATGCCTTCGCCATGGATGTCGCCATCGTCAGCGACGATATCGCCGAGATGGACGCCGATGCGCAACTCCAGACGCTCCGCTTCGGCGCCTCCGGCGTGATCATGCATCGTTCGCTGGATCGCGACCGCGCAGGCGACCGCATCGAGAACGCTTGCGAATTCCGCGAGCGTCCCGTCTCCCGCCTGCTTGACGATCCTTCCGCCATGGGCCGCGACCAAAGGTAGAATGAAGGCATCACGGCATTGCTTGACCGCCCGGTACGTGCCTGCTTCATCCAGCCCCATCAGCCGGCTATAGCCGACGACGTCCGCGTCCATGATCGCTGCCAGCCGCCTCATGCCGTCCGTCTCCCGGCGATGTCGTGAGCGAAAATACCGATCGGTTGAACATGTGTGAGCGGTAATTCGTGCGTACTTTCCGGTCCGCTCCAAAGAGCCGCGGACGCCATGAAAAATCGCATTGCGATCGCCTCGAGTGGGAGAGTAGCAATGGGGAAGCGGCAAGTCTATCGGGGCGAAGACCGCTATCTACGGCTGACGCGCCAGATGACATTGCCGACATCGTCGGCGACGAGCAGGGCGCCCTGCTCGTCGATCGCAACGCCGACCGGCCGGCCCATCGCCTTCCCGCTCCGGCTGACAAAGCCGGCGAGGACGTCTCTCGGTCGGCCGTTCGGCTTGCCCTTGGCAAAGGGAACGAAGATCACCTTATATCCGCTGTGGACGCTGCGGTTCCAGGAGCCGTGCTGGCCTACGAAGGCACCGTTGGCATAGGCGCGCCCGAGCGATGCGCCTTCGGAGAATGTCAGCCCCAGCGAAGCGGTGTGCGAACCAAGAGCGTAGTCAGGTTTTACCGCCTTCGCCACGAGATCCGGGCGCGGCGGCTTGACGCGCGTATCGACATTCTGACCGAAGTAGCTGTAGGGCCAGCCATAGAAGGCGCCGTCCCTGACGGAGGTCATGTAGTCCGGAACGAGATCGTCGCCGAGCTCGTCACGCTCGTTGACGGCGACCCAGAGCTCGCCGCTTTCCGGGTTCCAGGACAGGCCGTTGGGATTGCGCAGGCCCGAAGCGAAGACCCGGGTGCGGCGGCTTGCCTTGTCCACCTCCAGAACGGCCGCGCGATATTTTTCCGCAGCCATGCCGTTTTCCCCGACATTGCTGTTGGAGCCGACGGTGACATAGAGCTTTCGTCCGTCCGGGCTCGCGATCACGTCTTTCGTCCAATGGTGATTGAGATTTCCCGACGGCAGGTCGATGATCTTTTCCGGCGTGCCCAGGCGAGTCTGACCGCGGGAATAGGGGAATGCGACGAGCGCGTCGGTATTGGCGACATAGAGCTTGCCCTTGGAAAGCGTCATGCCGAAGGGAGAATTGAGGCCTTCCGCGAAGGTTCTGCGAAGATCGGCGATACCGTCGCCGTCGGTATCGCGCAGAAGCGTGATCCGGTTGGCGCTTGGCGGTGCGGCACCCGCTCGTTTCATCGCCAGCTTCATGAATGCCTTTTTGAGGCTGAAGCCTTCGTCGTGCTTGGCCGGTGCATTGGTTTCGGCCACCAGCACGTCGCCGTTCGGCAGTACATGCAGCCAGCGCGGGTGATCGAGGCCCGCAGCGAAGGCGTTCACCTTCAGCCCTTTTGCGGGTGTCGGCGTGGCGCCTTCCTGCCAGCCTTTTGCGTCGGCGATGTTGACGGTCGGGATCACCGTGGGGTTCGGCTTCGGCAAAGTCGGATTCGGGCCGTAGCCGACCAGGCCCGTCGTGCGAGCCGCATTTCGGGCCGAAACGCCGGCGCAGCCGGCCATAAGCGCACCGGCCATGGTGATGACGATCAGGTTTCGCGGAACGGTAGTCATGCCATGCCCTCCCGAAGAGATCGGCCGCTCTCGCAGTGAGACAGAACGCTGTGCCATACTATTCCCTTCCGCATCCGACTGGCAGCGTTCTCCGCTCGTTCCCTGCAATCTTTGCGAGGGGCGCATTCGGGAGTATTCTCTCCTGCAGCAAGAAAAAAATCGGGGCGCAGCGCGTCTCCAGACGATGCTTGTGCCTCTTCAGCGATTGTGAATGCCCGCGAAAAAGTCCGCTCCCAAAAGGGGAGGGAGTTCGCGCGCAGCCTTGGGAGGAAAGCATGAAACACAAAGCCGAAAGCGGGGGGCCATCGCGCCGCAAATTTCTCCGCGGCGCCGCAGCGGCCGGGGCGGCCATGGCTGCAGCGCCGAGCATCGTGAGGGCACAAGGGCCGGTCAGCATGCGCTGGCAAAGCACGTGGCCGTCCAAGGACATCTTTCACGAGTTCGCGCTCGACTTCGCAAAGAAGGTCAACGATATGACTGGTGGCGACCTCAAGATAGAGGTGCTTCCGGCCGGTGCCGTCGTGCCGGCATTCGGACTGCTCGACGCGGTTTCCGAAGGAACGCTCGATGGGGGCCACGGCGTGATGGTCTATCACTACGGCAAGCAGACTGCGCTGGCGCTGTGGGGATCGGGGCCCGGCTTCGCCATGGACGCTAACATGATGCTGGCCTGGCACAAATACGGCGGCGGCAGGGACCTGCTCGCCAAGCTTTACGAGTCGATCGGCGCCAATGTCGTGTCGTTTCCCTACGGGCCCATGCCGACACAGCCGCTGGGCTGGTTCAAGAAGCCAGTCGCCAAGGCCGAGGACCTGCAGGGATTGAAGTTCCGCACCGTCGGTATCTCGATCGATGTGTTCACAGGGCTCGGCGCAGCGGTCAACGCCTTGCCGGGAGGCGAGATCGTCGCCGCACTCGACCGCGGTCTGCTCGACGCGGCGGAATTCAACAATGCCTCATCCGATCGCCTGCTCGGCTTTCCCGACGTTTCCAAGGTGTGCATGCTGCAGGGCTATCATCAGAATGCCGAGACATTCGAGATCCTGTTCAACAAAGGAAAGTTCGACGGCCTGCCGGACCAGATGAAGGCAATCATAACCAATGCGGTGGACGCGGCGTCGGCGGACATGGCCTGGAAAGCGATCGACCGCTACTCCACGGACTATCGCGAGATGCAGACGGCCGATCAGGTCAAGTTCTACAAGACGCCCGAAGCGATCCTCAAGCGGCAACTCGAAGTCTATGACGAGGTGGTGAAGAAGAAGTCGGCGGAAAATCCGGTGTTCAAGGAGGTTCTGCAGTCCCAGATCGCCTTTGCCGAACGCGCGACACGCTGGGAGCAGGATACCGTCGTCAACCGGCGGATGGCCTTCGACCACTATTTCGGGCGAGACGGGGTCGCCAAGTCGCTCTGACTTCATCCGATCCAGCACATCACCGGCGCGGGGCCGGTGATGTACGGTCAGGACCTGGCCATCCCGGGGGTGCGCGTGAACGTTCAGCATCTGCTCATGAGGATCGACGCCATCAGCGTCTGGACCGGCAAGGCGGCGGCGTGGCTGATCATCGGTCTGATGATGCTGGTCTGCGGTGAAGTCTTCAAACGCTATATCCTGAACATGCCGACCGCATGGATCTTCGATGCCAGCAACATGCTCTACGGCAGCCTCTTCATGCTGGCGGGCGCCTATGCCCTGGCGCAGAACGCGCATGTGCGCGGTGATTTCATCTACAGTTCGTTGAAGCCGCGCACGCAGGCGGCGTTGGACCTCATCCTTTACATCTTCTTCTTCCTGCCCGGGATCGCCGCCCTCATCTATGCAGGCTACGACTATGCCGCATTGTCATGGCGGATCGGCGAGCACTCGACGGTGACCGCCGAAGGGCCGCCGATCTATTACTTCAAGACGGTCATTCCGATCGCAGGCGCACTCGTCATTCTTCAGGGACTGGCGGAGATCCTGCGCTGCATCGTCTGTCTTAGAACCGGGGCGTGGCCGGCGCGGCTGAAGGACGTCGAAGAGATCGATGTCGTCGCCGAGCAGCTTGCCCATAGCGAGCACCTGGACGAGGAAACGCGTGAAGCTGCCATCGAACGCGCGCAGGATATCGACAGGGCGGCCCGGCAGCGCGGCCTCGGAGGGGAGAGCGGTGAGTGAACCTTTTCTTGGTTTGACGATGCTGGGCCTCATCGTGGTCGTGATCATGATGGGATTTCCGACGGCCTTCACCCTCATGGGTCTCGGAATGCTGTTCGGCTTCTACGCCTTCTACAATCCGGTGGAACCCTGGATCGACAATCGCGTCTTCGATCTCATGGTCCAGCGCACCTACGGCGCCATGACCAATGACGTGCTGATCTCCATCCCGCTTTTCGTGCTGATGGGCTACGTGATGGAGCGCGGCGCGCTGGTCGACAAGATGTTCTACAGCATACAGCTGTCATTCCGGCGCGTTCCGGCATCGCTCGCGGTGACAACGCTCATCGTCTGCACCTTCTGGGGCATCGCCAGCGGCCTCGTCGGCGCCGTGGTTGTGCTGATGGGGGTGATCGCCATGAACCCGATGCTGCGGGCCGGTTACGATGTGAAGCTTGCCTCGGGCGTCATCACCGCCGGAGGCACGCTGGGCATCCTGATCCCTCCATCGGTGATGATCATCGTCTATGCGGCCGTCGCCGGCCAGTCGGTGGTCAAGCTTTATGCGGCGACGATGTTTCCCGGCTTCTTTCTGGCGCTCCTCTATCTCGCCTATGTCCTCGGCTGGGCGATGCTCAATCCGAAGATCGCTCCGAGTCTGCCCGAGGAACAGACGCGCGTCCCGGTGCCGCCATGGATGAAGCATTTCGCAGAGGTCTATTCACCCAACATGCTCGCCGGTCTTCTCGCAGCGCTCGTCTCGCCATCACGCGCGCTCGGGATCAAAGGGGAAGAGGGACGGCTCACCTATTGGAAACTCGTCAAGAACCTTGCTGCGGCGCTCTTCCCGCTTCTGCTGACGGCGTCCACGCTCTGGCTTCTCTGGTGGTATGTCGTCATTCATCAACAGGCGGCCGCGACCGAAGCACCGGAGGGGCTGGAAGAGCTCGGCGCGCCGGTAGCCGATGCCGGGCCTGCAGCGGCTGGCGGCCCTGCGACGAGCTTCTACGTCTGGTTCGGCCTTGCCGCCGCAATCGCCGTCTTCGCGCTGCTGCGCTACTACCGCAACATGACGGCGGAACGGCTGCAGGTGGTGAAGCTCCTCGTTTCCTCCGTCATGCCGCTCGCAATCCTCACGGTGGTGGTGCTCGGGGTGATCCTGTTCGGCATAACCACCGCGACGGAATCCGCCGCCGTCGGCGCGGCCGGTGCCTTCCTGCTGGCGCTCCAGGCGCGGAACTCTCGACTGGCAGCGCACCAAGGAGGCGGTGTTCCTGACCGCGAAGACGACCGCCATGGTCTGCTGGCTCTTCGTCGGGTCGGCGCTTTTCTCCGCCGTTTTCGCGATCCTCGGCGGACAGGCGCTGGTGGAGCAATGGGTTCTCGCGCTGGATCTCACGCCGGTGCAGTTCATGATCCTGTCTCAGGCGATCATCTTCATTCTCGGCTGGCCGCTCGAATGGACCGAGATCATCATCATCTTCGTGCCGATCTTTCTGCCGATGCTCCACCATTTCGACATCGACCCGATCCTCTGGGGCGTGCTCGTCTTCGTCAATTTGCAGGCTGCGTTCCTGTCCCCGCCGGTTGCGATGTCGGCCTACTATCTCAAGGGCGTGTCGCCGCCGCAGGTTACCCTCAACCAGATATTCGCGGGCATGATGCCTTACATGCTCATCGTCATTCTCTGCATGATCATGATGTATATCTGGCCGGGCATGACGCTCTGGCTGCCCGAATATCTCTATGGCTGACGCGCTTGCTGCGGCGTTGAACGGCGCCGCGGAAATGACCCGGCGCCAGGAGCGCCCATACAAAACCAGGGCCCGCCGTCAGCGAGCGGGTCCTGGTAAATTGCGGCGAAAATTTCAATCTCTCTATTTTCCCGGCGGCAATATCACACCCGGCTGCCAGACGCCCCGGGCATATCCATCACTCTCCGCCCGGGGGCTGCCGCGAGCTCGACCGGGTAAATCCTCGCAATCGGCGTTCACCCCGAAGGGAGCTCCGATCTAAATTGCTACTGAAATCATTTCCCTGATTGCACCGTTAGTTTTGACGAGATCGGTGGCCTTGGTCCAGTAACTTTTCAGGGCGATTTGTTACGAACTACGACCGATTCTTGCGCAGCAGGCGGCTTGGAGAGCGGTACAACCGAGCGCTTCCTGTAAAGATTTCATAAAAGCCGAACGTGTTTGGTAACGATCTTAAAATTAGTTAATGCTTATGTGTTGCGGTGGGGCTGCTGAGAGGGAAGGCTATGAGGGCCGCGACGTTCCGCCTGCATCTGAGAAGATTGGTGCGCGACAGGGGCGGCAACTTCGCCGTTCTGGGCGCGATCGCTTTCGTTCCGATCATCGGCGCGGCTGCGCTGGCGATCGACTTCGCCGGGGCTTACCTGGAGGCGGAGAAAATCCAGAGCGCTCTCGATGCGGCCGCGCTCGGCTCGGTCCGGGCCTATGGCGAGGGCGCCACCGAGGACGAGGCCTACGCCGCGGCGCAAAAGTTCTTCTGGAGCAATTATACGCTGCCGCAGGAGAGCGTCGTCGACGCGCTGGCCGTCGCCACGGAGCCGTCCACGCAGGCGCTGTCCGTAAAGTTCACGCGCAATGTGAATGAAGATACCGCTACCGCCGAGTTCGTGCTGGACCACAAGCCGCTCTTCCTCGAGCGCCTGCCGCTGCAGATCCGGCGCCTGGCGATTGCTGCGCGCGCCTCCGGGGCGGAGGCCTGCATTCTTGCGCTTCATCACACGGCAGACCGGGCATTCGAGGTCAGCGGCAGCGCAATTGCCGATCTGACGGGATGCGCGGTCCTTTCGAACTCCGACGACGATCAGTCGGTCTATATCGGCGGCTCAGGCAAGCTCAAAGCCGAGTGTCTTTACGCGGCGGGCGGCATCTACAGCTCGCCGCAGGCGGTACAGCTCGCCTGCGAGGCCGCCGTGGAAGGATCGCCGCGCATACCCGATCCATTTGCGAGCAAGGTGCTCCCCAGGCCTTCGGGCTGGACGGATCTTTCCGGCTGCGGTCAAGCCTACGTCGCCGGAGGCGGCGGCAACGGCGATTGCAACGGCACCGGAAAGACACCGAAAAATGCCGACGGCTATGTGGTGACGCTGAAACCCGGTACCTACGGAGGCCTGGATCTGAAAGGAGCAGTCGCACTCCAGGCGGGCAATTACATCATCGACGGCGGCCGGCTCGAACTCGGCAGCCAGACGGTCGTCAGCGGTCAGGGCGTGACCTTTTTCCTGATCAACGATGCGGAACTCAGGATCAATGGAGGCGCCACCTTCAATATCTCGCCTTCGCTCGAGGGCAGTTGGGCCGGCTTCTCGATCGTTGCAGAGCACGGCAACACCGCACCAGCCGTCATCAACGGCAACAGCAAATCCTCGCTGACAGGGATCCTCTATTTGCCCGACGCCGGCGAGCTCCAATATGCCGGCAACGGCACGACCAGCGGTGAGTGCATCAGATTGATCGCACAGGAGATCACGCTGATCGGCAACAGTACTTTCAAGATGGATTGCAGCAAGGAGCTTGCCAATACCCATTTCAATTATCCGGGCGCCATTCGTCTGGTGCGCTGATCCTGAAAGCAGCGACGCCAGGCCGCCATGCTGGCCGCCGGGGCGGGATAAGGGTCAACAGCCGCCGACCGATAGGCAAAAACGCGCCAATTTCGGGCCACAGTAGCGAATTGGCGAAGAAATCGACGCCAATTGCGCAAGTCAAGCGGTCTTTGCCACAATTTCGCTTCACCTAGCCGGCAAGTTTTCGCCTGCTGACCACCGGCTGGCAGGGGAATTTCGAACTCTCGCAAAGCGAACGCCATCAGGTTGGGGGCACGGCCATTGCAATTCGCGGGCCGGCTGCAACACCGCGCTGAAAATCCATATTCGGTTTTCGGAGACGGTCATGTGCAGCCTCAAAGCGCTAGAGAGTCCTTTGTGCTTTGTGCCGAAGGCGTAGTGCAGCCTTGACGGCTGCCGACACGGTACCGCTCACGGGCGGACCGTGCAGCGATCCAGGCATGCGGCCTTGGCGCCTTTAACGGCGCTGGGCGAGGCCGTCGCTGCACGCCTCGGTGGAGGACGCTCTAGCCCTTTGATTCCGGAGCCATCTTCATCTGCGATCGGGACGCATTCCCGAATGCGGAGCGGCTCGGCGCGTGCATATGCGCGTCTGCGGAAGGGGCGAACTCCTTGCGATGGACGGAGACGAAGAGGCAGGCGAAGGCGGCATGACGCCGTCCGCGCCGGCTGCATCTTTTGGATCGAAGTCAATCCGGAAGATGCGGCAAAACCAGGTGCTACGGCGACTTTGCGTCTGATTGGACGCGCAGCGCCGTGAGGGAGACCAACTCATGAAGGTTGTCGCGCTTCTGACTGCAGCATTTCTTGCGCTTACGTCACCCGACACCGCATCAGCGGGAATGCTCACCCAGGCCCAGCAATATGCCGGGCTGCACGAGGTGAAGAACAACAGGCGCCTGCGCGCCGCTCTCGGCATCAATCCGGCCCGTACGCCCTGGTGCGGCCATTTCATGGGGATGGTTGCCCGGAAATCCGGCCGGCAGCCACCGAAGAGCTATGGCATCGCCCGCTCGTGGCTGAGGTTCGGTGCGCCCGTCAAGCTGTCCTACGCAAAGCCGGGCGACGTCGTCGTCGTCAGAGCCGGACGGAGCTATCACGTCGGCGTCCTGTCGCAGATGTCCAAATCGACCGCACGTCTTATCGGCGGCAACCAGTCGGGTCGCGTGCAGTTGTCCTATTTCAGCCGGGCCCAGGTGGTGGCGGTAAGACGATAGCGGCCAAGGCCGCGCACGGGCTCATCGCAAGGTTCCCGGCGGACGGCGACGCCGCGGAGGGCTCGCGCGCGGCACAATCTGCAGCTTTACACTCTTGCTCGTCCCGCTCTAATCTCCGCGGCAATTCAATGTGGAATTGCCCCTGATGTCGCTTCGCCTTGCCACCTTCAATATCGAAAACCTCATGAGCCGCTTCGATTTTTCCGGCTTTCGCAACCAGCTCAAGCAGGATCGGGTGTTGCGGCTCTTCGACGTTCGCAGCGAGGCGGAATACCAGCGTCTGGAAGAGGCACGCACGATCGCGCATACGGACGACACCCGGCAGATGTCGGCGCTGGCGATTGCCGATTGCGACGCCGATATTCTCTGCCTGCAGGAGGCCGACAACATGGCGGCGCTGCAGGCCTTCGAATATGGCTATCTGTTTCGCATGGCCGGCAACGGCTATCGCCAGAAATATCTGATCGAAGGCAACGACTCCCGCGGCATAGATGTCGCCGTGCTGATGCGGGAGGAGACCCGCGACGGCCAGAAGATCGAGTGCCTGGAGGTAAAGAGCCACGCTGCGCTCACCTATGAGGATCTCGACCTTTTCAACGACGAACTGGCACTTACGAACCGGCCCCGCGACCGCATCTTCAAACGCGATTGCCTCGAATTGGATGTGAGAATCGGCGGGAGGCCGCTGACCCTCTATGTGGTGCATCTCAAGTCCATGGGGCCGGCGCGCGAAGGTCTCGACGGCCGGCAGGCGACGATGGCCGTGCGTGTCGCGGAGGTGAAGGCCGTGCGCCATATCATCGAACGCCGCTTCGGCCGCGGACATACGGCCGACAAAGTCTTCGCCATCTGTGGCGATATGAATGACTATCAGGAGAAGGTGAAGGTGCTGGGCGACCGGCGCAACGGCTATGAATTCGTGCCGCATGAGGAAACGACGAGCGCGCTCGACATCCTCAGTCACGACGGTTTTGTCGAAAATCCCAATCTGCGCCGGCCGGTCCTCGACCGCTGGACGCTCTTCCACAGCAGGGGGCCGGAAGATCGGCATCTCTGCCAGCTCGACTATATCTGGCTGTCGCCGGAGCTGGCGCGCCGCAACGCGGCCCGGCTGCCTGAAATCATCCGTTCCGGGCAGCCCTATCGCACGATCTTTCCCGCGGGGCAGGAGGTCGAGCGTTATCCGCGCACCGGCTGGGACCGTCCGAAAGCCTCCGACCATTGCCCTGTTGTAATGACCTTGGATATTTGAAGATGACCTTACTGGAAACCAGCCAGGGGCAATGGCCTCTCGACGGGACGATCTTCCCGGTCTCGGACATCGATATAGAGGTCTCGCCCGAGCCCCATCCGTTCCATCTGGCAGAGGCGGATCGGGCGCGCGAAAGCTGGCGGCGGGAAATCGCCGCGAACCCACACCTTTTCGACGGCCGGATGGTACTGCAGAGGTCGGTCCGGATCACGGACGGGCGCATCAGCGCGCGAGCCCACATCGTTCCCTATTCGACCTTTCTCTGGTGGCGGAAAACGAGGGCGGCGGGCGCGAGCCATATCTTCGGCATGCCGATGCTCGTCTCTTCGGACGGCGCTTTGATCGCGATCCGAATGGGTGCGCACACGGCCAATCCGGGCCGGGTCTATAGCCCCGGCGGTTCGCTGGAGCCGGAGGACATCATCGACGGGCGCTGCGACGTCGCGCGCAACATCGCGCGCGAGGTCATGGAGGAAACCGGCATCTCGCTTTCCGAGGCGATCGCAGAGCCGGGCTGGCACGCCATCCGCATGGATGGCACCCTTACCGTTTTCCGCGTTTTCCGATTGGCGGCCACGGCGGAGGAAATCCTTGCCCGGGTGGCGGCGCATGTTGCTGCCGATCCCCATCCCGAGATCGACGAGGCGGTGGCGATCCGGGGGCCAGAGCCGACCGCACATAATTATCCGCCGTTCATTCCACCCATACTTGAATGGCTTTTTGCGCGTAGCCGCGGGCAGCAGATGGCGTGAAGGTACGTCGCCGCGGGCATTTTGCCTTGCCGCCGGGGCGCTGGCGTTGCAAGGTCGCGAGCGGTGCGGCACAGCAGAGTTTTGACCCGACGTCGCGGCGTCGGCAGACGGGATCTTCGTAATACCGCGCTACCCGGACCTAATCCACAACGACCCGGACCAATAAGGGGACATGTATGGCACGGCGTTACGCGATCTACGATGTCTTCACCGAGAAACGGCTGGCGGGCAACCCTCTGGCAGTGGTGTTCGAGGCCGAGGGGCTTGCCGAGGAAGCCATGCAGGCGATCGCCCAGGAGTTCAACCTTTCGGAAACGGTTTTCATCCTGCGGCCCGGCAACGCCGCCCATTCCGCCCGGCTTCGGATATTCACGCCGGCACACGAACTGCCCTTCGCCGGACACCCGACAGTCGGAGCGGCCGTAGCAATTGCGGAAGCGGCCTATGGGGAGGCCAACAGTGCGCTCGAACTGATGCAGGTACTGGAAGAAAGCGTGGGGCCGGTCCGCGCTGCCGTCAGGCTGAAGCCGGGAGCGGCGACCTTCGCCGAATTCGACCTGCCGCGCAAACCGATCCGGCTCCACGCGCAGTTGGACCGGCAGGAGATCGCCGACGCCCTTGCGCTCAAGACGACGCAGGTCGGCTTTGAAAATCATGTGCCGTCGTTCTGGAGCGCCGGCGTTCCCTTCGTCATGGTGCCCCTTCATGACGTCGGCGCGGCGGCTTCGGTGGAATTCGATCCGCAGCGCTGGGAGCACCTGGCACCGCTTGCCGAGGGCCGGCTCGCTGCAGCCTATCTCTACTGTCGCGGCGGCATCAATCATACAGCCCGCTTTCATGCCCGGATGTTCGCCCCGGGCATGGGCCTCGTCGAAGACCCGGCAACCGGCTCGGCCGCGGCCGCTCTTTCAGGCGCCATCAACTTCTTCGACGGCCTGGTCGATGGCCACCACCCCATGCTGATCGAGCAGGGGGTCGAAATGGGCCGCCCTTCCTTCATTCATCTGCATCTGGACATCGCGGAGGGCAAGATCGCGAGCGCGCGGATAGGCGGCCATGCCATAAAAGTTGCCGAGGGGGAATTGACGGTCTGAAGTGGCGGCGAAGGACGCACGAATGCACCGCGCTGAAATTTTTGCAGAAAACTTGCAAAGGGCGCTGGACAAGCCCGGCGAACGCCATTATACGCCCCACCAGACCGCAGCGAAGCGGTTCCGGTCGGGTGATTAGCTCAGTTGGTAGAGCAGCTGACTCTTAATCAGCGGGTCCACGGTTCGAGCCCGTGATCACCCACCAAAAACCTCAAATTCTCTGGCAATGCAGCAATGGTTCGGCCTACGCCCTGATGGCTCGGGCTCAGCTGACGAGCGGACTGCGCATAGTCGCCACAGCCGCTTGTGTATGACCGGCGGGAGCACATTCCGGGAAAGATCAAGAACTTCGTCAAGCTTGGCAGCCGGACC
This sequence comes from Sinorhizobium prairiense, assembly GCF_029201645.2. Taxonomy (NCBI): domain Bacteria; kingdom Pseudomonadati; phylum Pseudomonadota; class Alphaproteobacteria; order Hyphomicrobiales; family Rhizobiaceae; genus Sinorhizobium; species Sinorhizobium prairiense. The sequence goes on from NZ_CP104131.1 coordinate 981,823, forward strand.
CTGCGACCGCAGCACCCGTTTGCATTCTAGGCCGACGGTTCTGCCCTCAACCGGCGCAAGCTTCGCGGTTGCGGCGGAGTTGAATTCGCGCGCCGATGCCGATAAACGCTTCCTCTCGCAGCGGTCGATCGGGAGCAGACCTTGAAAGAACTTCACTATCCTTTTCGCCGAGCTGAGAGCGAGCGGGTTCGCAGAGGGATATTCGATCGCGTTCTTACCCGTTACGAAACCTACAAGCTGACGGCGCGGGTCCGCAAGCGGAAGCGGACGATCGAGATGTCGTGCCTGACGCCGGGCGGGCAGCGGACGCTCGGCAAGGAAGACATTCCGCTCGTGTTCAATACGCATAACGACCGGAAGCTGCTGCCTTCGTTTCTCGCGCACTACCGAAGGCTCGGCGTTACCCGCTTCATCTGCGTCGATGACGTATCGTCGGACGGGACACGGGACTACCTGCTTGCGCAGGCGGATGTGGACCTTTGGAACTCGCCGGTGCGGTATCGCGATGCCCGCAGGGGGCGTGAATGGCGAGAGGCTCTGTTCGAGCGCTATGGCTGGAACCGGTGGTATCTGAATGTCGATTCCGACGAGTTCCTGATCTACGAGGATTGCGAGAACCGGCCGCTCGAAGCTCTTCTGCGGGCGCTGGAGAACAAAGGGGAAAAGCGCCTCGCAGCCCCGATGCTCGACATGTATCCGATCGGACCGCTCGGGGCTGCCACGCTCGACAGCGATGATGGCCGCATGCCGTGGGAAATCGCCGATCATTTCGACGGCTCCGGATACGAGATCAGCCATACGAAGCGGGCGATCAGCATCACGGGCGGTCCGCGGAAGCGCAAATTCGCCCATCTGCTCGAACTCATCAAATATCCTGTCATCTTCTGGGATAGCGAATGCAGCCTCGGCGTCAGCATTCATCAGCCGTTGCCCTGCGAAAGGAATTTCACCGCCGTCTCCGGTGTGCTGCTGCACTTCAAGTTCTTCTCCGACTACAAGGAAAAGATCGAACAAGCAGTCGCCGACGGGCAGTATTTCGATGCTGCGGCCGTCTACCGCAAGATGTTTGAAGATCTTCAGGAGACCGGTGAGTTCGACTTTTCCGATGCGTGCTCGACGCGGTTCTCGAGTTCCAGGCAGTTGCTCGAACTCGGCTTTATTGGACCCCTGCGCTAGCCCTAGCCGCGTCCGAGGCATCGGGAGGAACGGCGCCAAACGCCTCAATCGGGTGGACAGTTTACCGTTAGCTCACACCGAATACGAGGAAAGACGGGGCAGCACTCTTAAATTCCTGCGCCTCTGGCTCTATATGACCTCGTATTGACCGATTGCGGTCGAGAGACAGGGAAGGGTGGAAATGCAGCGTTTCGGACGTGTTCTGGCCATTGCGGCAATCGGTGTTGCGGCGATGATGACGGTGGTCGACGTCGCTGACGCGAGGCGGGCAGGCGGTGGCTTCGGCTCGCGCGGCAGCCGGACCTTTTCCGCCCCGCCGGTCACTCGGACGGCACCGGCACCGGCCGCGCCGATCGACAGAACCATGACACCGCGGCAGAGCACCCAGCCCTCTACCGCGACCAATCCGGCCAGCCAGAACCGGACCAATGCACGGCCGGGCTTTTTCAATGGTTTCGGCGGATCCATGCTCGGCGGTCTCATGATGGGCGGTCTCATCGGCATGCTGCTCGGCCATGGCGTCGGCGGCGGCATCGGCTTCCTCGGCCTGCTGCTGCAGGTCGGCCTCGTCGTTCTGCTGATCTCCCTGGCAATGCGCTTCTTCGGCCGCAACCAGCGTCCGGCCTATTCGGCGCCCGCTGCCTCGGCCCGCTCTTCGGCGGCAGCCGGCGCAGCCCCGTCCTTCCGTATTCCGCGGATAGGTGAAGCCATGGGTGGTGCTGCCACAGGGGCGTCAGCCGCCGCACCGGTACCGGTGCAGACAGATGAGATCAGCGTGGGCCAGGACGATCTCGATCGCTTCGAGGCGATGCTGAAGGATGTCCAGGCTGCCTACGGAGCGGAGGATTATGCGGCGCTGCGTAAGCTGACCACACCCGAAGCCATGTCCTACCTCGCGGAAGAGCTGAGCGACAACGCAACAAAGGGTCTCAAGAACGAAGTCCGCGACGTTCACCTCGTTCAGGGCGACCTCGCGGAGGCATGGAGAGAAAACGGTACCGAATATGCGACGGTCGCCATGCGCTACGAGAGCATCGACGTGATGCGTGACAGGGCCACAGGCAGGGTCGTGAGCGGCAATGCCGACGAGGCGACAGACGCCGTCGAGATATGGACGTTCGCGCGAAAGCCCGGCGCCGACTGGCAGGTATCTGCCATCCAGGGCGTCGAGGCCTGAACGCCCGCCAGCCTGACCGCCGGGCGGCAAGCCTGCCACCGGCATCATGATCCGATCAGAAGAAGGCGAAGATCGGCTATTGACGGCGCTGCTCTTTGCCGCTCTTTTCTGACGGGCGGATTCGCCTTAACATCTTGAATTCCGGTTGAGTTCTGCGCGGTGGTTCGTTCAGTCCGGCACGTGTCGGCCCGCTGATCTTTCGCCCGCAGCCGATCGAGGAGCGGCGATATGACGAAGCTTGGCAAGACGGGTGGCAGCGCGCGTACAACGTTCTGCGCTGCGGCGATCACGGTGTGGGCCCTTGCCGCCGGCGCCGCCGCAGCGGCGGATTGCAAAAGCGCTGCTGGACCGGGTACGGACTGGCAGGATTGCAACAAAAAGCAGATCATGCTGGGTGGTAGCGACCTCCCGGACAGCAATTTGTTCAACACCGATTTTACGATGACCGACCTGCGCGGGGCCAATCTCACGTCCGCTAATCTGGAGAAGGCGACGCTCGTTCGTGCTTCGCTCGCCAGGGCAAAAGCGGACAAGGCGAATTTCAGCAGGGTGGAGGCCTATCGCGGCAACTTTTCAGCCATCTCTGCGGAGAATGCATCCTTCGCGAGTGCCGAGCTGCAGCGCACTGACTTCAGCGGAGCACGGCTGGCAGGCGCCGACTTCGAGAAAGCGGAACTCGGGCGCGCCAATTTCGACAAGGCCGTGCTGACGGGCACGCGCTTCGCGATGGCCAATCTTTCGCGCGCCAAGCTGAGCGGTGCGGTTCTCGAAGGACCGATCGATCTGGATCGCGCCTTTCTTTTCCTGACGAGGATAGAGGGCGTCGACCTTTCCAGAGCGTCCGGGCTCACACAGGAACAGGTCGATCTCACCTGCGGTGACGGCGCGACCAAGTTGCCGTCGGGACTGGCCGCGCCCGCTAAATGGCCGTGCCCTCCCGACGACGATTGAAGCGTGAAGGGCGGGCGCTTCAACGATCACCGTTCGGTGCCGCAAGCTCGGCGGACACAAGCCTGAGACCCGGTCGTGCCTGCTGCGAACTCCGCGCCGGCTCTCCGTTGCGGCCGATCGTCCTGTGCCGCCGCTTCAGCCAGATCATAGCCGAGAGTGAAGGCGATTTTCTTCAGCATTTCGCGAGCGCGAAACTCATGACGGGCGATGGCCTGGCTTTCGGTGACGAAGTAGGCGGCACTGACAGCCTCGATGAGATTGAGGGCAGCGAGATTGACGACGGCGTATGTCTCGGCGCGGATCACAGGGCGCCTCCGAATTGCTGCCGGGGATTGTGCGTACCGAGCTGCCGCTGGACCTGGCTCGCATCTGCGCCGCTGCCGAACTCGCGCTCGCGATCGAGTGCGAAGAAGGCGTCGTCGACGAGATCCGTCGCGGGCCGGGCTTCACGCTGGAAGACATGCCCATCTGCACCAAGATGCCAGGCGAGCGAAGCCAGACTGGAATAGGCGGAGGAGAGAAAGCACTTGAGCGCCATCTGGTTCTGCGCGTCGGTCGAACGGAGAAAGTCGGCGGCGAAGAGTTCGTCGACCTGGCCATGAAGATCGGATCTGATTCGGGGGAGGGACATGTGGCGCTTATTCTCCTCGTATCGCTGCCGGCGTTCGTCCGCCGTGCAATTCTGCCCTGTGTTCACCCAACATTGCATCCGACACGATACATGTCAACATGAATTGTGTTGAGTCAGCCGACATGAGTGATGCCGTCGGGGTGCGGCAAAGGAATAAGCTCGCTGGTTCGACTTTCGCCCGACGACTGGGGGGCTTTGCGTCCCTCAGGCGTTGCCGGCGAGCGCGATATAATGGACGGAGTGAACGGTACAGGCTTCGAAGCGCAGTTCCTTATGGGGGTTGAACTGCTCGAGAACCAGTTCGGAGCTGTTGTGGCGCACGAACTTCTTGACGTAGGCCAGCAGGGCCCCGCCTTCTTCCAGCCGAATCTGAGCGATCACGTAGTCGCCTTTCCGGACGCGGCGGCTGGGATCGACGAAGCAGACCTCGCCGTCTTCGTAGCGCGGGTACATCGAATCGCCTGAAACCGAGACCGCATAGGCGCCCGAGATGTCCGAGAGTATCGGCGGCGCCATGACTTCGTACAGCACGTTGCCGTTCATTATGAATTCACCGTCAACCCCGCCGACTGCCTGACCGAAGACCGGGATCTTTTCCCCTGGCCGATTACCTTCGCACCGATCCGGGCGTTCGGCGCGTCGACTTCGGCCATTGTCGAGCCGGTCGCGGAGCCCGTGGAGCTTCGGCGGTCGGTGCCGGTCAGCAGCCAAAGCGGATCGACATTGAACTTGCGGCCGTAGATCTCCGCTTCGCTGAGTTCGAACTCATTCTGCCCATTCTCGTGGGCGCGATAGGTCGAGGCCACGATGCCCAAGGCATTCGCTGCGTCGGAGGCGAACCGATAGCCCGCTTTGACGCGCGCCTCGCGCAATCTTTCAGCTCTTTCGCTCATGATACGGGACTTAGCAATGTTGATAACATAAATCATGTTGACAACACGACATTATAGATGTCATTGGTAAAGTCAAGTCGCGGCTGCGGAGGCACCGCGACTGCTGGGAGCACGGGAAAGGGGAGTTCGAGAACAGTGGCGGAGAATTCGGAGCTGGCAAGGCAAACTCGACACTATCGCAGCGTACGGGAGCGGCTGGCTCGCCCGAGCGAAGCGATGGGCAGATCTGCGCGCATCAAAGAACTCGAAGGACAATTGGTCGACCTTGCTTCCGACAACGAAGCGAAAGGACGGCGGATTGCGAGACTGGAAGCCGATCTCGCCGATGCGGAAGCGCGGCTGCTCGCCCAGGCCCGAATTCTGCTTGGCAGCCGAGATAACGGTGCGTCGAATGAGGACGGCCGCGGCAGAGCGCCGATCGAGGAGATCGTTGCCGCCGTGCTCGAGGATTTTCCCGGTGTTAGCTGGGACGACATCATCAGTGTGCGCCGGGAGCGCCGGCTGGTGAAGCCGAGGCATGCCTGCATGCGCGCGGTCTATGAGCGCCGCCGGGATCTCTCGCTGGCGGGGATCGGCCGCATCTTCCATAGAGACCACACGACCGTGCTTGCGGTCGTGAATGATGGCGGTGCCGGAAGCCGGGCAGCTTCCAGAGATGACACCTTCGGCTGAGCCTTGCGGCGGCTCGTATTCCATACCCACCCTCAGTTCACCCTGAATACCGTCACGTCCCGCCGCTTCACGGCAGGTCGCCCGCAACGGATGTCTCAATCACCACGCTCGAAAGGATTCCCATGTTGACCAAGGCTCAGAAATTGCGTGCAAAGCGCAAGGCACAACTCGGACGGCCGCGGAAGGCCAATGCCGAGCGCTTTGCATGCGGCAAGATAAAGCCGGAGTGGTCCAAACAGGAAAGCGAAAAGGAAGCGACGGCTGTGGCGCTTGCAGCGCGCAAGCGCATGCATGGCCTCGAGTTCCAGAGGCGCGCTCGCCGGCTACACGCTCGGCCGGCTGTTTCTAGACGGGCGGATTACCGAGCAGCAGCGGGAGGCGGGCGACGACTACGCGGCGGCGATGGTGCGCTATTATCATTTGACCGGCATTCCGTTTCCAAGCGTCAGGGCCCAGCAGATCGGCCACGTAAGAGGACATGCAAGCGAGCCGAGCGAGGCTCGCGCCGTGAAGGCGAAGAACGCGGCGGAGAGAATGATGAGGCTTGAAGGCCTGTTGCTCGGATGCGAGGAGGGGCGGCAGGTGAAAGCCACCGTCTTCAACGTCTGCGTGATGGATTATGAAGGGTTGAGAATGATGCCGGAGGCCCAATTGGATTGGCTGAAGCGGGGCCTGAATGCCCTCCTCTTCGAAAAGGGCTTGCGTGAATATGGGAAGAAGGATATTTCGTTTGCTCCATAATAGGAATAATATCCTATATTTCGATCCGGCCTAAGCCGGTTCAGACCGTGCCACAAGAATGCCGGGCAAACCATCGTCCCAAAACCGCTGCACTTTTGGGCGAATAAAGGTTAAATGCTTTCAATGCGAAGGTGCCTCGAACGAGCATGTCGAGGCGCATCGACCGTTTCCCCGGAGCAGAAAGAAGGTGAGTCCGTGAAAGCTTCAGCAATGCTCGCCTTTGCGGTGATTGCCGTAGCGACAGGTATGCTACCGGCACAAGCCCAGACGTGCAGCACCGGACTTTGCGCCGGTCGTCCCGCGGGCAGCAGCAACCACGATCTCTTCATCGAGAGGGAATACCGCGACTTCCTGCAACAGCGATATCCGAACTACGGCTCCCGCTATCGCGGCAGGGCTCCCGACATCGGCATAGGCCCCGGTGCGACGGTGGGAGGCCCTTCGCCCCGGGCGGTGGACAGATCGCGCCTGCGCCAACGGCAAAAGGGGCAGTTCGACGCCAATGCGCATCTTCGCTGGTGCCAGGAGCGCTACGCTTCGTATCGCGCTGCGGACGACACGTTTCAGCCCTTCGACGGCGGGCGCCGCCGGTGTAACTCGCCTTACAATTAGAGGGGGTAACCCCTCAGCGCGTTTTGCGCAGGAGCTTAACAGCGACGTAAGCCGCGGACTGCGCCTGAAGCTGAGTGGCGAACTGACCCTGGGCCGGATAGGTGACGCCGCGATAGCTGAGGACGAAGGCCCAGCGCCCGTTCGTTCGCTTTTCGACCCTGATTTCGGCATCGGGCTTGTTATCTGGACTCACCGCAGTCTTCCTCGTTCGCCATTCAGCGCCGGCATGACCCCGGCGCGAGTAACTTGCGCATCCGGCGGCGGAAAGCAAGAGTTCGCGGCGGTGCCCGGCATGCCTGAAGCGCTGCCTGCCGCACCTGTAAATGGTCCAGTGCAGGTTTGAACGTCGTGCCCGGTTACTCGACGGATTTAACCGGGCCGAAACGCTCCATGACGAACGAAGTCTGGACGCCACCCTGCAGGCGGTCGGTCTTTTCAAGTTTTACGCTGGCGAACTGACCGGATTCGGCGAGGGGCGTGCGGTGCCAGGCCGTGGTGACGAACAAGCCGGCACCGACGATGAAACCGACGGCGACATAGATCCAAGGATTGCGCATGGACGAAGCTCCTTCTCTCGGGAAGGCAAATGCATTGCGGGCTGTCGTGGTTCCCCGACGATCGGGATACTGGCCTAAATTTCAGTCTCTATAGTAATGTTCAAAGCAATGTGTGTTGCCTCGGCACGAAACGTCGTCCGACATCGAGCAACGATAGCGAACCGATCGCTGCCGTTCATCCGAGACATCATTATCGAAATATATACCCAAGCCCTCAAGCATCAGCCTTTCAGGATTGAAGCAGAGGCCAATGTCTTATGCAAGGAAATTATAATATACATCTGTACAACAAAATTTGAGCGGCCTCTTCATCAAGCAGGCATCCGAGCAGCGGGTTCATAGCGGCCTGCGCGTTGGCAGCAGCAGGCGAACTTACCTCCTGCGGTCCGCCAAGAGACATCGGAGAGATTTCCCGTGGGTAAATCGAAAAACAAGCGCTCTTGGCGTGACGAAGGCTTGCGCACCGAGAGGCATTTGCGGTATTCCATAAATCAAGGATAGGAATTTTATCCTCTCAGGGCTTCAGCATCGTGATCTATGGCTCGTTGAGATTCTGATACCCGCCCCGGGTTGTCCAGTGCTCGTCACAGGGTCCAGTGAGACCAAGCCCTTGGGCCGAAAGAACGCTTCCCGCGCCGCAGACGCGGCGCTGCTGGATCTCTGTGACAAGCACAGAGATGAGGGAGGGGATTGCAGTCCTCCGATATGTTTCCCGGGCCGCGCAGTCGGCAAGATGGCTTAAATACACGCAAACGGCAGCTGCCGTAATGTCCACCCTCCCGATCTCCTCATCCCTGCGACAAGCACAGGGATGAGCACGGAGGAGGAATTGCAATCCTGCTCTGATCCTGCGGAGGCGACCTCGAAAACGTCCGGCGCTCCTCTCGGCGCGGCGTGCTCCTCACTTCCAATTCATGGTTCACGGCGATGCCGCGCGTTCCAAGACGCCGCGGCGCCGTGTGCGGCCGGCGATGCGCTTCCGCGTCACCCGAATCCGCGAGGCGGATTCTGCGTGAAGACGCGTTGACCCCAAAATCTCGCATGATCCAGGCGCCAGCGGCGCCGGGCGAGTGGGCGGCATCGCCGGCCGCAAATGAATTTGATCCACCGCAATACCCGCGAAACGCAAATGTTCATGAGGAGAAGTCCATGAGTGAAAGGAAGGGCCAGCCCCTCCTGGGCCAACGATGACACTTAAACAGGCGTTATCGAGGTGGCGGGAACAGGCGGCATCCAACATGCTTTCCCAATGGATCCGCTTCAGAGACCTGGCTTCGGCGACCGGAGGCGGTTAGCCTAAGTACTCGACTGCTATGACGAGGTTGCCGAAGAGTATCTGCCCCGGGTCGCCTGATACTCTCGGGGTGTAGTAAAGAGGAACGACGCGGGGACGTCCGCTCCAAAGGCGCAACGTAGGAAAACCAGTGTGGCTCACGCAGCAGGCATCCTGCTGCGAGGGGGCGTTCCAAAAGCTGAACGTGTAAGATGAGGCCGACATATCCCGCAACTGGATCACGTGCTCACCGATCGGCACGAAACAATCATCTTCTCCATCGCACCAGCCGCTCGTTTGCTCGAAACTTCTGTCAGGCATTTGAAGCCAGGCCTTCACGAAGTATTGCGGTTCGCCCCGTTCCCCCGCAGAGGCGGAGATCGTCGATGCGGCAATGAGAAAGGCGGTGGCGAGGCTTCGGCGCATATTCCCTCCGTGGCGGTTTTCTCTTCGATAAACGAGGCGGCACAGTCCTGTTGCGCCAATCTGATCCGGGATTCTGGCGCAATTATGGATTGCATATGGCGGGAAGATTGTTCCAGAAATTGTGGTCATGAGCTGCCGGCCCGAGAAGGACGAGGAGCGGAGAAATTCATGATGAAAGATCAGAGCACCATGCCGGAGGCGGAAGCGCCGGACGCGGCGGGCATGCCGGCTGCGAGAGGTGAGGGCAGCCCGCTGGGGAGCAGCTTTCTCGGTGCCGTGCGCGCGGATTTCGCCCAGCATGGCAGCGAGGTCATCGCTCGCATTCGCGACGAGAAGCCGGAAGCCTATCTGAAGCTCGTCGCCTCGGTTCTGCCGAAGGACCTGAGTGCAGCAACCGGCGGGGTTGACGATTTGTCGGACGAACAGATCATCGACCGGATCCGCGCGCTGGACGCTGCGATCCGGCCACTGCTTCCAGCCAGGAAGAGGGCAGGCGGCCTGCGAAAGCGCGTGCCGCCCGCGAAAGTGCAGCTTTAATGCGTCGGCGCCACTCTTGCCGAGACAGACGCTTCGCTGCTCGAGAAGATGATGACGGCAAAGAGCAGAACGCCGGCGAAGGCGATGAGCGACGAAACGGCGACGATCGGCTCCACGGCCGTGTTTCCGGAAAGCATCAGGTAGAGCGACGGGATCAGGACGGCCACCCCGAAGGTGTAGACCGCGTACTGAATCACCGCCAGCCGCCTTGCCGCCTTTTGAGGATTAAGCGCGTGATAGCCGCCGAAAATCGCCATGGTTACCCAGCCGAGCAGATTGGCGTGGGCGTGGGCGCCCGTTGCGGCATGGTTGCCTGTGATCGACATATGCAGGCCGATCGAAATGCCCAGGATCAAAAAAACAATCGCCGTTCTGAAATAAAGATTTGCAATACGTGGCATCGGTTTCCCCTCCGAGAAAAAAAGAAAATTAGCATGTTCTCATGCGTATGAGAACATGCAGATAAAAGGCCCTTTCACGCCGTCTCGCTGTTCCAGATGTGACAAATCGGAAAACGAGAATCAGGCTTCCAAGGAAACTGCCCGTTCTGATTGAGTGTTGCCCGCATACGGGTCGCGTGGGGCGTGGAACATATTCTGACTTCTCGCATTCGTAGGATGAACGATGTTCTTTGTAGCGCACCCACATCTTCGGAGGCGCGCAAAAGTCGCTGCAGAAACTCGATTTGGCGCGTGATTTCGTTCGCAGAAATTTCGATCGTGCAAGGGAGAACCGCAATATGCTTGGCACCGTCCTCCTCATTATTCTGATCCTGCTTTTGATCGGCGCCATTCCGGCCTGGCCCTACTCGTCCGGCTGGGGATACGGACCTTCGGGAATTCTCGGCGTTCTGGTCGTGGTCCTGTTGATCTTGCTCTTGATGGGCAGAATCTGAAGGCCCGAGGCACACAGAGCCGATTTCACCAACTCGCGCCGTCGATAAGGCGGTGCGGGATGTCTTCCCAGACCGAACGATCGAAGACGCGCATGTTGACCCCCATGCGCGGTGAGCTGCGGCCGGCCGGCGACCAGTGGGTTATGCAGCCGCAAACGCCGCAGTGATGCATGGTCAAGGTCCTGTCGCCTTGGACATATCCGACGAGCTTTCTTTCAGGATCGGTGATGCTGACCTCGCTGGAAGGGTAATAGCCCCAAAGCGTGCCGAGCCTGCTGCAGAGCGAGCAGTTGCAATCGCCGAGCGTCTCCGGGCGGACGGGGACCGCGACGCGGACCGCCCTGCAATGGCAATGGCCTTCGATCATGATTTTCTCCCATCGGCGCTTCGTATGTCAGCACGGCATTGGGGACATTATTGATCTTATTCCGGCGCAGTCCAGCAAAGACGAAGCGATGCTTACGCCGGCTACGACCGCAATTCGCAAAAATATAGAGGCGTGATCACGGATGAGCGTATCCAACCCATCCGAGGGGACAATTGTGTCCGGCCTTTCCGCGATGCTCAGGGAACAGATGCTGCTGATGGCGGAGCTCCACAGGCGGCAACGAACGAATATCCTTGCCGCCTACCGGCCCTATGCCAAGCAGCGGGAGTTCCATGCGGCGGGCGCGGCTTTTCGCGAGAGGCTGTTCATGGCCGGCAACCAGCTCGGCAAGACGCTGGCCGGCGCAGCGGAGGCGGCGATGCACCTGACGGGGCGCTATCCCGACTGGTGGCAGGGCCGGCGGTTCGACCGGCCGATCGTCTTGCTGGCGGGCTCGGAGTCCTATGAACTGACCCGCGACGGCGTGCAACGGCTCTTGGTCGGGCCGCCCCTCAACGAGGAGGAGTGGGGCACCGGATTTCTCCCGAAAGCGGCGATCAAGGCGACGACGCGCCGCGCCGGCGCTTCCGGTGCTCTCGACAGCGTGACGGTGCGGCATGTTTCGGGCAGAGCCTCGACGCTGCTCTTCAAGGCCTACGAACAGGGGCGCGCCAAATGGCAGGCCAATACGGTGGATTACGTCTGGTTCGACGAGGAGCCGCCGGAAGACGTCTATTTCGAAGGGATTACCCGCACCAATGCAACGCGCGGCGCCATCGCGGTCACCTTTACGCCGCTCAGGGGCCTGAGCGCGGTCGTGGCCAGGTACCTCATGGAAAAATCACCGGATCGCGCGGTCATCACCATGACGATCGAGGATGCGGAGCACTATACGCTCGAGGATCGCCAGCGGGTGATCGACAGCTATCCCGCCCATGAGCGCGAGGCGCGCACCAGGGGCGTGCCGGCGCTCGGATCCGGCAGGATATTTCCTGTGACGGAGGAGAGCATACGTGTCGATCCGTTCGAAATCCCAAAGCATTGGGTGCAGATCGGCGGGCTCGACTTCGGCTGGGACCATCCTTTCGCGGCGGTGGGCTGCGCCTGGGACCGGGACGCGGACGTCTTCCATGTGACGAAGATTTATCGCGAGCGGGAGGCGACGCCGATCATCCACGCGGCGGCATTGAAGCCGTGGGGAGCGGCGATGCCCTGGGCATGGCCGCACGACGGATTGCAGCACGACAAGGGGAGCGGCGAGCAACTGGCGGCGCAATACCGCGCGCAGGGATTGGCCCTTCTTCCCGAGCGGGCGACCTTCGACGACGGCACCAACGGCGTGGAAGCGGGGCTTTCCGACATGCTGCAGCGGATGCAGACGGGGCGCTGGAAGGTCTTTTCCACCTGCACGGAATGGTTCGAGGAGTTCCGCCTCTATCACCGCAAGGACGGCAGGATCGTCAAGGAACGCGACGATCTGATCTCCGCCTCACGCTACGCCCTGATGATGAAGCGCCACGCACGGGCGAACAACGGCTACGCAAACTGGAACTTCACCGCCAGAAAGGTTCTCTGATGGCCGCAATGACCGATGAACGCCTGTCCGCCTACGTCAGCCGGCTGGTGAAAGACTGCGAAAACTACCGCGACGAGCTGGCGGTCGACCGCATCAAGGCGATGGAGTATTACGACGGTACGATGAAGGACGTGCCGGCGGATGCAAACCGCTCCAAGGTCGTCTCGCGCGACGTCCGCGCTGCGATCAAGAAGGTGCTGCCCTCGTTGATCCGTACCATCCTCGGCAACGACAAGGTGGTGGAATACGCCCCGGTCGACGAAGGCGACGAGGCGGCGGCAGATCAGGCGAGCGATTACATCAACTATGTCGTCTTTCCCGAAAGCAATGGCTACGACGCCGTGCAGGACGCGGCGCATGATGCGCTGAAACTCAGGAACGGCGTGATCCGCTGGTGGTACGAGAAGCAGACTTCCATTGCGATCTCGGCCCATACCGGTCTGGACGAAGCGGCGCTCGTCCAGCTCGTCGGTGACGACGAGGTGGATGTGCTGGAACAGTCGCAAACGGTCGAAAGGATCGAAACGCCGCAGGGGCCGGTGGAGCAGCCGAGCTACAGCGTCAAGATCCGACGCCGCACCGAGCGCGGTACGCCGAGGCTGGCGGCGGTGCCGCTCGAGGAATTCCTGATCCATCCGGACGCCATCTCGATCGAGGACAGCGCGATCACCGGCATCGTCAAGCGGATGCGGCGCTCAGACCTGATCGCCATGGGTTATGACCGCGGCCTGATCGAAGGCCTTCCGGCTTCGAACGGCGGAAGCGGACGCGACGACGAGGTGTTCGCACGCCGGCGCGAAGCCTTCGAAGCCGGGGATGCCGTGCCGAAGGCGCTGGAGGAGGTGGACTATTACGAGCTCTACGTGAAGGTGGACGCGGACGACGACGGCATCGCGGAGCTGCGCCGCCTCGTCTTTGCCGGAGGCACCGGCGAAGAGCACCTGCTCTCGAACGACGAATGGGACGAGGTGCCCTTCGCCGATCTGATCGTCGAGCGGCGGCCGCATCAGCGCGAAGGCAATTCCGTCACCGACGACATGGCGGAGAAGCGGCACATCGGCGTGATGGCCCAGGAAGTCGAGAAGATGCGGCCGGACGCAGTGTCGCGCCGCCCTGACGGGCTCCGCCAAGTCGACTACGGCAAGCTTTTTACTGCTGGAAGGAAGAAATGATGGCTCCATCCTTCATCTTCGGTGGGAATACGGGCGAGACGCCCCGATCAGTCAAGCGCAAGCGGGATCTCGTCATGGCGATCATGGGTGCTTCCGCTGCGCCCAGGAACGTCGGCGAAGGCCTCAATGCGCTCGGCTCCGGGATTGTCGCGGGCATCATGAACCGGCGCGCCGACAAGGCCGAAAAGAGTGGCAGGGCCGGTGCCGACAGTGTGTTCCAAGGCATCGTGAACAGGATTACCGGTCAAGCGCCGGATGCGGAAGGGTCACGCATGGTTTCGACCGGGGCAGGGCCGGCGAGCACTGGCCCTGTATCTTCGGAGTCTTCCGCTTATCGAGATGCAATCGCCTCGATCGAGAGTGCAGGCAGCGGCGGCTACAAAGCGGTTGGCCCGACGCATCCGAAAATGGGCCGCGCGCTCGGCCGATACCAGATCATGGAGGCCAATGTCGGCCCATGGTCTCGCGAAGTGCTCGGCCGCGAAGTATCGCCGGACGAGTTCATGGCCGATGCGCGGATTCAGGACGCCATTTTCGACGGCAAATTCAACAGCTATGTGCAGCAGTTCGGTCCAGAGGGCGCGGCTCAGGCGTGGTTCGCGGGCCCCGGCGGGGTCGGCAAGACAGACCGGAAGGATACGCTCGGAACCGACACAGGCACCTATGGACGCAAGTTCATGCGCGCCCTTGGATCACAGGGACAGCCGCAGAAAGCCGCCGGCCGCGATCCCTCGATCGGGATGCCGCATCAAACCGCCGCGGGCGCGGTCAACGCCATGAGTGCGGGGATAAGCAGCCCTTCAGCGTCGCTTTCGGAAGAGGTCGCCGCCTTCGAGCAGACGCCTGAGTACCGGGCCCAATTCCCCGGCATGAACGTGCCGCAGGGCATCCCCGCGCAGTTCCAAGGCTCCCGGAAGCTCGCCAATGCGCAGGGCGGCATCATGCCGGCGCTCATGGGCGGCGCCCCGGCCTCGCCCGAGCAGATCGCAGAGGCGCAGGCGATCGGGCAGCAGCAGGCGCCGCAAGCCCCGACCCGGATGGAGCTACTTCAAGCCCTCGGCAATCCGTTCCTCAGCGAAGAGCAGCGCGCGATTCTGCAGACACTCTATCAGCAGCAGGTGCAGCAGTCCGATCCGGTGCGATTGATGGAGCTTGAAAGAGGACGCCTTGAAATCGATGCCATGCGAAACGGCGAATGGTCAAAACTCGATGACGGCAGACTCTACAATCAGCGTACGGGAGAAGTGAGGGGCACCCGAACCAAACCGAACGCGTGCCTCCCGAACTTGTCCTGAGCCCGCGATACGGCGTTGACAACGTGGTCGTACGACCCCTGCCTGACGACGTCAGTTTGTCGAAGCAACCCAAGGGCCGGGTGTGGCGCTGGCGGGGCTGAGGCAATCAAGGAAGAGTGTTGCCGGCAGTCCAGCGGAATGAACGAAACGGGAAAACACGGGCGGTTCTTCGGAGCCGCCTTATTTCATGGAGGTTACGATGCCACGCACAGGCGGAGTTTATTCACCACCTGCCGGCACGAAAGGTGTGTCCAATACGACCATTCAGAGCGTGCCCTTACAATGCGCTTGTGGATGACCTCAGCGCCGACGCCAATGCCGCGCGGCCGGTCACGGCAGGAGGGACGGGGGCGACCTCGGCAAGCGCAGCGCGGACCAATCTCGGATTGGCGATCGGTACGAACGTGCAGGCCTACGACGCCGGCCTGCAATCGATTGCCACGCTCGCGACTGCCGCCGACAGGATGATCTACACAACGGCAGCCGATGCCTATGCCACGACGGCGCTGACGCCGTTCGCGCGCACGATCCTCGGCGACGCAGACGCAGCGGCGGCGCTGACGACCCTGGGTGTGTCCGCCTTCGCCAAAGCGATCCTGGACGACACGGATGCGGCTACCGCCCGGACGACGCTCGGAGTGGCAATCGGAGCGGACGTGCAGGCCTACGACGCCGGTTTGCAGTCGATCTCCGGGCTTACGACCGCCGCAGACAGGACGATCTACACGACCGCATCGGATGTCTATGCGACCACGGCGCTGACGCCATTTGCGCGAACGATCCTCGACGACACCAGCGCCGCTGCCGTGAAGACCACGCTCGGCCTTGCGGCAGTGGCGTCGTCCGGATCGGCCTCGGATCTCAGCTCGGGAACGATTTCCGACGCACGGCTTCCGGGCTCGATGGCGGGCAAGAATTTCTCGTCGGGCATAAGCTTCGCCAATGCGGTTGCTGCCGGGAGTACCGATCTTTCGAAGCATATCCAGCTCTACAGCGGTTACGGATTCACGATCACGGGTTCGACCCTGAACTATACGGTCCCGGCCAACTCCTCTCATGTGTGGAACGTCAACGGAACGGAAGTCGGCCGCCTCAATTCCTCGGGCCTGACGCTGGCAACACCGCTTGCGCTCGCCGAAGGAGGTACGGGCTCGACGGACGCCGCGACGGCGAGATCCAATCTCGGTGCGAACAGCGCTTCCAATCTCACGACCGGAACCGTTCCGAACGCCAGAATTTCCGGAGCCTATGACGGCATCACGACGCTCGGCCAGACCGGCACCCATACGATCACCACCCCCGGCGAGGCGATACGTATCGTTGGCCCCGCCTCCACCGACGATCCGTATGTGAGCTTCTATAAGGGGGCCACTCGCCAAGCTTATATCCAGCACACCGACGGCACGGGGTGAATCAAGGGTTTCGCATTTATAACGATACGGCGACCGGCGGCGACACGGCCCTCACACTGAAGAATTCCGGCGGCGTCGACAGCCTGGAATTCCAGGTCAACGGCGCCGAGCACGTCGTCTATCACTCCGGAAATCTATCCTCGGCCGACCTTAACTCGATCTATGGCTACACGCCGGCGTCAAACGCGGTCAGTACCACTGCCGGCAACGGCTTGACCGGCGGCGGCACGCTTGCGGCAAGCCGGACCCTGACGCTCGGTACGCCTGGCGACATTACCAACTCGACGACAAACTCCGTCACCTCTACCAGCCACACCCATGCCCTCGGGTTTACTGCGGCGGAGGTCTATATTGGAACTGGTGCCAACGACACGAGCTTTCCGCTCGGCCACATTGTGGCACTGGGTAACGACGCCAACATTGCACGCAATGCCTCCGGCACCCCCACGCTCCACAATTCGATCAACAGATACTACGTCCCGTCGACCCACCCGAACGCCGGAGCAGCATTGGCGGGGACCTGGCGCTCACGCGGGGTCGTCAATGGCAACGGCGAGTACAACATCATGCAAAGGGTCGCTTAAATGGAGAAGTCGATTTTCGAGGTGGTCACCGTCCACAAGGTTGCTGATACGCTGACCCCTGGCGTCTACGACCTTGATCTCACGTTGAAGATCAACGGCGTGGAGGAACGTTTCGAACACTACGTTTCCACGCCTGACGACTCGATCGGTGCGAACCCAGCAATCCGTACGTGGATGAAGCAGCATCCGGACTTCCCGGTTCAAAGCTATGTACCGCCGACGACGGAGCAAGTCCGTGCGTCGCTTCCGCTACTCACCACCCGTCAGTTTCGTCTAGGCCTCGTCAACAACGGGTTTACTTCGGCTCAGGTCGCGGCCGCTATTGAGACAATGCAGGAAGGTCCTGAGAAGGAGGTTGCGAAAATTGAGTGGGAATACGCCACCACATTCAACCGCGCGCATCCGCTCATAGCCCTCATTGGCGCCGCACTCGGCCTCTCAGACGAGCAGATTGACGCAATGTGGTCCACATCTGCCGACCTCTAGACTGTCCTACCACGGATCGACATACAGAAATGAGCGCAGTAGGCAGGTGCGCCGTGGCAACGAAACAATTGCCGCCAAATGGACATTAGAAAATCCAAAAAATCTTATACCGAGTTCTTTCGTCGCGCGTCGTTCCAACACATCCTAAAGAATTTCATCCGCGTCGACCAGCTGACATCTGGAAGCTTCTTTACAAGGTCGTAGCATCCCAGAGTATATTTCAGCCTCTGAGTTAGACGATCACGAAAACTCTTGGCCCCATAACGCGCCTCAGAGCCAGATCCCTCTGTGAAGTCGAATGTTGGTCCGTCGACGTACACTACGAGGTCGCGGACGACAAGTTCTGAAACGACGTATGATGCGAAACACCAAGGATTTCCAAGTTCGAACCAGCGTTCCATGAGCATTTCTTTTGCGCTGGCTCTGTACAGACCGTAGATCCACTCAGCCGGGAACGTTAGATTTCTCGGGACCTTGCCTGATGCGTATTTACTTGTGAATTCGAAGACAGAGTCGTCCGGGGCTTTGATTCTGGACCCGCTTCGCCCTACCAGCTTCGTCGAGCATGCGGCAAGAAGCTTTCCGGGATTTTCGTCAAGTGCTTCAACCAAGCGCGCGAGAAAATCCGGCGACGAATGGTCATCGCATGCGCGCAGGCAAAAATATTCGCCACGTTCGGCGCCGAGCCGGACTGCTCTCGCGAAGTTATCGATCGCGCTTACATGTTCTGCGCATTTGACGACGGAGAAGCGTTCATCCGACCGGCAAAATTGCTCGGCTATGTCGACCGTCTTATCCGTCGATTTATTGTCGAGAATGATTGCTTCGAAGCCATCGAACGTCTGTTCGGCAATGCACCGTAGACTGCTGGTGAGTGTCTTTTCGCCATTGTAGACGGGGAAAACGACGACAACCTTCGGCTTGGGCACTGATTTTATCTCTACCGTTGAATCAGTCTTGCACATATCCAATGGCGCAACGATCCGCAACGGGCGTCCATGGCGAGAGCGCCAAGCGCTTCTTCGGCGACAGCATGCTCGCAACGGACGAAGGCCTGTTGAGGAGATCAAACAAGCCGCGGCGGGTATCCCGAATCTCAACAGGCCTTAGTCCGCCTGTTTTCGCCGACGAACTGCAATTTCAGCGGAAAGGAAACCCATGACCCAAACCGTGCCTCCGGGCGCGGCGATGCTGCTCGACTTTATCCGGGAGGCGGAAGTCGGCAGCAAAGGCCGCGCGTCTTACGACGTGATCTACGGACATAACCAGGGAAAGCTCACAAAGCCGCTTACGCACATGGCGATCGCCGAGGTGATCCGTGCGCAGAAGGGGTGGGCGAGGGCGCATGGATCGAGTGCGGCGGGGGGCTATCAGTTCATGCGGGCCACGCTCTCCGGGCTTTTGAAGGAAGTACCGGGACTGGGCGGAGATCAGCGCTTCGATCCTGCGCTTCAGGACCGGCTCGCCCTTCACCTTCTGAACCGCCGTGGTTTCGCCGGCTTTATCTCCGGCGAAATCCGCCCCGTTGAATTCGCGAGGCGCCTGGCGATGGAATGGGCGTCTCTGCCGGTTCTCGCCGATAGCCAGGGTGACCGGCAGCGGATAAGGCGCGGGCAGTCCTATTATGCCGGCGACGGGCTCAACCGAGCGCTGGTGCGGCCGGAAAAGCTGGAGGCCGTGCTTCGCTCGGTGCTGGCAGCCGGTCCACGAGAGGTCGAGGCGGACCGCGCGGGCGAGGCGGCGGCGGTTGTGGTTCCGGCACGCCCGCGCAAGCCGGTTTCCCGGTCCGGCCGCTTCTGGACCTGGTTGCTGACGGCCGGCGGCACGATCGTCACGGCGCTGAAGGAGCTGAACCTCGTCGCGCTGGATTGGCGGGTGCAGCTTGCGATCCTCGTCATAATCGTCAGCTTTGCCGTTTACGCGATCTGGTCGATGCCGGCGGTCCGCGACGCTTTGAGGCTCACACGATGACGTTTCCCTGGAGCAACCTGGTCATCGCTGCCTTGATCCTGGCCGGAATTTCCTGGGCCATACTCGAAATCCGTTCGAATGCCGCGCAGGCGGTCCGCAATTCAATCGAAAGGCAGAACAATGAAGCAGCAAAGGGCGCTGACGCGAAGCGCTTTGACTATGACGTCTGTTCTTCTTCTGGAGGGCTGTGGAACTTCGGCACCGGTCGATGTGAGCGGCCTTCGCAGCATCGTGGGAACTGAGCTTGCCGGCGCCCGCGGCGCGACGCAGATCGACCAGCGCAAGATCGACCGCACGGTGGTCGGCCTCTGCGCGGCATCCGTCTGGACCAGGGCGGAGTGTGCGAGACACGGGGAGGGCGGAGATGATTGAGGCCGGCGTTCACCAGCAGCTCGGCACCTTGGTCGCCGAGGTGAAGAACCTGCGGGAGGACCTACGCCGATCGGAGGACAGGTCGGATGCCGGCCGCGTATCCATGACGCGCCGGATGGACGAGTTGGTCGAGCGCATGCGGACCCTCGAGGGCTCGATGATGCTCGTCAAGGACGATATTGCCGCAATGAAACCGGTGACCGAGGACGTGCGCAAATGGAAGCTGATGGGGATGGGCGCTCTCGGCGTTATCGGCATTGGCGGGGCGGCGCTCGGCGTGACCTTTGCCGATGTGGCAAAACGCGTGCTGTTGCTCACGAAGGCAGGGTAGAGAAATTTTCGCAGTAATTACGTTGCAGCGGCGCTGAAGGCGCCGATGCAATAGGTTCCTTTTTTACCGCAATCCGTTGGCCCGACCGGTGTCACTTTCCTCGAAGAGGCTCCAGGGTGCTCCGGCGCAGGAACGTAGCCCAATTCAGTCGTCGTCGAAGAGTGGAAGATCGCGATAGCGGCGGCTTACCAACCGCAACGATCGGTCCGGCTCTATGACATAGCTTTCGTAGACCCGGCGGCCGAATCGATCGATGAACTGATGCGGCACAATGCTGCCGACCGGTGCCTTGGTAAGCCTGGTGCGCGGCTGGCCACCATAGGTGATGCTGCCGGGAATCGGCTCCAAATAGGGCGAATAGCCCATCGAGGTCGCCTCACAGCCGGTCAGAAGTGTGAGCATGCACAGGATAGGAAGAACATATTTCATGACGATCCTCGGCACTTGCATGATTCTCGCCGGCATTCAGTCGCTGAAGATGTCGTAATCTATGCGGCGGCTGGTCAGTCGCAACGAGCGGTCCGGATTAATGACATAGGTCTCGTAGACCCGGTGACCATAGGTGTCGAAGAACTGGTGCGGCACCATGCTGCCGATCGGCGCCTTCGTCAGCTTCGTTCGCGGCTGACCGCCATAGGTGATGCTGCCGGGAATCGGTTCCAGTCTGGGGCCGTAGCCAACCGTTTGCGTCGATGTACAGGCGCTGAGCGTGACCGCGGCGCAGAGGGTGAAGAGAGCTGTGCTCAGGGCACCGCGCCTCCCGATGGACGTGTGGGGATGTCCTGCAGCGGCCTGCATTGTCGCACGGTTCTCCGGCTTCGTTTCGGATTCGGGGAAGATGCGGTAGGCTGCGGCGGATTGCATCGCGTGACGGTTCATGTACATGCTTCGCCTCACATGAGTTGCACCACCTTATTCCTTATTCGACAACGTGCAAAGAAAGCAGGAAGTTCGGCGTGTCGCGGCAACCACCCGCGTTTCGTGGGGATTTCGCGATATTTCGATTGCATAGGCAGAAATCTTTGAACGATGTAATGGCCGAAGCCCGCCGATGCTCGCGCAATGCCGCCCGAACCTTCGGGTGGTATCGCGCGTTTGATCCGGTGTCGGTAAATGGGCTTGCAAACAGAACCCCGGTTTCCGACGAGTTCGCTGCTCAGGTACTGCCCATGACCGCCGAACAGACCCTTTCGTTTCTCGTGCTCGGCGCCATGATGATCTTCTTCATTTGGGGTCGCTTTCGCTACGACATCATCGCCTGCTCGGCGTTGATGCTTTCGGTAGCCGTCGGCATCGTTCCGTTCGATAACGCTTTTGACGGCTTCAGCGACGACATCGTCATCATCGTCGGCAGCGCACTGATCGTCAGCGCGGGCGTTGCGCGTTCGGGTGTGGTCGATGCGGCCATCCAGCGATTTCTTCCGGACCTGCAATCGGTAAGGGCACAGCTCGCTCTTCTCGTCGTTACGGTCACGGTCCTTTCCGCCTTCATCAAGAACATCGGCGCGCTTGCGATCATGATTCCGGTAGCGTTCCAGTTCGCGCGTCGCTCGAATGTGCAACCGTCCGTCTTCCTGATGCCTATGGCTTTCGGCTCGCTGATCGGTGGCCTGATGACGCAGGTCGGCACCTCGCCCAACGTGGTCGTGTCCCGGGTGCGTGCGGATCTGACGGGCGAGAGTTTCACCATGTTCGACTTCACGCCCGTCGGCGCTTCGCTGGCACTGGTCGGCGCGGTGTTTCTGCTGTTCGGCTATCGCCTGGTGCCGGAGCGGAAAAGTCAGCAGGTCGGCATGCATCAGGCGATCGAGATCACCGACTACACGTCCGAGGCGATGGTGCCCGCCGGATCGCCGGTGATCGGCAAGCCGCTCAGTAATCTGGTCAAGATCGGCGATGGCGGAGCCGTGGTGATCGCCGTCTTCCGTCGCGGCACGCATCTGGCGCCGCTGCCCGATGTCGTCGTCGAACTGGACGATATCCTTCTGCTCGAAGGCGGTCCCGCTGCGCTTGACCGCATCGTCTCCCAGGCAAAGCTCAAGATCTCCGGCGATCGTGCGCCGATGCCGAACGACAAGGAGAAAGCCGAGACCGAAGCCATCGAGGCGGTGATCGCCACCGGCTCACCGCTCATCGGCATGTCGGCTCAGCGCCTGGCGCTCTTCAACAATCACAACATCAACCTGCTGGCCGTCAGCCGCCAAGGCGAACGACTGAAACAGAGGCTTGGCAGCATCAGGCTGCGGGCCGGCGACATCGTCGTGCTGCAGGGTACCCGCAGGGACTTGCCGTCTTTCCTGCAGGACTTCGGCTGCCTGCCGCTCGCACAACGGGAAATCCTGCTCGGCACCATTCGCCGTGCCACCGTCCCGTTGCTTGTTCTGGCGACCGCGATGGGGGCGACCGCGGTTGGGGTCGTGCCTGTGCAAATCGCCTTTTTTGCCGCGGCGCTTGCCATGGTGGTGTTTCGCGTCATCCCTCTGCGTGACGTTTACCGCGCCGTGGACGGACCGATTCTGGTCATGCTTGCCGCGCTGATTCCCGTCAGCGACACTTTACGCACGACGGGCGGCTCGGACCTGATCGCGGGCTGGCTGAGCGGGATGGCGGTGAATCTACCGCCTGCGGGGGCGCTTGCCATCATGGTCGTTGCGGCCATGGCGGTGACACCCTTCCTGAACAATGCCGCCACGGTCCTCGTCATGGCGCCGATTGCCGCCAGTTTTGCAACGGCGCTCGAATACAGGCCAGACGCGTTCCTGATGGCGGTAGCGATCGGTGCCGGCTCTGACTTCCTCACGCCGATCGGCCACCAATGCAACACGCTGGTAATGGGACCCGGGGGTTACCGGTTCAGCGACTACCCGCGACTGGGGCTGCCGCTTTCCATCGTCATCGTGATCGTCGCGGTGCCGATGCTGATGTGGGTCTGGCCGCTGCGTTAGAATGCCGGGGACAAATGAAACCGCGCGAATACGGATCGCCTGCTAAATCGCAGGCATTCGGTGGAAACGGCCTGATCGCCGCCTATCTTGCGGCGGAAGCGTATCTTTTGTGGAATTGCTCTGGCAGCAGGGAGGCATGTGGGCGTCATGACTGGCGATATCGAGATCTGTACGCCGGAAGAGGTGCTGAAATTCTGGTTCACGGAACTTTCCTATGACCACTGGTTCACGCCGGATCCCGGACTCGATGAGCAGTGCGCGCGGCGATTTCAGGCGTCGCACCTGGCCCTGTCCAGAAACCTCGACAATGTCTGGCGCGAGACCCCGCAGAACTGGCTGGCGGCCGTCATTCTTTTCGATCAGATGCCGCGCAACATGTATCGCGGGTCGCCCTTGGCCTTTGCCACCGATTGTCTGGCATTGCGCGAGGCGAAGCTCGCCATCGGCGCGAGCGCCGACATGGCAGTGCCGACGGAATGGCGCGCGTTTTTCTATATGCCCTTCGAACACTCCGAAAACCTGACCGACCAGACCATGTCGGTCAAGCTGTTCACGGAACTAGGAGACGCCGGCTACCTCGACTATGCGATCCGGCATCGGGACGTGATCGAGCGGTTCGGCCGCTTCCCGCATCGCAATGGCATTTTGGCCCGCACTTCGTCACCGGCCGAGGAAGAGTACCTCGCGCAGCCCGGCGCCGGGTTCTAGACATGAACCATGGCGGAAAACGCTGAGATCAGGAGGAAACCATGAGTGCCGGAGAACTGCCCTGGCAAGGGGGATGCCGTTGCGGAGAGGTCCGCATCAAGGTGAGCGCGCAACCGCTTCTCACGATGGCATGCCATTGTACCGGCTGCCAGCGAATGACCGGGAGCGCGTTCTCGCTGAGCGTCGCCATTCCGAGCGAAGGCTTCGAGGTCACACGCGGCGAGCCTGTCATCGGCGGCCTTCATGGCGCAACGCGCCACTATTTCTGTCCTCATTGCATGAGCTGGATGTTCACGCGCCCGGAAGGCATGGACTGGTTCGTCAATCTCCGCGCGACCATGCTCGACGATCCCAGCTGGTGCAGGCCTTTCATCGAAACCTGGACCAGTGAAAAGCTGCCGTGGGTGAGCACATCCGCCGTTCATAGCTATGCGGCGTTGCCACCGCTGGAGGATTACGAACAGTTGCTGGCGGACTACGCCGCGCATTCCGAAGGGGATTGAACCGCGAGACTGTTCGGATCGGCCCGGATCTCAAAGGGTTTGCATCTTTTCGCCGTTATGCATGTGCAGACCGGTCATCGGCGAAGCCTGGAGGGGTTCTGCGCGGCGCAGGGATTATCGAAGGGTAGGAAATTGCATCTCCTGGATAAACTAAGGGCGCTTTTGATTGCCCTGTCTTTCGGTGCGCTGACGCTTGCTGCCGGCGGATACGCAGTTGCGCAGGAGCCCGCGCCGAGCGTCGAGCAAACGCGGCCGGTCGCACCGGCCGCACCCGCCCAGCCTGCCCAATCCGGCCAGCCCGTGCCGCAGGCCGAACCGGCACAGCGGGCGGAGCAAACGGGGGCCGGTCAGGCGCCGGATGCCGCATCGCCGGTACTGGAGCAGGCGGAGGGTCAGCTTGCCCAGGCCGACCGGGAGCTGAAGCGTCTCATCGGGCGTACCAATGCCGTCGAGGACGACGACGCCATGCTCGCCGAACTCAGGGTGCAGGTCGACGAGCTTTCGAAGCAGATCATCGCGGCCTCCGTTCCGACTCGTCCGAGGCTCGACGAAATCAAGGCGAGGCTCACGGAACTCGGCGATCCTCCCGGTGAGGGACAGCCGCCCGAAGACGCGGTCATCACCGATGAGCGCAAACGGCTCCTGGCGGAGCGCGGGGCGATCAATGCTCTGACGGGCAAGGCGGAGAACCTATCGATCGAGGCGAGGAAACTTGCCAACCGGATCACCGCGACGCGCCGGGCAATCTTCTCCAACACTCTGCTGAGACATACGGATGTCTCGGCGGCGATGCTGAGCGAGGCAATCACTGCAACGATGCATGAAGCGATGGCACTGTCGCGCAGCATCGGCGGTTGGCTGACATTCGCCTGGAACTACAAGCGCGTGCCGCTGCTGAGCGCGATCTTCCTTTCGCTCTGCGCCGCGCTGCTCTTCCTGGTCGGCGGTTACAGGCTTTTTTCGCCGGTCCTCATGCGCGACGAAGAAGACGACGAGCCCACCTATTTCCGGCAGCTTTCGCTTGCGTTCTGGTCGACGCTCATCCCCACTCTGGCGCTCGCAGCCTTCGCTATGTCGAGCTACTTCTTCCTAAGTAGTTTCAACGTCTTGCGGCCCGATATAGCTCCCATCGTTGCGATCACGCTCGCCATGGGCGTCGTGCTGTTCTTCATAGCCAGGCTGGCAGGCGCGGTGCTATCGCCGCACCGGTCGAGCTGGCGGCTGGTGCGTGTTTCGGATCGCGGTGCCAAAATGCTGATGGTGCCGATCTTCGCGATGGCGCTCGTCAACGGGCTCGACTATCTGCTCGGCAGCATCAGCGAGTCGCTCGGTTCCCCGGTGGTGTTGACGATTGCCAAAAGCTTCGTGGCATCCATCATCATCGGTCTCATTCTGATGTCGATGGCGTGGATCCGGCCTGTGCTGAGGGCCGATGAGCCTTACGATGCACCGGGACATGCCTGGCCGCGGGTAATCTCGCTCTCCTTCCTCCTGCTGGGGGCGGCGCTTATCGCGACTGCATTGTCGGGCTATGTCGGCCTGGCGCGTTTCATCGCTACCCAGATCACGGTAACGAGCGCGATCCTTGTGACGGTCTATATCGGCCTCCTTACGGGCAAGTCTGTCTCCAAGCAGGGCGCGTTTGCCGAAACGGTAGCCGGTCGTTATCTGGAGCGCCGCTTCCATCTGGAGCCGGTTGCGCTCGACCAATTCGGCCTTTTTGCCGGTCTCGGCATCTATGTGCTCGTTCTCTCCTTTTTCATCCCGCTGATATTGATGCAGTGGGGCTTCAAGACTGCGGATATCGAGTCCTGGGCCTATCAGGTGCTGACCGAAATCAGGATCGGTACGATCACGATTTCGCTGGTGGGCATTCTCGCGGGAGTACTGCTCTTTGCCCTCGGCTATCTCGTCACGCGTTGGGTGCAGCGCTGGATCGACGGCAACGTCATGGCGCGCAGTCGTGTCGACGCCGGCGTGCGCAACTCCATACGAACCGGTATCGGCTATATGGGTGTGGGCATTGCCGGCCTTATCGGCTTGTCTGCCGCCGGCATCGATCTTTCGAGCCTCGCCCTCGTCGCCGGCGCTCTCTCCCTCGGCGTCGGTTTCGGCCTGCAGAACATCGTCTCCAATTTCGTTTCGGGGCTGATTCTGCTGGTGGAGCGTCCCTTCAAGGTGGGCGACTGGATCGTCAGCGGTACGACCGAAGGCTTTGTGCGGCGCATCTCCGTCCGCGCGACCGAGATCGAGACCTTCCAGCATCAGTCGATCATGATGCCGAATTCCCTGCTCATCAACGCGTCGGTCGGGAACTGGACGCACCGCAACAAGCTCGGCCGGTCGGAAATCGCCGTGACGGTGACCTATGCCAGCGATCCGCGCCGGGTTATCGAACTGCTCTACGAAATCGCCGCAGCCCATCCGATGATCCTCAAGAATCCGGCTCCGAATGTCGGCTTCACGGCCTTCGAAGACGAGCGAATGACGTTTGAATTGCGGATCTATGTCGCTGACGTGCTGACGGCCGGCGGCGTCCGCAACGACCTTCGCGTCTCGATCTACGAGCGCTTTCGTGACGAGGGGATCGGCGCGCCGTTCCCGATGAAGGTCGAAGATGTAACGCCTGAGGAAGAAGCCGGAAGCGCCGGCGCCGAACCGTCTGTGAGCGAAAAAGAGAAGGCCTAGGCTGGCTGAAAACAACGCCTGACGCGCCGGTGCTGTTGGCGAAGGCCGGAAAAGCGAAGAAGGAGCGGAAATGCCGCTCCTTCTTCTCTATTTGGCCGGGCCCCGGCCGCACGTTGAAATTATGCACTTCCGCACGGAAAACCGTTACGCAGGTTTCCCGGAGCGCTTTACAGCCCAGCCAGCGCCTGAGCCACCGGCACAACGTGCGGCCACACCTCCATTGTGCCGCGATAGATCATGTCGAGTGCGACGTACAAGATGATCGCCAGGCCGATGTAAGCGATCCAGTGATAACGGCTGAGCAGGCGGGCAATAAAGCTGGCGGCGATGCCCATCATCGCGATCGAGAGCGCCAGACCGAAGACGAGCACGGTCGGATGCTCTCGGGCGGCGCCGGCGACGGCGAGGACGTTGTCGAGCGACATGGACACGTCCGCTATCACGATCTGTGTTGCCGCTTGTTTGAAAGTCTTCTTTGGGGCCGAGGCGTCCGCATTTTTGAGCCCGTCAACGCCTTCGTGACCGCCAGTGCGAATCTCGCGCCACATCTTCCAGCAGACCCAAAGCAGGAGAAGCCCGCCGGCGAGCAGGAGCCCGATGATCGCCAGCAGTTGGACCGTAAAGATGGCGAGCACGATGCGAAGCACGGTGGCGGCGAGAATGCCGACGAGGATAGCCTTCTTGCGCTGCTCCAGCGGCAAGCC
Source organism: Sinorhizobium prairiense (assembly GCF_029201645.2). Taxonomy (NCBI): domain Bacteria; kingdom Pseudomonadati; phylum Pseudomonadota; class Alphaproteobacteria; order Hyphomicrobiales; family Rhizobiaceae; genus Sinorhizobium; species Sinorhizobium prairiense. The sequence goes on from NZ_CP104131.1 coordinate 1,009,478, forward strand.
GGCTGCTGCAAGGCCGATAACGACAGCGTTGTCGCCGGCAAGCACCAGGTCGATCACAATGACCTGCAGCAGTGCCGTCAGGCCGGCGGAAGTGAAAATCTCCATGTGTGGTAACCCTTCTTGTCCCCGAAACGCCTGCGGCGTCGCAAAACGCATAGACCGCGAACAATCGACGGATCAAGTGGGCCGGGTCAACTAATCGGCACTTTCGAAAGAGATACGCTCGTCGAGCAGCTTCCGGTGCCTCCGGCGCGGCTCGAGCCGCCGCATCGTTTTTTCCTGCACGCCTTACGCTTCGAGAAATTCTGCGCTACCGCGCCGCGCGTCTCATCAGACACCCAAAGGCCTGCAGCACTTCGATCTGCCGCATGTTTTTGACCTTTGCTCGGTTACGATCAAGCAAATATGCGGTAGGCTGGCCGCGGCTAGAGGGGTGGCCGGCGCCTTCTTCTCGCGACGGGAAGGCGGCCGGCCGAAACGGGGGCGGCGCTCGTGCGCCGAATGTGATGAAGACGTATGCTGTTGTTCTGGTGCCTGCAATGCTGTGGGCTGGCGTGGCCCATGCCGCAACTGTTACAAACACGGACGGCGAGGCCGCTGTTCTGGTGATCGTCGAAGGGGAGAGCCGGGTCGAAGTTGCAATCGATGCAGGTGCCACGGAAGTGATCTGCCCCGGCGGCTGCTTCGTCACTGCGCCGAGCGGCGACCGCGTGGGGCTCCAGGGCGACGAGACGATCGAAATCGTCAACGGCTCCGTCGTTGTGAAGTGACGCCCCTCCGGGAGCCGGAGGTTGGAGTCTTTCCACGACAATTGCGGGGCCGTAGCCCCGCATCAGTGACGAACGACGGCACTATAGGCAGAAGATCAGCTCAGCTTTCTTCGCCGCTCCAGCTCCGCTTCGGTCGGCTGGTCGAACTCGAACGAACCTGGCACGACAGGACCGCTGCGGACGTATTGGTTGACGGTGACGCCCGTCCCCGAGACTTTTGAACCGACGAGTTTCAACGCCATCGGCATGGCGCCGTGACCGAAGAGCCGCTTGCCCTTTCGGAGCACGACCGGAAAGTACGAGATGTACATCTCGTCTATCAAATCATTGCTGAACAGGGTCTGCAGGAAATCGGTCGAACCCTGGGTCAACAGATCGGGGCCTTCCTCGCTCTTGAGTTTCTTGAGCGTGGCTACCGGGTCGGACCCGAGAGTACGGCTATTTTGCCAGTCGAGCCTCAGATCGGGGTTGCGCGTAGCGACATATTTGGTGATCCGGTCAAAGAGCGGACCGATCGGATCGTCAGGGCCGGCATAGGGCCAGTGTGCGGCGAAGATGTCGTAGGTCTTCCGACCAAGCAGAAGATCGAACGGCCTGGAAAACATCTCGTCCACCGCTTGTCCCATGGTTTCGTCGAAATAGGGAGCGGCCCAGCCGCCATGGTCGAAGCCGCCGACCGGGTCTTCGTGCGGTCCGCCCGGCGCCTGCATGATTCCGTCAAGGCTTACAAATGCGCCAACGATGATCTTTCTCATTCCGGCTCTCCTCGTTCGTGGTGTTACCGAAGCTAGGACGCTGGACGAAGGCCGATACCGACAGAAACGCCACAAGCTGCAAGAATTTCTTTGAGAACTTTAGCGCAGGAGCGGCTCACGGGATCGCGAAAATGCTGATCTCGTTGGCGATCCCTCTTAGCGCCACGTTGTGCGCCACCGGGCTTAGGCCCCGATCAGAGAGCACACTGGATGCTCGAGGATCCTCGAGGACGGAGCCGGTCGCGAAGATCTCACGCGAGGTGGCGAGATGCTGGACGCGCGAGGCGATGTTGACGGTCTGACCGAAATAGTCCTGCCGGTCGTTGAGATTGACCGCGATGCATGGCCCCTCATGGATGCCGATCTTGAGGAGCAGGTCCTCGCTGCCGCGCTCTTCGTTGAGTCTGCGCATTGCCTCGCGCATCCGCATTGCCGCGGTGATAGCCCGGTCGGGCGCTGGAAAAGTTGCCATAACCGCATCACCGATCGTCTTGACGACGGCGCCGGTCTCGGCCGCGACGATTTCGTTCAAGACGTTGAAATGCGTTTTCACCAGGTCGAAGGCCGCGAGGTCGCCAACGCGCTCGTAGAGTTCCGTCGAGCCGCGCAGGTCGGTGAAGAGGAAAGTAAGGCTGGTGATTTTCAGCCGTTGGTCCACATCGAGCGTGTCGGTGCGGTAGATGTCGCGGAATGTCTGGTTGGAGAGCAGCCGCTTGGCGGTGAGAAACGGCCGACGGCGGCCGAGCAGGGCATGCAGCGCTTCGCCTGCCACGCAGATCGAGGGCAGGGTACGAACTTCGGCGTGGTTCTCCACCGAAACGCGCAAGGGGCCGGGCGGCAAGCTCAGCGTCTCGTGATGGCGGTGCGAGCGATCGAAGACGAGCCCGAGATTCCTCCTTTCCCTTGTCGGTTCGCCGCTCACATCCAGGAATTGCGCAGCATGCGTCACCGGCTCGAAGACGATGACGAACTCCGCGGGAAGCTGCAGCGAGATCACGGCTTTCTCGCCAGGCGGCAGTTCCAGCGCCTCCAGCAGGAATTCATCGACCTTTGCTTCGTAATCCTCTTCCGGCAGGTCGATGCCGGAACCCCAGTAGATCTGGCGGAAATATTCGGCCGGCGGCAATTCATGCGGCGTATGTGCTCCTATGTGGCGCACGCGCGGACTGATCGTGAAGGTGACTTCAACCATCTCGTCGAGCGTCGGCTCGTAACCGGCGGCACAAAGCGCGCAGGTATATTCCGTACTCTGCACCGTCTTAAGGGACGTGTTGGCATCGAGTACACCGCCGCAACCCGGACAGAGCACGTTCCAGGAAAGCTCGAAAATTCCCAGGCGCGAGGCATGCAGAAAGCCTGCGATCGTCTCTTCCTCGTCGAGTCCCTCGCGCGCGGCGAATGCGAGCGCATTGACGCGGCAAAGCTTGTGATCGGGTGCATCCAGAACGAGCCGCTCGAATGCATCGGCGACCTCCGTCCTTGCCGAATGGCGCAGCACATCGAAAAGGGTTTGGGCCTCGCTCATGAACACATCTTATACGGAAATCGGCGGGCGGTCAGTCCGCATTTCGATTTGGGTACAAAGTAATTTTATATTTTAAGTAATATAATCTATATTTATAGAGCGAAAAAATATTTTCAGCTGCGTCTCGATTTATACTTTGAAATTTAATATTAGTGGCCTGCTTCGCAATTCATGGGGGAAGAGCGACATGACCACAGTCGTGGGGACGGCCGGAGACGATACGCTAACCGGAACCGGGGAGAAGGATCGCATCTGGGGTCTAACCGGCGCCGATGAGATCGAAGCTGGCGGCGGCGATGACCTCGTCGACGGTGGGGCGGGAAACGACCGTCTGACAAGCAGGAGCGGGTATGACCGACTCGACGGCGGCGAGGGAGATGATCTCATCAGCCTGATCGGGACCGGCGGCGCGGTTACAGGCGGTGCCGGCGTCGATACGCTGGTGGTCGACCTGTCGAGCGTCAGCTCGGACGTCCGGTTCAGCGGCGAGCACGGTCACGGCATCATCGGCTACAACACGGCGAACTGGGAACACATCTTCTTCAATCGCATCGAGCGGCTGGTGCTGACGACAGGCAGCGGCAACGACCGGATCTTCGGCGCCACCACCGACGACATCATCTCGACCGGCGCCGGGAACGACGTCGTGGGCCCATATGGCGTCGACGGCGACGACGGCACCAGCATGCTCGGCGACGACACGATCGACACAGGCAGCGGCGGCGACATCATCAACGACACTGTTGGCGCGAACCGGATCTTTGCCGGCGACCACAACGACATCATCATCACCACGCTTTCCTCCGCGGTGATCGACGGCGGGAGCGGCTGGGATAAACTATCAATCTTCGATGAAGGGCGAACCGACGACGTCACCGTCGATTTCGGACAGGGGTTTGCCTCGACGGGCACGCGGATCGGCGGGATCGAGGTTGCCAGCGTGGATCTCGGCGGCGGCAGTGATACGCTGATTGCCGGAAATCTGTCTTCGCTCAGCGCCCATATGGGCGAGGGCGACAATTATGTCGCCGGCAGCAGCGGCAGGGACTATGTCGCCTCCGGAAGCGGCGACGATGCCCTTTATGGGGGCGCTGGCGATGACATCCTGATCAGTGCCGGCGGAAACGACGTGCTCGTCGGCGGCGATGGGAACGATGACATCTACGACGGCGGAACGAGTTTCGGCGACGGAGAGACATATATCGACGGCGGCGCCGGCGACGACCTTATCCAGGTGGTTGCGCCATCAGGCTTTATCGATGGCGGGACCGGCAGCGATACGTTGCGCGTCGTCGATCCCCTGCCGGGCACGAATTTCGACGCTTCGACCGGCATGCTGGGTACGTCGCTGATCTTTACCGGGATCGAGAGGTTCGAGCTGTCCGGCGGCTCGGGGAACGATACCATCCGCACGCTTGGAGGCAACGACCAGCTCGCCGGCAACGCCGGCAGCGACCGTCTGGACGGCGGCGCCGGAAGCGACGTGCTTTGGGGGGCGCGGGTGACGATGTCATGACCGGCGGAGCAGGCGCAGATACCTTCCTTTGGTCGTCTGATACGTTTTCGTTCTCAGGTGTGGATCGTATCACGGATTTCGATGCGGACGGAGGCGACCTGCTGCGCTTTACCGGATATGCACCCGACACGACGCGCATCGACAGCTTCGCCGACCTTGTTGCCGCCGCGACGGAAACCGAAGACGGGCTCTACATCGCCTTCAACGGGTCCGATACATTCGGTCTGTTGCTGGACAAGGTCGCACTTGCCGACCTTTCGGCGGATGATGTCGTCTTCGTTTGAGGGATGCCTTCGCCGGACATCGGGATGAGTGCGCCCATTAACACCGGATAAAGCGTTTTGCTCCTCAGGGTGCCTTCCGGGGACACTCTTTTTCATAGGCGATCAATGTCATTCTTCGGCATTTCCGGAATGTACTTTTCCGGCGAATCCCTCGGCGAACACCGTATCGTGCTTGCCGAGGACTCCAACCTCTTTGCCTCGATGGTCTCGAAGCGGCTGAAGGAGCTTTTCGATATCGACGTGATCGTCTGTCGCGACTACGAGGACTTGCAGTTCGCGGTCGAAAACGCTTCCTTCGCGCCATCTCTGGCGATTTCCAATATCAACCTTCCAGGCGCCGAGAACGGCGAAGCGCTCACCTACCTGATCGAGATGAGCGTACCGACGATCGTCTTCACCGGCTCGTTTCAGGAGAGCACGCGCGAGGCGATCCTCGCCAAGGACATTGTCGATTATGTCATCAAGGACAGCGTCTTTGCTGTCGATATGCTGGCAGAATCCGTCTGCCGATTCCTGACGAACCAGCAGCATCACGTGTTGATCGTCGACGATAGTGCGACGGCCCGGGCCGTGTTGACGACGCAGTTGAAGCGCTACAATTTCAGAACGAGCTCGGCGGAAAGCGGCTCTGCGGCGCTGGAAATCCTGAAGAGCAATCCGGACATCGCCCTCGTCATAACCGACTACAATATGCCCGATATCGACGGTTTCGAACTTACGCGGCGAATCCGCGCCGCCCACGGCCCGCATCAGCTAAGGATCATCGGTGTGTCGTCGTCGACGGACCGGCTGCTTTCCGCCCGTTTCCTCAAAGCCGGCGGCAACGATTTTATCGTCCGTCCTTTCGTCAACGAGGAGTTCTACTGCCGCGTCAATCAGAACCTCGATACTCTCACCAAGGTGAGAACGTTGAATGCGAGGACCAAGATTCCGGCCTGAAGGGCGATTGCCATTCGGGCGACCGGCGCCGATTGAGGTCGGAATTTGCCGTGCCGGACTGGGTTACAACAGAAAATCTCCCGTCGCGAGGCTCTTCAACCCGGAAAGCTCGATCTGAAAATCAGCGCGGCCGTCGCCGTTGACATCACCATAGATGATCGTCTTGTCGTCGAGGGTGCCCGCCGGATTGAACGTCTTGTAGATGAGCTCGCCCGCGTGACGGGAGAATTCGCCGGTGCCTCGCCACGTGAAGGCCTGATTGCCGGCCGCGCCGGTGTTCGCATCGATGGCCGATAGATCGAGTCGATCGAAGCCGTTCGCGAAATCTGTCACGGTGTCGCGATGTCCGGCACCAGAGGCCGGCCCATATGCAACATTGTTCACATAGCCGGAGAAACCGGGCGCCGAGTTGTTGGTAGATTTGAAAACGAAGATATCGTTCCCCGCTCCTCCCGTCAGCAGATCGGCTCCTGCGCCGCCAATGATCGTATCGTTGCCGGCTGCGCCATTGATGACATCGTTGCCCGCTCCTCCGTCAAAGGTCTCGTTCGCGGCGGTGCCGGTGAGGCGGTCGGCGCCGGCCGAGCCGATATACCGCTCAATGGCGTCGGTGACGGACACCCTGACCGTCTTGGTTGCTTCTAGTCCTGTTCCGACAGACGGGTCGTCAAGCCCGATGGTCACGTCGAGGTATGGGTTTGTCTCGAAATCGAGCCGTGCTCCTGCCTTCAACCAGAGGACGTTGCCGCGGATTTCGAACAGCGACGCATCCGCGCCACTCAAAGTCAGCAGATTGGTCCCCTGAGTGTCGTCGGCGATCACAAGAGTAGCAACCTTCTGGGCCGTTCCCGTCGAGGCATCTTCGGCAATGCGGGTGAGGTGCTGTGTGAGCGTAAGGCTAGGAGCGTCGTTGACGGGGTTGACGGTGAAATTGAATGTCGCAGGCGTCGGCGCGGAGTTGTCCTCGTTGCCGTCTTCGACGACGACCCGGAAGGAGGCGGCGGTGGTCTCCGAGCCGTTGTGGCGGAAGGAGACGAGGCCGGCTGCGAGTTGCGCCGCCGTAAAGCTGGCGGCCACTGACCCGTTGACGAGGACAGAGCCATTGACGGCGTTCGAGACGTTGAAGCTAACACCCGCTGCGGTGTCGTCCGGATCGGAATAGCCGAGATCGGCCGTCGTGAGCTTATAGGTTCCGCCCTCTGCGACCGCCGCTCTCAGATCGCCGCTGCGTATGGGAGCGTCGTTGACGGGGTTGACGGTGAAATTGAATGTCGCAGGGGTTGGCGCGGAGTTGTCCTCATTGCCGTCTTCGACGACGACCCGGAAGGATGCGGCAGTGGTCTCCGAGCCGTTGTGGCGGAAGGAGACGAGGCCGGCTGCGAGTTGCGCCGCCGTAAAGCTGGCGGCCACTGACCCGTTGACGAGGACAGAGCCATTGACGGCGTTCGAGACGTTGAAGCTAACACCCGCTGCGGTGTCGTCCGGATCGGAATAGCCGAGATCGGCCGTCGTGAGCTTATAGGTTCCGCCCTCTGCGACCGCCGCTCTCAGATCGCCGCTGCGTATGGGAGCGTCGTTGACGGGGTTGACGGTGAAATTGAATGTCGCAGGGGTTGGCGCGGAGTTGTCCTCGTTGCCGTCTTCTACGACGACCCGGAAGGAGGCGGCAGTGGTCTCCGAGCCATTGTGGCGGAAGGAGACGAGGCCGGCTGCGAGTTGCGCCGCCGTAAAGCTGGCGGCCACTGACCCGTTGACGAGGACAGAGCCATTGACGGCGTTCGAGACGTTGAAGCCAACACCCGCCGCGGTGTCGTCGGGATCGGAATAGCCGAGATCGGCTGTCGTGAGCTTATAGGTTCCGCCCTCTGCGACCGCCGCTCTCAGATCGCCGCTGCGTATGGGAGCGTCGTTGACAGGGTTGACGGTGAAATTGAATGTCGCAGGGGTTGGCGCGGAGTTGTCCTCATTGCCGTCTTCGACGACGACCCGGAAGGAGGCGGCGGTGGTCTCCGAGCCATTGTGGCGGAAGGAGACGAGGCCGGCTGCGAGTTGCGCCGCCGTAAAGCTGGCGGCCACTGACCCGTTGACGAGGACAGAGCCATTGACGGCGTTCGAGACGTTGAAGCCAACACCCGCTGCGGTGTCATCCGGATCGGAATAGCCGAGATCGGCCGTCGTGAGCTTATAGGTTCCGCCCTCTGCGACCGCCGCTCTCAGATCGCCGGTGCGTATGGGAGCGTCGTTGACAGGGTTGACGGTGAAATTGAATGTCGCAGGGGTTGGCGCGGAGTTGTCCTCATTGCCGTCTTCGACGACGACCCGGAAGGAGGCGGCAGTGGTCTCCGAGCCGTTGTGGCGGAAGGAGACGAGGCCGGCTGCGAGTTGCGCCGCCGTAAAGCTGGCGGCCACTGACCCGTTGACGAGGACAGAGCCATTGACGGCGTTGGAGACGTTGAAGCTAACACCTGCTGCGGTGTCGTCCGGATCGGAATAGCCGAGATCGGCCGTCGTGAGCTTATAGGTTCCGCCCTCTGCGACCGTCGCTCTCAGATCGCCGGTGAGCGCGGGAGCGTCATTGACGATGCCGTCGACGAGGATGGAGCTGGTCGGCGCTATATTGTTCAAGGTAAGCAGAGCGCTGTTGCCGGCGCTGTCGCTTATAGTCGCCCCATTGAGCGTGACGGGGCCGAGCGTGATGCCGGTCCAATCTGCCTGGTTATCGGCAACCGTCAGTCGGAATGCCAGAGCGGTGCTGCCGCTTCCTGCAATATATTCGGCATAGGCTGTCCCGCCCATATCGAGCATAACCGCAAGTCGCGGAACGCCGTTGGTGGTGTCCACGGTCACCGCCTCATGGAAGTTGATCGCGAAGTCCAGACTGTCGCCGAATTTGTAAGTGCCGGCTGCAGGCACTCCTACGCTGGTGACCGTCGGCCCAACGCCGTCCACGACGATGTTGTTCTGCGCGGCGATCGAGTTGGCGCCGCCCGGCGTCGGCAGTGTCAGATCGGCGCCGACATTGGTGGCGCTTCTGATCGCTCCGCCGTTCGCCGCTAGCGCGGAGATGCCCGCATAATCCAGATCCGGAGCCAGATCGCCCGCCTGAACCGTGTAGCTGAAGGACAGCGTATTCGATCCGGAACCCGAGACATACGCGGCAAGCCGTTCGGTGGCGCCGGTTTCCAACAGCAATGTCGGCGTTCCGCCGGTGGTGTCGACGTTGACCACCCCGTCGAAAGTTACGGTCAGTGTGATCGTATCTCCTGCCTTGTAGACTCCGTCCGGTGCGGCAGCGTCGACGCTTAAGACCTGCGGAGCCGGCGACACGACGGCGATGGTGATCGTATCGCTATCGCTTTGCGCACCGCCCGAACCGGAATGCCCCTGATCATTGGTTGTGATCTTTAGTGAGGCGTCGCCCGAATAGCCGGGGCTAGGAGAGAAAACCAGCCCGTTCAGTGCGACGTTGATGTCGCTCAGGGAACCCGCAAAGGTCATGCCCGAATCGGACGTGCCGGTGCCGGCAATAAAGGTCAGACCCGTAGTGCCGCTCAGCGTAAGCTGGCCGTGTTCGGCGGTAAGCGTCACCACGACCGTACCGCTGCCGGCATCGACGTCGGCAATCGAAATTAGATTTCCATCTGCAATGCTGAAGACGAGGGCGCCGTCGGCTAGGACCGATTGCCCGACCGGGACGTGGTTTACGGGTGCATCGTTCACGGCAGTCACTACGAGCGTCGTGGAGGAAGCATCGCTTTTCGCGCCGCCGGACCCCGCGTTGCCGAGGTCGTTGATCTCCGTCGTCAGAACGACGTTGCTGGTCGAGTTGGACACCGGCGTAAATGTGACATTCGAACCGGCGATGAAGGCATTGATGTCGGCCAGGGAGCCGGACATTTCCAGCGATGTGCCCGTGCCGGAAACGGTAACGCCGCCCGCTGAATGCGCCGAGAGCAATCCCGAGGCGACGCTGAAAGTAACTGTAACGGTGCTGGACCCTGCATCCGCATCAGCGAAGGAGATGCCCGTAATTGCCGTCGCGGTGTCCTCAGAAATACTGACCACAGCGGGAGCCGAAACCGTCGGGGCGTCGTTGACCGCCGTTATTTGCAGCGCCGTCGTTTCCGCCGCGGTCTGCGCGCCGCCGCTGCCTGTGTTTCCGCCATCGGTGATGCTCGTCGTGAGGGTCACGTTGCCGGTCGCATTCGCGGCCGGCGTGAAAGTCACGTTTGCGGCTGCAATGAATGCGTTGATATCGGCCACCGTGCCGGTGAGCGTGAGGCCCGTCCCCGTTCCGCCTGCGGTTACGCCGCTGCCGCTGACGGCCGAGAGCGATCCCGATGGCACGGAGAAGGTAACGGTCACGGAACTGCCGCCAGCGTCGGCGTCGGAGAAGGAAATGCCCGTGACAGCGGCCGCGGTGTCCTCCGTGAGAGCGATTGCACCGGGCGCGGAAATTTGCGGCGCATCGTTGACGGAGCCGACGTCGATGATCTTCGTGGCGGGAGCGCTGTCGCTCGTGCCGTCATTGGTGGTGAAGCTGATCGTACGGGCCGCAGCCGTGGGGGCCTCGGAGGTGTTCAAATAAGTGACGGTCCGTAACGCCGCCTGCCACTGCGCGACGGTTGCCGTTCCGCCCGGCGACGTAAGGGTCAAAACGCCTGTCAGGGAGCTATAAGTGGCATCGATGTTCCCGAACGCGGCCGAACTGGTATTCGCGAAGGCCAGAACGTCCTGACCGGAATGAAAGTTTCCGGTGATCTGGACGGTCGCCGAGGCGAGCGTGCCGTTGTCGAGGTCGGACACGGTTCAGTCCGGTGTCGATCGCCACCGGTGCATCTCCCTCAGTAAAGGATCCGGTACCGCCGGACGTCGTCGTCACCGGAGCGTCATTGGCTGCGATGAGATTCACCGTCGTCGATGTCGTTGTCGAATTGCCGCCTTCGGCGTCGCGGACCGTAACAGAGACGGTCCTTGTGCCGGTGGGCGAGGCGCCCATGTTGGCGTAGGTCAGGTTGTGAATAATGGCTTCCACTGCGGCGCCCGAAGCGTTGCCGTTCAAAGCGACCTGCAGGAAGCTGGACCCCGCACCGCCTCCGCTCATTGTTCCGATAGCGGTGCCACCAAAGGTAACGATCGTACCTGAAATTCCGATTTGCCCGGCACCCGTTCCCTGGTTTTGCAGACCGAGGACATCTTCGCCTGCAACCACTCCGGAAAGCGTGAAACGTATCTGTCCACCGCTCCAGCCGGTATTGTCAGCATCGACGACGGCAGCCAGACTTATGGTATCCACAAGTATCGCAGCTTGACTGCCGCTGACATAGTCCTTTGCGTCGGAGGCATCGAAATTGGTAACAACCGGCCGGTGGTTCGCGTCGATGGTTATATTATCGAGCCAAAAGCTCATCGTGCCGGTGGTCGTCGTCTCCGGAATGATGAGATCTTGCAGGCTGAGCGATGCTCCTCTGCTCATAGCGGGAACATTGCCGGCAAAGATCGCCCGATAATAATAGGGCCCGACGCCATCGCCGTGAATATTGTCGTCGTACCAGGTGGTTCCGTCCAGACCGAGTCCCGGCGACCAACCATTCACGACCAAAGGATCGGCGTTCACGCTTATCTGGTAGTCGTAGAAGTCGATCAAAGCTCCGGTTGCGCTGGTGATGGCGATCGAAAATTGTTCGCCGCCATAGGCCGGGTCCTCGGCGAAATTGAAACGGCCGTTGTCGAAATTGGCACTCCAATTTCCTTGCGCGGATATCGTGAAAACGAGCCCGCCGGCGCTAAGGACATTATCGGCCCCGCCGGCCGATCCGTCGGTGATCTGCCCGGCGGAAAAGTCGATTAATGTTTGCGCCATTGTCTGCACTCCTGCAATATCTGCCGCGATCGCCTGGAGGGACGGCACTGACTCCAAGCCACGGGCGTGTCCGCCCTGTCTTTGTCTACGACGCTGTTTATGTCACAAGCGTCTGAAGAAAACTCGTAATACATTGATTAAAAAGGTTTTTGTGTTCGCTTACGATGCGGCCGCCTTGTGTCTTTGCCCCTACCACTCGGCGTCCCGCAAGGTCACATTCGCCAACGGATTCCGACCCGCACCACATCGAAATCGAGATCGCTTTCGTAGCGCGGGAACGCGCCGACCGGTTCGATCGCTGCGCCCGAGGCGGTCACCTTGCCGAAATCGTAATGAAGATATTCGAGCGTTGCCGACCAGTTCTCCGCAAAGCGCCACTCAGCCCCAGCACCTGCCACCCAACCGCTCTTTGTTCCTCCGCCGGAAACGTTCATCTGACCGATCGTCGGCCAGTCGCTAAGGTCGTAGGCGCGCACGCCGATATCGGCCACGGCGACACCGCCGGTCACATAAAAGAGCAGGTCGTCGGCGGCTAGTCCGGCACGAAGACGCGCGGTGCCGACCCAGTCGGTGTCGAAGCTTGCATGTGTGTCGTTGACGATTGCGGACGTGCCGGTGCCGGCAAGATTCATAAGGCTGAAATCGACTGCGCCACCGAAGACGAGTGTCAGCCCTTCGACATCGAATTGCCGGTCGCAACCGGCTTCGATCCCGCCGACTGCTCCGTGATCATCGCTCTTGATCACCTCGTAGGGCGGACCGACACTGTTCCAGGAGGTTCCGTCCGTCGCGAATGGCCCCTGGGTGAACGGCTTATCGGTTGCTTCGGCATCGGCGCGGCCATAGCCCGCATTTGCTCCCAGATAACAGCCCGACCAGTTTCGGGAGGAAGTCAGTTCGTCGGCGAAGGTCGCGTGAGCGCTTGTTACCGTCAGCGCGATGGCGAAGGCCACGGGCGAGGCGAGACCGGACATATTATCTCTCGTGATATATGATAAACAACTTATAGATGATTGTGCTGATGGAATTCTCGTTATGCGACCATAAGTAAGACGGCGGCCCAAAGAAAGTGGGCGCTTTGCACAATCATTAATTTTTTGTGAGAGGGCGCCGTTTATCCGGAGAAAATGGTGCTCCGGCCCAATTGAAGGCGGCGAAAAGCGAAATCCCTCACTGCTGCGCGGCGGCGCGGCCGGAGAGCGAAGCCCGCCGTTTCCCTGTTTCAATGAAACAGGGAAACGTTCTAACAGTTTGGAATCACACACTTCCACACGGAAGAGCGTTACACCCTTTCCGGAAGTGCTCTAAAGCAATCGGCCCGTACGAACGAATCAGGGTTTCGACCAACCCGGCAAGGTCCCAGAGGATCGAATAGACGCGATCTACCGTGCCATCTGCAGCGTCAGCTTGCGCTCGGCGCGTTCCTGCTGCGGCGAGCGGTTGTAAAGCTCGCGGTAACACTTCGAGAAATGCGAAGCGGAAACGAAGCCGCAGGCGACGGCGACTTCCACAACCGGCATGGACGACTGGATAAGCAGGTGCCGGGCGCGGTCGAGGCGGATTTCCAGATAATAGCGGGCAGGCGATCTGCCCATTTCCTGGCGGAAAAGCCGCTCTATCTGACGGCGAGACAGGTCCGCGCTTTCTGCGATCTCCAGTAGCGACAGCGGCTCGGAGAGGTTGCTCTCCATCAATTCGATGATTGACAGGACCTTTGCGTTCTGGACGCCGAGACGCGCTCTCAGCGGCAGCCGCTGGCGGTCGTGCGGCCCGCGCACCCGATCCGTCAGCGCCTGTTCGCATACGCGGTTGACGAGGTTCTCGCCGAAATCCTGATCGATCAGGTTCAGCATCATGTCGAGTGAGGCGGTGCCGCCGGCGCACGTGTAGATGTTGCCGTCGATCTCGTAGAGGTCCGCATATACATCGGCCTGGGGGAAGCTCTCGGAGAAGCCCGGCAGGTTTTCCCAATGGATCGCGCAGCGCTTGCCCGTGAGCAGGCCCGCCGAGGCGAGCACATGGGCGCCGGTACAGAGACTGCCGACGGCGATGCCGCGATTATAGGCTTCGCGCAGCCATGCATTCACCGACTTGTTCTGGAAGTCCTCGACATAGACGCCCGAACAGACCAGCACCATCGATGGGCGGCTTTCTCCGGCGAGATATTTGCGTTCGTCGGCGAGCGAGGTGTTGACTTCGAGCGCAATGCCCGCCGACGAATAGACCTTTTGCCCGTCGGTCGAGGCGAGACGCCACGTATAGGCTTCATAACCGAGCATCCGGTTTGCGATGCGGAGTGTCTCGATCGCCGCCGAAAAGGGCAGCATCGAAAAGTTTGGCACCAGAAAGAAGACGAGCGAGCGCTTCTTCGTCAGCGGTTTGTGCATAGAACCTCCCAGGCTAAAGCACGTTGCAGAGATAGAATTCATGCGACGCACTTCAGGTCGTCGCTTCCGTGCATGTCGTCAGCCCCAAACCGCTGCGCACTTTTGGGCGACACGCATTTAGGCTCGTATATTCGTCGCTTGGAATATGCGCTTCAGCTTGCCGAATTGCGACATTGGCATGGAAAGCCGCGACGGGGAAGAAATTTCGCATTGCGACATCCATCGGCCCGGGCCTCTCGCGGGCCGGATCGACGAGTATATGGAATGCGACAAGATCACGGACCGCGATGACGTAATCGAGCAAAAATGAGGCAAACTGATCGAAAGCTGCGCAAGAGCGCCTGAGTTGCGACTTTGCCGCCAGCGACTTTTCACCTTCGCGGAGTCTGGATGTCGGTATCTGACAAGACGCATTGGAGAGCGCGCAGCTTCGTGGCCTGGCGTCAAGGCAACACAGCGACGGCGCGGCTTGCATGGGCGTCTGAAATCAGGGTACCCCCCTATGCTATGTCCCACACGATCAGAGATCAGGAAAAGTTGCTCGCCCGTGTCCGCCGGCTAAAGGGGCAGATGGAAGCGGTCGAGCGTGCGCTCGAAGCTCGCCAGGCCTGCGGCGATATTCTCAACCTCGTCGCCTCCGTGCGCGGTGCAGTCAACGGGCTGACGATCGAACTGATCGAAGATCATATTCGCGGCCACGTCGCCGGCCACGAATCTCAAGGAGAGCGCGAAGAGGGCGCTGCCGAACTGATCGAAATCGTCAGGAGATACCTGAAATGAGCGAAACCCATTCACCGGCGCCCACTGGTCATGATCATGTATTCCTCGGCGACAATCACCAGCGCAACGAAAGGCGCACCTGGTCCGTCATCGCACTGACTGCGGGAATGATGGTGGCGGAGATCGCCGCCGGTACCTTTTACGGTTCCATGGCATTGGTCGCCGACGGCTGGCACATGTCGACACACGCCGCGGCCCTGCTCATCGCGGCGCTCGCCTATCTCTATGCCCGGCGTAACGCGCGCAACCCACGCTTTACCTTCGGTACGGGCAAGCTTGGCGATCTCGCCGGTTTCTCCAGCGCGATCGTACTTGCCTTGATCGCGCTGCTGATCGGCTGGGAAAGCCTCTTGCGGCTTGCCGATCCGGTGGCAATCAGTTTTCCGCAGGCCATTTCGGTGGCCGTACTCGGACTTGCGGTCAATCTCGCCTGTGCCTGGCTGCTTCGTGAGGATCATTCACATCACCACCATAGTCACAATCACCACGGCCATCATCACCATCACGAGCACCACCATGGCGTCTCGGCCCAGGGGCGGGACAACAACCTGCGTGCCGCCTACCTGCATGTGCTGGCGGACGCGCTCACCTCGGTCCTTGCGATCGTCGCGCTTGCGGCCGGCAGCGTCTTTGGCTGGATATGGCTCGATCCGATGATGGGCATTGTCGGCGCGCTGGTGATTGCCCGCTGGTCATGGGGCCTGATACGAGACAGCGGCAGCGTGTTGCTCGATTACATTCCGCCGGGCGAGGACCTGCCCGACGAAATACGCGCGGCAATCGAGCGGGACGGGGATCGGATCACCGATCTGCACGTGTGGCAGCTTGGGCCCGGCCACCACGGTGCCATCGTTTCGCTGGTGACGAAGAATCCGCAAAGTCCGTCGAGCTACCGCCGCAAGCTCGAGCACATCCACGAGCTTTCGCACGTGACGGTCGAGGTCGAACCGCTGGCGGCCTGAGAGGCAGATCGATCTATCGCGCCTTGCGTCGTGGGTAAGGCGTCTCGCCGCGGGCAAGCATGCCGACATATTTTTCGATGCGCGCAGCCCGCGTCTCGGTCTTCTTCGCATCGTGAATGCGAAATAGGATTGCGTAGCGATTTTGGCTGTCGAGTTCGTCGAACAGCATCTTAGCCGCTGCGTTCTGCGCAAGCGCATGGTGAAGATCGTCGGGCACGGTCGCCTTGCTCGGCGGTGGCGCGGCGGCATCCCACCGGCCGTCGTTCTTAGCGCGTTCAACTTCGGCAAGGCCGCGCGGCATCATGCGCCCCTCGGCGATCAATTCGGTCGCCCGAGCGCAATTCACCTGCGACCATCGGCTGCGCGCACGGCGCGGCGTGTATTTGTTCAGGTAAAAGTCGCTGTCGGATCCAATACGCTGACCGTCGATCCAGCCGTAACAGAGCGCCACATCGAGCGCCTCCCTCGGCGTGATGGTCGCTATCCCGGACGCCTTCTTGGCGAATTTCACCCAAAGCCCCTTGCAATCAGGTCCTTGCTCCGCGATCCACGTTTCGAAGGTCTTTGCGTCCGCAAAATGGATCACCGGCAATTGGGCTTCACTCTCACTCATCAGGATTACCGATCTACTGGGGAACTCTCGACACGGACCGCTTTTACAAAAGCAAAAACATGCCACAGATGCCAGCCGCAAATATTACCAGGAGGCGAGGGGTCGTCCGGGCAAAGGCAGTCACAGGTTGCGCAGCGCTGCAAAAATTGTGTTGCTCATGTCGGGGAGCGGGAGCCTCGCTCGTCTTATCATCGAAACCGGCACAGGCCGGTCCCAAACCGAGGAGAAGAACGATGTTCCGCACCGCCCTGATTACCGCGACGCTGCTCGTTGCGGGCGCCACGCTTGCCCGATCCGAACCGGCGGGCGATCGGGTCAAGGTCAACGGCATGGAAATGTATTACGAAGTCTCGGGCGAGGGCGACCCGCTCATCGTGCTGCATGGCGCCTACATGAACATCCCTTCGATGGGTGCCATTATCCCGAAGCTCGCCGAGACCCACAAGGTCTATGCGATCGAGTTTCAGGGCCACGGCCGCACCACGGATATCGACCGGCCGATCACCTATCCCAATCTTGCCGATGACGTCGCAGCCTTCATGGATGCCGTGAAGATCGAAAAGGCCGATGTCTTCGGCTACTCGATGGGTGCGGCTGCCGGTCTGCAGCTTGCCATTCGCCATCCGGAAAAAGTCAACAAGCTCGCCGCCGCCTCCGTGGCCTATGATGCCGAGGGCTGGCAGCCGGCGTTCAAGGCCTTCATTCCCCAGATGTCGGTCGAGATGTTCGTCAACATGCCGTTTGCCGAGGACTATCGCAAGCTAGCAGCCAATCCCGACGGCTTCCCCGAGCTCGTCAGGAAACTGATCGCGCTGGAGAAGGAGCCGATGGCATGGGAAGCGGACGTCAGGGCATTGAAAACCCCGGTTTTGATCATCACCGGCGACGCGGACGTGGCGACGCTCGAACATTCGGTCGCTCTGTTCCGGCTGCTCGGCGGGGGCGTCATGGGCGACATGGGCAAACCACTGCCCGCCTCTCGACTTGCCGTCCTCCCGGCGACGTCGCACACCGCCGTCATCAGCCAGCCCGAGCTGCTTCATGCGTTCGTCGAACCTTTTCTGAAGGGCAAGACGCCGAAGGGATTCTTCGAGTAGGGAGCACTTGCTGGCGCCAAGTGCTTGGCGCTTTTCGAAACAAAAAGGGCATTCCGTTGCGGGAATGCCCTTATAGTCTGGTCTTGCGGTCAATGCCGGGAGGATGGCATCTGCAGTCTTTATTCATTGGTCCGTCTTATGCACTGCATCATCGACGGAGGGGAAGCCGATATCCTTCAACGTGTCATAGGAGAGGTTCTCCAGGACACGTTCGTTGCGGTGGCGCTTCCAGGCGGCCCAGGCACGTGCCCGCAGGTTGAAAAGTCCGGGCAGGGCTGCGAGACCCGGGCTCGATGCGGATGAAAAATGCTCGTTCATAGACATAGCTGGTTCCTTCTGAGTTCCTCAAAAGGTCGCGACCATGGACGTTATGGTGCAACGCGATTGATCATTCAAACGAATATGTTTGATGCGATTCATCAAACCCCGTGATTGATTTCGCCTGCTTTAGTCGTTCTATCGCATGCTCTGATCGGTTGCTGTTCCGCGGGTAACAGGTCGTTTCGGACCCTGGCTGGCAGTCTCGCCAATTGGCGGCGTGTTTCCACCCGATTCCTGACTAGATTGCCGGCACGGCGCCGTTCGGCAATCCGTTCGATAAGAGATCGGGCATGCCACAGCATCGCCAGAACGATGTCCCCGTCATCGATGGTTCGAGCCTGCCTGGGCGCCCGGCCGGTGGGCGCGGCACTCGGGCCCGGTCTTTCGTCAGGGGCGCCATTATCGATCGCCAACATCAGAGCCGACATAGCCTTCTCCTTCTGGTTCAGGGCGTTTCCGTCCCTTGGAGGCTTGACTATCGCGCATGCGTGATGTTCAATCAAACGAAATGAAGTTAAGTTATCTTTCAGTTTTTCTGATCTAGGGTGCCGCCATGAACATGATGATGCGCCACGCGCTTCCGCTGCTCGAAATGGACGTGCTCAAGACTTTCGTCGCCATTGCCGAGACCGGAAACTTCACCACCGCCGCGGAGACGGTCTACCGCACGCCTTCAGCCGTTTCGATGCAGATCAAGAAGCTCGAGGAAATGCTCGGCTGCACGTTGTTCCTGCGCGACGCCCGCTCGGTGTCGCTGACGCCGAAGGGCGAACTCCTGCTCGGCTATGCCCGGCGGCTTCTATCGCTCAACAACGAGACGGTGTCCCGCTTCCTGTTGCCAGACATGAACGGGGTGGTGCGGGTCGGTGCGCCGGAGGATGTCGGCGAGCGAATTCTGCCTGATGTATTGAAGCGCTTTGCCGAGACGTATCCGAACGTCACCATCGACGTTTCGATCGGCATGAGCAACGCGATGCGCAAGCGGGTCGACGAGCATCGGCTGGACATCGCCGTGTTCAACAGCCTTTCCGAGGACTCTGCCAAAGGCGCAGAAATCCTGATGCAGGAGAAACTGGTCTGGGCAGGTGCGAAATGCGGGAACGCGCATCTGCGCGATCCTCTGCCGGTTTCCATGTGGGAGGACGGCTGCGTCTGGCGTGCCGATGCGGTCGAGAAGCTGTCGCGTGCGGGCCGCAAGTTCCGCGTCGCCTTTTTGAGCGCCTATACGACCGGACAGCGTGCGGCTGTTCTCGCCGGGCTCGCGATCGCGCCGCTGCCGCGCTATCTCGTCCAAGGCGAGATGGTCCAGCTCGGCGAGCGTGACGGCCTGCCGGATCTAGGTCACTACAACATCGGCCTCAAGGTCATCGAAGATGCGCCGGCGCCGGTTCTGGCGGTCGCGGAGCATGTTCGCGCTGCCTTCGCCGAGCTGCAGATGCAGGCGGCATAATTCCGCAAGCGGCGTCCCGGGACCGCCAAACGACTCGGGAAGCAAACGTCGCGCGATACCGGGTGGACGATCATAAGTTTTGGCTTATAATAAGCTATGACTTATGATCAGGATAAAGCCTTTGCTGCGCTCGCCGATCCAACGCGCCGTGCCATCTTCGAGAAGGTGGCTGAGCGGCGGCAGTCGGTCGCCGAGATCGCCCGGGCGATGCCGGTTTCACAGCCGGCGATCTCACAGCATTTGAAGATACTGAAGGCGGCACATCTCGTGCGCGACGTGCCGTCGGGTGCGCGGCGAATCTCATTCGATCGATCCCAACGGGCTGGGGCCGCTCAGGAAATGGCTCGACCGATTCTGGGATGATCAACTCGCCGCATTCAAGCAGGCGGTCGAGGCGGCCGAGTGGTCTGAAAAAGCCGAAGAGTAACTCTGTCGCGATCTCACGGGAGGAGACCTCATGAACATGATCGAGCCGGCACCGGTCCGTAAGTCGGTTACGGTGCGTACATCGCCGCAGCAGGCGTTCGACATTTTCGTCAGCGGAATGGGGACGTGGTGGATCAAGGGCCACAGCCTCACGCAGTCCGGTCAAAAGACGGTTGTGGTAGAGGCCGTCGCGGGTGGCCGCTGGTACGAGATCGGCAACGCGGGAGAAGAATGCGAGTGGGGGCGTGTCATCGCGTGCGACCGACCGAACCGAATTCTCTTCGACTGGCAGCTCAACGCCGATTTCGACTACGATCCCGGCCTGCATACCGAAGTGGAGATCCTGTTCGAGCCAAATGGGGAAGGTGGCACGACCGTCATTCTCGAGCACCGCCATCTCGAAAATTACGGCGTGAAGGCCGAGGAAATGCGCGGTATTTTCAATTCGGAAAACGGCTGGGGCGGCCTGTTGGCGTCCTATGTGGAGATGGCAGCAGCTTGAGTTCACCGTTCCCGGTCATCATGCCATTCAGAACCTATGGCTGGCTCTGCCGACCGATCGGCCCATAAAGCGTATATGGGGACTGCAATCGGCGCGGGAAGCGTTCTTCCTGCCCAAGGACTTGGTCGGCTGGATCCTTGTGACAAGCACATTGACATGAAACAAGCCGCCGCGGATATCGCGACTCTCAACAGACTTTAATCCGGCTGGGAAATGCTGGCCATTCTGGCCAGCCGTTGGAATGCTGTCGGAGCCATGGGCTCTGCTTCGAGCCGTTTGCGGATGAGCGCGGCGCATTCGTCAGGCGTCATCATGGACGTGTCGACTGCGAGATCGTAGATACCGGGGCGATGCACCTCTCGCTGCCAGGCGAGCACCTGGCGCGGAACAGGCTCCGCCTCGCTGCCGGTGAGGTAACCGCCTTCGCGGCCGAGCTGGCCGCGATTGCGCCGCTCCATTATCGTCTCGACCGGACACCGCACCCCGACGAAGAGGACGGGAAGGCCGAGAAGCCGCCGAGCGCAGTCGGGGAGGATATGGCGTGGTTCGCCATAGGCCTCGTGATGCCCGACATCGACGACAACGTTCAGACCCAGCCGGCTATGCGCGGCAACGGACTCGTAGAGGGCAGCATAGAATAGGGGTACGAGCGCTTCGATTTCAGGCAATTCACCGCCGGGCCGCAACCCGATACCCGGCAGGTAGCGGCGAGGCATTACTCGCTCCATGTAAGTGTCGACGCCAAGGTTCATCCATGGCCCGTCGAATGTCTCCTGGATCACCTCGGCTATGCTCGACTTGCCGGACCGCGGCGCCCCGTTGAGAATGACGATTCGTCCAGGATTGCGGCCGCTTTTCATCGGATCTCCTCGGCCGTCGACACAAGGTCCGGCTATTCGAAGCGGTGAGACGAGGCGGGGGCTACTCCCTGCTGCGTCGCCGTCTGCGGCCGCCCCCTTCGCCACCGTCGTCGATCAGTGCCTTGCGCGCCGGCAGGGTAACCACTTCGGCGAGTTTCGGGAAGGCATCCACCTTGTTCGGCATCGCCATGGCGTTGACGAAATGCTCCTGAAACTTCGATTCAAGCGCCGTCTCTATCTTCTCGATTTTCCTCACTGTTTGCTCGATCTCGCGGCGGTGACCGCGATTGAGGAGCGCCATCAGCGCGCCTGTGCCGGCGGCATTGCCGACCGACTTCACTTCGGTGAGGTCGCAATCGGGAATCAGTCCGAGCACCATGGCATATTTCGGATCGATGAAGGAGCCGAAGGCACCGGCAAACCGGATCGTGTCGACGTGATCGACACCTTGTTTCTCCATGAGCAGCTTGATGCCGGCATAGAGCGCGGACTTGGCGAGCTGGATCGCTCGGATATCGTTCTGCGTCACGGTGATGCGCTGTTCGCCTTCGTGGAGCAGATAGGAGAAGGTGCGGCCGTTCGGGATGATGCGCGGGCTCTTCGCGACCATTGCGCCGTCGACGACGCCGTCCTGCGAAATGATGCCGGTGAGGTACATCTCCGCGACGACTTCGATGATCGCCGAGCCACAGATCCCTGTGACACCGACTGCCGCAGCGGCCTCGGCGAAACCTTCTTCATTCGACCATTTGTCGACGCCGATCACCCGGAACCGCGGCTCCAGCGTCTCGGGATCGATGCGAACGCGCTCGATCGCTCCGGGTGCGGCTCGTTGGCCGGAGGAGATCTCGGCCCCCTCGAAGGCCGGTCCGGTCGGCGATGAGGCGGCCACGACGCGCTCCCTGTTGCCGAGCACGATCTCGGCATTGGTGCCGACATCGACGAGCAGCATCATCTTATCCTGACGATGCGGCCCTTCGGAAAGCGTCGCACCCGCGGCGTCCGCTCCGACATGGCCGGCGATGCACGGGAGCATATAGAGGCGCGCGCCGCGATTGACCTCGATGTCGATTTCGTGCGCCCAATATTGCAGGGCGCCGGAGACGGCCAGTGCGAATGGCGCCTGGCCGAGTTCCGTCGGGTCGATCCCGAGGAACAGGTGATGCATGATCGGATTGGCGACGACGACCATGTCGAGAATGTCGCGGCGGTCGACCTCGCCCTCGGCGCAGACCTTGCCGATCAGGCCGTTCAACGCTTCGCGTACCGCTTTGGTCATCGCCTCGCGGCCATCCGGATTCATCATCACATAGGAGACGCGGCTCATCAGATCCTCACCGAAGCGGATCTGCGGATTCGATGTGCCGGAGGAGGCCACGATGCGTCCGGAGAGCAGCGATACGAGATGCATCGCAATCGTCGTCGAGCCAATGTCGCAGGCGACGCCATAGGCCTCGTTCTTCAGCCCCGGCCAGAGAGCGACAATGAAGGGACGCGAGGAGTCCATGTCGCGATGGATCGCCGCAGTCACCGCCCAATTGCCCTTGCGCAATATGCCTTGTACCTGGGGGATCAGGTGGGGGGCGATCAGAAGGTCCTTCCAACCCCAGTCTTTTTCCAGGACGACCTTTAACCGATCGAGATCGCCGAGCGGCTTATGCATGTCCGGTTCGTCGATCTCGACATAGCACAGTTGCACCGCCGCATTGCGCTCGATCACGCGGTCGGTTGCGGCCTTGCGCACCACCTGTGCGTTGATGACGGTGTCCTGCGGCACGTCGATGACGAGATCGCCGAGAATCTGGGCCGAACAGGACAGCCGCCGCCCGTCAGGCAATTCGCGCACGCTCGCGTAACGCTGCTCCTTGGGACCAATCGGCGAGATATGGTCGTTGGATGAAACGATCTTGTGCTTGGCGAAATTACCTTCCTGGACGGAAACCTGGCAACGTCCGCAGGTGGCGCGGCCGCCACAGACGCTTTCGACATAGACCCCAAGTGAACGTGCGGCGTCGAGGATCGGCGTACCGACGGGGAAACGGCCACGTTTGCCCGAGGGCATGAAGAGCACCAGCGGATCGTTCTTTTCGTCCTTCGAGGGCACGTTCAACATTTTCTGTCTCGCCAGCAGTTTATTTCGCGAGCCGGCGGGCGTTTGCCCGCACGCGCTTGGCATAGGGCCGAACTGCGGCCGCCGCTATCCGGTTGTGCGCGGCGGCAGAGCCCGGCTTTCCGGCGGCCAGTGCCGCGGCCGCACCCATCCCTTCCTTCACCAGGGCGACATTCGCGGCGACGACGCTTTCGGCGACAGCCGCCATCTTTTCGGTCACCATCCGGCTTGCCTCGACATAGTCGGTTGCCGAGCCGGTGATAGCGGCTACGGCCATGGCCTGCGTACGCGCGGCAATGACCATGGGTGCCTGAAACCAGAGTGCCGCCAGGTCGCTTGCGAAGGAGTGGTGCCTGGCCATTTTTACTCCGCCCGTGCGACGCCGGCGCGCGCCGCGCGTCCGCCGCGCCGCCCGCCGGCACCCGCCGGTGCGGCCGCAGCAGCGACGGCCTGGCCGCCTTCGGCCGGCTTGTGGTCGCGATAGGTCATGATCCAGTTTGTGCAGTTCGGGTCGGTGCCGTTAAGCACGTTTGCGGCTCGAACCGCCTCCATCTCCTGCGGACGGCAGGGGTTCATGATGGCCGAGGTCATGCCGGCGCCGATCACCATGGGGATGAAGCCGGCATTGATGCCGTGGCGATGCGGCAGGCCGAAGGAGATGTTGGAGAGGCCGCAGGTGGTGTTGACCTTGAGCTCTTCGCGAAGGCGGCGAAGCAGCGCGAAAACCTGCTGGCCCGCAGATCCTAGTGCGCCGATCGGCATGACCAGCGGATCGACGACGATATCGTGCGGCTTGATGCCGTAATCGGCGGCGCGCTCGACGATTTTCTTGGCGACCGCGAAGCGGACGTCCGGGTCCATTGAAATGCCGGTCTCGTCATTGGAGATCGCCACCACCGGAACGTCGTATTTCTTGCAGAGCGGCAGGATCGCTTCGAGCTTCTCTTCCTCGCCGGTCACCGAGTTGACGAGCGGGCGGCCCTTTGCGACGCGCAGGCCGGCTTCGATGGCGGCAGTAACCGAACTGTCGATCGACAGCGGCACGTCGACGAGGCCCTGAACGATCTCCAGAGTCTTGACCAGGAGCGGCGGCTCGGTCTCGTTCGGGTCGACGGCCGTCACGCCTGCATTGACGTCGAGCATCGTCGCGCCGGCGGCAACCTGCTCCAGCGCATCCTTGATCACTGTGTCGAAGTTGCCCTCGATCATCTCGGCGGCGAGCTTCTTACGGCCGGTCGGATTGATGCGTTCGCCGATGACGCAGAAGGGCTGGTCGAAGCCGATGATGATCTCGCGGGTGGCGGAGGCGACGATGGTGCGGGTCATATGAGATCCTCTGAACCTTGAGCGTTGGCCTATGTAATAGGGCCGTTCTGTGTTTGTAAGGCGCTGGACGAGCAGGAGCGCCGGTTATCCTCTGCTAAAGCCGCCAACTCACGGCTTTATCTCAATGCGGGTGGTGCGCAGCGGCCTCGGCCATCTGCTGCTGATTTTCTTCTTTGCCTTCGCGGATATGTTCCAGCCGCTCCGCAACCAGCGCATCGGTCGGCGCGGCTTCGCGAGTCCAGGGTTTGCGGCCCCTCAGGACACCTGATTCATGGACGATTTCGGCAACATACTCTTCCTGGCGGTAGGCCATGACGTGGACGCCGGAAACGCCCTCGATCTCCTTCACCTCGTTCATGATGTCGATGCAGAGCTGCTTGCCTTCCTTTTTCTGGTCCTGTGCGCCCTCGAGCCGCTTGATGATGCTGTCCGGAATGTGGATGCCCGGAACATTGGAGCGGATCCAGCGGGCAGTCTTGGCGGATGCCATCGGCCCGACGCCCACCAGGATGTAGCACTTCTCGTGAAGACCGAGATCGCGCACCTTCTTCATGTATTCGCGAAACATCGGAACATCGAAGCAATACTGGCTCTGCACGAACTGTGCGCCGGCCTCGATCTTCTTGGCGAGGCGATAGGGGCGGAAATCATAGGGCGGAGCGAAGGGGTTGATCGCTGCTCCGAGGAATACCTGAGGCGGCGTCGTCAGCTTGCGGCCCGAAAGAAACTTTGAATTGTCGCGCATGATGCGCACCGTCTCGAGCAGGGACATGCAGTCGAGATCGAAAACCGGCTTGGCCCCGGGCTGGTCGCCCGCCTGCACGCCGTCGCCAGTGAGGCACATGATGTTCTGGACACCCATGGCCGAGGCGCCGAGCACGTCACCCTGAATCGCAATGCGGTTCTTGTCGCGGCAGGCGATCTGCATGATCGGCGCATAGCCCATGCGCGTCAGGAGCGCGCAGATGCCGACGGATGACATGTGGCAGTTGGCGCCTGAAGCGTCGACCGCATTGATGCCGTCCACCCATCCGTCGAAGACTGCCGCTCGCTCGTAGACGTCCTGGGGATCGGCGCTGTCCGGCGGATTGAGTTCGGCGGTAACTGCGAACTCGCCGCGGCGCAGCACGCGCTCCAACCGCCCGCGCGAGGAATGGCCGGGCAGGGGATCGAGCGGTGCGCCGGGATCGTGGGGATTGATGTCCGGAACTCATTGCTGCGGACCTTCCTTGTTCGCCGCTTCGCGGGCGGCCGCGGCCTCGGCCGTTACCCGCAACCAGGACGAGGTTTCGCGCAGCGACTGGTTGACCGGTTTCTGCACGTTCATGATTGCATCACCCTTCACCATGTTCTGCGAGCCCTTCCACGCCTGCACCCAGACGCAGGGCATGTCGGGTTCGACTTCGCAATTGCCGTTTGCGCGTACGCCGCCGCAGGGGCCGTTCCTCAGCTGTTTCGGACAGTTCATGGGGCACGACATACCAGTTGAGGACAACGCGCACTGGCCGCACATGCGACAGTCGAACAGGAAGCCCTTGACGTGACGCTCGACGAAGGTGACAGGCCTTTCAACCCGGTTGTAGCCGATTGCGTTCCAAAGCGGATGGAGAAGCAGGAACATGTCGGCGAAACGGTTGTAGAACCACTCGAGGAAACGCGAATTGCGCACGGCCCAGAGACGTACCGTGTATTTGTGGCGCGAGCGGCGGCTGGGCGACACACCCTGGGGCGTATAGGCGCCCGTCGCCGCCTTCCTGGCGGACTGGGCGTTGCCGGTCACGACCTTGGGGTCAGGCATTGTCCCGGCCTCCAGCCTTGACGAGTGCGACGAGGCGCTCCCGGTCATAGGCGGCTTCCAATTCCGCGGCCGCCCTGTCGGCTTCCGCCTCGAGGTCGTCGGAGACCGGAACGGGATCGGCCTTGCGCCATTCGGCGAGATAGTCGTCGGTCTCGGCGGCTCCGGTGCGCATGGCGCACATGTCGATCGCCTCGGTGAAACGCAGCGAGAGCTCGCGTTTGGCGGTCTTGCGGCCCTGCTTGATGATGACTTGCGCGGGGATATCGCGCCAGTAGACGATAATGCGGTCTGCCATCGGATTCCTGTTCTCCTATAGGGGCGACAATGCGCATGTCCACGCGCCGTGGCTCACCTTGCCACGACGTCCGATATGTCCAAAAACGACGCTGCACGATCGCGCATGCGAACCTTGCGTTCGCGGAGCGCGCCGCTTGTGCCGGCGCGGCGAAATGCCTGCCTTATCGGCGGCGACAAAGGACCGGGAATAGGCGTGCACCGGCCTTCGGATGGTCCTTAAGAATATCATGAATCTTGCATTCACTGCGTGTTCACCTGGCCGGCGGCAAAAGCTCTGACCTATTCGAACAGATAGGTGTGGAGATGAAGAAGATTGGGATACTGTTCCTCGCGGCTGTGACGGCTTTCACCGCCTATGCGCCTGCGCAAGCTATGCCCTTCCCAACCGTTCCGGTGTCGCAGGCGAGCGACGTGCAGACGGTCGACCACCGCGGCTGGCATGGTCACCGACATCGCCCGCGGCACGGCTGGCGCCGGCACGGCCATCGTCACGGCTGGTATAACGGGCATCGCGGCTACAGCTATCGCCGCCACGGCTACCGCCGGCACAGCGACGGCTGGTGGTATCCTCTGGGAGCCTTCGGTGCCGGCATGATCATCGGCGGCGCCATTGCCCAGCCGCGTTACGCAGAGCCACGCTATGCGGCGCCGGGACTGCCTTCCAGCCACGTCAACTGGTGCTATGACCGCTACCGCTCGTACCGCGCTGCGGACAATTCCTATCAGCCCTATGGTGGCCCAAGACAGCAGTGCTATTCGCCCTATTACTGATGTGTCGCGAGGCCGTCCGTCGGTAACGGGCGGCCTTAAAAGCGCGTCGCGCCGAAGGGCGGCTCAGTAACCCGAACTGCCGCCTCCCGAACTGCCCATGCTGCTGCCGCCGGAACTGCTTCCGGCAGGGTTCATCGTGTTTCGGCTGGACTGATTTGTCATGCACCCGACGAGTGTCAAAAGGGCAATCGCGGCTGCGAGTATCGTCGATCTGCGGGCCATTGTCTCTCTCCCATCGTGAATTGGATAGGACATGTGACGGCGCCCAACTATTCCCTCGGGCGGCACAAACGCCGACTCAGAGGGATCAAATCTCGATCAGCGATGTCGTTAGATCGCCATAGCCGGTATAGCGGTACTCATATTCGAGCCCGAGAATATCGGCGGCGCGACGCGCCTTTTCCTGCAACACCGCGTCCTCCTGCTGGGAGAGATAGACGAGCTTGCGGTAGTGGCCGAAATACATGTCGCGCAGTTCCGGGTGCCGGTCGAGGCCGAGCGGCTCGATGACGAAGGCTTCGAACTGCCGGGCAAGGAAATCCGTCAGGAAGAAGGCTGTGATGTCATCGTCCCAGCGGGCTGCGAAATCCGTGTTTCCGGCAAAGAACGAGTAGCAATGCGGCCCCGGGATGCGCGTCACCCCTTCCTCTTCGCAGAGGCGGTCGATAAGCCCGCCGGTGCCGCAATCGGCATAGGCGATGAAGATGCGCTCGAAACCGTTGGCGCGCGCCCGGGTGATAGCCTCACGCAGGCCCGGAGTGATCTTTTCCGGCGTGTTGTGCCAGATGGCCGGCAGACAGTTGAGCTCGATGTGGTCGAGCCCGTTGGCCGCGCAGACGGCAAGAATTTCGCGCGCGATCGCGCCGCAACCAATGACATGAACTTTCTTCGGTTGTGCACGTTCTCTTGCCGACGTTGCGTTTTCCATCTTTATTCCGCCTTGCATCAACAAAGGAATCACGGTCATGACGACAAAATCCATCGCGACCATCGGAGCCGTTTTGATAGCGCTGGCAACCCTGAGTTCCTGCGCAAACACGATCCGCGGCGTAGGACAGGATACTGCAAACGCAGTAAACGCGACACAGGGAGCCGGCCATCGGGTCGCCAAGGCCGCCAACTGACGGCCTGAGCGCAAGATCGACGTTCTTTCCGAAAACAAAAAAGCCGGCTGCTCGTTCACACGGGCAGCCGGCTTTTTCATGTCGGATCGTCTCAGCCGGCTGCGAGCTGATTGTGCTTGCGCTTCATGTAGTCCTTGGCCGTCTCGACGGCGACGGCCGCATCGCGGCAATAGGCGTCGGCCCCGACGGCCTTGCCGAATTCCTCGTTGAGCGGTGCACCGCCGACGAGGACGACGTATTCGTCGCGCAACCCCTTTTCCTTCATCGTGTCGATGACGACCTTCATATAGGGCATGGTCGTCGTGAGCAGGGCAGACATGCCGAGGATGTCCGGCTTCTCACGCTCGAGCGCTTCGAGGTAGTTCTCGACCGGATTGTTGATGCCTAGGTCGACGACGTCGAAGCCGGCGCCTTCCATCATCATGCCGACGAGGTTCTTGCCGATGTCGTGGATGTCGCCCTTGACCGTGCCGATTACCATCTTGCCGAGCTTCGGGGCACCGGTTTCAACAAGCAACGGGCGCAGGATGAACATGCCGGCCTTCATGGCATTGGCCGAAAGGAGCACTTCCGGGACGAAGAGAATGCCGTCGCGGAAATCGATGCCGACGATGCGCATGCCTTCGACCAGAGCCTGGGTCAGGACGTCGTAAGGCGTCCAGCCACGCTTGAGGAGGATGCGCGTCCCTTCCTCGATTTCCTCCTTGAGACCGTCATAGAGGTCGTCATGCATCTGCTGCACGAGTTCCTCATCGGAAAGGTCCTCGAGAATGATTTCATCGTCTGCCATAGTTGGGTTCCTCGGTTCCTGGCACAGTCATTTCGCACGGGTGGCACGAGAGAGGGCGCAATCCGGACGCGTCGCCCAATCCTTAGCGGGCTATACCTAAAAATCTCTTGTTGAAAGCGACGTCGCATGTGATGAAAAACGACGGCGCCCGGTGTAAATGCTCCCACGCGACGGCGGCGGCATTATTCCGCGGTTCGGAATCTGCCGCCTGCAAAATTATACAGCACTTCAAGGCGTTAGAGTGGCGCTTGCGCGGTGCCGATCTGAAGCAGCCGAAAGACGACTGCAATGGCAGCGACCGCAGACCGAGTGTCTAAGATGCGCCAGCCGTTGGCGCATTAAGACCCGTACCGGTCCGGCGCCTTGGTAGCATTAGGTCAAATCGACTACCGGATGCATATGCCCGCCGCTGGATCAGCCTCGCGAAAGGGGTATGCACCCACCCATCAAAGTGTTGCGGCGTTCATCGCGCATGATGCGCGGGGCACCGCGGGAAGAGGAATGAGCGAATGAGCGACGTTACAGAACAAGGTGCGGCCGAAGGCGGCGGACGCCGCGCGCGTGGCGAGGGGCGGGGAGCGGCAGCGCGTCGCGCTTCCCGCACCGGCGGTGGCCCGGGACCGTCTCTGCCCTATATCCAGCGCAGGATTCGCGAATACGAAGTTCTTGACGAGGAAGGGCTGCAGCTCATCGAACGCAACGCCGAGGTCGTTCTCGAAGAGATCGGCATCGAGTTTCGCGACGATGCCGAAGCGCTCGATCTGTGGAAGGCCGCTGGTGCCGACGTGCGCGGTCAACGCGTGCATTTCCCGAAGGGACTTTGCCGCGAGCTCTTGAAGACGGCGCCGAAGGATTTTACCTGGCACGCGCGCAACCCGGAGC
The DNA here is from genome assembly GCF_029201645.2 of Sinorhizobium prairiense. NCBI lineage: Bacteria > Pseudomonadati > Pseudomonadota > Alphaproteobacteria > Hyphomicrobiales > Rhizobiaceae > Sinorhizobium > Sinorhizobium prairiense. Next base: position 1,039,626 of record NZ_CP104131.1, read on the forward strand.
GCAGCGCTCAGATCGGCGGCAAGGCGACCGTCTTCGCGCCGGTTTACGGCCCGCCCTTCGTGCGCGATCTCGACGGCAACCGCCGCTATGCGACGATCGAGGATTTCCGCAACTTCGTGAAGCTCGCCTATATGGCGCCGTCGATGCACTCTTCGGGCGGCACGGTATGCGAACCGGTCGACATCGCCGTGAACAAGCGCCACCTCGATATGGTCTATAGCCATATCCGCTATTCCGACAAACCCTTCATGGGATCGGTCACCGCGCCCGAGCGCGCCGAAGACACGGTCGCAATGGCGAAGATCCTTTTCGGCGACGATTTCGTCGAGAACAATGCGGTGACGTTGAATCTCATCAACGCGAACTCGCCGATGGTCTTCGACGAGACGATGCTCGGTGCCGCGAAGGTCTACGCCCGCCATAACCAGGCTTGCGTCGTTTCGCCCTTCATCCTGTCGGGTGCGATGAGCCCGGTCACGGTCGCCGGCACGCTGACGCAGATCCTCGCCGAAGTGCTCGCAGGTGCGGCCTTTACCCAGCTCATCCGCAAGGGCGCGCCGGTGCTGTTCGGCACCTTCGCCGCATCGATTTCGATGCAGTCGGGCGCGCCGACCTTCGGCACGCCGGAGCCGTCGCTCGTCTCCTACGGCGCTGCTCAGCTGGCTCGCCGCCTCGGCCTGCCGTTCCGTACCGGCGGTTCGCTCTGCGGCTCGAAGGTTCCGGATGCGCAGGCCGCACATGAATCGGCAAATACGCTGAACATGACGCTGCTTGCCGGCACCAACTTCGTGCTGCATGCAGCCGGCTGGCTCGAGGGCGGTCTCGTCTCGTCCTACGAGAAGTTCATGATCGACCAGGATCAGCTCGGCATGATGCAGAAGATGGCCGAGGGCGTGGACCTTTCCGAAGACGCGCAGGCGCTCGACGCCATCCGCGAAGTCGGCCCCGGCAGCCACTATCTCGGCTGTGCACATACGCAGGCGAACTTCCAGAGCGCCTTCTATCGCTCGCCGCTCGCCGATAACAACTCCTTCGAGCAGTGGGAGATCGAGGGCGAGAAGCGGATCGAACAGCGCGCCAACGCGCTCGCCCGCTCGTGGCTCGAAAACTATGAGGCGCCCTATCTCGACCCGGCAATCGACGAGGCGCTGAAGGAATTCATCGCCAAGCGGAAGGACTCGATGCCCGACGCCTTCACCTGAAAGGCTCCCGAGCGAGCCAGGGAGCAAGGCGGCGCGGCGCAGGTGGCCGATATGATACAGAAAGAGGTCTGGCGCCCGCATTACGAAACTCAAGGGCCGAAACCGAAATGACGGCTCCTTACGCATCGGAAAGCGATGTGCTTGAAACCATCCGTGCGGCGCTTGCGCCGCACGGTCTTTTTTGCGCGGAACCGTGAACTTCGCACCGGGCGAGGGGGCGCCGACGCTCGAAGGAGGCAAGTCCGCGGCGAGCGTGGTGCTGATCGGCAATGTCGGCGGCTCGGTCTGGAAGTCCTTCAGTCGGTGGCGCGAAGGCGAACCGGACGGCGGCGGTGCGGAGCCGCTCGACAAGTGGTCGAAGCAGGTCATCCGCCCGGCGGCTGCGGCAGCAGGCGCCTCGGCGTATTTTCCATCCGATCCCCCTTGGCAGCCCTTCCAGCAATGGGCAATGCATGCCGAGGGGCTGAAGCCGTCGCCGCTCGGCATCCTCATTCATCCGCGCTACGGCCTATGGCACGGCTATCGCGGCGCGCTGGGCTTCGATCGAGCCATGCCGGTGACGGGCGAGCCGGCGGGTGGCCACCCCTGCGAACGCTGTGTTGGACGGCCCTGCCTTTCTGGCTGCCCGGCGGACGCCTTGGCAGGCGCTACGTTCGATATGGGGCGCTGTCGCGGGCATCTGAGAACCGGAGAAGGGGTGACCGGCTGCCTTGCTCACGGCTGTCTGTCCCGCGATGCCTGTCCGGTGGGGTGCGACTATCGCTATCCGGCGGGGCAATTGCGTTTCCATATGGCGGCGATCGAGCTTTAATCAGCGCGCGCCCGCATAAATCCGCTGCAATCCATGCGATGCTACGTCCTATGATTCCCTCCGGGTCTGTTCGATGCCGCTGTTTACAAGAGCCTTCATCGCCGGCGCCGCCCTTCTATCCGCCGGTCTGGCTGCACCCGCATTCGGTGCCTGTCGCGATGTTCTCCATCTCGGCGAAACCTACCTCGCCTGCAGCTTCGACCCGGTGACGAGCGACATACGGCTCTACAACAAGGATCAGACGGGGGTGCCGTTCAGGTCCTTCAGGGCGCTGTCGCTCGAACTTCGTCGTCGCGAACAGTATCTCGTCTTCGCGATGAACGGCGGCATGTACCACGAGGACCTCGCTCCGGTCGGGCTGCATGTGGAGGAGGGTGCGGAACTGGCGCCGCTCAATAGAAATCCGGGTTGGGGCAACTTTCACATGCTGCCGAACGGCGTCTTTTATGTCGGCGATGGCAAGGCCGGGGTCATGGCGGCGGAGGCCTATCGCCTTGCCGGCATCGAGCCGCGTTTCGCAACGCAATCCGGTCCGATGCTCGTCATCGATGGTGCGCTGCATCCCCGTTTCCTGCCGGATAGCGACAGCCTCAAGACCCGCAACGGCGTCGGGGTGACGAACAGCGGGGAGGTGGTCTTCGCCGTGTCGAAACGGCCGGTGCGCTTTCACGATTTCGCGACTTTGTTTCGCGACGCGCTCGATTGCCCGAATGCGCTCTTTCTCGACGGAACGATCTCGAGCCTTTATGCGCCGGAGATCAATCGGCACGACCGGCTGTTTCCGCTCGGCCCGATCATCGCTGTCGTCGCGACGTTTCCACGCTGACTTCTCGATCCGTCGATCCGTGATGATGTATAATAAGTCTAATGTTGACAAAACGTATAAATCGTTTCAGATGCATGCATGAATATAGATCCGGGCCTTCCCACCTGTCTTGCTATGCACGCGCCCTCGGCCGCGGCGATAAGCGCGTTGCTTTACCCGCATGCGGAGGTCGTTCTGCACGATCTGTCCACCGGCAAGATTGCGGCTCTCTGGAACGCCTTTTCCGGTCGCACCGCGGCGACCGACTCCCTCATCGAGGATGGCCTGGACGGCATGGCTGAGGGCGCCTGCGTGCTCGGCCCTTATGAGAAGACGGGTGCGGACGGACGGCGGCTGAAATCGGTTTCGGCGGTGCTTCGCAACAATGAGGGACATGCCGTCGGGCTGCTCTGCATCAATCTCGATGTCTCACGAATCGATGACGCCGTGAGGCTGCTCGCGGCCTTTGCCGGCACGCCGGAACCACGGCCGCCGGCATTGTTTTCGCGCGACTGGCGCGAGGAGATCAATGCAGCGCTGCACGCTTGGCTAAAGGTGAGAGGCCTTGCGCTTTCCGCCTTGAAGCGCCCGGATCGCGTGGCACTGGTTGCGGCCCTCGAAGAGCAGGGGCTCTTCAAGACCCGCAATGCGGTCGACCATCTGGCGAGCCTGATCGGCACCTCGCGCGCATCCATCTACAACTACCTCTCGGCCGCGCGCGAAGAAGGCGCCGCCTGAATCTCGCGTTCAAAGGAAAGAACGACCATGACGACTTTGCCGGCCTTTCGCCTCGAGACGCATTTCTCGCGCTGGGAGTTCACGGCGCGCCACCACATGACCGCGAGCGACAGCGAAACCATGTCGATGGCGGAGCTGCTTTCCTGCGCCGACGACGCCGATCGCGACGCGTGGGAGCGGCTGACGCTCGGCTATACCGAGACCCATGGCGCTCCGGCGCTCCGCAAGGCGATCGCCGCGACCTATGAGGGGCTGGAGCCGGAAGATATCCTCTGCTTCGCCGGTGCCGAGGAAGGGCTCTACTGTGCCATGCTGGCTGCGCTCGGTCCCGAGGACCATGCCATCGTCACCGTGCCCAATTACCAGTCGATGGAAACGCTTCCGGTCACGCTCGCCGCGTCGGTGAGCGGCGTTGCACTCCGTCCCGAGAACAATTGGCAGATCGATATCGCCGATGTCCGGGCGGCGTTGCAGCCGAATACGAAGCTGATCGCGGTCAATTTCCCCAATAACCCGACGGGTGCTGTCGCCGAGCCGTCGGTCTTTCGCGCTCTCGCGGCGCTCTGCGCCGAGCGCGGCATTCATCTTTTCAGCGATGAGGTCTATCGAGGACTGGAGCGCGATGAGGAGAAGCGCCTGCCGCAGGCGGCCGAACTCTTCGATCGCGGTATTTCGCTCAACGTCATGTCCAAGGCCTATGGCCTTCCAGGTCTTCGGATCGGCTGGATTGCCTGCCGCGATCGCGCGCTTCTCCAGCGCATGGAAGGCATGAAGCACTACCTCTCCATCTGCAACTCCCGGCCATCGGAGGTACTGGCGACGATCGCGCTGAAATCGCGCCATCGGATACTTGAACGCAATCGCGCGCGCTGCACGCGAAATCTCGAGAAACTCGGAGCCTTCTTCGCCGAGTTCGCAGATCTCTACGCGTGGCAGGCGCCGGACGGCGGCTGCGTCGGCTTCGCCCGCTATCACGGGGCAGACGGCGTGGAGGAACATTGCCGGCGGCTTGTCGAGGAATCAGGCGTGCTGTTGCTTCCTTCGAGCCTTTTCGTCTCCGATCTACTGCCGGTCCCGCAGGATCGCTTCCGCGTCGGATTCGGCCGCAGGAACATCGAAGAGGGGCTCGAAGCCTGGCGCCATCACGTGCTGCGGGCGCCCGTGAGGTGATCGGCGGCGTGGCGCCGGCCGATTCCGTGTTAACGATGCGCCAACCTCATGGAAGTACCTGCCTCGCATTATGCATTATAGACCCGAGATCGACGGGCTGCGCGCCGTCGCCGTAATACCCGTCCTGCTGTTTCATGCCGGTTTCGGCTTTATCTCTGGCGCTTTCGCGGGAGTCGACGTTTTCTTCGTGATCAGCGGCTTTCTGATCACGAGCCTCATTCACCAGGAGATCCGCAGCGGCGCATTCAGCGTCGTCGCTTTCTATGAGCGGCGTGCACGACGCCTCGCGCCAGCGCTTCTGTTCGTCTGTGTGGCCTCTATTCCCTTCGCGCTCATGTGGATGCTGCCGAAGGAATTGAATGAATTCGGCAAGAGCCTCTACGCGGCGAACTTGTTCGCGGCCAATTTCTTGTTCTGGGACCAGACGAACTATTTCACGCCCGACACCGATCTCATGCCGCTGCTTCACACCTGGTCCCTTGCGGTCGAGGAGCAGTTTTACATCGTCTTTCCCCTACTTCTGCTTTCGCTGCGCCGCCTGTCGGAGGCGACCGGGCTCAAGGTGATCGTCGCGGCGACGGTTCTGAGCTTCGGCGCGACGCAGCTTTTCGCGCGCATCGATCCGGCGGCAAACTTCTATCTCCTGCCCAGTCGCTTTTGGGAACTAGGCCTCGGTGCCGCCGTCGCTCTCTCGGGTGTTTCAAATCGTGAATTCTCCAGATCCGTCCGCGAGTGCTTCGCCTGGGGCGGGCTTATCCTCATCGCTGCAAGCTATCTCTCGACAACCGACACGCAACATTATCCGGGCTGGGCGACCGTTCCAGTCGTCGCCGGTACGGCCCTTGTTCTCGCTTTCGCTCGCGGCGACACGCTGATCGGCAGGTGCCTCTCGGCCCGCCCGCTCGTTGCGATCGGCCTCTGCAGCTACAGCCTCTATCTCTGGCATCAGCCGGTATTCGCATTTGCGCGCCTGCGCACGAGTGACGGAGTGACGCCTGCCGGCTACGCCGGCCTCATCGTGCTCTGCTTCGGTCTCGCCTACCTCAGCTGGCGATATGTCGAAGGTCCCTTTCGCAATCGTGCCCGTCTCGGGCGGAAGGCGATCTTCGCAACGGTCGCGGCGGTGGGGTCCATGGCCGTTGCGACTGGCCTGGTGCTCGACGGCAGCGACGGTCTCGCCTCCGAGAATGCCGAGCTTGCCCGCCTCACCAAGCCGAGCGTCGGCATAGGGAAGGATTGCAATGCGGTTGTCGACCTGAAATGCGGCACAAGCAGCGAACCGGTCATTGCCGTCTGGGGGAACTCCTTTGCCAGGCACCTCGTCGATGGCATTCTGGCCTCCGAACCGGGCGCACGGCTTGTACAACTGACGAACAACAATTGCGGTCCGCTCGCCGGCCTCGCCCCGATCAAGGCCAAGTTCGAGCCCGCTTGGCCGCAGGAGTGCATCGAGCACAACAGGGAGGTGCAGCGCTTCCTTCTGGCGCACAAGTCGATCCGCTATGTCGTGTTGTCCTCGCCGCTGAATCAGTATTTGGAGGAAGAGACGATGCTTCTCGACGGTAAGGGAGTGGTGCCGTCGGACGCTCGGACCGTGACCGGCAGTTATCGGGCAAGCCTCGCATGGTTACGGCAGAATGGCTTTCGGCCGGTCGTCATCGCGCCGCCGCCGCAGGATGGTCGCGATACCGGCCTTTGCGTCGCGCGAGCCCGACTGCTTGGAACCTCCGCCGATGACTGCGGGGCGTCACTTGCGAATGTCCGGACCCACGACCGTGACGTACTCTCGATTCTGGCGGACATCGCCAGCGACTATCCGGTCGTGAGCTTCACCGATTATCTCTGCGGCGGGGGCCGCTGCAGAACCGAGGACAGGGGAGTGGCGCTTTTCGAAGACCATGGGCATTTTTCCGAAGAGGGATCCCGTCATCTCGGTGCCGCGCTTCAGTTCTACCCGGCATTTGCCAGTGCTGCGGAATATGGCTGCTCCACGGAGCGCGGTCGGCTCGGGGCACCTTTGCGGGATTTGCGATCTCGGCGAAAATGTCGCTTTGGTGAGCGCCAGCGCGAGCGACGCCCCGCCGGCGCAAATGCGCACTCACCCTGGTCCCGTAGAATAGGATAGCTCCGGCTTTGCCGCCGGAGCTTCCGCAGGCATGACCTTAGGCGCGCCGACGGCGCTCTCGGGCCGGGGCGGCGGGACCTTCATTTGCCGATTTGTTCCGCAACGGACCGATTTTCTCGACAATCGTATCGAGCGTGGGGCGTTCACCCCTGGTGTGATTGTCGATCGCGAGCCGCATCGCGGCCAGATGGTTGCAGGAGGTGCCGCAACAGCCGCCGATGATCCTGGCGCCGGCGTCGACGGCCAACCGGGCATATTCGGCCATCAGCGGCGGAGTGCCGGAATAGTGGATCTCCGAGCCGCGGAATTCGGGAATACCGCAATTGCCCTTGACGACGATTGTCGCCTCCGGGCTGGCAGCCGTCATGTCGAGCAGCGAGGAAAGAATGTCGGACGCCCCGACGCCGCAGTTCGCGCCGACGGCAACCGGACCGTCGCCGATATCGGCGGCGACGCCGTGAATGTCTTTCGGGTGCAGGCCCATCATCGTCTTGCCGGCGGTGTCGAAGGAACCGGTGTAGACATAGGGAAGGCCGACCTTCGCCGCGGCTTCGGCGGCCGCACGAATTTCGTCCGGAGAGGACATGGTCTCGATCCAGGCGACCTCCGCGCCGCCGGCTTTCAGGCCCTCGATCTGTTCGACGAAGGCCGCGACCGCGTCTTCATAGGAGAGGGCGCCGAGCGGGATCAGCAGCTCGCCCGTTGGGCCGACGGATCCGGCCGTAATGACCTTTCGCGGCGCCTGGTCGGCCACCGCGCGCGCGATCTCTGCGGCCCGCTTGTTGAGCTGGTAGACCCGGTCTTCGGCCTGATGAAGCTTCAGTCGGTGGCGTGTGCCGCCAAAGGAATTGGTGAGAATGATGTCGGCGCCGGCATCCACGAAGTCCTGATGCAGCTTGGTGATGTTTTCCGGTTTCGTCTCGTTCCACATCTCCGGTGCCTCGCCCGCTTCGAGCCCCATGGCGAAGAGCGACGTGCCTGTGGCGCCATCGGCAAGCAGGACGCCCTTCTGGGCGAGGAGATCGGAAAGGGCATGGACTGCAACGGACATCGGATTTTCCCGGCTGAATGGAACTGCAATAAGATATAAAGATATCTTTATGTGTTGGCAACAGAATTGCGCCGATCAGCGCGGCAATTCGTTCGCAAGCAGCGCAGCTAGATCGGTTGCGGGCTTCTCTGCCCGGGCGCGCAGACGCAGGCTGAATTCCGCCGGAGGCAGGGATGGCAAGCCGAGATGGGCAGGAGCGCGCTCGATGCCGGTGCCGAGAAATCTTTCCGTCCGGGTCGTAACGGCGATGCCGCTCAAGACGGCGGCGCGCAGGCCCGACAGGCTGGGGCTCGTTGCCGCGATCCGAAACCGGCGGCCGGTTCTCTCGAGGGACGATATGGCGGCGGCGCGGAAGCCGCAAGGTGGGTCGAGCACGGCGAGGGGAGCTCCTCTTCTTCCGTTGCCAAGCCTCTGTCGGAGCCGAGCCAAAGCATCTGTTCGCGGAGCACGAGCAATTCGTCATCTGCAGCCGCCTGTCGCATGGCAAGAAGAATGTCGATCTGGTTCTGATCGAAGGCGGCCGTCAATTCTTTCGACCGCCCGATCCTCAAATCCAGGCGAATGCGTGGATGGGAACGCGCGAAGCGGCGCAGCAGTCCGGGCAGCATCGTATCGGCAAAGTCCTGAGTGCTGCCGAGGGAGATCCGTCCATCGGCGCGCGCGCCCCTGAGGCTGAGCCAGGCGTCGCGGTGCGCATCCAAAATACGCCGGGCATGGGCGGCGAGCTCCTCTCCCACGGGCGTGAGCACGCGTCCGCGTCCGGCGGGCGCAAGAAGGCGCTCGCCGATCAGTGCTTCCAGCCGCTGCATTTGTGCCGTCACGGCGGAGGGCGAACGGTTGACGGCGGTTGCCGCTCTTGCAAGCGAGCCGCCCTCGGCGAAGGCGAGAAAAGTGCGCAGCAGCTCGGGATCGATCGGATTCATGCTTCAATTTTACAGAAGTGTATCTGCAAAACAATTCGATTTTGTTGATGTGGCGACGATGGCAAATTGACGAGGTGTTTCGAAGAAAGGAACCTGTGATGCCCATCATCAACATCAGCGTTACCGGACAGCCGGAGCCGGAGCTTTCGGCGAAAATAGCAACAAAGGTAAGCGACCTCACGCAGTCGCATCTTCGCAAGGACCCCTCGGTGACGGCGGTCGTCGTCAGCTATGTCGATCCGCGGCATTGGTTCGCGGGCGGAAAGTCGCTCGCCTCGCAGCAGAGCAGCAGTTTCTGGCTCGACATCAAGGTTGTCGACGGCACCAATACGAAGCAGGAACTTGGTGCCTATGTCGAAGCGATCTTTGCGGCCTTCGAGGATATTCTCGGGATGGTCCATCCCGAAAGCTACGTGCTCGTGCATGAGGTACCGGCGGCAGCCTATGGCTATGGAGGCAAGACGCAGGAGTTCCGGTACATCAGCGGAAGGCTGGGGGTCACTTGACTATCCGCTGTTGAGGGCGCCCACGGGCGCCCTCAAAGCCAGTCAAGCCGCCTGCCGGTCGGTATGCTGCACGGGCGTCACCATGGCGGAGATGATCATCTGCAGGTCGATAGCACCGATCGGGCGACCGTTGGCGTCGACGACATGGGCGTTGCTTATTTGCGCGCCGGTCATGGTGCGAGCGGCCGCTTCGAGCACGGTGCCTACGGCGAGCGGCAGGCCTTCCGGGCTTCCGGAGAGCGGCCGCATGATCGTCTCCACGTTGACCACCCGCCCGCGGTTCACTTCCTTCACAAAGGCCGTGATGTAGTCGTCGGCTGGCGAGAGCACGATTTCCTGGCCGGTTCCCTGCTGCACGACGCGGCCGTCGCGCAGGATGGCGATCTTGTCGCCGAGCCTCAGGGCCTCGTCGAGATCGTGGGTAATGAAGACCACCGTCTTCTTCAATTCCTTCTGCAGTTCGAGCAGGACCGACTGCATGTCGACGCGTATCAGCGGATCGAGTGCCGAATAGGCCTCGTCCATCAGCAGGATGTCGGCGTCGTTCGTAAGCGCGCGGGCAAGGCCGACGCGCTGCTGCATGCCGCCGGAAAGCTGGTTCGGATAGTGCTGCTCGAAGCCTTGAAGGCCGACGCGCTCGATCCAGCCAAGCGCACGCTTTTCGCTCTCGCGCCGATCGATACCCTGTATCTCAAGACCGTAGATGGTGTTTTCGAGAACCGTGCGATGCGGCAGCAGTGCGAACTTCTGGAAGACCATCGCCGTCTTGTGACGGCGGAACGCGCGAAGGTCGTTCTCGTTCATCTTGCAGACGTCGACGCCGTCGTAGAGGACTTCGCCCGAGGTCGGATCGATCAGCCGGTTGATGTGCCGGATCAGCGTCGATTTGCCGGACCCCGAGAGCCCCATCACGACCGTTATGCAGCCGCCCGGCATGGAAATGTTGATGTCCTGCAGTCCGAGCACGTGGCCGTGCTTTTCGTTGAGTTCGGCCTTACCCATCCCGTTCTCGACGAGTTTGACGTAATCCTCTCCGCGCGGGCCGAAAATCTTGTAGAGGTTCTTCACCTCGATTGCGTGACTAGCCATGGACAACCTTTCCCCTTCTCTTGGCTTGGAGCTTTTACGCCGACTGCGTTTTCGCGGCGCTTCCCGCTCCTTGCATCAGAACTGTGACAGCGGAACACGCCGACCGCTTTACTGTTTGCGACGCAGGCGCGGCTCGTGCGTCGCGCATCAGGCAGCCGCATCCTCGAAGGGGCGCTGGAATCGATCATCTTCACGATTTCGCGCCGATCCGACCGAAGATCACAGTGATCTAGAGCGCGGCCTTCACCTTTTCGGCGACCTCCGGGCCTACCCACTGCGTCCATATCTCCTGGAAGTTTTCGAGGAAGTAGCGGGCGGCGCTTTCGTTCGTCCCCTGGTTCTGATCCATCCAAGCCAGAATTTTGTTTACCGCCGCGTTTTCCCATTGCCGCGCCTGGACGTAGTCCATGGCGCTGCCTGCTCGATCGGCAAAGGACTTGGTCACCACGGTATAGACGTCCGAGACCGGATAGGAGTTTACTTTTGGGGTCGGGCAATTCGGGGCGGCAGTGCAGGAGTCCCATTCCGCCTTGTCGTGATCCACGCCGAAAGACAGCAAGGTCATCTCGTACTTGCCGAGCAAGGCGGTCGGAGCCCAATAATAGCCGAGCCAGCCGGTCTTCTTCTCGAATGCATCGGCGATCGACGCGTCAAGCCCGGCAGCGGAACCGGGATCGATCAGCTGGAAGCCGGCCTTGTCCGCTTCGAGAGCCTTGTAGAGGTTGGCGGTGGAGAACCGGCAATTCCATGTTGAAGGACAATTGTGGACCGCTCCCTTTGCGGGGTTCTCGTGAGAAGGGAAGAGTTCCGGGTGCTTCAACGCGTCCTGCACCGTTCGAATGTCCGGGTGCGCGTCGGCGATGAACTTCGGAATCCACCAGCCCTCGACCCCACCTTCGCTCAAGATCCTGGCGCCTTCGACGAGGCGGCCCTCCTTGATTGCGGCATCGAAGGGCGTGCGTACGGAGTTGATCCACAGCTCCGGCACCAGGTCGGGCTCCGCCTTCTCGTTCATCGAGGTGAAGGTCAGCATCGTGTCGCCAGCGACGAGCTTCACACTGCATCCATAGCCGTTTTCCAGAATGAACTTGTCCACGTGAGCCGCGACGCCCGCCGAGGCCCAGTCCATCTCGGCGATGCTGACGCCGCCGCATTCGGCAGCCCCGGAAGGGCCTGCCAGAGACCATATGCCCGCCGTGAGGATGAGGGTAGCAAGGAGTTTTTTCATGTCCGTCGACACCTTCACGTCACTGCGGCCACGCATGGTGGATGGAGCGCCGCCTAACCGCTCCCGCGCTGAAGCTGCCGGCCCACTTCGTTGTCATTGCGGCAAGCCTAAGTGTTCGCGTCGAGAAATCAACCTTTTCGATCCGGCGCCGGTCGCCGGCGGCATATTGCGCCGCGACGAGCTCGCGGTACCGAGGACGCGAACGGCGAAATCGCCGAAATTCACCTTTGGTTAAGGCCTCAATAACGATCCGGTAAGGTTGTGGGGATAATTGTCTGCCTGCGGCGGGCGACTGCCGCAGGTCCGGATCAGGTAGTGCGTACCGGACCCGATATTCAGCGGAACGATCTGATCGCCGCACCCTTCCGTTCCAACGGTTGGGTGCGGCTTTTGCATTTCAGGGCAGGAATCGTGAAGAAACCGCCCCGAAAAGGGGGCGGTTTCGAACGCGACGTGGCGCTTTATCCGACGTTGGACGTGCGGATGAGGCCGAGTGGGCCGACCGGCGCTTCCGCGACCACATTACGGACGCGGGACTGACCGTTCGGCGCCTTGGAGTTCCAGGCGATCTGAACGAAGTTGGGTTTGCCGAAAACGAACAGCATGACTTTCTACCTTGGGAGACCGGGCAATTTTCCGGCGGGTTTCGATGGCGCGGATATAGGCTCTTGCCGCGACGGCTTGAATGCCAGGCTCGGCACCGCATGTCGCAATTGAGCTAGCTCGCGAGAATCTTCAGATCCTGAAAAATAAACGGCACACAGGTTTCATCCTCCCGCTCCAGAACGCTTGAAGAAGGCCGGAAACGCACCGCGAACGCCGGTGACGCAATCATGGCGGAATCGCGTCGGGACGGAGCTTTGCGGCAGGCGGTTTCGATGCTACGGGAAAGGCATGACACGCAAGATCATGCTGCAGGGAACCGGCTCGGATGTCGGAAAATCGGTACTGGTGGCGGGCCTCTGCCGGCTCGCATCCAATCATGGCCTCAGCGTAAAACCGTTCAAGCCCCAGAACATGTCGAACAATGCCGCCGTTGCCGACGACGGCGGCGAGATCGGCCGTGCGCAATGGCTCCAGGCGCTTGCCGCACGCGTGCCGTCTTCCGTGCATATGAACCCGGTGCTCCTGAAGCCGCAATCGGACGTGGGCAGCCAGATCGTCATCCAGGGCAAGGTGGCCGGCCAGGCCAAGGGGAGGGACTACCAGGCTCTCAAGCCAAGGCTCCTCGGCTCTGTCATGGAGAGTTTCGAGCAGGTGTCAGCCGGCGCCGATCTCGTGATCGTCGAAGGCGCCGGTTCGCCGGCCGAGATCAATCTGCGCGCCGGCGACATCGCCAATATGGGCTTTGCCACCCGCGCTGACGTACCCGTCGTTCTCGTCGGCGATATCGACCGCGGTGGTGTCATTGCGTCCCTGGTCGGCACGCATGCGATCCTGCCGGAGAACGACCGGCGCATGGTCACCGGCTACCTCATCAACAAATTCCGCGGCGATGTTACGCTCTTCGACGACGGCATCGCATCGGTCCGCCAGTTTACCGGCTGGCCTTGCTTCGGCGTCGTGCCCTGGCTGAAAAGTGCCGGGCGGCTGCCTGCCGAAGACTCCGTCGTCCTCGAGAGGCTGACGCGGGGCGGCGGCAGGGCGCTGAAGGTCGCGGTCCCCGTCCTGTCACGGATCGCCAATTTCGACGATCTCGATCCCCTGGCCGCGGAGCCGGACGTCGACATCGTCTTCGTTCGGCCGGGGGCGCCGCTTCCAGACGATGCGGGCCTCGTCGTCATACCCGGCTCGAAGTCCACCATTGCCGATCTGGAGGATTTCCGCAGGCAGGGCTGGGACCGGGACCTCGACCGGCATATGCGCCGCGGTGGGCGGGTCGTCGGTATCTGCGGCGGCTATCAGATGCTCGGAAGCCGGGTTACCGATCCGCTCGGTATCGAGGGCGGCAAGCGCGCGATTGAGGGGTTGGGGCTGCTTTCCGTCGAGACGGAGATGGCTCCGGAAAAGACGGTTCGCAACAGCCGCGCCTGGTCGCGAGAATACGACGTCGCGCTCGAAGGCTACGAAATCCATCTCGGCAAGACGACCGGCGCCGATTGCAGCCGCGCGCCGGTCGAGATCGACGGCGGCCCGGATGGAGCGATGTCGGCGGACGGCCGCGTGATGGGCACCTATCTGCACGGTCTTTTCGCAAGCGACGCCTACCGTTCCGCGTTGCTCAAGAGCTTCGGTATCGAAGGCGGGGGAGGCAATTACCGCCAGTCGGTGGATGCGGCTCTCGACGAGATTGCCGGGGAACTCGAAGCGGTACTCGATCGGACATGGCTCGGCACGCTTTTGGGGTAGGGCCGGCCGGACGAGGCGTGCCCTTTCGGCATTTCTCACCCGGACCGTATGGTGTCTGAAGCGCAGAAAACGGCTCGTTGAAAGGATCGAAATGCAGCAATACGACGACGATCTTCGGCAGTTCGAAGCCCAGGGCGCACCGGCTCTGCCTCCGGCCGCGGAGCAGGGCTATGTGGAGCGCGATGGCGCCCGGATATGGTATTCGACATATGGCGCGGGAGCACCGGTGGTCCTGTTGCACGGCGGCCTCGGCCACAGCGGCAATTGGGGCTATCAGCTTGCGCCGCTTCTTGAGGCCGGCCGTCGCGTCGTGCTCATCGACAGCCGCGGACATGGGCGCAGCACGCGCGATGAGCGGCCCTACAGCTACGAAGTGATGGCGTCCGACGTCCTTGCCGTCACCGACATGCTGGGACTTCAGAAATTCGCCGTGGTGGGCTGGAGCGACGGGGCGTGCATCGGTCTGGTGCTTGCGAGCGAGGCTCCAACGCGCGTTGTCGGCGTCTTCTTCTTCGCCTGCAACATGGACCCGAGCGGCGCGACAGAATTCGAGGCCACTCCCGTTATCGACCGTTGCTTCGCCCGGCACCGGAAAGACTATGCCGAATTGTCGGCGACGCCTGATGAGTTCGATAACTTCGTCTCGGCCGTCAGCGAGATGATGAGTACGCAACCCAATTACTCGGCGGGCGACCTCGCCGGCATCCGAGTGCCGGTCGCGATCGTGCAGGCCGAGAAGGATGAGTTCATAAAAAGAGAGCACGCCCAATATCTCGCGCGGAGCATTCCCACAGCCGACTTGATCACGCTTGAACACGTCAGCCACTTTGCGCCGCTGCAGAGGCCCGACGTGTTCAACGGCGCCATGCTTGCATTTCTCGACAAGGTGCTTCCAACCGGGACCTGAGGCTTTACACCCGTCGTCACGTTCTCCGTTGCATACGCCTTGCGAAAAATGCAGCATGGTTTTGGGGTAGGACGACCTCTTCGCCGCTGTGCATGGCGACGGCGTCCGGGCGAAGGGCGCTGCCATGGCACGCACGCAGCTAATAGGGGTCATTATCGGCCTGGTGATCGTCGCGGCGCTCACCGTGCTGCGCGCAAGCGATCCGCCACTTTTGCGTCTCGCCCGCGATCTCACTTTCGACGAGTATCAGCGCCTGGCGCCGCGCAGCTTCGAGGACGTTCCGGTTCGCGTCGTCGACATCGACGAGGCATCGCTGAAAGAGTTCGGCCAGTGGCCGTGGCCGCGCGACCGCGTTGCCGCACTGGTCGACCGGCTCTCGGAAATGGGGGCGGCGGTGATAGCCTTCGACATCCTGTTCTCCGAACCCGACCGTCTTTCGCCGCGCAGCGTCATGCGCGATGTCGCCGGGGTCGATCCGGCGCTCCTTGAGCGGCTGCCGGACAATGACGAGATACTCTCCCGATCGATCGCCGACCGGCCGGTCGTGCTCGGTTTCGGCCTTTCCAACGCAGGCAACTACCGGCCGCCGGTGAAAGCGGGTTTCGCCTTCACCGGCGAAAGTCCGCTCGATGCGCCGCCGCGGCTTACGGCTGCGACTCCTTTGAGGCCACAACTCGAAGCCAGTGCCGTGGGCCTGGGCCATATCAGCCTCAATCCCGGCAGGCCGTCGGCCGTTGTGCGCGCCGTCCCCCTGCTGTTGAGCGATGGCGAGCAACTCTATCCGAACCTGGCCCTCGAAGCGCTGCGCGTGGCTCAGGGCGCTTCCACCTACATCGTAGCGGGTGCTCCGGATGCGGCTGATACCATCACGCTGATAAAGGTCGGCGAATTCGTGGTGCCGGTGACCGCGGCGGGCGAACTCTGGCTCTATGTCAGTCCCGATCGCGGTGAAAGATATGTCTCTGCCGGCCGGGTGCTGGCGCCCGGCGGAGTTTCCGCAGAGACGAGGGCAGCGATCGAAGGCAGTATCGTATTCGTGGGCACGTCGGCAGCAGGCCTGCAGGACATCCGCACCACGGCTCTTGGACACGACGTGCCCGGTGTGTCGCTGCACGCGCAGACTGTCGAGCAGGTTCTCTCGGGCCGTTTTCTCTCCCGTCCGGATTGGGCGGACGGGCTGGAAATCCTTGCGATCGCGGCTGCAGGCAGCCTGCTCGTCCTGCTGACCACCTTCGTCAGCCCGGCCGTCGCGCTTGCCTGCGGCCTTCTGATAACCGCGCTGGCCCTCGCGGCCTCCTGGTCAGCCTTCCTCTATGCAGGTCTGCTATTCGACCCTCTGGCTCCGATCCTTGCCGGATCGATCACCCATTTTGCGGCAACCGCCTATCGTTTCCTGGTCATAGACCGGGAGCGGCGCGTGGTTCGGCGCGCCTTTGGCCAGTACCTGTCGCCCTCGCTCCTCTATCGCATCGAGCATACGCATGACGCCCTGCGTCTCGGCGGCGACGATCGTGAGTTGACGATCATGTTCGTCGACGTGCGCAACTTCACGGAGATCAGCGAGCGCCTGACGCCGGGAGAGGTGGTCCGGTTTCTCAACACGCTTCTCGACGCGCTGAGCCGCCATGTCATCGCCAATGAGGGCACGCTCGACAAGTTCATCGGCGATTCGATCATGGCGTTCTGGAATGCGCCCGTCGACGTCGCCGATCATCCCGGCAAAGCCATCCGCGCCGCCTTGGCCATGCGCGAGACGCTCGCCCGCCTCAACGAGAGCGACGCCTTCGGCTTCGGGAGCGACCAAAAAGTGGCGATCGGTGTGGGGATCCATACCGGGCTTGCCTGCGTCGGCAATATGGGAGCGGAGATGCACTTCAACTATTCGGCCGTCGGCGACGCGGTCAACGTCGCCGCCCGGATCGAGGCCGCCTGCAAGGACGTCGGCTTCGATATTCTGATATCCGAGACGACGGCGGATTTGGGCGAACGTTGCGCCGTGCTGGAGGCGGGGGCGCTGGCGCTGAAGGGCAAGAGCACGCGAACGCGCGTATACGCCGTGATCGGTGACGAGCATATGGCCGCTTCGGCCGAGTTTTCCGAGCTGCAGCGCATTCATGAACAGTTGATCGGGGCGATGCGTTTAAGGTCACGGCCCCGCAGAGAACTCGTCAATGCCGCAAAGCTCAAGGCTCCGGCTCTGTGCGGGGGATTATCGGATTTCTACCGCCGCATCGGGCGCCGGACAGACCACTTTGCCGGTGAACCTTTGCCGTTCGCAGACGAAGTCAGATCCGCCGAATAGAGAGACCATTTGATCCAACGCACTTCCGACGGAAAACAGTTACACACTTTTCCTGGTGCTCTAACCGCGGCCCTTCTTCGTGCCTGTATCCACTTGCCCGTTCTTGCCGGTATCTTGGCCCTTCTTGCCTGTGTCCTGCCCCTTCTTGCCCGTGTCCTGCCCCTTCTTCCCCTTGTCGAGGCCACGCTTGCCCGGCTCGTTGCTGGGCGTCTTGCCCGGGCGGGGCGCCTTTTGCGGGCTTGCTTTTTCGGGCGGCCGCGCCCGTTCCGGCGTGGTCGGTTTGATCTCGATCGCGGCTGAAATACCGCAACTGCCGCTCATGCTGCCGAAGGAGGCAGAAAGTCTTTGGTCGCCCGAAAGAAAGGGCAAGGCCTTCCGGTTTCCGAGTGTCGCCAGTGTGCGGCGACCGGCCTTGTGCGTGTCCGTCATGGTGCCGTCGCGCTTTGCGATCACGCAATCGCAGCGTCGGGTGAGCTGCTGGCATCCGGCCGGGCCGCAGAACCGGGCCGCGCCCTCCAGGAGAACGATCGCCGTCGTTCCGTCGTTGCCGATGTAGAAGTCGAACACGGTTCCGCGTACGCCGATCGTTCCGGCAGGCGTCAAGATCTGATAGGCCGAGTGCTTCGAATTTCCGCTGATCCAACGGAACGTGCCTTTGGCGGCGGCGACGGTGAGTTGCTGCACCGATTTCGAATCGTTGAAGACGAACTTGTCGATGACGACGGAAGAGCCTGCCCCCACCGCCAATTTACTGCCGTCGCGGAACACGAACTGGCCGAGCCCAGATCTGGACGTGCTTATGCGCTCGTCCCGGTGAACAGCGTCCCGCTCCACGAGCGGCCCGCCGCTGCCGGTGACGACCGTCCTGATCCGGACCGCTTCTCCAACCGGTTCGGCGGCAATCGTCGGCATGGAACCGTAAAACGCTGCGGCCAAAGCAGCGATTGCGGCACGACGCAAGTGAAACATCGCACCCTCCACGATGATCTCCTGCGGCCGACGTGGTCCGGGGATCATGAGCGTGAATGATAACCGGATCGACACAATGTCGCCGGACCCCAAGCATTCATTCTTATCATGGCCGGGCCGGAAGTGTCTGCTTACCCGTTCGGGGTAGCCGGCGCGAAAGCGCATTTCTGCCGTAATCGGCGGTCCCGGTGTCGCAGGCCGTCGATTGACTTTGCCGCCGCCGCTTCATAATTAACGCAGTATGGATGGTTCCCTCGTGCCGAGGTGGGGCGAGGGAGTAAATGGGAATGCGACGGGGCGGACCCACGCCGGGCGCCCTTATCGCAGCCGACCCCGCGACTGTAGAACGGTCAGGGTTCGCCATCGGGCATTTCGCCGGATTTCAACGCGCTGCATGGGGCAGTCTCGTGAAGTTTGGCGGCATGTCGGAAAAGCCACTGGCGTGGCATTGCGATGAGCCAGGCAGGACGCCTCTTCTTCTACGAATCGTCCGCCTTTCGCGATGCCGCAAACGCCGGGAAGGCGAGGCGAGCCCGTTCGGTCTTTTGCCGCATCGTTTTTCGGGCCGAGCCGGTTCGTCGAACGTGCGGCCATGAGGATCGTGACGCCGTGAGCCAGGAGACCTGCCATCCGTCAGGGCATTCCGCCCGAGGGGAGATGCTCCCCGATGCCAGCACGGAGGTTGTCGTGGCTCACAGGTTTTCGATCGAACGCGTTCTCGGCGCGCGCCGTTGCCGCTATAGCCTTCTCTAGGGCAGGCGGTATGGACATTTCCAATCTCGGCCCGATCCTCGTGCTTGGCGGCGCGCGTTCGGGAAAATCCACCTTCGCGGAAAAACTCGTCGAGGCCACCGGGTCTCCGATGCACTATCTTGCGACCGGCCGGGCCTTCGACGAGGAGATGCGGGAACGCATCGCCCTTCACCAGGCTACTCGGCAGGGGAAGGGTTGGACCACGCACGAGGAACCGCTCGATCTCGTGGGGCTGCTTCGCCGCATCGATGAGCCCGCCCGGGCTGTCCTCATAGACTGCCTGACCCTGTGGGTGACCAATCTGATGATGGAGGAGCGCGACATGGCCGCCGAATTCGCCGCGCTCGCCGCCTTTCTGCCCGCGGCGCGCTCGCGAACTCGTTTTCGTCTCTAATGAGGTCGGTCTCGGGATCGTCCCGGAAAACCGGATGGCGCGCGACTTTCGCGATCACGCCGGCCGGCTCCACCAGATCGTGGCGGAGAAATCCGCAGAAGTTTACTTTGTCGCGGCCGGACTGCCGCTGAAAATGAAGGGTTGATTCATGACACTCGCAAGGGCGCCGCAGGGCAAAATACCGGCTACCGTCATCACCGGCTTTCTCGGTGCCGGCAAGACGACGATGATCCGCAACCTGCTGCAGAATGCCGACGGCAAGCGTATCGCGCTGATCATCAACGAATTCGGTGATCTCGGGGTCGACGGCGATGTGCTGAAGGGCTGCGGAGCGGAAGCCTGTTCGGAAGAGGACATCATCGAACTGACCAATGGCTGCATCTGCTGCACCGTTGCCGACGACTTCATCCCGACCATGACGAAGCTGCTCGAGAGGGAGAACCGGCCGGATCATATCGTCATCGAAACCTCCGGACTGGCGCTGCCGCAGCCGCTCGTCGCCGCATTCAACTGGCCGGACATCCGCAGCGAGGTAACGGTCGACGGCGTCGTTACCGTCGTCGATAGTGCGGCGGTCGCCGCGGGCCGCTTTGCCGATGATCACGACAAGGTAGACGCGCTGCGCGTCGGCGACGATAATCTCGACCACGAGAGCCCGCTCGAAGAACTTTTCGAGGATCAGCTCACCGCCGCGGACCTTATCGTTCTCAACAAGACGGACCTTATCGACGCCGCGGGGCTGCAGTCCGTGCGCGAAGAGGTGTCCTCCCGCATCAGCCGCAAGCCGACGATGATCGAGGCGAGGAACGGCGAGGTAGCCGCCGCCATCCTGCTCGGGCTCGGAGTGGGTACGGAGGGCGATATCGTCAACCGCAAGTCTCACCACGAGATGGAGCATGAGGCAGGCGAGGAGCATGATCATGACGAGTTCGACAGCTTCGTCGTAGAGCTTGGCGCCGTAGCCGACCCTGCTGCTTTCATCGAGAAGCTCAAAGGCGTCATCTCAGAGCACGACGTGCTGCGCCTCAAGGGCTTCGTCGACGTTCCGGGCAAGCCGATGCGCCTCTTGGTCCAGGCGGTCGGCAGCCGCATCGACCAGTATTTCGACCGCACATGGGCTTCCGGCGAAACACGCGGCACGCGTCTCGTCGTCATCGGGCTGCATGACATGGACGAGCCCGCCGTGCGTGCAGCGATTTCGGCGCTCGCGTGAAATGGCTTCGACTTTGAACGAGGAGTCCAGGGAGCATCCATGCATCTCCTCCTAGCTCAGAAAGGAACGATCGCCGACGGTAATGAGGCGATCGACCTGGGACAGAGCCCGGGCGACATATTGTTCCTGTCGGCGGCCGATACGGAGCTTGCCTCGATCGCGGCTGCCCATCGTCAGCGCGCGGGCGCAAGAAGCCTGCGGATCGCCAGCCTGATGAATCTCATGCACCCCATGTCGGTCGACACTTACGTCGAACGCACGGCGAGGCATGCGAAACTGATCGTCGTACGGCCGCTCGGTGGTGCGAGCTACTTCCATTACGTCCTCGAGGCGCTCTACGCCGCGGCGATTGCGAATAAGTTCCAGATCGCCGTGTTGCCGGGCGACGACAAGCCGGACCCGGGCCTCGACCCGTTTTCCACCGTATCGGTGGAAGATCGGCAGCGCCTTTGGGCGTATTGCACCGAAGGCGGCGCGGAGAATGCCGGCCTGTTCCTCGATTACGCGCAGGCATTGATCGATGGCGGCGACAAGCCGCAGCCGGCGCGGCCGTTGCTCAAGGCGGGGATATGGTGGCCTGGCAGGGGCGTGATCGGCGTTGAGGAATGGGTGCGCCTGTCCGAATCGCGTCGGGCTGCAACCCCCGGTCAGGTGGACAGTGCGGGACACGAACCCACCGTCGCCATCTGCTTCTACCGCGCGCTCGTCCAGAGCGGAGAGACGAAGCCGGTGGAGGCGCTGATCGAGGCTCTGGCGGCCGAGGCTGTGCGGGCGCTCCCCGTTTTCGTCTCCAGCCTCAAGGATCCGGTCTCGATCGGCACGGTCGAAGCGATCTTCGCCGAAGCAGTGCCGGATGTCGTGATGAACGCCACGGGCTTTGCCGTTTCCGCACCCGGCGCCGACCGCCAGCCGACCGTGCTCGAATCAGGCGGCGCGCTGGTGCTGCAGGTCATCTTTTCCGGCTCGTCGCGGGAGGCCTGGGAAGCTTCGGCTCAAGGGCTGATGGCCCGCGATCTCGGCATGAATGTCGCGTTGCCGGAGGTGGACGGGAGGGTTCTCTCCCGTGCCGTTTCCTTCAAGGCTGCCTCGGTTTACGACCCGCTGGTGGAGGCCAATATCGTCGGACACGAGCCGCTTGCCGATCGCGCGCGTTTCGCGGCGCGCCTCGCCGCCAATTGGACGAAGCTGCGCCGGACACCGCCCCGGGGCCGCCGGGTTGCCATCGTTATGGCAAACTATCCGAACCGCGACGGGCGCCTCGGAAACGGCGTGGGTCTCGATACGCCTGCCGGCACGATCGAAGTGCTGAAAGCGATGACGGCAGAAGGCTATGCTGTCGGCAATGTTCCTGATGACGGCGACGCGCTGATCCGCTTTCTGATGGCCGGGCCGACCAATGCGGCGAGCGGCGACCGTGAAATCCGCGAAACGATTTCCTTGAATCACTACAAGGGTTTCTTCGAAGCGCTTCCGAAAAAGATTCAGCAGGAAGTGACCGCGCGCTGGGGCGCGCCGCAGGCCGACCCCTTCTACATCGACGGCGTATTCGCTCTGCCGCTCGCGCGCTTCGGCGATGTGCTCGTGGGCATCCAGCCGGCGCGCGGCTACAATATCGATCCGAAGGAAACCTATCACGATCCGGACCTCGTGCCGCCGCACGGCTATCTCGCTTTCTATGCCTATCTGCGCGAGGTATTCGGCGCCCATGCGATCGTCCATATGGGCAAGCACGGCAACCTCGAATGGCTCCCCGGAAAGGCGCTGGCGCTTTCCGAAGAGTGCTACCCCGAGGCAATATTCGGCCCGATGCCGCATCTTTATCCCTTCATCGTCAACGATCCCGGCGAGGGCACGCAGGCCAAGCGGCGAACGAGCGCCGTCATCATCGATCATCTGACGCCACCTTTGACGCGGGCGGAGTCCTACGGACCGCTGAAGGACCTGGAGGCGCTGGTCGACGAATACTACGAGGCTGCGGGCGGCGATCCCCGGCGGCTCAGGCTGCTCAGCCGGCAGATCCTCGATCTCGTCCGCGACATCGGCCTCGACCACGACGCCGGCATCGAGAAGGGCGACAGCGAGAACCAGGCGCTCGAAAAACTCGATGCCTATCTCTGCGACCTTAAGGAAATGCAGATCCGCGACGGGTTGCATATCTTCGGCCTGGCGCCGGAGGGAAGGCTATTGACCGATCTTACGGTCGCGCTCGCCCGTGTGCCGCGGGGTCTGGGTGAGGGCGGAGATCAGAGCCTGCAGCGGGCAATTGCGGCGGACTTGAGATTGCACGTGGCTTTACCGCAACCCTTCGACCCGCTCGATTGCGTCATGTCCGATCCTTGGGCCGGCCCGAAGCCCGATCTTCTCGTCGCCCTGTCGGACGCGCCATGGCGCACCGCCGGCGACACCGTCGAGCGCATCGAACTGCTTGCAGCGAAGCTCGTTTCAGGCGAAATCGTCTGCCCGGTGGGATGGACCAACAGCCGCGCCGTACTTGACGTGGTCGAGACGCGGCTGAAGCCTTCGATCCAGAGCTCCGGCGAGGCGGAAATTAAGGGTCTGCTGACCGGCCTCGACGGCCGGTTTGTCGCCCCGGTCCCTCGGGTGCGCCGACGCGCGGCCGTCCGGACGTGCTGCCGACGGGGCGCAACTTCTATTCGGTGGACAGCCGCTCCGTGCCGACTCCGGCGGCCTATGAGCTCGGCAGGAAATCGGCGGAGCTGCTTATCCGCCGCTACCTGCAGGACCACGGCGAATGGCCGTCCTCTTTCGGATTGACGGCCTGGGGCACCTCCAACATGCGTACCGGCGGCGACGACATCGCCCAGGCATTGGCACTGATCGGCGCAAAGCCCGTCTGGGACATGGCCTCGCGCCGCGTGACCGGCTACGAAATCGTTCCGCTTGCCGTTCTCGGCCGTCCCCGTGTCGACGTCACCCTGCGTATATCCGGCTTCTTCCGCGACGCCTTTCCCGAGCAGATAGCACTCTTCGACAAGGCGGTCCGCGCGGTCGGCGCGCTCGACGAGGACGATGCCGACAATATGATCGCCGCCCGCATGCGTGCCGAAACGCGGCGGTGGGAAGAGCGGGGCGCCGACGTGAACGAGGCTCGACGCCGTGCCTCCTATCGCGTCTTCGGTGCGAAACCCGGCGCTTACGGAGCGGGCCTGCAGGCGCTTGTCGATGAGAAGAACTGGGAAACGCGCGGCGATCTTGCCGAGGCTTACCTCATCTGGGGCGGTTACGCTTACGGTGCCGGCGAGGATGGAAAGGCGGAGCGGGGCCTTTTCGAGGAGCGCCTGCGCTCGATCGAAGCCGTGGTCCAGAACCAGGACAACCGCGAGCATGATCTGCTCGACAGCGACGACTACTACCAGTTCGAGGGCGGCATGAGCGCTGCGGCTGAGCATCTCGGCGGTCAGCGTCCGGCCATCTACCACAACGACCATTCGCGCCCCGAAAAGCCGGTCATCCGCTCGCTCGAGGAGGAGATCGGCCGCGTGGTGCGTGCCCGCGTCGTCAATCCGAAGTGGATCGACGGCGTGATGCGCCACGGCTACAAGGGAGCCTTCGAAATCGCCGCGACGATCGATTACATGTTCGCCTTCGCTGCGACCACCGGGGCGGTGCGCGATCATCATTTCGAGGCAGCCTATCAGGCCTATATTGCCGACGAAAAAGTCCTCCGGTTCCTGCGCGAAAAGAACCCGGCCGCGCTTTCGGAAATATCGGAGAGGCTGCTGGAGGCGATCGACCGCGGCCTATGGAACCCGCGCTCCAACTCGGCGCGATTCGAACTGAACAGCCTTTCCGGCCGCGCGGCTACCGACCGCCTGATGGCCGGAAACCAATAGGGAGGACATCATGAACGACGAGACCGCGAATACCGGCGAACCGATCGCCGAGAAGGACGAAGCGCGCCACGCCATGAAGATGGCGAAGAAGAAGACCGCCCGCGACAAGATCATGGCCACCAAAACGGACGAAAAAGGCTTGATCATCGTCCACACCGGCAAGGGCAAGGGCAAATCGACGGCCGGCTTCGGTATGATCTTTCGCCACATCGCCCACGGAATGCCCTGCGCCGTCGTTCAGTTCATCAAGGGCGCCATGCACACGGGCGAGCGTGATCTGATCGAGAAACATTTCGGCGATATCTGCCAGTTCTACACGCTCGGCGAAGGCTTCACCTGGGAGACGCAGGATCGCGCGCGCGACGTCGCAATGGCGGCAAAGGCGTGGGAGAAGGCAAAGGAGCTCATCCGCGACGAACGCAACTCCATGGTGCTCCTCGACGAGATCAACATCGCGCTGCGCTACGACTACATCGACGTCGCCGAGGTCGTGCGCTTTCTCAAGGAGGAAAAGCCGCACATGACGCATGTGGTCCTGACCGGCCGCAACGCCAAGGAAGACCTGATCGAGATCGCCGATCTGGTAACGGAGATGGAACTGGTGAAACACCCCTTCCGCTCGGGCATCAAGGGTCAGAAGGGCGTGGAATTCTGATGACGCAGGCCTGGCAGTTCTGGGCGCTGCTCTCCGCGGTCTTCGCAGCGCTGACTGCCATTTTCGCCAAGATCGGCGTCGCAGACGTCACCTCGGACTTCGCGACGCTGATCCGAACAGCCGTCATTCTTGTCGTTGTCGTGAGCATCGTTGCCGTGACCGGACAATGGCAGCGCCCGACGGAGATTTCCGACCGAACCTGGCTCTTCCTCGGTCTGTCCGGTCTTGCGACAGGGGCTTCGTGGCTCGCTTATTTCCGCGCGCTCAAGCTCGGCGATGCCGCTCGCGTGGCACCGGTCGACAAGCTGTCGATCATATTCGTCGCTGTGTTCGGCGTGCTCTTTCTCGGCGAGAAGCTCAATCTGATGAACTGGCTCGGCGTCGGCCTGATTGCGGCCGGTGCGCTTCTGCTGGCGGTATTCTAGCGAGCACGGCAAGATCCGGACAGGGAATCGTCGCCCCCATGTCCTTTCGTATTGACAAGTCGTATCCTAACGTTAGGCTTGGCTGAAATTATCTGTCGGCATCTGGGCCTCGAAGGGAAACTTTGTTTCTCTGCGGGGCCTTTTTGCATTTGAGGGGCGAATGAAAGGCAACGTTACCTACCCGGTAGGAGTATTGTTCTCTCGGAGCGGGAGCTACGCGCAGCCGGCGGGCCAAGGCTTTGGCGGCGCAATGGCAGCGATCGAGCATGTCAATGCGTCCGGGCGTTTTCCGTTCAGGCTCGAGGCCCATCATCTCGATCCCGCAGGCGAGGCGGATCGCTATGCACCGCTTTGCAGGCAGCTGATCCGCGAGCACGGTGTGCGCCATGTGGTGGGCTGCACCACCTCCTGGAGCCGCAAGGAAGTGATACCCGTGGTCGAGAAGCTCGACGCGCTGCTCTGGTATCCTTGCGTCTATGAAGGTTTCGAGGTTTCCGAAAACCTTATCTACGTTGCCGCCTGTGCCAACCAGCACCTGGTGCCGCTTCTCGACTATATCGCGCCGCGGTTCGGCTGCAGGGCGATGCTTGTCGGCTCCAACTATATCTGGGGCTGGGAGACCAACCGAATCGCACGCGACATTCTCCATCGCTCGGGCGGCGAGGTCCTGGGCGAGCGTTTCGTGTCGATGGGAGATACGGATATCGTCCACCTGATCGACGAGGTGCGCGAGAAGAAACCGGATTTCATCCTGAACAACCTGATCGGCCCGTCGTCATACGCTTTCCTGCGCGCGCTTAACGCTCTCGCTGAAGCGGATGATCGCTTCCATCCGGATAAATGCCCGGTCATCAGCTGCAACCTCTACGAGGGCGAGATCGCCGGGCTCGGACACGCCGCGGCGGGGCATTTCACGGTCAGCTGCTATTTCCGCACGATCCAGTCGCCGGAAAACGACTCCTTCCTGAAGACACTTGCGGCGCTGGATCCGGGCGCCGTAGTCGATGCCTTCTATGTGCAGGCATTCAGTGCCGTGATGATGATCGCCGAGGCGATCGCGCGCAGCGGCAGCGACGATGCGGATGGTGTACGCGCCGCCCTGTGCGGGCGGGCGGTCGATACACCGCTCGGGGCCATCAGCGTCGATCGATGGACGAACCATGTGGAATTGCCGGCCCATATCGGCCGCGCGGGCGCAGATGGCAGTTTCGAGATCGTCAAGCGCTCGTATGAAGCCATCACGCCGGATCCGTTCCTGACATCCACGCCGCTTGTCCGCCCGATGGGAGGGAACGAGGCGCGGCCTGAGCTGAAGGTGGTGAAATGAGATCTGTTCATAACACCCCGAATTTCGATGGCTGGCGGGCGCTCATCCTGCACCGGCCGCATCAGAACGTCGACGCTCTCTTTGCCCAATGCGCCCGCATAGGCATTGCGGCGGAACAGGCCTGGCCGGATTTTCCCGGTGACCGATCTGCAGAGGAGTTCAACGTCCTCCTGATCGACGCAGATATGGGCCACGACGAGCAATTTCCCTGGCGTCAGGGGGAAGCCCCCATGCCGATGATCGCACTGATCGGCTCCGAGGCACCCGGCCGCATCGCCTGGACTATCGCGCAAGGGGCCGACGCGCAGCTTCTGAAGCCCATCGGCAGCGCCGGGCTGTACAGTGCTCTGATGGTCGCAAGCCACAGTTTTGTCCGCCGCCGTGCGCTCGATCGTGACGTCGCCGCATTGAAGCATCGCCTCACGCGGCGCCAGGAACTTGCGGAGGCAACGGCACTGCTGATGCTCCGGAAGAACTGCGGGGCCAGCGAAGCCTACCAGCACCTGCGCCTGACCGCGATGTCGAGCAGCTGCAGCATCGAGGACGTCGCCGCGGCGATCGTCCAGGAATTCGAGAACCACGGATTGAAGAATGCCGACCATGGTCGCTGAAACGGCGCGCAGCAAAGAGAATAGGACACCGGGCGTGTGGACGCGCCTCCTTCGCAGGCCGCTTGCGCTCATCGGTCTTGCGGTCATCATCGTGGTGGTGGGCGCAGCAGCGCTTGCGCCTTGGATCGTGCCCTATGACCCGCACGAGCAGTTCTTCGAGGGTCTGACCATCGAAGGCGCGCCGCTGCCGCCCAACAGCCAATTCTGGCTCGGTACCGACCTTGTCGGGCGCGACCTCCTGAGCCGTCTGATCTATGGCGCGCGCACCTCGCTCGTCATCGGCGTGGTCGCCAATGGCATTGCCGTCGTCATCGGCTCGCTCGTCGGCATTGCAGCCGGGTATTTCCGCGGCTGGGTGGACACCGTGCTGATGCGCTTCACCGACCTGATGATGGCCTTTCCGGCGCTCCTCCTTGCCATCGTTCTGGCCGCGATCTTCACACCCAGCCTGTGGATCGTTGCGATGGTCATCGCCATGGTGAACTGGGTGCAGATCGCCCGCGTCGTCTATACCGAAACCCGCTCGATAGCCGAGCGCGATTTCGTGACTGCCGAGCGGGCCATGGGGGCCGGCGCCGGCCGCATTCTCTTCCGTCACATTCTTCCGCATCTCCTGTCCACGATCATCGTCTGGGCGACGCTCGGGATTGCGACGACGGTGCTTTTGGAGGCGACCCTTTCATTCCTCGGTATCGGCGTGCAGCCGCCCATCCCCTCCTGGGGCAATATCATCTTCGAAAACCAGACCTATTTCACGTCGGCACCGTGGCTGGTGTTCATACCGGGTGCGGCGATCCTGGCGCTCGCGCTCGCCTTCAACCTGGTCGGCGATGCGCTGCGGGATGTTCTCGATCCGACGCAGCAGGGGAGGCATTGATGGCAGCCTATATCGCGCGGCGACTGCTTCAGACGGTCGTCATCCTGCTTGGTATCAGCTTCGTCACCTTCGTTCTCCTCTATCTGATACCGGCCGATCCGGCCAGACAGATCGCCGGCCGCAGCGCAACGGCTCAGACCGTGGAGAACATCCGCGAACAGCTCGGGCTCAACCTGCCTTTCTACGAGCAGTATCTGCGCTATGTTTCCGGCCTCGTGCAGGGCGACTTCGGCCGCTCCTACCTGCAGAAGACCGAAGTCGCGACGCTGATCGCGTCGCGGCTTCCCGCAAGTCTCGTGCTGATGGCCGGAGCCATCACTTGTGAACTGATCTTCGGTCTCACGATGGGGATCGTCGCGGCGCTTCGGCGCGGCTCACGCACCGACGATACGCTGATGATCGCCTCTTTCGTCGGGGTGTCGGCGCCGCAGTTCGTGATCGGCATCCTGCTGCTTTATGTCTTCGCCGTGAAGCTCGGCTGGTTCCCGATTGGCGGCTATGGCACTTTCGCCCATCTGGTCCTGCCCTCCGTTACGCTCGGCTTTCTGGGCGCCGGCTGGTATTCGCGCATGATGCGTTCCTCGCTGATCGAAGTGATGCGCCAGGATTTCATCCGCACGGCGCGCGCAACCGGTGCCGGCCGCGCCAAGGTCCTGTTCCGGCACGCAATGCCCAACGCGATACTGCCCGTTATCGCGATGATCGGCATCGACATCGGTTTGTTCATGTCCGGAATAGTCGTGGTGGAAAGCGTCTTTGGCTGGCCCGGCATCGGCCAGCTTGCCTGGCAGGCGATCCAGCGGGTGGACATCCCGATCATCATGGGCGTCACGCTCGTCTCTGCGTTTGCCATCGTGCTCGGCAACCTGCTCGCCGATCTCATCACACCGCTTATCGACCCGCGCATCAAGCTGCGCTGACGCGGGAAGAACCAACAGCAGCACGAAGAAAGGAACTTCAGATGAGGAACTTGCTACTGGCCGGCGTCTGTGCCGCTGCCCTCTTGGGAACTCCTGCGCTTGCCGACGACATCAAGCAGGGCGGCGAAATGACCGTCACCTACAAGGACGATGTTTCGACACTCGATCCGGCGATCGGCTACGACTGGCAGAACTGGTCGATGATCAAGTCGCTGTTCGACGGCCTGATGGATTATGTCCCGGGCACGACCGAGCTGCGTCCCGACCTTGCCAAATCCTACGAAATCTCTGAAGACGGCAAAGTCTTCACGTTCAAGCTGCGCCAGGGCGTCAAGTTTCACAATGGCCGCGAGCTGACGGCCGAAGACGTGAAATATTCGATCGAGCGCGTGGTGAACCCGACGACCCAAAGCCCAGGCGCCGGCTTCTTTTCGACGATCAAAGGCTTTGAAGATGCCTCTGCCGGCAAGGCGGAGGGGCTGTCCGGCATCACGGTGCAGGATCCGCACACGATCAGGTTCGAACTGACCCGTCCCGACGCCACATTCCTCCACGTCATGGCCCTCAACTTTGCGCATGTCGTGCCGAAGGAAGAGGTCGAGAAACACGGCGCCGACTTCGGAAGAATCCCGTCGGTTCCGGCGCGTTCAAGCTTGCCGAGTGGACGCTTGGGCAGCGCCTCGTTTTCGAGCGCTTCGCCGACTACTGGAACGAAGGGCTTCCGAAGCTGGACCGCATCACCTTCGAGGTTGGCCAGGAGCCGGTCGTCGCGCTGCTTCGGCTGCAGAATGGGGAAATCGACGTGCCCGGGGACGGCATTCCGCCGGCGAAGTTCGTCGAAGTGACGAATGATCCGAACTTCAAGGACCTGATCATCCAGGGTGGCCAGCTGCACACCGGCTATGTGACGATGAACGTCAAGATGGCTCCCTTCGACAAGGTCGAGGTGCGCAAGGCTGTGAACATGGCCATCAACAAGGATCGTATCCTGCGTATCATCAACGGTCGCGCGGTTGCCGCCAACCAGCCGCTGCCGCCCTCGATGCCTGGCTACGCAAAGGACTATGCAGGTTATGCCTACGATCCCGACGGTGCCAAGAAGCTGCTCGAGCAAGCTGGCCTCGCGGACGGGTTCTCGACCGAACTCTATGTCATGAACACCGACCCGCAGCCGCGCATCGCCCAGGCGATCCAGCAGGACCTGAAGGCGATCGGCATCACGGCATCCATCAAATCGCTCGCACAGGCCAATGTCATTGCGGCCGGCGGCGAGGAAAACCAGGCGCCGATGATCTGGTCGGGCGGCATGGCGTGGATTGCCGATTTCCCCGATCCCTCGAACTTCTATGGTCCCATTCTGGGTTGCGGCGGTGCCGTGCCGGGAGGCTGGAACTGGTCCTGGTACTGCAATGAAGAGCTCGACAAGAAGGCAGCCGAAGCCGACGCCATCGTCGACCCGGCAAAGGCCGCGGAGCGCGAGGCCCTGTGGCGCGACATCTATCTGAAGATCATGGAGGACGCGCCCTGGGCGCCGATCTTCAACGAGGAGCGCTTCACCATCCGCTCCGAGCGTATCGGCGGCGACGACAAGCTGTTCGTCGATCCGGTCCACATCCCCGTCCATTACGATCAGGTATATGCAAAAGATGTGCAGTAACTGCGACTACACCATCCACGGACGCCATCACCATTACGGCTGGGATCATTCGATCCCGCCGGCGGAAACCGTGGCGCCCGGCTCGCGGCTCGAGTTCAATTGCCTGGACTCCGGCTCCGGTCATTTCACCGCCGACAGCACGGTTGCCGATGTCTCGACGGTCGATTTTACGAAGGTCAATCCGGTCACCGGTCCCATCTATGTCGATGGGGCCAAGCCGGGGGACGCCCTGAAGGTGACCATCGAGCACTTCAAGCCGAGCGGCTTTGGCTGGACGGCCAATATTCCGGGCTTCGGGCTCCTCGCCGATCAGTTCGCCGAGCCGGCGCTGACACTCTGGAAATATGATCCGGCTACGCTCGCTCCCGCAGCCTTCGGCGAGCTCGGCCGGGTTCCCCTGAAGCCCTTCGCCGGCACGATCGGGCTCGCGCCGGCAGAGCCGGGGCTGCATTCCGTAGTTCCGCCGCGGCGGGTAGGAGGCAATCTCGACATTCGCGATCTAGCGGCGGGAACGACCCTTTACCTGCCCGTCGAGGTGGAGGGCGCCTTGTTCTCCATCGGCGACACGCATGCGGCGCAGGGGGATGGCGAAGTCTGCGGCACGGCCATCGAAAGCGCGATGGATGTGGTCGTGAAGCTGGAGCTGGTGAAGGACGCCAATCTCAAGATGCCGCGCTTTACCACGCCGGGCCCCGTCACACGGCATCTCGACGCCGAGGGTTATGAGGTCACGACCGGCATTGGAAGCGATCTGATGGAAGGTGCGCGTGCGGCCGTATCCGGCATGATCGACCTTCTCTGTGCGACACGCGGCATGAAGCCGGAAGACGCCTATATGCTGTGCTCGGTCTGCGGCGACCTCCGCATCAGTGAGGTCGTCGACCAGCCGAACTGGGTCGTGTCCTTCTATTTCCCGCGCATCGTCTTTGCGTGACGAACGGCCCTGTTCCGCCTCGGCGGGGCAGGGCGTCCTCCTGATGACATTGCCGAGGCCTCTGCCCGATGACTTCCTCTCTGCTTTCCGTGAAGGAACTGACCGTCCAGGTGGCCACGCCGACCGGGCCGAAGGTCGTGGTGGAGCGTCTGTCCTTCGATCTTCTTCCCGGCAGGACGCTTTGTCTTGCAGGCGAGAGCGGATCGGGAAAGTCGATGACCGCGCTTTCGCTGATGCAGCTGCTGCCGAAGCCGATGGCACGTATTGCGGGCGGCTCGGCCACTCTCGATGGCGAGGACATATTGGCGCTTCCGGAAGCGCGCATGCGGCAAATTCGCGGGCGCAAGATCGGGATGATCTTCCAGGAGCCGATGACCTCGCTCAACCCGGTGATGACGGTCGGCAATCAGCTGATCGGTGCGATCACCGCGCATGGAAACGCCAGTGGCCGGCGCGCCGCGCGGGTGCGGGCCGTAGAACTCCTGGACCAGGTTCAGATCCCGGAGCCGGAGCGGCGGCTCGGCCAATATCCGCACGAGCTTTCCGGCGGCTTGCGTCAGCGCATCGTCATCGCGATGGCACTCGCGCAGAACCCGCGAATTCTGATCGCCGACGAGCCCACGACGGCGCTCGACGTAACGGTTCAGGCGCAGATCCTCGCCCTTATTCGCAAGCTGCAGGCCGATCATGGGATTTCGGTGATCATGATCACCCATGACATGGGCGTGGTCGCGGAGATGGCCGACGAGGTGCTGGTGATGAAGCATGGCCGCACCGTCGAGCACGCAACCAGCAGGGATCTTTTCGCGCATCCGCAGGATGCGTACACGAAGGAACTCCTTTCCGCTGTGCCGCGCCTCGGCGAAATGGCGGGGACGGAGGCACCGAAACGCGCAGCGGGGAAGGCGGTCGCGGCAGGATCTCAGCCAGGCGACGAACAGCCGATGCTCCTGGTCGAGAACCTGACGGTGCGTTTCGACATCAAGGGCGGCATCCTTCAGCGCCCGGTCAGGCGACTTCACGCGGTGGAAGGCATTTCTTTCTCCGTGCGCAGGGGTGAGACGCTGTCTCTCGTCGGAGAATCCGGTTGCGGCAAGTCGACGACCGGCAAGGCGCTCTTGAACCTTGTCCCGTGGACGGGAGACATCCGGGTCGACGGACGCTCCACGCATGGCTTGCGGGGAGCACCATGCGGCCCATCCTGCGCGACGTCCAGATGATCTTTCAGGACCCTTACGCATCGCTGGATCCGCGAATGCGCGTCGGCGATCTGGTGGCCGAGCCACTGGTGATCCACGGCCTTGCAAGCGGAAGCGAGCTGCGTGACCGGGTGGAGTATCTTTTCAAGCGGGTCGGATTGTCGCCCGAGCAGATGAAGCGCTACCCGCATGAGTTTTCGGGCGGTCAGCGGCAGCGCATCTGCATAGCGCGCGCCCTGTCTCTCTCACCGAAGCTCATCGTCGCAGATGAGTCCGTCGCGGCACTCGACGTGTCGATCCAGGCTCAGGTGCTCGATCTCCTGCAGGACATCCAGGACGAGACCGGCGTCTCCTACCTGTTTATTTCTCACGACATGGCAGTCGTCGAGCAAATCAGCCATCGGGTAGCGGTCATGTATATGGGCCGTTTCGTCGAAACGGGCACGCGGCGGCAGATCTTCGAGAATCCGCAGCATCCCTATACGAAGAAACTGATGGCTGCCGTTCCCGTGGCAGATCCGGGTCGGGCACGCCGGGACTTCGTGCCGAAAGCGGAAGACCTGCCCAGTCCCGTGCGCGCCCTGGACTATGTGCCGTCCTTCCCGCCGCCATCGGATCTGGGCGGCGGACATCTCGTCTGGAGCGGCTGAACGCTCATCGGTTTTCGACTGGCCTAAAGCCCCAGCCAGATCCGCAGCGGATATCCCGGATC
The DNA here is from genome assembly GCF_029201645.2 of Sinorhizobium prairiense. Lineage (NCBI taxonomy): Bacteria > Pseudomonadati > Pseudomonadota > Alphaproteobacteria > Hyphomicrobiales > Rhizobiaceae > Sinorhizobium > Sinorhizobium prairiense. Next base: position 1,073,332 of record NZ_CP104131.1, read on the forward strand.
GGCGAGCAGCCGGATGGCGAGCGCGATCGAAACGACGACCAGCAAAGGCTTGATGATCTTCGCGCCCTTTGCCATCGCATAACGCGAGCCGACCTGCGCGCCGAGGAACTGGCCGACGCCCATCGTCAGGCCGATCTTCCAGAGCACGACGCCGCTAAGCAGGAAGACGAAAAATGCGCCGATATTGGAGCCGAAATTCAGGAATTTCGTGTGCGCCGTCGCCTTGAGGATGCCGTAGCCTGCGAGGGAGACGAAACCGAGCATGAAGAAGGAACCTGTGCCCGGACCGAAAACGCCGTCATAGAGGCCGATCAGGGGCACGAAGGTGATGGTGAACAGGAACACCGACAGCCGCCGATGCTTGTCGATGTCGCCGATATTCGGCTTGAAGCCGAAGTAGAGCGCGATGCCGATCAACAGGAACGGCAGCACAGCCTCCAGGACGTCCGCGGGAACGACCGTCGCCAGCAAGGCGCCCAATACTGCGCCCGCCGCCGACATCAGGGCCATCGGGAGCTGCTCCCTGAGGTTCACATGGCCGTGCCGGGCATAGGCGATGCTCGCCGACCCGGAGCCGAAAAGGGACTGCAGCTTGTTGGTGCCCAGCGTCTCGAGCGGTGGAATCCCGCAATCAGCATGGCCGGGATGGTGATCATCCCGCCGCCGCCGGCGATCGAATCGATGAAGCCGGCAAGGAATGCGGCCGCAAAAAGAAAGAGCAGTATGTGGAGGGCTAGGTCGTGCACTGGAGTCTCGAGCAAATAGGGCGGCGGAACTGCTTCAGCCGCCTTGTGTCAGAGCTGACGCCGAAATGCAAAGAATTGTCTTGAGGGCGATTTCGTGGCCGCACGGTTTGCGACACGTGGATGGCGCAATCCGGTTTGACCGACCTGAAACGCTCCGATAAAAATGACGATCATGCGACGGCGTCCGTTCAGGCGGACTGAAAGAGCGTCCGGTGCGGCTGACCCATGCAGGGGGCTTGATCCGGTGCTGTCCGGACCGGTACGTGGCATCTGCCAGGCCGGCGCTTCGTATGGAACGCCGACGCCGCATGGGAGCCGCACCGCATATGCCTTCCGCCGAAGGACACATCACCGCCGAACTCGTGCTCGGCCTTGGCTGCGAGCGCAACACTGCGCCCGAAGAGGTGATCGCGCTTGCCGAACAGGCGCTGGCGGATGCCGGCGCTTCCGGCACGGATATCGCACTCGTCGCCTCTCTGGATGCGCGGACCGATGAGCCCGCGATCCATGCGGTGGCGCGGCACTTTTCGGTGCCCACGCATTTCTTCGACGCTGCCACGCTGGAGGCGCAATCGTCGCGTCTAAAAAATCCATCGAAGGTCGTCTTTGCCCATACGGGTTGCCACGGCGTCGCTGAAGGCGCGGCTCTGGCGGCCGCCGGGTGCGACGCGGTTCTGCTTGTACCTAAGATCCGATCGGTGCGGGCGACGGCGGCAATCGCCGGACCGGCTGATTTTGCAAAGGGAGCCGTGTGATGGCCTCGGCCGAATTTTGCAGTTTCTTTGATGAGCGGATTCAATTATCTGCCATTGTTTCCTGCATAACGACTTCAAGTTTTTCCTTCGTCGGATCGGATAGAATGCCTTGCTTTGCCCGGAGTATCGACCGATGACCGACATGTTTGCCGGCCTGCCTGATCTCGAGCCGGGTTCGGTCTGGCTCGTCGGCGCGGGCCCGGGCGATCCCGGCCTTCTGACCCTGCACGCAGCCAACGCGCTTCGCCAGGCGGATGTGATCGTTCACGATGCGCTGGTCAACGGTGATTGCCTCAAGCTCGCCAAAGCGAGTGCCGCACTCGAATTTGCGGGCAAGCGCGGCGGCAAGCCTTCGCCGAAACAGCGCGATATCTCGCTGCGGCTGGTCGAACTGGCACGTGAAGGGAAGAGGGTGCTGCGCCTCAAGGGTGGCGATCCCTTTGTCTTCGGCCGCGGCGGAGAGGAGGCGCTGACCCTGGTCGAGCACCGCATCCCGTTTCGCATCGTTCCCGGGATCACCGCGGGCATAGGCGGGCTTGCCTATGCCGGTATTCCGGTCACGCATCGGGAGGTGAACCACGCGGTGACTTTCCTCACCGGCCATGATTCTTCCGGCGTCGTGCCGGACAGGATCAATTGGGAAGGCATTGCCAAGGGCTCTCCGGTGATCGTCATGTACATGGCGATGAAGCATATCGGCCAGATCTCGGCCAACCTGATCGCCGCCGGCCGCTCGCCGGACGAGCCTGTGGCTTTCGTCTGCAATGCCGCGACGCCGGAGCAGGTGGTGCTGGAAACCACGCTTTCGTCCGCTGAGACCGATGTAACCGCTTCGGGGCTCGAGCCGCCGGCAATCGTCGTCGTCGGCGAAGTCGTCCGGCTGCGCGCCTCGCTCGACTGGCTTGGCGCTCTCGATGGCCGGGCGCTCGCTCCCGATCCGTTTTCGAGCCGCATTCTCCGGAATCCGGCATGAATGGAGTGATGATTGCAGCCCCGAGCTCCGGCTCGGGCAAGACCACGGTCACGCTCGGCCTGATGCGGGCATTGAAACGGCGCGGGCTCTCGATCGCGCCTGGAAAGGCGGGACCGGACTATATCGACCCGGCTTTTCACACGGCTGCCAGCGGCAAACCCTGCTTCAATTATGACCCTTGGGCAATGCGCCCCGAACTGCTCCTTGCCAATGCGGCGGCTGCGACGGAAGACGGGTCGGTGCTGATCATGGAGGCGATGATGGGCCTCTTTGACGGCGCGGCGGATGGCACGGGCGCGCCGGCGGATCTCGCCGCAGCACTCGGACTTGCAGTGATCCTGGTCGTCGATTGCGCGCGCCTCTCCCATTCCGTGGCCGCCCTGGTTGGCGGCTATGCCCGTCACCGCGACGATGTCCGTGTCGCGGGCGTCATTCTGAACAAGGTCGGCAGCGACCGGCATGAGGGAATGCTGCGCGATGCGCTTGCCGGTATTGCGATGCCGGTCTTCGGCGTGCTGCGGCAGGACGCAGCGTTGAAGCTGCCCGAACGCCACCTGGGCCTCGTACAGGCAGGCGAGCATGGATCGCTGGAAGCCTTCATCCATCACGCGGCAATGCGGGTCGCATCGGGTTGCGATCTCGAGGCGGTGCTTGCTGCGGCGACGCCGCTGACGGTGGGAGAGACGGCCGGGACGCTAACGCCGCTCGGCCAGCGGACAGCCGTCGCACGAGACGTGGCCTTCGCCTTCTGCTACGAGCATCTTCTTTCCGGCTGGCGCGGGCAGGGGGCCGAAATCACGTTCTTCTCGCCTCTTGCGGACGAGGGGCCCGATCCGCTTGCCGATGCGGTCTATCTCCCCGGCGGTTATCCCGAGCTTCATGCGGAACAGGTCTCCAATGCTTCGAATTTCCGCGCTGCCATGCACAAGGCCGCTGGAGACGGGGCGCGCATCTTCGGGGAGTGCGGCGGCTACATGGTGCTGGGCGACGGGCTTGTCGCGGCGGATGGCGGGCGTTACGAGATGCTCGGGCTTTTGCCGCTCGTCACGAGCTTTGCCGAACGCAAGCGGCATCTCGGCTACCGGCGCGTGACACCGGTCGACGACGTGTTTTTCCGCGGACCGATGACCGCGCACGAATTTCACTATGCCACGATCGTTTCGGAGGGAGCGGCTGAGCCGCTCTTCACGGCACGGGACGCGGCAGGGCTCGATCTCGGCCGCGCCGGCCTCCGTCGCCGGAATGTTGCCGGCTCCTTCATGCATCTCATCGATTTCTCGGAATGATCATGGCTGCTCCCATCATTCATGGCGGCGGGATCACGGAAGCTGCAGCGCGCTTCGGCGGCACGCCCGACGACTGGCTTGATCTCTCGACGGGGATCAACCCGTGTCCCGTCGCCCTGCCGGAAATCGACGGGCGCGTCTGGCACCGATTGCCCGATCAGCATGTGGAAGAGGCGGCGCGTGCGGCGGCCAGGGGCTACTACCGAACCGGCGAACTCATGCCATTGCCGGTGCCCGGAACGCAGGCCGTCATTCAATTGCTCCCGCGGATCGCGGTTCAGGGAAAGCGCGTCGCCGTATTTGCGCCGACCTATGGCGAATATGCGCGCGTTCTGAAAGCCGCCGGCCTTTCCGTCGACTCCGTCACATGCGCCGGTGATCTCCAGACGGCGCACGGCCTGGCGGTCGTCGTCAATCCGAACAATCCGACCGGACGGCTCTTTCCGCCGGAGGAAATCCTTGCAATGGCGGAAGCGATGCGGGTGCATGACGGCCTGCTCGTGGTGGATGAGGCCTTCGGCGATCTGGAGCCGGACGCAAGCGTCGCCGGACACGTTGCCGCCAATGACAACCTCGTCGTTTTCCGTTCTTTCGGGAAATTCTTCGGTCTTGCGGGCCTTCGGCTCGGCTTTGTGGTCTCGAACCGGTCGATCGAGCAGTCGTTTCGTGACTGGCTCGGCCCCTGGTCGGTCTCGGGTCCGGCACTTGCCATTTCGGCGAAGCTGATGGAAAGCGACACGCCGGGGATCAAGGCCGGCATCGCGGAACGCAAGGCCGCGCTCGACGCGGTGCTTCTCGGCGCGGGGCTCGAGGTGGTCGGCGGCACCGGCCTCTTCACGCTCGTAGAACACGAACGGGCTTACGATCTTCACGCGGCGCTCTGCGAGGCGCATATCCTGACGCGAAAGTTCGACTACGATCCGCGCTGGCTGCGTATCGGATTGTCGCCGAACGCGCAGGGCGACCGTCGTCTCGCCGAGGCTTTGAACCGGATGGGTGTGTAGTGTCGGCTGAAATACTTCTGATCCTCGTGATGGCGCTGCTGCTGGACCGCATCCTCGGCGATCCGGACTGGCTCTGGTCGCGTCTGACCCATCCGGTGGTGTTCTTCGGCAAGGCGGTCGAATTCGTGGACGAGGCGCTTAACCGCGGCGAATTCACCAAGGCCTGGCTGAAATTCCGCGGTGTCGTCGGCATTCTGGTATTGCTCGCCGGAGCCACGGCCTTGGGTGTCGTGCTCGCGCGGCTTTTCGATGTGCTTGGCGCCCTCGGCTCTTTGCTGGAGGTTGTCACGGTGGCCGTCTTCCTCGCCCAAAAGAGCCTTGCCGATCACGTTTCCCGGGTTGCCGTCGGCCTGCGACGCGATGGACTTGCGGGTGGCCGCAAGGCGGTATCGATGATCGTTGGGCGCGATCCGAACACACTCGACGAGCCGGCCGTCTGCCGGGCGGCGATCGAAAGCCTTGCGGAAAACTTTTCAGACGGCGTCGTCGCTCCCGCTTTCTGGTATGCGGTTGCCGGACTTCCCGGACTTCTTGCCTACAAGATGCTGAACACGGCTGACTCGATGATCGGCCACAAGAGCCCGAAATATCTTCATTTCGGCTGGGCTTCGGCGCGGCTCGACGATCTGGCGAACCTGCCCGCGGCCCGGCTCTCGGCCCTCCTGATTGCGGCCGGCGCCTATTTCCGGCGCGGTGCGGAAGCGGCGAAAACCGCGATCGAGGTGGCGCGGCGCGATCACGGACTTCACCGCTCGCCCAATTCCGGCTGGCCCGAGGCTGCGATGGCAGGCGCCGTCGGCATTCAGCTTGCCGGCCCGAGAAATCTATGGTGGCGTGAAGGTCGACGAGCCCATGATGAACGATGCCGGACGTGCGGTTGCTGCCATAGAGGATATCGAGGCTGCGGTCACCGTCTTCTATGCGGCCTGCTCCGTGATGGCGCTCGCTTTCGCGATCGTCGCCTTGCCGCTTCTGGTTTTCTTCTAGGTAAACGGCCCTCTCCTGGCGGTTTAGCAACATCTGTTTCAAATCGCGGTGGCAAAAGCCTGTGGGGCATTGGCTTTTCCGGTGCATTTTTCTATAGGGTTCGCCAGAGACTCGAATTTTAAGAGGTATGCGCGTGACAGCTACATTCGACAAGGTTGCCGATATTATCGCGGAAACGAGCGAGATCGATCGCGAGACGATCAAGCCGGAAAGCCACACGATCGATGATCTCGGCATCGACAGCCTCGACTTTCTCGACATCGTTTTTGCGATCGACAAGGAATTCGGCATCAAGATCCCGCTGGAGCAGTGGACTCAGGAAGTCAACGAAGGCAAGGTCTCGACCGAGGAATACTTCGTGCTGAAGAACCTCTGTGCCAAGATCGACGAGCTGCGGGCCGCCAAAGCGGGTTGAGGAAGCCTCAAGCGGCTTTCCGCGTGGATTACGCTTTCATCTGCGATCGGAGTTCTAGCGATCATCGCTGACACGGATCGGCCCTTTCCCGATGCCGCCTGTCGCGCCCCGCGCTTGACAGGCGGCATCGGCATTTTTACTTGAGCGCGAAACGAATGGGATGAGCCTGAATGCTCCTTGAATATTTCCAGATGATCGACCGGGTCGAAACCGTCGATCTGTCGGCAGGCCGTCTCGTGGCGCGCTCGGTCGTGCCGGAGAAGAGCCCGGTATTCGAGGGGCATTTCCCCGGCTATCCGCTGGTCCCGGGCGTGCTGCTTATCGAAACCATGGCGCAGGCTTCCGGTTTTCTCGTGCTGGCCGCCACGAAATTCGCCGCAATGCCGTTCCTGATGACGGTCGATGGTGCCAAGATGCGCAGCTTCGTCGAACCGAATGCCGAGCTTGAGATAGAGGCTCTGCTCGAGCACGAGGGATCCGGCTTTGCCGTGACGAAGGCCAGGATTGCGTCTGGCGGCAAGAAGATATGCGATGCCCAGCTGAAGCTGAGGACGATTCCGTTCGACCAGGTGCCGCTGGGCGACATCGTGCGCAAGCGTGCGGAAGAACTGGGGCTCATGGCCGCGATGGCCGGTTCGGAGAAGTGAAGATGAGGAAATCCGCGAACGATGTGGTGATCACCGGGGTAGGCATCGTGACGAGCCAGGGCGTTGGCGCCGAGCCTCACGTGGCGCTGCTCGGCGCGGCCGAGCCGCCTGAGGCCCGCATAGAGACAGAACGTTTCGCACCCTATCCGATCCATCCGTTGCCGGAAATCGATTGGTCGCAGCAGATTCCGAAACGGGGCGATCAGCGGCAGATGGAGAACTGGCAGCGCCTCGGCGTTTTCGCTGCCGGCCTGGCGCTCGACGACGCTGGTCTCAAGGACAACCTCGAAGCCTGCGGCAGCATGGACATGATCGTCGCGGCCGGCGGCGGCGAGCGCGACATCAATGTCAACTCGCTCATCGTCGACGAGGCGCTGAAGCGCAACGACCGCGAACGGCTCTTGAACGAGAAGCTAACGACGGAACTGCGCCCGACGCTGTTTCTGGCGCAGCTTTCGAACCTTCTCGCCGGCAACATCTCCATCGTGCACAAGGTTACGGGTTCGTCGCGCACTTTCATGGGCGAAGAGGCGGCCGGCATTTCCGCGATCGAGACGGCCTTTGCCCGCATTAAGGCCGGTCAGTCGAGCCACACGCTCGTCGGCGGTGCATTTTCGGCCGAGCGTCTCGACATCGTCCTGATGATCGAGGCGATCCAGGGCCATGCGCTCGGTGAATGGCATCCGATCTGGTCGCGCAGGCCCGAGGACGGGGGCGGTATGATCCTCGGCTCCGTTGGCGCCTTCCTGGTTCTGGAGTCGCGCGAATATGCCGAGTCGCGCGGCGCCCGCATCTATGCGACGATCGATGCGATCGGCGGCGACCGCGGCAGCCGCGAGGACGGGCGGCTCGAAGCGCGCCTCAGATATTTGTCGAAACCGGCCCTGGAGCTCGATCCGCAGTCGACCGTCGTCTTTTCCGGCACCTCGGGCTTCCATGACCTTGCCGGACGGGAGAAGGCGTTTCTCGAGACCGAACTCGCCGGCCGGCCTGTCCGTGCCTATGGCGGGCTCGTCGGTCACGGCATCGAGGCGCAGTTTCCGGTCGGCATGGTCCTGGCCGCGCTCTCGCTCGGACACGCAGCCAAGGTTCCGCCTTTCGACCCCGCCGCCGAAGCCCCGATGCTGGCGCCGGCCAGGGCGGCGGTCGTTACCACCATCGGCCACTCCCGTGGCGAAGGCGTCGCCGTGCTTGCCGCGGAATAAGGAGCTCGAACTATGAGCAAGGCTTATAAGGACCACCTCGGCCGTCCGATCGTTGCTGTCACCGGCATGGGCGTCATCACCTCGCTCGGGCAGGGGCTCGACGATAACTGGGCGGCGCTCACCGGGGGCGTATCGGGCATCCACAGGATCACCCGGTTCCCGACCGATGCTCTTTCGACCCGCATCAGCGGCACGGTCGACTTCATCGAGATCCCTGCGGAGAATGCCGTCGAGCGTTCCTATGCGATGGCGCGTGAAACGACGCTGGAGGCCCTGGCGCAGGCCGGCCTTTCCGGCGAATTCAACGGCCCGCTGTTCCTGGCGGCCCCGCCGATCGAGCCTGAGTGGAATGCCCGCTTCGAGCTTGCCGACCGATCGCCGCCGTCGAGCCAGCCGGGCGACGCCTATAACCGCTTCCTCGCGGCAATGCGGCAGAAGGCCGATCCGGCCTTCCACGAGGCCGTCCTTTTCGGCTCGATCTCGGAGCGTCTTGCCGATCGATTCGGCACGCGTGGCCTCCCGGTGACGCTTTCGACGGCCTGCGCATCCGGGGCGACCGCCATACAGCTCGGCGTCGAAGCCATCCGCCAGGGAAGGACCGACAGGGCGCTCACCGTTGCGACCGACGGCTCGGTCAGTGCCGAGGCTCTCATCCGCTTCTCGCTGCTCTCGGCGCTCTCCACACAGAACGAGCCGCCGGAAAAGGCTTCGAAGCCCTTCACCAAGGATCGCGACGGTTTCGTGATTGCGGAAGGCGCCGCGACGCTCGTGCTCGAATCGCTGGAAGCGGCGGTCGCCCGCGGCGCGCGCATCTACGGCATTCTCAAGGGCTGCGGCGAAAAGGCCGACCTCTTCCACCGCACGCGTTCCTCCCCCGATGGCGGACCGGCGATCGCGACGATCCGCGCAGCGCTTGCGGATGCGGGCATCGACGAAGCCGGGATCGGCTACATCAATGCCCACGGCACCTCCACGCCCGAAAACGACAAGATGGAGTATTTGTCGATGTCCGCGGTTTTCGGCGAGCGGTTGCCGTCGATCCCGGTCTCATCCAACAAGTCGATGATCGGCCACACGCTGACGGCAGCCGGTGCGGTCGAAGCGGTCTTCTCGCTCCAGACGATGCTCAGCGGCACGCTGCCGCCGACGATCAACTACCAGAACCCCGACCCCGCGATCGTTCTCGACGTCGTGCCGAACGTAAAGCGCAGCCAGCAGGTGACTGCAGTGCTGTCGAACTCCTTCGGCTTCGGCGGCCAGAACGCCAGCCTCGTCATGACCGCCGAGCCGGCTTGAGCCGCTCGAGGACCGAATACCTGCCTGCCGCAAAGGAAAAACCATGCGCGCCCTGCAATTGCTCGATGACCGCAAGCTTGAAATCACCGATCTGCCGGAGCCGGAGGCACCCGGCCCTGGCGAGGTGACGCTGCGGGTCAAGGCGGTCGCGCTCAATCATATCGACGTCTGGGGCTGGCGCGGCATGGCTTTCGCCAAGCGCAAGATGCCGCTCGTCATCGGCGCGGAAGCCTCCGGCGTGGTGGAGAGCATCGGTCCGGGCGTCGCCAATGTGCTCCCCGGCCAGCTCGTCTCGATCTACGGTGCGCGTACCTGCGGCCTCTGCCGCCCGTGCCGCGAGGGGCGCGACAATCTCTGCGAACATGTCGGAGGCGTCCATGGCTTCCATCTGGACGGCTTCGCGCAGGAGAAGGTCAACCTTCCGGCGCGCCTGTTGGTGCCTGCACCCCGGGTGTCGATGAAATCGGCGCGGCGCTGGCGCCGGTCACCTTCGGTACCGTCGAGCACATGCTGTTCGACAACGCCAGGCTCGAACCCGGCGAGACGATCCTCGTCCATGCGGGCGGATCCGGTATCGGCACGGCCGCGATCCAGCTCGCCAAGAAGATCGGCTGCACGGTCATCACCACAGTCGGATCGGACGACAAGATCGACAGGGCGAAGGCTCTCGGTGCCGACCACGTCATCAATTACCGGACCGATCGTTTCGAAGGCGTCGTGCGGAAGCTGACGAAGAAAAAGGGCGTCGATGTCGTCTTCGAACATGTCGGCAAGGATACCTGGGCGGGCTCGATGCTGTCGATGAAGCGGGGCGGGCGCCTCGTGACCTGCGGCTCGACCTCCGGCGTCTCGACCGACATGAACCTGATGATGCTGTTTCAACAGCAGCTGAAACTGCTCGGCTCCTTCGGCTGCCGCATGGAGAACATGGCGAACGCCATGCAGAAGATGGGGCGCGGGCTCGTTCACCCGGTGATCGATACCGAGGTGGGGCTCAACGATATCGACCGTGCGCTGGAGCGTATGGAGTCGCGCCAGATCTTCGGCAAGATCGTGTTGCGGATGGATTGATCTTCGTGCGGATGCTGATCACACGGCTGGTGCTTGCTGCGGATCGTTTCCGTCAATGGTCGATCGCGCAGTTCGTCCTGCTGCTTCTCACGATACTCAAGCTCTTCCCCCGGACATGGCGATCAACTTCATGGATCGCGTTGCCCGCTGGATAGGGCCGAAAACCGGTCGTCACAAGCTGACGCTGATCAATCTGCGCAATGCCTTTCCCGAGAAAAGCGATGCCGAGATCGCGGCGATCGCGCTCGAAAGCTGGGGTAATATGGGGCGGCTCGCCGCCGAATACGTGTTCCTCGATCAGCTCTTCGACTTCGATCCGGCGCGCGCGGAGCCGGGCAGGGTGGAGGTTTCGGGCATCCCTCTCTTCCTGGAGCTGCGAGACAATCCGCGGCCGTTCATCGTCTTCACGGCCCATAGCGGCAATTTCGAAATGCTGCCGGTTGCCGGCTCGGCTTTCGGCCTCGACGTGACGGTGCTCTTCCGGCCGCCGAACAATCCCTATCTCGCCGATCGGGTATTCGAATTCCGCAAGGAGCGCATGGGCAACCTCGTGCCGTCGCATGCCGGCTCCTCCTTCGCCCTTGCCAGGCAGCTCGAACGCGGCGGCGGAGTCGGCGTGCTCGTCGACCAGAAGTTCCGCAAGGGCCTGAAGACGAAATTCTTCGGGCAGCCCGTGCAGACGAACCCGCTGCTTGCCAAGCTCGTCCGCCAGTTCAATTGCGAGGTCTATCCGGCCCGTTGCATTCGCCTGCCCGGCAACCGCTTCCGGCTGGAGCTCGAGCCGGCGGTCGAAATCCCCGCAGGGCCGACGGCAGCGTCGATGTCACGGCAACGGCGCAGATGTTGAACGACAAGGTCGAGAGCTGGGTTCGCGAATATCCGGGCCAGTGGCTCTGGTATCATGACCGCTGGCACATCAAGCGGACGATTTGAGCCGGTCTCCTGACGGACATCTTTCCCCTCGGAAGCTGCCGCCTCCTTAAATCGGTGCCGATTTAGGGATTGTCTCGAGTGCGCCGGGCATGCGCGAAGAGAACCGTGACGGCGTCAGCCGAAGGAGGAAACGAGATGGCACAGGAATGGCCGATGTTCATCCTGCAGTGCATCGTCGTCTTCGGGCTCGTCGGCGCGCTGTTCATCCGCTTCGGCGAATGAACAGGCTTACGGCTACTGCGCCGACCACACCGCCAGCTCATAGCCATCGGGGTCGGCAAAATGGAACCGCCGGCCGCCCGGGAAGGTGAAGATAGGCTTCAGGATCTTGCCGCCTGCGGCTTCGACCCGTCGCTGAGCGTCCTCGATCTGGTCGGCATAGATGATGACGAGCGGACCGCCGCTGCGAACCGGACCAAGTGTGGTGAAACCGCCCGTCAACCGCCCGTCGGCGAACTCGCAATATTCCGGGCCGTAATCCGTGAAGGTCCAGCCGAAGGCGCTGCCGTAGAAGGCCTTGCTCGCGGCGATATCCGTCACATTGAACTCGACATAGTCGATGCGTTTGTCGTTACCTTTGCTGGCCATTGGCTTTGCCGCCTTCCTGCTTGTGATTACCGGTTTCCAGGATGGATTTGAGCGCGGCAAGATCCTTTTCGACCCAGGCCGCGTCATCGGCGAATTGCGCATCGGTCATGCCGGGCTGCCTGAGCAGGGTGAACATGACTTCCGCGCCGTCGCCGTTCGGCACGACGCGAAGCGCATTGTGGACGCGCGCGCCGTTATCGAGTGTCACGAGGTGGTCGACCACACCGAATTCGTTGTCGGCGACGAAGCGGACGCGGGCATTGCCGAGAGGCCCGGGTGCGATCCACTCGTCGCCGTCGCGCGTGAGCCCGGAGGAGAGACCGGTCGCCCAGAGCGGCATCTTCTCGTGGTCTGCCATGAAGGCATAGACCTCGCGCCAGTCGCGCTCGATCGAGGTGTGGATAATCCGGGCCGTCATCGTCGCCATGCGTTCCTCCGTCCTGGAATTTATAGCATTGCTCCGGGCAACGGTCTTGAACGAAACGGCCAACCTTGCCGCCGACGGGCCCATGCACCTAATAGTCTTTTGAATCAGTCTGTTATGTGGGAATTCTCAACCCGGCCAAGGCCGAAGCGCGCGGCCAACTGTCGCTGGATTTCGCGCGGCGTGAAAGATGTGAGCCCTCTTGCCTCCCGGGCAAGATGGGCCTGATCGGCATAGCCGGCATCGGCAGCAATGTTTGCCAGCGTGTCCCCGGGCCGCGCGCGGCAGGCGGCCAGGAAGCGCTGCAGGCGCAGAATGCGGTCGAGGGTCTTTGCGCCGTAGCCGAGATGCTCGTGGCACAGACGGCGAAATGTCCGCTCGCTGGTACCGATCTCACGGACAAGGGTCCGGACGGGATCGTCTAAGGTCAGCCGGTCGAGCTGGAGATGTGCGACGCAAGCCGCAATGTCCGGCGGCGGAGGCTCGGCGCCGGCGGATAGGCGTCCAAGCAGAGCCGCAGCAAGAACGCCGAGCCGCTCCGGCGTGCTCGCTGCTTCGCGCATCCGCTCCTCGATTTCGTTCGCAGCCGGACCCCAGACGAGATGGAGCGGCACCGTTTGGCCGGTGATTTCGCGGAGCGGCGTGCGTAACCACGGCGCCGCCGCGCCGATCCGGAACCGAGCGCCGATGATGGTTTCGCCGGCAGGAAGCTTCGGAAAGGCGGCGACCCTGTCGGGACCGACGATGGCCAGCCCCTTCGACGACCAGATGATGTCGCTGCAACCGTCCGGGACGACGGCGATGGTCGAGGGGGCGCCGTCGGGCATGCGGTGCAGCCAGAGGCATTTGAAGTAGGAGGCGAGCGCCGCAGGGGGCGACTGCTCGCGGTAGATTCCGCTCGTCTGGGCGAGCGCGGGAGGGCAGAGCCTCGGCCTATCGACGCCTGGACAGCCGGTCGCAACCTCCCGCTGGAGCCGGTCGGCGGCGCCAGCGTCTTTGTGGTATGCCGGGCAGGACGTTCCCATTGCCCTTTTTGCGCCGGCGAACCCGCGCGGTCAATGCCCTCTCACCGAGGCAAGGAATGCCTCGGCGGTCCCGCCCTGTCGCTAATCGCGCGACCAGATCTCGCCATCAATCTTTCCCTGCAGCTCCGGATAATCGGCCGCGTGGAAAACCGGGACGGCGCCCGCTTTGCGCTGTTCGAAATAATCTTTCGTCAGCTTTGCGATGGTCCCCGAAAGGAGCAGGATCGCGACGAGATTGATCGTCGCCATCAGTCCCATGGAGGCGTCGGCCGCGTCGAAAACGGTGCTGATACTTTCGTAGGCTCCCCAGACGACCATCGCCAGCGTGGCGCAACGCATGATCATAAGCCCGAGTCGGTTGCCCCCGCCGAGATAGGTCAGCGCGTTTTCGGCGTAGGAATAGTTGCCGATAATCGAGGTGAAAGCGAAGAAGAAGATCGCGATGGCGATGAAATAGGTCCCGGCCGAGCCGATATGCGTGCTCATCGCTGCCTGTGTGAGCTGTGTCCCGGTGACGCCGGAGCCGGGTTCCAGCGTGCCCGAAAGCAGGATCATCACCGATGTCGCGGTGCAGATCAGTATCGTGTCGATGAAAACGCCCAGGGACTGCACGAAGCCCTGCGACGAGGGATGGTGCGGTACAGGCGTCGCCACGGCTGCGATATTCGGAGCCGAACCCATGCCCGCCTCGTTCGAGAAGAGGCCGCGTTTGACGCCGTTGAGCATCGCCGCAGCAATCCCGCCGGTGATGCCGCCGGCCGCTTCCTGAAAACCGAAGGCGCTCGAGATGATCGTCCAGAGTACGCCCGGCACCGCCGAGGCATTTGCGATCAGCACGTAGACGGCCGTGAGCAGATAGGCCGCGGCCATGAAGGGGACGACAATCTCGGCGACGCGGGCAATCTGGCGGATGCCGCCGAAGATCACCACGCCGGAGAGTAGCGCAACGGCCACGCCCACTGCGAGTTTGGGCACGCCGAAGGCGCCTTCGACCGCATCGGCGATCGAGTTTGCCTGAACGGCGTTGAACACGAGACCGAAGGAAAGGATAAGGCAGGCCGAGAAGATCGTGGCCGCCCAGGGCGCATTGAGGCCGCGAGCGATATAGAAAGCCGGCCCGCCGCGATATTGCCCGTCCTCGTTGCGTATCTTGTACAGCTGAGCCAGCGCGCTCTCGGCATAGGCGGTCGCCATGCCGACGAACGCCACGATCCACATCCAGAAGGTCGCGCCGGGTCCGCCGAGATAGAGAGCGACCGCAACGCCTGCGAGGTTACCGGTTCCGACACGTGAGGCGAGGCTGACCATAAGCGCCTGGAAGGGGCTGATTCCGGCCGCATCCTTGCTGCCGCCGCGGCTTAAGACCCGGAACATTTCGGCGAAATGAACGATTTGGGGAAAGCCGAGCCGGACCGTGAAATAGAGGCCGACCGCAAGCAGACCATAAATGAGCACATAGCCCCAGAAGATCGTGTTCAGAAAGCCGATGATCGTTTCCATACGGTCCTCGCTCCTATTGCATTGGAGGTTGCGCCGGCCCCATTCCCGTCGCGCGGGGACTCGGACGTGTTCTGCGGCATTAGGGCGCAAACTCGACTTAGATCAAGGCTCTACGGGGCTGGATCGGGCAGAACACGCGGCAGGAGGCGATATATCCCGTGGATTCGCTTCGGACGCATGTAGAATGAGGATGTAGAGGGTGCCTTCCGGCGCGTGTTCACGGCGTCGAACAGGGGCCGGAAAAGGTTTGATTTTGTCAGGAACGGCTTGTCGTAAATCGATTTGAATGCCAAAACAGCCTCCGCCGCCGCGTGCCGTCGGTCCCTGATTTTCTGGGGGTGACAGACACGCGCAGATCAATTCGAAGGGCCGGCACGCGCGCGATTGCGCGCCGTGGCCGGCTCTCCCTGTCCAATGGAGGCAATCACGTGTCACAGGCGGAAATCGGCCTAATCGGTCTCGGAGTCATGGGCTCGAACCTGGCGCTCAACATCGCTGAAAAAGGCAACAGGATCGCCGTTTTCAACCGCACGGTCGACGCGACGCGCAAATTCTATGCTGAGGCCGGCGCGCTGAAGGACCAGATCGTTCCCTGCGAAACGATCGAAGAATTCGTCGCCGCCATCCGCCCGCCGCGTCCGATCATCATCATGATCAAGGCCGGCGATCCGGTCGACCAGCAGATGGAGGCCCTGAAACCCCATCTCGCCAAGGGCGACATCATGATCGATGCGGGCAACGCCAATTTCCGCGACACGATGCGCCGTTTCGAGGGCCTGAAGGATTCGGGCCTCACCTTCATCGGCATGGGTGTCTCCGGTGGCGAGGAAGGCGCCCGTCATGGGCCCTCGATCATGGTCGGCGGCACGGAAGAATCCTATCGTCGCGTCGAGAAAGTTCTGACCTCGATCGCTGCGAAATACGATAGCGACCCCTGCGTCGCCTGGCTCGGCGAGAACGGGGCGGGGCACTTCGTCAAGACGATCCACAACGGCATCGAATATGCCGATATGCAGATGATCGCCGAGATTTACGGCATCCTGCGTGACGGATTGAAGATGACGGCACAGGAGATCGGCGAGGTCTTCGGTGCCTGGAACAAGGGCCGGCTCAACTCCTACCTGATCGAAATCACCGAGAAGGTCCTGAAGGCCGCCGATCCGCTGACCGGCAATCCCATCGTCGATATGATCCTCGACAAGGCCGGTCAGAAGGGCACCGGCAAATGGTCGGTGATCGAGGCGCAGAACATGGGCGTGC
This sequence comes from Sinorhizobium prairiense, assembly GCF_029201645.2. Classification (NCBI taxonomy): domain Bacteria; kingdom Pseudomonadati; phylum Pseudomonadota; class Alphaproteobacteria; order Hyphomicrobiales; family Rhizobiaceae; genus Sinorhizobium; species Sinorhizobium prairiense. The sequence goes on from NZ_CP104131.1 coordinate 1,089,447, forward strand.
CGGCGACCGCGATCGAGGCGGCGGTCGCAGCCCGCAGCATCTCCTCGGCGAAGGAAGAGCGGGAAGCCGCCGAGAAGGTTCTCGGTCTGCCGCCGGTCGGCGAAATCAAGGTGGCTGACAGGGACGCTTTCATCAAGGACCTCGAAAACGCGCTGCTCGCCGCCAAGATCGGCGCCTATGCGCAAGGCTTCGCAGTGATGGCGGCGGCTTCGAAGGAGTTCGGCTGGAACCTGCCGATGCCCACGATCGCAAAGATCTGGCGCGCCGGCTGCATCATCCGCTCGCAGTTCCTCGACGAGATCACCACCGCCTTCACCAAGGCACCGGATGCGGCGAACCTGATCGTCACCCCGGCTTTCGCTGCCATGGTCAAGGAGAGCGATGGTGCATTGCGACGGGTGGTTTCGACGGCCGTTCTCGGCGGTCTTCCGGTGCCTGCGCTGGCCTCGGCGCTCGGCTATTTCGACAGCTACCGCCGCGGCCGCGGCACGGCCAATGTCATCCAGGCGCAGCGCGACTTCTTCGGCGCCCACGGGTTCGACCGTATCGATGGCGCAGACAGCCATCACGGTCCGTGGGGCAGCGGCCTGAACGCTTGAATTCGCATGAGTTTAGAGGGGCGGATGGCCGCCCCTCTAAAGCGGGGCGAGGAAAAGTGTGTGCGGTTTTCCGCCGGCATCCAGCGTCTCAACTTGTTATGAATCGATCGCGGTCGTGATTTTAGGTCGAACCGACCTTAAATCATCGCGATCCGGCGACAAGTCCAGGCAAGCTCCGGCGTCTAAGATCTCAATAAGGGAGCCATTCGAGAAGGCAGGCATGAAATTCACAGTGATCGAAGGGGGCAAGGCGGCGGAGGTCACGGCCGCCGGATCGATGACCATCCGCGACGAGGCGGAGAGACGCATAAAGGCGGCCGGTTATGAGCAGTGGAGGGTGCGGAGTCTGGCAACGGGCGCGCCTATCCCGGGGCCAATCCGGTACCTGAAGATGCAGATCGATTTCGTCGCCGGAAAGCTCGAGCAGCTCAATCCCGTCCCAAGCGATTTTACCGACGACAAGTACTGGCCGGCCGCGAGGATTTGAGCCCTGCTGCGTCGGCGCGGAAGCGTTCTCTTGACGCGAGGTTTTCGGCGGGTCGGCTCCCTATGGCAGGCCCAGGAATCGGGGTGGCCGCAACAGGCACGGCAGATCTATGATACCGCCGACCTCGCCATCGGCGGCTGGAATTCCGGCTGGCTGAGGCTCTGAAGCGTATCTGGGGGGTGGCCTTCGATATGGCCGATCACAGCCTTTGCGAGCTCGCGCCCGGCAATGCGGATGTCCTCATACATCGTCATGACTTCCGGGCGCAGCCAGCGCAGGAAGTCGCTCGGCACTTTCGACACCATTTCCGCGTCCTCCCCGACCTTCTTGCCTGCCGCTTCGATCCCGGCAATCAACGCGATCGCGCCGGAACCGCTGCCGGACACCACGCCGTCGGGGGCATCGGGGGAACGCATCAGCTTCTCGAACGCATCACGGATGGCAACCAGGCTGTGGTCGATGTTGACCTGGTGAAAGCTTACCGCTTCCGCGCCGAAGTCTTTCAGGCCCCGCTCGAAGCCGGTGCGCATGTGCGAATGGAAGGTCAGATTCGGCGGCGGTTCGAGGAGCACCAGCCGCCGCCTGCCGCGGTCGACGAGCTTGCGGACCGCCTCGTAGGCGAAGCGTTCATTGTCGAAGTCGTGATAGGGATGGATCAGCCCCATTTTGGTTCGCCCATGGGTGGCGAAGGGCAGGTGGCGCTCGGTTAGAAGCGTTACCCGCGGATCGTTGGGCTCGGTCCGCGAAATGATCACCCCGTCCGCCGCGCCGGTATCGAGAATGTAGCGGATCGGGCCGAGCGGATCCTTGGCCGAACTGTAAGGCGTCACGACCAGGTGGTATTGCGTGCCGGCGAGAATTTCGGTGATGCCGATGACCATGGGGCTGGTAATGCCCATGATCTCTTCCTCCAGCGTCAGCACGAGACTGATGACATTCGTCTTGCCCGTTCTGAGGCGGACGCCCGCCCGGTTGGGCTGATAACCGATCTGTTTTGCTACCAGGCGGACGCGCTCCTTGGTTTCCGCACCGATGTCCGGAGCATCCTTCAGGGCACGCGAGACGGTCGTAACACCGAGCCCGGTCATGAAGGCGATCGTCTTAAGGGTCGGTCTGCCGCCTTCGACCGGCGGCGCCGTCGTCGCTCTGTTCTTCGTCTTGCCATCCATGCCCGTCACGCCAATCCGCTCTCCTGAATCGCGGCCCTCGTCGCTACCCTTCAACCGGAGGCCGCGTCGTCCCGCCTTATATACGAACTACGGCTGCCGGCCACATCCGTCTACGCCTGAGTTCAACCCAAAATCTGTAACGATACAGGAGCGATGTCGAGCATTTTCGTTGCTGCAATGCGAAGGGCGTAACCCTCAGGTTGAGTTGCGCTGCGGAGAGCGTCGATGTGGCGTATGGGAAGCCATGAAAGGTTTCGCCGGGATGAGAGATCTGCGAAAACGCCCAAAATCAACGAGCTTATCGCGATTTCCCGTCGAGTTCCTTGCCTCTCGACAGGCGTTCCACCTACGGGCGAGCGCCACTGAAAGTTGTATTTGTGTATTTGTCGTGAATTGCCCGTTGTAGGTGTTGCGCAGAGAAAATCTTTGAACTAAGTTTTTCCGGCAACGTTACAGTGAGGGAGGACACTCATGAAATTGCGTTTTCTAGCTGCCGCTTTGGGCGCAGCCACTGCCTTGCCATTCGGCGCTGCCAACGCGACCGATCTCGAGGTCACGCATTGGTGGACTTCGGGTGGTGAAGCCGCGGCGGTTGCCGAGCTGGCGAAAGCTTTCGATGCGACCGGCAACAAGTGGGTCGACGGTGCGATCGCCGGCTCCGGGGGCACCGCACGCCCGATCATGATCAGCCGCATAACCGGCGGTGATCCAATGGCCGCCACCCAGTTCAACCACGGCCGTCAGGCGGAAGAGCTGGTGCAGGCGGGCCTGATGCGCGATCTCACCGACATCGCCACCAAGGAGAATTGGAAGGAAGTCGTGAAGCCCTCGAGCCTGCTCAACTCCTGCACGATCGAAGGCAAGATCTATTGCGCGCCGGTCAACATCCATTCCTGGCAGTGGCTGTGGCTTTCGAATGCAGCCTTCAAGCAGGCGGGCGTCGAAGTTCCGAAGAATTGGGACGAGTTCGTCGCTGCGGCCCCGGCGCTCGAGAAGGCCGGAATCGTTCCGCTCGCCGTCGGCGGCCAGCCATGGCAGGCGGCGGGCGCCTTCGACGTGCTGATGGTTGCGATCGCCGGCAAGGAGAACTTCGAGAAAGTCTTCGCCCAGAAAGACGAGGAAGTGGCAGCCGGGCCCGAAATCGCCAAAGTCTTCAAGGCTGCCGACGATGCCCGCCGCATGTCGAAGGGCACCAACGTCCAGGATTGGAACCAGGCGACCAACATGGTCATCACCGGCAAGGCTGGCGGGCAGATCATGGGGGACTGGGCCCAGGGCGAGTTCCAGCTTGCGGGTCAGAAAGCCGGCGTGGACTACACCTGCCTTCCGGGTCTCGGCGTCAACGAGGTGATCTCGACCGGCGGCGATGCGTTCTACTTCCCGCTTCTGGAGGACGAGGAGAAGTCGAAGGCGCAGGAAGTGCTGGCGTCGACCTTGCTCAAGCCGGAAACGCAGGTGGCCTTCAATCTGAAGAAAGGCTCTCTGCCGGTACGCGGGGACGTCGATCTTGCGGCTGCGAACGACTGCATGAAGAAGGGGCTCGATATCCTCGCAAAGGGCAATGTGATCCAGGGCACGGACCAGCTTCTGTCGGCCGACAGCCAGAAGCAGAAGGAGGACCTTTTCTCCGAGTTCTTCGCGAACCACTCCATGACGCCGGAAGATGCGCAGAAGCGTTTCGCCGACATCATCGCGGCTGCGGATTGAGAGCGGCGCTCCAGGCCCCGCGCTTTGACGGGGCTGATCTTCCCTCGCCGGGAGCACGGTGAAAACGCGCCGCCTGCGCTGATTTTGTCGGCGCAGGCGTGGCGGGCGAGGGAGGCAAACGGGCCTCAGCCGCATTGCCGCAGGTGCCCGATTACATGAAAACCTTTTGCAGTTCGGAGGAGGAAACATGACAGGTCTAACACGTGGTTCGGCGCGGCCGAACCAGTGGCTGCGAAACCTGAATGCGAAGATCGCCTCTATCCCGATGATCCTCACGGCCTTGGTCATCTTCGTGGGCGGTACGGCCTGGACGGTCGTCTACTCCTTTACCAATTCCAAGCTCCTGCCGCGGCTCGCCTTTGTCGGCTTCGACCAGTACGAGCGGCTGTGGGCTGCGCCCCGCTGGCTGGTCTCGATCCAGAACCTGGCGGTCTTCGGTTGCCTCTCGCTGATTTTCAGCCTGGTGATCGGCTTCGTGCTGGCCGCTTTGATGGATCAGAAGATCCGTTTCGAGAACACGTTCCGGACGATCATGCTCTATCCGTTCGCCCTGTCGTTCATCGTCACCGGCCTCGTCTGGCAATGGCTGCTCAATCCGCAATACGGGATCCAGTCGATCGTCAGGTCGCTTGGATGGACGAGCTTCTCCTTCGACCCGCTCTACAACTCGAACATCGTCATATACGGCATTCTCATCGCCGCGCTGTGGCAGGGAACGGGCCTCGTCATGTGCCTGATGCTCGCCGGGCTGCGAGGGATCGACGAGGACATCTGGAAAGCGGCGCGGGTCGACGGCATCCCGATGTGGAAGACCTATGTGCTGATCATCATCCCGATGATGCGCGGCGTCTTCATCACCACTCTGGTGATCATCGCGAGCGGCATCGTCAAGGTCTACGACCTCGTCGTGGCGCAGACGAGCGGCGGCCCGGGGATCGCCTCCGAAGTGCCGGCCAAATACGTCTACGACTACATGTTCCAGGCGCAGAACCTGGGCCAGGGCTTTGCCGCCTCCACAATGATGCTCGTGACTGTCGCGATCATCATCGTGCCGTGGGCATATCTGGAGTTCGGAGGAGGCCGCAAGCGTGGATAACATCGCAAACAACAGCATGGCCGCGGCTTACGAGACTGCTCCCGGAACTCGTGGCCGGCCCTCGCGGCAGAAAGCCGCGCAGGACGCTCTCCCGCCGCAATATCATCGTCTACGGCACTTTGATCGTCGTGGCGCTCTACTATCTTCTGCCGCTCTACGTGATGATCGTGACCTCGCTCAAGGGCATGCCCGAGATCCGCGTCGGCAACATCTTCGCTCCGCCGCTCGAGATCACTTTCGAGCCCTGGGTGAAGGCCTGGGCGGAGGCCTGCACCGGACTGAATTGCGACGGGCTTTCCCGCGGCTTCTGGAATTCGGTGCGCATCACCGTGCCGTCCGTGATCATCTCGATCGCAATCGCCTCCGTGAACGGCTACGCGCTCGCCAACTGGCGGTTCAAGGGCGCCGATCTGTTCTTCACCATCCTTATCGTCGGCGCCTTCATCCCTTACCAGGTGATGATCTATCCGATCGTGATCGTGCTCAGAGAAATGGGCGTCTACGGGACGCTGACCGGCCTCATCATCGTGCACACGATTTTCGGCATGCCGATCCTGACCCTGCTTTTCCGCAACTATTTCGCCGGGCTGCCGGAGGAGCTCTTCAAGGCCGCACGCGTCGACGGCGCCGGGTTCTGGACGATCTATTTCAAGATCATGCTGCCGATGTCACTGCCGATCTTCGTGGTTGCGATGATCCTCCAGGTGACCGGGATCTGGAACGACTTCCTTTTCGGCGTGGTCTTCACCCGGCCGGAATACTACCCAATGACGGTTCAGCTCAACAACATCGTCAATTCGGTTCAGGGCGTGAAGGAATACAACGTCAACATGGCGGCCACGATCCTGACCGGCCTCGTGCCGTTGACGGTCTACTTCGTGTCCGGCCGCCTGTTCGTCCGCGGCATCGCAGCCGGCGCAGTGAAAGGATAAGCAAGCATGACAAGCGTATCTGTCAGGGATCTGTCGTTGAATTTCGGCGCCGTCACCGTGCTCGACAGGCTCAATCTCGACATCGATCACGGGGAGTTTCTCGTCCTGCTCGGCTCTTCCGGGTGCGGCAAGTCCACGCTGCTCAATTGCATTGCCGGGCTGCTCGACGTCTCCGACGGGCAGATCTTCATCAAGGATCGCAACGTCACATGGGAGGAACCGAAGGACCGCGGCATCGGGATGGTGTTCCAGTCCTATGCGCTCTATCCGCAAATGACCGTCGAGAAGAATCTCTCTTTCGGCCTGAAGGTCGCCAAGATCCCGCCGGCCGAAATCGACAAGCGCGTGACGCGTGCCGCGGAGATCCTGCAGATCCAGCCGCTGCTCAAGCGCAAACCCTCGGAGCTCTCCGGCGGTCAGCGGCAGCGTGTGGCGATCGGCCGGGCGCTGGTGCGCGATGTCGACGTCTTCCTGTTCGACGAGCCGCTGTCGAACCTCGACGCCAAGCTTCGCTCCGAACTGCGCGTGGAGATCAAGCGCCTGCATCAGTCGCTGAAGAACACGATGATCTATGTCACCCATGACCAGATCGAAGCGCTGACGCTCGCCGACCGGATCGCCGTCATGAAAAGCGGCGTGATCCAGCAACTCGCCGATCCGATGACGATCTATAACGCCCCGGAGAACCTCTTCGTCGCCGGCTTCATCGGTTCGCCGTCGATGAATTTCTTCCGCGGCGAGGTGGAGGCAAAGGACGGACGCAGCTTCGTTCGGGTCGGAGGCATCGCTTTCGACGTGACCGACTATCCGGCGCACACCAGGCTGCAGCCCGGCCGGAAGGTCGTTCTCGGCCTGCGGCCGGAGCACGTGAAGGTCGATGAGGCGAGGGACGGCGAGCCGGCGCACCAGGCGGTCGTCGACATCGAGGAACCGATGGGGGCCGACAACCTCCTATGGCTGACATTTGCCGGCCAATCGATGTCGGTGCGGATTGCCGGCCAGAGGCGCTACCCGCCGGGCAGCACCGTGCGCCTTACCTTCGACATGGGCGTGGCGTCGATCTTCGACGCCGAGAGTGAAAACCGCCTCTGACGAGCCGAGAAGGGGACCGGGATACCAGGCTCGGTCCGCATCGATGAAACGGCGCCGGTGCAGGCCGCCCGGTGCACGAATGGATCATGGAAATGCCCTCCGAAACCCCGAACCGCGATTCCATCCGCATCGACCTTTCCGGCGATTGGCTGCTTGCCGCCGCCGACAACAGCCACGCCCTGACGATCGCGCTGCCGGGCGACGTGCATAGTGCGTTGCAGCGAGCCGGCATCATCGCCGATCCCTATCGCGGCCGAAACGAGGCCGATATCCAGTGGGTCGCCCGGAAAGACTGGGTGCTCGAGCGCACCGTCGTCATCGATGCCGACGATCTGAACGGGGGATGGTATCTCGACTTCGAAAGCATCGACACGGTCGCCTCGGTCTACGTCAACGATGAGCGCGTATTGCAGTCCGAGAATTGCTTCCGCCGTTATCGACCCGACGTATCGGACGCGATCGTCGCCGGCGAGAACCGCATCCGCATCGTGCTCCATTCGGCAATTGCCGAGGGAGCGCGGCGGCAGGCGGCGCAACCCTTCTACGTGCCCTACCATGACGGCAATTCGCCGATCGCCAACGGCAACATGCTGCGCAAGCCGCAATGCCATTTCGGCTGGGACTGGAATATCGCCATCGCGCCGCTCGGGATCTACGGCTCGTTGGCGCTCCGCCGGCTGGAAACGGCTCGCATCGAACATGTCACCACGCGCCAGATGTGGCTTGATGACGGCAGCGTCGATCTGCAGGTGACGGTCCAGCTTTTCGCCCGCGATCCCGGTATCGTGCCGGTTCATTTCATGCTCGACGGCGTGCGCGAACGACTGGATTGCGCGGTCGGCGCCGGGGAAACGCGCCTTACCCATGTCTTCACGGTGCAGGAGCCCAGGCGCTGGTGGCCGGCCGGCAGCGGCGATCAGGCGTTCTCGACCCTCAAGGTGGAGGTGCCCGGCGAAACCGTCACGCGGCAGATCGGCTTCCGCACGATCGAGCTCGTCACCGATAAGGACGAGGCGGGAAGCCGCTTCGCCTTCCGGGTAAACGGCAGGGAGATCTTCTGCCGCGGGGCCAACTGGATACCGGCGGATGCGCTGATGTCGCGCGTCACGCCCGAAAGTGTCGAGGACCTTCTCCGCTCGGCGGTGGACGCGAACATGAACATGATCCGCGTCTGGGGCGGCGGCTTCTATGAACCCGACTGGTTCTACGATCTATGCGACCGGCTCGGTCTGCTCGTCTGGCAGGACTTCATGTTCGCCTGCAATCTCTACCCGTCGACGCCGGATTTCCTGGAGAACGTTGCGGCCGAAGTGGACTATCAGGTCAGGCGGCTTTCGACCCATCCGTCCGTCGCGCTCTGGTGCGGCGACAACGAGCTTGTCGGCGCGCTTACCTGGTTCGAGGAGAGCCGCAGGGATCGCGACCGCTATCTTGTCTCCTACGACCGCCTGAACCGGACGGTCGAGGCGTCGATGAAGCAGGCCTGCCCGGAAGCGATCTGGTGGCCGTCCAGCCCCTCCGTCGGATACCTCGATTTCGGCGACGCCTGGCACGCCGACGGGGCCGGCGACATGCACTACTGGTCCGTCTGGCACGAGAACAAGTCCTTCGACAATTACCGCACCGTGCGGCCGCGCTTCTGCTCGGAATTCGGATTCCAGTCCTACACCTCGATGCCGGTCATCCGGCAGTTCGCCGAAACGCGCGACCTCAACATCGCCTCGCCGGTGATGGAGACGCATCAGAAGAATGCCGGCGGCAACGAACGCATCGCCGGCACCATGTTCCGCTACTTCCGGTTCCCCAAGGATTTTCCGAGCTTCGTCTATCTGAGCCAGATCCAGCAGGGCCTGGCGATCCGGACGGCCGTCGACTACTGGCGGTCGCTGAAGCCCCATTGCATGGGCACGCTCTATTGGCAGCTCAACGACACCTGGCCGGTCGCGTCCTGGTCGAGCCTCGACTATGGCGGACATTGGAAGGCGATGCACTACATGGCGCGCCGCTTCTTCCAGCCGGTTGCCGTTGCCGCAATTCCCTCCACGGATGGGCGGGAAATCGCCTTCTCGATGGTGAACGACACGGCCGAGCCGGTGACGGTCGAGTTGCAGGCGTTCCTGGTTTCGCTCGACGGCACTCGGCAGCCGCTGCTCGCCGCCGCGGGGACGTGCCCGGCCGATCGCGCGTCGACCCTCGTGACCATCGCCGCGAAGGATATTCCACCCGACACGCTGCTCTTCTGGTCTTTCGAAGCTTCGAACGGGGCAACGGGCGAAGGACACTATGTCCACGGTACCTATAAAGCGCTCGATCTCGTGCCTTCCGGCCTGACCATCGAGACAGCGCCTCGGCCGGACGGTTCCTTCGATGTCGCCGTAACGGCCGCCGGGCTGGCGCTGCACGTCATGATCGAGGCCGATGTCGAGGGACGCTATTCCGACAATGCCTTCGATCTGACCGCCGGCGAGACGAAATCGATCCGATTCACGCCAAGGCTGCCGGTCGACGCGGGCGTGAGCCCACGCTTCAGCGCCTACGATCTCGAATCCTGCCAGGGAAAAGGGTGAGTCCCATTTTACGCGCACTCCCAGGCAACCGTTCAACGAACCACCAGGAGATTTCCATGAAAGACGTCAGCTTCCAGCTCTACAGCGCCCGCAATTTCCCGCCTTTTGCCGAAGTCCTCTCTGCTGTCGGCTCCGCGGGCTACACACAGGTGGAAGGCTACGGAGCCCTTTACGCGGCCCTCTCGGATGCGGAGATCGCCGATTTCAAGGCCGGGCTCGATCGTAACGGCCTCTCCATGCCGACCGCGCATTTCGGCCTGGATATGCTGGAAAGCGACGCGCCCCGCGTGCTTGAGATCGCCGAGGCGCTCGGCATTCGCGCTATCTATTGCCCTTACCTGATGCCGGACCAGCGCCCGATGGATGCGGGCGGATGGCGAGCATTCGGGGCACGGCTGCAGGCGGCCGGCAAGCCGTTCCGCGACGCCGGGCTCGACTTCGGCTGGCACAATCACGACTTCGAGTTCCATGCACTCGCCGACGGCTCGGTGCCGCTCGACCAGATTTTCGCCGGCGGCCCGGACCTTTCCTGGGAGGCGGATATCGCCTGGATCGTGCGCGGCGGGGAGACCCCTTCGCCTGGATCTCGAAATATCCGACCCGCATCACGGCCGTCCATGTCAAGGACATCGCGCCCAAGGGCGAGAATGCGGACGAGGATGGTTGGGCCGACGTCGGGGAGGGAACGCTCGACTGGAAGGCACTGATCCAGGCGCTTTCCAGAACTTCGGCCAAGTATTTTGTCGCCGAACACGACAATCCCAGCGACTTCAGGCGTTTCGCCAAGCGCTCGCTGGCTTCGATTCAATCCTACTGATCGACGGAAAACTCCCATGACAAAAGAACTTGGTGTCGGCATCGTCGGATGCGGCAATATCTCCACGACCTATTTCAAGCTTGCTCCACTGTTCAAGGGCATTCGGATCGCCGCCTGTGCCGACATCAATCCGGCGGCGGCGGAAGCACGCGGCGCCGAATTCGACGTGACTGCGCAGAGCATCGATGCACTGCTCGCCAATCCGGAAGTTGACATCGTCGTCAATTTAACAATCCCGGAGGCGCATTTTCCGGTCTCGAAAGCCATTCTGGAAGCCGGCAAGCATGTCTATTCCGAAAAGCCGCTTGTGCTCTCGCTGGAGCAGGGGGAGGAGCTAAGGAGAATTGCCACCGGAAAGGGGCTGACGGTCGGTTGCGCACCGGACACTTTCCTGGGTGGGGCGCACCAGCTTGCCCGCGCCTATATCGACGCCGGCAAGATCGGGCAGGTCACCTCCGGTACATGTCATGTCATGAGCCCGGGCATGGAGATGTGGCATCCGAATCCGGACTTCTTCTTCCTGCCGGGCGGCGGGCCGATTCTCGATCTCGGACCCTATTACATCGCAAACCTGATCAACCTGATCGGACCGGTGAAACGGGTCGGCGCACTCTCCTCCATGGCGAGCACGACGCGGACCATCACCAGCGAACCCAGAAACGGCGAGGTTATCCCGGTCAAGACACCCACCAACATTCACGCCCTGCTCGAGTTCCAGAACGGCGCAACCATCACGCTTTCGGCAAGCTGGGATGTCTGGTCGCATCGTCATGCGAATATGGAGCTTTATGGCACCGAAGGCTCGCTCTTCGTTCCGGATCCGAATTTCTTCGGCGGCACGGTCGAGGCGAGCGGGCGGAATAAGGACATCCAGCCGCTCGAAATGTGGGAACACCCCTTCGCCGTCAACAATTGGGACCATCCGCTCGGCCCGATCGCCAATTATCGGACGGCGGGGCTCGCGGATATGGCGGACGCAATCCTCAAGGGGCGCGATGCCCGCTGCTCGCTGGAACGCACGCTGCACGGTGTCGACGTGATGGTGTCGATCCTCAAATCCGGCGAGGAGGGAAGTTTCGTCACGCTGTCGACAACCTGCACCCAGCCGGCGGCGCTCGGCATTGAAGAGGCGCAGGCGTTGCTGCGCTGACCCTCCTCCGTTTACCGGAGCCTCGCGGGTGCCATCCGCCTGCCGCCACCTTCTCCCATTTTGATGGCGAGAAGGGGCCGCCAGGCGGATCAAGGGCCCTTCATCGATCTGCTGCCCCTTGAGGACCCTCGTGGGGAGGGGTATTCAACGCCACCGAAGCGAACGAGGAACATGAGTCATGGCCTGGAAACCGGCGGAAAACAGATACGAGAAGATGAAGTACAATCGCTGCGGCCGGAGCGGCTTGAAGCTCCCGGCGATTTCGCTCGGTCTTTGGCACAATTTCGGTGGCGACACGCCGCACGACCGCAAGGTGGACATGTGCCGCACGGCCTTCGACCTCGGCATCACCCATTTTGATCTGGCGAATAATTACGGTCCGCCGCCCGGCTCGGCCGAAATCGCCTTCGGCGAGATCATGCGCACCGATTTCGCCGGCCTGCGCGACGAACTCATTATCTCGTCGAAGGCGGGTTATGACATGTGGCCCGGCCCCTATGGCGAGTGGGGCAGCCGGAAATATCTTGTCGCCTCTTGCGACCAGAGCCTCAAACGCATGGGGCTCGATTATGTCGACATCTTCTATTCCCATCGCTTCGATCCGGAAACGCCCCTCGAGGAGACTTGCGGTGCGCTCGATCACATCGTCCGTTCGGGGCGTGCGCTTTATGTCGGCATCTCGTCCTACAACTCGCAGCGTACCCGCGAGGCGGCGGCGATCCTGAAGGAGATGGGCACGCCCTGTCTCATCCACCAGCCGAGCTATTCGATGCTTAACCGTTGGGTCGAGGACGACGGCCTCGTCGACACGCTGGAGGAGCTCGGCATCGGCTCGATCGTCTTTTCGCCGCTCGCGCAGGGCATGCTGACGACGAAGTACCTGAGCGGCATTCCCGAGGACAGCCGCGCCGCGCAGAACCACTTCCTCAAGAAGGATTTCATCCGTCCGGGGATCATCGACAATATCCGCAAGCTGAACGCGATCGCCGAACGGCGCGGCCAGACGCTCGCTCAGATGGCACTCGCCTGGGTGCTGCGCGGCGGCCGCATCACCTCGGCGCTGATCGGCGCCAGCCGTTCCGCACAGATCGTCGATTGCGTCAAGGCGCTGGAAAACGACGCTTTCACATCAGAGGAACTGAGCGAAATCGACCTTTACGCACGCGAGGCCGACGTCAATCTCTGGGCCAGATCCGCCGAGCTCTGAATCGGTTCGAATGCATTGATTTGCCTCGATTTTGGGCAATTTCCAACCGCTTGCGACGTCTTATACAAAAGTCGAAGAAGACGCCGCGACACGGTCGCTGGACATGCATTATCGATTATGTATGGTGCACGTGTGCCGCGGTGCGCGAAGCCTTCGCGGGCTTCGGCGTTGGCGGCACTAACGAGGAGGAAAGAGACCTTGCGACGTCCCGGATGGGCGGACGGGGGCTCGATGGGCAGTGACGCGGCCGATCCGTGTCGCACTGCTCATGGCGGGAACAGGGAGGAACCATGGATCGCCGTTCATTCATCAAACATGCGAGCATCGGCGGCCTGGGTGCGGCTGCTGCATCGACGCTGGCTGCGCCGGCCGTTGCGCAGACCAATCCGAAGGTCACCTGGCGCTTGACGTCGTCCTTCCCGAAATCGCTGGATACGATCTATGGCGGCGCGGAAGTGCTGTCGAAATACGTGTCCGAAGCTACCGACGGAAATTTTCAGATCCAGGTCTTCGCCGCCGGCGAAATCGTCCCGGGCCTGCAGGCAGCGGATGCGGCGGCTGCCGGGACCGTCGAAGCGTGCCATACGGTAGCCTATTATTACTGGGGTAAGGATCCTACCTGGGCGCTGGGCGCTGCCGTGCCCTTCGCACTCAATGCCCGCGGCATGAACGCCTGGCATTATCATGGCGGCGGCATCGACCTCTTCAACGAGTTTCTCGGAACCCAGGGCCTCGTCGGCTTCCCGGGCGGCAATACCGGCGTTCAGATGGGCGGCTGGTTCCGCAAGGAAATCAAGACCGTCGCCGACATGAAGGGCCTGAAGATGCGCGTCGGAGGTTTCGCCGGCAAGGTCATGGAACGCCTCGGCGTCGTTCCGCAGCAGCTCGCCGGCGGCGACATCTATCCGGCTCTCGAAAAAGGCACGATCGACGCGGCCGAATGGGTCGGTCCCTATGACGACGAGAAGCTCGGTTTCTACAAGGTCGCGCCCTATTACTACTATCCCGGCTGGTGGGAAGGCGGTCCGACCGTGCATGCCATGTTCAACAAGGCAGCCTTCGACGGCCTGCCGAAGGCTTATCAGTCGCTCCTGCGGACGGCCTGCCAGGCGACCGACGCGAACATGCTGCAGAAGTACGACTATCTCAACCCGTCCGCGATCAAGCAACTCGTTGCGGCGGGGGCGAAGCTGAGCCCGTTCAGCCCGGAAATCCTGTCGGCCTGCTTCGACGAGTCCAACAAGGTTTACGCGGAAATGGAAGCGTCGAACGCGCCATTCAAGAAGATCTGGGAATCGATCAAAGCCTTCCGCGCGGAGTATTTCCTCAACGCACAGATTGCGGAATACAACTACGACACCTTCATGATGATCCAGCAGCGGAACGGCAAGATCTGACGCTGCGCTGAGGGGCACTTTTTCGAAGTTGCCCCTCATCCGCTGCCGCGACCTTCTCCCCGTTTGACGGGGAGAAGGGACTAGCTGCAGGTGAGTTTCTTCCCATTAAGCCATTTGAGGACCGGAACATTGCCGCGGGTCCCCTTCGGGCCGCTTGCGTGCAGGCTTTCCGTCGTGGCCTTTTATGAAAGTGCGCCGATCCAGCTCACGCGACCTGCCGCTTCTTTCGAAGGAAGTAAGCCAAGGCTGCAATCAGGACGGTGCCTACGATGAACAGGAATGCGGCGGCAGCAATGGCGGGGCTGATGTTCTCGCGTATCGTGGAGAACATCTGCCGTGCAACGGTTCTCTGGTTGGGACCCGCGACGAACAGCGTCAGCACCACCTCATCCAGCGAAGTCGCAAACGCGAAGACTGCTCCTGAAATGATTCCGGGCATGGCCAAAGGCAGTGTAACCGTCTTGAGGACGACCGTCGGCGATGCTCCGAGGCTCGCCGCAGCGTTTTCAAGCCGACGGTCTATGCCCTGTAGGGCGGCCGTGACGTTCACCACCACGAACGGGATGGCGATCACCGTATGAGCTACGATCACTCCCAAATAGGTATTCGCGAGCCCATACTGGGCGAACATCAACTGCATACCGACGCCCAGCACCACCGCTGGAACCACCATCGGAAGCAGGAACACAGTGCGGAAAAAACCGAACAGGAGCGATACGGATTTTCCGCGAAGCCCAAGCGAGGCGACCGTACCCAGCACGGTGGCAAGCACCGTCGTTCCTGCTCCGATGATCAGGCTGTTGATAATCGAGCGCCGCCAGGCATCGGCAGTGAACAATTCATCGAACCACCTCAACGAAAAGTCAGGGATCGGATAGTTGAGGAACACGCTGTCGGTGAAGGCCAGCGGCAGGATCGCAAATAGCGGGGCCATGAGAAAGATGACGACGGCCGAGCCGAATATCGCCTTGGACAGGGAAAGCGTCCTCATGCCCTGGCCTCCTCGGATGAGAGCCGCAGGTAGACGACGTAAAGGATGATCGTTGCGGTCAGGAGAACGATCCCGAGCGCGCCTGCCATGCCCCAGTTGGCCGCGCCCGTTGCATAGTAGGCGATCACGGCGCTGATCATCTGATCCTTTGCGCCGCCGATCAGTGCAGGTGTGATGTAGTACCCAAGAGCGCTCATGAACACGAGCAGCGATCCGGACACGACGCCTCGCAGGCTGAGTGGCAGAAGCACCGAAAGGAATGATCGGAAAGGTGACGCGCCAAGTGAGGCCGCGGCTGGCATCAGGTTCTTGGGAATGCCGATCAAAACACTGAAGATCGGCAATACCATGAAGGGAAGCAGGACATGGGTCATGGCGATGACGACGCCTAACCGATTAAAGACCAAAGGCAATGGCCCGTCCGTCAGGCCGATTGCCTGGAGCGTCATATTGATCAGACCATTGTCTTGCAGAATGATGTACCAGGCGGCCGTTCTGACGAGCAGCGATGTCCAAAGCGGGAGCAGAACCGCTCCAAGCAGGAGTTGACGCCTCCAGCCAGTGGTCGAGGCGGCCACCATCGCGAAGGGCAATCCGATCAAAACGGTGCAGACGGTCACCATGCCCGCCATGACCATGGTGCGAAGCAGCGTTTCGCGGTTTGCCGAGGTACCGGCCGGCGCGTCGACCACGTTGCCATTCTTGTCACGCGTCAGGTCGACAGCCGCAAGAAGATTTCGGTCGGTGACAGGCGAGCTTGCGGCGTCCTGGACTGCAATCCAGAATGCCGGGTCGTTCCATCGCCGATCGACGGAGGTGAGGTCACCGAGGCTAGGGTCATCGGCAACGGCCGTCCTGGTCTTGCTCATCAATGTTCGAAAACCCGACTTCGCGCTGTTCAGCCGTCGAACGAGGTCACCAAACAATTCGTCGTCCTGTATTCCCTGAATGTCGACGACCAGCGCTCTCTGCGCCTCCACCGGCGGAGCGCTCGAGCGGTCCCATCCGTCGAGGGCAGCAGCTACGGTAGGTAGCGCGCGAGACGCGACGGGATCGGAAACGGCGGTCTTCATCATGGTTCCCAAAGGGACGATGAAAAAGAACAGAAGGAATAGCGCAAGGGGCGCAATCAGGACGAACGATTTGGCATGCTGCAGGAACCGGGAGCGTTGCTTCATGCGACGATCCAGCATTGTTCGGGTGAGAACGAGGCGACCGCCTCATCACCGATCCGAGGCGTGGTTGCTTTCCTGGTAGACTTGATGACGAGAGACCCGTTTGCCGCCTCGACGACGACCTGCAGGTGGTCACCGCGATAGACCACATCAGACACCCTGACCTTCAATTCATTCCTCGATCCGTCGGAAGAACCGAGTTCGATGCGCTCGGGCCGGACCGAGACTTTCACGTGCTTGCCCGGTTCGTGCTTTGCGGCTGACGCGACCTGGAGTTGCTGGCCGCCATCGACCGCAATACCCAGCAAACCGTTTTCGGACGTCGTCACTTTGCCGCTGAGCAAGTTGGTTTCGCCAATGAATTCGGCGACGAATTGCGTCGTCGGACGGTCATAAATTTCGGAAGGCGTGCCGATCTGCTCGATCTTTCCGTGATTGAAAATGGCGATTCTGTCCGACATCGTCAGCGCTTCGGCCTGATCATGTGTCACGAAAACAATGGTCAGACCCAATCGATGATGGATATCGCGAATGTCCATCTGCATCTGCTCGCGAAGCTTTTTGTCCAGGGCCCCGAGCGGTTCGTCCATGAGGACCACTTCAGGTTCGAAGACGAGCGCTCGCGCCAGCGCTACACGCTGCTGCTGACCGCCCGACAGCTGGATCGGCCGCCTGTCGTGGAACGCCCCGAGTTGGACCATATCGAGAGCCTTGCCGACGCGATCGACGATTTCACCGCGGGACACCCGACGCATCTTGAGCGGAAACGCTACATTCTCCGCAACTGTCATATGGGGGAACAGAGCGTAGTTCTGGAAAACCACGCCCATGTTCCGTCTGTGGGGCGGCAGTGCATCGACCCGCTTGCCCCTGACGGAAATTGATCCGCTGGTGGGGGCCTCGAAGCCGGCCAACATCATCAGAAGTGTAGTCTTGCCTGAACCGGATGGTCCGAGCATGCTGACAAACTCGCCCTTCTCGATAGCCAGGTCCAGTTTATCGACGACGGTCATGGCGCCGAACGCTTTGCTGACTTTGTCGAAGTGAATGAATGCGTTGCCCATCGTCACCTACGCAAAATGGAGGAGGGCCACCCCCCAAACGATCAAAGGGTTATGTTGCCCCATCGATCGGGGCAACAGAGCGGCGGTAAATTAACTGAGACGATCGCCTACTGAGCCAGCCAGGCGTTGAAACGCTGGGTGAGCTCTTCCGAGTTGTCTGTCCAGAAGTCTACGTCGAGAGCGACGGCACCATTCAGGTTCTCTTCCGTCGTCGGCAGCTCCTTCTGGAACTGTTCCGGGACGAGCTTGGTCGCACCAAGGTTCGGAAGCCCGTATGCGATATACTCCGGAAGCTTCGCCTGATTTTCAGCCTTGCTCGCGTAGGCAATGAAGTCCATGCCGGCGTCCTTGTTCGGGCTATCCTTCAGGATTACCCAGCTGTCGATTGCATAGACGCTGCCGGGGAAAACGAAACCGAACTTCTTGCCCTCGCTGCGATTGATCCCGCTGATGCGGCCGTTATATGCGGACGTCATGACGACCTGGCCGGAAGATAGCAGCTGGAGTGGTTGTGCCCCAGCGTCCCACCAGATGATATCCGCCTTCAGTTCGTCTAGTTTCTTGAATGCGCGATCAACGCCGCCTTCGCCGCTCAGAACGTCGTAAACCTGGTCCGCAGGGACGCCATCTGCCATCAAGGCGAACTCAAGCGCATATTTGGGGCCCTTGCGCAGGCCGCGTTTACCCGGGAATTTCGTCGTGTCCCAGAAATCGGCCCAGGTCTTCGGACCTTCCGCCAGCTTGTCACCATCGTAGGACAGGCCGGTCGACCAGACGATATTGCCGACACCGCAGTCGCTGACGGCCGCCGGGAGATACGCCTCCTTCCCGCCCATCTTCTGCCAGTCGATCTTTTCGTAGATGCCGTCGGCGCAACCAAGAGCCAACTCTTCGGCTTCGACTTCGACGACATCCCAGTTCGGCACGCCGGCCTTCACCTTAGCCTGCAACACGCCGTATCCGCCCTCCCAGCTTTCATCGAGAACGGGCTTTCCAGTTTCCTTCCCGAATGTCTCGAAGAAGATTTTTCTTTGCGCGTCCTGGAAATTCCCACCCCAGGATACGACTGTCAGGTCGCGTGATTGCGCACCGACGACGCTCGTCGTCAGGACGCTAGAGGCAATGACAGCAGCTTTAAGGATTTTCATCGAGCCCTCCCCATTAGTGTTTTCGACTGCACGATACAAAGCAGTTTTCAGGGGTTTGGGAAGGGCACTAACCGCTCTGGTCACTATTCTCACCACTCGGATCGAGTGACGCCTGCGTCAATAGGTCGGCGGCGTAATCGCGCTCACTATTTCGCTCGGGCCATCGTGGACGTTGCGGAATCGATGCGGAAGCCGACTATCGAAATAGTAGCCGTCACCCGCGCCCAAGATACGCTTCTGGTTGCCCACCGTCACCTCGACGGCTCCGGACAGAACCATGCCGGCCTCCTGTGCCGCATGGGTGAATTCCTCTCCGGTATCTGCGCCGGTCGCGTAACGCTCATGGAGCATAAGCATCTGCCTGTTCGGATGGTCCAGACCAATGACGCGGTAGGAAATCGTGTCAGCCTTTCCAATCTCGATGAGGTCGGCCGAGGAATAAAACGGCGTATATGGAAGACTCGATTGCAGGTCGGAAAAGAAGCCGGGCAACGTCGTGCCCAGGGCGTCGAGGACCGCGCCGAGCGTGTCGATCGACGGGCTCATTCGGTCTCGCTCGATCAATGAGATCGTAGAATGTGAAATGCCCGACCGCGCAGCCAGTTCTCTGACTCCCAAGTCTCGCCTCCGGCGCAGTTCACGAAGTTTGCTTCCGATTTTCGGCATTCGTCGATTCCTTAATCTGATCGGTTCGCGCCAGCATGGCATCCCCGGCGCGCGCTTCCTACTTCCGGAGATCGTCGGGCGCGCAAAGTGGTGAGAATACTGAACGGGTGGTTTGCGGGCAATTGCCCGTCTGCCGCGGTTCCACGATGCTGAGACACCACCGCACACAGGAGATTTTAATGACATCGCGTCTCGCCGCATTGAATGACAGGTTCATCCAGATCAAGAAGCCTACCCGTGACGCAGTCTCCGACACGGCTCCGGTCGAGAAGACGGTCAAGGATATCATCGCAAATGTGCGTGAGCGCGGCGACGCCGCTGTTCGCGAATACTCCGCAGCCTTCGATAAAGTGGAGCTTGAAAAGTTCGAAGTAAGCGAAGAAGAGAGGCTGAAGGCCGTAGCGGAACTCGATCCGCAGACCCGCGAAGACACCGAATTCGCCATCGCGAACGTCCGCGCCTTTGCCGAAGCTCAGCTCAAGACCATCCTCCCGCTTGAAATCGAGACACTGCCGGGTCTGCACCTCGGCCACCGCGTCATCCCGATCGAAGTCGTGGGGTGCTACGTGCCTGGCGGTCGGTATCCTCTCCTGTCGGCGCCGGTCATGACCATCGTACCGGCTAAGGTCGCCGGCTGCGACCAGGTAATCGCCTGCCTCCCGCCAAACGCACACCCGGCCATGATCGCGGGCTGCCATCTGTCAGGTGCCGATCGCATCTTCCGTGTAGGCGGAGCCCAGGCAATCGCGGCAATGGCATCAGGCACCGAGTTCAATCCCGGCGGTCGACAAGATCGTTGGCCCCGGCAACGCATTCGTCAACGAAGCCAAGCGCCAGGTGTTTGGTCAAGTCGGCATCGACCAGCTTGCCGGCCCGAGCGAAATCTTCATCGTCGCCGACGAAACCGGCAATGCTGCTATGATCGCCACCGACCTCCTTGCGCAGGCAGAACACGATGTTCGCACCCGCGTCGGTCTGATCACGACCGACCGCAAGCTCGCGGAAGCTACCCTGGTCGAAGTCGAAAGGCAGTTGCAGGACCTCTCGACTGCCGATGTCGCGTCGGTAGCCTGGAAGGATTATGGGGAGATCACCGTCTGCGAAGACGAAGCAGCGATGATCGCCTATTCAGACTACATCGCAGCCGAGCATCTTCAGGTTCACACCCGTGATCCGCAGGCCACCGCCAAGAAGCTCCGCAACTACGGTTCACTCTTCATCGGCGAACTGGCCAGCGTGGTTTACTCCGACAAGTGCTGCGGCACCAATCACACCCTTCCGACCATGGCCGCTGGCCGGTATACGGGTGGGCTCTGGGTCGGCTCCTACGTCAAAATCTGCACGCATCAATGGTTGGATGAACGCGGCGTTGCCGCGGTCGCTCCTGCCGCTGTACGGCAGAGCGCTACAGAACGGCTCGAAGGCCATCGCCGCGCAGCCGCTCTGAGGCTCAGCCCCCGGCAATTCGCTGCCGATTGATCCGTCCTTCCAAATGGAACGATGCAAAGAAGCCACCCGGCCGGTGCCGGGTGGCTTCTTTGTATCGGCCAACGGTAAGCCGTCGGCCTGCTTGTGGAACGCACTTCAGTTGAACGACGGCGGTGCGCTGAGATCGGGAGCCGGGTTGTTCTGCTGCGGCGCCGTATTCGGTTGGGCCGGCTGCTGGCCAGCCCCGTCGAGCGGGCTGCCGCTTGGTAGCTGCAAGCCGCCGGGAAGACCGAGGCCGCCGCCGTTGTCGGGCAAGGTCAGGCCGCCTCCGCCGTTGCCGAAGCCCGGAACTTCGATCTTTATCGTCGACGGATCGACGCCGGTGCCGCTGCCTTTGTAATGCAGCACCATCTGCGGGAACATGAGTGTGAGCGCAATCATGATGATCTGTATGCCGACGAAAGGTACTGCGCCCGATAGATCTGCCCCGTCGTCACCGGCTCCATCTTCTTGCCGGTCACCTTGTCGAGATCAGGGGACCCGGGCTGCGACGGAGCGCAGGTAGAAGAGTGCGAAACCGAAGGGCGGATGCATGAAGCTCGTCTGCATGTTGATGCCGAGCAGCACGCCGAACCAGATCAGATC
The DNA here is from genome assembly GCF_029201645.2 of Sinorhizobium prairiense. Classification (NCBI taxonomy): domain Bacteria; kingdom Pseudomonadati; phylum Pseudomonadota; class Alphaproteobacteria; order Hyphomicrobiales; family Rhizobiaceae; genus Sinorhizobium; species Sinorhizobium prairiense. The sequence goes on from NZ_CP104131.1 coordinate 1,110,784, forward strand.
GATGCCCAGCTTGTCGGCCGCCGGTGCGAGCAGCGGCACGATGATGAAAGCGAGCTCGAAGAAATCGAGGAAGAACGCCAGGAAGAAGACGAGCACGTTGACGGCGATCAGGAAACCGATCTCGCCGCCCGGGAGCGCGGTCAGCAGATGTTCCACCCAGAGGTGTCCGTTGACGCCGTAGAAGGTGAGCGAAAAGACCCGGGCGCCGATCAGGATGAACAGCACGAAGGCGGAGAGCCGTGTCGTGGAGGCGAGCGCGGCGCGGACGACCTCCATGTTCAGCCGGCCCTTGGCCGCAGCCATGACAAGGGCACCGACGGCTCCCATGGCTCCGCCTTCGGTCGGGGTGGCGATGCCGAGGAATATGGTGCCGAGAACCAGGAAGATCAGGGCCAGCGGCGGGATCAGCACGATGATCACCTGCTGGGCCAGACGCGAAAGCGCGTTGATCTTGAGCGCCCTGTCGGCGAGGGCGACCAGATAGATGAATATGGTACCCACCGTCGCTCCGAGGATGTCCGCGTTTTCGCCCTGTGTCGGCGAAAGATAGACGTGTGCCGCATAGGCGATTGCGCAGGCGACCAGGAGCGCGATCGCAAGCGAGGTGACGCCGGACCCGAGGGTGCGCGCTTCCAAAGGCAGCGCCGGCATGGAGTGCCGCTTCACGAAGGTCATCAGCAGGATGTAGCCCATATAGAGCCCGGTCAGAACGAGACCGGGGATGAGGGCGCCGGCATACATGTCGCCGACCGAGCGGCCGAGCTGGTCGGCAAGAACGATCAGCACGAGCGACGGCGGGATGATCTGCGCGAGCGTGCCGGATGCAGCAATGACGCCGGTGGCGATGCGGCGGTCATAGCCGTAGCGCAGCATGATCGGCAGCGAGATCAGACCCATGGCGATCACGGAAGCCGCAACGACGCCGGTGGTGGCCGCAAGAAGCGCGCCCACGAAGATGACAGCGTAGGCAAGCCCCCCGCGCACGGGACCGAAGAGCTGGCCGATCGTGTCGAGAAGATCCTCGGCCATGCCCGACCGTTCGAGCACTATGCCCATGAAGGTGAAGAAGGGGATGGCGAGAAGCGTGTCGTTCGACATGACCCCCCAGAACCGTTCCGGCAGTGCGTTCAGCAGGGGCCAGGAAAGATTGATGGAATCGGACAAGGGCGCGAGTTCGACGCCGATGATGAAGAAGAGGAGACCGTTGGCGGCAAGCGAGAAGGCGACCGGATATCCGAGCAGCAGGAACACGATCAGCGACACGAACATGATCGGCGCCAGGTTTTCAGCGACGAACTCGATCATGAGCGGGCCTCCGGCGATACCGTGTCATCGAGCGGTGCATGAGCCGGAACGTAAGGCGTCGGATCGTCCATGTTTCCGGTCATGATCGCGATCTTCTTGATGATTTCGGATACGCCCTGCAGGGCGAGAAGAACGAAGCCGATCAGCAGGATCGCTTTCGCCGGCCATAGGATGAGCCCGCCGGCGCTCGAGGAAAGTTCGCCCGAAACATAGGACATCCGTACGTAGGGCACGAGGTAATAGAGCATGAGAAGCACGAAGGGCATCAGGAAGAAGACGTGTCCGAAGAGGTCGATCCAGTGCTGCACGCGGCGCGAGAACATTCCGTAGACGACATCGATGCGGATGTGCTCGTTCTGGCTCAGCGTGTAGGCGGCAGCGAACATGAAGGCGGCGCCGAAGAGATACCACTGCGCCTCCAGCCATGCATTGGACGACATGTTGAACACTTTTCGGATGACGGCGTTGCCGGCGCTCACGAGCACGGCCACCAGAATAAGCCAAGAGACCGCCTTGCCGATCTTTTCGGTAATGGCGTCGATCAATCGGCTGAAGCCGAGTAACGGTTTCATCGAGTTCCTCCCCGCAATGGTTTTTGTTTTTTTGCCAAGCACAGGCAGAGTGCCCATTTCAAGCCTGCTTTCAAGTGCGATGGCCGATTTTCCGGGATCAGGGGCGGGGTCTCAGACGAAAGTCGAATACCGTCCACCGGCGAATGATCAAAACTTAGGCACGCAGGCGCGCTTCCCGCCGATGTTCCGCCGCAGCTTTCGTGGAAAATGGAGCCCGCGCAGGGGACTTCAGGCGATTCGACAGGTGGCAATCTGCCGGGATGCCGGTCTGGGGACGCTGCGCGAAAGGTCTTGAAAAGACGGTGAGCTTGGGGCTGGATGCGGCACCGCGAAGAGGGAGATGCAAGAGATGAACGCGACGATCCGGAACCCGATCCTGCCCGGTTTCAATCCGGACCCGTCCATCTGTCGGGTCGGCGAAGACTATTACATCGCGACCTCGACATTCGAATGGTACCCCGGCGTGCAGATTCACCATTCGCGCGATCTCGTGAACTGGCAACTCGTGCGCCGTCCGCTCGAACGCGCAAGTCAGCTCGACATGCGCGGCAACCCCGACAGTTGCGGCGTATGGGCTCCGTGCCTCTCCTATTGCGACGGGCTGTTCTGGCTCGTCTATACAGACGTCAAACGCCTGGACGGCAACTTCAAGGATGCCCACAACTACATCGTGACTGCGGAAGCGGTCGAGGCCACCTGGTCCGATCCGGTCTATGTCAATTCGTCGGGATTCGATCCGTCGCTTTTCCATGACGACGATGGCCGCAAATGGTTTCTCAACATGAAGTGGAACCACCGCTCCGAAAGCTTCGGCGGCTCGCCCAAGAGCCCCGCTTTCGACGGTATCCTGCTGCAGGAATGGGACGAGCGAACCCGCAAGCTCGTGGGCCTGGCGAAGAACATCTTCGCCGGCAGTCCGCTCGGCCTCGTCGAAGGGCCGCATCTCTTCAAACGCGACGGTTGGTATTACCTGACTGTCGCCGAGGGAGGGACAGGTTACGACCACGCCGTGGGCATGGCGCGGTCCCGGACCATCGACGGACCTTACGAGATGCACCCGAATGTTCATCTCATCACATCCAAGGGTCACCCGGAGGCGGCTCTGCAACGCGCGGGGCACGGGCAATATGTCGAGACGCCGGACGGCCAAGCCTATCATACGCATCTTTGCGGCCGGCCGCTGCCGCCGCAGCGACGCTGCACGCTCGGCCGCGAGACTGCGCTGCAGAAATGCGTCTGGCGGGAGGACGGATGGCTCTATCTCGAAAATGGCGGCCCGGTTCCCGAGGTGACCGTGCCCGCGCCGGGAGCCGCAGGAACCGTCGCTGAGCGTGTCCTTTTTGAAACGGACTTTGACGAGCAGGTGCTTCCGCCGGAGTTCCAGTGGCTGCGCACCCCGGTCCCGGAGCGGATATTCTCGTTAACCGCCCGGACCGGGCATCTCCGTCTCTTCGGCCGCGAGAGCATCGGCAGCTGGTTCGAGCAGGCGCTGGTGGCGCGGCGACAGGAACATCATTCCTTCCGCGCGGAAGCCGTCGTCGATTTCGCTCCTGACACATATCAGCAGGTCGCGGGTCTCACGCATTATTATAACCGGCACAAGTTCCATGCCCTCGGCGTCACACGGCACGAAACCCTCGGACGTACCCTCACCGTACTCTCCTGTCCGGGCGATTTTCCGAACGGGCGGTTGACCTATCCGGTCGGCAGCGGGATCGCCGTACCCGACGGTCCAATTCATCTCGCCATGGAGGTGAGAGACAACGATCTCCAGTTCTTTTGGCGGGGGGCGGACCAGGCACAATGGCTGACCATCGGGCCGGTGCTCGACGCCGGCGTGATTTCGGACGAAGGTGGGCGCGGCGAGCACGGTTCCTTCACGGGGGCGTTCGCCGGCATCTTCGCTTTCGATATCTCGGGTTGCGCGATGCCTGCCGATTTCGACCGGTTCCGTTACCAGGCGCTTAGCGTTTGAAATGCGGAAAGTTTATGAGAGAACTCTTATAAGCATCGGTAATCATTACTTATTTGTAATGTCAGGCTTCATATTCGGTTCAGGAAGGAAGGCTTAGTTTCGGGGGGTAATAACGAAAGGAAACCCCATGAAACGCCTTCTGATCGCGCTCGTCGCCAGCTCGTTCCTCGCCACTCCGATGGCGCTTGCTCAGCCGGCCGGCTCCTTCGAGCTTGCGCAGGCGCATGATCGCAATCGCCACAGGCACATCGATCGTCATGTCGAGAAACGTGTCGACCGACACGTCGAGAAGCATGTCGAAAAGCGCGTGATCGTCAAAAAGCACCGCTGGGCGCGCGGCCACAGGCTGAGCCCGTCCGAGCGGCGCCACATGGCCTATGTCCGCGACTACCGTCGCTACAAGCTGCGGCCGCCGCCACGGGGCCAGCAATGGGTGCGCGTCGACAATGACTTTCTGCTGATCAGCCTCGCAACGGGCGTGATCGCAGGCCTCGCATCGGCCTATTGACCTTGCGTGTTCCTTTTTAACGACCCCGATTTTTCCCTCATCCCTGTGACGAGCACAGGGATGAGGCGAGCAAACAAGCGGCGGCGGTGCCCCGAATCTCAACAGGCCTTAGCTCGCCGAAGAAAGGCATTCCTTCAGCGAAACGCCGATGTTTTCCATCATCTGGAAGTAGAGATCCGGTCCGGCCTCGAGGGTGCCGGCTTCCGGATCGAGCGTGCCGGATTTCGCCGGCGTGCCTTCGATGACGACACTGACGAGTTTAGGCTCGAACTGCGGCTCGGCGAAGACGCAGGTCGCGCCCAACTCCTTGATCTTCGCGCGGATCTCGGAGAGCCGTTCCGCGCCGGGCAGCACCTCCGGGCTGACGGTGATCGAACCCGCGACGCGCACCTTGTAGCGGTTCTCGAAATACTGATAGGCATCGTGGAAGACGACGAAAGGCTTGTCCTTGATTGCAGTCACCGTCTCGGCGAGACCCTTGTCGAGAGCGTCGATCCGATCGTTGAACCTCTCCAGATTGGCCTTGTAGGTGGCGGCGTTGGACGGATCGGCCGCGGCCAAAGTCTTCTCGATCTCCGTCGCCATGGCCTTGGCGTTCATCGGATCGAGCCACATATGCATGTCGAATTCGCCTTCGGCATGATGATGATCGCCATGCTTATCGGCATGCTCGGCACCGTCCGCTTCGCCGGCATGGGCATCGCCGTGATCTTCGTGGCCGGCTTCCCCGCCGTGCCCCTCTTCCCCGTGATCATGCCCCTCGAAGGCGCCGCCCTCGCGGAACTTCAGCTTCTCCAGCCCGGGAGCTTCGCCGAGTTCGACCACCTGGGCACCTGTGCCGAGCGTATCAAGCGGCTTGTCGAGGAAAGCCTCCAGGCCCGGTCCGACCCAGAACACGACCTTTGCCGCCTGCAGTGCCGCGGCGTTCGACGGCTTCATGGTGTAGGTATGAGGGGAGGCGCCGCCCTCGACGATGAGCGAGGGTTCGCCGACGCCCTGCATGATCGAGGCGACCAGCGAATGGACCGGCTTGATCGAGACGACCACATTGGGCGCCTCCGCAAATGCGGGGGAGGCAAGGAGAAGCGTCGAGGCGAACAGGAGGGCAGTCGTCGAATTCATCGTTTTCTCCGAATTGTCCGGTTGCTGCAGCCGGCGTTTACGGCCGGACATTGCTTGAAACGGCGTTGTTATGTTATTACATCAATTGCGTTATGCTATAACGTGTGCGATAGCCAGTGGCAACCACCAGCCGGAACTTTTTGATGTTGAACTTCCGATCACCAGAAACGACGCCCTTGGTCAGCCTCGCCAATGCCGGGGTGCGGCGAAACGGCAGATGGCTGGTGCGCGGCGTCGATTTTTCGATCAGCCGCGGCGAGATCGTCACCCTCATAGGGCCGAACGGGTCGGGAAAATCGACGACGGCGAAGACGGCGATCGGGGTTCTCAAGCCGGATGAGGGACACGTCGACCGGCTCGCAGGGCTGAAAGTCGGCTATGTGCCGCAGAAGCTTGCCGTCGACTGGACGCTGCCGCTGACGGTGGAGCGGCTGATGACGCTGACTGGCCCACTCAAGGGGCGAGAGATCGAAGAGTCGCTCGCAGCGACGGGCATGCTGCACATGGCGAAGGCCGAGGTGCAGCACCTTTCGGGTGGCGAGTTCCAGCGGGCGCTGCTTGCCCGCGCGATCGCCCGCAAACCCGACCTGCTGGTCCTGGACGAGCCGGTGCAGGGAGTCGATTTTTCCGGGGAGATAGCCCTCTACGAATTGATCAAGCAGATACGCAACCGCACCGGCTGCGGTATCCTGCTCATTTCCCACGATCTCCATATCGTCATGGCGGAAACCGATACGGTCGTCTGCCTCAACGGCCACGTCTGCTGTCGCGGAACGCCGCAGGTGGTGAGCCAGAAGTCCGGAATATCTCAAACTCTTCGGCCGCCGGGCCGCCGGCGCGCTTGCGGTTTACAGTCATCACCACGACCATACGCACCTCCCGGACGGGCGGGTGCTGCATGCCGACGGCAGCATCACCGAAAGCTGCTTCCCGGACGACGGCCACCATCATGACGAAGAGGCCGACAACATTCACGATCACGATCCGGACTGCGGCTGCGGCCATCACGCGCGGCTCCAGGGTTACGGGACGGAGAAGCGCGATGCTTGACGATTTCTTCATTCGCGCGCTCGTCGCCGGAATTGGCATCGCCATGGTCGCCGGGCCGCTCGGTTGCTTCGTCATCTGGCGTCGCATGGCCTATTTCGGCGATACGATGGCACATTCGGCGCTGCTCGGGGTGGCGCTCTCGCTGCTCATGGACCTCAACCTCATGGTAAGCGTGTTTATCGTCGCTTCCGTCGTCTCGGTGCTGCTTCTCTTCCTGCAGAAGCGCGGCGCGCTCTCCACCGACGCGCTGCTCGGCATTCTCTCGCACTCGGCGCTGTCGATCGGCCTCGTCATCGTCGCCTTCATGACCTGGGTCCGGATCGACCTCGTCGGCTTCCTCTTCGGCGACATCCTCGCGGTGTCCCGCGCCGATATCGACATCGTCTGGGGCGGTGGCATTCTGGTGATCTTCGCGCTGGTCTATCTCTGGCGGCCGTTGCTCGCATCGACCGTCAATCCGGAGCTGGCCGAAGCGGAAGGCCTCGAGCCCGAGAGGGCGCGGTTCTTCTTCATGCTGCTGATGGCTCTGGTGATTGCGATCGCCATGAAGATCGTCGGCATCCTGCTGATCACCTCGCTGCTGATCATACCGGCGGCAACCGCCCGTCGCTTCGCCTCGTCTCCGGAAGTCATGGCTGTCTACGCCTCGCTGATCGGCGCGGTCGCCGTTGCCGGCGGGCTTTTCGGCTCGCTTCACTGGGATACGCCGTCGGGACCGTCGATCGTGGTTGCCGCGCTGGTCCTTTTCGTGCTGAGTCTGCTGCCGGTCGGCCGCCGGATCGAGAGCGCCCCGCATACTTCGGATGGAGGACATCACTGATGGTTACGCCCCAACTGACCAAGAACCAGTCGCTGGTGATGGGGGCGCTGGCCCATTCGGACGGTCCGATGAGCGCCTACACCATTCTCGACAAGCTGCGCGACAATGGCTTTCGTGCACCGCTGCAGGTCTATCGCGCGCTCGACAAGCTGCTCGAATACGGGCTGGTTCATCGGCTGGAGAGCCTCAACGCCTTCGTGGCCTGCAGCTGCCCGCATGAACACGAGCACGACCACGGTGTCACGGCCTTCACCATCTGCGAAGGCTGCGGCCAGGTGACCGAGTTTCATGACGAGGTGATCGAGGATCGGCTTTCCACGCTCGTGCGCGCGCAGGAGTTCAAGACCGAGAAGACGACGATCGAGATCCGCGGACACTGCAAGAGCTGCGCGTGAGGCCGCGCATCAATCCAGCAGCGTAAGTTGGGCGGCGTAACGCTGCCAATTCTTCACATAATGTTCGGCCGAACGCTTCAATCCCTCGACGGCGGCGTCATCGAGGGTCCGCACCACCTTGGCCGGAGCGCCGACGATGAGAGAATTGTCGGGGAATTCCTTCCCCTCGGTGACCAGCGCGTTGGCGCCGACGAGGCAATTGCGGCCGATCTTCGCGCCGTTCAATATCGTCGCTCCCATGCCGATCAGCGAATTGTCGCCGATGGTGCAGCCGTGAACGATAGCCCGGTGACCGATGGTGCAGCCTTCGCCTATGGAAACCGGGTGACCGGGATCGACATGGATGATGACGGCCTCCTGGATGTTCGTGCGCGCGCCGATGCGGATCGGCTCGTTGTCGCCGCGCAGCGTCGCGCCGAACCAGATGCCGACATCCTCGCCGAGCTCAACCTGCCCGATGATGGTTGCGTCCGGCGCCACCCAGAAGCTGCCTTCGGTCGGCGTCTGCGGTCTGAGCGGTCCTAGAGCGTAAAGCGGCATGGCTGCGTCCTTTGGTCGAAGGCGGTGAATTTCGCCCTTCCGTTTCTCAAACGATGTTGACGGAGATCGCGCCGATCCCGTCGATGCCGCAGGCTACGACATCGCCTTGCGTGACGGCACCCACACCTGACGGCGTTCCGGTCATGATGATGTCGCCCGGCGCGAGAGTGAAGAGGCGGGAAAGCTCGGCGATGATCTCGGGCACCTTCCAGATCATCTGGTCGAGGTCGCCCTGTTGGCGCAGTTCGCCATTGACCTTGAGCCATATATTGCCGCTTGCGGGATGACCGATCGCGGTGACTGGGACGATCGCGGAAACCGGCGCGGAATGCTCGAACGCCTTGGCGGCCGTCCACGGCTTGCCTGCCTTCTTGGCTTCCGCCTGCAGATCCCGGCGGGTGAAGTCGATGCCGACGGCATAACCGAAGATGTGATCGGCGGCCTGCTCGACGGGAATGTCCGCGCCCCCGGTGCGCATGGCGACGACCAGCTCAACCTCGTGATGAACGTCGGAAGAGCGCGTCGGATAGGGAAAATCCTCGCCCGGCGGCAGAAGATTGTCGGCGTTTTTCTGAAAGAAGAAGGGCGCCTCACGGTCCGGGTCGTGACCCATCTCGCGGGCGTGGGCCGCATAGTTGCGGCCGACACAATAGACCCGGCGCACCGGAAACCCGACGGAGCTGCCGGAGATCGGCAGCAGGACGAGGGGCGGGGGTGTCAGGGCTGTCTGCATGATCGTCCGGCTCCATCATTCGGTCTCGGTCTGGCCCGAGCGGTTCGTTCGCAGAAATCGACGCACCAGCACCGCCCCCTGAGGTCGGGGCGACGCCGAAGCGAATCTGGAGAGAAGGACGTTAGCAGCCGGACGGGCTGCTGCAATAGGCAGGGCGTGAGAATGATGCCTGAGCCGTGCTCTCCGGGTCAGGCGCAGCGCGCATAGGCCTCGAGTTGGTCACGCGTGAGGAAGCGGCCGTCGGACCGCGAGTTGAGTTCCGGATGACTGTATTCGAGGCTTGGTACCTGGGGAAGCTCAAGGGCCTGGCGCACGGTCATGATGCCGATTTCCTTACGGCCGCTTTCGCGCCTCATGCTGACTTCGACGATACGATAGAGATTACGCTCTCTCATCATAGCTCTCCCGTATTATTTCTTATGTCCCTCTTTTGATGGGACCTTAAACATTCGATATTGGTTTTTGTAAGACGGAATAGAATATAACGCCGCCAGATGAAGCCTTCACGACAGAAATCGGGCGAATTCGCGAAGATTTCACACTCATTTCGAGGCTGGACCGCGCGATTGCAAAGATCGCATTCTCATATTCGCGGATTAACACACGGGAACGGTTATATTAGAGGTTTCTTTGTTTTTCAAGCCGACCGGCCGGGTGTGACCGAATATTGCGCCGCACAAGAATTGTATTACCAATACACGGGGTCCGACTGGAGGCGCCCAGCATCGATCCACCCAGGCGGAAAATCGTCGCCAATCAGCCATCGTCATCGACAACCTCTATAACCGCAAGCGCAAAGGATCGATCAGTGTTGCGGTCGGTTGCCCGGTATATCGTGAGCTAAGGCCTGTTGAGATTCGGGCCGCCCGCCGCGGCTTGTTTGATTTCCTCATTCCTGTGCTTGTCACAGGGGTGCAGCCAGACCAAGTCCTTGGGCTGGAAAGGCTCTTTCCGCGCTGCAGACGCGGCGCTGCTGGATCCCTGTGATGAGCACAGGGATGAGGACGGAGGAGAGATTGCAGTCCTCCGATACCTTCCTGAGGCCTGTTGAAATTCGGGCCGCCCGCCGCCGCCTGTTTGATTTCCCTCATTCCTGTGCTCGTCACAGGAATCCAGCCAGACCAAGTCCGTGGGCTGAAAGAACGTTTCCCGCGCCGCAGACGCGGCGCTGCTGCATCCCTGTGACAAGCACAGGGATGAGGAGGGAGGAAAGATTGCCGTCCTCTGAACAGTTTCCTACAGCGCCGCGCGTCTTATGAGACGCGCAAAGGTCGCTGGAGCACTTTGAGCTGCATCGCCATGTGTGCCGACGAAACCGAATAGAGCTTCAACGCCATTATCCATCTCTCAGCAGCCGTCATAAACTCAAAATGAATCTCAACAGGCCCTAGTGCGCTTTAAGACGCGCCTCCTCAGCGGCGGAAAGAAAGAGTCTGCGTGCTTCCTCGCAGGTACGACGCCCGTCGATCGCGGCGCGGCACGCGCTGCGCGCGGCGACATAGTAGGGGCCGCGATACGGCCAATGGTCTGCGAGGCAACGGAGCGCGTCGGACGGTCCCTTGACCATGCGCACGTCACCCCCGGTCATTCCAAGCTCGATGGGATTGCTCCACAAGACCTGCATGCTTCTCCTCCTGGATCGCAGCGACGCAGCAATCAGGCCGCGTCAGGGTATGTTCGGTTCCAATCGGGCGACAAAGCGACGGACACCGGCTTCGATCGCCGCTTTCCCGTTCCCGGGATCATGTACAAGAACGCTGTCGGGCCTGCCGGGTTCCCTCCCGAGAAGCCCGGAGAACGAGCCGAGCGCTTCAATGTAGCTCAGGGAATCCGGTTTGTCCGCAATTTTGCTGGAACACGATTTTCCTCCTGCCCGCCGCCGCGGCCGATCAGATATCTTCGCCGCAGCGACGCTTTGCTCATGGTCGAAGGAGCCCTTATCTGGAGTTGTCCTTTCCCTCGCCACCCGTATTGCGCTGCATCCCCTCAAAAGGCGGGGTTTCAAGCACTTGGCCCCCATTCTATACCTTTTCTGCTGTTGGAGGGCTCGAATGGTGAGGGTTGCAGAGATCCGTTTGACTTGGTTGCCGCTGCAGAATGGGACTTTCTGCGCGATGCTTGGCAGACATGAAGTCGCCTTCGTCATGAAACGTCAGGCCATGAGCGATTGGGCCTGGCGCATCTCCCATTGCAACGGTACCGGTGAAACGGGCTTCCGCTACGCGCCGACGCTCGAGGGCGCCAAGGCGGAGGTTCTTGCCGGCATCCAGGAGTGGTTCCGCCAAGCGGGATTTCAATGAGCTTCGACCGCGTCTGATTGCGGCAGTAGAGCGGGATGAGGAGAAAAGTGTGCCGTTTTCCGCCCGCATCCCGCTCTAACTTCGTAGAGTTCGATCACGTTCATGATGTTAGGTCGACCCGACCTGAATCATCGTGATCCAACGACTATTGCTACCGTGTCAGTCGCTCGACGTGGAAGCGGGAGTTTCGCCGCCGCCGGAGCCGCTATCCTGGCCACCGCCTGAGCCGCTGTCCTGACCGCCGCCGGAGCCTTCGCCGCCACCGGAGCCTTCGCCGCCACCGGAGCCGCTGTCCTGACCGCCGCCTGAGCCGCTATCCTGGCCGCCGCCGGAACCGCTGTCCTGGCCACCGCCGGAACCGCTGTCCTGGCCACCGCCGGAGCCGGTATCCTGACCGCCGCCGGAGCCGGTATCCTGGCCGCCGCCGGAGCCGCTGTCCTGGCCACCGCCGGAGCCGGTATCCTGACCGCCGCCGGAGCCGCTGTCCTGACCGCCGCCGGAGCCGGTATCCTGACCGCCGCCGGAACCGGTATCCTGACCGCCGCCGGAACCGCTGTCCTGGCCACCGCCGGAACCGCTGTCCTGGCCGCCGCCGGAGCCGGTATCCTGACCGCCGCCGGAGCCGCTGTCCTGACCGCCACCGGAGCCCGTCTCCTGACCTCCGGCTGGCGCGCTCCCGGCGTCGGCAACCACAAGGACGTCACCATGAGGACCGGCAAGCGCTGTACTCTGACGCAGGCCGTCATCGAACGACGCGAGTGAGGCAAATGGCGTGGCAACGACATAGGCGAGACCAAGCAATGAGCCGATGATAGTTTTTCCTGTTCTACGCATTGTCCTGCTTCCTTCCCTGAAAGTTTAGGACATGTTTCGAACCTCAGCCTCCAGCGCGGCGCAGGATGGCACAGAAAGTGATGCCTTACGCAAGAATATTATAACCGTCTGATCTTCAACTGAATATCCAGTTACAGCCCTCAGGAGCCGCCCGAATTTTGCCACAAGATACAATCGACAGTATTAGTTGCGAAGGAACAATACATCCGAACATCTGTTTCGGATCTGTTTCTTCTATCGGTTATATTAACGATCCCTCTTTCACTCGGCGATTGTGCACGTGATTTGCTACAAGCCTCGGACCGCTGCCGTATGTAGCAATGAGCTGACGAGACAGGATGGAATCGGGCCACAGACGAGAAGACGGAAAGCCGGTATTTCAAGGCACCCGTCTTTGCGGTGGCCGCCGTCGCATGGAGGCCTATCCGGCAGGAAGATACGGCTGCTTCGAGTCCCCCGCGAATATCCTCGGTTTCGCCGAGTCCTCACGGGAGAACGCGGATGACCGTCTTTCCGGCGCGTCGCTCCGTAGAATTGAAGGTGGCGATCGCATCGTCCAGACTTGAAATCTTGCCGATGTTCGTCCGCAGTCTTCCGTCCCGGACGCGCTGAACGATCTCCGAGAGCTGGCCACGATCAGCCTCTACGACGAAGTCAACCACCAGGCCATCCACAGGTCGGATATCCGTCGGTCCGACGGCTGTCACAAGCGTTCCTCCGGCCCGGATCAGCGGTACGGACCGCCTCTGAACATCGCCGCCGATAACGTCGAATACCAGATCGACGCGGCCGACGTCTTCCAGGGTGTCGTTTCCAAGATCGACGAATTCATTTGCACCGAAGTCCAGAGCTCTCTGGCGGTCAGCGGCGCGTCCGGTGCCGATGACATAGGCGCCGGCTTCCCGCGCAAGCTGGGTCACGATCGAGCCGACGGCGCCAGCTGCGCCATGTGCGAGGACGCTCTGCCCCGCCTGAAGGCGGCCATGCTGAAACAGTCCCTGCCATGCGGTCAGGCCGGATATTGGCAGGCTTGCGCCCACCGTGAAGTCGACGTTGCCGGGCAATGGCGCGAGGTTGCGGGCCTCCATGGCGACGTACTCAGCGAGTGTGCCGTCGCGATACCAGTCCGACAGGCCGAACACCCGCTGGCCGATCGACAGCCCCGTGGTGCCATAGCCCAGCGCGGTGATCACACCGGCCAGCTCATGGCCGAGAATCGATGGCGTCCGGTCACGAAAGGCCCGATCCGTCCAAGTTGAAGGCCAATCCAGTTCGGTGTTGACGAACCCCGCCGCATGAACCTCAACGACGACGTCGTTTATCGCGGCCTGCGGCTCGGGTCGCTCCACCAGCTTCATTCCGGCTGTTCCCGCAGCCTGGTCGGTCACTACGATCGCTTTCATGGGAATTGTCTCCTCAGATATTTGTTGGCTTGTAATAATTCAGGCGTGGAAGATGTTTTCGATCTCCCGCGCAACTCGTTACCGGCTTGACGCCTTTTCAAAGACCTTGTTGTCGAGTTGCTGTGTGATGTCGCGCGGCGAGCCCGGCTTATTTCGGGTTCAACCGCGCGGAGATTGCGACAGGACCGGGCTTAGATAGAGCCGGCCGGGGTAACGGCGGGAAAGTCCCGCTCGGGGTCGAACACATTGTTGAAGAAGTTCGTCAGGGAGTACATGGCGACCAGCGCAACGATCTCGATGATGTTCGCATCGGTGTAGCCGACGTCGCGGACGGCTTTCAGATCGGCATCACCAACGTGCCCTCGGGCCTCGATGACTTTGCGCGCGAACTGGACTGCGGCGTCTCGTTTCGGGTCGTTTGCATGACCATTCCGGGCGAGAATGATGTCATCCGCCGATAACTTTGCCATATGTTCCGCGGTGTAGCTGTGGACCGTCAGGCAATAATTGCAGCCATTCACCTCCGAGACGGCAAGGCCGATACTATCGCGCGTCCTCACATCGAGCGCCTTGCTGAGGGAGCCAAGCAGCGTGGCCCATGCGTTGAACGCGATCGGGCTCTGCGCGAAGGCCGCCATCATATTTGGGGTGAACCCGATGCTCTTCGTGAATGCATCGAGAGTTGGTTTCGATTCTGCCGGTACATGTTCGGGTTCCAGGGCAACAGTTCTAGACATCATACTCTCCATAAGTAACTGTTTGGACTGTGGATTATGCAAAGGACAGGACGTCGGCCACCGGCAGGCGCGGCTTCTGCGGCCAGTTGCCGGTCCGCTCCGGCCCGACGGTCAGAAGCATGACCGGCACTTCGTCCTCGGTCAGGCCGAACTCGCGGTGCACGGCTTCCGCGTCGAACCCGATCATCGGCGTCGAACCCAGGCCGAGGGAGCGAGCTGCATAGATGATGGCCGCGGTGCCGAAGGTAGCGGAACGTACCGCCTCGTCGCGCTGCCGCTGGGGTTGACCGTCATACAGCCCGCGAGCGGGGATTTCCCATTCCGGCACCAGGTGCGCTGGCATGATGCCGGCTTCCACTACCGGCGCCAGGCGCTCCGGGACGGTGCTGGCATCGGCCAACCTGCCGACGATGATGAAGGTAACGGCGGCGTCGGTGATTGCGGGCTGGTTCCAGGCGATCGGACGTAGCCGTGCCTTGGCGTCAGGCGTACGGACTGCGATAAACCGCCAGTTCTGCAGGTGGAACGATGTCGGCGCGGAGGTGCCGATCCGCACCAGGTCGCGGATCTCACCATCGCTCAGGGTGGCGGCTGGGTCGTAGTACTTGGCAGCACTACGGCTCAGAATGGTTTCGATGACGGCATTCGTCGGCGTTGGCTGCGCGTGCGAATGGGACGGTTGGGGCGCGAGAGCGATTCCGGGGATCTCGGTCCGTGCGTGGATTTCGACGTCTGTGCCGGTTGCGGTTTCGTTGGCGGCGATACTGATGCAGTTCATTGGATGGCTCCTTCATCAAGTGATGACGGAACCCAATTTACGAATGACGATGCAAACATCGAGACTGGATTGGCTCAATATAATGCGCGAAAGGATCAATCTGGCGGATATCAGCTAAGATCGTCCTGGGCCTACGCGCCATTGTGCGCCAGTCGGCGCCATTCCCCCGGCGTCATCCCCATCCTTTCCGCAAACACCCGTCGGAATGCGGAAACGGATTGATATCCCACCGTCTCGGCCACGGCTTCAGTGCTTATTGCCGGCTTCTTGAGTTCGTTGGCTGCCAAACTCATGCGGAGATCGGTCAACAAATCGAGCGCGGAGCAACCTAGCCTGTCTTGAAAGTGCCGCATGAACGTGGCGCGTGACATGCCGCACAAATCCGCCAGATCAGGCAGTTTCCATGGATGGGCCGGATCGCCAAGCATGGCCGCAATGGCTGGAGCAAGTCGCGGATGGCCGGCCAGGGCCAACAAGCCTTCGGGGGCTTTCTCGGATTCGCTCGCCGCTCGCAGTACCAGTGTGAACAGGGCCGAAGAAAGGGCGTTGAGAACGGCGCGTCCTCCCGCTCGGTCGCCGGCGGACTCCATACGCATCAGCCTCACCAGACTGGCCAGTTGGTTGGAAGCGGAACCGATACCATCTTCTCCACGGCTGTCCGTGGCCCGCGCCACGAGATTTGTGGGCAGGTAGTTACGGATCAGTCGATCATGGGGCGGCGCGATGAAAAATCGACCGCACAACAGATCGAGTTGCTCGCCCTGGCTATCGTTCTCGCTCAGCATCCATCCGGCAGACCTCCGGTGTTGCCGGGTATGGATAGGAGTTTGCCCGCTACCGTCGTGCAGTACATGCGCGGCACCATGAGGTAGCAGCACGATATCTCCGCTCACCAACTCCCTCGTCGTTTTCGTCTCCGGATCCTCGAAAATGGCCCGACCCTGGACGATGGCGTGGTAGGGGATTTCGTTCGCCGCAGCCCGGCCCCAGTCCACGCGCCATGGCGCACCGTAGGTACAGCGGACCTCGAGCTGACCGGTTACGGTGACGATTTGCAGGAGATGGCTCAACCAATCGACTTCAGACATTGGACCTCGAGACTTTCAGGAAATCGCCATGTGATTGAAATAGTCGCGGCAGACATCCTCGACCGGGATGATCGCCTTTCTGCCCATTCCGGCACTTCGCTAGACGATGGTGCCCATGTTTTTGCTATAAGCCTCCGGCCATTTGCTACATTGTAGCAATAGCACAGCAGGAACGGGCTAAAAACGCGTCAAATGAGAGCCAACCGGACATGAAAGAAACAGCGCAAACCGCTGGTAAGCAAGATAAAAACAGGTACTTCAAGGCACCCGTCTTTGCCGTTGCGCCGATGATCGATTGGACAGATCGTCATTATCGGTTTTTCGCGCGCCTGCTCTCGAGGCATGCTTTGCTCTATACGGAAATGATCGTCGCGGATGCGATTCTGCGCGGCGATCGGGAAAAGCTGCTCGGCCACGATGCCTCTGAACATCCGGTCGCCCTGCAGCTCGGCGGCAGCGATCCGACGAAGATGGCGGAGGCGGCGCGCATTGCCGAAGGCTTCGGCTACGACGAGATCAACATGAATGTCGGCTGCCCGTCAGATCGGGTGCAGTCCGGCACCTTTGGCGCTTGTCTGATGCAGGAGCCGGCGTTGGTCGCCGACTGCATCGCGGCGATGAAGGCGGCGGTCAAGATTCCGGTCACGGTCAAATGTCGTATCGGCGTCGACGATCAGGATCCGGAAGTCGCGCTTCGCGACCTCGTCGGGCGCGTCAAGGATGCCGGAACGGATGCCGTGTGGGTGCATGCGCGAAAGGCATGGCTCAAAGGACTGAGCCCGAGAGAGAACCGCGAGGTTCCGCCGCTCGACTATGGCCTCGTACACCGCCTCAAGGCGGAAAATACGAATCTTTTCATTGGTCTCAATGGGGGTCTTCAAAAGCTGGATCAGGCGCTGTCCCACCTCGATCCGCGGTCGCTACCGAGGGGAGGAGCCACCGGGACTGCGGCAGAGGCCGCATGCGGCGCTCCTCTCGACGGTGTGATGCTGGGCCGTGCGGCCTATCACGACAGCGGCCTGCTGACTGCCGCCGACGGCTATTTCGTCCACCCGCTGACGGGGGCCGCGCCCATGCCGATCGACCCCGACGGCTTTTCCGATCGTAACCATAATCTGTCGCTGGAATTCTGGTCCGGTATCCGCGATGCCATGGCGAACCATGCCGCTGCGCATATCGAGAATGGCGGCCGGCTGATCCATGTGACGCGGCACATGGTCGGGCTCTTCCAAGGCTGGCCCGGCGCGCGGCGCTATCGTCAGATACTCTCTGCCGACGCCACCCGCAAGGACGCCGGTCCGCAAGTCATCCACACTGCTTTCGACGCGGTGTTCGAGGCGGTAACGGCAAGGCAGGCGGCAGAGTGACGCGACTGCGCCGCCAGTCTCCTTCGCCGGCGAGGGGAAGGCGGGCGGCGGGTGGGATGGGGTGCTCTCCAACGAAAAGCGGCGCCTCTTGCGAAGCGCCGCTCTTCACGCTTTGTCGAACGCCAGGCTTAGAGAGCCTGGAGGTTGACGGCCTTCGGGCCCTTGCCCATGCGATCCGGCTCCGTGTCGAAGCTGACCTCCTGGCCATCGTTCAATGTCGTGAGGCCTGCGGCCTGGACAGCGGTGATGTGGACGAAAACGTCCTTCGAACCGCCTTCCGGCGTGATGAAACCAAAACCCTTGTCCTGGTTGAAGAATTTGACGATGCCTTTGGTGGCCATGGAAGAAGTCCTTTTCCTTCAGTCTGTCTTTGCCGCAACCCTGCGCTTCAATATCACGCATCGGTTGCTTTAGGTAGTGTGTCCGCGCCCCCGGAAGGAAGCGAACGTGTCGTCTTCAGCGAAATGCGCTGAAAGGCGTCGAGTGGTCACGATATCGGGGAAAAGACGTCTACGATGCCGCTTGCGGCTGTCCCGGCGTCAAGCCAGGCTCAAAGCGAAAGTCCAGTCTCCGGGATTGAAAACGCCCGAACGGCAATAGGATTGGCAGTATTCCGTGAAAAAGGCAAGGGGAGTTCTTGCGGTCCCGCACCTGCGGGCAATGCCTTATGCCGAAGGCGCCCGCGTGACCTCGCGGTGCCGTGTGTCGCGAGGCAAATGTCGTGGATTGCCTCGTTTCGACCACATTTTCGTCGCGGCACTAGGTTGAGCCTGCACTCTCCCCGTGAGCCTCGCGGGCTTGCTGCTGCCGCGGCGAACCGGTAGGTCTGTACCGGAAACGAATATGCGAGTTGACGATGAGCAGGTGGCCGGCGTGATTGATCCCTATGCCCTCCTTGGAATTGAGCGCGACGCCGACGAGCGGGCGGTCCGGACGGCCTATCGCCGGGCGGTGAAGACCGCGCATCCCGACCGCGGCGGTGATGCCGAGCAGTTCGGCAAGCTGCAGGCGGCCTACGATCTCCTGAAGGATCCGGTGCGCCGCAAAGTCTACGATGACACCGGTTACGATCCCCAGCTCGCCGACCCGAAAGACCTCAAGGGCCTCATGATGCTGGAGACCCTCGTCAACGACTTCATACTCGATGAACGCGAGCCCGGTAGTTTCGATCCGGTGGCGGCGATGCGACGCAAGCTTTCCGATGACATCGTCAAAAACCGCTTCCACATTTTGGAACTGGAACGCCACCGCTCCCGCGTGCGCAAGCATCTCGACCGCATCGGCAGGCGGCCCGAGACAGACGTGCTCGGCTCCATGCTGCGCGCCCGCAGCCAGTCGATCGCCGAGGCGATCAGGAACGCCGAAGCCCAGATCGAGGCGATCGAGCAGGCCTACTCCATGCTCGAGGGATATTCCTACGAGTTGGAAGCGGTGGAGGCGAAGGCGCGCGCGGCGGAGTAGAGCAGGTGCGGTCGTCGGTCCATGGCAGGGTGACCGCTCGTTGGAGCTGTGAAACGCGAAGCGCATAGTTCAACAAGCCCGACTTTCTCCGGAACGCAACGGGAGCCGGACTGGCCGTGCCGGCTATGAGAGCCGGCCACGGCGCTCTCGTCATTTGCCATCGGCGCTGTCGAGCGCTCCTGCGAGCAATCCTTCAGGCGCCCGACCCGCCGTCATCGCTGCTATCGTGGTCCTGGTTAGTCCTGGTTACCTTTAAGGCCGCGATCTTGGCTGCCTTTGCCGTTGTCCTGGTTGCCCTTGCCGTCGTCCTGGTTGCCCTTGCCGTGGTCCTGGTTACCCTTGCCGTGGTCCTGGTTACCCTTGCCGTGGTCCTGGTTACCCTTGCCATGGTCCTGGTTACCCTTGCCGGTGTCTTGACCACCGCCACCGCCACCGCCGCCGCCGCCGCCGCCACCGCCGCCGCCGCCGCCGCCGCCGCCGCCGCCGCCGCCACCGCCGCCGCCGCCGCCACCGCCGCCGCCACCGCCGCCACCGTCATCGCCATTCAGGCCGCGGGTGGAGGTCGTGGAAAATGAATTGCCGATGGCCGCCGTGGAGAGGGGCGGGCATTGCTCTATTTGCCCGGCCGTGAGGATTTCCGCTCTGTTCTGAGCCATGCAGCAAGCTTCGTAGTTGGCGTCGGTCAGAGGGCTGCACTGCTCGGCCATGAGCATGGGGCCCGTAAGGTTCTGGGCGTGCGCGGGAATCGTTGCCGAAGTTGAAAAACCGACTGACATAAGAGCCAGACCGGTGCTCGTAAGAAATACATCCAGGGTTTTCATATTTTCCTCCCTAAATTAGTGACAACTTAAATTCGTGTCGGGAAGGAAATGTTCCGTAAAAATTTAAGGGTTTCGCGGGTATGTCGGGCTAATCATTTCGGGCTACCCATAAAAAATTGGGGTAACGGTGGCGTCGTTGCACTCGTTCTGAGGTCGCTCTCGCAGCGACCGCTTTGGTTGATTCGATGTCTGGAAAGGCCTGGCAACGGCCCAGTGTCAGTCCTATCGGGATCCTTGGATCCCGATAGGGCTGGCTCAGCGTCCCGGACGCCCCGTCTTGCCCTTCGTCCGGCTCTTGCGCCGCTTTTCCTCCGCCGGCTCCTCGTAGGACCCTACGCCCGGCTTGGCGCGGGTGAGGGTCGGCTTCTCCGGTGCCGGTCCCGGTACCGGCTTCTCCGTGCGGCCGACGGTCATTTCGTCCAGGGTGTTTTTCCTGAAAAGCGACTGCCCCTCATCTGCCTTTCGGGCACCTTCTCCCCGGCCGCGGGAAGAGGGGATCGCCACGTCGCGGCCCATTTCATCGAGTTCGGGTTTGCGGAAGAGGGGACGTTCGGTGTCGGTCCCCGGGCCCATATTGTCGAGCGAGGGCTTCTGGAAGTAGGATTCTGTCTTTCCCTCCCCCTTGTGGGAAGGGTGGCCCGAAGCTCCGGGAGGGGTGTCGCCTTGCCCCTCCGCAACCCTCCCCACAAGGGGGAGGGTGTCCATTGTGCCGGGCATGCCCTTGCTGGCCCGCTTGCTGCTCTCCTGCGATTTCGCTTCCTCTCGCGCCATCGGGTCGTCCAGCACGGCCAGTTCGGCCGCCTTGAGGCGCTTGATCTCGTCGCGCAGGCGTGCGGCCTTTTCGAAGTCGAGATCCGCGGCGGCGTCGCGCATCTGTTTTTCCAGTGCGTTGAGGTGCGCCTGGAGATTGTTGCCGACGAGGTGGCCGCCATCGGCAAAGCCCTTGCCGGCGACGCCGGAAATATCGGCGCGGACATGGTCGCGTTCGTAGACCGAATCGAGGATGTCGGAGATCTTCGCCTTGACCGATTCGGGCGTGATGCCGTGCTCGGCATTGTAGGCCATCTGTTTCTCGCGGCGGCGGCTGGTCTCCTCCATCGCCCGCTGCATCGAGCCGGTGATCGTGTCGGCATAGAGGATGACCTTGCCGTCGACGTTACGGGCGGCGCGGCCGATCGTCTGGATGAGCGACGTTTCCGAGCGCAGGAAGCCTTCCTTGTCGGCATCGAGAATGGCGACGAAGCCGCATTCGGGAATATCGAGACCCTCGCGCAGGAGGTTGATGCCGACCAGCACGTCGAAGGCGCCGAGGCGCAGATCGCGGATGATCTCGATGCGTTCGAGCGTGTCGATGTCGGAATGCATGTAGCGCACCCGCACGCCCTGTTCGTGCAGATACTCGGTCAGGTCCTCGGCCATGCGCTTGGTGAGCACGGTGACGAGGGTGCGGTAGCCCGCTGCGGCGGTCTCGCGGATCTCGCCGAGCACGTCGTCCACCTGCGTCTTGGCGGAGCGCACCTCCACCGGCGGATCGATGAGGCCGGTCGGACGGATCACCTGTTCGGCGAAGACGCCGCCGGCCTGTTCCATCTCCCAGGCGCCGGGCGTTGCCGACACGGCGATGGTGTCGGGGCGCATTGCGTCCCATTCCTCGAAGCGCAGTGGCCGGTTGTCCATGCAGGAGGGCAGGCGGAACCCGTACTCGGCGAGCGTCGCCTTGCGGCGGAAGTCGCCGCGATACATGCCACCGATCTGCGGAATGGTGACGTGACTCTCGTCGATGAAGATCAGCGCATCGTCCGGAATATATTCGAACAGCGTCGGCGGCGGCTCGCCCGGCCTGCGGCCGGTGAGATAGCGCGAATAGTTCTCGATGCCCTGGCAGGAGCCGGTGGCCTCGAGCATCTCGATGTCGTAACGGGTGCGCTGCTCCAGCCGCTGCGCTTCCAGAAGGCGCCCGGCGCGTTCCAGTTCGGCGAGACGCTGGCTCATTTCCTCCTTGATCGCCTTGATCGCGGCGTTCAGCGTCGGCCGCGGCGTCACATAGTGCGAATTGGCGTAGATCTTCACCGACTTGAGGTCACCGGTCTTCTGGCCGGTGAGCGGATCGAACTCGGTGATCGAGTCGATCTCGTCTCCGAACATCGAGATGCGCCAGGCGGCATCCTCCAGGTGGGCGGGAAAGATTTCGATCGTGTCGCCGCGCACGCGGAAGGAGCCCCGCTGAAAGTCCATGTCGCGGCGCTTGTATTGCTGCGCGACCAGGTCGGCCAGCAACTGGCGCTGGTCGAGCCGGTCGCCGACGCTCATCTGGAAGGTCATTGCCGTATAGGTCTCGACCGAACCGATACCGTAAATGCAGGAGACCGAGGCGACGATGATGACGTCGTCGCGTTCGAGCAGCGAACGCGTCGCCGAGTGGCGCATGCGGTCGATCTGCTCGTTGATCGACGATTCCTTCTCGATGTAGGTGTCCGAGCGCGGCACGTAGGCTTCCGGCTGGTAGTAGTCGTAATAGGAGACGAAATATTCGACCGCATTGTCCGGGAAGAAGTTCTTGAACTCGGAATAGAGCTGCGCGGCAAGCGTCTTATTCGGAGCCAGAATGACGGCCGGGCGCTGCGTCGCCTCGATTACCTTGGCCATGGTGAAGGTTTTTCCCGAGCCGGTGACGCCGAGGAGCACCTGATTGCGCTCGCCCGAGGTGAGGCCGTCGACCAGGTCCGCGATCGCCGTCGGCTGGTCTCCGGCCGGCTCGTAGTCCGATTGCATGCGGATCGGGATGCCGCCTTCGGACTTTTCAGGCCGGGCCGGGCGGTGAGGCGTCCAGAGCTTGCCGTCCTTGAACAGCGGATTGCCGCTCTCGATGAGCTTGGCAAGCGCCTCGACGGTGGCGGTGACGCCCGAGCCGGAGGTGAGCTTGTCGGCATCCTCCAAGGCGACATCGAGGCCGGCCACGGGATTGAGCCCCGCGGCCGCACGCGTCTTCGGATCGGTCGTTCCGCCCATCGATGTGCCGCGGGCCGATTTCGACGCGGAGATCTCCACCTTCTTGCGATGCCTGCCGGCCTTGGACGCAACTTCGCGCCGGCTCTCGAAGGTGCTCGCTTCCGCTTCCGATTCGAGCTGCTTCACCCAGTCGGAGACATTGCCGGAAAGGGGCGTACCGGAAAGCGGCGCCTGCGGGGCTTC
Source organism: Sinorhizobium prairiense (assembly GCF_029201645.2). Lineage (NCBI taxonomy): Bacteria > Pseudomonadati > Pseudomonadota > Alphaproteobacteria > Hyphomicrobiales > Rhizobiaceae > Sinorhizobium > Sinorhizobium prairiense. The sequence goes on from NZ_CP104131.1 coordinate 1,133,785, forward strand.
TTCGAAGCCGCCGGGTGCCGACGATTTCTTCGGGGAATTCTTCGGTGATCTGGCCATGCCGGGAATATGGACAGAGTCCGGTCGAAAGTGAAGGGGGAACGAGTACAAAAGGGAAACGGAAGACCGCGATCCTCACTCGTTTCCTGACCTCCGAGGCGAGGGCTTGAACCGACGGTCGCATCGCTGCACCGGGAGCCGAAGGCACTTGCAACGCCGGCACTCGGCGGAGCATTCTCGGCTTGCGATTCGCGCTCTTCCCGAGGTTTCCATGCCATTTGCCATCAATCCTGCGTATGTCTGGCCGGTCATCCTGCTGCTCCTCTCCAACGTCTTCATGACCTTCGCCTGGTACGGCCACCTGAAGTTCACTTCGTCGCCGCTCTACATCGTCATCGCCGCAAGCTGGGGGATCGCCTTTTTCGAATATTGGCTGGCCGTGCCGGCAAACCGCATCGGACACTCTGTCTATTCGGCCGCGCAATTGAAGACGATGCAGGAGGTGATAACGCTCACCATTTTCGTCCTCTTCTCGATTTTCTGGCTGAAGGAACCGATCGGCTGGCATCAGTTCATCGGCTTCGCGCTGATCGCGCTCGGGGCGTCGTTCATCTTCAAGGGGTGAGACATCGCCACGAGCGGCATCTGCCCCCGTCAATCGAGAAGGTCGAAGGCGCGATACATCCATGTGAGCTGGTAAAGAACCGCGCCCACCAGAAAAGACGCATGGAAGCGCCGGTCGGGCGTGACCGCCGCGATGATGCAGAACGCGATATAGGCCGCGTTGCGAAGCGGATATTCGATCCCGAAGGACTGGAAATAGGCCTTGCCCTTCAAGGCTGTGTCGATGAGGTCGACAGCGAATGCGATGGCGAGGAAGCCGAAGAACCAGGCGCGCCTGGACATAAAATAATGTTCGTAGCCGCTGTACTCGTCGAGAGTCGTCGGAAAGAGGAAGACGCAGAGGAGGAAGAAGACGCAGCTATAGAGGATGACGAACAGGTAGACGCTGACGTCGATCACCGCCAGCGAGTGCAGATGATACTCCCACCACCAGAAATGGACGAGGAAGAAGAACATGAACAGCACCCAGCCGAGGTGTATCCAGTAGACCTTCGTCTTGCCCGGGTGCTGCACGAAAAGCGCAACGCCGCTGAGGAGCCGCGCAAGCGAGAGGCTGATCACCATGCCCATGACGACGCGTATATGCGAAAAGATCGCCGGATCGGGCTGCACCTGCTCCATGAACCAGGCCCTTATTGCTCGGCCGGAACCGGCGTCGGCTTGCCGGTCGAGTCGAGCGCGACCATCACGAAGATGGCGTCGGTGACCTTTTCCATGACATGCGAGAGGTAACGCTGTGCCCATGCCTCGACCTTGAGCGTCATCGACGTCCGCCCGACCTTTACGATGTCGGTATAGATGCACAGTGTGTCGCCGATCTTCACCGGCATGGCGAAGGCCATTTCCTTTACCGCCGCAGTCACGACGCGGCCCCTGGCGCGCTCGGCGGCCCGGATGCCGCAGGAAAGGTCCATCTGCGCCATGACCCAGCCGCCGAAGATGTCGCCGGCGGCATTGGCGTCGCCGGGCATTGCGAGGGTGCGCAAGGTCAGTTCGCCATTCGGCTTGCTTGCTGCGTTCATGCGGCCTGTCTCCCTGTTGACGAACAAGGTTTAACGCACTGCCGTCAGGCGAGCAAAGAGGCGCCGGAACAATTCCACGCTGAAGAAGCAAAAGGCGGCACACGTGACGGTGTTATCGTTAATTTGATCACCCTCAAATCTAGTGAGCGTTTGTTAGGAGCTTTGCAAATAGCCGCTCATATTCTGCATGCCTCGAAATGGAGGCAGGGGATGAGAAGAATTCGAATTTCGGCGCGTCTTTACGCGCTGGTCGCGTTTGCGCTTTTGACGATGGCGGCGGCGCTGACCTTTGGACTGATCCAGGCGCAGGACAAGCTGGTTGCCGAGCGCAAGGCCATGCTCGCGGCGATGAATGAGAACGCGATCAAGGTTTTCGACGCCTATCACGGCCAGGAAAAGGCCGGCACGCTGACGCGCGAGGAGGCGCAGGGCCGCGCACTGGAGGCAATCCGGGCGATGCGCTATCAGGACAGCGGCTATTTCTGGGTGAACGATATGCATCCGAAGATGGTGATGCATCCGATCAAGCCCGAACTCGACGGCGCCGACCTGACGCAGAACAAGGATCCCAACGGCAAGTTCCTGTTCGTGGAATTCGTCAAGACGGTTCAGGCGCACGGCAAGGGCTTCGTCGATTATTACTGGCCGAAGCCCGGCGCCGACCAGCCCGTGCTGAAATATTCGCACGTGGCCGGTTTCGAGCCCTGGGGATGGGTGGTCGGTACCGGTGTTTATGCCGACGACCTGGCCGCCATGTTCCGCGAGCGCGCCTGGCAGATGGCCGGCATTCTGGTCGCGGCAGCGCTCGCGATCCTCATGGCGGCACTGGCGATCGTGCGCAGCGTCGTTCGGCCCATCGAAAAGCTGAAGGTCTCGATGCGGGCGATCGCAGACGAGGACCTTTCCTCGGATGTTCCGGAAACCGATCGCGGCGACGAGATCGGGCAGATGGCACAGGTGCTCGTCGTCCTGCGCGACTCCGTCAAGGAGCGCCTCGAACTGCGATCGCGCGAGGCGGAGCAGCAGGACCGCCTGGACGCAGAACGGCGCGGCAACGAGGAGCGCCAGCGTACGACTGCCGCTACCCAGGCCGAGGCGATGGAGACGCTCGGCGGCGCGCTCGAGCGGCTGGCAAACGGCGACCTCACCGCCGCGGTGGCCCGGATCGCGCCGGAATACGCCAAGCTCAAGGACGACTTCAACACGGCGGTCGCCGCGCTTCGCGACGTCATCGGCGCCATTTCCCAATCCACCGAAATCGTCCATGGCAGTGCCGCCGACATTTCAGAGGCCGCCAACAATCTTTCGCGCCGGACCGAACAGCAGGCGGCGGCACTTGAAGAGACGGCCGCAGCTCTCGACGAGATCACCTCAACCGTACGCCAGGCGTCGGATCGTGCCCTCGAAGCGCGCGACATGGTCGACGAGACGAAGGCGAGCGCGGCGAAATCCGGTGGTATCGTGCGTAATGCGATCGATGCAATGGGGCGGATCGAAGCCTCGTCCAGCCGGATAAGCCAGATCATCGGCGTGATCGATGAGATCGCCTTCCAGACGAACCTGCTGGCGCTGAATGCAGGCGTCGAGGCGGCGCGGGCAGGGGAGGCCGGCCGCGGCTTCGCCGTGGTTGCCCAGGAGGTCCGCGAACTTGCGCAACGCTCGGCCGGCGCAGCAAAGGAGATCAAGGAGCTGATAGGCACCTCGGTGAAGGAGGTTGGCGCCGGCGTCGAACTCGTCCGCTCGACGGGCGATGCGCTGATGGAGATCGAGGCTCTGGTCAACCGTGTCAACGAGCAGGTGGCCGCAATCGCGACCGCTGCTCGGGAACAGGCGACCGGACTGCAGGAGGTCAACACGGCTGTCAACAGCATGGACCAGATGACGCAGCAGAACGCCGCAATGGTCGAGGAGACGACCGCGGCAAGCCAGACGCTGGCGCAGGAAAGTCGCGAGCTGAAGGCGCTGCTCGAACAGTTCAGGCTCGGGGAACGGGGCGCACAGCCGGCCTTTGGCAGGGCAGCCTGAGGCCATCGTAGCCGATCAATGGTCAAAACATGCGGCACCACAGCGCCGCGCGTCTTATAAGATGCGCGGCGCTGTGGGAAGCTTTTCGGAGGACTGCAATCTCTGTGCTCGTCACAGGGATCCAGCAGCGCCGCGTCTGCGCGGGAAGCGTTCTTTCAGCCCAAGGACTTGGTCTGGCTGGATTCCTGTGACAAGCACAGGAATGAGGAAATCAAACAAGCGGCCGCGGGCCTCTTCGTTCAACCGATGTCGTTCGGGCGGGTGAGCCTGCTCCTGTCGGTGGTGCGTGGATGGCGCATCTCGCGGGAGTTGACGTCTGGCCGCAAGACAGGCGAGATGGTGCGACGGGAGGACGGTCGCTATCCGGCGATCCGGCCGCATCCGAGATGCCAGCCAAGGGGGAGACCTGTGTTGCCTTTCAAGCGTTTCATCATGAAGTCTGCCGCCATTTTCCTGGCCGCCGCCGGCTTTCTTTCTGCCTGTACCGTGGTCGTCGACGAGCCGCGCCCCGGTCCGGGACCGATCCGCCCGCCGGGTCCGCAAATGTGCACGATGGAATTCGCGCCCGTCTGCGGCGAACGCGGCAATCGCATTCGAACCTTCCCCAATGCCTGCCAGGCACGCGCCGACGGCTTCCGTGTCGTTCATCGCGGCGAATGCCGTCCGGCATCCCGTCCGCCGGAAGAGCGGGCCTGCACGCGCGAGTTTTCGCCGGTTTGCGGCCAGCGCGGCCCGCGAAGGCAGACCTTCCCAAATTCGTGCATGGCGCTCGCCGAAGGGTTCCGCGTCGTCGCACCCGGAGAATGCCGCCGTGAGGATGATCGCCCGCAACAGCCGCAATTCTGCACGCGCGAATTCGCGCCGGTCTGCGGCGAGCGCAATGGACGATCAAGAACGTTCCCGAATGCCTGCGAGGCACGAGCGGACGGGTTCCGCGTCGCCCATCCAGGGGAATGCCGTTAGTCGGACGAAAACCCACAAAGAAAAGGCCCGCACCCGTAAGGATGCGGGCCTTTTCTTTTGTCCCGCTCGCCCGATTGGCGTGCGGCCTGCAAGGCTTCGTTTACCACGTTTGCTTAAATTGCTTTGCAAAGCCGACTTTCTCGACCGAGCGCCCGTTTGGCGACATTCCGCAGGTTCATTCTCGGCTGTGGGCAGGCGGCGCACGGACAAGGCCGAAGCTTTGTCATGGATGAAGGCGGCAATCAGTATGGCGTATGTTTCTCTTCTTCATCGTCCATTGGCGGCGCTGCTGTTGTCCATTCCGCTCGTTGCCTGCACGACCGACGTGCTTGCGCCACCGGCCCGCATCGACGGGAGCTCCCGTGTCGGCGCGATCGGGCCGGCGCCTGCAGCCATGCCGGAGCAGGAAGTCGCTGCCTATCCGTCGTCAGAGCCGGTCGCCATGGCCAGCCAGACCTCCGTTGCCCGCGTTTCCAGTAATGCGGCCCTTGCACCGCAGGGCCAGGTCGCCGCGGCCGGATCGATGACGGTTCCGCCCGAGGGGGTGAATATGGACGCCATGCTCGGCGTCGAACCGGTGGTCGGCCTGGCGCAGGAGCAGGCCGGTGAGATCGCCGAGGGGAATACGACGCAGCCGGTCGTGGCCGGTATCGGTGACAGCGATGTGCGCCAGCTTGCCGGAGCGCCGCAGCCTATGCCGATGCCTGAGGCGAATCCCGGCTATGATCCCGACCTGCCGCCCCTTGCGCCCGCGCAGAGCGCGGCCGAGGAAGTGAATAGAAGGCGTGTTCTCGAGCCGCAGCGGGCGACGCGCACTGAGCAGCCGCAGCAGATCGCTTTCATACCGCGCGCCCGCAGCCCGCTGTCCACGCCGGAATACACCGGCGAAATGCCGGGCTCGGAGGTCGCGTGCCGGCAGCGGTTGAAGAAGCTCGGCGTCGTCTTCCGCGACGTTCCGCGAGTCCGTAACGGGCCGTCCTGTGGCATCGACTACCCGATCGAGCTCAGCGGCCTGTCCGGCGACATCGCCGTCAAACCTGCGGTGAAGCTGAATTGCCAGGTAACGGAAGCCTTCGCCAAGTGGGTGAAATACGAGCTGGCGCCGTCGTCGCGCTACCGTTACTGGTCGGGCGTCAAGACGATCAAGCCCCTCGGCGGCTATTCCTGCCGGACGATGAACTCCCGCCGCGGCAATCCCATGTCGGAACATGCGCGCGGCAACGCGATAGACGTCGGCAAGTTCGTGCTGAAAAACGGCAAGGAAATCGATGTGCGCAAGAAGGGCTTCTTCGCTTTCCGTGAGCGGGGGCTCCTGAAAGCGGTGCGCACGGACAGCTGCAAGTACTTCCACACGGTGCTCGGACCAGGCAGCGATCCTTTCCACAAGGACCATTTCCACTTCGATCTGCGCACGCGCAAGTCCGGTTACCGGCACTGCGATTAGCACGCTGCACAAGCGGACCATCGGTTGGACGGCCCGGCTGACGCCGCGATGGCCTCATGTCGGAGGAGGAGTCGACGATGTCGGTGCAGGTGTTCAGGGGTATCCGGCTTCTCCCGGTCGGAAAACGCCCGCAAGCGAACGCGGCGGACGACGCCGAACGCGCGGCCGTTCCATTTTATCGCTGCAAATAACCCTGCACGCCAATTGTTGACATAAAAAATCAAGTTATCTAACACCGGTTTTGTACCGGCGTGCTCGGCTCGTTGCAAAGCGAGTTGGCCGTCTCGGTCGATGTTCTTAGAGGGGTATCTATGGAACTGCGTGTTGGACTGCTGGCTGTCCTGCTGGCAACGGTGAGCCGTGCCGCTTTGGCACAAGATGCGACGGTACTGGATCGCATCGAGGTGAGGGGCACCTCGACGGCGACGATAGGCACGGAACCGGAAGACTATGCCGGAGGGCAGGTAGCGCGCGGTGGTCGCGTCGGCTTGCTCGGCAACCGCGACTTCATGGACACGCCGTTCAACATAACCAGCTATACCGCGGCGACGATCGAGAATCAGAATGCGAAGACTGTAGCCGACGTTCTGGCCAACGATCCGTCGGTCAGGAGCACTCACGCCTCCGGCGGAATGCTGGATTCCTTCTACATCAGGGGGTTTCCGCTCAACGAGGGGAATTTTGGCGAAGTCTCCTTCGACGGGGTCTTCGGCGTCGCTCCCACCTTTCGCCTGTTCACCGACTATGCCGAACGTGTGGAGGTTATCAAGGGACCGACGGCACTCCTTTACGGCATCTCTCCGAACAGCAGCGTCGGCGGCAGTATCAATATCGTGCCGAAACGCGCGCCCGAGGTTGATCTGACTCGCGTGACGACCGACTATGCCTCCGATCTTTACGGCGGCGGACATCTGGATGTCAGTCGCCGCTTCGGCGACCAGCGTCAGTTCGGCGTCCGCCTCAATGGCAGTTATCGCGGCGGCGACACCGCCATCGACAACCAGTCACTCGACGTCGGTGTCGGCGCAATCGCGCTCGACTACGAGGGCGAAGGCATCCGGGCGACCCTGGACGTCATCGGGCAACGGCAGGACGTCGACGCCCCGCTGCGCCCATTCTTCCCGTTTGGGAATTTCGAAATTCCCGAGGCGCCGGGTGGCCGATCCAATATCCAGGAACCCTGGGAATGGGCGACGACCGAGGACCTGTCCTGGTTGGGGCGGGTCGAATACGACCTGAGTGACGCGGTCACCGTCTTCGCGGCCGTCGGTGGCGGGAATTCGCGGGTCGAGCGCCTCTTTGGCACTCCGCTGCTTCTTAACTCTGCCGGCGACGCCAGTGTCACCCCGCAGAATTTTGTCTTCGATGTCGACCGTCTGACGGCGGAGGCGGGCGTTCGCGCCGAGTTCGAGACGGCGGCCATCGATCACTCGGTCACATTCCAGGTCAGCGGGCTTCAGCAACGTCTCGCGCGCGGCTCTAACTCTGGAATCGCGCAGCCAACCAATATCTTCGATCCGCTTCCTCGTCCCGAGCAGGAGGTGCCGCAGCCGACCCATGTGCCAAGAGCTTCGGAGAATATCTTCCATGGTTTCGCGCTTTCCGACACCATGTCGATGTTCGATGAGCGCGTGCAACTGACCTTGGGTGGGCGCTGGCAGCATATCGATACCGAAAACTACAGCCCTGCCACGGGCGCCATCACCGCATCTTCCGACGAGAGCGCTCTGACGCCGCTCGCTGGCATCGTCTTCAAGCCGTGGGAAAACGTCGCGCTTTATGCCAATTACGTTGAGGGCCTCAGCGTCGGCGACACGGCCCCGGCGACGGCCGTCAATTCGGGCGAGACGCTTGCGCCCTACCGATCAAGACAATACGAGATCGGCACCAAAGTCGATCTCGGACGCGTGGCGGTGACCGCCAGCGTGTTTCAGATCGAAAAGCCGTTCGGCGTGCTGGAGACGCAGGGCGGCGGCCTGGTCTTCGCGGAAGGCGGCGAACAGCGCAACCGCGGCGTCGAGTTGAACGTCTTCGGCGAGGTGACACCCGAAATCCGGGTTCTCGGTGGTGTCGCCTTCATCCACGGCGAAATCACGAAAACGAGCGATGACGCGGCGCGTGGCAATACCCCGATCGGGGTGCCCTCTCTGCAGGTCAATCTGGGGGCGGAGTGGGATACGCCCTTCTTGCCTGGTCTGACGCTCACCGGCAATGTCATCCACACGGACGAGCAGTTTGTGAATACGGCAAACACCCAGGAAATTCCCTCCTGGACCCGGCTTGATCTCGGCGCCCGCTACTTGACCGCGATCAACGAGAGGCCGGTCACGTTCCGCGCCAATGTCGAGAATGTCTTCGACCTTGACTACTGGTCCGGCGTTGCAAGTTACGGCACCCTGTCGCAGGGTGCGCCGCTGACGGTGAAGGTCTCCATGACAACCGACTTCTGATTCCACCGAGTATGCCCATGGAGGCGCCGTCGGGCGCCTCCGGCCGTCGGGCGTGCGGTCGAACCGGATCAGCAACCCGCGGATGCAGGCGTGACCGCGTACCTCACGAGCGTAGAAAAGCGAAGGCGAGACGCTCCGTGGAGAGCCTCACGCGCTTGAATCACCAGGCTGGGCCGATCAGTCAGTGCTGTCGACGAGGCTGACGGCATAGCCGGGACGATAGGGGATGGGCAGAAAACGCCGGTGATACTCGGCAAATGTCGCGTCCGGATCGAGGCTGGCAAAGAGTTCCGGGTGGAGCCATTTCGCCAGTTGCTGGACGGCGAAGAATTCATAGGGGCTGTTGTAGAACTGGTGCCAGATGCCGTGGAAGGTCCGGGTCTTCTGGGCTGCGATGTCGGTGTAGGCGCTGCGGCTGGTGAACCATTCGAGCTTCTGCCGGGTCACCGTCTCATCCGCGCCGGGTCCCAGGGGGATCCAGTGCCCGCCCGGCACGTAGGCTTCCCAGTCGGCGCTGGTAACGACGACATGTTCGGGATTGGCGGCGATCACCTGCTCCGGATTGAGCTGTCCGAACGTGGAAGGAAGAATGTCGCTGCCGATATTGAGGCCGCCGGCGAGTTCGACATACTTGCCGAAGTTTTCGGCCCCGAAGGTAAGGCAGCAATCGTCGGCATAGCCGCCGATCCTCTCGATGAACACCCTCGGGCGCTCGGGCTTGGACGTGCCGATGACGTCGGTCACTCGTGCCATCGCTTCACGGCGGAATGCGATGATCTCTTCCGCGCGCGCCTCGCGCTCCATGATCTTCCCGAGCAGACGGATGGTAGGCTCGGTGTTCTTCAGCGGATGATGGCGGAAATCGATATAGAGGACCGGGATCTGGAGCTCCGCGAGCTTCTCGATATATTTGGCATCTTCGTTCGCACGCATGGCCTCGAGATTGAGCAGGACCACGTCGGGTTTCAGGACGATTGTCGATTCTATGTCGATCAGACCGTTTTCCTTTCCAGGAAATGCCGGAAGTTCCGCCAATCTGGGAAAGGCTTCGAGGTACTGCCTGTATGTCGCCGGATCGGCCTCGATCAGATCGTCGCGCCATGCGACGACGCGAGCCAAGGGATCTTCCGGCTCGAGCGACGCAACAAGGTAGAGTTGCCGCCCCTCACCAAGCAGTACGCGCCTGACCGGCGTATTTACCGTCACCTCGCGGCCGGCGATATCGGTGACCGTGATCGGTGCAGGCTTCTCCGCCTCTGTCCGCTCCCCGGTGAACGCAACGGCCGGAACCATCAGGACCAGAAAGGCGATTGCGGCGCAAAGCACCGAAAGTTTTCTCCTCACGACAATTCTCCTCCCTCGAATGATTGACGCGGCCCGTTCCGCAGACAGAGCGCCGACTCGTTCGGTTTATCTCGTGGCCGAAATCGATCGCGCCGGCGAGAGAGACCATTGTTCGGGCGGCGGGCCCTCACGCACGCTTTTGCATCGCATATATATCTTGATGACCGCAATCAAGTTAGGCAGCGCTCGAGATTGTTCGGCATCGTTACGACGCGGCGCGACGCGAGAAAGATTTTATCGGCTCGCCGAGGAAAGGCGGCACGGCTGGTGTCCGCACTCCAAGAGATTCTACTGGCGCACGGGCAGCAGTCGCTAAGCGGAGCGGCGGCCCTTGACAGAGCGTCAACGTAAATTTGGCTTGGACGGGCTGCAAATCCATGTGAATCGGCCCATATAGAGCAGCACCCTGCCGTCTTTGCACCTCTTCCCGGATATGTTTCATGGCGCCAATCGTTTCCATCTCCAATCTGTCGAAGACCTATGCCTCGGGGTTTCAGGCCCTGAAGGGCGTCAGCCTCGATATCGAAGAGGGCGAAATTCTTGCCCTCCTCGGTCCGAATGGTGCCGGCAAGACGACGCTCATCTCGATCGTCTGCGGTATTGTCAATGCGACGGGCGGCCAGGTTACCGTCGGTGGCAACGACGTCGTGCGCGACTTCCGCCAGACACGGGCGATGATAGGCCTTGTGCCGCAGGAACTGACGACCGATGCTTTCGAGACGGTGTGGAACACCGTTTCCTTCTCGCGCGGGCTTCACGGCAGGAAGCCGGATCCGGCGCATATCGAAAAGGTACTGAAGGACCTCTCGCTCTGGAACAAGAAGGACAGCACGCTGCGCGAGCTTTCCGGGGGCATGAAGCGGCGCGTGCTGATCGCCAAGGCGCTCTCGCACGAGCCGCGCGTCCTTTTCCTCGACGAGCCGACGGCCGGTGTCGACGTCAGCCTGCGAAAGAGCATGTGGGAGGTCGTCCAGCGGCTGCGCGCTTCGGGCGTGACGATCATCCTCACGACCCACTACATCGAGGAAGCGGAGGAGATCGCCGACCGGATCGCGGTGATCAACAGCGGCGAGATACTGCTCGTCGAAGACAAGAATGCGCTGATGACGAAACTCGGACGCAAGCAGCTGCGCGTCGATCTGGCCCAACCTCTGGAGCGGGTTCCCGATTCTCTTGCCTCCTACAATTTGTTGCTGGAGGGCGAAGGCGAACGCCTGATCTATGAATACGACACGAGCGCTGATCGGACGGGCATCACGTCGCTGCTCGCGGCGCTGGCCGAGGCGGGCATCAGGCTCCGGGACATTTCCACGAGGCAGAGTTCGCTCGAGGATATTTTCGTTGAGATCGTGGAGGCGGGGCGATGAACATAGAAGCAGTCAAATCCATCTATTTCTTCGAAATGGCACGCACACGCCGCACGCTTCTGCAAAGCGTCGTGTCGCCCGTCATCTCCACTTCGCTCTATTTCATCGTTTTCGGCGCCGCCATCGGTGGACGCATCCAGGAAATCGACGGAATTTCCTACGGTGCCTTCATCACGCCCGGATTGATGATGCTGACGCTTCTGACGCAGTGCATCGGCAACGGCTCATTCGGTATCTATTTCCCGAAATTCACCGGCACGATCTATGAGGTGCTGTCGTCACCGATATCCATGCTGGAGATTGTGCTCGGTTATGTGGGAGCGGCGGCGACAAAGGGGATGATGATCGGTACGATCATCCTCGTCACGGCCTCGCTGTTCGTCGATCTCAGCATCGCCCATCCCTTCGTGATGCTTTTCTTTTTCGTTCTGACGGCGGTGACCTTCAGCCTGTTCGGTTTCCTGATCGGCATCTGGGCGAAGGATTTCGAGCAGCTCAACCTCATTCCGATGCTGGTGGTCCCGCCGCTCGTCTTCCTCGGCGGCAGCTTCTATTCGATCGACATGCTGCCGCCATTCTGGCGGGCAGTAAGCCACTTCAACCCGGTCCTTTATCTGATCAGCGGATTCCGCTGGAGCTTCTTCGAGATCTCCGACGTAAATCCGCTCGCCAGCGCGGCAATCATTCTCGTCTTTCTCGCCCTCTGCATGTCCGCACTGACATGGATATTCCGGACCGGGTACAAGTTGCGCAACTGAGGTTGGATCGGCGGGGGCTCAGTCCCTGAGCCGGAGCTCGCCGCTGCGCATCTGCAGGAAGTCGAGGGTCGAGAGGAAGCTCATGCCGAGCAGGCTGCTGTCCAGCCGCCCCTCGGCCGCGACCATGGCGCGGATATTCGTCCGCCGGATCGGTCCGATCGCGATCTCCGGCAGGATGACCGGTGCCGCAAGCGCCGGCCCGTTCGCGGTCATGACAGTGATCGTGTAGCCGAGATCGGCGACGTCGAGACCGACCATCGCCGCGTCCTCATGGGTGAGCACGATACTGCTCGCGCCGGTGTCCACAAGCATGCTGACCTCACGCCCGTTGATTGTCGCATCGGCGGCAAAGTGGCCGTCGATCCGCTTGTGAAGCACCACCTCCTGCTGACCCTCGCTGTCGGTGATGACCATGGCCCTGCCGGGCATAAGTCCTGCCAGCACCCGGTCGCCGACGGACCGAAGGTCGAAGCGGTAGACATAGAGTGCAACTAGGACGAACGCAATCAGCAGCCAGATCGCAATCTGTGTCAGGCCTTCGCCCAGCGTTCGGCGGCTTCTGACGATACCGGCGGCAAAAAGCGTTGCCAGCGCGCCGAGGGCTACGAGCTGTCCGAAATCGTCGTTGTTCATGCCGAACGTTCGGCCGGAATCGTGATTGATGATCAGCAGTACGAGGCCGATGCCGAGTATTGCGAGGAGGACGATCAGTCTGCTCATGAGCCGTTTTGTTCTCGCGCCATGCGCGACCGGCGCGTCTCCCGCCGCGGTTTGCGCTCGACCGTTTCCAGTCGCGCCGGCAAGGCCTGCATGATCGTGTGCCGTTCGGTATCGGTGTAGAGCGTCCAGGCGCCGATCTCCTGACGTGTGCGCCCGCAGCCGAAACAGTAACCGGTCCTATCGTCGATCGTGCAGACGAGAATGCAGGGAGATTCCATGATCGGGACGATGCTCTGCTGTTTCGTTCGAAAAATATATCGGCCTTTCAGATGGCCAGTGCAAGAGCGCCCAGAACGGCGATCTCCGTCAGTTGCTGGGTGGCGCCGATGGTGTCGCCGGTATGGCCGCCGACCTTGCGTAAGGCAATCCGCGTGAAGCCTGGCACCGCAAGCCCGAAGGCAGCGAGCGAAAGCAGGACGGCGACGGTCGGGATGTCGGCCAGGAAAAACAGCACGAGCGCGAGGAGCACGCCCGAGCCGAGCGCAATCGATGTCGCCTGCGGCTCGGGTAAACCGGCCGAGGCGGCGACCCCGCCGCGGCGGGCAGGCGGGAGGCGGGACCAGTGCCAGACCATCGCGGCGCGGCTCAGCGCAGCGGTGGCAAGCAGCGCAATTCCGCCGCCTGTCGGCGTCAGCAGCGGCAGGAAGGCAGCCAGGGCCGAGACGCGAAGGCCGAAGGAAAGAATGAGGGCAACCGCGCCATAGGTGCCGATCCGACTGTCCTTCATGATCTCCAGGGCGTTTTCCCGATCGCGCCCGCCGCCGAAACCATCGGCCGTATCCCCAAGGCCGTCCTCATGCAGGGCGCCGGTGACCATCGCCTGCACCGCGACGACGAGGGAGGCGTTGAAGAGCGAGCTCGCGTGAAGCGCGCCCAGAAGGACCGCTATCACGGCGGCAGGAAGGGCGATCAGGATACCCGCAAGAGGGAAGGCGCGCACGGCGCGGCCGAGCCCGCCGTCATAGCCGCGGAAATATCGATCCGGCACGGGAATGCGGCTCAAAAAGGCAACCGACCGTGCGACGTCGTCCCAGAGCTCGCGAATATCTGCCATCTCGTCTCCCGCATCCCGAATCGCCCGGCGTTCCGCGGGATCATGCGAGACGACGGCAAATGGCGCAAATGCCGTTGCCGCGGGCGGCATCACACTCTATGACGAGCCCCGAACGAGTTTCACGTTGCAAGGATGATCCATGAGCGCCAGCGGCCTGCCGTTTGATGATTTCCGCGAACTACTGCGCAACCTGCCGGGGCCGGATACGGCGGCACTCGTTGCGGCGCGCGAGCGGGACGGGCAATTGACGAAGCCGCCCGGCGCTCTCGGGCGCCTCGAGGAAATCGCCTTCTGGCTTGCCGCCTGGACGGGACGTCCGCCGGCGGTTAACCGACCGCTCGTCGCGATCTTCGCCGGCAATCACGGCGTGACCCGTCAGGGAGTGACGCCCTTTCCCGCTTCGGTGACGGCGCAGATGGTCGAGAACTTCGCCGCCGGCGGTGCTGCCATCAACCAGATCTGCGTGGCACACGATCTCGGCCTCAAAGTCTTCGATCTGGCGCTCGACTATCCGACCGGTGATATCACCGAGGAACCGGCTCTCACCGAGCGCGACTGCGCCGCCACCATGGCTTTCGGCATGGAAGCGATTGCCGGCGGCACGGATCTGCTGTGCATCGGCGAAATGGGCATCGGCAACACGACGATCGCGGCCGCCATCAACCTCGGCCTCTATGGCGGCACGGCAGAGGAATGGGTCGGTCCCGGCACCGGTTCGGAAGGCGAGGTGCTCGCGCGCAAGATCGCCGCCGTCGAAAAGGCCGTGGCGCTGCACCGCGATCACTTGTCCGATCCGCTCGAAGTCATGCGGCGGCTCGGCGGCCGCGAGATCGCGGCGATGGCGGGCGCAATTCTCGCGGCGCGGATGCAGAAGGTGCCCGTCATCATCGACGGCTACGTCGCGACCGCGGCCGCGGCGATCCTCAAGGCCGCCAACCCGGCGGCGCTCGACCATTGCCTGATTGGCCATGTTTCAAGCGAGCCCGGTCACATGCGGGCGATCGAGAAACTCGGCAAGACACCGCTCCTGGCTCTCGGCATGCGGCTTGGCGAAGGCACGGGCGCGGCTCTTGCAGCAGGCATCGTCAAGGCGGCGGCTGCCTGCCACAGCGGCATGGCGACCTTTGCGCAGGCTGGCGTAAGCAACAAGGAGTAAGGCAGGCCCGGCCCGCCCACGCGCGTCAGCACGCTCGGAGCTTGCTGTCGATCGGCCGTCATGCGTGCTATGCTCGTGCCGTGCAGCTATTGATGCGGGGCGGCTTCTCGCATATCGGGGATAAGTCGGGTCATTCGGTTCGGGTGGCCTCGCAATGCGGCATTGCCACCGCCTTTGATTCGCCTCAATAGGAACGTCGAAGCTGTGCCCTCTCCCAACCCGCGAGAAGAAATGGACGTCAAGAACACTACCTCCCGCAACGGCGCCACCGCGCCCGTTCAGAAGCATCGTGGCTTCCGGCACCTTTTCGCGGCGGCCAGCTATTCCTTCGGCGGTGCGAAGCGCCTGATCGGCGAGGCGGCCTTTCGGCACGAACTCATCGCCTTCGCCGTCGCGATGGTCGCGTTCACGATCGTCGGCGCGAACCTGTTCCAGTATGTCGCGATGGCAATCCTGTTTCTGCTGATGATGGCCTTTGAGGCGATCAACACCGCGATCGAGGAGATTGTTGACCGCGTCTCGCCGGAGATCTCGGAGATGGGCAGGAACGCCAAGGATCTCGGCTCCTTCGCGTGCCTTTGCCTCATTCTCGCCAATGCGGCTTATGCGCTGTACGTGATATTTCTCGCTCGCTTCCTGGGCTGATCCGCGACGCCGGCACCACCCTCATTTCCGTGACAGGCACGGGAATGAAGAAGTGGAGCACGCCCGGCAAGCGTTTACGCGAAGCTCCTTCGCCGGCGGGTGAGGGACGGGACGTCCTCGACCGGGGGCAAGCTCTGCAGAACGCGACGCGGCGGCAGGATAGCGATCGCCTCGGTACCTTCCCGGAGCTTCGAGCGCAGGATGAACTGACCGCCATGCTTGGCGAGGATCGCCTGGACGATCGGCAGACCGAGGCCGGTGCCCTGTTCGGCGCTCTTGATGGCGATCGAACCCTGGCCGAAGGCGGATAGGACGATCGGGATCTCCTCTTCCGGAATGCCGGGGCCGTTGTCTCTGATCGAAAGATATTGCCCGCCGCCGGCGGTCCAGCCGACTTTTACGCTGACCTCACCGCCCGACGGGGTGAACTTGACGGCATTCGAAAGAAGGTTGAGGGTCACCTGGCGCATGGCTTTCTCGTCCGCCCAGACGGACGGCATCGCCTGTTCGAACTGATGGCCCATGGTTATGTTCTTGCCGCGCGCACGGAGCTGAACCATGCCGATGCAATCCTCGACGATTTCCGCCAGATTTACCGCATCCTCGCTGAGCTCGTACTTGCCGGCTTCGATACGCGAAAGATCGAGAATTTCGTTGATGAGATTCAAGAGGTGCTCGCCGGAGCGATGGATGTCCAGCGTGTATTCCTTGTAGGTCGGGTTGGCGAGCGGTCCGAGCACCTCTGTCGACATGACCTCCGAGAAGCCGAGGATGGCATTGAGCGGCGTGCGCAGCTCGTGCGACATCGAGGCCAGGAAACGCGATTTGGCGAGATTCGCCTCTTCGGCGCGGCGGCGAGCCTCGTCCGACATGGACTTCGCCACCTCGAGTTCGGCGATGAGATCGTCCTTCTCGGATTGTACCGATAGGATATGGACGTTGGCGCGGTTCATCCTGTCGGTCATGAACGCCAGAAAGACAAGCGAGAGCGCCAGAATGCCCGTGAGGCCGACATCGACCGCATCACCGGTCGTGAGTGAGGAGAAGCCGAGCGCGGCCATGACAGGCAGAAACGTGTAATAGAGGGCGTTCCGCAACAGAAAAGTGCCCATGGCGGTGACCGCAAGGGCAATGAAGAGCACCGTTCCCTCGAAGAGACCGGAAGCGATCTCGCCGCAGGACGCACAATCCGGGAGCGTGAAGATCGCCCAGCAAAGGCCGGTCAGCATCTGGCCGGCGAGGAAGCGGCGGCGCCAGACGGACACTTTCTCGGCGACCACATCCTCGCGCTTGGCCTTTCGCGCGAGAAAGATGGTGACCGCATGCGCGGAAAGCGCCAACAAGGCCCAGGCGAGAAAATGCGGGTCGCCCGAGAGGTAGATGCCGCTGGCGGCGATCAGGATCACGAGGAGGGGCAGGGCCATCGCGCCGTGGAGCACGGAACTCGATGTGTAGCAGGAGCATTTCCCGTTCGAAGCCGGAGGGTGCCGAGGAACCGGTCTGCAGCCGCTGACGCGTCGCGCGAACGGTCTTCGAAACAGCCTTGTTTCGATGGCTCCGCGACTTGTCCACGATGATCTTGTCGGTCGATGTGCTGGCGGCGATGCTCATGCTTCTGGTCAGGATTGGGTTCAGCTTGCACTCTAGGATGCAATCCTTAAGAAGTTGCTGCCCCCATGAAGGATTCGGCAACCATTGTGGCGCGATTGCGGTTTTCGAGGCCGGGATGGGCAGGAAGAACAACACGAGGAGGCGTGGGGCGTGAAGTCGGAAAACCGCAGATTCCGGATCGTCGGCGGCAGCGGCGCAGGCCCGGGCTCTTCCGGAAGGCGCTTTGGATTTGGTCGCTCCGGGTTTCCCGAGCGGCGCAGGAGACCGTCCGGCAGCGGCGGCATGGCCGGCGGTTGGATTTTCCTGATCCTGCTCGGCATCGGCGCCTACATAGCCGCGCAGCTGCCGCCGTCGGAACGGCCCGTGACCGGCGAGTTGCGCGGCTCGGCGTCGGTGAGCGATGGCGACAGCCTGCGGCTCGACGGACGCCGCATACGCATCGAAGGCATCGATGCCCCGGAGATCGGCCAGATGTGTCGACGCGGGGAAACCGCGTGGGACTGCGGCGCCCAGGCGCGGCAACGGTTGATTGCTCTCATCGCGGGAACGGCGACCGTCTGCCGGCTCCATGGCCATGATCGCTATGGTCGGGAACTCGGTGTCTGCGCGGCTGGCGGGACCGACCTCGGAAGAGAAATGGTCCTCTCCGGTCATGCGGTCAGCTATGGGCTCTACCGTGACGAAGAGGAAACGGCGCGAACGGGCCGGCGAGGGCTCTGGGGCGGCGATTTCGTCAGGCCGCAGGAATGGCGGCGTTCGAACGGCGGTGCAGAGGAGACCCCGCACCGGGCGGGTGACTGGCTGGCGGCCATTATCCAATGGCTTCAGGAGTATTCGAGCGCGATCATGGCGAGGATCGGCGGTGACTGAGGAGCGGCTGCAGGCGTTGAGGGCGGCGATCTCGATCTGTCGCCGATGCCGTGACGAGCCGGCGCGCGGCGAAGACCACCGGCTGCCGCACGAGCCGAGGCCGGTGGCGGTGCTTTCCGCGTCGGCGCGGATTCTGATCGCCGGGCAGGCGCCCGGATTGCGGGTCCATGAAAGCGGCCTTCCCTTCAACGATGCCTCTGGCGATCGGCTGCGGCAATGGCTGTCGGTGGACCGGGCGGCATTCTACGATCCGCAAAATTTCGCCATCGTGCCGATGGGTTTCTGTTTCCCGGGCTACGACAGCCACGGCAGCGACCGGCCGCCGAGAAGCGAATGCGCGCCGCTGTGGCGGCAGAGGGTGATGGACGCGATGCCGCAGATCGAGCTGGTGCTTGCGGTCGGTCATTATGCGCAGCGTTGGCATCTCGGAAGGGAGTGTCCCAAATCCATGACGGAGACCGTGCGCAACTGGCAACGCTACGCGAGACGCAATTCCGGCGTCTGCGTATTGCCGCTGCCGCATCCGAGCTGGCGCAATACCGGTTGGCTCCGGCGTCATCCCTGGTTTGAGGCCGAGTTGCTGCCCTTCCTGCGCGAACGGGTGAGGGCGCTGACGACGTGAAACAATTTTCTTTATTTTCACAATTACCGCGCTATAGAGGGAAAAATATTCGAGAGGATTTTCCATGGATCGCCTAGACCGCAAGATCCTGCGGCTGTTGCAGGAAGACTCGACCTTGGCCGTAGCCGACCTCGCCAAGAAGGTCGGGCTTTCCACGACGCCGTGCTGGCGGCGCATCCAGAAGATGGAAGAGGAAGGCGTGATCCGCCGCCGTGTCGCGCTTCTCGATCCGGTGAAGGTCAACACCAAGGTCACCGTATTCGTTTCCGTGCGCACCAATTCGCATTCGATGGAGTGGCTGCGGCGGTTCTCCGAAGTCGTGGCGGATTTTCCGGAAGTGGTGGAATTCTATCGCATGAGCGGCGACGTGGATTATCTCCTGCGCGTGGTCGTGCCGGATATCGCCGCCTATGATGCCTTCTACAAGCGGCTGATCGCCAAGATCGAGATCCGCGACGTCTCCTCGGCCTTCGCAATGGAGCAGATCAAGTATACGACGCAGCTGCCGCTCGATTACATGGTCATCGACCAGGCGAAGTCGAGCGAGGACTAGAAGACCGGGTCGTTATCCTCGCTCAAGCCGGGTATGACGCGGAGGGATGCTGCGATAGGTCCTCAAGACATGCGGCTGCCCAGCCGCGTGCAATGCCGATCTCGATGGTTCGATACGGCTCCCGCTACCCTTTCTCCGGCGCGAACCTCTCCACCCGCCATCCACGGGCAGGTTTGACGACTGCGTGCCGCCATAGAGGCCATTCAACCGGTGATGACGATTAGTAGCGGCCGGGATTTCGACCCTTTCCGTTGAAACATCGGGTCGGAAATGCTATCTAGATTGCATATCTAGATAGGTGGTTGCCATGGCCCTGAGCATCAAGACAGAGGAAGCGGACCGGCTGGCGCGGGAGTTGTCTCGCCTGACCGGCGAAACCATGACCGACGCCATCACGCAGGCCATGCGCGAGCGGCTGGAACGGCTGCGTGCCGAGCGGGAGGCGCAGGCCGACTATGTTGCGCGCATGAAGGCCTTCGTCCGCGAGCGCGCCGGCCGCTACGATCGCCGTCCGGTCACGAAACAGGAATGGGATGAAGCGGTTGGCGATACGGCTGAAGAACTCGGTGTTCCCCGTTGATGGTCGTGGACGCGTCCGCCATCATCGCGATCATGTTCGAGGAGGCGGAAGCGCCTGACTGCATGGCCGCTCTTCAAACAGAGGCCCTGCGCCTCATATCGGCTGTGAACTATGTCGAAGCCGGTACTGTCATGGCCGGCAGGATCAAGGATGGAGACTGGCATGAGGCGATTGCCGATCTCGACGCGTTTCTGTCCGACTTCGGCATAGCGATTGCGCCCATAGACGATAACCTTGCCCGTGCCGCCATGAGGGCGCGTCTGGATTACGGCAAGGGATTCGGCACGCGGGGCGGCCTGAACTTCGGCGATTGCTTCGCCTATGCCCTGGCCAAACGGCATTCCGCCCCTCTTCTCTACGTTGGCCACGATTTCGCGCTCACCGACGTTCAATCTGGACTGGCGCGCTAGACGCAGAGAGTCCGGGTGGAGATGAAGAATGGCGAGGCCTCGAAGAACGAGGTTTGTCAGGCTCGGTTAAAACTCGGGCTTGACTTGAGAAACCATTCGCGAGCCGCTGGAAAGCCGCTGGCGGACCCTGCTGTTCGTCAGTTCGCGCAACGCGTCCTTGCCCGTCCATCGTGCCGTACGGTCCGTGCTCGCCGCGAGCTTTTGCGCGAGCGCCAGGGCCGGTCCGTGGCAGGCGGGGCTGCGCTTGCCGATCTGCCTGAGTGCCCAATTGACCGACTTCTTCACGAAGTTGCGCTCGTCGGCGGCGTGAGCCTCGATCAGCGGCAGCCAGGCAAGCAGCGTCGAATCCGGCTCCTTCTTGAGATGCACGGCGGCTGTTGCGATCATCGCGA
The DNA here is from genome assembly GCF_029201645.2 of Sinorhizobium prairiense. Taxonomy (NCBI): domain Bacteria; kingdom Pseudomonadati; phylum Pseudomonadota; class Alphaproteobacteria; order Hyphomicrobiales; family Rhizobiaceae; genus Sinorhizobium; species Sinorhizobium prairiense. The sequence continues at coordinate 1,154,392 of NZ_CP104131.1, forward strand.
AGGCCAGGCGGCGGACGAATTCCCGCTCATCGGCGGCGAATTCAGGAATGAGCACTTGCTCGAGGCGCGCTCCGACGAAGAGGTCGGCAACGGTATCGACCACTTCCCAGGAGTCGCAGGCATTCGCCCATTGCCGCGCTTCAGCAAGCGTCAGCGCCTTCGGGTCCGCGGTGAACGCTGCCAGCAGGCGTGCTTCGCGGATGCCGGAGGTCCAGAGGTCGAGCGCACGGGCATGGTCGGTCTTTACCCTGCGCGCGACGCGACGAAGCTCAACGTTCGAAACGCCCAGGGCGGTTTCGGTCGCAATGCCGAAGCGCGCCATGCCGGCGATGTTTTCGTCCGAGCCGAGGGCGCGGAGATATTCGATGATCTCTTCCGCCGTCGACGCCGGGGCCGGCGTCATTTTTCGAGCCGGGCGAGCAGGGAAGACGTATCCCAGCGATTGCCGCCGACCGCCTGGATGTCGCCGTAGAACTGGTCGACGAGGGCGGTCACCGGAAGCTTGGCGCCGTTGCGCCTGGCCTCGGCAAGGACGATGTCCAGATCCTTGCGCATCCAGTCGACCGCGAAGCCGAAGTCATATTTGCCTTCGTTCATGGTCTTGTGGCGATTTTCCATCTGCCAGGAACCGGCCGCTCCCTTGGAGATGACCTCGATCACCTTCTCGATGTCGAGTCCTGCTTTCTTGCCGAAGTGGATTCCCTCTGCGAGCCCCTGGACGAGGCCTGCGATGCAGATCTGATTGATCATTTTGGTCAGTTGGCCGGCGCCGGCGGGGCCCATCAAGCCGACCATCCGGGCATAGGCGTCGATGACGGGCCTGGCCTTGTCGAAGGCTCCCGCATCGCCCCCGCACATGACGGTGAGCACGCCGTTTTCCGCTCCGGCCTGCCCGCCGGAGACCGGCGCGTCGATGAAATGCGCACCCTTCGCCGCCGCCGCGGCGTAGAGCTCGCGGGCAACCGCGGCCGATGCCGTCGTGTTGTCGATGAAGATCGACCCGGCTGCCATCGTTTTGAAGGCGCCGTTCTCTCCCGTGGTGACGGAGCGGAGGTCGTCGTCATTGCCGACGCAGGCGAAGACGAAATCCTGGCCCTTGGCCGCTTCGGCTGGCGTTGCGGCGGTCCGGCCGCCGAATGCGGCTGCCCATTGCTCCGCCTTGGCTGCAGTCCGGTTATAGACCGTCACATCGTGCCCGCCGCGGGCCTTGAGATGACCGGCCATCGGATACCCCATGACGCCGAGACCAATGAATGCGACTTTGGCCATTTCCTTGAGACTCCCTTATCGATGGCGTGTTTGCGGCCGACGATAGCCGCGGCCGCAGCAGCCTGCAATCAGGGTTTGAAGCGGGCGGTCACCAATTGGCCGGCAATCGGCTCGCCTTCCTCCATGCGCACCGTGATGTCGGTGATGTCGACGATCTCGAACCCGGTCGCCGCCAGGCGCTCGCGCAGGTAGGTTTCCGAGTGGGCGAAGCGCTGGTGCGGTCCGACGGCGAAGCCTTGTCCCGCCGGGGTCTCGCCCGGCAGGCTCTCGCTCGAGAAGATCAGGAGCCCGCCCGGCACCAGATTGTCGACTGCGCCGAAGAACAGCGGCTCCAAGGCGCCGATATAGGGCAGGACGTCGGTTGCGGCGATCAGGTCGAACGGTTCGTCGTCATTGTCGTCGAGGAAATCGACCGCCTCTGCGACATAGAGCGTCTCGTAGAGGTCCTTCTCATGGGCGATCTCAACCATGTTTTCCGAAAGGTCCACGCCGGTTATATCTTCCGCCATGTCGCGTAGCGCGCCTCCGGTCAGCCCGGTGCCGCAGCCGAGATCGAGAATCCGCTTGAACGGTCCGAGCCCGAGCGCCTGAAGCCGCTGGCGCACGAGCAGTGGCACGCAATAGTGGAGCTGGTCGACGAGAACATTGTCGAAGACGTCGGCGTGCTGATCGAAGAGCGTTGCCACATAGGCGTCCGAAGCCTTGAGCGGCGTCTCGCCCCGCCCCATCGATGCAAGCCGAACGGCGGCGCCGCCGTGGTCCTCCGGGTCGATTTCCAGGACTTCCCGATATGCGGCGGCCGCCGCGTCGAAATGCCCGGACTTCTCCAAGGCAAGCGCGCGGTTATAGGCCTCTGCGAGGGCCTCCTCGTCGATCTTCTTGATTTTCTGCGTCATGGGCGCTTCATACGACCCCCGGCGGCCTTTGACAATCGCCGGTCGCGGCCGTCCCTGTCACTGACCGTTTCAGCTCGATAATAACCTGTTCTTTGGCGGAACGGCGACGGTTTCCGTCAATGTGGGATTAAACCACCTCGCGGCCCGAGGAGAGGTCCCGCCGAGGCGGCGATGGGAACATTCGCCTGCGGTAAAGATTTTGACCAGGTCGGGGACGCGCGCCATTTAACCTTGATCGAAAAGGAGTCATCATTCCTAAAAGAATGAAAAATCGGGAGGAATGCCGATGTCTGCCGAATTGAGCCCGTTGACATTGGAAACGGAGATACCGGAGCGGCAGACGCCGCCTCTGCCGCAGACACCGCAGGAGACGATCAACGCGATCATCCACTATTATCGCGGCGAAATCGGGCGGATGGCCGGTTGGCGGGACCGCATAGACCGAACATCGAACTGGGCGATCACCGTGGTCGCAGCGATGCTTTCGGTCTCGCTCTCGACGCCGTCGTCCCATCACGGTGTTCTTCTCTTTGCCATGCTGCTCATCAGCCTGTTGCTGCTGATCGAAGCGCGGCGTTACCGTTTCTTCGACGTCTATCGCGCCCGCGTGCGCCAGATGGAACGCGGCTACTTCGCGCAAATTTTGTGCCCTGAAGGCACGCCGAGCTTCAAATGGTCGGTGTCGATCGCCAAGAGCCTGCGCCAGCCGGCTTTCCTGATGGGCTACAGGGAGGCCCTCTGCCGGCGGTTACAGCGCAATTATTGCTGGATGTACCTGATCCTGCTCCTGGCATGGGCGCTGAAGATTTCCTCCCCGAAGATTTCGAGCACGGGAGAGCCTTTCGGCCATGTCCGTTCCTGGGCCGATGTTGCCGAGAACGCCGCTCTTGGTCCCGTGCCTGGCCTTGCCGTGGCGATCGGCGTCGCGCTCTTCTATGCGGTCGTGCTCTACGGTTCGCTCCACAGGGCGACAGGCGCCGGCGAATTGGCGCATGGCGAGGTTCATGTCTGAGACCTGCGTGCACCGCTGCGCCGCATTGCTGATCCCGCCTTCAGAAATTCTCAGTTGATGCGGGCGCGCAGGCCTGCTTCAACTGCGCTTCTCTCGGTCATGCCAAAAGGAGCACAAGATGAGCGAACAGAAGGTGGCGATCGTCACGGCCGGCGGTTCCGGCATGGGGGCCGAGGCGGCAAGGAGGATGGCGGCAGAGGGTTACAGGGTTGCCGTCCTTTCTTCGTCCGGCAAGGGCGAGGCGCTCGCCAAGGAACTCGGCGGAATCGGCGTTACCGGATCTAACCGGTCGAACGACGATCTGAAGCGGCTCGTCGACGCAGCCTATGATGCCTGGGGGCGCGTGGATGCGCTGATCAATTCGGCAGGGCACGGCCCGCGGGCTCCGGTGCTCGAACTCACCGACGAGGAATGGCACCGGGGTATGGATGTCTATTTCCTCAATGTCGTGCGGCCAACCCGGCTGGTGACGCCGATCATGGTGGAGCAGAAATCCGGCAGCATCGTCAATATTTCCACCTACGCCGCCTTCGAACCCGACCCCTTGTTTCCGACGTCGGGGGTCTTCCGTTCCGGGCTTGCGGCTTTCACCAAACTGTTCGCCGATCGGTATGCCGCCGACAATGTCCGCATGAACAATGTTCTGCCCGGCTTTATTGACAGTCTGCCCGAAACGGAGGAACGGCGTCAGCGGATTCCGATGGGACGTTACGGCGCATCGGAGGAGGTGGCCGAGTTGATCGCCCTGCTCGCAAGCGATCGCGGAGGCTATATCACCGGCCAGAACATCCGGATCGACGGCGGCATCACCCGATCCGTCTGACATATCCGACAACGACGTGCGCCGGAACCTAATGGACGATAAACTCTCCCTGGAGAGCCCGCCATTCGGAGGCCGAAATCAGCTTTCGGTGCACATAGCGTACCGAATGCAGCGGGCCGTCCAGCTTCTCCTGCCAGAATTTGAGGAAGCTGTGCATTTCCGGAAAGTCCGGCGCGATGTCGTAGTGTTGCCAGATGTATGTCTGCAGGAAAGCCGGGTGGTCGGGCATCCGATAAAGTATCTGAGCCGTCGTCAGCCCGTAACCCTTGAGCTGCAGTTCCATGTCGTTCGTCATGCGGACCTCACTTTTCACAAAGGTTGGTCTCTATGATGGAGCGCTTAATTGCTTAATCAAGCGTTAATGTAGGTGAGTGAAGCGAGAAATGACCTACAAAAACAAGCGCTTGGCAGCAGATGACGGCGAGTGCTGCCAAGCCGGCCACCGGAGTCCGGCTTGCGGCCCGAGGCGCGTTCAGCGCTTCAGATGGCGGGTCAGGCGGGCTTCGAGCCAGCCCCAGATGTTGCGCAGCAACTCCACCATCAGCAGATAGAGGATCGCGGCCCATATATACATCTGGTAGTCGAAGGTCCGGGAAAAGGCGCGCCGAGTCTCACCCATGAGGTCGAAGACCGTGACGATCGCCACGATTGCCGAGCCCTTGATCATCAGGATGATTTCGTTGCCGTAGGGGCGCAGCGCAACGATCATCGCCTGGGGCAGAATGACCTTGAAGAAGGCTACGCGTTCCGGCAGGCCGAGCGCGGCCGCCCCCTCGCGCTGGCCGCGCGGCACGCTTTCGATGGCGCCGCGCAGGATTTCCGCCTGATAGGCGGCGGTGTTCAGCGTGAAGGTAAACAGCGCACAGTTCCAGGCATCGCGGAAGAACCACCACAGTCCCGCGGATTCGAGCTGCGGACGGAAGCTGCCGAGCCCGTAATAGATGAGGAAGAGCTGGGTGATGAGCGGCGTCCCGCGGAAGAAGTAGACATAGGCGTAGGCAAACCAGCCCCATAATCTGTTCTTCGACATGCGCCCGAGCGCCACCGGCAGCGAAACGACGGCGCCCATGAGGATGGAGGAGGTGACGAGTGTCAGTGTCACCCCAAGACCGGAAAGGAAGCTCGGCCCATAGCGAGAGAATTTCTCCGGGTCCCAGCCGTTGACGACCGTCAGGAAAATCCCGACACCGAGCGCCAGCCAGATGCCGAGCGCCACGCTGCCGAAAAAGCGCGAGAAGGTGTAGGGCTTCGGCGGCGCCGGCGGGGGCGCCTGCGGCGGGATCATGGTTTCGGCAATGCTCATCGGCGTGCCTCCGCGCGCTTGGTCGAGCGCTCGAGCGCCGAGAATACGACCGAGGAGATCATTGCCAGGACGAGGAACAGAACGCAGGCGATGCCGAAGAATTCGAAAGCGTGCTTGGTCACCCGGGCCGCGACGCCGGTTTGGCGCAGGATATCCGGCAGCCCGATGACCGAGACGAGGGCGGTGTCCTTGAGCAGCGCCATCCAGAGATTGCCGAGGCCGGGCAGCGCGATGCGGATGAGCTGAGGCAGAATGATGAGGCGCATCGTCTTGCCCCGGTGCAGGCCGAGCGCGTCACCGGCCTCGTACTGACCGTGGGGAATCGCCTTGAAGGCAGAAAGCAGCACTTCGGAACAATAGGCCGAAAAGACCACGCCCAGAGCGATCATCCCCGCAACGAAGGCGCTGATCTCGACGGCGCCCGTATAACCGATCGTCGCCAGGAACTGCTGGGCGAGGATCTGCAGGCCGTAATACACGATGAAGAGCGTAAGGAGCTCCGGCAGGCCTCGGAAAATTGTCGTATAGATGTTGCCGGCCAGCCGCAGGGATCTTTCCTCGGATTGCTTGGCGAGCGCAATGAAGAAGCCGATGATCAATCCCACTGGAAGGGTCGCGATCGCCAGGCTGGCGGTGACGAGGAATCCATAGGCGATTTCATCGCCCCAGCCTGCGTCTCCGCACGCGAGAAGGGTATCCGATCCGAACCACCGAAATACCCCGAGAGGACCGCATAGCGGATCGATGATCGCGCCGATCCAGGAGAGACCGGAGGAAAGGGCGGCAAACAGTCCGCTCATGCCAATAGTTCCCGTTGCGTATTCTGGCGTCTACCGCGTTTTTGTTCTTCAGCCGCGCCGCGCGCTAGACGCTTATTTTCGTGATTCCTTGTCAAACAAAAACGGCGGAAGGGCAAGCCCGTCCGCCGTTGCATTTTCTTCATCAACCGAGATTTTCCCGGCATAAAGCCCTAAGATGTGCAGGAATCGCCGAGATCAGCTGCCGTAGACGTCGAAGGGGAAGTACTTTTCGTTGATTTCCTTGTACTTGCCGTTCGCGCGGATGGCGTCGATCGCCTTGTTGAACTTCTCGCGCAGAGCGTTGTCGCCCTTGCGGAGCGCGATACCCGCGCCTTCGCCATTGATGACCGGATCGATCGGCAGGGTGCCAAGCAGCTTGCAGCAGGCGCCATCGTCCGTCTTGAGCCATTCCGAAAGCACGACGACGTCGTCGATTGCCGCGTCGATGCGACCGTTGGCGAGGTCGAGCTTGTATTCATCCGCGGTCGGGTAAAGCTTCAGTTCCGACTCTTTCATATGCGCTTCCGCATAGTTGGAGTGCGTGGTCGAACTTTGTGCGCCAAGCATTTTGCCGGAGAGGGCTGCTGCCGTCGCCTCGGTGATCGGCGAATCTTTCGGCACCGCGATGGCCGGAGGCGTGTTGTAGTACTTGTTGGTGAAGTCGACCTTTTCCTTGCGTTCCTCGGTGATCGACATGGACGCGATGAACGCGTCGAATTTCTTGGCGATCAGCGCCGGAATGGCGCCGTCCCATTCCTGGGTCACGAAGGTGCAATCGGCTTTCATCTCTTCGCAAAGCGCCTTGGCGATGTCGATGTCGAAGCCGGTCAGCGTGCCGTCGGACTCGAGATTGTTGAAGGGCGGGTAGGCGCCTTCGGTACCGATGACGATCTTTTCGCCGTCAGCCATGGCAGCGCCGGCCATAAGCACGAAAACGGCAGCCGATACCGTGGCTGCCAGACGTCTGGAAATACGCATGATGTCCTCTCTGTTGGCTCGGCATCCGGTTCTTCTTGTTTCGCGGATGCCAAATGGCGCCGGAGCTTCAAGCCGCCGGTTGCGGCGATATTCGTACGGATTTCCTGCAAAAATCAACTGGAAAGCTTTGCTTCCCACTACTTGACGCGAATCAAGTCCTTCGATTGTCGCATAAGTTGCGCTAGAAGATGAACGGGCCGTTCAGGACCGGTTAATGTCGCCTTCGATAGGCCTTGCAGCGGAACCGATCCGCAGTTGCGGCGTTGCGGCTACGGCATTTCGGCCGAGGCAAAAAAGGCCGGGACCGCGGATCATGGCCCTGTGACGAGGGCGCCATGGTGGGCGAGGCGATTGGAGTCGCGTTTGCACACCAGCGTCAGGACCTCCGAACAAGAGGAAGAAAAAAATGTCGATACGATCCAGACTTTTCGCAACAGTGGCCTTGCCCGTTCTTTCGGCCTCCCTGATGATCCAGCCGGCCTTCGCTGACAGCCTGACTGCTCCGTTCGAAGTCGCTCAGGAAGGAGAGGGCCAACAGTCGCCCGAGGATCTGCTGTTGCTGAAGCGCAAGCAGCGTCAGGCCGAGGAATCGCAGGGGCAGGCGGAGGAGCAACAGCCGCAGGCCGAGGAGCAGCAAAAGCCGCGCAGGAAGCGCCAGCAGCAGGCCGAAGAACAGCCGGCAGCCGAAGAGGGCGCCCCGCGGCAGGCCGAAGAAGAGGCTCCGCGGCGCAAGAAGCGCCAGCAGCAGGCGGAAGAGCAGCCCGCAGCCGAAGAGAGCGCTCCGCAGCAGGCCGAAGAAGAGGCTCCGCGGCGCAAGAAACGCCAGCAGCAGGCCGAAGAGCAGCCCGCGGCTGAAGAGAGCGCTCCGCAGCAGGCCGAAGAAGAGGCTCCCCGGCGCAAGAAACGCCAGCAGCAGGCCGAAGAGCAGCCCGCAGCCGAAGAGAGCGCTCCGCGGCAGGCCGAAGAAGAGGCCCCCAAGCGCAAGAAGCGCCAGCAGCAGGCCGAAGAGCAGAAGCCTGCGGCCGAGGAGAGTGCTCCCCAGCAGGCCGAAGAAGAGGCCCCCAAGCGCAAGAAGCGTCAGCAGCAGGCGGAAGAGCAGCAGCCCGCAGCCGAGGAGGGCGCGCCGCAGCAGGCCGAGGAACAGGAGCCTACGCGTAAGAGACGCCAGCAACAGGCCGAAGAGCAGCGGCAGACGGAAGAACAGAAGGCCGCCGAGCAGCCGAGCGCCGAACCTGAGAGCGGCACGACCGCCAAGCAGCCCGCGACAGAGACGCCCGCCGAGCAGACGGGCGAGGGCGAGCAGCAGTCGATTCCCGGCGCCGAACAACCCGCAACCGCTGAACAGCAGGGTGAGCAGCCCGCCGGCCAACCGGCTCCCGAAGTCGTCGATGAGCGCTCGACGGAAGAAAAGCAGAAAATCGCGGAGGACCCCGCAGCCTCTGACGAGACCGTCGTCTTGCCTGTCGAGAAAGGCGCGGCTGTCCTCGACAGCGACAAGGATGCCGACATTTCCGGCGGCAACCAGGCGCGAGAAACACGGCGGAAGCAGCGCGAGGAATTGCGTACGACCCAAGAGAGCGTAGAACCGCCGGCCGACGATGCAGCGGCGCAGGCTGCGATCCCGGCCGAAGCCAGGGAAGAAATTCCTCAGAAGATCGAGGCTGTGCTCAGCGAAGAGGGCGAGCGGGTTGAGGAGGCGCCGACCTTTGCGGTGCCGCAGACGACCAACATCATCAACAACACCGTCATCAACAACACAACGGTCAACAACACGACCGTCAACAACACCACCGAGAACAACGTCACGGAGGTGAGGGTCGTCGAAGAAAACGAGGACCGTGTCATCCTCGGGGTCGGCGATCGCATCTTCGTGCGCGGTGACGACCGGCCGCGCCTGCGCAGGAATTCGGAAGAGAGCTATTATGAAAATCTCTCGCGAGGTCGCGTCCGTGAAACGATCGTCCGCCCGGGCGGCTATCGGATCGTCACCATCTACAACGAATACGGAGACATCCTGACGCGCACGCGCGTCGATCGTGACGGCGAGGAATACGTCATGATGTACGCGCCGGAATACGAAGAAGACCGGCCCGCAATCATAGACGTAGGTTACGACCTGCCACCGATGCGCCTGACGATACCGGTGGACGAATATATCGTCGATGTCGCCGAGGATCCGGACCGGGATTACTACGAGTTCCTGTCCGAACCCCCGGTCGAGTTGGTCGAACGCGTCTACACCATCGATGAGGTGCGTCACTCCGCCCGCCTGCGCGACAAGGTTCGCCGAATCGACCTCGACACCATCACCTTCGCGACGGGAAGCGCCGAGGTATCGATGTCGCAGGCGAAAACCATGCGCAACGTCGCGGAGGCAATGAACAAGATCCTGGAGAAGGATCCGGGTGAAACCTTCTTTATCGAGGGTCACACGGATGCCGTTGGCGCCGACCAGTCCAACCTCGTCCTTTCCGACGAGCGTGCCGAGTCCGTCGCAGTGCTCCTGACCGAGGTCTACGGCATCCCGGCCGAAAACCTCGTCACCCAGGGCTATGGCGAGCGGTTCCTCAAAATCCGCACGGACGGGCCGGAGCAGGAGAACCGCCGCGTCACCATTCGCCGCGTCACGCCGTTGGTGCGTCCTGTAGCGCAGCGGTAGATCAACGAGGCGTGCGAACTGACATCGGGGCCGGGAAACCGGCCCCGATTATTTGTGCGTTCTGCAACCCGCCTGTGCGCTTGGATTGATGCCGTCCGCTCGACCGTCAGTCACGCAGTCCGATGACCTTCTCGATGAAATCGGCGATCGCCTGCGTGTCGTCCAGGTCGAATACGGGGAGGCCGGCGTCCGCGACCGAATGATCGGCAGCGATGGCCAGGATGTGCGGATCGTTCGGTGCGAGCGGTTCGCGATTGGCAGATTCCTCGCGGCGCGCCTCGATTTTCGGGACAGGCTCGCGCTTGTAGCCTTCGATCAGTACCAGGTCGCAAGGGGCAAGCCGGGACAAGATCTCTTCGAATGTGGGCTCCGGCGCCCCACGCAATTCATGCATGATCGCGAAGCGCGTCGACGAAACGATCGTTACCTCGTGCGCGCCGGCCTCGCGGTGGCGGTAGCTGTCCGCGCCGACCTTGTCGATGTCGAAGTCGTGATGCGCGTGCTTGATCGTGGAGACCATGTAGCCGCGGCGGGTCATTTCGCTGACAAGGCGGACCATCAGGCCGGTCTTCCCGGAATTCTTCCAGCCGGCGATGCCGAAAATCTTCGGTGGGCGCAAGGGGTCGTTCATGGTTCGCGATCCTCGATATAGGGCAACCAGGCCTCAGCCCGCTGAAGCTCTTCGGGCGTGTTGATGTTGACTGCCGGAGGGAAGGTGGCATGGGAGGGGCCGTCTGGCATCGAGAACGTCCTCGGCTATTCCAGGGGGCCGCCGAGTGCGCGTTGCGCGACCGCCCGCCGGCCGCGCTTGCTCTCGCGGTAGAACGTATAAAGGCCGGAACCGATGATGATGGCGACGCCCGCCAGCATCCAGCGGTCCGGCGTCTCTGCGAAGAAGACGACTCCGAGGGTGATCGACCAGAGAAGACTCATATAGCGAAATGGCGCAATCACGGAGATCTCGCCCTCGCGCATCGCGAGTACGATCGTCTGGTAACCGAGCATCAGAAGCACACTGGCGCCGGCGATATGGCTGAGCGACGTCGTAGACATCGGTTGCCAGCCGCCGAGCGGGACGATGAGGGCCGCACCGACCAGCGTCGTCACGAGTGAGGTCGTCACCGTGATGTACAGCGACGGCACGTCGGTGCCGATGCGGCGGGTGCAGAGGTCTCGTGTCGCAGTGAAAAAGACGCAGGCGACGACGGTGAGGGCCGCCGCGGTGAAGCCCTCGGGACCGGGGCGCAACACGATGAGGACGCCGGCGAAGCCGACGACGATCGCCGCCCACCGCCGCCAGCCGACGGGCTCGCCGAGGAACAGCGCAGCGCCGAGCGTGACCGCCAGCGGAAGTGCCTGCATGATCGCCGAAGCGTTGGCGAGCGGGATCTGGCCGAGCGCGGAGATATAGGTCACCGATGCAAGCGCCTCCATGGCGATGCGCAGCAGGATGGCCGGCCTGAAGATCGTCCGAACCGGCCGGAAGGCGCCGAACCGGTATGCGACTACGACCACCATCAGCGTCGTCAGCAACCCGCGGATGAACATGATCTGGCCGGTATTCATCGCGCCGGTGACCGATTTTACCAGCGCATCGTTGCAGGCGAACCCGATCATCGCGAGGCACATGAAGACGATGCCGCGGAAATTGGCTGACGAGCGCATTCTCATTCCTGATAGCTGTGGCCGAACGGCGCGAGCCTCCCCGGCGTGGCGAATCCCTACTGCATGTTCCCTTAAATCCTATCCGATTAAAGGACAAAAACATCCGGAAGATCAAAGATCTGAGCGCTTCAAAGCCGATGAGGTAGGAGATGACGCGCATCGCCCGCGGCGCTCGTGCCGAGCAAGGCATTGCCGCTTGTCTCTTCGCCCCGCTTGCGGGGAGAAGGTGCCGGCAAGCGGATGAGGGGCAAAACTGTTATCCCCCGGTGACGCTCATGTGCCGGGCGACGGCGGGGCGGTTGTGTTCGCGGTCGATGATGAAGTCGTGGCCCTTCGGCTTGCGGCCGATCGCCTCGTCGATGACCTGCCCGAGATAGGCGTCGTCGTCGGTGGCGCGCAGTGCGGCGCGCAGATCGGCGGCGTCGTTCTGGCCGAGGCACATATAGAGCGTGCCGGTGCAGGTCAGCCGGACGCGATTGCAGCTTTCGCAAAAATTGTGCGTGAGCGGCGTGATCAGGCCGAGGCGCCCGCCGGTCTCCGCGACCTCGACATAGCGGGCCGGGCCGCCGGTGCGGTAGGGAATGTCATTGAGCGTGAAGTCGGCCCCGAGCCGCCTGCGCATCTCCGAGAGCGGCAGGTAATGGTCGGTCCTGTCCTCGTCCACTTCGCCCATCGGCATGGTCTCGATCAGCGTCAGATCCATGCCGCGGCCATGCGCCCAGCGCATCAGGTCCGGTATCTCGGCATCGTTGAAGTCCTTGAGGGCAACGGCGTTGATCTTCACCTTCAATCCGGCTGCCAACGCCGCGTCGATGCCTTCGTGCACCCTTGCCAATTCGCCCCAGCGGGTGATCTGGCGGAACTTGTCGGGATCGAGCGTGTCGAGCGAGACATTGATCCTCCGCACGCCGCAGTCGACGAGTTCGGCGGCGAATTTCGAAAGCTGCGAGCCATTGGTGGTGAGTGTCAGTTCGTCCAGCCGTCCCGCTTCGATCTCTTTGCCGAGTTCGCGAATGAGGAACATGATGTTCTTGCGCACCAGCGGCTCCCCGCCGGTGAGCCTCAGCTTGCGTACGCCCTTGGCGATGAAGGCGGAACAGAGCCGCTGGAGTTCCTCCAGCGTCAACAGGTCCTTCTTCGGCAGGAACGTCATGTGCTCCGCCATGCAATAGGTGCAGCGGAAGTCGCAGCGGTCGGTGACAGAGACGCGCAGATAGGTGACCGCGCGGCCAAATGGATCGACCATCGGGGCAGTCGTGGTGTCGAGCGGTCTGGCGTGGGTCTGGTCTATAGCGGCCGTGTTCAAGTCTTTTCTCCCTGCGCTTTCAATGTCGTGGTCAAAAAGGGTCGCGTCAAGGCGCATCCTGTCGCAAACTGTTTCAAATATCTGGAAAGCCTTCTGGGGGCGATTTCCGGCCGTTCAATTCTGCTTTACTGAACGGGGACGAACACGGAGCAATGACGATGAGCGAATTCTGGCCGACCGAACTGCGGATATCCAGGGACCGCCACCGCCTGTCCGTCACCTTCGACGACGGCGTGGCCTTCGACCTATCCGCGGAACTCCTGCGGGTCCTCTCGCCCTCGGCAGAGGTGCAAGGGCACGGGCCGGGCCAGCGGGTGACGGTTCCGGGCAAGCGCAACGTCCAGATCATCACGGTCCAGCCGACGGGAAATTACGCGGTGCGAATCGGTTTTGACGATTCTCATGACACCGGCATCTATACCTGGACCTACCTGCGGGAGCTCGGCGAGAAAGGCGAAGAGCTGTTCAAGGCCTATGAGCAGGAGCTCGCCGACAAGGGTATGTCGCGCGACAAGACCGAAAAGCCGCGCTGACGTCTCGCAGCCTTTGGTGACCGCCGACCGGCAGCCTCGGTCAGCCTCCCGCCGCCAATTCATCTTCCTTGAGCAGGGTGGCGATGATCCGCTCCATCGACTCGGCGACCTTGACGCAGTCCTCGATCGGCTCCCCGCCGTGCGAACTCTCGATGAGCGCCGTCTGAATTTCCATTGCTTCCTCGGTCAAGGTCCTTCCGGCTGAGGTCAGCGACAGACGCAATACGCGTTTGTCTCTTGCGTCGCCTCGCCTTTCGATGAGGCCGCGCTTTTCGAGCTGCGGCAGCAGCATGCTCATGTTCGAGCGGCCGACGAGCAGCTTGCGTGCAAGCTCCTGCTGGGTGATGCCGTCGAAGCGGTAGAGATTGACCAGGATGTCCAGGTGCGGCGGCTTCACATCCAGATGGCTCAGCCGCCGCGTCAATGTCTGCTGCATCAGCTGACAGGCGCGGGCAACGGCGATCCAACTTCGAAAACGAGGGTGATCCCAGGGAAAGTGGTGATTTTCGATCTGTGCTTGCTTTTTGTTCATCGTTGTACAATTATGTTCATGATTGAACATTAGAAGGCTCCACTATGCCATCCTTTGCGATCAAGGTCATCCGTCTATCGCTGAAGGCCGTTTCCGCGTTTTCGGCCGATAAGGCAGGCAAGTCGGCATTCTGGATCTTCTGCCGCACTCCGAGCCGAAAGCCAAAAAGCGGCAAGGAGGCGGCGCTGCTCAAAGCGGCAGTGCCGATCATGCAACGGTCGCGGAAGGTCACGTTGTCCTTTGCGGGCGGCTGGGCTGCCGCTCGCCATTTCGAATGCCGCAACGGCGGTCGCGGGCCGCGGGTACTGGTCGCGCACGGCTGGGGATCTCGCAGCGACTATCTGGCAACGCTGATCGATGGCCTGCTCTCCTCGGGCGCGGAGGTCGTGGCGCTCGACTTGCCGGGTCATGGAGCGTCGCCCGGGCGGACGCTGACCATGCCGCAAGCGGTGAGGGCGATCGATGCGGCGTGGCGCCATTTCGACGGATTCGATGTCGGTATAGGCCATTCCTTCGGCGGCGCGAGCCTCGCCTGCGCGGCCGGGGCAGTGCTCTGCGACGTACCGGCGCGCGTTCCGGGGAAACTGGTCCTGATCGGTGCGCCAAGCGAAATGACTTGGCTCTTCAGGGGCTTCGGCCGGATGTTGGGGCTCGCGCCGAAGGCGCAGGCAGCTTTCGAGGGCATGGTGGAGCGGCTCTCCGGGCGTCGCATCGAGGGATTCGATGCCACCCGCATCCTGGCGGCACTCCGCAAGCCGGTTCTGGTCATCCATGCCGAGGACGACAAGGAGGTCCCCGCCGATCACGCGCGCCGCTACGGCGCTGTCGGACCAAATGTGGAATTGCACTGGGCGAACGGTCTCGGGCATCGCCGCATCGTTTCCGCCGCTCCGGTCATCGAGAAGATCAACGAATTTCTCTGGGAGCGCAGGAAAGAGGCTCCCATGTCAAAAATCGCCTGATGGCGTCATCAGGTCGTCATGCTATTCCTCGAAACGGGCGCGCAGAGATCGCGATTTCGGCGTGACAGCCGCAGCACCGTTGCAGGAGGGATGAGATGACGATTATCGGAACGGTCGAGGAGTTGCAGGCGCTCTATGGCGGAGCGAGCGAGGCATCGATCGTCAAGGTAACGGCTGCACTGACGGCCGAGTACCGGGAAATGATCGAAGCGTCGCCCTTCGCAGCGCTCGCCACCGTCGGTCCTGAGGGACTCGACTGTTCGCCGCGGGGCGACGATCGATGCGTCGTCCGCGTCGCGGACGACAAGACCGTGCTGATGCCCGACTGGCGCGGTAACAACCGGGTGGACTCGCTTGCAAATATCGTGCGCGATCCGAGAGTGGCGCTGCTCTTCCTCGTGCCCGGATCGAATACGACCATCCGCATCAACGGCACCGCCGTCGTCAGCGTCGACCCGGCTTTGACCGGTTCCTTCGAGATCGACGGGAAGCACCCGCGCAGCGTCGTCGTGGTCACGATCGGCGAGGTCTATTTCCAATGCGCCCGGGCTCTGATCCGTTCACAGCTCTGGAATGCGGAGCGCTTCGCCGATGCCGCCTCGCTGCCGACGCCGGGCGCGCTGCTGAAGGCTGCCAAGGCCGATTTCGACAAGGAAAGCTATGACCGGGAGTGGCCCGGCCGCGCCGCGAAAACCATGTGGTAGGCGGCCGCGGCGGCTACATGTCGAGCCGCGGCCGCCTGAAGTCCGATCAGGCCGGGCCGATCATGGTCTCGGGGCGGACGACGGCGTCGAACTCCTCGTCCGTGACGTAGCCGCCGCCTACGGCCTCTTCGCGAAGCGTGGTGCCGTTCTTGTGTGCGGTCTTGGCGATCTTGGCCGCGTTGTCGTAGCCGATCTTCGGCGCAAGCGCAGTCACCAGCATCAGCGAACGGTCGAGCGCCGCCTTGATGTTGTCCTCCCGCGCCTCGATCCCGACGATGCAATTATCGGTGAAGGAGATAGCCGCATCGGCGAGCAGCTGCACCGACTGCAGGAAGTTGTAGGCCATCAGCGGATTGTAGACGTTGAGCTCGAAATGGCCCTGGCTGCCGGCAAAGGTCAGCGCCGCATGATTGCCGAAGACCTGGACGCAGACCTGGGTGAGCGCTTCGCATTGAGTCGGATTGACCTTGCCCGGCATGATGGACGAGCCCGGCTCGTTTTCCGGCAGCGAAAGCTCGCCGAGGCCGGAGCGGGGGCCGGAGCCGAGGAAGCGGATGTCGTTGGCGATCTTGAAAAGCGCGGCGGCGGTGGCGTTGATCGCGCCGTGGCTGAAGACCATCGAGTCGTGTGCGGCCAGTGCTTCGAACTTGTTCGGCGCGGAAGTGAAGCCGATGCCGGTGATGCCGGCGATTTCCTCGGCGACCTTCTCGGCAAATCCGACGGGCGCGTTGAGCCCGGTGCCGACGGCGGTCCCGCCCTGGGCGAGCTCGCAAAGGCCGGGGAGCGTCATCTCGATCCGTTTGATCGAGGAGGCGACCTGCGCAGAATAGCCGGAAAACTCCTGTCCCAGAGTCAGGGCGTTGCGTCCTGCGTGTGGGTGCGTCCGATCTTGATGATGTGATCGAAAGCCTTCACCTTCTCTTCGAGCGCCTTGTGCAAGTGCTTGAGCGCCGGCAGCAGATCGTGGATCACGCGCTCCGCGCAGGCGATGTGCATGGCGGTGGGATAGGTGTCGTTCGACGACTGGCTCATATTGACGTGATCGTTCGGATGAACCGGTTTCTTCGAGCCCATGACGCCGCCGAGCAGCTCGATCGCACGGTTGGAAACGACCTCGTTCGCATTCATGTTCGACTGGGTTCCGGAGCCCGTCTGCCACACGACGAGAGGGAAGTGCTCGTCAAGCTTGCCGTCGATCACCTCCTGCGCGGCCCTGACGATCGCGTCGCCGATCGTCGGGTCGAGGCGGCCGAGCGCCATGTTGGCGCGGGCAGCCGCCTGTTTGACGATGCCGAGTGCACGCACGATTGCCAGAGGCTGCTTTTCCCAGCCGATTTTGAAATTGCCCAGCGATCGCTGGGCCTGTGCGCCCCAATAGCGGTCGCTCGCCACTTCGATGGGGCCGAACGTATCTGTTTCCGTGCGGGTCGATGTCATCGCGATACCTGCTTTCGTCATGCGGTTCATGAAGCCGAGGCGGGGAACCGGGTCCAAAGCCGATCTTCCTCCCCGCTGCCGGGCATTTCTCTGCCTCGGCCATGACGCCTTGTAAAGGGGCCGCGGGGGCTTGGAACGCCTACAATCGTTTGAATTGCCGCCGAGCGGCAAGCCGCGATCAGGCTTCGCTCACAAGGGTTTCCGGCCGGCACGATGTGTCCTTTCCGTCACATCCGCAATCTTCCGTTGCGCATCTTCCCTGTGTCGCAGGGAACATCGGCATGGCGCCGCGGCGTTCAAAGTGGATGCAAATCAGATTTTTAGACGAAGGGTCATGGCTGAAAACGGGACGCGGCGATACGCGGGGCGCGGATTCGGGAGGCTTCGTTTCCTTTTCATTCACCATCCTTTTCTATAACTCTCGGAGCACGAGGGCGTGGCGAGAATCTGGCGGCGACTGCATTCGGCGGCGACGCAATACGGGGACGTTTATATCTATGAGAACTATCAAGTCGGCAGCGATTGTCGCGCTCATGAGCGGCTGTGCGGTTGCAACCATGGATGTGCAGCCGGCGTCTGCAATCACCTTCATGGACTTCATCCGCGGAGGCAAGAAGCGCGATGCGCAGGAGCAGGTGCAGCCTCGCCAGCAGGTTCCGGGCGTGGACATGTTCGCGCCGCAGCGGCTTGATCAGAAGGTGGCGAAGCCTCCGCGCATCACCGGCCCGCGCTATTATACCTATAAGGCGGACCCGCTGCGCCGGATCGCGACGGACCGTCTGGTCGATCCCGTCGTTACCGGTTCGGTGCTGAACGGAGCCCTGCCGCCGATGCTGCGCTCGCCGCTTTCCGATGCGCGCCAGTTTCTTCCGGAAATCAATGTGCGCGCGCCCGGCGAGGTGGCGAAAGCTGTCGAGAATTTCTACGGCACCCGGTCGGATTTCCTGTGGATCGAGAGGACGGGCGTCAACGGCCGTGCCAAGGCGGCGCTGGCCGTCCTGTCCGACGCTGCGAAGGTCGGTCTCGACCCGCTCGACTACGCCATCGTCATTCCTCCGGAAGATTTCGACCGCGGCGACATGATCGCCCGCGAGAAGGATTTGGTGCGCTTCGAAATCGCGATGTCCGCGGCCGTGCTCACCTATGTCCAGGACACCGTGCGCGGCCGTATCGACCCGAACAGGATATCCGGCTATCACGACTTCAAGCGGAAAAACGTCGATCTTCTTGGCTTTCTGGAGAAGGTCGAGACAAGCAGTGATGTCGCGGCGCTTGTCGAAAGTCAGAATCCGAAAAGCGCACAGTTTACGGCATTGAGGCAGGAACTCGAGCGGCTTCGGACGCAGGTGGAAGCTGTGCCACGGGTGGAGATCGCACCGGGGACGTTGCTGAAGCCCGGCGAACGCAATCCGGAACTCGCGAATGTCATCGCCGGAATCAAGTTGAAAGCCTCGGAAGCGTTGAAGACGGAGCATGCGGTCGTGCTCGCGGCCTATGACGGGACGCCGGACTACACGCCCGAGCTGGTGCCGGTCGTCGAGGCCTTCCAGAAGGAACATGGCCTGAAGGCGGATGGCATTGTCGGGCAGGCGTCGATACGCGCGCTCACCGGCGGCGATACGACCGAAGGGAAGATAGACAAGGTCGAAATCGCGATGGAGCAGGCGCGCTGGTTGCCGGATGGGCTTGGCGAGCGCTATGTCTTCATCAACCAGCCGGCCTTCACCGCCTCCTATACGGAACAGGGCACCGAGCAGTTCTCCATGCGCGTGGTCGTCGGTTCCAAGGCCAACCAGACATATTTCTTCCAGGACGAAATCCAGACGGTCGAAGTAAATCCCTATTGGGGCGTGCCGCAGTCGATCATCGTCAACGAGATGCTGCCGAAGCTTAGAAACGATCCGGGCTACCTGGATCGGATGGGTTATCAGGTGGAAGTCGGCGGCCGCGTTGTTCCTTCCACCGCGGTGAACTGGTACGGATCGACGAACTCGGTCGCCGTGCGTCAGCCGCCGAGCAGCGACAATGCGCTTGGCGAACTGAAGATCCTCTTCCCCAATGCGCATGCGATCTACATGCACGACACGCCGTCGAAGAGCTTCTTCAAGCGTGATCAGCGGGCGCTCAGCCATGGCTGCGTGCGTCTTGCCGATCCCCGGCGGATGGCGGCGGCGGTTCTGGGCGTAAGTGTCGATGATGTCGGCATGGAAATATCAGGCGGCCGCAACAAGGCGCTGCCGGTGTCCGCCAAAGTCCCGGTCTATGTTTCCTACTTTACCGCCTGGCCGAACAAGGACGGGACCGTCGAGTATTTCGACGACGTCTACGAGCGCGACATGTATATGAATCGCGCATTCGAGGCGACGCGCAAGGCGCGGAGTTTGGAAGGTTGAGGAGGGTGGGCCGCGTTACACGAGCGGCCCCTTTCACTTCGGCTTGCGGGAGAGCACGGTCTCGACCAGATTCGGTGTCAATTCGTCGAAGTGCCCGATGATTTGGTCGGGCAGCAAGCTTTCTATCGGCACGTCTGAATAGCCGAAGGGCACGACGATCGACGGAACGGAGGCATTTCGGGCGACGAGAACGTCGTTGAGACTGTCGCCGACCATGACCGCCCGTTCGGCCACCCCACCGGCATTCGAGACCG
Organism: Sinorhizobium prairiense; assembly: GCF_029201645.2. Lineage (NCBI taxonomy): Bacteria > Pseudomonadati > Pseudomonadota > Alphaproteobacteria > Hyphomicrobiales > Rhizobiaceae > Sinorhizobium > Sinorhizobium prairiense. Next base: position 1,173,918 of record NZ_CP104131.1, read on the forward strand.
TCGACAGCAGGTGGTCGGCATGCGGTTTGCGCACCGTGAAGGTATCGCCGCCGGATATCGCCGCAAAGCGGCCAAGTAGCCCCAACCCCTCCAAAAGACGCTTTGCCAGCATTTCCGGCTTGTTGGTGCAGACGGCGAGTTTCAGCCCCGCATCCTGCAGGCGGTCGAGCGCTTCGACCAGCCCGGGATAGGGCAGGGATTCACCCGGCATCGATCCGTGATAAAAATCGACGAACTCTTTCATCTGCCAGGACAGTTCTTCTTCGGCAATCGTTCTGCCGCGAAGCGCGAAAGTCCGCTCGATCATGGCCCGTGCGCCGTGGCCGACCAGATGCGTGAGGTCCGCATAGGTCACCGGCTCGATACCGGCTTGCGTCACCGCATGGTTCAAGCTGGCGACGAGATCGGGCGCTGTGTCGACGAGCGTACCGTCGAGATCGAAGACGACTAAGGGCAGGGACACCGGCAACCTCGTTCTGCAAAACCTTGTCCGACCGGGTAGGCGAAGTCGGCGTGGAATGCAATGGCGACCTAGGTCGTAGCGCTGCCGGAATCCGGTTCAGGCCGTGCATTTTGACTTTTGTTTGCCGCTGCGGGCGTGTAAGTGTCTCAGCGGAATTGGACGGTGGCGGCCGAGGGCGACGCCCCCGCCTGACGTGGATCGAGAGGGAGCGAGTGGCGCATGGACGCCCGCCAAATGAAGATCAAGGCCGCCGAAGCGGCGCTTGAACATGTCGAAAACGGCATGCGGCTTGGAATAGGCACAGGCTCGACGGCTGAAGAATTCGTCCGATTGCTGGCCGAGAAAGTGGCATCCGGCTTTCAGATCTCCGGCGTCCCGACGTCCGAGCGGACTGCGCGCCTCTGCCTCGAGCTCGGTGTGCCTCTGAAGTCGCTCGACGAACTGCCGGAACTGGACCTGACGATCGACGGGGCCGACGAGGTCGACGGAAAGCTACGCCTCATCAAGGGCGGCGGTGGCGCGTTGCTGCGCGAGAAGATCGTCGCGAGCGCCTCGGCGCGGATGATTGTCATCGCCGACGAATCGAAGGTCGTGGACGTGCTCGGCGCTTTCAAACTGCCGATCGAGATCAATTCTTTCGGCCAGGTCGCCACGAGGCTCGCAATCGAAAAGACCGCTTCGCGTCTGGGTCTGGCAGGAGACATCGTCGTGCGATCCTCCGGCGACGGAGCCTTCACGACCGATGGCGGACACCTCATTCTCGATGCATCTTTTGGCCGTATTCCTGATGCAGATGCGCTCGCGGTGGAGCTGAACGCCATCCCGGGCGTCGTCGAGCACGGGCTTTTCATAGAAATGGCGTCGATGGCGATCATTGCCGGTCCTGAGGGAGCGCGCACGCTTACGGCCTCTTGAACCGCTCCGGCCAGCGGCGCGGGGCGTATCGAGAGACAGACTTTTGCACAGGTCAGCCAGGCGGCGGCTATCGGCCGGGCGGCAGGTGCCAACACAGGAGCATGGAAAATTATGAACAAATTCGCAGGTCTTGCCCGCACTTTCGCTACTGCTGCGATCCTCGTTTCGGTTGCGGTTCCGGCGGTACGGGCGCAGGACGTGACGGAAGATCAGATCAAGGCTGCGCGTGCGACGATCGCCGCGCTCGGCGTGACCAACAGCTTCGACAACATTCTGCCGAACCTCGCCGAACGCCTGAAGAACACCCTCATTCAGGCTTCGCCGAACCATCAGGAACTGATCACCGCGACCGTGGACGAGAAGGCGCTCAGCCTCGCCGGGCGGCGTTCGGATCTGGAGCGCGAAGCCGCCACCATCTACGCGAAGACCTTCACCGTCGAAGAACTGAACGCCATCGCCGACTTCTACAACTCGACCGCGGGCAAGAAGCTTCTGAACGACGGCCCGATCGCCTCGCGTGAGATGCTGAAGGCCGCCGACATCTGGGCTGCCGGCGTTTCGCGCGACCTGACCAGCGAAGCGACGAAGTCGCTCGACGAGAAGATCGGCAATGCGCCGGCGGCAAATGCCGGCACCGCGGCGCCTGCGCAATAACGACGGGTCGAACCGGCGGTCTGGCCGCCACCTGACGGCACGAGTTTAACCGCAAGACAGGAGCCCGGAGCGATCCGGGCTTTTCTTTTTTTGCGCCGCAATACTATATCAGGGGCGAAAGGCGACTCCGTTTGCGCTTTCCAGCCCGACGTCTCCCGGCCGACGGCCTATTCGACATTTCACTTCCTGCAGGAGTTCCCATGAGCGCTTTCGACTATGACCTCTTCGTGATCGGCGGCGGTTCGGGCGGCGTGAGAAGCGGACGGCTGGCTGCGGCGCTCGGCAAGAAGGTGGCGATTGCCGAGGAGTTCCGTTACGGCGGGACGTGCGTCATCCGCGGCTGTGTACCGAAGAAGCTTTATGTCTATGCCTCGCAGTTTGCGGAACATTTCGAAGATGCCGCCGGCTTCGGCTGGGTCGTCGGCGAGAGCCGTTTCGATTGGGCCAAGCTCGTTGCCGCGAAGGAACAGGAAATCGCCCGGCTGGAGGGTCTTTACCGTAAGGGCCTGGCGAATGCCGGCGCCGAGATCCTGGATACGCGCGCCGAACTCGCCGGTCCGAACACCGTGAAGCTGCTTGCTAGCGGCAAGACCGTCACCGCGGAGCGCATCGTTATCGCGGTCGGGGGACATCCGAGTCCGCATGACGCGCTGCCGGGCCATGAACTGTGCATCACCTCCAACGAAGCCTTCGATCTTCCGGCGCTGCCGGAATCGATCCTCATTGCCGGCGGCGGCTACATCGCCGTGGAATTCGCCAATATCTTCCACGGGCTGGGCGTGAAAACGACGCTGATCTACCGCGGGAAGGAAATTCTGTCCCGCTTCGATCAGGATATGCGGCGTGGTCTGCACGCAGCCATGGAGGAGAAGGGAATCCGCATCCTCTGCGAGGACATCATTCAGTCGGTGTCGGCGGATGCGGACGGGCGGCGGGTGGCCACGACGATGAAACATGGTGAGATCGTCGCCGACCAGGTGATGCTGGCGCTCGGTCGTGTGCCGAACACGACGGGTCTCGGGCTTGAGGCCGCCGGCGTCAGGACCAATGAGCTCGGTGCAATCATCGTCGACGCCTTTTCGCGCACGAGCACGCCGGGGATCTACGCACTCGGCGATGTGACCGATCGCGTGCAGCTGACCCCGGTGGCGATCCACGAGGCCATGTGCTTCATCGAGACGGAATACAAGAACAATCCGAGCTCGCCGGACCACGACCTGATCGCGACTGCCGTCTTCTCGCAACCCGAAATCGGCACGGTCGGGATCACGGAAGAGGAAGCGGCCCGGAAATTCCAAGAGATCGAGGTCTATCGCGCCGAGTTCCGGCCGATGAAAGCGACGCTCTCCGGCCGTAAGGAGAAGACGATCATGAAGCTCGTCGTCAATGCCTCTGACCGCAAGGTCGTCGGGGCGCATATTCTCGGCCATGATGCGGGCGAGATGGCGCAGTTGTTGGGGATTTCGCTGAAGGCCGGCTGCACGAAGGACGATTTCGACCGGACGATGGCGGTTCACCCGACGGCGGCGGAGGAGCTCGTCACGATGTATCAGCCGAGCTATCGCGTGAGGAACGGAGAGAGGGTCGGCTGAGCCTTGTCCGCCGGCGTCGTGGCAGTCCACGTTTTCTGGTAGGATGGCTTTCCAAGCCCCCTGTTAACGTTTATAAGCCCGCATCCGCGAAAGTAGTCCGCCCCGGGCGTTGTGGCAGATCGCAGGTATCGGCGGGGCTGCCGACGCGGACGCATGCAAATCCGGATGCCGGGCGGCGTGACGGCCGCAGGGCGCGACGCGGGCCGATCCGCGTCAGACAACAGGTGATGGAAATGGCACAGACTTGGACTCCGAACAGCTGGCGGCAAAAACCCATTCAGCAGGTGCCGGACTATCCGGACCTCGCAGCGCTCGATAGCGTGGAGGCGCGTCTTGCCAAGTATCCGCCGCTTGTCTTCGCCGGAGAGGCGCGCCGTCTCAAGAGCGCACTTGCCAATGTCGCCGAGGGCCGCGGCTTCCTGTTGCAAGGGGGCGACTGCGCCGAGAGCTTCGCCGAGCATGGCGCCGATACGATCCGCGATTTCTTCCGCGCCTTCCTGCAGATGGCCGTCGTCCTGACCTTCGGTGCGCAGCAGCCGGTCGTCAAGGTGGGCCGCATTGCCGGCCAGTTCGCCAAGCCGCGCTCGTCGGGCGTTGAAAAACAGGGCGATGTGACGCTGCCGAGCTACCGCGGCGACATCATCAACGGCATAGAGTTCACGGAGGAGGCACGCGTGCCCAATCCGGAACGGCAGGTCATGGCCTATCGCCAGTCCGCGGCCACGCTGAACCTGCTGCGCGCCTTCGCCATGGGCGGTTACGCCAATCTCGAGAACGTCCATCAGTGGATGCTCGGTTTCGTCAAGGACAGCCCTCAGGCAGAGCGTTACCGCAAGCTCGCCGACCGGATCTCCGAGACGATGGATTTCATGAAGGCGATCGGTATCACGGCTGAAAACCATCCGAGCCTGCGTGAAACGGATTTCTTCACCAGCCACGAAGCTCTGCTGCTCGGTTACGAGCAGGCGCTCACGCGCGTCGATTCGACCTCGGGCGACTGGTACGCGACGTCCGGCCACATGATCTGGATCGGCGATCGTACGCGCCAGCCCGATCATGCGCATATCGAATATTGCCGCGGCATCGAGAATCCGCTTGGCCTGAAGTGCGGCCCGTCGCTGACGGCGGACGGCCTTCTCGAATTGATCGACATCCTCAATCCCGCCAACGAGGCGGGACGTCTCACGCTGATCTGCCGCTTCGGCCACGACAAGGTCGCCGAGCATCTGCCGCGCCTCATCCGAGCCGTCGAGCGGGAGGGCAAGAAGGTGGTGTGGTCCTGCGATCCGATGCATGGCAACACGATCACGCTCAACAATTACAAGACCCGACCGTTCGAGCGGATTCTGTCCGAAGTCGAGAGCTTCTTCCAGATTCACCGCGCCGAAGGTTCGCATCCGGGCGGCATCCATATCGAGATGACCGGCAACGACGTCACGGAGTGCACCGGCGGCGCGCGTGCGCTTTCCGGCGACGACCTTGCCGATCGCTACCACACCCATTGCGATCCGCGCCTCAATGCCGACCAGGCACTTGAGCTGGCCTTCCTGCTCGCCGAGCGGATGAAGGGCGGCCGCGACGAGAAGAAGATGGTCGTCAACGGCTGATCGCTTCGATAAAGCCATCGGTTCAATATTTCTGAACCTGCGGCGCATTCTCTGAATTTGACTTTGGCCGGGCCAGCTTGAAAGCTTGCCCGGCTTTTTATGTGTTGAAGGGCACAGGTTCGAAGGGGGCAGACGATGGAAATAAACGAGGGCGGTTGCCTTTGCGGCGCTGTGCGTTTCAAGACGCGCGGAAAGCTTCGCGAACTGATCTTCTGCCATTGTTCTCAATGCCGAAAGCAAACCGGGCTCTACTACGCGGCCACGAATGTGCTCGACAGTGAAATGGAAGTGGAAGGCGTCGAGAACGTGACCTGGTACCGTTCCAGCGATGAGGCGCGACGCGGTTTCTGCCGGCATTGCGGATCGGCCCTGTTCTGGAAGGCGGATGGACTGGACTACACGTCCATTCTCGCCGGAACGTTTGACGGGGCGGTGGCGCTCGAGCCCGGCTATCACATCTTTTGCGCGGACAAGGGGAGCTATTACGACATCGGCGACGACCTGCCGCGCTTTCCAGGATCGCGGCCGTAGCGTCATAAGGCGTACAGCGAATGCTCGGCAGTCAAGCACCCCAATCGGAGGCTTGATCATAGGCGCTGGCCAAAGCCTCGATCTTGACCGCCTGCCAGGAGACATATTCCTCGATCAGCCTTGCGCTCAACCAGAACCGTCCGCGTCGTCCATCCTCGGATTTGCCAAGGAACCCGGCCGCGTCGGCGCTGGCGAATATCCGGCGGACATGGGTATTCGATATCAGGTAGTGCTCGGCGAGTTTCGCCAGGCTGACATCGACCCATACCTTGCCGTCCATCGGCACGAATTCGCAGACGCGCGTCATGAGATCGTCGAGGATCACGCCGCCCGATTCGGACCAGACAAAGATGGCGACACCCTTCGGCGGCGTCGTCCATCTGCCGTCGGAGAGGAGGCGCCGTGCCGCGAGCGGCTGGGCGCGTTCGAAAATCGACTTGTCCGCCTCGACGCGTGAGACTCTGGTTCCGCCGTCGAGGAGATCGATCGTGCTCATCTGACTCTTGAACCAGAGTCGCATCGCGGTCTCGCTGACCTCGGTCGGCTCGAGAGGGCGCGCTCTTTTGGTACGTCCGCCGGATGCCGGCTGAAGCAGCTTGTAAGCGACCAGTTCCGCCAGGAATGCGGCCGCCGTGTTGCGGCTGGCGCCTCCGGTATCCCGCATGAATTTGAGCAACCGCGCGGCAGTGATGCCTGATTCCGGGTTGTTGGCATCCCGTTCGAGATGCAGGGAATAGGCCGCTTGGGTCAGCATCCACTTCTGGTGTGACGCCACCAGCCGCGCAACGCGCGGGAAGAGGTCATTGACGGCGATCAGCGTTCGCGCGCCTGCCTGCAATATTTGCGGGAAATTTGGATTTTGCACCAAGTCGCTAACCGTCAAGCCGGTTGGTACCTGCTGCTCAGAGCTGCCCTTCTCCGCGACCCGCTGCATCTGCTGCGCGCGCCCCCACTCCTGCGCTGGGGGCACTGCAATGGTCCCTTCGCCCCGCATTTACCATTCACGCGTAATGAACAATGCGCAAGGCCTGCGATTTGTTTCACACGAAATTGAAATCGGCACGTGTGCGAGCGCTTTACTGAACAAGAACGGGCCGTTGGCATTTGACGCCGGTGAGGCGCACGTCGGCCTCGCCGATGCGCACGCCGACGAGGAGCAGTAGATTGTAGAGCAATTGATCGACGGGTGCGGTCACCGCGCCGAGTGTTTGCGCCAGGGCCTGCTGCAATAAAGTCGGACTTCCGATCGAGAGGAGACCGCCCACATTGATCTGGGCGTCGAGATTGCCGAGCAGGGTCTTGGTCGTGGAAGAGAGGATATCCCTCGTCGAAACGCTCTTGATCGTCCGCGAGGCAACCTCGGTGGGGCTGAATGCCAGGCGAGAGGGTTGCAGGTTCTTGGAACTCGACATGGGCGATGCCGTCGATCTTGATGAGACCGTCGAGGAGCCGCGCCCGGGTCACCCGGGCGTCGGACGAAAAGCTCGACAGGACGGTGGGATCGACATCGCCGAGGGCGATCTCCGCCACGCCGGGAACCGCATCTATGATCACCGCCGCATTCTCCGGCGTTCCGCCGTAGCAACGGATATCCGAGAGCTTTGCTTCCGCATGGGCGAGTTCGACATAGATCGGCAGCCGAATGCGGGTCCCGGCGAGAGCCGCGAGACCGTCGATGACGACTTCGACGGCGAGGCGCGTCTGTGCCGTTCTTACTGCCGCGCCCGGTGAACCAAGGCGATGGCTCGGCGTTTCCACGGGCGGTTCACCGATTGCGAGCCTGACCTTTACCGAGGCAATACCTGGCAGGCCCGCAACGGCGTCGAGCGCGATCTGATGTTCGCCGTTGGCAATCACCGCAGCGGCAGAGACGATTTGCAATGCACTGACTTTCATCGACCAGTCCGAGCCCGCATCTATGCTGAGGCTCTTTTTCGGATCGATGTTGAGGATCTGCGCCAGAGTGAATGTCTGCCTGTTCCCGGCTGTTGCGAGTTCGACGGACTTGAGCGCTGAAGTCACCGTTCCGGAAAGCCCCTGCACGAGCCGCAGCGATCCGAGCAGTTGCGGCATCGTCAGCTCCGTCGCCAGCACGTCTTCATAGGAAGCGGCCGTGAGACTGAGGCGGGTGGCGATGATCTTGAGGAATGGCTGGATATCGATGTCGGCGTCGATCAATGCCTCGTAATCCATGACCTTCAGCGCCACATTGGTGCCGAGCATCTGGCCGAGGATCGCGTTCAAGAGGCCACCATTGAGGCTGGCAAGGCGGGAGCCGACGGAGAAGGCAGCGATTTTCGAACTCGCCGCGGTGCCGATCACGCTCATATCGGGCGAGTCACTGAACAGCGCCGCAAGATAGATTTCGCCCTTCTTCTCAAGCGTAACCTGGACGGCGTCGGCGGGCAGGGCCCCCCTGATGAACCGTTGGCCGGCATCGATCGTCGGGTCGGGGACATAGCGCCCGCGCACGATCGTAGCCACCCCCTTTGCGGCGGTCTCGACATCGTTGGGCAGGAGCTTGCCGTCCACAGTCAGCAGCCCCGAGGGAGTCGAGACGGCGAAGCCGAGACCGTTGCTCCGGAAGTGGGCGAGCACGGCCTCTTCGGCTGAACTTACATTGGCGGCGGCCGCGATCGAGGCGAGGTCCGCAACAGACTGCAGCTCGCGCCGCTGAAGGGTGAGATAGCCGTAATCGATGCCGAGCCCCATCGACGCGACCACCAGCGGCATGACGAGGGCCGCCGAGACGCCGATATTGCCGGTGCGGGACTTCAGGCATCGCAGGAAGACGGATTTCGCTCCATGCATCTCAGATGCCTCCCACGCGTATCGTCGCGTAACGCTCGATCTGCTCACCCGGCAGGGCAAAGGTGAAGAGCTTCCAGATGGGGAGGTCGCTTGCGTCATAGGAGATGGTGACGGTGAACTGGTTGGTATTGTTGGCGTCATCGCGCACGGTGACGTTCATGCGGGAGGAGTCGATGAAGGTCTGGCTCATCGTCGTGCGCCGGATGTAATCGGTCGCAAGGCGCTCCCGCTCCTCTTCGGAAAGGCCCGCAATCGCCGTCCGTGCCGCATCCGCGGCTATCTGCTGGATCGAATGTGCGGCGCTCAGATAGATCCCGTAGGCTATCAGCGTCAGCACGCACATGAAGAAAAGCGGCGCAATGACTGCGAATTCAATGGCGGCAGCACCCTTCCGACTGCCGAGCAGGCGGTTGAAAACGGACATGCGGCACCTCCGAAGTATTCTGAGTATTTGTTTCCCATTGCCTCTGCAGCTTCAGGCTGCGCCACAATCGTTAATTATTCTATACGCCTGCAAGTATTTGTTTTTGCTTGTGGAAAATCGAAATTTAGGAAATATTTATTCGCGTTTTAATTGAATTCGGTGGGGTCTGCCACATTTTCCCGAGGGGGCACGGTTCGCCCGGAATCAAGAAGCGTTTCACTGCTTGTCGAAAGCAGTGAAACGCTTCGTGGAGCCGGGGGATTGGCCGTCCTAGCCGAGTCCGTTCACAAACCAGCGCTGTAAAGCTCGGCGTGGGACTTGAAGAAGCGCTCGGTGCTGTAGCGCTTGCCGAACATCATGTCGTGCTGCAGGAAGCGGTAGTCACGCAGCGATGCGGGGATCTTCGGCTGGCGCAGCCAGTCGGCGACCTCCTTGCCGTTCTTGCGGATCAGCATGTAACGGTCGAGGACACGGTAGTGGTCGTAGACCTTGCCGAGGAACCCCGTGTAGTAGGGATGCTCGTAGCCCGCCTGTTTCAGGATCTGGTAGGAAAGGAAGGCCGGGCTGATCGTGCCGATGTTCTTCTTCGGCCCCGTCTTGTTCGACCAGACGACGAGCGGCGTCTCATGCTCGGCCTTCATCTGATCCTTCGGTCCCTTGCGCTCGGCCGTAATGCCCTTCATGTAACCGGTGCTGGAATAGACGGTGTTCAGCGGTGGGAGGTGGTCGCCGAAGAGAACGATGATCGTCTCCCGGTCGCGCTCTTTCGCCCAGTCCATCAGCATCTTGAGGCTGTCGTCGGCTTCCTTCACGCCTTGCGCATAGGTGGCGAGCACCTGGCGGTCGGCCTCGGGAAGATCGCCCTCGACTTTGATCGTATTCTTCGCATAGCGGTTGGCCTCATAGGGACCATGGCCCTGCAGGGTCACCGCGAAAAGAAGAACGGATCCTCCACCTCGTCCGCCTGGCGGATGATTTCCTTCGTCAAAGACTCGTCCGACGCGAAGATGCCGCGCTTCTGCATGGCCGGCATGTTCTCTTCCGACCGGAACATGTCGAAACCGAAGGCCTTGTAGACGGCTGTGCGGTTCCAGAACCATCCCTGGAAAGGGTGAATGGCGCGCGAAACATAGCCTTCGCCGCGGAAGAAGGTGGCGAGCGAGGGAATCGGATTGCGGATATATTGCTGGTAGGGGATGCTGCCATAGGGCAGGAACGCGTTGGAAAAACCGGTCAGCGCTTCGAATTCGACATTGGCGGTCATGCCGCCGAATTCCGGAGAAAAGACGTTGCCGCCCTGCAGTTCACGGATCGTCGGCATGGGATCGGGCGTGAGCTTCACCTTGGGAAGCCGCGTAGGATCCCAAAAGACTCGCTCATCAGCACGATCACATCCGGTTTGCCGCGATGGGTCGTGCCGGCGGGAAGCGACTTTACCGGAATCCGGTCGATCGCGTCCGCCATATAGCCGGCCGGCGCGTTTACGTTGGCCATCGGGAGGTTGATGGCAAAAGCAAGCGCGAAGCCGTTGTGGCGGTAGTTCTCGGTCTGGTCCCACATGATGGGGATGACACGAAGCCGGTCACGGATCCACGAGAACTGGTTGTAGTCCATGATGTTCCAGAATGCGACCAGCAGCGGCAGGGCGAATGCGATCCGCATCAGCCGCTCCCGCCGTGTCAGCTTGGGAAAATTCCGCCAGGCGAACCGCAGCAGGAGCGCGCCAACGACGATGGCCGCGATCAAACCGGCGACGACGCCGACTGCGGTCCACGGCCTGTCCTTCACGAGTACCGGCATCAATTCCATGATCTGCCGGCCGAAAAGGAAATCGGTCGGATAGAGCGGATCGGACAGGAAGACCTGCTTCTGCTGACTGATGAATGCCGGCACAACGGCGAGCGGCGCGACGAGCAGCGCGGCCTTGTGCTCGCGGCCGAACAGGGCATCGACGCCGAGCATGGCGAGGAAGAACACGGCGACCGTGGTCCAGGCCGGGCGCATGGGATCGGTGAAATAGGCGACGGTTTCGGGCAAGGACCAGCGCACGATCAATTCGACGGTGAAGACGAGCGCCGTCGCAATGAGAAGCGTGAAGAGCGCACTGCGGGCGCCCGACAGGGTTCTCGTATATCTTGCGGAAGAGCCTTGCCCGTCGGCGTAGACTTGAGAGCTGCTCACGGCGGAATCGATACGGGCCAACGGGCGTCTCCAGTTTCACAAATATTTCACTCTACCGTCATACGACTGTCATCTTGAACAGGGGATGAATGGCGGAAACGGCGCGGCCGCTGCCAGGTTCCTGTGGCGGCTAAAGAATTTCTGCGCTGCGCTTAACGGTCCGAAAACACGAAGCTTTTCGGATTTTTTCAGCCGGATCTCGATTGAGTGCGGGTTTTTTTCTCCCGGATGCGGTAAGAACAGCGCGAACGACACATGCATTCGCTGACGAGAGACGACGGGCCCGCTCATGACTGCACAGAAAGCCGCTCCCTCAACGCTACGGATCGCCGTGGCACAGCTCAATCCCACGGTCGGAGACATTGCCGGCAACGTCGCGAAAGCACGCGAGGCGCGAACGGCGGCGGCGCGCGAAGGCGCCGATCTCCTGCTTCTGACCGAGCTCTTCATCTCCGGCTATCCGCCGGAAGACCTCGTCTTGAAGCCCGCTTTCCTGAAGGCCTGCGAGCAGGCGGTGGAGAAGCTTGCGGCGGAGACGGCAGATGGCGGGCCGGGCGTCGTCATCGGCTTTCCGCGGCAGGCCGCCGGCCTCCGGCACAATTCCGTTGCAGTTCTCGATGCTGGGACGATCATCGCCATCCGCGACAAGGTCGACTTGCCGAACTACGGCGAATTCGACGAAAAGCGCGTCTTCGACGCGGGTGAGATGCCGGGCCCGGTGAACTTTCGCGGCGTGCGGATCGGCATACCGGTGTGCGAGGACATATGGGGCGATCTCGGCGTCTGCGAGACCCTCGCGGAGAGTGGCGCCGAAATCCTCCTGTCGCCGAACGGTTCGCCCTACTACCGAGGCAAGGTCGACGTGCGCCATCAGGTGGTGCTGCGGCAGGTGATCGAGACCGGTCTGCCGATGATCTATGCCAACCAGCTCGGCGGCCAGGACGAGCTGGTTTTCGACGGCGCGAGTTTCGCCTTCAACGCGGACAAGTCGCTGGCATTCCAGATGAGTCAATTCGAAGAGGCGGTGGCCGTCTCCGAATGGAAAAGGGGCGCGGGCGGCTGGACCTCGACCAACGGGCTCAAGTCGCGCATACCGGAAGGCGAAGAGGCGGATTACCGCGCCTGCATGCTGGGCTTTCGCGATTACGTCAACAAGAACGGCTTCAGGAACGTCGTTCTCGGCCTGTCCGGCGGCATCGATTCGGCGATCTGCACGGCGCTTGCGGTGGATGCGTTGGGCGAGGAGCGGGTTCGCACGGTCATGCTGCCCTACCGCTACACCTCGCGCGAGTCGTTGCAGGATGCCGAGGCATGCGCCAAGGCGCTCGGCTGCCGCTACGACATCGTTGCGATCGAAGAGCCGGTCGAGGGCTTCCTCAGCGCGCTCTCCGACATGTTCGAGGGAACCGAGGCGGGCATTACCGAGGAAAACCTTCAGAGCCGTACGCGCGGGACGATCCTGATGGCGATATCCAACAAATTCGGCTCCATGGTGGTGACGACGGGCAACAAATCCGAAATGTCGGTCGGTTACGCCACGCTTTACGGCGACATGAACGGCGGCTTCAATCCGATCAAGGATCTCTACAAGATGCAGGTTTACGCGCTGGCACGCTGGCGAAACGGCACCGTTCCGCCAGGAGCGCTGGGCCCGTCTGGCGAAGTCATTCCGCAGAACATCATCGACAAGGCGCCGTCGGCCGAACTCCGCCCCGACCAGACGGATCAGGATTCGCTGCCGCCTTATCCGGTGCTCGACGACATTCTCGAATGCCTGGTCGAGAAGGAAATGAGCACGGAGGAGATCGTCGCGCGCGGGCATGAAGAGGCAACCGTTCACCGGATCGAGCACCTGCTCTACATCGCTGAATACAAGCGCCGCCAGTCGGCGCCGGGCGTGAAGATCACCAGGAAGAATTTCGGCCGCGACCGGCGTTATCCGATCACCAACCGCTTCCGCGACAGGGGGTAGCATGCGCAGTTCGGTGGAGGTCTTCGACATCGCGACCGGCGAGACGCGCGTCGTCTGGCAGACGGAGCGGCTGGTCGAGGCACCGAACTGGTCACCCGACGGAAAATTCCTCATCATCAACGGCGACGGCAGGCTTTATCGGCTTGGCTTCGACGGTTCCGAGCCCACGGAGATCGATACCGGCTTTGCCCGGCGCTGCAACAACGATCACGGGATTTCGCCCGACGGCAGCACGCTCGTGATCAGCGACAAGACGGAATTCGGCAGTTCGGCAATCTATCTCCTGCCGGCAGAAGGCGGCACGCCGCGGCTCGTCACACGCAACCTGCCGTCCTACTGGCACGGTTGGTCGCCCGACGGGCGCATGCTGGCCTATTGCGGAATCCGCGATCAGGTCTTCGACATCTACACGATCCCGGTCGAAGGCGGGGAGGAACGCCGCCTGACGCAGGGGCAGGGCCGCAATGACGGGCCGGACTGGTCTGCGGACGGGGAGTGGATCTATTTCAATTCAAGCCGTACCGGCCGCATGCAGATCTGGCGGGTGAGGCCGGACGGCGAGGATCTACAGCGTATCACCGACAGCCCTTACGGCGACTGGTTTCCGCATCCGTCGCCGGACGGTAGACACCTGCTCGTGCTCTCCTATGACGGCGATGTCTTCGATCACCCGCGCGATCTCGACGTGCGTCTCCGCCTGATGGATGCGGACGGCGGCAATGCGCGCGTACTGTTCGAACTCTTCGGCGGGCAGGGGACGGTGAACGTCCCGAACTGGTCGCCCTCGGGCACCGCCTTTGCCTTCGTACGTTATCAGCCGGAGGAATAGCCGGCGGGGTCAGACACGCGGCAGATTGTAAGGGGTGATTACTTCGACGGCGAAAAGATGCCGCTTTTCGGAGGCGCGCAGCGCGCCCCGGCGCTCCATAACCGCGTGGAAAGCCATGCGGACGTCCGTTTTCAGATCGTGGTGAAGAACGAACTGGACAAGGCCCTGACGCAGGAGGTCCAGATTGTCCTCGTCGAGGTCGTGAGCGACGAAAAGAAGGCAGCCGCGCTGCAACTGTCTGAAGGCGTCGAGCACGGCGGGATTGCCTCCGCCGATCGAATAAACAGCATTGATCTCCGGATGGCTGCCGATTGCCTTGAGGGCAAGTGCGCCTGTCTCCTCGTTCCTGCCGTGGCCCTCGCTGATCTCGATCACGCCGATATGCGGATATTTTTCCCGCAGCACGCGGCGAAAGCCGATCTCGCGTTCCTCTTCGCCGCGAAAGCGGCTGCTCGATATGGTGACCAGCACCGTCGCAGGACGGTCCGCGAAGCGCTCGCCGATCAGGTAGGCTGCGGTTTCCCCGGCGGCGCGGTTGTCAGCCCCCGCATAGGCCGTCCGCGATGAATGCGGCAGATCGGTAACGAGCGTGACGACCGCAACTCCCGCTTCTTCGAGCCGCGCTACGGCGCCGGCAATCTCCGGCACGTCGGGCGCCTTGAGGACTACTCCGTCGGTTCCGCGAAGCCGAATACGGTCGAGCAACTGGCTGATGTCCTGCGGCCGCATGGTCTCGGCGAAATGGAAGCGGGACCGGAAAACGGTAGGCATGAAGGTCGCGGCTTCGCTTTCGAATGCCTTGCGAACCGCTTCGGTAAAGCGTTCCGGTGCCTCCATCACCACGTCGACGGCAAATTTGCGTCCTTGTATCTCAAGGCCGGCCTGCTGCCTCTCGAGTTCACGAATGGCTGCATTGACGCGCATTACCGTTTGCTGGCGCACGCCCCTCCGGCCGTTGAGGACGCGATCGACGGTCGCCGTACTGAGTCCCGCCTGGAAGGCGATGTCCTTGACGAGAAACGGATGTGCCACCGATCCCTCCTGATGGCTTTTTGATGGATTCCTGCTCTATAACAGAAGCGGGCAAGCCGTATAGTCGGATTATCGTCGTCCTTGAGGAGGAGAACTGATGAAGACGGACAATCCCGCGAGAGCGCGTCTGGAACGCGTCTGGCTCAGTGAGGCGGCCTGCGATATCGAGGAATTTCGCGCCGCGGTCGAGCACCGTGGCGGCCTGGCGGACTATCCGCACGCGGCAGACTGCCAGAAGAACGTCCTGATCTATGACAGCGCCCGTCTTATCGGTGATTGCGGCACGCAGGACGGCAGGCGGTCGGTGCTTGCGGAGATCTGCGAAGTGCTCGCGACGGGGCCGGGCGTCGCGGTCTTCAAGCGTGCCTTCACCGATACGCATGTGGTCGACGAAGCGAGCCGCATCTTCGATGAGATCATCGAGGAGCAGCACCGCACCAACAGCGGCGGCGGCGATCATTTCGCCAAGCCCGGCGCCAACGACCGGATCTGGAATTCTCTGGAAAAGCACTGCCTGAAGAACCCTGAGAATTTCGCCGCCTACTACGCCAACGCCATCATCGCGCTTGTCAGTGAGGCATGGCTTGGTCCGAGCTACCAGATGACGGCGCAGGTCAATCGCGTCAATCCGGGCGGCGCGTCTCAATCGCCGCATCGCGACTACCATCTGGGCTTCCAGACCTCGGCCGTCATAGAGCAGTATCCGGCGCATGTGCACAGGCTCTCGCCGGTCCTGACGCTCCAGGGCGCGGTCGCTCATTGCGACATGCCGGTCGAAAGCGGGCCAACCTTGTTCCTGCCCTATAGCCAGACGTATCTGCCTGGATATCTCGCTTTGAGACGGCCGGAGTTCCGCGCCTATTTCGAAGAGAATCATGTGCAATTGCCGCTGGAGAAGGGCGATGTCGTGTTCTTCAACCCGGCACTTTTCCACGCCGCGGGCAGCAACCGGTCTGCGGGAATCAAGCGTGTGGCCAATCTTCTGCAGGTATCCTCCGCCTTCGGCAGGGCGATGGAAACGGTGGATCGCGAACACATGTGCGCCGTGCTCTTTCCGGCTCTGAAAGTCCTTGCGGCCGGCGGCAAGCTCACGCAGGACGAAATTGCCCATGCGGTTGCCGCGTGCGCCGAAGGCTATTCATTCCCGACCAATCTCGATCGTGATCCGCCGGTTGGCGGTCTGGCGCCCAGGACGCAGGCGCAGCTGATGCACGAAGCGCTTGCCGGTGAATGGAGTGCCGAGGCGTTTGCCGAGGCGCTGGCCGATCAGGCGGCGAGAAAGCTAAGCTAAACCACCTGGCTCAATGCACGGTCACGAAGCCATATTCACCAACATATCAAAGGGAGGAACAGGATGAGCACGGACCACGCCCGTTTGGACGGGAAGATCGCCATCGTGACCGGTGGCACGCAGGGGCTCGGTGCCGCGATTGCCGCACTCTTTGCCGAGCGTGGCGCCGCCGGCGTCGTCATTTGCGGGCGCAACGCGGCGAAGGGCGAGGCGAAAGCTGCCGAGATCGCCGCGGCGACCGGTTCGAAGGTCGTCTACGTACCGGCGGATCTCGAGCGGGTGGAGGATGCCCGTGCGGTCGTGGCGGCTTGCGACCGCGCCTTCGGCGGTGTCGATGCGCTGGTCAACGCCGCAGCGATCACCGACCGGGGCACGATCCTAGACACTAGCCCGGAACTCTTCGACCGGATGTTCGCGGTCAATGTGCGGGCGCCATTCTTCCTGATGCAAGAGGTGATAAAGGTTATGCGGCGGGAGAAGACGGAGGGCACGATCGTCAATATCGGCTCCATGTCGGCGAAGGCGGGCCAGCCCTTCATCACAGCCTATTGTGCGTCGAAGGGGGCGCTGGAGACGCTGACCAGGAACACCGCCTATGCCGTCCTGCGCAACCGGATACGGGTCAACGGCCTCAACATCGGCTGGATGGCCTCGGAAGGCGAAGACCGCATCCAGCGCGAATATCACGATGCGCCAGCGAACTGGCTGGAAAAGGCGGCGGCGAGCCAGCCCTTCGGCAGGCTCGTAGATCCGGCCGAGGTCGCGCGCGCCTGCGCCTATCTCTCATCGGCAGAATCCGGCCTCATGACGGGTTCCGTCATCTGTTTCGATCAGTCGATCTGGGGGGCCTATGACGCCTCGCCTCATCCGGAGGCACCGCTCTGAAGCTCTCCTCTTGCTCGCCTTGCGTTTCGAGGGGAGCTGTGGCCATATGCCGCCGTCAGGTGCCCGCGAAATGCGGGAGAATCGGGAAGCCGGTGCAGTTCCGGCACGTGCCCAACGCTGTGACGGGGACGTTCTCGCCAGGTTGGTCTGAATCTTTCAGACCTTTGCCACTGAATCTTCACGTGATTCGGGAAGGCGGCGCGAACGGATGATCCGAAGTCAGAAGACCGGCCTGGCGAGATAGACCGGCCCCGCGCGGACGGCGGGAGGTTTCCGCATTGTTGGGGATCGAACGATGCTGCCTGAACAGAACGGCTGCCTTGCGGCGGCCGGAGCTTTTTCGCCGGACGAGCGCGCCGCCGTCTATCGTGCCATAGAGACCCGCCGCGACGTGCGCGACGAATTCCTGCCCGAACCACTGCCTGAGGATCTGGTCGCGCGACTGCTCGCTGCGGCGCACCAGGCGCCGTCCGTCGGCTTCATGCAACCTTGGAACTTCGTGCTCGTTCGTCGGGACGAGACGCGGGAGAAAGTCTGGCAGGCATTCCGGTGCGCCAATGACGAGGCCGCAGAAATGTTTTCCGGCGAAAGGCAGGCGAAGTATCGCTCGCTGAAGCTCGAAGGCATTCGCAAGGCGCCGCTCAGCATTTGCGTGACCTGCGACCGGACGCGCGGCGGAGCGGTCGTCCTGGGCCGCACCCATAATCCGCAGATGGATCTGTACTCGACCGTTTGCGCCGTCCAGAATCTCTGGCTTGCCGCGCGCGCCGAAGGGGTGGGCGTCGGCTGGGTCAGCATTTTCCATGAGAGGGAGATCAAGGCGATTCTCGGGATTCCGGAGCATATCGAAATCGTCGCCTGGCTTTGCCTGGGTTTCGTCGACAAGCTGTATCAAGAGCCGGAACTCGCCGCGAAGGGCTGGCGGCAGCGCTTGCCGCTCGAAGATCTCGTTTTCGAGGAAGGCTGGGGTGTCCGTTAGATCACGATGTTAGGGTCGATCTCAGGCCTGTTGATATTCTGGATACCCGACGCGGCTTGTTCGATACCCTCATTCCTGTGCTTGTCACAGGAATCCAGCCAGACCAAGTCCCTGGGCTGAAAGAACTCTTCCCGCGCCGCAGACGCGGCGCTGCTGGACCCTGTGACAAGCACAGGGATGAGGGTCGAGAGGGTGCGACCCCTCGGCGCGTTTCATAAACCGTGAAGATAGCGAGGCGGCGCGGAAGCTCCCGCCCGTATACAGCGTCCCGCTTCGCTTCGATGTAGTAGCCGCACATCCCCGGTCCCTCATTCCTGTGCTCGTCACAGGAATCCAGCCAGACCAAGTCCTTGGGCTGCAAGAACGCTTCCCGCGCCGCAGACGCGGCGCTGCTGGATCCCTGTGACAAGCACAGAGATGAGGGTCGAGAGGGTGCGACCCCTCGGCGCGTTTCATAAACCGTGAAGATAGCGAGCGCGGAAGCTCCCGCCCGTATACAGTGTCCCGCTTCGCTTCGATGTAGTAGCCGCACATCCCCGGTCCCTCATTCCTGTGCTTGTCACAGGAATCCAGCCAGACCAAGTCCTTGGGCTGAAAGAACGCTTCCCGCGCCGCAGACGCGGCGCTCACCTCATCCCTGTGACGAGCACAAGGGATGAGGTGAGGAGAGATTGCAGTCCTCCGAAAAGTTTCCCACAGCGCCGCGCGTCTTATCAGACGCGCAAAGATCGCTGCTTAACGGGCTCTAGATCAAGAATATGCGTGATTCCAGCAGAATGCTCGCAACGGCGCCTGTCAATTGTCCTGCAGCGGCTGGTATCGCGGCCCAAGCGGATGCTTGAGGTCGATCGCGCTCTCTTCCTGCGGAAGGAAAGTCGGACCGACGATGCGGACCTTGTTTTTGGTCGGGTCGTAGGGCCGCTCTTCTATCGGCTTGGGCGGCGCCTTTCTCTCGCTGCCGATGGTAATGACCGATGGGCTGACGGCGGTGAGCTTTCCGGCAGAGCCTGTCTTTTGCCTGTTGGCATCCGTTGCGGAATCCGGAATTCCGCAGCCACAGATGCCCGGTGAGCCGACACCGCGCGCCCGGTAGGCAAAGGCCGTTGGGAGGTCGGTGTAGGGTCGGCCGGTCGTTGCCGAAACCATCCGGTCCGCTTCTTCCGTTGCGAGCACATGGTAGTAGAGCTCCGTCTCCGCACCCGGGCAGCGCGCGCGGCAGAGATCGGCGTCGCGACCGAAGTCCGCCGGCGTGGCATGCGAGGAGATGGGAAAGAAGGCGCCATCGCATGTTCGCACGCACATGGTTCTGAGGCTGCCGGCGAAATCGGGCTCCATGAGCGGAAGCTCTGCCCCGGGGGCGTCGAGTAGTAGCGGATAGGCATCGCTGTCCGGCGGCAGGTCCCTCAGGATGTTCCGGTGAACCTCCGTTTCCCGGGCGGCGGCGTTCGCAAACTCGCCTCCGGCGCTTCCGGTATCCCAGGCCTCGCGCACCCCTGAGCAGCCGTTGAGTTCCATTGCGGCGAGGATGCGCCGCCGAACGTCGTCGTCGCCACCGCCGATCAGATGCCTGCGCTGCGCCTTGAGTTGCCGCAGATTTTCCTCCATCCGCGCGATCGTGCCGTCGAGTTCGGCGCAAGCCGCCTCGTCATCGCCGCCGATAATGACGACGCTGTCGCTGCTGCATTCCATTCGGCGGCGATCGTTCTTGGCGCGTCGCAACTCGATGTTCTGGCGGGAGACCGCACCTGTGAAATCGCGCAGGCTGGCATTCGTCGTGAAACCTGTGGGAAGGCCGGCGAGGCGGGCGCTCAGCCGTTCGCAAACGCCGGATGCCGCAGCCGGACCGGTTGTCGCCAACGCGAGCGGTACGAGAACCGCCGCGATGCGCCGGATCTTGGATGCCACCTTCGGGGACGCGGACACGTGCTTCTTCCTGCCTTGCAGCGGACCATTGCCGATGTGTCCGCCTTACCGCCTCATCATAGGACCTTGTCGAGATGGTGCAACGGGAAGAGGGCATCTGCGTTAATTTGCGATGCCCTTGAATGGAAAGCAGTGGGCCGTGCGCCTGCACGGCCCGGAATATCGGGTCAGGCGGCGCGTGCCGTTTCGAGCGACATCGGGCGATCGAGGACGGTACCCTCGATGGAGGCCACCGCCTTCATCGTTTCGAGCAGGTTCCTGCTTACCTCCCAGGCAATGGCGACCGCATGGACGGAGCCGATCCTGTGCGGGTCGGCTATGCGCTCCCCGGGCAACCCATGCGGCGGAACATTCGCTCCAGGAAAACGTCGGTGACCGTGACGATATGGCTGATGCCCGAGGCAAGGCTCATTTCGCCCACACCGCACATCAGTTCGGCCGCGGCGATGGTGACCTGGTTCGATGCGCGATCCTGGGAAATTTCGGGATCGATGCAGAAGCGGCTCGATTCCCACACCGACGCGCTGCGGATTTCCGGATTGTCCCCGAGCAGGATCGGGAACGTATCGTCCAGCATATTCGGACCGAGCGTCGGAAGGAGCCTGAGAGAGCCACGAATCTTGCCAGTGTCGGGCGAGTACGACATGACATAGAGCGGATTGGCCTTGTCGTAGTGGTCGATTTCCCAGTCCCCTTCGGTCTTGACGTCCCACTTCAAGAAGTCGTGGAATACGCGCTTACGCAGCCGGAACATCTCGTCGATGGCCTGGGGATGCTGGCTGCGACCGTTTCCGTTCACTATCCTGATCATTTTTCGCTCCATGCGTGATTACGCGATGTAGCGATGCTGTCAGGCTCGGATGACATATGTAACTGTCTATAGTGACAGTTTATTTTCTTGTTTTTTCCCAATAGATTTGTGGGGGAAACTGCGAGTGGCCGGTCCTGTCCCGGGCCGGCAACCCGTCAGATGGTGGGGATAAGAGCGTGTCGAACAGCGTGCGCTACGGCTTGCGTGTTGGACACTACATTGAGTTTGCGGCGGGCATTGGTCATGAAGAAACGCACGGTTCGCTCGGATATCCCGAGAATAGTTGCAATCTCCCAGTAGCTCTTGCCGGCCGCCGACCAGGTGAGCACTTCGGTTTCCCGCCCGGTCAGGCGGAGATCGCGCTCGTCGAGCGCCCCGGCCATGGCCGAATGTTCGAGCATGGAGGCGTGGAACAGGTTGGCAGCGAGCTGGAAATCGCGCAGATGGCAACGGCGATAGGCGGACCACTCGACCGGCGACATATTGGCACCGATTGCGAGGAGCGCCATGCGGCCTGCAGGCGAGGGGAGCGGCAAGGCGACGCCTTCGGTGGAAAGCCCGATCTCCTCGGCCGCCTCGAAGAGGGGCTCGCATTCCGGAAAGCGGCGCCGCGCTGTCGCCCATTCCACGGGCCTGACACCGCCTAGCGCAAGCTTGAGGATCGGGTCGATTCTGTAAAGCTCCCTGGCGGCGTAGATTTCAGCGGCGTAGGCGCCGAAAGTGTGATGCAGGCGGCAGATTCTCAGACCATCCGGAAGCGACTCCGCCTCCAGATACAGAAGATGCGAGATGTTGAAGGTTCGACGCATCAGGGCGAAGAAGCGCTCGGGGTCGGCGCAACCTCCATATTCCACGATATCCAGCAAATTGAGGACAGCTTGTTGATTAGTCATGCCGTAACACCGAAACTTGCCCCTATAATAAACATGGTTTACGGCGGCCGGTTTTGTCTAGTGCAATATTTCATAAACGGTGCAGTAATCCGGTCTATACAATCATAAGTTGAGTTTTGAGCCTAATATCGCTAGCGCGGCCGCGTCGGTTCCCCTGGAAGCAGCGTTTTTTTGCCCTCCATCGCCAATGAGGAGGCGCGCCATCCCTCAGACGGGATGGCTCGATTCGACGACGGCCAGCGCCGCCATATTGACGACGCCGCGCGAGGTAACGGACGGCGACAGGATATGCGCCGGCAGCGCCGAGCCCAGAAGGATCGGGCCGACATGCAGGCTGTCCGTCATGGTTTTGACCACGCCGAGCGTGATGTTGGCGGCATCGAGATTGGGGAAGACGAGCAGATTCGCTTCGCCGTTCAGCGTGCTGTCCGGCATCACGCGTTGGCGCAGGACCTCGGAGATGGCGGAATCGCCATGCATTTCTCCGTCCACCTCCAGATCGGGGGCTAGCTCGCGCACGAGCTGCAGTGCGGTGCGCATCTTGAAAGCGCTCTCGGAATCGCGCGAGCCGAAGTTCGAATGGGAGACGAGGGCGGCACGTGGCGTGATGCCGAAGCGGCGGATTTCGTTTGCAGCCATTACCGTCGTCTGAGCGATCTCCTCCGCGCTCGGGCTGAAGCTCACATAGGTATCGGTAAAGAAAGTCGCGCCGCGTTGTGAGATCAGGAGGCTGAGCGCCGAGAAGTCGAGTACGCCCGGACGCTTGCCGATGATCTGCGATACATCGCGCAAATGCTTGCTGTAGCGTCCCTCAACCCCGCAGATCAGCGCGTCTGCCTCGCCGCGCTTGACGGCGAGCGCACCGATGACCGTCGTATTCGTGCGCACGATCGTGCGGGCCGCCTCGGGAATGACGCCGAGCCGCCCGACGAGGGCGAAATAATCATCGACATAGTCGCGATAGCGCGGGTCGCCTTCGGGATTGACGACCTCGAAATCGACGTCGGGCCGGATTCTGAGGCCGTAGCGCCGCAGTCGGGTCTCGATGATTTGCGGGCGGCCGATCAGGATCGGCTTGGCTGTGCCTTCCTCCAGCAGAACCTGGGCGGCCCGCAGCACCCGCTCATCTTCGCCCTCGGCGAAGATGACGCGGTTCTTCGTCGCATTCTTCGCTGCAGCAAAGACCGGTTTCATGATGAAGCCGGAGCGGAAGACGAAACGGTTGAGCTTGTCGAGATAGGCGTCGAAGTCCTGGATCGGACGCGTGGCGACGCCGCTTTCGGCTGCAGCCTTTGCCACGGCCGGCGCAATCCGCAGGATCAGCCGCTGATCGAAAGGCGAAGGGATCAGGTAATCGGGGCCGAAGACGGGCGTTTCGCCGGAATAGGCGCGCGCGGCGACATCCGACGGCTCCTCGCGGGCAAGGCCTGCTATCGCGCGCACCGCCGCCATCTTCATCTCTTCGTTGATGGTGCGTGCGCCGCAATCGAGCGCGCCACGGAAGATATGCGGGAAACACAGGACATTGTTGACCTGGTTCGGAAAATCCGAGCGTCCGGTGCAGATCATGGCATCGGGGCGCGCGGCGCGGGCCACTTCGGGCATGATCTCCGGCGTAGGATTGGCCAGCGCCATGATCAGTGGCTTTTCGGCCATCCGGGCCAACAGTTCAGGCTTGAGAACGCCGGCGGCCGAAAGCCCCAGAAACACGTCGGCTCCGCCGATGCTGTCGGCGAGCACACGATTGTCGCTCTCCTGCGCATAGACGGCTTTCCACTCGTCCATCAGGGCCTCGCGCCCTTTGTAGACGAGACCTTCGATGTCGTGCACCCAGATGTTTTCGCGCTTGGCGCCCAGCGTGACGAGGAGGTTGAGGCAGGCAAGCGCCGCCGCCCCGGCACCTGAGGCCACGATCTTGGCCTCGGCAATGTCCTTGCCGGCAAGTTCCAGGCCGTTCAGGACGGCGGCAGCGACGATGATCGCGGTCCCGTGCTGGTCGTCGTGGAAGACCGGTATTTCCATTTTCTCGCGCAGACGCCGCTCCACCTCGAAACATTCGGGAGCTTTGATGTCCTCGAGATTGATGCCGCCGAAGGTCGGCTCCAGCGCCGAGATGACGTCGACCATCCGATCGACCGTCGGTGCGTCGATCTCGATGTCGAAGACGTCGATCCCCGCGAACTTCTTGAAGAGAACGGCCTTCCCTTCCATCACGGGTTTGGAGGCGAGGGGACCGATATTGCCAAGGCCGAGAACGGCTGTGCCGTTGGATACCACGGCGACGAGATTGGCGCGGGCGGTGAAATCGGCGGCGGTCTCGGGATTGTCCTTGATCGCGAGGCAAGGTGCGGCGACCCCCGGCGAATAGGCGAGCGCCAGGTCGCGCTGATTCCCGAGTGGCTTGGTCGGCTGAATCTCGAGCTTGCCGGGGCGAGGATAGCGATGGAAGAAGAGTGCCTGCTGATCGATGTCTCCGCTGGCGGGAACGGCCTGGGATTTCGCTTTATCGCCCGTGTTCATGCCTTTGCATTCCTTGAATTCTTGCGTGGGACCCGAGAGCGCGGTTCAGGAAATCGCGTTCACGTCCGGTGCTGATCGATGTCGTGCCTTTTGGCATGAATCGCCCGGCAGGTACAGTTTCGACGCGGTTCTTTCCAGCCATGGTTACGCGGCGCTTGCTGCGTGCTCCGTGTCCCATGTCATCTTCCTGAAACACGAGTTTGATTTTGACGGTCGTGAAACGGCTAAAAACCAGGATGAGGCTGGCATGGCGGCGGCATCGGCATACCAACAGAATTCCGTTCTGAAACTGCGGACGCTTTTCATTTCCGATGTTCATCTGGGCTCGAAAGCGGCCAAGACGGACTTTCTTCTGGATTTCCTGCGGCACCATGAGGCGGAGACGATCATCCTGGTCGGCGATATCGTGGACGGCTGGCGTCTCAAACGCAGCTGGTATTGGCCGCAATCGTGCAACGACGTGGTCCAGAAGCTTCTGCGCAAGGCACGAAAAGGCACGCGCATCATCTACATCCCCGGTAATCACGACGAGTTCCTCCGGGAGTTTCCGGGCGTTCATTTCGGCGGTATCGAAGTGGCGCAGCGCTATCTTCACAAGGGCGCGGACGGGCGGACCTATCTCGTGCTGCACGGCGACGAGTTCGACGTGGTCGTGCGCAACGCACGCGTTCTCGCCTATCTCGGCGACTGGGCCTACGACATGGCAATCGCCATCAATATTGGCCTTGCGGCCATACGTCGTCGTCTCGACATGCCTTACTGGTCGTTTTCCTCCTGGGCCAAGCTGCAGGTCAAACACGCGGTGAACTTCATTGGCGAGTTCCAGAAAGTCGTGACCGAGGAAGCCCGTCGTCACGACGCGCAAGGGGTGATCTGCGGCCACATCCATCATGCGGTCATCGAAGACATCGACGGCATCAGGTACATCAACACGGGCGATTGGGTGGAGAGCTGCACGGCAATCGCCGAGCATCACGACGGCACGATGGAGCTCATCACCTGGCACCAGATGCGCGGCGACAGCGCCGCTGGGCAGCGAGCCGGCGAGGCCGAGACAATGCCCGTCAGGCGGCTTGCACCGCAGGCCGCCTGAGTGATTTGCGGGGCAAGGAAAAGCCGCGGAAGGGTCTGACTATCGTTCCGGTGGACAAGCGTCCGCGGTGACGACGAGCCGATGGCAAACACACGCGCGGTTGTGTTAATGGTGGCCCACAGCCATCAGGTCCCTCCATGATTCCGTCATCTGCTCCCGCATTCGTCGCGGGGCCCCCGCCGCGCCATTTCGCACTCCGCATCGCGCTTCTCTTCTCAGCGCCGCTGATCGTCAACGGTTTCGCGATGCCGTACTTTCCGGTCTGGCTGAGCAGCCTGTCGCTCAGCGACTTCGAAATCGGCATAGTGCTTGCAGTTCCGATGTTCGTCCGGGTGATCACCGCACCGCTGGCGGGCGTTCTCGCAGACCGAATCGGGGAGCGGGCGATCGTCCTGATCTGGTCGGGCATCCTGTCCTTCGCCGGGGCAATCGTTCTTTTCTATGCGCAGAGCTTCTGGCCGGTGCTCGTCATCTACACGCTGCAATCGGCGGTTTATTCGCCCTATGTGCCGATCGTTGAGGCGATAGCACTTTCGGGCGTGCGGCGCTGGGGATTCGACTATGCGCAGATGCGTGTCTGGGGATCGGTCGCCTTTATCGGGGCGACGATGCTGGGTGGCTGGCTGATCGGAGTCGTCGGCGGGCAGATGGTCCTGCCCGCAATGGCGGCAGGCTTCGCGCTCACCATACTGTTGGCGGTGGCCGCGCCGCGTGTCGGCCGTCCGCGCAGGCCATCACCGATTACCGCAATCACCGAGCCGCCGCCGCAATCGCTGCGCCAGGCGGACCTGCAACTGCTTTTGGTCGGCGTGACGCTGGTCAACAGCAGCCATGCGATGCTCTTCGCCTTCTCTGCCATCTACTGGCAGCATATAGGCTACAGCGGCACGCAGATCGGCATTCTCTGGAGTGCCGGCGTCGCAGCGGAAGTGCTGATGTTCTTCCTTGCCAGGGCGATCGTCCGCCGGTTCAGCGTCTGGACGATGATTTTCTCCGGCTGCCTGCTCGCGGTCGTGCGCTGGCTGATTTTTCCGATGGATCTCGGCTTCTCGGGCTATTTCGTTCTGCAGTGCTTCCACGCCTTCACCTATGCGATCATGCATACGGGCATGCAGCACAAGCTGGTCGAGCGTGTCGCGGAGGAGCAGGAGGCGTCGGCGCAGGGGCTTTACTTTTTCTACACCGGCATCTTCACGGCGATCTTCACCTTTCTGTCGGGCTATTTCTACGCCTGGTTCGGCGTCGACGGCTTCTACTCCATGTCGGTGGTCGCGCTTTCCGGCTGCCTTTTCACTTTCCTCGGCTGGTATCTTCAGCCCCAGAGGCTGGCTTCCGGCGGAAAGACGAGCGAGGCCTCGTAGCGAAGGCCCGGCGTGCGGTCTTTCGAGAGCAGCAGCGGTCCGTCGAGATCCACGAAATCCGCGCCCTGCGCGACAAGCACCGCCGGCGCCATGGCGAGCGAACTGCCGACCATGCAGCCGACCATGATCTTCAGGCCGAGGGCTTCGGCCGCGGCGCGCATGCGCAGGGCCTCGGTCAGCCCTCCGGTCTTGTCGAGCTTGATGTTGACCGCATCGTAGCGGCCGACGAGCCTTTCGAGGTCCTCCGTGGCATGCACGCTTTCGTCGGCGCAGACGGGTACGGGGCGGGGCAGGGAGGCGAGTATCTCGTCGCGGCCGGCCGGCAGCGGCTGTTCGATGAGGCTGATGCCGTTCTCGGCGCAGGCGGTGAAATGGGCCGTAAGGTTGGCTGCCGTCCATCCCTCATTGGCGTCGAGAATGATGCGGCTCGCCGGCGCGCCGCTCCTGACGGCGCGAATGCGCGCCGTGTCGTCTGCCGTTCCGACTTTCACCTTGAGAACCGCCCGATGGGCGTGTTTCTCGGCCTGGGCCCTCATCTCATCCGGTTCGCCGAGCGATAAGGTGTAGGCGGTGGTCAAAGGCGTCGGGCCGGCTATTCCGGCGAGCGCCGCAGCGGAGCTTCCACTGCGCTTTGCCTCGAGATCCCATAGGGCGCAGTCGACCGCGTTTCGAGCGGCGCCGGCCTTCATCGCCTTCTGCAGGTCCGTGCGTGTCATACCCTCTTCGATGAGCTGTCGTACGGTCTCGATGGCGCTCAGCACCGACTCGACCGATTCGCCGTAGCGCGCATAGGGAACGCACTCGCCCCAACCCGATAGCTCGCCGTCGGTGACGCGGCAGGTGACGACGCTTGCCGTGGTTTTCGAGCCACGCGAAATGGTGAAAGCCCCGGCGATCGGGAAGTGTTCAACGGTGGCTGTAAGAGAAATCGGCATAGGGACCCCTTGACTTCATACGCTCCGGACCGCGGACGGCGGACTTTCGCGAAGCTTCCGGCCCATTGTGTCATTTCTGTCGCACCAAGGGCACTGTACGACTTTGAATTCCCGCATGATTTTGTCATCAAATCGATTCTGGTTTAAGAGACTATGCGGAGAACGAACTGAAAGACCGATATCACGTGACGCGTGCCCAAACAGAGACCGCTGCCGACGTCGTCGTCGATGAGGGCGCCGCCGGAAACGGTCGGCGCTATGTGTTCAGCGGCGACTGGCGGCACGAGACCGCGGAGGAGATGGCCGCCAAGCTGAAGCGGCTTGAAAAGCCCTCCGATGGGCAGAGCGAGTTTGACTTCTCCGGCATCACCGCGATGGACACGGCCGGTGCATGGATCATTCGCCGCTTCATGCACGGGACAGCCGACGACGTTCGGTTCACGGGCGGCGAGCGTTATGCCGAACTGGTCCGCGCACTGCCGAAGCAACTGCGCAGCCCGGAAGAGAGTGGTACCAGAATGCCGCTTTTTCAGCGGCTGTTTACGCCCGTGGGTGAGCTGACGGTCTCCATCTGGACCGACACGGTAGCGGCCATGTACATCCTGGGGTCTGCGGTACGCGGCGCGCAGATGAAGCTCGGGCGTCACGCGGGCGTTTCGCCTGCTGCGATCGTCCATCAGATCGACCGCATGGGCGTCATGGCGACGCCCATTATCACCCTGATGTCGTTCCTGATCGGCGCCATCATCGCGCAACAGGGAGCGTTCCAGCTCCGTTCTTTCGGAGCGGAAATTTTCGTCGTCGATCTCGTCGGCATCCTGCAATTGCGCGAGATCGGCGTGTTGCTGACCGCGATCATGATCGCCGGTCGGTCGGGCAGCGCGATTACCGCCGAGATCGGCTCCATGAAGATGCGCGAAGAGGTCGACGCGCTCAAGGTCATGGGCTTGAGTCCGGTCGGCGTTCTCGTCTTTCCGCGTCTCGTGGCGCTGACGATTGTCTTGCCGCTCCTGACGATCATTGCGAACTTCGCCGCCCTTGCCGGCGCCGCCATGGTGGCATGGGCCTATTCCGACATCACGATCCCGACCTTTTTGGCGCGGCTGCAGGAAGCTGTCGATTTCTCCTCGGTCGCGGCCGGTATGATCAAGGCCCCCTTCATGGCCTTGATCATCGGCGTCGTTGCCGCAGTCGAGGGACTGAAGGTCGGCGGCAGCGCCGAGTCGCTCGGGCGGCGTGTGACCTCCTCCGTCGTCAAATCGATATTCGTCGTGATTCTGATCGACGGATTGTTCGCCATGTTCTACGCGGCAATCGATTTCTGAGGTAGGCGAACATGGTTCAAGCGGTCATCGAAAAGCAAGCGGATGCGGGGAGAAGCGAGAGGCGGTTCTCTCCGTGCGCGATCTGACCGTCGGCTTCGGAGACCATGTGGTTCTCGACAATCTCAATCTCGAAGTGCTGCGTGGTGAAATCCTCGGCTTCGTCGGCGCCTCGGGTACCGGGAAGTCCGTACTGATGCGCACGGTCCTTCGGCTTCTGCCCAAGCGTTCCGGCACGATCGAAATTCTAGGCGCCGACTACGACAAAATGGGCGAGGCCGAGCGCATCGCACTCGATATGCGCCTCGGAGTGCTGTTCCAGCACGGCGCGCTTTTCTCGGCCCTGACGGTGCGTGAGAACATCCAGGTGCCGATGCGCGAATATCTGGATCTGCCGCAGGACCTGATGGACGAACTCGCGCGCCTGAAAATCGAACTGGTCGGCCTCGCACCGGAGGCCGCGGAGAAATACCCTCGGAGCTTTCCGGCGGCATGATCAAGCGCGCGGCGCTTGCGCGCGCGCTTGCGCTCGATCCCGATCTCGTCTTTCTCGATGAGCCGACATCCGGAACTCGATCCGATCGGGGCCGCGGAGTTCGACGAGTTGATCGCCAAGCTGCGGGACACGCTTGGATTGACCGTGTATATGGTGACGCACGATCTGGACAGCCTGTTTTCGGTCTGTGACCGGATCGCGGTGCTCGGCAACAAGCGCGTTCTCGTCGAAGGCACCATCGAGGATATGCTCGCCTGTGACGAGCCCTGGGTGAAGTCTTATTTCCGGGGCAAGCGCGCAAGGGCGATCGTGCGCGAGCAGGATTGAGACGAGAATGCGGGAGGCGGGGGAGCTACAGCAAGCCTGCTCGCAGAATACATGAACAGGCGGCAAGGACCGCAAAGGTAGGTAATGCCGATGGAAACTAAAGCGAATTATGCCATTGTCGGCTTCTTCACCGTCCTGGTCATCGCCGCGGCCTTCGGCTTCGTCTATTGGATGTCGCAATATGGCCGAACCGGCCAGATGGTCGAACTCGTCGTCAACATTCCCGGATCGGCCAATGGTCTGTCGGTGGGCTCACCGGTGCGCTTCAACGGCATCAACGTCGGCAGCGTGCGCAATCTTGCGATCGATGCCAATGATCCTCGCTATTCGATTGCGATCACCGAAGTCTCGGCCGATGCGCCGGTCATGAAATCCACAACGGCGACGCTCGAGGTGCAGGGGCTGACGGGAGCGGCCTATATCGAGCTCAGCGGCGGTCGCAAGGGGGACGAGAATATCCTCAAGACCGCGCTGGAAAACGGCACCCAGGCGCACATCCTTGCCGATCAGTCGAGCGTCACCAGCCTGCTGGCGACCGCGGACCAGATCCTCGACCGCGCGAATTCGGCGATCACGGATATCCAGAGCTTCGTCACCGACGTGCGTGGCCCGCTGACGGCCACCATCGGCAACGCGGAGCGCTTTTCCAAGGCGTTGGCGGACAATTCCGGTGCGATCGACCAGTTCCTGAAAAGCGTCGAACAACTGTCCGGCTCCGTCAATGCTGCATCGAAGAAGCTCGATGATACGCTTGCGAGCGCGGACAGGCTGATCAAGTCGGTCGACCCGAAGAAGATAGACAACATCGTCAGCAATGCCGAGCAGGTGAGCAACAATCTGAAGGATGCTTCAGGCGGGGTATCGGAAGCGATCGCCGGATTCCGGCGCACGGTGGAAACCTACGATCAGTTCGGCAAGAGCGCGCAACAGACGTTGAAGCGGGTCGATACACTGGTGGCTGCCGTCGACGCGCAGAAGGTCGGGCTGGTCGTCAACGATATCACGGCCGCGAGTGCGGACGCCCGCAAGATCGCCGCGCAGGTTTCGGACTTTGCCGAAAAGATTTCCGCCCGGCAGGGGGACATCGATCAGACGATCACCGATTTCACGCAAATGTCCAACAAGCTGAATGCGGCATCGAACCGGGTCGACAGCATCCTGGTGAAGATCGACGGCTTCCTCGGCGACGCGGACGCTCCGTCGCTTTCTGCGCAGGCACGCGAAACGCTCGAGTCCTTTCGGCGGGTGGCGGAGAACCTGAATGCGCAACTGGGCCCTATAGCCGAAAATCTCAAGCGTTTCTCCAATTCGGGACTGCGGGACGTCGAGGCGCTCGTCGGCGACACGCGTCGCACGGTTCAAAGCCTGCAGAATACGATTTCCGAGTTCGATAAAAATCCGCAGCGGCTTCTGTTCGGCGGCGAAACGGTTAAGCAATATGATGGCCGCACGCGTCGGTGATTCGTTTATCGACGGTCGCGGGCAGGTTGCGTTGAGGGCGGGAAGCTGAACGGCGCCGCGTTGCTAGGGGATATTTGGCGTATGGGTTTTCCGGGTCTGGTAGGTTTTCGTGGCGCGAGAGGGGCCCGGTCTGCGGTGGTTCTTGCATTGGCGGCGATGCTGGCGGGGTGCGGCTCGCGCCAGGCGGCCAACGACACGTTCAGTCTGGCGTCCGTTCCTGCGGTGGAGCGTCCGGGAGCTACGAACCGCCAGCTTCTCGTGCCTGAACCGACGGCGCTGAAGACGCTGGGCAGCGACCAGATCGTCGTTCGTCTTTCGAGGTCGGAACTGCAATACCTCGCCAGGGCCCAATGGGGAGACAGTCTGCCGCGTATGGTGCAGGACAGGCTCGTCCAGACATTCGATAACACCGGCAGGATTCGCGTCGGTAAACCCGGCCAAGGGCTCGCCATCGATTATCAATTGATAACCGAGCTCAGAGCCTTCGAAATATCCACCGATGGACCGGCAACGGCGGTCGTCGAGATATTCGCCAAGCTACTGGACGACCGGAACGGTACCGTCCGCAAACAGCAGGCCTTCCGCGCCGTCGTGCCCGTGCGTGGCGCCGGCAATCCCGCCTTCGTCACCGCACTCGACGCCGCTTTCGCCAGGGTCGCGGCCGACATCGTCGGCTGGACGCTCAGCTCCATCTGAGGGAAGCCGTCTCTCTGATGATTATTTCTGATCTGAGATCAGCCGCATTTGTGCAGGTGAGGGGCCGCTCACCCGCGCCCCGCCTTCGCGCGTTCGATGCGATTGACGACTTCGGCGACGCCTTCGACCGATAGGGCCGCCTCCTCGGCGCGGGCGATCTCCTCTTCGGTCGCCACCGTACCGGCGAGCAGGATCGTACTGCCCGAGCCCGTCACCGTGACCTCTATGGCGTCGAGGCCCGGCGCGACCGCAAGACAATGAGCGACCCGGCGCTCGAGTTCGGCGGGATCTTCGGCAGGCAGCCTCTCGGGGTCATCGCCGAAGAATGTCCTTTTCTTGAAGACCATGCGTCGCTCCTTCTCTCCTGGAGAGGGAAACGCCGACGCGGCGCATTTGTTCGCCGCCTCAACGATGGTCGAATAAGCTGCGATTCACGGCCAGCGTACGAGTGGGGGCAGGGAGGAGAGGATCGACTCCACGTTGCCACCCGTCCTGAGACCGAAGATCGTGCCGCGGTCGTAAAGCAGGTTGAACTCGACGTACCGGCCGCGGCGCACGAGCTGCTCGTTTCTATCCTGTTCGGTCCAGGGCTTGTGGAAATTCGTCCGGACGATTCTCGGATAGACGAGTGCGAAGGCTTTGCCGACATCGCGCGTGAACGCGAAATCCGCGTCCCAACCGCCGAGCTCCTCCGCAGAGCGCAGCCAGTCGTAGAAGATCCCGCCGGTGCCGCGCGGTTCGTTCCGGTGTTTCAGGTAGAAATACTCGTCGCACCACTGCTTGAATTTTGCATGATCGGCGACGGGGTGCCTATTGCAGGCGATCTCCATGGCACGATGAAAAAGGACGGTATCCGGATCGGTCATGATGCGCCGGCGGTCCAGGACCGGCGTGAGGTCCGCACCGCCGCCGAACCAATTGCTGGTGGTCACAACCATGCGCGTGTTCATGTGCACGGCAGGGACATTGGGGTTGACCGGGTGGGCGATCAGCGAAATGCCGGATGCCCAGAAGCGCGGATCTTCGCTCGCGCCGGGAATTTGGTCGCGGAACTCCGGCGAGAACTCGCCGAAGACGGTGGAGGTGTGAACCCCCACTTTCTCGAAGACGCGCCCTTCCATCATGGACATGCGACCGCCGCCACCGGCACCTTCCTCGCGCAGCCAGTCCTTGGCGAGGAAACGGCCTGCCGGACGATCCGACAGCGGACCTGTCAAATCGTCCTCGATCGCCTCGAAGGCGGCGCAGATCGTGTCGCGGAGGCTTTCGAACCAAGCCTTCGCCGCTGCTTTCTTGTCTTCGATGTCGGCCGGCAGGCCCTGTGGCAGTTGCGGTCTTTCCATGGGAATGCACTTCCGTTCGCGGATTTCCCTGCTGAAAACCGCCGATTCGATGTCGCCGCCACAGTCCATATTTTCAGCGGCTTGGCAACGGTGCCACGGCGACAGCGACAGTCTACCGCAATCAGGGCCTCATCGCAGGATCGGGACAAATGACTGGCAATAATGCGGCGCTCATCCTATCTTTTCGCCAGAGGTATGGCCCATGGCGAAGATACCCCCAGGACCGCCGCTGGACGGCTTGCGGCGCCAGATCGCCCGGCATCGCCGGGAGCACCCCACACGAAGAGACGGGCTTTTCGTGCGCGAGACGTTTCGGCTCGAGCGCGATGCCGCGCGGGCCAAGGCGCGGGAGTGGTTCGATACCTGGCCAAAGGCTGCCTATTGGACCGAAGTCGAGAGCTGGCGCCAGCTCGAAGGCGGCGAGATCGAGTTCACGATGCGCCGTCTCCCGAGCGCAGACTGATTGCCCCCGATCCCACCGTTCATACCGACAGGCAAGATGCATCTTTGTCCATCGATAATAGCGTGGCCAAGATCATGGCGGCGCGATAAACCAGTTTGTGTCTCCCTCTCGCCATTGCGCGTATTCCCGAACCTGCCCCGATGCCCGTTCTCCGTTCCATCATCGTGCTCTCCATCACCCAGATCATCGCTTGGGGAGCGATGTTCATGTTCGTCTCGGTGACGGCGGTCGGAATGGCGAACGATCTTCTCCTGAGGCCTTCGGCAATCTATCTCGGCCCGACCGTCATGCTGGTCGCGATGGCCTTCTGCTCACCGCTGCTTGCGCCGGTCTACGCGCGCCACGGGGCGCGGCTCGTGCTCGCTTTCGGTTCGGCAGCCGCGGCTCCGGGGCTGTGGTTGCTGGCCGGCGCCGGAGGTCCGGTTTCCTATTTTGCGGCCTGGGGCATTCTTGGTCTGGCCGGGGCGGCAGCACTCACGACTTCGGCTCAGGTGTTCCTCACGGAGATCGCGGGCGAGGGCGCGCGTCGTGCCATAGGGGCGCAGATGCTCGCCATGGCGCTCGCACCCACGATCGCCTGGCCGGTCACGACTTTCTGCGAGGCGGCTCTCGGTTGGCGCGGCACATTCGTTCTTTATGGCGCGGTGATGCTCCTTGCCTGCGCGCCCTTGCATTTTTTCGCTTTGCCCAGGCGCGAGCCGCCAAAATCCGATCCCCGGGTCGCCAAATCGAATCGATCTGCGTCGCCGGCTGTTCGTCGCCAGTGGCGCGTCGTTGCCCTGATCACGGCGGCGGTCGCGCTCAACGGCTTTGTTACCTGGGGTTTTCAGCTTGTGGTGATCGATCTTTTCCGCAGCTTTGCCGTGCCGGGCTATCTGGCGGTCGGCTTCGGGTCGGCCATCGGGTTCATCCAGCTCTCGGCGCGGCTTTTCGATTTCCTCGGCGGCAATCGCTGGGACGGGTTGACGACGGGCTTGGTTGCCGCGGCGATCATGCCGCCGGCACTGCTGGCGCTCGCGCTTGGGCAAGGGGCGGAATGGTCGATCGTTCTCTTCCTCGTGCTCTATGGCCTTTCAAGCGGCGCCATGTCCGTCAGCAGGGCGACGATGCCGCTCGTCTTCTTTTCTTCTACGGAATATGGGGCGGTGGTGGCGCGCCTCGGCCTGCCGCTCAACCTGGCGTTCGCCGCCGCCCCGCCGTTCTTTTCGTTCCTGCTTGGCGAGGCGGGCAACAGGTGGACGCTGGCGTTTGCGCTTCTCTGCTCCCTCGGTGCGTTGGCCAGCATGGCTCTGCTCTCCCGTATGAGGCCTGGACAGTCGGGTCAGCCGACTAACTGGCCTCATGCTCCGCCCCATCGGCGGGATCGATGAGGCGCGGCCCCGTTCCTTCGGAGGCAAGAACGTCCCATGGATTGCGCAAGGGACAGTCGCGCATCGACAGGCAACCGCAGCCAATGCAGCCTGTGAGCTGATCGCGTAGCGCCGTCAGCTTGGCGATCCGCTCGTCGAGCTGCTGCCGCCAGGTCTTCGAGAGCCGTCCCCAGTCGTCCACCGTCAGCGGCCGGTCGTCGGGGAGCACCGATAGGGCCGACTGGATCTCGGCAAGCGGGATACCCGTACGCTGGGCAACCTTGATCACGGCCACCCGCCTCAGGACGGAACGCGGGTAGCGCCGCTGATTGCCCCGGCTGCGATTGCTGCGGATGAGGCCCTTGGTCTCGTAGAAATGAAGCGTCGACACCGCGAGGCCGCTGCGTTCGGCCACTTCGCCGACCGTCAGTTCGCGCTTGACATCATTGGGTTTGTCTTTTTTCACGGCTGCTATTGACCTCAACTATAGTTGAGGTTCTATAGCATGAGCTCCCTGTAACCGACAACATGGAGCCGACATAGCATGACTGAAAAGATGACCCTTGCCCTGATCTACGGCAGCGCACGGCAGGGCCGTTTCTGCGACACGGTCGCGAGCTGGCTCATTCGTGAGCTCGAGACGTCCGACGTGTTCAGCCTGACGATCATCGATCCCGTCAGAATGAAAAGCGCTCGCGGCGACAAATCCGCCGGTCCAGCCGAGTGGATGGAGCGGAAGGTCGCCGAAGCGGACGCATTCATCGTCATCACTCCGGAGTACAACCACGGCTACCCGGCGGCCTTGAAGGAGATGATCGATGCGGTCTATGAGCCCTGGCACGCAAAGCCGGTAGCCTTCGTTTCCTATGGCGGCGCATCGGGCGGCATACGGGCCGTCGAACAATTGCGGCAGGTCTTCGGCGAATTGCACGCCGTCACCCTTCGCGACGGAATCTCCTTCGCGAAGGCCTGGTCGAAGTTCGATGCGGCGGGAAATCTCTACAAACCGGAAGAGATGCGTGCGCCGCTATTCCTGATGATCGACCGGCTGACCTGGTGGGCGCGCACCCTGAAATACGCCCGCAAGGCAACGCCCTACAACGAGATCGCCGCATGACCGCCGTCAGGACACCGGACCGGGGTGCCGCTGAGGGCCGCCGCTCGTTTCGGCTCAGAAGGCGCCGGTCTGCCGCAGCGCTTCTCCAGCGATCATGGCGGTTGCCATGGCGATGTTGAGCGAACGCTGGCCGGGCGCCATCGGTATGAGGATGCGCGCTTCGGCCCGTTCGTGGACGTGATCGGGTACCCCGGCGCTTTCCCTGCCGAAGAGAAGGACGTCGTCCGGCCGGAAGCTGAAGCGCGTATAGGGGGCGGCCGCCTTGGTGGAGGCGAGCACGAGGCGTCTGCCGGTGCTCGACCGCCATGTTTCGAAACGCTCCCAGCTGACGTGCCGAGTCATGGTCACCGCCGCGATATAGTCCATTCCCGCACGCTTGAGATTGCGGTCCGAAAGATCGAAACCGGCAGGCTCGATGATGTCGACCGAAAGACCGAGGCAGGCGGCGAGCCGCAGGATCGTTCCGGTATTGCCTGGAATGTCAGGCTGGTAAAGGGCGATGCGGAGGTCGTTCATGCGCTTGTCGATAGAATGGATTGGAGCGTGGGAGTGATTGATGACGGTTCCTATGCCACCGATCGGCTTCGCGATCCATGGTCGGGTGTCCTCCGAGACGATTCATTCGGGGCCGCTTCTTTTGCCGCCGCTAATTTGTGCCGTATTGGCAACAGACCAACGGTCGGCGAAAAATTGGTCAAGAAAATGCCTGCGACAATCTGGCATGGCAGCACGAATAAGGTTAAAGCTCTGTCCTCTTCAACGCGAACCGAAGGAGGCATGCATGACTGTTCTGATGTTGACGCGCCTCCCACGAGTAACACGGCCTTTCCTGGCCTGACCGGTTCCGCGCCTCTGCTTTTTTTCGATCGAGCGATGCGCGCTCCGGTTCATCCGGGGTCATGCTCCGCTCGCGGGCGTCATTTCCGGGTTGTATTTTTCAAGATAAAGAATGCGGGGCGACCCGCTTTCCTTCAAGCTATCTGAAGGGGCTAGACAATGTTCGGCTGGTTTGAATCCCGCCTCGATCCTTATCCGACGGAGGAGCCGAAGCTTCCGCCAAAGGGTCTCTTTGCCTTTTGCTGGCACTATACCAGGCCCGCGGCTCCGTGGCTCTTGATCATGTCGATCTGCACCATGCTGATCGCGATCGGCGAAGTGGCCTTGTTCCAGTTCCTGGGCAATGTGGTCGATTGGCTGTCCACCGCTGACCGCGAAACCTTTCTTGCGACCGAAGGCGGCAGGCTCGCCTGGATGGCAGCCCTCATTCTTATCGGTCTGCCGGGGCTGGTCGCCCTCGACTCCTTCGTGATGCATCAGGTGTTGCTCGGCAATTATCCGATGATCGCGCGGTGGCAGATGCATCGCTATCTGCTCAGGCAGAGCATGACGTTCTTCGCCAACGAGTTTGCCGGGCGCGTGGCGACGAAGGTCATGCAGACGTCGCTCGCGGTCCGCGAAACGGTGATGAAGATCCTCGACGTCTTCGTCTATGTGGTGAGTTATTTCGCGACGATGCTGATCGTCGTGGCGGCCGCGGATTGGCGCCTCGTGATGCCGCTCGGGCTGTGGCTCGTCATCTATATCGTGATCGTCACCTATTTCGTTCCGCGGCTGCAGAAGATCTCCAAGGAACAGGCCGACGCGCGCTCGATGATGACCGGACGCATCGTCGACAGCTACACCAATATCGGGACCGTCAAGCTTTTTCCCATGCCGGGCGGGAGGAGACATACGCCCGCGCGGGCATGGACGAATTCCTGAGCACCGTGTACCGGCAGATGCGGAAGGTCACGCTCTTCCACATATTCGTCTACGCAAACAACTGTATCGCCCTTTTTTCCGTCGGCGCTCTCGGAATCTATCTGTGGCTGACGAGCGGAATCTCGATCGGCGCGATCGCGGTCGCGATCGGTCTTGCCATGCGCGTCAACGGCATGTCGCAATGGATCATGTGGGAAGTGTCGGCGCTGTTCGAGAATATCGGCACTGTCTATGACGGCATGGGCATGATGACCAAGGCGCACGACATCGTCGACAAGCCGGCTGCCCTGACGCTCAAGGCGGACCAGGGTGCGATCAGCTTCGAAGACATCCGCTTCCATTACGGCAAGGCCAAGGGCGTCATAGACCGGCTTTCGCTCGATATCCGGCCCGGGGAGAAGATCGGGCTGGTCGGCCGCTCCGGCGCCGGCAAGACGACCTTGATGAACCTGCTTCTGCGCTTCTACGATCTGGAATCCGGCGCGATCCGGATCGACGGCGTGGACATCTCGACCGTCACCCAGGACAGCCTGCGTTCCCAGATCGGCGTCGTGACGCAGGACACGTCGCTGCTGCATCGCTCCATTCGCGACAACATCGCCTATGGGCATCCGCAGGCAAGCGACGACGACATCATCGCCGCCGCGAAGAAAGCGAATGCCTGGGACTTCATCCAGACGCTCGAAGACAATCTGGGCAGGCGAGGGCTCGACGCTCAGGTCGGCGAACGCGGGGTCAAGCTTTCGGGCGGTCAGCGGCAAAGGATTGCGATCGCCCGTGTTTTCCTGAAGGACGCACCGATCCTCATCCTCGACGAAGCGACGTCTGCGCTCGACTCGGAGGTGGAGGCGGCTATTCAGGAAAATCTCTTCGCACTGATGTCCGGCAAGACGGTGATCGCCATCGCGCATCGCCTATCCACGCTGACGGAGATGGATCGCCTGGTTATCCTCGAAGCCGGCCGGATCGTCGAGACCGGCTCTCACGGCGAACTCGTCGCCAGGCGCGGCATTTATGCCGATCTCTGGTCGCGCCAGTCCGGCGGCTTCATCGCCGACGAGGTCGAAAAGGAGGAGGCGGCGGAGTAATCCGCCGCCTCCGGGCCACTGCCGGCTCCGCGTTCAGCGGGCCGGCGTTACGCAATCGTAATGGGCGCGGAAGCGAAAACGGATTGCCCGGATTTCAGAACCGCCTATATCGGAACGATGCTGCGCGCCATCGTCAAGATTTTCGAAAACTGGATCGACCCCTTTGCGCCGCGCGAGCGGCTGCAGCCGCCGCGGTCGCTCTTGGGTTATGCCTGGTTTTACGCCAGCCAGGCGAAAGGTCCTTTCCTCGCCATGGCCGTGCTCGGCGGTCTGGTGGCGATGCTGGAAGCCGGCCTGTTCTATTTCGTCGGTCGGCTTGTCGATGTGCTCGATACGATCCGACCGGAGGACGGCTGGCATGGGTTGATCTCGACCAACGGACCGGAACTGCTCTTCATGCTGCTGACGGTCCTGGTGTTCCGCTTCCTTGCGGTGACGCTTGCCGCGCTGGTGGAGGAGCAGTCGATCATCACCGGCTTCCTGAACCTGGTGCGCTGGCAATCCTATGTCCATGTCGCGCGCCAGTCGCTCTCCTTCTTTCAGAACGACTTTTCCGGG
This sequence comes from Sinorhizobium prairiense, assembly GCF_029201645.2. Lineage (NCBI taxonomy): Bacteria > Pseudomonadati > Pseudomonadota > Alphaproteobacteria > Hyphomicrobiales > Rhizobiaceae > Sinorhizobium > Sinorhizobium prairiense. The sequence continues at coordinate 1,213,601 of NZ_CP104131.1, forward strand.
CGTATCGTCACCAAGGTCTGGAGCGGCGCACAGGCGACGAGCGACCTGATCGTTTCGCTGTTGCAGGTGGTTTGGTTCATCGTCATCTACACGGCCTCGACCATGGCGCTGATCGCCCAGTTGGACTGGCGGTTGGCGGCGATGGTCGCCTTCTGGATCGTGATCTTCCTGGTGCTCGCGCGCTATTTCGTCCCGCGCGTGCGCAAGCATGCCCGCGACACGGCGGAGATGGCGTCGATGCTGAACGGCCGCATGGTCGATGCCTATGCGAACATTCAGACGCTGAAGCTGTTCGGCAGTGACGAGGAGAACGACCGTTATATTCGGGGTGGGTTCCACCGCTTCCAGGGAGCAGTCATCCCTTTCACGCGCCTGCTGACGGGGGTCAGGGCATCGCTCGCGCTTTTGTCCGGCATGATGATCGCGGCGATCGCGGTCTACGCCGTTCACTTGTGGTTGGCGGGCGCGGTCAGTTCCGGCGCCGTCGCGTTCACCCTGGCGCTGGTCCTGCGCCTCAACATGCTGCTCGGGCGGATGATGTCGCAATTCAATGCGATCATGCGCAATATCGGCACGATTCAGAATTCGGCGGAGCTGGTATCGCAGCCGATCGGGCTGACCGACCGGCCGGGCGCACCGGAACTGCGGGTCAGCCGTCCGGAAATCCGCTTCGAACATGTGACGTTTCACTACGGCAGGGGCGGAGGGGTCATCGACGACTTTTCGCTCACCATCCGACCGGGGAGAAAGTCGGCATCGTCGGCCGTTCGGGTGCCGGCAAGTCGACCCTCGTCAATCTGCTGTTGCGATTCTACGATCTCGAAGGAGGGCGGATCCTCATCGACGGACAGGACGTCGCTGCCGTCCGGCAGGAATCGCTGCGCAGCCAGATCGGCATGGTCAGCCAGGACACGTCTCTTTTGCACCGGTCGATCCGCGACAATATCCTCTTCGGGCGACCGGGGGCGGGCGAGGAGCAATTGGTCGAGGCGGCGCGCAGGGCGGAAGCCCATGACTTCATCGTCGGTCTGCAGGATCAGCGCGGCCGCAGAGGGTTCGATGCACATGTGGGTGAGCGCGGCGTCAAACTTTCCGGCGGCCAGCGCCAACGTATCGCAATTGCCCGGGTCATGCTCAAGGATGCGCCGATTCTCGTGCTGGACGAGGCGACTTCGGCGCTCGATTCGGAAGTGGAAGCGGCGATTCAGTCCAATCTGGAACGGCTGATGCAGGGCAAGACGGTGCTGGCCATCGCGCATCGGTTATCGACGATCGCCGCGCTCGACCGTCTCGTCGTCATGGACAGAGGCCGTATCGTCGAGGACGGCACCCATGCCGAACTGATCGCCAATGGCGGTCTCTACGCCGATCTCTGGTCGCGCCAGTCGGGCGGTTTCATCGCGCGCGAAGAGGCCGCGGAATAGGGCGCTCCGCGGCGCGGCTATAACGCGTCAAGTCCTTGTGCCAATTGGTCGCGCCTTTCCCCGCGACAATCTGCCCGCGGCCCCTTGTCAAGGCTGGACATAATCTGCGATCAGGCATAGAACGCGCCGGATTGATGGGGAATCTGCGTGCAGAATTTTTCCCGGATTCTGACATCCGATCCGTGGCTTGCCTCAAGGGGCCGGATGGGGTGCCAGCGTTTGACGGGGCGTGGTTCCAGGCTCGGGACGGGGCAGGAAGCGCGCCGGGGGCGGATGCGGTTTCCGCAACATTTGCGTGAGAGGATGTTTTAGCCGTGAGCGAACACGAGACTTCAAGCGAGACCATGGGCGAGCCCACTCGCCGCGATTTCCTATACCTGGCTACCGGTATGGCCGGCGTTGTCGGGGCCGGTGCGGCGGCATGGCCGTTCATCGATCAAATGCGTCCGGACGCATCCACGCTGGCGCTTGCTTCGATCGAAGTCGACGTTTCGAGCTTGCAGCCGGGCATGTCGCTGACGGCGAAGTGGCGCGGCAGGCCGGTCTTCATCCGCAACCGCACCGATAAGGAAGTGGAAGAGGCCAAGGCCGTAGCACTCGAAGAATTGAAGGATCCGGTGGCGCGCAACGCCAACCTTCCGTCCGATGCCGAGGCAAACGATCTCGATCGTTCCGCCGGCGAGGGCAAGGAAAACTGGATCATCATGGTGGGGGTCTGCACCCACCTCGGTTGCGTTCCGCTCGGTCAGGCGGGCGATTTCGGCGGCTGGTTCTGTCCCTGCCACGGCTCGCACTACGACACGGCCGGCCGTATCCGCAAAGGCCCGGCACCGGAAAACCTCGCCGTGCCGACCTTCTCGTTCGTTTCCGACACAGTCATCAAGATCGGTTGAGGGGACTACTGATAATGAGTGCTGATCATTCAACCTACACGCCAACGACAGGCATCGAGAAGTGGGTTGACTCCCGTCTTCCGCTGCCCCGGCTCGTTCACGACTCGTTCGTCTCCTATCCGGTTCCGCGCAACCTGAACTACGCTTACACCTTTGGTGCTATGCTTTCGGTGATGCTGATCGTGCAGATCCTCACCGGCGTCGTCCTGGCCATGCACTATGCCGCAGAAACGAACGTCGCCTTCAATTCGGTCGAGAAGATCATGCGCGACGTCAATCACGGTTGGCTGCTGCGTTACCTGCACGCCAACGGTGCGTCGTTCTTCTTCATCGCGGTCTACCTGCATATCGCCCGCGGCCTCTATTACGGCTCCTACAAGGCGCCGCGAGAGATCCTCTGGATCCTCGGCGTGGTCATCTATCTCCTGATGATGGCGACCGGCTTCATGGGCTACGTGCTGCCCTGGGGGCAGATGTCCTTCTGGGGGCAACCGTCATCACCGGCTTCTTCTCGGCCTTCCCGCTGGTGGGCGAGTGGATCCAGCAGTTCCTGCTCGGCGGCTTCGCCGTCGACCAGCCGACGCTCAACCGCTTTTTCTCGCTGCATTACCTTCTGCCGTTCATGATCGCAGGCGTCGTCGTCCTGCACATCTGGGCGCTGCATGTCACCGGCCAGACCAACCCGACCGGGGTGGAGGTCAAGTCCAAGTCCGACACCGTGCCCTTCACGCCCTATGCGACGCTGAAGGATGCGCTCGGTGTATCGGTTTTCCTGATCGTCTATGCCTGGTTCGTCTTCTACATGCCGAACTTCCTCGGACACCCGGACAACTATATTCCGGCGGACGCGCTGAAGACTCCTGCTCATATCGTTCCGGAATGGTACTACCTGCCGTTCTACGCGATGCTGCGCGCCATCACCTTCAACGTCGGCCCGATCGACTCCAAGCTTGGCGGCGTTCTGGTGATGTTCGGCTCGATCCTCATCCTGTTCTTCCTGCCCTGGCTCGACACGTCGAAGGTCCGCTCGGCTGTCTACCGCCCCTGGTACAAGCTGTGCTTCTGGATCTTCGTTGCTAACTGCATCATGCTCGGCTGGCTGGGTTCGCGCCCGGCGGAAGGCCTCTATGTCGTGATGTCGCAGCTCGGCACGTTGTATTACTTCGCCTTCTTCCTCGTCATCATGCCGATCCTCGGTCTGATCGAGACGCCGAAGCGCATTCCTAACTCCATCACCGAAGCGGTGCTGGAAAAACAGAATGCCAAGGCGCAGTTGAAGCCCGCACGCGCCTGACCGGAACAGCGATCGATAAGGAATCCACAACAATGAAAAAGCTTGTTACAGGCATTCTGTCACTTGCTGTCGTCGCCGGTCTCGGGTTTGGAGCGGCTGTCGCGCAGGACGAAGCGGGCGGCGAGGAGCACGCCGGGGGCACGCCCCACTACCCGATCCACAAGCCGGAACAGCAGGACTGGACTTTTGCCGGGCTGTTCGGCCACTACGACAAGGGGCAGCTGCAGCGTGGCCTGAAGGTCTACACCGAGGTCTGTTCGGCCTGCCACTCGATGCAGCTCGTGTCCTTCCGGACGCTCGAGGACCTCGGTTACTCCGAAGCGCAGGTGAAGGCCTTCGCTGCGAATTACGAAGTCGAGGACGGTCCGAACGCGGATGGCGAGATGTTCACGCGCAAGGCCGTTCCGTCCGATCACTTCCCGTCACCCTTCCCGAACAAGGAAGCAGCGGCTGCTTCGAACAATGGCGCGGCACCGCCGGACTTTTCGCTGATCGCGAAGGCACGCGGCATCGAACGCGGTTTCCCGCAATTCGTCTTCGACATGTTCTGGCCCTACCAGGAAGGCGGTCCGGATTACATCCATGCGCTTCTGACCGGCTATCAGGATCCGCCGGCGGGCGTGGAAGTGGCCGAAGGCACGCATTACAACCCGTATTTCGCCAGCGCCGCGGCACTGGCGATGGCACCGCCGATCTCCGACGACCAGGTCACCTATGACGACGGCGCCCCCCAGACCGTGGACCAATATGCCAAGGACGTCTCGGCGTTCCTGATGTGGGCCGCCGAGCCGCATCTGGAAGATCGCAAGCGCACCGGCTTCATGGTCATGGTGTTCCTGCTCATCTTCACGGGCCTAATCTACCTGACGAAGAAGTCGGTCTACGCGAACAAGGAACATTGATCCGGTTTGCTTGCTGGCCAGCAGGCCTGACCGACAGGAAGCCTCGGTGTTTTTTACCGGGGCTTTTTTGTGGCATGCGGGCAGAACGCAGAATTCGAAGCGAAGGCCTGCCGCAGCTATTCTCCCCATAAGGGGGAGACGACACGCGGCTTGACCTTCACCGATCCCAAACAATGCCGTTGGCAGACCGCGTCGCTTGAAGCGAGTGCCAGCCGGTTTCTCTCCGTGGCAACGGCTCCCCCGGAGGACTCTTCCCGCGCCGCAGACGCGGCGCTGCTGGATCCCTGTGACGAGCACAGGGATGAGGGCGGAGAGGGTGCGGCCCCTCGGCGCGTCCTATACCGTGAAGATCGTGAGGCGGCGCGGAAGGTCCCGGGTCACGCCCGTATACAGCGTCTCGATGCGAGAATGTAGACGTAACCTTTCATTGCGTCATAGGCTGACCATTCCCTCGCATATTCGCAAGCAATAGTTGTAGTAGCCGCACATCTCGGTCCCTCATTCCTGTGCTTGTCACAGGAATCCAGCCAGACCAAGTCCTTGGGCTGAAAGAACGCTTCCCGCGCCGCAGACGCGGCGCTGCTGGATCCCTGTGACAAGCACAGGGATGAGGGTCGAGAGGGTGCGACCCCTCGGCGCGTTTCATAAACCGTGAAGATAGCGAGGCGGCGCGGAAAGGTCGCGGGCCAGGCCCGTTTACAGCGTCCCGCTCCGCTTCGATGTAGTAGCGGGACATCCCGGTCCCTCATTCCTGTGCTTGTCACAGGGAACCAGCCAGACCAAGTCCTCGGGCTGAAAGAACGCTTCCCGCGCCGCAGACGCGGCGCTGCTGGATCCCTGTGACGAGCACAGGGACGAGGGCGGAGAGGGTGCGATCGCTCGGCGCGTTTCATAAACCGTGAAGATAGCGAGGCGGCGCGGAAAGGTCGCGGGCCAGGCCCGTTTACAGCGTCCCGCTTCGCTTCGATGTAGTAGCGGGACATCCCCGGTCCCTCATTCCTGTGCTTGTCACAGGAATCCAGCCAGACCAAGTCCTTGGGCTGGAAAGGCTCTTCCGCGCCGCAGGCGCGGCGCTGCTCTCATCTCCGTGACGAGCACAGAGAGAGATGAGGAAGAGGAGAGATGAATAGAAACGGCCCCGTCTTGCGACGAGGCCGTTCCCGAGAGACCGATTGCTGTCCGTGTCAGCTGAAGCGCCCTGCCGCGTGGGCAAGCATGGTGTAGACCTTGCCCGTATCGGACGTCAGGTAGGTCTGGGTGATGCGCTTGTCGGGATCGTTGCGCGCCACATCGGCGAGCAGCTTTTCGAAGTCGGCGATATAGCGGTCGACGGCGGTGCGGAACTCCGGTTCGCGATCGTATTTGCGCTTGATTTCGTCAAAGGTCTGCTGCCCCTTCAGCGTGTACAGGCGGCGGGTGAAGACGTCCCGTTCGCCGCGCTGATAGCGCCGCCAAAGCTCGACGGAGGCGTCGTGGTCGATCGCACGCGCAATGTCCACCGAGAGCGAATTCAGCGACTCGACGACATGGCGAGGGTTGCGGCTGTCGCCGGCTTTTGCCACCGGTTGGCTTTCCGGCGACCGCGGCCGCGCTGCTGCAGGCTCTTCCTCGCGGGAAGCCGCGCGCAGGAGATCGCGCATCCAGCCGCCGCCCTCTTCGGCGCGTTCCTCCGTTGCCGGCGGCCGGGCAGGCTGCAGCGGGCGGGTGGCCTGCTCTATGCCCAGGCTTCCGCGCAGAGCGGCATTCGGAGCCGGCTGCGGTGCGGCAGGATGCGGCACGGCGGCTTGCGGCAGCGATGACTGCGGTGCGACGGCTTGTGGCGCGACGACGCGGGCTGCCGGGGCAGCGGGGGCTTCCTGCTGGCGAACCGGCTGGGCGACTTCGAGCTGCGAGGAAGACTTGCCGATGATCTCGGACAATTCCTGCAACGCCTTGATCTGTTCGCCGACGGCGCGCCGCATCAGCGCGGCATTTTCCTTGGCCTCTTCCGGAAGGTCGAAAGCGCCGCGCTTCAATTCTTCGCGCGTCATGTCGAGTTCCTTGCGGATTTCGCCGGCGGAACGACGGATGTCGTCGGTTGCGCCGTTGAAACGGCCGATCGCATCCTCGATCGCCTGGCGGACGGCTTCGCGCAACTGTGCTGCGACGCCATCGGACTTCTTGCCGCTCTCGGCCAGCATACGCTCGACGTCGGAGACCGACGCACCGATACTGCCGCGCAGCCGCGAGGCCGCGTCCTTGGCACGCTCTTCCACGGTGGCGAACGCGCCTTCGAGCGCCTGGCGGGCTTCCTCGCCGGTCTTTGCCATGACCTGCCGCAGGGCCTCGGAGGCGCTGAGTGCACGTCCTTCGACCTGCGAAAGCGTCTTGTTTGCGTCGGCAAAGGACGTCTCGACGCCGGAGCGCAGTCTGTCGGCGATCTGGCGTGAACGTTCCTCGGCCTGCGAGAAGACCCCTTCGACCGAAGCGGCGGCTTCATCGCTCGCCTTCACAAGCGTATCGCGCAGGGCCTCTGCAGCCTCGATTGCCCGCTGTTCGGTGTTCGACAGCAGTCGGCCCACATCGGCGAAGGAGGTTTGGATCCCGCTGCGCAGATTGCCGGCAACCTGACCGGAGCGTTCCTCGGCGCGCTGGAAGGCGCCGTCGACGAAGCCCTCGAGAGCGCGCATGGTCCGCTCGATCTCCTCCGAACGCTGGACGAGGCCGACCGAGAGTGTCCGAAGCGCGTCCTGGCGCTCTTCGAGCGTGCTCACCAGGTTCGACTGGGCGGCCGCCAGGAGGTCGGAAGCCTGTCCGAGTACCTTCGAATGGTCTTCGAAGCGGCCGACGATGCCGCCGATCTGCGACAATGTCGAGGAGGAAATGTCCGACAGCTTGTCGACTTTGCCTTCGATCAGGCGGGTCGAGGTGGAGAGCATGTCGGAGGCTTGCCGCGCCGTTTCCGAGACCTTTGCGGCGGTCGCCTCGAGCCGCTGGTCCATATCTCCGAGGTTGCCGCTCGCCTGGTCGATGACCGTGGCGATCGCCGAATTGCTCGACGCAAGCTGATCGATCAGGCCCATGGCCGTCGACTGCAGCCGGTTCTCGACCATTTTCATCGCCTTGGCGGTCTCTTCCGCACGCAACGAGATGGCGTCGAGCGTCTCGCCGGTCCGTTCGGTAATGGCGTTGATGAGCGCGGCGTTTTCGGCACGCAGGCGGTCGGCGCTTTCCTGGGTGAGGGAAGCGATGCGTTCGGCGGCCTCCTTGCCGGTGGCGGCGTATTGTTCGATGACAGGGCGAGCCTGCTCGTCGAGAAGACGCGACAGTTCCATCGAGCGCCCGGCAAGCATCGAGTTGAGTTCGCGGGTGCTTTCGTCGAGCGTGCTGCGGATGGACTGGCCGCGCGCATCGAGCGCTTTCTCCGCCTCGGTCAGGCTCTGCTGAATGCTCTTGGCATGGGTCGCGATCTGGCTGTTGGTCGAGGCCAATCGGGCGGTCGCCGTGTCCGCGGCTTCCGCGACCGAGCGGGCGAGATCGGCGTGGCGTGCGGCCGTGGCCGATGCGGTTTGCTCGATCGACGATGCAAATTCGGCGTTGCTCGCGGCGAGCGCACCCGCGAAGTCGGCGCCGGCCTTGGACAGGAGCCCGGCCGACCGGGCGGCTTCCGCGTCGATCTCCTGGGTGGCGTCGCTGACGGCACCACGCAGGCTGGTTACGAGCGCCGCAGCTTTCCCTTCGATCGTGCGGTTTACGTTGTCGAGGCCGATATTGAGGGCCCGATCCATCGTGCCGAGCCGCTCCTCGATCCGGCCCGTGCCGGCTTCGATGGCAGTCGATATGCGCGTTGCCGCAGCTTCGCTGATCCGGTCGATTTCGCCTGCGCGCTCACCGAGGCTGTCGGCGATCCGCTGGCCGGCATTGTCGACGATCGCATTGACGCTGCCGACGCTGTCGCGGATGCGCTCCTCGAGGGAGCCGAGGCTCGTTTCGATGCGCGCGCCGGTATCACCGAGAATGGCGTCTACATCGCCCACGCTGCCGCGGATGCGCTCTTCGAGGGAGCCGAGGCTCGTTTCGATGCGTGCGCCGGTTTCGCCGAGAATGGCGTCGACGTCGCCGACGCTGCCGCGGATGCGCTCTTCGAGCGAACCGAGGCTTGTCTCGATGCGCGAGCCGGTTTCGTCGAGGCGGCTATTGACGCCGCTGATCGAAATGTCGACGCGGTTGGTGAGCGTGTCGGCCGCCAGACTGATCTGATCGGCTGTTTCGGCCAGACGTTCCGCAATCTCGCCCGTCGTCGAGCGCATGCGGGAGTCGAGCGCCTCGGCGCTGCGATCGATCGCTCCGGCGATCGATGCCTGGCGCTCTTCCAGCGACATTTCGAGCATGCTGGCGCTGGTCGCCAGTGTGGTGGCCATCGCCATCGACTGGTCGGACAGCAACTCTTCGAGCCGCTCGCGTCCCTGGCCAACCGAGAGGTTGATGGTGTTGATCCGCTCGTCGAGGGTCGTGCGCAATTGCTCATGGGTGGTCGCCAGCGTATCGCGCAGTTGCGCGGCCTTGCCGGAGAGCGTCCGATCGATCTCGGTGGCCTTGTCGGCAAGCGATGCGGTTGCTTCCGACGTGCGGGCGGCGAGCGCCTCGGTGCTGCGCGCGATCGCACCGGCGATCGATGCCTGGCGCTCTTCCAGCGACATTTCGAGCATGCTGGCGCTGGTCGCCAGGGTCGTTGCCATCGCCATGGACTGATCCGAGAGCAGTTCTTCCAGCTGCTCGCGGCCTTGGCCGACGGCAAGGTTGATCGCCGTGATCCGGTCGTCGAGCGTCGAACGGATCTCGTCGTGCGTCGTCGTCAGCGTATCGCGCAGGTGCGAGGCCCTGCCGGTGAGCGTCTGTTCGATCTCGGCCGCTTTTCCTGCAAGCGAAGCGGTTGCTTCCGACGTGCGGGCGGTAAGCGCTTCCGCAATTTCGGCGCTTGTACCGGCCAGCGTCTCGGAAATCTTTCCGACTCGGCTGCTCAGGTCCTCGGCAATGCGGGCGCTGGTATCGGTGAGCGTATCGGCGATCAGGCTGACGCGGCCGCCCAGGTTTTCGGCGACTTCGGAGACGCTCTGCGAAAGCTTGTTTTCGATCTCGCCGACGCGGTCGGTCATGGTCTCGGCGACCGCCATGGCGCGGAAAGTCAGGCTGTCGGCGACGTCCTCGGCATGACGGCTTAGCGAGTCAGCCATTTCGCTGGCGCGGGCCGACATGGTGGAATTGATTTGCGTCGCGCGCTCGGCGAGCACGCCGTCGAGCGCCGCTGTCTGGTTGGACAGTGCGTCGGTGATCGACTGCCCACGCTCGGAAAGGACACGCTCAAGCCGGTCTGCTGTGCCGCCGACGGCACTTTCGATGACGCTTGTTCCTGAGGCGAGGGCGCTCGACAGCGCGGCGGTCCGTTCCGAAAGCGTGTTGTCGAGCCGATGCTGGCTTGCGGCGATCGCGCTCGTGATCTCGTCGGTGGAGCCGGTAAGAGTCTGCTCGATGCGGGCATGAGCAGACTGCAAGCCCTCGATGAAGGCCGATGTACGGGAGTCTAGTCCGTCCGTCAGGCTTCGCTCGCTCGCCGTCAGCGCGTTGGCAAGCGCATCGGCACGCTGGCCGAAGCCGTTTTCGATGCGCTCCTGCGCTTCGGTCAGCGCGCCCATCAGCGAGCCGGTCTTGTCCGAAAGCACGCTCTCGATGCGGTTGTGCGCGTTGCCGATCAGGCTGCTGAGCTCGGAGGTGCGGCTGCCGATAGTCTCCTCGATGAAGTCCTGCGTCGCGCCGAGCGCCGTTGCCAGGGTGAGCGACTGGTCGGACAGCGCCGAATTGATCTTGTCCACGCTGCTGTCAAGGGCGCCGCCGATCGCCTCCGAGCCGCCGGAAACGGTCTCGTTGATCCGGTGGAGGCTTTCCATGAGCTTGGTGTCGAGCTGGCTGGCCCGCTTGTCGAAGGCGCTTGCAAATTCGTGGAAGCGTTCGTCGAAGGCGCTTGCCAGTTGGCCGACCGTCGTCTGCAGCTTTTCCTCGAAAAAGCCGCCGCGCAGATCGAGATCCATGATGGCGTCGTCGGCGCTCGACTTGAGGCTCTGGCGGAAGCTCGCTCCCTTTTCGTCAAGGGCCGAGTTGAGCGAGGAAAGCACGTCGTCGAGACCGCCGGAAATCGCCTGCTGGCCTATCCTGAGGCTCTCATTGAGGTCACGTGTGCGGGCGATCAGCGTCTCGTTGAGCTGACGGGCGCGTTCGTTCAGGGCGGCGTTGAGCTTCTCGGTATTGGCGTCGAGCGTCGAGGCACGGGTTTCGAATTGGCTGAGCAACTGCTCGCCACGCTGCGTCAGGTTATCGCTGAGCGCATCGAGACGCGCGTCGAACTCATTGCTGAGCGCCACTCCGGCGGTCGTAACGCCGGAAAGCAATGCGTCGGTCCGGGTGGTCAGCATGGTGCTCAGATTTTCGAGCGCATGGTCCGATTTGTCGGTAAGTGCCGCGGCCCGGGTATCGATGAGCGAAGCGAAGGCCTCCCCGGAAACGGCGATGCGCGACGCAATGTCCTCGCTTGCAGTTTCGAGATCGTCCTTCAGCTTGGTATGCGCGCCGGCGATAGCCGTGCGGATCCGATCCGAATGGCCGATGATCGCCTCGCGTTCGAGACCGAGCTCCTGGACGAGCGTGCGGACACGCAGTTCGTTTTCGCTGTAGCTGCGCTCGAGTGCGCTGACTTCCGAATGCACGAGCGCTTCGAGCTCGGTTGCCCGGGCGATGGTGCGCTCGATGCCCTCGTTCATCGCCGAGACTTCGCGGCGCACGGCCTGACCGACCGTCATGACGCGGTCGGCGGCATTGGTTTCCGGCTCGGCGAGGCGCATCGCGACCTCTGCCATCGAACGCGCGGCGCTGCGCAGTTCCTGAGCACGCGCGATCATGATCGCGAAGGAGAAGAAGAGCATGACGGGCAGGGCGATGCCGAGCAGGATGCCGATCGCTCCAGGCATTGCCGCGAGATCGCCGAGAGAGCGGATCTGCCAGATCCCGGGCGCATAAAGAAGGTGGGCGACGCCGAGTCCGGCCACTGTCCAGACCAGCGAGACGATCGCAGCGACGCGGATTGCCGCGCGGCTCGAGCGGACCTCCAGCGAGCGCAGCATGGCGGCCGGGGATTTGCGCGTGTCATCGTTGGCCGGCGCCAGGGGGGCTGCTTCGGAGCCATTTCGCTCGCAAAACTGCGCGGTGCTTCGGCGCCGCGCGCGGGCTTCGCAGCTTCCTGTTGCGTTCGTGCGGCGCGGGCCTCACCGGAACCGGCGGCCTGGCGGGCGCTCTCGGACACACTTTCCGGCACCGGCTCGTCCAGGGAAGTCTCGTCGTTCAAGGCCGACTTCAGGTCGTCAAAGTCGATCTTCAGGGCAGCTTCCAGCGCCTGGAACGCCTTTTCGTCGATCGACTCGTTGGTCTTCTTCGTCGCCATACGGATACGCCTCACTACTATTGCCCGATGATGGCCGTCTTCCTGTGCCGCCAGGTGCCCAGCGGAACATCCGAACCAGGGCGGTGACCGCAAGGTCCAAGCTTCGCAACGAAGCCACAGATTGACTGATCACCCATTACATCGCCTCGATGGATAGCCGCAGCCTATGCCCTGCGACACCTTGGGACGCAGCTTATCCACCGGAACAGTTGCCATTTTCATATACGGACCCGTTCCTAATCGTATCGTAGTGACACATTAGCCGGGCTCTTACAATTATGAGCGTTCCCCATTCATTAAAATCCTAATGATTTCTTAACGGAAGCGAGCGCTCGGGACCCGAAAAGCCAAGGGAATCAGCCGGTTTAATGGTCGTTAACCATTTCCTCAATTTTTCTGCCTCCATTGCGCCGCGTTTTAGGTCAATGGCAGTGCCGCGCACCGATATTCCTGTTTGAAAACGGTGCGATTGTTTACGCGAAATCGATTGTAGGAAGCGAGCCCATGGCGACACTCAAAATAGCCTTCGAGGCACCGGACATCCCCGCAAGTTCCACTCCCTCCAGCAGGAATCCCATCGACCTTGCGCATCTCTACAGACAGACCATGGGGGACACGGCGCTCGAGATCGAGGTTCTGAAGCTCTTTGCGCGTCAGGCACGTCAGGCGATGGCCGAGATGGCGGAACGTGACGCAGAGGCCTGCAGCCAGGAGGCCCACCGTCTGAAGGGGGCGGCTCTCGCGGTCGGTGCGGTCGCGGTCGCCGAGGCTGCAGCCGCCATCGAGACATGTCCCGCCGATGCTGCTCTGCGGAGCGCTCTCGGCGCTGCCGTTCTCGAGGCTGAGCTCTTCGTTTTGAAACTCTGCCGTTGACCTGAAGCGCGCGCACCTATCGGGCGCAAGAGCGGGTGAGGAAAGCGGGCGCGGTTTTCCGCTCGCATCCCGCTCTAACTTTTGGGGCCGGTCACGCTCATGTCGGTCGACCCCGACCTAGAAACATGAACGTGATCTGGCTGCAGCTTGTCGTTATTGTGCATGTCGTTGTCCCAAAACCGCTGCGCACTTTTGGGCGGGATGGCTTAAAACCTATCATTAAACGCGATCTGCCCGACCGCCGCGGCAATTTGAGGCTGTGCGGACCGGCCGCATTGTGTTGACTGGCCGGTTGATTTGTTGGAAGAACGTGCCCTGAATTCAAAGCCGGGGCACCGCCTAGTCCTGACAAGCCCTGTGCCAGCCGGCCGGCCCCTCAATTCGTTCCGGAAAGAAAAATGACAAAACTTACGATCGTAGCCTTTGACGGCGCGCGCCACGAACTCGATGTCGAGAACGGCTCCACGGTCATGGAGAATGCGGTTCGCAATTCGGTCCCCGGGATCGAGGCGGAGTGCGGCGGGGCCTGTGCCTGCGCCACCTGTCATGTCTATGTCGACGAGGCCTGGGCGGCGCAGGTCGGCACGCCGGAAGCGATGGAAGAGGATATGCTGGACTTCGCCTACGACGTGCGTCCGACCTCGCGTCTCTCCTGTCAGATCAAGATGAGCGAAGCTCTGGACGGGCTTGTCGTTCATGTCCCCGAGCGCCAGGCCTGATCGGCTCGAACGGGCCGTCGTTGCAAAAAAAGCCTCGCCGGTCAATCGACAAGCGAGGCTAGGAGGGCGCATCGCATGCAGATGAGGGAGGGAACATCTGCCGCACCAGGACACGCCAGGAGAACCTGTGCTGCCTCATCGTCCGGATAATGCTGCAATAGCCGAAGACGACGAAGCCAAACTCACGCCGGTTGCCACTAAAACGCGAGATCTCGGTATTGATCCGCAATCCAATGTCAACTTCATCGAGCAGTTGAACTTCGGTTCCTCCGCTCGTTGCATGACTTTAATATAGCTGAGTCGGCTGCGCCCCGCTATCACTAGATTCCGCCAGTAAAATACTGTGGGTTCCCGGCGTTTTCTTCTGAAGCGGAAACTATATCCCACCGTTTCTTTGGGGTATTCCGATCGAAAGCGCGGACACGGTCCCGCGCTTCGCGCCGCGGCGATGCACGGCCTGCCTCACGCCATCAGCGGGCCTTGGCGTTCTTCTTCAGGCTTTCGAGGCGGTATTGCAGCAACCGGATCATCCGCCGGTCGAAATTCGCCGCCTCGGTGCGGTCGAAGCGCGCCTGGTCCTTGTCGTGCCGCTCGACTTCTTCGGCGCTTACTTCCGCTACCCGGGCCTGCATGCGCTCGCAACTGTCCTCGGCTTTCAGTGAAAGCAGTGCCTTTTCCATCTGGCGCGCGTGGATGCGCGCGATCTCCGCATGGCGTTCCTCGTGGCGCTTGATGTCGCTCGCCAGCGTGTCCCAGACCAGGGCCAGATCGCGGCCCGCCTGTCGACGATGCTTCCAGCGTGGCAGAATGATGCGCGTGTTGAGCGTGACTTTGGCCGAGCCCACCGCGCAGCGGTCGTCGCGACTAACATAGGTGACCGTGCCGCCGAACTTGATCCGGGTGGCGCCCGGATGCCGCGTTCCGGTGCTCTTCATCATAGGGCCGGACGCCGAAAGCGCCTTGTCGAGTTCTGCGGCCGTGCGCCCGCCGATCGAGAAGTAGGAGATTCTCTTGCTGATCAGTGTTTCGCCCGAGGCGTTGCCGAACGGGACTCCGACGAGCAATGCGACCAGGGCTGCACGCAGCGGGATGTGTAGTCGGGGCATGGAAGCGCGTTCTCGCCGGTTGAACTTCATTGAAGCTTGGGGCATAGCCAAAGCCAGCGCAACACAAATCGGCCCCAACCGACGTCGACAAGCTTGCAAGGTGTGTGAGGAAGGCGTCATAACATGTTGCTTTCGAATGATATATTTGCACCATGACGGGCGGTGAATTCAAACCGTTCAGCTGCGGACCGGAACAATGACATACGATCCATTTCAGCCCTGGCGCTGGCAATTGGCGCATGGACGCGATCTCGAACTGGGCCCGCGTGGCGTTTTGATGGCGATCATCAATGTTACACCGGATTCATTTTCCGACGGCGGGCGCTTCGCTGATCCCGACGCTGCTGTCAGAGCTGCGCTGCGCGCATTGGAGGCGGGTGCGGAAATCCTGGATATCGGCGGCGAATCCACGCGACCGGACGCCAAACCGGTCAGCGCCGACGAGGAACAGGCCCGCGTTCTGCCCGTTATCGCCGCGATCGCGCGGCAGTCCCGGGCCGTCATCTCGGTCGATACCTACCGCGCGGAAACCGCGCGTTTGGCGGTTCACGCCGGCGCCCACATCGTCAACGACGTGCACGGGTTGCAGCGCGAGCCGGCGATCGCGGCCGTGGCGGCCGAGACGGGTGCGGGGCTCTGCATCATGCATACCGGACGCGATCGGGAGAAACTGAGCGATGTGATCGAGGATCAGTTCCATTTCCTGGAACGGTCTCTGCGGATCGCCGCCGACGCCGGCGTGGCGCGGGAACGGGTCGTGCTCGATCCGGGCTTTGGATTCGCGAAGGACACGAACGAGAACCTCGAACTGATGGCGCGCTTCAGGGCGTTGCATGGGTTTCGACGGCCGCTTCTTGTCGGAACTTCGCGCAAGCGCTTCGTCGGTGCGGTGACGGGCCGAGAGGCGGAAGACCGCGACGTCGGTACCGCCGCGACGACGGCGCTCCTCAGAACTGCCGGCGCTGCGATTTTTCGGGTACACGATGTCGCAATCAACAGGGATGCGTTAGCGGTGGCCGATGCTATGCTGGCCGCAAAGATCAGCTGACGGGACATGAAGCCATGACTGCGACCTACACGATCACACTGAAGAACTGCGCGTTCTTTGCCCGCCATGGCGTGCTCGACGAAGAGGAGTTTCTCGGGCAGCGTTTCTTCGTCGATGCGGAACTGGTCGTCGACCAGGGGACGGCGCTTGCCGAGGACTGCATCGACGACACCGTGCATTACGGCATCGCCTTCGCCGAGATCGAGAGGATCGTCACTGGACGCCGGCGTTACCTGATCGAAGCGCTGGCGCTTGAGGTCGCCAAGACGCTTTGCGCCCGTTTTCGCCAAATTCGCCGGGCAAAGGTCTCCATCCGCAAGCCGAACGCGCCGGTTCCGGGCATCCTGGACTACGTGGAAGTCACGGTCGAGCATGTCGCCGAATAGGAGCTGGCGGCACGCGATACTCGGTCTCGGCGGCAATCTCGGCGATCCGCGCCGGTCGATGGCAGAAGCCCTGCGGGCGCTCGATGCGCGGTCGGATTGCCGGATCGTCGCGGTTTCGCGGCTCTACCGCACGCCGCCATGGGGCAAGACGGATCAGGATTGGTTCTTCAACGCCTGTGCGGAAGTCGAAACGACGCTGGAACCAGAGGCATTGCTTGCCGCCTGTCTCGAGATCGAACGAGCCATGAAGCGTGTGAGAATGGAGCGCTGGGGTCCCCGCACCATCGACATCGATCTCCTGACCTTCGGTGACCTCAACAGGGCGAGCGCGACGCTCACGCTGCCTCATCCGCGCATGACCGAACGCGGCTTCGTGCTGAAGCCGCTCGCCGACTTTGCCGCAGACCTTACCGTCGACGGACGGACAGTCAGAGAATGGCTGGGCCGGGCGGCATGTGAAGGGTATCGAAGTGGCCGACGAAAACGTCGAATGGTGGCGCGCGGAGCAATAAGCGGAGAAGCCGTGCTCGTACAGGTCTGTCGGGAAGGGTGGTTACTCGATCGAACCGACGGCGATATCGTCCATCTGCCGGTTGAGGCTCACACCGATGACCGGAACCATGGTGTCCTCGACCTTCACCGAGATCGTGATGTTCATTGTTTCTTCGCCGTGCAGGCGCGCGATCATCGCGCCATTGAGCTTTTTGCGGTTGATCCCGACGACCACCTTGTCCTTGGCAACGCTGCCGGACACGACGTCGAGACCCTTGCCCTCGGCACCGTCCAGGAACTTTCCGGTGTAGCTGTTGCCCTTCCGGACGATCGTCGCCGACATCGGCTGCTTGAATACCCCGACGCGGCAGAAGCCGTCCAGCTTCAGGCCGGCTTCGTTGCCGGGTGCCGCTTCACCGGTAAGATCGCAGGTAAACTTCGTGCCCTTGTACTTGCCGGCAACGATTTCGCCCGGGCCTTTCCATTGCCCGGCAATCCTGTCGAAGAACGCCTTGTCACGGGCGCCGGAGAACGCGGGTGTCGCAAGGCCCGCGGCGGCGACGAGCGCGATAACGGCAATGCCGCGAACAATCGGAGAAGGGCGCGAGAGCATGAGCAGTCCTTGATGGATCAAGCTGGAAACTGACGTCTACATTGCCGTGAAAATGGTTAACGGATGGTTTCAGCCCGGCTTCTGGGCCGCTTATCTTGCGTAGAGGGCAGGGCGCGCCGGCGATCGATCGACGATCAGCCGGCTGCGTCCTCGGACCGTGCGGCGCCGGGCGCCAGGTCGCCCAGAAAGTCGCCGATACTGGGGCGCTTCAGCGCGCGAAACGGCATCGGCCTGCAGAGATCCATCGCCGCGATCCCTATGCGCGCCGTCATCAGCCCGTTGATCACGCCCTCGCCGAGGCGGGCGGACAGCTTGGATGCCAGGCCGTGGCCGAGGATCTGCTGGATGAGGCTGTCGCCGACGGCGATCGAGCCGGTGACGGCGAGATGCGCGATGACGTCGCGCATCAGGCGCAGCAGGCCGAGCGTGCCCGGGCGGCTGCCGTAGAGTTCGGCCATGGCACGGATCAACCGCGCGGATTCGTAGATCACGTAGCCGAGGTCCACGAGTGCGCGCGGACTGACGGCAGTCACGATCGACACCCGCTTCGCGGCGCCAAGAATGATCCGCCGCGCCTCGCGGTCGAGCGGCGCCAGCAATTCACGCTCCGTCAGTTCGATGAGATGGGGTGCATCGATGATATCGCCCTCGGTCTCCGTCAGGCGGGCACGGCCCTTGGCCGTCCGGGGATTGCCGGCGAGCAGGTGAACGAGCCTCGCGGTCGCAGCACGTGCGGCTTGCGTCTTTCCGGCCGCGGCGGCCGCGGCCAGATCGGCTTTCAGCGTCTGGACGGCAGTCAGTTGCATCATGCCGAAGACTTCGCGCGCGACCACGATCAGGAAAGCGACGACGCCGATCGCCACGACTGCGACGGCTCCGTAGCCAAGCCAGTCGGCGCGCGAAAGAGGTCGCGCACAAGCCGGTCGATCCAAAGCCCGACCGCGAGCGAAATGAGGATGCCGAAAGCCCCCCGGCGATCTTGCCGAAGGAGAGCCGGCGCCGTTGCGGCTTTGCTTCCGGCAGGTTGAGCGATTCGATCGCCGCGGTGGTCCCGATGAACGGGTCCTCGGCATCGGGCGTCATGACGATCTTTTCGCTGAAACTCCCCGGTGGGCGCCGCGGCGTCTGTTCCATCTCGCGTTTGGTGGCCTCCTCGGCCTCGACGGAAAAGGCGGCCGGCCTGCGTCGACGGTCGTTGAAGTCATCACTCATGCTAGGCGATCTCCGAGTAGGAACTGCATGGCCCTGTCGAGCCGGATATGCGGCACGGAGAGTTTCAAACCGCCGCGCGTCTCCTCGAGATGCGGCGGCCGGAAGCGGACGAAATTCAGTTCCGGCATTGCCTGCTCCGGGGCGGAGGCGGATAGGGCCGATGCGGAGACGCGGTCGACGGCTTCAAAAAGAAGTTCAGGATCTTCCGGCAAGTCTCCAGGAAATATTGCTGTTTTCTTTTCGCCGTCGAATATCTCGCCATTGATCTTCTCACCGGCGATCGGCGTTCCGACGATCACGGGCAAACGATGGCCATCGTGGTCTACGGTGGCCTCCCGCGTTGCTCTGACAGATGCGAGCGCCATGACCTCAAGGCCCGCCCCGCTCATTCCTATTCGCTCGGTCGCCCGGCTGACGAGGCGAGCCGTGATGCGCTCCAGCCGGTCGTGACTTTCGTGGTGCAGGTGATCGGCCTTGGTGGCGGCGATCAGTACGCGGTCGATCTTGCGCGTGACGAACGAAGTCAGCCAGGAGTTGACGCCGGGCCGGAAGCAGGCAAGCACGTCTGCCAGAGCCTGTTCCAGATCCTTCAGCGCCTCCGTGCCGCGGTTGACCGCCTGAAGCGCGTCGACAAGCACGATCTGGCGGTCGAGGCGGGCAAAATGTTCGCGGAAGAACGGTTTTACCACATGCGTCTTGTAGGCTTCGTAGCGGCGCTCCATCATCGCCCAGAGCGAACCCTTTGGGGCGCGGCCCGCAGGCAGGTCGGGGAGCGGCGAGAAGGTAAGCGCCGGCGACCCTTCGAGGTCGCCCGGCATCAGGAAGCGGCCAGGCGGCAGGGTGGAGAGGGACCGGTCGTCGTCCTTGCAGGCCTTGAGATAGGCGGTGAAACTCTCGGCAAGCCGGCGGGCGCTGCCTTCGTCGGCCGGCGCCGAGGCTCCGAGCGCGACGGCAAGTCCCAACCACTCGCTCGACAGGTCGGCGCGCATGCCGGTGCGTGCGCGTTGAACCGTTGCGTCGCTGAACTGCCGGAAATCCTGGCCGAGCAGCGGCAGATCGAGCAGCCATTCGCCGGGATAATCGACGATGTCGATCGACAGCCGCCCGGGAGAGAACAGACGGTTCCAGCCGCTGGCGCTTTCGTAATCGAGGGTGATCCGCAGCTGCGATATGGCCCTGGTCGAATCCGGCCAGGACCGATCCCGGACCAGCGCCGCAATGTGATCCTCATATTGAAAGCGCGGCACCGCGTCGTCGGGCTGCGGTTCGAGCCGGATCTTGGATACCCGGCCCGACCGGACCGGTTCGAATACCGGCAGCCTCCCTCCGTTCAGCAGGTTGTGGACGAGCGAAGAGATGAAAACGGTCTTGCCGGCCCGCGAAAGGCCGGTGACACCGAGCCTGACGGACGGGGTGACGAGACCCGCGGCGCGGTCGGCGAGATTGTCCAGGGCGATCAGCGCGTCGTCTTTGAAACTGGTGAGAATGGGCGCCAAATTGTTTCGTCCCTTCGGGAATGATGAGCGGTACGTTTGCTTTGCCGATATCCCAACCGGGTCGCGGGCATCCGCGTAGCGTCTGGAGCGATATAGGAAATGTTTCCGTCAGCGCAACAAGGCGAAGCGAATTCGCCGTTTCCGCAGGCGGAAGCGGCTGGCAGGGCCTCATCCTTTCGCGGCTTCTTCAAGGGCGGGAACGAGGAACTTCGAAAGTGTCGCTGTCCATGCCCTTCCGGCTTTCGGCGGCGCCGCAAAATCGATCACCGCCATTCCGGCCGGCGGATATCCGTCAGCGAGTGCCGCAGCCGCCCGTTCTTCGCCCAGAATTCGTCGAAAGAGCTCCTCCATCATCGGATTGTGTCCGATGATCATCAGCGAGGGTCGGCTCGCATGCGCCTCGACAAGGTCGGCATAGACGGTCGTGGGACCGGTATAGAGTGGGTCGAGGTACCGAATGTCGATATCTTCGCCAAATGCGCGGTATAGCGGTTCGGCCGTCTGCCGGCAGCGGACAGCCGTCGAACGAAGAATCAGGTCCGGCCTGATGCGATGGTCGGCTGCGGACTGTGCCGTGAGTTCCGCCTCCGCAAAGCCGACATCGTCGAGCGCGCGATCGAAATCGCTCTGGCCGGGCAAAGCCCAGCCCGATCGGGCGTGGCGAAGAAGCAGAAGCTGGAAGGCCGGGACGACGCTGTCTTGCATGTATTCACCCGGTGTTGGAAATCCCCAGGATGGAGGCGCCCGTGGTGCCGACGGCTGGAAACGCCTTGCGGATGCTCCGTTGTCCCGCCGGTCGGCGTAAAGATCAAGCCGCGTTTCGCGGTTTTTTGATCCGGTGCGCCCATTGAACCGATGCGGGTCGCGCACCAAATGTCGCAATCCGAAATGCCGCCGTGCTCGCCCGTGGAACGTCAAGCGGCCGATGCCGTCGGCGGTGAGCGGTATTTCGGCGTTCAAGACTTTGCGTGTAATTGTGATGAAATATTAGCCGGTTAGCCTGCGATGCGGGCAGTGTTAAAATGCAGTTAAGCACTGATTACAAGGCTTGAATCAGAGCTTCCATAGGTCTATACACCGCCGCAATGAGATGTTCTTCAGGAGAATCGCGTTGAGTGAGAAGATCGATCTTAGTACCTATGTCCTGTCGGAGGACGAGGATTTTATGAATGCGAACCACCGGGCATACTTTCGTGCGAAGCTGAATGCCTGGAGAAACGACATCCTTCGCGAGGCCCGCGAGACACTGGATCACCTGGCGGAGGAGAGCGCCAATCATCCTGATCTTGCGGACCGCGCCTCGTCCGAAACGGACCGGGCGATCGAGTTGCGCGCTCGGGACCGTCAGCGGAAGTTGATTGCCAAAATCGATGCCGCGTTGCAGCGGCTCGATGAAGGCACCTACGGCTACTGCGAGGAAACCGGGGAGCCGATCGGACTGAAGCGCCTGGACGCCCGGCCGATCGCAACTCTCTCGATCGAGGCGCAGGAACGTCACGAGCGTCGCGAGAAGGTCTACCGGGACGAATAAGTCCCGGGACACCGTTGGGACTATCGAAAACGGCGCGGTTCGACCGCGCCGTTTTCATTTGTGCACCGATGCGTTGTTCCGCGGCGTACGAGTTACAATTTGCGGCTCACGGAGATATCGGCGAGCATCCTTTCCATTTCTTCTTCGATCGTCGGCTCCTTGCGGGTCTCCTGCGAAGGCGATCCGAGTACCGGTTCCTGGCGACCGGCGGGCCTGATCTCCGGACGCGGCGGCCCTGAAGGTGAGAAGCGCTGGAGATCGCCGCTGATTTCCGCATCGAGCATGCGCTCGAATTCCGCGGCCGCTTCCGGCGCTGCGGGCCGAGGCGGGAGAGATTGGCCCGGCATGCCCTTTACCGGCTCGAGCGCCGTAAGCGGGACGGGGCGCTCTTCGCGAGCAGCGGGCTCCACCGGAAGCGAGCGGTCACGCACCGCGCTGAAATCGGTGTGCGACGGCTCGATGGCTGATACCGGCGGAATGTGAGGCGCAGGTAAAGGCCTGGAGACCTGCTGCGGCTGCGGTGAGCCGAGTGCGGGGCCTTGCTGATCCGGAACCACCCGCACCGGAGGCTCCGGGCGCGCGGCGACCCGCGGCGGCTCGCTCGGGCGCGCCGGTTGCCGAACGGGATCGGCGGCAGCTTCCGTCGGGAGAGGGCGTTCGGGCGGGACAGGGGAAGGAACCGGCTGAGGCCGGGTTTCCGCAATCGGGGCGCGGGTCGTCTTTTCTTCCGGCTCCGCCTGAAGTGCGGCAGGAACCGGAACTTCTCCCTCGGGCGCGATGCGGCTTTCGATCACGATGTCCGTCGGGCCGCCGATCATGATCAGGTGCTCGACGTCGTCGCGGCGGACGAGCACCAGCCGCCGACGCGTGTCGACTGCGGCGGCATCGAGCACCGCGAGCCGCGGCTGCCTGTTCTTGCCGCCGCGGACGAAGGGAGAGGAGGGCTTGTTGCGCATGAGCCGAAGCACGGCGACGAGGCACAAGAGACCGATCGCAACCGCTCCGGCGGCGATCATGAACCGGCTGGCGTTGTCCCCGAGGATTGTTTCCAACATAGGCTGAACTCCTTACTGCCGCTTCGCATGTCAATATTTGACGGCTTTTTTCGGGCTTGGACAAGCTTCGGCCCGACATTCCCTGTGAATTGACCGCAGCGCTTCCGCAGAGACGCTTTTTGCTGTTATCTCTGATTGTTAAAGATGATTCCAGGTCGATGCGCGAAAGCGCGGAGGGCGGCCATCGATTCGCGACGATGCCTTCGGACCCGGCCACCGCATGGTTCCTCAAGCCGGAAACGGATTGGGGATAATCATGCGGCAATTCAAAGTATTGCAGCGGCCCTTGTGCATCCACGGGGATGTACGGCACTGCAAGCGCTCGGGATCGCGTTCGATGCGACCCGGCAGCAGGTGAGGACCCGATGACGAAATTGCGGCAGGCAGGTGACTACCAGATGCCGGTCGTTGACCGGGGCGTTCGTCCGGGAACCATCCTCAGGATCATCCTGCTTGCGATCGTCCTCACCGCGTCGGCTGCCGCTTTCGTCGTCTTCAAGGACCAGCTCGAAAACGAGATCGTGCTCGGCATTCTCGGCGTGCTGGCCATGGTGGGCATATTCTTCCTCGTTTCTTCCGTCATCGGTTTTATCGAAGTGATGCCGCAATCGCGGCCGGACGAACTGGCGCGCGCCTTCCTCGACGCGCATGAAGACGGGACGATCGTGACCGACCGCAAGGGGCGCATCATCTATGCCAACGCAGCCTATGGTGCCCTGACGGGCACCAAGAGTGCGGCAGGCATCCAGTCGCTCGAAACGATCCTGTCGCGCAACCGCGAGGCCACCGAAGCGATCTATCGCCTGACCAACGGTCTGCATGAGGGCAAGCAGGGACATGAGGAGTTCCGGCTGCTGAAACCTCTGGCAAACGGCAAGGTGGCCGGTTCCGGCGCCCATTGGTATCGGCTGAAGGCGCGGGTATTGCCGCTCGAGGATGCCGACAGCAATCCGCTCTACTTGTGGCAGATCGCGGATATTACCGCGGAGCGCGACGAGCAGGAGCGCTTCTTCAAGGAACTGCAGAACGCGATCGACTATCTCGACCACGCACCCGCGGGCTTCTTCTCCGCCGGGCGCAAGGGCGAGATCTTCTATATCAACGCGACGCTCGCCGATTGGCTCGGAGTAGACCTGACCAAGTTCCAGCCTGGCTCCGTCAGCATTGCCGATCTCGTCGCGGGCGAGGGGCTGGCGCTGGTACAATCGGTACAGGCGGAGCCCGGTCTCAAGAAAACCAAGATCCTGGACCTCGATCTCAGAAAGACCAACGGCCAGAGCCTGCCGGTACGCCTGATTCATCGCGTTTCCTCGGCACGGGACGGTGCGCCCGGCGAAAGCCGGACGATCGTGATGTCGCGGGAAGGCGACGACGGCGATCAGTCGGCGTCGAATGCCGCGATGCGGTTCACCCGCTTCTTCAACAACACGCCCATGGCGATCGCCTCGGTGGATGGAGACGGCCGCATTCTCCGAACCAACGCTCCGTTCATGAAGCTCTTCGCCGGGCTCGTTTCGCAGGACGAGGTCGAGCGTGGGGCCCTGATCGACGCCGTGGTGCACCAATCCGAGAGAGGGCGTCTGCAGGAGTCGCTGGCTGCCGCGAAGGACCGGCAGAGCGATATTGCCCCGATCGACGCGCTTCATCCCAAGGATGATGGGCGTCACTTCCGCTTCTACGTCAATGCCGTCATCGACCAGAGCGATCAGGCGCCCGAGGAGGCTGCGATCATCTATGCTCTGGAGATCACCGAGCAGAAGGCGCTCGAAAACCAGATGGCGCAGACGCAGAAGATGAATGCCGTGGGAACGCTCGCCGGCGGCATCGCCCATGATTTCAACAACGTCCTGACGGCCATCCTGCTTTCCGCCGACCATCTGCTGCTATCGGCGCGGCCGGCGGATGCGACCTTCGCGGACCTGATGGAGATCAAGCGTAACGCCAACCGGGCAGCCGTGCTTGTGCGGCAGCTGCTCGCCTTCTCGCGCAAGCAGACGATGCGTCCGACGGTGCTCAATCTCACCGACGTCATCGGCGATCTCAGGATGCTCGTCGACCGCATGACCGGCACCAACGTCAAGGTGGAGGTCGACTATGGCCGCGATCTCTGGCCGGTGAAGACCGACCTCGGCCAGTTCGAGCAGGTGCTCCTGAACCTCGCCGTCAATGCCCGCGACGCCATGCCTGCGGGCGGGATCATCACGCTCAGGACGCGCAATCTGCCGGCGAGCGAAGTGTCGGCGCTTGGACGGCGCGAACTGCCCGAGGAAGACTTCGTCATGGTCGAGGTGTCCGACCAGGGCACCGGCATTCCGCCGGAAATCATGGACAAGATCTTCGAGCCCTTCTTCACCACGAAGGATGTCGGTAAGGGCACAGGGCTCGGACTGTCGATGGTTTACGGCATCGTGAAGCAGTCCGGCGGCTATATCTATCCCGAGTCGGAGATCGGCAGCGGTACGACCTTCCGCATCCTGCTGCCGCGGCATGTCGACGTGCCCGAAATCCAGGACGAGGACGCGTCCGCAACGCATTCCGCGGCGCCGGCGAGGAGCGAACCGGTTGCGGTGCCGATGCCTCGGGCCGAGCCTGCCGACCTGACCGGGATTCGGCGGTCGTGCTGCTCGTCGAGGACGAGGAAGCGGTCCGGCGCGGCGGCAAGCGCATGCTGGAGACGCGCGGCTATACGGTTCACGAAGCGGGATCGGGTATCGAAGCGCTGGAGATCATGGACGAACTCGAAGGCGCCGTCGATATCGTGGTCTCGGACGTCGTGATGCCGGAGATGGACGGGCCGACGCTGCTGCGCGAGCTGCGCAAGACGTATCCGGACCTGAAGTTCATCTTCGTATCCGGCTATGCCGAAGATGCTTTTGCGCGAAATCTGCCGGCCGACGCGAAGTTCGGCTTCCTGCCGAAGCCCTTCTCTCTGAAGCAACTCGCGGTCGCCGTGCGCGAGATGCTCGACAGCTGACGAGGTTTCTCCTCCGAACCTGTGCTCTTCGCCGTTTGCCGGCATCTTCCCCATTTCGATAGGGAGAAGGGCAAACGGCGGCGCGCCAGATCCCCTTCGCCTTTTTATTCCATTTCTGCGGTTACTTCGCAGCGAGTGCGACAGCGATCCCGGCGGCAAGGCGCGCATTGTTCTCGACCAGCGCGATATTGGTTTCCAGGCTGCGTCCGTCCGTCAAACGGAAGAGGTTGTCGAGCAGATACGGTGTGACCGCCTTGCCGGAAATGCCCTCGCTCGCCGCATTGTCGAGTGCGCGGGTGATGTAGATCTCCATCTCCTCGCGCGGGATTTCGCTTTGTTCCGGCACCGGATTGGCGACAAGCATTCCGCCGTCGATCCCGAGCAACTCGCGCGTCCGCTGAAAACTGGCGATTGCCGCCGGGCTGTTCAGCATCAGCGGGCTCTTGAGGCCGGATTCACGCGACCAGAAGGCCGGGAAGTTCTCGCTGTCATAGGTCACGACAGGGACACCGCGGGTTTCGAGCACTTCGAGCGTCTTGGGAATGTCCAGAATGGCCTTGGCGCCGGCACAGACGACAATGACGCCGGTACGTGCGAGTTCGTCCAGGTCCG
Source organism: Sinorhizobium prairiense (assembly GCF_029201645.2). NCBI lineage: Bacteria > Pseudomonadati > Pseudomonadota > Alphaproteobacteria > Hyphomicrobiales > Rhizobiaceae > Sinorhizobium > Sinorhizobium prairiense. Next base: position 1,239,699 of record NZ_CP104131.1, read on the forward strand.
CCGATATGTCGAAGCTCTGCTCCGCTCCGCGGTGAACACCGCCGATGCCGCCGGTCGCAAAAACCCGGATGCCCGCACGGGCAGCGGCGATCATCGTTGCGGCAACGGTCGTGGCTCCGGTGCGGCGTTCGGCGATCGCAAAGGCGAGATCGGCGCGCGAAAGTTTCATCGCGCCCTGCGTCTTCGACAGCGCCTCCAGTTTGGCATCGTCCAGACCGATATGGAGGACCCCGTGGATTACGGCGATGGTCGCGGGCACGGCACCCTGTTCGCGGATGATCGTCTCGACGCTGCGGGCCATGTCGAGGTTGCCGGGATAGGGCATGCCATGCGTGATGATCGTGGATTCCAGCGCGACGATCGGCGCACCTCGTTGCTTGGCGGCCGCGACTTCATCTGAATATTCCATCGGCAGGGACGGGGAGGAGGGTTTGGTCATGATCGTTTCCTTGATTGATGACATCCGACGGCAAATTGCATCGGGGGTGCCTGATCGATTCCGGTGCCTGGAGCAGAGGGTGCGGAAGAACCGCCCGCATTCCGCGCTACCCGGCTCCCATTCAGCTGCCAATTCTCATGCCAGCATTTCCGCTTCCGGCACAAGGCGCAGCACTTGCTCCAGCTTGTCAGGCAGCATCTCTTCGGAGGCAGCGTAGGGCGAATGCAGCGTTATGACGGCGGCCGCCATGCCCCAGCGCAGGCAGTCGGCAAGATCCGCACCGGCAAGCCGGGCGGCGAGAAAGCCCGAGGCAAGCGCATCGCCGGCGCCGGTGACGTCGGCAAGTGCCGAAAGAGCCGGCGGCGTAGCGAGGCAGGCACCCTTGCCGTCGAAGGCGACCGCGGCCCGGCCTCCGCGCGTCACGACACCGCCGGAAAGACCGGCGGAGCGCAGCAGCAACGGCCATTCCGCGGCGGTTGCGGCCTCTGTGCCGGTCAGCGCGCGCGCCTCCGCCTCGTTCATGAACAGGAAATCGAGCCCATCGAGGCACGCGCGGTAGCGGACCACCTTTGCCGGAGAAACGGCGATACCGGCACGGAGCGGGCTGAACTTCGCGGCGGTGCCGGCAAGCGCCGTCAATGTCTCCTCCGGCAGATTGGCGTCCATCAGCACGAGTTCGCTCGCCGCTAAAATCTCGCGCGTGGTCCGCTGCTGCAGCCGGCGCGGCGTAAACAGAGCATAGAGGTCCATGTCCGCGAGCGCGATGACGAGGTTGCCGTCGTTTTCCAGGATTGCCGTATAGCTCGGCGTCTTGCGATCGAGAAAGGTGAAAGGGCGATCGATCACACCGGCAGCTTCCGCAGCGGCCGCCACCGTGTCGCCGGCGGGATCGCCGCCCCGCGGGCTGATCATGGTTACGCGATGGCCGAGGCGCGCGAGATTTCTCGCTGCATTGAAGCCGCCGCCCCCGGCTTCCTCGAACCAGGTGCCCGGATTGCTCGCGCCCGGTGTCGTCGCGCCGCTGATCCGGCCGCGCCGGTCGATATGAGCGCCGCCAAAAACGGCTATGTTCTGCGACTTCACCTGTGCTTGCATCTGGTCCTCGATGAAGGGCGGAGAAAAGGTGGCGAAGTCTCTCTTCCGCCGGCATTCCGATCTATCGTTTCGGACTACCTTTTAGGGCTTTGTCCGGCTTTGATCCATCGTGAATCACGAAGCGAATCGGGGCGGCGCGTGAAAGCCGGCATGCGTTGACGCGCAACTTGTGGATACTGTGGACGAAAGGCGTGAACAAGAATCGAACGTAGTGAAATATGCCGTGCAATTTCAATTGCTTGACGTGCCATTGCCAAGTTGGAACAAAACATGTACAAAAAGGCTTGCGGCGGCTTCATTGCCTCGATAGCTCCAATAACTTAAAGGTGGACCAATGGCACAAAATTCTTTGCGGCTCGTAGAGGACAAATCGGTGGACAAAAGCAAGGCACTTGAAGCGGCTCTTTCCCAGATCGAACGTTCGTTCGGTAAGGGATCGATCATGAAGCTCGGAGCGAAGGACAGCGTAGTTGAGATCGAAACCGTCTCCACCGGTTCGCTCGGCCTCGACATCGCGCTCGGCATCGGCGGCCTGCCGAAAGGCCGCATCATCGAGATCTATGGACCGGAAAGCTCGGGCAAGACCACGCTGGCGCTGCAGACCATTGCCGAGGCACAGAAGAAGGGCGGCATCTGCGGCTTCGTCGATGCCGAACACGCACTCGATCCGGTCTATGCGCGAAAGCTCGGGGTGGATCTCGAAAATCTTCTGATTTCGCAGCCAGATACGGGCGAGCAGGCGCTGGAAATCACCGATACGCTGGTCCGTTCGGGTGCGATCGACATTCTCGTCATCGATTCGGTGGCCGCACTCGTGCCGCGCGCCGAAATCGAGGGCGAGATGGGCGACAGTCTGCCGGGCATGCAGGCGCGCCTCATGAGCCAGGCGCTGCGCAAGCTTACGGCATCGATCTCCAAGTCAAACTGCATGGTGATCTTCATCAACCAGATCCGCATGAAGATCGGCGTGATGTTCGGCTCGCCGGAAACGACGACGGGCGGCAATGCGCTCAAGTTCTACGCCTCGGTGCGCCTCGACATTCGCCGTATCGGCTCGGTCAAGGAGCGCGAGGAAGTCGTCGGCAACCAGACCCGCGTCAAGGTCGTCAAGAACAAGATGGCACCGCCCTTCAAGCAGGTCGAGTTCGACATCATGTATGGCGAAGGCGTTTCGAAGACGGGCGAATTGATCGATCTCGGCGTCAAGGCGGGCATCGTCGAGAAATCGGGCGCCTGGTTTTCCTATAACAGCCAGCGGCTCGGCCAGGGACGGGAAAACGCCAAGCTCTTCCTGCGGGAGAATCCCGAATTGTTGCGCGAAATCGAGACGGCTCTGCGGCAGAATGCCGGTCTCATCGCCGACCGGTTCCTGGAGAATGGCGGGCCGGAAAGCGACGGCGACGAAGCCGCCGACATGTAATCGGCAGCAACCGTCTGGTTGAAGCATGCGAAGCCGGCCGTCGTCACCCGCGGCCGGTTTTTTGCTGCCCGCTGGACAGCATGAAATGCGAACGATAAAAGCCTGTGGTTCCGACGGCTCGGCCGGCGGGAGGCGTGACGTGATTGAACGCGACGCGCCTAAGCGCGGGGTTGAAAAGTGCGGCTTGCAGCCTGGAGAGATCGGGCTGCCGCCGGAGTGTACACAGATAGGACGCAAGATGAGCGGCGTGAATGAAATCCGGTCGATGTTCCTCGACTATTTCCGCAAGAACGGTCACGAGGTCGTGCCGTCCAGCCCACTCGTGCCGCGCAACGACCCGACATTGATGTTCACCAATGCGGGCATGGTGCAGTTCAAGAATGTGTTCACCGGCCTCGAGCAGCGACCCTATTCGACCGCGGCGACGGCGCAGAAATGCGTGCGCGCCGGCGGCAAGCATAACGACCTCGACAATGTCGGCTACACCGCCCGTCACCACACCTTCTTCGAGATGCTCGGCAATTTCTCCTTCGGCGACTATTTCAAGGAGCGCGCGATCGAGCTTGCCTGGAACCTGATCACCAAGGAATACGGGCTCGATGCCAAGCGTCTGCTCGTCACGGTGTACCATACCGACGACGAGGCATTCGGCCTTTGGAAGAAGATTGCCGGCCTGAGCGACGATCGCATCATCCGCATCGCGACGAGCGACAACTTCTGGGCCATGGGAGACACCGGTCCATGCGGCCCGTGCTCGGAAATATTCTACGATCACGGCGATCATATCTGGGGCGGACCTCCCGGCTCGGCCGAGGAAGACGGCGATCGCTTCATCGAGATCTGGAACCTCGTCTTCATGCAGTACGAGCAGATCACCAAGGAAGAGCGCGTCGACCTGCCGCGGCCTTCGATCGACACGGGCATGGGGCTGGAGCGCGTGGCCGCCGTGCTCCAGGGCCAGCACGACAATTATGACATCGACCTTTTCCGCGCGTTGATCGCGGCTTCCGAAGAGGCGACCGGCGTGAAGGCCGAGGGGGACCGGCGTGCGAGCCATCGCGTCATCGCCGATCATCTGCGTTCCTCCGCGTTCCTGATCGCCGATGGGGTTCTGCCGTCGAACGAGGGCCGCGGTTACGTTCTGCGCAGAATCATGCGCCGCGCCATGCGCCACGCACAGTTGCTCGGCGCGCGGGATCCGCTGATGTGGAAGCTCCTGCCGGCGCTCGTGGGCCAGATGGGCCGCGCTTATCCGGAACTCGTCCGCGCCGAAGCGCTGATCTCGGAAACGCTGAAGCTGGAGGAAACCCGCTTCCGCAAGACCCTGGAGCGCGGCCTCAACCTTTTGGCGGAGGCTTCGGCCGATCTTTCCGAAGGCGACCAGTTCAACGGCGAGACGGCGTTCAAGCTCTACGACACCTACGGTTTTCCGCTCGACCTCACCCAGGACGCGCTGCGCGCCAAGGGCATCGGCGTCGATACGGACGCATTTACGGCCGCCATGCAACGGCAGAAGGCCGAGGCCCGCGCCAACTGGGCCGGCTCCGGCGAAGCCGCGACCGAGACCATTTGGTTCGAGCTCAGGGATAAGCACGGCGCGACCGACTTCCTCGGCTACGACACCGAGTCGGCTGAAGGGGTCATTCAGGCGATCGTCAGGGATGGTGCCGTCGTCGAGGCGGCCACCAAGGGCGAGAACGTACAGCTGGTTCTGAACCAGACGCCTTTCTACGGCGAATCCGGCGGCCAGATGGGCGACACCGGCGTCATCACCACCGAGACCGGCAAGCTTACTGTGACCGACACGCAGAAACGTGGCGAAGGGCTCTTCGTCCACTATTGCACCGTGGAGGAAGGCAGCGTGAAGACCGGCGAAGCGGCTGCCCTGACGGTCGACCATGCGCGCCGTGCGCGCCTGCGCGCCAACCATTCCGCGACGCACCTGCTGCACGAGGCACTGCGCGAGGTCCTCGGTACCCATGTTGCCCAGAAGGGCTCGCTCGTCGCGCCTGAGCGCTTGCGCTTCGACGTCTCGCATCCGAAGCCGATGACGGCGGAGGAGCTGAAGATCGTCGAGGAGATGGCGAACGAGATCATCGTCCAGAACACGCCGGTCGTCACACGGCTGATGAGCGTCGACGATGCGATCGCCGAGGGCGCCATGGCGCTCTTCGGCGAGAAATACGGCGACGAGGTGCGGGTCGTGTCCATGGGGCAGGGCCTTCGCGGCTCCAAAGCTGGCAGGCCCTATTCGGTCGAGCTCTGTGGCGGTACGCATGTGTCCGCTACGGGCGATATCGGCCTCGTTCGCGTCGTCTCGGAAAGCGCTGTCGGCGCCGGCGTGCGCCGGGTGGAGGCGCTGACCGGTGAGGCCGCGCGAGCCTATCTCAACGAACAGGATGAGCGGGTCAAGACGTTGGCATCTGCCCTGAAGGTCCAGCCCTCGGATGTCCTCGGGCGCGTCGAGGCGCTGCTCGACGAGCGCCGCAAGCTGGAACGGGAACTTACCGAGGCGAAGAAGAAACTCGCGCTCGCGGGTGACGGTCAGAACGGCTCCGGGGATGCTGCCCGCGACATCGGCGGCGTCCGGTTCCTCGGCAGGGTGGTATCCGGCGTCGAGCCGAAGGACCTGAAGAGCCTTGCGGACGACGGCAAGAAGACGCTCGGTTCGGGCGTGGTCGCCTTCGTGGGCGTCAGCGGCGACGGCAAGGCGAGCGCCGTGGTGGCGGTCACCGACGACCTCACTTCGAAAGTCAGCGCCGTGGATCTGGTGCGCGTCGCTTCGGCTGCGCTCGGCGGCAAGGGCGGCGGCGGGCGGCCCGACATGGCCCAGGCCGGCGGTCCGGACGGCGGACGTGCAGCGGAGGCGATCGAGGCGGTCGCCGTAGCGTTGGCCGGTTGAGCGGCGTGGTGCGAAAAGACGAATAATGGGCGCTGCGGCGCCCTTTTTCATGTGCGCCGTTCGCTGCGGATTGTGTCGAGTGCCGCCGGAACCGAGGCGCGCATCAAGACACGCGGTGGACGCACGTGGTGTTGATACAAGGCGCGACGAACCTGCGTATTGGCACCGACGATAATGACGCGCACGCCGATCCTCTCCGCCTTGCGCAACGTCCCTTCGATGATGTTCGCGGCGGTAGAATCGATGAAGGGGATTTCCGAGCAATCGAGAATGAAGTTTCGGCGCTGATCGGCGATCCGATCGAGCACCGCGGCAACGGTGGCTGCCGAGCCGAAGAAGAAGACGCCTGCAATCCGATAGATCACCGTTTCGGGATCGTCGCCGATGACGGGGTGCTCTTCGTCGCCGTTCCCCGCTTGCAGCAGCTCGAGCGACTTCATTTCACCGACCGAAATGCTTTTCGCCATTCGATTGATGAACAGGAGGGCGCCGAGCGCAACTCCGATCACTATCCCTTCTGTCAATTCGCGAAAGACAACGATGAAAAAGGTCGCGAGCAGCACGACGGCATCACCGTAGGACGACCGCAAGAGCGCCATGAAGGCCGGCTTCTCGATCATGTTCCAGGCAACGACTGCAAGCACGCCGGCGAGGGAAGCGAGTGGGATATAACTTGCGAGCGGTGCGGCAAGCAGCATGAAGAGAAGGAGAAAGACCGAATGCAGCATGCCAGAAACGGGGCTGGTGCCTCCGGCGCGAACGTTGGTTGCCGTGCGGGCAATGGTTCCGGTGACGCAGATGCCGCCGAAGAGCGCCGAACCTAAATTGGCAACTCCCTGAGCAATCAACTCCATGCTGGATCTATGTCTGCGTCCCGTCATGCCATCGGCCACCACGGCCGAAAGCAGTGACTCGATCGCGCCGAGAAGAGCCAACGAGACCGCGTCCGGAAACACCGCAACGGCTTTCTCAAGGGAGACCGGCGGCAAGGTCGGAAGCGGGAGGCCGCGCGGAATACCGCCGAAACGGCTGCCGATCGTGTCCGTCGGCAAAGACAAGGCGGCGACGAGCACCGATGCGGCACCAACGGCAATCAGCATGCCGGGCCAATGCGGCCTCGATCGGCGCAGCGCGAGAATGATGCCGATCGTGAGGGTGGCGGTCACCACTGCCGCCCAATTGACCGTGTCGGCAGCCCGGCCGAGTGCCACGGTCTTTTCGACGATCGGCCCGGGTTCGCTGCCCGAAAGCGTCAGGCCGAAAAGGTCGCGCAACTGGCTGGCGAAGATGATCACGGCAATCCCTGCCGTGAAGCCGACTGTGACGGGGTAGGGGATGAATTTGATGTACTGTCCGAGGCGCAAGTAGCCGGCCGCAACGAGCATGATGCCAGCCATGGCAGTCGCAAGCAGCAGGCCGTCGATGCCGTGCCGGGCACCGGTCGCGGCGACGAGAACGATGAAGGCACCCGCCGGACCGCCGATTTGGACCCGGCTGCCGCCGAGGAGTGAAACGAGGAAGCCGCCGACGATTGCGGTATAGAGGCCGCGATCGGGTGTTACGCCGGAGGCGATGGCGATGGCCATCGAAAGCGGCAAGGCGACGATGGCGACCGTCAGGCCGGCCAGAGCGTCCGCTTTCAGCCTGGTGCGGCCGTATCCCTCGGCGATCACGCTGACAGTTTTCGGGATAAGAGAATCGGGCATCGGAGAAACCTTCGAGATCCGCCACGTTTGCAGGATCCTGCGCGCCGGGCATTGTCAGCCTATCTGAGTCGCATTGCCGCACAAGCGGAGCGGGCAGCACTTAGGTCAGCAGGATTTGTCAAATCGATCCGTGGTTTGAAGGCGGTCGAGCGAAGCGCAGAAGGTTCGATATGACGGGCGGTGCATGGGCTACATATGAGAGGCGGCTTCATCGCGTCTCGGCCTATATCTACGGGCATCTCGATGAAGAACTGGATCTCGGCCGGTTGTCGGAGATCGCATGTCTTTCGCCGCACCACTGGCATCGCATCTACCGGGCGGTAAATGGCGAGACATTGGCGGCGACCGTTAAGAGATTGCGGCTGCAGCGCGCGGCGGCAGAACTCGTCCAGACCGATCTTTCCGTCGAAGCGATCGCGCGACGCTCCGGCTACCCGAATGTTCAATCCTTCAACCGCACCTTCAAGGCGGTTTATGGCCTTCCGCCGGCGCGCTACAGGAAGGAGGGGAGCCACAGGGCCTTTGAAACCGCCTCTACGGAAGGAAATGCTGTCATGTACGATGTTGACTTGAGGACGATAGAGCCTCTGACCCTGGCGGGTGTCGCCCATTCCGGTTCCTACATGGGTATCGGCGAGGCGTTCGAAACGCTTTACGGTACCCTTTTTGCACGCGGCCTCTTTCGGCCGGACATGGAGATGGTCGGAATCTACCTGGATGACCCGGAACTCGTGGAGACGGATAAGCTCCGATCCTTCGCCTGCGTGACGGTCAACGGCGAGCACGCGGCCGAGGCGCCGCTGACGCCCAAAAAATCGAGGGCGGGCACTATGCCGTGCTGCGGCACAAAGGCCCCTATGCCGACATGCCGAAGGCCTATCGATGGCTTTATGGGACCTGGCTTCCGAACTCCGGCCGCGAAATCCGCGACTGCGTCATGTTCGAGAAATATCTGAACAACCCGCGCGAGGTGGCCCCGACCGAGCTGCTTACGGAAATCTACCTGCCGCTCAAGTAATGCGGCTCCATTTTGCTCGTACCATTCAAGCAAGAAACCCGGCACAAGGCCGGGTTTCGCAGTTGTGGCTGTCGGGCTGGCCGCTTAGGCGGCCATTGCCTTCCTGAGGTTCTCGTCGATCTTGTCGAGGAAGCCGGTGGTCGACAGCCAGGGCTGGTCGGGGCCGATGAGGAGTGCCAAGTCCTTGGTCATGAAGCCCGATTCGACCGTATCGACGCAGACGCGCTCCAGCGTTTCGGAAAACTTCGCGAGTTCGGCGTTGCCGTCGAGCTTGGCGCGGTGGGCGAGGCCGCGGGTCCAGGCGAAGATCGAGGCGATCGAGTTGGTCGAGGTTTCTTCGCCTTTCTGGTGCTGGCGGTAGTGGCGCGTCACCGTGCCGTGGGCGGCTTCCGCCTCGACCGTCTTTCCGTCCGGCGTCATCAGCACCGAGGTCATCAGGCCGAGCGAGCCGAAGCCCTGCGCGACGATGTCGGACTGCACGTCGCCGTCATAGTTCTTGCACGCCCAGACATAGCCGCCGGACCACTTCAGCGCCGAGGCGACCATGTCGTCGATCAGGCGGTGTTCGTACCAGAGCTTCTCGGCCTTGAACTGGGCGGCGAATTCCTCGTCGAACACCTTCTGGAAGATGTCCTTGAAGCGGCCGTCATAGGCCTTCAGGATCGTGTTCTTGGTCGAGAGATAGACCGGAACCTTGCGCTGCAGGCCGTAGTTGAACGAGGCGCGCGCGAATTCGGTGATCGATTCGTCCAGGTTGTACATGGCGAGTGCCACGCCGGCGCCCGGCGCGTCGTAAACGTCATGCTCGATCGTCTGGCCGTCTTCGCCGACGAACTTGATCGAGAGCTTGCCCTTGCCCGGGAATTTGAAATCGGTTGCGCGGTACTGATCGCCGAAGGCGTGGCGGCCGACGATGATCGGCTTGGTCCAGCCGGGAACGAGGCGCGGCACGTTCTTGCAGATGATCGGCTCGCGGAAGATGACGCCGCCGAGGATGTTGCGGATCGTGCCGTTCGGCGACTTCCACATCTTCTTCAGCTTGAACTCCTCGACGCGGCCTTCGTCCGGCGTGATCGTGGCGCATTTGACCCCGACACCGTGTTTCTTGATGGCGTTTGCGGCGTCGATCGTCACCTGGTCGTCAGTTGCATCACGGTTTTCGACGCCGAGGTCGTAATATTCGAGATCGAGGTCGAGATAAGGATGGATCAGCTTGTCCTTGATGAACTGCCAGATGATGCGGGTCATCTCGTCGCCGTCGAGTTCGACGACCGGATTGGCGACCTTGATCTTTGCCATTGATATGCCTCGTAGCTTGCGGAACACCGCGTGCGGCATTCCGACGGTGGGAGAAATCCAGAGCCCTATAGCACTGTGAGCCAGCAAGGCAAAGCATGCTTGGCCGAAACTTTGGACCAAGGCGGCGAGCTCGGAATCGGCCGGTCGCGCCCGGTCTTCAGACCGGGGGCCGGTCACCTCACGTCTTTGAAAAGACCGCGCGAAAGGCTATTTCAGAAATCGAGCGGCGGCGTGCTTCAACTGTTTTTGCGCGTCGTCATCCCACAAACGCTGCACGCTGCGGGCGTGCGGACAGGCAGAGGCGCCATGACGTTCAGGCTTCGCTTCCGGGACTGGCTGCTGGCCAATGATCCGGCCTTTTCCCGGCTGCGGCAGGCGTCCCGCATAACGGCGACGGTGGTGATCTCGGTTGCTCTGCTGATCGCCTTCCATTTCATCGCCACACCGCTGCCGCCGGCCGCCTATGGGCTTGCGATAACGCTTTCGATCGAAGGCGGCCTGGCGGTTCGCGACCGGACAGCCTCGGAACAACTGGTCACGCGTATTCTGGCGGTCGTCACGGGCGTTGCGATGGTCACGCTCGCCTCTACGCTGGAACGCTACCGGCACGTTTCCGATCTCGTTTTTCTCGTGGTGATCTTCGTAGCCGTCTATGGCCGCGCCTTCGGTCAGCGGTGGTTCGCCGTCGGCATGTTCGCCTTCATGTCCTATTTCACCGGAGCCTATCTGCGCCCGTCGCTGGATCAGTTGCCGGCGCTGGTTCTCGGTGCCGGGATCTCGGCGGCGACCGCGCATCTTGTGCGAACCGTCCTTCTTCCGGACGACCGCTACCGTGATCTCCTGAGGGCGATCGCGAGCGTCCAGCAGAGAGTGGATGAAATCCTTCATGAGATCGCAGCGGCTGCGCGCAGGCCCATTCTCAAGGCTGCCGATCGCCGCAGGCTGCACGCGCTGGAGGAGAGATTGAAGGAAGCCGTGTTGATGGCGGAGAGCTTCATTGCGACGGACAACCGCCGCCCGGCGCCGGAACCCGGCGTCGTCTCTGCGGACCTCGCCATCGGGCTCTTCGACATTCATCTTGCGGCCGAGAGCGTGATCGTGCTCAGCCTTCAGGCAATGCCGCCTGCGATAGTTGTCGACGCAGCCCTGGCGAAAAATTCGGGCGAGATAGAACGGGGAATGCAGTCGCTGGGCGAGGCGAATGTCAGGCAGCTCGAGGCTGCGAGGGCTCTGCTTTGGCTTCATACGGTTCGAGATCGCCTCGATCGCAGTCTGGGCGCCCTCAAGGAGGCCGACCTCGACGAACCGCATCCGGTGCCATCTCCTGAGCCCTCGGCGGCAGTGGCTCGCTTTTCCATGGCCGACCCGGCTTTACGGAGCGCGATCCAGATTACCCTCGCCTCGGGCATCGCAATGGTGTTCGGCCTGATGCTTTCACGCGAGCGCTGGTTCTGGGCGGTTCTCGCTGCGTTCCTCGTCTTCACCAATACGCGCTCCCGGGGTGATACCGCAGTGAAGGCCTTGCAGCGGTCGGCCGGCACATTGGCGGGCATCGTCGTCGGACTTGCGGCGGCAAGCGCGATCGGCGGGACTGTCTATATAGTCCTGCCCCTGGGTGCGGCCTGCATCTTTCTGGCCTTCTATTTCCTCCCGGTCTCCTACGCGACCATGACGTTCTTCGTCTCGGTCGTCCTCTCTCTCGCCTACAGCCTGCTCGGCGTTTTGACGCCGCAGCTTCTGGAGCTGCGTCTCGAGGAGACGCTTGTCGGCTCAATCGCCGGCGCGGCGGTAGCTTTCGTCGTGTTTCCGACGAAGACCCGCACGACGCTCGATGGGGCGATCAGAAACTGGTGCGACAAGCTCGCCGAATTGCTGGAGGAGGCAAGGAGGGGAACGTCAGGCCTTGATCTCGTCAGCCGGTCGCAGGCGCTCGACCGCGCCTACAGGGACCTGGCCGCTGCCGCCAAACCGCTCGGCGTCTCCTGGCAGCTCGTCACCCGCCCGGGGCATGTGCGCCAGACCCTGGCGGTGTTCATGGGCTGCACCTATTGGGCGCGCATATTCGCGCGAAAGATGTCGCAGGCCGCGGAAAGCCCGGATGACTTCGCGGCGCAGATCGCGGAAAATCTGAAGCTCGCAAGCAAGGTGCGCGAAACCGGAGCGGACTATTTCTACCGGTCCCGGAGCGTCGCTGCGCCGGTCGAGCGTCATCTGCCGGTATCGCGCGACGACGCAGGCCTTGGGCTGGAGATGGTTGCCGTTTCGCTCGGGCGTCTTCATTCGCCGCGCGTGCGGCCCGCCGGGCAGGAGCGCGGGCTTTAAATCCGCGTCCATATATGCGAGGGAAGCGCCGAACAGAAGGCACACAGGCGATGGCAGGCACAAACAGCGAGCGCGAACTTTTAACGGAAGGTCCGGCGATCATTCTCGCCTTTCCCCAGCTCGGCGAGAATATCGGCATGGTGGCGCGCGCCATGGCGAATTTCGGCCTGTCCGAACTGCGCCTCGTCAGCCCGCGCGATGGCTGGCCGAGTGAAAAGGCACGCTCCGCCGCCAGCCGCGCCGATCACGTGATCGACGGTGCCAAGCTCTACGAAACGCTCGAAGAGGCGCTCGCCGACCTCAATTTCGTCTACGCGACCACCGCGCGCGACCGCGACGGCTTCAAACCCGTGCGCTCGCCGATCGTCGCCGCCCGGGAACTCCGTCACCGGTTCAAGGAGGGCGAGAAGGTCGGCATCATTTTCGGCCGCGAGCGCACCGGACTGACCAATGCCGAGGTCGCGCTTGCCGACGAGATCGTGACCTTTCCGGTCAATCCCGCCTTCGCTTCGCTGAACCTCGCCCAGGCAGTGCTGCTCATGTCCTATGAGTGGCTGAAGACCGGCATGACCTCCGAGGACGAGACATCTTTCCAGGCGAGCCAGCAGCGCCCGGCGACGAAGGAGCAGTTGCATGGGCTCTGCGAGCATCTGGAAGAGGCACTCGACGCGCGCAACTATTTCCGTTCCGCCGACAAAAAGCCGAAATTGGTCGAGAATCTGCGCGCGGTTCTGACCAGACCATCCTTTACCGAATCGGAAATCCAGGTGCTGCGCGGCGTCATTTCTTCGCTCGACCGTTTCACGCGCGAAAATCCGCGTGGCTCCGCAGCTCCGCCCGGGCATAGCAGGAAAGAACAGAGCGGCGGTGACAAAGACTGAGCTGAAGCCCATTCTCGTCTTCGACAGCGGGATCGGTGGCCTGACGGTGCTGCGCGAGGCGCGCGTGCTGATGCCGGAGCGGCATTTCATCTACGTCGCCGACGATGCCGGTTTTCCCTATGGTGGCTGGGAGGAGGGCGCTCTGAAGGAGCGGGTGATCGCTCTATTCGGTGGGCTGCTTGCCGAGCATGATCCGGAAATCTGCATCATCGCCTGCAATACGGCATTCACGCTCGTCGGCGCGGATCTGCGCGCCGCCTATCCGCAGATGACCTTCGTCGGCACCGTTCCGGCCATCAAGCCTGCGGCCGAGCGCACCCGCTCCGGCCTCGTTTCGGTGCTTGCGACTCCGGGAACCGTAAAGCGCGCCTACACCCGCGATCTCATCCAGTCCTTCGCCTCGCAATGTCACGTCAGACTGGTCGGCTCGGAGAACCTCGCGCGCATGGCGGAAGCCTATATTCGAGGCGACGCATTGGGTGACGAGGCGGTTCTCGCCGAGATCGCGCCCTGCTTCGTGGAGGCGGAGGGAAAGAGAACCGATATCGTCGTGCTGGCCTGTACGCACTATCCTTTCATGGCCAATGTTTTCCGCCGGCTGGCGCCCTGGCCGGTAGACTGGCTGGATCCGGCCGAAGCGATCGCGAGGCGGGCTCGCTCGCTGGTGCCGCTGCCGAACGGGTTCGAGCCATTGAACGGCGAGGACCCGGCGATCTTCACATCGGGCAATCCCGATTTCACGACACGCCGTCTGATGCAAGGCTTCGGCTTGAGAGTTGTTGCCGCTGCCGCAACTGCGGACAGGCGCGAAGCGGTCACCTAAATCGGCGCACGACATTGCTGCGCATGTCCGAGAGCGGCATTCGAGCGCCAACTATTCCCTGTGGGTTTCCATAATCGGCGGCACGTTCGAGCGCGATCCATGCTAGGTGTTGCCCGTTTTGGCGACCCGTCCGCGGCCGCGAATCAACCCGTCACGAAGAGGTAAGGATGAAAGTCGGCATCGACATGGGAACGACGTCCGAAGGGACCTCGGCCTCGCTCGATATCGAAGAGCTTCTGGCGACGCGTCTTCTCGTGCAGGGCAATTCCGGCTCCGGCAAGTCGCATCTGCTCCGCCGTCTGCTGGAACAATCCGCGCCCTGGGTGCAGCAGTGCATCATCGATCCGGAAGGCGATTTCGTCACGCTTGCCGACAAGTTCGGCCATGTGGTGATCGAGGGGGAGCGTACCGATGCGGAGCTCATCGGCATCGCCACCCGCATCCGTCAGTACCGCGTTTCCTGCGTGCTTTCCCTCGAAGGGCTGGATGTCGAGCAGCAGATGCGCAGCGCCGGCGTGTTTCTGAATGCAATGTTCGATGCGGACCGGGAATATTGGTATCCCGTTCTGGTGGTCGTCGACGAGGCGCAGATGTTCGCACCGTCGGTCGGCGGCGACGTCTCGGAGGAAATACGCAAGGTTTCGCTCGGCGCGATGACCAATCTCATGTGCCGCGGCCGCAAGCGCGGACTTGCCGGCGTCATCGCCACCCAGCGCCTCGCCAAGCTCGCCAAGAACGTGGCGGCAGAGGCCTCGAACTTCCTGATGGGACGCACCTTCCTCGACATCGACATGCTGCGTGCCGCCGATCTGCTCGGCATGGACCGGCGCACCGCCGAGATGTTTCGCGACCTGAAGCGGGGCTCCTTCGTGGCGCTCGGTCCCGCGCTTTCCCGCCGGCCGTTGAGGGTAACGATCGGTTCGGTCGAGACCTCGGCACGGTCGATGAGCCCGAAGCTGATGCCGCTGCCCGAAGCGCCGCAGGACGTGGCGGACCTGATCTTCACGCCCGACCCGGAGGAATTCACCCGCCCGGTCGTCCGCCGCACAGCGCCGCAGCCGCGCCCCGCGAGCGATATTCTCGCGGAGCTGTCGCGACCAAGGCCCGAGCCCGCAGCGCCCGTGGAGGCCAAGCCGGTGCCACCGGAAATCTCGGCGGAGGAGCGGGAGGCGCTGATCGGCAGCCTCTTTGCCGAAATCGTTGCAAATCCGGAAGCCGCGTTCAGGCCCGATGCGGAGCTCTACCAGGACTTTCTCGTGCGCTGCCGCATTCGCCGCGTCCCCGGACCCGCGCTCTCCTTGAGCGCATTCCGCCGCAAGATGGCCGTTGCCCGATCGGGCATCGATGCCGAGACGGCGGAAAGCGAGGATTGGGCCTCGGCGATTGGGCTGGCCGACCGGGTCACGGAAGACCTGCAGGCGGTTTTCCTGATGTTGGCACAGGCGGCCCTGCGCGGGCTGCCTTGTCCGTCGGACGCTATGATCGCCCGCGCCTACGGAACGCATTCGGCCCGTCGCGCACGGCGATTGCTCGGTTATTTCGAAGAGCAGGGGCTCGTCGTGGTGCATGCGGATTTCTCCGGCAAGCGCATCGTCGCTTTCCCCGACCTCGGCAAGGAAACGGCTCCGGGCGACGCCAATGCCCCGGACACGGGCGATTCAACGCGCGCGGCCGCCGAGTGAAATTGAATTCGGAAGTGCGGCTGAATTTGCCATTGTTCCTGTCATATTCCGTTGACAATTCGCCGCCCAGTGCTTAAAGACCCGCTCAACGCCGGGCAGTGATGCCCGGTGTTTCATTTGACATGTCCCGTGGTTTCTCCGGCAGCGTGATCGTGAGAAGCCTGTCAGAGCCCCAAAAATGGGTTCAGAGGAGGGCGTGTTTCCTTGATCCGGTTTGGCAGCAAACCGGTGTAACACTTTGAAAGGAAATGCGATGAGCAAGCGCGAGTCGTCCAAGTACAAAATTGACCGCCGTATGGGCGAAAATATCTGGGGCCGTCCGAAGTCCCCGGTGAACCGTCGCGAATATGGCCCGGGCCAGCACGGCCAGCGCCGCAAGTCCAAGCTTTCCGACTTCGGCGTGCAGCTGCGCGCCAAGCAGAAGCTGAAGGGCTACTACGGCGATATCCGTGAAAAGCAGTTCCGTGCGATCTTCGCCGAAGCATCGCGCCGCAAGGGCGACACCCCGGAGAACCTGGTCGGCCTGCTCGAATCGCGCCTCGACGCGATCGTCTACCGCGCCAAGTTCGTTCCGACCGTTTTCGCCGCGCGCCAGTTCGTCAACCATGGCCACGTCAAGGTCAACGGCGTTCGCGTCAATATCGGTTCCTACCGCTGCAAGCCGGGCGACGTCATCGAAGTCAAAGAAAAATCCAAGCAGCTCGTTACGGTGCTCGAAGCCGTACAGCTCGCCGAGCGTGACGTTCCTGATTACATCGAAGCCGATCACAACAAGATGGTCGCGACCTTCGTTCGCGTTCCCGCGCTCTCGGACGTGCCGTACCCGGTCGTCATGGAGCCGCACCTGGTCGTCGAATTTTATTCGCGTTAATCAGGCCCGCCTGAACGAATTGGAAAACCGCCCGGAGACGGGCGGTTTTTTTGTACGAAGTTGCCGGACGAATCCCATAGACTGGAGGCGGGCGCAGGACGGAGTGTCCTGAACGAGACCGCTTCCGAAGTGAGAAGTGCCGTATGCGTGAGCCGAAACCGCAAGAAGACCTCCAGGCGATCATCGACGACATCTTTCTGGAACTGACGCCGCGCCTCGGCGAAGGGAAGGTTGCGGATTATATTCCGCAGCTAGCACGCGTCGATGCCCGCCACTTCGGCATGGCGATCGTCACAACGGGCGGCAAGGTCTATCGCGCCGGCGATGCGGAGATGCCGTTCTCCATTCAGAGCATCTCCAAGGTGTTCACGCTCACGCTGGCGCTGGGCAAACACGGCGAAAACATCTGGAACCGGGTTGGGCGCGAGCCTTCGGGCTCGGCCTTCAATTCGATCGTGCAGCTCGAGCATGAGGGCGGCAAGCCGCGCAACCCCTTCATCAATGCCGGCGCGATCAGGATAAGCGATCTCATTCTCGCCGGCCACACGCCGAAGGAGCTGATCGGGGAGATCGTTCGCTTCGTTCGTTATCTCGCGGATGACGAGGACATCGTGATCGATCATGAAGTCGCACGCTCGGAGACCGCGACCGGTTACCGCAACATCGCGCTTGCGAATTTCATGCGCTCCTTCGGCCGGCTCGATCATCCGGTCGAGCACGTGCTCGGCGTCTATTTCCATCATTGCGCGCTCGCGATGACCTGTAGCCAGCTCGCCAAAGCCGGTCTGTTTCTGGCCGCCGGCGGCACCAACCCGCTGACCGGGCATTCGGTCGTGTCGCGCCAGCGCGCGCGGCGCATCAATGCGCTTATGCTCACCTGCGGCCATTATGACGGCTCCGGGGATTTTGCCTACCGGGTCGGTCTGCCGGGGAAGAGCGGCGTCGGCGGCGGCATCATGGCGGTGGCGCCGGGCAAGGCGTCTATTGCCGTCTGGTCGCCGGGGCTCAACGAATACGGCAATTCGCTGCTGGGGTCGCTGGCGCTCGAAATGCTGGCTGCGCGTACGGGTTGGTCGGTGTTCGGGCCGTAAGCGCGCGGAAAGCCGCCGCCCCTGTACCCTTCACGGGACGCCGGGGGCCCACACGCCCGTTTTTTCTTGATCTTCCCGGCCGGACGGGGCAAGTGCTGCTTCAGAAAACAGAGCGCAACCTGCGCTCTGCACAATCCGAGATTGCCGCCATGGAAGTCGCACAATCCTCCCCCGACGAGACAGGCAGCGTCATTGAAGATGACGCCGCATTCGAAGGTGCGGCCCATCCGCTTTTTTCGCGCATGCCGTCCTCCGTCTCCTTCAACAAGCTGCGCAAGCGCCTGCTCAGGCAGGTGCGCCAGGCGCTCGACGATTTCGGCATGCTCAAGGGCTCCAGACGCTGGCTTGTCGGCGTTTCGGGTGGAAAGGACAGCTACAGCCTGCTGGCGCTGCTGATGGACCTGCAGTGGCGGGGTCTGCTTCCCGTCGAAATCGTCGCCTGCAATCTGGATCAGGGGCAGCCGAATTTTCCGAAGCATGTCCTGCCCGACTATCTCCGGTCCATCGGCGTCGAGCACCGCATCGAATACCGCGACACCTATTCGATAGTGAAAGAGAAGGTGCCGGCGGGCGCGACCTATTGTTCGCTCTGTTCACGGCTGCGGCGCGGCAATCTTTATCGCATCGCCCGGGAGGAGGGCTGCGACGCATTGGTGCTTGGCCATCATCGGGAAGACATCCTCGAAACCTTTTTCATGAACTTTTTCCATGGCGGGCGCCTGGCGTCGATGCCGGCAAAGCTTCTCAACGACGAGGGCGATCTGATGGTTCTGCGGCCGCTTGCCTATGCGGCAGAGGACGATCTGGCGAAGTTCGCCGCGGCCATGGAGTTCCCGATCATCCCCTGCGACCTCTGTGGCTCGCAGGATGGGCTCGAGCGCAATGCAATGAAGGCGATGCTTGCGGATATCGAGCGGCGCATGCCGGGCCGCAAGGACACGATGCTGCGCGCGCTCGGACACGTGAACGCCTCGCATCTGCTCGATCCGAAGCTTTTCGACTTCCAATCCCTCTCTCCGGAGCCCAAAGAATGAGCCATTCCGTCGACATCGCCGCACTTGCCAACCTGCTGCAGGAAGCGGCGGTAAAGGAAATCCTCCCGCGCTTTCGCAATCTCGGCTCCGGCGATGTGCGGATGAAATCGGAAGCGATCGACCTGGTGACGGAAGGCGACGAGGCCGCCGAGAGGCTGATCAAGGCGAATATAGACGCGATTGCGCCGGGGGCCGTGTTCATCGGCGAGGAATCCGTCGCCGCCGATCCGGCGCTCCTCGACAAGCTCGCCGGTGCAGATCTCGCGATCGTCGTCGATCCGATCGACGGCACCTTCAATTTCGCAGCCGGCCTGCCGCTCTTCGGAGTGATGGCGAGCGTCGTTGCCGGGGAGAGACCGTCGCAGGGATCATCTACGATCCGCTCGGCAACGACTGGGTCATCGCCGAGCGGGGCTCCGGCGCGTGGATGTGCCGGCCCGACGGGACGCAGGAGAGACTGTCGGTCACAGCCGGGGTCACCGTCGACAACATGGTGGGCGTCGCATCGGCCGGGTTTTACGCGCAGGCCGAGCGCCGCATCGTCATGGGCAATATGGCGAAGGTCCGGATGGCCACGAGCTATCGCTGCGCGGCGCATGAATACCGAATCTTTGCCGGCGGTCATCTGCACTTCCTGATGTATCAGAAGCTTATGCCCTGGGACCACCTTGCCGGCACCCTGATCGCCGAAGAGGCCGGCGCCTATGCGGCCCGTTTCGACGGCTCGCGTTATCTTCCCGCGCACACGAACGGCGGGCTGCTTCTGGCGACCGACAAGGAGAGCTGGGAGGAGTTGCGGCGGGAGGTCTTCACCGTCTGATCTGAAAAGCCCTTTCGAACGACAGAGGCCGCCCGGTTTTCCGGGCGGCCTCTGTCGTTAGACCCGATGCACCCTCCGGACGGAAGACCGCTACACAGTTTCCTGGAAGTGCTCTAAAGGTGTCCGCCGCCGTGTTCGTGCGTCCCATCGCTGTCGCCCGGATGGGTGAACAGCTTTCCATTTTCCGCCCAGAGCGTTGCGAGGATGGTCAGCACGCCGAACAGGGCGTAGCCGCCGAAGAGCGGCTGCAGCGTGCCGTTGAAGAGCTGGCCGACGGCACCGCCGATCAGCGCACCGCCGGTGGTGGAGACGAAACCGGTGACGGCGGTTGCCGTGCCCGCCAGATGTCCCATAGGCTCGAGGCTGATGGCCGTGAAGTTGGTGGCGATGACGGCGAAGAACATCAGCAATAACGAAAACAGGAGATAGCTGATGGCGAAGGCCGGAGTGCCCGCGAGCGACAGGACGTAACCGGTCGCAGCAAAGAGGGTGAAGAGGATCATCGCGGCATGCGAGATGCGTCGCATGCCGAAACTGCGCACGAAATAGCCGTTGGCGAAGTTCGCGACCGCTATCCCGCCGGCGGTGCCTGCAAAGGCGATAGGCATCCAGTCACTGAGGTTGTAGACCTCGCCGAAGACCTGCTGAACGCTGACGACATAGGCGCAAATGACGGCGGTAAACAGGGTCATTCCGATCATGTAGCCGCAGGTGATGCGGTTCGTGAGCACCGTGCGGAAGCCGGAAAGGACCGCTCCCACCGAAAGCGGCAGACGTTCCTCCTTCGGCAGGGACTCCTTCATCCGGGTCAGCGCCCAGACGAACAGGGCGGTGCCGACGACGCCGATCAAGATGAAGATCCAGTGCCAGTCGGCATAGGCGATCACCACTTGGCCAAGTGTCGGGGCGACGATCGGCACGATCATGAAGACGATCATCACATAGGACATGACGCGCGCCATGTCGCGGCCGCCGAAACAGTCGCGGACGATCGCCATGGTCGTGATGCGGACGGCGGCACCGCCGATGCCCTGGATGAAGCGGAGCAGGAGCAGCGTCTCTATGCTTTCGACCCAGGAGGCGGCGAACATCGACACGCTGAAGAGTGCAAGGCCGCAAAGGAGAACGGACCGGCGCCCGAAGGCATCCGAAAGGCTCCCGAAGAATATCTGGGAGAGGCCGAAGCCGAGAAAGAAGACGCCGATCACGAGTTGCGTATCGTTGGCGTTGGCAACGTTGAGCGTCTGGCCGATGCTCGGCAGAGCCGGCAGCATGCTGTCGATCGCGAGCGCAATGCTCGCGGTCATGACTGCAATGGTGACGATGAATTCGACAAGGCCCATTCCGAGACGCGCGGCGCCCGAAGCCTGATCGGCATGGCCCGATGATTGTTCACCAAGCGAAGATTGTTGGGAAACGGAAGTCATGTTCAAAACATCCAAAATGGACTGGGAGGAAAAATCGGTGGCCTCGAGCCGATCCGGCTAGCCTGCCGGATTGTGCGGTTTGAAGAGCTTGCCGCCCTCTGCGATCAGCACGCAGACAAGCGCCACGAGTGCGACCGTGAAGAAGCCGACCGCAAGGGGCGTGACGCTGTTATCGAATGCCTGGCCGATGAACGCGCCGATGATTCCGCCGCCGATCGTCTGCGTGAAGCCGAGAACGGATGAGGCGGTGCCGGCAACGTGGCCGAGCGGTTCCATCGCCATGGCGTTGAAGTTGGCGGCGATCAGCCCGAACTGGAACATGGTGGCGGCATGAAGGAGCATGAAGACCGGCAAAGGCAGCGGCCCGATCAATGAAGCCGACATCCAGATGAAACTTGCCAGGGTGAAGCCGAGAAGCGCGGCGTGCGACAATGCCCGCATGCCGAACGTCCGGACAAGTCGCGAATTGGTAAAGGAGGCGACCGCCATCATGCCGGCGAAAGCGGCGAATACTGCCGGAAACCAGACGCCCAGGCCATAGACGCCGACGAGAATTTGTTGCGCCGAGTTGATGAAACCGAAGAGACCGCCAAGGAGAGCCGACGTCGCGAGCGTATAGAACAGCGCCAGCCGGTTCGTCAGCACGATGCGGAAGCCCGCAAGTATGGACGAGGCCGTGAAGGGGCGCCGGTTGGCGGGGGCCAAAGTCTCACGAAGGCGCAAGGCGACCGGAAGCGCTACGGCAACCGCGAACAGTGCGATCACGACGAAGATCATGTGCCATTCGGAAAAGAGCATGATCAATTGTCCGATGCTCGGCGCGATGACCGGGACGATCATGAACACCATCATTACCAGCGACATGATCTCGGCCATCTGCCGCCCGCCATAGACATCGCGCACGATGGAAACGGTGATGACGCGGGTTGCCGCCGCGCCTATGCCCTGAACGAGCCGAAGGAAGAGGAGTGTCGTGAAGGTCGGTACGAAGACGATCGCGAGAGCGCTGACGCCGTAAAGGGCCAGCCCGCCCAACAAGGGTGCCTTTCGCCCGAAGCGGTCGGACAGGGGGCCGAAGAACAGTTGCGCGAACCCCATGCCGAGCAGGTAGGCGGTTATGACGTATTGCCGATGGTTCTCATCGGCCACGCCGAGGCTCGCGCCGATTTCCTGCAGCCCGGGCAACATGATGTCGATCGAGATCGCATTGATGGACATCAGCATGGCCATCAATGCAATGAACTGGACTTTCGTCAGCCCGGAGAGGGTGGCGGCTTGGTCTATGGGCCTTGTCATTTCATACATCCTGCCGGCTGCCGCTTTCCCGGAGCCGGTTCTTTGCCACGCCGAGCCAGTGCGTGGCACGTTTCGCAATGATTTGGATCTGCTGAATAAATTCAGTCTTTTGTTGTGTCGGATCGAAGAAGGACGCAGTACTCGCCGGCGGAAGAGGCCGCACCCTTGGGCAGGGCTGCGTACGAGACCGCGCGGCCGGTCGTCCATGACGCCCATGACTGGCGTGAATTTCGCCGCCCGCTCATGAAGCGTATCGAACATTAGGCGCGCGGCATATTGCTTCGGAATCAAAAAAGGCGGTTACCCGCCTTTTCCGATCATCGCAAAGATGCGGTTCGGAGGGTGTTAGGCGGCGCCCTTGACGGAAATACCCTGTCCCTGAAGAAGCGTCTGCAACTCGCCCGCCTGGAACATCTCCCGCACGATGTCGCAACCGCCGACGAACTCGCCCTTTACGTAAAGCTGCGGAATGGTCGGCCAATTGGAATAATCCTTGATGCCCTGACGCAGATCGGCATCGGCGAGCACGTTGATGCCCTTATAGTCGACGCCGACGTAATCCAGGATCTGCACCACCTGGCCGGAGAAACCGCACTGCGGAAACTGCGGCGTTCCCTTCATGAAAAGAACGACGTCGTTGCTCTTGACCTCGTTATCGATGAAATCGCTGATTCCGCTCATCTTGTCTTCCTTCCTTCGCCGGTTTCAAGGACCGGATATCGATTGGGGTCTAGATAGCACGCATGGACGTGGTTTTCACCACCCAATCGCAAAATTATTGATGGTCCCTCAAAGTTCGGCTTCCGCACCACTATCCGCGGGACACGAGGGCTAGGGGATCTAGGCCGAGCGGCGGCGCAGTTTGCTCCGGGAAGCCGCGGTCCGGCGACGGCTCACCTGCTTCTTTGCCGGTTTACGCAAGGCCGCCTCGACGATGTCAGCCAGTATGCCGCCAGACTTGGCTTTCCTGCTTCGCCGTTTCGCCCGTTTGGCCGCGGTTCCGGTCGCTCTGGTTTTCTTGAGGATCTCTTTCAATGCGCTGTCAACGACCCCGCTTACGAGCTCCTTGATCAGGTCGACCATTTCCGCCTCACTCCGGCGCGCTGGTTTGAAGGGCGAGCGCATGCAGAATGCCGCCCATGTTGCCCTTCAGGGCGTTGTAGACCATCTGGTGCTGCTGCACGCGCGTCTTGCCACGAAACGCTTCGGCCACGACTTCGGCGGCATAGTGGTCGCCGTCACCGGCCAGATCACGAATCGTGACCTTTGCGCCGGGAATCCCGGCCTTGATCATGTCTTCGATATCGCCTGGTGCCATGGGCATGATACGCCAACTCCCTTGTAATTTTGCGGCGCGGCGGCATTGCCGCCGCCCGCTATGAACTAAAGGGAACACGATTCAGGGGCCGAAGGCAAATGCTGTTTCGGCCGTCTGCCGGCCGGCGGGTCAATTGTCCGGTGCGAGATCGCCACCCATGTAATTGGGGAACCACGCCTCATGTGCGGAACGCAATTCGTCGACGGATACGGGCCTGGCGTTTCCGAGCTGCACCGCATTTCCGCCTGTCCTGCCGATCACCGGCAGCGCAACGCCGGCGGCTTTTGCCCGCGCGGCCACCGTCTCGGCCGAACCCTCCGCGACGGTTACGACATAGCGCCCCTGGTCTTCGCCGTAGAAGACCGGGATCGGGTCGTGTTCCGGCGGTGTATCGATCGTCGCGCCGATGCCGGAAGCGATGGCCATCTCGGCCACGGCGAGCGCAAGTCCGCCCGAGGAGCAGTCGTGCACGGCCGTAACCAGGCCGTCCTCGATCAATCCGCGAACGAAATCGCCGACCTTGCGTTCATGGCCGAGGTCGACATGCGGCGCGGGACCGTCGGTGCGGCCATGGATGTCGCGCATGTAGACCGACTGGCCGATATGCGTTCCCCAGCTCTGCGGAGCACCGGCGAGGAGGATGGTCTCGTTCGCCGCAGCAAAGCGAATCCGCGCCATCTTCGACCAGTCGCGGACGAGGCCGACGCCTCCGATGGTAGGGGTCGGCAGGATCGCCTGGCCGTTGGTCTCGTTGTAGAGCGAGACGTTGCCGGAGACGATCGGGAAGTCGAGTGCCTGGCAGGCTTCGCCGATACCTTTGATCGCATGGACGAGCTGGCTCATGATCTCCGGCCGTTCGGGATTGCCGAAGTTCAAATTATCTGTGGCGGCGAGTGGCAGCGCGCCGGTCGCAGTCAGGTTGCGCCAGCACTCGGCGACCGCCTGCTTGCCGCCCTCGAACGGATCGGCTTCGACGTAGCGCGGCGTAACGTCCGAAGAAAAGGCAAGTGCCTTGGTCTCATGGCCCTCGACGCGGATTACGCCGGCGTCGCCGCCCGGAAGCTGCAGCGAATTACCCTGGATCAGCGTGTCATACTGCTCATAGACCCAGCGGCGCGAGGAATTGTTGGCGGAACCGACAAGCTTCAGAAGCGCATCGGACACATCAGCCTGCGGAATGTCGTTGGTGGCGAGCGGCGAGGGTGTCCTTGCCGGCGTCCAGGGGCGGTCGTATTCCGGCGCCTCGTCTCCGAGTTCCTTGATCGGCAGGTTCGCGACTTCTTCGCCCTGGTGCAGAATGCGGAAACGCAGGTCGTCGGTGGTCTTGCCGACGATCGCGAAATCGAGGCCCCATTTGACGAAGATGGCCTTGGCTTCCTCTTCCTTTTCCGGGCGCAGCACCATCAGCATGCGCTCCTGGCTTTCCGAAAGCATCATCTCATAGGCCGTCATGCGCTCTTCGCGCACCGGCACCTTGTCGAGATCGAGTTCGATGCCGAGATCGCCCTTGGCGCCCATTTCGACGGCCGAGCAGGTGAGTCCGGCAGCGCCCATGTCCTGGATCGCAATGACCGCACCGGTCTGCATCAGCTCCAGGCAGGCTTCGAGCAGGCACTTCTCGGTGAAGGGATCGCCAACCTGAACGGTCGGACGCTTCTCCTCGATCGACTCGTCGAACTCGGCCGATGCCATCGTCGCGCCGCCGACACCGTCGCGTCCGGTCTTGGCGCCGAGATAGACGACCGGGAGGCCGACGCCTTCCGCCTTCGAGTAGAAGATCGCGTCGGTCTTGGCGAGCCCCGCAGCGAAGGCATTGACGAGGATGTTGCCATTGTAGCGCGCGTCGAACTCGACTTCGCCGCCGACCGTCGGCACGCCGAAGGAATTGCCGTAGCCGCCGACGCCTGCGACGACGCCCGAGACGAGGTGGCGGGTCTTCGGGTGATCCGGTGAACCGAAGCGCAGCGCGTTCATCGCCGCTACCGGACGCGCACCCATCGTGAAGACATCACGCAGGATGCCGCCGACGCCCGTTGCCGCTCCCTGGTAGGGCTCGATGTAGGAGGGATGGTTGTGGCTCTCCATCTTGAAGACGACGCAGTCACCGTCGTCGATGTCGACCACGCCGGCGTTCTCGCCCGGGCCCTGGATGACGCGAGGCCCCTTGGTCGGGAGCGTGCGAAGCCATTTCTTCGAGGACTTGTACGAGCAATGCTCGTTCCACATGGCGGAGAAGATGCCAAGCTCCGTAAAGGTCGGCTCGCGCCCGATCAGGTTCAGGATGCGTTCGTATTCGTCGGACTTGAGCCCGTGCGAGGCGATCAGGTCCGGGGTGATGGGGCGGGTGTTGGAAATCGTCATCGTCGACCGTCAAATCCTTCGGGCGGCGCGCAACCCTGGCTTCAAAGGGAAGGCGCGTGCGTACCGCAACGTAACAGGGGCGCTTTGCGGCTTCTTTAGCCTATGCTGCGACGCGGCGCGACAGAAAAATACGGTCGATCAACAGGGCGGCAGCCCGGATTTCAGCCCGTCGGACCGGGACTTTAGAACTGGTAGCCGAGCATCAGCCCCGCACGCGTGAGCCCGTCGTTCGGGCCGTCGCAGAGGTTGGCATTGGACGCATGCTCGACCGTGGCCGAGAGATTCCAGTGATCGTCGAAACGGTAGCCCGCTGCTGCATATTCGCGAAACAGCAGCCTGCAGCCGAGTTTCGGTCCGTCCGATCCATCGTCATTGAGATCGCCGTCATGCACCGTGCCGCCGGCGCCGAGCTCGATGAAAAAGCGCTCGGTGATGTCGGCATTCCAACTCAAGCCGGCGTAGATTTCGTTTACGCCGCTGGACGAGGTCGCGACGGACGCGCCGGCATGGATCCGCGGCCGCAGGATTTTCTCGACAAGGCCGCTTGCGCTGCCGGCGCCGAGCGGATCGAAGAACAATGTAGCGGAGGGGAAGACCCCGTCTTCCTGATTTGAGCCGTTGCCGATCGAGGTCGTAGCGCCGAACCGCAATTCATCGAAGACACCTTCTGCTGCACCGGCCTGAGAACCGATGAGTGCGCTCGAAAGCGTCAGGGATGCTGCAACGAATGTAAACGGTCCCCGACCTGCAAACGAGCGGAAATCCTTCATGCTCAAACCTTCCAGTGCGAATCAATTCTGCGGGATCAAAAGCAAGAATAGATTGCCGAGGCTTGTGCGAAAGTCACCTCTAAAAAGTAATCAATCGAAACTGTCGTATCCGGCGCGCCCGCTATCGAGAAGACGGCGCAGTATTTCGAAGCCTCTTCGCACCTCGGATCGTTCGGTGGGCGAGGAGAAACCGACGCGGATACGGTGAAAAACCCGGTCGGAGCGTCCGGCCTTGAATTCATCCTCATCGTCGATAAGCACGCCCTCCTGCAGGGCGGCCTGCTTGAAGGTTCCGGAAAGCCAGGGCTCGGGCAGCTTCAGCCAGAAAAACGGAATCTTCGGATGCGAGTTGAAATCGAAGCCCGTGAAGATCTCGCGCGCCAGAGCTTCGCGTGCGCCTATTTCCTCGACGCCGCGATTGCGCAATACCGACGCCGATCCGGAGAGGACCAGACGGGCGCAAAGCTCCGCGAGAATGAAAGGCAGGCCGCCGCTCACCATCTTGTGGGCTACGCGGATGCGCTGGCTGAAATGCGGCGGGCAGGCGACCCAGCCGCCGCGTACGCCGGCAGCAACGGACTTCGAAAGACCGCCGACGAGGAAGGTTCGCTCGGGCGCAAGTTCCATCAGCAATGGCAGCGGGTCCCCGGTCATGGAACCGTAGAGATTGTCCTCGACCAGCCAGACGCCGTATTTGCGCGCGATGTCGGCGATTGCCTGGCGCCGGTCGAGCGGCATGACCGCCACCGTAGGGTTCTGCGCGCCGGGCATCAGAAAGGCGAGTTTCGGGTGCTGCTGGGCACAGACACGCTCGAAATCTTCCGGCCGCATCCCGAATTCGTCGCATTCCACCAGCGCGATCCGCCGGCCGATGAGGCCCGCGCTGCGGCTGATCTGGGAATAGGTCAGCGTCTCGAAGGCGATGCGGTCGCCCGGGGAGGTGACGGCCGAGATCACCGCGACGACTGCGGCATGAGCCCCAAGCGTCGGGACGACCGTTTCCGGCCCTGGCCGGAAATTGCCGCGTGCCAGCCATTGAGATCCAGCCTCGAACCAATGATCCGGAAAGTTGCGGGCATAGCTCGCAATGTCCCCGTGATGCTCGCGGCTGATGTCTCCGAGCAATTGCGCCAGGATGTCGCCCTGTCCGATATCAGGAGCGGCGGTGCTGTCGAAGCGGAGCTTGCCGGCGGGCGCTATGAGCGGGCGCGTCCCTGAAAGCGACGTCGTCAGCGGATCCGACTGCTCCGGCGGCCGGCTTTCCGGATGATCGAGAACGTAGGTGCCGCGGCCGACCTCGCCGCTGACAAGGCCACGTTCGCGGACAATGCCGTAGGCGCGCCCGATCGTGCCGATCGTGACCCCTACATCGAAGGCGAGATTGCGCTGGGGCGGCAGCTTCGTACCCGCGGGCAGTGTGCCGTTGCCGATCGCCTCTTCGATCTGGTCGGCGATGCGCGCGTAAAGCGGCCCGTGACCTTCTTCAATGTCGGGAAGCCAAGTTGTCATAGTGACAATTCTCTATATTGCGCGACATTTCATGTCAATTATCTCTATGGCAGCAGATGCAATGCGAGCAATGGTGATGACAATGGGTGCAATTGATGCAATTCAGCCCCGGGAGCGCAATCCGCGGCCACCGGCCCGCTTCGGCATTGATTCACGAAGTGGCGCGGGAAACTTGTTGTCGCGGCTTTGGCAGCTTTATAGCAAACTGGCGTCCAAGAGGCGCAGCCGTCTGGCGCTCGACGAACTGAGCACGCATCTGCTCGACGATATCGGTGTGAGTGAAAAAGAGGCGCGGCGTGAGTCGGCCGTCCCTTTCTGGCGGTAGGTGTCCGGCGATTGCTTCCTCGCTGTCTCGTCACAGCGATGAGAGCGGCGCCGCGTCTGCGGCGCGGAAGAGTCCTTCCAGTCCAATGACTTGGTCTGGCTGGATTCCTGTGACAAGCACAGGAATGAGGGCCGGGGAGGTTTGGTCTCTACAACGTCCGATTGCGAATATGCGAGGGAATGGTCAACCTTTCACGCAATGAAGGGTTACGTCTACATTCTCGCATCGAAGCGAAACGGGACGCTGTACACGGGCGTAACCCGGGACCTGCCGCGCCGCCTCCTCGAGCACCAGAACGATCTGACGCCTGGGTTCACGTCCAGATACGGCGTGAAGACCTTGGTGTGGTTCGAGGAGTTCGACCTGCTGACTTCCGCCATCATGCGGGAGAAGACGATGAAGAAATGGCCGAGGAAGTGGAAGCTTAAGTTGATAGAAGAATTGAACCCGGAATGGGAAGATATCTCCCACTATCTTCACGGTTTATGGAACGCGCCGAGGGACCTTCTCCACCCTCATCGCTGTGCTCGTCACAGGGATGAGAGCCGCGCCGCGTCTGCGGCGCGGAAGAGTTCTTCCAGCCCAAGGACTTGGTCTGGCTGGATTCCTGTGACAAGCACAGGAATGAGGGTCCGGGGATGTGCGGCATCGCACGAAATTTCTAACATGCAGATACGAGGGAGGCGGGCACGGGTGTTACGGCAACCTTCGCTCCCCTATCCGCACGGCCTATGGGAAGTGCTTCGAGGGACCGCACCCCTTCCATCCTCATCCCTGTGCTCGTCACAGGGATCCAGCAGCGCCGCGTCTGCGGCGCGGAGGAGCCTTTCCAGCCCATGGATTGGCCGGACTCCTCCGCGAGAGCATCGCCTCGCGGAAGGGCGCGTTGCCGAAGATGGTCGGATCAGCTGCAGCCTTTGCCGCCGGCGGCCCAACGGCGCACGTCCGCGGCGATGCGCGTCCCTACGGGCTCGCTCATCAGCGGGCCGAACGCCTGCAGGCGGGCTGGTTGACCCTCGGCCTCGACCACGGCAAGCGGGCGCGATTCCGGTGATTTGCGCGGGACAATCAGGATGCGCGGGCGTCCGGAGAAGGAGTTGAGTTCGGGGGCGAGGCGATAGGCTTTGAACGCCGCATCGCCCGACTTGAACCAACAGCCATTCGCGCCGAGAGCGATGCGTTCCATGGTCGGCAGCGCGGCGGAACTCGCGGCCGGTGCTGCGGGACGCCCCGACTGGCAACCGGCGACAAGCGTCAGGCTGGCGGCAACGCAGGCGAGCGCAAGGGAACGTCCGTTAACAATGGATGACATAGGAGGTCTCACGGGAACTGGTGGCGAATGCCGCCTTCCAGCGGCGACCGGAGCAATTTCATAAGTACGAAGCGATTTTCCGCCCGTAGTGCTACATGACAAAACTTAAGCAGCAATTACGTCCAGCGCCGAGGCGAAGAGTCCTCGGCCGTCCGCGCCGCCATGGGCGAACTCGATCAGATTTTCCGGATGCGGCATCATGCCGAGCACATTGCCCTTCGCGTTCAGGACGCCGGCGATGTCGTTGACGGAGCCGTTCGGATTGGTGCCTTCGGCATAGCGGAACACGACCTGGCCGCTGCCTTCGATTGCCTTCAACGTTTCCGCATCGGCGAAATAGTTGCCGTCATGGTGGGCGACAGGGCTGCGGATTACCTGACCCTTGGCGTAGGCGCGGGTGAAAGCGGTGTCGGCGTTGACGACTTCCAGCTTCACCTCGCGGCAGACGAACTTCAGCGAGGCGTTGCGCATCAGCGCGCCGGGCAGGAGGCCCGCTTCGACGAGGATCTGGAAACCGTTGCAGACGCCGAGGACGCGCACGCCTTGCTCCGCCTTGGCCTTGATCGCCTGCATCACCGGCATGCGTGCAGCGATCGCGCCGCAGCGCAGATAGTCCCCATAGGAAAAGCCGCCGGGAATGACGATCAGATCCACATCCGGGATTTCGGTCTCGGTCTGCCAGACGGTGACAGGCGCCTTGCCGGAAATCTTCGTCAGCGCTGCGATCATGTCGCGGTCGCGATTGAGACCAGGAAGCTGAACGACGGCGGACTTCATGACGTACCTATCTTGCCTTTGCCCCCGGCATATAAGGATTTCCGGGGCTGTTTCAACGCAGTGCAATGGCCGCCCCCGCCGTCAGGCGAGGGAGATGCTGTAGTTTTCGATAACGGTGTTGGCGAGCAGCTTTTCGCACATGGCCTTGAGGTCGGCTTCAGCCTTGGCCTTGTCGGCGGTTTCGAGCTGCAGATCGAAGACCTTGCCCTGTCGCACCTGGCCGATGCCGTCAAAGCCGAGAGCGCCGAGAGCGCCTTCGATAGCCTTGCCCTGCGGGTCGAGAACACCGTTCTTCAGCGTCACGGTTACGCGTGCCTTGATCACTTTTGTTTATCCCCGAGATTACTTGACCAGCACCGGACCCGAACCGCGCGGCGGTTCGTTTTCATTGATGATGCCGAGGCGGCGGGCCACTTCCTGATAGGCTTCGACAAGTCCGCCCATATCGCGGCGGAACCGGTCCTTGTCCATCTTTTCCTTCGTCTCTATGTCCCAGAGACGGCAGCTGTCGGGGGAGATCTCGTCGGCCAGGACGATGCGCATCATGTCGCCCTCATAGAGGCGGCCGCATTCGACCTTGAAGTCGACCAGCTGGATGCCGACGCCGAGGAAGAGGCCGGAAAGGAAATCGTTGATGCGGATGGCGAGCGCCATGATGTCGTCGAGTTCCTGCGGGCTCGCCCAGCCGAAAGCCGTGATGTGCTCCTCGGAGACCATCGGGTCGTCGAGGGCGTCGGCCTTGTAATAGAATTCGATGATCGAGCGCGGCAGGACAGTGCCTTCCTCGATACCGAGGCGCTTGGCGAGAGAGCCGGCGGCAACATTGCGCACCACGATCTCCAGCGGGATGATCTCCACTTCCTTGATCAACTGCTCGCGCATGTTGAGGCGGCGGATGAAATGGGTCGGGATGCCGATCTTGTTCAGATGCGTGAAGATGTACTCGGAAATGCGGTTGTTGAGTACGCCCTTGCCGTCGATGACGTCATGTTTCTTCTTGTTGAAGGCGGTGGCGTCGTCCTTGAAGAACTGGATCAGCGTGCCCGGTTCCGGACCCTCGTAAAGGATCTTGGCCTTGCCCTCGTAGATACGGCGGCGACGATTCATGGATCTGTCTCTGTGGTTGTTGGCGCTCTTGGGAGGCGCATTGGGAATTTTCTCAGCGGGTCCATATCCGAAAAGAAGACAATTAACAATCGGCGTGTCTTTCCATCCCCGGATTAGATTAGGCTATCATGAAAGTCGCCGAAGGCGAAAAGGCGCATTGCACTTTCGAGAGCCTTTTGGTTTATGGCGATGGTGCTTCGGGCAGCATATTTTTCAGGGAGATCGATTGATGACGACGATGCAGGATCGCGAGAAGGCTTTCGAGGCGAAGTTCGCGTTGGACGAGGAATTGAGGTTCAAGGCCACCGCGCGCCGCAACAAACTGCTTGGCCTTTGGGCCGCCGGTCTTCTCGCCAAGTCCGACCCGGAAGCCTATGCGAGCGAGATCGTCGCCGCGGATTTCGAAGAGGCCGGGCACGAGGACGTCGTGCGCAAGATCAAGGCCGATTTCGACGCGGCTGGCGTTGCCATATCCGAGGACGACATTCGCGTCCGCATGATTGAATTGCTCTCGGAAGCGGTTGCACAGCTACAGAAAAACTAAACGACACCTGCATGCCGCCGCCCGGCAGAGACCGGGCGGCGTTTCTTTGAGCGGCGCCCCCGCTGTCATGCGAAGACGCGACCATCGAAGAGTTTTCGCGCGGTTCGTAGAAACGAGCATTCCTCCACGCTGCCGGCGTCGTCGAGCCGAAGCAGGATTTCCATGCGGCCGGTCGGGTGCTCGACGGCCAGGGTTTTTTCCTCGCCCTCCGGCAAGGTGGCGAGGGACGCTGCGGGACTGTTTGGCAGCAGGCACGCCGTGGCCACGCTGAGCGCGCCAAAGACGCCGATCGAAGCATGCACGCGGTGGGGAATGAGGCTGCGGGTCATGATGGCGCCGCCATTCACCGGAAGGGCGACCAAGGTCATCTTGGGGACCGACTTTTTCGTGACGTCACCTAAATTCATCAGCGGTCCTGCGGCGAGGCGGATGCGCTCGATATGCGCCTTGACAGAACTCGTTCGCCTCGAGCTCTTCGCGGCTCTCATATCCCGTCAGGCCGAAATCCGCCGCCCGCATGACCACGACCGGCATTCCGTTGTCGATCAGCGTGCAGGCAACACCCTCGATCTCGTTTGCGGCCGAGCCGGTGGGCAGCAATGCGCCGCAGCTTGAGCCGGCGGCGTCCGTGAAGGTCAGATAGACGGGTGCGGCGGAAGTCGGCACCCCGTCGATCGACGCGTCGCCCGTATAGACGGGTCGGCCTTTCGCGGTGCGGATGCGCGCGACAGCAGACTGGGACGTGTTCTCCATGTAGATGCGGATGGCGGTTTCGCCTTCCGCGGCTTCGACCAGCCCGCGCTCGACGGCAAAAGCGCCGACACCGGCAAGGATATTGCCGCAATTCTGGCTGTCGCTTACCAGTGCCTGATCGACGAAGACCTGGAGAAAGAGAAAATCTACGTCGAAACCGGGCCGAGCCGAGGCGCGGACTACGGCCACTTTGCTTGTCAGCGGATCGGCCCCTCCAATGCCGTCGATCTGACGCTGGTCGGGCGACCCCATGATGCGCAGCAGGAGCCGGTTGCGCTCCCCAGCGTCGGTCGGAAGATCGTCCGCGAGAAAATAGGCGCCTTTCGACGTGCCGCCTCTCATCATCATGCACGCAATGCCGTCTGGCGTCATGTGTTCACTCCTGTCAGGTCGTTTCAAGGAAGAGGAAGCGCGAGCAGCTTGCCGAATACCAGATAGGCGATCGCCCAGAAGCCGGCCCCGGTTGCTGCGGCTCGGACGAGCGGCTTCTCGCCCGGAAAGAGCAGCGTCGCCACGCCCGCGCCGATTCCGAGGCAAAGGGCCAGCCCGATCCAGTTCGCGCCGAGACACACGGCGACGAAGAGGGCCATCAGGCCGCTGACGCGCGCAATGTCGACCCTGCCGTGCGTTCCGCCGAGATCGACGCCCCTTAGGACCTGAACGAGATAGACAGCCGACACCGCCGTACCGAAGACAGCAACCTGAATGGGCAGCGAACCCGGCCCGACATCGCCTCGTGAATGTCCAGCCGGCAGCCCGAGGCTCAACAGCAGGAAGCCCGCATTCCAGCCGATGCACACAAGAGCCGCGACGAGGTTTTGCCAATAGTGCCCGTGAGGTGCCTCCCCGCCGTGCCCGGCGGAGAGATCATGTTCCGGAGCACCCGATGCGTGACCGCTCATTCGACGTATCCGTTGGCCTTGAGAAATTCGAGCTGGTTGGTGAGATCGCTCTGCGCCCGTTTGGTGAAATCCTCTTCCTTCCAGTCGGGGCTATCCTGGAACTGCTCGGTCTGGAACTTCTTCCAGTCCTCGGATGCAGTCACTTTGTCCACTGCAGCCTGGATGGCGCCGACGGCGTCGTCGGGTGTTCCCGCCTTTACCGCGATACCGCGCCAGACCGCCCCCTCGATGTCGTAGCCCTGCTCTTTGAACGTCGGTACGTCGGGCAGGAATGCGCTACGCTCGTCGGTCGAAACGCCAAGCAGCTTGATTTCGCCGCTTTTGACCTGCGCAAGGCCGGTCGATGGCGTCATCATGGCAGCATCGAGGTGCTTGCCGAGGAGGCCGAGCGTCACCTTGCCCGACGCGTCATGCGGGATCCAGCCGCTTTCGAAGCCGCCCTTCTTCATGAGCTGGTACAGCATGTACTGATGAAAGCCTCCGGGCGCATGGCCGCCGACTTTCAGGCCGTTCGGATTGTCCTTCATGTATCCGATGAAATCGTCGACGGTCTTGAATTGGCTGTCGGAAAGCACTGCAAGCGAAGACGGCTCCGACTGCATGGCCCGAAGCAGGCGGAAATCCTCGAGTTCGAAGGGAATGAGGCCTTGGGCGATGCCGAAGGTCAGTGTCCCGGTGAGGACGAGGATGTTGTAGCCGTCGGCCGGCTGCGTCATGATCTGCGAGACGCCGACGGCGCCGCTGCCGCCCGGCCTGTTGTCCACTTTCACCGTCCACCCTGCCTCCTTTTCCAGGAGCTCGGCGAGCTTGCGGCCGTAAGTGTCGAGCGCTCCCCGGCACCCGCCCAAACCACCAGCGTCACCGGCTTTTCCGGAAATTCCGCGGCGAGGGAGTTCGCCGGTGCTGCAAATCCCGACAGGACGAGGGCCAGCCCCACAGCCGCGCCTGCCATGCGCGCGCCGAACGTTCTTCTTGTAATACTCATGTCTTCTCCTCCAGTTGGATGCTTTCAACGGACAGTGCAGTCCGCCGTTTCTTCGGTCCGCGCACTGGCGCGGCGCGCCTGGATCCGTCGCCAAAGCGGCGTCAGCAGGCTGACGAGGCTCAGGATGAGGAAGATCAGGCTGATCGGATCGGTGACGAAGATCGTGTAGTCGCCTTGCGAGGACACGAGCGCGGTACGATAGTTCGACTCCACCAGATAGCCGAGTACCATAGCCAGAATGACGGGGGCGACCGGGAAGCGGAGCTTCTTCATGAGATAGCCGACGACTCCGAAGCCGAGCATCAGGTAGACGTCGAACATCAGGTTGCGGATGGCGAAGGCGCCGAGAACGGCAAAGGCCATGATGCCGACGGCGATCACGGCGTCGGGCAGCCGCATCACCCGGGCCATGAGCGGCAGGAAAAGAGAGCCCGCGGCATATTGCACCAGCGACGCGATGATTGTCCCGAAAAGGATCGCATAGACCAGCGACGGCGCTTCGTTGAAGAGCTGCGGACCGGGATGCAGTCCGTGCATAATGAGTGCGCCGACCATGATCGCGGTCGTCGGGGAACCGGGGACACCGAGCGCAAGGAGGGGCACGAGTGCGCCGCCGACCGTGGCGTTGTTGGCGGCTTCAGGTGCCGCGATGCCGTTTGCGGAGCCATTGCCGAACTCTTCGGGATGACGGTCGCGGGCGCGGGCATAATCGCGGGCGACCCAGCAGGCGATGTTGCCGCCGACACCGGGAAGAATTCCGAGCAGGGTGCCGATGACCGAACCGGAGAGCATGGAGCGCCAGGTTTCCTTCCACAGGGCCGCTGACATGAACACGTGGCCGACCTTGTCCTTGATGGACGGCGCAGACACCACGCGGCTCTCGACCATCGCGAGCGCTTCCGACACGGCGAAGAGGCCGATGAGTGCCGCCAGAAACGGTACGCCCTCATAGAGCTGGAAAAGTCCGAAGGTGAAGCGCGGCGTGCCGGCGATCGGATCTATGCCCACCGTCGCCAGCGCAAGACCGAAGGCGGCACAGGCAAGACCCTTCACCAGCGAACCACCGGACAGTGCCGCGACCGAGCTCAGGCCGAACACGCCGACGGCGAAGTACCCGGCCGGTCCGAACTTCAACGCCAGCGAGGCGAGCGGCATGGCCAGCAGCAGCAGCGCAAGCCCGCCGAGAACCCCGCCGACGGTGGAGGCAGTCAGCGAAATCGAGATCGCCTCATTCGCCTTGCCCTGTCGAGCCATGGAATAGCCGTCGATCGCGGTCGCCGCAGCGGCGGCCGTGCCCGGGGTCGACAGGAGGATCGCGCTGATAGAGCCGCCATATTCGGCTGAGGTATAGAGCGAGATCATCAGCAGCATGCTGAGCTCGGGGCCGAGATTGTAGGTGAACGGGATGAGCAGGCTCAATCCGATCGACGGACCAAGCCCGGGCAGGGCGCCGATGACGATCCCGAGCAGGGCCCCGGTGACGAGTACGGCAACGCCGGAAAGGCTGAAGATGACGCCGAGCGACTGTAAGATACCGTCCATCTCAACTGTCCTTCGCCAGGCGGCGTGCGAGCACCGGCACGAAACCGCGATAGCCGTCATTTACGGAGAGCCCCTGATCCTTCATCGCCGCATGAGCGGCAGCGATCGTCTCGCAGGCAGCGCGCGACATGGGGGCGTTCAGTCCGAGCGATTCGATCGTCTCGGCTGCTTCGGTCATCTCTGTCACGCGACGGGCGCCGTGCTCGAAGGTTCGGGACAGGTAATAGTCGGCCACATTCCGCCAGTCGAGGCCGGGAAAGGTCTCCTGGACCGAATCAAGAATGCGCTCGGTAACGCCGGCCCGCTCCGCCGAGGACAGAGCTTCGATCAGCAGGGCCTCGACACCTTTGATCATCACCGAACGGATCATCTTCAGCGACGAAGCCTGGCCCGGGGTATCGCCGACCGCTTCGAGGTTCATGCCGAGCGCGTTCAGGCGCCCCGCCACCTCGACGGCACGCTTGCCCGCGACGAGGATCGGAACCTTCTCGGCATAGGGTGGCACGCGCGCCATGACGGCGCCTTCCACGAAGCTGCCCTTCCCGGTAGCGATCGCGCCGGCTGCGAGGGCCTTGGTGTCCGGCCCGACGGAGTTGAGGTCGATGAAGACCGCCTCGCCGGAAAGATGCGGCGCCGCCGAGGCGGCGACGGCCTTCGTCGCGGCACCGACGACGAGCGACAGGACGACATCCGCGGAAGCAATGCCGGCCACGTCGTCGAGCGGTTCGACACCGAGTTCGGCCGCTCGTGCCCGCAGGGCGTCGGAAGCAGCCGGGTCGTTGAAGCGCAAATCGTAAGCGGCGAGCCGCGCGGCGTTCCGGCCGCCAAGCCCACCGGCGATGGACTGCGCAGCCTCGCCGAAGCCGATGAATGCAATCGTGGTCATTCGTCCTCCCTGTGGAAATGGCTCCTGCGCCATCTCCCGCTTCAATCGATGTATTTCAGTCCTTTGGCTGCGAGTGCGCCGCGCATGTCGTAGATGTCCAGTCCCAGTTCGCCGGCAGCCAGCCGCTCACGCGTCTTGCGCTCCTTCTCAAGCCTCGCGCGCGAGGCCGCGACGGCTTGTTCTGCCTGCGCTTTCGGCACGACCATGACCCCGTCGTCGTCGGCGATGACGACATCGCCGGGGGTCACGGTGGCGCCTGCACAGACGATCGGCACGTTGACCGAACCAAGCGTCGCCTTCACCGTTCCCTGTGCCGAGACGAACCGTGACCAGACGGGAAAGCCGATTTCCTCCAATTCGCTGACGTCCCGGACCCCGGCCTCGATGATCAGACCGCGCACGCCACGCACCATAAGGGAGGTTGCAAGCAATTCGCCGAAATAGCCGGCGTCGCACAGCGAGGTCGGTGCGACCACGAGAATGTCGCCTTCGCGGCACTGCTCGACCGCCACATGGATCATCCAGTTGTCGGCAGGCGGTATCGAGACCGTCACCGCCGTACCCGCCACGCGCGCCCCGCGCCAGATGGGGCGCATATAGGACTGCATCAGGCCGATGCGGCCCATCGCCTCGTGGACCGTCGCGACGCCGCACTCCGCCAGGGCATCGACAAGGCTCTGACCGGTCCGCTCGATATTCCGGTGAACGACGCTCATGCCAGCGCTCCATGTCCGAGTGTACCGGTGACATGCGGAAAGACGGCCTCGTAGGCCTCTCCATAGGTGATCTTGTAGTCGGAATTGCGCGAGGCCTGGACGCCTCGCTGGAGGGCGACACGGGTATAATATTCCCAGAGATGCTCTTGTCCCTCCATGCACTTGATCGCCGCCAGTTTCTTCTCCCAGACATCGGTGATGTCGAGCAGCAAGTTTGGCTTCCAATTGCATTGTTCCGGCTGGTGCGGCTCGAAGAGATAGACAGGCGGGGCGCCGAGTACGGACGTGCCGGGCTTGTGCCCATGCGCCTGGGCTATCACACGCGCATGCTGCGCAAAGTCGGTCGCCATCGGGTGATCGAAGTTATAAGGGTCCTGCCGCGAGTGCGTCAGCATGAACTCCGGGCGTATTTCGCGGTAGAGGTCCACCAGCCGATCGAAGGCTTCCGGCGTCACCTGCATGGGGTAGTCGCCGAGATCGTAGAACAGGATATCGCGAACGCCGAGCGCCTTCGCGGCGTTTTCCGCCTCGCGCCGACGGTCCGCCTTCACGGCCTCGAGAGTCATTCCCGACTTCTTCCAGAGCTTCGCCAACTCGCCGCGCTCGCCGAAGGACAGGCAAACGACTGTGACTGCATAACCCTGTCTTGCGTGGGCCGCGATCGCGCCGCCAGCCCTCCAGACGAAGTCGGCCGAATGAGCGCTGACGACGAGTCCGGTCTTTTGATGCATATCCATGCTCCTTCATTCTTCGGAGTGGACACTGGCATCCGACAGGGCCCGGGTGCTAATACGAAAGCCGAGCCGAGCTATAGTTTTTTTCGAATCTGTCTCTGGAGCACAGATGATCGCAATGGATATCAACATCCGGCATCTGCGGGTCTTCATGCAGGTCTGCGAGACGTGCAGCCTCAACCGCGCGGCCGCCGAGCTGCACATTTCACAACCCGCCGTCTCTGTGGCGCTCGCGGGGATCGAGCGCCGCTTCGGCG
Organism: Sinorhizobium prairiense; assembly: GCF_029201645.2. Taxonomy (NCBI): domain Bacteria; kingdom Pseudomonadati; phylum Pseudomonadota; class Alphaproteobacteria; order Hyphomicrobiales; family Rhizobiaceae; genus Sinorhizobium; species Sinorhizobium prairiense. Next base: position 1,278,623 of record NZ_CP104131.1, read on the forward strand.
CGAAACTCCTGTCGCGCTATGCTGCCGGCAGTCAGCCGACGGCGGCCGGCGAGGTTCTCTTGACGCGGATACGCCGCATGGAGAACCAGATCGCATTGGCGCTGGCCGAGCTCTTCGGCATGAGTTCGCAGCGCGATCCGACGCTGGTCGCCAAATGTATCGCGCGAATAACCTTTCGGCAGATCGAGGCGCTGATCGCCCTTTCCGGCAACGGTTCCATCACCGAGGCGGCGCGCAGCGGCGGCGGCTCGCCGGCGGCGCTGCACCGGGCATTGCATGACCTGCAGACCAATATCGGCAGGACCATCCTCATGCGCAGCCCGGCCGGCGTTGCGCCGAATACACTAGGCCGCCGCCTCGCGATGCGCTGGCAGGTGGCCCTCACCGAACTGGAGCAGGCGCTGGATGAAATCCGCGAAATCGAAGGGCGCATGGAGGGGCGGATCAAGATTGCAAGTCTTCCGCTTGCGCGCACCCTGTTGATTGCGCGCGCCGTCAACCCCCTTATGGCGGAGCACCCGAATGCCCGGGTGGAAGTCATGGATGGCTCCTACGAGGCTCTGTCGCAGCAGTTGCGCACCGGCGCGAGCGACATTCTGATCGGAGCGCTGCGCTCGGGCAGCGACCTCGATGGGTTGCGGGCGGAGCCCCTTTTCGACGACCCCTACGCGGTGGTCGGACGATCCGGGCACCCGCTTCTCAACAGCAGCGGAAAGGGTGCATCGCTTGACCAGCTCGCCGCCCAGCAATGGGTCGCCCAGCGTCCCGGCACGCCTATACGCGCCGCCTTCGATGCGCTTTTTGCTGGTTTCGGGGACGCGCCAAGGGCGAGTATCGAGACGAGCTCGCTCGTTCTCACGCGTGCCATCATTCTGGAAAGCGACCGGCTGTCGATGCTCTCTCGCCGCCAGATCGCCATCGAGGAAAGAGAAAATCTCCTTGGCTGCATTCCGGTCGCCGATGAGGTGCGCAGCCGGCTCCGGACGCGCACGATCGGTGTCACCGTTCGGGAGAACTGGTTGCCGAGCAGGCTTCAGAAGACCTTTCTCGAATACCTGCGTGTGGCGGCAGCGGGTCTCCGCCAGGCGTGAGTTGCGGCGTCCAACGCTGACGTGTCCTACGCCCGCAGGCGGCTCAGGAACTGGGCGAAGACCATCGAACCTTCCGGCCAGGGGCCGTGGCCGGACTCCGTATTGATGTGGCCGGCGTCGCCGGCATCGACGAGCAGCGATCCCCAGGCGTTGGCGATGTCGCCGGCGTGCTCGTAGGAGCCGAAGGAATCGTTGCGGCTGGCCACCATGATCGACGGGAAGGGCAGGGGATCGCGCGGATAGGGGCCGAAGGTCATCAGGTGCTTCGGCCGGATATTCGGGTTGGCGACGTCCGGCGGCGCAACCAGGAATGCGCCGGCAATCTGCCGCGTGCAGTGAGGCAGTGCGTGGATCGCCGTGGCAACGCCGAGCGAATGCGCGACAATGACGACCGGCTTCTCTGCGGCATTGACCTCCTCGATCATGCGCGCCACCCAATCCTCCCGCACCGGCTTCGACCATTCTGCCTGCTCGACGCGGCGCGCGGTCGACAGTTTACGCTCCCATCGGGTCTGCCAATGGTTCGGGCCCGAGTTGGTGTAGCCGGGAACGATGAGGATATGTGTTTCGGAAACCTTCATGATCGTCGCGATTTGAAGTCGAAAAAGGCCGAAGTCAAGGCGGAGGCGACAGAGGCGGCATTTTCTGTATAATCACACTCACAGTCGCGGTTCGACAGCGGCCCATCTTTTAACACCACTGTCGCGGGTCCGTGGCTGCTCTGGTTCGTTGAGGAGTGTGAGCCATGACAACCTTCCATGTTCTGTCGGGGGCAGATCCGACCGTCGCGCATCCCGGCATACGAAAGATTGGCATTGCGGATGTGTTCGACGCGTTGCGTCTCGGGCTGGATGACTTCCGGGAAAAGCCGTCGCATTATGTTTTTCTGTGCCTCATATATCCAATCGCCGGCGTCGTGCTGATGACGTGGAGTGCGGGAGCGAACATGTTGCCGCTGCTCTATCCGCTCGCTTCCGGCTTTGCCCTCATCGGGCCTGTTGCCGCCATCGCCCTCTACGAGGTCAGCAGGCGTCGCGAACTCGGCATGGACGCGCGGTGGCCGCACGCAATGCGGCTGCATCGCCATCCGGCAATTCCCTCGATCCTCGCGGTTGCCGCTGTCCTCTTCGTCATCTTCGTCGTCTGGCTGCTGGTCGCCCAGGGTCTTTATCTAACCATCTTCGGTTCGACGCCTCCGGCTTCGATCTCGGAGTTCTGGACCAGTGTGACCACCACCGAGCAGGGGTGGAACCTGATCCTGGTCGGCAATCTTGTCGGCTTCGTCTTTGCCGTCGTCGTGCTGTCGATAAGCGTCGTCACCTTCCCGCTGCTCCTCGATCGCGACGTCGGTGCGCTGACGGCGATGGAAACATCGGTCAGAGCGACGCTCGCCAATCCGGTGCCGGTGGCCCTATGGGGCTTGATCATCGCCGCCGGACTGGTGATCGGCTCCATCCCGGTCTTCGTCGGCCTTGCCGTCATCATGCCGATCTTCGGCCACGCGACGTGGCATCTCTACCGCAAGCTGGTGGAACCGGCCGGTCCGGCGCGATAGGTCTCCCGCTCGAGCGGGGAGTTGGGAGCGACCGCCTCAACATCCCGCTCGGATCGCCACTGATCAGCGAAAGAACTTGTAATAGGATGAGATCTGGGCTGCCGTGTTCGAGGACAGGTTCAGCTTGATGCCGATCCTGTCGCCGCGGACCCAGCGCACCATGCCGGAGAGAAAGCCGAGCTCCTCGCTCCGGATCGTCACTTCCTGACCGGTCCGCGCGCCGATATCGAAGAACAGCCTGAAGCAGATGCCTTCGTCGGAAAGATCGACCACAATCCCGTTGGTCGAACCTGTCTTGCAAGTGACGGTCCCGGTTATCTTCGTCTTTTCGCGCGAAGAGGCGCGCTGAAGGCTGTCCTTGTAAACCATGGTTTTCTCGAAACCTGATTGCGACAGCTGCAAGCTTCACATGGAGCACCTAAAGGACCGCTAAAGACTTCGCCCGCATTTGAACGAAGGACGTCAAATGCGGGCCATGGAAAACGTGCGCCATTCCGGGATCAGCGGTTTCCGTTCTACCTAGACGGAACCGAAAACCCGCCGGAAGATCGTGTCGACGTGCTTGGTATGATAGCCGAGGTCGAATTTCTCCCGGATGTCCTCTTCGGAAAGAGCTGCACGGACTTCCGTGTCAGCGAGCAGTTCTTCGAGGAAGTCCTTGCCCTGTTCCCAGACCTTCATGGCATTGCGCTGTACGAGCCGGTAGGCATCCTCGCGCGAAACACCGGCCTGGGTGAGGGCGAGAAGAACACGCTGCGAGTGAACAAGTCCGCGGAACTTGTTCATATTCTTCAACATATTGTCCGGGTAGACGAGAAGCTTGTCGATGACGCCGGTCAGCCGGGCTAGCGCGAAATCGAGCGTGACCGTCGCATCCGGACCGATCATGCGCTCGACCGACGAATGCGAGATATCGCGTTCGTGCCACAGGGCGACGTTTTCCATGGCCGGAACGACGAAGGCGCGGACCATGCGGGAGAGTCCCGTCAGGTTCTCCGTGAGCACCGGATTGCGCTTGTGAGGCATGGCGGAAGAGCCCTTCTGGCCCGGCGAGAAATATTCCTCCGCCTCCAGAACCTCGGTGCGCTGCAAATGCCGGATCTCGGTTGCAAGACGCTCGATGGAGGAGGCGACGACGCCGAGCGTTGCGAAATACATCGCGTGGCGATCGCGCGGGATCACCTGAGTCGAGACGGGTTCAGCCTTGAGGCCGAGTGCTTCTGCCACATGTTCCTCGACGCGGGGATCGATATTGGCGAAGGTGCCGACCGCTCCGGAAATGGCGCAGGTCGCGATCTCTTCGCGTGCAGCGAGAAGGCGCTGCTTGCAGCGGTCGAACTCCGCATAGGCAAGCGCGAGCTTGACGCCGAAGGTCGTCGGCTCGGCGTGAATGCCGTGCGAACGGCCGATGGTCACCGTGTCCTTGTGCTCGAAGGCACGCCGTTTCAGCGCCTCGAGCAGCTTGTCGAGATCGGCGAGCAGGAGATCGGTCGCGCGAACGAGCTGAACGTTGAAGCAGGTGTCCAGCACGTCGGAAGAGGTCATGCCCTGATGGATGAAGCGGCTGTCGGGGCCGACGAATTCCGCAAGATGGGTGAGGAAGGCGATGACATCGTGCTTGGTGACGGCTTCGATCTCATCGATGCGGGCGACGTCGAAGGTTGCCGCGCCGCCCTTTTCCCATATGGTCTTTGCAGCTTCCTTGGGGATTACGCCGATTTCGGCCAAGGCGTCGCAGGCATGCGCCTCGATCTCGAACCAGATGCGGAACTTGGTTTCCGGCGACCAGATGGCCACCATTTCCGGCCGGGAGTAACGGGAGATCATGGGCTTCAAGCTTTCGTCGAGAGTGGAGGATGGCTGTGCCTCTATCAAAGATGGCGGTGAAGCTCAACGCCGTTGCCGCGCGTCCGATCGCGCGAGCAGCAAACTCGTTGCCACGAGCGCGACGGCACCGAGCGGCAGATAAAGGCGAACGCCGAGGACCAGAAACTGGTAGAAGGCGGCCAGCGACGTGAACGCGAACTGGAACATCCAGGTGGGAGTGCCGGTCGTCGCATGCCACTGCGCATAGAAAGCGCGGTAGTCGAGCGCGAACAGGAATGCCGTCGTTCCGATCGTGCCGGCGGTGAGACACAGGAAAAAGGCCGAAAAGCGTGTCTCGACCGGTCGGTTCTGCGACAGGCAACGGGCGGCAAATAGCGAGAGCGGCCATGCGATGAGGCCGCCCCATGCGTAAAGCGCGAGGATGCTTTTCAGGTGGAAGGTGGCGTCATTTTCCCGCCACCAAAGTGCAAGCCACGCCGAGAGCGCCATCGCGAAGCCCCAGCAGAGCGCGCCCAGGATCGCTTCCCGCAGGCTCGGAAGCGAATGCGCGAGACGGAAGCGCTTCGGCCGGTCCGGGGCTGCGACGAGCACCTTTGCCCGGACCGCGGCCTTCCCCTCCATCAACCGGGAATCCGCACCGGTACCGCGATCCAGCGGCCGTCGGTGGTGCCCTCGAAGCCGAGCAACTCGACCAGGATCATCACTGCATGGACCTCGGAGCCATCGGCCTTGACATGGGTCACGACGCCGCCGATGCGGTAGCTCGTCGGGCAACGCCGGCTCAGTGGGATCCGCTGATCGTCTTCGAGTATTTCCGCTGCGGGTTTTCCGGCCTTCTCGGTCATCGTCAGACGGAAGCCTTTGACCTCTTTCAGAAAGCCCTCGCAAATCCCTTCCGGTTCGAAGACCTTCTCTTCGAGCTTGAGCGTATAAACCTTGCGGAACGATGCGTCGGCGGGAAATGAGGAATAGGTCAGTGTGCGCGGCTCTGCATCGAGCTCGGTCACAGGATTATAGGCGGCGAGCACTCCCGGCGTGTGGTGGAGACGATAGGCATCGATGAGCGGCGCAGAGCGCCTGTGGGCTTCACCGCGCGCCGTGTGCAGATCGGCTCCGTCCTCTTCCGCAACGGCGCGCACGGGCGCGCCTGGCAGGAAGGCGTCGGTATTGGTGTCGAGAACGTAGATCGTCGAATAGGGAAAGCCGGAGCCGTCCTGGATACCGTATTCCTCAAAGGCGAAGACATCGCCATCCGATGAAAAGCCGATCGGTTGGAAGGCGGCATAGTCACCGGCCGCGGCACCGGACGCGGCAAGCATCGCCACCATGATGCCGGCAGTTGCTGCGCGCGCCTTCATCCGCGTGCCTTCTCCGCCTGTGTGCGGAGCAATTCGATGGCGCTTCGATACGCATCGACGGAATCGCCCTTGAAGATGGCGGAGCCGGCGACCAGCACATTGGCGCCCGCTTTCGCTGCGACGCCGGCCGTATCCGGCGCGATACCGCCATCCACCTCGATCTCGATCGGGCGACTGCCGATCATTGCCTTGATCCGCCGGATCTTCTCCTCCGTCGCGCCGATGAACTTCTGGCCGCCGAAGCCAGGATTGACCGTCATCACGAGAACGAGATCGACGGTGTCGAGGACATATTCGATGGCGCTTTCCGGCGTCGCCGGATTGATGGAGACGCCGGCTTTCTTTCCGAGCGACTTCACAGTCTGCAGTGAGCGGTGCAAATGCGGGCCTGCTTCGGCATGGACGGTTATGATGTCGCAACCGGCCTTCGCGAAGGCTTCGAGGAAGGGATCGGCCGGCGCGATCATCAGGTGGCAGTCGAAGGTGGCCCGGGTGTGCGGGCGCAGCGACTTGATGACGTCGGGCCCGAAGGTAATGTTCGGTACGAAATGTCCATCCATGACATCGAGATGGATCCAGTCTGCGCCGGCCTCGGCGACGTCGCGAACCTCCTGGCCGAGTTTGGAGAAGTCGGCCGCCAGGATCGACGGGGCAATGCGAATTGGGTGGGTCATCATCGGGCTCCGGCTCTTTCCCGCGCCATAGCATTCTCGGGCCTCCCGAACAACCGGCGCGAAGATCAGGAGCGTGAGGACCAGGCAGGTATCAGATCGTCTCCGGCATCTCGTGCATCGTAGACGCCGCGCGCGATCGCACGGGCCATCGTGGCGGCTGCCGCGGCGCTGAGATCGATGAAATCCTGAAGCAGTGGCGTCTTTCCGCTCGTGCCCGTCGACAGCGCGAAGACCAGATCGCCGTCCAGGGGCGTATGAGACGGCCACAGGGCACGCGAAAAGCCGTCATGGGCCGCAATCGCCAGACGCTTGGCCTCCGCCTTGGTGAGCAGCGCATCCGTGGCTATGACTGCGATGGTCGTGTTCGTCCCCGGCGCTAGCCGCTCCCGAAATTTGAAGCGCGGGGTAGCGGCGTCCTGCGGCCAGGGCGTGGGCTGGCCCAGCCCGCCGAACTCGTCGTCCATCTCGAAGGGTGCAGCCCAGAAATGAGGTGTGTCGCCGACGGTCGCGGAGCCGACGGCATTCACGGCCACGAGGGCGCCGACAGTGATCCCATTGGCCAGCACCGTCGACGCGGAGCCGAGACCGCCCTTGAAGGTCGCCGTAAGCGCGCCCGTGCCTGCGCCGGTGCTGCCGGTGCCGAAGTCCGCCGATACCGCTCGCGCCGCTTCGTAGCCGAGATCGCGATAGGGAGCGTAGCGTCCCCAATCCTTGTCGCCGCCATTTGCCAGATCGAAGAGGATCGCCGCGGGCACGATCGGCACACGATGCGGGCCGACGGCGAAACCGCGCCCCATCTCGCTCAGCGCCGCCTGAACGCCCGAGGCGGCATCGAGGCCGAAGGCCGAGCCACCGGAGAGCACGATCGCGTCGACCACCTGGACCGTATTGTGGGGCGCAAGCAGCTCGGTCTCGCGCGTACCGGGAGCGCCACCGAGAACCTGAACGGCGGCCGTCGCCGGCGGATCGCAAAGCACGGCCGTAACCCCGGATTTCAGCCTGACATCCTCAGCATTGCCGACCAGCAATCCTGGCACGTCCGTGATGAGATTTCTGGCCCCTTTCCGCATCATTCCATATTGTCCGTAACGGTTGCATCGACGAAACGCCCGTCCTGCCATCGCATCAGCCTGTAAGGGGTTTCGGCAAGCTCGTGCGCATTGTTGAACCCGATCGGCCCGAGCACCGTCGGATAGGGTCCTTTCGTCAGGGCATCGGCAAGCGAGCTGCCGTCTTTTGCCGCCTGGTCCTTTGCCTGCTCGAGGAGCGACACTGCGGCAAAGGCGGGCAGAACATATCCCTCGGGCTCGATCTCGGCGGCGCGCATGGCCTTTGCCACCGCCGCAGCCTCCGACGATCGTGCGGGGTCGGGTATCGTCATGGCAAGGACGCCGTTCTCGAGCGGCACGTCGAGATCGGCAGCGTTCAGCGTGTCGCCGCCAAAAAGGGTTATCGGGACGTTTTCCGCTTTCGCGTCACGCGCAATCACCGCCGTATCGTTGCGATCGCCTCCGGTGAAGACATGCGTTGCACCGCTCTTCGCCAGTCGCCGCACGAGGCTCACCTGCTGCTCCTGCGAGGGGCGGTAGGTGTCGGTGAAAACCGGCGTTATGCCGATCTCGGCCAACCCGTTGCGCACGCTTTCGACAAGCTCGCGGCTGTGGATCGTCCCGTCGTCGATCAGAGCGAGCGGCCTGCCTTTCCAGTTCGCGACGATGGCATCGGTGATCGCCGCCGCTTCAGCGTTGCCGCCCGGCGCCAGGCGATAGAACGGCCACTCCTTCTTGAGTGCGTCCTCCATGAGGATGTCGGAACGGACGCTGACGGTGATCGCTGGAATGCCGGCTTCGGCCAGGGCCGGGAGCGCGGCCTCAAGGCTCTCGGTGCACAGAAAGCCGATCGCCGCTTCAGCGCCGCTTGCGAGCAGGGCCTTCGTCAGGGCCTCGCCGCCGGCAGGATCGCAGGTTTCGTTGATCGGGATCACCTGGCTTCCGCGGTCGCCGGCCTGGAATGCTGCCCCGGCAGAAATCTGCCTGCCGAGGGAGGCGAAAGGCCCTTCCTCGGGAGCCACGACCGCGACCTTAACGCCGGCGGCGAAAGCAGGACCGGTCAGCGCAAGTGCAGCGACAAAGAGGCTGGTGGCGATTGATCTAGGCATGTCATTTCCCGCTATCGACCGCCATGTTTTAAGGATGTGGGCGCGCCCGTCAAAGGAAAAGATCGAGGTATAACGAGGCTTTGTCGCCGCATCGATTGCAAGCGCCGCTGATCCGCAAGATTCTCGCATCGCCGGGTTTCATATTTTCCGCGAGAGTCTATGTATGTGCGAGATATCGTTCCGGAGCGAGATGTGTTGGAGAAGACCCGGCTGGACCCGATAACCTACCGTGATGCGATGAGCCGCATGTCGTCGCATGTGCAGCTGATCACGGCGGCCGATGGCAAGGAGCGGCGTGGCGTCACGATCACCGCGTCCTGTTCGGTATCGGACGATCCGCCGACAGTGCTCGCTTGCCTCAACGCAGCCAACCGGCGCAACGACATCTTTTCGCGTGGCGGCAGTTTCGCGCTGAACCTGCTCGGCTCCCAGCATCACGCCCTGGCTCACGCCTTTTCTGGCCGCGACCAGCTCGACATGGAACGACGTTTTGCCCTCGGCCGGTGGACGCAGCGCACGACCGGTGCACCCATCCTCGTCGAGGCGATCGCTGCCTTCGACTGCCGCCTGATCGAAGTCAAGGAAGTGGCCACACATCTCATCCTTATCGGCGAGGTCGTGGATGTGCAGCTCGGCCCGAAGCAGCCACCGCTCATTTATGTGGACCGCGGATATCACACGCTATAGGTTTTCGTCCACGCGGGAGGAAGCATGGCGAGACAGGTGACAGGAAAGCTGCCTCAGTCCATCGACGAGACGAGGGCGATGCTGGAGGCGCAGGATTATCTCGCCGGAACCGCGCTTGCGACCGTTCTCTTCCTGGCCCTCAGGATGAAGCGCCCGCTATTCCTCGAAGGCGAGGCCGGCGTCGGCAAGACCGAGATCGCCAAGGTGCTGGCGCGCGCCCTCGACCGACCCCTTATCCGGCTTCAGTGCTACGAGGGACTGGACGTCGCCTCGGCCGTCTACGAATGGAACTATCCCGCCCAAATGCTGGAAATCCGCCTGTCGGAAGCGGCGGGCACCGTCGACCGCCAGAGAGTGGAAAGGGACATCTTTTCCGAGCGGTTCCTCATAAGACGGCCGGTGCTGCAGGCGATATCGACGACGGCCGGGCGGGCGCCGGTGTTCCTGATCGACGAGCTCGACCGCACCGACGAAGCTTTCGAGGCCTTTCTCCTGGAGGTGCTTTCCGATTTCCAGGTCACGATCCCCGAGCTCGGGACGATCAGGGCCGACGAGCCGCCGATCGTCATCATCACCACCAACCGGACGCGCGAAATCCACGACGCCTTGAAGAGGCGCTGTCTCTATCACTGGGTCGACTACCCCAGGGCGGCGCAGGAACTGGAGATCATCCGCCGCAAGGTCCCGGGCTGCAACGCGGCGCTTTCGCGCGAGATCGTTGCCTATGTTCAGAGGTTGAGGGCGCTCGACCTCTTCAAGAACCCCGGCGTCGCGGAAACGATCGACTGGGCCACGGCACTTACGGAGCTCGACGCGCTGGCTCTCGATCCCGAGACGGTGGCCGATACGCTCGGGACGCTTCTCAAATATCAGGACGACATAGCCCGGATCGAAGGTGCCGAAGGCCGCCGCCTGCTTGCCGAGGTAAAGGCCGAATTGCTGGCGCAGGGCTGAGCAGGATGACCGCCGGAGCCCATGCGAATGACGGAAGGCTCGCCGATAATATCGTCTTCTTCGCCCGTGCCCTCAGGCGGGCGGGACTGCGGATCGGTCCGGCCGCCATCGCCGACGCGATCGGTGCCGTGAAGCTGATCGGCATCGGCTCCCGCGGCGAATTCTATGCAGCGCTCCAATGCACCTTCGTCAAGCGGCATGAAGATCAGGCCGTATTCGACGAGGCGTTCCGGCTGTTCTGGCGCTCGCCGGATCTGGTGAACAAGATGATCGCGCTCATGTCGCCCATTGCCATGCCCCGCTCCGGGGAGGATCGGCGTCGGCGCGCCGGCGAAGAACGCGTCCGTGATGCGCTTCTTGCCGGCCGGGACGGCGCGCAACAGCCAAGCGAAGCGCCGGAGGTGGAGGTCGACGCACGCTACACGGTCTCGGGGCGCGAACTCTTCCGCAAGGCGGATTTCGGCCAGATGACGGCCGCGGAGATCGCGGAGGCAAGAAAGGCATTGTCCGCAGTCCTGCTGCCGCTCGACCGGGTACGCACGCGCCGCTATCGACGCTCCCACCGCCCGGTGCGGATCGATCCGCGCTCCACCATGCGAGATGCCATGCGGTTCGGCGGGGACTTCATCCTGCCGCGCTTTCGCGAGCCGCGGCTCGTCCATCCGCCATTGGTCGTGCTTGCGGACATTTCCGGATCGATGAGCAAGTATACCCGGATATTCCTGCATTTTCTGCACGCCCTGACCGAACAGCGCCATCGTGTCCATACTTTCCTTTTCGGGACGCGGTTGACGAATGTCACGAGGCAGATGCGCAACCGCGACCCCGACGAGGCGCTGGACGACTGCATCGCGGCAGTCAAGGACTGGTCGGGCGGCACGCGTATCGGAGAGACGCTTCACGAGTTCAACCGCCGTTGGTCGCGCCGGGTGCTCGGGCAGGGGGCCGTTGTCCTCTTGATGACCGATGGGCTCGAGCGCGACGATACGGCCGAACTGGAGATCGAGATCGATCGCCTGCATCGCTCCTGCCGCCGTCTCGTCTGGGTCAATCCGTTGCTGCGTTTCGACGGTTTCGAGGCGCGCGCCCGAGGTGTCAGGGCCATGCTTCCGCATGTCGACGAGTTCCGCCCGATCCACAACCTCGAATCCGTCGCCGATCTGGTGAAATCGCTGTCCGGGCGCGGAGCGCGCGATGCCGATCCGCGGCGCTTCCTGAACCATGGACGGCCGGCCGTTGACCGCGCGCCGGCGAATGCGTCACAGTGATGTGACTTGATCCGATGCAGGATCATCGCCTGAGTGCAATTTTCGGAGTTGCAGCATGCAGAACGAGCCGAACATCCTCGATCCTCTGGAGGTGGCCGAGACCTGGCACGGCCAAGGTCGCTCCGTGGCTCTCGCGACCGTGATCGAAACCTGGGGTTCCGCGCCCCGTCCCGTCGGCAGCCATCTGGTGATCGACGGCGAAGGCAATTTTCAGGGTTCCGTTTCCGGCGGCTGCGTCGAGGGCGCGGTTATTGCGGAGGCGGCCGAGGTGATTGCGTCCGGTACGCCGCGGGTTCTCGAATTCGGAGTGGCCGATGAGACGGCTTGGCGCGTCGGCCTTTCCTGCGGTGGCCGGATCCGCGTCTATGTCGAACGAATTGACGGCTGAACGATGGAACTGAGCACACTGCAGACCCTCAATCTCGCCCGTGCGTCGCGGCGCGCCGCCGTCGTCGTCGGGGATCTTTCGGACGGCAGCAGTCACGCTTTTGTCGAAGGCGATCGCATTCCCCCGAATGGGCCGCGCCCGTCTCCGAAGCGCTGCACTCGGGCCGGCCCCGTCTTCTGAAGGTCGAGGAAAGGGCGTTTTTCATCAACGTTCATCTGCCGCCCCCACGTATCGTCGCGATCGGCGCGGTTCACATTTCGCAGGCATTGGCGCATCTGGCGCCGGTCGCAGGGTTCGACATGGCGGTCATCGATCCGCGTACCGCCTTTGCAACGGCCGAGCGTTTCCATAGCGTCGAGCTTCTTGCAGACTGGCCCGAAGACGTTCTGCCCGCTCGACCGCTCGACCGCTATACGGCAGTCGCCGCTCTCACGCATGATCCGAAGATCGATGACTATCCGATCAGGGCGGCGCTGGAAGCGGGATGCTTCTATGTCGGCGCGCTTGGCAGCCGCAAAACCCATGCGGCTCGGACCGAACGCCTGCAGGCGCAAGGGGTGCAGGGGGAGGCGATCGCACGTATCAAGGCCCCGATCGGCCTCGATATAGGTGCCGCGAGCCCGGCCGAGATTGCGGTTGCCGTGCTGGCGGAAATCATCGGGGCGTTGCGGCGTCGCGACGTGAACCTGCCGGTGGAGGGGGCCAAGTGAGGTTCGGACCCGTGCGGCTTGCCGATGCCGAAGGCGCTCTCCTGGGCCATTCGGTAAAGATCGGCACAATGAAACTGGCGAAGGGGCATCGCCTGAGCGCCGACGATGTCGCGGCACTTGCCGAAGCGGATCTTACGGAGATCATTGTCGCGAGGCTCGAGCCGGACGATCTGGCGGAGGACGAAGCCGCGGCGCGCATAGCTGCGGCGATCGCCCCGGATCATCTGCGATTCTCGCGGGCTGCCACGGGCCGGGTCAACGTCTATGCTACCGTTGCCGGTCTTTTCGTTGCCAATCGCGCCGTTGTCGATCAGCTGAACCGTATAGATCCGGCGATCACGCTCGCCTGCCTTGCCGATCATGTTGCCGTCGACGCGGGCGACATGGTGGCTACGATCAAGATCATCCCGCTGGCGGTACAGCAAGCGCTCGTGGAGCGAGCGCAGGCACTGCTTCGGGCGGATCTGGCCTTCGAAGTCAAGCCGTTCACGCCGCGGCGCGCGGCCCTGGTGGCGACCGAGCTGCCTTCGTTGAAGGGCCAGGTGATGGACAAGACGCGCGCCGTTCTCACCGCAAGGCTCCTGCAATCCGGCAGCCGCCTCGATAGCGAGCAACGCGTGGCCCACACCACCGAAGCGGTCGCCGCCGCGATCTCGGACGCTGCCGTTTCGCACGACCTGATCATCGTCTTCGGCGCTTCGGCCGTGGCTGATCCGGACGATGTGATCCCTGCCGCCATCCGGCGCGCGGGCGGCGTCGTAGAACACGTCGGAATGCCGGTCGACCCGGGCAATCTGCTCGTGCTCGGGCGGCTAGGGGATATTCCGGTCCTGGGTGCTCCCGGATGTGCACGAAGCCCGCGAGAAAACGGCTTCGACTGGATTCTCGATCGATTGATCGCGGGCGAGTGGCCGAGCAATGCCGACATTACCGGGCTCGGCGTCGGCGGATTGCTCAAGGAAATCCCGACGCGTCCGCAGCCTCGGGAAGGCACCGGCGGCAAGCGGCCGGGTCCCGTCTGGATCGTGGTGCTCGCAGCCGGCCAGGCGAGCCGGATGGGGCCGGATGGCCGCCACAAGCTGCTTGCGGAGTTCGAGGGCATGCCGCTCGTGCGCCGGTCGGTGGAAACCGCCATCGCCGCGGCTCCGGGCAGAGTGATCGTGGTAACAGGGCATCGGGAGGCGGAGATCCGGGCGGCACTCGCGGGGCTGCAGGCCACATTCGTCTCGAACCCCGATTACCCGAGCGGGATGGCGGCTTCGCTGATTGCGGGTCTCTCCGCCCTCGATGCCGACGCCGGCGGGATGCTCGTCATGCTTGCCGACATGCCGGGCATCACTTCGGCACACCTGGCGAAGTTGATCGCTGCCTTTGAATCCGAATCCGGCCGTGCCGTGGTGCGTGCCGTCGCCGACGGGCAGCGCGGCAACCCGGTCATTCTGCCGAAGGAGACCTTCCATGCCGTCCGTCAGCTCGTCGGCGACGTCGGGGCGAGGCACATCGTCGAGCGCTGCGGCTTGCCGGTGATCGACGTCGAACTCGGTGCTGCGGCGCGTCTTGATCTCGACACGCCGGAGGCGATAGTGGCTGCCGGCGGGCTATTGAGGGATTGAGCGATGGACAATGCGGCAATCGAGGAGATTTTCGAAACACTCGGCCCGGTCAAGATTCGCCGCATGTTCGGCGGCAAGGGCATCTATTTCGACGGCATCATTCTTGCGTTGGAAGTGAACGGCGAAATTCTTTTGAAGGGCGATGCCGAATCGGCGCCGGCGCTCGAGGAAGCAGGCGCGCGGCAGTGGACCTATGAAGGCAAGGGCAAGCCGGTGAAAATGCCCTATTGGAGCATCCCCGAGCCGGCTTGGGACGACCCGGATGAAATGGCGCGCTGGGTTGGACTTGCCTATGCGGCCGCGCTCAGGGCGAAAAAGTAGGGTGAGTGGCGGGGTTCAGGCGAGCGCCCGCACCGCATCAGCCGCAAATCGGGAGAGAGGCTGGGGCAGGGCGGTCAGGTCGAACCAGCGGATGTCGGAGAGCTTGTCCGGCTCGGTGAGACGCGGCTCGCCGGAAAAATTTTCCGTTACATAGATCAGCGAGATCCAATGTTGCCGATCGGCTTCGATCATCTGTTCGCTGATGCATAGAAAGCGGGTCGAATGGATGGAAAGGCCACTTTCCTCCTCCGCCTCGCGTCGGGCCGCATCCTGCGCGAGCTCCATATGATCGACTTTACCGCCGACGATGCTCCAGTGACCGGCTTCCGGCGCCTTCAGGCGTCGGCAAAGGAGGATCTTTCCATCCCGCAGGATTGCCAGACCGCAGCCGAGACCGGGGAAATCGATACCGGGCAGTGCCATCAGCGGAGAATCAGGCCTTGCCCATGATCAGCATGAAGGCCGGAATGTCGTCACCGAAACCGACCGGCGTCGGACCGTCGTCATGATCGCGGCGGTTGCGCTGGCGACGGTCGCGATTGTCGTCATTGGCTGCATTCTGCGCGCGGCCGGGACGGTCGCTACGGCCGTTATGACGATCCTTGCTGTCGGCATTGCGTTCGATCTTCACCGCGTCGACCCTTTCCGGGACTGTTTCGAGTTCTTCTGTATTATTGCCTGAAGCCGTGACAGGTTTGCGATCGGCGTGAACCTTGCCGGGACGCTCCCTCTTCCGATCCTTGCGCCCGTCGCTGCCGCGGTCGCGACGGCTGTCGTGGCTCTCCATCGGCTCGGGCAATTCCGAAAGGTCGCCGTTGAACCATTCGACCTTCTGGCCGATCAGTTTCTCGATGGCATCGGAAAACTTCGTCTCGCGCTTTGTGATGATCGTGAAAGCGGCGCCGGAGCGGCCAGCACGGCCCGTTCGGCCGATGCGGTGGACATAGTCTTCAGCGTGGATCGGCACGTCGAAATTGAAGACATGGCTGACGTCGGGAATGTCGAGCCCTCGCGCCGCGACGTCGGAGGCGACCAGAAGCTTGATGTTGCCGTCCTTGAAATTGGCGAGCATGGCCATGCGTGAACGCTGATCCATGTCGCCGTGCAGCGCGCCGACCGAAAAGCCATGGCGATCGAGCGAGCGGAAGAGTTCGGCGACATCCTTCTTGCGATTGCAGAAGATGATCGCGTTCTTCAGGTCCTCCTGGGACCGAATGAGTTCACGAAGCACCGCGCGCTTCTCGTAATCCTTGCCGTGTGCGGCTACGAAACGCTGCGTAACGGTTATGGCCGTCGAGGACCGGCGCGCCACCTCGAGCCGCTCCGGATTCTGCAGGAAGCGATCCGCAAGCTTCTGGATTTCGGGCGGCATGGTCGCGGAGAAGAACAAGGTCTGGCGCGTGAAGGGAATGAGCTTCGCGATTCGCTCGATGTCGGGAATGAAGCCCATGTCGAGCATGCGGTCGGCCTCGTCGATGACGAGGATCTCGACCCCGGTCATCAGAAGCTTGCCGCGCTCGCAATGGTCGAGCAGGCGGCCGGGCGTGCAGATCAGCACATCAGCGCCACGCTCGAGCTTGCGGTCCTGCTCGTCGAAGGAAACTCCACCGATCAGAAGCGCGATGTTGAGCTTGTGATTCTTGCCGTATTTGTCGAAGTTCTCTGCAACCTGCGCAGCGAGTTCGCGCGTCGGCTCGAGGATCAGCGTACGCGGCATGCGTGCGCGTGCGCGTCCCTTTTCCAGAAGGGTCAGCATCGGCAGCACGAAGGATGCGGTCTTGCCGGTTCCGGTCTGGGCGATGCCGAGAATGTCGCGGCGCTGAAGCGCCGGCGGGATGGCACCGACCTGGATCGGTGTCGGTATCGTGTAGCCCGCATCGGTAACTGCGGAGAGAACTTTCTGGCTCAGGCCAAGGTCAGCGAAATTGGTCAAAGGGGAAACTGTTTCCGTTCCGGTTCTGATGAACTCTGATCGATCGTTGGAAAATGCAGCAGCATGTGGCGGCGCTCATACGACCAAAGGCGCCGAAAGTCAAGAAATCCAGCACGTTGAAACACTGGAAGTTGAATCCACCCGATTCTCATGCTTTTCGCGTCAGGCGCGGGAGAGGTAGCGGCCCGCACGCCCATTGTCAATCGAGATAGCCGGCGAGCTCCGTTCCGGCCCTCAGGAAGCGCGCCGGATCGACGGCGTGCCCGTTCAGGCGAACCTCGTAGTGAAGATGCGGTCCCGTCGACCGTCCGGTACTTCCCGACTTGGCAATGACCGCGTCTGCCTTCACCACATCTCCGACATCGACCAGGATGGCCGACAGATGTGCATAGCGGGTCGAGACGCCGTTGCCGTGATCGATTTCGATCATGTTTCCATAGCCGCCCGCAGAACCCGCAGCCGTTACGGTGCCATCGGCGGTCGCGCGGACTCGCGTGCCGGTCGGTGCGCGAAAGTCCGTCCCCGCGTGCAGCGCCGGCCGGCCGAGAAACGGATCCAGGCGATTTCCGAAGCCGCTGGAGACATCGGCTGCCGGCGCCGGGCTGGCGAGAGGAAGTCTTTTTGCTGCGTCACGGGTCTGCTCGAGCTCCAGGAGAGCAGTATCGAGACCGACCAGGAACCGATCGAATACGTCTCCGTCCTGCGGTTCGACGAAGGGACCGCCGACACCGGCTTCCGCGACCGTATCCTTGGCGAGCGCTTCGTCGGCTGCGGGAAGCGTGAAACCGGTATCCTCCACGATCGCCCTGATCGTCGCGGACGTCCTTAGTGCGCTGTCCGTCATCTGCCGGAGATGCGCCATCTGTTCGCGCTCCACGCCCTTAAGCGAAAGCGTAACATTGGAAAACACCCGGTCGGTTCGGTCGGAAGCGCTTTCGCCATCCACATTCCCGGAGGAGACGGGTGCATAGCCGAGTACGGCGGAGCGGGGAGGCCGGTCATCATCCTTGCCGGCAATACCCATGATCGTCTCGATGGCCTTGACGCCGCTCCGAGCTTCTGCGCGCCCGTCATAGGCCAGCGGTTCCGTCGCCGGCAGAGTGTTTTGCTGTCCGGCATGATCAAGGGCCGTACCGTTTTCCGGGAGTGCGCCGAACTGGCCGCTTCTCGAGGTCAGTGCCAGCTGCCGCTGCAGAAGCTTCTCGACCTTCTGCTCGACAACCTGCTGATCCAGCAATTGCCGGCTCGTGACACGGTCCACCTGCGCTCGCAGTGCAGCGATCCGGTCCTCGTATTCATGCTGCATGCGCGCCTGCCGTGCGATCGTTCCGCCGATCAGGTCGTCGCGAAGCACCAGATACGTGGTTGCGGCGAGATATCCTGTGCCGAACATTCCCAGGAAACAGATGGCCAGGGTCGTCATCCATGGGCGGACAGTCATGTGCCGGACCCTGTCGCCGCTCGCCAGGATCAGGACGTGACTTTGCCTGCGTTTGCCGAAGGCGTTTACCGAACCAACAGACACCACATCACCCCCGCCGATGCGCCCCAGTTGCGCGTCAGTAGACGCGCTGCGCCGTAGTTCGCGTTGCTCGACGGCAATTACACTTTGTTAGGGTTAATAAAGCGTGTGTGCGAGACGCTATCTCAGATGTTGGTGGAGGCGGTCATCGATCGGTAGAAGGAGGGGGTCAATCCCGCCTCCGCCCGGGCAATGTCGTTGAACGGGGGTTTGAGCGGTCCCCGGAAATTCGCCCGCACGAGCGTTTGAAAGGTGGCGGCGGGGTCCTTCTTCTGCCGGGCGCAGAGAAAGCGGAACCATTTCGCTCCGACCGCGACGTGGCCCTTCTCGTCTTCGTAGATGACGTCGAGGACGGCAGCGCTCTCATCGTCGCCGGTCTCCCGCATCTTCGCACGCAGTGCCGGAAGTCACATCAAGGCCACGGGCTTCGAGAATCAGCGGAACGACGGCCAGGCGGGCGGTCAGGTCGTTGCGCGTGTCGTGCGCCGCCTGCCAGAGGCCGTCATGGGCGGGAAGGTCGCCATAATCTGCGCCGAGGTCGTTCAGCCTTTGCCGTACCATGCGAAAATGCTTGGCCTCTTCGAAGGCAACCTGCATCCAACCGTCGAAGAAGGAATTCGGCACCGGCTCGGATGCAAAGCGTGCGATGATGTCGAGGGCCAGATCAACGGCGTTCAGTTCGATGTGGGCGATGGCGTGCAGCAGAGCGATGCGCCCTTTCAGCGAGCCGAGCGAGCGCCGCTTGACCTGGGTCGGTGGCGTCAGAACGGGTCTTTCCGGGCGGCCGGGCCGTTCGGGCACGGCGCGGTCCAAAGGCGAGCGCAGGGACAGCGTTCGCGCCTGCCAGCGCCGCGCCGCCTCCTGCGCAAGTTCGGTCTTGACGGCAAGATCGGCGGCACGGATCGCTTCGACGGCGGCGCCGCGCAGGCTGTGGAATTGCGGAAGTCGCGTCATGGTCTTGCCGTATCTGCTCAAAGCGCCTTTGCGGCGGCCAGAACCTCGTCGGCGTGGCCGGGGACTTTGACCTTTTCCCAGACGCGGCTGATCACGCCCTGCCGATCGATCAGGAAGGTGGTCCGCTCGACGCCCATGTATTTGCGGCCGTACATGCTCTTCTCGACCCACACGCCGTAGGCGTTTGCTACAGCCTTGTCCTCGTCGGCGCCAAGGGCGACCGTAAGGTCGTATTTCTTGGTAAAACGATCGTGGCTCTTGGCCGAATCGGGCGATATGCCGACGAGCGCAATCCCCGCTTCCTGGAATTCCTTCTGCAGAGCCGAGAAGGCGATAGCCTCCTCCGTGCAGGCTTTGGTATCGTCCTTCGGGTAGAAGAACAGAACGATCGGCTTTCCGCGCAGCGCAGCGAGCGAGATCGAACCGCCGCCATCACGAGGGAGTTCGAATTCCGGGGCGATATCGCCTTGTCCCAATCCTGCCATGATCAAACCTTTCTTACGTCACGTTTTGTGGGCATTCCGCGGTTAATGCATGTCCCAAAATCGTGCAGCGTCTTCGGGATCGAATGCAGTGCGCTTGAGGCATATCGGAGATCGCCGAAGTCCGTCCAGAAGAGTTGTGGTAGATTTGACAGGTGCCGGACGGCTTCGTAGCTACTGTATGATCCTTTAACTCGGATTCGAGTGGAGGTGAAATCGTGCTGGCTCAATGCCACAAGCGATCTTGCGCGAAAGGGGAAATGGCTAGTCCACTCGCTCCCGCGAGAGGCGAAGCATGTTGATTTGGTTGGACGAGTATCGATCTAAATGGGGCGAATGAAAGACCCGGCCATCGCTCACGTGGCAGCGGCCCGATGGGAAACACGCAATGGGGCGATCAGGTCGGACGCTCGGGCCGATGACTGAAATCCGCGGCGAAAAAGTCGACTTTCGCAGAGAGGACATCGTCGCGCTGCACGCGTTGCCCTCGGCCCAGGCGCACGACCCGGTCATTGTGCACACGCCCCGCCCGGGCGGGGCGTGGCGCTTCTGCGCACGGCTTTTCCTGTGCTGTTCCCTCCTTGTCTTCATCGCCGTTGCTTCGCTCGTCGCCATCATAGAAAGCGGGGTCGTCGACGGACCGTTGAATGCCCGGGCACGCAACGCGCTCAACGCCGCGCTCGGCCAGGGTTACCGCGCCGATGTCGAAAGCACAGTCATCCGCTTGACAGGCGGCGGCGCAATTGCGCTCAAGGCGCGCGGCGTGACTTCTGAAGGAGAGCGGTTCGGGCCGGCACCTCGCCAAGCTCGGTGCGATCTCGATCGCCCTCGATCCCTTCGCGCTGGCGACCGGCCGCATCGACGTCTCAAGGCTCGAAGCGGAAGGAGGCGAACTCGACACCGGCCTCTTGCCGCGCGGCGAGCCGATCGATCTCACCGCCATCCGCATCGCAGATGTGGGTAACGCGCTTGAGGAGCTGTTCGCGCAGGGCGACCGGATGTCACGGTTGACCGCGGGGCGGGCGACGCAGACCGTCGTGCTCTCGGATTTCAGCCTGAAAGTCAGCGGCGTCCGGGGGCGCGTTGTTCCCGTCGAGATCAAGACGCTGGAATTCAGCCACGATCCGGACAGTTCGATGCGCGTTGCCGGTACGATCGCAGTCGATGGGACAGAGTCGCTGCTGACGGCAAAGGCTCTCGGCAACAATGGGCGCATTGCTGCCTTCGAGGCCCGCCTCGACGCGCTCTCGCTCTCGCCGTTCCTCTATCACGGGAAATCGGCCAGGGAGGAGGCCTTCGGCATCGAGACCACCGCCGATGTGACGCTCAACGCGTCTCGCGCGACGGACGGCAGGAAGCCTGCACTTACGGCAACCGTCAAGACTTCCAAGGGCTCATTCCACGCCGGCGGTCTCGTCTCGACTCTCAATTCCTCTGACCTGAACCTCTCCTACGATTTCGAGCGGGCCTCCGTCGAAATTCTATCGTCGATGATCAGGATCGGCCGTTCGAGCTTCCCTTTTACCGGCGCCCTGATCGACCTCGACAAGATCGCCGGCGCCGATCGCAAGGGCTTTGCGGTCGATCTTCTGCTCAAGAACGCCAGTTCCGATCCCGAAGACATTCAGGAGCGGCCGCTTGCCTTTGACGCCAAGGCGAGCGGCCGATTCGAGTCCGACGCGCACCGGCTGATCTTCGATCAGCTGGCAATATCGAGCCCGCTCGGTTCCATGGCGGGCTCGCTCTCGGTCGCCTTCGGCAAGACGTCGCCAAGGATCAGTTTCGCCGCACTCAGCGACAGGCTGCATGCCCGGGCGGTGAAGCAGCTGTGGCCATGGTGGCTCGCGAAGGGGGCTCGCCGCTGGGCGATCGGCAATCTCTTCGGCGGGACGGTGAGCGATGCACGCATCGAGGTCTCGATACCAGAGGGGCGCATCGCCAGCAGCGGCGGTGAGTTGAGGCTCGACGAAAAGGAGCTCAACATCAACTTCGCCATCGACGAGACGCGCATCAACATCGCCGGTGAGATCCCGCCGCTGCGCGACACGGCCGGGCACTTCAGCCTGAGCGGCGAGCGCATGTCCGTTGCCGTCCGGAAGGGCGCCGCCTTTTTCCCGTCCGGGCGGTCCGTCGCCTTGAACGGCGGGGATTTCGTTATCGCCGACGTCTATGAGAAGCCGCTGATGGCGGAAATGAAGATCGAGGTCGCCGGACAGGCGGACGCGATAGCGGAGCTCGTTCGCTACAAGCCCATCCAGGCCCTTCAGAAGACGCCTTTCGCGCCGGAGGATTTCGCCGGACCTATGACGGCGCTGGTGGGCGCGCGGTTTGGCCTCATATCCGACCAGATGCCGCCGCCACCGCTGTGGCAGGTGGAAATGCAGCTTGAGGACGTCACGATAAAGCGGCCCATAGCGGGACGATCGATCGCCAATCTCGACGGTAAGATGCGGATCGACAACGAGCGTGCGGTGCTTCAGGCGAATGCCCTCATCGACGGTGCGAAGATGCGTGTCGCGCTCACCGAACCGGTGGACGGCTCGGCCGGTGTGACGAGAACGCGAGAAATCTCGGGGACGCTCGACGATGCGGCGCGGGCGAAAATCGCCCCGGCGCTGTCCGGCATCGTAAAGGGGCCCGTCGGCATCGACGTATCGCTTGCGGAAGACGGCAGTCAGGCGGTGAAGGCCGACCTCGGCAAGGCCGTCCTGTCGCTTCCCTGGATCGGCTGGAGCAAGGGGGCGGGCATCGCCGCACAGGCGGCGTTCACAATCCGGCCCGTCGGCAGCATCACGGAAATAAACGACCTCCGGCTCACCGGTGAGGGTTTTGGCGGCACCGGCGAATTGCGCGTCGACGAATCGGGTCTTGCAGCGGCGCGGCTGCGCGGCGTGCGCCTCGCAAGCGGAGACGATTTCGCCGTCACGGTCGGGCGCAGCAATGGAGGCTATTCGGTGGACCTGACCGGCACTGCGGCTGACATCCGGCCGGCGCTCGCCCGCGTGAAGAGCGGATCGGGGTCGAAAGGGTCGGGCAATGTGAAGATCAATGCGCGGCTCGATCGGGTTACCGGCTTTAACGGCGAAGTGCTCTCGAATGTAAACCTGGCCTATTCGAGCCGCGGCCAGCAGATCGACGATGTCGATCTTTCTGCATTGACTGCAAGCGGTCAGGCCGTCGTCGCCAGACTGGTGAAGGCCGGGGCGGACAACACACTGGAACTGACGACAAGCGATGCCGGGGCTTTCGCGCGCTTCATCGATATCTATCGCAATATGC
This sequence comes from Sinorhizobium prairiense, assembly GCF_029201645.2. Classification (NCBI taxonomy): domain Bacteria; kingdom Pseudomonadati; phylum Pseudomonadota; class Alphaproteobacteria; order Hyphomicrobiales; family Rhizobiaceae; genus Sinorhizobium; species Sinorhizobium prairiense. Next base: position 1,301,397 of record NZ_CP104131.1, read on the forward strand.
GCGGCGGCCTCCTCAATCTGCGACTGCGTGATCGCGGGGCAAATTCCTGGCGTGGGACCGTGGATATCCGCAAGTTCTCGCTCGTCGGGGAGCAGAGGCTGCAATCGATGGTCTCGACACGGGCGGGGCAGGACGGGCGCAGCCTCAATGAGGCGGTCCGGCGCGATATCGATGTGAGTACGGCTCAGTTCGAGCGTGGTTACGCGCAACTCCTGCTGGATCAGGGCGCGATCCGCGTCGGCAGTGGGGTCGTCCGCGGCGTCGACGTCGGCGCGACGTTCCAGGGTACCGTCCGCGACTCCAACGGCCGCATGGACATGACGGGAACGTTCATGCCGGCCTATGGATTGAACCGGCTCTTCGGTGAGCTGCCGCTGATCGGTGTCCTGCTCGGAAATGGCCGTGACCGCGGTCTGCTCGGCATCACGTTCAAACTCACCGGTCCGTTCAGCCAGCCGAATCTGACGATCAACCCGCTGTCGATCATAGCGCCGGGCGTCTTCCGCAACATTTTCGAGTTTCAATAAAAAGGCCGGCGCTGCGGCCGGCCTCAGGTTCCCATTGCCTTGTCACCCGCTCACACGGGCCGAACGAGCAGGTGCTTCTTCTTGCCGAGCGAGAGCTTGATGACGCCGTCGCCGGTCACGTCGCCGCTTCCGATGATGCGGCGTTCGTCGCTGACCTGATCGTCATTGATCCGGACGGCGCCGCCCTGAACATGGCGGCGCGCCTCGCCGTTCGAAGCGGCCAGACCGGCGCGGACCAGAAGCGTCAGCAGGCCAAGCCCCGATTCGAGTTCGGGAGCCGGGACCTCGACCGAGGGCAGGTTCTCGGCAAGCGCACCTTCCTCGAAGGTCTTGCGCGCCGTCTCGGCGGCCTGCTCCGCCGCCGCCCGCCCATGCAGCATGGCGGTGACCTCGGTTGCCAGAACCTTTTTGACCTCGTTGATCTCGGAACCGCCGAGCTTCGACAGCCGGTCGATTTCAGCCATCGGCAGCGTCGTGTAGAGTTTGAGGAAGCGGGCGACGTCGGCGTCCTCGGTGTTTCGCCAGTACTGCCAGAACTCGTAGGGTCCGAGCATATCCGGATTGAGCCACACGGCACCGCTCAAGGACTTGCCCATTTTCGCGCCGGAGGCCGTGGTCAGCAGCGGCGAGGTGAGGGCGTAGAGCTGCGGCGTTCCCATCCGGTGGCCGAGATCGATGCCATTGACGATGTTGCCCCACTGATCCGAACCGCCCATCTGGAGCCGGCATCCGGTGCGCTCGTAAAGCTCGACGAAGTCGTAGGCCTGCAGGATCATGTAGTTGAATTCAAGGAAGGACAGCGACTGCTCGCGCTCGAGCCGCATCTTGACGCTGTCGAAAGACAGCATGCGGTTCACCGAGAAATGCCGGCCGACGTCGCGCAGAAATTCGAGGTAGTTGATGCCGAGCAGCCAGTCGGCATTGTTGATCATCAGCGCGTCCCTGGGGCCGTCGCCGTATCTCAGGTAGTTCGAAAAGACCGTCTTGATGCTCGCTATGTTGGCGGCAATCGTTTCGGGCGTCATCAGTTGCCGCGCCTCGTCCTTGAAGGACGGGTCGCCGACCATGCCCGTGCCGCCGCCCATCAGCGAAATAGGACGGTGTCCGGTCGCCTGCAGCCAGTGCAGCATCATGATCTGAATGAGCCCGCCGGCGTGCAGGCTCGCAGCCGTGGGGTCGAAGCCGATATAGGCGGTCACGGTTTCCGTCCGGAACAGCTGGTCGAGGCCGGCATCATCCGATGTCTGATGGATGAAACCGCGTTCGCTGAGAGTATGAAGGAAATCGGACTTGAACTCGGACATAACCTGTCTCTTTCGGCTGGGTAGAACGTGTGCGCCGGGCCTTTATCACTGTTTCTTCGAAAGTGCACGTTTTTGCTTGGCGGGTGTTTTGCTATGAACGCAGACGCGGGTAGGAAGCGGCGCGCGTTCGGCGGAGGATAATGCATGGGCAAGGTATTGGCGGCGATCGGCCTGATGAGCGGCACGAGCATGGACGGCATAGATATCGCAGTCGTGCGAACGGACGGTGACACCATCGTCGATCGCGGCCCGTCCGCCGGATATACCTATGATCCGCAGTTCCGGGAACGCCTGAAACAGGGCCTCGAAGATGCCCGGTCGATTGTCAAACGAGAAGAGCGGCCGGGTACTCTCGCAGACCTTGAGCGCGACCTGACGCTGCGGCACGCACTGGCCGTCCGGATGTTTCTGCATGAAAACAATATTTTACCCGATAATGTTGATGTAATAGGTTTTCACGGTCAAACCGTCCTGCATCGCCCTGACCAAGCCTTGACGGTACAGCTTGGCGATGGCGATCTGCTGGCGCGGGAGACCGGGCTCGACGTGGTCTATGACATGCGGGCCAATGACATGGCCAATGGAGGCCAGGGCGCGCCACTCATTCCCGCCTATCACGCCGCCCTGGCGCGCGGTCTCTCCGAGATCGGGGCGTTCGCCACTCCCGTCGTCTTCGTCAATATCGGCGGCATTTCCAATCTCACCTACATAGGCGCAGGCGAAGAAATCGTCGCTTATGACAGCGGACCCGGCAATACGCTGATCGATCAGTGGGTAGAGGCTCACGCCGGCATTCCCTACGATCAGGGCGGCATGATCGCGAGCGAGGGCGGCGTCCTGCCGGAACTCGCCGACCGTTATCTTTCTCACCCGTTCTTCAGTGCTGAGAAACGCCGCTCGCTCGACCGTAACGACTTCGCGCCTCCGGCGGCAAGCGATGCCAGCCTCGAGGATGGCGCGCGTACCCTCGCTCATGTGACGGCTGCCGGCATCGTCCGGTCCGCGCGCCATCTTCCGGCAAGTCCGGCAACCTACGTTGTCTGCGGCGGCGGCCGCCTGAACTCCGTAATCATGAGCGACCTTCGCGCGCTTGCGGAAGCGGAGGGCGCGCGCGTGCTTGCCGCGGAAGCGGCGGGTCTCAACGGGGATTCGATGGAAGCGGAGGCCTGGGCCTACCTCGCCGTGAGATCGCGGTACGGATTGCCTTTGACCTATCCGGGGACGACCGGCGTCAGCCGCCCGGTAAGCGGAGGTCGGCAGGCCGCAAAACCCGCACAAGCCGAGTCGGCTTAATGATTTCTTCGCGCGCCTTCGCTAATCTACGCCACGACAGCGGAGAGCCGTGGGCTCGTTGACCGCGGAAGGACTTTCGGAACTTCGATGGGTGGTGCACTTTCACTTCTGGCGGTGAATTTCGTCATTGCCCAGATATTCGCGGCGGCTTTTCTCGTCATCGCCGCGAAACGACGTCCGGGGCGGCCGGCAGCCTGGTGCGCCGCTGGATTTGCCATAGCCTCTCTGGCTGCGATTTGTGAAGCCGTTCTGCCGTTTACGCCTGTACCCAAGCTCTTCGCCGTCGGGGCTTTCGCAAGTGTCCTTGCCGGCTTTTGTCTCCTGCGTTTCGGCCTCGGGCTCTTTTATGGCGTACCGTCAAAGCCGTGGGCCCTTGCGGCTTTCTTCGCCGCTTCGGTAATCCTCGATCTGTTTATCTACGATCTTCCGCGCGGAACGTTGCGGCACGCCTTCTTCTACCAGGCGCCGTTCTTCCTCATCCAGGCCTGGACCGCAGCCGCGGTTATCCGTTCCCGGCGCCGCTCCTACGCGGACTGGATCCTAATTGGCTTCCTCGCGATGAATGCGCTCCATTTCCTCGTCAAGATCTATGCGGCCGTCGCCGCGGGGGCGGGCGCCACGGCTTCGGACTATCTTCAGAGCCCCTTCGCCTTGATTTCGCAGGCGTTCGGCGCCGCGCTGATCGTCGGGACCGGCGTCGCGATGTTGGGCGTCATGGTCAAGGACATCATTGACAAGGCACGCGCCAGCTCCGAGACCGACGCCCTTTCGGGTCTCCTGAACCGGCGCGGCTTCATCGAGCGCGTCGCCCCTTTGTTGCCGACCCGCAACGCCGAGGGTCCGGGCGCGCTGATCCTTACGGATCTCGACCGGTTCAAAGGCGTCAACGACACCTATGGCCACCACACGGGCGACGAGGTAATCCGCCAGTTCGCGCGTGTGCTTCTCGAACTCATGCCCAGCCGTGCTGCGGCGGCACGCCTCGGCGGCGAGGAGTTTGCGGTGTTTCTTCCCGGCGTGAGCCTGAGCGATGCGCGTGTCGTTGCTCAGGGAATGCGTGCCGCCACCGCCTCAACGCCTATCCCCGGGCTCCCGGAGACGGCGACGATCACCGCAAGCTTCGGTGTGGCGGCGATCGAACCGGGAGAGCCGCTGGAAACGGCGCTACAGAGGGCGGATAAGGCGCTGTACGCTGCCAAAGCCGCGGGGCGCAATCGTGTCGAATCCGCAGAGCCGTCCGCGCGTGTCGTGACCCCCGCTGTTTCCCAGTGGATCAAGCGAAAGTTGTAGGGGCCGCACATCCCCGGTCCCTCATTCCTGTGCTTGTCACAGGAATCCAGCCAGACCAAGTCCTTGGGCTGAAAAGGCTCTTCCGCGCCGCAGACGCGGCGCTGCTGGATCCCTGTGTCAAGCACAGGGATGAGGCGAGGAGAGATTGCAGTCCTCCGAAAAATTTTCCTACAGCGCCGCGCGTCTTATCAGACGCGCAAAGGTCGCTGTAGCACTTTGAGTTGCTGCATCTTTTTGCCATTGATCGGCTACGATCAACGGAACAGCGCGCTCGGTACTCAAGGAATTCAAGCGCATTGCCATGCGTGCCGACAAAACCGACCCGAGCTTCAACGCCATTATCCATCTCGCAGCCGTCATAAACTCAAAATGAATCTCAAACAGGCACTAGACGCACGGCAAGCGACAGCCCGGGAAACGTGCAGGATTCCCGGGCTGCCTCATGGAATGGTGCGGTTCAGCGGATGCGTTTTGCCGCGGGCTCGGGTACCAGTTCGCCGTTGAGCCGGCGGTCGAGATAGTCTTCGCATTCGGCCATGAGGGTCTCGACCTGGCCGTTGAAGAAGTGGTTGGCGCCCGGTACCGTCTTATGCGTGATCAGGATGCCCTTCTGCGTCTTGAGCTTCTCGACGAGCCCATTGACGTCCTTTTCCGGCGCGACCTTGTCGGAATCGCCGTTGATGATCAGACCGGAAGAGGGGCAGGGCGCCAGGAAGGAGAAATCGTAGATGTTCGGCTGCGGTGCCACCGCCATGAAGCCCTCGATTTCCGGACGCCGCATCAGCAGCTGCATGCCGATCCAGGCGCCGAACGAGTAGCCGGCGACCCAGCAGCTCTTGGAATCGGGGTGCAGGCTCTGTACCCAGTCGAGCGCGGACGCGGCATCGGAAAGCTCACCGGCACCATGGTCGAATTCGCCCTGGCTGCGGCCGATGCCCCGAAAATTGAAGCGCAAGGTGGTGAAGCCGCGCTTCTGGAACATGTAGAAGAGCTGGTACACGATCTGATTGTTCATCGTGCCCCCGAACTGCGGGTGCGGATGCAGGATGATCGCAATCGGTGCGCTCTTCTGCTTCGAAGGCTGATAGCGGCCCTCAAGGCGACCGGCCGGTCCGTTGAAAATGATTTCGGGCATTGGCTCTCCGGGAGTGCTTTGGTTCAATTCCGTCGTTCTTGGTGCCGATCTGTCTTGACTAAACCAGTCAGCTTTTCTAGAACCTACTTTAGAACCGTTCAAAACTTTGGTGCGGACCTCCGCATAAGCTTCGTCTCTTAAGGCAAGCGGCGCGGAAAATTCAAGGAAAATGCAACGGGCCGTTCGAAGCGGTCGCAGCAGCCTAGCGAAGGAATCGATGTCGGGATCGCGCATCTACATGGACTGGAACGCCACGGCGCCGCTTCTGCCGGAAGCGCGCGAGGCGCTCCTGTACGCGCTCGATCAGCTCGGCAATCCCTCTTCGGTCCACGGCGAAGGGCGTGCGGTGCGCGCTCTTGTCGAGAGCGCCAGACGCGATGTTGCCACTCTGTGCGGCGCGCAACCCGCAGCGGTCGTCTTTACCAGCGGCGCGACGGAAGCGGCGAACATGGTGCTGACGCCGCAGTTGCGCATGGGGCGCACGCCGCTCAAGGCAGGCAAGCTCTATGTTTCGGCGATCGAGCATCCGGCCGTGCGCGAGGGCGGGCGTTTCGCGCGCGAGGATGCTTGCGAGATACCGGTGACAAATGCCGGGATCGTCGACTGCGCAGCGCTCGACGATCTGCTTCAGGCCCATGACCGTGAGACCGGTCTGCCGATGGTGGCCGTCATGCTTGCCAATAACGAAACGGGCATCATTCAGCCGGTCGCCGAGGTTGCGGCGATCGTGCGCGCACATGGCGGTATCCTGGTCGCCGATGCGGTCCAGGCGGCCGGCCGTCTGCCGCTTTCGATCTCATCGCTCGGTGCTGACTTTCTGATCCTGTCGTCGCACAAGATCGGCGGCCCAAAGGGGGCGGGCGCACTCGTCGCCCGCGGCGAGATCATGATGCCTTCTCCACTGATTCGCGGCGGCGGACAGGAAAGGGGCCACCGTTCGGGGACCGAGAATGCAGCCGCGCTTGCGGGCTTTGCGGCTGCAGCACGCGCCGCGGCTGGGAATATCGACGGGCGCATGGCCGCCATAGCCGCGCTGCGCGACGGCCTCGAGGCGGAAATGCAGTCCTGCGCCCCCGATGTGGTGATCCACGGGCGCGACGAGCCCCGCCTGGCAAATACATGCTTCTTCACGCTTCCGGGGCTGAAGGCCGAGACCGGACAAATCGCTTTCGATCTCGAGGGCGTCGCCTTGTCGGCAGGCTCGGCCTGCTCGTCCGGGAAGGTCGGGCAAAGTCACGTCCTGACCGCCATGGGCTACGATCCCCGCCAGGGTGCGCTCAGGATTTCGATCGGCGAGGCGACGACGCAAGCGGAAATCGAGCGCTGCGCGGCAGCATTCGCGAAAGTGGCGGCGCGGCGCCGCTCGGCCGGACAGGCGGCGTGAAGCGGAGAGCATTGAATGAAATTGCGGAAAAGCAATTTTCCGCTTGGCAAATGGGGTGAAAAGCGCCTTTTAGCCATTACATAAGCGGTGCGCGAATACTTGCATCGTATTGACAAGCTGCCGGACCTTGGATCCGGCGAGATTGGAGAACGACATGCCTGCCGTGCAGGAAACCATTGATCAGGTCCGCCAGATCGACGTGGACCAGTATAAATACGGCTTCGAGACGACGATCGAGATGGACCTTGCTCCGAAGGGGCTGTCCGAGGATATCATCCGCCTGATCTCGTCCAAGAAGAACGAACCGGAATGGATGCTCGAATGGCGCCTGGAGGCTTATCGCCGCTGGCAGACCATGGAGGAGCCGACCTGGGCGCGCGTCCGCTATCCGAAGATCGACTTCAACGACATCCATTATTACGCGGCGCCGAAGGGCACCACCGGGCCGAAGTCGCTCGACGAGGTCGACCCGGAACTCCTCAAGGTCTACGAGAAGCTCGGCATTCCGCTGAAGGAACAGGAAATTCTCGCCGGCGTCGAGAAGTCGAAGATCGCCGTCGATGCGGTGTTCGATTCGGTCTCCGTCGTCACCACCTTCAAGGAAGAGTTGAAGAAGGCCGGCGTCATCTTCATGTCGATCTCCGAGGCGATGCGGGAGCATCCGGACCTCGTGCGGAAGTATCTCGGTACGGTGGTGCCGCAGTCGGATAACTTCTATGCGACGCTGAACTCAGCGGTCTTCACCGACGGCTCCTTCGTCTATGTGCCGAAGGGCGTTCGGTGCCCGATGGAGCTTTCGACCTATTTCCGCATCAACGAGAAGAACACGGGCCAGTTCGAGCGTACGCTCATCATCGCCGACGAAGGCGCCTATGTCTCCTATCTCGAAGGCTGCACGGCGCCGCAACGCGACGAGAACCAGCTTCATGCGGCAGTGGTCGAACTGATTGCGCTCGACGATGCCGAAATCAAGTACTCGACGGTGCAGAACTGGTATCCTGGCGACAAGCAGGGCAAGGGCGGCATCTATAATTTCGTGACCAAGCGTGGCGATTGCCGCGGCAAGAACTCGAAGATCTCCTGGACCCAGGTCGAGACCGGGTCGGCGATCACCTGGAAATATCCGTCCTGCATCCTGCGCGGCGACGGTTCGCGTGGCGAGTTCTACTCGATCGCGGTTTCCAATGGTCACCAGCAGATCGACTCGGGCACGAAGATGATCCACCTCGGCAAGAACACGTCGAGCCGCATCATCTCCAAGGGCATTGCAGCCGGTGTTTCGGAAAACACCTATCGCGGTCAGGTCTCGGCGCACCGCAAGGCCGAGAACGCCCGCAACTTCACCCAGTGCGATTCGCTTCTGATCGGCGATCGGTGCGGTGCGCACACGGTGCCCTATATCGAGGCGAAGAATTCGACTGCGCAGTTCGAGCACGAGGCGACGACGTCCAAGATTTCCGAGGACCAGCTTTTCTACTGCCTGCAGCGCGGCATTCCGGAAGAGGCGGCGATCGCTCTGATCGTCAACGGCTTCGTCAAGGAAGTTATCCAGGAATTGCCGATGGAATTCGCCGTCGAGGCACAGAAGCTGATCGGCATCTCGCTCGAAGGCTCCGTGGGCTAAGGCCCGTCCGAATACCGAACCGGCGCACGGAATTTGTGCGCGATAGAAGATTTCGTTTCCCAAGAGGACGAACACACATGCTTGAAATCAAGAACCTGCACGCACGCATCGCCGAGGACGGCACAGAGATCATCCGCGGCCTGAACCTGACCGTGAAGGCCGGCGAAGTCGCGGCCATCATGGGGCCGAACGGTTCCGGCAAGTCGACGCTCTCCTACATCCTGTCGGGGCGCGAAGATTATGAAGTGACCGAAGGCGACATTCTTTATAACGGCGAAAGCATCCTGGAGCTCGACGCTTCGGAGCGAGCCGCGAAGGGCATCTTCCTCGCCTTCCAGTATCCGGTCGAGATCCCGGGTGTCGCCACCATGCAGTTCCTGAAGGTGGCGATGAACGAACAGCGCAAATACCGCGGCGAAGAGGAACTGACGACGCCGGAATTCATGCGCCGCGTCAAGGAAGCTGCCGCCGAGCTGAAGATCGCGCCCGAAATGCTGCGCCGTCCGCTCAATGTCGGCTTCTCGGGCGGCGAGAAGAAGCGCGCGGAAATCCTGCAGATGGCTCTGCTCGAGCCGAAGCTCTGCGTTCTCGACGAGACCGACTCCGGCCTCGACATCGATGCGCTGAAGATCGTTGCCGATGGCGTCAACGCACTGCGCTCGCCTGATCGCGCTGTCGTCGTCATTACGCACTACCAGCGCCTGCTCAACTACATCGTTCCGGACACCGTCCATGTGCTCTACAAGGGCCAGGTCATCAAGTCCGGCGACAAGACGCTGGCGCACGAACTCGAGGCCAACGGCTACGCGGATATCATCGAGGCGGCAGCCTGACGCCTGTCGAAGGAGTGTTCGAATGAATATGCAACAGGCCATTAAGATGACGGCGGCCGAAACGGCGCTCGTCGATGCCTATACGGCGCAGATCGGTGATCTGCCGGGCGACGGGGCTGTGCTGTCGCTTCGCGACACGCTGGTTCACGAGTTGAAGACGGCAGGTCTGCCGACGCGCCGCGTCGAAGCCTGGCACTATACCGACCTGCGTACGCTGCTGCGGGCGGTGCCGGCGGCCGATCCGGCCGCCTTTGCCGACCGCGTCGAGCCGGTCGTCCCGGGCTCGTCTGTTCTGTCCGTGCGCAACGGCCAGGCGGATATCAAGAGCGTTCCCGAAGAGCTGACCACTCGCTCCTATACCGAGAGCCTGCTCGATGGCTCGGCGGTAGCCGGGCTCTCCGTGCTCGGCTCGGATGATGCGATCGGCCGGATCAATGGCGGCCTCGTGCGCGGCGGACTGGAAATCACCGTCGCCGCCGGCGCGCAGATCGAAGCTCCGATCGAAATCCAGGTGGTTCAGAGTCATGGTCAGGCGCATACGCGCTTTCCGGTCTCCTTCGGCGCCGGCGCGAAAGCGACCGTAATCGAACGCCATCTTTCGACGAATGCGGAGCCGAGCTTCGTTTCCTCGGTAAGCGACGTGACGCTCGCAGACGGCGCCGACGTGATCTGGATCATCCTGCAGCAGCAGGGTCCGGCGGACACGCATCTCGGCCAGATCCGCTTCGATCTCGGCAAGGACGCGAAGCTGCACCTCTTCGTCATCAACGCCGGCGGCAAGCTGGTCCGTCAGGAACTGCATGGCCGTGCGAGCGGCGAGGGCTCCGACCTGACGCTGCGCGGCATCAACCTGCTCGGCGGGGACAGCCACACGGATCTGACGTTCACGCTGAGCCACAACGTGCCGCACACGACGTCGAGCGAGATCATCCGCAACGTCGTCTTCGATCGGGCGAAGGGCGTGTTTCAGGGCAAGATCCTGGTCGCACAGGACGCGCAGAAGACCGACGCCAAAATGTCGTGCAACACGCTGCTCTTGTCCGACGACGCGGATTTCTCTGCGAAGCCGGAACTCGAAATCTTTGCAGATGACGTGCAGTGCGGCCACGGTGCAACGGTCATCGATATTGATCACACGCAGCTCTTTTACCTTCTCGCTCGCGGCATTCCGGAAAACAAGGCGCGCGCCATGCTCGTCAATGCTTTCGTCGCCGAGATCGTCGAGGAACTGGAAGACGACGAGGCACTGGTCGAGGCGCTGGAAGGCATAGTCGCGGCCTGGCTCGAAAAGCACGCCTGATTGGATAGAGACATGGAACATCCTGCGCCGCCGGTAGCGGCATACGACGTCGAAGCGGTCAGGAAGGATTTCCCGATCCTTTCACGGACGGTCTATGGCAAGCCGCTCGTCTATCTGGACAACGGCGCGTCGGCGCAGAAGCCGCAACTCGTCATCGACGCCGTTGCCCATGCCTATTCCAACGAATACGCCAACGTCCATCGCGGCCTGCATTTCCTGTCGAATGCCGCGACGGAAGCCTACGAACAGGCGCGCGAAAAGGTTCGCCGTTTCCTGAATGCGCCCTCGGTCGACAACATCATCTTCACCAAGTCCTCGACGGAGGCGATCAACACGGTCGCCTACGGTTATGGAATGCCGCAGCTCGGCGAGGGGGATGAGATCGTCATCTCGATCATGGAGCATCACTCCAATATCGTTCCCTGGCACTTTATTCGCGAGCGACAGGGCGCGAAGCTCGTCTGGGCGCCGATCGACGACGACGGCGCGTTCCACATCGAAGACTTCGTCAAATGCCTGACGGAGCGGACGAAGCTCATCGCCATCACGCACATGTCGAACGCGCTGGGCACCGTGGTCCCGGTCAAGGAGATCTGCCGCATTGCCCGCGAGCACGGCATTCCGGTGCTTGTCGACGGCAGCCAGGGTGCGGTGCATATGCCCGTCGACGTCCAGGACATCGATTGCGACTGGTATGTGATGACCGGTCACAAGCTCTACGGTCCATCCGGCATCGGCGTGCTCTATGGCAAGACCGAACGGTTGAAGGAAATGCGCCCCTTCATGGGTGGCGGCGAGATGATCGAGGAGGTGACCGAGGACCGCGTCACCTACAACGATCCGCCGCATCGCTTCGAGGCCGGTACGCCGCCGATCGTCCAGGCGATCGGGCTCGGCTATGCGCTCGATTACATGGAGAAGGTCGGCCGCGAGGCGATCAGGGCTCATGAGGCGAGCCTGACGGCCTATGCCCGCGAGCGCCTGTCCTCGATCAATTCGCTGAGGGTTTTCGGCGACGCACCCGGCAAGGGGAGTATCTTTTCCTTCGAGATCGCCGGCATCCATGCCCATGACGTGTCGATGGTCATCGACCGTGCCGGCATTGCCGTGCGGGCCGGAACGCATTGTGCGCAGCCGCTCTTGAAACGGTTCGGCGTCACCTCCACATGCCGGGCGTCCTTCGGTCTCTACAACACCACGGCCGAGGTCGATGCGCTGGCGGACGCGCTGGAACACGCACGCAAGTTTTTCGCTTCAGGGAGACGGACATGGGTCTCGAGCAAACACAAGAAAAAGTCGACGTCCGCGAAGGCATCGTTCATTCGGCCATTCCGCCGGAGGAACTGGCGCGCCTCAGCGATGACATCATCGCGGCGCTCAAAACCGTCTATGACCCGGAAATACCGGCGGACATCTTCGAACTCGGCCTCATCTACAAGATCGACATCGAAGACGACCGTATGGTGAAGATCGACATGACGCTGACCGCGCCGGGCTGCCCCGTTGCCGGTGAGATGCCGGGCTGGGTCGAAAATGCCGTAGGCGCCGTCGAGGGCGTTTCGGGCGTCGAAGTGTCGATGACCTTCGATCCGCCGTGGACGCCTGACCGCATGTCGGAAGAGGCGCAGGTTGCGCTCGGCTGGTATTGAGCACCTGCCGATATTGATCCGTCGGCACGCGGGCATTACATTCAGTCTGGAAGCGCCGGGCCTTTAACCCGGCGATACGAAGGAGATGGAGCCTATGGGCTTTGCCGTTATGAGCCTGACCGATGCCGCCGCCAGCCGGGTTCGGTCGATCGTGGAAAATGCCGGAGGAGAGGCCAAAGGCATCCGCGTCAGCATCAAGAAGGGCGGTTGCGCCGGCATGGAATATGCCGTCGATCTCGTGAGCGAACCCAATTCGAAGGACGACCTGGTCGAGCACCAGGGGGCGAAGGTCTGGGTGGCCCCAGAGGCCGTGCTTTACCTTCTGGGCACGCAGATGGATTTCGAGACCACCACGCTGCGCTCGGGCTTCACCTTCAACAATCCTAATCAAACTTCTGCCTGCGGCTGCGGCGAGTCGGTGGAACTGAAGCCGGCCGATCTCGCGGCACTTGCCGAGCGCGGCGACGCGGTGGTCCGCGCCAGCTGATTCCGTGGGCGTATCCGCCCCTCATCCAGCCTGCCGGCCCTTCTCCCCGTTTTGACGGGAAGAAGGGACTTAGTCCCGCCGTCATTCCGTCTTGATCTCTCCCATGCGGTTCCATGCATCGAGGCCCGCGATCTTGTAGGCTTCGGCCAGGGTAGGGTAGTTGAAGGTATTCTCGACGAAATATTCGACGGTGCCCTTCAGGTTGAGGACGGCTTGGCCGATATGGACGAGTTCGGTCGCACCTTCGCCGATGATGTGGACGCCGAGCAGCCGCCTCGTCCTAAGCGAGAAGATCATCTTCAAGAGTCCCGAATCCAGGCCCATGATGTGCCCGCGCGAAGTCTCGCGGAACCGGGCGATGCCGCATTCGTAGGGAATTCCGCGCTCTTTGACCTCTTCCTCGGATAGGCCGCAGGTGGATATTTCCGGCACGGCATAGATGCCGTAGGGGAAATATTTCTGCGGCTCCTTGGCGATTGCGCCGACCGCAACACGGGCCGCGATGCGGCCCTGTTCCATCGAGGTCGAGGCGAGGCTCGGAAAGCCGACGACATCGCCGGCGGCGTAGATATTCGGAACGGTCGTCTGGAACGTTTCCGGATTGACGGTCAGCCGACCGCGGGCGTCGGCCTCGAGACCTGCCGCAGGAAGATTGAGCGCATCCGTCGCGCCCATCCGGCCGGCGGCGAAAAGCACCATGTCCGTCGTGATCTTGCGGCCGTTGTCGAGGCTAAGCAGCACCTTGCCGTTGTCGAGCCGCTCCACTTTGTCCGCCTTCTGGCCCAAGTTCAGTTTCATCGCGCGGTCGCGCAACTGATAGGTGAAGTCCTCGACGATCTCCCGGTCGATGAAATCGAGCATGGTGTCCTTCGGGTCGATGACCGTTACCTGGATGTCGAGGGCGCTGAAGATGGTGGCGTATTCGATGCCGATGACGCCGGCGCCGATCACCACCAGCGAGCGGGGCAGTTCACGGATGTCGAGCAGTTCGTCACTGTCTACGACCGTCCTGCCGTCGAAAGGCATGTAGTCAGGCCGAAAGGGCTTCGTTCCCACTGCAAGCAGGATGCTGGTGCCGGAAACGAGCATGCTCTCGTCGTCATCCTTGGAGATCTCGAGCGTCGCCGGCCCGACGAAGCTCGCCCTGCCACGGATGTGCTGTACGCGGTTTCGCGCGAACTGGTGTTCGAGCACCTCCACCTCGTGGTTGAGCGTTATGATGAGACGACGGCGCAGATCTTCGGCGCTGATCTCCTGCTTGACCCGATAGGAGCGGCCGTAGAAGCCGCGCTCGCGCCAGCCGGTCAGGTTGAGCGCCGTTTCACGCAGCGTTTTCGACGGAATGGTACCGGTGTGGACGGAAACGCCGCCGACCCGTTTTCCCTGTTCGATGACGAGCACCTTCTTGCCCAGCTTCGCGGCCTGGATGGCGCCCCTGCGCCCGGCCGGACCACTGCCGACAACGATGAGATCGTACTGGTTCATGAACGCTTCCCCTGCTCGCGTGAGAATCGTTGTGCGATGCGGCATCTTTCGCGCAGGCACAGCTATATCGTCAATCGCACCGTTTGATGACGTGCAATGCCGCAGCGCCCTGTTCTGGATGCGTCTGCTGCATATTTTCCATCAGAACAATCGAAGCCCTTTGAGGCTGACGTGGCCGTCTTTGCCGATGATGACGTGATCGTGAAGCGCGATGCCGAGCGGCTTGGCGGCCTCGGCGATGAGCTTGGTCATGTCGATGTCGGCACGTGACGGCGTCGGGTCGCCGGAGGGATGGTTGTGCACTAAAATCAAGGCGGTAGCGGAAAGTTCTAAAGCGCGCCTGACCACCTCGCGGGGATATACGGGCGTGTGGTCGATCGTTCCTTGCTGCTGAACCTCGTCGGCGATCAGCGTGTTGCGCTTGTCGAGGAAAAGGATGCGGAACTGCTCCTTCGTCTCATGCGCCATCGCCGCGTGGCAATAGTCGATCACGGCGCTCCAGGAGGACAGAACCTGTTTGTTGCGCAATTCGCTCCTGAGCATGCGGTGGCTGGCGGTCGCGACGAGCTTGAGATCGAGCGCGACGGACTCTCCGACGCCTTTGACTTCCTGAAGGAGGTGCAAGGGAGCGCCGAAGACGGCTGCCAGCGTGCCGAAGCGGTCGAGCAGCGCCTTGGCGATCGGCTTGGTATCGCGGCGGGGTATGAGGCGGAAGAGGATGAGCTCGAGGAGTTCGTAATCCGCCAGCGCCGCATCCCCGTGTTCGCGGTAGCGGGCTCTCAGGCGGTCCCGATGGCCGTGATAGTGCGTATCCGTCGCCGGCGCGGTTGCGTGGCTGTCGCGGGTCGGCTTCTGCGGGAAAAACCGGCGTTCGTCCGCGGCGTCGAAAAGGTCGTCGGGTTCGGCGGGCGGGGTCTTCGTCACGCGTCGCCCGCGACGTGAATGCCGGGCTTGAAGAGGCCGGCCGGTGAGAGCGTGAATATCTCGCAGCCGTCCGCCGTGACGCCCACCGTGTGTTCATATTGGGCCGACAGGGATCGATCGCGCGTAACCGCCGTCCATCCGTCCGAGAGGACCTTCACATGCGGGCGGCCAAGATTGATCATCGGTTCGATCGTGAAGATCATGCCTTCCTTGAGCTCCGGCCCGTCATTGGCGCTGCCATAGTGAAGGATATTGGGCGCGTCGTGAAAGAGCCGGCCGACGCCGTGACCGCAGAAGTCGCGAACCACCGAACAACGCTCGGCTTCCGCATAGGCCTGGATCGCCTCGCCGATTGCCCCCGTGCGCGCGCCCGGGCGAACCGCCGCTATGCCGCGCATCAGGCATTCATGCGTTACGTCCAGCAGGCGCTCGGCGGCACGCTTTATCTCTCCGACGGGATACATCCGGCTTGAATCGCCGTGCCACCCATCGACCACATAGGTCACGTCGATGTTGACGATGTCCCCTTCGCGCAGCGGCTTGTCGTTGGGGATGCCGTGACAGACCACGTGATTGATCGAGGTGCAGGAGGATTTCGTGTAGCCGCGATAGTTGAGGGTTGCAGGGAGCGCGCCGTGGTCCATGCCGAACTCGAAGACGAAGCGGTCGATCTCGTCCGTGGTCACGCCCGGGCTCACGCGCGCCACGAGCTCGTCGAGGCAGCGCGCGGTCACCTGACAGGCCTTGCGCATGCCTTCAAACCCCTCCGGCCCGTAAAGTCGAATGACACCGGTGTTCTTGTAGGGAGCCGCGTCGGCCTCGATGTAAGTTACCATTCCAGATTTCCGTTGTTTCAGGCGATTTTCATAAAACAGCAGGGACCGGTTCGTCCACTACGATCGGTCCTGCCGCCAGGATTTGCGCCGGCGATACCGCGCATTTGACCGCATAGGCCTCGACGCCGCGTGCGCTCGCCCTTTCGAAAGCACGAGCATAGACCGGGTCGAGCTCACGGCATATGCGGAAGCGACTGCAATCGCCTCTCTGGATAAGATAGAGCATGATCGCGCGGTGTCCCGCCTCGACCATATCGCCCAGTTCCTCGAGATGTTTCGCACCGCGTTGGGTCGGGCTGTCCGGGAATTCGGCGAGACCGCGGACGCGGCTGAAATGGACGTTCTTCACCTCGACATAGGCGAGGCCCTTTTCCGCATCACTAAGCAGAATATCTATCCTGGAGTTGCGGCCGTATCTCTGCTCGCGCCGGAGCGTGCCGTAGGTGTGAAGATCGCCCACCTGTCCGGCCATGATCGCCTCTTCGGCGATCCGGTTCGGCAATCCGGTGTTGATGCCGACCAGCGTGCCGTCCGCCTCGACGATCTCCAGCATGTGGCGATACTTGCGCGTCGGACTGTCGTGTTCCGAGAGCCAGACCGGCGAGCCCGGTGTGGTCAGGCCACGCATCGAGCCGGTATTCGGGCATGAACCCGTGATTGCCGTTCCATCGGCCAGAATAGCGTCGAACAGGAAGCGTTTGTAACGCTGCACAAGCGTCGCAGGGACGAGCGGGCGAGGGTAATTCAAGGGGATTGCACTCTCTGCGGTCAGGCGCGCACGCGCACGTAGGAGCCGGGCGCTTCCTCGATGGAATTGAGCGGACCTCCGGCCTTGCGCGCCGGGATCCTGCGTTTGTCGAGCCGTTCGACCCAGCCCTGCCAATGCGGCCACCACGACCCGGCCGTTTCCTTCGCCTTACCCATCCAGGTATCGAGGTCGCCCTTCGGCGCGCCTCCCGTCCAGTATTGATACTTGCTTCGGGCGGGAGGGTTGACGACACCGGCGATGTGCCCGGAGCCGGAGAGCACGAAGGTCACCTTGCCGCCGAAGCTGCTGCTGCCGAGAAAAACCGACTTTGCCGGCGCGATGTGGTCCTCTTTCGTCGCGAGATTGTAGATCGGAATCTTTACGTCGCTGAGCGAGACGCGGCGGCCGGCAAGCACCATCTCGCCCTTGGAGAGCCTGTTCTCGAGATAGCAGTTGCGCAGATAGAAAGAGTGGTTGGCCGCGGGCATTCGCGTCGAATCGGAGTTCCAGTAAAGCAGGTCGAAGGGCAGGGGATCCTGGCCCTTGAGGTAATTGTTGACGAAATAGGGCCAGATCAGTTCCGAAGCCCGGAGCATGTTGAAGGCAGACGCCATCTTCGAGCCTTCGAGGTAGCCGGTGGCGCTCATATTGGCTTCGAGGTGGCGGATCTGGTCGTCGTCCACGAAGACCTTGAGATCGCCGGCGTGGGTGAAATCCACCTGCGTGGTGAAGAGCGTCGCGGAGCGAATGCGGTCGTCGCCTTCCGCGGCATGGAGCGCCAGGGTGGCGGCGAGCAGCGTCCCGCCGACGCAATAGCCGATGGAATTGACTTCGCGCTCGCCGGTTGCCTGCTCGATAATATCCAGCGCGAAACCTATGCCTTCGCGTGCATAGGCTTCCCAATCCTTGGAGGCATGGCGTTCGTCCGGGTTTACCCAGGAGATGACGAAGACCGTGTGGCCCTGGTCGACCGCCCATTTGATGAAGGACTTCTCCGGGTTGAGGTCCAGCACGTAGAATTTGTTGATCCAGGGCGGGCAGATGAGCAACGGCCGCTTCAGCACGGTCTCGGTGCTCGCCTCGTATTGCAGCACCTGGCAGACATCGTTCTGCGCGATCACCTTGCCCGGAGTGATCGCGATGTTCTCTCCGATGGCGAACTTGCTGGTGTCCGTCTGGCGGAGCCGAAGCTCGCCGCGCCCGGCGGCTATGTCTTCCGCCAACATCTGCATGCCTTTCACGAGATTGGCGCCGCTCGACGCCACCGTTTCGCGATAGAGCTGCGGGTTGGTCGTGATGAAGTTGGTCGGGGAAAGAGCGCTTGCAATCTGGCGTACGTAGAAGGCCGCCTTGTGGCGGGTATGATCGTCAAGGCCCTCGGCGTCCTTCACCATGCGCTCCGCCCAGTCGGAGGTGACGAAATAGGCCTGGCGGATGAAGTTGAAAAACGGATTCTTCACCCAGTCTTCGTCGGCGAAGCGCTTGTCGTTGCGCTGGAGGTTGGCCGGGTCCTCCACGGCGTCACCGGCCATGCGGTGGAGCGTCCGCGACCACATATCGAAGAAGCTGCCGAGAAGATGGGTCTGGGCTTCGAGTGTCCGCCGGGGGTCGGAGAGCCAGTATTCCGAGACCTTGGAAAGCGTCTTGACCATATCGGAGACGGGCTCGGCGAAACTATCGGTCTTCTCGCCCGCTTCGCGCGGGGCGAGCCATGCAGAAGCGGCTTTTCCGAGCTGCTCTGCCGCACGAGCCATGTTGATGGCCAGGCTTTCGGGATCCTTGACGATGTAGGGCTCGACAGATTTCGGGTCGAAGCCGGCAAAGCCCGTAGCGCCCTCAGCCTTCTCTGCTGTCACCCGGCGTCCTCCACAGCATCTTGTTTGTTTTGTATTTTTACATTCTGCCCGAAAATGATTACAAGGGCTACTGCATGTTCCCGTGATCGTAGCCGGTCGAAGGACAAAAACATGCAGCAGATCAAAGTGCTACAGCGACCTTTGTGCGTCCCGAAAGACGCGCGGCGCTGTAGCGCATCGTTGCGCCGCAGAAACAGAGGTCATCGCCAGCATGCTTGCCGTCGGAAAACAGCGTTCGCTTTCTTGGATGTCCGCACTGATTCTCGCAGGCGTGCTCGCGGGCTGCAATTCGACGGCGGACCTTGCCACCTATCCTTCGGTTTACGGTCAAAAGCCCGCCGCCATGCAGCAGATGACCAATGAGGAGGCGCTGAACATGCAGGGGCAGTTGACCGCACTTGCCGGGCAGCGCCGGTCCGGCGCGATCTCCGAAGCCGAGTACCGGCGTCGCCTGAAGGAATTGCAGCTTCTGGCCGAGCAGCACGGTGCCGACACGCTGAAACAGATCGAGAATTAGCGCTTGCCTTTCTCGTGTTTTGGCCGCAAAGCGTTGAATGGCCGCGATGGCGGCCGTTCACCCCGCGCATGTCGAGCGAAGAGCCCAAGGGCTGCAAAGACGCGCGCCAAATGAGGTCTGGAGATGGAAGAGTTTCATAAAGTCCGGCGTTTGCCGCCCTACGTTTTCGAACAGGTCAACCGTTTGAAAGCGAGCGCGCGAGCGGCCGGTGCTGACATCATCGACCTCGGTATGGGCAATCCGGATCTTCCGACCCCGCAGTCAATCGTGGACAAGCTGTGCGAAGTCGTCCAGGACCCGCGGACGCATCGTTATTCGTCATCGAAGGGCATTCCCGGGCTGCGCCGTGCGCAGGCCGCCTATTATGCACGCCGCTTCGGCGTCAAGCTCAATCCCGAGACGCAGGTCGTCGCGACCCTCGGCTCCAAGGAAGGCTTCGCCAACATGGCGCAGGCCATTACCGCACCCGGCGACGTCGTCCTCTGCCCGAATCCGACCTATCCGATCCACGCCTTCGGATTCCTGATGGCAGGCGGCGTCATCCGCTCGATTTCGGTCGAGCCGGACGAGAGCTTCTTTCCGCCGCTCGAGCGTGCGGTCCGGCACTCGATCCCGAAGCCTCTGGCGCTGATCCTCAACTACCCGTCCAATCCGACGGCTCAGGTCGCGACGCTCGATTTCTACAAGGATGTCATCGCGTTTGCGAAGAAGCACGACATCATCGTGTTGTCGGATCTCGCCTATTCGGAAATCTACTTCGACGACGCACCTCCCCCTCGGTTCTGGAAGTGCCGGGGGCAACCGATGTGACCGTCGAATTCACCTCGATGTCGAAGACCTTCTCCATGCCCGGCTGGCGCATGGGCTTCGCCGTCGGCAACGAGCGACTGATCGCGGCGCTGACGCGCGTGAAGTCCTATCTGGACTATGGCGCATTCACCCCGATCCAGGTAGCTGCGACGCAGGCACTGAATGGCGACGGCAGCGATATCGCCGAGGTACGCGCCATCTACAAGCGGCGCCGCGACGTCATGGTGGAAAGCTTCGGCAAGGCCGGTTTCGAGGTTCCGCCGCCGCCGGCGACGATGTTCGCCTGGGCGAAGATTCCCGAGAAGTTCCGCCATCTCGGCTCGCTCGAGTTCTCCAAGCTTCTCGTCGAGAAAGCGGATGTCGCCGTTGCTCCGGGTATCGGCTTCGGCGAGCAGGGAGACGACTATGTTCGTCTCGCTCTGGTGGAGAACGAACACCGGATCCGCCAGGCCGCGCGCAATATCAAGCGCTTCCTTTCTTCGGCGGACGAGACGATGCACAACGTCATCTCGCTCAACGCACATCGGTAAGGAGCCGGGCTGTGCCCGTTTCCGCACCCAAATTGCCCCGCCTGGTCTGGCGGGGCGCCTCTACGTGTTAGGAACTTGCTATGGCAGATGCCCTCAAAATCGGCATTGCGGGCTTGGGGACCGTCGGTGCCTCGCTCGTGCGGATTCTCCAGGATCGTCATGAGACGATGGCGACCACATGCGGCAGGGCGATCGAGATTACGGCCGTAGCGGCAAGAGACCGGGCGAAAGATCGGGGCGTGAAGCTTTCGGACATCGCCTGGTTCGACGACGCAGTTTCCCTGGCGTCTGAAGCAGACATCGACGTCTTTGTCGAACTGATGGGCGGCGCCGGAGACCCGGCCTATTCTTGCGTGAAGGCGGCGCTCACGCGCGGCGTCCATGTGGTGACCGCCAATAAGGCGCTTCTGGCAGCACATGGTGTCGAACTGGCGGAAATTGCCGAGAAGCATGGCGCACTTCTGAATTACGAAGCTGCGGTCGCCGGCGGCATTCCCGTCATCAAGGCGCTTCGCGAGTCGATGACCGGCAACACGATCTCGCGCGTCTACGGCATCATGAACGGCACTTGCAATTACATCCTGACGAAGATGGAGAGGGAGGGTCTCTCCTTCGAGGAATGCCTCAAGGAGGCTCAGCGGCTCGGCTATGCCGAGGCCGATCCGGCCTTCGACATCGAGGGCAACGACACCGCGCACAAACTCTCGATCCTGACGAGCCTTGCCTTCGGCACCGCGATTGCTGCCGACGACATCTATCTCGAGGGCATCACCAACATCTCGATCGAAGATATCCAGGCGGCTTCCGACCTCGGTTACCGCATCAAGCTTCTCGGAGTCGCCCAGCGGACCGATAGCGGCATAGAGCAGCGCGTCCATCCGACCATGGTACCTCACGACACCGTCATCGCGCAGGTCGACGGGGTGACCAATGCGGTTGCGATCGAATCCGACATTCTTGGCGAACTCCTGATGGTCGGCCCGGGCGCGGGCGGGGACGCGACCGCCTCGGCCGTGCTCGGCGATATCGCCGACATCGCCAAGAGCCGACCCGGCGCGCAGCACGTGCCGGCATTCGGCCGTCCGGCGAAGGCGCTGTTGCCCTATAAGCGCGCCCGGATGCAGAGCCATGAGGGCGGCTACTTCATCCGGTTGAAAGTGGTCGACCGTACGGGCGTCTTCGCCAATGTGGCGAAGCACATGGCGGAGAACGACATCTCGCTGGAATCGATCATGCAGCATTCCAAGCACTATGCCGACCCGGCCGAGCCGAAGACGATCATCCTCGTCACGCATGCGACATCAGAGGCTTCCGTCCGCAAAGCGATCGTCTCGATCAAGAGCGAGGGCTATCTCGTCGGCGAGCCGCAGGTTATCAGGATCGAGCGTCCGAAGGCCTGGTGACCGCGCGTCCTCATCAAATCTGTTGAGAAGCCGCTGCGACCGGCGACTTGCAGGCCGAACTGCACCCCCGCCGGTTTTTCAGTGCCGAAATCTTCGCTAAGAACGGAGGGACTTCGGGCGGGTAGACAGATGGACGTTTTGGCGGATCCGATCCAGCGGGCATTTCTCGGCGTTGAACGCTCGGTCAGCGGTCAGCGCTGGGTATCGCGCCTCGATCAGGCGGGCCAGAACCGTGCCCTGGCCATCAGTCAGATCCACGGCTATTCCGAACTCATCGCGCGCGTGCTTGCCGGGCGCGGCGTCGGACTGGACGACGCGTCGGCATTCCTCGAGCCGACGTTGCGCGCACTGATGCCTGACCCCGACACCCTGACCGACGGCCGCAAGGCGGCCGAGCGGCTCGCGGATGCCATTCGTCGCCGCGAGAAGGTGGTGATCTTCGGGGATTACGATGTCGATGGTGCGGCCTCGTCCGCGCTCATGGCGCGTTTCCTGCGGCATTTCGATATCACCGCCGAGATCTATATTCCCGACCGCATTTTCGAGGGCTACGGTCCGAACCCGCAGGCGATCGATCAATTGATCGATCGGGGCGCCGAACTGATCGTCACGGTCGACTGCGGCTCGACGAGCCATGAAGCCCTGGCGGTGGCGGCAGAGCGCAGGACCGATGTCGTGGTCATCGACCACCATCAGGTCGGCTCGGTGCTGCCGCCGTGTCACGCCCTGGTGAATCCCAACCGGGAGGACGACCTGTCGGGGCAGGGCCATCTCTGCGCGGCGGGCGTTGTCTATCTTGTACTGGTCAATACATTGCGCGTGCTCCGCCTCAGGGGCGACCCGCGCGCGGCATCCTTCGACCTCCTGTCGCTGCTCGACCTGGTGGCGCTTGCGACCGTCTGCGACGTGGTGCCGCTCAAAGGCCTCAACCGGGCCTATGTCGTCAAGGGCCTGCTTGCTGCGCGGCACATGGGCAATGCGGGTCTCGCCGCACTCTTGCGCAAGGCGGCGATCGGCGGACCCGTGACGCCCTATCATCTCGGCTTCCTGCTTGGCCCGCGGATCAATGCCGGCGGGCGAATCGGCGACGCTGCGCTCGGCAGTCGTCTGCTGACCCTCGACGATGCCGCGGCGGCGGAAATCATCGCCACCCAGCTCGATGAACTCAATCGCGATCGCCAGGCGATGGAGGCGGCGATGCTTGCGGAGGCGGAAGCCGAGGTACTGGCGGAATACGGAACGGGCGAGGGCGCGTCGGTGATCGTCACTGCCCGGCAGAACTGGCACCCCGGGATCGTCGGCCTCATCGCGGCACGCATCAAGGAGAAATTCCGCCGGCCGGCTTTTGCGATTGCGTTCGATCCGAACGGCCGCGGAACCGGATCCGGCCGTTCGATCAACGGTTTCGACATGGGGCGGCTCGTCCGTGCGGCCGTCGACAACGGCCTGCTGGTCAAAGGCGGGGGACATGCAATGGCCGCCGGGCTGACGGTCGAGCGCGGTAAGCTCGGCCAGCTTCGGCAATTCTTCGAAGAGCGCGCCGAAGCTGCCGTTCGCGATCTCGTCGCCGTCCAAACGCTCAAGGTCGATGGCGCGCTGGCAGCGGCCGGGGCGACGCTCGACCTCGTAGATCTTCTCGACCAGGCGGGACCCTATGGCTCCGGCCATCCGCAGCCGCTCTTTGCCTTCCCGCAACATCGACTGCGCGATAGCCGTCAGGTCGGGGCCAACCACGTGAAGGTGACGCTCGAGGGGCAGGACGGCAGCCGCATGGAAGGCATCGCCTTCCGCGCGACGGAGACGCCGCTCGGCGATTTCCTGCTCGGCAGCCGCGGCGCCACCGTTCATGTCGCGGGTTCCGTGTCAGCGGATCTGTGGCAGGGGACACGCAAGGTTCAACTGCGCGTGACGGACGCCGCGAAAGCAAATTAAACGCCGAGGCGGAGCGAACGGGTGTAGCCGACTCAGAGACTTACGGACTTTTCTTAAAGACTTTGAAGAGGAATGGCACGCCCAACGGGAATCGAACCCGTGTTTCCGCCGTGAAAGGGCGGCGTCCTAGACCGCTAGACGATGGGCGCCTGCTGCAGCGATTTTGTGCGTCTGAAAGGCGCACGCGCTGTAAGACAAGGCGGCTTATAGAGAGCGCTTCGGATTCTCGCAAGAGACCGCGGGCGGTAAATTTCGATTTTTCCTGGGAAAAGATCGGGAGCAGACGCAAGCGCTATTCGGAAGCGAAATGATGCGCGCGCAAGGTGAGGAAATGGTACGCCCAACGGGACTCGAACCCGTGTTACCGCCGTGAGAGGGCGGCGTCCTGACCGCTAGACGATGGGCGCCTGCTGGTGACGATCAGCACCATACTATGAAAAACATGAAATAGAAAAGAGGTGGAATGGCACGCCCAACGGGAATCGAACCCGTGTTTCCGCCGTGAAAGGGCGGCGTCCTGAGACCGCTAGACGATGGGCGCCTGCTGCAGCAAGCCTGATGCCTCTGAAAAGACGCAAGCCGCTGTAAGACAAGGCGGCTTATAGAGAGGGCATCGGATTCATGCAAGTGATCGGAGGCGATTATTTTGCTTTTTCGGCAAGAGATCCGCACAGGTCAACTCGATCCTATGGTGACGCAAAGCAAAGACGTCCCATCCACATACAAGGCGAAGTATCCACAAGTATAAGAGGAGAAATTGGCACGCCCAACGGGAATCGAACCCGTGTTTCCGCCGTGAAAGGGCGGCGTCCTAGACCGCTAGACGATGGGCGCCTGCTGCAGCAAGCCTTGTGCCTCTGAAAAGACGCAAGTCGCTGTAAGACGAGGTGGCTTATAGAGAGGGCTTCGGATTCCCGCAAGTGGCAGTTTTCATTTTTTGCGGGAAAAATCACTGCTGCTCACGATGGGCCTTGTTAACAGGAGCGATCGCCGATCAGCCTTTGCGACGGCGACAGCGCCAGTTCCAGTCGCGCTGGGGACCGATGTCGATATGGACGGAGTTGGTATGGCAGTAGGTGCCGACGCCGCCCCGGCCGGGGACGTTGCGCAGGAAATTCGCGAGCTCCCACTTGCTGACGCCCGCCACCTGGATGTCCGCCGCCTCGCAGCGCGTATGAAGGGACTGGCGCTTGCGGTTGACCTTGATGGCGCGAAGGCCCGAGGTGACCATGACTTTGCGGCCGTAATGACCTTCCACCGTCTTCAGGATGTCGAGAAGCTGCGGTTTGAAACAGCCTGTCTCCACCTTCTCCGTTTGCAGGATGAGGCCGCTCGGCGTGAGTCGGGCAAGGCCCGAGAGGTTCGCCACTTCCACGGGCGCGTCGTCCTCGTCAGCCTCGTGCGCTTCGTGTTCCATGCTGAAGAGCGGGTTCATATTGACGCCGGGCAGTGACGTATAGGCGAGGGAAGCGACCTGCGGCTGTCCCGCATTGCTTGCGGTAATCGTTTTCTTCTCGCCTGCCGGCACAGCGCGTGTCGATTCGGCCCGCTGTTTTTCCCTGCGCTTCGGCGCAAACAGGCTTGCGAGGGTCCAGGTCTTCTTCGTCTCTTGAGTCTCTTTCTCACCGTGGTCGGAGCCCGCCGGCTGGGTGGCATCCGCCGGCGTCCGCGAGGCGACTTCGACCGGCTGCAGGGCGGCCGCCGTCGCACCTGATAATGCGGCCTGCGCGCTCAAAGGCAACGGAACGGCCGCGGGCGTATCCCTTTCGCCGGTGGCTGCCGGCGTTGCGGCAGCAATCGCTTCGTTTGTCGCGGGAGCTTCGCCTGCCGCGCCCTGTTGCGCTTGAATCACCGGTTGAGCCTCGGACTGTCCGTTGCTGAAGAGACTATTGGCCTTGGCATTCATCGTCGGCGATGCGACGGCCGACGGTGCTGCCGTCGGCTGGCTGCTTGGGTCCGGCCGCGCCTCGGCGGACGGTCCTGCCGGCGATTGCCCGTAGATGCTCGATGTTGTCGCGCGCAGCGCAGTGCCCTGCATGGCCAGACCGGGCTGCATGGCGGCGCTGTTCTGGCCCGCTTCACCGTCGGGCACCTGCGCCGTCGCGCCGGCGCCAGCCTCTTGCTCGTCCCGCATCGTCTCCTCGGATGCGGCCGGCGCTGCTTCAGCCACCTGTTGGGAATTGAGCGGGCTGATCGTCTCATTGTCGGCGACTGCCGACACACAGCTCGCCAGTGCCAGAAGCGATACGGATAATGCTGCGGCGCGTCCGATCGTCAGGAGACTGTATCCTGGTTCCAGATGTTGCAACGCCTTTTCCCCGCTCTCCGTGCATGCGGGTTGCTTTGCACCGCGCACACAACACGTTCCGATTCCGAATACGCTCCGGAACGGCACAACAATTTCACGCGGAGGGCGCTAGGCTCCCCACGGGAAAGGTCAGGCAAGTATAGGGCTATCCCCGCAAGTGACGACGAAGCAGAGCCCCGTTTCAACGTCTGCGCGGCAAGGTAATGAACGCCGCGTGTTTTGTAAACCTGCACCAACCTATTTCAGCTTCGCAAAATATAAGCGAAAGCCCGGCAATAGCCGGGCCTGAAGATCATCCGCTGTTCTATTGATCCTCTTGCGCCGGCCGGTGCCGCGCCGCTCGGCAGGGCCGGCGACGGCTGACGATTAGCCGGTGGCAATTGTGCGAGGCTTACCAGACACCCGTATTGGCCATGGAAGCCCAGGGTTCCTGAGCCGGCAGGTGCTCGCCTTTTTGCAGGATCTCGATCGAGATGCCGTCCGGCGACCGGACGAAGGCCATGTGGCCGTCGCGCGGCGGGCGATTGATCGTAACGCCGTTGTCCATCAGATCCCTGCAGAACGCGTAGATGTCGTCGACCTCATAGGCGAGGTGGCCGAAATTACGCCCGCCGGCATATTCCTCGGAATCCCAATTATAGGTGAGCTCCAGGCAGGGCGCGGCTTCCTCCTTGGCGCGGTCGAGATCGCCGGGCGCCGCGAGAAAAACGAGCGTGAAGCGGCCTTTCTCGTTGTCGTATCGGCGAATCTCCTGGAGCCCGAAAAGCTTGCAATAAAAATGAAGAGCCTGGTCGAGGTCTTTGACGCGAACCATCGTATGCAGATACCGCATTGGAGAATGTCCCTGTTTCGTGGAAGATGGCGTATAGTGAGGCGACGGCAAGCCAGACGCAAGGCTGCATGCCTATAAACGTCTCAGGTCAAAATATGTCGAGGGGCTTGCACACGCGCAGCGGGACGATGTTATTCTGGCCCATAAGAATCAGTTAACCGTATCGAAGTGTTGCGCGTAACGAGGGGCTGCGAGAATGGCTGACAGGACATCTTCGAAAGACGTCATCCATAATGGCGAATTCGGTAACGACGCGCTTGATCTCATCGAAATTACCGGGGTCATAAAGTGGTTCGACGTTGCCAAGGGATTCGGCTTCATCGTTCCGGACAACGGCATGCAGGACGTTTTGCTGCATGTGACCTGCCTCAGACGCGACGGATATCAGACCGTTCTGGAAGGTGCCCGGGTCGTCGCTCTCATTCAGAAGCGGGATCGTGGCTACCAGGCCTTCCGCATCCTCTCGATGGACCAATCGACGGCCGTTCACCCCTCCCAGCTGCCACCGGTCAGAACGCATGTTCAAGTCACACCGACGAGCGGCCTCGAACGTGTGCTCGTGAAGTGGTTCAACCGAACCAAGGGATTCGGCTTCCTGACGCGCGGGGAGGGCACCGAAGACATTTTCGTGCATATGGAAACGCTGCGCCGCTTTGGCCTGACGGAGCTGAGGCCCGGCCAAGTGGTACTCTGCCGCTTCGGGGACGGGGAGAAGGGCCTGATGGCTGCGGAGATCCATCCCGACGGGCCGACGCCGACCACGCGGTCGCACTGATGCCCGGAGTGGTCGGCATAGCAGCAAGAAGCGCCCTGACGGCGCTTTTTTTGTTGTCGCTGCTCGTCGCCTCGGCCATGGCCGAGGTTTCCTTTGCAAAGGAGCGGGTGCGGCTGATAACGGCGAGCGGACGCACGCATGACCTTACCGTCGAGCTCGCGACCCAGCCGGATCAGCGGGAGCAGGGGCTGATGTATCGCCGGCAGATGGCGCCGGATCACGGCATGCTGTTCGATTTCGGCGAGACGCGGCCGGTGATGATGTGGATGAAGAACACCTATCTGCCGCTCGACATGCTCTTCATCGCGCGTGACGGCGTCATCCGTACCATCCATGAGAACGCGGTTCCGCATTCGGAAGCCATTATCGATTCCAGAGAACCGGTGGCCTACGTGCTCGAGCTTAACGCCGGAACCGTGAAGCGACTCGGCATCAGCCCCGGCGACAGGCTCGAAGGCGCGGGACTTCCGGCCGCGGAGCGGGCGAACTGAAGCATTCGCCGGCTCCGCGCCAGCCTCGAAATTTGCTGTTGCAGCCGCAGGGCGAAGCGTGTATCTCCGCCTTCGTGGTGCGGAGTGTAGCGCAGTCTGGTAGCGCATCTGGTTTGGGACCAGAGGGTCGGGAGTTCGAATCTCTCCACTCCGACCATCCAATCACGTGAAAACATTGATCTCTTGGTCAACGGGAGCTGTTAAGAACAATGTCCGCGAAGATCTATCGCCCCGCAAAGACAGCAATGCAGTCCGGCAAGGCCAAGACGCATCTGTGGGTGCTGGAGTTCGATCAGGAAAGACCGCGCACGATCGACCCGATCATGGGCTACACGAGTTCCGCCGACACCCGGCAGCAGGTTCGCCTGACCTTCGAGAGTGCTGAGCAGGCGATCGCCTATGCCGAGCGCAACGGCATCGAGTATCGCGTGATCGCGCCCAAGGATGCGGCTCGCAAGAATGTTTCCTATTCGGACAATTTCCGTTTCAACCGGATGCAGCCCTGGACCCATTGAGGCTCACGTGCTGAGACGGCCCCTTAGCTCAGCTGGATAGAGCACCTGCCTTCTAAGCAGGTTGTCGCAGGTTCGAGTCCTGCAGGGGTCGCCAAACCACCCTCTAAGTCATTGATTCTAGTTCAGGTGCGGCCGGTCGGGGTCATAGGTGCGACCTACATTCTGTTCGCAAGGCGTTCCGAGGCTGCCTTGGCGCTTTTTTCCGCTTCTTTCGTGTAGATCTCGGCCATTGCGAGTCGAGCCCAGCCTTACATCGCCATCAACTCATGAGCCGTTGCGCTCTCGTCGGCGGCTATAGGACTCTGTCCGCAAATCAGGACTGGCCATATCAACCAAGTGGTCTAGTCCATCCGCCCGAATAGTCTCTTTCGGTTTGAGGCCTTAGAAACTTGGCAGGTAGCGCTATGCTTACTCACGTCATGAGCGCTCTGCCGTCGCCCACCCGGAGGGGATAGAATGCTTTTACGCGGAACAAGCTTGGCCGACATCATCCGTGGTCTTTTTGGCAACAACGAGATTTGGGGTTATGCAGGCGACGATTATCTCTACGGCGGGCAGGGCGATGATAAGCTCTACGGTGGCGATGGCCACGATAATGTCGAGGGCGGCGCCGGCAACGACTATCTCTCCGGCGGTCTCGGCGACGATAAACTCTACGGTGGCGATGGCAACGACTATATCGAGGGCGGTGCCGGGAATGACTATGCCGAAGGTGGCGATGGCGACGATCGATTCAAAGGTGGGGCTGGGAACGACACGTTCTTTGGCGGACGAGGAAACGACATTTCCGATGGTGGAGATGGCAACGACACGTTGCATGGCGGTGAAGGCCATGACCACTTTCTGGGTGGCCGTGGTAACGATGTAATCTACGGTGGCAATGGCGAAGAGTATATTGATGCTGGTGATGGTGACGACATCATCTTCGCTGGCGCGGGAAATGACGGCTTCAATAACCGCGTGAACCCTGCAACTGGGAAATTGACGCAGCAGGCGGTCAGCGGCGGCGCAGGCAATGACATAATCTATGGCGAAGGCGGCGATGACGCCCTTAAGGGCCAGTCGGGGAACGACCGTACGTACGGCGGGAGCGGAAACGACATCGTCGATGGCGGTAACGGTGACAATTACCTGGACGGCGGCGACGGCAATGATGTGTTGGATTCGGAAGGGGGGACCGATGAAGCGTATGGCGGTAGAGGCAATGACAGAATTTCCGTGGGGGCGGGCAACGATCGGGCGTTCGGGGATGACGGAGATGACATTCTAACAGGCGGCGCCGGCGACGATGATCTGAGTGGCGGCAACGGTCATGATCGCCTGGTCGGCGGGGCGGGAAATGACACCCTCTATGGCGACGCTGGCGAAGACACAATCTCCGGCGATGGGGGAAGGGACGTACTCTGGGGCGGAGCCGACGCCGACCGCTTTGTCTTTCGAGGGCCGACGGTATTGACTGATCGGGATTCGGTGATGGACTTTCAGGATGGTCTCGACATGTTTGTCATCGAGAAGCTTGGGGTTAAATTGTATTCCAATACTGGCGCGGCAGGTACGATCTACGCGTACGATACCGCTGGCGGTGACGTGCTGGTGAAGGGCTTTGATTCCGGTGGACGCGAGTTTTCAGTTCTCGTTGACGATCAGAACGGCGTTATCACCGCTACCAGTTTCTCGAGCGCAGACTTCATCTTTGCATAAGCACTCAAAAGGGGGTGCCGCCAAAGCGGCCCTCTTTCGATCCTGTCTGTGACGCATCCCGGATTTCTCCAGCATTGACAAAGGTCCCCGCCGAAGTTCGTTTACGGCAACGAGAATGGCTGGATAGCTGGGCTCTCTAGCGATCCGTCCGATTGCAAGGGCGCGTGACCTGTCACGCACTACGTTCGGCCCGGATCATGAGCAGGAATGCGGCCAGATCGCGCCATCTGATGAAACGAGGTGCGAGCTCGCATGCCTCCGCCGTCGGCTGCGGCTCGCGGACTTCGACGATACGAAACCCGGCATCAGCGACGCCGTTGAGATATTCGCCGATAGTGCGGGGAAAGCGTGGCACCTCAAACGGTACGACGTCATCGTCGCTCGGTCGGTCGCCAAAGCGCCATCTCTCGACGAAATCGGTTTGATCGAAATAGCGCGACACCACCAGCCCCGTCGCCCTCCCGTCGCCCTCCTTCTGCCATCGTAACCCGGGAGTGATGAAACAGGGGTGCAGGATGCTGAAGGCGATAAACCCGCCGGGGCGCAGCAACCTGAATGCCTCACGCATGGCGGCTGGGAAGTCCGGCCCATCCATCAATGCCATGGTTGAGACGACGGCATCGAAGGAGGCATCCTCGAAACCGGTGTTCTGGCTATAAGATTTAATCGCGTAGTGGATGCCGAGCGGCTGCTGCTCTTCAATTGCGCGAGCATGGCGGATCATCTGCTCCGAAAGATCGATGCCGGTCATTCGAGCGCCCATTGCGGCGAACCGCCTCGTATTGGAAGCTTCGCCGCAGCCGAAGTCGATCACGTCCAAGCCGCTGATTGAGGGAAGGAAGGCCAGGAATGCCGGGAGCGTAAATAGGTCTCGATAGGTATCGTAACCCTGTCGAACATCATGTGCCCATTGATCGGCATTGTCGTTCCATCGGGCCGCAACGTCCGCCTCCGATAACTGGGTCACGCTGTGCTCCTTTTTGGGATACGATTTGTCCATGTTTGTTTCGAACGAGCCGGCAATAGTATGATACTACGTCCACCGCTGAGAAGAGGACCACATGAGCGACGACAAGATCATTAAATTCGAGCGACGGAAATCGAAGCCGCAGCCGAGAGCGGTCGCTCCAGTGCGGCGGAAGGCGCTTACCTGGCTTGCCGTTATAGCCGGGCTGGTCCTGGTGTGGGCGTACTACCAGTTCATCGCGCCGCCGAGCATGCCATAAGCTGCGCTTCGTTGGGGCAGGCTTCGACCTTATCCGATCACAAAGGAAGCCGACGGCCCGGCGACCCTGCTTCGAAATCAGCCCAATCATCGCCACCCGAATGGGTAGGTTAACACCCCGGCAATCGGAGCGTATTCTTCTGTAAGACGGCATCTATATTCCATGCCGCCATCCTTTTGGGAGGATGCCATGGCTAGACTTCTGACTGCCATGTTCGTCGCGTTCGGCATTTGCCTCTTTTCGCTCGCCTCTGCCAAGGCCGACCCCGGCGACGACGTAAAGGCCGCCTACTCGGCGTGGGACGCAGCATTCAACAATGCGGACGCAAAAGCCATCGCGGCGTTTTACACGGACGACGCTATATTCTTGCCTGCCACCCATGACGTGATCAAGGGGCCCGCCGGCGTCGAGAAATTCTTTGGCGGAATCTTCGGCATGGGCGTGACGGGTCACAAGCTTGAATTGATCGAGGTGCAAGGCGAGGGCAACCTGCTGATCGGCACAGCGAAATGGTCGGCCAAGGGCAAAGACGCCAAAGGTGCCGATCAGCCATGGGCTGGGGTGGCAACCCATGTCTTTGAGAAACAGGCAGACGGCAGCCTGAAACTCAGAGTGCACACCTTCAACTGACAGATCCACGTCTCCCGGGAAGCCAAGTGGGATAGTGAACTATCTTGCAAATGGCCTTCGGCTTCTTTGGGGCCGCCGGCAACCACGACGGGTTCCGACCGCCGGGGCGATGATCGACCCGGTAGGCGGCGCCTCCGGTTCCCGCTCGACGGCAAGTATGCTCATCACGATAGAGATGAGCACGAGTATGAGCACCAGAAAGGCGAGTCCCGCTTTATCCATCCCCCATCATGGCAAGCTGAATGCGAGCAAACCGGGGCAAACATCGACGAAGAAGGTCACCGATGCCTGTCACGGTTAATTTTATTTGAATCAGGCCTGTTCCCGCGCAACCGGGCATCTCGACACCGGACGGCACACAGTTATCCCGCGAATGCTCCGGACGGCTGCGTTCCGTCCCGGCCGATCGCTTGCCACGCGCGGCGTTCAGGAATGCAGCGTCAGTTTTTTCAGTATCTCCGCCTGGTCGCCGCAGTTGGGTACCTGACGCTCTTCCAGCAGTTGCTCGAAAGCACGGCCGAGCAAATCTCTCCTGGAAGGGCCCTAGCCTTAGGCTGCCGCGCTCCGCGCCTCGTTCAATGCCGTCCGAACATGAACGTGGTGGCGCAAAATGAGCGCGTAGATCGCCGCGTAAATGCCGATCACGATCACGCCCACCCATTCGATCCTGAACGGCGTGAACTGGTAGGCCATTACCAGGCCGAGCTGAAGAAGGAAGTGCAGCGGATAGTATGCTCTCGCGCCGAGCCGCGATTTCGTCCAGCCGAGATTAAGTCCGTAGAGACGGATCAGGGAGTCGAGCGAATTCACGACGAAGATGATGCCGACCGTGACCATGAACCAGTTCAACCACGTCGGAATGACGATCTGCTGCTGGAAATAGATGTAAAGCACCGCGAACCACACCGCCAAGGGGATCGAAGGCAGGAGGACCATTGCAACCGCCAGCCGCCATGTCCTCAGCCCTCCGACGAACATGGAAACGAACTGGCCGATCATAATGCTCCAGGAGAACCACCAGAACAGGTAGAACTCGTGATATTCTGTGATCGGACTGACGAAGCGGTTCAAGTTGGCAAAATAGTCCGACAGCAGGCCCACATTCGATACGAGCCCGCTGAGGCCTGTATTGCTGTAGAAAAAGGCGGCTGCCAAAAGGGCCGCGAGAGCCAGGGTCACGAACATCCATGTCGAGGTGACCGCCAGCCACTTCATGAAATTGACGTTGCTGCTGGAATAGACGGACGCCGCGATGACGGCGACGACGATAGCCCAGCGCGCCGGCATCGAGATCCCCTCGATATAGCTCGGCAAGGCCGTGAGGAAGAGATAGCAGGTGAACGCGCATGTCGCGATGACCGTGAGATTGTAGACCCATTTGACGGCCGCGATCTCGAAGATCTTGAGTCGCGGTTCGAGCACCACGAAATAGAAGGCCGAGAGGAAGTACATCATCCAGACCAATGGTCCCCACATGCCGAACTCGATGGCGAGCGGATTGGTGAAGCCATAGGCGCTATCGGCCGCATAGGTGGGAAACTCGGTCAGGGGGAGCATGACCAGGCCCATATCGAGACCAGCCGTGAACAGCAGCGCCACGAAGGTGTATATGCCGACGGGCGTTTGCCCGCGGCAGTAGACATTGCCCCAGCGGACGATCACGAAGACGGCGCTGAGAAGGACCGCCGCATAGGCGGTGCTGATGATGTAGCTCACGGCAGATCTCCCCTCTTGTCGTCCCGCCGCATCCGATCGGCGGGAGCGGCATGAGGCCACAAGCATGCCGGTTTCAAATGTCCATGAACGACGCGGCGCTAATCGTGAACGACGCGCACCGCAGCCGTTTCGAGCCGCAAGCGATCGAAAATGGCCCTGAAAGTCCGCAATTCGAGAAGTCTCACCGGAGACGTGTCAAATCGACAGGGCGGTTGTTGATGATCGCTTCCATCGAAAAAAAGCCCGTCACCGTGGCGAGGTCGAAATTTGTGATGAGCTTCTGATAAAAGGCGTCATAGCCGGACATGCCTCTGGTGACGACTTTGATCAGGTAGTCCCATTCTCCGCCGATGCGGTAAAAGTCGATCACTTCGGGAAGTCTCTCGACATGTGCCCTGAAGCCGTCGCTCCACTCCTTGGAGTGATGTCGGGTGCGAATCATCACGAACACGATGAGATCGAGGCCCAAGGCGCCGATATCTATATCGCTATGGGACCCGCGGATCATTCCGATCGAGTGAAGCCGCTGAAGACGGCGCCAGCAGGCATTTTGCGACAGCCCTACCTTCTCGGCCAGTTCGCGCTGCGAGAGGTTCGAATCCTTTTGCAGTGCCGTCAGAATCTTCAGATCGAATCCATCGACTTTGGCTTGAGACTCGATCATTTGACACAAAATCCGAGAGGAACTGCAGAAAATAGGTGAACATTTCGACGGTGCGGCAGAATACAATCGATGTCAACATTCAAGCCTCGGGAGGTGATCGTGCAAGCTGTCCGCCATGAGCCGAAAGATAACGTCACGCCTCTCGAGCGGTTTCGCCGAGGGCTGGACCGCGGCGATCTCATAGACTTCCTGCGGGATGATCTGGTCGGGGCCACATCGCGGATCGAAGGCCCCTACGGCATCAGGAACCTGATCTATGCCGACTATGTTGCATCGGGCCGGGCGCTTGGAACGGTCGAACGCTTCATCCTCGAGGAAGTCCTGCCATTTTACGCCAACAGCCATACCGAGGCTTCTTACTGCGGCGGGTTCATGACCCGCATGCGAAGGGAGGCGCGGGCGTTGATCGCCGAGTGCTGCGGAGCGGACGAGAGACATGCGGTCATCTTTACCGGATCCGGCGCGACTTCGGGGCTGAACCGCCTCGTCAAACTGTTCGGCGTCACCGAAGCGATCGCGGCAGGGAAGACCGTGCGGGTCATCATCGGTCCGTATGAGCACCACTCCAACATACTTCCCTGGCGCGAAAGCGGTGCGGAAATCGTCGAGCTGACCGAATCGCCCGAGGGCGGCCCGGACCTTTTCCTTCTGGATCAGGCTCTGCGAAGCGGATCTTGCGACCTGACCATCTGTACATTGTCCGCGGCCTCGAACATCACGGGAATCACCAGCGACGTCGCCGCGATTACCGACTTGGTGAAATCGGCCGGGGCCAAGATGATCTGGGACTATGCAGGTGCCGGGCCCTATGTACCGATTTCGGTGTCGCCGAGCGGTTCTACGGAGATCGACGCCATCGTTCTCTCGCCGCACAAGTTCATTGGCGGCCCGGGCGCTTCCGGCATTTTGATCGTTCGGCGCGACGGTCTGGCCACGAGCAAACCCTCCTGGCCGGGCGGCGGGACGGTGAAATTCGTCTCGCCGGAGACGCACGACTACAGCGACAGCCTCGAAGCCCGCGAAGAGGCGGGGACACCGAACGTCGTTGGCGACATCCGGGCGGCCCTCGCCTTTGTCGTCAAGCACGCCATCGGATTGGAGGAAATGGCGCGGCGCAATCGCCAGCTTACGGTTCGTGCCTTTTCCGCATGGAAGGATGTCCCGCAATTGGAGATACTTGGTCTACCGGCGCTGGACCGGCTACCGATTTTTTCCTTCCGCATCCGCGACGGCAAAGGGGGGTATATGCACCAGCAACTCGTTACTCGCATGCTGAGCGACCGGTTCGGTATTCAGGCCCGTGGCGGTTGCGCCTGCGCCGGGCCCTATGTTCACAGGCTGCTGTCGATCGATGCGCAGCAGTCAGAGCAGATGCGCCAAGCCATTCTCGCCGGCGACGAAATAAAGAAGCCCGGCTTCACGCGGCTGAATTTCAGCGTTCTGCTCTCGGACGAAAAGGTGAAATTCATCCTCGATTCCGTCGCAAAACTGGCTGCCGACGCTCCTGCGTTCGAACGGGATTACGACTTCGATCCGGCACGTGCGATATTCTTCCCTCGTGTAGCGGCCGAGAAGGGAAGGGCACATGCACAGGCCTGATGTAGCTGCCTTTTACGACGCGGCCACGTGCAGCATTCAGTATGTCGTGGCCGACCCCGAAACGGGAAAATGCGCGATCATCGATCCGGTGCTCGACTTCGATCAGAAATCGGGTTCCACCGCGACGACGAATGCCGACGCCATTCTCGATCATGTGGCCAAGCAGGGTTTGAGTGTCGAATGGATACTGGACACCCATCCGCATGCGGATCATTTCTCGGCGGCACGCTACCTCAGGGATCGAACGGGGGCGCCCACTGCCATCGGCGAGCACGTGAAAGGCGTGCAGCAGATCTGGAAACAGATCTACAATTGGCCGGATTTCGTTTGTGACGGTTCGCAGTGGGATCGGCTGTTTCGCGACGGCGATATGTTCGAACTCGGGAATCTCGAAACCCGCGTACTGCACTCGCCTGGGCATACGCTAGCGTCGATCAGCTACATCATCGGCGATGCGGCCTTCATTCACGACACGTTGTTCATGCCTGACAGCGGGTCCGCCCGCGCGGATTTTCCCGGCGGCAGCGCCGAGAGCCTGTGGAACTCGATCGAGGCCATTCTTGCCCTTCCGGGCGAGACCCGCCTCTTCACCGGACATGACTATAGGCCAGGCGGCCGTGAAGCTCTGTGGGAAAGTACGGTGGCGGAACAGCAAGCTAATAATACGCATGTCGCCGGAAAAACACGGGCGGATTTCGTCAATCTGCGGGAGGCGCGCGACAGGACCTTACCGATGCCCAAGCTGATTCTGCATGCCCTGCAGGTCAATATTCGCGGCGGAGAACTGCCGGTCGCCGAGGATAATGGCCGCCGCTACCTCAAGATACCGCTGAACGCCTTTCCCGGTGCCGTCTGGGAATGACGAGGACAGGGACGGCCTTCGTCCGCCGCAAACCGGGCGAAGGGGACCCGCGGCAGGGCTCCACACGCGGGTGCTCGATCCGTGCAAATGCGGTGGCGAGGCGATTCGCACCAGGCGACCACGGGGCTTACGCTTGTTCCGCGATGACGCAATGAGGTTCACATTATGGACCTCACTGAACGAGGAATATATCGCATATTCAACGGTTTAGTTCAGCGTGTTGCTTGATGGTTTCCTTTCACCTACAAAATGGACCTGATCGAACGTTGCTTTGGAGGGCGACGGACGATCTGGAATGTCGATCCGATGCATCCATTTTCTTCGGACGATACCTCCGGGAGGAGCTTTGACGTCGTTCATCCCGCCGCAATTCGCGCGGCTGGCGCGCAAGGCGATCGAACGGTTCGTAAGGGAGGAAGCCGATGACCACCACGACGGAGGGCGTGTCCGAATTCGCCGTGCTCGCCGAGACGATGGAGGCCCGGCCGGGTTCGCGGCTGATGCGCCCCGTCGAAGCGTTGTCCGCCGCTCTGCTTGTGGCGATCATCGCCATGCTGCTTACCGGCGTAGCCTTTCGCTACGGCCTGTCGAGACCGATCGTCTGGATCGATGAAGCCGCATCCATCGCCTTCCTGTGGCTGGCCATGCTCGGATCGGCGATCGCGATCGATCGTTGCGAGCATCTGCGGCTGACCATTCTTCTCAATGCTCTCGGCGAAAGGGCCCGGCAGTTCACCGAAACGCTCGGCATGGTCGCCATCATGGCGTTCCTTCTCGTCCTGCTGCCGGCAGCCTACACCTATGCCGCCGGCGAAATGGACATCACTTCGTCGGCCTTGAACATCCCGGCGGGCTATCGTGCCGCGGCCATTGCAGTCGGCATGGTCCTGATGGTGCTGCTGGCCGTCGCTCAATTGATCAGAACCGCCAAGCCGTTCGACGTGGTGCTGGCCGTGGCATTCGTGCTCGCGGTCGCTTTGGTGCTCTGGTTGCTGACGCCTGCGCTCAGCTCGTTCGGCAACGGCAACATTCTGATCTTTCTCGTCGGCGGTGCTGCCATCTGCCTCGCGATGGGCGTTCCGATCGCCTTCTGCTTCGGCATCGCGACGCTTCTGTTTCTCGCCTTCACGACATCGATGCCGCTGGTCGTCATGATCGGCCGCATGGACGAGGGCATGTCCAGCCTCATTCTGCTGTCGGTCCCGGTCTTCGTGCTTCTCGGCTGCATTCTGGACGCGACCGGGATGGGCAAGGCGATCGTCGATTTCCTCGCCTCCATGCTCGGCCACGTCAAGGCCGGCATGTCCTACGTTCTGTTGGGCTCGCTCTTTCTCGTGTCCGGCATTTCCGGGTCGAAAGTCTCGGACATGGCGACGGTTGCCCCGGCGCTGTTTCCGGAGATGAAGCGCCGGGGTCACAAGCCGAAGGAGATGATAGCGCTGCTCGCGACCGGGGCCGCCATGGCCGACACCGTGCCGCCGAGCATCGTGCTGATCGTTCTCGGCTCGGTGGCCGGCGTCTCGATCGCCGCTCTGTTTACCAGCGGTTTTGCCATCGCTCTCGTGTTGCTGGTCGCGCTTGCCGCGCTTGCACGCATCAAGGCGGCGCGAGAAAATGTCGACGGCGTCGTGCGCCCGTCTCTGAAACACATCGGCGGCACGGCCCTGATCGCGGCGCCGGCCCTGGTACTGCCGTTCATCATCCGCAGCGCGGTCGCGAGCGGTGCGGCGACCGCGACCGAGGTCTCCACCATCGCGGTCGTCTACGCCTTCATCATCGGCACTGTCCTTTATGGCGGCATCGGCATGCGCCGGACCTACAGGATGCTGGTCGAGACCGCCGCGATGAGCGGTGCGATCCTCCTGATCCTCGGTACCGCCGCGGCGATGGCCTGGGCGCTCACCCAGACCGGGTTCGCCTTCGAGCTCACCGATATGATGAGCGGCCTGCCGGGTGGATGGTTCACCTTCATGCTGGTCTCGATCGCCCTGTTCATGCTGCTCGGCTGCGTGCTCGAAGGCCTCCCTGCGATCGTGCTCCTGGCGCCGATCATGTTTCCGATCGCGCGTGCGATGGGGATCCATGACGTCCACTATTCCATGGTCATCGTCACCGCGATGAACGTCGGACTGATGGCACCGCCGATCGGCATCGGCTTCTACATCGCCTGCAAGATCGGCAACGTTTCGCCCGACGAAGCCATGGGAGCGATCTGGCCCTATATCGGCGCGATGGTGCTTGGCCTCTTGTTGATCGCCGCCGTGCCCTGGTTCTCGCTCGCATTGCTGTGAGCCCGCCATCCCATATTCATCATCGACGATCAGGAGGAGAACAGAGCGATGAAAATAACCCGTAGAACGATGCTGATCGGCACTGGAGCAGTTGCGCTTGGGGCTTCGATCCGCACCAAGGCCCATGCCGCGGACTTCACCTATAAGCTGGCAAACAACCTGCCGGTCACCCATCCGCTCAACATTCGCCTGAAGGAAGCCGCCGACAAGATCCTGGAGGAGACGGGCGGCCGCCTGAAGATCAACATCTTCCCGAGCAGTCAGCTCGGCAACGACACCGAAACGCTTTCGCAGCTTCGCAACGGCGCAACCGAGTTCTTCTCGCTCTCGCCGCTGATCCTCTCGACCCTGGTGCCCAACGCTGCCATCAGCGGCATCGGCTTCGCCTTCCCCGACTACGACACGGTCTGGAAGGCGATGGACGGAGAGCTGGGCGCCTATGCGCGCGGCGAGATCGAGAAGAAGGGCCTCGTGCCGATGGAGAAGATCTGGGACAACGGCTTTCGCCAGATCACCAGTTCGACCAAGCCGATCAACACGCCGGAGGACCTCAAGGGGTTCAAGATCCGCGTTCCGCCGAGCCCGCTCTGGCAATCCATGTTCACCGCCTTCGGGGCTGCACCGACCACGATCAATTTCGCGGAAGTCTACACGGCGCTCAGCACCGGCACCGTCGACGGCCAGGAAAACCCACTGGCAATCGCCTCGACCGCCAAGCTCTACGAGGTGCAGAAACATTGCGCCATGACCAACCATATGTGGGACGGTTTCTGGATGCTGGCGAACAAGCAGGCCTGGGAAACACTGCCGGAGGACATAAGGGAGATTGCGGCCAAACATCTCAACGAGTTGGCCATCGCCCAGCGCACCGATACCGCCAAGGTGAACGACACGGTACGCGAGCAGCTCACCCAAAGCGGCATGACGTTCACCGACCCGGACAAGGCAGCTTTCCGGGAGACGCTGAGATCGGCGGGTTTCTACGCCGAATGGAAGGGAAAATTCGGCGACGAGGCCTGGGCCATTCTCGAAAAGGCCGTAGGCACCAGCCTCGGCTGACCACCTGAGCACGACGAGGCGGTCGGCCGTTCAGGCGGCCGTTCGCCGACCGATGCAGCGACGCGGCGCGTTCTTCCACGAGCGCGTGGCGCCTTCCGAGGTTTCGAAGTGGCAGACCGTCTCAAGGGAAAATCGGCAATCGTCTTCGGTGCGGGCTCCTCCGGCCCCGGCTGGGGCAACGGCAAGGCTGCCGCCGTGCTTTATGCGCGTGAGGGCGCCAAGGTCGTCTGTGTCGACGTCGACAGGGAGGCAGCCGAGGAAACGGCGGCAATCATCGCGGCGGAAGGCGGCCAGGCCCTAGCCGTCGCCGCAGACGTCACCGCTCTCGCATCTGTCGAAGCGGCTGTGGCGGCCGCACGGCAGGCATTCGGTACCATTTCCATTCTGCACAACAATGTCGGCGTCACGCATATGGGCGGACCGGTCGAGTTGTCGGAAGCACAGTTCCAGCAATCCGTGGATCTCAATCTCGGCTCGGTGTTCCGCACCGCCAAGGCTGTCATCCCGCACATGATCGAAGCCGGCGGTGGCGCCGTCGTCAACATCTCGTCGCTCGCCGGCATCCGGTGGACCGGCTATCCCTATTTCGCCTATTACGCGACGAAGGCGGCGGTCAACCAGGCGACGGTCGCGATCGCGGCTCAATATGCGCCGCACGGAATCCGCGCGAACTGTGTCGTCCCCGGCTTGATCGACACGCCTCTGATCTACAAGCAGATCTCCTCGCAATACGCCTCCGCCGAGGAAATGGTGGCAGCCCGCAACGCGGCGCTTCCGGGCGGGCGCATGGGCGATGCCTGGGATGTCGCCAATGCAGCGCTTTTCCTTGCCTCCGACGAAGCGAAATTCATTACCGGCGTTTGTCTGCCGGTCGATGGCGGCCAGAGCTGCACGATCATGGGGGTACACTGAAACATGGGCGATGCGGCCGACAGGGACATGACCGGTTCGCAAAGCGTCGATCGTGCGGCCAAGCTCCTGTCGCTGGTCGGCCGCCAGATGGACGGCATGTCTCTGAGCGCCGTCGTGGAGCAGAGCGGCCTCAACAAACCAACGGTTCGCCGCCTCCTGCTTGCCCTGATCAGGGCCGGCCTCCTGGAGCAGGACGACCGCGACCGGCGCTACTATGTCGGTGAAGAAGCCTATGTGCTCGGCACGCTCGCATCGAGCCGGCACGGGCTCCTGCGCCTCTCGACGGAAAGCCTGCATCGCCTGGCGCAGAAGACCAGCGACTCCTGCTTTCTCTCCGTACGCCGCGGAGCGTCGTCGGTCTGTCTCCACCGGGAGGAGGGGAGCTTTCCGATCCGCACCCACGCACTCCAGGCGGGCTTCGTGCATCCGCTGGGCGTCGGCGCCGGCTCTCTGGCCATGCTCGCGGCTCTTTCGGACGAGGAGGTTTCGTCCGTTCTGGACCAGAATGCCGCCGTGCTCGAGGAGCAGTTTCCGATGCTTGGGCCGGACGAACTGCGCCGCCGCGTCGAGCTTGCTCGCGCTCAGGGCTATGCGGTCAATCCCGGCCTTATCCTCACCAACTCCTGGGGTGTGGGCGTCGCAATCCGCTATCCCGGCGGCGGCGTCGCCGGAGCCATCAGCATTGCCGCCATCGACAGCCGCATGCAGGAGCCGCGGCAGAGCGAGTTGGCAGCTCTTCTCAGGCAGGAAGCGTCACGCATCGAGAGCAAGCTCGCCGAGCAGTTCCGTGACCGCGGGACGCGACACATAGCCTCCATTGCAAGACCTCTCAAAAGGAGATTGTCCAGATGACCAAGGCGCAGATCGTAGGCTGGGCCCACTCCCAGTTCGGCAAGACCGACTACGCGGACACAGAGGCCCTGATGGCCGCGGTCGCGGCGCCGGCACTTGCCCATGCCGGTCTTGCCGCCTCGGATGTCGACGGAATCTTTGTCGGAGTCATGAATGGCGGCTTCTCCAAGCAGGAGTTTCAGGCCGCACTTGTCGGCATGACCGACGAGGCCCTTGCTCACGTCCCGTCCGTGCGGCTGGAAAATGCGTGCGCGACAGGCTCGGCGGCGATCTATACGGCGATGGACTTTATCGAGGCCGGCCGCGGCCGCATCGCGCTCGTCATCGGTGCCGAGAAGATGACCGCCGTTTCGACGGCAGCAGTCGGCGATATCCTTCTGGGCGGCAGCTACCGGAAAGAGGAAGGCGACGTGGAAGGGGGCTTTGCCGGCGTCTTCGGCCGCATAGCACAGCATTACTTCCAGCGTTACGGCGACCGTTCCGAGGAACTTGCGATGATCGCGGCCAAGAACCACGAAAACGGCGTAGCCAACCCTTACGCGCATATGCGAAGGGATTTCGGTTTTGCCTTCTGCAACACCGTTTCGGAGAAGAATCCGATCGTCGCGGCCCCCTTGCGCCGCACCGACTGCTCGCTCGTCTCGGACGGGGCGGCCGCCCTCGTCCTCGCCGACGCGGACACGGCTGCGACGCTGCAGCGGGCAATCGCCTTCCGGGCCCGCAGCCACGTCAACGACGTGTTTGCGCTCAGTCGCCGGGACATGCTGGAATTCGACGGGCCACGGCGGGCCTGGAAAGCGGCACTTTCCATGGCAGGCGCCACGCTGGACGATCTATCCTTCGTCGAGACGCATGACTGCTTCACCATAGCCGAGATGATCGAATACGAAGCGATGGGCCTGACCGCACCCGGCGAAGGCTACCGTGCGATCCGCGACGGAACCACCACCAGGAGCGGAAGCCTGCCGGTCAACCCCTCCGGCGGCTTGAAATCCAAGGGTCATCCGATCGGCGCGACGGGAGTCTCGATGCATGTCATTTCCGCCATGCAGCTTATGGAGGAGGCGGGCGAAATGCAGATCCCCGGCGCCGGTCTCGCCGGCATCTTCAACATGGGCGGCGCTGCCGTCGCAAACTATGTCTCCATCCTGGAACGGGCGAAATGACGAGCAACGAACCCCAGGGCGGCGTCACCCCCGTTTCGACGCGAGTCATGAACCTCGCCAATTTTCTTTCGCAGGCAGCGAGACGCAATCCGGACGAGATCGCCCTCGTTCACGGCGATCACCGGTGGCGCTGGAACGAGCTGGAGGCGCGGGTCGACGCCATGGCATATGCGCTCGTCCATGAGTTCGGCGTGCGCAAAGGAGACCGGATTCTCGTCCACTCCGCCAACTGCAACCAGATGTTCGAGTCCATGTTTGCGGCGTTCAGAGCAGGTGCGGTCTGGGTTCCGACGAATTTCCGCCAACTGCCGGAGGAGGTCGCCTATCTGGCTCAATCGAGCGGTGCCAGGCTGGTGATCTTCCAGGCCCCCTTCGAGGCCCATGCCGAAGCATGTCGGGCTGCGGGCGAGCAGATCGGATCATGCATTCCGATCGGCGCGTCACGGGTCGGCGAAGACTATGACGCGATCGTTGCGCGCAATCTTGGAAAATCGGTTTCGCCCGTTGCCGTCGATCGCGATGATCCATGCTGGTATTTCTATACGTCCGGCACCACCGGCCGACCCAAGGCTGCCGTGCTGACGCACGGGCAAATGGCCTTCGTCATCAATAATCATATCGGCGATCTCTTTCCGGCTACGACCCATCGCGACCGGTCGATCGTCGTTGCGCCGCTGTCGCACGGCGCCGGGATCCATCAGCTGTGCCAGGTCGCAAGGGGCGCGACCACGATCCTCTTGCCGTCCGAGAAGCTCGATATACCGCAGTTCTGGGCCCTCGTCGAAAAATGGAGGGTCAACAACCTCTTCGCCGTACCGACTATCGTAAAGCTGCTCATCGAGGATCCGTCCGTCGACCGGTACGACCACTCGTCGCTGCGCTATGTCATCTATGCCGGCGCGCCGATGTACCGTGCCGATCAGAAAAAG
Source organism: Sinorhizobium prairiense (assembly GCF_029201645.2). Classification (NCBI taxonomy): domain Bacteria; kingdom Pseudomonadati; phylum Pseudomonadota; class Alphaproteobacteria; order Hyphomicrobiales; family Rhizobiaceae; genus Sinorhizobium; species Sinorhizobium prairiense. The sequence continues at coordinate 1,345,792 of NZ_CP104131.1, forward strand.
GCGCTGGAAAAGCTCGGCGCCGTCCTGGTGCAGTATTTCGGGCTCGGCGAAGTGACGGGAGCGATCACCGTCCTGCCTCCCGCCTTCCACAGCGCGGAGGATGGCCCGGATGCGCGTATCGGCACCTGCGGTTTCGAGCGGACGGGCATGCAGCTGCAGATCCAGGACGACGACGGCAACGAAGTCCCGGCGGGCGCGACCGGCGAGATCTGCGTGATCGGCCCGGCGGTTTTTGCCGGCTATTATCGGAACCCCGAGGCCAACGCCAAAGCGTTTCGCAACGGCTGGTTTCGGACCGGCGACCTTGGCCATGTCGATGCGCAAGGCTTCCTCTACATTACCGGCCGCGCCTCCGACATGTTCATTTCGGGCGGGTCCAACGTCTATCCGCGCGAGATCGAGGAAAAGCTCCTGATGCATCCGGATATCAGCGAGGCGGCGATCGTCGGCGTTCCCGATCCGGTCTGGGGAGAGGTCGGCATCGCGGTTTGCGTCGCACGTGACGGTGCGTCGGTCGACGCGGCGGCTCTGAGGGAATGGCTGGACGGGAAGATTGCCCGCTACAAGCTTCCGAAGAAGATCGTGTTCTGGTCCGAAATGCCAAAATCGGCCTATGGCAAGATCACCAAGAAGCTGATCCGCGAGGAACTCGAACGGCGCGGCGAACTGGACATCGGTTCCGTTGGCATCGGGGACCGCAGGAGTGCTGCCCCATGAGCGATGGAATGAAGTCCGTACTCGTCACGGGAGGAGCATCCGGTATCGGCCTCGAAATAGCGAGGCTTCTGAACGGCCGCGGCTGGAGGGTCTATCTGGTGGATCGCAATGCCGATGCGCTGGCGGACGCATGTCGCGCGATCCCGATCGATCCCGCGCAGGCAATCGCCTGCAGCGTCACGGATGAAAAGGAGGTCGCATCGGCCATCGAGACCGCGGCGGCGAGGGCACCGCTGCGGGCGGTCATCAATTCGGCGGGCATCGCGATCGACAGGCCTGCCGTCGAGACCAGCGTCGACGATTTCCGCCGCATTCTGGACGTCAATCTGACCGGCACGTTCATCGTCTGCCGTGAGGCGGCGCGTCATTGGCTGGCGACGGCCACGCCCGGTGCAATCGTCAACATCTCCTCCGTATCGGGTCTTGTCGGCAACAAGGGACGCGCCGCCTACGGCGCCTCCAAAGGCGCGGTCAATCTGCTCACCTACATTCTCGCGACCGAGCTCGGACAGGATGGAATTCGCGTCAATGCCATCGCTCCCGGTGCCATCGACACGCCTTTGTCGCGTGCCGTCCATACGGATGACGTGCGTGCGCAATGGCACGAGCGCATCCCCCAGCGCCGCTACGGTTCGTCGCGCGAAATCGCGGCCAGCGCGGCGTTCCTGATCTCGGAGGAGGCGAGCTATATCAACGGCCAGGTGCTGGCGGTCGATGGAGGGTTCGTCAACGCCGGTCTGGCTTTGAAAGGACGATGATGCGGAGTCTCCGCCAACCCGGCGTGCCGTTCACGCCGAGGGTGATCTCTCTCGGGTGCCACGCCGAGAAGACGCGATTGACCTTCAAACCGGGCCGGAGCGTTCTCGAAGCCGTCCAGGAGGCGCTCGCGGAAAAAGGCTGCGACAGCGCGATCGTAGAGGTCAGGGGCGGTGCGTTTGCGCCGCTTGCCTATGTCGCACCGACTCTCTCGCATGACGGTCTTCATGCCGCCTGGTACAGCGACATACATGCGCCTAATGGCCGCGCGCCCATCGAAGATCTGGTCATGACGTTCGGCCGGCGCGACGGGGAGCCGTTCCTGCACGGCCATGGTGTCTGGCGGCACGAGGACGGTTTCCGCGCGGCCGGGCACGTGATGCCGAAGGATTCGCAATTCGCCGAACCGGTGGAGGCGGAAGCCTGGATACTGTCGGGCGCCATTATGGATCAGCTGGAGGACAGCGAGACCCGATTCCGTCTGTTCACGCCTGTGCCTCATGCCGCCGCACCGGCCATCACTCCGCGGCGCGCCGTTCTCTGCCGGTTGAAGCCGAACGAACCGATCCATTCGGCGATCGAGCGCACGGCAGCCGAGCACGGAATCGAACGGGCGACGTTGCACGGCATCGGCAGCCTCGTCGGCTGCACGTTCGTCGACGGCCAGGTCATGGAATCGGCCGCTTCGGAATTGCTCATTCGCAAGGGGACGCTTTCACCCGATCGGAGCGGACAGGCCAAAGCGAAGCTCGATATCGCGATCGTCGATACGGAATGCACCATTTTCGAGGGTGAGATAGCCTACGGCGTTGACGCCGTTTGCATAACGTTCGAGGTGCTGATCGTCGAAGAGTGACGGTCGAGGGCGATCCTCATTCCTTCTTCGCTGTGTTTCGCCGCTCGAGCAATTGCTGGAAAATATCGGCCTGCCGGTCTGCCGCCGAGCGTATGGCGGCAAGGTGGTCGAGCATCGCGCCGAAGGCGACGAGGAGGAGGCCGCCGGCAATCGCCGGAAAGGCCCAGGGGAGGACGGCGACGAGGGTTTTCACGTCGGGAGAGGGAACCAGTGTCAGCGCCAGCAAAACCAGCGTTCCGATGACGATCGCACCGCCCAAGAACTCCAGAAATCTTCCCATCCTTCCTCCCCGTGTGTTTCGGCGGGCGCGGTTACATCCCATCCCGCTTCCGCAACCCGTGTCCTGATGCCTACTGCGTTCTCATATCGGAGCCGATATGCCTCCAGAAAAAACCCGGCGATTGCCGGGTCCTTGATCGAAACTCCTGCGGCGATCAGAATTTCACGCCGACGCCGACGGTAAACTGGTGTTGGTCGAGGTCGACGTCGACGCCGCCCACATCCTTGTCTCCGAAATCGTTGTAACGATATTCCGCGCGTCCGAAGACGCTGTCGGTGAAGCCGTAGTCGACGCCTGCGCCGATGGTCCAGCCGTTGAAGGTTTCCTTTTCCTTGGGCGCGCCGGCGACGTCGACGAAGCCGCGCGTTACTGCCCAGCCGCCTGTGCCGTAAATCAGCGTCCGGTCGTTTACGGTGTAGCCGAGGCGGGCCCGCACGGATCCGGAAACATCCGTCCCGGTTTCGGTGTCAGATCCGAAGACGGTGACGGTCTCATCGTTCCAGTTGTAGCTGACATCGCCCTCGACGCCGACGACCCAGTCGCCATGCTGATAGTTGTAGCCGGCGAAGGCGCCGAAGAGGCCGCCGCTGAATTTTTCGGAGGCGCTGCCGCCCGGGACGCTGAGGTCGCTGTTCAACCAGCCACCGCCGCCCTGCAGGCCGAGATAACCGCCCGTCCATACGAAGCTGGATATCGTCTCGACCGTCGGCGCCGGCTCCGGTGCCTGTGCCAAATCGGCTGCATGGGCCGCTCCCCCGAGCAGCGAAGCCCCGAAGACTGCAACAAGCACATTTCTGATCATCACAGATGCCTCCTGTTGTTGCGGCAGAGATTAGCAACATATCGGGAGCGAGTTTGCGAAAAACAACGCCTTCGAACCGCCCGTCCGGGGAAAGAAAGAGGGCCGGCGGTTCGTTCCGGCCGGCCCTTCCGAAAGTAGCGGAAAAAGGGGAACATCATCTCCGAGCGGGCCTGCAAATGCCCGCGAAGAGATCGATTGCCGGTCGATAATGCCCTAACGCTCGTTTGCCATTTGACATACTGCGCATAAAATTTGACGTTACGCGCATGATTGCGAACCGTTCTGCACAATCGCCGATTGAGGTCGTGGTGGTCGTCCTGCCCGAATCGTCGATCATGTCCTTTGCCTCGGTCCTCGATCCGATGCGCGCGGCAAATCGAGTGGCGGGGCACGAGGTCTTCCGCTGGCGGCTGCTGTCCGCCGACGGCCAGGCGGTGATGCTGACCTGCGGCGTCCCGATTGCCGTGGACGGAAGTTTCACCTTGCCCGTCGTGGGAGATCTTCTTCTCATCATCGGCGGGTTCAATCTTCAAAGGCACGCCGGCAAGCGCTTTCTCGCGACCCTGCAGGAATGTGCGCGACATTTCGACATCGTCGCAGGCGTCGAATCCGGGTGCTGGCTGCTCGGCCGTTCCGGGCTCATCAATGGCCGCAAGGCTACGGCCCATTGGGAGGAACTCGAAGATTTCAGCCAGGCGTTTCCCGAATTGGAGGTAATCGGCGACCGTTTCGTGATCGACGGCAAATACTGGACCTCAGGCGGCGCGTCGCCGACCTTCGACATGATGCTGCATCTCGTCGCCGAGAGGCTCGGGCCCGCACTGGCGCTCGATGTCGCGAGCATTTTTGTCTACGACCAGATGCACGGACCGACGGATGTCCAGCCTTTCGTTTCGCTCGGCCGCATAGAGGCACGCGACCCGGAGCTTGCCGCGGCCATAAGGCTCATGGAACGCACGCTCGAACGTCCGATGACGGTCGCGGCGCTGGCGCGCCGGCTTTCCGTCTCGCAGCGCAAGCTCGAAACGCTCTTCGCCAAAGGCCTCTCTGACGAGTTCCGGCGCCTATTACCTGCGCCTCAGGCTGCAGGTCGCCCACCGGCTTGTACGTGATACCGGAATTCCGATGCGTGACATCGCCCTGCGTTGCGGATTCGACAGTCTCTCCGCCTTTTCGCGCGCCTATCGCCGCGAATACCGGACGAGCGCATTGAAAATGCGCAGTGCACGTGGCGCAGGTGTTACACCGGACGCATCAGGCTGAGGTCTGTTGAAATCCGGATAGCCGCCGCGGCTTGTTTTCCTCATTCCTGTGCTTGTCACAGGAATCCAGCCAGACCAAGTCCTTGGGCTGAAAGAACGCTTCCCGCGCCGCAGACGCGGCGCTGCTCTCATCCCTGTACAGCGCCGCGCGTCTTACGAGACGCGCAACGGCCGCTGTAGTGATCGAGAGGGGCAATGGACATGCGCCAAAACGGTCACCTTCGTGCGTGACCGGTCGACCCGGCAAGTGAGCAGGCCTCTTCGAATTCCTTGACCGTCTCCGGTTCGTTGTCCTCCGGCAGCACGGCATCAGCCATGTCGGCGCGGTCAGCCGAAGCGGCTGCATCGCCTTCGTAGACATAGGACTGGATGTAATAGGCCAGTTCACCCTTCCATACGTTCCTGCCGTCTATCTGCCGGCAGGCCACGGCAGTTTCGAAGTCGGACTGGAGATCATCGACCGTCGCGGTGGCCGAGACGAGACTCGAAGGCGCCGCGAGTGAGGCAATCAACAAAGCGGTAAACATGGTGGCAGCCCTCCGGAAGCGAACCTAGGGGGAAACGGCGGGATGATTCCTTAGTTCCCCTCGATAGAGGGCGATTCCGATTCGGAAGGAAGCAGCAATTTTACATGAATCAGTTTTTGCTGAAAAGCGATGTGTATGTGCCACACCACCCCAAATGCGCGGAAACGAGAGCTTGAGCATTTCCGCGAACCGAAGAAGCGCGGAAATGCTCTGGATCACGGTGATTTCAGGCCGTGTCGACCAGGATCATGAACATGATCTATAAGTTGGAGCGGGATGCGGTTGAAAAGCGCATAGACTTTTCCTCATCCCGCTCCAATGCCTCTTACTGAACGACCTGGACGACCGTGTAGGTTCTTGGGTCGACGATCACGCGTTGGTTGTTGACCACGGCGAACGCGTAGGAGGGATTCTCGGGAACGGGCGTCAGAGCCACGGTCCGCGGTAGCGGACGACCGACGGCGATCCGCTCCTGCAGGACAACGGTATCGGCGGGAACCGGCTGCTGTCGCACATAGGTTACGACCTGCTGCGGCGGAGGAGCGATAACAGCGCCGGCGACGAGGCCGACCGCGCCACCGATGGCAGCGCCGACGGGACCGCCAACAATAGCACCGGTAACGGCTCCGCCAGCGGCACCCGTCACCGCACCTTGGTTGGTGTCGTTTGCAATAGCGGGCGCGGCAAAGATGCCCGTTGCGATCGCGGTAACAATAAAGATCTTGGCGTTCATCTATCGTACTCCCTTGATATACGATGGTAGAACGACGTATCGCTCGATTTGTTCCTGATCTTACTGGCGCTTGAGCGTCGATATATAGTAACGATACGTTACCTTGGTGAAATATACCGTGACGGCGGGCGAGTTGCAGGCACGCCCCGGCGGCTTGGGAAAGCCCCAGAGCGACGCTGCCCGAAGGGACTACTGGGACACCGCTCTGGGGCCACTCGCGGGGTCCGCCGTCCAGCGGCGGCTGGCTTTGGACCTCCCGATCTCTCTGCAACAATCGCCGATGGATTAGTTGCAGCCTTCCATGCGAACAATATCGCAGCCGGCAGCCCAGCGTATCGGACCTTTGGCCGGCCAAGAGCCTTATGACCCAGGGACCAAAGTCCGGCAGATCAGTGATTTGTCTGCGTCTACGGCCGCATCCGCCGCAAACCGCGCACGCATGGAAGCTGCGGCGGGACGTGGAGTTACGGCGATAAAAAAGCCCCGCTCGATGGCGGGGCAGGCACGCATCCGCTTGGCAAACGAAATGCGGGGAAAGATGTAGCTCCAATGCAGCTACGACGCGGACGCTATCTCTGAGCCGAACGGGTGGGAAGGTCTGAATCTCGGTTTCCGGTACGCCGCTGCGAATAAATCCGCGGGATCCCTGGTGAAGCTGCGGAAAAGCCGGGATCGGCTGGCCGCGCCATGGAGCCGATCTTCTCAGTTCAGCTCAAGCCGAAGAACGACAAGATCGCTATCACGATCACAACGAGGCCGACGAGGTAGATAATCTGATTCATCGATCAACTCCTTTCTTCACGAGTGAACGGCCACGCCGCGGGTAAGTTCCAGGCCGGCGATAAACGCGGGGCCGGCCTGGGGCCTTAAACCGAGCCTGCGAGGGCCACTCTCACCGCCGTCAGGTCAGTTGATGACCTGAACGACCGTACGCGATTTCGGCTCTACGATGACACGCTGCTCATTGACCACCGCATATGCATAGGTCGGATTCTGCGGGACCGGCGTCAGCATAACCGTTTCGGGAACAGGCTTGCCGACTGCGATCGGCTGCTGAACGACGACCGATGGCGGTGCCGGCTGCTGCTGAACATAAGTGACCACTTCGGGGGAGGCGGCGTGAGTGCGCCGCCGAGCGTGGCGCCTACCACCGCGCCGACCCCGGCTCCGATCGGGCCGCCGATAATGGCGCCGGTGGCGGCACCGCCGACCATGCCGGTTGCCGCGTTGGTACCGTCGGCTTGCTGCGCGACAGCACCGCTGGCGATGAGCGCGACAGTCGCAGTAATAAATACGAGCTTCTTCATAACATTTCCTCTCGTTGAACTCGTCACTCAAACGGGGAAATAAGCAAGCGGTTCCACTCCTTGGACTTTAGTCCGACTCAATGTCAGACGATTTCCCGATTAATCGTTCGGGCTTCGGGGATATATTTCCTTGATAGTGAAGTTCTTGAGTAAGGCTCGTTCATCAGCGGTTCAGGCATGATGGCCCAAGCTCATAGGCAGCGAGAAGGAGTCGATGATGAAAAAGCTCTCATCCGCCCTCACAGCCTTAGTCCTGGCTGCGCCTTTTTCCCTTCCGGTAAGCGCCGCACCGATATTCGTGCCTGTGCCGGAGCAGGTGAAGACCGACTCTGCCGAGCAGGTCAATCACCGGCACCATCGCCATTGGCGCACGCAGCGCCACTGGAACAGACGCTACGCTTCGCGTTCCTGCCGCTACTACGGCAGGTGCTATCCCCGGTACTACAGCTATCGAGACTATCACCGCTACCATCGGCGGCCGGGCGTGACGATCTATTTCAACTTCTAGCGACGGTTCACACGGACGCCAGTCCTTCCTCGAAGCGCATTCGGAAGGGATTTCCTTCGCGGCGGATGGATGTCACCGGTGCCAACGCGCACCACGAGCATTCCTACGAAACTTTGCGAGCGATCGTCTGAGTTTCGTCATGTTCTGAGCGACTTGCTCGATCGTGAGCAAGTGCTTTTCGTTCTCCAACACGATGGCGGTCCCACATCTCCTGCAAGGGAGTTCGTCGTTCGCTTTCACCCAAGCGACAGGCTTGCTGGTCTCGTGGCCGCATTCGGGGCAGGGGATACCGATCTCTTCATTATCGAACATGGCAGCACTCCGGTTGAGTGCGAATCACAACACAACCTATTTCGAGGCGCAATGCTTACTCTCTGACTAAAATGGGCTAGAAACGGTGGTCGCGACCGCATCCTTATGGGCATGAGGGAGAGCCAACGCTTCGGTGTACGGGTGTCTCAAGTCGGCTGTCCGACCAGTACCATTGTCCACGAAAAAGCCCCGCACGATGGCGGGGCAAGCCCTCATCCAGTTGCCTTCATTGGACTCGGGACGCAGCCGGAATGCAGCTGCGCAGAGACGCTATCTGCGGTTTCATCAGCGAGAAAGGTCTGATTCCGCGATTCCGGTACGCCTCTTCAAAATACATGGGCAGGTAAAGCGCTTTTGCACATTTACATCAAGCGCGATTTTCCGCCTCCTGATCACATCAGCGGCATCGGACCAATACCAATCATCCAGGCGCGCGGAATGCAGCGTCAATGGACGGTGCGGATCGACTGATCGAGAAAGCTGCGTATCCCGTCGCGATGGACGGTCGCCAGAAATTCCTGGAAAGCATCGCGGTCGGTGGCGAACAGATCATCCCAGACGGTCGAATATCCCTCTTGATCGACGACCTCAAGCGTCCAGTCCGCGTTGGTGCCCGCCGGGCGGTATATGCCGATAGTGACCATGATGTCGTCGTCGACAAATTCGCCGGAGAACTCGGAAAACTCGTACTGCTGTTCGTTTTCGGTCATCGATCTCTTATAGCATGTGGGAGTGCCGAGGGGCAGCCTTCATGACGTCACCCCTGTATGTACGCAGGTATATCTGTTCGGGTCCCAGGTGCCGTCCTGACAGGGGACATCGGCAATGCCGGATACGAGCAGGAACAGCAGCAGCACTGCGATCAGAATGGCCGCCAGGGCGAGCAGTCTTATGGCGCGCACGTTACGCTTCAATATCGCTTGCTCCAGACCACGCCATGCTGATCTTTTCAGCGTTCAACTGAAGACAAATAGCAGCCAAACGAGCACAAAGGCGGAGATGATGATCACTGCCACCGCAATCAGTTCAACTCTTCGTCCCATCTTCTACGGCCATTCGGAAAATCATGTCGCTAACTTGGGGCAAACAGCAGAACCACAGCGATAACGGTCAACAGCGGCCCCATCCAGCGAAAATGCCTTGTGAGTTGAACGAGCCACGGCACTTGAGTATTCGTCTGGACGAAGCCAAAGCCTGCCGCTGTCATCCAGAGACCGGCGCCAAACATGATTATCTGATCAATATTGGCCATTATCACGGGTTCGAACGTGTTACTTGGTCGGCTTCACAAGCGAGATGACCCGCGGCTTAGACGGCGCGTCCAGCCATTCGATCCACGTGTCACGTTCCTCGATCGTGTCGAAAAACCGCCAGAGCTTGTACTCTTCTTCGGTGGTGTCCAGCATCTCGCCGACGGTCACGAGTTCCAGGGGTAATGTCACCTCGTTGCCGTCGAACCGAACGAAATAGAGCCCCTCGGCAGCGAGCCGGATCACTTGACCGGTGGAGTAACTCCCATCGGCGGCGTCGACCGTAAAGTACATGCCGGTCAAGGTTTCGAAAATTTTGCTGCTCATCGGTTTCACATGCCAGTTCAGGAAATGGGAATCAGAGGTTCGCCCAGGCCGCCGGCAAACGCAAGAGATCACCGTGATAGAACTCGGCGCCGCGTCGGATCAGAGCTTCAGTGGCCAGCGCGGTCACCATCTGCGCCCACACCAGCAGCGCCGGCCGGTAATCTACCGCCAGTAACTCCGCCCGGCGTCGATTGACGATCGGCCCATAACGTAGCCGATTGCGAAGGCGAGGGCGCCGACTGTGAGCGCCAGGCCGGTCGCTGTGTATGGGTGATCCGCGGCGCCGGCCACCACAGCGTTAGCCTCGCGGCTCACTGCGTCGGTGGCTGTCTTCGCTACCTTTCGGACACCAGTGGGCGGTTCGGTCGGCGTCCCGGTGAAGCCGGCGCTCAGTTCGTCTTTGGCCATGTTGTTTCTCCTGCTGGGGAAGGAGGAACCGACGACCGGCGGGGAGGTTCCGGATATCAGTGAACCGACCGGATCTGCGCATTGCGTAGATTCGATTTAGCAGGACACCACCAACGCACCCATTCATCGGCAGTTCAGCCACCACGGTGCAATCTCATCCGCACCGAGGAGGATCCCTTCATGAGAAAGTTTTTGTTGGCCCTCACAGCCGCAGTTTTGGCTGCGTCCTTCGCCTTGCCTGCGAGAGCCGCGCCAATCTTCGTGCCTAGGCCAGAGCAGGTGAAGACGGGCGCGGTTGAGCAGGTCGACCACCGACGCAACTGGCGAGACAGCCATTGGAACAGGCGGCACGCCTGGCGTTCATGCCGCTACTACGGCAGGTGCTTCCCACGCTATGACTACACCCAGAGCTACGGCTACCGCGACGATTACCGCTACAACCGTCGACCGAGCGTCAATATTTACTTGAATTTCTAGCGGCTCGCCGACGCGGGCTTAGTGCAAGGCTGTAATTCTGATGCCGACGCCAAGCTGGCCGGGTGGCTGAAGGCGAGGGTAAAGCTAGAAGGATCATGCAAAGCGTTGTTTGATTGTCTTTTTATGGTGAGCGCGCAGGGATTCGAACCCTGGACCTACTGATTAAAAGTCAGCGCAAGAAGCAAATTTATCAATGACTTAGTTCCAATTAACTGTTTGATATTACTTCGTTATTTATTTCACTATGGTACAGTTCGTTTCGTCATGTTACAAGGTGCTTGTTGGGTAATTGTTGGGTAATTTGGGAGCCGGAATCCACCCCATGAGCACGAAATTGAACGCCGCGAACATCGGCACTCTTCCACCGCGCAAGCAGCCTTATCGAGATCACATCGTCGTCGGTCTCTGCCTCCATGTCGGAGCCAGGCGGCGACGCTGGTTCGTCTCCTATCGCGACGCGACTGGCGTCCAGAAGGAACAGACCATCGGCTATCATGTGAAAGACGCACCACCGGAGTCGAGACTCCATCGGCCTTCTCGCTGCCCGCGAAGAAGCGCGTAAAGTCGTCGGGCGTCTCGAGTCCGGCGTTCCGCTCGTCGAGACCGCGCCCGCACATCCGAAAGAGGTGGGCGGCAAAACGGTCGGCGATATCGTCGATCTCTACGAAAAGGCGCGCATCAAGAAAGGCGGCAAGGGGATGAAGACGCTGCCCGAGGCGCTGCGCACCATCCGCCGGGTCCTGAAAGACTATTTGAACCTTCCGGCTCGCCAGTTCTCGAAAGCGGATCTCAGGAAGGCGCGCGATACGGTGGCGAAGGATGCACCGCAGATGTCCGACCGCTTCATGAGCTACTTCGGCACTTGCTGGAAATGGGCGGCGCAGGAAGATCATATCGAAACCAATTTTGTGCCTGATACGCTCAAGGTCGGTCCCGGTCTCGTCAAGCGTGAGCGCGTGCTCTCGGCTGAGGAATTGAAGGCGATATGGGAGGCTTGCGACGGACCGTTCGAAAGCACCAACGGCGCTGCTTACGGGAAAATGGTGCGCTTCCTGATGGTCATGGCACAACGCAAGATGGAGGCTGGCAAGCTCAAGCACGGCGACATACTCGGCGGCAGGTGGAAACAGGGCGAGAAGGCGAACAAGAGCGGTCGCGAGCATTGGCTGCAGTTGCCGCCGTTGGCGCTTGACCTCATCGGTGAAGGCAAAGCGAACGAACTGGTTTTTGCGGGCGAGCAGGGTGGTGTAATTGGCAATTTTTCACAGTTGAAGGCCGAACTGGACAAACTGTCGGGCGTCACCGGTTGGCGGCATCACGATCTACGTCGCACCGCGAGCACACACCTTCAAGAGCAAGGGGTAGCGCCGCATATCGTCGATGCCGTGTTGAACCACAGCATTCCGGGCGTTGGCGGGCATTACATGCACGGTGCCTTAAATGAGGCTAAGTCCGATGCCGTGGCAGCATGGGCGAGGGAACTCGAAACGATCATCGGCAAGGATGCCCGCAAGGCGCAATAGAGGGCGATCACCACCGGGAACAGAAAACAGGGCGGGCGACCGCCCTTTTCCTTGCCGTACAGCGCGAGCCCCTCAAGTTTCTACATGTTTTTTCCTGAAATCCAGCGTGATATATGGAAGACCGCCTAATTCTGAGGTGGTCATGATGAACGATGTTATTCTCGCTGAGAAGGCGCGCCCCATCAAAGCGCCGTCGAAAACCGGCCTCGACGCGCCGGTCCCTGTCCAGCCGGAAAAGAAGACTGCCAAGCCGACAGGTCCGCCCGACGACGATTTTACCTTCTGGCGTTTTTCCGACCTCAAGGCGCGCAACATCGTCAGCAACCGGACCGATCTTCACCGAAAACAAGAACGCGGCTTCCCGCGTCCGGTCAAGCTGGGTGGCAAGGCCGCGCTGTTTCCGGTCGTCGCCGTCAAGAAATGGGTCGTGGAAAACATGCAGTGAAATGAAACCGCCGCGAAAGCATGGGGGCAGCGCGGCGGTTTCGAAGAGAGGTTCCAGCAAAAAGGGAAAAGGAGGAACCACGATGAAGATACCACCCATCTTCCTTGGAAGCCACCGGGACACAGAAGGCCACCTCGTCCGAATTCGGGTGTTCTTAGGGCCGGAACCGTTCATCGTCGTCGACCGACCAGAACCGGGCAAGATCGAGAACGTCCGCACCGAAGATGAGAACTTCGACGATCCGCGCGACGGTTCGTGGGGTGTTCGTTCCGTCTCGCCTCCGGGCGATGGCTGGCTTATCCGCGACTCCTTGAGCAGCGATCACTGGACTCTCTGGTCGCGCTTCATCCCTTTACGGCAACGTTAAATGACGAGCGGGCGCGACATAGCCCGCCAATCACAGATAGGTCAGCATACCAGACCATGTCGCCAAGTTGGCACCATGCCAATCGTCTGTATCGGCTTTCTCTCTGCCCGTGGCGATGGCCCTTTGCGCGGCCACGGCACCTTCCACATTCCAAGATGGCGGCTCAGGCTTCACGACTGCGCCTGCTTTTCCGGTCCCTCTGGCGACTGGATCGCGCTGCCGTCTAAACCCCGCAGGACCGAGGGCAAGGACGGATTCACGCCTTGCGTCTCCTTCGATGATGCCGACACGGCGCGCGACTTCGGTCGTGCTGCGCTTGCTGCGCTCGATGCCTATCGACCTGACTGGCGGGGGCGCTGATGGACTTCGCCGTCCTTTCCACCTTACTTTCGAGCCGCACCGTCGCCGATGTCGCTTGTCCCGAGTGCGGACCGTCCTGCCGCAGTCCCGCGAACCGCAGACGCCGGGTCCTGCGACTGTGGCAGCACGGCGACGATTCGATCAGCTATCGTTGCATGCGCTGCGGCCTTTCTGATCGCATTCCGGCAGACGGTGAAGCCGAAGAGATCGATCCCGCCGAGCGCGCCAAGATCGACCGCAAGTTCGCCGAGGCAAGGGCGCGCGACCAGGCAGCGCGCGAACGACGCCAGCTGATGGCGCGGGAACTCTGGCGGCAGAGCATCGATAGCCGTCATACTTGGGCGGAATCCTATCTGCGCATGCGCGGCATCGAACTTCCCGCCGAGGACTATCTACGCCGCCGCACCTTCCGCTTTCACCCCCACTGCCCGCGCCCGGACCTGTCACCCGGTCCGGCGATGCTCGTCGCCTTCGAGCGGATAAGCGATATCAACGAGTTACATGATTCCGCACGGAAACTCTCCTTCCTCGATGCGCCAGTTGCCGCGATCCATCGGATTTTCGGGCGCGGTCACCGCAAGGCGATGCTCGGCGCGGTAGGCGGCTGCGCGGTGAAGATCACGCCCGACGAGCGCGTGCAGAGCCGCCTTTCGATCTGCGAGGGCGTCGAGACCGGCTTGAAGCTGTTCGAGCGCGGGACGCCGATATGGGCGCTCGGCAGCGCGGGGGCGCTCGAAGCCTTCCCGGTTATCGCCAAGGTCCGCGAACTGACGATTTACGCCGACAACGACGCATCCGGGCGTGGACTGGACGCGGCGAAGCGCTGCGCCAGTCGATGGCGCGATGCGGGAAAGCATGCCCGGATTTTCATGAGGCCCACGGAGGGCAGTGATTATGGCGAGACGTGAACCACCGGCCGAACCCGACAGAATAAAAATCGACCCGCACACGGGCGAGACGCGGATGGACTACGATCCACCCAAGGAGAACGGACAGGCTAAGTTCAAAGCCAACGGCGCGGACAACGCAAAATCAAACGGTGAGGACAAGGCGGACCGCAAGAAGCCGCGCTTTGAACTGATCCCGCTGTCGGAGATAAAACCGGACGAGGCCGCAGAGTTCAGGATTGATCGCCTGCTGCCACGCCTCGGCCTCGCTTGCATTTATGGACCGCCGGGTTGCGGAAAGTCCTTTCTGGCGATCTATATGGGCCTTAGCATCGCGGCGAAACGGCTGTTCTTCGGCTGCGAGACAAAACAGTGCGGCGTCGTCTACATTGCCGCCGAGGCTGGAACCGGCATCAAGAAGCGCATCGCCGCCGCTCGCGATTACCTCAATATCACCGATGACGTGCCCTTCTATCTCATAACCGGCGCTCCGAACCTCGGCTTCCGTGGTCCGAAGGATTGCAAGGCCCTGGTCGATAGCATCACCGCCGCGAACATACCGAAGGAGCAAGGCGGCGTCGGCGTGATCATCATCGATACCGTAGCGCGTGTCACGCCGGGAACGGACGAAAACAAAGCCAGCGAATTCGGCGCTTTCATCAACAACGCCGATAGCATCGGTCGGCATTTCCGCGCGCTCGTCGTCGGAGTCCATCACAGCGGCAAGGATGAAAGCAGAGGCATGCGCGGCAGCAACGTCTTCAATGGCGCGACCGATTGCGAATGGGCAGTGAGGAAGCAGGACGGCATGCACTCGGCGACAGTCGGCAAAATGAGAGATGGCGAGGACGGCATAGAATTCTCATTCCGGCTCGAAGTGCGGGACGTCGGCAACGGGCGGACGACCTGCATTGTCAGCGAGCAATCCGACGTCGCGCCGACCTCACAGAAGAAGTCAAAGCGACCGCCATTGAAAGGCGCGGCACTGACCGCGTGGCACGCACTGAATGAAGCGCTGGACGAACTCGGCGAGGTACCGCCCGAGTTAAATCATGTTCCTTCAAACACCCGGACAGTGTCGATCGACCAATGGCGCGACTATGCCAAGCGCCGCGGCATCTCAATGTCGGATTTGCCGAGGGCGTTGAACCTCGCCTTCCAGCGAGCAGTGGAAAAATTGAGAGATAACAACATGATAGGTATCTGGAACGACCGTGTATGGGTGGTGTAGTAGGGAACAGGGAACAAAGGAACACCTATTATATAGGTGTGTTCCTTTTGTTCCTGTTCCTTCCCTCCTACACGGTCGAGGAACAAAGGAACAGAAACCGAAGTGTTCCTGCGTGTTCCTCCTGTTCCTTTCGAATGCATCCGTCGGCAAACTCGGAGCCGTCGATCCGGACAAACAGGAGGAAAAGCGATGAGCATGGTCAATAGAGCAACGACGACAGCGGGCGTGATTGCCGAGTTCTTGACAACGAGCGCGTTTCGAAAGGATGTTTTCGACATCATTCCCGAGATAAAGCAAAGGTTCCCGGAAGCGGAATGGCGGGACATCGAAGCAGCCTTCCGCGACGTGCTGCACCAGTCATTGACGGATGCGCGGGACTGGGATGATCCGAAAGGGCCGTCGCTGCTGGAGATGTTCCGATAACCGGGGGAATTGACCGAGCCGGGGGGCGTCTCGGACAGTCCGGACTCCTCCTCGGGACCGGCGTCCCCCCACAACGACCAAAATCGGGAAAAAAATAAATGGGGGCTTGGCGATTTTTCCCAACGAAATCAAAGGCAGACCGCCGATAACCCGGCGATGACCTCGCCTTATCCGCCGATATCCGCTAGGACTCGTCCATGGCACTGGAAACAATCCGCTTCGACATTCAGGACTTCATCACGACCGCCGAACGACAGGCTGGCTATCTCGAAGCCGCCCTTGAAGACGGCGATCCCGATCTTATCGCGACGGCTATCGCCGACATTCGCGAGGCGCGGCGCAGGAATGGCAGTGATCCGGATGCGCCGGAAGTGACCGAATAAATCGCCGGGTCCTTCAAAAAGCGTAAGAGAGTCAGCGGGCAATACCTCAGCATGCTGAGGTATCGTGTCCGTGCCGCCCTCCAATAAAACTTTCGCGCGGATCGGCGCAAAAGTTTTCCATGGAAGACGCCGAAGAGCAAACCGGCATCAGTCATCAATAGCAGAATCAAACGCCGATCCGCGTTCGAATTCCTACGGGCGAAAATAAATATGCCGTCATTTCAACCCTGAAATAGCTGCTCGCTATCATGGTAGTTGCCGTGGAAGCGCTGGAATATCGGCATCAGCAAAGTAGGTTTCTCAAACCTCCCGCCTTCCCGGCGAGGAGGTATTTTCATGACTTACACGCTCGAACGAGTGGCGCGGCAGGCGAGCGAGGCGAAGGAACTCGCCGTCCATACCTCGCGTGCACTGCGCGATCTGAAACGCGGCACGAAGTCCGGACTGACCGGTCGCGACCGCTTCGTCCGTCATGCCGTTTTGCGCGCCTTGGCTACCGGCCGACCGGGCATCACGTATGAGGACGTTTACCGCGAGGTCTATCGCGAGCGCGCCGCGACCGGTCCAGCAATGACGACAATGCCGACCTGGGCGGCAGAACTTGCGGCGGTCGACGTCGGCGAGTTCCTGGCGGACGGCGTGCAGCCTCTGGCGCTGTCCCGGCTGGCCGCCTTCGGTCGGCAGGTCTCGCTCGACGGCCTCGGCTCGCTCAAAATCCCGTATCGACCGCCCGGCGACGACGTCGGTGGCTGGGTTGGCGAAGGCGCGCCAATTCCCGTCGACAGTCTCGACTTCGGCACGATCTCGATCTCGCCGCGCAAGGCGGCGGCGGTCTCGACATTCACCAACGAGCTACGCAAGCGCGCGACCGCCGATATCGAAACGCTCTTGGAAACCGCACTCAGAACCGACATCGCCAGCGTTGTTGACACGGCACTCGTCGACGATCAGCCGGGAAGCGCGTTGCGACCGGCGGGCCTTCGTTTCAACGTCGCGGCTGTCACCGCCTCGACGGCGACCGACCCGCTTGTCGCCATGCGCGCGGACTTGAGCAAGCTCGCGGGCGAGATCATGGCGGGCGGCGGCACGATGCCGGTCTTTCTCGTTAATCCGGTTCAGATGACGTCGTTCCTCTTCATGCCGAATGTTGTCTATCCGGTCATCGACTCGGCGGCAGTGCCGGCGGGAATGGTGATCGCCGTCGACGGTCCCGGCTTCATCAGCGGCAACGGTACCGCCGTCATCGATGCCAGCAAGGACGCGGTGCTGCATGAGGACACGGCACCTGCGCCGATTGCCGCCGGGGGCACGGCAGCCAGTCCGACCCGCTCGCTCTGGCAGACGGACTCCATTGGCGTCCGCGCCATTCTTGACGTGGCTTGGGGCATCCCGGCTGGGCGCGCGGCATGGGTGGAGGGCGTGAAATGGTAGAACCTGGCAGCTTTCGCGACGACAACGGCCTTACCTTCGACGAGTGGCGCGAGCGGAAAGCCGACGAGGCGGCAGCACGCGAGGCAGCAGCGCAGGCGGTATCGACCGACCAGCGGTTTGCGGCACTCGAACGGCGCTTCAAGGCTCGTCTCGAAGAGGTCGCCGAGGCTGTCGCCTTGAGCTTCGGCGACCTTCGAGGCGAGATCGACGAACGCTTCCGCGAGGCGCAGACGGACTTTTCCAGTTTCCTCAAAGAAGCCCGATCGCTGATCAGGCAGTCGCGCTCGGAGGCGAGCGAGCGGCGGACGCAGATGGCGGCGATCCAACGCGATTACGAGAAGCTGGCACTTGAGGTCGAGAAGTTGCGGCAGGAACTTGTTGACAAGCGCCGCAAGAGTTTGAGGGCTCCGAAATGAGTACCGCGACCGCAAGAGTTCTGCCGTTCAAACCGGCGGCCGATCGCAACAGTGGTGGAAGCGGCTACGCCTACGCTCTTGTCATCTTTCCCGATGCGTCCGGCTTCGCTGCTGTCCCGGATGGCAACGGGCTCGCTCAAGAAAATTGCGAACGGTCGGAAATGCTCGTGCGACTGGGAGTCCTGCTCAAAGGTCTCGGCCTTGCTATAACTAGCTTAGATGATTGAGTCACTCACTCCTGCCCGGTCGCCGCACGGGCTTCTACCAGTTCCCTCCACCACGGAAGAAACTCGCCCGCGTCGAACGCGAAACCCCTTTTCCTTTCCAGCTTCGGAACGGCATCGCTACGTACCTGCCGAATGTTCCAACCCTGATAATAGACATCGCTGGCAGCGCGGAATGCCGCGAGCAGTTGCTCCTCATTTGATAAGGTCAGCATCTGGTCAAGTTCATGGATGGGACAGAACACAGGTCGGCGTTTATCCTCTTCAATCATCTCCGGCTCCTTGACCGTAGCAATCTTCTCCGCTTCCGCTATCAACGCGTTCCTAAGTTCGTGTGACATCTGTGTCCATGAGTCGAGGGTGAGCACAATCGCTGGCGCGTTAGGGGCGACATCGAGTTCGATGATGCCGCGTCGGATGTGCGAGAAGAACCGCCATAGCTGGAAGATCGCTTTGGCTATCTGCGAATATCCAGTCTTTGCATTCTCTACCGGATCGTTGCCGTACTGAGCTTCGAAGGTAAGCTTGGTGGCCTTGCATTCGAACACTGCTGCTATCCGCCTGTCCTGTTTGAGGAGGATGTCTGGCGTTTCAACAGGGTTCTTTTTGTGGACGTACGTCATCGCAGGAGCCGGATCGAAGCCGGGACAATGTGCTTTGATCGATCGACGCGCGTATTCCTCAAAGCGCTTTGTTGCATCGTTGGTGACCGCTACGCCGCCGTTCTGTATGTCGTAGTAAAGCCCCATTGTTGCCCGCATCACAATCAGCGCCGGTAATGGTGCTATGTATCTGTCCCGCAGCCCCACGGCTCGGCGGATGATTGGCTTAAGACGAAGATAGCTCGGCTGATATATGACCGGCAATTTGGTACCCAAGCTCTTCTCAAACTTTGACAACAGCGCCTTGGATTCACGCCTGACATCCCAAATGTCTCCCGAGAGGAGCTGAATGCTCCTGTCAATGGCGTGCTGAGACACTTTTAGTACGTCCATATCGCGGATGCGTTCCATCCACGGACCTCGGGTTAGATAACCGAAGTGGCCGAATGCTACGGTGAAGAAATCCATAACGGAAAGGCCATTAGTCTTCTCGAAATAGGCGGCGCACTCCCCCTGTCCGTAAATGTACAGGTACCGATAGATGTCCTCTGCGCGGACGAGGCCACGCTGCCAAGCGAATGTTCGATGGGCAATGCGATGAAGTTCTAGCAGTATGTTGGTGTGGTCGACGTGATCGTCGCTTTCATGGTCTTGCGCGGCTCGCAATAGGTTAACGATGTCGGCAACTGAGTTGAAGGAGCGCGTGTCGATCGGCCGCTGCCTCCACACGGGGTCCATGGTCTTGGGCGTGTTAAAGTTGAGGGTAATCAACGATTCCAAGTCCCATTTGTGAGCGGCGTACTTGGAGTTTATCTCTGTCGTCTCGGCTTCCTTGGGATAGTCCAGGAACCTGGCCGCATGTGTCGCGCGGCTATCTTGAACGGCGTGCACAGCCCAGATCATGCACAGAAATGCGGCGTCATCGGTGTCGGATAGCTTCTTTCTCAGCATGGGCATAGCCAACGCCGGTTCGATCTTGAACTTCTTGTTTTTCGACAATCACGAAGCCTATCTTTGTATCAACAGTGTTCAGCCGATTTCTAAGCACGCAACTCATAGGTGCATCAGAGTCATCCATCGAGACGCTTGAGCCCTAATCGAAGTCATACCCATCGAATATCGCTCGCCCACTCTCATCATAACTGTCGAGCATCCTTTCCATCATCCGCTTTTCAGGCTGTTGCCCGAACTGGGCCCTTACGAATGCGGCCTGACTTAAATCCGAGGCGTATACAAAGCGCCGGGCGGTACGGACTATGTGGCGGTTGCATTGCATTACAACGCTGCGCATGGGCGTTTGCATGAGTTGCTCAATGAAATCTTGCGACCGGCTGGCAACGAACAGGAGACGCGGTCCCAAAGGGAGCGCCATGTGGCCATGTGGTAATTGAAACCCATTGGTTCGGATTACTGGATTGTCGGATGCCAGTAATTGCAAATTCGCCGCAGACGTGTCGACAACCCGCCAAAGCAAGTTGTTAATGAATTCGCCGACTTTTTGGTTTTCGATAAAAACTTGGAAGGTTTGAAACATATTCCGTTCAACCTCAGCCTCGGGCCGCAATTTAAGCCAACCGGCGAAGGAAGGTGGATCGTCTTCGCGGCGCACCGCTAGATATCTCTCTTCAACATCAGGATTCGAACGAATTAAATCGGCTTTATATCGCCTGCGAAATAGCTCAATATCGTCGGGGCAGCGAGTTAGCAGCGAAAGCAAAAAACGCGTCCATGCGCTTCGCGACGCGGAGGTCCATTTTGCGTTGTTCCTGTTGACCTCCATTTCAGTAAGCGCATCAGCCGCCCGCGTGTCGATTGGGCGAAAGAACAACTCCTCCATTTGGTGTGCCAGTGACGGCTCAAAGCCACGTAGCGCATAAAGGCTATTCTGGTATCCAGTGGCGTCCGGGTGGCGCCAGCGATCAATCACGTCCTTATACGGGCGGCTAAAAACGATCAGTCGCCCATCTTTGGCCGCCCATCGTTTTGAGTAAAACACGGGGATATAATGGTGTTTGACTGGCGGATTCTGGCCAGATCTCGAATCGAGCATCATGCAAGTTAGTTTTGCTCGGCTTGGTCGCGCTGTGAATGTGGAGTTCGGTCTTTCCCGCAATTCTCGCGCGACGCCCGAGCCTTCACCGGCTAGCGCGCGGCTGGCAACCGGGAGCGAAGCGCTGCTGCACATGGTACTGGCGTGGTGGATCGACCGGGAAGTGTTGCAGATAGTAAGAGCGGATTGAGTTGATCAGCCTGAAAGACGGATTGCGGGACTCACCCGCCATGATTCGAGTGATCGCGCTCGCCCCGATGCCCGCACCCTCGGCGATCTGTCGGCGCGTCATCCCGCTCTGTTCCAGTCTGGCGATCATTGCAGCGATATCGCGGATATCCTCCATGGGCGTGACTCCTTCGGCGTTTGAGTTCGCAGAGGGCGTCGGTCGAGTCGCGCAACGATTTCAGTGATAGCCCGCCCGACGCCCCGGCCTCGGAGAGGCGAGGGTGATAATAGCAATTCGTTGGGTAATTTGTTGGGTAAAACGAGAGTCGCCGACCCGCAGTGTTTTAGGAGATACTGCAAATGACTGCAAATACTGGTCTTTTTGGTGAGCGCGCAGGGATTCGAACCCTGGACCTACTGATTAAAAGTCAGTTGCTCTACCGGCTGAGCTACGCGCTCCCATGCCGGGCCTGCAGGCCCGGCGGAGTGGCCGGACATATGCACGCAGGCTTTGCGCCGGTCAACCCAAAAATTGCACTAAACCATGATTATGGGTTCGAAGCGAGCGGCCCTGTGCGCGGCCGTCCCCGTCGGTGCGGCCATGGCTCGGTGCGTCAAAATGATCGCCAAAAGGTGATTGGTTTCGCTCCATACATGCGGGTAAGAAGGCGGCAAGTCGAGTGCCGGAGTTCTGATACCTTGTCGATTGCAGATATTTCCATCTGGACCGCCGTTCTGGCAGGTGCTCTGTCCTTTCTCTCGCCCTGCGTCCTGCCCCTGGTGCCGCCTTACCTGTGCTATATGGCAGGCGTTTCCGTCGACCAGTTCCGGGACGGAAATGCCGTGGCAACCGCAAGCACGCGCAGGGCCGTCCTGCCGGCGGCGCTGTTCTTCACGCTCGGCTTTGCGACGGTCTTTGTGGCGCTCGGGGCAGGCGCCTCTTCGATCGGTCTTTTGCTCAGGCAGCATCTCGATCTTCTTTCGCGCATAGGCGGGATCATCATAATCGTCATGGGACTGCATTTCCTCGGGGTCTTCCGGATCGGCCTGCTTGCCCGCGAGGCACGTTTCCAGGGTGGCAAGCCGGCGACCCTGTCTGGAGCCTATGTCATGGGTCTTGCCTTCGCCTTCGGCTGGACACCGTGTATCGGCCCGGTGCTGGGCACCATCCTGGGTGTTGCCGCCGCGCGCGATACGGTCGCCGACGGCGCTGCTCTGCTGGCGATCTATTCGCTCGGGCTCGCAGTGCCGTTCTGGATCGCGGCGGGCTTTTCCAGTGCCTTCATGCGTTTTCTTTCGCGTTTTCGCCGCCATCTGGGGCTCATCGAAAAGCTGATGGGCGCTCTGCTCGTCGTCGCCGGCCTTGCTTTCCTCTTCGGTTTCGTCAGTTCCGTCGCGATCTGGTTCCAGCAGACCTTCCCAATTCTCTCCCAAATCGGCTAAGCACGCCCAGCTACAGCTTCCGGACGGAAAACCGCTACGCACTTTTCCTGGAAGCGCTGAGTCTTTAAACAACGCACTTCCGGACGGAAAACCGCTACACACTTTTCCTGGAAGCGCTCCAGCAGCGGCGAGGGAGATCATGGCGGAAATCACGGGTCTGGTGCTGCCGTTCTTCGGCCTCATCTTTCTCGGCTACCTGACGGCGCGCCTCGTCGACCATCCGGGCGAGGCGATGGGCTGGCTGAACACGTTCATCGTCTACCTGGCGCTGCCGGCGCTCTTCTTCAAGCTGGTATCGCGCACGCCGGTGGAGGAGCTTACCCGTGCCGATTTCATCCTGACCAGCGTAGGCACGACGTATGTCGTCTTTGCGCTGATCTTCGCCATAGGGCTGTTCCTTCGCCGCAATACGGTTGCCGAGGCGACGATGCAGGGCTTCGCCGCTGCTTATGGCAATATCGGCTACATGGGCCCCGGCCTGGCGCTGCTGGCTCTCGGGGAGACGGCGGCCGTTCCGGTGGCGCTGATTTTCTGCTTCGAGAATGCAGCGCATTTCACCGTCGCTCCGGCGCTGATGGCGGCTGCGGGAGGCAGCAAGCAGAAGCCTGCAGTCCTCGCGCTCGGCATTGCGCGCCGGATCGCCTTTCATCCATTCATCCTGTCGACCTTTGCCGGCGTCGCCGCGGCTTTTCTCTCTTTCGAAGCCCCGCTGCCGCTGCAGCGGCTGATAGATTACCTGGCGCAAGCGGCGGCGCCTTGCGCCCTGTTTGCGATGGGGGTCACGCTTGCGCTGCGCCCGCTTAAGCGTATTCCCGCGGAGATCGGTTACATCGTTCCGGCAAAGCTCGTGCTTCATCCGGTGCTCATGTATCTGGCGCTCAGCCTTGGCGGTGCCTACGATCCCATCTGGGTACAGACGGCAGTGCTGCTCGCTTCGCTGCCCACCGCAACCAATGTGTTCGTGATCGGCCAACAATACGGCGTCTGGCAGGAGCGGGCATCGGCGACGATCCTCATCACGACGCTGCTCTCGGTCGCGACGGTCACCGGGCTGCTATACCTCATACGCTCAGGCGCTCTTCCGGCGGATCTGTTCCCGTAAACCCTCCTTGAACGCCTGCAGCGCGCTGCCGGGGTGAATTCCCTCGCGCATCAAAAGTCCGCGCAACGGGCCTGCAGAGGAGAGGAGATGCAGGCCAGCCGCACGCAAGGCCTGCACCGGCAGGAAATTCGAGAGCAGCGAACGGTTGAGCAGGTCGACGCTCGCCGTGCGGCTGAGAATGTCGGCGCGCCGCCGGCCATCGAAGTGGTCGCCTGTGTCTGCCGGCAGGCGGCTGCCCGTTGGCCGGCCGACGAGATCGACAAGGGTCATGATGTCGCGAAGACTGAGGTTCAGCCCTTGGGCCCCGATCGGGGAAAGGCATGGGCGGCTTCGCCGACGAGCAGGACGCGACCCTTGCCGAAACGACGGGCAGAAAGGCCGGAAAGCGGAAATGATTGCGGCATTCCCTCTGTCGTGACCTTGCCGAGAATCGACTGCATCCGATCCTCGATCGTGCGCGAGAGGATATCCGGTGCAAGCGTCAGCATCTCCTCGGCATCGCGAGGCTTCCGGACCCAGACGAGGCTCGAGCGATTGCCGGGAAGCGGCACCTGCGTAAACGGACCGCATTCCGTATGGAACTCGGTCGAAACGTCTTGATGCGGCAGTTCATGGCTGAAATTCAGGACGATAGCAGCCTGGGGATAGGACCAGGTGCGAACGCCGATCCCGGCCGCCTCCCGCACGGCCGAGCGTCGCCCGTCGGCGCCGACCACCAGATCGGCAGTGATCGAGCGGCCATCGCCAAGGCCGATCCGAATCTCTGCGCCGTCGATGTCGATTCTCGTTGCCGCGGCGGTCGCACGCTCGAGCGTCGGCAGTTCCGCTTCGTGCCTTTCCACAATCTCGAGGAAGGGCGCGTTCGGAATGTTGTAGCCGAAAGCCTCGAGGCCTACTTCGGAGGCGCGGAAATTGACCGGGGGCGCCCGAAAAAGCCGCCTGGTCCCGTCGAGGATGTGAATGGCGACCAGTGGTGCCGTCAGCGGCTCGACCTCATCCCAAAGATCGAGCTTCCTCAAATATTCGATCGACTGGTCCATGAGCGCGGTGGTGCGGCCGTCGGCGATGGCAGGCCGCGGGCCGACGAGCGCAACACGGTGACCTTCGCGTGCAAGAGCGATGGCCGCCAACGAGCCGGCAAGCCCCGCGCCGATTATTGCGATGTCATAGTGATCCATGGCCGACAGGCCCTCCCGTGCGGTTGCCCGCTTTCGTCTCGATATTGCAGCCTGAAGTGCCCGCGTTCATCCGAAGTCCTTCAGCGTGCTGTTCGTGCCCACAGCTTCGGGCGACATGCTTTAGTTCTAGCCGCTTACCCCATTGAAATAAATGGGCAGAATCACCGCAGGGGCATGCGCCGCATGTCCACAGGACAATACCGCCTCAAAGCGGCGAACGGTTGGAATTTGCTGGCGATGCTCGGCAAACGGTGCATATTACGGCCAAAGTGGTGCCGGTGCTGAAATAGCGGCTGACTGGCGGCGCAGAGGGACCGGGACAAGGGACAGGGCGGCTTCGCACATGAAGTTCTTCAATTACAGACGCGTTCCTTACGCGGAAATCCGCGCCTTTTCCGTGCATATCCTTACAGCGTCCGGATCGTTCCTGGCCTTTCTCGGCGTCGTCGCTGCGGCAGAGCACCGCTTCGTCGACATGTTCTGGTGGCTCGGTCTGGCCTTGCTCGTCGACGGCATCGACGGGCCGATCGCCCGCAAGGTCCAGGTCAAGGAGGTGCTGCCCAACTGGTCCGGCGATACGCTCGACAACGTCATCGACTACGTGACCTATGTGCTGCTGCCGGCCTTCGCGCTCTACCAGAGCGGCATGATCGGCGAACCCTGGTCGTTCGTGGCCGCCGGAGCGATCGTGGTTTCGAGCGCTATCTACTATGCGGATATGGGGATGAAGACGGATGAGTATTTCTTCTCCGGATTTCCGGTCGTCTGGAATATGGTCGTCTTCACCCTTTTTGTGATCCAGGCGAGCGAAGTCACTGCATCGATTGTCGTCTTCCTCTCCGTGATTTTGACGTTCCTGCCCATCAACTTCCTGCATCCGGTGCGTGTGAAAAGGCTGAGGCCGCTCAATCTCGGCGTCTTTCTCATCTGGTCGGTGCTCGGCATGTATGCCTTGCTCCTGCATTTCAAGACCCCGCCCTGGGTTGTGGTGGGCGTCGTGGCAACCGGGCTTTACCTCTACGTCATCGGTTTCATACTGCAAATATTCCCGAAACTCGGGCGTGCCTGAGCGCGATCGGTCAGGCTCGGCCCGAAATCATCGCAATCGATTAGGAGTTGGACATGGCACAGGCGATCGTCGTTCGCGAACTTGGCGGACCGGAAGTTCTGAAGATGGAGGGCGTGACGCTTGCGGCGCCCGGACCCGGCGAAGTGCAGATCCGGCAGGTGGCGATCGGCCTCAATTTCATCGACGTCTATTTTCGCACCGGCCTCTACAAGTCGGCGACCGGCCTCCCCTTCGTTCCGGGCAAGGAAGGCGCCGGAGTAGTGACTGCGGTGGGTGATGGGGTCAGCATGTTTTCGGTCGGCGACCGCGTCGCCTATGCATCCGCTGACGGCGCCTATGCCAGCGAGCGCAACGTAGACGCCTCGCAACTCTTGAAGGTGCCGGACGGAATCAGCCTGGAGACGGCGGCTGCGATGATGCTCAAGGGCATGACAGCGCAATACCTTCTCAACCAGACCTTCAAGGTAGGCCCGGAGACGACCTTGCTCTTTCACGCCGCCGCCGGCGGCGTCGGGCTCATTGCGGGGCAGTGGGCCAAGGCACTTGGTGCGACGGTGATCGGAACAGCCGGATCGCAGGAGAAGATCGATCTTGCTCTTGCCCATGGCTACGACCACGTCATCAACTACCGCACGGACAACTTCGTGGAGCGCGTCAAGGACTTGACCGGCGGGCGCGGCGTCGATGTCGTCTATGATTCCGTTGGGCGCGACACCTATCCGGCCTCGCTCGACTGCCTGAAGCCGCGCGGCCTCTGGGCCAGCTTCGGCAATTCCTCCGGGCCGGTGGATGCTTTCAACATCGGTATCCTGGCGCAGAAGGGCGCGCTCTATGCGACGCGCCCGACGCTCTTCACTTATGTCGCGACCCGGCCGGCCCTGGAGGCATGTGCAAATTCCCTGTTTGATGTTGTGCAAAGCAACAAAGTGCGTATCAATATCAATCAGACCTATCCGCTCGCCGAAGCCGGTCGGGCGCATACGGATCTCGAAACAAGAAAAACAAGTGGAACGACATTGCTGATTCCCTGACAGAAGCCTTACGGCGCCGGCGTCTTATCGGACGAGAAGGTCGCCGTAGTCTTCACGTGGCTGCAGGTTCTTGTCGATTGATCGGGTACGATCAAAGGAACGTGCAGTATGGCGAGCGGGGATCAAAGAGGGGAAGAGGGCAGCGTGCCTGAAAAGGGACAAACCGCGAGCGGCCCGCTGCTGGCCGTTCGCAACCTTACGAAATTGTTCGGCTCGTTCGCGGCCTGCAATGCAATCGATCTGCAGATAGAACCCGGAGAAATCCACGCGCTGCTCGGCGAGAACGGCGCGGGAAAGTCGACGCTGGTGAAGATGCTGTTCGGCGTGCTCGCGCCGAGCGCCGGCGAGGTCATGTGGCAGGGGTCGAATGTTCGCATCGGCAGCCCGAGCGACGCCCGCCGGCTTGGCATAGGCATGGTCTTTCAGCATTTCTCTCTGTTCGAGGCACTGACGGTCGCCGAGAATATCGCCCTTTCGATGGACAGGTCGGTTTCGCTTGCCCGGGTTGCCGAGGAAGCGTCACGGCTGTCGCGCATCTATGGCCTGCCGCTCGATCCGAAGGCGCATGTCGCCGATCTCTCGGTCGGCGAAAGGCAGCGGATCGAAATCGTCCGGGCTCTCCTGCAGAACCCGCAGCTCATCATTCTCGACGAACCGACTTCGGTGCTGACGCCCCAGGAAGCCGACCGCCTTTTCGAGACGCTGCAGAAATTGCGATCGGAGGGGCGTTCCGTCCTTTATATCAGCCATCGTCTCGAGGAAGTGCAGCGCATCTGCGACCGCGCGACGGTGCTGAGACACGGCAAGGTAACCGGCGCCTGCGATCCGCGCGCGGAAACGCCCGCCTCTCTTGCACGCATGATGGTAGGCAGCGACGTTGCCGTTGTGACGCCGGAGGGAACGAGCACCAGAGGCGACGTGCAGTTGGAGGCGCGGCATCTTTCCGTCGCGGCGCGCACGCCCTTTGCGGTCTCCTTGAAAAACATCTGTCTCAAGGTCAGGGCAGGCGAGGTGCTCGCGATCGCCGGTGTGGCCGGAAACGGGCAGAGCGAGCTCTTCGATGCGCTTTCGGGCGAATATCCGGTCGCCGACGACAATGCCATCCAGATCCGCCAGCGGCCGGTGGGGACCAGGAACATCAATGCCCGCCGTCTGATGGGCGCCGGTTTCGTGCCGGAGGAGCGCCATGGGCACGCCGCGGTCTCGGCGCTGTCGCTCTCCGACAATCTCGTGCTCGCGCGCAGCCAATCGGATCGCCGGGCTTTTCTCGGCGGCGGCGCACTGAAGATCATCCGCCACGGCGCCGTCCAGGCGGCGACGAAGCGGATTGCCGAGGCGATGGACGTGCGCAAGAGCGGCGAGGATCCGCCGGCCGGATCACTCTCCGGGGCAATCTGCAGAAGTTTATCGTCGGACGGGAACTCGACCGTCAGCCGGCCGTGCTCGTCGTCAACCAGCCCACTTGGGGCGTCGACGCCGGAGCGGCGAGCCGTATCCGTCAGGCCCTGGTCGATCTCGCAAAAGCGGGATCCGCTGTCCTTGTCATCAGTCAGGACCTCGATGAAATATTCGAAGTGGCGACCGAGATTGCCGTCATAAGCGACGGGCGTCTCTCCGATCCCGATCCGGCCCGTGAACTTTCGCGCGAAAAGATCGGCCTGTTGATGGGCGGCATGTATGGCCGATCGGAAGGCGGGGCGGAAGGTACGGGAGCAGCGCATGCGCATTGAACTCGAAAAGCGCGCGAAGGCCTCGACGCTGTTTTCCATCCTCTCGCCGTTCATCGCTTTTGCGCTGACCATCATCTTCGGCGGCGTGATGTTCGCATTGCTCGGCAAGAATCCGGCGACCGCGCTCTACAGCTTCTTCGTGGAGCCGCTGAGCGAGGTCTGGTCGCTGCACGAACTCGCGATCAAGGCGGCGCCACTGATCCTGATCGGCGTCGGGCTCTCCGTCTGCTTCCGCTCCAACAACTGGAACATCGGCGCAGAAGGGCAGTTCATCATGGGCGCAATCGCCGGCTCGGCCCTCCCGGTACTCTTCTACGATTGGCAGTCGCCGTTGATACTGCCGCTGATGATGCTTCTCGGCATGCTCGGTGGAGCGCTCTTCGCCGCGATACCGGCCTTCCTGAAGGCGCATATGAATACGAACGAGATCTTGACGAGTTCTGATGCTGGTCTATGTGGCCCAGCTCTTTCTCGACTGGCTCGTGCGTGGCCCTTGGCGCAACCCTCAAGGTATGAACTTCCCGGAAACGCGAACGTTCGGCGCGGACGCTGTCCTTCCCGAAATGCTCGCCTCGGGGCGTACGCATTGGGGTTTTGCCTTCGCGATCATCGCGGCGGTGCTGGTGTGGTTCATGATGCGCTATACGTTGAAGGGATTCGAAATCACCGTTCTCGGCCAATCCGAGCGGGCAGGGCGCTTTGCCGGCTTTTCCTCGCGCAGGATGATCTGGTTCTCGATACTGTTTTCCGGCGCGCTGGCGGGGCTCGCCGGCATTTCGGAAGTGAGTGGAGCCATGCAGCAGCTGCGTCCGGTGATCTCGCCCGGTTACGGCTTCACCGCCATCATCGTCGCGTTCCTCGGCCGGCTCAATCCGCTCGGAATCGTGGCCGCCGGTCTCGTCCTGGCGTTGACTTATCTCGGCGGCGAGGCCGCGCAGCTTTCGATCGGCGTATCCGACAAGGTGACGCGCGTCTTCCAGGGGCTGCTGCTGTTCTTCGTGCTGTCGTGCGACGCGCTCATTCACTATCGCATCAGGCTGGTGTGGGATCGCTTCGCAGTGGTCAAGACGGAAGAGGCGCACTGATGGGCATAGTCGAAGCAATCCTCTTAAGCGTCATCACGGCTGCGACGCCACTGGTCCTCGCCGCCTTGGGCGAGCTCGTCGCCGAACGGTCCGGCGTGCTCAACCTCGGCGTCGAAGGCATGCTGATCATGGGAGCTGTCTGCGCCTTCGCGGCGACGCAGCTCAGCGGCTCGCCCTATGTGGGAATTCTTGTCGGCATCGCTGCCGGCGCCGTGTTTTCGCTGCTGTTCGGCTTCCTGACGCTGACGCTCGTTGCCAACCAGGTAGCGACCGGCCTGGCGCTCACGCTCCTCGGGCTCGGCGTTTCCGGAATGGTCGGAGAAAGTTTTCTCGGGATGCAGGGTATCAAGCTGCAGCCGATCGCAATTCCGCTCCTGTCGAAGATACCGGTCGTCGGACCGCTTTTGTTTCGGCAGGACGCCATATTCTATGCGTCGGTCGCGATCGTGGTGGGCGTCCATCTGTTTCTGTTCCGGAGCCGTGCGGGTTTGAAGTTGCGGGCGGTGGGCGACAGCCACGCCTCGGCCCACGCCCTCGGCGTGAACGTCATTCGCACCCGCTACCTGGCCGTTCTGTTCGGCGGCGCCTGCGCCGGACTTGCCGGCGCGCAATTGTCGCTCGTCTACACGCCTCAATGGGTGGAGAACATGTCGGCCGGCCGCGGCTGGATCGCGCTGGCATTGGTGGTTTTTGCCTCCTGGCGGCCCTGGCGCGTGGTCGCCGGAGGATATCTCTTCGGAGCCGTCTCGATAAGCCAGCTTCATGCGCAGGCTTTCGGCATCGGCATTCCGTCGCAGTTCCTCACTGCGCTTCCCTATCTCGCAACGATTGTCGTACTCATTCTCATATCGCATAACCGGCGTATGACCCTGATCAATACGCCGGCATCGCTCGGCAAGCCGTTTGTGCCGGACCGGTGAAGAACAACAGCCAGACGGACATTTCTCAAACCGACAGAGGTCAAAAATGAAAAAACTACTCGTCGCCCTCGCAACCACCGTCGCCGTGCTCGGTATCGCGCCGGCTGCAAGCGCTCAGGAGAAGGCAAAGATCTGCTTCATCTATGTCGGCTCGAAGACAGACGGCGGCTGGACCCAGGCCCACGACATCGGCCGCCAGGAGCTCGAAAAGGAGCTCGGCGACAAGATCGAAACGCAGTTCCTGGAAAACGTGCCGGAAGGTCCGGACGCCGAACGCGCGATCGAGCGCCTGGCGCGTTCCGGCTGTGGCCTGATTTTCACCACGTCCTTCGGGTTCATGGATGCTACGATCAAGATCGCCGGCAAGTTCCCGGATGTGAAGTTCGAGCACGCGACCGGCTACAAGACCGCGCCGAACGTGGCCACCTATAACAGCCGTTTCTACGAAGGCCGTTACATCCAGGGCCAGATCGCCGCGAAAATGTCGGAAAAGGGCGTTGCCGGCTACATCGCCTCCTTCCCGATCCCCGAGGTGGTGATGGGCATCAACGCCTTCGTCGTCGGTGCCCGGGCGGTCAATCCGGACTTCAAGATCAAGGTCGTATGGGCGAACACCTGGTTCGATCCGGGCAAGGAAGCGGACGCCGCCAAGGCGCTCATCGACCAGGGCGTCGATATCATCACTCAGCATACCGACACGACCGCGCCGATGCAGGTCGCAGCCGAGCGCGGTATCAAGGCATTCGGTCAGGCATCCGACATGATTGCCGCCGGCCCGCAGACGCAATTGACTGCGATCGTCGATACCTGGGGCGCCTACTATGTGAAGCGGACCAAGGCCTTCCTCGATGGAACATGGTCGACGACTTCGAGCTGGGACGGCCTGAAGGACGGCATCCTGACCATGGCGCCCTACACCAACATGCCCGATGACGTGAAGGCGATGGCGGAAACGACGGAGGCGAAGATCAAGTCCGGCGAACTGAAGCCGTTTACCGGTCCGCTCAACAAACAGGATGGCAGCCAGTGGCTGAAAGAGGGCGAGACGGCCGACGACGCGACGCTGCTCGGCATGAACTTCTATGTCGAAGGCGTAGACGACAAGCTGCCGCAATAATCGAACGCCCGAACACGGCAATTGCAACCCCGCGCCTCGTGCGCGGGGTTTTCTATGGTCCGACGGCCTGCCTGCAACTCTCCGCAGGCCTTTCAGGAATCGTCTATTCGATCTAGTGTTGATCGTCGCCGGCAAGAATCACGCTGACGATGAGGAGTTTCCCTGGGGAGGAATGGTTGAAGAGCGTGCTTGAGACCGTGATATCCGGCACGCCGAAGCGGACGAGCCATGCACAGGTCGTGGATCAGCTCGGCAAGGCGATCGTTTCGGGCGAGTTCCCGGTCGGCAGCATTCTCCCCGGAGATCCTGAACTGGCGCTCCGTTTCCGCGTCTCGCGGACGGTACTGCGCGAAGCGATGAAGACGCTTGCCGCCAAGGGCATGATCGTTCCGCGCGCCCGGATCGGCACGCGCGTCACGCCCCGAAAGGAATGGAATCTCTTCGACAGCGACATTCTCACCTGGCATTTCGCCTGCGGCGTCAATGAGGACTTTCTCTACCATCTGAGCGAGGTACGGCTTGCCTTCGAGACCCATGCTGCGGCACTGGCGGCAAGAAACGCGTCGGATGCGGAAATCGCGGGGATGATGCGGCTCGCCGTCGCTATGGGCGAGTTCGAATCACACCCCCGAGAGTCTCGCCGTAGCGGACCTCAAGTTCCATCTCTCGGTCATCGAAGCATCCGGCAATCCCTTTCTGCGTACCGTCGGGGGCTTGATCGAGGCAGCCCTTGTCGGCGTCTTCAAGCTCAGTTCGCCGACAGCCGAGAAGGGCGGCATCGACGAGGTTGCGCGCAACCATATCCGCATCGTCGAGGCGATCGGCAAACGCGACGAGGCGGCTGCACGCCTGGCGATGGAGCATGTGATCAAGGTAGGGCGTGCGCGTATCCGTCAGGCGCTAAGCGGCGGCGGTGCAGAAGCCTGACCGAAGGCCGTCAAACACTTTGACAAGACAGCGGCATTCTAGGGCCTGTTGAGATTCGGGCCACCGCCGCGCTTTTTTTGACTTCCTCATTCCTGTGCTCGTCACAGGCATCCAGCCAGACCAAGTCCTTGGGCTGAAGAAGGCTTCCCGCGCCGCAGACGCGGCGCTGCTGGATCCCTGTGACGAGCACAGGGGGCGGAGAGGGTGCGGCCCTCGGCGCGCAGGTCGACCATCCCTCACATTATTCGCAGCGAATGTTGCAATAGGCGCACATCCCCGGTCCTCATTCCTGTGCTTGTCACAGGAATCCAGCCAGACCAAGTCCTTGGGCTGAAAGAACGCTTTCCGCGCCGCAGACGCGGCGCTGCTGGATCCCTGTGACGAGTGTTTAGCTCGGGGAGATAGCTGACACCTGTTCGGATAGATCACTGACGGATTGCTTGGTTGTCAAGTCGATGGCTGCGATGCGGAGGGCAGCGAAGAAGATGCCGTATCGCCCGTCCGTGTCGAGCGGGCGAATGGCGATGCGTTCGCCGCAGAAGGCCTTTGGGACTTTCCACTTGCGGCCTTTGAAGCTGACATAGGCCTTGGTGCTGGGGACGGTGCGGACGACCTCGCCTTCATCGTAGATCACCTCTGGAAGGTGCTCGGGCATGGGGCGCGAACTGGGACGATAGCGACGGGCCGGCACGTCGAGATCGAGCGCGGCATGGGGCCGCTCGAAATTATAGAGTTCACGCCAGGCATCGAAGGCGCGCTGGACGGCAGCCAGATCGGAAAATCGGGCGAAATCGAATATTTCGGCCTTGAGCGTGCGATGGAAGCGCTCATTCTTGCCGCGGCTCTGCGGATGATAGGGCCGGCTATGCAGGAGGCCGACGCCGAGCTTCAACAGCCACACGCCAAGTCTTGTCCAACGCTCGCCCGAGGCCTCGCCCCAGGGCGCGCCATTATCGACGAAAAGGGCGTCCGGCAGGCCGTAGCGCCGGAATGTCCGCTCCAGATGGCCGCGCACGGTCACTCCCTGCTGGTTGGCGCAGGCCGCCAGGCAAGGCACGAAGCGGGAATGGTCGTCCACCATCGTCAGCGGATGGCAGCGCGTGCCATCGCCGAGCCGAACCCAGCCCTTGAAATCCATCTGCCAGAGCTGGTTCGGCGCCTCCTTCTCGAAACGCTGGGTCGCCGGCGCGCCACCGACCGGCGGCATGATCCGCTCATGCCGCTTCAGGATAGCATGAACCGTCGAAGGCGCCGGCGCATGCTGCCCCCGGTCTTCCAGAACGCGCGCGATCTTGCGTGCGCCCCACGCCGGATGCGCATCGCGCACCGCAAGCACCTCTGTCTCCACCGCCGCGCTCGACTGCAACGGGCTCACATGCGGGCGGCGCGAGCGATCAGCCAGCTCCCGGTCACCTGCCTGCCACCGCGCCAGCCATTTATAGCCCACATCGGCACTGATCCCGAACCGCCGGCACAGCTCCCGGCGGTTCGCACCCTCCGCCAGCGCCAGCCGCACAAATTCCTGCCTCTCTCCCATAACCGACACCTCTTTCCACGGCATGGACAACCTCCTCGCGAAGCCGATCCATGCCAGTATGAACGTGTCAGCCATCTCCCCGAACACCTGTCAGTCATGTGTCCGGGCTATACAACGAGCACAGGGATGAGTGGAGGAGAGATTGCAGTCCTCCGATACGTTCCTACAGCGCCGCCCGTCTTATGAGACGCCGCTCGGACTTCCCGCTCTAACTTACGTTCATGCTTTTAGGTCGAGCCGACCTCAGAACATCGCGATCCAGGCTCCGGCGCCCGGCCGTGAAATCCTGCTGGTGGCCTTGCCCGACCATGCGGCTTAGCCTATCTGGGAAGCGGGCAGTCGCGCGGCCGCCTTTTCTTCAACGGTGAACCGGAGACTATGTTCGAGCTTCTTGTCATTTTCATTCTGCTCTTGATCAACGCTTTCTTCGCGTTGTCGGAAATGGCAATCGTCTCGGCAAGCAAGCCGCTGCTTCGTCAGATGGTGAAGCAGGGAAACCGACGCGCGGAGGCCGCGCTCACGCTCGCCGAGGATCCGGGCAAGTTCCTGTCGACGGTGCAGGTCGGCATCACCCTTGTCGGCATCCTCGCGGGCGCCTATGGCGGCGCGACGATCGCGGCAAAGATTGCTCCGTTCCTGAACGACATCGGTTGGATCAGCCCTTACGGCGACACCGTCGCGGTCGCACTCGTCGTCACGCTGATTACATTTCTGTCGGTGGTCATCGGCGAGCTCATCCCCAAGCAGCTGGCGCTGCGAAATCCGGAAGGGCTGGCCATGTTCGTCGCCGGTCCGATGGCGCTGCTTTCCCGTATCGCAGCGCCGGTCGTTCTTATTTTCGAAACGGCGGCCTCTATTGCGATGCGGCTCATGGGCATGAGGCCGGAGGATGCCGATCGCGTCACCGAAGAGGAAGTGCAGGCGATCATGGCGGAAGGCGTCGAAAGCGGCGCCATCGAGAAGAGCGAGCACGAGATGCTGCGGCGAATCATCCGCCTCGGCGATCGGAACGTCAAATCGATCATGACCCACCGCACAGAGGTCGGTTTCATCGACGTTCACGACAGCCTGGAGACGATCGGACAGAAGATCCGGCAATTCGGCCACTCGCGCTACCCGGTGATCGACGGCCCATCGGGTGATGTCATCGGCGCGGTCCTTACCAAGGAAATATTGAATGTTGCGCCGGCCGCGCCCTTCAACATCCGCGATTATGTCCGCGAAATTCTTACCCTGCCGGAGACGGCCTCCTGTCTGAAGGCTCTCGAAGCCTTCAAGTCGTCCAGCATCAATATGGCGATGATTGTCGACGAATACGGGAGCACGGAGGGGATCATCACCACCGCCGACATCCTGGAGGCAATCGTCGGCGTCATCCCGTCGAATTATGATAATTCCGAACACGCTCTCATTCGCCAGCGCGACGACGGCAGCTATATCGTAGACGGACGGACGCCGATCGATGAAATTCATCTCCAGATCGGCATCGATGGAATCGAAGCGGACGGCGATTTCGAAACCATAGCCGGCTTCCTGGTGCAGCAGTTGCGCAAGACTCCGGAGGAGGGCGACACCGCCGAGGCCCACGGCTACCGCTTCGAGGTGATCGACATGGACGGCCGACGCATCGACAAGATCCTCGTCAGCCGGGCCGGTGAAACACTTTCATGACGCGGTTTTCCGCGACATCCCGCGTCTCGACTCATCGGAATCGATCACATTCATGATTTCAGGTCGATCCGACCTAAAATCACCGCGATCCGCTTGGAAGTAGTCGAGGTGAATGCGCGCGGGCGATGCAGATGGCGGCGAAGGCGGAAAATCGTAAGGGACGCGGGAGACGCTGGAGGAGAGCGGCGTGGGGCGCGGCCGCAGCGCTTATGCTGCTGCCCTTGCTCGCAATGCAAGTCACGGAGGAAGTGGCCTGGGATGTCGCCGATTTCGCTGTCTTCGGAGCCATGCTGATCGCCGCAGGCGGCGTCTATGAGGCGTCGGCGAGGTTCTCTGCCGGCAACGCATACCGCGCAGCCATCGGCCTTGCGCTGGCGACAGCATTCCTCCTGGTGTGGGCGAATCTCGCCGTTGGCATCATCGGGACCGAGGATGACCCCGCCAACCTCCTCTATGGCGGGGTGCTGGCGTTCGGCATCATCAGCGCCTTCATTGCGCGCTTTCAGCCGGCCGGAATGGCACGCGCTTTCTTCGCAACCGCGCTCGCGCAGGCGCTGGTCGCCGCGGTCGCGGTAGCCGCAGGGATGGGTTACCCGGCAAGTCCGCCGCTGGAGATCCTTGGCGTCAATGCCTTGTTCGCAATGCTCTGGGTCGCATCGGCCTTGTTGTTTCGGAAAGCGGCGCAGGAAAAACCTCCCGCGGGCAGGGCGCCGTAGCTCAGGCCTCCAGCCTTCTTCGCCGATCTCGAGGGCATTTCAATTAGGTCCAACGCAAGTCAGGCGGGATCTCTGAGCCTGAAAACCCTGCATGCCTCTCCGCTTGCGGCTTCGGGAGCACCCGGTCGCCGCACGATCAACCCGTCGGACTGCGCGAAAACGCTGACCATGGACGAATCCTGCCGCGGGAAGGGATGCGCCACGAGCGAACCGTCCGCCTCGAGCGTGAGGCGGGCACGTATATAATCCTGGCGCCGGTCATTGGCCGGCAGCGCTGCGGCAAGCCGTGCATCCACCAGTCTCGAACGGGGCGGCAGATGCGAAAGCTTGCGCGTCAAAGGCTCGAGGAAGAGCAGGGCGCAGACGAGGCTCGAAACGGGGTTTCCGGGAAGGCCGAGCACCGTGACGCCGTCGAGATCGCCGACCATCAGCGGTTTTCCCGGTCGCATGGCGATGCGCCAAAAGTCCAGCGTCATGCCACAGCCGAGAAGCGTCGACTGGACGAGATCGTGATCGCCGACCGAGGCTCCTCCGAGTGTTACCAGCACGTCCACCTGGGCTGCCTGTGCCTTGGCGACGGCGCTGGCGATCGCCGTCCGATCGTCGCCGACAATGCCGAGATCAAGAACTTCGGCCCCATTTTCGCGGGCAACCGCAGCGATCCCGAAACTGTTGGAAGCGATGATCTGGTCGGGGCCGAGGGTACTTCCCGGCGGCAACAATTCGTCGCCCGTGGCGATGATTGCAACCTTGGTTCGCGAGAAAACCGGCAGGTCCTGATGATTCATGCCGGCCGCGAGCGTCAGGCGGCCGGCATCGAGCGCGCTTCCGGCGGAAAGCGCGACGTCACCTGCCAGGAAATCCTGGCCCGCCAAACGGATGTGGCGGCCCTTTGCCGGCGCAAACAGGGTGCGGATGCGGCCGTCCGGCAGTTTTTCCGTGTCTTCCTGGATGATGACGGTATCGGCGCCTGCAGGTACCGGCGCGCCGGTAAAGATGCGTACGGCCTCCCCGCCTTTCACTTCGCCGCGAAAACGGTGTCCTGCGGCCGACTGGCCGATAACGGAGAGCTCCGCTCCGACTTCGGCGATATCCTCGTGGCGGACTGCATAACCATCCATCGCGGAATTGTCGAAAGGGGGTGAGTCAGCTTGGCCGCTACGTTCTCGGAGAGCACCCTTCCGAGGCATTCCTGCAGCGAAACGCGCTCCGTCCGTTGCAGCGGATTGGCCCTGGCCAAAATCCTCTGAAGTGCTTCCTCGACCGAAAGAAGCGACATCAGCGCATCTCTCCCCCGCGGTGATAATCGCCGGAACGCCCGCCCGACTTGCTGACCAGCCGCACGCCGGAGATTTCCATTTCCCGGTCAGCGGCCTTGGCCATGTCGTATATCGTCAGGCAGGCTACGCTGACGGCGGTCAACGCCTCCATTTCGACACCCGTCCGTCCGGTCAGCTTCGCCATCGCTTCGACACGCAACCCGGGAAGGGCGTCATCCGGCATAATATCGACGGACACTTTCGTCAGCATCAAGGGATGGCAGAGCGGAATGAGGCTGGATGTCTGCTTGGCGGCCATGATGCCCGCCAGCCGGGCGGTCGCGATCACGTCGCCCTTCTTGGCATTTCCTTCGCGAATGAGTGTCAGCGTCTCCGGCTTCATCCTGACGAAGCCCTCCGCGACAGCGATGCGGACCGTCTCGGCCTTGTCGCCGACATCGACCATGCGGGCTTCGCCGGCGCTGTCTATATGGGTGAGGGTCGGCCCGCTCATCACTCTGCCGCCAGGATATTTGCCGAGCCGGTCAGCAGCGCGCGCGTCGCCGCCTCCACGTCGTCCTTCCTCATCAGGCTTTCACCGACCAGGAAGGTCGTAATCCCGCTCTTCTCGAGGCGCCGGCAGTCTTCGTGGGTGAAAACGCCGCTTTCGCCGACCAGGAGACGGTCTGAGGAAACCATTGCCGCGAGCCGTTCGGAGACGGCGAGGTCGACCTCGAACGTCCTGAGATTACGGTTGTTGATCCCGATGAGCGGCGATGACAGGCGAAGTGCTCGCTCCATCTCCTCCGCGTCGTGTACTTCGACGAGGACATCCATGCCGAGTGTAAACGCGGCTTCTTCCAGCCGGCGCGCATCATCGTCGCCAAGCGAAGCCATGATCAGCAGTATGCAATCGGCGCCCCAGGCGCGCGCTTCGAAAACCTGATAGGTGTCGAACATGAAGTCCTTGCGCAGAGCCGGGAGCGGGCAGGCCTCGCGTGCCTTCGTCAGGAACTCCGGCGCACCCTGGAAGCTCGGCGCGTCGGTCAGGACGGAGAGGCAGGCAGCGCCGCCCGCGGCATAGGCCTTCGCCAGTTCCGGAGGGTCGAAATCGGGCCGGATCAAACCCTTCGAGGGGCTCGCCTTCTTGATTTCGGCGATCAGCCCGAACTGGCCTTTTTCCCGCCGGGCCACAAGCGCGGCGTGGAAACCGCGCGGCGCCGACTGATCGGCGGCCCGCGCCTTCAACTCTTCGAGCGGAACGCGCGCTTTCGCAGCGGCGATCTCCTCTCGCTTATAGGCTTCGATGCGGCGCAGGATGTCCGTCATGTCTTCTCCTCAAGCCGCGTTCGAGACGGTGATCAACCGCTGCAAGGCGACCTTGGCACCGCCGCTCGAAAGCGATTGCCGGGCCAGCGCCATGCCTTCGGACAGGTCCCTGGCGCGCCCTGCTATCATCAACGACGCGGCGGCATTCGCAAGGGAAATGTCCCGGTAGGCATTTTCCGCGCCGTCGAGAACGGCCTGCAACGCAGCGGCATTGTGGGCTCCGTCTCCGCCCTTCAAGGCATCGAGCGACACGCGTTCGAGGCCGAAATCGGCCGGCGTCAGCTCGAAGTTGGTGATCGTGCCGTCCTTGAGCGCCGCCACTTTGGTCACGCCGGTGGTCGTGATCTCGTCGAGCCCTTCGCCATGCACGACCCAGACGCTTTGCGAACCGAGATCGCGGAGCACTTCCGCGAGCGGGTCGACCCATTGCGGCGCATAGACGCCGACGAGCTGCTGTCTGACGCCGGCGGGATTGGCGAGGGGGCCGAGCAGGTTGAAGATGGTCCTCGTTCCAAGTTCCACCCGCGTCGGTCCGACGTGGCGCATGGCCGAATGGTGCTGCTGGGCGAACATGAAGCCGAGACCGGCCTCGGCAATGCAGCGCGAGATCGCCGCAGGTCCGATCTCGAGATTGACCCCAAGGCAGGAGAGCGCATCGGCCGTTCCGGACTTCGAACTGAGCGCGCGGTTGCCATGCTTGGCGACCGGTACACCGGCACCCGCGACGATCAGCGCGGCGAGTGTGGAAATGTTGTAGGTACCGGCACCGTCGCCGCCCGTGCCGACGATGTCGATCGCTCCGTCAGGCGCGTCCACGGGCAACATGCGTGCGCGCATCGCGCCGACCGCGCCCACGATCTCGTCGACCGTTTCGCCGCGCACCCGGAGCGCCATCAGAAAACCGCCGATCTGCGATGGGGTGGCGGCTCCGGACATGATGATCTCGAAGGCCGCGCGCGCATCCTCGCGACTCAGTGCCTCGCGCCCTGCGACCTTCGCGACGAACGGTTTCAAATCACTCATGGGTTCGCTTCTCCGTCGTCACCGTTGCGCCAGGGCCGTTTCGGCAAGCGACTGGTTGATCGAAACGCCGTAGGCGGTTTGCAAGGTGGAGACCATCTGATCCAGGATGTCGTCACCGCTCGCGCGCGCAATCGCTTCGATCTGGCTGCTGTCGTTGTCGAGGGCGTCGGCGGGCGCTTTCTCTTCGACCGCCGTAACCTGCATGAGCACCTGGCCATCGCCGCCGATCCCCGGGGCATTGGCGACATGGCCGTTCGGGCCGCCGAAGGCCGCGATCACCGCGGCAGGGCTGAGGCTCGCATCGTTGGTCGCGCGGGTCAGCCCGGTCTTGGTCTCGACGACAAGGCCGAGTTCGCTTGCGATATCGGCGAGCTTGGCGCCCTTCTCGATACGTTCCTTGAGTTCCTTCGCCTTGGCGGCCAGTGCCGCGCGCTGCTGCTCCGCAGTCCAGTCGGCGGCCACTTCGTCGCGAACTTCGTCAAGCGTCCGGTCCCGGGCCGGAATGATTTCCTCGACATCGAACCATGCGGAGCCGTCGCGCCCGATATTGACGGCAAGGGTATCCGTTCCGACGTCAGCCTTGAAGACTTCCTGGAGAAGGGCGCGCGGTTCCGGAAGGTCCTTAACTTCGTCGCCGTTTTGATCCTTGCCGGAAGCGTCGACCGCGTCGACGGTGACGAGCTTGAGCTTCAGCTGTTCGGCGATCTCCTTGACGGTCACGCCGCCGGCGCGTTCATCTTCGATCTTGTCATGAAGGCCGACGAGCTGCTCGCGGGCGGCGTCGAGGGCGATTTCCTTGCGCAGTTCTTCCTTGACTTCGTCAAAGCTGCGAACCGCATCGGGCCGGATGTTGGTTACGCGCAGGATGACCGGGCCGAATGCACCTTCGACGACGGGCGTGGTGCCGCCATCCTGGGCAACGGCAAAGGCTGCGTCGGCAATCTTTGCGTCGGGCATGCGATCCTTGGTGAAGTCGCCGAGGAGTACATCTGCCGACGTCTTGCCC
This sequence comes from Sinorhizobium prairiense, assembly GCF_029201645.2. Taxonomy (NCBI): domain Bacteria; kingdom Pseudomonadati; phylum Pseudomonadota; class Alphaproteobacteria; order Hyphomicrobiales; family Rhizobiaceae; genus Sinorhizobium; species Sinorhizobium prairiense. The sequence continues at coordinate 1,386,967 of NZ_CP104131.1, forward strand.
TCGGCCTTGACCAGATCGTCGAAGGACGTGCCGGCGGCAAGCTTGGCGGCCGCGGCGTCGGCGGCCTCGCGCGACGGGAAGGTGAGCTGCTCGACCGTCCTCGTTGCCGGCGTGCGGTAGCTCTCCTTGCGCTTCTCATAATCGGCGCGAAGCTCTTCCTCCGTTACCGCGTCGGGTGCGGCCAGGTCCTCGGGCTCCAGCTTGATGTAGCTGATCTTGCGGTATTCCGGAGCGCGATAGTTCGCCTTGCGGCTTTCGAACCAGGGCGCGAGCACCTCGTCGCCCGGCGTTTTGACCGCATCGATATTTGCGTTGGAAAGCAGCAGATAGTCGATCGTGCGCGTCTCGTGGCGGTATTTGCCAATGGCTTCGACGAGTACCTTGGGCGCCGTGTAACCATCCGTGAGCGCATCGACGATCTGCGATCGAACCGCGACCTGGCTGCGGTTGTTGATGTAATCCTGCTCGGTCAGCCCGGCATTGCGCAGCACGCTCGAAAATGTCAGCCGGTCGAACTGCCCGTTGACGCCATGGAAGGCCGGGTCTTCGCCGATCAGCCGCGCAAGCCTGTCTTCCGAAAGACCGAGATTCATGTCGGTAGCGAGCTGGTCGAGGGCGGCACCGGCGACGAGCTGGGCGTAGACCTGGTTCTCGACGCCAAAGGCTTGTGCCTGCTGGCGCGACAAAGGCGTACCGAGCTGGCGCGAGAGCAGGGCGATCTGCCGTTCGTAAGCCAGGCGAAAGTCGCTCGCCGATACCTTGATGTCGCCGACGGTAACGACCGCATTGGGAGTGCTTGGCACCATCAACGTCTGACCACCCCACACCATGAATGAGAGGATGAGAAGGGCCAGCAGGCCTTTGACGACCCGGGTCTGGGCAGCGTTTCTCAGGGAGTCGAGCATGGGGGCAGAAAACCTCGTTGGGATGCGTCGGCATTACGCCGAATGAATTCGTTCCTTAGAACAAACCAGAGAGGAATTGAAGGCCGGTTCGTCGCAAATTGCCGCCGGCGGAGTTGAACTTGCCACCCTATCGCCATGACAGCGCGCATCAGGGCTGCCGGGGCATTCAAGAGCAAAGGCTGCAAAAGGCGCTAACGACGAAGGCAATGTCGGAATTTGTTAGCCGGCAACTTAAAGCGAGCTGCAAATTAGGCGTTGGAAGCGCGCCCCGCTGTGGCAAACTGCTGGGAATCGTTTTTCGATACTCGACCGGGACTTTCGATCCGTCGGCCATTACGGGAAATCACCTCCATGCAGTCCACGATCGTGATGGTCAATCTCTTTGGTGCAGTTGCGCTGCTGCTCTTCGGCCTGTCGCTGGTCAAGGACGGGGTGACGCGTGCCTTCGGGGTGCGCCTGCGCGCAGGTCTTGCGCGCGGAACGAACGGCCCCTTCCGGGCTTTTGCGACGGGGCTCGTCGCAACGCTCGGGCTCCAGAGTTCGACGGCCACGGCACTGATGACGGCCTCTTTCGTCGAGAAGGGGCTCATCCGTTCGCAGATGGCGCAGATCGTGCTGCTGGGCGCCAATGTCGGCACCGCGATGACGGCCTGGATTGTCGCACTCGGCATCGGATGGCTTTCGCCGCTGCTCATCCTCGCAGGCGTGGCCACACACCGCCTGAGTCGGTCGAGCGCGCGCCAGGGCGCCGGCTACGCGCTCGTGGGCATCGGTCTGATGCTTCTGTCGCTCGAACTGCTCGGCACGGCGACCGAGCCGATGCGCCAATCCCAGGCTCTGGGAGCGTTTCTCGGCATGCTCGACAACGCCTTGCCCGTGGCGATGATCATTGCGGCCGGTCTTGCCTTTGCGTCATCGTCCAGCCTCGCCGTCGTCATGCTGGTGCTGTCGCTTTCATCCGCCGGCGTGCTTTCTCCCGTATTGACGGTCGCTCTGGTGCTCGGTGCCAATCTCGGTGGCGCGATCCCGCCGGTCATCACCACGCTCGGCTCGCCGCCGGCCGCCCGCCGGGTCACGCTGGGCAACCTCGTGGTGCGCGGCATCGGCTGTCTCATCGCCCTTCCGGCGGTTGGCGCCAGCGCCGACTTCCTGCAGAGCCTGCCGTTGCCGCGGCAGAACCTGCCCGTCGACGTTCACCTGCTGTTCAATCTGGTGCTGGCGATGGTTGCCTGGCCCTTCGCGGGGTTGCTCGCCCGCACCATGAACCGGTTCTTCCCCGACGACGAAGCGGCCGAAACCGGGCCGCGCTACCTCGATGAGGCGGCGCTCGATACGCCGGTGATGGCTCTTTCCGGCGCTACGCGAGAGGTCCTGAGGGTGGGCGACCTGATCGAGGTCATGCTGATGCGGGCCTCCGAGGCGTTCAGCAAGAATGATGTCAACGAATTGGGCGATATCGAGAATATCGAGCGGCAGGTCGACCTCCTGCAGCAGGAAGTGAAAATCTTTCTGTCCCGGCTTGGCCGCGATGGCTTGAACGAGGAGGACGGGCGCCGTTCGATCGTGATCATCGACTATGCCATCAATCTCGAGCACATGGGCGACATCATCGAAAAGGGTCTCTGTGAACAGATCGCCAAGAAGGTGAGGGGCGGCTTGCGGTTCTCGGAGGATGGCTATCAGGAGCTGAAGGGCCTTTTTAACCTCACCATCGACAATCTGCGCATCGCGCAGACCATCTTCGTCACCCGCAATGCCGACCTGGCGCGTCATCTCATCGAGGTCAAGGTCGACGTGCGGCATATGGAGAAACGCTCCGCAGAGCGCCACCTGGAGCGGTTGCGTGATGGCCTTCTGGAAAGCCTGCAAACCAGTTCGCTGCACCTCGACATGCTGCGGGACCTGAAGCGCATCAACGCGCACATCGCCTCCGTCGCCTATCCCATTCTGGAGGAGAGCGGCCTGCTCACCGAAAGCCGCCTGCGGCCGCCGGGCTGATATCATACGGTTTGAACCGGATTAACGCGACGTGATTGTGCGAATTATGGTTCTCGCAATATGTTGCTGATAGGAACGCGCAAAAAGCGCGCGGGCAGGCGCGAGACGCCGCGTCGGAAAAATGTCCCGAGAGGGTATCAAGGAGATCAGAGTATGGAACGGACTTGCCTGGCGATCATCCTGGCGGCTGGCGAGAGCACGCGGATGAAATCGGCCATGTCGAAGGTGCTGCATCCGGTTGCCGGGCGACCGATGATCGCCCACGTCGTCGACGCCCTGGCGAGTGCATCGATCTCCGATGTGGCGCTGGTCGTCGGGCGCGATGCGGATGCCGTATCTGCAGCGGCGGCTACCGGCGAAGTGGCCGTCACGTCCTTTCTTCAGAAAGAGCGACTTGGGACCGCCCATGCCGTGCTTGCTGCCCGAGATGCGATCGCGAGAGGCTATGACGACGTTCTCGTTGTTTTCGGAGACACGCCGCTTATCACCGCCGCACCCTTGAAGGCTGCCCGCGACGGGCTTGCGGCCGGAGATGACGTCGTGGTGATTGGCTTCCAGGCGGCGGACCCGACCGGATACGGGCGTCTCATCGTGAAGGATGGAGCGCTGGTCGCCATCCGAGAACACCGGGACGCCTCCGACGAGGAGCGCCGCATCACCTATTGCAATGGCGGGCTGATGGCGATCGACGGCCGTAAGGCCCTCGATCTCCTGGACCGGATCGGCAACGCCAATGCAAAAGGTGAATACTACCTGACCGATCTTGTCGAGATCGTGCGGTCCCTCGGTGGCCGTGCAATCGCTGTCGAAGCGCCCGAAGAAGAACTCACCGGCTGCAACACCCGCGCCGAGCTTGCTTATATCGAGCGCCTCTGGCAGCAGCGCCGTCGTCACGAACTGATGCTGGCGGGCGTGTCGATGACCGCACCCGAGACCGTCTTCCTCTCATGGGACACCACACTTGCCCAGGACGTTCTCCTCGAGCCGAACGTCGTCTTCGGGCCCGGCGTGCGCGTGGAAAGCGGTGCGGTCATCCACGCCTTCTCCCATCTGGAAGGCGCTCACGTCCGTGCCGGCGCTACGGTCGGACCTTTCGCGCGCCTGCGCCCGGGTGCCGACCTCGGAGCGAAGTCGAAGGTCGGCAATTTCTGCGAGGTGAAGAACGCGGAGATCGGTGCCGGAGCCAAGGTCAATCACCTCACCTATATCGGCGACGCCTTCGTCGGCGCCGGATCCAATATCGGCGCCGGAACGATTACCTGCAATTACGATGGCGTGAACAAGCATGTCACCCGCATCGGCGCGAACGCCTTCATAGGCTCCAATTCGTCGCTCGTTGCGCCGGTTTCGATCGGCGACGGGGCGCTCGTGGCGTCCGGAAGCGTGATCACGGAAGACGTGCCGGAGGATGCGGTCGCTTTCGGCCGTGCGCGCCAGGACATCAAGCCCGGCAGGGCGCCCGTATTGCGCGAGCGCTACGAGGCGGAAAAGGCAGCCAGGAAGCGGGCAAAGGCCGCGGAGTAGACGCATTAAATATTGAAACTGAAAGTGAAATCAAAACGGATTGCGTCGCGACGCAATTTCGCTACCAAGGCTTTCAACGGGCACCTGCGGCGCCGCGCGTTTGTCAGACGCGCAATGGTCGCTGCGGCATTTTAGAGCTGCTGCATATTCCTGTCCTTGAGCCGGTGCGACTCGAGGAAACATGCAGTGGTCGTTACTTTTGAGCTGATACGCCGCAGGGCGTGAAGAGACGCGGAGAGGGATATGTGCGGGATTGTTGGCATCGTCGGGAATCAGCCGGTATCGGAGCGGCTGGTCGAAGCATTGAAGCGCCTGGAGTATCGCGGCTATGATTCGGCCGGCGTCGCGACGATCGACGGGGAAAGCTGCAGCGCCGGCGGGCCGAGGGCAAGCTGGTCAACCTCGAGAGCAGGTTGAGAGAGGAGCCTCTGGCCGGCACCATCGGCATAGCCCACACGCGCTGGGCAACCCATGGAGCACCCACGGAACGCAACGCCCACCCGCATTTCACCGAAGGCGTCGCCGTGGTTCACAACGGCATCATCGAGAATTTCGCCGAGCTCAAGGACGAGCTTGCGGCAGCAGGCGCCGAATTCCAGACGGAGACGGACACCGAGGTCGTCGCGCATCTTCTGGCAAAGTTTCGCCGGGACGGCCTTGGGCGGCGCGAGGCGATGCATGCCATGCTGAAGCGCGTCAAGGGCGCCTACGCACTGGCCGTCCTTTTCGAAGACGATCGGTCGACCATCATGGCGGCGCGCAACGGACCGCCGCTGGCGATCGGCCACGGCAACGGCGAGATGTTCCTGGGTTCGGACGCGATCGCGCTTGCGCCCTTCACCAATGAAATCACCTATCTCATCGATGGTGACTGGGCCGTCATCGGCAAGACCGGCGTCCATATCTTCGATTTCGACGGCAATGTCGTCGAGCGTCCGCGCCAGATTTCGACGGCTGCTGCCTTTCTGGTGGACAAGGGCAACCATCGCCATTTCATGGAGAAGGAGATCTATGAGCAGCCGGAGGTCATCGCCCATGCTCTCGGGCACTATGTCAATTTCATAGAGAATCGTGTCGTTCCGATTTCCGACGCCATCGATTTCGGCAAGATCCCGAGCCTGGCGATCTCTGCCTGCGGCACCGCTTATCTCGCCGGCCTGATCGGCAAATACTGGTTCGAGCGCTATGCCCGCCTGCCAGTCGAAATCGACGTCGCATCCGAATTCCGCTACCGCGAGATACCGCTGTCGCCGCAGTCGGCGGCTCTTTTCATCTCGCAGTCGGGCGAGACCGCCGACACTCTGGCGTCCCTTAGATATTGCAAGGAGCACGGCCTCAAGATCGGCGCGGTCGTCAATGCCCGCGAGTTCGAGCATCGCGCGGGAATCCGACGCCGTCTTTCCGATCCTTGCGGGCCCTGAGATCGGCGTCGCCTCGACGAAGGCCTTCACCTGCCAGCTTGCGGTTCTGGCCGCACTCGCCGTCGGCGCGGGCAAGGCCCGCGGGACGATCAGCGACGAAGAGGAGCAGGCGCTCGTAAAGAGCCTTGCCGAAATGCCGCGCATCATGGGTCAGGTGCTGAACAGCATCCAGCCGAAGATCGAGAGTTTGTCGCGCGAACTGTCCAAATGCCACGACGTGCTCTATCTCGGCCGCGGCACCAGCTTCCCGCTGGCAATGGAAGGGGCGCTGAAGCTCAAGGAGATTTCGTATATCCACGCCGAAGGTTACGCCGCGGGCGAGCTGAAGCACGGACCGATCGCCTTGATCGACGAAAACATGCCCGTCATCGTCATCGCGCCGCATGACCGCTTCTACGACAAGACGGTATCGAACATGCAGGAGGTGGCCGCGCGCGGCGGCCGCATCATCCTGATAACCGATGAGAAAGGTGCGGCCGCGTCGAAGCTCGATACGATGCACACGATCGTGCTGCCGGAAGTCGACGAGATCATCGCGCCGATGATCTTCTCATTGCCGGTCCAGCTACTCGCCTACCATACGGCCGTCTTCATGGGGACCGACGTGGACCAGCCGCGCAACCTCGCCAAATCGGTGACGGTCGAATGATCATCCGACCGGAAACCGCGGGCGATGCCGAGACGATCCGGCAGATTACCGAGGCGGCTTTCGCCGGGCAGCCCTATAGCGACCAGACGGAGGCCCGGATCATCGACCGACTGCGCTCCGAGGACGCGATGACGCTTTCCCTCGTTGCCGAGGAAGAGGGCGAGGTGATCGGTCACATCGCATTTTCGCCTGTCACGATCACCCCGTTCGCGGTCGGCTGGTACGGGCTCGGCCCAGTGTCGGTGCGACCGGATCGGCAAGGACGCGGCACGGGGAGCGCACTTGTGCGGCGCGGGCTCGACATGCTGCGCAAAGCAGGGGCTTCAGGCTGCGTCCTCGCGGGCAATCCGGCCTTCTATGAGAGATTCGGGTTCCGCAACGAGCCTGCTCTTGTTTTTCCAGGTTGTGCGCCGCAATATTTCATGGCTTTACCCTTGTCGGGAGGGCTGGTTTCCGGCACCGTCACTTATCATCCCGCCTTCGGAGCGGACTGACGGATCGATGGCAACGGCATGACGGAAAGTTCCAAAAGCGGCATCATCGCGGCCCGGCTGCGCAACTACTTTCTCACCGGGCTTATCATCTGCGCGCCGCTGGCGATCACGGTGTGGCTGGTCCGCTCCTTTATCGAGTGGGCCGACGGATGGGTGAAACCGTATCTGCCGAGTTTTTATAACCCCGATAATTATCTGCCGATCGCGATCCCGGGTTTCGGGCTGCTCGTCGCCGTAGTAGTCATCACCCTGGTCGGTTTCCTGACCGCAAACCTCGTCGGACGTTCGATCATCAACTTCGGTGAGTCGCTCCTCAACCGGACGCCGCTCGTCCGCTCCATCTACAAGTCGCTGAAGCAGATCTTCCAGACCGTGCTGCAGGACCAGTCGTCCTCGTTCAAAAGGGCGGGGCTGATCGAATATCCAAGCCCCGGGCTGTGGTCGCTGGTCTTTATCGCCACCGATGTGAAGGGCGAGATCGCCGCCAGGTTCGACGAGCGCGGCATGGACATGGTGACGGTCTTCCTGCCTCCGACGCCGATCCCCACCGCCGGCTTCCTGCTCTTCGTGCCGCGCGACAAGATCATTCCTCTGCAGATGAGCGCCGAGGATGCTGCGAAGCTGCTGATCTCCGGAGGCCTCGTTGCGCCGGATTACAACCCGCTGGCCAATGCGCCCCCGCGTGCGATCAAACAGCAGGAGAGCGTATGAGGTTCCGGGAGTTGACGATCAGCCGGCCCGCAGGAACCGGATCGCCTCGTCGCGCCGGAAGAGATAGAGCAGCGTCCTGAGCGCCTGACCACGTTCCGACGTCAGTTCCGGATCCCTGTCTATGACATAGGCGGCATCCTTGCGCGCCATCTCCAGGAGGTCGGCATGCGACTCGAGGCTTGCGATGAGGAAACCCGGCGTGCCGGACTGCCGCGTGCCGAGAAGCTCGCCTTCGCCGCGCAGCTTCAGGTCCTCCTCGGCGATCAGGAAGCCGTCTTCGCTTTCACGCAGGACCGAAAGACGCGCGCGCCCCGCTTCGCTGAGCGGGCTCTTGTACAAAAGGATGCAGGTCGAGGCTTCGTCGCCGCGCCCTACGCGGCCGCGTAACTGGTGCAGTTGCGCAAGGCCGAAGCGTTCGGCGTGCTCAATGACCATGATAGTTGCATCCGGCACGTCCACGCCCACCTCGACGACCGTCGTGGCCACGAGCAAACGGATTTCACCGTTCTTGAAGGCGAGCATGACGGCGTCCTTGTCGGGCCCTGCCATGCGCCCGTGCACCAGGCCGACATCCTTGCCGAACCGTCGAGCAAGGCTCTGGTAGCGCTCATCGGCGGACATGGCGTCGGTCTCCTCGGACTCCTCGACGAGCGGGCAGATCCAATAGGCCTTCTTGCCCTGCCGGAGCGCTGCGTCGAGCCTTTCCACGATCTCCTCCGTACGTTCGTTCGGTATCGTGACGGTCTGGATCGGCTTGCGCCCTGCCGGCTTCTCGGTGAGCTTCGATACATCCATGTCGCCGAAGGCGGCGAGCACGAGTGTTCTCGGAATTGGGGTCGCGGTCATGACGAGCATGTGCGGAGAGATACCCTTGGCCGTCAGCCGCAGCCTCTGATGCACGCCGAAACGATGCTGCTCGTCGACCACGGCGAGGACGAGCTGGCGATAGATCACGGCGTCCTGGAAGAGTGCGTGCGTGCCGATGACCATCTGCGTCTCGCCGGAGGCAATGCGTTCCAGTATCGCGTCCCGTTCCTTGCCTTTCGTCCTGCCGGTGAGGATATCGATCGTGATGCCCGCCGGCGCGGCCATCCTCGAAAGCGTGGCGTGGTGCTGCCGCGCGAGAATTTCCGTCGGCGCCATCAGCACGGCCTGGCCGCCGGATTCCACCGCCGCCAGCATCGCCATCAAGGCCACGGCCGTCTTGCCGGAGCCGACGTCCCCCTGCAGCAGCCGCAGCATGCGGTCGGCTCCGGACATGTCGGCAAGGATCTCGTCGACGGCCGCCGACTGGCTGTTCGTCAAGGAGAAGGGCAGGGCGGCGATTACCGGACCGCTCAACCGGCCGGTCGGATGAATCGGTGTACCGGCGACTTTGCGCAATCGCTGGCGAACCAGCGAGAGCGAAAGCTGCCCTGCCAGGAACTCATCATAAGCGATCCGGCGGCGGGCGGGCGCCTGTGCGTCGACATCGGCTTCGTCCCGCGGTTCGTGCAGGCGCTGGAAGCTTTCTTTGGCGCTCTTGAAGCCCTGTTGGCGCAGAAGTGCCTCATCCAGCCATTCCGGCAGGTCCGGGACGCGTGCCACTGCCGCCTCGATCGACTTGCGAAGGGGCCGCGAGGTCAGGCCCGCCGTCAGCCCGTAGACAGGCTCGACGAGTGGCATGTTCGCCGATTCGGCCGCGCGGACCATGTAGTCCGGGTGGACCATGGAAGCCCGCCCGTTGAACCAGTCCACCTTGCCGCTGACGATCACCGTCTCATCGATGGGCAGGGCCTTTTCGAGCCAGTTCCCCCTGACGCGAAAGAAGGTGAGCGCCAGTTCACCGGTCTCGTCGTGGAGAAAGACGCGATAGGGCGCGTTCGATCTGCCGCCGGGAGCCGGTTGGTGCCGGTCGACACGTCCCGTAATGGTGACGATCGATCCATCCGGAGCATAGGCGATTCCGGGCTGGCGGCGACGATCGATCAGCGAATGAGGGATATGGAACACAAGATCGATCACGCGGCAGTCTTCGACAGACTCGCGCCCGAGAAGGCGCGCGTAAAGTTCGCCGGTCTTCGGGCCGATGCCGGGCAAGGTGTCGAGGGGCGAAAACAGCGGATCGAGCAGGGCAGGGCGCATAGCAATGAAATTGCGACGATAATTCCGCCTTTGGCAAGGCTGACAACCCGCTTTCCAGCGTTTATAGAGCCCATGATCTCGATCCGCCGGAGCGGCGGAGGCAGAAAGGACATCCCATGACCGGCATTTCGCGCACGAGCGCCGATCTCGACCCGCGTCGGCGCAGGATTCTTTTCCGTGCGTGGCACCGCGGCATCCGCGAGATGGACCTGATCCTCGGCCAATTCTCCGAGGCGGAGCTCGCCACCTTGTCCGAAGCGGAGCTCGACGAACTCGAAGCAATCATGGGGGAGGAGGACAACGACCTCGTCCGCTGGATCACCGGAGAAAAACCGCTGCCCGAGCGTTATGCGACCGAACTCTTCTTCCGGATCGCTGCCTATCGCCCGGATTTCGACCCGGTTCGCCACGAAACGAAGTAGACATGACGATGATACCTGGCCTCGACCCTAGGAAGATACTTGCGGCGACGCGGGAAATTACGATCGGCCCGGTTCCCACGGGCGCCGAGGCGCTCGTGCTCGCCGAACTTGCCCGGGCCGGGGCACCCGTCGCCTATATCCTCTCCGATGGCCAGAAGGTCGCCGACCTCGAACAGGTGCTCGGTTTCGTTGCTCCAGACATACCGGTCCTGACGCTGCCCGGTTGGGACTGTCTGCCTTACGACCGCGTCTCGCCGAGCGCCGACACCTCGGCGCGCCGGCTCGCCGCGCTGAGCGCGTTGATCGCCCACCGCAGGAAACCGCATCCGGCGATCGTGCTCGTCACCATCAATGCAGCGCTGCAGAGGATCTCACCGCAGGATGTGATCGAAAGTCTCGCCTTCACGGCACGGCCCGGCAACCAGATCCGCATGGACGACCTTGCCGCCCGGCTCGAGCGAAACGGCTTCGAGCGGGTCCCGACCGTGCGCGAGATGGGCGAATTCGCCGTACGGGGAGGCATCCTGGATGTCTATGTACCCGGCAGCGGCGAGCCTTTGCGCCTCGACTTCTTCGGCGACACGCTCGAGGCGATCCGGTCCTTCGACCCCGCAAGCCAGCGCACGATCGGGCAGGTCCGGTCCCTCGACCTCAATCCGATGAGCGAGGTGTCCCTGACGCCCGAGACGATCAGCCACTTCCGAAAGCAGTATCTTTCTCTCTTCGGGGCGGCGACGCGCGACGACGCGCTTTATCAGGCCGTGTCGGAGGGACGGCGCTATGCCGGCATGGAGCATTGGCTGCCGCTTTTCTACGATCGGCTCGAAACGGTCTTCGACTATCTCGACGGCTTTCGCATCGTCACCGACCACCTGGCGCGCGAGGCCGCGGCAGAGCGCTCGAAGCTCGTTCTCGACTATTACGACGCCCGCCTCGCTTCGGCGTCGCCGGGCAAGTCTCAGGTCACCCAGAGCACGCCCTACAAGCCCGTGCCGCCGGACATGCTCTATCTCACTGCGAAAGGCTTCGGCGATGCCCTGAATGATCGCAATGCGATCCGCCTTTCGCCCTTCACCGAACACGAGGGCGAAGCGCGCCAGGTCGTGAACATCGAAGCGCGTCAGGGCCTGCGTTGGGCCAAGCCGGCGGGCGAGGCCGATACCGATGGCACCCGCACCAACGTTTTCGATCAGGCCGTGAAGCATATCGCCGAGAAGCGTGCAAAAGGCGCCAAGGTCATCGTGTCCGGCTGGACCGAAGGCTCGCTGGACCGGCTGCTTCAGGTTCTGGCCGAGCATGGTCTCGCCAATATCCGTCCGGTCAAGGCGCTCGCGGATATCGGTTCGCTGAAGCCGGGCGAGGCCGCATCCGCGGTTCGAAGCCTCGAAGCGGGATTTGAGACGGGTGACCTCGTCGTCATCGGCGAGCAGGACATTCTCGGCGACCGTCTGGTTCGCCGCTCCAAGCGCCGCAAGCGAGGCGCGGATTTCATCGCGGAAGTGACCGGTCTCGACGAGGGCAGTTATGTCGTGCACGCCGAGCACGGCATCGGGCGCTTCGTCGGCCTCAGGACGATCGAGGCCGCCGGCGCGCCGCATGACTGCCTCGAGCTCGTTTATGCGGACGATGCCAAGCTTTTCCTCCCGGTGGAAAACATCGAGCTTCTGTCGCGCTATGGCTCGGAAGGAACCGATGCGGTCCTCGACAAGCTCGGCGGTGTCGCCTGGCAGGCGCGCAAGGCCAAGCTCAAAAGGCGGCTGCTCGATATGGCCGGCGGCCTCATCCGCATTGCTGCCGAAAGACATACGCGCCATGCGCCGGTCCTTGCGGCACAGGACGGGGTCTACGACGAATTCGCCGCCCGCTTCCCCTATGACGAGACCGAGGACCAATTGAACTCGATCGATGCCGTCCGCGACGATCTCGGCCGCGGCCGTCCCATGGACCGTCTCGTGTGCGGCGATGTCGGCTTCGGCAAGACGGAGGTGGCGCTGCGGGCCGCTTTCATCGCGGCGATGAACGGCGTGCAGGTCGCCGTGGTCGTGCCGACGACCCTGCTTGCGCGGCAGCACTTCAAGACCTTTTCCGATCGTTTCCGGGGCTTGCCGATCCGAATTCAGCAGGCCTCGCGGCTGGTCAGCGCGAAGGATCTGGCGCTCACGAAGAAAGAGGTCGCCGATGGCAAGACGGACATCGTGGTCGGCACGCACGCGCTGCTCGGCTCGTCGATCAAATTCGCCAATCTCGGCCTGCTCATCATCGATGAGGAGCAGCATTTCGGTGTCAAGCACAAGGAACGCCTGAAAGAGCTGAAGAGCGACGTGCACGTTCTCACGCTCTCGGCGACGCCCATTCCGCGGACGCTGCAGCTTGCCCTCACCGGAGTGCGCGAACTGTCGCTGATCACGACGCCGCCGGTCGACCGCATGGCGGTGCGCACCTTCATTTCGCCCTTCGATGCTTTGGTGATCCGTGAAACTTTGATGCGCGAGCACTACCGCGGCGGCCAGAGCTTCTATGTCTGTCCGCGGGTGAGCGATCTTCCGGAAATCCATGATTTCCTGAAATCCGACGTGCCGGAACTGAAAGTTGCCGTGGCACACGGGCAAATGCCGGCGACCGAGCTCGAAGACATCATGAACGCCTTCTACGAAGGGCGCTACGATGTGCTCCTCTCGACGACGATCGTTGAGTCTGGTCTCGACGTGCCGACCGCCAACACCCTGATCGTGCATCGTGCCGATATGTTCGGCCTTGCCCAGCTCTATCAGCTGCGCGGTCGGGTGGGGCGCTCCAAGGTCCGCGCCTTCGCGCTCTTCACGCTTCCCGTCAACAAGACGTTGACCGGGCCGGCGGAACGACGCCTGAAGGTCCTTCAATCGCTTGACACGCTCGGAGCCGGGTTCCAGCTCGCCAGCCACGACCTCGACATCCGCGGAGCGGGCAACCTGCTCGGCGAGGAACAGTCGGGTCACATCAAGGAGGTCGGCTTCGAGCTCTACCAGCAGATGCTCGAGGAGGCGGTTGCCGAACTCAAGGGCGAGGAGGAGATCCACGATACCGGCTGGTCGCCGCAGATATCGGTCGGAACCCCGGTGATGATCCCGGAAGAGTATGTGCCGGACCTCAATCTGCGGCTCGGCCTTTATCGGCGCCTGGGCGAGCTGACCGACCTCAAGGAGATCGACGGCTTCGGTGCGGAGCTGATCGACCGTTTCGGGCCGCTGCCGACGGAGGTACAGCACCTCCTGAAGATCGTCTACGTCAAGTCGCTCTGCCGCACGGCGAATGTCGAAAAGCTCGATGCCGGACCGAAGGGCGTCGTGGTCCAGTTCCGCAACAAGGAATTTCCCAATCCCGCGGCACTCGTGGGCTACATCGCGAAACAGGGAACAATCGCCAAGATCCGCCCGGACCAAAGCATCTTCTTCCAGCGCGACCTCGCAACACCGGAGAAACGCCTTTCCGGCGCCGCGATGGTGATGACGCAGCTTGCAGCGCTCGCGAGAGCCGGATGAGGAAAGGTGTGCGCGGTTGATCGCGACCACCAATTTCGTAAACCCGTTCCGGACGGCGACACCGTGCTGCGATCATTCGTCCGCGGCCGGCCAATTGTTGGACGGTTCTTCGATGACCTGTTCGCTGACGGAGTCGGCGGGATCCGGGTCTCGTTCGTAGGCGAGCCGAAGCTGTCCGATCTCGTCAAGAATGGCGGCGTAGACATCCTGTTGGCGCGCGCCGACAACGACGGCGGCGTCGACCAGTTTTTCCAGTTCGAGGCGCAGCTCGGCACGCCAATCTTTCATCGTCATCGACCTTCCTCCTCAGCTCCATCTGAAAGTTCGATCCAGGCCGGCGCGTGATCGCTTGTGTGCTCCCATCCCCGGACATGCTTGTCGACCCCCGCAGCCGAAAGCCTTTTGGCGACATCCGGGCTGAGCAGGAAGTGGTCGATGCGAAGGCCGGCATCCCTCACGAAGGCATTTCGGAAGTAGTCCCAAAAGGTGTAGACGCGCTCGCCGGGATGAAGCTGCCGGAGGGCATCCGTCCAGCCCTGTCCAAGCAGGCGATGATAAGCGTCTCTGACCTCGACGCGGAACAGCGCGTCGTTCACCCAACGCTCCGGTTTGTACACATCGAGCTCCGTCGGCATGACGTTGTAGTCGCCAGCGAGGATCACCGGCACGTCGAGTTCCAGCAGTTCTGCCGCGTAGGCCGTCAGCCTGTGGAACCATGCCAGCTTGTATTCGAACTTCGGTCCCGGGTAGGGATTCCCGTTGGGCAGATAAAGGCAGCCGATCACGATGCCATCGATGGCTGCCTCGATATAACGGCTGTGGGTATCGTCCGGATCACCAGGCAGGCCCTTGCGCGTCAGCATTGGCTCCCTGTCTCTGGCGAGGATCGCCACGCCGTTCCAACTCTTCTGGCCGTGCCAGATCGCCCCGTATCCGGCAGCCTCGATGGCTTTGACGGGGAACTTCGGGTCTGGTGCCTTCAGCTCTTGAAGGCAGACGACGTCGGGTGACGCCTCCTCCAGCCACCGCAGCAGGACTTCCAGACGGCCATTCACCCCGTTGACGTTATAGGTGGCGATCTTCACGGAGCTAGTTCTTGCGATCGCCCTTGTCGCCCTGGCCGGGCTTGGCATCGTGTTTTGCCTTCTGTTTCCTGTCCGAAGACAGGGAACGGCCGACATCCACCGATTGTTTGAACTTCCCGCTTTCGTCGCGCCGCACGTAGCGCTTGTCGGTCTCGGTATCGATGAGTTCGCGCTTCGACATCACTGCCTCCGTTCCTCGGCTTGCCCGACAGAACGCACGGAAAGCCGAAAAGTTACAAACCACCGGCCGCCGCGCCACCTAAGCTTTCCTGTAATCCGGCTGGTTTGGCGGCGCACCTCATGGGGTTGCAGCCCCAGCACGCAATGTCGGCCGCGTTTCATTTCACTCCGCCGGATGGTCCGGCGAGTGACTCGACGTGATGGACGTAATTCCGCCGCGTGTTCTGATCGACGAGGGCAGCGGGAGCGGCAACGACCAGTCCCGCGGCCGTTCCGACGGAATGGGCGGCCCCGGCGGTCGCCGCGACGATATGGTCCCCGAGCCCCAGGCGACTGTCGGTCAAGGTCTGGCCGCTGGACAGGCGGCTGCCGATCAGTCGTACGATTTCGGGCGACTCCGCGAACTTGGTGTGGTGCAGATTGTCGCCTGCCTTGATTTTGGTGAGGTCGACGACGGTAATCCCATTCGCCGCCAGCTCCTCCTTGTAGGGCGACTGCTCCGGATCGATCGCTCCCAGCCGGGAGACATTTCCCCATACGCGACGCGAAACGGCGAGCGCACGGTCGTCACGCGAGACGAAGAGGGTGAAGCGCGGCCGTTGCTTGCCCATGTCGGCGATCTGCGAACCGAAGACGTCGACATCGACGTCGGGCGCCGCCAGCATGACATTCCTGAACTTTGCCGGCAGCCCGTCATTGCGGATGGCCATCTGGCGCAAGGACTCCAGCGCCAGCCAATTTCCCATCGAATGTGCCAGGATCGAGACTTCCTTCACCTCGGGATCACGCGCGAGATATTGGAATAACCGTTCTACTGCGTTGCGAGTATAGTTGGTGCTTTCGCGATCATAGCCATAGGCCAGCAAACTCCCGCGTGACGGCCACGTCGCGAGCACCGGGACACTGCGCGCGCCCGAGTCATGGACGATCTGCGCGAAACGGAAAACCGCATCCTCGAAATGGTTGTTGAACCCGTGGATAAAGACAAGGACACTGCCGTCCGGGCTCTTGCGCACCTGGCTGTTCAACCATTTTTCGGCCGCACCGCGGTCGATTTCCTCGGCCTTCAGTGTTGCGAAATCCGTCTCGGGATTCGGTGGAAGCTTGCGCGGCCAGGCGACTTCGCCGGCCTTGCGGATTGTGTCGGACGGAATAGACACGGTGATGTCTGCGAATGTCGGGCTAAGCGCGCGCTCGCCGCTGAACATCTCGCCCGGTTTTTCCGCCCTGCCTCGGGTGGTGGTGACCAGCATCTCGACTTGAGTGGCCGACGGATTGGCCGCCACCGGCTCGAGCACCCCTGTCGGGCGGCCCGCACATGCGGAGAGCAGCATCAGGCACAAGACGCACGGCAAAGACGGCCATGATGGTACGCCGCCCCTGGCGTTCCGGGTAAGGTGCCGCGCCAAATCGATTACTCCTGTAAAACACCGTATTCACGCCGGCAGGAAGAGGAGCGGCGATCGAACATTTCGCCGCTCCCAGTTCTCAACGCCCAATACAGACATCAACTCACCTTCTTCACGGGCGGTATCGTCCAGGAACCATCGATAATGGAGGGATTGCCCTCGTCAGGCCAATACAGGCGCATCATGAGGATAAATTTTCCCTCGGGGGCCGGCAGCCAGTTTGATTCCATGTCCGATCCGGGGGATTCATGCTGAATCAGCAGGTCGATCGAGCCATCCGGATTGGCCTTTAGCGGTTGCCGAGCGCTGATCGAATAGCGATCGAGCGGATTGTCGACGAAGAAGTACTCCGCATCATACATGGTCAATGACCAGAAACCCGAAACCGGCGGCGTAAGCCCCTTCTTGAAAGTCAGGACGTATTTTTCGGATCCATCGTATGCCCGCTTGATCACGCCGCTGTCGGACTTCAGTGAGGTGGGGTAGATCGCATCCTGTGGCCGGTTTGCCCCAAGCCCGATCGCGGTGATCAAGGCACGCTGGAGATAATTTGTGCCGTAGATGCCTGTTTTCGTGGTGAAGCCCCAGCCGTCGATGTCCTGAACGTCGCCATCGCTGAATTTGAAGTGCATCATGATGCGCGCAAAACCCACCTCGGGGACGCGCTTTGCGAAGGCTGGATCGAATTTGGTCTTGTCGAAATCCCGGCCGGGAACGATGCCCAACTCAGCAAGCTTGGCCACCATGGGCGCATCTGCGTCGGTGGGCGGATTCCGTTTCAAGAGTTCGGCGAACAGCGTGAAGTATTCGACGGCGTCCATCTTGTTGACTTGCTCGCGAACGGCGGTCTTCATGTCGATGGCCGGATCGACCTTGCCCTTGGGCGCAGTCCAGTCCTTCCCCCAGGCGCTCAAGGGGTAGAGCTTCACTTCATCCTGAAGCTTGTGGACTTCGGCGTAGTCTTCTGGGGTTCCGGTGCAGTAGATGCGCCCGAGCAACCAGACGATGCTCGTCGGAGACTTGTATTGCTTGACCCCTTCCGGGAGCGCGCCTTCCCATCCGGGACCGGTAACCACGAAGGTCTGTGCCCCCGTGCCCGTGGTCCGCTTTCCGGGAACGTCGAACACGGTCGTCCAGCCGTCCAACATCGGAAACAGGGCATAGCGATCGTTCAGGTCGGGCAGGCTGACCACCCACGGTTCATCACCGACGTCGAAGAATGCGGTCGTATAGAGCGTATCGGCGTTGGGCGCCGTCACGTCCCGGAACTTGGCGTCCGGGTATCGGCGCAGCTTGATGATATGCCCCATCGGGCCTCGGGTTCCTTCGGTCTCGGCGACGTTGGTGATCACACGCCTGGTGATCTCCATGGTCACAAGAGGATAGGCATAGATGTAAGCCTCCACGGCCGATGCGAACTCGTCGAGACCCTCCGGCAAATTCGCGACCAGCCCATCGCGGGCGGTCGCCGGCGAACCTATGGAGCCCGCTGCCATCAGGCCGAGACCGGCCACCGTCAACTCACGGCGCGTAATATTCATTGTACCCTCCGAAAAATAGATTTGTGACGAAATGCTTCAAGCTCAGTCGATGCAGACCCCGGCGTAACGCCGCCATAAGGTTGGTAATAGACCCCGCCAAAACGCCGGAGGAATTCTGCTACGGACAACTTAATCGCGAAAGACTTCCAACGGAGTTGCATACTGCTATAGTGCGTGTATTTCGTCTTGCCTTTTCATGCCAAGTTTGGTCCCCGAATGTTGAATTCTGCACCCTCGATCAGGATCAGGGCTTTCCTGCCAATTGCGCCCTATCTGGCCCGGCGCGGTGTCTCGGCAATCGAATTCTGCGAACGCCTCGGCATCTCGCCGAACGTGTTCCAGAACGCAGACGGCTGGCTTCCCCGCGCCCAGTGCTTTCACATGGCCAACGAGCTGGCGAAGGTTGCGGCGGACCCGTTCGCGGGCGCGCATGTCGGCTTCATGACTGAACTCCGCGATCTCGGCGTGTGGGGACAATCGGTTCTCGCGGCGAGAGACGTGGCCGCCGCATGCGCGCTCGCGACCGTCAATGTGCCTACGATCCACCGCGGATCGGAGGTACGCTTCATGACGGAAGGCAAAACCGCTCGAATCGTCTTCCGCTTCGCGGACCGTTACGAGTTCGATCCCCGGCAGTTCATCTTCGGCAGCCTGGCGGTACTTCGCAAAGTGCCGCTTATGGCCGGCGAACCCTCCGCAATAAGGGTTCGGCTGACAGCTTCGAGGATGCTCGGAAACGGGGCGCTGGAGGAGTGCCTGGGGTCCAACATCGAAACGGGATGCGATCACGATATGATCGAGTTCGATCGGGAACTGCTCGACCTTCCTCTCAAAACCGCCGGAATTCGGCCTTCGAAGGCGACAGATGCCCTAGCTTCCGCGGTAGAGGCGGCGAAGATGCTCAGCGAAAGGCTGTCCGATGGTCATGCGCTTGGACTGGAGACCGTCGCGAGAACCCTTGGCATGTCGCCTCGGTCCCTTCAGCGGCGCCTCAAGTTTTGCGGGGTCGATTTCGAGGAGTTGCTTGATGACACGCGCCGCAGTGAGGCAATCCGGCTGATCTGCGAAGGTGTTCATAGCATGACCGACATCGCCTTGAGGGTGGGCTACAGTGATTCCGCGCACTTCACCCGCGCGTTCAAACGCTGGACGGGAGTAGCGCCATCCCGCTTCCGGAAATGATCGGAAATGACCGGCTGTAGCTATCCCCGCGGAAAAGAAGGTTCTCCCGATGCAGTGAAACGCCGCCGTTCCACGCGGAATTGCTCTCTACGCAAGCTCAGTGAGCCGGATGCTCGGCCTTCATCTGCGCAATCTCGCGCAAAGCGCTGGTCAGCACCTCGACCGACTGCGCCCCCATCACCGCATACTGCTGCTCGATGATGAAGCAGGGAACGCCGGTCACGCCGATTTCCCGGGCCATGCCGATTTCCTGCCTTACGGCGTCCTTATCGGCGTCTGAGGCGAGGAGAGCCGCGATAACCGGCCTTTCGAGGCCGGCCTGTTCGGCGATGTGGAGGAGGACGGCGTGGTCGCCGAGGTTGCGACCCTCTTCGAAATTCGCCTTGAACAGCAGGCTCACCACCTGGTCCTGCGCCGTTTCGCCGCCGGTCGCGGCCCAGCGGATCAGCCGGTGCGCATCGAGCGTATTCGGGCTGACCCTGACGGCATCGAAATCGAAGGCGATGCCGTCTTCCACACCGAGGCCTTCGAGCATCCGGTGCGCCTCGTCGACGGCGGCCTGACCGCCGAGCTTGGCCGCCAGGTGCTCTTTATGGTCGACGCCTTCCGGCGGCAGATCGGGATTGAGCTGGTAGGGACGCCACTGGATAGCGACGTTGATCTCGCCGGCGACATTGGCGATCGCCTGGTCCAGGCGATTCTTGCCGAGATAGCACCAGGGGCATACGACGTCCGAGACGATATCGATATTGACGGTTTCCATGGTGCCGGCCTTTCGCTTTACCAAAACTGCGACATAGGCCGGCTGGAAACATCTTTCAATGCATCAGCGAACGGGTGCCTGCCTACTGAACACGCTCGTCCCACCAACTCGGCAACTGATAACCGTAAAGCGGTACCGTCGTCGGCCGGCCGATATGCTTCCACCGGGCAATCCATTGCGCATCGAGATGGTAAAGCGGAACAAGATAGGAATTGTTGACGAGGAGCCGGTCGTGCGCACGAACGGCGGCGGTGAAATCCTCGGGGTTGCGCGCCTGCAGGATGTTGTTGATCAGTTTATCGACGTCCTTGTCGGCGACGCCGGCGAAGTTGTCGCTGCCTTGCCTGTCCCGAGTTTGCGAACTCCAGCGATTGATCTGTTCGAGACCGGGGAGAGCGACGAGGGGAAGGACTTGATGATGACGTCGTAATCGAAGGATTGGCTGCGCAACTGATATTGTGAATCGTCGACGGTGCGAACCCTCGCTGCGATGCCGAGCGGCGCGAGAAACCGCTGATAAGCAAGCGCAACCTTCTCCTGGCCGGCATTCTGGCTCATGATCTCGAAAGCGAGCGGCGTACCCTTGGCGTCGACCATCTTGCCGTCCTTGATGGAGTAGCCCGCTTCGCGAAGAAGCGTCACCGCTTCCCGGAGCACATTGCGATCGCGACCCGAGCCGTCCGTCACGGGGAGCCGGTAGGTGCCGTCGAGGATCGCCGGATTGATGCGCTCCCTCACGTCTCCCATGAGGTCCAGTTCACGATTGTCAGCCGCCACCCCGAGGAAGGAAAGCGACGAATTCTGCCAATAACTCTGCGTACGCGTATAGGCGCCGTCGAAGAGATTCTTGTTGACCCACTCGAAGTCGAAAACGAGAGCGAGCCCCTGCCTGAGCTTGATGTTGTCGAACATCGGCCTGCGCGTATTGAAGACGAAGCCGAGCATGCCGGACGGTGTCTTCGGCTTGAACGTTTCCTTGATCACGCCGCCGCTGCGAACGGCGGGAAAATCGTAGGCGCGGGCCCATTTCGTTGCGCTGCCTTCGGCGTAGATGTCCACCACACCCTTCTTGAAGGCTTCGAACAGGGTGTTCTCCTGCAGGAAATATTCGACGGAGATCTCATCGTAATTGTCGAGGCCCACCTTCGAGGGCAGATCCTTGGCCCAATAGTCGGGGTTGCGGCGATAGACGATCCGTTCGCCGGGCCTGACTTCCGCGACCCGGTAGGGACCGGAGCCGAGCGGTGGCTCCAGGCTCGTCCGATCGAACGTCTCGACGTCGATCGCATGCTTCGGCAGCACGGGCGAAAGTCCCAGCAACAGCGGAATCTCGCGATCGGCCTCTTCGGTGAAGGTGAAGCGCACGCTACGTTCCCCGACCTTCTCCATCTTCGCAACCTTGGAGAGGCGGTTGCTGAAGGGTGCGCGCCCTTTGTCGCGCAACAATTCGAAGGTGAAGATCACGTCTTCGGCGGTCACCGGCCGGCCGTCGGCCCAGCGCGCCTTGGGATTGAGGTTGAACTGGATGAAGGTGCGGTCATCGTCCCATTCGACGGTTTCGGCGAGCAGGCCGTACATCGTGAATGGCTCGTCCTGCGAGCGCTGCATGAGCGATTCGTAGACCAGGTTGCCAAAGCCCGGGTCCCACATGCCGCGCGCGGTCGTGCGCATGCTCTTCAAAATGAAGGGATTGAGGCTGTCGAACGTGCCGACGACCCCGTAGGCGACCTTCCCGCCCTTCTTCACCTGCGGGTTGACGTAAGGGAAGTGCTTGAAATCGGCAGGCAAGGCGGGTTCGCCATGCATGGCGATCGCATGCACGGGCGCGGCCAGAGCGCCATTGGCAAACATGCTGGCTGCCAGGAGCATCACCAGGCCGGAAACAACTGCGCGCAACTTCACCTCCCGTGGGATTCAACAGGCCGATTCCGCGCAAGGTATCAATGCGGGAGCGCATTTCCAACCGGCGCCGGGTCGGGAAAAGAACAAAGCAGGCTCCTGCCACATCCCTCGCCGGTTCGAAAGGGCCGCTCAAAGCAAATGATTGCACAAAATCGCAACAAACACTGGATAAACCGCACGAGCCAATGTAACAGGTGTTTCCGGAATCGGGGCCATTCAAATGCCTCATTTGGCCAACAGGACAACGGCGGCTGACGATACTCACTCTGCGGAACTCTGTTCCGTGACCGGATTTCAGGAGACGGAATCACAATGATCTTCAAGTCGAACTTCACCACACGCGCGGGATTGGCAGCGCTGGCGCTTTCTTTCGCAGCAGCCGGTGCGCCGAACGTCGCATCCGCGCAGCAGGCGGGAGGCAAGCCGCCGCAGGGTTGGTTCAAGGTCTGCACCAAGCAGGAAGACAACGATGTCTGCATCGTGCAGAACCTGCTCACCGCCAATAACGGCCAGCTGGTGACGGCCGTCGGCCTCATTACCGTCTCCGGCAAGGTCAATCGCAAGGTCATGCAGGTTTCCGTACCATCCGCGCGCATGATCCCGCCCGGCGTTCAAATGCAGATCGACGGCGGCAAGGGCGTCAAGCTCGACTACGCGATCTGCATGCCGGACAAGTGCGTTGCCGAAGCGCCGCTCTCCGACGCGCTTATCGCGCAGCTGAAGAAGGGCAACGAGGTCGTCTTCACCTCCGTCAACTTCCAGCGCGCTCCGAACCCCATCAAGATGACGCTCGAAGGCTTCACCGGCGTATTCGACGGCGAACCGATCGAGCAGTCCCAGCTTGAAGAGCGTCAGCGCCTGCTGCAGGAAGAGATGCAGAAGAAGGCGGAAGACGCCCGCAAGAAGCTCGAAGAGGCGCAGAAGGCTGCCAAACAGCAGTAATCGTCAGCTTCTCTGAACAGGTAAAACGCCCGGCTCGGTTCACACCGAGCCGGGCGTTTTCGTACCTGCTTCCGCCGGCGAAGTTGCGGCCACTCTGCGCGTTTTCAGCCCGGCGCCGAGCGGATGCGGCAGCTACCCGCACGCACCTTTTGCTCATTCCGCTCTAATGCTGATAGGTGGCCTTCGGCTTGTAGTGTCCGGCGTCGGCCTTTTCGAACAGAGCGTCCACCTGGGGGTGTCGGATCGGCCTGTCGCTGTCATCGGAAACGAGGTTCTGTTCCGAAACATAGGCGACGTATTCGCTTTCGTCGTTCTCCGCAAACAGGTGATAGAAGGGCTGGTCCTTTTCGGGCCGGATCTCCTGCGGAATCGCATTCCACCATTCTTCGGTGTTCGCATATTCCGGGTCGACGTCGAAGACGACGCCGCGGAACGGGAACATCCGATGGCGAACCACCTGTCCGATCTCAAACTTGGCGTTTCTTTGTTTCATGACGCAACACATCCTTTCAGACAGTTATCTGGGTTGTCGCATATGGAACATCAAGAGGCCCGCGCCCCGGGCGCGAGGCTTCCATCGGCGTCGAACTGAAAAGGCGGGCTTCGGATGAAACCCGCCTTCCTCGTTTCATCTTGCATGGACAGAACCTGTGAGGGCCGTCCGCTCCGCCATCAGACGGAATAGTACATGTCGAACTCGACCGGATGCGGCGTCATTTCGAAGCGCATGACCTCCTGCATCTTCAGTTCGATGAAGGAGTCGATCTGGTCGTCGTCGAAAACGCCGCCGGCGGTCAGGAACTTGCGGTCCTTGTCGAGGCTTTCGAGCGCTTCGCGCAAGCTGCCGCAGACGGTCGGGATCTTCTTCAGTTCCTTCGGCGGCAGGTCGTAGAGGTCCTTGTCCATGGCCTTGCCGGGGTGAAGCTTGTTCTTGATGCCGTCGAGACCGGCCATCAACATCGCGGCAAAGGCGAGGTCAGGGGTTCGCCGTCGGATCGGGGAAGCGGACTTCGACGCGCTTCGCCTTCGGGTTGGTGCCGAAGGGGATGCGGCAGGAGGCCGAGCGGTTGCGGGCCGAATAGGCAAGCAGAACCGGTGCTTCATAACCCGGGACGAGGCGCTTGTAGGAGTTCGTCGACGGGTTGGTGAAGGCGTTCAGGGCCTTGGCATGCTTGATGATACCACCGATGAAGTAGAGGCAGGATTCGGAAAGCCCGGCATATTCGTCGCCGGCGAAGGTAGGCTTGCCGTCCTTCCAGATCGACAGATGCACGTGCATGCCCGAGCCGTTGTCGCCGAAGATCGGCTTCGGCATGAAGGTCGCGGTCTTGCCATAGGCATTGGCGACCTGGTGCACGACATATTTGTAGATCTGCATCTTGTCGGCGTTGCGCACGAGGGCATCGAACTTGACGCCGAGCTCGTGCTGCGCCGCTGCCACTTCGTGGTGATGCTTTTCCACCGTCACGCCCATTTCGGACAGCACGGTCAGCATTTCGGAGCGCATGTCCTGGCTGCTGTCGACCGGCGGAACCGGGAAATAGCCGCCCTTGACGCGGGGGCGGTGACCGAGGTTGCCGGTCTCGTAGTCCGTGTCGTCGTTGGAGGGAAGTTCGGAGCTGTCGAGCTTGAACCCGGTGTTGTACGGATCGGCCTTGTACTTGACGTCGTCGAAGACGAAGAATTCCGCTTCCGGACCTACGAAGACGGTGTCGCCGATGCCGGAGGCCTTGAGGTAGGCTTCTGCCTTCTTGGCCGTGCCGCGCGGATCGCGGTTATAGGCTTCGCCCGAAACCGGATCGAGAATGTCGCAGAAGATGACCATGGTAGACTGGGCGAAGAACGGGTCGATATGCGCCGTTTCCGGATCGGGCATGAGCACCATGTCGGATTCGTTGATAGCTTTCCAGCCGCCGATCGAGGAACCGTCGAACATGACGCCGTCGGCGAACATGTCTTCGTCGACGCAGACGACATCCATCGTCACGTGCTGCAGCTTGCCTTTGGGGTCGGTAAAGCGCAGGTCTACGAATTTGACGTCGTTTTCCTTGATCTGCTTCAGAACTTCATTCGCAGTCGTCATTTGTTGCAATTCCCTGTGTGATGACGAGGATTGGAAAAACGGGGCCGGACGGCCCCCGGATCGGTGAGATCGCCGGACGCGATCAGATGGCGTCGAGACCGGTTTCGCCGGTGCGGATGCGGATCACTTCTTCCACATTGGATACGAAAATCTTGCCGTCGCCGATGCGGCCGGTTTGCGCGGCATTGCGAATGGCTTCGATCACGGCCTCCGCATTTTCATCCGCCAGCACCACTTCGACCTTCACCTTCGGCAGGAAGTCGACGACGTATTCTGCGCCGCGGTAGAGCTCCGTATGTCCCTTCTGCCGCCCGAAGCCCTTGGCTTCCGTGACGGTGATCCCCTGCAGGCCGACCTCCTGAAGGGCTTCCTTCACTTCGTCGAGCTTGAAAGGCTTAATGATCGCTTCGATCTTTTTCATGAGAAAATGTCTCTCCGCTTCTCCCTTTAAAGCAGGTTCTGCCCGCTTGGCCTCACACTATGCACGTAGCGTGCCACTTTTGTAGCGGAATGACGCGCAGATTGCGAAATTTCCAGTGGTAACGCGATGGGTGCCGATGGGGCAGTGGCTTCTGCAACGGCATTCTGCCTATTTTTTATGAGGTTTTGAGTGTTCGACACCGGTGCGCGACGGATGATCGCTGCGTTTCGTGGTCGAAGCATGTTATTTGAGCACTTATAGTGTGCAATTGCATATTTTTTAGTCACGTCACTTTCCGTCAACGCTGCTCTTGTCTTGCGCTTTCGGTCGGGCTTAGATCGTTTCCATGCTTCACGCGCTTTCGCATATCCTCGTGACCCCGGCGGAAATGACAGAGGTCGACAAGGATGCCGCGCGCTCGGGGATCGACAGCTTCTCGCTCATGCGTTCGGCGGGAACGGCCGTATCGGCCGCCGCCTTGCGGCTTTACCCGGAAGCACTGCGCTTTGTCGTGCTTTGCGGCCCCGGAAATAACGGCGGCGATGGCTATGTCGCCGCAGCGGCGCTCGCCGAAACCGGCGCAAGCGTCGCCGTCTTCGCGCTCGGGGACGCGGCAATTCTGAAGGGCGACGCCGCGCAGGCGCGCGATGCCTGTGCGCTGGTGCCCGGCCCCCTCGACGCCTACGAACCGCAATCGGGTGACGTCGTCATCGACGCACTTTTCGGGGCGGGGCTTGCGCGCGACGTGCCGGAGGAGGCGGGAACGATCATCGAGCAAGTGAATGCGAGCGGAGTACCGATCCTCGCCG
The DNA here is from genome assembly GCF_029201645.2 of Sinorhizobium prairiense. Classification (NCBI taxonomy): domain Bacteria; kingdom Pseudomonadati; phylum Pseudomonadota; class Alphaproteobacteria; order Hyphomicrobiales; family Rhizobiaceae; genus Sinorhizobium; species Sinorhizobium prairiense. The sequence continues at coordinate 1,413,050 of NZ_CP104131.1, forward strand.
TGGACCTGCCATCCGGCATCGACGGGCGTACGGGCGAAATCCGGGGCTTGAGCTTCGTTGCGGCTCACACGGTGACGTTCATGGCGGCCAAGCCCGGCCATCTGCTGATGCCGGGCCGCGCCCGCTGCGGCACACTTGAAATCTTCGATATCGGCATTCCTGCAAGGCTCGTTGCGGACAGAGCCGGCGATCTCACCGTCAACACGCCCGCGCTATGGGAGCGACACCTCGGCGCGCTGGATCCCGCGACCCACAAATACAAACGCGGCCATCTCGCCGTGCTTTGCGGCGGACCGGTTTCGACCGGGGCCGCGCGGCTATCGGCCGCCGCGGGCCTGCGCGCCGGTGCGGGGCTGGTGACGCTTGCCTCTCCGACGGAAGCGCTTGCCGTCAACGCGTCGCACCTCACCGCCATCATGCTCAAGGAAATCAGCAACACTGCCGGCCTTGCCGCCTGGCTCAAGGACAGACGCCTGAATGCCTTCGTTCTCGGACCCGGCTTCGGGATCGGTAAAAAGGCGCGGAATTTCGTGCTCATGCTCTGCGGCCGCGCGCTGGTGCTCGATGCCGACGGGATAAGTTCGTTTCGAGAGGGCAGGGAGCAGCTTTTCGACAGGATCGCGGCAGAGGGCGGCCAGGTGGTGATGACGCCGCACGAAGGGGAGTTCGCCCGGCTCTTCCCGGATATCGCCGAGGATGCGGCGCTGTCCAAGATCGAGAAGGCGCAGGCAGCAGCAAGGCTCAGCCATGCCGTGATCGTCTATAAGGGTGCGGATACGGTCGTTGCCGCGCCGTCCGGCCGGGCCGCTGTCAATGTCAACGCGCCGCCCTGGCTCGCGACAGCAGGTTCGGGCGACGTGCTTGCGGGGATCATCGGCGCCCATCTGGCACAGGGAATGCCTGCCTTCGAGGCGGCAGCAGCCGCAGTCTGGCGCCATGGCGAGGCGGGCGTCGGGGCCGGCCGCGCGGCAACGGCCGAAAGCCTTGTCGAGAGCATAGCGCCGCTTGGAGAGAATGCTTAGAACGCCGAGCGTTCTGCACACTTCCAGGAAAGCGTGTAACGTTTCCGTCCGGAATCGCCCACTTTCAAAGTGCTAAAGTGTTTCACTACGCTAATGAACGGTGAAACGATCTGCGCTAGCCGCGGGTGCCCTTGGCGATCGGTTCCTGGTAGGTGAAACCGAGGTCCCAGGGGAAGTAGATCCAGGTATCCTGGCTGACCTCGGTCACGAAAGTATCGACGAGGGGGCGACCTTTCGGCTTTGCGTAGACCGCGGCGAAATGCGCCTTCGGCAGCATCGCACGAACCTCGGCGGCAGTCTTGCCGGTATCGGTCAGATCGTCGACGATGAGAACGCCTTCGCCCCCATCCTTGGCGATCTCAGGTGAGATGCTCTTGAGCACCTTCATCTGACCCTGCGTGTCGTAGTCGTGATAGGAGGCGATACAGACCGTTTCGATCATCCGGATGTTGAGTTCCCGGCTGACGATAGCCGCCGGAACAAGGCCGCCGCGCGTGATGCAGACCATCGCGCGCCATTCCTGTCCGTTGTCGGCCAACCGCCAGGCCAGGGCGCGGGCGTCACGGTGGAACTGATCCCAGGATACAGGAAAGGCTTTCTCGGGAAGAGACATGGCGGACTCCGGCTCTTTTGCGCTGTCGGCGATAAGCGTTGCTGCAGTTCGACGGCCACGCCGCCGACACTTGTTCATGCCTGATGCAATAGCGGCAATGAAGCCGAAAGTGCAAGAGCCAGTGCGGGCGCGAGCACCGCGATCTGCAATGATTTCGCGGCCGCGGAGTTCAGGGCTGGTTTTTCTCGCGCGAGCTGCCGATCGCCTCGATCATCGCGATCACCCCGGCTTCGGCGGCGCCAAGGACCGCGGCATCGCGGGCCCGGATCACGATATCCGTCGAGAAGCTCTTGCCGTCGAATTTCGGATAGGAGCCGATGCTCGTTTCGGGATGGTTCTTCTGCACCTCGGTCAGCGGCGCTCCGATGTCGCCCTCGCCATAGGGGGAGCGAACCGTACGGGACAGGACGGGCGTGCCGGCCTCGAGGCTCGGTAACAGCGCGTCGAGCATCGCCTGGAAGACCTGGGGCACGCCGGCCATGACATAGACGTTCTCGATGGCGAAGCCGGGCGCGGTCGATACCGGATTGGGAATGTGGGTCGCGCCATCAGGCATGCGGGCCATCCGCTTGCGCGCTTCGGTGAACTCCATGCCGCGGCGCTCGTACATCGCGCCAAGCAGCTCCATTGCCTTCGGCTCGTGAATGCACTCGACTCCGAAGGCCTTCGAAATCGCATCGGCAGTGATGTCGTCATGGGTCGGACCGATGCCGCCGGACGTAAACACGTGGCGGTAGCGGCTGCGCAATGCATTGACCGCCTCCACAATCGCGTCCTGGTCATCGGCGACGATGCGCACCTCGCGCAGATCGATTCCGACCATCGTCAGCATATCGGCAAGGTGGCCGATGTTCTTGTCCTTGGTCCGGCCGGAGAGAAGCTCGTCGCCAATGGCGAGCATGGCGGCGGTGACGATCGTGGGGCTGGTCATTGGCGCTCCGGGCGTATTCGGATCGCGAACGCGATCTCGTCGGTGTTGAAAAAAGCTGAACAGTCTGTCGACCATCCCTGCACTGGCAGTGGTATGTGTTTTGATAAATCCTGCCGGCCGCGGCGATCAAGCGGAATTGCCGGACAACAAGGAGTATCGTTTTGGCTAGAGTACTGGTTCTTTACTATTCGGCCTATGGGCATATCGAGACGATGGCCTATGCGGTCGCGGAAGGTGCAAGATCGGCCGGCGCCGAAGTGGTCGTCAAGCGTGTTCCGGAACTCGTGCCGGAGGACGTGGCGAAGGCTTCGCATTTCAAGCTCGACCAGCCGGCACCGGTCGCGACCGTCGAGGAACTGGCGGATTACGATGCGATCATCTTCGGCGCGGGCACCCGCTACGGGACTGTCGCTTCGCAATTGCGCAACTTTATCGACCAGACCGGCGGCCTGTGGGCAAAAGGCAAGCTCGTCGGGAAGGTAGGCTCCGCGTTCACCTCGTCGGCGACCCAGCACGGCGGCCAGGAATCGACGATTCTCGGCCTCATCCCCACGATGATGCATCACGGCATGGTGGTCGTCGGACTTCCCTATGCCTTCCAGGGCCAGATGGGCGTTGAGGAAGTCAAGGGCGGATCGCCCTATGGCGCCTCGACGATTACCGGCGGCGACGGTTCGCGGCAGCCGTCCGCGGTCGAACTCGAAGCGGCTCGCTTCCAGGGTGCGCATGTCGCGCGGATTGCCGCAAAGCTTGCGGACTGACGATCTTCAACGTTCGTGCGCGGCTCCCGATCGAGCCGCGCGCTTTTTTAGCGGGCGATTCGCATCACAACTCGCCCATCGGCGGGGTCGCCGAACATCGGCCGAGAAGCATTCGCAAATGTGGCCCAATGGGGCAATTTTGTGTTAACATCGCAGCATTCGGCATCAGAAATGCCCGACGGCGACGTGCGCTTTTTAGGTAGCCACGGTCGCTACAGCACTTGAATGGCTGCGGCGCTTCTCAAACCGGCTCCGATTCAGGGAAGCATGCGGCAACAAGGAGGAGCATAAGGGGCCCGCGCGGCGCGGCCCGTCGAGGGCAGGGACTGTCCTTGAACATCCATGGGAGTGAAGGATGGTGCAGATCACATATTTCATCGTTCCACACGATGGAGGCTGGGCCTACAAGGCAGCCGATGCATATTCAGAGCCCTTTCCCAGTCGCGAGATGGCGCTAGCGGCCGCCAAAGCTGCAGCAGCCGAACAGCAGGTCGGTGGCGACGACGAGGAGATCAGCTTCCAGGATGAGAAGGGAAACTGGCATTTCGAGCATGCCGACGGCGGCGATCGACCGGAAGCGACCGTAGAGGATGGCTGACGATGTTGCGTTGGAGGGCAATTGACGCGGGGCAGTTGTCCTTGGCTATGTGACCGGCACGGCCGGCGACTGAAATGGAGAATTTCCATGCATTACAATGTTCAGATCTTTACCTGGACTGCACGCCTGGGCGTTCACCAGGTCGGATCGGTCATCGAAATAGACGCGCCGAACCCCAAGGCGGCGGCGATTTCGCTGTTGGGATTGCGGCTCGAGGAGACTGGCGAGTCGTCAAAGCTGGCGGTCAGGGTGTGGAAGGGAGAGGACGCCACGAGAGCCGACTGCGACTGTTTCTACTATCACTGAGCCGGTCATTGACCGGCTCCTCGCCGCACGGCCGGGATTTCTGTTCAGGCCAATCTCTTTTGTGCGATGGCCTGGCTGACGAAGGCTTGCCCGGCTCGCAGAAGAAGTCCCTCATCTGTCGTGCCCGCCTGATATTCCCGGATCAGCATCCTCCCGAACCGTCGAGCCTGCGCGCTCTCGCGGGGCCATCGATGTTCGCGACACAGCATGTCGAACACACGCTGCAGCGTGTCCAGGTCTTCGGGAAGCAAGGCGATGCCGCCGAACGCTTGCAGTGAACGCACGCCCCACCCTCCTAGTCATCATCAGGGATGCCATTGAGCCCTGCATTATCTTGCCATTGACATGCCGCGATTGAACCCCTGGCGAATCAGGGGTTGCAAAATTTCTTGGGCAGACGCCGTCCGCGATCCTCGAACGGACCGGCCAGGCCATGAGGAACCTTCAGAAATGTCCGGGGTTGATCTGGCAAGACCGAAAGGAGCGAGCCCATGAGCGATCCCAAACATGACGATCTGACCGACCAGCCGATGCCGTCTCCCACATGGAAACCGGAACCGAAAGAATTGGATATGGAGCAACAGCCGCTCCCGGACCAGGGGGCAGAGTTCCGGCACCGAGGAGGCAGACGAGCCGCCGGCCAGAAGTGGCCAGACCACAAAGAAAGAGAAACCGACCGAAGGCGCAGGATCGGACAATCCGATCCATCACACAGGCCGTGTTCCTCCAAAGGTGACCAAAGGCGAGCTTTGAGCACATCGAGCGGCTGACGCAGCTGGGCTTGCCCGCGCGCTCCGGAAACGATCTAATCGCCTCGATTCACGAGGGCGTTTCATCGGGATCGCTTCGCATCCCGCGTGACTATGCAATCGCGTGCATGTCGTTGTGCCTGACTTGGGCACCGTATGGGAGATTGTAGAGGGATCCATGTTCTACGCGATATTGGCCTATCACGAGGAAGAGGTGGTCGAATCCTGGACCAGGGAGGCAGATGCCAAGCTGATGGACGATCTGCTGCAGGTCAATGATCGCCTCGTCCGGCAGAAGCGATTGGGGCCGGCCGCACGGCTTGGCTCGACCAGGGACGCCGTGACGCTGCGGGGCGAGGGTGCCGGCATGATCATCGACGGTCCCTTTGCCGAAACCAAGGAGCAGTTGCTCGGCCTCTACGTGGTCGATTGCCCGAACCTCGAAGCCGCCGTCGAGACGGCGCGCGAATTGCGCCGCGTCAATCCGACCGCCGTCTACGAGATTCGGCCGATTTCGCTCTATCTGCCCGGTGCCGCGCTCTCGGCCCCCGACGAGAATCCGGCCTGATTTCGCGCGGCATGGTTGGTAACCGTGGGAAGGGGCGGTTTTCGTCGATCTTCTGCTCACGCTGCGTGCCTCGACCGAAACGGCAAGCTACGCGACGCGCCGTCTGGGCCGTGCCGGTGCGGCGTATATGCGTTCGAAAGCCGGAACTCAGGATTGAGCCAGGTCCCCAACTGCTCTCTTTGGTTCTATATCGTACCCCATATGTTCAACGCCGGGCTGCGATGGCAATCTCTACGGGTGTAATCGATGCAACCCGAAGGAGAGGCGTTCATGCCCGAAGTACCACACGAACCACTATCAACGAGCGATGAAGACCGGCGAGAGTTTCTGAAAAATTGCGGTCGTTTCGCCGTTGTGACACCTCCTGCAGTGACAATGTTGCTTTCCACCAGCCTGACGTCAAACGCAATCGCCAAGTCCGGCGGCGGCGGTGGCGGCAAGGTTAAAGGCAACAACGGCTGGGGTAACGGCGCAGATCCAAGGAACCCCGGCAGCTCCCATGGCAAGGGCGTAGCTCGCGGCGGCCGCGGCGCGGGACAATCACAAGAAAGCTCGAAGACCGGCCGAGGTCGGTAAGCCAGTCCATTTACGCTTCGCGATGAAATTGGTGTCGCTTCTTGCGCCGTGCGTCATTTCAGACGCACGGCGCTTTCGCATGATGTGAAATTCTGGCGTTGCCTCAGCGATCTCGCTGGGATTGTCCGGAAAACGCCATTCGCAAAACATTGCCTTGACTGAATCGACTAAGTATTTGATTTAGGCTGCGGGCGGACGTGGCGAAACTGGTAGACGCAAGGGACTTAAAATCCCTCGGGAAACCGTACGGGTTCGATTCCCGTCGTCCGCACCACGTTGATTTTGTTCGGAAAATCGAAAATATCACTGCACGCGTCGCTAAATACAAAAACGCGCTTGGCCCTACATTTGGTCCTATCGTTGCCGTAGTGGCCCCGCGCGGTTTGTCCTGCGGGAAGCATAATAAGATAATTACGGAGGCGAAACGATCATCTGCTCGGCCGCTGTCGCAAGCCGCCACCGGACATAGACTCCCGCTGTGGGGACTGCTGAGGTTTGACGCCACGTGCTAGATGGCTAGTTTGCGCCAAAAGCGGCCATCTCGAACATGGTTGGCGATGACCAAAATAGGGCCGGGAGTGGACTGTCCGCTACAACGGTGTTCATTGCAAAAAGCAGACATCAGAGGCGTCCCCGGGGAGGTCCGGGATCGGCCCGAAGCGGCCATCCCCGAAGGTAAAGTTCTCATCGCTACCTTTTGGAAGGAGCAGGACTACGAGTGATTTCTTCGGCGACGAGCTGTTGAAGTCGCCACAGATTTCGGTCGCGGATGCCAGCGGCTTCGAGGTGGCTTACCGTATTGTAAAGGTACTGCGCACATGAACCCGCTGGTCCGCACGCTACGGCGATCCGTGCCGCAGCATCCTCCAAAGGGAGGGGCGCGGTGAGCTGATGGCTCGGGGTGCTTGCCCAGAAGGTCAGGGCTTTGCGTTTTCCATCTGCCGTATGAACGTCCACCCATCTGATCATCGGCGCGACTTCCCGATAGCGGATTTCCCGCGCCAGCAACCGCCTAAGATCGTCAGGTTGGTTGGACTGCCGCGTTCGGAAAGCGATACCTTTGCAGGCCCCGCTGCGTTCGAGGGCGAGCATCAGACCGGGTTTGCCGGACGTAGCTCGCCATCGCTCGATATGCAGTGAGAAGGAGCGGTGCCAGCCGTAGATCGTTCCAAACTCTCTCGCATCGAAGTCGAAGTCCGGATTCCAGATCAGGGAGCCGTAAGCGAATATCCATCAGGGCTCGTTTTTGCTCTCCTCGTTGACCGCTGCACCAAGGCGTCCAGTTCATCCTCTGGGATAGGCGTCCATCTTGGCTCCGGCCCTTCCTCTGGGACAGGCCTCAGCGTCCGCAGGACGAGTTCCGGCGTGAGCGCCATCTTCGTTCTACTCATGATGTCACCCGACATCTTGCTTCGACAATCGCGATGTGAGCGGAGCAGAAATCGAGATAGGCCCGGACTATCGTCGAGGGATGACGCTGCCTCTTGTAGACCAGGTGTAAAGCCGTTTCCGGGAAGGGGTACTCGGGCAGAAGCTCTACCAGTTCGCGTGACTTCAGGTATTCGGCTGCAAGAAACGATGGCAGTTCCGTTGCCACATCTCCTGCCATCGCCCTTGCTTTAAGGTGCAGATAATCATTCGCCGTGAAGGTCGCATTGATCTTTTGCGTCTGGCCTCCGAGTGTCCAGGTGGGCTGCGCATCGAGCGTAGAACCCCATGCCGCACAAGGCAGCCGCAAGATGTCTTGCGGACCTTCTGGCCTATCATGTGCTGCCACAAGCTCGGGGCTGGCGACAAGGATATGCCGAAACGTCAGCATGTGACGCGCGATAACAGTGTCGTCAGCGATTGCGCCCACGCGAAGCGCGACATCCACTCCGTCCGCGAGCAAATCGACGCGCCTCTCCGTGGAATAGACGTTGATCTGAATGCCGGGGTGGGCGCGCTGGAACAAAGCCAGCAAGTCCCACCACGGCTCGAAAGACTGCGGGAGCGATAGACGCAAGCGGCCCACCAGTTGTGCCTGCTCGCTCAAGATTGCTCGTTCAGCTTCCTCAAGAAGATCAATTCCACCACTCGCTTGCTCGAACAACCGCGACCCGGCTTCTGTGGGTCGGCATCCCTTCGCAGTCCTCTCCAGCAGTTGAACCTTGAGGTCCGCCTCCAGCTCAGCCACCTTCCGGCTAAGTGTGGGCAGTGGCACACCGAGACGGGCGGCAGCAGAGGAGAGACTGCCCGTCTGAGCCACCGCGACAAACATTCTGACAGCGTTGTAATCCATGTCGGGGCTTATCGTATAAGAGAGGCTGATTGTCAATTTCGCCTCTACATTACCAATATTGGTTGGCCTATTTTTAGGCGACCGGACGGCTTCTCGTCCGCAAAGATTGGAGATGAGATGCTCGGTTCATCGATACTAAAGGCAGGAGTGATTGCCGCCATGATTTCAACTCTCGGCACCACGTCCTCTGCTCTCGCGGAGATCGCGTATTCAGGGCGGGACAAACTGATCGCTCACTCGGATGAGTTTCAGAAACGGATCATTGAGGTGACCGATGGCGTGTATGCGGCTGTTGGGTACTCTGCCAGCAACGTCATGCTGATCCAGGGCAAAGACGGATCGATCATTGTTGACACATCAGCCAACCCGGTCGATGCGAAGGCGATCATGGCGGCATTCGGAGACCGGTTGCGCCATCCAATCAAGGCAATCATCTATACGCATAATCACCCGGATCATACGGGCGGCGCGACGGTCTTCGCGGGCAAAGACAAGCCCGAGATCTACAGCCACAAACTGCTGGTAACAGCGAAACCGGATACCGGACGGGGACGCCGTGATGGTGGTGACGCTTTCGGAACCATGTTGCCCGACGAAGACTTCATCAATGCAGGGACGCAACTCGAATATGGCAGGACGACCCCTCACACGCGCGACGGCTTCATCCCGCCGACGAAGACGTTCGAGGGCGCGGAAAAAGAGCTGACGATTGCGGGTGTACCGCTCAAGTTGATCTTCACACCGGGGGAAGCTGACGAAAATATCTCCGTATGGCTGCCGGACCCCAAGGTGCTAATCGCAGGTGACGTGTTCCTAAAGACATTTCCCAATATCGCGCCACTGCGCGGCTTGCCTACGCGTCCGGTAGAAAAGTGGGTTACGAGCCTCGATAAGTTGATCGCTCTCGGCCCGGACTTCGTCATCCCCGGCCACATGGGCACCATCCAAAACGCTGCTGAAGCAAAGGATGCCCTCACTGCGTACCGTGACGGCATCAAGTTCGTTTACAGCAAGACCATGGAAGGCATCGCAAAGGGCAAGACGCCGGATGAGCTGGTTCAAGAGGTAAAGCTGCCGGAGAAACTCGCGAAACACCCTTATCTGCAAGAGTTCTACGGAACCGTGGCATGGTCGGTACGAGGCATCTACTCGCAGAATGCGGGCTGGTTTGACGGAAATCCGACCAACATATTCCCGTTGGCTGACAAGGAACGGGCAGAAAAGCTGATCGCACTGGTTGGTGGAAGCGATAAGGTGCTGAAAAGCGCCCAAGATGCTCTGGAAGCAGGCGAGTTCCAATGGGCCGCTGAACAGGCTGACTACCTTCTGGCGGTCGACGGGAAGAACGCAGCCGCCCTCGATGTGAAAATCAGAGCTTTCCGCGAGTTGGGCGAACGGCAGATGAATGCCACCGCCCGAAACTACTATCTCACGGTGGCCAACAGCCTGAAGACAGCTCGCTCCAGCGACAGGTAGACTGTGACAAGGCATCGCCTGACTAACGCCAGGCGATGCCCGCATATCGGCCAAAGGCATGTCTGCTAATGGCGCACAGGCGACATGACGCGGCTGCCAAGACGATGTCTGCTTTCGGGCAGGCGTGATGACGGCCTCTACGACTGACATGGGGGCGCAAAAGAGACGTGGCCTAGCAGCATTCGGGCACTTTGCTGCCGTTCGAGGTCGATCCGAGAAACGTGCGGTATGTGCTAGAATGCAACCGAAGGGCGGAACGCGACAGACGCACTGCGAGGGGCGGTGTGATCGAACCGGAATTCGCGCGACCGAGAGCCGGCGTTGTGCTCTTGGAAGGGGAGACGAGGACCATGCCGACACCAGAGCGACCCAGTCTAATAGTTCGACAGAAATCCCCACAGAACATCGAGTTTCCGTTTGCGTCGCTCTCCGATTGGCTGATCCCAACCGAGCTGTTCTTCGTGCGAAACCATTTCGCGTCGCCGGACCTCGATGCGCGAGACTGGAGATTGCGCGTTGACGGGGCGGTGGAGCGGCCGATCGAACTTGACCTCGACAGCATCAAGGCGATGCGGAGCACGACTTTCACCGCCGTCGTCGAGTGCGCAGGGAACGGGCGCGTCTACTATGTGCCGCCAAAGGAGGGGCTGCAGTGGCAGAACGGAGCCGTCGGCAATGCCGCGTGGACAGGTGTTCTTCTGCGCGAGATTTTGGAAATGGCGGGCGTTAAGCGAACCGCATGTGAGGTTCTGCTCGTGGGCGCAGACAGCGGCGTCGTCGACACGAACAAGAAAACGGCTTCTCCCGGCCCCATCGCTTTTGCGCGCAGTTTGCCGCTTGGGAAGGCCATCGCTGACAGCACGATCCTTGCCTATTCGATGAACGAGGAGGCGTTGACGCGCGATCACGGCTACCCGCTACGCGCGGTCGTGGGTGGGTGGTTCGGCATGGCTTGGGTCAAGTGGATCACGCATATCACGGTTGTGGAGCAACCGTTCCTTGGCTACTGGCAGGCGCGCGACTATTTCCGTTGGGAGCGCAGCCTCGGGGAACCCAGGCTGGTCCCGCTTGCGGAGATGGAGGTCAAAGCGCAGATCGCGCGTCCCGTGCAGGGGGCGCATCTCATCGCCGGCCAACCGTATCGGATTTTCGGAGCCGCCTGGAGCGGAGAGGCTGTTATCCGGCAGGTGCAGGTCTGCACCGGAGATGACAGGGGCTGGCGTGAGGGAAGGCTCCTCGAAACAGAACGTCCCTTTGCATGGCGCTTGTGGGAGTACATGTGGACCCCTGAAGAAGTCGGGCGATATATACTGCGATGTCGCGCGATCGATGGGGCGGGGTGCGTGCAGCCCGAGCTCCCGCGTTCCGACTGCGAGAGCTACGCGGCCAATTGGATCGTTCCGGTGGAGGTTACGGTCGTTCCCGAGCCACAGACGTACGAGGAGGAATTCGTGATCTAATCACCATCGCTTGAAGTCCGAGATCAGTCCAAAGCAAACATGGGGTCAGATACTTGGACAGTCTATTTGAGCCGACCGACTGGTTGCCCCTCCGCGATGCTCCGTTCGCGCGGGCCGCGTGGCGAAGCATTCAGCAACCCTGAGGCAAGCCAACCGCTGGTCTGGAAGCCCTTAGGATTTTGTGTTGCCGTGGATGCTTTCGCGCCTCATGCCATAAGGGGCGCTGAGATCAACAAGGTGCATATGTAGACGATCGATCACGGTAGATCGTGTTCCGGAGCGACGTTCTATCAGGCCGATGTGACGATGGACCTGAGGAATGCCGAACGGAACGGAAACGACCTCATTCCGGACGTCCCGTAAGGCGATCCAGGGGATGACGGAAGCGCCTAGCCCGTTGATCACGCAGGGCACCACGGATGCTATGGTGTCTATCTCGGCGATCGGGTTGGTGACCGAACCGCTCTTCGCCAGTTCCGTTTCGATAAGCTGGGCGAGCCTGAACTTGCTGTTGAACCTGACATACGGCAGCTTCGACAGTATCTCTTCTGCAGACATTTTAGGCGTGCCTTTGGGAGCGATCACGAACAAGGGTTCGTTGATGAACGGACTCCAGCGCAGCGTAGCTGGGATGTTGGAGTACTCCGCGACCATCGCGCAATCCAGTCGTCCGGAAACGACGTCGGCGAGCAGTTCGTCGCTGTTGGCGACGTGCAGCTTGATCTTGAGCTCGGGGTAGTCCTTCTTGAGAGCCACGATCGCTCTGGGAAGCAGGGAAAGGGCGCTTGATCGAACTGACCCGATGATAAACGTTCCTCCGATAGCTCTGCCGGATATGGCGTCGATGACGTCGTCGGCGGAACGGACAATAGTTCGCGCTGTTTCCAGGAGCCTCAATCCATGGCCGTTTAGCGTCATCGGTCTCGTCGTCCTGTCAAAAAGCTCCGCGCGGACCTCGACCTCCAAGGCTTGGATCTGTTGACTTATGGCCGAGGGTGTGAGGCCCACGGCATCAGCCGCCTTCGCGAAGGTTCCATGCTCTACAATGGCAATGAAGGTCTTGAGTTGGCGCGTATCCACTCGCAGGAAGCCTCAAATTAAGATTTGCTGTTCAACATAGACAGAATTATTCGCTTTAATCAAGACATTCTTATGTTAGGGTCCGTGCTCAGAAAATGCCGAGAGGAGCTTGGGCGTAGGGAGGATGTATTTGAGGGGCCGAAGCGTCTCTGCGTCCTCGCGCATTTCAGTCGAGGTACGCATGGCAAGCCGCAACATCCTGGTCACCGGACCAGCCATCAATGAACAAGCCGCTCAGCTAGCGGTCAGTAGAGGGTATGCGGTAGCCTATGTTCCGCCTTACACCAGCGAAGAAGATCTCATTCGTACGGTGACCGAGGTGGACCCGGTGGGCGTCATTGTTCGGATGGGCCGGTTCGGAGCGGCTGCTATCGATGCCGCTCCATCGCTCCGTGTCCTCTCCAAGCACGGGGTCGGGGTTGACAATATCGATGTGGACGCGGCGTCGCGCAGAGACATTCCTGTAGTCGTCGCCGCCGGCGCGAATGCCCTTTCCGTTGCTGAACATGCGATCGCCCTCATCCTTGCGTCCGTGAAGCGGATCGTTCCGTTGGACAGCGGTCTCCGTGCTGGTCGCTGGGAGAAGCCGGGCTTTGCGGGGAAGGAACTTGCCGGGATGACCGTAGGATTGGTGGGCTTCGGGGCGATCGCCCGGCAGACCGCCGCCTTTGCCCAGTCCCTGGGCATGAAGGTGCGTGCGTACGATCCATTTGCCGACGAAAACGCGTTCGCATACGCCGGAGTTGCAAGGGAGACGGACGTCGACGTCCTCATAGCGGGCTCCAACATAATTAGCCTCCACTGCCCGCTCACGCCGGACACGCGCAAACTGCTGGACGACAGGCGTCTCGGCCTCATGAAACCGGGTTCCTACGTGATCAACACCGGAAGAGGCGGCTTGATCGACGAGGATGCCCTCCTGCGGGCGATCGAAAGCGGCCACATCGCCGGAGCGGGACTGGACACCTTCCAGACCGAACCTCCCGCAGCGGATCATCCTTTTTGGAATCACCAGAATATCGTCGTCACGCCCCACATCGGAGGTGTGACTGAGGAGGCGAACGCCCGGGTCGGCGTCGAAGCCGTCGAAGGCGTTCTTGCAGTCGTGGAAGGGCGGCCGCTCGGTCGCGAGAGGATCGTGAACTTCCGGGCTCTGGCCAACACCCCGACCTGATCGTCCATCACTACCAAAACATCAGGAAATGAGGAGAAGACGTTGACAATCGGATTCAGGGTTCGGAACAGGGACAGGGCCATCGATCAGCATTGGATCGACAAGTTCAGGGAACTCCCCGTCGCCAACATCAGCGACAGCATGCACCGCATGTACGCCGCCGGCGCGCAGCTCCGGCCGATGCACCGCCAGGGCAAGCTGGTTGGTCGCGCCCTCACCGTAAAGGCACCGCCAGGAGACAACCTGATGCTCCACAAGGCGATGGACATGGCCGTGGACGGCGACGTCATCGTCGTGGACGCGGGCGGCGACGTCACCCATGCGCTGATGGGGGAGATGATGCTCGACTACGCGCGTCGCCGGGGCGTCGTAGGCTTCGTCCTCAATGGCGCCATCCGGGACGCTGATGCCTTCCTGGAGATGAACGTTCCCTCCTATGCCGTTGGCGTGACTCATCGCGGTCCCTACAAGAACGGTCCGGGAGAGATCAATACGCCGATCGCGATCGGCGGCATGGTTGTCACGCCGGGTGATCTGATCGTCGGGGATGCAGATGGAGTTGTCGTCGTTCCGATCGACGACGTTGCGGAAGTCTACGAACGGACTGTCGCGAAGCACGCCGCCGAGCAGACGCAGATGGCGGCGATCGCGGCAGGAACACACAACCCGACCTGGTTCAACGACGCGCTTGCGAAGGGCGGGTGCGAACTGCCGACCGGAAATTAGGATCCTGTCCGGCATCTCCTTGGGAGGAACTGCCGGACAGCCATCTCGACGTAAGGGCCCGGAGTCGCTGGGCGCCGACGACATCGCAATTGCTATCCGTGGGAGGATAAAATGAAGCAGTTGATCAGGAATACCACGCTTACAGCCACGCTGTTGCTGGGCACGAGCATGGCCCATGCCGAGTGGCCGGCCGACCGCCCGATAGAGTTCATTGTGGCGTTCGCCCCCGGCGGCGGCACCGACGTGATGAACCGCACCCTCGCTCCCTACCTCGAGGAAGAGCTTGGTGCGAAGATTACAGTTCTCAACCGGCCCGGAGCCTCTGGGGAAATCGCCTATACCGCACTGACGGAAGCACGGCCGGACGGCTACACAGTCTCCTCTCTCAACACGCCGGGCTACCTGACTATGCAGATGGACCGGAAGGTCCGTTTCGACCCCGCGAAGCTTTGCTTGGTCGCGCGTATCGTCGAGGATCCGGGCTCCTTCATCGTCCAGGCGAACTCGGAGTTCAACTCGCTCAAGGATCTGGTCGCCTATGCCAAGGCGAACCCCGGCGCAGTCACGGTGGGCACGACGGGCCTCGGAACGGACGAGCATCTGGCAATGCTCCAATTGGAAAAGTCGGCAGGAATCGACCTCACTGCCGTCACGTTCAATGGCGCGAACGAAGCCCGGACCGCCTTGCTGGGGGGCCATGTCATGACCATCGGCATCAATGTCGGCGAATTCGTCAGCAGCGACAGTTCAGCCTTCAAGAACCTCGGCCAGTTTGCTGAAGAACGCTCTGTCATCGCCCCCGATCTCCAGACCGCCAAGGAACAGGGCTTTGAAGTCCTGATGAGCTCGGAACGCGGCATCGCGATGGGCTGCGAAGTTCCCGAGGAGATCCGAATGAAGTTCTCAGACGCGGTCAAGAAAGCTCTCGACAACCCCGAGTTCCAGGCGAAGGCAAAGCAGCAGTCACTCGCGCTTTCCTACCTATCGGCGGAGCAGTGGAACAAGGAGCTTCCTGTCCGAGGAGAACGCCTCGGAGCGATCTGGAAACTCGCCAAGGAACAGAAGTAATGGAGGATTCACGCAAGGCTGGAGGGACTGGCGATCGGCCGGACCTCCTTACAGCCGCTTTGTTCGTGGGGTTCGGAGCGCTTGGCCTTTGGGCCGGGCGTGACCTGACCATGGGCACGGCCTCCGCGATGGGGCCGGGCTACCTTCCGCGAGTCATCTGCTGGCTGTTGATTATCGTCGGAGTGACCGTTGGCGGTTTCGGAGCAGTTCGGGCACGCGAGGATATAGCAAAGCCCAAGCTCTGGCCGCTTGTGATCATCCTTGCGGCGGTGGTGGGCTTCGCATTCGTTGCGGAATTCTTCGGCTTCGTTGCGGCGGCAGTCTGGCTGCTTCTCGTTGGAAGTATCGCCGACCGCGAGTCACGGCTGCGCGAAGTCATCCTTCTCACTGCTGGACTGACGGCGTTCGGCGCCCTCGTGTTCATCGTCGGCTTGGGCGTTCAGATGCCCATCTGGCCCTCCTGGGGTTAACCCATGAACTTCATCGACCTTCTTGCGCTCGGTTTCAGCGAGGCGTTCACTCCCACCAATCTGGGCTTCTGCCTGTTGGGAGCATTGCTGGGAACTCTCATCGGCGTCTTGCCTGGTATCGGACCGACCGCGACCATCGCCGTCCTTCTGCCGATCACCTTCTACCTGCCTCCTCTTGCAGGCCTCATCATGCTCGCCGGCATTTATTACGGCGCGCAGTACGGAGGCTCGACGACGGCCATCCTCGTCAATCTTCCCGGCGAGGCCTCATCGGTAGTCACGGCGGTGGACGGCTATAAGATGGCGCAGAAGGGGAGAGCTGGCGCGGCGCTTGCCGTGGCGGCGCTCGGGTCCTTCTTCGCCGGAACCGTCGCTACGCTCGGCATTGCGATCGCTGGGCCGACGCTTTCGTCGTTCGCACTTTCGTTCGGACCTGCAGAATACGTCTCGCTCATGCTGTTCGGCCTGCTGGCCGCCACTATTCTCGCCCGTGGGCCGGTGCTCAAGGCGATCGGGATGATTCTTTCGGGTTGTTGCTTGGCATGGTCGGTATCGATGCAAGTTCCGGCGAGGAGCGTCTGACGTTCAATGCCGTTGAATTGTTCGACGGCATCGACTTCGTGGTGATCGCGATCGGCCTGTTCGGCTTCGCCGAGATCATCGAGAACCTGGAGAATGTCGAGGCTCGCGGCGTCCTGGTCAGCAAGCTGAGCCGGCTTTGGCCATCTCGCGAGGACTTCCTTCGTGCCTGGCCTGCAGTCCTTCGTGGAACAGGGGTCGGCACCTTCCTAGGCGTCCTCCCCGGCGGCGGTGCGACACTCGCATCGTTCTGTGCTTATTCGGTTGAGAAGAAGGTATCGAAACGACCGGAGGAATTTGGCGAAGGTGCCGTCGAAGGCGTCGCCGGACCTGAGGCTGCCAACAACGCCGGCGCGCAATCGGCGTTCATCCCGCTGCTTACACTCGGCATCCCATCAAACAACATGATGGCCATGATGCTGAGCGCCTTCATCATCCACGGCATCACGCCGGGGCCGACGGTGCTCCAGACCCAGCCGGAGATCTTCTGGGGACTGGTCGCGAGCATGTGGATCGGCAACCTCATGCTTGTCGTCATCAACCTTCCGCTCATCGGCGTCTGGGTGAAGTTGCTGACGGTGCCGTACCGGCTGCTCTATCCTGCTATCCTGCTGTTCTGCTGCGTCGGCGTGTACAGCATCAACAATCGCATCTTCGACGTGGTGCTTGCCGCGGGCTTCGGTCTCCTGGGATATGCTTTTCGCAAGGCCAAGTGCGAGCCGGGCCTGCTTCTTCTGGGTTTCGTGCTGGGACCGCTGCTCGAAACGAACATTCGCCGGGCCATGACGATCTCCCACGGAGATCCCAGCGTGTTTGTCGAACGACCGATCAGCCTTGTCCTGCTGCTTGCGACAGCAGGCCTGCTTTTCCTGATGATCCTGCCATCGTTCCGCAAGACACGCGAAGAGGCGTTCCAAGACGAAGAGGTCTGATCCTCAAGCAAGACCCGGTGGCCGGATGAGTTCGGCCAGCGCTTTCTTCGAATACCGCCCGCCTTCTATGTCCGCAACACCGCTCTACGTATCGTTGCTCGACCGCAACACCCCGCCTCAAGATGTTTATGTCCGTTGATACGCGAGGCCGACGACGTCATCACCAGCAAGGTTCCCGTACGAGGGCCGGCGATCGGACGCCGCAGAACTGAATCTCGTCGCGGTTGCCGCCACCGGGACGGTCGTGGAGGTCGCCGCCTGCGGCGAACATAGGGATCACCGTCTCGGAGTAGTTTTGCCGTCTGCTGGGATGTCCGCTCCGGAATTTTTCGCGGATCCGCTTGACGGCCGGAATGGGGGCGCAAACCTGCTGTCTCCGCGCAACGAACTGGCAGTCCGCTTCGGGCCGACTGCCGCCATGTCGCTGAGGCGCCGTAGTAAGCCACCACTGGACAACGCCTAATACGCTTAAATAATGGTAGTTTATGGAAGACGATATCGCCCTAGCGCACAAGCATAGTGCTAACCATCGAGCGGAAATCGAAACGAGCTCACTCTGTGGCTGCTTCTACTGCTGCTCAACCTTCCCACCTAACGAGATTGATGATTGGGTGGACGATGACCGCACAGCTCTTTGCCCACGCTGCGGCATTGATTCCGTCATAGGTGACGCCTCCGACTTCCCCGTGACGACTGTCGATTTCCTGACACGGATGAAACAATATTGGTTCTAGACGTCCGCTTAGGGCCGAGTTGCGCCATGGCGCGAGCAGGTTCGGATGGCTGCAATGGGGTCGAAACCGGTGTTTCAACTCCGGCTCCGGCATGGAGGGCGGTCGCGCCGAGGTCAGGACCGGCGGCGGCCTGTTAGACGGGGTTAAAATCGGGCTATTGCCCACCAACTCGAAAACTACGCGCCACTCACCCGCGCGGGCCCCGGCAGTCCGTCCCGTCGTCCGCACCAGAACCGCCAGATACCCCACCAGCCAAGTGCTCCGCCTTCCGATTCCGGCGTGCTACTGCCTGAGACAGGCAACTCTCAAGAGCCGGAGATCTCGAACGGCTGATCGACGCTTGCGCTCCTGCCGCTGTTGGTGTCGTTGAAGCGGTAGCGCAGCACATAGTTCCCGGATGGCGCCCCGGCGACGTCGATCCTCAGCGTCGCATAGATTTCCTGGTTGCGCTGATAGCCCTTGAAGGTGAAGTCGCCGAACGCCTTCTGGCTGGCGAGGACCTCTCCCTTCGGGTTCAGGATGTCGAAGTCGACCGTGAAGCGTGTCTCGAGCTTGCCCTCGTCGCTTGCTTCCTTCCAGGTAAGTCCCACGGGCTCGACATAGGATATGAGCGTTTCGCCGGCTTCGAATACCGGGTCGGGCCGGGGCTCGTACATTGCAAAGCCCGCCGGTGCTTCTGTGACGAAGACCGCCTTGCCGATGGCGAAGGGAAGGGTTTGCGAAAAGTCGCCCACGGCCTTGCGCAAGGTTTCGTGCGCGCCGGCGGCATCGCCGGAGCTCGCCTGCTGTTCGGCCTTCGCCGCAGCGTCGGCAAGCGGACCCGCCTCTGCCTGCGTGTCGGCAAGCATGACGGTGACGTTCGTGAGGGCCGCCAGCAGGAGCAGGTATTTCGGCATCGCGCTTTTCCAGAATGCCCGATCGCTCTGAGCTTTCGGTATTTGGCACCCCAAGTCAAGGCAAGGCTGAAGCGGGCGGCGGCCGTTACTGCTTCCAGAAGATCGGAGTGAGCACGACGAGGACGGTCAGGACCTCCAGACGCCCGAGCAGCATCATCAGCGACAGCAGATAGAGCTCGGGATCCTGGAGTGTCGAGAAATTGCCCGCAGGGCCGATAAGGCTGCCGAGGCCGGGGCCGACATTGGAGAGGCACGTGATGACGGCCGAAACGGCCGTGACGAGATCATAGCCGAGGGCGCCCATGACCAGGCTGCCGAAGACCCAGAGCAGGATATAGGTGATGAAGAACAGCAGGATGGCGCGCTGCACGTCCGCGTCGACCGTATTCTTCCCGTACCGGACCGCGTAAATCGCATTCGGGTAGACGAGCTTGTTCAGGGCAGACCGAATGGCGTTGAAGAGCACGACGAACCTATAGGCCTTCATGCCGCCCGCCGTCGAGCCCGAACAACCGCCGATGAAGGTGCATATGAACGCGACCATCACCGCGAACGGTCCCCAAAGGCTGTAGTCTTCGCTCGCATAGCCCGTGGTCGACAGTATCGACGTGATATTGAAGAAGGCATAGGTAAGCGCCAGGTGGAACTCGACACCGTTGGCGAGCCGGTGATAGGCGGCAACCGCAACCGAGAATGCCGTGAGATAGCCCAGAAATACGATGATCTGAGGATCGCGGAGGGCGTCCAGCCGTCCGCGCACGACGAGCACGATCAGGATGGAGAAGGGCAGGCTGCAGAGCGTCATGAAGAACGTGCTGACCCAGAGCAGGGGAATGCTGGAAAAGTAGCCGAATGACGCATCGTGAGTTGAAAAGCCGCCTGTCGCGACGGTCGTCATCGCGTGGTTGATCGCGTCGAACCTGTTCATCCCGAGCATGGCGTAGCTGAT
Organism: Sinorhizobium prairiense; assembly: GCF_029201645.2. NCBI lineage: Bacteria > Pseudomonadati > Pseudomonadota > Alphaproteobacteria > Hyphomicrobiales > Rhizobiaceae > Sinorhizobium > Sinorhizobium prairiense. The sequence continues at coordinate 1,432,999 of NZ_CP104131.1, forward strand.
CGCGCACAGCAGAGTTATCGATACGTACACGACGAGGAAGGCGCGGCCGAAGCTTGCGAGCCGGGCAAAGGGTTTGTCGCTGGTGTCGGAGGATTCCATCTTGAAGAAGGACATGCCGCCGACACGCAGATAGGGAATGATGAACAGGCCGAGAACGACGATGCCTATGCCGCCGAACCAGCTCAGGAGCGACCGCCAGAGCAGGAGGCCGGGCGGCGCGTCATCGAGCCCGACGATTACGGTCGAGCCGGTCGTCGTTACCGCCGACACGGACTCGAACAGGGCCTGGGCGAAATCCAGATTCACCGAGGAAAGCCAGAGTGGAATGGCGCCGACGATCGAAAACACGATCCACAGGATGTTCACCACCAGGAAGCCGAATTTCTTCGAGAAGGGCGGAGGACCTGCGCGTGTCGCCATGAACGTCGTCGACGAGATTGCGCCCGTCATGAAGGCCGTCACGGCGAAGACCTGCCAGTCCGCGTGGCCGTAATAGAGATCGACCAGAGCCGGAATCAGCATCGCGCCGGAGAGATAGAGCCCCAGGATCGCCGCGAGATGGACAGCATGCCGGATCAGATTCGCGTTCAAGCTCTTGATTTCCTGCAAGCGGTTTGTCGGTGGGCCGGCGATCGCCCGAAGCGGGCGCGATAGTGCCGTGCGTGACTGATTCGTGTCAAATCGATGGTCTCCGACGCGGCAATGTGCAATAGCGACTGCCATCGGCAAACTCAACGGGTGAAGTCACGTGATGAAGCAGGATGTTGAAAAAGCGGCAGCGGCAATGCGCGAAATCTTTCCGCCGACGCCGCTTCAGCTCAACGAGCACCTGAGCGCGCGCTATGGGGCGACCGTCTTCCTGAAGCGCGAGGACCTTTCGCCGGTGCGCTCCTACAAGATCCGCGGCGCCTTCAATTTCTTCCGCAAGTCGCTCGGCTCCGGAGCGGCCGGGAAGACCTTCGTTTGCGCGTCCGCGGGCAATCACGCTCAGGGCTTTGCTTTCGTCTGCCGTCACTTCGGCGTTCCCGGCGTCGTCTTCATGCCCGTGACGACGCCCCAGCAGAAAATCGACAAGACGCGCATGTTCGGGGCCGAATTCATCACGATCCGCCTCGTCGGCGATATATTCGATCAATGCTACAAGGCGGCGCGCGAGCATGTGGAAGCGATCGGCGGCGTCATGGTGCCGCCCTTCGACCATGAGGATATCATCGAAGGCCAGGCCACGGTTGCAGCGGAGATAGCCGAACAATTGCCTGCCGGCCTCGTCGCCGATCTCGTCGTCCTGCCCGTCGGCGGGGGCGGCCTGGCCGCGGGCGTGACCGGCTATTTGGGCGACAGCCTCTCGGCCGATCGTTTTCTGTTCTGTGAACCGGAGGGGGCGCCGAGCTTCAGGCGCAGCCTGGAACTCGGCAGCGTCGTTACGCTCGACCAGGTGGACAATTTCGTCGATGGCGCGGCAGTCGCACGGATCGGCGACCTGAACTTTGCTGCGCTCCGGAGATTTTCGCCGGAGCAGGTGTTGCTGCTGCCGGAGAATGCGATCTGCCTGACGATCACCGAAATGCTGAATGTCGAGGGCGTGGTTCTCGAACCCGCCGGCGCGCTTTCAGTCACCGCACTGGAAGCGCTTGGCCGCGACAGTCTCGAAGGCAAGATCGTCGTAGCGGTCGTTTCCGGAGGCAATTTCGACTTCGAGCGTCTGCCGGACGTGAAGGAGCGGGCCATGCGCCATGCCGGGCTCAAGAAATACTTTATCCTGCGGATGGCGCAGCGCCCGGGCGCGCTTCGCGATTTCCTCGGTCTCCTGGGCGAGGAGGACGACATCGCCCGGTTCGAATATCTGAAAAAATCGGCCCGAAACTTCGGCTCCGTGCTTATCGGTATCGAGACGAAGCACGCCGAGAATTTTCCGGTCCTCAAACAGCGTTTCGATGCAGCGGGGCTGCGCTACCAGGATATCACCGAGAACGAGATGCTGGCCAACTTCGTCATTTGAGAAGGCGGCACGTGACCGGCGCCGGTTCACCATTTTTCGCTTTGACAGGGCCGGCGAGCACAGCTAACTGTGAGACATGGCATCGTTTTTCTCGAAATTATTCGGTCGCTCCGGCGGCTCTGAAACGCAGGCGCAGCCTGCGGCAGGCAAGTCCGAGAACTATGCGGATTGCGTAATCCGCGCGACGCCTCAGCGCGAGGGGTCGCAGTACCGGCTTGCCGGCAGCATCGAAAAGTCGATGCCTGACGGTGCAACGAAAGTGCGCAGCTTCATCCGGGCAGATCTCTTCACCTCCGAGCAGGACGCCATCGACTCGGCGTTGCGCAAGGGACGGCAGATCATCGACGAGCAGCGCGCGGCCCTTTTTGCCGACGACGCTCAGTCCCGGCCAGTCTGACGTCCGGTACCTGTGACGAGCACAGGGATCAGGCAATCAAACAAGCCGAGCCGGATGCGGAAAAGCATGTTCGGCTCTCCGTCCGCATCAGGAGTCAAAGCTTGATCCTGAACCGGGCGAAACCGTCGCTGCCGTCGCCTGCATCCTCGATCTTCACCGCCTTGACCTCTGCCAGGAATCGACGCGCCTTCGGGCCGCTATCGAACAGCACGCTCGTGTCCTTCTGCGGCGCAAATGTCCAGTTCGCGTCCGCAGAGGGGTTGATCGTTCCCTGTTCGACGATGTAGCGCACGATGACATCACGGTTGGTGTCGGGCGCGACGAAGACGACCTTGTCGCCGGCGATGCCCGGAAAATTGCCGCCGCCGCCGGCACGGTAGTTGTTGGTCGCTACGACAAATCTCTGCTTGGGATCTATCGGCTTGCCATCGAATTTCAGGTCGCGGATGCGGCTGGCCGCCGGGTTCGCCACGTTGCCGTCCTTGTCGTATTTCGCAGGCTGCGAGAGGTCGATCTGGTAGGTGACCCCGTCGATCACGTCGAAATTATAGGAAGGGAAGTCGCCATTGATCAGGCTTGCATCGGCTGATCCCGGCGCGATCCGGTTGAAGATGCCGGCGGACATTTCGAGCCAGTTGCGCACCTCGTCGCCGGTGATGACGACCGCCTGCACCGTATTCGGATAGAGGTAGAGGTCGGCAACGTTCTTGATGGCGATGTCGCCCGCTGGAACGTCCGTATAGTACTCGGCGCCGCCGCGCCCGCCGGCCTTGAACGGCGCCGCGGCGGAGAGGACCGGCAGGTCGCGGTGCTCGGTGTCCTTGAGCATGTCGCGGATATACCAGGTCTGGGCCTGGCTCACGATCTGCACCGACGGATCGTCCGCGACGAGCGCGAAATAGGAGTAGAGCGGTGCGGAGGTTTTGCCGACGGGGGTGCGGACATAGGCGAGCGTCGCTTCGTGGTCCTTCTGCGCGGCTGCCAGCACTTCCGGCTTGTCACCGACCTCGGCGATCACCTTCTTTTCTTCCCGGCGAAAGATGGGCCGCGCCTCGCTTGTCGAACCGATCACACGCCACTCACCCCCGTCGCGTTCGAGCAGGAGATCGATGAGGCCGAGATGCGATCCCCAGAAGCCGCCCATGACGCCGGGCTTTCCGGAAATCAACCCTTTGGCATTGTCGACGCCCGGCGTTCCGTCGAACTTGGGTCCCGGAAAATCGAGGTGGCTGTGGCCGGTGACGATGGCGTCGATACCTTCGATCGCCGCCAGGGGTACGGACGCGTTTTCGAGATTTTCGGCATAGGCCTGCTGCCCTATGCCGGAATGGGACAGAGAGATGACGATGTCGGCACCTTCCTCGCGCATTTGCGGCACCCAGGCTTGCGCGGTCTTGACGATGTCGCGCGCATTCGCCTTGCCTTCCAGGTTCTTGGCGTCCCAGGTCATGATCTGCGGCGGCACGAACCCGATGAGGCCGATGCGGATCGGGTGTTCCTGACCGGCCCCGTCCTTCACTTTCCGATGGAGGATCACGTAGGGCTTCAGGAAGAGCTTGTCCTGGCGCGGGGCGGCGGCCATGGCGCCATTGATCAGATTGGCGCAGACGATCGGAAAGTTTGCGCCGTTGATCACATTGAACATGAAGTCCAGGCCGTAATTGAACTCGTGATTGCCCAGCGTGCCGCAGTCATAGCCGAGCACGTTCATCGCGGCGATGACCGGATGCATGTCGCCTTCCTTCATGCCGCGCTTGTAGGCGATGTAATCGCCCATCGGATTTCCCTGAAGAAAATCGCCATTGTCGACAAGGATCGCGTTCGTCGCCTCGGCGCGGATGGCGTCGACGATCGAAGCGGTGCGCGCCAGGCCGAGCGTGTCGTTCGGCTTGTCGGCATAGTAATCGTAGGGAAAGACATGGACGTGCAGGTCCGTGGTTTCCATGATCCTGAGATGCGCCTGGTTCGCAGCCGCGCGGGTCGCGAAGGGATGCAGCACGACACATGCCGACGTGGCGGCAAGACCGCCGAGCAGGGTCCGGCGCGAAATGGGATGCAAAACGGTCATCGGTGATCTCCCCTCGAAAGCGCGTTCAGATAAGCGCAACTATGGCGGAATGGCCCGGCTACGCAAAGCGGCTGATTTTTGCAGACGGGGTTACCGCCGCGTCTCGGCGGATCACGGTCTCAGATGCCGACATTGGGGCGGTCGATGACCTCGCGCAGCGAAAAACTCGAATTGATCTTTACCACATGCGGCAGCGCCGAAAGCCAGTCGCGGTGGATGCGTTCATAGTCCTCCAGATCCTTCGCTGCCACGCGCAGGATATAGTCGTATTCCCCGGACATCAGGTAACAAACGAGCACATTGGGGCAGAGCTTCACCGCGGCTTCGAACTCCGCAAGCGTCTTAGCGAACTGCCCGGAGAGCGAAATATGCACGATGACCATGATCTTGTAGTCGAGCGCCTTGTGGGCGATACGCGCATGGTAACCGGCGATCGTCCCGGACTTTTCGAGGATATCGACCCGCCGCGAACAGGCGGACGGCGAGAGGCCGACCCTCCCTGCGAGGTCGGCGTTCGAGATTCGGCCATCCTGCTGCAGAATGCGCAGAATCGAACGATCGATAGCATCCAAGCCAGCCATTCGCATCTTCTTTCGAATAGTCGTTGTTTTGCGCAATAACTCCCTAAAGCAATGCATGGATGAGCACGTTTTTGCAAGGACATTCGGAATGCCATCTGCTTTGCTGGACCCCTCATCAGCGCGGCAAAAAAGCCCACAGATAGGAGAGGAACGCGAAGATGCGTGTCGGTTGCCCGAAGGAAATCAAAAACCATGAATACCGTGTCGGCCTTACGCCCGGATCAGTACGGGAATATGTAGCCCACGGCCACGAGGTCATCGTGGAAACAAAGGCCGGGGCAGGGATCGGGGCGGATGACGACTCCTATCGCGCAGCCGGTGCGAGGATCGTACCGACAGCCAGGGAAGTCTTCGAAAAGGCGGATATGATCGTCAAGGTCAAGGAGCCGCAGCCCTCCGAATGGGCGCAACTGCGCGAAGGCCAGATTCTCTATACCTATCTTCATCTCGCACCGGACCCGGAACAGACCCAGGGACTTCTCAAGTCCGGCGTCACGGCGGTCGCCTACGAGACCGTGACGGATGAGCGCGGCGGGTTGCCGCTGCTTGCGCCGATGTCCGAGGTCGCGGGACGGCTGGCGATCCAGGCGGGCGCGACCTCGCTCCAGAAGGCAAATGGAGGCCGCGGAATCCTGCTCGGCGGCGTACCGGGCGTCCTTCCGGCCAAGGTCGCGATCATCGGTGGCGGCGTCGTCGGCCTGCATGCTGCCAAGATGGCTGCGGGTCTCGGGGCCGACGTTTCGATCCTGGACCGGTCCCTGCCGCGTCTGCGCCAACTCGACGATATCTTCAACGGCCGTGTCCATACGCGCTATTCGACGATCGATGCCTTGGAAGAGGAAGTCTTCTCCGCCGACATGGTCATCGGAGCCGTGCTCATTCCCGGCGCTGCTGCGCCGAAGCTCGTCACGCGCGAAATGCTGTCCGCCATGAAAAAAGGCGCTGTCATTGTCGATGTCGCGATCGACCAGGGCGGCTGCTTCGAGACGTCGCATGCGACGACGCACTCCGAACCAACCTATGAGGTCGACGGCATCGTGCACTACTGCGTCGCGAACATGCCGGGGGCCGTGCCGATCACGTCGGCGCACGCACTCAACAATGCGACGCTCCAATACGGACTTCAGCTCGCCGACCGCGGCCTCAAGGCGATCGCCGAGGACCGGCATCTGCGCGCCGGCCTCAATGTCCACCGAGGCCGCGTAACCAATGCGGCCGTGGCCGAAGCGCTCGGCTACGACGCCCACGCTCCCGAGGCCGTCCTTCACGTCGCCTGACACGCTGAACCGCCCGGCGCCGTCAAGCGCCGGGCTCCCACTCAGGCCGCTTCGATGCGGCACTGGTAGCAGTTGTATTTTCCCGAGCGAACATGCACGAAGGCGACGTCCGGCCGTGCCAGCAATTCCTCGGCCCGCTGCTCGAGGTACTCGGCATCGACGGCCCCGCCGGTGCCGTAGACGATGCGCTCATCACTCCCGTAGCCACGCAGAAGATAGCTCTTGCTGGACGCGAGAATCGGCGGCACGGAGGCTCCGTCGTGAACCGCGCAATTTTCGGCATGCATGAAGATCGGTCCCGTTTCGGCATAGGCCTGAACCGACGAAAACGGCCGGTAGGCCAGAACGAGATAAGGCTGGCCTTCATCGACATTACGAAGACAGTGCCGGCACGGCACGCCGTCGCCGTCCGAAATGCGCCGCTCGGGCCGGTGGCCATAGGCATCCCGCCCGCCTTGCCTTAGCCGTTCCGCCTCTTCGACGGGCATTGCAACGTAATTGAGTTTCATGGCGCTTCTCCCGATTGGCTGAATTCAGGAGAAAGATGCGCACTGGCGTCAGGGAACGACACCCGATACTTGCCGAACTTAGATCTAAGATCCTGAAGCCGTTCAGAGCTTCTTCGCGAAGGTGAGAAGTTCCTCGTCGCTCAGCGGCTCGACCACCGTCTCCCGCGTCGCGACCGGAGAAAAGCCGAACTGCTGGTAAAGCTGCAGCGCCCGGGGGTGATCGAGATTGTTCGTCGTGACCGTGACCTTGCGCGGGTTCATGGCCCAGGCCGCAAACAATGTCTGCAGCAAAAACCACTTACCGAGTTCCCAGGCCGAGCGCGTGCTCCATGAGCCCGAAATGGGTGAGGTCGATGACGTCATCGTCGAGTTGCCGGAATTCGAAGAAACCGGCCGGCGCACCGTCCACATAGAGGACCATGACCGTCGTTCGCTTGTCGTGGAGGATAGCCGCCAGATCGTCGTCGCTCATGCGCAGGCGCTCCGCCCAGTGCCAGCGCTTTCCGACACGCAGATAGAGAAAGCGGTAATAGGCGAGCGGAATATCCGAAACGCGCAGGATCGCCGTATGGATGTTGATCGGCATCGGCAGACTTTGCTTCGGCGGCGACGTCATTTCGAGTTCGGTCACGTGCGCCGTGATCGCGGCAGGCTTTGACCTTGGCATGGCTCTCACTCTTTACCGATTGCAACCGGAGTATCCGGCCGGCTACCCCATTCCGACCAGGAGCCATCATAAAGCGTATTGTCTTCATGTCCCAAGGATTGAAGCGCAAGCGTGATGATGGCGGCGGTAATGCCGGAGCCGCAGCTCGTGACGACCGGCTTCGTCAGATCGATGCCGGCATCCGCGAAAGTCCGGCGCAGCGCATCGAGATCCTTGAACCTGCCCTTTTCGGAGAATACGCCCGAAGGCAGGCTCCTTGCACCCGGCATATGGCCCGACCGCATGCCGGCCCGCGGTTCCGGTTCCTCTCCGGCGAAGCGCCCGGCGCTGCGCGCATCGGCAATCTGCGAGAGCCGATGCTCGACGACATCTCTCATGCGCTCGAACGAGGTGACGGCGTTCGGGTTGAAGACTGCGTTGAAAACCTGCGGGCTGAATTTCGGGACCTCGGTCGTCGTCGGCCGGCCGTCCGCTTTCCAGCCGTCCATCCCGCCATCGAGAACGAAGACGTTTTTGGCGCCCATGATTCGGAACATCCACCAGACTCTCGGAGCGGTGAAAATCCCCGGGCCGTCGTAGACGACGATCGTGTCGTTCTCGCCGATTCCCATTGCGCCCACGGCGTTGGCGAATGCCACGGGGAGGGCAGGGTGTGCGGTAGCGTGCTCGACCGATCGGCGATCGCGTCCTGATCGAAGAAGACCGCCCCGGGAATGTGCGCGGCGGCGTATTCGGCTTGCCCGTCGCGGTTCTGCGCCGGCAGATACCAGGAGGCATCGACTATCTTGACCGACGGATCATCGAGGCGCTGTTCAAGCCAATCCGCAGAAACGACAAAGCGGCTCTTGTTTTCGTTATCACCATACATCGTCGTCACTCCACTGGCTTTCTCATGTGAAAGAACAATTTCCCTGCGCACACTAGACCGCAACCCCATCTTCGGGCGTCGCGAAGCGTATACGGAAACGTCTGTTTTCCTTGCCCTTCTTCTCGATCTTGGCAATGTGGATCGCACCCACTTCCTGCGTCTCCGAAACATGCGTTCCGCCGCAGGGCTGGCTGTCGATCGATGAATTCTCGCCGATGCAGACGAGACTGACCCGGCCAAGCCCCATCGGCGGGCGGACGTTCTTCGACTTGACAATGCCCGGATTGGCGGCCAGCTCCTCGTCGGTGATCCACTGCACGTAGACCGGATGGTTCTCTTCGACGAGTTTCATCAGCGCTGCCGTGACCTCGTCCTTGTCGATCGTTTCGCTCATGTCGAAGTCCACGCGGCTTTCCTCCTCGCCCACGGCTGCGCCGGTGATCGGGAAGGGGCAGACGACCGACAGCAGATGGCAGGCCGTGTGCATGCGCATCAGCCGGTAGCGGCGCGGCCAGTCGATGTGCAGCACGAGCTTCTCGCCGACCGCCGGCGTGGGCGCGCCGCCGGCAGGCATGTGAGCGATGACGTCCTTGGTCGCGCCGTGCCGGGTCTCGACGATGTCGATGCGGCTGCCGTCCTCGCGCTCGAGAAAACCCGTGTCTCCCGGTTGCCCGCCGGATGTCGCATAAAAGCAGGTCTGATCCAGCTGGATGCCGCCGCCTTCCAGGATTGCCGTCACACGTGCTTCGCAGGTCGAGAGGTAAAAATCGTCTCGGAAGAGGGCGGTGACGGTTCCGGTCATGGCAATCCTATCCAGCGGGTTCGTATGGCACTGCTATGTTCGAGGTCGTCTTCAGCCAGTCCGGAACCGGCAAACCCTTGGAGGTCAGGAAGTCCGGATTGAAGAGCTTCGACTGATAGCGGTTACCATAGTCGCAGAGGATCGTCACGACCGTGTGTCCCGGCCCGAGGTCACGGGCAAGCCGCACGGCTCCGGCGATGTTGATGCCGGTCGAGCCGCCGACGCAGATACCTTCCTGTTCGATGAGATCGAACACGTAGGGTACCGCTTCAGCGTCGGGAATCTGGTAGGCGAAGTCCGGCGTGAAGCCTTCGAGGTTGGCGGTGATTCGGCCCTGACCGATGCCTTCGGTGATCGAGCTGCCGCTCGACTTGAGCTCGCCATGGGCATAGAAATTGTAGAGTGCCGCCCCTTCCGGGTCGGCGATGCCGATCTTGATCGCCGCGTTGCGGGCGCGCAAACCTTCCGCCACACCGGCAAGCGTGCCGCCGGAGCCGACGGCGCAGATGAAGCCGTCGACCTTGCCGTCGGTGTCTCGCCAGATTTCAGGCGCGGTCGTGTCGACATGCGCTTGCCGGTTGGCGACATTGTCGAACTGGTTTGCCCAGATGGCGCCGTTGGGCTCTGTTTCGGCGAGTTGGGCCGCCAACCGGCCGGAGATCTTCACGTAGTTGTTGGGATTCTTGTAAGGCACAGCCGGAACTTCGACCAGTTCGGCCCCAAGCAGGCGCAGCGCGTCCTTCTTTTCCTGGCTCTGGGTTTCGGGGATGACGATGACGGTGCGGTATCCGAGTGCGCTACCCACAACGGCAAGGCCGATCCCCGTATTGCCGGCCGTACCTTCGACAATCACGCCGCCCGGTCGCAACTGCCCGGCCTTCTCGGCCTGGCGGATGATCCAGAGCGCCGCCCGGTCCTTCACGGACTGCCCGGGATTGAGGAACTCCGCTTTGCCGAGAATGTCGCAGCCGGTCGCTTCGGAAACGGCCTTTAGCCGGATCAGCGGCGTGTTGCCGATTGCTTCGAGCACGGACGGAAGAACAGGCATTTTGAAAACCTCGCGCTAGACGGAACGGGTGCCGGCATTAGCCAAGCACTAACCTCGGTCGACGGCAAGCCGATAAACATTTGGTTTCATGGGTAGGATTGCCGAAATATTGGCGTGTTTTCGGCTCACTCTCTCTTACAGGCAAGGAATAGCGTTTCGCAGCTTTCCTGTCCCGGGCAAAAAACGTCTCTGCCGTCAATCGACGGGCGGGAAGCGGAGATTGCGGGGCAGGCGCTTGCCGTCCGGAGAGGTATGGGACCGGCCGCTTATGCGGTGGCCCCGGTGAGAACCCCCGTCGACGAGCGAGGAAAAGATGACAGCCGTATTCACCGCCCGCCCCGAACATGGATTGGCATGGGTCACCGGCGCGAGTTCCGGAATCGGTCGCGCCGTGGCGCTTCGATTGGCCGAGGAAGGCTATTCGGTGGTCGTCACGGCGCGAAGTCACGAGAAGCTGGTAGATCTTCAGCACGATGCGGCCGGAGCAGGGCGGATGATCGTTCTCGATGGAGACGTCACCGATCCGAAGGACATGGAGCGGCTCTTGGCAAAAATCGAATACGAGCACGGGCAGGTGGCACTCGCCGTGCTCAACGCCGGCGTCGTCCTGCCGGTCCGTGGCGACGACCTGCACCGAGACGCCTTCGACAGAAGCTTCGCGGTCAATCTCAACGGGGTCGTCAACTGCCTCGTTCCGCTTGTCGAACATATGAAGGCCAAGGGGCATGGACAAATCGCGATCATGTCGTCGGTGGCCGGCTATGGGGGCTGCCGATGGGCGCCGCCTATGGTGCGAGCAAGGCGGCACTCATCAACATGGCGGAGAGCCTGAAATTCGATCTCGATCGTATCGGCATCCGCCTGCAAGTCATCTGTCCCGGCTTCGTGGATACGAAGGCCGTGCCGAAAGGCGGATTCCCGAGACCCGCGCTGGTGAGCACGGAGGAGGCGGCAGAGCGGATATGCGCGGGGCTGAAGTCTTCGCGTTTCGAGATCACCTTCCCGAAACGATTTACGTACTTGGTCAAATTGCTGCGGATCCTGCCCTATGGGCTTTATTTCGCGCTTCTCGATCGGCTGGTACCGGGGAGGGCAGCCGTCGCCGCGCCTCCGAAGAACAAGCGCTCAGGATCCGACGGACAGCCGTCAGGCGCTGTCAAGCATCAGCACCGCCCTCGACCCCTGCAATCTTGACCCTACATCCCATGCCCGGCCAAGGTCCGCGCCGATATGGGTCTTTCCGCCGGGGACCGTGTGGACTTCATCCGTATGGAGGACGGCCACTACGCCGTTGTGCCCGCTTCCCATTCGATCAGATCGCTCAAGGGGATCGTTCCTCGTCCGGCCAGTCAGTCTCGAGGATATGCAGAAAGCGATATCCGTTGGATTCACCGGCGAATGATCGGCATCGATACGAACCTGCTGGTGCGTTACCTGGCGCAGGATGATACCGCCCAGTCGCCTTTGGCTTCGCAGATCATTGACGGCTTCACATCCGAGGCGCCGGGCTACATCTCGCAGGTCGTTCTTGTCGAAACCGTCGGGGTCTTAACGCGCTCATATAAGATGCCACGCGAAGCCGTTGCTCGCGTTATTGAAACTTTGTTGCGGGCGCGTGAGATCGTGGTTGATCGAGCGGATGCCGGTTATCTGGCGCTTGCCACCTACCGGACGACGAAGGGGGACTTCTCCGATGCGCTGATCGCCCACGGCGGGCGCTTGGCAGGCTGCGCCGAAACGCTGACCTTGGACAAGCCGGCAGCCGATCATGCCGGAATGCGCCTCGTAAACCGATGATCAGCTGCTGGTGCCGGGCAGGCAGCCCGTCGCTTCGCCCCTGAGGAACAAGCGCTCAGGCTCAGATGGACAGCCGCGTCAGGCGGTGTGAAGCACCAGCACCGCGCCGAAAATCAGTGACAGTCCAAGCCAGCCGATCGGTTTCAGCCTCTGACCGAAGAAAAGGCGGCCGCAGATGGCCGTACCGAAGATTCCGGTTGCGCCGAGAATGGCATAGGCGATCGCCAGGTCCATGTCCTTGATCGCTTCCGCCAGGAGCGCGAAGGCCGCAAGCACCAGGACGATCGAAAGGGTACCCCAGCCGCGGCGGGCAAAGCCGTTCGACTTCGTCGAGGCGAGATTCGCTGCCACATCGAGCACACCGGCGGCGACCGCGAATGCGAAGGAGAGACCCGACGCGCTCATGCGGCGGTTTCCGCGGCATCGCTCCTGCCGGCATTGAGGAGAAGTATTCCCGCGACGGCCATCGCAAGGCCCAGCATCTCGCGACCGGAAAGCGCATGGCCGAAAACGAAAACAGAGACGAGCGTGATCACGGCGACGCCCGATCCTTCCCAGACCGCATAGGCGACGCCGACCGGAATGGTCTTCACCGCTCGCGCCAGGAAGACGTAGGAGAGCGCGATCGAGGCATACATGACGATATGCCCCCAATAGGTGCCGGAGCCGGATGCCGCCTTCATCACAGTCAGGCCGACGACCTCGGTCGCGATCGCAAGGACCAGGAAAAGCCATGCGATACGCATGAGGAAACCTACGAGAAAAATCAGCCCGAAAAAATGAAAGCTGGCTCGCCGGGCAGGATGAAACCGCGAATTACGAATTCTCGATTCCACTAACCGTGTCAACGCCAAAGACGCCCGAAACCAGCTCTCAGAGAGCGAGCTGTCGCTTTGGCGAGAACGAGGTATCGTTCGAACGCGAGATCTCACCGCCGTCGGTGTTCCTCGCTGGTATCCAAGCGCCATGTGCCAGGAATGTTTGCTCGTGAAAGTCTGCTATGGCCTCTATCGCGCGACTGAACTCGAAGCGACCGTATGCGATCTTGGCAGCGACCGTTGGGGCCGGGAGCCGAATAGCGGACATTTAGCATCGCCGATGCAGCCTCATTCGTTTGTGTCACTTTCTGGATAATTGCCGAGACCACCCTCTTCGGTGTCGGAACCGAAGCAGGTCATGCGTCCTCTGGACGTCAATCAAGGAGACATTCCATGAACGCACTCAACGACAAGTCTTCCTCGGCCATTGTCGCGGTGAGCGACATCGATCGGGCGAGGCGTTTCTACAGTGATATACTGGGGCTTGAACTCAACGACGAAGGCATGGAAGGCGTGCTGGTCTACAAGACGGGCGCGACGTATCTGGTCGTCTACAGTTCGGAATTTGCCGGCACCAACAAGGCCAATGCCGTGGTGTGGGACTGCGGACCAGACATCGACGCCATCGTTGCCGACTTGCGTTCCAAGGGTGTGACGTTCGAGCGCTATGAGATGGAGGGCGTGTCATACAAAGACGGGCTCCACGATGCGAACGGGTTCAAGATGGTCTGGTTCAAGGATCCCGACGGCAACATCCTCCATCTGAACAGCGCATGAGCGGCTTCACCGACGTAAGGAAGGGACGATGACGTAGCGCACTTGCTGCGCCAGATATCCGGAGATTGGAGCCGCGATGCAGGGCAATTCGGTCGCGGCTCTGGATAGGCCGGCTGACTTCATACTGAACTGTGACACACAGAGATGGACAATTCGCGAGAGATGACATGACGCGCAAAGATTTCGACGTCAATTCGGTCAGGCCAAGCGGAAGCGCGCCTGCTCATGCAACGCTTTTTGATCCGGGTGCTGAAGGTCCCTGGCGTGGCTCTTTGCCGGGTGACACACTCGGAGCACCGGTGACCGTGCTCGCTTACGGCAGCAACCGCACTGGCGAAGGCCCACGTCTTCACGTGCATCCCTATGACGAGGTGTTTGTCGTGATCGAGGGCCGGGCCCGTTTTTTCGTTGGAGACACTGTCCTCGACGCGACTGCCGGTCAGGCTGTGTTTGGCCCGGCTGGCATCCCACACCGGTTCGAAAATCTCGGACCAGGGCGCTTACAGACTATAGACGTCCACCATTCGCCGCATTGGATCCAGACCGACCTCGACTAGACGGCCCCGCATAACACCTATCCGCCCTTCAGGAGGGGTGACTCTTCCAATGCCTCGATCATGTATTCAATGAAGGCTCGAACCCGATGCGGTAACGGTCCACCGCCAACGTAAATGGCGTGGATCAGTTCGAGATCACCTGGATTGCCGTCCTCGAGCAGAGGCACGAGCCTTCCGGCGGCGATGTCGGCGGCGACGTGAAACAGCCCGAGCCGTGCAACGCCGGCTCCGGCAAGCACCATCTGCTTCATCGTCTCACCGTTGTTGACGACCAGGCTTCCGGTGACCGCCTGGGCGATCTCCCGGCCGTCCCATCGGAAGGGCCAGGACGGCCGCTCGCGGCGAAAGTTGAAGGTCAGGCAGTCATGACGCTCAAGGTCGGCGGGCGTCTGGGGTCTTCCTTTGCGTTCCAGATACGAAGGCGCGGCGCACACCACTCGTCTGCTCTGACCGAGCTTTCGCGCGATCAGGCCGCTGTCCGGCAGGTTGCCCATGCGAATGGCGACGTCGGTCTTTTCCGCGACGAGATCGACGATACCGTCTGCGAAGCTGAGATCAACGATTAAATCGGGGTTCCGCGCGATGAAGGCGGGCATCGCCGGCGCCACGAACATGGTGCCGAACGGAATGGTGGCGTTCACCCGAAGCCGGCCACGAACGGCGCCGCCCGACGCTTCCTGATCAGCATCGTTCAGAGCCTGCAAGATCTTGAGCGCGGCGTGATGATAAGCCTCGCCTTCTTCGGTCAGCGTTAGCGCGCGGGTCGTGCGCATCAGAAGGCGCGTGCCAAGTCTTGCCTCCAGACGCGCGATCAGTTTGCTGACTGCCGATGGCGTGATGTCGAGGCTGCGCGCGGCTGCCGAGAAGCCGCCCTCCTGCACCACCCGCGTAAACACCTCCATCTCGCCAGAGCGTTCCATCAAAATGCGTGGCACTGATGATCTCCATTCACAGGTGCATGTCCAGTGGCGGCAATAGTTCTTCGGGCTCTCAGATCATAGATTGCGTTCGGACACAATCAGGAGCCACGTCATGGATTTGCAACTGACCGATAAAACCGCGCTCGTTACCGGCGCCACCGCTGGTATCGGGTTTGAAATCGCCCGCGCGCTCGCCCGCGAAGGCGCGAATGTGATCATCACCGGCCGCGACCGGCCGAAGCTCGACAAAGCCATCACCGACATCAAGACGTCCGGCGGGGAATCCGTTGCCGGCGTTCTCGCAGACGCTGCCACCGCTGATGGCGCAGCGACCATCGCCAAGGCCGCGCCGTCGGTCGACATCCTGGTCAATAATCTTGGCATTTACGAAAGCAAGGACTTCGGCGCCATCACCGACGCTGACTGGAGCCATCTCTTCGAGGTGAACGTGATGAGCGGCGTACGCCTGTCGCGCGCTTACCTGCCTGGCATGCTGGAGCAGAACTGGGGTCGGATCATCTTCATCTCAAGCGAGTCCGGCCTCGCCATCCCGCCCGACATGATCCATTACGCGACCACCAAGACGGCGCAACTCTCCGTCTCGCGCGGCTTGGCGCAACTGACGCGCGGCACCAACGTCACGGTGAACGCGGTGCTGCCGGGGCCGACCCGTTCGGAAGGCATCGAGACCTTCCTGCGCAGCCAGGCCACCGATCCTTCCGCTCCGATCGAAGAGATCGAGGCCGAATTCTTCGCCACTGCGCGCTCCGCTTCGATCCTGCAGCGGATGGTGGAGGCAGAAGAAGTGGCAAACCTCGTCACCTATCTCGCCAGCCCGCGTTCGTCGGCCACCAACGGCGCAGCACTGCGCGCCGAGGGCGGCCTCGTCAACACGATTGCCTGAGAGAGCGCGTTCGATGTCAAACTCTCCGCTCACCATCATTGCCATGACTATCGCCAAAGCCGGCAAGGAGGCGGCCCTTGGGGCTGCCCAGGAAAAGCTCGTCGCCCAGACTCTCATGAAGGACGGCTGCCTGCGCTACGAACTGCACCAGTCCCTCGATGACGGCCGCATTCGCATCTTCGTCGAAAGCTGGGAGACCGACGCACAGTGGCGGGCGCACATGGAAGGCGCTGCCATGCAGCGGTTTCTGGCCAGCGGCGTCGGCGACTATTTCGCCGATTTCTCGCTGCATCGGCTGGCGAAGATCGCCGGCTGACACAGCCCGCAACACACTCCTGACAACGCAAATTTTCAAGCATCCGGAGACAGACGATGAAATACCTGCGTCGCCTCGCCATCACCCTTGCCCTGGGTTTCAGCGCCGCCAGCGCCCATGCAGCAAACGTGCTGGTGGTCCTTTCCGATTCAGACCATCTCGACCTGAAGGACGGCAAGGTATTCCAGACCGGCTTTTACCTCAACGAACTGATGCAGCCGGTCGAGGCGCTGCTCGATGCCGGTCACGAGATCACCTTCGCCACCCCCAAGGGCACGGCGCCGTCCATCGACAAGACCTCTATCGACAAGATGTATTTCGGCGGAGACGAAGCTGCGATGAAGGCGAGCGAAGCGCAGCTTGAGGAAATCGGCTTGCTGTCTGACACTGCCTCGCCCGTAATCAGCCTCGCGCGGGTCGAGCAGATCGGCTACGACCATTTCGACGCGGTCTACGTCCCTGGCGGCCATGCCCCGATGCAGGATCTTCTTGTCAGCCCTGAGCTCGGCAAGGTGCTGACGCATTTCCATGAACAGGGCAAGACGACCGCGCTCGCCTGCCATGGCCCCATCGCGCTCATCTCGACTTCTGCGGGACCCGAAGGCTTTCACCACACAGCTCGAAACCGAAGGCGCAGCGAAAGCAGACCGTGAATGGATCTATGCCGGCTACAACCTCACTGTGATCAGCAATGAGGAAGAGGAACTGGCAAAGGGATTGCTCGGCGGCGGCGCGATGAAGTTCTATCCGCAGGATGCTCTCACGCAAGCAGGTGCTCGCTATAGTCAGTCCGATGCGCCCTTCAGCGCGCATATCGTCACCGATCGGGAACTGATCACGGGCCAAAATCCGGCCTCGGCCCCCGCCGTGGCGCAGGAACTCCTCAAGCGCTTGAAGTAAGAGGCGACATGTCCGGCCAGCACGAGGCCAGCCGGCGAGACCGCGCTCAGTTGCGGCGTTGATGCGGGGCTCATCGAATGCAAAAGCCCGGCGCAGCAGGAATGCCGCGCCGGACCTCGAGTTGAATTGAGCAAAGAGGAAATCTGAAGCTGAGAACATCGAGGCACTGATTGAGCCGTGGACGTTCCTGATACGGACAGTGAAATGCTACCGGTCGACGGCGCGCCCCGGACAACGACATCACCCAGAGACGCGTCATAAGCCCGCCCTTGCCGAAGCGTGATCCGCTCCTATTCTTCATCTAAGTACATGGAGGAAAAGAGTGGCAGATAAAGACAAGGAGCCGGATCGTGACCGCGATCTCGTTTCCACCGAGGGGCATGGGGTCGCAAGTGATGAGAAAAATGCGGCCTATAGGAGAAGGATGGTGCAGGAGGCCCTCCGTGAAGGAAACCCTGCCGGGGTGAAAGCGAAGGACTATCTCAGCAATAGATGGTTGTCCGGCGGCTCGTGGTAGACCGTCGACGAGAGGAAAGCATGGCAGATAATCCGAAGAAGAAAGGCCGCGACCGTGAGCTCGTTTCCGAACAGGAGCACGAGGTGGCCTACCTCATGAGAACGGCGAAGGTGACGCGGCAGAAGGCGTTGAAGGCGATCCGTGAAGCTGGGCCGAACCGCGAAAAAGTGATGGAATATCTCGGCAAGAAATAACGCTCAAAAGAGCGTCGCCTGCTGGACCTCCTTTGTCTCCGGCTCAAATGGCGGTCGCGTCCCGCCTTTCGTGGCGTTCGTCTCCTGATCCGCGCCTTCTCCCATGCGGCGTGATAGTTCGTGTGCAGCTCGGCACGCGGCGATGATAGCGATAGATGCCGCTTGCGGCGTTTCTCATTGCGTAACGCGCAATATCTTCGAACCCCAGGAATTCCCCGTTTGCCGGCCTGTGTGGTCCGAAAAGCAGCCAAAATGTAACCAAAAAGCAAGCCAGCACCGAACCCTTAGAGGCTTGGTGCATTTACATGATCGGTTAAGCGCTTGAAAATACTCAAGGAAAAAGCCCCGCACCGTGAGATGCAGGGCTTTGGAAACTGGCTCCCGGGCCGGATTCGAACCGGCGACCTATCGATTAACAGTCGAGTGCTCTACCGCTGAGCTACCAGGGATCATCTGCGCCGCAGAAGTGAGGCTGCTAATACAAATGCTTTTCCGATTTGCCAAGCGGTTTTTCAAAAAAATGACGGTAGGCGGTTGCCGCCCTGTGGAGAAAGCACCAACTGTGGGGTCATTGGTATGGAAGAAGAGTGATGGCGAAGAAGCATTTTGGCATCGATCCCAAGACGCGTGAGATCGTGCTCGGCAAGTGGCGGATGAGCCTGCCCAATTCGCCGGCATTGCGCGTGCTCATCGGCGTTCTGCTCGTCTTCGGCGGTCTGCTCGGTTTTCTGCCCATCCTGGGCTTCTGGATGGTTCCTCTGGGCCTGCTCGTGCTTTCGCACGATATTCCCTCGATGCGCCGACGGCGGCGCAAGCTGGCCGTATGGTGGGCCCGATGGCGCAGCAAGCCGAACTCGTCCGGCAGATCCTGAGAGGTGGGCCTTGCCAAGAGTTCCGCCAGCATCCGGATGCACGCATTTCAGTCGTCGGAATTGCGCGGCTTTCGACGTCGTTTGGGCAGGAGGGCGACAATGACGCAGGCGAGGACCAAAGCGACCGGCCAGAAATCGGTCGCCTGGTCCCAACTCCACCTCCACATTTCATAGCCCTCCAGGTGAGGCGGCAGCAGCTTTGCGCTGATCTCGAAATCACGTTTCTCGCGGCCGTGGAAGTGTCCGATGGCGAAGGCGAGGCCGATGATCAGCGCCAGTCTTCTCGGTGCAATCGCCATGAACAGGAGGGCGACGACTGCTGCAATACAGAAGCCCTCGACCACATGCCCGAGCCAATCGAAGTGGCGCTGAATGTAGCCCCAAGGAATATCCATCACGTCGCGCTTCGAGTGCCGCCCTCCCGATGAGGCCGGCCGACGGACCGCTATATCACAACCGCCGATCACGAGACCACACGATCCTCGAGGTTTCGCCCTTCGCGGACGTCTTCGGGAGCGTGGGCGAGCTCGTCCTTCTTCCAGTATCCGGACGCTGAGTGTCGCCGCAAAGTACAACTTGTAGTTAATCCAAAGTGGTCAATAGACAGGAACATCACGTTCGGCAACATTGGAGCGCTTTCAGGAAAAGGGTGTAACGGTCTTCCGTAGGAAGTCGGTATTTTCATAGCGTTAGCTCGTCACTCCGACGGAGCCCGACGAAGTCGGCGCCGCGAAGGCCGTCCGGGTTTCCCAAGACGAGCATCGCCTACTTTACAGCACTGTGGAGAGAAAAATGGCGCATCTGATCGGTGGCATCGCCCCTTGGTTCGGGCTGGACAACCACATCTTCGGAACGAACGATCCGGATATTATCTTCGGAGACCCGTTCACGACCGGCAATAGCCTAGGAGTTCTCCGAAATCGGCGGCTTCCTGTCTTCGGGGCAGGGTGGCCGCGACAGCCTTGACGGCCTTGGGGGCAACGACACGCTCTTCGGCGACGCTTGGACGATCTCCAATCAGGGGCGTGGTGGCGACGACCAGCTCGACGGCGGCGCCGGCGACGACACGCTGTACGGCGATGCCTTCCAGATCGATGCGATCGATTCCGCTACCGTCGCCGGAGGGAATGATCGTCTCTCGGGCGGCAAAGGCAACGATACACTCTATGGCGATGGCTACGATTGCCTCAGCGGACGTGGTGGAGACGACTGGCTCGACGGCGGCGCCGGAGACGACAGTCTCTCGGGCGACGCTTTCTCCCTGGGCGATTTTTTCGTTGGCGGGAACGATCGCCTCCAGGGCGGAGAGGGCCATGACAAGCTCTACGGGGATGGCCTCGACCAGGGCGTCGTGGAATCCGGCATTGGCGGCAACGACCACCTGTATGGTGGTTCGGGCAATGACTTTCTCGTTGGAGACGTTCTTTTCTCACGTGGCGGCAGTGGCGGCGACGACCTGCTCGACGGAGGCAAAGGCAATGATGTCCTGTATGGCGATGCAGAGGTCGGTGTGGACACCGCGGGTGGGAACGACCTCTTGATCGGCGGCACGGGTAACGATCAGCTCTGGGGCGATGGTCGACTGACCGCAGGCTTCGCGGTCGAGACCGGTGCCGATCAGTTCCTGTTTTCACGAAACAGTGGTCGGGATGAGATCTTCGACTTCGAATTGGACAAGGACGTCATCCAAATCGCTGGCTATGGCTACGACGACTTCGCTGATTTTTTGCCCAACATCGGCAACGATGCCGACGGGAACGCTGTCCTGCAGTTGAATGGCACGGTCGATCAGGTCACTCTGATCGGCATCCACGCTGCCGACCTCAGCGCTGCCAACTTCGTCTTTGCGGGCGCGGATTTCGCCTTCGTCTGACGCAGGTAAGATTTGTCGGTAACAAAGCTGAATAGGGGTGGTTTTTTGGAGGCCTCGCCCGGAATTGAACCGGGGTACAAGGATTTGCAGTCCTCTGCGTCACCACTCCGCCACGAGGCCTCTACGATTTGCGATTTTTCAAATCGTGGCGCGGATTTAGAATGATTGCCCGCAATCCGCAAGAGGGTACATTTGGAATAGGGTCTTTTTTATTCTGTATAATATGGCTTCGGTTCTGTGGAGGCGTGGCCATAGCGCCCCAAGGCGCAATGCCCCCACTTCTAACGCTTTGAAATTGCGTACTTCCGTGGGAAACGCCTGCACACCTGGTCGGGAGGCTAGTGGTACCGCCGGATGAGGCCGACAAGCCTGCCTTGGATCTTGACCCGATCCGGACCGAATATCCGTGTCTCGTAAGCCGGATTGGCGGCTTCGAGCGCAATAGAGGCGCCCTTGCGACGGAAACGCTTCAGAGTTGCTTCCTCGTCGTCGATCAGGGCGACGACGATATCCCCGGGGTGGCAGTGCTTCCGTTCCGGATGATCACCGTATCGCCATCGAGGATGCCGGCCTCGATCATCGAATCACCCTTGATCTCGAGAGCGTAGTGCTCGCCGCTGCCGATCATTTCGACCGGTACGGAAATATCGTGCATGTTGTTCTGGATTGCGGAAATCGGCACGCCGGCGGCAATGCGGCCCATGACCGGGACAGCGACCGACGCGATCTCGGCCGGGGGCGCTGGTTTCGGTGCGGGGGGCGGGGCCGCAGGCTTGCCCAGACTGCCTTCGATCACGCTCGGCGAAAAGCCGCGGCGGACCTGCGAAACACCGGCATAGGCCTCCGGCAGCTTGATGACTTCGAGGGCTCGAGCGCGATTCGGTAGCCGGCGAATGAACCCGCGCTCTTCGAGTGCGGTGATCAGACGATGGATGCCCGATTTGGAGGCAAGGTCCAGGGCATCTTTCATCTCGTCGAAGGACGGCGGAACCCCGGATTCCTTCATTCGTTCATGAATGAACAGAAGCAATTCCTGTTGCTTGCGGGTTAGCATGGCGTCACTCCAGAATCGCGAAACAAATCAAGAACAGAACCTATCTGTTCCATATGTGTTCCGCAAGTGCCTAAAATTCCGTGAATACCGCTTGCTGCTGAATGCCTGTCCGCTTTCCATCCGGCGTGCGATGGCGATCGCTCGGAATCTGGGGGCAGGGGCGTACGCTCACTTACAGCGGCCGGCCCAGTCGCTCGCCTACGCCATGCTAATAGGCAAGCCGCAGTCCGCCCGGCGTAAGAACGTCGAATTCAGGCTCGGGATAGGGCCCGTACCACTGGGTATAGGTCGTGTTGGTCGAGCCTGTGCTGGCGCACCCCGAAAGGGCGAAGAGGGAAAAAATTACGGCTGCCACCAAAGATTTAACAGGCATGTTTTTCTCCACTCGCGGGAGTTGCCCAGACCTCGAACGGGTCAGACTAAAACTTTCTCTCAAATCAGCTTTTTTGGCAAGCGCAGCCGAGCCGCGGCATCGCCCGGGCTCTGCAACCTGACGTCCGGCATCGGTGGATGTTAGCTCAGGTAAGATCCGTTACCTGGGTCTCCGGGCTGGACAAAAGAGGGGAATGGTGGAGTTGAAGGGAGTCGAACCCTCGACCTCCGCAGTGCGATTGCGGCGCTCTCCCAACTGAGCTACGACCCCACTGGTCACCCATTGTATAAGATTTTTCGGCCCCGCGCGCCAGTGCATTCCGTTTGCCGGCTTCACCCTTGCCGCCCGGTAGGGCACGCTGCAATTCACCCATCCGAATATCGCCCCTTCGCGATGGAGTTCCAAAGCAGCTTCTTCCGCTCCTGCAGGTGACGCAAAGCGTCGGAAGGGCAGGGCAGCCACGAGCCTTGCGGGTGGGGAAGACGGCCATCAGTGACGAGAAGCTGGGAATTCCGGCGTGCCCGGATCAATTCTGAAATGGCGGAAGAGGTGGGATTCGAACCCACGGTACGCTTTCACGCACGCCGGTTTTCAAGACCGGTGCCTTAAACCGCTCGGCCACTCTTCCAGGTGATTGCGGAGCTTCGTGAAATTCGTTTCCGAGTTCTCGATGGACCGGCGATCGCTACCGGGTTTGCTGCCCATTCACCAACGGCTGGCTTTTTAGCAGCTTTGATCACAGCGTCAACTTGCTCCGGAGCATTTGCTTGCATTCGAGGCGTGCCGCGCCGCATACGCCCGTGGCACGGTTGTGGGCCATCGTCACGGGCGCCGTCCGCTGTCCGGCGCCGCAGTCGGACTTTCGTCGCCTGCCCGGGCGACGTAGGCCGCGACATCCCGACTTCTGCCGTCCAGGAGCGCCGCTCCGGCAAGCAGATAAACGGCAATCGCCAACATCGACAGGAGCATTATGCCTAGGGGGAGGCCGGTTGCCGCCCGTCGCTCCGGCGGCCCATAATCGTATCTGTCGTCCATTGCGAGATCCTCTCGGACTTGGGCCGGAGCACGGGCACCACGCCAACCGGGGACGGAGCCTCAGAGTTGCACCGACGGGAAGCTTCGGCCAGCTCTGAGGCCGCCGCACCCCGCGGCCGACGAGCCACGCGGGTGCTTATTGCGATATGTATCGGCAGGGAAACCCGGCAACGGGTTTCGGACCTTTGGCGCGCTCTATCGGACCATGGTCCAGCGACTCATTTACGTTTCGTAAACCATAGCGAGCGTTTTTTTGCCTCCGTTCGTCCTCCGGTTCGCAATTTCGCCTTGTTGTTGTCATGATTGTTCGACTGTTCCGTTTCGGGACGGCGAAATTCTCGCGGGGGAACTACTGCACGATTGCGACGATCGTTGCGCGTTCGGTCGGATGCGCGAGCGCTGCAGGAGCGGATTTCGGGTGCGGCTTTGCGAATGATCTTGTGGGACAGATGACATCCAATAACGGTGCGGCATATCTTGTGAGGGGGCTCCGTCTCGCAGCGGTTCCGTTGCTTTGCGCGGTGCTTGCGGCCTGCGGGTCGACGTCGAGCGTCAAGAAGACCAAGTCGCGGAGCAAGGAATACTTCGCCGAGTTCGTCTATGGCGTCAAAGCCAGCCCCAGAGTCGCTACCGGAAACAACATTCCCAAGGGCGGTGGCCGCTACCAGGTAGGCAAACCCTATCAGGTCAAAGGCAGGTGGTATCAGCCGAAGGAGGATTTCGGCTACAACAAGAGCGGGATGGCCTCCTGGTACGGGTCTGCCTTCCATGGCCGGCTGACGGCCAATGGCGAAGTCTATGACAAGCATCACCTTTCGGCCGCTCACCCGACCTTTCCGCTGCCGAGCTATGCGCGCGTGACCAACCTGGAGAACGGCACGTCCGTCATCGTGCGTGTCAATGATCGCGGCCCCTATGAATACGGCCGGATCATCGACGTCTCTTCGAAAACCGCCGACCTGCTGGACATCAAGCGCAAGGGAAGCGCCAATGTTCGCGTTCAATATGTCGGTCGTGCGCCCCTCGAAGGCAATGACATGCCCTACCTCATGGCTTCGTACGTCAGGAAGGGCGACCGTGGCCCGAGCGTGATGCCGGAAGGGCAGATCGCCTCAGGCGTGATGGTGGCTTCCAACGAGCCGCTGCGCGACATGGTTCCGAATCTCCGCGCCGTTCCGGTTCCGAACAGATCGACGCTCGATGCCGGCGTGCCGGTGAACGCGCTCGCAAAGCCGGCGCAGGCCTCGGCGGCACCAAGCGCCTTCGGCGAATTCGTCGTTCTGCCGCAGATCGGCCCCATGCCTACGTCGCGCCCGCAATTGATCCCGCTGCCGGATGGCAGCATGGCCTATGCTGCGGCCTATGTCGAAGTTCGCGTCAGCGACAAGCCTTCGCCCTTCGAGGCGATCATGGTCGATCGCAATCCGCTGACCCCCGATTCCATTCTCGCCTATGCGAAGCGCCAGTACCGAAACGCCGACTCGCGCTGACGCCGGTTGAAGAGGGCTTTTCGCGCTGATATGCCCATGCAGAACCGGAGTTTCTCATGCGCATGAAGTGGCTTGCGGTCGTAGGTTTCCTCGCGGCCATCGTTTCGGGACCAGCGGTCGCACAGACGCGCGCCTTCGACACCAAAGCGAAGCAGATATATCTCGTCGATGCCGAGACGGGCACAGTGCTCTTTTCACGCGACGAGGATGCACCCGTCCCGCCTGCCTCGCTCGCCAAACTCATGGCGATGGAGGTGGTTTTCGAAGCCCTGGATAAGGGCGACCTGACGTCCGAGACGAGTTTCGAGGTTTCTGAACATGCGTGGCGTACAGGCGGGGCCCCCTCCGGCACTGCAACGATGTTCGCCGCGATCAAATCCAGGATCCGCGTTGCGGATCTCATCCAGGGCGCAACGGTGCAACTCGCCAACGATGCGTGCATTGTCCTGGCTGAGGGAATTGCTGGCAGCGAGGCTGCTTTTGCCGAACTGATGACCAAGCGGGCCCGCGAGCTAGGGCTGCCGGTCGCCACATTCAGGAATGCCACGGGGCTGCCGCATCCGGAAAACAAGATCACGATGCGCGAACTCGTCGCCCTTACGCGGCACCTGTACGAGGCGCACCCGAATTACTACCGGCTCTATTCGCAGCCGGAATTCGAGTGGAACAAGATCCTTCAGCGCAACAAGAACCCTCTGATCGCCGCGAATGTCGGCGTCGATGGATTGGCGACCGGCTTTGCGGAGGGTTTCGGCTTCTCGCTCGCCGTCTCGATGCAACGGGGCGACCGCCGGGTCTTTCTCGCGATGGGGGGCCTCGAGAGCGAAAAGGAGAGAATCGACGAGAGCCGCAGGGTCCTGGATTGGGCGATGACCGCTTTCGAGAAACGGCGCATTTTCGCAGATGGTGAAACCATCGGAGAGGCGAGCGTCTACGGCGGTGCGGATTCCCGGGTGGCGCTCGTGGCGGGCGGCCCGGTCGACGTTCTGCTGCCGGTAAAAAATCCCGAACGGCTGACGGCACGCATCGTCTACAAATGGCCGCTCAACGCACCCGTCGCTGCCGGTCAGCAGGTCGGCGTCGTCAAGCTCTGGAACGGGGACAAGCTGCTGCGGGAAGTTCCCGTGAAGACGGCGAGGGCGGTCGAGTTCCGGAACGCTCACGAGCCGGGCGCTCGACGCGCTGCAGGAACTGCTGTTCTTCTGGCTGTGACAAATGCGCTTTGCGACGGTTCCTTCCGCGGGACCGATCGGCTAAACAGAGACGATAATGCACGCCGATCCGGGAATTGAAGTGTCGCTGACCAAGGGTTTGTTCATAACATTCGAGGGGGAGAGGGGGCCGGCAAGTCGACCCAGATGCGCCTTCTTGCGCAAGCGCTGAGCGCGCGCGGCTACCGCGTGCTCACCACGCGCGAGCCGGGAGGCTCCGCGGGTGCCGAAGCCGTTCGCCACGTCCTTCTTTCGGGCGCGGCGGAGTCCTTCGGAGTTCCGGATGGAGGCGATCCTCTTTGCGGCCGCCCGCAGCGACCACGTCGAGGAGGTGATCCGGCCGGCGCTCCAGCAAGGAACGATCGTCCTTTGCGATCGGTTCATGGATTCCTCGCGCGTCTATCAGGGCGTGACCGGCAATCTGGAACCGGCCTTCGTCGAGACCATGGAACGCGTTGCGGTGAACGGTGTCATTCCCGACTGCACCATCATTTTCGATCTTCCCGCCTCGGTCGGGCTGGAGCGCGCCCGCCGCCGCGCCGCAAACGACAGTCCCGACCGATTTGAAAAGGAACAGTTGGCGACGCATGAAAAGCGGCGCGAAGCCTTTCTCGATATTGCCGCGGCCGATCCGGAGCGATGCCGCGTCGTCGATGCCAACCGTCCGCCGACCGCGATCGCTGCCGAAGTATTGAGTCTCGTCGAGGCGCTATTGCCGCTTGAGGGCAAGCCGCAACCCTCGAATGTGGAAGCGACGTCATGACCCCGGAACAGCCAGGTGTGCTGGAGGGCGCGCTTGCTCCCGTGATGAACAGCAAGCTCTTCGGTCATCGGGAGGCGGAAGCCTTTCTCGCACAGAGCTACCGGTCCGGAAAGGGTCATCACGCGATCCTGATCGAAGGGCCGGAGGGGATAGGCAAGGCCACACTCGCCTTCCGCTTCGCCAATCATGTCCTGAGCCATCCGGATCCGGCAGACGCCCCCGAAAGGCTTGCCGACCCTGATCCCGCCTCTATCGTCACGAGACAGCTCGGTTCGGGCGCATCGCACAATCTCCTGCATCTCGCGCGCCCAGTGGACGAAAAGACGGGCAGGACGAAGGGCGCGATCACGGTCGACGAGGTTCGCCGCGCCGGCAAGTTCTTCGGCCAGACGTCGGGCACCGGAAACTGGCGCATCGTCATCATCGATCCGGCCGACGATCTCAACCGCAACGCCGCCAATGCCATTTTGAAGATGTTGGAGGAGCCGCCGCGCCGTTCGCTGTTTCTGGTGCTCACCCATGCGCCGGGAAAACTCCTGCCGACCATCCGCTCGCGTTGCCTGCCTTTGCGGCTGAAGCCTCTGGACACGGAAGCCCTGCGCCAGGCGCTTGCGCATCTCGGGCTCGATCTCGCGGGTCTGAATGCAGAGCGCGTTCTCGCCGCCGCAAACGGCAGCGTTTCTGAGGCGCTGAAGCTCGTCAATTATGGCGGGCTGGATATAGCCGAGGCTTTCGAAGACATTCTGGCGGGGCAGGGCCCGGCCGTTCGCAAGAACATGCACAAGCTGGCCGACGTGCTTTCGGGCAAGGACAGCGAAACGATCTTCGATTTCTTTTCGTCGCTGCTGTCGGGGCGCATCATGCGGATGGCTCGCGAGGCGGCGATCGCCGGCGACGTCGGCGCGGCCGAACGGTTCGCCAGGCTGTCCAGCACCGTTGGCGAACGCCTGACGCTGAGCGCGGCCTATAACCTCGACCGCAAGCAGACGGTCCTTTCCCTCCTCGATGATCTCAAGGAAGCTCTATAGGTCGGGAGCGAACTTCCATTTTCGCTCGATTGCCGCAGCCAGGTCTATATCGTTGTGGTGGGCGAAGAGCAGAACGTGGCCGAGGAGATCGGCCGTTTCGTCGGCGATTGACTGGCGCAGCGTCTCCGGGGAGACCTCCCGGTCGCGCCCCCGTCCTGTGGCGTTGTTCCAGGCCTGCGTCAGTTCCCCCATTTCCTCCTGCAGTTTCAATATAAACCAATCCGGATCACGGCTGATCGAATGCATCGCCGCATAGCCCGCCGACGCTTTCTCGAATTTTCGTCTGAGTTCGTTGAGCACACACTCTCCCCCGTTTGTTTTTGTTTTGTTCCAGACGATCTTTCGTGTCAATCCCGTCTGATATCGCGGGAAGCCCCGCGGCTGGAGAGAAGCTTTCTCTTGCGCTCCGGGTGGAGAAGGGTATGGGAGGTTTCCGCGGAGCCCGAATTTTCCCCCTCGAAGACGGTTCACGGCCATGGTCAGGTCGCTCCGGCCTAAATTCAACGTGATCTACCGGTTTCCTACCCGAAGGCGATGCGGTAATAGCACCCCATAGTTTCTGTCCCGAGGATATCGAAGCCCGCTATGAGAGATACGTCCCCGTTCTACATCACCACCGCGATTTCCTATCCGAACGGCAAGCCGCATATCGGTCATGCCTATGAACTGATCGCGACGGATGCCATGGCACGCTTTCAGCGGCTTGACGGGCGTGAGGTCTTCTTCCTGACCGGGACGGACGAGCATGGACAGAAAATGCAGCAGACGGCGAAGAGGGAAGGGATTTCTCCGCAGGAGCTTGCCGCCCGCAATTCGGCCGAGTTCCAGAATATGGCGCGGCTGCTCAACGCCTCCAACGACGATTTCATCCGCACGACCGAACAGCGCCACCATGAGGCCTCGCAGGCGATCTGGATCCGCATGGGGGAGGCGGGCGACCTTTACAAGGATTCCTATGCCGGGTGGTATTCCGTTCGGGACGAGGCCTACTACCAGGAAAACGAGACGGAACTGCGCGGCGACGGCGTACGTTACGGACCGCAGGGAACGCCCGTGGAATGGGTGGAGGAAGAGAGCTATTTCTTCCGGCTGTCCGCCTACCAGGACAAGCTCCTCAAGCACTACGAGGAAAATCCCGACTTCATCGGTCCGGCGGAACGGCGCAACGAGGTGATTTCCTTCGTCAAGTCGGGCCTGAAGGACCTCTCCGTCTCGCGCACCACGTTCGACTGGGGAATCAAAGTTCCGAACGATCCCACTCATGTCATGTATGTGTGGGTCGACGCGCTGACCAACTACGTCACCGCCACCGGCTATCTGACCGACCCGACGGGTCCGCGCGCGAAGTTCTGGCCCGCAAACATCCACGTCATCGGCAAGGACATCATCCGTTTCCACGCCGTCTATTGGCCGGCATTCCTGATGTCGGCCGGTCTTCCGCTTCCCAAGCGCGTCTTCGCTCACGGATTCCTGCTCAACAAGGGCGAGAAGATGTCGAAGTCGCTCGGCAATGTGGTCGATCCGTTCAATCTGGTCGAGCATTTCGGCCTCGATCAGATCCGCTATTTCTTCCTCCGCGAAGTCTCGTTCGGCCAGGACGGCAGCTACAGCGAGGAGGGGATAGCGACCCGCATCAATTCCGACCTCGCCAACGGTATCGGCAATCTCGCCAGCCGTTCCCTGTCGATGATCGTCAAGAATTGTGACGGCCAGATTCCGCTCTGTGGGCCGCTGACCGACGAAGACAAGGCGATGCTCGCCGCCGCCGACTCGCTGATCGACACCGCACGCGAGGAAATGGGCAAGCAGCTCATTCATCGCGCACTTGCGGCGATCATCGCCGTCGTTTCCGAGACCGACCGCTACTTCGCAGGCCAGGAGCCCTGGGCGCTGAAAAAGACCGATCCGAGCCGCATGGCAACCGTGCTTTACGTCACGGCGGAGGTCGTTCGCCAGGTCGCGATCCTTCTGCAGCCATTCATGCCGGAATCGGCGGGAAAACTCCTGGATCTCGTCGCCCTACCGGCCGACCGCCGCGATTTCGCCCATCTCGGCGAAGCCGGGCGCCTCGTGTCCAGAACGCCGCTCGAAGCACCCAAGCCGGTCTTCCCGCGCTACGTCGCGCCGGAAGCCTGAACGAGACGAAAGCATGCTGATCGACACCCATTGCCACCTCGATTTTCCGGATTTTGAGGCCGAACGCGACGTAATCATCGAGCGCGCGCGGGAGGCCGGCGTGGCGCAGATGGTGACGATTTCGACCCGGGTGAAACGGTTCGACACGATCCTCGCCATCGCCGAAAAATATCCGAACGTCTTCTGTTCCGTCGGCACGCATCCGCATAATGCCGATGAGGAACTGGACGTGACGGCCGACGATCTCGTTCGGCTCTCCGCCCATCCCAAGGTCGTCGCGATCGGCGAAGCGGGGCTGGATTATTTTTACGACAACGCGCCGCGCGACGCGCAGGCGGAGGGATTGAGGCGGCATATCGCGGCAGCGCGAACAACCGGACTGCCGCTCGTCATCCATAGCAGGTCGGCCGACGACGATATGGCTGCCATTCTAACCGAGGAATCGGGGAAGGGCGCCTTCCCCTTCCTTCTCCATTGCTTCTCGTCCGGCCCGGACCTCGCCCGAATTGGCGTCGAGCTCGGCGGCTATGTGTCCTTTTCGGGGATCCTGACATTCCCGAAATCCGAGGAACTGAGGGACATCGCCAGGACAGTCCCGCGCGACCGGATGATCGTCGAGACGGACGCGCCCTATTTGGCACCGAAGCCCTTCCGCGGCAAGCGCAACGAACCGGCCTACGTGGCGCACACGGCCGAGGTGCTGGCGCAAGCCATCGGCGTCTCCAGCGAGCAGATTGCCGAAATCACCACCGAAAACGCCGTCAGGATCTTCTCGAAGATGCCGAGGCTTTGAAATGGCGTTTCGGCGGGTCTTCACCATTCTGGGCTGCGGCTCGTCTCCGGGCGTGCCGCGCATAACCGGTGATTGGGGCGCCTGCGATCCGTCGAACCCCCGCAACCGTCGCATGCGAGCGGCCTTGCTCGTAGAACAGTTTGCGCCGGACGGCGGCAAGACGACCGTCGTGATCGACACCGGCCCGGACTTCCGAGCCCAGATGATCGCGGCGAATGTACGCCACATCGATGCCGTGCTCTACACCCATGCCCATGCGGACCATCTGCACGGGATCGACGATCTGCGCGGTTTCGTCATCGAGAATCGCAGGCGCGTGCCGATCTGGGCCGATGCGTTCACGATGGCCCGTATTCGCGACGGCTTCCGCTATTGTCTGGAGTCGCCGCCAGGCAGCGGCTATCCGCCGATCGTCGACCCCTATGTGATTCCCGACGACCTGCCGCCGTTGACCATCCATGGCGCCGGCGGGCCGATCTCGTTCGAGCCGCTGATGCAGTTTCACGGCAACGTCCATTCGCTCGGCTTCCGTATCGGCGGTTTTGCCTATTGCAGCGACGTCAGCGACTTTCCGGCAGAAACGGTCGGGAAGCTCGGCGGACTCGATCTGCTCGTCATCGACACGCTGCAGTACAAATTTCACCCGAGTCACTTGTCCCTGGTGCAGTCGCTCGTGTGGATCAACCGACTGCGGCCGAAACGCGCCATGCTCACGCATATGCATGTGCCGATGGATTACGAGACCGTGTGCGCGGAGACGCCGGATCACGTCGAGCCGGCTTACGACATGATGCGCATGGAATTCGATATCGACCGGCCGTCGGCGGAAGACGCATAAAGTCCCATATCAGAGATCTTATTTAAGTCACTGATCCGATGCGACTTACGCCTCTCTTAGATCACAGCGATCCGTTCCATAATCTATCTTATGCGATGGATGCATGTAGCGGCAGTTTAGAGATGCGACATATGAGCCAGTTAGAGATGCGACAGTCGTCGCCTCTCGGGATGCTGGTCAAACGTCAACGTTTGGAAGGAAGACTGGCGACGTGAAGCGTGGTTGAGACCATGAGCGTTCGGAGTCGTCATGTCTTGTTTGATCACCATGTCGCAGAAGGAATTGCATCGTCTTGAACTCATACAGCGGATTCGCGGTGGCAGCCTGACCGTCGTCGAGGCGGCCGCGTTGCTTCGTCTCAGCCGCAGTCAGGTCCACCGGCTGTTGCAGGCCTATGACCTGGACGGCGCCGACGGTCTCGTGTCGAAGAAGCGCGGCCGTCCGAGCAACCGGCGTCATAGCGAGGATTTCCGCAACCTGGTGCTCGATCTGGTGCGTGAGCATTACGGGGATTTTGGACCTACGTTGGCCGCCGAGAAGCTGCTGGAACGCCACCGGATTGCCGTCAGCAAGGAGACGCTGCGTCAGTGGATGATGGAAGTCGGCCTCTGGGTGTCGCGACGCGAGCGCAAGAAGCGGGTTTTCCAGCCGCGCGGCCGGCGCGATTGTTTCGGCGAACTCGTTCAGATCGACGGCTCGCTTCATTGGTGGTTCGAGAACCGCGGTCCCAAATGCGCCCTGCTCGTCTATATCGACGATGCCACCGGCAAGCTGTTGCACTTACGCTTCGCCGGATCGGAGAACACCTTCGACTATCTGCACGCGACGAAGGCCTACCTGCAGCAATGGGGCAAGCCGATCGCCTTCTATAGCGACAAGCATGGCGTCTTCCGCACCACCCATGCTTCCAAGAAGGACAGAACCAGTGGCCTGACGCAGTTCGGGCGAGCCCTTTATGAACTCAACATCGACATCATCTGCGCCAACACCCCGCAGGCCAAGGGACGCGTCGAGCGCGCCAACCAGACGCTGCAGGATCGCCTCGTCAAGGAACTGCGGCTGCGCGGCATCGACACGATCGCCGCGGCGAATGCCTATGCGCCGGAGTTCATGGCCGACTTCAATCGCCGCTTTGGCAAGGCGCCGCGCAATCCGAAGGACATGCACCGGCCGTTTGCCGCGCATGAGAACCTCGATGGCGCGATGTGCCGCAAGGAGATCCGCAAGCTGTCGCAGTCGCTGACGCTGCGCTATGACAAGGTGATGTTCATCCTCGATCCGACCGACCTCGCCACGGCGCTGGCCGGCAAGAAGGTCATTGTCTGCGACTATCCCGACGGTCGCCTCGAGGTCACCCATGAGGGGACGTCCCTGCCCTACAGAACCTTCGACACGCTGCGCTCGGTGCACCGCTGCGAGGTGGTTGAGAACAAGCGCCTTGATGACATGCTGGCGGTGGTGGCCGAAATGCAGGCCGGACGAGAGCAACAGCGCAGCAAGGGCGGGCCGCGCCGCACCGGCCAGACGGACCATATGTTCGGCATTCGCGACGGCAGCCAGAGCAATGGCTATCAAAAGCGCGGCACGAAGCCTGGCCGGAAGACGGATTTTACCAAGGATCCGGTGGTCATCGCCAAGCGCCAGCAAGCCCTTGCGCAGCTGAAAGCGGCGGAGTGATCGGATGTCAAAGCTAAAGTTTATCTTGCAGCTGGAGCCATCCGCCGCCGACCGGGCTGCGCAACCCTGACCAGCTCCACCCGGCCGGCGGCTTGCGTCTCCGTACTTTTTAAATATAGCAACTTGCAAATGCAGTAGTAATGGATAGGATGTTGTCGCGTTTCTAAGTTGACTACTTTGTCTCATCTTTAAATAGCTGTGACAATGCATGTAGCCGCAAAGTTAAAGTGTCCTGTTTCTGCAAAGTAAGAATGTCACTCTCCCGGCGGTTTGACGGCGTGGGAGATTGCGGATGGGATTGATTGCGATGAGCGAGCGTGACCTGCAGCGCATTGAGGTTTTGTCGAAAGTGATCGCCGGACGCATGACGCTGGTTTCGGCAGCGCATGTCCTGGGCTTAAGCACGCGCCAGGTCCGCCGCTTGCTGGAGCGTATCCGGAGGGATGGTGCAGCATCGATCCGGCACAAGGCGATTGGTCGGCCATCGAACAATCGGATTTGCGACGGTGTGCGGGATTATGCCCTTGCGATCGTGCGCGAACGCTATGCGGACTTTGGTCCGAGCTTGGCAGCCGAGAAGCTTGCTGAGCGCGATGGTTTGCGGGTGTCGCGCGAGACGCTGCGCAGCTGGATGGCGGATGCCGGACTTTGGCTGTCGCGCAAGCAGCGACGGACGTTTCATCAGCCACGATTGCGACGTGAGGCCTATGGCGAACTGGTGCAGATCGACGGGTCGGAGCATCGCTGGTTCGAGGATCGCGGGCCGCCGTGCTCGCTTTTGGTGTTCGTCGATGATGCGACCGGCAAGTTGATGCAGTTGCGGTTCGTGCGCTCGGAAAGCGCGTTCACCTACTTTGAGGCGCTGGCGCTTTACCTTAGGCAACATGGGGCACCTGTGGCCTTTTACTCCGACAAACATTCGGTGTTTCGGGTGGCGAAGAAGGATGCCAAGGGTGGCCAGGGCATGACTCAGTTCGGGCGTGCACTTTGCGAGCTAAACATCGAGATTCTTTGCGCAAATTCCAGTCAGGCCAAAGGTCGCGTCGAGCGGATGAACCGGACGCTGCAGGATCGGCTGGTCAAGGAATTAAGGCTGGCGGGTATCGACGGCATGGAGGCTGGCAATGCGTTTCTGCCTGGCTTCATGGAGCACTACAATGCGCGGTTTGCGGTTGTCCCTGCCCGACCCGATGATCTGCATCGGCCCATGAATCTGGCGCCCGATCGGCTCAAAGAGATCCTGTGCAAACGCGAGCAGCGCTATGTCGGATCGCAGCTGACGTTTTCGTTCGAGCGCCAGCGGATCATGCTTGAGGAGACCGATGTGACGCGCGGTTTGGCTGGTCGCTATGTCGAGACCTATGCCTATGCCGATGGTCGATTGGATGTGCGGTGGAAAGGCCATTGCCTGCCCTACCGGGTGTTCGATAAGGACCAGCGGGTGACGCATGCGGCGATCACCGAGAACAAGCGGCTTTCCGATGTGCTGGCCTACATCAAGGAGCGCCAGGACGAGCGGCCGCCGAAGGTGAAGACCAATAGCGAGAGGATCGGTTACAAACCGAGTGGCCGCAAGCCGGGACGTCGGACCGATTTCACGAACGATCCAGCGGTCATTGCCCGACGGCGACAAGCGCTCTCCGAGCTCGATGCGGCGGAATGATCCGCCGTCGCAAGGTCTCAAAGCTAAAGCGTTTGGTGCGTCTCACCCGCCCCCTCCCTTCCCTTGCAATCCGATCCAGCCGGTCCGGTCGGGGGCTTGCCTCAGTGCCAGTGGGGATGTCGCATGTCGCATTTCTAAATGGTTGGTGACGCACTCACAGTGACATTTTAACTTTGCGCAACAGCGGACATTTCAACCCGGCCGCCACAATAGCCGGGTACATTCTATTTTCAAGTGCGACATGGCAATAAAAACAATGGCTTGCCTCTTGCAGATCTTTGCATATGTCTCAAGAGACAGTGATCTCGGCTTCCGTATCGGATTCCAACTTTAAACAGGCTGTCCATAGAGGTGTTTTGTAATAGGTACCGTCCTGCAGAAAATCTAGCCCTTCCCGCTCTTCCTGCAGCAATCCCAGCCAGCACAGGGGCCGAATAATGTCGTAGCGGAACTCCCCTCTGATCGTCGTAGCTTGGATAATCGTTTCTGCTTGCGCCAGCGAGTACGACTCGCTCGGGTATAACTCGCTCACCAGGTCGTCCAGCGAACAGCCCTTTCTCGCCTTGATATTGATAAGATTGAGAAAGACGTGCCACCACCGCATCCGCACACGCACATCGTCCCGTGTCTGCCCGTAGTCGATATAGGCATAAAGATAATCCGTCGCGATCTGATCGAAGAAGGTTTGGGGTCTTGCAAGAAAATCCCGACCGCGTTTGGTGGGAAACAATCGGTCTTTTTTTCGCCGCACAAGCCTTAGGTGCTTGAGCATGTCGTGGACCACCGAAAGCGGCGGCATGTCAGCTTCGTTCAGAACCTTGTTGACGCTGTATAGATCCTCCGGAGTGTTGCCGGGCCAATCGAAGTGAACAGCGGCCCAGTGCACAAACTTACGGTTCATCGCACCGGACGCAGTCAGACCGATGCCGCCTTCGGTCTCGGCATAGGAGATGGCCATGACCATGCCGCGAACCAGTGGCGACATGGCCACTACGTCCACGTCCGCAACGAGCTTAATTTCCGGAAGCATTGCGCGCGCTCCTGGCGAATCCGGTCGCTTGAATTTATCCGGAACGATCTCCCAAGAGCGCGGAGATTGAAACCCCGAAAAGCTAAGCAAAGGAAAGAAAGCCCCTCACCCGGCCCGGCTCTTGCAACCCGGACCAGCCCGTCACATTCTACCCGATAGACATGCGACAAGCCGCACCTCTCGGGGTGCCGGACAACGTCAACGCTGAACCGCTTGATTTAAAGGAGACACGGTATGGACCGATTCACAGGCGGTTGCCTGTGCGGCAACTTGCGATTTGTGGCGTCGGGACGACCATACCGAGTCGGTCTCTGCCATTGTCTCGACTGCCGCAAGCATCACGGGGCCCTTTTTCACGCGTCCGCAATTTTCCCTGAGGATTCTGTGACGGTCGATGGCGAGACACGCGATTACGCCGGTCGGCATTTCTGTCCCCGTTGCGGCTCGATCGTCTTCGCACGCACCGGAGACGAAATCGAGGTGAACCTGGGATCCCTGGATGCCCCGGATCAATTGATGCCAACCTACGAAAGCTGGACCGTCCGTCGCGAATCCTGGCTGCCGCCGTTTCCCCTCAAGAGACGATACGAGCGGGATCGCGATGAAACGAGTCGCTTCGAGGATTAGGCCCCGCGAACGGACGATGGATGCGCGTCACTCCGGCAGGCCCGCCTTGCGGTAGCCGTCAACGAAATGCGCAAGCGTCACAGGGTCGCGGAACGGCTCCGTACTCGCCCAGTGTCGCGTTGTAAAATGCGGGTTGGCGACGAGGAACAGCTCGACCTCGGCGCGCGCCTCGTCGAGCCGGCCCAGTTGGGCAAGGCTTGCCGCCAGGAAACGTCGCGAGCTGGTGCGATACGTCTCGTCCCTTCGCAGTGTCTCGACGGCGGCTTCGTATTCGCCGGCGGCATATTGGGCCTGGCCGAGCGTCAGATAGTACCAGCTTGCCGGAAACGGGTTCAGCCGGAACGCCTTGCGGATGTGCTCAAGGCCCTCATCCACCCGCCCGGCCAAGACCGCTATGTCGGATAAAGTCGCCCAGGTATCGGCCTCATTCGGGTCGAGCTCGATCGCCTTGGCGAATTCCGCATCCGCCTCGGCGAAGCTGCGCTCATATGCAAGCAGGTTGGCCAGCACCCAATGGCAGCCGGCATCGTTCGGATCGATCGCCACGGCTTTGCGTGCCAGTTCCAAAGCAATGCTACGGTTCGGCTCGATCGGTTCGCCCCAATGCACCCATCTCATCCAGTGGTTCATGGCAAGCCAGCGATTGGCCTCGGCATATTCCGGATCAAGCGAAATCGCGCGCGTGAGCATCAGATGCGCTTCCCGCGCCGTCTGAGGCGAATCATCGATCAGCTTGCGCGCCCGCACGCAGAGATCGTAGGCCTCGAGATTCTTGGGGCGATTGCGCGGCGGCTGTGGGCGCAGCCGGCCGAGCAACGCCTCCACGATCTTGCCGGTGACCTCGTCCTGAACTGCAAAGATATCTTCGAGGCTGCGGTCGAAGCGTTCCGCCCATAGATGATTGCCGCTCACCGCATCGACCAGCTGTGCGTTGATGCGCACGCGCCCTGCGGCGCGTCGTGCGCTACCCTCCAGCAGATACCGCACGCCAAGGTCCGCAGCGATCTCGCGCACGTCCCTCGCCTTTCCTTTGAAGGCGAAGGCCGAGTTGCGCGCGATGACGAAGAGGCCGGAGATCCTGGACAGGTCGGTGATCAGGTCTTCGGTCAACCCATCCGCGAAGGAATCCTGCTCCGGATCGCTGCTGAAATTAACGAAAGGCAACACGGCGATCGATGGTTCGTTGGGCAGCGCCAGTGGATTTCGCTTCGCGCCACCGACCTGTTCGACAGGGCCCGTGAAGCGGTAGCCGACCCGCGGAACCGTGGCGATCCATTCTCCGCCGTCGGGGGGCGCACCAAGCATTTTCCGCAGCTGCGCGATCTGGACGGTGAGGTTGCCTTCCTCGACCGCCCTGCCCGGCCACGCCGCATCCATCAACTCGGCTTTTCCCAGGATTTCGCCCGGCCGTCCGGCGAGCGCCTCAAGCAGCTTCAGCCCGCGATAGCCGATGGCGACGGGATCATCGTTCCGGACGAGCGTTCCCGCACCCGGATCAAGGACGAACGGACCAAAGACGATGCGCGATCGCTGCATAGGCGCATCTATAGTGCGTTTGGAAGTTTTTGAGAACTTTTTGGAGGAGCTTAATTACGACGCTTTTCGCATAACGCAGAATTCGTCCTCCCCAGGTCGAGGGCTCTGCCCCTCAAGCCGTATGGAGGTTGCAATGAACGATATCCCCTCCGTTATGACGGAAATGCCGCGTCGCCGCCTCGCGACCCTTCGAAGCATTATCGCGACGTGGGAGGAGCGGAAGCGCTTTCGCTGCGAACTTGAGCAAAAGTTGAAGGACGATCCGCATTTGATCTGCGATATCGGTCTGACGAAGCTTGAAGCCGAGGCGGAGATCGCCAAGCCCTTCTGGCAAGTATAGGCGTAGTCTGCATGACCACTGAAAGCACGACATTATCGCTCCACGAGCGGATCCCATGGGCCGCCATGGCCGGCATCATCGCGACCGTCACGGTGTTCGCCGTGGCACAGGGCCTTACCTATCCCCTGCTCAGCTTCATCCTGGAGCGGCAGGGGACGACGCCCGGCCTGATCGGCTTGTCCGCGGCGATGACCCCGCTGGGTTTCATCGTATCCGCCCTCTTCATACCGGCATTGGCGCGGCGCATTGGCGGGGCGCGGCTTGCCATCCTGTGTTCGGGCCTGGCCGCGCTCACGCTGATCGCAATCGGCTGGTCGCGGGAGGTCTGGATCTGGATGCCGCTGCGCTTCCTGCTCGGCTTCTTCGCCAATCCGCTTTACGTCATCAGCGAGACCTGGCTGCTCTCGATCACGCCCGCGCGGCGGCGCGGCCGCATCATGGGCCTTTATTCGTCGATCGTCTCGGGCGGCTTCGCCATCGGCCCGCTCTCGCTCGGTCTTGTCGGCACGCAAGGGTGGCCGCCCTTCATGGTCGGCATCGTCGCCTTCCTTCTCTGCGGGCTGATCGTGCTTGCGGTCGTGCCGCACCTGCCGAAGATGCCACATGAAGGCGAAGCGACATCGGTCGGAGGCTTTTTCGCACTGGCGCCGCTGCTCTTGTTCGCGGTTTTCGCCGCCGCCGCCTTGGAGCAGACCCTGCTTTCCCTGTTCGCGGTCTATGGCGCGGCGCTCGGCAGCACAGAAGGGCGCATCGCCTCGCTCATCACCTGTTTCATCGCAGGCAATGCCGTGCTGCAGATATTGCTCGGGCGGGTGGCCGAACGGTTCGGGTCGCTGCGGACGATGATGCTCTGCGCCTTGGCTTCACTGGGTGGCTGCCTGCTGCTGCCGGCGATCTTCGAATCATGGCTCATCTGGCCGCTCTTTTTCGTCTGGGGCGGAGCCTCGTTCGGAATCTACACAATGTCGCTGATCCAGCTCGGCGAACGTTTCACCGGCCAGGCCCTGATCGCCGGCAACGCGGCCTTCGCCTTCGTATGGGGCATCGGCGGCATCGTGGGCTCGCCCGCGACCGGACTGGCGATGCAACTGATCGGACATCAGGGGCTGCCATCGTCCCTTGGCCTGCTTTGCTTCGTGCTGGCCATGTTTCTCGTGGCAGAGAGACGGCGGATCTGACCGGGAATTGCGTCGTGCCGCGGTCCAACACGTTGAAACTATGCACTTCCGGACGGAATGCCGCTATCCCGGAAGTGCTCTAATGCGCCGTAAAAGCACCGTCGACCGGATGATAGCTGCCGGTGATGAAGCTCGCCTGTTCCGACAGCAGGAAACAGACGAGAGCGGCAACTTCCTCCGGTTTTCCCCGCCGGCCGAGCGGCTGCAGCGCTTCCAGGCGCCGTGTCTTCGCCAATTCCGAATGTCCCGACAGAAGCGGCGTTTCGATCCAGCCGGGGCCGACCGCGTTGACGCGAATCCCCATTCTTGCATATTCGATCCCGGCAGCTTTGGTGAGCCCCACCACCCCGTGCTTGGCGGCGGTGTAGGCAGACGCGGTGGGCAAGGCGACCGCGCCGAGAATCGAGGACATATTGACGATGGCGCCTCCGCCCTTTCCGAGCATGGCGGCGATCTGGTATTTCATACAGTAGAAGACGCCGTTCAGGTTGACTTCTATCAGCCTGCGCCAATCTTCGAGCGGGTAGTCCGCGGTCGCTTTGCGCGGCCCCTCTATGCCTGCATTGTTGACCGCCAGATGCAATCCGCCGCATTCCTGCACGGCGAAGGCGACCATTTGCTCCACCGCCCCCGCGTCGGTGACGTCGACGGTGAAATCTCGCGCCCTACCCCCGGCTGAGCGAATCTCGGCGGCGACGCTTCGCGCCGCTTCGGTGTCGCGGTCTGCGACGATCACTTCCGCACCCTCGCCGCCAAGTTGCCTGGAAATGGCGGCGCCGATGCCGGAACCCGCGCCGGTCACGATTGCGATTTTTCCTTCCAGGCCGAGTTTCATCGTGCCGCTCCTTGTCTCCGCTGCTTCCCCGAACCAGTCGATCAGACGCCGGTTCCGGTCGCAAGAGGTTTCATCCTTGCGGTCGTAACCGTTGCAAGGCTTGGCCGACACGCGCTTGGGTGTTAAACACGAAATCGTAGGGACTCACAATTTACTCAGCAGGTGAGAATGGAGAACGATCGCATTACGCGCCGGGTACTCGTGCTGGGTAGCCTGGCTCTATTGGCCTCCGGTTGCAGTTCGTTGCGACCAGCCGACAGCCCGCAAACGGCCAGGACCCGTATAGACCCACGATACCGCAGGCAGGAGGTCGCCTATTATGGCGGCGAAGCGCCCGGAACGATCGTTGTCAATACGGGAGAACGCTATCTCTATTATGTTCAAGGTGGCGGTTCGGCGATTCGCTACGGGATCGGCGTAGGTGAGGAAGGCCGCACTCTCAAAGGCCGGGCGAAAATCGGCCGCAAGGCGGAGTGGCCCTCCTGGACGCCGACTGCAAACATGATTCGCCGCAAGCCGCATCTGGCACAATATGCCGGCGGAGTGAGCGGCGGGTTGCATAACCCGCTTGGGGCCGCGGCCCTCTACCTTTACCAGGGCGGAAACGACACTATGTTCCGGCTGCACGGGACGAACGAGCCCTGGACGATCGGGCAGGCCGTATCGAGCGGGTGCATTCGCTTGACGAACGACGACATCGTCGATCTCTACAGCCGTACCCCGGTGGGTACGACCGTGCTGATCGTTTGATGGCGTTTTCCGTTACATTTCGGTATAAATGACTAAGCCCCGTGTGTTCCGACGCGGTTGATAACCCGGTAACCATAAAGCGGTTATCAACTGTGTCCTTTCTGCACTAGGCCCCGGCGCAAATCGCCACTATTACTTGAAGTGTTGCCTTCGATAACCCATTCCGACTATTGAGGAAAGGACTACTTGATGAGCCGAATTCTAGTTGTGATGATTGCGTTGCTTTCCGTTGCCGGCCTCACCGCGTGTGATACGATCGGCAAAGGTAAGGGTAAGG
Source organism: Sinorhizobium prairiense (assembly GCF_029201645.2). Taxonomy (NCBI): domain Bacteria; kingdom Pseudomonadati; phylum Pseudomonadota; class Alphaproteobacteria; order Hyphomicrobiales; family Rhizobiaceae; genus Sinorhizobium; species Sinorhizobium prairiense. The sequence goes on from NZ_CP104131.1 coordinate 1,474,294, forward strand.
CCCCGCCGCCTGCTGCCGTCGATACGGTAGAGCCGGCGCCGGTATACAAGTAACAGTGACTTTGCGCCGTGGGAGAGCTCAACGAGCGCTCTCCCACGGCGCGTTATTCAGGGTTAGACCGGCTGTGAGACTGACGGCATAGTACGTGTCAAGAACTCCAGCAAGCCGGCCCGAGGTCTGGATTGTCAGAACTCGGAAGACAATCTAAGTGGTGTGATGACGCTTGCACGAGGCCGCATATCCTTTGTGATCTTGGTCGCACTGGCAGCAGCAGCATGCCAGACACAAGACAAAAATCCCGAACCGCGCTACGTTTCCAGCAGCCTGAATGCGCCGGCGAAACTTGAATCTCAAGCGCGAGAGCAGGGTTATTTCATCGAATTTCGCTCCCGCTACGCGCTGAGCTATGGCCACACCTACGTCATCTACGGGCGCACGAACAAGTCTGGCGCGGTCGTTCAGCGTCAGGTTGCCGGCCTTGCACCGGCCACGCTCGATCCGACGCCGTATGTCCTCGGCCATTTTGTGCCCGTTCCCGCCGAAACCGGCGCGAGCGACGGTGACCTCGAGGAAGAATACCGCTCGGCAAGCTGGCGCGTCATGCTGACGGAGGCGGAATACAAGAAGGTCGTGGCTTTCATCGACAAACTGAAAGCCAGGTCGAAGGTCTGGCACGCGTCGCTCTACAACTGCAACGCCTTCGTGGCCGAAATCGCCCGCTCCATGGGCTATAAGACGCCCGGCATCTGGCTTCGACCGCAGGAATTCATTACAAGGCTTCGGGAGATGAACGGAGGTTGAGAGGCGACGGGCACAGAGCTCGCGATCCAGCCGTCACCGTTCGACATAGAATCACGCTGCGAAGCATCGGCTGAAGAAGGTTCCCGCCCGATCGTTGACGCCAGGCGCATGCTAAGGATTTGGGGAACTAGACATGTCGGTATCCTCCATCGGCGAGATCGCCTGGGTGCTCGGAATCGTTGCCTGGTACTTCATTCGCCGCCCCTATGAACGCCGGGCCAAGCGCGTGCGAGTCGTCAGCCATCGCCGCTCAACCTCCGAGATGCTGGGGCTGGCGGCAGCCCTGCTCGGCCTCGCGATCATTCCCGCTTTTTATGTCGCAACCGGCATCCCGGAAGGAGCCGACCACCCTGCCCGGCTCTGGGCCGTCGTGGTCGGTGCCGCTATTTTCTGTCTGGCCATGTGGGTCTTTCGCAGAACCCACAAGGAACTCGGGCGCAACTGGTCGATCACGCTCGAGATTCGCGACAAGCACGAACTGATTCGCCGCGGTCCTTACGCCCTAGTCCGCCATCCCATGTATACTTCGTTCCTGCTGATGGGCGTCGGCCAGGCGTTTCTTCTGCCGAACTGGGTCGCAGGGCTGGCGGGTCTTGCCGGTTTCGCGGTCCTCTTTCTTCTGAGGGTGGACAAGGAGGAACGCATGATGATGGAAATGTTCGGCTCTGAGTATCGCGACTACATGGCGGACACCAAGCGGATCATTCCGTACATTTACTAGAGGTGCATGATGCGAGGCCGAGCCCTCAAGCTTTCAGCGTCTCGGCGCCTGGTCGGGGATCTCATGCGATTTTCGATGAAGGTGCCGCGGGTGAGCGTGCAGCGGCGGATGAATCTCGGGCCGTTGCTCAAGGCCAGAACATCGCTTGAAAGCAGGCCATCCTGGACGGCGCTCTTCCTCAAAGGATACGCCCTTCTCGCGCAGGAGACGCCCGAGTTGCGGCGCGCTTACGTCAAGTTTCCCAGACCGCAGCTCTACGAGTATCCGGGAAGCATCGCTTCCATCGCGCATGAAAGGGAGTACGAGGGCGAACGAGTCGTGCTTCTGACGACGATCAAGAATCCGGAGCGCCGTTCGATCACGGAGCTGGGCTCCTTGATGCAGACGGCGCGAACCAGCCCCGTGCTGGAGGTCAAGGAATTCCGGCGCGCCTTGAAGATCGCCCGCCTCCCCGGCCCTGTCAGATGGCTTCTAATGTGGCTCGGTTTGAATATCGGCCGGCAAAGGGCGCGCCGTTTCGGTACATTTCAGCTGTCGGTCTATTCGGGCCTCGGCGCAGAATCGCTCAACCCTCTCACGCCTTTGACCTCACTTCTGAATTACGGCCCGATCGACAAGGATGGCTCGGTCACGGTGCGTATCCACTATGACCACCGGGTCATGGACGGCGCCAACGTCGCGCGCGCCCTCGAGCGGTTCGAGAGGATATTGAACGGCGAAATCACCGCCGAGCTGGAGGGGCTTGCATTTGGGCGCGACGTGACCGCTGCGGCAGGTTCCGGGGCAGCGCGATGACTTCGGGCGGTCAAAGTCGTCCGGCCGTAGTCATCGTCGGTGCATCGCGGGGAATCGGCAAGGCAATCGCCGAAGTGGCCGCGAGGGATGGCACGCCGGTCGTAATGGTAGCGCGTTCGGCCGAATCACTGGCGGCCGCCGCCGACGGTATCCGGAAGGCCGGAGGGGAGGCGTTCACGGTCCCGCTGGATTTCCTGGCTGATGATGCGACGCTCGGTCTCGAGAACTTCCTGTCCGCAAACGGCCTGTTCTGCGACGTACTCGTCAACAGCGCCGGTTATGGATTGCGCGGAGGGGCGACGGTCCTGCCGCTCGATGAACAGCTCGGCCTCGTCGACCTCAACATCCGCGCCCTTACCGAACTCACCCTGCGTTTCCTGCCGGCAATGGTCGCGCGCGGTCGCGGCGGCGTCATCAATCTCGGTTCGGTCGCAAGCTTCACGCCGGGTCCGTACATGGCGCTCTATTATGCCAGCAAAGGTTTCGTCCGCTCCTTTTCGGAAGCGCTGCATCAGGAACTGCGTCGCACCGGCGTGACCGTCACATGCGTGGCACCAGGGCCGGTCGCGACGGAATTTCTGGCAACCTCCGGCGCCAATCGCGTCGCGCTGTTCAAGATCCTGCCCAAGCTCGAATCGGGCTATGTCGCTGAAAAGGCCTGGCGCGGCTACAAAGCAGGCCGCCGCCTCGTCATACCCGGCATTGCGTCCAAGCTGACGATCCTGTTGGCGACACTGGTCCCGTCGGCGATCATGCTGCCCCTGATCGGCCGATTGCAGCGCAGGAGCAAGGATCCGTGCCCTTGCGGATCCGGAAAAAGTTTCACCTCGTGCTGCGGTGCCCGCGGCAATTCGCTCGGAATCACCACGCAAAGTCGATAGCGAAGTATTCGCGGAGTGGCGAGCGGCCATGAAACACCGGCCTCTCCGATGAGGTCGAGCCTCTACGATCGATGAATAAACAGATTAAATGGCGTCCATATGCCCTTGATAATCAAGCGACATCGTCAAAGTCGCCTTCTATAGCGTTTCACTGCGCCATTGAAACAGTGAGACGCTATAGCCCTCTGAAACTACGCGCTTTCGGGCAGAGAACCGCCACACCTTTCTTGCAAGTGCTCTAACAAAGGCCAGTTTAGATTCGGGATTCCCGCAGCGGTTTGTTTTGTTTGATCTCCTCATTCCTGTGCTTGTCACAGGAATCCAGTCAGACCAAGTCCTTGGGCTGAAAGAACGCTTCCCGCGCCGCAGACGCGGCGCTGCTGGATCCCTGTGGCGAGCACAGGGATGAGGGTAGAGAGGGTGCGGTCCCTCGGCGCGTTTCATAAACCGTGACGATAGTAAGGCGGCGCGGAAGCTCCCGCCCGTATACAGCGTCCCGCTTCGCTTCGATGTAGTGGCCGCACATCTCGGTCCCTCATTCCTGTGCTTGTCACAGGAATCCAGCCAGACCAAGTCCTTGGGCTGAAAGAACGTTTCCCGCGCCGCAGACGCGGCGCTGCTCTCGTCTCTGTGACAAGCACAGAGATGGCGAAGGAGGAGAGGTTGCATTGAAGCAAGCACGTCCGGCCGGAAAGCTGCTACGACGCAATCGACTGATTTCCAGATCCGGCCAGGCTCCCATGGACGGCCGGGCGCCTTTCCCTGACACGGGAAGAACCAGAGCATCCGATCCCTAAAGACCGGATGCTCTGGTCGTGGCTTCAGCACCTCCGAAGAGCGCCGGCGCCGTGATGTTGTCAGTCCTTGCTGTAGTCAGCGCCGTACCACTTGGTCGTCAGTTTTCCGAGTGTGCCGTCGGCCTTCATCGCTTTGATGATTTCACCGATTTTGGCAGTCCATTCCGGGTCGCCTTTATCGGCAATGACGACCGCGGGCGACCGAAAGGGATAGACGTCCTCGAGGATACGGACGGGATAGTCGTTTCTGACTGCATTTTTTGCGGTCTGCTCGGGGGCGATGACCGCGTCCAACCGAACACCGTTGCCAAGACGCAGGTCGTCGAAGGGCATCATGGAATCGGGAAACGTGCGCACCTCCCCCGGTTCGAGTTTGTATTGAACTGGCGGCAAACCCGGCGCATCGATCTCCAGGCGACGGTTGATGAAGTCTTCGGACGCCGTGCCCGTCTCCACGCCGATAACCTTGCCATTCAGATCTTCTTCCGATTGAATGCCGCTTTCGGCATGAACGACGTAGACGTAAGGGCTGTAATAGTAGATTCCGGCGAAATCGATGACCTCTGCGCGCGCCTTGGTCGGTGCGACGGAACCGACCCCGAGATCGAAACGGCCCTGCCAGTGCCCCCCGGTCATGGTTGCCCATTCCGGAGTTTCGAAACGCACGTTCACGCCCAACCGGTTGCCGATTTCTTTGGCGACATCAATGTCAAAGCCGACAAGGACATTGTTTTCATCGAGGAACCCCTGCGGCGGCCAGCCGACATTGGTGGCGACGACCATCTCTTTTTTCTCGTTGACGCGATCAAGCGTAGGGCCTGCCACTGCCGAACTGCAAAATATAAACAGAGACGCCGATGCTATAGCAGCAATTCTTTTCATGTTTTCTCCTACCCCCCGTTGAACGGTCAACAACTCCTTGCGTGTTTTTTGCTGGGATAGTTCTACAAACGGACGCAGCCCGCAAACCCATTTATTAGAATTGTGCTATCGGAATTTCCGATTCCACCTTCCAAAATCGGTTCTGATAGCTTCGGGTTGTCGAAATGAAACCAGCACCGCCGGAGGGTCCAGTTCGTTTCTGTCGGTGGAAGGCCGTCGGCGACGGCGTCGTTCAGGGGAGCCAAACTTTCGAGCGCGCAGATCGCAGTTACCGGCGGGCCGCGCGAAGATCACACCGGTGGCAGATCGCCGCGCTGCCAGCCTTCCATGGTCTCCGCCATGAAATCGGTATAGCGCCCTTCTTCGATCGCCTTGCGGATGCCGGCCATCAACTCCTGATAATAGGCCAGATTGCTCCAGCTGAGCAGCATGCCGCCGAGCGATTCGTTTGAACGGATCAGGTGGTGCAGGTAGGCGCGCGAATAGTCGCGAGTCGCCGGACAGGAAGACTGTTCGTCGAGCGGGCGAATGTCTTCCGCATGTCGGGCATTGCGCAGATTGATGCGGCCGTAGCGCGTGAAGGCAAGCCCATGGCGTCCGGAGCGGGTCGGCATGACGCAGTCGAACATGTCGATCCCATGCGCGACCGACTTCAGGATATCGTCCGGCGTTCCGACGCCCATCAGATAGCGCGGCTTGTCGGCCGGCAGGACGGGGCAGGTCACGTCGAGCATGCCGAGCATGACCTCCTGCGGCTCACCAACGGCCAGCCCCCCGACGGCATAGCCCTTGAGGTCCAGATCCCGGAGGGCCAGGGCCGAGCGTTCGCGCAGCCTGGGAATGTCGCCGCCCTGTACGATGCCGAACATCGCCCTCCCCGGCTGATCGCCGAAGGCGACCTTGCAGCGCTCTGCCCAGCGCAGCGACATTTCCATCGCGCGCTCGATCTCGTCCGGTTCCGCCGGCAGCGCCACGCATTCGTCGAGCTGCATCTGAATGTCACTGCCGAGCAGGCCCTGGATCTCGATCGAACGTTCGGGCGACATATGATAGAGCGCGCCGTCGACATGGCTCTTGAAGGTAACGCCCTGTTCGTTGAGCTTGCGCAGGCTTGACAGCGACATGACCTGGAAGCCGCCGCTGTCGGTCAGGATCGGCCGCTCCCAGCGGATGAACTTGTGTAGTCCGCCAAGCCTGGCAACCCGTTCGGCGCCCGGGCGCAGCATCAGGTGATAGGTGTTGCCCAGAATGATATCGGCGCCCAGATCGCGCACCTGGTCGAGATACATCGCCTTGACCGTGCCGACGGTTCCGACCGGCATGAAGGCAGGCGTACGGATCGTCCCGCGAGGGGTCACCACTTCGCCACGGCGCGCATTGCCGTCGTTGGCAAGCAGTTTGAATTGAAACGCTTCGGTCATCTAATCTTTCCGGAAGAGCAGGCTCGAATCGCCATAGGAATAGAATCGGTACCCCGTTGCGATCGCATGCGCATAGGCGGCGTGCATCGTCTCGAGCCCCGCAAAGGCCGAGACGAGCATGAACAGGGTCGATTTCGGCAGGTGGAAATTGGTCATCAGCATATCGACCGCGCGGAAGCGATAACCCGGCGTTATGAAAATCCCGGTTGCGCCCGACCAGGGACGGATGCTTCCGTCTTCGGCGGCTGCGCTCTCGATCAGCCGAAGCGATGTCGTGCCGACACAGACGATGCGGCCGCCGCGTTCGCGCACGGCATTGAGCTTCGCAGCGGTCACCGGATCGACGTGACCGATTTCCTCGTGCATCACGTGGTCGGCGGTATCGTCTGCCTTGACCGGGAGGAAGGTTCCCGCACCTACATGCAGCGTGACGAAATACCGTTCGATCCCAGCCTCGTCCAGGCTGGCGAAAAGCCGGTCGGTAAAGTGCAGCCCCGCAGTCGGCGCGGCTACCGCCCCTTCCTCGCGCGCATAGACCGTCTGGTAGTCGGTCCGGTCCCGTGCATCGTCGGCACGCTTGGATGCGATGTAAGGCGGCAGGGGAATGTGTCCGACGGCCATGATCGCCTCATCGAGCGAGGGGCCCGAGAGATCGAAGCGAAGCGTCACCTCGCCGGCATCGCCTTTCTCCTCGACCACGGCCTCCAGCGATCCGAGCAGGCAGGCATTGCCGCCATGACCGAAGCTGATCCGGTCACCCGGCTTCAATCTGCGGGCCGGACGGGCGAAAGCTTTCCAGCGACTGGGCGCAACCCGCATATGCAGCGTCAGCGACACGGGCGTGCTTATGTCCTCACCCCGGTAGCGGACGCCTTCGAGCTGCGCCGGTATGACCTTGGTGTCGTTGAAAACCAGCGCATCGCCCGGCCGCAGGAATGACGGCAGATCGAGGACGCCGCGATCTTCGAGAACCGGTTCGCCGTCGGGGCGAACGATGAGCATGCGGGCGCTGTCGCGCGGGCTTGCGGGCCTCAGCGCAATCGAATTTTCCGGCAGGTCGAAATCGAACAGGTCTACGCGCATCTATGGTATCAATTAAAAGCAAACCCGCCCCGGCGGCTCGCGCGCGATCGGGGCGGGCAGGTCAGTGCGCTACAGCGCCGCGCGTCTGACAAGACGCGCGAAGATCGCCGCAGCACGTCGAACCGCTGCATGTTCCGTCCTTGGATCGATGACGATCCAAGGCAACATGCAGTAGCGCAGATCAGGCGTCGGCGGCAACCCGCATCGAAACGATGGTATCCGGATCGCGGACCGGTTCGCCGCGCTTGATGTTGTCGATATTCTCCATTCCTTCGACGACCTGGCCCCAGACCGAATACTGCTTGTTGAGCCAGGGAGCGTCGGTGAAGCAGATGAAGAACTGGGAATTGGCCGAGTTCGGCATCTGGCTGCGCGCCATGGAGCACGTTCCGCGCACATGTGAAACGTCGGAGAATTCGGCCTTCAGATCCGGCTTCGAGGAACCGCCCATGCCCGCGCGGGACGGGTTGAATTGCTCGCCGCCGGTCTTGCCATATTGCACGTCACCGGTCTGGGCCATGAAATCCTCGATCACGCGGTGAAAGACCACCCCGTCATAGGCGCCTTCACGCGTCAGTTCCTTGATGCGGGCGACATGGCCCGGAGCCACGTCCGGCCGCAGCTCGATCACCACCCTGCCCTTTGTGGTTTCCATGATGATCGTATTTTCCGGATCCTTGATCTCGGCCATGATTCTTCTCCTTCTGTTTCAGTCTTACCTGCCGACCTTAACGCTGATCATGCGATCTGGATCGGCGACGGCACCATTATTGGCGTCATCGCCGAGTTTGATCTTGTCGACATTCTCCATGCCTTCGACCACCTTGCCGACGACCGTGTATTGGCCGTTGAGGAAATCGCCCGGTGCGAACATGATGAAGAACTGCGAGTTGGCACTGTTTGGATCCTGGGCGCGGGCCATACCGACCGTGCCGCGCTCGAAGGGAACGTCGGAGAACTCGGCCGGAAGGTTGGGCTTGGACGAGCCGCCGGTTCCAGCGCGATCGGGCTGGTAGCCGTCCTTCACGTCGCCGAACTCGACGTCGCCGGTCTGGGCCATGAAGCCCTTGATGACGCGATGAAAGGCGACATTGTCATATTCGCCCGCCGCGGCCAGTTCCTTGATCTGCTGGACGTGCTTCGGGGCGATATCCGGACGCAGTTCGATGACCACCGGACCATCCTTGAGCTGAACCGTCAGAATGTTTTCGCCGGACTGCGCCAGCGCACCTCCCGTGAAGGTTGCGAGCGCCAAGGCTCCGGCAAAAGCGAATTGGAGAATCTTCATTGGGACTCCTTGCGTGATGTAAAGCTTTATTTGCGCTTTGCCTGCAGCGCCTGGTGAACCGCCCCAGGGACGAAAGCGCTGACGTCACCGCCCATAGCCGCGATCTGCCGAACCAATGTGGCCGTAATGGGCCGCGAGGCGGTACCTGCCGGCAGGAACAGGGTCTGAATGTCAGGGGCCATCTGCCGGTTCATGCCCGCCATCTGCATCTCGTAGTCCAGGTCCGTTCCATCGCGGAGCCCCCGGACCAGCAGCCTTGCGCCGTGCTTGCGGGCGGCATCGACCACGAGATTGTCGAAAGAGACGACGGAGATGTCGGCTGCCCTCTCCGGCAGCGTCTCCTCAAGCGCGGCCCGGATGAGATCCGCCCTTTCGTCGAAAGTGAAAAGCGGCGCCTTACCGGGATGAACTCCGATCGCGACGATGACCTTGGCTGCGACGTTCAATGCCTGGACGAGTACATCGAGATGCCCGTTGGTGATCGGATCGAAGGAGCCGGGATAGAAAGCCGTGGTCATCGCGCCTGTTTCCGTTTGGTGAAGCCTTTTGTCACGGACGGCCGCGGACCGCAAGGGTTGTACGATCCTTGCTTCCTGTTCCCCCGGAAACAGCGTCGGCAAAATGGTGATTGCTAGATGAACGCAACGTTCAAGAGGGTTTCACACCGCAAGTCTTAGTGTGGAGCCAAGTCGACGGGAACTTTTTTCAGTACCTGCCGTTTAAAACCACGAAAGGAGACGGCCATGGGACTTGCTCTATTTTCGATGGCGATGTTCTTCGCGATGGTCGTTGCGACGATCCATGCGCTGCGAGACGAGGACCGTGACCGCGCGACCGTGCTGTTGCCGCTGGCCGATAGACGCAGGCGCAAATGACGAATTCTAATATCGTGGCTCGCCACAGTTGAAACCAATGCCTCCAGGAAACTTCTCGCCGGAAGTTTCACAAGCGATCCCATTCTTCCCCTGATGCGATCGCTTCTACAAGCCGGACGGTCTCCCCTGCCCGTCCGGCTTTTTCTTTGCGCACATGCCCTGCCTTTCTGGCTGGATACCTGTGACAAGCACAGGAATGAGGAAATCAAACAAGACGCCGCGGGTATCCGATCTCGACAGGCCTTAGCCGGCCGGGGCCACGCTCACCCTGCGGAGGAGACGGAAGAAGCGCCAGTTGAGCAACAGCGCCGCAGACGCAAGACCGAGGACGAAGCCGAACCAGACGCCGACGCCGCCGAAACCCAGCGGAAAGGCAAAAGCCCAGGCGCAGAAAAAGCCGATCGGCCAATAGGCGATCATCGCCAGGATCATCGGTATGGTCGTGTCCTTGAGGCCGCGCAGCATGCCGGCGGCAATGGCCTGCAGGCCGTCGACGAGCTGGAAGGCACCGGCGATGACGATCAGTGGTCCTGCAAAGGCGAGAACCTCAGCTGCATCGGGCCGCCTCGTATCGAGGTAGAGGCCGGCAAGCTCGTGCGGAAACAGGGCGAAAATCGTGCTGCCGACGGCAGCAAAGCCGACGCCGAGCGTCAGCACGGCAATTGCGGCACGCTTCACGCCTACCATGTCGCCGCTGCCATAGGCCAATCCTATGCGAACCGTTCCGGCCTGCGCCAGCCCAAGCGGGATCATGAAAGCGATGGACGCGAACTGGAGTGCTATGCCGTGGGCAGCCAGTTCGATGGTTCCGATCGTGCCCATGAGCAGCGAAGCCACGGTAAACAGGCTGACTTCCGCGAGAATCGTCACGGAGATCGGAATGCCGAGATAGACCACCTCTCCGAAAGCGGGCCAATCCGGCCGCCAGAAGCGGACGAACAGCTCGTAGCGATGCAGTTCCGGCTGCCGTCGGATATAGCCTATCGTCAGGGCCGCACCGAGCAGGGCCACGCCGAGAGCGGCGACGGCCGCTCCGAAGATGCCCAGCTCCGGAAAACCGAAATGGCCGAAAATCAGGACATAGCAAAGCGCGGCATTCAGAACCAAGGTCACGAGCGTCACGTAGAGGATCACCCCTGCCCGCTCGAGCCCGCTCAAGAATGCCCTGAGGACCATGAAAATGAGGCTGGGGAAGATCGCCCATTGGGCGATACGCAGGTATTCTCCCGCAAGCGCAGCAACTTCGGGTTTCTGCCCGGCAAAGAGAAGGATCGGCTCGGCCATCCAGAGGACCGGCGCAGTCAGCACGCCGTAAAGCAGCACCACCCACATGCCCATGCGTACCGAGCGCCGCACGGAGACCTGATCGCCCCGGCCCTGCGCCTGAGCAACCATGGGGACCACCGCATTGGCAAATCCGCTGCCGAAGATGAAGACCGTGAAGAAGACCTGCGTCGCGAGGATGATCGACGCCAGCTGGGTGGCGCCCAGCTGGCCGACCATGAGCACGTCCGTCGTATTGATCGCCAACTGGGCGAGCTGGGCGCCGATAAACGGCACGCCAAGATAGAGGCTCGCGCGAAAATGCGTGGGCCATGAATTGTCGCTCTGCGCAAGCACGAGGTCTTTGGTCGCGGTCAGCATGAGGAATCCTGGCTCTGCACCGGCAATGGGCAAAGGGCAAAATGAAGAAGAGAGAACGAATTAGAGCACCACCAGGGCTTGCGCCAGCGGTAAAGGCCGAACTGCTCGATTTTTCATCGATCGATCAAGAAAATTGATCAATCTGGAGGCAGGGAAGCCACGGACCGCTATGCCTCCGTCACGCTCGGAACGGCATCCCGGATGACATTTCCCCGGCCGGCGCGGACCTTGGCAAGGAAAATCACCAGCGCGGCGACGATCAAACAGCCTGCCAGGGCATAGGGGGCGCCTGAAAAGCGATAGGCGGCTGCAGGGTCGGTGAAAAAGGCGAAAATTTGCGTGAACATCAGAGGCCCGACGATCGTGGTGATGCTGGATATGCTGGTGAGCGCACCTTGCAGCTCGCCCTGTGCCGAAGGCGGGACATGGACGGAGGCTATGCTGCGGAGCGGCGGGTCGGCGACGCTTTCGAGCGCCGTCGCGACGATCACCGCATAGACCATCCAGCCTTCCCAGGCGGCCGCATAGCCGGCCATCCCGAGGGCTGTGAAAGTGAGCCCGAGCGCTGCCGTTCGCCTTTCTCCCAGTGCGGGCACGACGCGGGGAGCACCAGCGCCATCACGATTGCGCCGCCGACGCCGAAGATCCCCAGCGAAAGTCCGATCTGCCCTTCGCTCCACCCGTAGCGATAGGAAGCAACGAAGGACCAGACGGCCGGGTAGACGGCGTGAGCCAGCCAGTAGAGGAAGAAGACGAGGCCTACCCAGCCGATCCCCGGATAATGACGCATCTGCTTGAACGCGCCGAGCGGATTGGCCCGATGCCATTCGAAGCGGCGCCGGTTGGCCGGGGCGAGCGTTTCCGGCAGGAGAAAGACCCCCATGATGAAATTGACGAAGGAGAGGGCTGCAGCACCATAAAAGGGCACTCTCGGGCCCATTTCGCCAAGGAAACCTCCGATGACCGGGCCGAGCGCAAAACCGGTGCCGAAGGCAATGCCGATCAGCCCGAAATTCTTGGCGCGGTTCTCATCGTCGCTGACATCCGCAATGTAGGCGGACGCCGTGCCGAAGCTTGCGCCGCTGATGCCGGCAAGGCTGCGTCCGATGAAGAGCATCCAATAACTGGTTGCAAGCGCACAGATCAGGTTGTCGACAGCGAATGTCAGCACGGAGGCGAGCAGGACCGGCCGACGCCCGAAGCGATCGCTCAGATTCCCGATAAGCGGTGCGAAGAGAAATTGCATCGCCGAATAGACGAGCAACAACCACCCGCCGTCGATAGCGGCCTCGCCGACATCCGCGCCCGTCAGCTCCTCCAGATAGGTCGGCAACACCGGCACGATGATTGCGATGCCCATGATGTCGAGGAAGAGAATGAGGAAGACCAGGAACAGGCCGCGTCTCACGAATTTCTTGTCGAGCATGAAGCTCCCTCCCCGCTTTCCGCCGAAGCGGAGACAGAACGTGAACGACGTTACCAGATTAGGTGTAACGGCTTGCCTGATCCGAAACAATACGTGAACATGTCAAAGTTTAAGATGGTACCGATCGGTTGTGCTGATAGCTCGTATAGCCTCCGCGTGCATCATTGCCCCGCATGCCGCTGCTCCGACTTCAGGAAGTCCACGAAGGCGCGCACGGGCGCCGGCAGGTGCCGGCGACCGGCATAGTAAAGGAACGGCCCGGGAAAGCTGGTCTCCCATGCTGCAAGGATGCGAACCAGTCTCCCGGCCTCGATCTGCGGTATCAGGAACTCCTCGAAGGTACGGATCACCCCTAGGCCGTCGACGGCCGCGCCGAGCTCGAGGTCGACCGAATTGGCGAGCACTGCCGGCGGCGGCGCAATATTCATCGCCATTTCTCCCTCGCCAAATTCCCACGGCAGCGAAACGCCGTTCTGGAATTGGTGGCGGATGGTCGCGTGGTCGAGAAGATCGCGCGGATGTCGCGGTTCGCCGTGCCGGGCGAGATAGTCCGGAGCGGCCGCTGTGATGTAGCGCTGCACGCGCGGACCGATGGGAATTGCGATCATGTCCTTCTCGACGCGCTCCTCGTAGCGCACGCCGGCATCGAAGCCGGCGGCAAGCACATCGATGAAGCCATCCTCGGCGGTGACCTCCAAGGTGATCGCCGGATGCGCTTTCATGAATCGGCCGACGAGCGGCGGCAGGATGACCCTTGCGACGATGGTCGGAACGTTCAACCGCAATGTACCTGCCGGACTGCCGCGCTCGCTCGCCACCTGATCGAGCGCTCCGGCAATCTCCCCGAGCGCCGGCGACAGCCGCTCGAGCAAGCGCTTGCCCGCTTCCGTCGGCGTGACGCTGCGCGTCGTGCGGTTGAGCAATCTGACGCCGAGTCTCGCCTCCAGCCGTCGCAGGGCTTCGCTGAGCGCCGAAGCGGAAACGCCGCGCTTGCGGGCGGCCGTACGAAAGCTGCGCTCCCGTGCAACCGCGGCAAAGGCGTCGAGATCGGCAAGCGGCAGATCATGCATTGTACAAAATTCAGAACAAGTCGTTTCGCTTGTGGGTGATTATCGCACACTGCCATCCGAAGTAAACATTGCATCGACGCAAGCGGCCGCGGGACGGCCTCATCAAAGGAGAAACGAGATGCACATGGTTTCGCTCGGGAATTCCGGTCCGAAGGTCTCGGCAATCGGGCTTGGCTGCATGGGAATGTCGGGCATGTACGGTCCGTCCGATCGCGCGGAAAGCATCGCCACCATTCATGCGGCCCTCGATGCGGGCATCACCCTGCTCGACACCGGCGACTTTTACGGCATGGGGCACAACGAGATCCTGATCGGCGAGGCGCTGAAGGGGCGCAATCGAGACCAGGTGCAGTTGAGCGTCAAGTTCGGCGCATTGCGGGATCCGGCCGGCGCATGGCTCGGTTACGATGCACGACCGAACGCTGTACGCAACTTTCTCGCCTATACGCTGCAGCGCCTTGGTGTCGAATATATCGACGTCTATCGCCCCTCCCGTCTCGATCCGAACGTGCCGATAGAGGAGACGATCGGTGCCATTGCCGACATGGTAAAGGCAGGCTATGTGCGCCATATCGGTCTCTCCGAAGTAGGCCCGGACACGATAAGGCGCGCGGCAGCCGTTCACCCGATCTCAGACCTCCAGATCGAATATTCGCTGGTTTCGCGCGGCATCGAGGACGAGATCCTGCCGGTCTGCCGCGAACTCGGCATCGCCGTCACAGCCTACGGTGTGCTGTCGCGCGGGCTGATCAGCGGCCACTGGCAGAAAGATGCCGCAAAGGGCGGCGACTTCCGAGCGATGAGCCCCCGGTTTCAGGAAGGAAATATCGAGCGAAACCTCGCCTTGGTCGAGGCGCTCAGACGCATCGCCGAGGCCAAAGGCGTTACCGTCGCCCAGATCGCCATCGCCTGGGTCGCCGCTCAAGGTCACGATATCGTGCCGCTCGTCGGTGCGCGCCGGCGGGACCGTCTCGCTGAAGCACTCGGCGCGCAGGCGGTCCGACTGGACGCTGACGACATGTCTGCGATCGAAAGCGCCGTGCCGAAAGGCGCCGCCGCCGGTGCGCGTTATCCGGAAGCACAGCTCGTGCACATGGACAGCGAGCGGCAGAGATGACGAAGGAACGCCGGACCGGGCAGCCCGGTCCGGCGTTGTGATCAGATAGCGCCGGAGAACGTGTCGCAATCCGACATCTTGCCGCTGTCGAAGCCCCGCTGGAACCACCGCATCCGCTGCTCGGACGTGCCGTGATTGAAACTTTCCGGGACGACATAGCCCTGCATGCGCTTCTGCAGCGTGTCGTCGCCGATCTGGGTCGCAGCGTTCAGCGCCTCCTCCAGATCGCCACGCTCCAACAGCCCCTTCTGCTCGGTGTACTTGCCCAGATTCCGGCGAAGCAGTCCGCCTGCAGTTCGACCCGGACCGACATCTGGTTCGCCTCGGCCTCGCTCATGCGTTGCCGCATTTCATTGAATTTTGGCAATACGCCGATCAGGTTCTGGACATGATGGCCGACTTCATGCGCCAGCACATAGGCCTGGGCAAAGTCGCCGGAGGCCTCGAACTTCTGGGCCAGCTCGTCGAAGAAGCTCATATCGAGATAGACTTTTCGGTCGCCGGGGCAATAGAAAGGACCCGAGGCGGACGAGGCAAAGCCGCAGGCCGAGCGGACCGAGCCGCTGAACAGCACCAGCCTCGGTTCTTCATATTGCTCGCCGCTTGCCTGGAAGATGCCGTTCCAGGTGTCCTCCGTTTCGGCAAGAACCGTGGCCATGAAGGCCTTCATCTCTTCTTCCTCGGCCGTGCCCTGCGGCGCCCCCGAACCGTCGCTCTGCTCGAAGCCCGGCATGTTCGCCGGGCCTCCACCCTCGAGCACCTGGAGCATGTCGATGCCCATCGCCTTCAGGACGAAATAGAGAATGACGAGGAAGATGAGCGTGCCGAAACTCATGCCGCCGCCGGCGCGACGCATTCCGCCGCCGCCACCGGGCAGGCGGAATCCACCGCCACGACCGAAAGGACCGCCTCCCCGGGGGCCGGCCCCGCGTTGATCCTCGATGTTTCCGGACTGGCGGCGGCCCTTCCATTCCATGATCTGTCCTCCAGAAGGCGTCGCCTCTACTTTAGCGCGCTGAGTGATTTTATAAGCCGGGGCGGCGATCCTTGTAAAACGCAATCGCCGTCACCCGGTTGCATCTGACGCATCGTTTTGTCGAGCGGAGCTGCAGGCGCAAAGGGCAAGGGCCGCAGGATTGACGCTCGCGCCGTGTTCGGCTCCAATGGAAAGCAAGCGACGGGAGGAACAGATGAAGGCAGTGCGTCTGGAGTCGGTGGGAAATATCTCCGTTCGGAACGTCGAGATTCCCGTGCCCGGGCCTGACGATCTGCTCGTCAAAGTGGAAGCCTGCGGCATCTGCGGGACCGATCGTCATCTTCTTCATGGGGAATTTCCGTCGACGCCGCCGGTAACGCTCGGCCACGAATTCTGCGGCATCGTCGTTGAAGCCGGGAGCGGCGTTCGAGACATCGCACCGGGTGCGAGGATTACCGGAGATCCCAACATCTCCTGCGGTCGCTGCCCCCAGTGCCAGATGGGCCGGGTCAATCTCTGCCGGAACCTGCGCGCGATCGGCATCCATCGCGACGGCGGCTTCGCCGAATACGTCCTGGTGCCGCGCAAGCAGGCGTTCGAAATTCCGCTTACTCTCGATCCCGTGCACGGCGCTTTCTGCGAGCCTCTCGCCTGCTGCCTGCACGGTGTCGATCTTTCGGGCATCAAGGCGGGCTCGACGGTGGCGATCCTGGGCGGCGGCGTGATCGGCCTGCTGACGGTGCAGCTCGCGAGGCTCGCCGGCGCCACGACGGTCATTCTGTCGACACGCCAGGCAGCGAAGCGTCGTCTGGCCGAGAATCTCGGCGCCACCGCATCGGTCGACCCGTCGGCCGGCGACGTCATCGAGGCGATCGCGGGTCCGGCAGGTCTCGTCCCCGGAGGGGTCGATGTCGTCATCGAGTGCGCCGGAGTCCCGGAAACGGTGAAGCAGTCGACGCGCCTCGCCAAAGCGGGCGGTACGGTCGTGATCCTCGGCGTGCTGCCGCAAGGCGAAAAGGTCGAAATCGAACCGTTCGACATTCTCTTCCGCGAGCTCCGCGTGCTTGGTTCCTTTATCAATCCCTTCGTCCACCGCCGCGCGGCCGACCTGGTCGCGGCAGGCGCGATCGAGATCGACCGGTTGATTTCACGGCGCATATCGCTCGATGAGGCGCCTGGTGTCATTTCAAATCCCGCCGCTGCCGGCGAGGTGAAGGTATTGGTGATCCCGTCCGCCGAGCGGGTGGCGCAGCAGTAGCGATTCCATAGGAGAACCGTTGGTTCGAGAGGCGGAACAAATATCTTCGCTTTCTTGTCGATTCCCGAATTTTCGGGGTTCCGCTGGCGAAAACATTTGCCTATAAGCCGCTTCTAGCCTGAAAAGACCATCAATGCGCGACCCGGCCGGTGACCTCCCAACCTGGCCGGTTTTTCGCGCAGCTAGAAACGGATGATTGCCCATGCCGAAGCGCCAAGACATCAAATCGATCCTCATCATCGGCGCGGGGCCGATCGTCATCGGTCAGGCATGCGAATTCGACTACTCCGGCACCCAGGCGTGCAAGGCGTTGAAGGAGGAAGGCTACCGCGTCATTCTGGTCAACTCCAACCCGGCGACGATCATGACCGATCCGGGACTGGCGGACGCGACCTATGTCGAGCCGATTACGCCCGAGGTCGTCGCCAAGATCATCGCCAAGGAACGCCCGGACGCGCTGCTGCCGACCATGGGCGGACAGACGGCGCTCAACACGGCCCTGTCGCTGCGCCGCATGGGCGTGCTCGACCGCTACAATGTCGAGATGATCGGTGCGAAGCCCGAGGCGATCGACAAGGCGGAAGACCGTGCCCTGTTCCGCGAGGCCATGGCGCATATCGGCCTGGAGACGCCCAAGTCGCGATTGGCGAACGCCACGGACATCAAGGACCACGACCGCAAGTCACACGAGGCGGAGCGCTCGGCCCTCAAGGCGAAGCTTTCCGGTGACGAACTCGACAAGGCGCTGGACGAACTCGAAAACCAGTGGAACCTGGGCGAAGGCGATCGCAAGCAGCGCTATGTGAACCATGCCATGGCGATCGCCGCACAAGCGCTCGACGATGTCGGCCTCCCCGCGATCATCCGGCCGTCCTTCACGCTCGGCGGCACCGGCGGCGGCATCGCCTATAACCGTTCGGAGTTCTTCGAGATCGTGGGCAGCGGTCTGGACGCGTCGCCGACGACGGAAGTCCTGATCGAGGAATCGGTCCTCGGCTGGAAGGAATATGAAATGGAGGTCGTCCGCGACAAGGCGGACAACTGCATCATCATCTGCTCGATCGAGAACATCGATCCGATGGGCGTCCACACGGGCGATTCGATCACCGTTGCGCCGGCGCTGACCTTGACCGACAAGGAATATCAGATCATGCGCAACGCCTCGATCGCGGTGCTGCGCGAGATCGGCGTCGAAACGGGCGGCTCGAACGTCCAGTTCGCCGTCAACCCTGAGAATGGCCGCCTCGTCGTCATCGAGATGAACCCGCGGGTCTCGCGCTCCTCCGCACTCGCATCGAAGGCCACCGGCTTTCCGATCGCCAAGATCGCCGCCAAGCTCGCCGTCGGCTATACGCTCGACGAGCTCGAGAACGACATCACCGGCGGCGCGACGCCCGCATCCTTCGAACCGTCGATCGACTACGTCGTCACCAAGATCCCCCGCTTCGCCTTCGAGAAATTCCCGGGAGCCGAGCCGACGCTCACGACCGCAATGAAATCGGTGGGCGAAGTCATGGCGATCGGCCGGACCTTCGCCGAATCGCTGCAGAAGGCGCTGCGCGGACTTGAGACCGGGCTGACCGGACTTGACGAGATCGAGGTTCCCGATTTCGACGACAACGGCGACGGCCGCAATGCCATCCGCGCTGCGCTCGGCACGCCGACGCCGGACCGCCTGCGCATGGTTGCCCAGGCGCTGCGGCTCGGCATGAGCGAAGCCGAAGTGCATGAAGCCTGCAAGATCGACCCCTGGTTCATTGCCCAATTCAAGGCGATCGTAGACATGGAGGCGCGCATCCGCGAGCACGGCCTGCCCACCGACGCCGAGAACCTGCGCATGCTGAAGGCGATGGGCTTCTCCGACGCCCGGCTTGCGACGCTTACCGGCAAGCGTCCGAAAGAGGTGGCAGAGCTTCGCAACGCACTGAACGTGCGCCCCGTCTACAAGCGCATCGACACCTGCGCGGCCGAGTTCGCATCGCCGACCGCCTACATGTATTCGACCTACGAGACGCCTTTCGTCGGTGCCGCCCGGTCGGAGGCGCAGGTTTCCGATCGGAAAAAGGTCGTCATCCTCGGCGGCGGACCGAACCGGATCGGCCAGGGCATCGAATTCGACTACTGCTGCTGCCATGCCGCCTTCGCACTGAAGGACGCCGGCTACGAAGCGATCATGATCAACTGCAACCCGGAGACGGTTTCGACAGATTACGACACCTCCGACCGGCTCTATTTCGAGCCCCTGACGGCAGAGGACGTGATCGAGATCATGCGTGCCGAACAGGAAAACGGCACTTTGCATGGCGTCATCGTCCAGTTCGGCGGCCAGACTCCGCTGAAGCTTGCCGAAGCGCTGGAAAAGAACGGCATCCCGATCCTCGGCACCGCGCCGGACGCGATCGACCTCGCCGAGGACCGTGATCGCTTCCAGAAGCTCCTGATGAAGCTCGACCTCAACCAGCCGAATAACGGCATTGCCTACTCCGTCGAGCAGGCCCGCCTCGTCGCCGGCGAAATCGGCTTCCCGCTGGTTGTGCGCCCGTCCTATGTTCTCGGCGGTCGCGCCATGCAGATCATCCATTCGGAAAGCATGCTGCAGAGCTATCTGCTCGATACCGTTCCGGGGCTGGTTCCTGAAGACATCAAGCAGCGCTATCCGAACGACAAGACCGGCCAGATCAACACCTTGCTCGGCAAGAACCCGCTCCTCTTCGACAGCTACCTGACGAATGCGATCGAAGTGGACGTCGATTGCCTTTGCGACGGCAAGGATGTCTTCGTTTCGGGTATCATGGAGCATATCGAGGAAGCCGGCATCCACTCGGGCGACTCCGCCTGCTCGCTGCCGGTGCATTCGCTCGGCACGGAGATGGTCGACGAGCTGGAGCGTCAGACGGGGGCGCTCGCCAGGGCGCTGAATGTCGGCGGTCTGATGAACGTGCAGTTCGCCATCAAGGACGGCACCATCTATGTGCTCGAAGTGAACCCGCGCGCTTCACGCACCGTCCCCTTCGTCGCCAAGACGATCGGCGCGCCGATCGCCAAGATCGCCGCCCGCGTCATGGCCGGCGAAATGCTCGACGAGGCGATCGCCGCCTATGGCAAGAAGCCGGATCCGCGCAACCTGAAACATATCGCCGTCAAGGAGGCCGTGTTCCCCTTCGCCCGCTTCCCGGGCGTCGATACGCTGCTTGGCCCGGAAATGCGTTCGACCGGCGAGGTCATCGGCCTGGACACCGACTATGCGCTGGCCTTTGCCAAGTCGCAGCTCGGTGCCGGCGTCGACCTGCCGCGCGACGGAACGGTTTTCGTTTCGGTTCGCGACGAGGACAAGGAACGGGTGCTGCCCGCGATTCGCATTCTCGCCGATATCGGCTTCAAGGTCATGGCGACCGGCGGCACGGCGCGCTTCCTCGGCGAGCAGGGCATCGTGGCAACCAAGATCAACAAGGTCCTGGAAGGACGGCCCCATGTCGAGGACGCCATCCGCAACCGGCAGGTCCAGCTCGTGATCAACACGACCGACGGCAACAAGGCGATCTCCGACTCGAAATCGCTTCGCCGTGCGACGCTGATGCAGAAGGTGCCCTATTACACGACGATGGCCGGCGCCGAGGCCGCGGCACTCGCCATCAAGGCACTGAAGGCAGGCAACCTCGAAGTGCGTCCGCTGCAGAGCTACTTCGAAGCCTGACCATTGCGGATTTACGCTTCTGAACGCAGCCTGAATGTCCGATTCAGGCTGCGTTCCATTGCCGCATGGTTCCATGCCCCGACATGCGGAAACGGATCACCCGTGACGCGCATGGTTGGGGCAACGACATGCAGCTATATTTCTTCGATCTTCATTGGGATGACGATTGTGTCACCGATGACGAGGGCATCCTTCACTTCGATGAGGGATCAGCGCTCTATTACGCCCAGCGCATTGCCGACAGGATCGGCCGCGACGCGGATTATGGTTCCCTGAAGGTCACGATACGCTCGCAGGCAGGCGCGCTCCTTGCAACGGTCACGCCTTCGCGGGGCCGCGCCGCCGAACAGGAAGCCCTGCTCGGCCGCCGCCCCGTTCTGTTCCCGCATCCGTTCCAAGCCGGCCTTGCGCCGGCCGCGGCTCGGTGAACGCTACCGGATCGCGGCCCTGCCCTCGCATCGCGCCAGCCGCAGGGTCCTGATCCCGAAGAAGAGCGACGCGGCGGCGAGAACGCAGCCGAGCGCGAAAACGCCCAGCATTGCCGTCGAAATCACCCGAGCGCTGACACCTTCGTCGAATCCTCCGGCATTGGCGACCGCTCCGAAAACGGCCGCGCCGATCGCATAGCCGGCGGATTGCAGCGTCGGCAGCAGGGCCGAGGTCTTGTCGCGTTCCTCGATGGTCGAGACGTTCATCAGCAGTTGGCTCAGCGTTCCCCAGCAAAGGCCGAAACCGGCTCCGACGGCGCTCTGGCTGACGAAGACGAGGCCGTATTCGCCGGAGCCGACGGCGAGCGTCAATCCGCCGAGGCCGAGGCAGAGGAACAACGGACCGGTCCAGACCAGCCGTATGCGCGTCTCGTGAGAGCGAAGGCTCGCGACGATGATTGCCGTCAGGCTCCAGGATATGGCCATCAGGGCATTCGAGAAGCCGGCGGCGGTCGGGCCGAAACCCCAGAGATGTTGCAGCGCGTAGACGAGATAGACGGAGCCCGAGGCCTGTGCCAGAGGCATCAGCAACACGACCCAGAGCCCTGTTCCGAGCGGGCGATCGAACGAAAACGCGCCGAAGGGGAGGATGGACTGCGGCGATCGGCGGTCGAAGCGAACGGTCGCGACGACGACCGCGAGTGCAGCCGCCAGCAGCGCCGACATCCTGTAGCCGTCGGCAGCCGTATTCGAGAGCGAGATCAGCATTATGCCGAAGCCGAACGCCACGAGGCGCAGCAAGGGAACGGGTCCGGCCGTCCTTGGACCTTGCTTTGGCTGACGAAGGATTGCGACGACGAGCGCTATGAAGATTGCGGCTGCCGGTATGTTGACGAAGAAGGCGGCGCGCCAGGACCAATATTCCGTGAGCAGGCCGGATATCAGCGGCCCCCCGAAGGCGGCGGCAGCCCATACGATCGCTTCTGCGCCGAATATCTTGGGCACCAGCCGCTGCGGAAAGAGCTCCGGTATCAGCGCGTAGCACAGCGCGGCAATGATACCCTCCCCAAGGCCCTGGAGCACCCTCCCGGCCAGAACCTGCGGCATGCTGCTCGCCATCGTCGCGATGGCCGTGCCCGTCGCGAAGACGAGCGCGGCAACGATCAGCGTGTTGCGCGCACCGAACCGGACCTTCAGGCTTGCCGCCAAGGCGCCGCCGACGATGGCGAAAACGAGATAAAGCGTGAAGGCCCAGGACAACAGGGCGGCTCCGCCAAATTCCGCGACGGCCGTCGGCAGTGCCGTCGAGACGAAGAACTCGTTGA
Source organism: Sinorhizobium prairiense (assembly GCF_029201645.2). NCBI lineage: Bacteria > Pseudomonadati > Pseudomonadota > Alphaproteobacteria > Hyphomicrobiales > Rhizobiaceae > Sinorhizobium > Sinorhizobium prairiense. Next base: position 1,496,776 of record NZ_CP104131.1, read on the forward strand.
AGGCAAAAAGCGCGACGCCAAGGCACAGCGTCACGGTTGCGGCGAGATGGCGCGGCCGAAGGAGCTCGCTCCAGCTCCCCTCCTCCACGTCGATCTCCGTCTGCGGCGCCGGACCGGCCACTTGTGATTCCTCTTCGACTAAACTCATGATTCGGCCCCGTGTGGTTGGTATGGAGCCGGCACTGATACGACCTCAATCGCGGTTGAGGTAAAGAGGCTTTACTGCAGAATCTCACCTTTATCCCAACCCGCCGGAAGCCGCGGATCGATATGGCGTGCCGCGCGAGGATCGCGAAAAATCTGGCTTTCGGACTTCGGATTCTGTTATAAGATCGGTTCGGTTTGTTCGGACGGTTCCGGTGCTTGCGCTCCGGAGGCCGTTTTCTTTTGCGCTGGCGCCGCCGAAAGGCGGCGCCGCGTGTTCGATGAAGGATGATGAAATGGTCGACAAGGTGCCCATGACACAGGGTGGATTCGTCAATCTGCAGGAGGAGCTGCGCTGGCGCCAGCAGGAAGAACGGCCGCGCATCATCGAAGCGATCGCCGAGGCCCGCGCCCATGGCGACTTGTCGGAAAACGCCGAATATCATGCGGCAAAGGAAGCCCAGAGCCATAACGAGGGAAGAATTTCCGAACTCGAAGACCTGATCGCGCGCGCCGAAGTCATCGATCTTTCGAAAATGTCCGGATCGAAGATCAAGTTCGGCGCCAGGGTGAAGCTCGTCGACGAGGATACGGAAGAAGAAAAGACCTATCAGATCGTCGGCGATCAGGAGGCCGACGTCAAACAGGGACGCATTTCCATCTCCTCTCCGATCGCCCGCGCGCTGATCGGCAAGGAGGTCGGCGACTCGATCGAAGTCAATGCACCGGGCGGGTCCAAGGCATATGAGATTCTCGCCGTTCAATGGGGCTGACCTGCCTTTAGGGGCGCGCCGGCCCCGCGCCGCCCCTCCTCCCTTGAATTGATTGTCGCAGGCGCAAGGAGAGCGCACAGGTGGTCGATATCCGCGACGTCGAAGTGATCGCGCCCAATTTCAAGCAGCGCCTGTCCGGCGTTACCTCGACAATCATTCAGCTGGTGCCTGTGCAGCGTGCCCTTGGACAGAAGATCGCGGTTCTCGGACCGGGCCTTCCCAAAAGCCTTCCTTCGGTCCGCTTTCGCGATCTCATTCATCTCTGGAAGAGGCCCGAAGGCCGGCCCTGCCGCGTTTGGCACGCGCGTCGAAACGTCGAAATGCTCCCGGCCATCCTTCTGCGCGACCTTCTGCACATGAAGATCCGGATCGTCTTTACCTCCGCTTCGCAACGCCGGCATACCGGCTGGAGCAAGTTCCTCATCCGCCGGATGGACGCGGTTATCGCCACCAGCGGCAGGACGGCCGCCTATCTCGATGTACCGAACACCGTCATCCTGCACGGGATCGACACCAAGCGCTTTCAGCCACCTTTCGACAAGACGGAGGCGAAGAAGGCGCTCGGCCTCGATCCCGCGAAGAAATTCGTAGGATGCTTCGGGCGCGTACGACATCAGAAGGGGACCGACCTCTTCGTCGACAGCATGATCGCCCTCCTGCCCTGCCGGCCGGGCTGGGGCGCTATCGTTGCCGGGCGGGCCACCGGCCCTCACCTCGCTTTCGAGTCGGAACTGAAGGAACGCGTCGCCAAGGCCGGTCTCGCCGACCGGATCCTGTTCGTAGGCGAACACACGAATATTCCCGACTGGTACCGCGCCCTCGATCTCTTCATCGCCCCGCAACGCTGGGAAGGCTTCGGCCTGACGCCGCTCGAAGCAATGGCGACCGGGGTCCCCGTCGTGGCAACCGATGTCGGCGCGTTTTCGGAACTGGTAACCAGCGGTTCCGAGGAGACGGGCCTCATCATCGCGGCCGACGATCTCAAGGCGATGGTCGATGCGGCAGCCGCCTTCATGGACGACCTGCCGCGGCTTGCCGCCGCCGGCGCCAACGGCCTGGCACGGACCGCCGAAAACTTCGCCATCGAGCAGGAAGCCCGCGCGATCGGAGCGGTTTACGAAAGCCTGATGCGCTGATCTGGCTACGACTTCGAGGCAAACAGCTGCAGATAGGCGTCAGTGATCGCTTCCCTTGAGAACTGACCGACAAGCGTCTCGTGTCCGCGCTCGGCCAAGCGCGTGCTCAGGGAATTGTCGGCCACGATCTGCTCGATGGCGCGGGCGAAACCTTCGGCATCGCCGATATCGACCATCAGGCCGTTTTCGCCGTCGCGCATGAACCATTGCGGCCCCTCGGAACGGGTCGATACGACTGGCGTTCCCTGGACCCATGACTCGAGAATGACGTTGCCGAGCGGCTCGTGGCTGGACGACATTACGAAGACATCGGCCGCAGCCAGGAAGGGCCTCGTGTCTTCCTGCCAGCCGGCAAAGCGAACGCGGCTGGAAACGCCGAGGTCCGTCGCGAGCTTGTGCAGATTGTCACGCTCCTCTCCATCGCCAAGCAGCCAGAGATAGATCCCCGGCAGTCTGGCGACCGCTTCGATCAGCGTATGAAACCCTTTCCGCTCGACGAATCGGCCCATGGACATCACCACGGGCGCATCGGCTGGCGTATCGAGCATTGCCCGATCTATCGCCTCGACGCGCCCGGTTCCGGTGAAATTGGAGATGACCCTTATCTCCCGTTTCCAGCCGAGACCTCGAACGCGCTCGGCAATTCCCGGCGTGTTGCACACGATGCAGTCGGTGTTTCTGAAATAGCTCAACCGGGTCGGATAATCGCCGAGGCGCGAGATCTTGAGTGCGCCTTTGTAGTTCGGCATCAACTCGCTTGCCCGGGGCGCCCAAGCCATCAGGACATCGGGCTTCTCGCGCCGCGCCATGTGCTTCACCTTCAACGGCAGCAGGATCCGATCGAGCGAGAGGTTGCGAAAATGGCTTTCCCGGATCGTCGCGGCGCCTTCGATGTCTCGCCGCCAGCCGCGTCCGGGGCGGATGATCGCCGACTGCTCGACGCCGCGTTCCGCAAGCGCATTGACCAGGTGTACGAAGAAACGCTCGGCGCCGCCGTCCTTGCCGAAATGAAAGTGAGTGACTTTCATCGCTTTGCGACACCTCTGTCGAAAAGGTCGAGATAAGCGTCGGTGATCGCTTTTTCGGAGAAGCGCGTGCGCAAGGTTTCGCGGCCGCCGGCGCTCAGCCTCTCGCGAAGTGCCGGATCGTCGCGTAGCCGCCGAACGGCCTCCGCAAGACCCACGTCATCGCCGCAATCGACCATGAGGGCATCGCTCTCATGCGTCATCACCCAGGATGGCCCCTCAGCGCGAGAGGCTATCGTGGGCTTTCCGGCGCCCCAGCCTTCGAAGCAGACATTGCCGAGAGGCTCGTGCGACGAGTTGATGACGAAGGCGTCGCCGGCGGAGAGAAAACCATAGGCGTTGGTCTGCCATCCGGTGAAGCGCACGCGATCGCGAAGCCCGAGTTCGTCGGTCAGCTGCTCGAGCTGCTCTCGTTCCGGACCATCCCCGACCAGCCAGAGATAGGTGTTGTCCACCTCCTTCACGGCGCGGATGAGCCCTGCGAAACCCTTGCGTTTGACGAAGCGGCCCATGCCGACCACGACGAAGGCATCCGCCGGTGTCTGCAGGTCGGCCCGCGCTACGGGCGGTGCAGGCTTTGCGCGGGTGAAGTTCGCGATCACCTCGATGTCGCGCTTCCAGCCAAGTTCGCGAACCTTGGCGGCCATATCCGGTGTGATGCAGACGAGTGTCTCGACATTGGTATAGTAGCCGAGATGTTCGGGATAATCCCCCAGCCGGGAAATGCGAAATGCCTTGGCGTGAGCCGGCATGAAGCGGCTCGCCCGCAACTGCCATGCCATTATGACGTCCGGCTCGAACTCGCGAAGGACCCGGTTCATCCGCCATTTCAGGAGGAAGCGAGAAAGCGAAATGCGCCGAAAAACCCCTTCATAGATCGTAGCACTGTTCTCCAGGTCCTTACGCCAGCTGCGGCCCGGGCGGATCAGTGCGCGTTGTTCGACGCCCCTCTCATGCAGCGCATTGACGAGATTGACGAAGAACCGCTCCGCACCGCCCTCCGTGCCGAAGTGAATATGCATGACCTTCATGCCGAACCCCCTGATCGATCAATGCGAAAGCGCATCATCCACATTCGGGCGCGCCTTCAGAGCGTGCCGCTGGTAGATCTTCGCCGCCGTCAGGAAGGCATAGACCGCCCCGGTCATGGCCTCGATGAAGCCCGACAGGCCGCAGCGCCAGAGACCGTTGCGGAAATAGAGCCTGAGAAAATAGATCGGCGGGGTGAAGATGAGCTTGTAAAAGCGCGGCCGTTTTCCGGATTCGACCTGCTGGTCCGCTTTCAGCGTCGAATATTTGTTTTCCTTCAGGATCTGCTCGTCCATGACCAGCGGGCGGAAATGAAGGAGACTGCCGGTCCGGGCATTGTCGACGTTTCCCTCGGGAACGATGCCTTCATGGACTTTCTGGCTAAGGTCGTAACGTCCCTTGCCGCGCCGGATCAGCCGCAAGTTCCGCCGCTCGCGGACGTTTTCGGGGGTGTAGCCATAGCCGATCAGATAGGGACGACGCGCCACGCGCCAGCCGACGGTTTCGGCCGAGGCTGCGAGCAGCTCAGGCAGCAATTCCCGCAGCGCCTTGTCCAATCTTTCGTCCGCATCGATGTTGAAGCACCAGGGCTGGCTGCATTGCTCGAGCGCGAACTGCTTCTGCCCGGCATAGCCGCGCCACGACTCGTACATGAAACGGATGGGCCATCCCGCGTCGATATAGGATTGAACCAAAGCGGCGGTGCCGTCCGTCGATCCGGAATCGACGATCACGATTTCCGCGCACCGCTCGAGGCTCTCGATGCACTTGCCGAGATAGGCCTCCTCATTCAAGCAGATGATGAAGGCTGAAAGCGGAAGCTTGGGGGTCGTATGGCCGTCCCGCGTCGCCGGAATCGGCAGGGTTCCCTCGCTCTCGTCCTGGTAATTGCTCAATTCATTCGGTCCGCGGGGCGTTTGGTTGCGATGCTCGGCGGCCGGGCCGCCCTGCACATCAGATTTCTACCTGACATGCGTCCTTCACTTGACGGATCGTCAGCATCGTCCGCACCGTGTCGACATTCTCGGTGGCGGTCAGTTCTTCAATAACGAAATCCTGAAAGCTCGCAAGGTTTTCGGCCACGCACTGCAGCAGAAAGTCCGATTCCCCGGAGACCATCCAGGCCTCGCGAACAAGCGGCCACGAGGCGGTGCGGGCGGCAAACGCCTTCAGATTGGCATCGGACTGGTGCTTGAGGCCGACCATGCAGAAGGCGACGAGGTCGTATCCCAGCGCGGACGCGTTCAGAAGCGCACGATAGCCTCTGATGACACCGGCTTCCTCGAGCTTGCGCACGCGGCGCAGGCACGGAGGAGCCGAGATCCCCACCCTCTCGGCCAGTTCCACATTCGTGATTCGGCCGTCGTCCTGCAGTTCGCGCAGTATTTTCATATCAATGGCATCGAGCTCGACGCGTACGACCATTGCCCAAATCCCCAATCCTGCCGGCCTTGCGGGGAAGGCCCCGTTTTATCCGCCGATCAACTGCACCACAGGCCGTAACCGCAGCGCCTATCCGTCCGCACCAAAGGGCGCCTGGCGGCGGCTGCCCCCGGGCTGTCTCCGTGCTTGGGTAGCACGTAACCGAATGCCGATACGAGAGCGCTTGCAGGTGCATGCACAAAAACCTTGTGCGCCCGGGCGCTGGAGCGTGTTATGGCGGTGCTGCGGGTCAAAACCGATGCAAATATGCCCGATCTGGTGTCAAATCGACGCTGACCACGCAACCACTTGTGTGTATCAGAGGACGCGCCCTTGAAAGTGCGCGCTGTGAATACCTAAAGTAAGGCAATATTTGCATTGGCGGATTGCACCGGAGGACGCTCCCTGCTCTCTCCGGCGGACGAAGGACAAAAGCATGACTGCGCGCCACACGAAAGTGTTGATTATCGGGTCCGGCCCTGCCGGTTATACCGCGGCCATCTATACGGCGCGAGCCATGCTTTCGCCGGTCCTCATCGCCGGTATGGAACAGGGCGGCCAGCTGATGATCACCACGGATGTGGAGAACTATCCGGGCTATGCCGATCCGGTCCAGGGGCCCTGGATGATGGAGCAGATGCTGAATCAGGCGATCCACGTCGGCACGGAAATCGTCAACGATCTCGTAACCGACGTCGACCTGTCCGTCCGCCCCTTCCGCCTCAAGACGGATAGCGGCACGGATTGGACGGCGGACGCTTTGATCATCGCCACCGGCGCCAAGGCGAAATGGCTCGGCATCGAAACCGAGCCGACCTTCATGGGATTCGGCGTTTCCGCCTGTGCCACCTGCGACGGGTTCTTTTATCGCAACAAGGATGTCATCGTCGTCGGCGGTGGCAACTCCGCGGTGGAGGAAGCACTTTATCTCTCCAATCTGGCGAAGACCGTCACCGTCGTTCACCGCCGGGATGCTTTTCGCGCGGAAAAGATCCTGCAGGAGCGCCTTTTCGCAAAGCCGAACGTCAAGGTGATTTGGGACCACGAGGTTCTGGAATATCTCGGGACCCCTGCAAAGCCGCCGATGCCAGCCTCGGTCAACGGCGTGAAGCTTCGCAACACCAAGACCGGGGAAACATCCGACATGGCCATCGACGGTGTTTTCGTCGCGATCGGTCATGCGCCTGCGGTCGAGCTCTTCAAGGGCAAACTTCGCCAGAAGCCGAACGGGTATCTTTGGACTGCGCCGGATTCCACCGCGACCGACGTCCCGGGCGTCTTCGCCGCCGGCGACGTGACCGACGACATCTATCGGCAGGCGGTTACCGCCGCCGGCATGGGTTGCATGGCTGCGCTCGAAGCGGAGAAATACCTGGCGGGTCATATGCCCGTCGCAATTGCAGCCGAATAGAAGCTGCTAAACAGGGCACGCGCCGGGATCGGGGGCGCGGCTCTGCGAGCGCGGGATGAGGAAAAGTGCGTGCGGTTTTCCGCCGTATCCCGCGTCTCAACTTATTAGAATCGATCACGTTCATGATCTTAGGTCGATCCGACTAAGATTATCGTGATCTAGGGAACAGATGCATCGGTCGTCTCCGGAGAAAAGTGGCAAGCTTTTCCGGCTGAGCCTTTATGGGGGATTCTATGTCGCTGGACTGGGACAAACTGCGCATTTTCCATGCGGCGGCCGAGGCTGGCTCGTTCACGCACGCGGCAGACAAACTCCACCTTTCGCAGTCGGCGATCAGCCGGCAGGTCAGTTCGCTCGAGCAGGATGTCGGTATCAAGCTCTTTCATCGGCACGCCCGCGGCCTGATCCTCACCGAACAGGGCGAAATGCTCTATCGCACCGCGCACGACGTGCTGATGAAGCTCGAAAGCGTCAAGGCGCAGCTTAGCGAGACGACGGACAAGCCGAGCGGAAAGTTGCGGATCACGACCACGGTCGGCCTCGGCCAGGGGTGGCTGACCGACAAGATCCAGGAATTCATGTCCTTGTATCCGGAAATCCAGGTACAGCTCATCCTCGACAACGAGGAACTGGACGTGAACATGCGTCATGCGGACTGCGCCATCAGGCTGCGGCAGCCGCAACAGTCGGATCTGATCCAGCGCAAGCTCTTCACCGTGCACATGCATGTCTATGCCGCGCCGTCCTACATCAACAAATATGGCGAGCCGCAGTCGCTTGACGATCTCGACAATCACCGGATCATCACCTTCGGCGAGCCCGCCCCCAACTATCTGCTCGACGTGAACTGGCTGGAGATTGCCGGACGCGATTCCGACAATCCGCGCATATCGCATCTGCAGATCAACAGCCAGACATCGATCAAGCGCGCCTGCCTGCTCGGCATCGGCATCGCCATGCTTCCGGACTATATCGTCGGCCGCGATCCCGGTCTCATTCAACTGCCGATAAGCGCCGACATCCCCTCTTTCGATACCTATTTCTGCTATCCGGACGAATTGAAGAACGCGGCGAAGCTGAAAGTCTTCCGCGATTACATCGTCGCTAAAGCGAGAAACTGGAACTTTTGACGTTCCGTTCAATTGCCCGATTTGTGAGCAATTGCCAGCTTCTTGCGTAAGCCTTTGTTAGTGCTCGACTCTTTTCATATGTGAGCGGCGCTCCTCGCGAACTGCGTCCTTGTGCGCTGCAAAAATGAGCAGCGATGCGCAAACGGCATGGCTGTCATGCATATTAAATGATTGCCGACAGCCCAAAAAAGCAGCATACCACACTCAGCTGATGCATCTTTGGTGGCTTCTCCTCCCAGTGCCACCGCAGCAGCTGTTCCCCTCTGGAGGTTTTAATTACCTTCACAACTACAAGGGCCCAAGTTTTCTTGTGGCCCTCTTTTTTGCCTGCGGGAGCCCCACAGCCCTCAGTTGCGAAAATCTTCGGAACGGCTATTGAAAGCGGCTACGGCCCTCCCCATATCTCTTTCAGCTGGTGCATCTAGCGGCTTTCTCCTCCCCAGCCGCTGCAGCAGCTGTTCCCCTCTGGAGGTTTGAAACCTTCACAACTGAAAGGGCCCAAGTTTCTTGTGGCCCTCTTTTTTGCCCGCGTTTTGCCCGGCACTCACACGTCATTTGGGGCCCTCGGTATTCACGACGTTGTGACTTCCTGTATCGAATTTTAGCGATATATATATCGAAGAAACTAAATACACCGAAATACGATGGATAGAGACGAAATCCTCAAAGCATTGGCGCATCCGACGCGCATGGAGATCCTGACCTGGCTGAAGGAGCCGCAGACGCATTTCTCCGGCCAGGAGCATCCGCTCGACATGGGCGTCTGCGCAGGGCAGTTCGAAAGATGCGGCCTGTCGCAGTCGACGGTTTCATCTCATCTCGCCGTGCTGCAGCGCGCCGGTCTGGTGACGACCCGCCGCGTCGGCCAGTGGGTCTTCTATCGGCGCAATGAGGAGACCATCGCAGCGTTTCTGAAGACCATCGGCGATCTCTGATTTCCCCCACTTCCTCCCAAGTCTCAACCGCAATGGAAAGGACAATCCATGGCCTCTCTCTTCGACCCGATCACGATCGGCGATATCAGCCTCAGCAACCGCGTGGTGATGGCACCTCTGACCCGGAACCGTTCACCCCAGGCCGTGCCCAATGATCTGAACGTCGCCTATTACGAACAGCGCGCATCCGCCGGCCTGCTGATCACCGAAGCGACGGCGATAAGCCACCAGGGCCAGGGCTATGCCGACGTGCCGGGCCTTTACAAACCGGAGGCCCTCGCCGGCTGGCGCAAGGTCACGGATTCGGTTCACAAAGCCGGTGGCAAGATCGTCGTGCAGATGTGGCATGTCGGGCGGATATCCCACGACTCGCTCCAGCCGCAGGGCGGCAAACCGGTCGCCCCTTCCGCTATCCGCGCAAAATCGAAGACCTATCTCGTCAATCCCGATGGGACCGGCAGCTTTGCCGAAACCTCCGAACCGAGGGCGCTCGAACTGGCGGAGATCGGCGGAATCGTCGAGGATTACCGCAAAGCTTCTCGGGCCGCGATCGAAGCCGGTTTCGACGGCGTCGAGATCCATGCTGCCAACGGCTATCTGATCGACCAGTTCCTGCGCTCCGGGTCCAATCAGCGCACGGACGCCTACGGCGGCTCGATCGAGAACCGCGCCCGCTTCCTCTTCGAGGTGGTCGATGCCGTTACCAAGGAGATCGGCGCTGGCCGGGTCGGGATCCGCATCTCTCCCGTGACCCCCGCCAACGACGCCTTCGATCCGGATCCGCAGCCGCTCTTCACCTATGTCGCCGAGGGCCTGGCCCGCTATCCGCTCGCCTATGTGCACGTGATCGAGGGCGCTACCGGTGGGGCGCGCGACCATCAGCAGGGTGACCGGCCCTTCGACTACACAAGCCTCCGTGCCGCCTACGCAGCCGCCGGCGGCAGGGCAGCCTGGATGACGAACAACGGTTACGATCGCGATCTGGCGCTGAAGACGGTCGAAAACGGCGAAGCCGATCTGGTTGCTTTCGGCAAACCCTTCATCGCCAATCCGGATCTCGTTCGTCGTTTGAGAGACAACGTGCCCCTGAATGCGCCGGACCAGGCGACCTTCTATGGCGGCGGCGCCAAGGGTTATACGGATTACCCGTCGCTCGAAAACGTCGCCTGAATCGATAAAGACCAAGGAGCCCCGCCCGATGCGCGGGGCTCCTTGCGCAGCGAATCGATTATGCTGCCCCGATGTTCACGTCCTTCATCGATGAATGGTCTCTAGAGCCCGAAGGCGACCCTATCCTCACGCGGACGAGCCGTCTCCTGCCCGTTCGCTGGCGCGGCCTGCCGGCGATGCTCAAGGTGGCAGACGAGCCGGAGGAAAGATTTGGTGGGCAGTTGATGCGATGGTGGGATGGCCACGGCGTCGCCCGGGTCTACGCCGCAACCGAAAGCGCCATCCTCCTCGAACGGTCGGAGAGCCGCCGATCGCTTCTTCATATGGCGATGACCGGCAGCGACGACGACGCCACCCGGATCGTCTGCCGCACCGTTGCCGCGTTGCATGCACCACGGGCCTCCATGCCTGCGGGTCTCGCACCGCTCGAGCGCTGGTTCCAGGCGCTGGACCCTGCAGCCCGCGCCCATGGCGGTATTCTCAGGACCTGTGCAGACGCCGCCCACCATCTCCTATCCGCGCCCGAAGAGCCAGTCGCACTGCACGGAGACATTCACCACGGCAACATTCTCGACTTCGATGCCCGGGGCTGGCTCGCCATAGATCCCAAGGGTCTCTATGGCGATCGCGGTTTCGATTACGCCAATCTTTTCTGCAATCCGGAGCTTCCCGTCGTAACCGCTCCGGGGCGGCTATCCGGACAGCTTGCAATCGTCGCCCATGAGGCGCGGCTGGAGCCGAAGAGGCTCCTTCGGTGGATCATCGCCTATGCCGGCCTGTCGGCGGCCTGGTTCCTTGGCGACGGAGAAAGCCCGGAAAGCACTTTGGCAGTGGCCGCGATTGCAGCCGCGGAGCTGAGCGGCTAGTGGACGGGGAGAAACTCTGTTGAGCTGACAAGCCCGCTGGACCCGGAGGAAGAGTATGGAAATCAGAGATGCCGCCGAAACCGATCTTCCGGCGATATGCGCGATCTACAACGACGCTGTGGCGAACACGACGGCGATCTGGAACGAGACCCTTGTCGACGTCGCCAATCGGAAAGCGTGGCTGAAAGCACGCAACGCTGCCGGCTTTCCGGTGCTTGCCGCCCTTTCCCCTGACGGCGAGGTCGTCGGCTACGCCTCCTTCGGCGAGTGGCGCGCCTTCGACGGATACCGGCACACGGTCGAGCACTCGGTCTATGTGCGGACGGACCAGCGCGGCGGCGGCATAGGCCGGGCGCTGATGCTCGCGCTCATCGATCGGGCCGAAGCACTTGGCAAGCACGTGATGGTCGCGGGGATAGAGTCGGCAAACTTGCCGTCGATCCGTCTCCATGAGCAACTCGGTTTTCGTGAGGCCGGCCATATGAAGGAGGTCGGCACGAAATTCGGTCGATGGCTGGACCTCACCTTCATGCAACTGATCCTTCGCACCGGTTCTCCGGACTGAAAGCTTTGCAGCCCGATTTCTCGTCCGCAACGAAGATGCTATCTATATGCACTCGTTGGTCGCCGAGGGCCGCATGGTCGCGTACGAAAAGGCAGGCACAAGCTGTATCCGGAGCACCCTGAAGGGACGTCTGGCACGCGTCGCCGCGGCCGTGTTGTCCGTGGTCATGTGTTTTGTCTCCGCCCACTCCGGGGCTGCGGAGGCACGCACCGACGCGCCGGCTCCGCCGCGGAAGTGCCTCTACTCGGGGGTGTCCACGGCAAACCCCTTCCTCCGTCTCTGCATCAGCCCCGACAATTTCGCCCGCGACGTCTGCGGCATCATCGAACATTATGCCAAGGCGAACGATCTGCCCGCCGCTTTCTTCGCCCGTCTGATCTGGCGCGAAAGTCTTTTCCAGCCGGACGCCATCAGCCCCAAGGGCGCAGAAGGAATTGCCCAGTTCATGCCCGCGACGGCAAAGCTGCGCGGCCTCTCGGACAGCTTCAACGCGGTGGCGGCGCTCGGCAAATCCGCCGAATATCTGAGGGAGCTCAAGTCCCGGTACGGCAATCTCGGTTTTGCGGCGGCGGCCTACAATGCCGGCGAAGCAGGCCTGGAGCGCTTCCTGGAAAAGGACCGTCTACCCTATGAAACGCGGGATTACGTGCTGGCGATCACCGCCTATTCGGTCGAAGACTGGCGCGACAACCCACCGAAGTCGCTCAACATCGAACTCGACAAGGACAAAAGCTTCCTCGATGGCTGCGTCGCGCTTGCCAATACGCGGCGCTTGCGCGAGCTGGTTATCGCCGATGAAGCCGTCTGGGCGCCCTGGGGCGTTCAGCTTTCGGCCCACTATCAGAAATCCATGGCGCAGCGGCTGTTCCTGAACGCCGTGAAAAAATTGCCCGCTCCGATCAACAGGGAAAAGGCAGTTCTGGTGCGGGAGCGCAATGCCAGCTTCGGGTCCAGGCGCCGCTACGCTGCCCGCATCGGCCGGCAGACACGCGCCGAGGCAGACCAGCTTTGCGCCGCCATCCGCAAGAGCGGTGGCGTCTGCGTCGTGTTCAAGAACTGACGGATGCACGCCCCAGCGCGTTGCCGCTATGCCCGGCGGGGAAATTGTTGCTCGTTTCACTGCGCAGGCAATCAAGAGACGCAAGCGTCGTTGCGACGGCTTGGTCGATCGGCGTATGCGGCTCTTCGCCCAGCAGCGCGACAAGGCGATCGTTGCGCATTTCAAGCGGCTTCCGCCAAAGATAGCGCATCTCCTTAACTTCCCGAAAGAACGGGACGAAGGGCGACGCCAGCGTGACGAGCCACCACGGAAAGGTCCGAACCCTTAGGTGCGGCCTGTCCGCCGCACGTCTGATCGCGGCGATCATTCCGGTGCCTTCATCGTCGAAGTGTCCGCGCATATGGAAGACGGCGAAGGGCGGGAGGGTTTCCGCACGCTCGATCAGGCGTGCCATCGTCTCCGCCATGTCCGGCAAATAGGCCCATTGGTGCCCGACCCCTTTCGCGCCGGGATAAGTTACCGTCGTCAGCGGCTTTCCAGGCTTCACCAGCCCTTGCGAGAACCAGTTGTTCCCAGCATTCGGCCCGAAGAAATCCCCCGCCCTGAGGATGATGACGCCGGTGCCTTCCTCAGAGGCAGCTTTCAGCCGAGCCTCCATTTCCTTGCGAATCGTCCCCTTTTTCGTCAGTGGCCGCTGCGGTGAATCCTCACGAAGAATTGGGAAAGCGTCGGGCCCGAAGTTATACATCGTGCCCGGTAACACGATACGGGCGGCAACCTGTCTGGCAGCACCTATAGTGTTGTCGAGCATCGGCAGCACAAGGCGTTCCCAGTCGCGGTAACCGGGCGGATTGACCGCATGCACGATGAACCCCACTCCCTCTGCCGCGGCACGAACATCCGCGGCGTTCATCGCGTCGCCTTGAACCCACTCGAGGGCCGGCGCTTCTGCGGATACCTTCGCAGCGTTGCGGTGCAGTGCGCGGACTTTCCACCCACGCGCATTCAGGTTTTGCGCCACGGCGCCACCGATTCCGCCTGTTGCACCCAGCACCAGGACCGTTCCTGTCTTCTCTTTCGTCGCGCTCATCATTCTCTCCATCGCTTGACGAAGGGAGCATCGGCCATCATTCGGCTAAACGGAATTGTCTAAATAGGTCTTGCCGCTATACTGAAATGCATGAACCTCATTGAGCCGAGTTGGGACTTCTACCGCACCTTTCTCATGGTGTTGCGCGAGCGCTCGCTATCGGCCGCGGCGCGCCAGCTCGGCCTGACCCAGCCGACCGTTGGCCGGCACATAGATGCCTTGGAGACCTCGATGGGGTTTCCGCTCTTCACGCGTTCGCCGCACGGATTGATGCCGACCGACGCCGCGCTGGAGTTGCGGCCCTATGCCGAGACCCTGGCAGCGACAGCTGCAGCCCTGTTGCGTGCCGCATCAGGACAACACGGTGCGATCGGCGGAACGGTCCGTATCAGCGCCAGTGAGGTCATCGGCGTTGAAGTCCTGCCCCCGATCCTCGCCGAATTGCACAGGGACTACCCGGACCTCTCCGTCGAACTTTCCGCATCGGATGTCGTCGAAGACTTGCTTCGCCAGGAGGCGGATATCGCTGTGCGCATGGTCGCGCCGGCCCAGGAGGCACTGGTTGCGCGCCATATCGGTGCGGTTCCGCTCGGCTTCCATGCGCATCGCTCCTATCTGGAGCGCCGTGGGATACCGCAGACGCTTGAGGATCTCTCGCGCCACAGCGTGATTGGCTATGACCGGGAAACGCCGGCGATCCGCTCGATCAAAGGAAGAGCACCGGACTTGCCGATCGGGCGCTTCGCTTTCAAATCCGATAGCAATCTTGCTCAACTCGCGGCGATCCGCGCCGGTTTCGGCATCGGCATTTGCCAAAACGCGCTTGCCGCCCGCGACCCGGATCTCATGCACGTGCTGGCGGATGCCTTTGAACTGAAGCTCGAGACCTGGCTCGTAATGCACGAAAATCTGCGTGCGACGCCACGTTGCCGCGTGGTTTTCGATGCCCTTGCCCGCGGGCTTCTCGACTACCTGCGCCAATAAATCGATTCCACAAAAAAGACCCGCCGCTGGAAAGCGGCGGGTCTGAACTTATTCTGCGCTTCGATCACTCCTCCGGTGTCGACGTGGTGTCCGGCGGCAGCTCCGGTTCGGCCATGACGCCTTCGGCACCTACGGCTTCGATCTCCTCGTCGCCATCCGGCTCACTGATCCGCTCGACCGAAACGACCTTCTCGTCCTTGGCGGTGGAGAAAATGGTCACGCCCTTGGTGGCGCGGCTCGCCAGGCGAATGCCTTCCACCGGAACCCGGATGAGCTGACCTCCGTCGGAAACGAGCATGATCTGGTCGTTGTGCTCGATCGGGAAGGCGGCGACGAGTTCGCCGATTTCCGCCGTCTTCGAGGTATCGGTGGCGCGAATGCCCTTGCCGCCGCGGCCTGAAGTGCGGAAGTCGTAGGACGAGGAACGCTTGCCGAAGCCTTTCACCGAGACCGTCAGGATGAATTGCTCGCGCGCCTTCAGTTCCTCGTAGCGCTCATTGGTGAGTTCGCCGCCATTGGTGACCTCCTCGCCGACAAGCACGATTTCCTCTTCTTCACCGGTCAAGGCGCGACGCTCCGCGGCCGACCGCTTCAGATAAGCGGCACGCTCCCACGGCTCGGCTTCGACGTGAGCGACGATGGCCATCGAGATGATCCGGTCGCCGTCACCGAGCGAAATGCCGCGAACGCCGATCGAGTTGCGGCCCGCAAAGACGCGGACATCGGCAACGGGGAAGCGGATGCACTGGCCGAGGGCCGTCGTGAGCACCACGTCGTCGAACTCGGTGCAGGTGTCGACCGAGAGGATTTCGTCGCCCTCCTCTTCGAGCTTCATCGCGATCTTGCCGTTGCGGTTGACCTGGACGAAGTCTGAGAGCTTGTTGCGACGGACCGTGCCGCGGGTCGTCGAGAACATGACGTCGAGGTTTTCCCAGGTCGTCTCGTCCTCGGGAAGCGGCATGATCGTGGTGATGCGCTCGCCGGGTTCCAGCGGCAGCATGTTGATCAGCGCCTTTCCGCGCGACTGCGGCGTGCCGATCGGAAGGCGCCAGACCTTCTCCTTATAGACGATGCCGCGCGAGGAGAAGAACAGAACCGGCGTGTGCGTATTGGCGACGAACAGCCTGGTAACGAAATCCTCGTCGCGCGTGGCCATGCCCGAGCGGCCCTTGCCGCCGCGGCGCTGCGCCCGATAGGTCGTCAGCGGCACACGCTTGATGTAGCCGAGATGGGACACGGTAACCACCATGTCCTCCTGCGCGATCAGGTCCTCGTCGTCCATGTCCGGACCGCCGTCGGCAATCTCGGTTCGGCGCGGCGTGCCGAACTCGTCACGGACTGCGGCAAGTTCGTTCTTGACGATCTGCATGATACGGAGACGGGACGACAGGATGTCGAGGTAATCCTTGATCTCCTCGCCGATCTTGTTGAGTTCGTCGCCGATCTCGTCGCGGCCGAGCGCGGTCAGACGCTGCAGGCGCAGGTCGAGGATCGCGCGAGCCTGTTCTTCGGACAGGTTATACGTAGCGTCGTCATTGATCCGGTGGCGCGGGTCGTCGATCAGCCGGATGAGCGCATCGACGTCGTGCGCCGGCCAGCGGCGCTCCATCAGCTGTTCGCGCGCGGTCTGCGGATCCGGCGCCTGGCGGATGAGCTTGATCACCTCGTCGATATTCGCGACCGCGATCGCGAGACCGACCAGCACATGCGCCCGCTCGCGCGCCTTGCGCAGCAGGTATTTCGTGCGCCGGCTGACGACATCCTCGCGGAAGGAGACGAAGGCGCGCAGCATATCGAGCAGCGTCATCTGCTCCGGCTTGCCGCCGTTCAGCGCCACCATGTTGCAGCCGAAGGAGGTCTGCAACGGCGTGTAGCGGTAAAGCTGGTTGAGAATGACCTCGGCGTTGGCGTCGCGCTTCAGTTCGATGACGACGCGATAGCCCTGGCGGTCGGATTCGTCGCGAAGATCGGAAATGCCCTCGATCCGCTTCTCGCGGACGAGTTCGGCCATCTTCTCTATCATCGTCGCCTTGTTCACCTGATAGGGAATCTCGGTGATGATGATCTGCTCGCGATCGCCGCGCATCGGCTCGATATGGGCACGCCCGCGCATGATGACGGAGCCGCGGCCGGTCTCGTAGGCCTGACGGATTCCCGAACGGCCGAGGATCAGCGCCCCGGTCGGGAAATCCGGCCCCGGAATGATCTGCATCAGCTCCGGCAGTTCGATCGCGGGATTGTCGATCAGGGCGATACAGCCGTCGATCACCTCTACGAGGTTATGAGGTGGGATATTGGTCGCCATGCCGACGGCGATGCCGCCGGCCCCGTTGACGAGCAGGTTCGGGAACTTTGCCGGGACGACGACGGGCTCGTGCAGGGTGCCGTCGTAGTTGTCGCGGAAATCGACCGTATCCTTGTCGAGATCGTCCAGCAGCGAATGCGCCGCCTTCTGAAGCCGGCACTCGGTATAACGCTCTGCCGCCGGCGGATCGCCGTCGACGGAGCCGAAGTTGCCCTGGCCGTCGATCAGCGGCAGCCGCAGAGACCAATCCTGCGCCATGCGTGCGAGCGCATCGTAAATCGCCATGTTGCCGTGCGGATGGTATTTACCCATCACGTCACCGGTGACGCGGGCGCATTTTACGTATTTCTTGTTCCAGTCGATGCCGAGCTCGCTCATCCCGTAGAGGATGCGGCGATGAACGGGTTTGAGACCGTCGCGCACGTCGGGAAGCGCGCGCGACACGATCACGCTCATGGCGTAATCGAGATACGACCGCTGCATTTCCTCGATGATGGAAATCGGCTCGATGCCTGGCGGATTTTTTCCGCCGCCGGGGGTGCTTTGCTCAGTCAATGGCGATCACGATCTTTGTTCAGAATCAATCGGTTTTTTATAGCCGAATGCGGCTCGGAGCGCCAATTTTCGGCCGGTGTTTTGAACAGTCTTTTGCCGCAGGAACAGGCTTTTCTAGGGCAAGGAAAGGAGCTCGCAAGGAAAGCTGCGCGCCTCGGGGATGGCGCTGGTTTAAGCCATTGCGTTGCACTTGGCTACCCGCTCTTTCCAAGCTCGCATCGCTTGCCTAACAATGCGGGCCGCACCACCGGGAATAGCCGGGGTAGAAATCCGGAAGGGGATACGGATGTTCGATGTCGATCTCTTGGTCAATGCGCTGACGACGCTGCTCGTCACGCTTGATCCGCCCGGCCTTGCGCCGATCTTCCTGAGCCTGACCGTCGGCTTGAGCCGGCAACAGCGCTTCCAGGTCGCGACCCGCGGCTCGCTCATCGCTTTTTCATCCTCGCCGCCTTTGCGCTTTTTGGCGACGGCATCCTCGGTCTGCTCGGCATCTCGATCGGCGCCTTCCGGATCGCCGGCGGCATGCTGCTCTTCTGGATCGCTTTCGAGATGATTTTCGAGAAACGCCAGGAGCGAAAGGAGAAGGCCGGGGAGACGGCGATCACGAAGGACCACCTTCACAATATCGCGGTCTTCCCTCTCGCACTGCCCCTGATCGCCGGACCGGGAGCGATCTCGGCAACCATCCTTCTCGGCAGCTCCTTCCCCTCGGCGTTGGATCGGGTGCAGCTCATCGTCGTCATTGCCGCATCGATGGCCATACTGTTCCTGGCGCTGGTGATCGCCGAGCGCATCGACCGGTTCCTGGGCGTCACCGGCCGGGCGATCCTTACCCGCCTCCTCGGCGTCATCCTTGCCGCACTCGCCGTTCAATTCGTCGTGGACGGCGTGCGCTCGGCGTTTCAGGTCTGAAGGCATAACGAGAACGGCCCGCAACGAAGCGGGCCGGATGGGTCTCGGGCTGGCTGGAGCAGTCGATCAGAACGGAATGTCGTCGTCGAGATCGCGCGAGAAGTTGCCGCCCTGGTTCGGCTGGTTCGATTGACCGCCGGACCGGGCGCCGCCCGAGGAGGACCGCGACTGATCGTATTCCTCGTAGCCGCCACCGCCGTAGTCGCTGCCGCCGCGACCTCCGCCGCCGCCCTCGCCTCCGCGACCGTCGAGCATCGTCAGGGTCGAGTTGAAGCCCTGAAGGACGACCTCGGTCGAATAGCGGTCATTGCCGGTCTGATCCTGCCACTTGCGCGTCTGCAGCTGGCCTTCGATGTAGAGCTTGGCGCCTTTCTTCACATATTGTTCGACGACCTTGCAGAGGCCTTCGTTGAAGACGACGACCGTGTGCCACTCCGTCTTCTCGCGGCGCTCGCCCGAATTGCGGTCGCGCCAGGTTTCGGAGGTGGCAATTCTGAGGTTGGCGATCGGCCGGCCGTCCTGCGTGCGCCGGATTTCCGGGTCGGCCCCGACGTTTCCGATCAAGATCACCTTGTTGACGCTACCAGCCATATCGCTTTTCCCGTTTCTGCCGCCGGACCGCTCGGCCGGCTTTCCAATGTCTCATGTGCGAACACCTTAGCGGCCCGCCGCCGCCGATACGCCCCGTATCGCGCATAATCCACAGTTGATTTGGCGTGGATATGGCAGAGTTTGTTCTTTTTTTGTTCTATTATTCCTCTATGATCCTGTCAACCGAATCGCAATTGAACCGCCTCTTTTGCCGATTGCGCCTCGACATGGGCGCGGCCGTCATTACATAGGGGGCTTTCAACCGACATACAAAGCTGGCCTTCCGATGAGCGAACTCAAGACCATCTCCATTCGCGGCGCTCGCGAGCACAATCTCAAGGGCATCGACCTTGATCTGCCGCGCAACAAGCTGATCGTGATGACCGGCCTTTCGGGCTCCGGGAAATCCTCGCTTGCCTTCGACACGATCTACGCCGAGGGCCAGCGGCGCTATGTCGAGAGCCTTTCGGCCTATGCGCGCCAATTTCTCGAAATGATGCAGAAGCCCGACGTCGATCAGATCGATGGGCTCTCGCCGGCGATCTCGATCGAGCAGAAGACCACGTCGCGCAACCCGCGTTCGACTGTCGGAACCGTTACCGAGATCTACGACTATCTGCGCCTGCTCTTCGCGCGCGTCGGCGTGCCCTATTCTCCCGCCACGGGCCTGCCGATCGAAAGCCAGACCGTCAGCCAGATGGTCGACCGGGTGCTGGAGTTCGGCGAGGGAACGCGCCTCTATATGCTGGCCCCGCTCGTGCGCGGGCGCAAGGGCGAGTACAGAAAAGAACTCGCCGAGCTGATGAAGAAGGGCTTCCAGCGCGTAAAGGTAGACGGGCAATTTTACGAGATTGCCGACGTGCCGGCGCTCGACAAGAAATACAAGCACGACATCGACGTGGTCGTCGACCGTGTCGTGGTGCGGCCCGATATCGGAACCCGTCTCGCCGACAGTATCGAAACCTGCCTTACGCTCGCCGACGGCTTGGCGATCGCCGAATTCGCCGACCGCCCCCTGCCTCCGGAAGAGACCTCCGCCGGCGGCTCGGCCAACAAGTCGCTGAACGAAACCCATGAGCGGGTGCTGTTTTCCGAGAAGTTCGCCTGTCCCGTCTCGGGTTTCACCATTCCCGAGATCGAGCCGCGGCTTTTCTCCTTCAACAATCCCTTCGGAGCCTGCACGACCTGCGACGGGCTGGGCAGCCAGCAGAAGATCGACGAGGCGCTGATCGTTCCGGAGCCGAACCGCACCCTCAGGGACGGCGCCATCGCACCCTGGGCGAAATCCACCTCGCCCTACTACAACCAGACGCTCGAGGCCCTCGGCACGGTTTTCGGCTTCAAGCTCGGCAGTCGCTGGAGCGAGCTTTCCGAGGAAGCACAGGACGCGATTCTCCACGGCACGAAGGACAAGATCACCTTCCACTATCAGGACGGCGCCCGATCCTACAACACGACGAAAACGTTCGAGGGCATCGTGCCGAATCTCGAACGCCGCTGGAAAGAGACCGACAGCGCCTGGGCGCGCGAGGAGATCGAGCGCTATATGTCGGCAGCGCCCTGCCCCGCCTGTGCCGGTTACCGGCTGAAGCCGGAAGCGCTTGCCGTCAAGATCCACGCGCTGCATATCGGCGAGGTTTCCGATATGTCTATTCGCGCCGCACGCGACTGGTTCGAGGTCTTGCCCGAGCATCTTAGCACGAAGCAGAACGAGATCGCCGTGCGCATCCTCAAGGAGATCCGCGAGCGCCTGCGCTTCCTGAACGACGTCGGCCTCGAATATCTGAGCCTTTCGCGCAATTCCGGGACGCTTTCGGGCGGAGAAAGCCAGCGCATCCGGCTCGCGTCGCAGATCGGCTCAGGGTTGACGGGCGTTCTCTATGTTCTCGACGAGCCCTCGATCGGCCTTCACCAGCGCGACAATGCCCGCCTCCTGGATACGCTGAGGCATCTGCGCGACATCGGCAACACGGTCATTGTCGTGGAGCATGACGAGGATGCGATCCTCACGGCCGATTACGTCGTCGACATCGGCCCGGCGGCCGGCATTCACGGTGGCGAGGTCATTGCGGAAGGGACCCCTTCCGATATCATGTCCAATCCGAAATCGCTGACGGGGAAATATCTCTCCGGCGAGCTTTCCGTTGCCGTGCCCGGCGAACGGCGCAAACCGAAGAAGAAGAAGGAAGTCACCGTCGTCGGCGCGCGCGCCAACAATCTGAAGAACGTGACCGCATCGATCCCGCTCGGTGTCTTCACCGCCGTCACCGGGGTATCGGGCGGGGGCAAGTCCACCTTCCTGATCGAGACGCTCTACAAGGCTGCCGCCCGCCGCGTCATGGGCGCGCGCGAAAATCCGGCCGAACACGACCGGATCGACGGCTTCGAGCATATCGACAAGGTGATCGACATCGACCAGTCGCCGATCGGCCGCACGCCGCGCTCCAACCCGGCGACCTATACCGGAGCCTTCACGCCCATTCGCGACTGGTTCGCCGGGCTGCCGGAAGCAAAGGCGCGCGGCTACCAGCCGGGCCGCTTCTCCTTCAACGTCAAGGGCGGCCGCTGCGAGGCCTGTCAGGGTGACGGCGTCATCAAGATCGAGATGCACTTCCTGCCGGATGTCTACGTCACCTGCGACGTCTGTCACGGCAAGCGCTACAATCGCGAGACGCTGGACGTTCACTTCAAGGGAAAGTCGATCGCCGATGTGCTCGACATGACGGTGGAGGAAGGCGTCGAGTTCTTCGCGGCCGTTCCGGCGGTGCGCGACAAGCTGGTGACACTGAACCAGGTGGGCCTCGGCTATATCAAGATCGGCCAGCAGGCGAACACGCTTTCGGGCGGCGAAGCCCAGCGCGTCAAGCTCGCCAAGGAGTTGTCGAAACGCTCAACCGGGCGCACGCTCTATATTCTCGACGAGCCGACAACTGGCTTGCATTTCCACGACGTAGCCAAGCTTCTTGAAGTTCTGCATGAGCTGGTCAATCAGGGTAACTCCGTAGTGGTCATCGAGCACAATCTCGAAGTCATCAAGACGGCCGACTGGATCATCGACTTCGGCCCGGAAGGCGGCGACGGCGGCGGCGAGGTCATTGCGCAGGGGACGCCGGAAGAGGTCGTGAAGGAGCAGCGCTCCTATACCGGCCAGTTCCTGAAGGAGCTTCTGGAGCGCCGGCCAGTGAAAAAGGTGGTTGCGGCGGAGTGATGTGGCCGGGCCGGACGCCTCGTGAAATCGGGTGGCGTCTCTGATTCGCCCCGGCTACAGCGGTTTTGCGCGTCTGAGTGAGCATCGAGGAGGAAGTGGATGGCAAATTCGGGACAAATCCGTATCGGCATCGGCGGATGGAACTTCGAACCCTGGGAAGGCACCTTCTATCCGGACGATCTTCCGAAGAAGCGGCAACTCGAATTCGCCGGCAAGGAATTGCGGACGATCGAGGTCAACGGCACCTATTACAGCTCACAGAAGCCGGCGACTTTTGCCAAGTGGGCGTCGGAGGTTCCCGACGGCTTCATTTTTTCGCTGAAGGCGAGCCGCTTCGTGACCAATCGCAGGGTCCTCTCCGAAGCCGGTGAATCCATGGAGCGGTTCCTGACCCAAGGACTGACGGAACTCGGCGACCGCCTCGGTCCCATTCTCTGGCAGTTCGCGCCGACCAAGAAATTCGACGCGGAGGATTTCGAGGGATTCTTGAAGCTCCTGCCGGATAAGCAGGACGGCCTGAAGCTCCGCCACGTGGTCGAGGTCCGCAACCCCAGCTTCCAGGTTCCGGACTTCGTCAAGCTCATTGAAAAGTACAAGGTGGCCGTCGTTCTTGCCGAGCATGCGGACTACCCGATGATCGCCGATGTCACGAGTGATTTCGTCTATGCACGGCTGCAGAAGGGCAGCGACGAGGTGAAGACCTGCTATCCGCCGAAGGATCTCGATCGCTGGGCCGAGCGGCTGAAGACCTTTGCCGCCGGCGGTGAGCCGGACGACCTGGAGAAAGCTGCGTCGGAACGGAAGCCCGAGACGGCACCTCGCGACGTCTTTGCCTTCTTCATCTCCTCAGGCAAGGTCAACGCGCCGAACGGCGCCAGGGAACTGCAGAAACGCGTGGCCTAGGCGCGGCCATTGCCGAGGTCTTGTTCATGAGCCCCTCTGGCAGGCCAGAGGGGCAGCAAGATCACCGCATCCGAATCACCAAACGGGCCGCTTCACACACCCACCTGATTCGCAATCGCGAGTAGCGCTGGGCCACGTCTTTTACCCGCTTTTTCATCCATAAAAATTTGAATTTCGGCCTGCCGCTAGCTCATCTTCGCAGGCAAGCGGTGGAAGTCCCTGTTTTTCAACGAATTGATCGATGTCCCCGTTTTCCACAGTCGACCCACACAAGATATAGCGCCCAAACTTCCGTCACAAACCACCCCTTGACGCCCCGAGGCGATTCACGGTTAATGGATTTCACGTTGCGACGGCGGCGGACCGGGAAGTTCAGAGGCCGGTTCACACCCCAAATCGTCGGTTCCGACATGCGGCCCGGGCGAATGAGCCCGAGCGGCTGCAGTGGCGGAATTTTGCGCGAAATTTGGGTCGCCAAAGCGGCATTTCGAGCTGGCGTAAAGAGCCTGTTAATACTATATTTAGTGTTTGCAGCCAGCATCATCACAAGATACAGGATTACCCAGGAGCTGGGTTTCCTCACATCGACAGAAATTTTCAGGCTGGCTGCGAGATCCATCGCGGCCGGGCGAGGTTAACTGCGCTTTAGCGCATGGCAACAAAGGACGGGACAATGAAGATCGAGCGTCGTTTCACAAAGGCAGGGCAATCCGCCTATGCCGAGATTGAGTTCCGCAAGGCGACGAGTGAGATCAAGAACCCGGACGGGTCCGTGGTCTTCCGCCTTGCGGATATCGACGTGCCAGCGCAGTTCTCGCAGGTCGCCGCCGATATTCTCGCCCAGAAATATTTCCGCAAGGCCGGCGTGCCGGCAAAACTGAAGCGCGTGGAGGAAAACGACGTGCCGTCCTTCCTCTGGCGCTCGGTTCCGGACGCCGACGCGCTGAAGGCGCTGCCGAAGGAAGAGCAGTACGGTTCCGAAACCGATGCCCGCCAGGTTTTCGATCGCCTGGCCGGCACCTGGGCCTATTGGGGCTGGAAGGGCGGCTATTTCGACACGGAAGAGGACGCCAGCGCCTTCCGTGACGAGCTCGCCTACATGCTCGCCACCCAGCGCGTTGCTCCGAACTCGCCGCAATGGTTCAACACCGGCCTCCACTGGGCCTATGGCATCGACGGCCCCGGCCAGGGCCACTTCTACGTCGATCCCTTCACCGGCAAGCTGACGAAGTCCAAGTCTGCCTACGAACACCCGCAGCCGCACGCCTGCTTCATTCAGTCGGTCGCGGACGACCTCGTCAACGAGGGCGGCATCATGGATCTCTGGGTGCGCGAGGCGCGCCTCTTCAAATACGGCTCCGGTACCGGCTCGAACTTCTCGCATCTGCGCGCCGAAGGCGAAAGGCTCTCGGGCGGCGGCAAGTCCTCCGGCCTCATGAGCTTCCTGAAGATCGGCGACCGCGCCGCGGGCGCCATCAAGTCGGGCGGCACGACGCGCCGCGCCGCCAAGATGGTCGTCGTCGATATCGACCATCCCGATATCGAGGAATATATCAACTGGAAGGTCAAGGAAGAGCAGAAGGTCGCCGCCCTCGTCACCGGCTCGAAGATGGTCGCCAAGCACCTGAAGGCGATCATGAAGGCCTGCATCAATTGCGACGGCAGCGACGATGCCTGCTTCGATCCCAAGCAGAACCCGGCGCTGAAGCGCGAGATCCGCGCCGCCAAGCAGGCGCTGGTTCCGGAGAACTATGTCAAACGCGTCATTCAGTTCGCGCGTCAGGGTTATAAGGACATCCAGTTCAAGACCTATGACACGGATTGGGATTCGGAGGCCTATCTCACGGTTTCCGGCCAGAATTCCAACAACTCGGTCTCGATCAAGGACGACTTCCTGCGCGCCGTGGAGGCGGATGGCGATTGGCACCTGACCGCCCGCAAGGACGGCCGCGTCATGAAGACCCTGAAGGCGCGCGATCTCTGGGAGTCGATCTCCCACGCCGCCTGGGCCTCGGCCGATCCGGGCCTGCACTTCAACACGACGATGAACGACTGGCACACCTGCCCGGCTGCAGGCCCGATCCGCGCATCGAACCCGTGCTCGGAATACATGTTCCTCGACGACACGGCTTGCAATCTCGCCTCGCTCAACCTGATGCAGTTCAAGGATGCCGCGACCAAGCGGATCAATATCGGCGACTATGAGCATGCCGTCCGTCTTTGGACGGTCGTTCTCGAAGTCTCGGTGATGATGGCGCAGTTCCCGTCCCGCGAGATCGCCGAGCTCTCCTACGAATACCGCACGCTCGGCCTCGGCTATGCGAATATCGGCGGCCTGCTGATGTCGTCAGGCATTCCCTATGACTCCCCGAGGGCCGCGCCATCGCCGGCGCGCTGACCGCGATCATGACCGGCGTCGCCTATGCCACCTCGGCCGAGATCTCCGCAAAGCTCGGCCCCTTCCCCGGCTTTGCGCCCAACCGCGACAACATGCTGCGCGTCATGCGCAATCACCGCCGCGCGGCTCACGGCGACACCGCCGGTTATGAGGGCCTGTCCGTCAACCCGGTCGCGCTCGTCCACGGCGATTGCCCGGACCAGGACCTGATCGCCCATGCCAAGAGCGCCTGGGACAAGGCGGTCGAGCTCGGCGAGAAGCACGGCTACCGCAACGCTCAGGCCACCGTGATCGCGCCGACCGGTACGATCGGGCTCGTAATGGATTGCGACACGACCGGCATCGAGCCCGATTTCGCCCTGGTGAAGTTCAAGAAGCTCGCCGGCGGCGGCTACTTCAAGATCATCAACCGTGCTGTTCCCGAGGCGTTGCGCACGCTCGGCTACTCGGAAAGCCAGATCGCCGAGATGGAGGCTTATGCCGTCGGCCACGGCAACCTCAACCAGGCGCCCGCCATCAACCCGACGACGTTGAAGGCCAAGGGCTTCACCGACGAGAAGATCGAAGCCGTCAATGCGGCGCTTAAAGCTGCCTTCGACATCAAGTTCGTCTTCAACCAGTGGACGCTCGGCGCCGATTTCCTCAAGGCGACGCTGAAGGTCAGCGACGAGCAGCTTGCCTCAATGGACTTCAACCTGCTCGAGCATCTGGGCTTCTCCAGAAAGGA
The DNA here is from genome assembly GCF_029201645.2 of Sinorhizobium prairiense. Taxonomy (NCBI): domain Bacteria; kingdom Pseudomonadati; phylum Pseudomonadota; class Alphaproteobacteria; order Hyphomicrobiales; family Rhizobiaceae; genus Sinorhizobium; species Sinorhizobium prairiense. The sequence continues at coordinate 1,523,058 of NZ_CP104131.1, forward strand.
CATCGAAGCCGCCAACATCCATGTCTGCGGCGCGATGACGCTCGAAGGAGCACCGTTCCTGAAAGCAGAGCACCTGCCGGTCTTCGATTGCGCCAATCCCTGCGGCAAGATCGGCAAGCGCTACCTCTCGGTCGAAAGCCATATCCGCATGATGGCGGCCGCCCAGCCCTTCATTTCGGGTGCAATCTCCAAGACGATCAACATGCCGAACGAGGCGACCGTCGAGGATTGCAAGAACGCCTACATGCTCTCCTGGAAGCTCGCGCTGAAGGCGAATGCGCTCTACCGCGACGGTTCCAAGCTCTCGCAGCCGCTGAACGCCTCGCTGATCGAAGATGAGGAAGACGAGGACGCGATCGAAGAGCTGATGCAGGCGCCGGCAGCCGCCCAGGCGGTCGCGGTCACCGAGAAGATCATCGAGCGCGTCATCGAGAAGGTAGTGCGCGCCCGCGAGAAACTGCCGAACCGTCGCCAGGGCTATACCCAGAAGGCGATCGTCGGCGGCCACAAGGTGTATCTGCGCACCGGCGAATTCGGTGATGGACGCCTCGGCGAGATCTTCATCGACATGCACAAGGAAGGTGCGGCCTTCCGGGCGATGATGAACAACTTCGCCATCGCCATCTCGCTCGGCCTGCAATATGGCGTGCCGCTCGAAGAATATGTGGAGGCCTTCACCTTCACCAAGTTCGAGCCGGCCGGCATGGTCCAGGGCAATGACGCGATCAAGAACGCGACGTCAATCCTCGACTATGTCTTCCGTGAGCTTGCCGTTTCCTATCTCGGCCGCCACGACCTTGCTCATGTCGACACCTCCGACTTCAGCAACACCGCGCTCGGCCGCGGCATTCAGGAAGGAAAGACCAACCTCGTCTCCACCGGCTGGACCCGCGGCTACAAGCCGTCCATCGTCGGCGGCACGGGCGAGCGCTCCGAACCGAAGGGGGCTTCGACGGCCGCCCCGGCCCGCGCCTCGGCCGGCGCTTCCGTCACCTCGATCTCCGGCAATGCCGTGCGCAAGCTGGAGCCGGCAATCGCCGCCGCCACCTCCGAAGTCGTCGCCTTCAAGCGCGATTACGAGGAACGGGCCGTCGAACTCGCCGAGGAGATTGCCGAAGAAGCGGAACAGGAGGTGACTGCCCTCTTCTCCGACAAGGCCGCGGCAGAGGCCGCTGCGGCAAAGTCCGAGGCAAAGAAGGTCGAAGCCGAACGCCGCGCCCGCTCGATCATGCAGGGCTATACCGGCAACATGTGCTCCGAGTGCCAGAACTTCACGATGGTGCGAAACGGCACGTGCGAGAAGTGCGACACATGCGGCGCCACGAGCGGGTGCAGCTGAGATAGGCGGCGGAAGTTGTAATCAGCCATTGGTTACGACGCACTCCCACTGAAATGACGCAGTAATAGATATGGCCGCCTCCCTGGAAGCGGCCATATCGCTGTTCTGCAGAGGGATTCTCAAAGTGGCAGCGGCTGAGAATAGTCCTAGGCGTCGTTCGAAATATAATCGTTCGGCATTGAGCTGTTCTATCCGCGGGCTTCACGGAAGAGCAAACTCGGACTAGGCCGGCCGCGTCTCCTCCATCGAGCGCCTCACCGAGATCCGCGCCCACCACGCAGCCAGATTCTCATGTTCCCGGAGCATCTCCTGCCCCTCCAGCGCCCTTAGGAAATAATCGAATATCGGGGCGGCATAGAGGTCGGCGAGCGACATGGTCTCGCCTGCGAGCCATGGCGACGCCCCCATGAGATCGGACATCGCCTTCAGGCAGGTCCTTGCTTTCGGCAGCGCTGCAGCGAATACCGCTTCGTCGGCAACTGCGCCGCTTGCCGGCTTTGAGACGCGCTCGACGTAGATCCCCCAGACCAAAGCGGGATAGGCGTAGTTGTCCGCGATGCTGACGATCTGGTTGCAGCGGGCGCGTTCCCGTGGATCGAGGGGCTGAAGCTGCCTCCCGTCGAATACCTCGTCGACATAGCGCGCTATCGCGCCGGTCTCATAAAGCCTGAAGCCTGCATGGTCGAAGGCGGGAATGCGGCCGAAGGGATGTCGCTCGATGTAGTGCGGTGGCGGCCCCTCGGAAGCGAAGATGTCGACGGGAACGAGTTCGTAGCCGATCTCCTTCTCGGCCAGCACCAGCCGCACGATCCGCACGTAGACACTGTAGTCCGCTCCGAACAGGCGCGGTCTTTCCGTCATTGCATTCTCCCCTTGCATGAATATTTCGCCCTAAGATGTAGCCGGCTTTCGCGGCATCGATGCGACGAGACGCGGCAGCGTTCGTCTCACGAAGGAAAAAGCAAAGGAGTCAATGTGAAAGCGATGGACTGCCGCCTCGGGATACCGCAATTTATGCGCGTCTGACGAAGCAGAATCGGAGAGTTCATGTCCCTCAAATATTTGACCGCCCTATTGGCGCTTGCCGTCCTGTCGGGGTGCACCAGCACCGGCGGAAACAACACGACCTATGCTCAATGGTACGGACCGAATCCGGTTCCCAATTTCAGCGCCGCGAGCCCCGGCGGTGTTCGCGTAGGCTATTAAGCACCTGGACCGGCCAAGGAAGCTCGCGGAATTTCGCAGCCGCCTATGTTTTCAAGGTGTGGATAAACCGGTTCCCCTGACGGAGGCGGCACAGTCGCAGCGCCTCCGTTTTGCCATTGCGAGCCGCCGCCGCTTGGGTCGCATTGGATTTGGCCTCGGTAGAGGCGACGATGATCTCGGAGGCGATCACCTCGGCGGGATTAGACCATGATAGTAATCCCCGTCACCGCCGACCACCCGGTCCCCGGTGTGCGAGCACGCCGCCAGCGTGGCGAGTGCGAGCAACAACACGATCTTGCGCATAGGCCCCCATACCTTTCCTAACAGTTTGACGGCCATTGATATTCTGCCATTCGCGCCGGATCAATTCCAAACCTGTCGATCTGCAACTTCTGCGACCAGTTGCCGGCCGAAGTTGGGACATGCGATGCGCGGGCGCTTCTCGTGAGGCGCACCGCGACAGCCCTCTTCCTACGCGACTGAAACGAGTTCATGCGCCGCGTTTCGGGCTTCGCTTCATGCTGTCGTTCTTAAAGCCGCTATGGGGCTGGGCGACATGCTTCAGAAAGGCGTCGGGGGTACGACGCCGGTATAGTATTGGCCTTCCCCCGCATAATACCGTTCGGCGCTGGGCCTTCCCGTTTGCGAGCACGCGCTGAGAGCAAAGATCGCCAACAACAATACGATCGCGCGCATTGATTTACGTCCTTTCGTGAGTGACCTTCTTCAATATGACTTTTATGAACTAAATTTCCTGCCGGCGCAGAAGCCGCGCCGGTTCTCGGTTACGGCTGCGATTGTACATACCGTTCAACCGACGGTACACAAAATTGCGCAACGTTCAGCCCGCAGTCCTCGAATCGTTACGATTTTCTTAAAATTCGATCACCCGATTTCACCTGCTCGCAATCGCAGTCTGGCACAGGAAAGGATTATCGTGCCCGAGGACTGACAGGATGACCCAGGTCGTTACCATCTCCGCGACGACGGCGGCCTATGCGGCGGACGCATTGAAGCCGCCCACACGCCTGCGTGGCGATGGACCTGTCGACGAGGCAATCACACTGCTTTCCGCGCGCGGCCAAGAGCAGGCGGCGGTCCCGAAGATCAGAAGCGCGCTGCCGCTGCACCTCATGCTGATCTGCGCAGAGCGCCGTCTGCCGCAACAGACACAGGCCGAAACGCTTCGCCGCTATCTCGAAAACGCGGAGGACGAAAACGGCCGCGAAGAAGATCGCCGGCAGGAAGATGGACCTGCCGGCGACGAACCGGAGCAAGTTGCGCTCACCGACATGCTCGACCGGTTCATTCAGGGAACCTGAACCGATCAAGGATCACGCCGGCAGCTATTGATGGCTATGCCCGGAATGAGCGCTGCCCGCCGCCGTGCCGACCGGTAGGACATAGTCGACCTCACCGGCCTTCTCGAAGGTAAGCGTCACCGGCACCATGTCGCCCTCGGCAAAGGGCTTCTTCACCTCCATGAACATGAGATGCAGGCTGCCGTTCTTCAGCTCGACTGCCTGACCGGCGGGAACGGCGATGCCGTCCTCGAGCTTGCGCATTTTCATGACGTCGTTCTCCATCGTCATCTCGTGAAGTTCGACTCGACCCGCGGCCGGGCTCTCGACGGCAAGCAGGCGGTCGTCGGCACTGCCGCCGTTCCTGACCACGAAGCCGCCGCCGCCGACCTTGGCACCGGGCAGCATGGCCTTCACGGCTCCGCCCGAGATCTCGAGGTCGCCGACCTTGACCGCTTCGGCCGCGGACTGATGATGCCCCGCGTGAGCGGAGTGCTCATCGCCGCCCGTCGCCATGGTGACGGTGATCGTGGGCGCCGGATGCTCGAGGGAATGGGCGTCCTGGCCCTCCGCCGCCACCTGATCCCAGACTACCTTGCCGTCGGCGCCGCAAAGCTGCGTCGTCGGAAAGGCGAGCACGGTCTCCTTGTCGAAACCCGCGAGTTTCCCGCGCATGACGAAGGTGTCGTAATGTTCGTCGGGAAGGTTGCCGCCTTTCCAGCGGATTTCCAGCGGACCGGAGGAAACCTTGGTGCCGTGATCGTCATAGGTCTTCCGGTAGTCGCCCTTGATGATCTCCAGCTCCCAGCCGGGCTTCGGCTGGGGCTTGGCGAAGACGAACCCCTCCGGCAACTGCACCCGTACTTCGGTCGTCGCCTTGCCGTCGCAGCCATGCGGCACCTGAAGGGTGGCGTTGACGGTCGTTTCGGCCGGCGCGCTATCCGTCTCGAATGTCGCATGGGCATGGGCGGGACCGGCCACGGCAACTGTGAGGCCGGTGGCAAGCAAGGAAAGTCTGATCTTGTTCATGTCGTAATCTCCGAACCACGTGCCGGAACGCGGCCTTCGTGGGTCAATGCCGCATAGCGGCGCAAGAAATTCTGGGTTGGATTCGAGGAGATCTACGGTTGGGCCGGCGGACCGCGCGGTGGCGGCAACAGGCGCAGGGGCAGAAGGACCGCCTCGGCGGCGACGATCGGCGTTCCGGCGATCCAGTTGCCGTTTTCGGCCGTCGAGCTTTCATCGGGCGCCGCCGGCAGGAGCACGGAGGCGGCGAGCCGGCACGCTTCGCAGACGGGAGCCGATGACGACGACTTGCCGTGGCCGGTGTCATGATCGACGCCGCCCGTGCCGAAGCAGATATCGGCGAAGGTGCCGTCGGGGAGAAGATATTCGGCGGAGATCGCCGGGCCGATGGCTTTCGCAAGGGCTGGCTTATGAGCGAAGGACAGGAATAGGAGTGCGAAGGCTGCGAGCAGCCGCACCCCAATTCCCATTTCCGCTCGCGCCCCGTCATGGCCACCTCTCTTCGGTCTTCCCTATCCGCTGCCCAGGAAAATTGCAAAGGCCGATTTTGCCGCACCGGTCGCGGAGGATGAAGCCAGGGCGACAAAAATATGTTTGGTCGCGACATAGGCCCTTGCCAAAATCCGGCCTTCGCCGTTATCTGGATTCGACCTTGTTGGGAGAAACCGGTTCGATCCGGTGCCGAAGGAGCAACCGCCCCGGAAACTCTCAGGCCAAAGGACCAGCAAGGTGCCGGTAGGACTCTGGAGAGAAGCGTTCGCGCTCGCCGAAGGGATAACAATCTCAGGCAAAGGGACAGAGGGGGCTCGAATTTGTCGGCGCATGACGCCGGTATTGTGAGCCGGCGCGAAGACGCGCCAGACCTGGAGGCCGGACTTGGAAGACGTTTCCACCTTGAAACACACGCCGTTGCACGCGCTGCATCTTTCGCTCGGTGCGCGCATGGTGCCCTTCGCCGGTTACGACATGCCGGTCCAATACCCGGAAGGCGTATTGAAGGAGCACCTGCATACCCGCGCCGCCGCCGGCCTTTTCGACGTGTCACACATGGGGCAGATCGTCGTGCGGCCGAAATCGGGAAAAGTCGAGGACGCGGCGCTGGCGCTCGAAAAGCTCGTGCCGGCGGATGTGCTCGGCCTCCGGGAGGGCCGGCAACGCTACGGCCTCTTCACCAATGCCGCAGGCGGTATTCTCGACGACCTGATGATCGTCAATCGCGGCGATCATCTCTTTCTGGTCGTCAACGCGGCCTGCAAGGATGCCGATCTTGCGCATCTCAAGGACGGTCTCGGCAGCGCCTGCGACGTGACCATGCTGACAGACCGTGCCCTGATCGCCCTTCAGGGGCCCCGGGCCGGAGCGGTTCTGTGCGAGCTGTGGGCGGACGTCGCGTCGATGCGCTTCATGGATGTCGCCGAAGCCGACCTTCACGACGTGAGCTGTATCATCTCCCGCTCCGGCTACACCGGCGAGGATGGCTTCGAGATTTCCATTCCCGCCGACGCGGCTGTGGATGTGACGCAGCGCCTGCTCGAACATCCCGACGTCCTGCCCATCGGGCTCGGCGCACGCGACTCGCTCCGCCTCGAAGCGGGGCTTTGTCTCTATGGCAACGATATCGACACGAATACGAGCCCGATCGAAGCGGGCCTCGAATGGGCAATCCAGAAAAGCCGCCGCGCCGGCGGTGAGCGCGCCGGCGGCTTTCCGGGCGCCGGCCGGATACTGGCCGAACTCACCGACGGAGTTTCCAGGCGGCGTGTCGGCCTAAGGCCCGAAGGCCGCGCGCCCGTGCGCGGCAATGCCAATCTCTTTGCCGATGCGGAGGGCAGGACGGCGGCAGGAACCGTCACCTCCGGCGGCTTCGGACCGAGCGTGGATGGACCGGTCGCCATCGGCTATGTCGCCGCCGAGCACGCCGAAATCGGCACCAGACTGTTCGCAGAGGTGCGCGGCAAATACCTGCCCATCGCCGTCACTGCCCTGCCCTTCATCAAACAAACCTACAAACGCTGATCAGGAGAACCTGCGTATGCTGAAATTCACCGAGGAACACGAATGGCTGAAGATCGAGGGCGACGTCGCGACAGTAGGCATCACGGAGCATGCCGCGGGCCAGCTCGGCGATCTTGTCTTCGTGGAGCTGCCGGAAGCGGGTGCCAGCTTCTCCAAGGGCGACTCGGCCGCGACGGTCGAGTCCGTCAAGGCGGCATCGGACGTCTATTGTCCGCTTGATGGCGAAATCGTCGAGGTCAATCAGGCGATCGTCGACGATCCGTCGCTCGTCAACAGCGATCCGCAAGGCGCGGCCTGGTTCTTCAAACTGAAGCTCGCCGATCCGGACGCTGCCAATGCGCTCCTGGACGAAGCGGCCTACAAGGAGTTCGTCGCCTGATGAGCATGCCCAAGGACTTTACCTTTACCGATTACAAGCCTTACGACTTCGCCAATCGACGTCACATCGGCCCTTCGCCGGCCGAGATGGACGAGATGCTGAAGGTCGTCGGCTATCCCAGTCTCGACGCGCTCATCGACGACACCGTGCCGCCGTCGATCCGCCAGCGGACGCCGCTTGCCTGGGGCGAGCCGATGACGGAGCGCGAGGCACTCGACAAGCTGCGCGAGACGGCGAACCGCAACCGGAAGCTCGTGTCCCTGATCGGTCAGGGCTACTACGGGACCATCACCCCGCCGGTCATCCAGCGCAATATCCTCGAGAACCCGGCCTGGTACACCGCCTATACGCCCTATCAGCCGGAAATCAGTCAGGGGCGGCTGGAAGCCCTGCTCAATTACCAGACCATGGTTTGCGATCTGACCGGGCTGGACGTCGCGAACGCCTCGCTGCTCGACGAGGCGACGGCTGCAGCCGAAGCCATGGCCATTGCGGAGCGCGTGGCAAAGTCAAAGGCGAAGGCGTTTTTCATCGATGAGAACTGCCATCCCCAGACGATTGCGCTCCTGAAGACCCGGGCGGAGCCGCTCGGCTGGCAGATCGTCGTCGGCGATCCCTTCGAGGATCTGGACGCTGCCGGCGTCTTCGGCGCGATCTTCCAGTACCCCGGCACTTACGGCCATGTCCGCGACTTCTCGGGCCTGATTGCCAAACTCCACGAGCAGGGTGCAATCGCCGCCGTCGCAGCCGATCCGCTGGCGCTGGCGCTTCTGAAATCTCCGGGTGAAATGGGCGCCGACATCGCGATCGGTTCGACCCAGCGCTTCGGCGTTCCGGTCGGCTACGGTGGGCCGCACGCGGCCTATATGGCGGTCAAGGACGCCTACAAGCGCTCCATGCCCGGCCGCCTCGTGGGCGTGTCGGTCGATGCACGGGGCAACCGCGCCTACCGGCTGTCGCTCCAGACCCGTGAGCAGCATATCCGGCGCGAGAAGGCGACATCGAACATCTGTACCGCGCAGGTACTGCTTGCCGTCATGGCCTCCATGTATGCGGTCTTCCATGGTCCGGACGGATTAAAGGCGATCGCCCAGAGCGTGCACCAGAAGACGGTGCGGCTTGCCATGGGATTGGAAAAGCTCGGCTATACCGTCGAACCGGATGTCTTCTTCGATACGATCACCGTCGAAGTCGGCAAGCTGCAGGGCATCATCCTCAAAGCCGCCGTGGCCGAGGAGGTAAACCTTCGCAAGATCGGAACGACCAGGATCGGCATCAGTCTCGACGAACGTTCGCGGCCGGTCACGCTCGAGGCCGTCTGGCGCGCCTTCGGCGGCGATTTCAAGGTCGAGGAATTCGAACCGGACTACCGCCTGCCGCAGGAACTGCTGCGCACCAGCGCCTATCTCACCCATCCGATCTTTCACATGAACCGCGCCGAGAGCGAGATGACGCGCTACATGCGCCGCCTCGCCGATCGCGATCTGGCGCTCGACCGCGCAATGATCCCGCTCGGCTCCTGCACGATGAAGCTCAACGCGACAGCGGAAATGCTGCCGATCACCTGGCCGGAGTTTTCGGAAATCCATCCCTTCGTGCCGACCGACCAGGCACTCGGCTACCAGCATCTGATAGAAGACCTGTCGCAAAAGCTCTGCGCGATCACCGGTTATGATGCGATGTCGATGCAGCCGAACTCGGGTGCCCAAGGTGAATATGCCGGTCTGCTCGCGATCCGCGCCTACCATATCGCCAACGGCAACGCACATCGCGACGTCTGCCTGATACCGACATCGGCGCACGGCACGAATCCGGCCTCGGCGCAGATGGCCGGCATGAAGGTGGTGGTCGTCAAGGTAAGCGACGCCGGCGAGATCGACATGGACGATTTCCGCGCCAAGGCGGAGCAGTATGCGGACTCCCTCTCCTGCTGCATGATCACCTATCCCTCGACGCACGGCGTGTTCGAGGAGAACGTCCGCGAGGTCTGCGAGGTCGTCCATAAGCATGGCGGCCAGGTTTATTTGGACGGCGCCAACATGAATGCGATGGTTGGCCTTTCCCGCCCCGGCGACATCGGCTCGGATGTCAGTCATTTGAACCTGCACAAGACCTTCTGCATTCCGCATGGCGGCGGCGGCCCCGGCATGGGCCCGATCGGCGTCAAGTCGCATCTCGCCCCCTTCCTTCCGGGACACCCGCAGACCGACGGGCACGAGGGCGCTGTTTCCGCCGCACCGTTCGGGTCGGCCTCGATCCTGCCGATCTCCTGGAGCTACTGCCTGATGATGGGCGGGGAAGGCCTGACGCAAGCGACCAAGGTCGCGATTCTCAACGCCAACTACGTCGCCGCCCGGCTGAAGGGTGCTTATGACGTGCTCTACAAGTCGGCGAAGGGCCGGGTCGCGCATGAATGCATCATTGACACCCGTCCCCTCGCCGAACGCGCCGGCGTCACAGTCGACGACGTCGCCAAGCGCCTGATCGACTGCGGCTTCCATGCGCCGACGATGAGCTGGCCGGTCGCGGGCACACTGATGATCGAACCCACGGAATCGGAAACGAAGGCCGAGCTCGACCGCTTCTGCGACGCCATGCTGGCAATCCGCGAAGAGGCCCGCGCCATCGAGGACGGCCGGATGGACAAGGTCAACAATCCGCTGAAGAACGCGCCACATACGGTCGAGGACCTCGTCGGCGACTGGGACCGGCCCTATTCGCGCGAGCAGGCCTGCTTCCCACCGGGCGCCTTCCGCGTGGACAAATACTGGTCGCCGGTCAACCGTGTCGACAATGTCTATGGCGACCGTAATCTCGTCTGCACCTGCCCGCCGATCGAGAGCTACGCGGAAGCGGCGGAATGACGATGTGATCCGATCGGGTGCGGTTCATGCGCCGCGCCTGCCTGCCACGTCCTGACAGCAAAAGCCTGGCTAAGCCGGGCTTTTTGCTGGTCTAAGCACTTCGAGGAGAAGTCTGTAGCGGTTTTCGGTCGGGAAGATAATTTCGAGGTATTAGAGGGTTCACTAACGGTTCCTCAAAAAAGAAAAAGCCGCCCGGAGGCGGCCTCTTCCTATCTCTGAGAGATGCGATTACTCGGCGCTCTCGTCCGCAGCCTTCTTCTTGGCCGGGGCCTTCTTCTTCGGCGCGGCGGCTTCTTCGCCCTCGCCGGCTTCGGCCTTGGCGGCTGCCTTCTTCTTGGAGGCCGTCTTCTTGGCCGGCTTTTCGTCGGCTTCGTCGTCAGCCGTCAGCTCTTCCTTCGAGACCTTCTTGTCGGTCACCGAAACCTCGGTGAGCAGGTGGTCGACAACCTTCTCCTCGAAGAGCGGTGCGCGCAGCGAGGCGGCAGCACCGGGCGTGTTGCGGAAGTATTCGAGGATTTCTTTTTCCTGCCCGGGGAACTGGCGCAGCTGCTCGAACAGCGAACGCTGCATCTCGTCATCGCTGACCTGGACGCCGGCCTTTTCGCCGATTTCGGAGAGAACCAGGCCGAGGCGGACGCGACGCTCGGCGAGCTTGCGATATTCGGCGCGCGCATCTTCTTCCGTCGTGTCTTCATCGGCGAAGGTCTTGCCGGCCTGCTGCAGGTCGGTGTTGATCTGGCGCCAGATGTTCTCGAACTCGGCATCGACGAGGCGCTCGGGCGTATCGAACTGATAGAGTTCGTCGAGCTGATCGAGAAGCTGGCGCTTGACCTTCTGGCGGGTGATCGAGCCGAACTGGCTTTCGATCTGGCCGCGGACGATTTCCTTCAGCTTGTCGACGGATTCGAGGCCGAGCTTCGTTGCCAGCTCGTCGTTGATCTCGATCGGGGCAGCGGCAGCGACATCCTTGACGGTGATGTCGAAGGTCGCTTCCTTGCCGGCAAGGTTGGCTGCCGGATAATCGGCCGGGAACGTGACCGTAATGGTCTTTTCATCGCCGGCCTTTACGCCGACAAGCTGCTCCTCGAAGCCCGGGATGAAGCGGTTGGACCCGAGCACGAGCTCCGCATCTTCGTCCTTGCCGCCGTCAAAGGCTTCGCCGTCGACCTTGCCGAGATAGTCGACCGTGACGCGGTCGCCATTGGCAGCCTTGCCCTTCTTCAATTCGTAAGTGCGGGCGCTCTCGGCGATGCGCTGGATCTGCTCGTTGACTTCATCCTCGCTGACGTCGACGACCTCACGGGTGACCTTGATGCCGCTTGCATCCTTGAGTTCGATCGGCGGAATGATTTCGTAGGCGACCGTGAATTCGAAATCGGCTTGGGCGCTCAGGATCTTGTCGGCTTCTGCCTCGTCCTCGGTCATCGCGATTTCGGGCTGGGTGGCCGACTTTTCGCCGCGGCTCGTGAGGATTTCCGTCGGCTTTTCACGAACGATCTCGTTGACGAGATCGGCCATGATCGACTTGCCGTAAACCTTCTTAAGGTGCGCAACCGGCACCTTGCCGGGACGGAAGCCGTTGATGCGAACACGATCCTTCACTTCGACGAGGCGCTCGTTCATCCGAGCCTGCATTTCGTCGGCCGGGATAACGACCTTGAGTTCGCGCTTCAGCCCTTGAGCGAGCGTTTCGATAACCTGCATGTTAAAACCTTCACTTCACGTTGACAGTGCTCTTCCCTTGAAAGGCTAGGCGAGCACGTGAGCCGATCCATTTGCCGGGAGTGGCTTTACGCAATTCCGACCGCTTTGCAAGCAAAATGGCGCCTTGCCGGCCCTCCCAGCGCCGAATACCGACGCGTGACTGCTATATCGTCCTGGTGCGGGTAGAGAGACTTGAACTCCCACGCCTTGCGGCACCAGAACCTAAATCTGGCGTGTCTACCAATTTCACCATACCCGCGTTCAGACGACCGCACCGCCCAATCGCATTCCTCACAAGATCTCATCAGCGGAATGCCGCGGATATTCTTGGGCCATGCGAAAGGTTCAGGGCTCCCGAGCGCGGCGTCTCTATAACACTCGTTTTCATCGGATCAAAGGGAAAATGCTCGCGCCCGTTGCCCGCTCGCAGCCATGGCTTCGAACGGGCAGCTCGAGGCTCCTTAGCAAAGGATGCCGGCAGAAACGTGATGCTGCGTTCCACCGCATGACAGCCACTGGATCCTCGCCCTCCATCGGCGGGACGGCGAACGGCAATCCGCGTTGCGCAATCCGCATATCTTCCATGTGGACATTGCACTGCACAAATCGATTTAAGGCCACTATATTCCAAATCAACGAAGCGCCGCGGTGATAGCCGAATGGACGCCGGCGGGCATGATCGCCCGCAGCGGGAAATCCCGCGAAGATCCGAGCCTGAGCTCGACAGAATTCGAAGCTGCGCACTCCTCCTCCCATCGCCGCTTCGATAGGATTGGCAATACTCCTCCTCCCAGTTGCCAATCGCATTTGTGACGCCCGCCGGTCCTCCCCCGACGGGCGTCATTCTCCCCTCAGATATTCCGTACGGCACCTCCATCTGCCCATTATTTCGGCATTTTGCGATCGTCCGACGCTTGAGCCATGCACCATTTGCATAGGTGCCATTCCCGGCGGCCCCTAGCAGAATCCGGGGTTCGGCCTATATTCCAATTATCGATCGGGCAGCGCACTCCTCCTCCCAGCGCACCCGATACGGATTGGCGACACTCCTCCTCCCGGTTGCCAATCAGATCAAGCAACGCCCGCTGGACCTCCTCCCCCAGCGGGCGTTGTTTATTTCTGCCAACTCCCTTGCTCCGAGAATCGCACTGCGCGCCGCGCGCTCTGATAGACCGCCAAGGTCTTTGGAACGGTCTGGAAATGCGCAAGAGCGCCGGCATCGGCAACAAAAGGTTAAACTCCGGTTAATGCCACCGAAAAGCTTTGCACGCCGCGCATGGGTGCGATGCAGCATTAGCTCTGTAATCCCGGCTCAAACCGATTATATTCCGGTTCATAAGATGACGGCCAGCAAGAGAGATAGAGCGCTGGCGAACGACCTAGAAAGGAATAGGATCATGAACCTCGCACGTTCTTTCAACAACTGGCGCAAGTATCGTCAGACCTGCAACGAGCTCGGCCGCATGAGCGACCGTGAGCTGACTGACTTGGGCATCGGCCGCGCAGACATCCCCTACGTTGCCCGTCAGGCAATCAAGTAAGCATCAAGCTTTCGCCAGATAATGGCCGTTCAAACGCCTTCCGGTTCGCCGGCGGGCGTTTTTTTATTCTGCTGAGTCGTTCTGATGTCGTGCAGCAATCCCTGCAAAAGCAACTTAACCGAAACTTAATCGATGGCGCATTTTCGGGCCGGCCGAGATGCATGCTCACAAAACGATCGATGCACTGCACAAATGCATAGCAGATGCATCTACTTTGCACTCCATCTTCCAGTTAGACAAGCGTATAAGAACCTCAACGACGCAGACAATCACTGTCGCGAGCGATCTTCTTGAGGAAACGACCATGAACCCGATTCGCATTGCAAAAAGCTGGATCAACTACCGCCGTACCGTTGCCGAGCTGGGCAGCCTTTCCAACCACGCTCTTAACGATATCGGCATTACGCGCTACGACATCCGCAACATTGCGGCTCGCTCCTTCCGCTAATCGGATCGAGCATTGCTTGGCTTGAAGACGGCGCCCTCGGGCGCCGTTTTCGTTTCTTGGAAGCGACGGATGCCTGTGGTAGGAAGCCGCCCATGAACAAAACGACGTCCTCCCATTCGCCCATTCACGTCATTGGCGGCGGCCTCGCCGGGTCGGAAGCCGCCTGGCAGATCGCCGAAGCGGGCGTGCCGGTCATTCTGCATGAAATGCGCGGCGTGCGCGGCACGGATGCGCACAAGACCGAGAGCCTCGCCGAACTCGTCTGCTCGAACTCTTTCCGCTCCGACGATGCGACCAGCAATGCCGTCGGCGTGCTCCATGCGGAGATGCGTCTTGCGGGCTCGCTCATCATGCGATGCGCCGATCTCAACCAGGTGCCCGCAGGCGGTGCGCTCGCCGTCGATCGCGAAGGCTTTGCCGAGGCCGTCAGCGCAGCGATCGCAGACCATCCGCTGATCACGGTTCTGCGGGAAGAGATCGGGGGCCTGCCGCCGAAGGACTGGGATCTCGCCATCATTGCGACCGGCCCGCTTACAGCACCGGACCTCGCCGAGGCGATCCGCACGGAGACCGGCGCCGATGCCCTGGCCTTCTTCGACGCCATCGCACCGATCGTCCATGCCGACACGATCGACATGGATATCTGCTGGCATCAGTCGCGCTACGACAAGGTCGGCCCGGGCGGCACGGGCAAGGATTATATCAACTGCCCCCTCACACAGGAGCAGTATGACGCCTTCGTCGATGCGCTCATTGCCGGGGACAAGGCCGGCTTCAAGGAATGGGAAGGCACACCCTATTTCGACGGCTGCCTCCCGATCGAAGTCATGGCAGAGCGCGGCCGCGAGACCCTGCGTCACGGGCCGATGAAGCCGATGGGCCTCACCAACGCCCATAATCCCTCGGTCAAGCCCTATGCCGTGGTTCAGCTTAGGCAGGACAACGCGCTCGGCACGCTCTACAACATGGTCGGCTTCCAGACGAAACTGAAATACGGCGCGCAGGGCGAAGTCTTTCGGATGATTCCGGGGCTCCAAAACGCCGAGTTTGCGAGGCTCGGCGGCCTGCACCGCAACACCTATATCAACTCGCCGACACTCCTCGACAATTCGCTGACGCTCAAGTCACGTCCGGGCTTGCGCTTTGCCGGCCAGATAACCGGCTGCGAGGGCTATGTGGAAAGCGCGAGCATCGGCCTGCTGGCGGGCCGCTTCGCCGCGGCGGAACGCAAAGGCGCCTCACCCGTCCTACCTCCGGTGACCACGGCCTTCGGTGCTCTTCTCGATCACATCACCGGCGGCCACATCGTCTCCGACGACGAACCGGGCAAGCGCTCGTTCCAACCGATGAACATCAATTTCGGACTGTTTCCGCCGCTCGAACCGGGCGCCATGACGAGGCCGGAGGGTGCCAAACGCTTCCGTGGCAAGGAGAAGGCGCTCGCCAAGAAGCAGGCGATGGCGTCACGCGCGCTGAGCGATTGCGCAAGCTGGCTCGGCAACGCCGTCTGACGAGCGACGAGAACTCCGTTGCGGATTCAGCCGGTCAGTCCAGACCCTGCGCCGCGTCACCCGGTGCTTCCAACTCCGATTTCGGACTGAAGGTGCCGAGCAGCCAGAGCGAAACCTCGGCTGCCTCGGCGGCCGTCCGAAACTCGAAAGCGTTGTCCAGGTAGGCGAAATCCGGGAAGTGGACAATCAGCCCGCGCCCACTCTCGGACGTGTTGACCCGCACCTTGCCGGGCTGAATGACGTGGCAGACATAATGCGTGCCGTGCGATTGTATGAATCCGGCCTTGCCATCGTGCAGACGCAGGAAGATCGCCGTTCTGTCGACGGTCGAATGCAGCGCCCGGATCGCTTCGTCCGGGAATGCCCGGCCGAATTCCACGATCGCCGACCCGGCATCCGGATTGTCGGCGTCGCGCTCGGCGCGTGCGTTCATCCGAATATAAAACACGCAGACGGCGGCGATCGCCACCAGGAGCAGTAACCAAAGCATCGCGTGGGTCCCTTGATCGCGACGGGATTTCGATTGAGAAGAATTATATCCCGCGAGACTTGCGCCAGCGTGACGGGCGAGCGCCTAGCGAATGAATCCTCGTCTAAGACGGGCGCTGTAGCACTTTTCGGAGGACTGCAATCTCTCCTCCTTCATCCTCCCCCTGGCTCGTCACAGGGATGGGAGCAGCGCCGCGTCTGCGGCGCGGAGAGAGTTCTTTCAGCCCAAGGACTTGGTCTGGCTGGATTCCTGTGACAAGCACAGGAATGAGGGACCGGGGATGTGCGGCGAGGGAATGGTCAACCTGTCACGCAATGAAGGTTACGTCTATATTCTCGCATCGAAGCGAAACTGGACGCTGTATACGGGCGTGACTTGGGGCCTTCCGCGCCACCTCACTATCTCACGGTTTATGAAGCGCGCCGAGGACCGCACCCTCTCCACCCTCATCTCTGTGCTTGTCACAGAGATCCAGCAGCGCCGCGTCTGCGGCGCGGGAAGCGTTCTGTCAGCGAAGGACCGGGTCTGGCTGGATCCCTGTGACGAGCACAGGATGAGGAGATCAAACAAGCGGCGGCGGGTATCCGGAATCTCAGCGGGCCTTCGTCTAAAACTGCCGGCGCCGGCTCGCCCGCCACATCCGCCATTGCCGCTGCCATTGCGGCGGCCGCAGTGGCTGACGGAGGATTCGCACTCCGGCGGCTTCCGCGCGATCGAACACCGGTTCGGCCAGGGCAACGGGAAGGAAAGCGGAGAAATTCCGGGCGGAGATCGCGCCTGTACTTTCACGTGCCTTGGCGAGATGATCGCGACCGAGGCCGCAGAAGGCGCGAATGGCCCTTTCGATCGCACTCTCGTCGGTTCCGGCAAGAAGCGTTTCCCTGTCGAGGCCCGTTGCGCTCAAAAGCTCGGCAGGAAGATAGACCTGGCCACGCCCGATATGAACCGGCAGAAGCAGCAGGAGACCGGCGACCGTCTGAGCAACCCCGGCATGACCGGCTGCGTCTGAGGATTTCGCAGCATTTTCGGGATCCAGGATGAGCGATGAAAGCTGAATGAGCGCCGATGCGGTTTCACCGGCATAGCCCTCCAGCGCCGCCCTGTCCTGCATCGGGTCGTCGTAAAGATCGAAAATGCGTGCATCGATCATGTCCTGCAGAACGCGGACAGGAAGGTGATGCTCGCGGATGCAACGCAGGATCGCTTCGGCCAGCGGATGCCCCGCGCCGTCCGACTGCTGGTTTTCGAGAATGTCACGCCACCACTGCAGCCGGATCTCGCCGGGGAGCGGCTCCTTGACCGTGTCGCGGATACGGGCGATCTCCGCGTAAAAGGCATAGAGCGCCGCGAGCGAGTGGCGCTTCTCTGCAGGAGAAAGCAGACAGGCCAGGTAGCGATCGCGGTCGGTGTCCCGCAAGGTTGCGAGAATCTGATCATCGGACTGTTGCACGCCGGGTTTCCTTCGAACGCCTCACACCGCGATCAATGCCGCGGCGACGGCCCGCGATTCCGCCAGCATTACGTTATAGGTCCGCACCGCCGCCCCCGTGCTCATCGGATCGGACGAGATGTTGGCGGCCCTGAGCGCCTCCTTCAGGTCTCCCGGCAAAGGACGGATTTCCCGGCCGGTGCCGACGAGCAGCACCTCGACGTCACGCGCCTCATCGAAGATGCGCTGGAATTTCGCGACCGCGAGCACGTCGCCTTCGGCAACGTCCCAGGCGTAGATACCGGAAGGCAACATCAGAACGGACCCGCGATGCGACATATCGGCGAAGCGGAAGCCGCCATTGCCGTAGGCGTCGACAGGCGCGCGTCCCGGAAAGTGCGCTTCGCGCATTTCGATCCCTTTTGCCATCACACCGCACCCTTTGCTTCCGTCTCCGACGAGGTATCCCGGTCCGCCGGGTCCTCCGTGCCTCCAAGACGATTGTTTCGGCGATTGAAGAGGATGAGCAGCGGTCCCGCGACATAGATCGAGGAAACGGTGCCCACAAGCACACCGAATATGAGTGTCGCGCTGAAGGACTGGACGAGACCACTGCCTCCGAACAGATACAGCGCAACGAGAGCAAGGAGCGTCGTCAAGGCGGTCAGGACGGTCCGCGACAGGGTCTGGTTGATCGACGTGTCGATCAGGACCGAAAGCGGCATCCTTCGATAGCGCACCAGATTTTCCCGGACTCGATCATAAATCACCATGGTGTCGCTCAGCGAGTAGCATACGATCGTCAGCAGCGCTGCGATGCTGGCGAGGTTGAATTCGATGCCGGTCACGACGAGGAACCCAAGCGTCAGCAGCACATCATGCAACGTCGCGACGATGGCTCCGACGGCAAATCGCCGGCCGAAGCGAAGCCACACGTAAAGCAGCACGGCCAGCACGGCTGCGGCAACGGCGAGCGACCCTGCCCTCGTCAACTCGCCGGAAACCCCGGGGCCAACCACCTCGACACGGCGGAAGACATACTGATCCTCGAGTTCGGAGCGAACCAGCCCGACCGCCGTCTGCTCGGCATTGTCGCCGGCTTCCTGCGACGGGATACGGACGAGAACGTCTCGCGCCGATCCAAGTTCCTCGACTTGAACCTCTCCGAGATTCAATTCATCGAGACGGGCACGGATGTCGGCACCATCGGCGACGCCGGTCCGTGCCCTCAATTCGATGACGGACCCGCCCCTGAAATCTGCTCCCATGTTGAGCCCGAGGCTCGTCAGGAGAACCAGCGAAGCGAGCGACAATGCCGTCATCAGAATGAAGACCGGATTGCGGATCGCCATGAAACGAAAATCCGCCCGACTGAAAAATCCGGTCCGGATGCCGCGCGGCAGACGCCGCGGCAGGCGGCGGCGATACCACCCGCGAATAAGGCGGCGTGTCAGGCTGTGCGCCGTCAGGATGGTGGTGACGCTGCCGATGGCAAGCGTAACCGCAAAACCCCGAATGGCGCCCGATCCGAGATAGAGGAGGATTACGCCCGCGATGAATATCGTCAGATTCGCATCGACGATGCTCCTCAAGACGCGCTCGAATCCGTCGTCCAGCGCCCTTCGCAAGGGTTTACCGCTGGTACGCGCTTCTTCCCTCAGCCGCTCATAGATGAGAACGTTCGAGTCGACCGCAATTCCGATCGTGAGGATGATCCCGGCAATTCCGGGCAATGTCAGCGTGGCGCCGGTGACGGACAGGACCGCGATGATCAGCACGACATTGACGATGACGGCAATGACGGCGACGACACCGAAGAAGCCGTAGAAGCCAATCATACAGGCTGCGACGGCAATGGCCGCGATCAGGCCCGCCGTGAGGCCGTTTGCCACGGCGTCGGCGCCGTCCTCGGGACCGACGGTACGCTCCTCGATGACGGTCAGCGAAACGGGAAGCGGGCCGGCACGCATCAGGGCGGCAAGGTCGTTCGCCCCGTCCTCCGAGAGATTTCCGGAAATCCGGACGCTATCACCGGAAAGCGCGCCGTCTAGAACGGACGTCGAGATAACCTGCCCGTCGAGCACGATCGCGAACTGCTTCCGTGGATCCGACTGCAGGACCGGCGCGATCCGTGCGGCAGCCCCGGCAGTAATCCTTGCATTGACGACAGGTTCGCTCGTTGCCGGATCGAAGCCCGGCTGCGCCTCGACGAAGTCCGGTGCCGCAGCAAAGGCGTGTCTCTCGACCAGGTAGGGTATTGGTGGATCGTCCAGCGAATAGAGGACCTCGGACCCCGCAGGCGGCCCCGTATCCACGGCCTGTTGTGCCGGCATCGAGGAATCCAGCCACTTCAGAGCGACATCTCCTCGCTGTCCGAGGAGATCCTTCAACCTTTGCGGCTCGTCCAGACCGGGGACCTGCACGCTCAGCCGGTCACCGCCGCGACGCTCTATGATCGGCACGACCGCGATGACTTCGCCGACCCGCCGGCGTACGACCTCGATGGACTGGGCGACGGCATCTGAGACCCTGAGATTTATGCCCTCGTCCGTCAGGCGAAGCCGAAGCGTGTCGCTGGTCGCGCTTCCCTCGTAGACCAGTTCCTGTATGGAACTCCCAAAAAAGCCGCCCTGTCGAACGGGGGCGACCAACGCCTTCAGCGCGTCGCGTGCCGCTGGTGCTTTCGTTGCATCGCGGAGACGAAACTGCAGGCTCTGCCCGCTTCCTGACAGCCCCGTATAGCGGATATCCGCCTGTCTCAGGGCATCGGCGATCGTGTCGATGGTCGATTGCAGGCGCTCCGCGACGATGTCTTCGCGGCTGACCTTCAGGACGATATGGGAACCGCCCCTAAGATCGAGCCCGAGCGGCACCTGCCGATGCGGCAGCCAGATCGGCCAGTCGGCAAGCTGCTCTCTGGAAAGAAGATTCGGCAGTGCGAAGGCGAGGCCCGCAAGGACGACCAGCCAGATGAGAATGTTCTTGAACGGCGACAACCTGGGCATATTTCGAAATGCTCCATCCGCCGGTCTCTGCCGGTCGCGGCCCTTGCCCTAACCACGGTGATTTTGGCCTCGCGTCGCCCCAAAATCAAACCGTGATCGATGCCGATAGCAAGCGCGGTATGCGGGCAAAACCGCGCACGCTTCTTCACGTTCCCGCGCCGGAGTTATTCCTTGACGGGCTCGCCCTTCACGCGAACTTCGGATACGCCGCTGCGCACAACGCGGACTTTGGTGCCCTCGGCGATCTCCACCTCGAGCTCCGTATCGTCGACGACCTTGGTCACCTTGCCGACGATGCCGCCGCCGGTGACGACCTGGTCGCCGCGCCGGATGTTCTTCAGGAGCTCTTCGCGGCGCTTCATCTGCGCCCGCTGCGGTCGGATGATCAGGAAATACATCACCACGAAAATCAGCAGGAATGGCAGGATGGACATCAGAATATCGGCGCCGCCGCCCCCAGGGGCCGCCGTCTGCGCGAAAGCTTCGGTAATAAACATCGATCACTCCTTGAGTTCAAATTGCGCGCTTGCCCCCGCGGCAAACCTGCCGGAATATAGGCAAGCCGTCCCGTAACGCAAATCGTCGGTACACTTCCCCGTTTCTCCTGCCTCTGGCACAAATTCCGCAGCAGGAGAACCCCCTGGTTGCAGGCTGCCGGTCTTTTCCAGCGCAAACCGCCGTGCTACCGAGAAAAACGCCGCCGGCGGCAGCTTCAACGGATTCGACCGGAGGATGAACGTCGCGGCGATTCAAGGATTTGGGTTAAGCCGGCGCACGCCCGTTATCGCGCGGGTCGGCCGCTCATGTTCGAAATCCAGCCTGCCGGAGATAGATGAAATGCCCGAAAGCAAGATCGACGTCCTGCTCAACGAAATACAGAAGCTTTCGGCCGCGATGGAGCGCATCGCCGGACCGGCATATGCCGTCAACGACTGGCATGAGGCGGAGTGTTTCGTCTGGGCACCGGCCACGCGCCACCTGCAGCCCGTCCCTAACCCGAATCGCATCGATCTCACGCTCATTACCGGCGTCGACCACGTCCGCGACATTCTCTTCGACAACACGCTTCGCTTCGCTGACGGCTATCCGGCAAATAACGTGCTCCTCTGGGGCGCCCGCGGGATGGGCAAATCGTCGCTGGTCAAGGCCGTTCACGCAAAAGTCGCCCACGACACCGGAAGCGCACTCAAGCTCGTCGAAGTCCACCGGGAGGATATCGCCACCCTGCCCGTGCTGATGGAAATCCTGAAGGCGGCGCCGATGCCCGTGATCGTCTTCTGCGACGATCTCTCCTTCGATCACGACGATACTTCATACAAGTCGCTGAAGGCGGTGCTCGACGGAGGCGTCGAGGGGCGGCCGGCAAACGTTCTGCTCTATGCGACGTCCAACCGCAGACACCTGCTTCCCCGCAACATGATGGAAAACGAGCAATCCACCGCCATAAACCCCTCGGAAGCCGTCGAGGAAAAGGTGTCGCTATCCGACCGCTTCGGACTGTGGCTGGGTTTCTACAAATGCAGCCAGGACGACTATCTGGCGATGGTCGACGGATATGCGCGGTACTTCAAATTGCCTCTCGAGCCCGAAGCGCTGCATGCCGAGGCTCTTGAATGGGCCACGACGCGAGGATCGAGGTCCGGCCGCGTCGCATGGCAATTCATTCAGGATCTGGCCGGTCGTCTGCGCAGACAGCTCGACGCTCCTGCCTGATCGCACTTGGCGTCAGCCGGCGTGATCGCAAAAGCGCCGCGCGTCTTGCCAGACACACGGCGCTTTCGGTTTGCGCATAAGCCGGGAGCGGCCGGTGCTACGGCTTATTCCAGATAGGTCGCAGGGTTGACCGGGGTCGCATTCTTGCGCACCTCGAAGTGAACTTGTGGCCGGGTCGCTCTGCCTGTCATGCCGGAAGATGCGAGCGTCTGGCCGCGTTGGACTTTCTGACCGCGTTGGACCTTGAGTTCGGCAGCGTTGCCGTAAACCGTCACCGTACCGTCGTCGTGGCGCACCAGAACGGCATTGCCGAGTTCTTTCAGGCTGCTGCCCGAGTAGATCACGACGCCGTTCTCGGCTGCCTTGATGGGCGTCCCCTCCGGCACCGAAATGTTGATGCCATCGTTTCGGTTGCCGTCGACATTGGCGCCATAGCCAGCGACGACCGCGCCACGGACAGGCCAACGGTACTTTCCGATGCCGGTCGATTTCGGAAGATCCTCGTCACCATCCGACCGGATGGCAACCTCCGACACGCTTTCCTTGGCGGCAGGCGCCTTGGATTCGGTCAGCTTGCCCTGCTCGGTCGAAGCCGCCTGGGCCTCGTCCTTCTTGGCCGAAACAGAAGCCGTGACCACCGCATCGGTCGCCGGCGTTTTCGCCGAGGCGCTCGGGATGTTGAGTTTCTGCCCGATGCGGATGGCTTCTGTCGTAAGCCCGTTCGCCTGCTTCAGGGCAGCGACCGAAACGCCGTTCGCCTTGGCGATTCGGTTGAGCGAGTCACCCGGCTTGACCGTATAGGCACCATTTCCACCGCCCTCGCCGGCGCTGTTGAGCTTGCCCGCCGCGACATCGCTACGGCTTTCGCTCTTTTCACGCGACTGGGACTGGCCGGGGAGGATCGCCACCTCGCGCTGGTCGGTCGGCAGCGGAGACGGACGCTTCTTGCCGCCCTCCACGTCGGCGATCGAACCCGATGCGGCCGCCTTTGCGGCGCTGCCTGCAGTACCGAACGCCGGAATGACGAGCCGCTGGCCTGGCTCTACCTGGCTTGCCGATTTCAGGCCATTCGCCTTCAGTATCTCCTTCTCGGGGACGCCGAAGCGTCTGGAGAGAACAGTAATCGTGTCGCCTTGACGGACCATGATGGTCGGCGCGTTGGAGGCGCTCCAGCCACCCTTGCTCGACATATCCTTGGCAGCCCCCGCCAGCGGCTCCGCCTTCGGGAGGGCAGCAGCCTGCGACGCGAGGGAGGCGGTCTGAACCTGCGGCTGCCGAGATGCGGCGGATGGTTCATCGAGGCTCGTGCGCTGAACGCTCATCGGCGTCGATGCGACACGGGCGCTGGATACCGGCGAGGCCGCCGCCGTGTTGTAGCCTCCGTTGCCGCCGCCGGAGGGATAGGATTGACCGAGCGCTGCGTTGTTCCCGTAGGAGGGCGCCGCACCGCCGCTCGCGACATCGCCTCTCGGTACCGTGCTCGAGCCTTGCGGGATCGCACCCGTCATTATGTCGTCGGACCGCGAAAAGAGCCCGCCGAAGCGGCTGGCGTCAGAACTGCAACCGGTCGCTACACCCGCAAGCAGGATCGCCGCACAGAGACGGATCATGGACTTGCCTGCTTGGGGAGATACAAATTTACGCATGACGCTTTACCCACTCCGAACGCAACTCGCTGTAGAAGGATTAAAGCGCATTAGAGTTACCGCCCGGTTAAAGACGGCACCACTTTGGCGAAATGCTAACCATAGCCGCACCGAAGCGGGCGATTTCCGGTCATACGTGCGCTGCGGAACCGGGATACGGATCGCCAGAGCGCCTCCGGGAAAAGTGTGTAACGGTTTTCCGTGTGGAAGTGCGCAATTCCAAAAGTGGCAGGGTGTTTCGCTGTTTCAGCGAAACAGTGAGACACCCTATAGCAGCTCGGAATAAAGCCGTTCGATTTCCGTCATCGGTCTCGGCTCGGGCGCATTTACCTCATAGCTGATGTTGGACGCGTCCCAGGCGAAAAAGACGCGCTCTGCCGGCGACATCGTGGTCGAGGCCGGCGAAGGGGCAATCTTGTCTTCTTCGAGAAACACGCTGACGAGGTTCTCGAATTTGGCATCTATGTCGAGGCCGCTGTCCGCATCATAGTCGAGCGAGCGCAGGCCCGCGACCGCCGCTTCGCGCGTCCCGAAATAGCGCAGGCTGTTCTGATCCTCCGGGCGAAGGCCGTCATAATAGTCGATGAAGGCCCGGTAATATGCCCTGTAGTCACCGGTTTCTGCGAGCTTGCCGAACGCCTGGTACTCGCGTGCCGCAAGTTGCGGCGAAAGACGATTGTTCCACTCGTCCTTCGTAAGCGGCGGCAATTTCTCAGGCGTTCTTTTTGCCCGGCCGAGATAGAGCAACGCGTCGGCGGACAGCGAAATGCGCGGTGTCGGGTCGACGAAGCCCGCAGGCGCAACCAGCGTCCCGCTCTCGCCTTTGTCCGCGGCAGCAGCCTGGTCGGCCGAACGCCCGGCGAGGTTTCCCAAGCCATCACCGGACGCAGCGGCAGCGTTCAACCTGTTCTCGATCTGCATATGCCGTCTCCGTCTGTCGCATGACGACTGCGATGCGGAGCAAATGCGTACTCCGCGTCATCTCATGCCGTCCCGGCCTGGATCACGATGATTTCAGGTCGGGTACCTGAAGAGGGAAGCTTGCGCGGGGCTGGAGCGGGTTAAGATTGTATTAACCCGCTTCCGGGAGGCGCACGCGATCACGATGTTCAGGTCGGGTCGACCTAAAACATGAACGTCATCGATTCCAAGAAATTAGACTAAAGGAACGACGCTACCTGTGGGACGATCGGAAGGTAAGGCGCATCGAACAGGTCTTCCCGGTCGAAGCGGCTACCGGTGCGGTTGACGCGAACGATACGGCAATGCGTTTCGCTCATCATGATCGGCACCAACAGCGTGCCGCCGGAGACGAGATGATCGGAGAACGTCCGGGGAAGGCTGTTGAACGCAGCGGTAATGAGGATCCGGTCGAAGGTGCCCTCGCCCGGCACTCCTGCACTGCCATCGGCCTGGCGGACGACGACGTTGCGCAGGCCCGCCTTCTCGAGGTTTTTCTGCGCCGAGGCGACGAGTGTCTGGTACCGCTCGATCGTCAGCACGCGCTCGGCGATCCGCCCCATCACGGCCGCGGTAAAGCCGCTGCCGGTTCCGACCTCGAGTATACGCTGGCCCGGCTTGAGATTGAGACAATGCAGAAGCCGCACGGCCATGTCGCAGCCCTCCATGAACGAGCCGCAATCGAGCGGAATCAGCCGCTTGGAGTAGACTTCGTCCTGGTATTGCGGCGGAGCGAAGAGCGTCCGCGGCGTCTGCTCCACAGCCTTCAGCAGCTCATGATTGACGATGCCGCCCGAGCGAAGCCGCAGCGCCATCGCTGCAAACCCCTCCTGCTGCGAAATTCGTCCGCTCAAGCGACACTTCCTTCCCGCAATGCCCGCGCGATGCGCTCCTGAGCGGCATGATCGGTCATGTCCAGTTTAAGCGGGGTTACCGAAATCCTGTTGTCTCGAAGAGCCCTGATGTCGGTGCCGGAACGGAAATCGCCGGCACGTTCGCCGAAACGGAGCCAGAAATAGGGAAAGCCGCGTCCGTCCGTGCGCTCGTCGATGCTGAGACCGAATTCGAGCTTGCCCTGCGACGTGACTTCAACGCCCGCAACGGCATCGACGGCGCAGTTCGGAAAGTTCAGGTTGATAAGCGTTCCGTCCGGCAGGTCGACTCCCATCAATGTGCGGATGAGCGCCGGTGCGTGCGTCTCTGCTACATCCCAGGGAACGTCGCGGCCAACGGCATATTGAAAGGCCTGGCTGAGTGCGATCGAGCGAATGCCCTGCAGCGTTCCCTCGATAGCGCCGGCCACGGTTCCGGAATAGGTGACATCGTCCGCAAGGTTTGCGCCGACATTGACGCCGGAAAGGACGAGGTCGGGCTTGCGATCAAGAATCTTCTTGACCGCCATGATAACACAATCGGTCGGGGTACCCCGGAGCGCAAAGCGCCGTTCGGAAACCGGGCGCAGACGCAGCGGCTCCGAAAGCGTCAGAGAATGGGCAAGCCCGCTCTGGTCCACTTCCGGTGCCACCACCCAAACGTCGTCCGATATCGTCCGGGCGATCCGTTCCAGCACGGAGAGGCCCTCGGCGTGAATGCCATCGTCATTCGTCAGCAGGATGCGCATTGCCGGTCTTCTTCCGCTTCATTCGTGCTTAGGCCGATTTCTCGATCCGCCGCAGGCCGCCCATATAAGGCACAAGGACGTCCGGCACCGTGATCGAGCCGTCGTCATTCAGGTAATTCTCGACAACGGCAATCAGCGCCCGGCCGAGCGCGACGCCGGATCCGTTGAGCGTGTGGACGAACTTCGTCCCCTTCTCTTCTTTCCCGCGGTAACGTGCGTTCATCCGACGGGCCTGGAAATCGCCGCAGACGGAGCAGGAGGAAATCTCGCGATAGGCGTCCTGCCCCGGCAACCAGACCTCGAGATCATAGGTCTTGCGCGCGCCAAACCCCATATCGCCGGTGCAGAGCGTCATGACGCGGTAGTGCAGGCCGAGGCGCTTGAGCACCTCCTCGGCACAAGCGGTCATGCGCTCGTGCTCGTCGATCGAACTTTCGGCGTCGGTGATCGACACCAGTTCGACCTTGTTGAACTGATGCTGGCGCAACATGCCCCGGGTGTCACGACCGGCGGAACCGGCCTCTGAGCGGAAGCACGGGGTCAGCGCAGTGAAGCGCAGCGGTAGTTTCTCACCGTCGAGAATCTGCTCCCGCACCATGTTCGTCAGCGGCACTTCCGCAGTCGGGATCAGCCAGCGCCCGTCGGTCGTGCGGAAGAGATCGTCGGAGAATTTCGGCAACTGGCCGGTGCCGTACATCGCATCGTCGCGGACGAGCAAGGGCGGCTGAACCTCGATGTAACCATGCTCCCCGGTGTGCAGATCGAGCATGAACTGGCCGAGTGCCCGCTCGAGCCGGGCGAGCTGGCCCTTCAGGATGGTGAAGCGCGACCCGGCGATCCGGGCCGCTCCCTCGAAGTCCATCAGTCCCAGCGCCTCGCCGATCTCGAAATGCTCGAGAGGCTTGTGATTCCAGCCGGGCTTGGCGCCGACGACCCGCGTCACGACATTCGCGCTTTCGTCCGCGCCGACGGGCACGTCGTCGAGCGGCGTATTGGGGATGCGCGACAGCGCGTCCGAGAGCTCGGTCTCGATCTGACGGCTTTCCTCTTCGGCCGCCGGCAACGCATTCTTGAGGTCGGCCACTTCGGTCTTGAGCCTGTCGGCCAGCTCGCTGTTCTTCTGGGCCATCGCCGCGCCGATCTCCTTCGACGCGGCATTGCGCCGCGACTGCATGTCCTGCAGGGACTGGAGGACTGCGCGGCGACGTTCGTCAAGTGCGATCAGGGACGCCGACAACGGCTCCGCACCCCGTTTCGCCAGGGCGTCGTCGAGCCTGTCTGCATTCTCACGGATCCATTTGATATCGAGCATAGTCGTTCCACGCGTTAGTTGCTGCAGGACGTCGGAGCCGCTTACGGCGAAATCCTGCAGCGATTCAGAATGCCACAGCGCCCCTTGCGCGTGCGAGGAGCGAGGGCGCCGTGAACGGCGCAAGACGTCCGCGGTCAGCCCTTGGCGGGGTCAGCCGTCTCGGACGAGCTTTCCTGCTCAGAGGCAGCCTCGCGCTCGAGGGCCTCGGCAGCCCTTCGCCTTTCGACGAGTCGCGCCGTGTAGATTGAAATTTCGTAGAGAAGGATGGCTGGCAGCGCAAGGCCGATCTGGGAAACCGGATCCGGCGGCGTCAGAACCGCTGCGACCACGAAGGCGATCACGATCGCGTATTTGCGCTTCTCGGCGAGCCCCTGGGCGGTGACGAAGCCGACACGCGCGAGGAGCGTCGTGATGACCGGCAACTGGAACACCAGACCGAAGGCGAAGACCAGTGACATGATGAGGCTGAGATACTCGGACACCTTCGGCAGGAGCTGGATCGCGACCTGCCCTTCGCCGCCGCCCTGTTCCATGGCGAGGAAGAACCACATGACCATCGGCGTGAAGAAGAAATAGACCAGCGCGCCGCCAAGCAGGAACAGGAGTGGCGAAGCGACCAGGAATGGCAGGAAGGCAGCGCGTTCGTTCTTGTAAAGGCCGGGTGCAACGAACCTGTACACCTGCGAGGCGATGACCGGAAATGCGATCACCAGCGCACCGAACATCGCAACTTTGATCTGCGTGAAGAAGAACTCCTGCGGCGCCGTGTAGATGAGCTCGACGTTGCGGTGGCTGAGCCCGGCCCAGCTCACGGCCCACTTGAACGGCAGAACAAGGAGGTTGAACAGCTGCTTGGCAAAATAGAAGCAGACGAGGAACGCCACGAAGAATGCGCCCACCGCCCACATCAACCGCGTGCGCAGTTCGATCAGATGCTCGATAAGCGGCTGCGGCCGGTCCTCGATATCGCGGCTCATGCGTCACCTTTCTTGCGCGAAGCCGCGCGCGTCTTCGACTTGCTCGCAGCCGGCGCTTCGCCCGGCGCCTTGCGCGCCGGCGACTTCTTCGGCGCCGTTTCGCCGGCGGCCTTCTTCGTGACGGAAGCGCCCGACTTCTTGGACTGCGCTCTGGGCTTGGCAGCAGGTTCCGGTTCGCTCGCCTTCGGCGCGTCGGCGGCACGGTCCATCTGTCTCGATGCCGAGCTCACCGCTGCCGCCGCCACCTTATCCGTGGCTACTGCCGCCGTTTCGCCGGCGGCGTCGGTACTGACCGGTTCGACCAGCGGTTCGGGCGTCGTGGAGGCTGGCGGCCTGTCGGGCGTGGTCGCCTTCTGCAGATCGGACTTGATCTCGTTACCGAGCTGCCGCAGCGGATTCATCGCATCCCGCAATGCCGCGGTCGGATTGAGGCTTTGCGCATCGCTGATCGTCTTGCGCACGTCGTCGAGATCGGCTTCACGCAGCGCCTCGTCGAACTGCCGCCGAAAATCGGACGCCATCCCGCGCATCTTGGACGTCATCCGTCCAAACGCGCGCAGCATCGGCGGCAGGTCCTTCGGACCGACGACGATAATCAAGACGATTGCGATAACAACAAGCTCGGTCCAGCCGATATCAAGCATCCGACGCGCCCTAAAAACCCGTGATGCGGGCTACCGGGTGCCTGTCGCACCCAGCCCCGTCAGCTTCCGACCGTCAGCGGACTTCGTCAGATTTGTGGTCGACGGTCTTGCCGTCGATCGATTTGTCGGCCGAAGCGACCTCGTCGTCGCCCATGCCCTTCTTGAAGTTCTTGATGCCCTTGGCAACGTCGCCCATCAACTCGGGGATCTTGCCGCGGCCGAACAGCAGCAGAACCACCGCCAGAACGATCAGCCAATGCCAGATACTAAACGAACCCATCCACTTACTCCCTCAAGACCCTAAACAGATTAGAGCCCAGCACGTTGTCATTTTTCAGGCGCACCCTCCGGGCACGCCATCCTCTTGGCGGACCCTAAGGTGTTGAGGCGTCTTTTTCAAACACCAATATGTCGCGCTCGTTAACGGAAAGCGTGACGTCACGCAATCCTTGCGGCAGCAAATCGGCGCGGATGCGGGCGCGAACCGTGCGTTCGGACTGCGGCACGGCGAGTTCCAGAAGCTCCACGACGCCAAGGAAGCGCCGGGATACGATGCGTGCCGGAATTTCTCCACCGGTCTCGTCGAGCCGGATGCCGGAAAGACGCACGGCTACGCTCAGTGGCTGCCCCTCCGTATATTGCCCTGTTGCCACAACCCCCAGCGGCGTTTCGACATGGCCGTCCCGTACGCGCGCATCGAAGACGTTAATTTCCGAGAAGAAGCCGGCAGTGAAGAGATCGCAGGGCCGGCGATAGAGCTCGTCCGCCGTGCCGACCTGCACCAGCCGACCGTCTTTCAGCAGGGCGATCCGGTCCGCCATACGCATCGCCTCTTCGGCGTCGTGCGTTACGACGATGGCGGTCGCGCGCGTCTCGCGCAGTATGGCCAGCGTGTCGGCGCGGATGGAATCCTTCAGGCGGGAATCGAGGCCGGAAAAAGGCTCGTCCATCAAAAGCACCGCCGGCCGCGGCGCAAGCGCACGGGCCAGCGCCACGCGCTGCTGCTCGCCACCTGAAAGGACATGCGGATACCGCTCGGCATAATGCAGAAGGCCGACCCTCTCCAGCGCGGCATCGGCCTGCAGCAATGCCTTCTTCTTCGGCAATTCGGTCAAGCCGAAACAGACGTTCTCACGGATGGTCATATGAGGGAAAAGGGCGAAGTCCTGGAACATCAGGCCGACGCCGCGTTGCTCCGGCGGAATGAAGATGGAAGGGCCGGATATTTCCTGTCCATTCAGCAGCAGACGCCCGCCCGTCTGCTTCTCTATGCCCGCGGCGATGCGCAACAGCGTTGTCTTGCCGGAGCCGGAAGGTCCGAGCAGGCAGAGCACTTCGCCGGCCTCGGCCTTGAGCGAAACACCCTTGATCGTTTCCTTGGAATGATACCGATGGCTGATATTCTCGAATGCCAGGTTCGCTGCGAACGACACACCCGAGCGCCTCGTCATCGTGACGGCGCCGCTACGCGCATCTGAAACCATGCTTGCATTCCTCGACCCGAAGATCCGGCTCTAACCTAAAGCCGATATCCATACTCAGGATTTTTAATCGTCTTCTTCAGCCTTCGGTGTCAAGAGGCCCAGTTCTTCGAGGTCCATCTGCGTGATGGGATCCTCGTTATCGGCAAACTCGTCGTCGCCGATCGGAACCGGAATGTTCAGATTCGAAGGGACACGCCCGGACAGCAGGCCGGCCCCCTTCAGCTCCTCGATGCCCGGCAGGTCGCGGATCTCTTCGAGGCCGAAATGATCGAGAAAATCTCTCGTCGTGCCGAACGTCACCGGACGTCCGGGCGTGCGTCTGCGACCGCGGAACCGCACCCATCCCGCCTCCATCAGCACGTCGAGGGTACCCTTCGAGGTCTGAACGCCGCGGATATCCTCGATCTCTGCCCGCGTCACCGGCTGGTGATAGGCGATGATCGCCAGCACCTCGAGCGCCGCGCGCGACAGTTTGCGGACCTCCTGCTCCTCCGTATTGACGACGAAGGACAGATCCGCGGCAGTGCGGAAGGCCCAATGATCGGCGACCTGAACCAGATTGACGCCGCTGCCGGCATATCGGTTCTTGAGCCGCGCCATAACGCTTGCGACGTCGACGCCGCGCGGCAGGCGGCCGGCAATATAGGTTTCTGAAACCGGTTGGGCCGAGGCAAATACAAGGGCCTCGGCGATCCGCTCCGCTTCCTGCTCGAGCCTCGGATCGAAAGAGAATTCTTCCTCGTAATCCTCGTCACCCGGCACGAATTTCTGAGCTTCAGCCACGTGCCGCCTCCATCTCCGCCAAGGTTGCTGCATCGATCGGATTTGGCCCGCGCCGCAGATAGATTGGCGTGAAAGCGCCCTCCTGCCGGATTTCCAACCGCCCCTCGCGCACCATTTCCAGTGAGGCCGCAAAGGAGCTCGCAATCGCCGTCGCGCGCTCCTTCGGGCTCGTCATGTAGCGGATCAGGAAATGGTCGAGCGCGGTCCAGTCGTCAAGACTGCCGACCATTCTCGCCAGGATCAAACGGGCATCGCCGAGCGACCAGACATGCCGCTTCTCGATCGTCACCTGGGTTATCGCCTGACGCTGCCTGAGCGTCGCATAGGCGGTCAGCAGGTCGTAGAGCGAGGCGTCATAATCGGACTTCCTCTCCGTGACGATGTGCTCGGGCGCGCCGCGCACGAAGATGTCCCGGCCTAGGCGGTTCCTGTTCACGAGTTTCGTCGCGGCGTCGCGCATCGCCTCCAGACGTTTCAGGCGGAATGCAAGCGCCGAGGC
Source organism: Sinorhizobium prairiense (assembly GCF_029201645.2). Taxonomy (NCBI): domain Bacteria; kingdom Pseudomonadati; phylum Pseudomonadota; class Alphaproteobacteria; order Hyphomicrobiales; family Rhizobiaceae; genus Sinorhizobium; species Sinorhizobium prairiense. Next base: position 1,554,956 of record NZ_CP104131.1, read on the forward strand.
CATCTCCTCGCCCGACGGGCCTTCATCCTTTGCCGGCTGGGGGATGAGCAGGCGTGACTTGAGGTAGGCAAGCCACGCTGCCATGACGAGATAGTCGGCGGCAAGCTCGATACGGATAGACCGTGCCCGCTCGACGAAGGCGATATATTGTTCCGCAAGCGCCAGCACCGAGATGCGGGAAAGATCGACGCGCTGGCTGCGCGCGAGGTGCAGCAAGAGGTCCAGCGGACCTTCGAAGCCGGCGATGTCGACGACGAGCTCGTCCTCGTGCAATCCGCGACGGGCAAACTCGTCCTGCCACAAAGGCTCCATCGGCGCCTTCGCGGAAGGCATTTCCTGCCTTTCGTCCGATTTGCTCACGACCCTGCCCTTTCAGCAACGGACCCGCGCGCCAGGCTCGAGAGCCTAGGCGAGCGCGAACATTGCGTTGAATTCCGCGCGCAGCGCAGCTTCGACTGCGTCGTCCGGTTCCCGGAAAGCGGCCTCGGCAGCCCTCGCCCGGCGGAGCCTCTCGCCGGAGAGAACCGGAACGACATCTGCCACGGCCTTCATTTCTTCCATAATGCCATGACAATGCAAGACGAGATCAAGACCGGCCGCGATTATTCCGCCGGCACGTGCAGTCATGTCGCCGGCAAGCGCATTCATGGAAACGTCGTCGGACATCAGCAGGCCGTCGAAGCCGATGTGGCCCCGGATGATCTCGCTCACGACCTTCGCAGAGGTCGTCGCCGGGTTGTCCGGGTCGATAGCAGTGAAGACCATGTGCGCCGACATGGCCATCGCTTCGTCTTTCATGGCCGCGAAGGGCAGAAAATCGCTGCTCTTCAACTCATCGATACCGGCGCTGACGACCGGCAGGTTGTGATGCGAGTCGACGAAGGTCCGGCCGTGACCGGGCATGTGCTTCATCACCGGCAACATGCCGCCCGCCTTCAAACCTTCGCTCATCGCGCGACCGATCGCGGTTACCGTCGCCGGGTCATGCCCATAGGCACGATTGCCGATGACGTCATGGCTGCCGGGTACCGGCACATCGAGTACCGGCAGGCAATCGACCGTGATGCCGAAGCGCATCAGGTCGAAGGCATGCAGACGCCCCATGACCCATGCGGCACGCAGGCCCCGTTCCCTGTCCCGCCGATAGATTTCGCCGATCGCCGCGCCGTTCGGATATTGCTGCACGAGCGGCGGGCGTATGCGCTGAACGCGACCGCCCTCCTGATCGATCAATACCGGAGCCCGGGGGTCGCCGATGCTGTCACGCAGGCTCGCCACCAGGTCGCGGATCTGCTCTTCCTCGCCGATATTGCGTCCGAAGAGTATGAAGCCCCATGGGCGCTCGCCCGCAAAGAAATCGCGTTCTTCCTGCGTCAGCGAAAGGCCCTTGCAGCCGGATATGAATGCTTTTGATTCGCTCATACGAAAAGCATACTGCATGTTTCCCTAAAGCGTAGCCGACTTGGCCATATAAACGTGCGGCAATCCCGTAATGAAAACGGGCGCGGCATCCCTGCCGCGCCCGTTTCTTGTTTTCTCTTCTCAGGCTTATTTCGTTACCAGGCAGCTTCCGCCGGCGCTTTTATAGCGAGAGCAAAGCGAATTGGCCTCCTCGCGCGAACCGACGGGGATCCTGACCCGGTAATAGGTGCCCTTGCCAGCAATCTCCGCCTTGCGGATGTCCACCCCGCGACCGCCGATCACGCTCGCGAACTTCGAGGAGAGATTGTTGTAGCTCTTCTGCGCCTCGGCCTCCGAAGGCAGAGAGGCAATCTGGATCACGTAGCTGCCGGCGGGAACCGAAGCCGTCGCCAGCGGCGCGGCTGCCGTTTCGGTTGCAGGCTGGCTTTCCGCGGGGGCCGCGGCGGGAGCAGCGGCCTGCGGCTGAGCGGCCGGGCGTGCCTGCGGCAGCGCGGTCGTCTTTACGCTTCGAACGGGCGTGGCCCCTTCGGAGGCTGCAGCGAGCTGATCCGGCTGCGCGGCAGCCGTTGCTTCGGCTTGTGAACCGGCGGCAACGGCTTCACCGGACACACGGGCCGGGATCGGCGCCGGACCGCCGGCTGTTGCCGCCGCGCTTTCCTGTTGCGGAGCCGGTTCCTCACGGGGGACAAGCGTACCGTCCGGCTTGACGATCATGGTGCGGACCTTGCGCGGTGCAACGGCGGGAACCGCTTCCTCTTCATCGGCGGCATTGCCGGCATCGGTCCCCGGCAGCAAGCGGGCGACCTCGTCGTCGTCGGCGGGCGAAGCACCCGGCAACGTCTCAACATCTCCACGTCCCTCGAGCGGCAAAGTCTCCGGCGTCAGCGTCCGCTGCACCACGTCCATCGGCTCCTCCGTCGATGAGACCAGGCTCTGCTGGAGCGGCGCCTTGCCCGAGACGCCGGCAACGCGGTCGTAAACCGCCTTGTCCTGGTTCGGCACAGTCTTGCCGCCCTTCTCCTCGGGCACGACCTTCACCGGCGCCTTGTCCGCCAGGATTATCTTCGGACCATCGCCAGAAAGCACCGCGTTGCTGCCGCCCATCCAGGCGTAGACGGCGGCGCCGCCGACGATGATGATGCCGGCAACGCTGGCAGCCAGCAACATCGAGCGCTGGGACCGCCGGCCATAACCGTCTTCGCGATATTCCTCGGCCTGAGCATGGGGCATCGCCGTCATGCGCTCGGCTTCCTGCGTTGCGCTCCGGCGCTCCGCCATCGATCGCTGGAAGTCTTCCTCCATCGCCTTCTCGAACTCGTCGAAATCATCGGCCGGTGCGAATGCAGGATCCGCTTTTTCCGCCGATGCAGCCACGGGTTCGAGGTTTGCGCCGTTCTTGGCAGCAGGCGCCGGCGCGCTGAAAAGCTGCGCCATCTCGGCGTCGATATCCAGATCGTAATCGGCCGGATAAGCCGCTGCTTTTTCCTCCGCCTCGACCGGAGGGAGTTGTGGAACGTCCAGTTCGCCGATCGGTGCGACACCGCTTTCGGTCTCGCCGATCATCGCCGGGTCGAAAGGCAAGGCCACGTCGGCGGATGGCTTTTCGGGCTCCACCGGCACAGACATGTCCCGAACCGATACGGGGGCCTGATGGACGGATGTCTCCGGCTCGCGTGGCGCGACCATAGCCTGCAGGTACGGCTGCGCAGGCGTTTCCACGAGCGCCGGGTGCGCTGCGGCGGCCTGCGTAGCGACAATCGTCGTCGGCGCATCGGCGACCGGGCTGTCCGCAAGATCGAGGTCGAGCGCTATGTCGGCCAGTTCGAGTTCGAAGTCCTCGATGTCGAAGCTCGGCTCGACTTCCGCTTCCGGCATCCTGTTTTCGGGCACCTGAGGCGCTGCTTCCGCACGCATCTCGGGCGCTCGTTCCGGCGACAGGCTCTGAACGACGACCGCCGGGCTTGTGGCAGCCGCGCCTGTGGCAGCCGGGCTTGCGACAGCCGTCTCGGCGGTCGGCGTGGCAAAAGCCCGCTGCTGCGAGACGCCGCCTGACGACGCGACCGGAGTCGCGCGGCTGAACGTCGGAGTAAAAGGATAGTTGTTCTTCTTCACGGCCGCCGGAGCGGGCCGATCCTGCGTTTCGGCCACGGCCGGGGCAGCGACTTCTGCGGCGGCAGGCACCGGAAAACGTTCGACATCGGTCAGGAGCCGGTCGGCGTCAGTGGAAGCCGACGGTTGCGACTGCATTTCCGGCGGCGCGACGGCAATGGCCGCCAGCTCGTTGCTCTCGACCGCACCGGCGAGATCGCCGGCCATGTCGACATAGACGGGCTCTGCAAGCCCGGCCTGCTCGGCGAGTTTGCCGGCTACGGCCAGCTTGGCGGAAAGCGGCTCCTGCCAGTCGGAGAAGATAGGAACGTCGCTTACGCCGGCAGGCACCACATCCGGCTGGGCGGCGTCGGTCGCATCCGGCGACGCATCGTAGCCAAGCGACAATTCGAGCTCGCGCTCCAGGTCGACGGCGGGTTCGTCATGGGACGCTACGGCGACCGCAGTCAAATCCTCGTTCGACGTCCGCTCCACCGGGGTCTCGATGGAAGGCGACGCTGCAGCGTCGGCGACCCCCTCGGGGGCCGGAGCGACATCGGTGACGACTGCATTCTGAGCGACCTGTTCGTCGAAGACAGGGTGCGCGCCATCGGTCGACACTGGGGCAGACGGATGTTCGACAAGGCCGCTATCGGGCCGAACAGGCGCTGCATGGGGCGTATCGTAGCTATCGAACGCGCGGAGGAGCTCCTCCTCGAGATCGAAGGCCGGCTCGCGCCGCATCGCCTCCTGATGGCGCTGAAGTTCCTGCAGTTGCTGAACGGCTGGCCGAGCATCGTAACCGACAATGCGGGCAAGTTCGCTCAACGGATCATCATCGGCCAATGGTTCGAATTCTGCCGGCCCGCTTCGTGCGAATTGTTTGTCTGCCATACTCTCCACTCACAACTGCCTGCGTTGAATTGCCAGTGCATTGTGGGGAATTGGTGACACGACTTACCGCATCTCATCCGGTGCAGAAGTGCCTGTGATCGACAGGCCTGACTTCAATACCGAGGCGACAGCATGCACCAGCCCGAGTCTGGCAATGCTTAATTCTCTATTCTTATCGTTAACAAAACGTAATTCCGGGTTTTCCTTACCTTTGTTCCAGTGTCCGTGGAAGACCGCGGCAAGATCATACAGGTAAAAAGCGATCCGGTGAGGCTCGTGCGAGAGTGCTGCCGCCTCCACCACGCGGGGATATTCTGCAAGCTTGGCGACGAGCTGCATTTCGGTGGGGTCGACAATCGCGCCGGCCGCGCCCGCGAGGTCGACCGAAGACAGATCAAGATCAGGGAATGCTTCCGCAGCCTGGCGGAAAACGGAACGGCAGCGCGCGTGAGCGTATTGCACGTAGAAGACCGGGTTGTCCTTCGACTGTTCCGTCACCTTTGCGAAGTCGAAGTCGAGCGGCTCGGAGCTCTTGCGGTAAAGCATCATGAACCGCACGGGATCGCGTCCGACTTCGTCGACGACGTCGCGCAGGGTCACGAAATCGCCCGAACGCTTGGACATCTTCACGGGCTCGCCGTTGCGATAGAGCTTCACGAGCTGGCAGAGCAGCACCGTCAGCTTCGCCGATCCGCCGGAGATCGCACGCGCCAGTGCCTCCAGCCGCTTGACGTAGCCGCCATGGTCGGCGCCGAGCACATAGATCATCTCGTGGAAGCCACGATCGAACTTGTCCTTGAAGTAAGCAACATCGGCCGCGAAATAAGTATAGCTGCCATCGGACTTGATCAGCGGGCGATCGATGTCGTCGCCGACCTCGGTCGAGCGGAAGAGCGTCTGCTCCCTGTCTTCCCAATCTTCCGGCAGCTGCCCCTTCGGGGGCGGCAGCGTGCCCTTGTAGACGTGACCCTTGAAGGTCAAATCGTTGATGGCCGTGCGGATCCGCGCCGCACCGTTGTCGTGCAGGGCGCGCTCGGAAAAGAACACGTCATGGTTGACGTTGAGCGCCGCCAGATCCTCGCGGATCATCGCCATCATCGCGTCGATGACACGCTCCTTGACGAGCGGCACCCATTTGTCCTCCGGCATGATCCGGAGGCTCGTGCCGTACTCGTCCGCGAGCGCCTCGCCCACCGGCACGAGATAGTCGCCTGGGTAAAGCCCCGCCGGAATTTCGGCGATATCCTCGCCGAGCGCCTGGCGGTAGCGCAGGAATGCCGAGCGGGCGAGCACCTCGATCTGCGAGCCCGCGTCGTTGATGTAGTATTCCTTGGTCACGTCATAGCCCGCAAAGGCCAGCAGGTTAGCGAGCGCGTCACCGACGACCGCGCCGCGGCAATGACCGACATGCATCGGCCCCGTCGGGTTGGCCGAGACATACTCCACGTTGATCTTGCGTCCGGCGCCGGACGTGCTGCGTCCGTAATCGACGCCGGCACGCGTGACGGCTGCCAGAAGCTTCTGCCAATAGGAAACCGACAGGCGGACATTGATGAAACCGGGACCGGCAACCGAAACGCCGGCAACCTCCGGATCCTGCCCGAGCTTTTCGACGATCAGTTCCGCAAGCGCGCGCGGGTTCATGCCAAGGGGCTTGGCGAGCACCATGGCGGCATTGGTCGCCACATCGCCGTGACTTGCATCGCGCGGCGGCTCTACATTGATGCGCCCGAAGTCCAGCTCGGATCGCTTTTCACGAATGATCTCAATCGATTCCAGAATTCTGTTAATTCTTGCTTCGAAGTCTGTGAAAAGGTTCATCTAATCCGTCCGCTTTTTCCAGCCACACTGGAGAATGGCGCAAATTCAAAGGAGGCCGGGTCCATCGAGAACCTGCAGCCTCCACGCGGGGGCGTCACTAGCGCAAATCAGGCGTATGGTCAAACAAGCGCCTATGCACGCTTATCGCGAAAGTGTCGGTCATACCGGCGAGGTAATCGCCGACGTGGCGCGCCCGGGCCGGCACCGCCATACCGGCGATTTGGTCGATCCAGTAATGCTCCTTCATCAGCGACGGATCGTGCATGAAGGCCCGGTAGAGGTCCGTCACGATCGATGCCGCTCCCTTTCGTACCCGCATGACCTCCGGATGCCGATAGATGCGCGTCATGAGCAGATTCTTGATCTGGCGGTCCGTCTCGCCCATCTCATCCGAGAAGGTTGCCATTACCCTGCCCGCGCATCGCACGTCTTTCGCGCTTTCCGGCCGGACTTCACCGAGCCTTTTCTGCGCCACGGCGATGACGTCCTCCACCATGGCGGTGATCTGCCGCCGCATGATCTCATGCGTGAACCGGCTGCTTTCAAGGCCTGGATAGCGGTCGTGAACCTCGCGCATCAACCGGGCGAGAAACGGTATCTCTTCCAGCATTTCGAAAGTGAGATAGCCGGCACGCAGACCATCGTCGATATCGTGGGTATTATAGGCGATATCGTCGGCAATTGCCGCCACCTGCGCCTCGAGGCTCGCAAAGCTCGCAAGCTCGAGGTCGTGAAGCGCGCAGTAATCGAGAATCGGCTGCGGAACGGGGCCGCGAAGGCCCTGCCCGTCTGCCGTCATCAGCGGGCCGTTGTGTTTGACGAGCCCTTCGAGACTCTCCCAGGTGAGATTGAGGCCGTCGAACTCCGCATAGCGCCGCTCCAGCTTGGTGACGATGCGCAGCGACTGGGCGTTGTGATCGAAGCCGCCATAGGGCTCCAGCACCTCGTGCAGTGCGTCCTCGCCGGTGTGCCCGAACGGCGTATGGCCGAAATCATGGACGAGCGCCACCCCTCGGCGAGATCCTCGTCCAGTTTCAAGGCCCTGGCGAGGGCGCGAGCGATCTGGGCGACTTCGATCGTATGCGTGAGCCGCGTGCGGTAATGGTCTCCGTCGGCGGCAATGAAGACCTGCGTCTTGTGCTTCAGCCGCCGGAAGGCCGTGGTATGAACGATGCGGTCGCGGTCGCGTTGGAAATCGGAACGTGTGGGGCTCGATGCCTCGGGATACAGTCTGCCGCGGGAAGCCCAGGGGTTCGATGCATAAGCTGCGTGTTCACCGTAACCGAAACCAAGGGCCTGCCTGTCGACTGTCATTTCACACCTGCGCGCGTCATCCCATTGACGGGACATTCAAGCCTTCATACCTATAGAAAGCGCTACAGGAAAGCGACGCCGGCCGGCGACTCCGTCCCCTCGGGGCGGAACAACGGCTTGCGGCAGCCTGAAGATCGCCTGTCACGGCATGCGATTATAGCGTCAGAGCGAAGACGAATCTCTCCGGTTCTTGACCCCGGCAGGAGGCAAATAAGATGCAGGAAACAGTTACGCTTTCGGATGCGGCGGCCAGACGCATTGCCGCAATTCTCCAGGCGGAGAAGGACAAGAGCGCGATGCGCGTCTCCGTCGAAGGCGGCGGGTGCTCGGGCTTCTCCTACAAGTTCGATTTGGTGGACGCCGCAAATGCCGACGATCTCATCCTCGAAAAGGACGACGCCAAAGTCCTGATCGACAGCCTGTCGCTGGTCTATATGGGCGGCTCGGAGATCGATTTCGTCGACAATCTTCTCGGACAGTCGTTCCAGATCAACAATCCGAACGCGGTCGCAAGCTGCGGGTGCGGAACGAGCTTTTCGATCTGACGCCTCGCGCCACATCGTTATCGATTCCAGGACGTTAGAGCGGGATGCGGGCGGAAAACCGCGCACGCTTTTCCTCATCCAGCACTAAAGATAGGGCGATCCGAGCCAGAGCAATCGGTTTGCCAGCCGGTTTACGAGCGGCTGCGCGCGGAGCCCCGCAAGGGTCACTTCATCCGCGGTCGCGCGTATGGCGCAGACCTTTTCGCCGATTGCGCGTGCGAAGGCTTCGTCGAGTATTTCGAGGTCGAACTCGAAATTGAGGCGCAGGGAGCGAGGATCGAGATTGGTCGATCCGACATAGACCCAGCGATCGTCGATGACCATCAGCTTGGAATGGTTGAAGGCGCCCTTTGCCCGCCAGACGCGGCAGTGACCTTTCAGCACCTGGTCGAACTGTGCCGTCATCGCGCGGTCGACGAGTGTCAAATTGTTGACGGAGGGCACGACGATGTCGACCTCGACACCCTTCCTCGCCGCCGTCACGAGCGCGCTGATCAATTCCTTGTCGGGCAGGAAATAGGGCGACATCAACCGGATATGTTTTCGCGCCATCGAAAAGGCGCCCATAAGCATCTTGTGATTCGTCTCGTTGGTGTTGTCAGGACCTGAGGGAACGGCCCGCATCAGCACCGATCGCACGTCCGGCTCCGCGGGAAGGTCGGCCAGCCGCCAGCCATCGCCTGTCAGTACCTCCTCGCTCGAGAACTGCCAATCTTCCGCAGCAACCTGAAAGATATCGGCGACAACGGGTCCCGTAACGCGGAAATGCGTGTCGAAAGAAGCAGCCTTTCCTGCGATTTCAGCGGCAAAGCCCGCACGGATGTTCATGCCGCCGGCGAAAGCGACCGTACCGTCGACAACCATGATCTTGCGGTGTGTCCTGAGATTGGCATAGGGCAGCCGCAGGCCCATGATGATATTGCCGTTGAAGACGGCGGTCGGCACGCCTCCTTCCTTCAGATAGCCCACAATGGACGGCACGGAATAGCGCGCACCCACGGCATCGATCAGGACGCGCACGGCGACGCCGCGTTTCACTGCGGCGATCAGGGCATTTGCGAAACGCATGCCGATGGGATCGCGGTCGAAAATGTAGCTCTCGATGAGAATGCTGCGACGGGCGGACGCGATCTCGTCGAGCATCGCGGCATAGACCGCGTCGCCGCCCTCGAGCATGGTGATGTGGTTTCCCGCCGACATCGTGAAGCGCGCAACGCGGTCTCCAAGCATCTTCATTGCCGCGAAACGCTGCCCGAAACGGGCCACCACCTGATCATGCGTGACATCGAAGCGCCCGAACGGGTCCCGCTCGGTCGAGCGCAGCAGCGAACGCTGCAGGCCGATAGACGAGCGGCGCATCCGATTGATGCCGGCGACCGCGTAGATGACCGCACCGATGACCGGTGAGAGCAGCACAACCCCGACCCAGCCGGCAGCCGCACGCACATCGTCTTTCGTCATCGCCGCATGGATGATTGCCGGGACGCCGAGGACGACCGAAAGCAGCGCCAGAAAATGCGGCCAGTAACTCTCTATGAACGCGATCATGCGCGGGACTATAGACGGACGCGGAGCGGAATCAATTCGGCTACTTAAGGGTGAAACCTAACGTGGGGAAGAAGCGGAAGATGCGCCGGACCGCGGCCGCCCGATCCCGGACCCAAATGGCGGATCCCGGATTTGTCAAAAGAATTTCCAGCCGCTAGAACCAATCGACCGAACGGACTCAAATGTCATGAGAGGCAAGGCTGCCCAATGAAGATTGCCACATGGAACATCAACGGCGTCAAAGCGCGTCTCGACGGCCTCGTCGGCTGGCTTAGCGAGTTCGAACCCCGACATCGCCTGTCTGCAGGAGATCAAATCCGTCGACGAGACATTTCCGAGAAGCGAGATCGAGGCGCTCGGCTATCATGTGGAGACGCATGGACAGAAAGGCTTCAATGGCGTTGCCCTGCTCTCCAAGATAAGACCGGACGAGATCAATCGAGGATTGCCGGGGGACCCTGCCGACGAACAGTCGCGCTTCATCGAAGGCGTGTTCTCCGTCAATAGCGGAGCCCTTCGGGTCTGCTGCCTCTATCTGCCGAACGGAAATCCGGTAGAGACGGAAAAATACCCCTACAAGCTCGGATGGATGCGGCGTCTGGCAGCCTTCGCGGAACAGAGGCTCGCCCTGGAGGAACCGCTCATCCTGGCCGGCGACTACAACGTCATCCCGGAGGCGCATGACTGCTGGGACGTCAAGGTCTGGCGGAACGACGCTCTCTACCTGCCAGAGACACGTGCCGCCTTTCGGCGGCTGCGCAACCTCGGCTTCACCGACGCGGTGCGCGCGACCTCCGACGAGGCGCCGCTCTATTCGTTCTGGGATTATCAGGCCGGCTGCTGGCAGAAGAATTTCGGCATCCGCATCGATCATCTGATGCTGTCGCCGGAGGCGGCCGACAAGCTCGTGTCGACCTCTATCGAAAAACACGTCCGTGCCTGGGAAAAGCCGTCCGACCATGTGCCCGTAACGGCTGAATTCGCGTTCGCGACGACCTGAGGCGAGGCGAGCTTTCCTGCCCTGCGGCCGCCATCCTCGGGTCAGGCCGCACAGGACCTCAATCGTCGTCGTTCTGCAGATGCATGTTCTGGGACATGGTTATCGCCACCCGGCGATCGTCTTCGGTGGCGAGCGAGAACGCCTGTTCCTGCATCGCCTGAAGCCAGGGCCGGTCCTTGGGAGAACATTGGCCGAGCGCCGCCGTCATGTATGCGAGACCGCGAGCGGTCTGACCTTCCTGGAAAATGACGTTGCCGAAAACGCCCATGGCGCCGGCATGACCATTCTTGCGCGCCCGGTTGAGCCATTTCTTGGCCTGCTGGACATTGACGCTTCCGCCCTCGCCCGAAAGCAACATGCGCGCGAGCTGGAATTGTGCTTCCGCCACGCCGAAGGTGGAGGCCGCCTGGAAATACAACTGCCTGGCCTGCGACAGGTCGGACCTTACCGGGGTGTCGGGAATGCCGCGCCGGTAGTAGCCGGCAAGCGAAATCAATGCATTGACGAAGTAGCCCGTATCTTCCGAGCCCGGCTCGACACCCTGTTGTGCGATTTCGCTGTAGATCTTGAATGCTTCGAGATCGTTCTCCGCGACACCATCGCCATAGGCATACATATTGGCGAGCGCCCAGCGAGAGCCCGTGTGCCCCTTTTCGGCAGCATATCGATAGGCCTCGACCGCTTCGTCTTTCCGGCCGCTCTTATAGGCGGAAAAACCGAACTTGAAGAGCGCGAAGGGGCCGGACTCCTTGGTCACGCCGGCTCCGGGATCGAAAGCCCGTGCCGGCCCGGCCGCGGTTGCGCCAACCGCCAGCGACATGCCAAGCACCGCAACCCTAAGCGACTTCAATTCACCCGCGCGCATAACAATCAGTTTCTTTCGTTCGAGCCGGCCACGCCGACCCCATCACCGTCGCGAAGATGCTGCACATACTGGCTCCTGCGCCCACCGGTGCTCCGGCTGCGCGCCTGAGGCCAATTGCTACGGGATGTCATGACGGCACACAAACTCACTTCACCTCAACGCGGGCATGGAACTCGACTAGCCTTCGTCCCTATATCGCTGCTCTCATTTTGTGGCGGGAAATGGACATAATCGACCCGGCCCGGATAGTAGCAAACCGTAGCAGGAAATGTGTTGCTGAATCGTCACATTCACAACCGCTTATAAGCGTGGTTACCAGACATAAAAAAAGGCCCGGCGGAGACCGGGCCTCGAGCAGTGGATTTTAGGAGATCAGAACCTGACCTTCAGCGATGTCGAGATCGCACCGACGAAGTCATTGTCGAAGTCGTAGGAGACATCGCCGCCGATCGTCTCCCCTTCGAAATCAACCGGACCGGAACTGCCGCTGGTCAGGATACCGACGACGCCGGCAAGACGGATTTCTACATTCTCGGTCGGCGTATAGGAAACGCCTGTGCCGAGCGTCCAGGTATCGGTCTGAGCCCCGTAGCCTTGGCTTGTTCCACGATCCCAGGTGAGGCTGACTGCACCGCTCCATTGATCGTTGAACTTGTGGCCGATGCCCCCGGTGACGGTCCAGCCATCCCGGTAAAGGAGATCGAGGCTGGTGCACGGCGTAGTAGGCGATATCGTCGCAGGGCAGAATGTTACAACCTGCAACTGACTCCAATCGGTCCATTTGATGGAGCCAAACGCCAACCACCCGGGGGCAATGCCGGATTGAACCTTGAGTTCAAGCGAATCCGGCATCGAGGCCGAACCCCGAACGTCATATTTGGTGCCGGTGATCAACGGAGGACCGACCGGGAAAGGGTTCGGAAACGCAAGCTGACGCAGATCGATGAAGCCTGAAAGATCATCCAGATCTACAGCACTGTTGTACACCAAGCTCGCCCGCATAGCATATTCAGGAATTTCGTATGCAACGCCGGTGCGCCAACCCCATCCGCTGTCTTCCAGCTCGAGACGACCGACGCCAGAAAAGGTCGAAAGCGGAAACGGCGCGAAGGTGTAATCCTGCACGAGTCGCTCTTTAAAGCCGCCCACTTCCTGATAGAATCCACCGCCAATAACCCGGAAATAGCCAGGTCCCATTTCCCACTTGTAGGAACAGGTGGCCGCATAGTTGTCGCTCTCCACCTTCGTCTCGATGTTGTTGTTGGCACCGGCCCAGTTTTTGCCGGGGTTGGTATGGGCGCCCCAAGGCTGCGAGTAGTCCGCCATACAGTCAATACTGTCACCCAAAGCAGCCTTAACGCCGATGCGGGGCGCCCAATAGCTCTCAGTGTCGTCCGCGGTGCTTGGACGATAATTCAGGTTTCCGCCACCAAATGTCCCTCCGAGAATGTCCGTATTGGCGGTATCGGTGTCCTCGACATTCTTCAGCTTACGTTGCGGATTGACATAGGTCGCCGTCGCTTCGGCCGCATAGTCCGACGGGTCGAACAAGAGATCGATATTATAGCCGCTGCGCTCGAGCCCTCCCGCCTGCGCAGCCGAGGCCACGAGCACCCCGGCCACCGCAGCCAGAACACCCTGCTTCAATCCAATTCGAGCCATCAAGCTCCTCCCCTGCATTCCAATTCTGCGGCCATCCGCCTCGAGGCCGCGCTTGGGGGAAGTATCCTCACGATTGCGTGAAATGGCAAACTGGAAGCCCCTGAGCCGACCGGGCGAGACCGGTCATCGGATTTACGTAAGAATTCCCACTTCTCGCCACAATTCGGCCGCTAATAGAATTTCTTTTCCCGAAAGACCGCGATTTCATCAACCGATGGAATTAAATACTACCAAATCGCGGTGTGTGACGCTGTAACAACATCATGGCTTTTTACACGACGCCCTTGCCAGACACCATTGAAACGCCGGCAGCTAAAACCCATGCGTGCATTGTCGATCGCCCCACCTGCGTTGCCGCCGAGCCAGACCAGGAACCGATTCGCCGCATGGGTCAGAAATTGGAAAATCCGCGGCATTGCTGCCGCGGATCGTGTCTGCCTTCGAGTTTGTCTCGCAGATGAAAAGCTACCCGGCTTCCGTAACGCGGGACAAAGCAACGCCGAGCGAGTCTCTTTGCAGGTCGAGTTCGACCAGCCGCTCGCGCTCGGCCTCGACCAGTTCAGGCTTGGCATTGGCGACGAATTTTTCGTTGGCGAGCTTGCCGAGGATCCGTTGCCGCTCGACGTCTACCTTTGCGATGGCCTTTTCCAGACGCAATTTTTCGGCCGCGAGATCGATGAGACTGCCGAGCGGAAGGCAAGCCGTCGCTTCGCCGACCACGATCTGAGCGCTGCCGCGGGGCGCCACTGACGCGCGCTCGATATTCTCCACTCTCGCCAGACGCTTGATCGCAGAGGCGTGCCGGTCGAGCCGCTCGCTCGTCAGCGCCTTCGCCCCGACGATGACCAATGGAGCCATCGCCGCCGGAGGGACATTCATTTCGGCGCGAACCGAACGAATGCCGGAAACGAGATCGATCAGCCAGTTGATTTCGTCTGCAGCCGCGTCATCCGCATAGAAGGCGGCCGGCCATTCGGCATGGCAAAGGAGCGTCGTACGCTCTCGCCCGGGGCCGGTCGTCTTTTCCCAAAGCTCTTCCGTCATGAAGGGCATGAACGGATGCAGCAGCTTGTAGATCTCATCCAGGACATAGGCCGTGCAGGCCTGGGACTCGCGCTTGGCCGCTTCATCGTCGCCATTGAAGACAGGCTTCAGGAGTTCGAGATACCAGTCGCAGAACTGGTTCCAGACGAAGCGGTAAAGGGTTCCCGCCGCCTCGTTGAAGCGGTAATCTTCGATCGCCTCGCTCACGTCGCGGATGGTGCGCGACAATTCCGTCAGGATCCAGCGGTTGATCGTCAGCGACGCTGCCTCGGGAATAAAGCCGTCGCTGCTTACTGCCCCGTTCATCTCGGCAAAGCGGGTCGCATTCCACAGCTTGGTTCCGAAGTTGCGGTAGCCTGCTATCCGGGCCGGGTCGAGCTTCACGTCGCGCCCCTGAGCCGCCATGATCGCCAGCGTGAAGCGCAGTGCGTCGGCGCCGTATTCGTCTATGAGCTCCAGCGGGTCGATGACGTTGCCCTTGGACTTCGACATTTTCTGCCCGTTCTTGTCACGGACGAGCGCATGAACATACACCGTGTGGAAAGGCTCGACAGGTGTGCCGTCCGCATCCTTCATGAAATGAAGACCCATCATCATCATCCGGGCGACCCAGAAGAAGATGATGTCGAAGCCGGTTACCAGCACATCGGTCTGATAATATTTGTCGAGCTCCGGCGTCTCCTGCGGCCAACCGAGCGTCGAGAAGGGCCAGAGCGCCGAGGAGAACCAGGTGTCGAGGACATCCTCGTCGCGCGTCAGTATCTCACCCGGCTTGAAGTTTTCGAGCAGGTCTTCGACATAGGCCTTCATCGGTCCTTCATGGGCGATGTAATGCTGAATCGCCGCGTGCAGCGCTTCCTCCTCGTTTCGTTCAACGAAGATCTGCCCATCGGGACCGTACCAGGCGGGGATCTGGTGGCCCCACCAGAGCTGGCGCGAAATGCACCAGGGTTGGATGTTCTCCATCCATTCGAAATAGGTCTTTTCCCAGTTCTTCGGGACGAAATTCGTCCTGCCTTCCTTGACCGCCGCAATCGCCGGCTTCGCCAAGGTCTTGGCGTCGACATACCATTGCTCGGTCAGGCGCGGCTCGATCGGCACGCCGCCGCGGTCACCATGGGGCACCATGTGCTTGTGAGGCGCGATGTGATCGACGAGCCCGGCCTCTTCGAGCATCTCGACGATAAGCTTGCGCGCTTCGAAGCGATCCTTGCCCTCCAGTTGATCCCAGGCGCCGTGCAGCGCCGCCGGGTGGTCGAGCCCCTCGAGGAAATCCTCGTTGTTCTTGATCGTTATCCGGCCGTCTGCCGTGAGAACGTTGACCTGCCGCAGTCCCCTGCGTTTTCCGACGTCGAAATCGTTGAAGTCGTGCGCAGGCGTCATCTTCACCGCGCCGGTGCCGGTCGTCGGATCCGGGTACTCGTCGGCCACGATCGGAATGCGGCGGCCGACGATCGGCAGAATGACGTGCTTGCCCACGATACCCTTGTAACGGGCGTCATCGGGGTGCACGGCAACGCCGGTGTCGCCGAGCATGGTTTCCGGACGCGTCGTCGCGACGACGAGATAGTCGCGCGCCTCCCATTCCGTCGCATTGCCTTCCTCATCGAAGGCGACGGGATGCTGATAGGTCACGCCCTCTTCGAGCGGGTAGCGCAGATGCCAGAGATGGCCGTTGACCTCGACCGGCTCGACCTCGATGTCGGAGATCGCGGTTTGCAGCTTCGGGTCCCAGTTGACCAGACGGGTGTCGCGATAGATGAGGCCTTCCTTGTAAAGGCTGACGAAGACCTCGATGACCGCCTCGGACAGCCCCTCGTCCATCGTGAAGCGCTCGCGCGACCAGTCGCACGAGGCGCCGAGCCGCTTCAATTGATTGAAAATCAGGCCCCCGGATTCGGCTTTCCACTCCCAGACCTTCTCTATAAAGGCCTCGCGGCCCATATCGCGGCGGTTCGGAAGCTGACGTTCCATGAGCTGGCGCTCGACGACCATCTGGGTCGCGATACCCGCATGGTCCATACCCGGCTGCCAGAGCACATCCTTGCCGCGCATGCGCTCGAAGCGGACCATGATGTCCTGCAGCGTATTGTTGAGCGCATGGCCCATATGGAGCGATCCCGTCACGTTCGGCGGGGGGATCACGATCGTGAAGGTCTCCGCCTCCGGCTTCGCGTTGACACCGGCGCGAAAGGCATCCGCTTCGTCCCAGGCCTTGGCGATCTTCGGTTCTACCGCTGCGGAATCGTAGGTTTTATCAAGCATTCTTTGGCCGATTTCTGGAGATTGATGTCAGCGTTTGTAAACCGGAAGGCCCGGGGCAAGTCAACCTGAACGGGGAAAAAGCCGCAGCCATCGTGCATGCCGCTTCCATCTTAGATTACTTCCGGGAAAAGTGTGTAACGCTTTTCTGTCCGGACGTGCGCAGGTTCGAATGCGCTACTGGGGAAAAGAGCTCGGCGAGTTTCCTGAAATCGTCCACGGGCGGCAGACGCAAGTCGGGCACGTCTACCGTTTACGTCAGCGCCGGGGCCCGCGTGCCACGCGCTCGATTTCCTCGCGCACCAGTCTTTCGACCAATGTCGGCAAGTTGTCGTCCAGCCATTCCTGCAACATCGGACGCAGCATCGCCTCGGCGATCTCGTCGAAGGAACGCCGGGGTCCGTTCTCGACGGCATGTGCCAATTCGTCGAAAGCGCGCGCAACCTGACGGCTGACAGCCGGGGAAACGATCGTTCCAGGCGTGCCTTCCGGCTCCGTTGCCTCGTCCGAGGCCGCATGCGCGGCCGCCGACACATCCCCGGCCACAGGAGCCGACCCGGCGTCCGCTGCCGCACTCGCCGGGATGGCCGAAGAGGGAAACGCAGCGATGCGGGATATCATCGCCGGACTGTCCGCTGGCGACCGCGCCTCCTCGCCTCCTGCTTGATCCCTCGGAACCGTATGCACCGCCTGCCGCTCCGAAGCGGCCCTCACCCTTGCCGCGACATCGGCAAGCGAAAGCGGTGCAGACGACGCTACCGGCGCGTCGGTACGGTTATCGACCGCCGATGGTGACGTCCTGACCGAGGAGAATTGGTCGTCGGCGGATCCGAACGCATCCGCTTCGACCTCCGGATCCATCGACAGTTCGACATCGTCGCGGGCGCCGTCCTCGAAGCTCTGCTGCGCGGAGGTTCCGGCCGGACCAGGCTCGTTACTCTCGATGATCTTGCGAATGGATGCCAGAATCTCATCCATCGAAGGTTCACGTGCGACGTTGAGCTGCGCCATTTCAATCCCCGTTTGCTGCGGACGAACACGGAAAAGCCGCTCCGTGTGCCGATTCGAACAAACCTTAAGTGAGTTCGCCGACGAAACAAACGCCGCGAATCAGCTCGGTAAATTCTTGCACAGATTTGTTTTTTTCGGCAGGGGCAATGGCACTTGCGCCCTAAAGCCCGTTGAGATTCGGGCCACCCGCCGCTTGTTTGATTTCCCCATCCCTGTGCGCGTCACAGGAATGAGGACGGGGATGTGCGAAGCGGGACGGGACACTGTCCACGGGCGTGACCGGCGAACTTCCGCGCCGCCTCGATATCTTCACGGTTTATGAAGCGCGCCGAGGGGCCGCACCCTCTCCGTCCCCATCCTTGTGCTCGTCACAGGGATCCAGCAGCGTCGCGTCTGCGGCGCGGGAAGAGTTCTTTCAGCCCAAGGACTTGGGCTGGCTGGATTCCTGTGACAAGCACAGGAATGAGGGACCGGGATGTGCGGTTCCTACAACTTGCGCTTGGGAATATGCGAGGGAATGTTCAACCTGTGACGCAATGAAACGCGCCGAGGGGTCGCACCTCTCTATCCTCATCCCTGTGCTCGTCACAGGGATCCAGCAGCGCCGCGTCTGCGGCGCTGAAGACTCTTTCAGCCCAAGGACTTGGTCTGGCTGGATTTCCTGTGACAAGCACGGGAATGAGGAAATCAAACGAGCCGCCGCGGGTGGCTCGAATCTCAACGGGCTTGTCACAAAACGCCGCGACCCTGGGGGACGCGGCGTTTCGTGTCGAATTGGCTAAGGGCCGTCTAGCGCCCGTCGACGGTGCGCAGGCCGAACCACTTGTCCTTGACGGCCTCGTAATGTTCCTCGGCCCGATATTCGGCCACCTGCAGGCCCTGGCTCCTGACTGTCAGGTGGCCCATTGCGGCGAGCAAGGCATAGCTTGCAACCACCGCATCGCGTTGCGCGCCCGCCAGCGACTCCTGCGCGTCCAGCACGTCCTGCTGCGCGTCGAGCACGTCCAGCGTAGTGCGCTGACCGACCTTGCGCTCTTCGATCACGCCTTCGAGCGCGAGATTCGCTGCGGAGATCTGCGACCGGCTGGCCTTGATTCGGGCAAGTGCCGATTCGAGCTGCGCATGCGCCGATACGACGGTCTGCTGCACCGAGGCCCGCTCGGAGTCGACGAGGATCCGTTGCTGCCCCAGAATTTCCTTGGCCTGGCGAATCTGGCCGTATTCCGCACCGCCCTGATAGATCGGAACTTCGAGCCGAGCAGTGACGCTCGCCGTCGTGTCATCAAGTCCCAGATTACCGGCATTACCGGTGTTACGGCTCACGGCACCCTGGAGAACGACGCCCGGCAGCATCGTGCCTTCCGCCGATTTCACCTGGTAACCGGCCGAATCGACGGCATATTGCGCCGCCAGGATTCGCGGGTTCTCGCGCAGCCCCGTCGCCACGGCCTGATCGAGGGACCTCGGCATGGCCTTCGTGGCCGGTCCAGGCTGTCTGATGCCGGTCGGCGCTGCGCCGACGATCTGCACATAGACCGCTTCGCTCTGTTTCAGCTGCGCGATTGCAGCAACGAGCAGCGACTGGGCGTTGGCGAGTTCGGCTTCCGCCTGGCTCACATCCGTCCGCGTGCCTTCGCCCACATCGAGGCGGGCCTGTGCGGCGCTCAACTGTTCCCGAAGGAAGGCGAGGTTCTGACGACGAATGGAAACGACCTGCTGATCGCGGGCTATGTTCGCATAGGATTGCGCGGCCGAAAGAAGAATCTGGATCTCATTGGCCTTCAGCGTCTCGCGGCTCGAAAACACCTCCGCTTCGGCCGCCCTGACATTGTTCAGGGTCTGAAATCCATCGAAGATCGTCTGCGTGATGGAAATCCCGACCTGTCCGGAATGAAAGTCGCGGGTGCCGGTCCGTTCGGCGTCGACCCGTGAGAGCGTCCCAGTCGCCGACGCGGAAACCTGCGGCCGGTAGCCGGCCTTCGCAATCGGAACCCCTTCATCGGTCGCGCGCAGCCCGGCGCGAGCGGCGTTGAGATCCGGGTTGTTCGCATAGGCCTTGGCCATCGCCCCGAAAATCGTCTCCGCGAGAACGGCGTGGGGCGCGAGCAGCACACTGGTCGAGACAGCCGCCCACAAGGCTGCTTTGCGGACAATCGACACCATCTTCCCTCCGATCAATCGGGGCAGCGTCGCCACCCCGCATTTTTCAGCAGGCCCTTTGGCGGCCTGCACAAACACTGCAGTGAAGCCCCGCGCCACCCATGGCGGGCAAATCACCGCTTCCAGGCTCTTTTGAACTCCGGATTCGGGTCTACGACAACTGCGCACCGACCCTCTGCACGGCCATTTCAAAAAGAAACAAATAATACGTTGCCGATTGGCAACATTGCAGTTTTCGCTTCAACACTCATATGTTGAGCTACCTCAATAAGAGGCACATCAAAAAACAAAAGAACGGTTGCGGCGGAAGCCGGGAAGCGGCTTCACGGCGGTGTTGAAGTCAGCTCGCTCCGACGTCATGCCCGATTCGCGCACGTAAAGTTTCGCACGAGATGCGTTACCAAAACCTTCCACGACCACGAGCCGGCCTCCGTCGCGAAGCTGCTCGAACAGCTCGGCAGGGATCATCTCGACGGCACCGTTGATGAAGATGACGTCATAGGGCGCCTCCGCCGCGTACCCCTTGGTGAGATCGCCGCTCACCACGGCGATATTATCGTAGCCGAGGCGTGCCAGCGTCTCCGTGGCCGTGGCGGCCAGGGCTTCGTCGCTCTCCAGCGCCACGACGGAACCGGCGAGAAGCGACAGCAAGGCAGAGGCGTAACCTGTCCCGCAGCCGATTTCGAGGACCAGATCCGAGTTGGAGATCTCCGCAAGCTGGAGAAGTTTCGCCAGCGGCGACGGCTCCATCAGGTAACGCGGCTGGGGACCGCCGACGAGCTCGATATCGGTGTCGATATAGGCCAGCTCCCGCATCTTGGCAGGCACGAACTCCTCACGCGGGACCGACAGGAAAGCAGACAGGACTGAATGGGAGGTCACATCCGTGGTCCGGATCTGATTGTCCACCATCTTGATGCGGGCTGCTTCGAAATTCATGATATTGCCTCGTGTCGGAATGGGCGCGGCGCCGGGAAGATCGTGCGTTCGGCGGCCGCTAGCCCGTTGCCTGAAGCGCGAAGCGCCGTATTGATGCGTCGCGCCTCAGGTTGTTGTCTCTGTGCCTGTCGTCGGTCCGAAACCGCTCCGCGCTTTCGGACACATTCATAAAGCTCATAGATCGCCGCACGGCCGGTTTCAAGCGACTGCGTCTCCGTGCACGCAAAAAGGCACCGCCAGCCCACATCGGAACTGGCGGCCGGGCTATCAGGAACCTGCCGAGACGAGGATGCGGACGGAAAACCGCTAGCGGGCGGGAGCGGCCTCCAGGCCGACGAGTGCGATCTTGCCGTAGCCGGCATTCTGAATGAGGTTCATCACCGTCATCAGTTCGCCGTAGTCGACCAGGCGATCGGCGCGCAGAAGCACGCGCGTATCCGTGTTGCCGCCGGTTATCCGGTTCAGCTCGGAAACGAAGGCTTCGCGAGGCGCCTCTTCATTGCCGATGGCAAGCGTGAGGTCGGCTTTCAACGTCACGAAGACCGGTTTGTCGTCGCGCGGCGTCGGCTTTGCGACGGATTGCGGCAGGTCGACCTTCATGTCGACCGTCGCGAGCGGCGCAGCCACCATGAAGATGATGAGCAGCACGAGCATGACGTCGATGAAGGGGGTGACGTTGATCTCGCTGTTCTCGTCGAGATCGCCGCCGCTCTCGGAAATTCTTCCAGCCATTTTCGCTTATCCGATTCTGGCGATCGAGTTGGGGCCGTGAACGAAGCCGTCCTGGCGGCACGGCGGCGCTCTGCGGGCGTGGCGATGATCGAGATCGCGGCTTACCAGTCTTTCGACGGCCGCCGCCGCATCTGCCAGGATGAGCTTGTACCCCCCGACGGACCGGGCAAAATAGTTGTAGATCACCACCGCCGGTATTGCCGCGACGAGACCGATCGCAGTCGCCAGCAGCGCCTCGGCGATGCCCGGCGCAACGATGGCGAGGTTGGTCGTCTGCGCCTTGCTGATGCCGATGAAGGAATTCATGATTCCCCAGACGGTACCGAAGAGGCCGACGAATGGACCGACTGACCCGATGGACGCCAGGATCCCGGTACCGGCACTCATCCTTTTGCCGGCGCGAACTTCGATACGCGTGAGCAGAGAGGAGACGCGTTCCTTGACACCTACTGCCGGCGCAAGGTCCAGAACGGCGTCCGAGCGCGTCATTTCGTCGACCGCTGCGGCAATCATCTCCCCAGCCACGCCAGCGCGGCGCTCGAGCTTTGGCTGCACGTCGGCGAGACCATTCGCGGAAACGAGGGCCGCCACGGCGCGCTTGAGGCGTGACTTGGCATATATGAGCTCCAGCGTCTTCACGAGGAAGATCGCCCAGGTGGCGACGGAGGCGAGCGCCAGAGCGACCATCACCGCCTTTACGACGATGTCGGCAGCGAGAAACATGCCGACCGGCGAAAGATCGTGCGGAAGCACGGGATTTGCTCCCCCGCCGTTGCGTCGCCCACCGCTGCCTCGGCCGGCGCCGGTGGCACGCCCGGACTATCGCCGCCGGGAAGGTCTGTCGCCGGCGGCTGCGCGTCGACCGAAACGGACGAGGGCTGTTGTGCGGTCTGCGCGAGGCCGGTCGCGACCGGGCCGGCAAGGAAAACAGTCAGCGTTGCCGCCAGCAACATGTTCAATTTCGGCCGGATCCGATCAGACATCTCGTTCCTCGTTTTTCCGTATTCGCCCGAGCGTCACGGGCCTGCAATCGATTTCAACAATCAGGTAGGCGCGGGATGCAAACCGCGGCCGCTCGCGCCCGCCCCTGTCGGTGAAGCGCTTTCGCAACGCTCTTTACGACAAACAATGGCGGGATGACAAGATTGTGGAGTACGATAATCAAGAATATCACGACAGATGGGCGATGAGGAACGCGCGGTCGTCAGGGCGGTGAACCCTGCAGCAAAAAACTGCCGGTGCGCCAGTCGTAGCGGCGATGACGCTGCCAGGGGCGCTCGGTGGAGGAGAACGACGTGACGACGCGCATGCGTGGCGGCACGCCCGGTCGTTCCTGCTGCTCGGCATGGATCTCGACCGCCCCCGTCCGCCGCAGCGTTTCGGCGCTTATGACCAGCGAACCGCCGGACGGGCAGGCTGCGGACGGCCGGCGGCTGGCGACGACGACCAGATCGGCGCGACCGCACAGGAAGGAGAGCGATTCGGCCTTTTCGATAACAGCCACTGTCCATCCCTCGCGGCTGCGCCCGGCGCACCCTATTCCCTTTCTGCAGGCGAAGACGCCGGGCTGGGCCGAGGTCAGGAAGGCTGCTGTCTCGACGGCGGTGTCCGGCTCCGCCTGAAGGTCGAGCGGTGCCTTATGTTCCGCGATCGCAAGTGCGCGCTGCCATTGCGAGAAGATGAACTCCGGCGGACGGCTCCGATTGGTCGCGATTGCATCCGCGGCGATCAGGCCGACCAATTGCGCATCCTCCGATATCGCGATCGATGGGCGCTCCTTCCGCGGCTCGAGCGCGATCGCGCATATACCCAGAGCGATCAGCCCCGCGCCGACGAGCGCCAGCCGCGTTCTCAGAACGCAGACCAGGATGCCGCCGAATGCGATAAGGAAGAACGGCGCGTCGCCCATGCGGCCGGTCATCCACTCCCCGTCGAGCGATGCGACATATCTCGCGACGGCCAGCATCCAGTCCAGCCCCTGCCCCATGACCACGAGGGGATAATATTCGAGCCCGAAGGGCATAA
Source organism: Sinorhizobium prairiense (assembly GCF_029201645.2). NCBI lineage: Bacteria > Pseudomonadati > Pseudomonadota > Alphaproteobacteria > Hyphomicrobiales > Rhizobiaceae > Sinorhizobium > Sinorhizobium prairiense. The sequence goes on from NZ_CP104131.1 coordinate 1,578,288, forward strand.
GCAGCATCGCGAACAGCGCGAAAGGCATGATCAGCACGCTGATCAGAGGCGTCGTGAGAACGTTTGCGGCCAGCCCGTAACCGGGGAGCCGGTTGAAATGGGCAGCCGCGTAAACCGCCGTCGCCAGGCCGCCGATGACGGAGGTGGCGACAGTACCGATGGCGAGGCCGGACACGACCCCCACGCTCCCCCGCTTCTTCGAGGTTTCGGGATCCTTTCTCCTGTGGTCGCGCCAGCGGGAATAGCTCGCAACGAGGGCCAGCGTCGCCGCAAAGGACATTTGGAACCCGGGTCCGGCTACCGCCGACGGCGTCCAGGCAAGGATGATGAGCGCGGCAAGCGCCACGTTGCGCAGGCTGATCGAGACGCGGTCGAAGAACAATGCGACGAGCATGATCGAAATCATGATCCAGGATCTGAGCGCTGAGACCGCACCTCCGGAAATCAGAATATAGAAGAACACCATGAGAAGAGCGCCGACGGCAGCGATCTTCTTGACGGAAGCTCTTTCCGCCAACCCCGGAACGAAGCTCAACAGAGTCCGGGCGCCGATGAGAAACGTGCCCGCCGCCAGCACCATGTTGAGTCCCGAGATCGCCAGGACATGCGACAGGCCCGCGGCGCGCAGCATCTCGACGGCCTCGCGGCTGATCGCGCGCTCCTCGCCGGTCACGAGCGCCGCAGCGATCGCACCGGTATCGCCGCCGATCGCTGTCCGGATGCGATTGCCGATCACTTCGCGGATCAGTGCCAGATATGCGGCCGCTTTCGCCGGCAGCGAGGCTTCGGACCGACCGGTGACAGCGCCGGCATCCACCGGCGCTCGCGGGGCGCCATAGAAATACCCGACCGCGCCTACGCCTTTGAAGTAGGATCCGAACGCGAAGTCGTTGAGACCCGGGAGAGCCGGCCCGGAGGGCGGCGACAAACGCGCCTTGCCTTCAATGATAGCTCCGACCGGAAACGGTTCGTGGCGGCTCCGCGCCAGCAGCGTCGCCCTTTCCGGCGCCCGGCGCAGCCGCGGGCCGGATGTTTCTTGTATGCGAACGAGATAACGCCAGCGTCCCCTGTCGTCGGGATCCCGGGTGAGGACCGTTCCGCGAACGGTCGTCGTCACGGGCGTGTCGAGAATGACCGTATCCAGCCTCGCTGTTTCGGCCGCGGCTAGCAGCATGCCCGTGGTAAAGAGAGCGGGCGCGATCACCAGCGGCCGCCAGGTTCGCAGGTCCCCCCGGCAAAGCACCGCAGATATGCCGAAAACGCAAAGCAGCGCTGCAAGTTTGGCAATTCCGACGGATTCGGGCACTGCGAGCCATGCAAGCGAGCCAAGCGCAAGCATGACCGGGATCAGGACGAAGCCGTGGCCGTATTCCTGCTCTTCCGCAACTGCAGCGCCTATGCCGAGGGAAACCGCCGTGGCCGCCGAGCCTATCCGATGGCGAATGTTTGCCGCATGCCAGCCCGCAGGCGCCCGGCGGCCGGAGCCGATGGCGGGCAAATCGCCGGTGAGAACCCGCGTGCCCTCGCTCCGGGGCCACGCGCTGCGCTCCCCATCGCGCACAACCGCTCGTGCCCCGCTCTCCCCATTCCGCTCCGCCCGCGCCTGTTTTCTCGATCCTGCAGCCAACCGCGCAATCTTGCAACTCGAAGGCTGATGCTCAAAAAAGAGGCAGACTAGATAGAATGGTACCGCATTATCAGCTTAGCGATCATTGATCTCTTCGAACGAATTGCCGTAACATGCGTTTGTTGCGTTGCCATATGCGTTTTCGCATCGCACAAGTTTGCCTTTGGTACTGCTTGGCAGTCGAAAATAAATCATATAGCAAATTCGCAACGCTCAAATTCGCGGCACAGAGCTATGCCACGATGTCACAAAAACGGAGGGTCCCATGTCAGAAAAAAGCGCGACAGTAACATTCGGCGGAAAGTCCGCGGACCTGCCGGTGCGATCGGGATCAATCGGTCCGGATGTCGTGGACATCGGCTCGCTCTACAAGCAAACGACGATGTTCACCTACGATCCGGGCTTTACCTCCACGGCATCGTGTGAATCGAAGATCACCTATATCGATGGCGACGAGGGCGTCCTGCTTCACCGCGGATTTCCAATCGAGCAACTGGCAGAGCACGGCGACTTTCTCGAAGTCTGCTACCTGCTTCTCTACGGCGAACTGCCGACAAAGGCTCAGAAGGCCGATTTCGATTATCGCGTCACGCACCACACCATGGTCCATGAGCAGATGTCGCGGTTTTTCACCGGCTTCCGCCGCGATGCCCATCCGATGGCCGTCATGTGCGGCTGCGTCGGCGCCCTTTCCGCCTTCTACCACGACTCGACCGATATCACCGATCCGCATCAGCGGATGGTCGCGTCGCTGCGCATGATCGCCAAGATGCCGACGATCGCCGCGATGGCCTACAAGTACCATATCGGCCAGCCCTTCGTTTATCCGAAGAACGATCTCGACTACGCCTCGAACTTCCTGCGCATGTGTTTCGCCGTGCCTTGCGAGGAATATGTCGTGAACCCGGTTCTGGCGCGCGCCATGGACCGGATCTTCATCCTCCACGCCGACCATGAGCAGAACGCATCGACCTCGACCGTTCGCCTCGCCGGCTCGTCGGGTGCCAACCCGTTCGCCTGTATCGCTGCCGGTATCGCCTGCCTTTGGGGACCTGCCCATGGCGGCGCCAACGAGGCGGCGCTCAACATGCTCGCCGAAATCGGCACGGTCGACCGCATTCCGGAATATATCGCCAAGGCCAAGGACAAGAACGATCCGTTCCGTCTGATGGGCTTCGGCCACCGGGTCTACAAGAACTACGATCCGCGCGCGAAGATCATGCAGAAGACGACGCATGAGGTTCTCGCCGAGCTCGGCCACAAGGACGACCCGCTCCTGGAAGTCGCGATGGAGCTCGAACGCATCGCCCTGACGGACGAGTACTTCATCGAGAAGAAGCTCTACCCGAACATCGACTTCTACTCCGGCATCACGCTGAAGGCACTGGGCTTCCCCACCACGATGTTCACGGTGCTCTTCGCGCTCGCCCGCACCGTCGGCTGGATCGCTCAATGGAACGAGATGATCGAAGATCCGGAACAGCGCATCGGCCGTCCGCGCCAGCTCTATGTCGGCGCGCCGCTGCGCGACTACGTGCCGATCTCGAAGCGGTGAACGGCGGACGAACTCGGCAAAAAGCCCATTGCGCCAACCCTCATCCTCGGGCTTGTTCCCGAGGATGACAGGTGGCAGGGTTTGCAGAGACTGTGGCGAGGCTTCCGTCATCCTCGGGGCTTGGCCCGGCGACCCACATCGGTTGCAAGCACTCGCCTCCCTCATCCCGCTCGAAGGCAAGCGAGAACGATATCCGCCGCCTTTTCACCGGGCGGACGGTTCGTTTCCATTCGCTGTTGAACGAGGGCGAAGCCGTCGAGCATCGCACGGCGTTGCGCCGTATCGCTCGAAAGCCGTTCGAACCAGCGCGTCAGAACGGCCGGGCGGATCGACTTGTTGAAATATTCGGGCACGACCGGAAAATCCGCGATGAGGTTCGGAAGCGCCGCGGTCCATATCCGAATGCGGGAATGCAGGAGGCTGACGATCCAGTCGGCAGAATAGGTAGAGACGACCGGAACTCCGGCGAGCGCCAGTTCGAGGATCACCGTGCCCGAGGCGGCAATGGCCGCGTCGGCTTGGGCAAAAGCCTCCCATTTCCTGTCGGCGGTTACGCTTATCTCGGGCTGAACCCGCCAGGAGGCCGTCAACGCCCTCACACGGTCTTCCTGGCGCGGCACGGTCGGCAAGAGGAACCGAATGCCTTCGTGCCGCTCCGCGAGCTCTTCGGCCGCTTCGCGGAAGATCGGAAGCAGGCGGCTGACCTCGCTCCCGCGCGATCCGGGCAGCAGGAGGCAGGCCTTCGGCTCGCGCCGATCCTGCATCTGCCGTCTCAGTCGTTGGCGCTCCCGGACCGCGAGAACATTGCCGTCAGATGCGAGCCGATGCCCGACATAGGTCGTCGGCGGACCGCCGAGCTTCCCCATCGCTTCCGGCTCGAAGGGTAAAACCGCGAGCACGTGATCCACATAAGCCCGCATGCGCGGCGCCCGCTCCGGCTTCCACGCCCAGACGCTCGGGCAGACATAGTCGATCACCGGCAAGTCGGGCAATGCGGCGCGGACGCGTTGCGCCACGCGGTGGGTGAAGTCCGGGCTGTCGATGATCAACAGAGCATCCGGACGCGCAGCGGCGATCGCGCGGGCGGTCTGCCCAATCCGCAACAGAAGCTTCGGCAGGTTCGCCAGAACCTGCGAGAAACCCATGATCGACAGTTCGGAATAGTCGAAAAGCGACCGGAGCCCTTCGGCTTCCAGCCCCTCGCCGCCAACGCCCACGAGTTCGAGCGGACCGTCTAGACGGTCACGCAATGCCCGCACCAGGTCGGCGCCGAGCAGGTCTCCGGAAACTTCTCCGGCGATAACCGCCAGCCTGTAGGGTCCGCCTGTCATCTCCGGTCCTTGCGGCAATCGCGCTCGATACCGAGAACGAACAGCCCGCTCCTGTCGGCTTCCTCCACGAGACGCGCGCGATCGAGAACCAGCGCGCGTCCTGCCTCCACGGCGATGCCCGCGAGGCCGGCAGCATGCGCTCCTGCGACCGTCGACGGACCGATCGAGGGCAGATCCGCCCGCTCGTCCTGTTGCGGCTTGCAGAGCTTGACGAGGACGCCGCGACGACGAATTGAAATCCGTCCGTCTTTCCTGAGACCGGCCACTCTCGCCAACATGGCGTCCGTCCCTTCCGCCCCCTCCAGCGCCACGACCCTGCCGCCGACCGCAACGGCGCCCTGGCCGACATCGAGCGCACCCAGCGCGTTGGCTGCGGCGATGCCGGCTTCGATGTCACGCCGATCTTCGTCCGTCGGGGCATGGGCGCCGAGCGGACCGGTATCGGCAAGAAGCCCCGGAACGACCTCGTGCGCGCCGATCACATGGGCGCCGCTCGCCTCGATCAATTCGATCACCATGCGCAGCACGGCGTCGTCCCCGCCGGATATCAAGGTGCGGAAAACCCGCGGCACCTTGGCCAGCGTCTTCAGCGTAGGACGGATATCGCGCCACTCCGGCCGCCGCCGCACCGCACCGGAAAGGACGACCCGGTCGATTCCCTCGGTCTCGAAAGTGCGGCTGATCGCGGCAAAGTCTCCGATTGCGCAAACGACATGGTCGAAGCCGGTCCAATCGGTATCCGCCTCACGCGAAAGCGCAATGATGAACGGGTCTTCGCCCTGGAAGCGCGCTGCCTCGGCCACGTGATGGGGAAGCGTTCCGGCGCCGGCGATGATGGCGAGCCTGCCTTTGGAATGCGGCAGGCGATGAATCGCCACCGCCATCAGCCCTTGGCGCCGCGATTCGGCGACGACAGCGCGCGGTCGCTCTCCGCGGCAATGAAATCCAGGATCTCGATAGCCGGCGCGCAATCGAGATATTCGTTGCGGATAGCGGCTGCGTTCGCGCGAATCGAGCCGTCTCCCTCGAATATCTGCTTGTAGCACCGCCGGACGCGATGAATCGCCGCACGCTCGATCCCCGCACGGGTCATCCCGACCACGTTAAGGCCGCTCAAAATGCCGGGGTTGCCGTTGAGCATTCCATAGGGAATGACGTCATAGCTCACCGCCGACAGGCCACCGATGAAGGCCTGACGCCCGATGCGGGTAAACTGGTGAACCGCCGAGCCACCCCGAGTATGGCTCGATCCTCGACGGTGACGTGCCCCGCAAGCATGACATTGTTGGAAAGGATGATATTGTTGCCGAGGCGGCAGTCATGCGCCACGTGCGAATAGGCCAGGAACAGGTTGTTGTTGCCGATGATGGTCGCGCCGCCGTGCTCCACCGTACCCGTATTCATGGTCACGCCTTCGCGGATGGTACAGTTTTCGCCGATCACCAGTTTCGTATTCAAGGCGCTGTGGTGGACGCTCTGCGAGTCGCCGCCGATGACAGCACCCGGAAAGATCTTCGAGCCCTTGCCGACGCTCGTATGACCGATGACCGCGACGTGACTCAGAATTTCGACGTCATCTGCAAGAACGACATTCGGCCCGATATGGCAGAACGGGCCGATCTTCACGTTTTCGCCGATTACCGCACCGCTCTCGATGGCCGAGGACGGGTGGATCTTCGCACTTGATGCTATCATTCTCAGGCGTCTTCCTTGCTGACAATCATCGCGCCGATATCAGCTTCCGCGACGAGTTGCCCGTCAACTTTTGCATCACAGTGAAACTTCCAGATATTGCCGCGCTGCTTCTGCTTCACCACATGGAACTCCACCCGGTCGCCTGGCACGACGGGCTTGCGGAAGCGGGCATTGTCGATCGTCATGAAATACACGAGATTGCTGCCGATTCCCGTCTTGCGCGCACAGATCGCGCCGGCCGTCTGTGCCATGCCTTCGATCAGAAGAACGCCCGGCATGATCGGCTTCTCGGGAAAGTGCCCGGTGAAATGCGGCTCGTTGGCCGTCACGTTCTTGATCCCGATGGCCGAATTGTCGTCATCGATCTCGATAATGCGGTCCACGAGCAGGAAGGGATAACGATGGGGAAGAAGCCTCAGGATTTCCTGTATGTCCGCCGTGCCGAGGACCGTTGCAGCCTCATTCATCCTTGCCACCCTTCTTCTTCTGCCTCTCGCTCGACCGCAGGGCCATTTCGGCCACATCGCGCAGGAAATCCCGCATCGGTCGCGCCGGAATTCCGCCATAGCGCTCGCCGGCCGGCACATCGCTCGCCACGCCACTCATCGCAGCGATCTGCGCTCCGTCTCCAATGGTGATATGCCCGTTGACCCCGACGCCTCCGCCGATCATGACCCCGTCGCCGATCTGCGTGCTGCCGGCGATGCCGACCTGGCTGACGATGCCGCAGTAACGACCGATGCGGACGTTATGGCCGATCTGAACCAGATTGTCGATTTTCGTCCCCTCGCCGATCACGGTGTCATCCATCGTGCCGCGATCGATCGTCGTGTTCGCGCCGATCTCCACGTGATCCTGGATGATCACCCGCCCGACCTGGACGATCTTGATCATTCCGCCCTTCGGGCCCGGTGCATAGCCGAATCCGTCCTGACCGATGCGTGCGCCCGGATGAATGATGACGTTGTTGCCGACCAGCGCACAAAGGATGCTTGCACCGGCCGAAATGGTGCAATCGCGGCCGATCCGCACGCCCGGTCCGATCATTGCTCCCGCTGCGATGCGCGTTCCGCTTCCAATCTCGACGCCGGCTCCGATCACAGCCATCGGCTCGACCTCGACGCCCGCCTCGAGGCGCGCCGTCGGATCGATGAAGGCTCCCGCCGCTACGCCCCTCTCGCTCGTATTATAGGAAGGGCGCATGGCCCTTTCGTGAAGCAAGGTGCCGGCAAGGGCGAAGGCCGTGTGCGGTTTCGATGTCAGCAGCACGGGTATCGTATCGGGAACAAGCGACGAAATGGCCTTGTCGCAGATGATCGCGGCGGCACGGCAGCTCTGCAACTCTTCGCGATTCTTGCGCGACAGCATGTAACAGATGTCGCCCGGCTTGGCGCGATAGACCGGCGCGACCGAACGCACGGTGCGATCGGCGGCGGCAATATCCAGCAACTCCGCCCCAATCTGATTCGCGAGGTCGCCCAGACGAATCCCCTGATGGGGCGGAAAAAACCAATTCTGTTCCATGGACACTCCAGAACGATTCTCTGGCAGTTCTGGACTGCTCTCTATCAGAACGACGAGTTGATACCGAACTTGAAGTTCTGGACCTCGTCGAAGTCTTCCTTCGCAACCGGCACGGCATAATCCACACGCAGCGGACCGAAAGGCGAAGCCCAGATAAGGCTGACGCCGACCGACGCACGCAGCGAAGCGTCGTTGCCGCGCACCGATTCACCGGCTCCGGTCAGCTCCAACTCATTGTTGTAGAGCGTGCCCGCGTCGACGAACAATGCACCGCGGAAGCCGCTGTCACGCGGAAGGCCCGGCAGCGGGAACGTCGCTTCCGCAGACGCCGTGAAATAGGTCGTGCCGCCAAGGGCATCGCCGTTGTTTGCCCGCGGACCGATACCGTTGCGCTCGAAGCCGCGGATATCGTTGCTGGTCAGCTGGAACTGGTCGAAGACTTCAAGCGAACCGGACGTCTTGAACAGCTGGCCGGCGCTGCCGGAGATCGAGCCGATGATGTCGGCCTCGTCGTGCAGCGTATAGTACCATTTGGCCTTACCCGTCAGCTTGTAGAAGTCCGACGTACCGCCAAGACCTGCAAACTCCTGGGTGACCGAAGCGAGAATGCCCTCGTGCGGCAGTTGCGCATCGTCGAGCGTGTTGTAGGTGATCGACTGGGAGACGGAGGAACGCGTCCAGGGGCCGTCCTCGATTGCGCGAACATAAGGAGAGGAAAGCTCGTCCTCGTCGCCGAAATATTCGAGCTCCGTGTAGTTGTAGCGCAGCGTCGTCGACAGGTTTTCCGTGATCGGCGCAGTCACGCGCAGGCTGAATCCCTGATCGTTGTAGCTGTAGTTGTCGTCATCGAAGTCGTTTTCGTTCTTGAAGAGGTCGAAGCCCGCCGCGAGACGATAGCCGAGGAAATAGGGCTCGGTGAACGAAACATTGTAGGTCTGGCTGTCTTCGCCCTTACCGGCGGCAAGACGAATATACTGGCCGCGGCCAAGGAAGTTCTTTTCTTCGATCGAAGCTTCGACGAGGAAGCCGCCGCCGTCGCCGGCGGAATAGCCGGCGCCGATGCCGAACGAGCCGGTCGACTGATCCTGCACGTCGACGACGATGACCACACGGTCAGCCGCGCTGCCCGGCTGCGTCGAGATGTTGACCGACGAGAAATAGCCGAGCGCTTCCAGGCGGCGCTTGGCGCGCGCAACCATTTCCTGGTTGAAGGCATCGCCCTCGCCGACGTCGAACTCGCGACGAATTACGTAGTCACGCGTCCGGGTGTTGCCGCGAATCTCGATGCGCTCGACATAGGCCCGCTCGCCCTGGTCCACGAGATAGTCGACGGCGATCGTGTGATTGGCGAGATCGCGATTGCCGCGCGGCGTGACGCGCGCAAAGGGATAACCCTCCGACGCGACGCGCTTCGAAATCTCGCTCATCGTGTTCTGAATGTCCTTGGCCTTGTAGACCGTGCCTTCGCGGCTCTGAACGAGCCCTCTCAGTTCCTCGGCGTCGATGCCTTCGACGGTCGATTCGATGTTCACCGAACCGAAGTCGTATCGAGGACCTTCCTCAACCGTGATCGTTACCGTGTATTCGTTGGTCGCCTCATTGAGCGCCGCTTCGGACGAGACCACCTGAAAATCGGCATAGCCGCGGTTGTAGTAGAACTGCCGCAGCAATTCCTCGTCGGCCCGCAGCTTATCCGGATTGTAGACGTCCTTGCGCGTGAGGAACGAGAAGATGCCCGATTCCTTGGTCGCAATCACCGACTGCAGACGGCCGTCGCTATAGGCCTCGTTGCCTACGAAGTTGATCTGCGTGATCTTCGTGCGTTCGCCTTCATTGATGACGAAGGCCAGGTTGACACGCCCTTCGGCAATCGGAACGACCTGGGTCGTCACGGTCACGTCGCTGCGGCCGATGGCGGCATAGGCGTCCTTGATGGCCTGAATGTCGGTTTCGACGGTCGCCTCGCTATAGGGACCGAGCGGCTGGGTACGAACGACACCCTGGAGCTTGTCATCCTTGATCTTGCGGTTGCCGTTGAAGACGACTTGGTTGACGAGCTGATTCTCGCTGACGGAAACGACAAGCGATCCGCCGGAAACCGTGATGCTGACATCGGAGAAATAGCCGGTGGCATAGAGCCGCTTCACGGATGCGTCGATATCGGCATTGCTGAAGCTCTTGCCGGGAACGATCGTGATGTTGGCGCGAACGGTTTCCGCGCTGACGCGCGTTGCCCCACGCACCTCAACCCGATTGATGACCGCGGCTTGCGCGACTGAGGTACCAGCAACAAGTCCTACCCCGGTACCCGTGGCGACCATGCTTGCTGACAGAGCAAACGCCGACACCGCGTTCAAAAACCTTGAACCAGCTTTCATGTCAAAATCTTACCTTTTCCCAACGTCCCGCGGCAGTTTCGTGCCGACTCCGGTCACGGTTGCCGTTTTAACCGCTTTTCCCATACAAGCAAGTCAGCTCGTTAATTTCTGTTTACTTCAATTCCAACCGTGGCTTAACAGCCACTACGGCCTCTTATTATCGTAAACAAACCGTTATCGAGCAGCCGGCTAAACTCCCTCGCTCTCCGAATCCTTAACGATGTCCGCTCCCGCCCAAGGCTCCGCTCTATCCGAAGAGCCAGTTGATATCGTTCCAGGCCGCAAAAACCGTCAGCATGAGCACCATGGCAAAGCCGATACGGAATGCGAGATCCTGTGCGGCGGGACCGACCGGCCTGCCGCGCAGCGCTTCGACCGCATAGAACATCAGATGACCGCCATCAAGCACCGGCACGGGCATCAGGTTGAGCAATCCAATGGAAACCGAAAGGACGGCCGCGAAATTCAGCACCTCGGCAATACCGAGCTTCGCCATCTGACCGGACATCTGGGCGATGCGGATCGGTCCGCCGACCTGATCGGCGCTCATCCGGCCGACAAAGAGATTCGAAAGATAGTCGAGCGTGCCCGTTACGATCCGCCAGCTCTGCAGTGCCCCTTGCCCCACCGCTTCGAGAGGTCCGTAGGTCTCGACCCGGAAATTGCCGGCCTCCTGGTTCGTACCGATCCCGATCTTGCCCTCCTCCATCTTGTTGCCGAGCGGGTCGACGGATTCGGTGCGCTGGGGCACCATTGGCAGGTCGATCGCAGCGCCATCGCGCTCGATCCGGACGGTGATCGGAAGCTCGGGACGGACGCTGACATAGCGGCGCACGTCGTCGAAGGTGCTGATCGGCTTTCCGTCGATCGAAAGCAGCCGGTCTCCAGGCAGAACACCCGCCTTTTCCGCAGCGCTGTCCGGCGCCACGAAAGCGACGACGGGATCGGCGACGGCACGGCCGTAGATGGAGAAGAGGACGGCGAAGATCGCAATCGCCAGTAGAAAATTCGCGATGGGACCGGCCGCGACCGTCGCGGCGCGCTTCCATAGCTTTGCACCCAGGAATGTGCGGCCCCGTTCTTCGGGCGCGATCATCTCCAGCCGCCGGTAGTCGGGCGTGCTCGCCGCATCCTCGTCGCCGAAAAACTTCACGTAGCCGCCAAGCGGGATCGCGCAGAATTTCCAGCGGGTGCCGTGGCGATCGGTCCAGCCGAAGAGCTCGGGTCCGAAGCCGACGGAAAAGGCCAGGATGCGGATGCCCGACCAGCGCCCAACCAGGTAATGTCCCATCTCGTGAACGAAGACCAGCAACGTCAGGAGAAACAGGAAGGTGGGGATCGTGTACTGGAGATTGTCAAGCAGCAGGCTCATAGTCATTCCTAACGCGTCCGTTGCCACGTCCGCCAGTTCAAATTGCAAGGTCGGGGCCGTGACGCCATGGTCGGACCGCCGCAGGATAGTCCCGCTTCGAGCCCGATATAAGGACTACACCGGCAGTCTTCAAAGACCCAGCAGAATCGCGCCGAAAGAGACTTCCCGGCCGCCCGCCAGCAAGAACTGCCCAAGCACCAGAGCCAGTGCGGCAATGCAGGCGAATATCAGCCCGTCCACCCGGTCCATGACGCCGCCGTGACCCGGGATCAGCCTGCTCGAATCCTTGACGCCGAACCGGCGCTTGACGAAGGACTCGAACAGATCGCCTGTCTGGCTTGCGACGGACAGGACCAGCGCGATGACGGGAATGCGCAGGTCCTCGAGGGCAAAGTGAGCCATGAAAACGGCGACACCCGCAAGAACGCCGAAAATCGCCCCGCCGATCGCGCCCGACCAGGTCTTGCCCGGCGAGATTGCGGGCGCCAGCTTTGGCCCGCCGATCGCCCGCCCCGTGAAGTAGGCGAAAATATCCGTTGCCCATACGACGGCGAACACGAACAGCATCGCCATCAGACCGAGATAGTCCGCTCCGCGGATCGCCGCGAGCGAAATGCTCGTCAGACCCGCATAGACGATCCCGCCCGGTAGCCACCAGCTGGTTCCCTTTATCGCCACCCAAAGCGCTGCCGCGAGCACACAGAGGGCAAGCCCCGGGAGGCTGACATGCATATAACCGAGGAGGACCAGACCGGCGATCACCGCCTGCGCCAGCCAGCCGAGGGCATTGCCCTGAAAGTCCCGCTCGGGGAGCTTCGTGATGGTGGACCACTCGTAATAGACGAGCAGGCCGATCACGACGGAGAGAAGCTGGAAGGCAAAGCCGCCGATCCAGGTTGCAGCAAGAACCACCGCAGCAAGAACCACCCCGGAGGCGATACGAAGTTTGAGTTCGGCCTGCATCAGGAGCCGACCGCCAAAGTCGGTTGGGTCAGTCCGCCGAATCGGCGCTCGCGGCAGGCATATTGTTCGATCGCCGCAAAGAATGTCTCGCGCGTGAAATCCGGCCAGAGGTCCGGAATGAACAGCAATTCGGAGTAGGCCCCCTGCCAAAGGAGAAAATTGGAGAGACGCTCCTCGCCGCTCGTCCGGATGATGAGATCGGGATCTGGAATGCCCGCCGTATCGATCGTCGAGGATATCCGTTCCGCGGTAATCTCTTCCGGCCGCAGACGACCGGCGGCCACGTCCCCCGCCAGGCGGCGCATGGCTCTCGCCAGCTCGTCTCTGGCGCCGTAATTGAACGCGATGACCACCGTGATGCCGGTGTTCGCGACCGTCGTCTCCTCCGCTTCGATGAGCAGAGGCAGGATATCGCCGCTCAGATTCGATCGGTCGCCGATGACCCGGATGCGGACGTTCTCACGGTGGAGATCGGCGAGATCCCGTCGGATGAAAGCCTTGAGCAGGCCCATGAGGTCGCTGACCTCGTTTTCCGGCCTGTTCCAGTTCTCCGACGAGAATGCGAACAGGGTCAGGTAACGGATACCGATCTCCGCCGCCGTCCTTACCGCCCCGCGGACCGCCTCAACGCCCTTGCGGTGGCCCATGGTACGGGGCAGTCCACGCGCATTCGCCCAACGACCGTTGCCGTCCATGATGATGGCGACGTGAGCCGGTACGTTTGCGGGATTGAATTCTTGCATGGGTTGTCCGGACAAAGAGACTCACCTATCCGCAGGTCAGACCTGCATGATTTCCTTTTCCTTCTCCGCGAGCAAGCGGTCGATTTCGGAAATTACGTCATCGGTCATTTTTTGGACCCGCTCGGACTGAGCACGGCTCTCGTCCTGGCCGATCTCGCCGTCCTTTTCGGCTTTTTTCAGGTCGTCCATACCGTCACGGCGAACGTGGCGGACGGCGACCTTGCTTTTTTCGGCATAGTCGTGGGCGACCTTGACCAGCGATTTGCGGCGCTCCTCGTTCAGTTCCGGGAGCGGAATGCGCAGGTTCTGCCCGTCGACGATCGGGTTGAGCCCCAGATTGGACTTCCGGATTGCCCGCTCCACGGCCCCGACCATGGACTTGTCCCACACCGAAACCGAGAGCATCCGCGACTCCGGAACCGTGATGTTTGCCACCTGGTTCAGCGGCATGCGAGAACCGTAGGCTTCGACGGTCACCGGATCGAGTACGTTCGCCGAAGCGCGGCCGGTCCGCAGCGACGCGATGTCGTGCTTGAAAGCAGCGATCGCCCCGTCCATCCGACGCTTGAGTTCCTTCAGATCCACACCTTCACTCATGGTTCAAGACTCCCGTTCTTATCAGCAGCCCTTGCGGGCCCCAGCAGCTTGTCAATTATCGGTCACGATGGTGGCACGGCCGCCACCCGTCAATATCTCCGTGAAGCCGCCCTTCTCGTGGATGGAAAAGACGACGATCGGAATGGCATTCTCCCGCGCAAGCGCCACGGCGGCAACATCCATGACTGCGAGGCCTTTTTCGAGAACCTCGCTATGGGTCAGGCGGTCGAAGCGGGTGGCCGAGGGGTCCTTCTTCGGATCCGCGGAATAGATGCCGTCGACCTGTGTTCCCTTGAAGATCGCCTCGGCGCCCATCTCCGCCGCACGAAGCGCCGCAGCCGAATCCGTCGTGAAGAACGGATTGCCCGTGCCGCCGGCGAATATCACGACACGCCCGAGCGAAAGATGATAAAGCGTCGCGCGCTGCGAGAAGCTCTCGCAGATTTCCGGCATGGCGATGGCCGACAGGACGACGGTGTCGATATCGAGCTTGCGCAGCGACGTCGCCAGCGCAAGTGCGTTGATGACCGTCGCCAGCATTCCCATGTGGTCGCCGGTTACACGGTCGCCGCCCTTGGACGCGACAGCGACACCGCGGAAGATGTTGCCGCCGCCGACGACGACGCCGACTTCGACACCCATCGCTCTCGCTTCCGCGATATCGGAGGCAATCCGGTCGGCTACGGCAACATCGATGCCGAACCCCTGGCTTCCCATAAGCGCTTCACCGGAGGCTTTGAGAAGAACGCGCTTGTAGATTGGCTTGGCCGACATCGTCACTCCTGAAATAGATCGGCGCGCGTGTGCAGGCATCTGGCGCACACCGGCGTAAAGGCAAATTCCGCTGCGTGGTATCAACCGCTCCGGCGGGTCCTACGCATCGACTGGAGCCGGATACACGAAGGGCACCGCGTTGTCACGCGATGCCCCAACGTTTTCCCATTCGAGGTGAAGAAATCAACCCTTCGCGGCGGCTGCCACCTCTGCCGCGAAATCGCTCTCTTCCTTTTCGACGCCTTCGCCGAGCAGGAGACGGGCAATGCCGGCAACTTCGATCGGCGCGCCGACGGACTTTTCCGCTTCCTTGATCGCGGCTTCCACCGTCAGATCAGGGTTCATGACGAAGGCCTGCGACAGAAGGGCGACTTCCTCGAAGAACTTGCGCATGCGGCCATCGACCATCTTCTCGATGATGTTGTCCGGCTTGCCGGAAGCGCGCGATTGCTCGATGAAGACGTTGCGCTCGCGCTCGGCGACCGCCGGGTCGATTTCGCTCGAACGGACCGCGAGCGGGTTGGTCGCGGCGACGTGCATGGCAACCTGCCGGCCGATCGCGTTCAGAGCTTCCTTGTCGCCGGTCGACTTCAACGCGACGAGCACGCCGAGCTTGCCGATGCCGTCGCCTGCGGCATTGTGCACATAGGTCGCGACGACGCCATCCTCGACCTCGAGCAGTGCCGAGCGGCGCAGCGTCATGTTCTCGCCGATCGTGGCGATGGCGTCCTTGATCGTATCTTCAACGGACTTGCCCGTCGCCGGATAGGTCGCCTTGGAGACGGCTGCAACGCTGCCGTCGGTGCCGAGGGCGACATTGGCGACACCGCGAACCAGCTCCTGAAAGGCGTCGTTGCGGGCAACGAAGTCGGTCTCGGAGTTGATTTCGACGACGACGGCCTTGGTGCCGGAGCTGGCAATGCCGATGAGGCCTTCGGCAGCAGTGCGGCCGGACTTCTTGTCAGCCTTGGCGATGCCCTTGGCGCGCAGCCAGTCGATGGCGGCTTCCATGTCGCCATTGGTCTCGGCAAGCGCCTTCTTGCAGTCCATCATACCTGCGCCGGTCTTTTCGCGCAGCTCCTTCACCATTGCGGCGGTAACAGTCATCTTTGTGCCTCTTGTCTGTTTGCTGGCGCGCCGACCGGGATTGGCGCAGTGCCAGAAGGTTTGGCAGGAAATGGCCTTTCTGTGTGACATCGTGATGAAGCCACTTTAGCGATGTTCGCGGGCTCACCGCGCGCGATCGGCCGGGCCATTTCCGGCTGATAAAGAACAAGGCCGTTCAGATTCTACATCACAAACGGCCTCGTCCCGATATTTCATGCGTACGGCAGCGCTTGGTCTGCCGGTCGGGCCGATCAGGCTTCGGACGCTTCCTCGAGAGCCGGCTCGACCGGAACCTCTTCGGATGCGCCGAGATCGCGGCCAGAGGCGCCCTGCTGACGGGCGATACCGTCAATGGCGGCGCGGGCGATGAGATCGCAGTAAAGGGCGATAGCGCGCGATGCGTCGTCGTTGCCCGGGATCGCGTAGTCGATCTGGTCCGGATCGCAATTGGAGTCGATGACGGCAACGACCGGAATGCCAAGACGCTTGGCTTCGTCGATGGCGATCGATTCCTTGTTGGTGTCGATGATGAACATCAGATCCGGGGTACCGCCCATATCGCGGATACCGCCGAGTGCGCGGTTGAGCTTCTCGCGCTCGCGCTCGAGGTTCAGGCGCTCCTTCTTCGTGAAGCCGGAAGCTTCCGAAGCCAGGATTTCATCGAGCTTGCGCAGGCGCTGGATCGAGTTGGAGATCGTCTTCCAGTTCGTCATCATGCCGCCGAGCCAGCGGGCATTGACGTAGTACTGGGCGGAACGCTTCGCAGCGTCCGCGATGATCTCGGACGCCTGGCGCTTGGTGCCGACGAAAAGCACGCGGCCGCCGCTGGCGACGGTGTCGCTGACGACCTGCAGGGCGCGCGACAGCATCGGTACGGTCTGGGCGAGATCGATAATGTGAACGTTGTTACGGTCGCCGAAGATGTACGGCTTCATCTTCGGGTTCCAGCGGTGCGTCTGGTGACCGAAGTGGACGCCCGCCTCGAGAAGCTGGCGCATAGTGAAATCAGGCAATGCCATGCCTTTGTCTCCTTTTCCGGTTGAACCTCCGCAAGGCGTCGAGCGCACCGCAATGCGCCCACCGGCGGAACGATCCGGATTTCTCCCGGAAAATCCCATGCCTTACGTGTGGAATGGCCAGCCCCTTAGCGGTAACCGGCCCGGAAATCAAGCCTTGGGGACGCTTTTTGTATCGCGCCGGCTCAGGCCGCCTTCGTTCGGCACCGAGCCAGCACCTCGGCGGTGACATGTTCCGGAATGTCGCCGATTTCCGCCATGCGCGCATCGAGCTTGGCCAGCATTTCCTCGAACACAGCGGAGTAGGCCGGCTCGTTCGCCCGGTTGCGCAGCTCGAACGGGTCCTCCTCGCAATCGAACAGTTCCCATTCCGCAGCCTCGTCGCCGGAAAAGGCACCAGGCTGGCCGAGCGGATCGTTATACCAGTAGATGAGCTTGTAGCGGGCGTCGCGCACGCCGTAATGCGCGAAGGCATTGTGGAACTCGTCCTTGTGCATCCAGTACCGGTGATAGGCGAGGCCCTTATCGTCCTCGTCCGCCGTTTGCTCGATAATCGGGCGCATGCTCCTGCCCTGCATGTAATTGGGGATCGGCAGGCCCGCATAATCGAGAAAGGTCGGCGCGAAATCGACATTGGTCGCGATGTGGCCGGCTTGCGTGCCGGGCCGGATGCCCTCCGGATAGCGGATCAGGAAAGGCATCTGGAGCGATTCTTCGTACATGAAGCGCTTGTCGAACCAGCCGTGCTCGCCAAGGAAGAACCCCTGGTCGGACGTATAGATGACGATGGTGTCGTCGCGCAGGCCTTCCGCGTCGAGATAGTCGAGCAGACGGCCGACATTGTCGTCCACGGCGGCAATGGTCTGCAGGTAGCGCATCATGTAGCGCTGGTACTTGAAGAGGGCGAGTTTCCGCGGATCGGTAAAGAGATAATTCTCTCCGGTGGCTCCGTCGATCAACCGCAGTTCCTGACCTTCCTCGATGTCCGGAACCTTGCGCTGGGTCCAGCCTGGCAGAAGCAGTTCGCCGATCTCGTCGCCGCCTTCGGGCTGGACGAGGCCAAGGTCCCTGTATGTCATGTCGGAGCGAATGCGCATTTTCGCCGCTGCCGCCGCTGCTGCGCGGTTGGAATAATCGTCGGAGAAAGTTTCCGGCACCGGCAGTTTCCCGTCGGCATAGAGGTGCCTGTCGCGCGGGTGCGGCTCGAAGCTGCGATGCGGCGCCTTGTGGTGGCACATCAGGAAGAACGGCCGCTCGGGATCACGCCTGCCGAGGAAATCGAGGCATTTGTCTGTGATGATGTCGGTGGCGTAGCCTCTCTCCGTTCGCGGTCCGTTGCGGTCGATCATCACCGGATCGAAATATTCGCCCTGCCCGGGCAGTACCGACCATTCGTCAAATCCCGCCGGCTCGTGCGCCTGGCCCTCGCCCAGGTGCCACTTGCCGAAGATCGCCGTCTGATAGCCGCCCGCGCGCAGATGTTTGGCCACATTGGGGAGCCGGTTGTCGATATGGGTATCGAGCGTGGTGACCATGTTCACATGGTTGTAGGTGCCGGTCAAAATGGCGGCACGGCTGGGCGTGCAAATCGAATTGGTGACGTAGCACCGATCGAACCGCATGCCTTCGTCGGCGATGCGGTCGATATTGGGCGTGCTGTTCAGGCCCGCGCCGTAGGCGGAAATCGCCCGCGCCGCATGGTCGTCCGACATGATGAACAGAATATTGGGCTGCTTTGTCATTCTAATCTCGATGGAGAGTGCCGGCGCGACGGAGCGCGCCGGCGGGTTGGCGTTCAGTCGCCTGCGTAGAGGTCGGCGAGATAGTAGTCCTTCGGGTCGAGCGGGTTCTGCATCTTGCCGAAAGCGACGAACTGGTCGTTGAGACCCTTCAGCCAGTTGGCCACCGTCCCATCCCTGCTGGCTGCAACGAGCTCGGCGGTGGTCAGGAACTTGCCGTTGCGGCTTTCGACTTCAAGCGGTTCGGCCGGCACTCCGAGGAACTTGGCGGTGATCGCGACCGAGCGCGGCACGTCGGCAACGCGATAGTCGTTGGCCTCCTTCATCGTGGCGATGAATTTCCTGACCACGTCCACGTCGCCGGCTATCACCTCATTGCGGGCGACGAAAGCCGAAGGGAATGAGTTCTCGGGATAGAAATCGTCGCTCTTGGCGACTTCGACCAGATCCGGGACGGTCTTCTTGATGATGCCCACCAGCGGATACCAGATGCCGGCGCCGTCGATCTGCTTCGATGCAAAAGCCGAAACGACCGTCGAAGGGTCCATCTTCACCACTTCTATGTCGGAAATCGTCATGCCAGCCTTGGCAAGGCCGAGACGCAACAGCATGTCGCCCGACGTGCCTTCCGGAACGCCGACCTTCTTGCCCTTGAGGTCCGCGACGGAGTTGATGCCCTTCTGCGCGATGACGCGGTCGGACAGTCCGAGCACATTGATCGCCACGAGTTTGGCCTTGCCAGTGGCCGGGAGCCAAAGGGCGCCCGGACCGACATACCCGAAATCGAGACTGCCCGCGCCCAACGCCTGGATCTGGATAGGGCCATTGGTGAAGATCTTCAGGTCCGGTTCCAGGCCGTGTTTTGCCCACAGGTTCTGGTCGGTGGCGATCGCCGTCAGGCTCGTGCCGAAATAGTCGGCGATGTAACCGATCCGCACGGGCTTTGCCTCTGCGTAAGCGGCTCGCGTGGTGGCGCCCACTATGGGGGCCGCCAGCGCACCGGCAGCGGCAACGCGGATGAAACTGCGTCGGGTAAAAGTCACGGCATTCCTCCTCCTTGTGATGAACTCGAACTGACCTGGGGTTTCTGATGGTAGACGGCGTGCCAGACCCGATTGCGGACCTGCGCGAATTCAGGCGATAGCCGGATCTCTTCGTTGCGCGGATAGGGCAGGTCCACGGGGATGATCTCGTGCAGGCGGCCCGGCCGCGCGGCCATCACGATGACGCGATTGGCGAGATAGACCGCCTCATCGACATCATGGGTGATGAAGATCACCGTCCGTCGCTCGCGGCTCCAGGTGTCGAGCAGCTGGTCCTGCATGTTGACGCGGGTCAATGCGTCGAGCGCGCCGAAGGGCTCGTCCATGAGGAGGATCGTCGGATTGACCGCATAGGCGCGGGCGATTGCGCAGCGCTGCTTCATGCCGCCGGACAAGGTCTTGGGCAAGGCATCGGCGAAATCCTTCAGCCCGACGAGATCGATGAAGTGATCGGCGATGCGCCTGCGCTCGGCCGCCGGCATGTTTTTGATGCGCAGGCCGAATTCGACGTTCTGGCGAACCGTCAGCCACGGAAACAGCGCATATTGCTGGAAGATCACGCCGCGTTCGGGCCCCGGCCCGTCGACCGGCTTACCGTCGACCAGAACACGTCCGTCCGACACCTCCGTCAGGCCGGCCGCGATATTCATGGCCGTCGACTTGCCGCAGCCGGACGGTCCGACCACCGTGACGAATTCACCCTCGCCGATATCCAGGCTCAGCCTGTCGAGCGCGAGGACCGAGCTCTCGCCTTCGCCGAAACGGCGGGTGACGTTTTGAAATGAAATCTTCGGGTCGGAGGCCGGGTCCGGAACAGCTGTCATTGCGCGCGCTCCTGCCAGCGGGTCAGACGGCGTTCCGCCGCCTGGACGATGCGGTCCATGAGCAGGCCTAGAATGCCTATCGTGACGAGGCTGACGAAAATGGTGGGAAGGTCGTAATAGAGTTGCGCCTGCTGCATTCGGAAGCCGAGGCCCGATTGCGCTGCGATGAGCTCGGCCGCGACGACCGTTGCCCAGGCCGAGCCGAGCCCGATCCGGACGCCGACCAGAATGAAGGGAATGGAGGCAGGGACGATCACGCGGTAGAACAGCACGCCGTCGTTGGCCCCAAGCACGCGTGCAGCGCTGATCAACGTACGGTCGACGCCGATGACACCCTGATAGGCGGCGACGACGCAGGAAAGGAACGAGGCGAGGAAAATGACGAAGACCTTCGGCGCTTCGTCGATGCCCATGGTCACGATCGCGAGCGGTATGACCGCCAGGGGCGGAATCATGCGGAAAAACTGGATGTAGGGCTCGATCAGTGCGCGGGCGACGCGGTACCAGCCCATCAGGAAACCGACGGGAATGGCTGCCGCCACGCCGAGCAGGAAGCCTGCCAGCACGCGGCGAAGACTGGAGACGACGTCCAGCGGCAACTGGCCGTTCGCGATCAGCTCCACTGCACGCCGGAAAACCTCGGCCGGTCCCGGCAGGATCACCAGCCCCGCCGCCGTTATGCCCCACCATACCGTGACGGCGAAGGCCAAGGCGATCAGGTTCAGGACGATGGGCGCCAGCTCCGCCGGCGAAAACCCGTTCCCTGTCGTTTCCTCGTCTTTGGACGTCAGAGTGCTCAATACCGGGCTCCCGAATAGAAAAAGTGGTCGAGCGCGACCGCCGCCCCCCGATCGCGCCCGGCTGCGAGCCAAAAGCGGTTCGTTCGAACCGCAGGATATCGCGCATATGAGGCATGACCCGTGGCGGCAGATGTTTTCGCAGATGCGCGAACAGGCTCTCCGGCGCGTCAGCGAGGTGACCGCCGAAGACGATCAGATCGGGCGTAAGCAGACTGATTGCGATAGCGAGCGAGTTGGTCAGCCGAGCGAGTGTCGGACCCCAGACGTCCGTGTTCTCCACCTGCATCAGGAGATCGGCCGGAGCAGAGCCTTCCAACCCCAATGCACGCATCAGGACGCGTTCGTTCACATAGCTTTCGAGACAGCCATGATTGCCGCAACTGCACCGTGGCCCGTCCTGTGAGATCTGGATGTGACCGAGCTCGACTGCACCATGGCCGCCCGGCCGAAACGGTACGCCGTCGACCACCAGCCCTGCCCCGAGACCGGAGCGCAGATAGACGTAAAGCAATGCCGGGACCCCGCGGCCGAGACCGAAGCGCGCCTCCGCGACCGCCATTGCCGTAACGTTATGCTCCAGCACCACCGTCAGGCCCGTGCGTCGCTCCAGCATGCCTGCCAGCGGCAGGTTGCGCCAGCCGGTATTGATCGAAGCCAGGATGGTGCGCTGGCCGGCATCGACGGGTCCCGGCACTCCTACTCCGACGCCGAGCAGATGGTCTGTGCGCGCGAGAAGCTTCAGATTTTCTATTTCGTCGGCGATCCGCGCGGTCACGGCCTCCGGCGAGGTGTCTGGCAGCGCGAATTCGAACGAAGCGGCCGCTTTCGGCGAACCCAGGACATCCGTGACCGTCAGTTGGACGAGCCCGGCACCGATATGCACGCCGGCAACGTGATGAGCGTTCGGCAGGAGCCGGATCGCCAGTCCCGGCCGCCCCACCCCGCTGCTTGCCGCCGGCTCCACCTCGGCGACGGAGCCGTCGGCGAGGAGCTGCGCCGTCACATGGGTAAGGGTCGTCGCGGACAGCCCGGTGCGGCGCGCAAGGATGGCGCGCGATTGGGGCCCTTCGTCGCGAAGGATGCGCAGGACCTGGCCGTGATGCACACCCACTTTTCGCCCCTTGGTCATTTATTTTCTCAACTTTAGAAAATAAATGGTCGCTGTCAATAGGAGCAGGTTGCGGTCACTTTCGAAAAGCGCTTCTGCGGTCGTCTATTTGCACTCTTCGCTATTGAAGACCTCGAGCTTTGCGAGTTTTCCGCTCAGGACGAAGTCACCGTAGTCCATGGTGAGATCCCGCGTCACGCCGTTCTCGTAGAGCTTGAACGCCATGCGGTAGACGGGCAGCGCGTCGCCGTTGGCTTCGTCGTTGAAATAGGTGATCGTCACCGGCCAGTAGTTCTCGCCCGCAAGCTTTCCGGCCTTGCCGACATCCGCATCGTCAGGAGCGGGCTTGCGCGGCTTGCCCACGAAGGTCGAGGTAATCAGCGTCTTGTCGCCCGAATCGGAACCATCGAAAATACGCGCCTCGAAAAAGGTCTCTCCTTTTTCGCACGTTCGATCACTTCGAGCATGTGTTCTGTCGGAAACCGGCTGGCCGCAAGCGCCACCTGGCGCTTGTCGGGGGCGGTCAGCTCGACCTTGACGCCGGACTTATCGTCATGCGCGCTTCCGCGCACCTCCTTGTCCAGCTTCTCATCGGTAAAGGAGCGGGTGAGGAAACGGAAATTGCCGTTCTTCATGTCCTCATAGGTGGTGGTCTGCTGATCGGTTAGGCGAACCTCGTCACCCGTATCGACCTGGGTGACGAAGCGGAAGCTGACGGTATAGCCTTCGCAGGAGGAGCCGTTGAACTCATAGACCATGCGGCCATACATGCCGGAGATGCCGGACCGCTCGGAGGCGTCCTTCAATTCCAGATCGTAGACGGCGCGGTGGGGAACGAGAGCAGTCGCCTGTGCCGCGCCCGCCGTCATGACCACGACACAGACGCTTCCCACAGTGACGAGACCGAAGCCTTTACGAAACATCCGTTTCCTCCTGTTGGAACTCGCCGCCAATGCGATAAACAAGCATTCGGCAGAAACAAGGCAGATCGGTTCTGGTCCACGCCTGTCAAGATCTGCTTTGCATGCCGGATTTTAGCACAAAAGACAACAACGGAGCCTTCCATGTCCGCAGAGATCGAAACCCGCCTCACCGAACTCGGCATCGTCCTTCCGCAGGCAGTTGCGCCGGTCGCGAACTACGTGCCTTACGTCGTCTCGGGGTCGATGCTCTACATTTCCGGGCAGTTGCCGATGGAAAACGGCAAGGTCGCCGTAACCGGCCATGTCGGCAAGGATGTCGATGTCGCCGGCGGGCAAAGAGCCGCCGAACTCTGCGCGATCAACATCCTGGCCCAGGCCAAAGCGGCTCTCGGCGATCTCGGCCGTATCCGCCGCCTCGTCAAGATCAACGGCTTCGTCGCTTCCACGCCGGACTTCGTCGAACAGCACCTGGTGATCAACGGCGCCTCGAACCTGCTTGCCAATGCGCTCGGCGAAGCGGGCAAACACGCTCGTGCCGCTGTCGGCATGGCTTCCCTTCCCTTCAACGCGGCTGTCGAGATCGACGCCGTGATCGAAATCGCATGATCAGGGACTTCCAATGAAGGATCTTTCCTGGCTCAAGGCCGAGCCGATCGCCCATCGCGGCTTCCACGACATGAATCGGGAGGTTTGGGAAAACACGCTCTCCGCCTTCTCTCGCGCGGTCGAATCCGGCTTCGCGATCGAGTGCGACCTTCAATTCGCGGCTGACAGCGTTCCCGTCGTTTTCCACGACCACGACCTGCAACGGCTCTGCGGGATTGCGGGCGACGTGCGCGCGAAGACGTCCGCCGAGCTGGGGCTTCTGTCCGTCGGCGGCACGGGCGACAAGGTGCCGACCCTGAAGCAGATGCTGCGCCTCGTTGCCGGCCGTGTCCCACTGATCATCGAGCTCAAGGGGCGACTGGGCGACGACGAAGGCTTTTGCGCGGCCGTGCTCGAGACGCTGGAAGGCTATGAGGGCCATGTGGCGCTGATGAGCTTCGACCATTGGCTGCTCAGGGACCTGAAGGAACTCGATGCGCCCTACCCCCTCGGCCTCACTGCCGAGGGTGTCAATCCGGAAACCTTCTTCGTGCACGAGGAGGCGATGCATCTCGGACTGGATTTCATCTCCTACCATTACGGCCATCTTCCCAACGCCTTCACGGAAAAGGAGCGCGCGCTCGGCCGAACGCTCATCACCTGGACGGTACGCGACAGACAGGCTCAGGAGCACACATTCGCCAATGCCGACCAGATGACCTTCGAGGGTTTCGATCCCCGGGAGAGCATGATTTCGTAGGCGCATGACAGACGCGATCACCATCCGCATAGAACCTTCGTTCACGTCGATATCGCCGGCGAGCTGGGGCGGGCTTGCCGGCGCTTCCAAAGGGCATGCCGGCACGGCCTACAATCCCTTCGTCTCGCATGCCTATCTCTCGGCACTGGAGGAATCGGGCTCGGCTACGGCGGAGACTGGCTGGCTCGGGCAGCATCTCCTGATGGAGGACGCGGACGGTTTCCTGCGGGGGGCTCTCGCCTGCTACGTCAAGAGCCACAGCCAGGGGGAATATGTTTTCGACCATGGCTGGGCGGATGCCTTCGAGCGAGCCGGCGGCCGCTATTATCCGAAGCTGCAATGTTCCGTGCCCTTCACGCCGGCGACGGGGCCAAGGCTGCTGGTAGCCGGGGGAAGCGATCCACGAACCGTGCGCGACGCACTCGCTGCCGGCCTCAAGGAGCTCACGCGCCGCCACCGCCTCTCCTCGGCCCATGTAACCTTCGTCCCGACGGACGAAATGCCGATCCTGGAGCAGGCGGGCTTCCTGCATCGGATGGATCAGCAGTTCCACTTCATGAATGAAGGCTATGGATCGCATGACGACTTTCTCGCCACGCTCACCTCGCGAAAGCGCAAGGCACTCAAGAAAGAACGCCGATCGGCGGTGGAAAACGGCATCACCATCGACTGGCTGACCGGCAGCGATCTGACCGAAGCTATCTGGGACCAGTTCTTTGCCTTCTACATGGATACCGGCGGACGCAAATGGGGGCGTCCCTATCTGACCCGCGCCTTCTACTCACTGATCGGAGAGCGCATGGCCGACGACATCTTGCTGGTCATGGCCAAGCGCGGCGGGCGCTATATCGCCGGAGCGATCAATTTCATCGGCGGCGATGCGCTATATGGCCGGCACTGGGGCTGCATCGAGGATCACCCCTTCCTGCATTTCGAAGTCTGTTACCATCAGGCGATCGACTACGCGATCGCGAAGGGATTGAAGCGCGTCGAAGCCGGCGCGCAAGGCGAGCACAAGCTTGCACGGGGCTATATGCCGGTGACGACTCATTCCGCACATTTCATCAGCCATCCGGGGCTTGCGCGCGCCGTAGCCGATTATCTGGAACGGGAGCGCCGGGATGTGGAAGAAACCGGCGAGTTTCTTGCGGAACACGGCCCTTTCCGCAAAGGTGGACGCCAGGACGACTGAGACGCCGCGAATGCCTGCCAGGAAGAGGAAACGACATGAGCGCATACGACACCAACAATATCTTCGCCAAGATATTGCGCGGCGAGATCCCCTCGCATCGCGTCTATGAGGATGAGGCCACCGTCGCCTTCATGGACGTGATGCCTCAGGCCGAAGGCCATGTCCTGGTGTTGCCTAAGGCGCCGTCCCGCAACTTTCTCGATGCGGATCCAGCCACCCTCGCCAGCCTGATCGCGACCGTTCAGAAGATTGCCCTGGCCGCGAAGGCCGCTTTCGCGGCGGACGGCGTCACCATCATGCAGTTCAACGAGGCGCCGGCCGGTCAATCCGTCTTCCATTTGCACTTCCACGTGATCCCCCGGCGGGAGGGCATTCCGCTGAAGCCGCATTCCGGCAAGGTGGAAGACGGAGAGGTCCTGGCCGCAAACGCGGAGAAGATCCGCCGAGCGCTTTAGGCTACCAGGTAACCTTTGATTCAACTGCTTACGGAATTTTTCTGTTATTCCGCTTTAACTCATCAGAAGCCCAGCCACCAGAGGCCTGCGGCCAGGGCAGCGATCGCCGTTCCGATCCCGGCGACGGGTTTCTGGCGGGCGAGGAAAAACGCGATCGCGCCGAGGACGACGGAGCCGAGCCGAAGCCACAGAGGCGATTGGGCCAAGACGCCGGTCGGGTAAAGTACGAGTTTTGCAATGACGGCCGCCACCAGCGCCGTCGCCACCGCCCTCACCCAGTTCAGCGCCTCCGAATCGTCGCGCAGCCGATTTCCGGCGAGCACTCCGAGCCACCGCCAGATGTCGGTCGCAAGCCAGCCGGCGATCGCAATGAATGCGTAGGCCCACCATCCGTCCATCCAGCTCACGCGCTCGTTTCCTTTCGCGTGCGCCAGAAGCGCTCGCCAAGCCAGGCGAGTGTTCCTCCGCCGAGGCCGGCGAGCAGAATGTCGAACTCCGGTGCGATCCAGTAGCAGACCGGCCCTGCGGCGAGACCGATCGCGAGCGCGGCATAGACAACCGGATGACGGGCCGAATTCCAGATCGAGGCGAGGAAATAGACCGGCGTCAAAAAGAAGAGGCATCCGGCGACGATGGGCGGGAAATCGGCGACAAGGCGATAAACGATCCCGACCAGCGCCATGTTCGTCGCGACCAGCGTGATGCCGAAGCCGGCGAAGAAGGTCGCGCGGTGCCGGCGCGGAACCGCATGCACGCGCTCCATCGCGAAGACCCAGGCGGTGATGGCGATGAAATGCGAAAGCAAGAGAAGCAGCCATGTCGGCGTCTTCGGCGTACGGAGTTCGGGAACGAGTGCGGCGACCATCGGCATCAAGCGAACCGACGAAAGCGTGACCGCCAGGAACGCCGTCGCAAGACTGGCGCCGCTGAGGATCGAACTTACGAGAATGACCTTTGCCGGCAGGGCCCAGACGATGCCGGTCATGAACACGACTTGCGCCGGTGGGATCCCCGCCTGAACCGTCAGCGAGCAGAAGCCCACGAAGGAAAGCATGAGGATTATGGCCGGAAGGCTGAATATCCCACGCGCACCCGCCAGAAACCAGCCCAGAGGCGATCGCTCCTCTTCGATACGATTAGTGGAATCCACCCGCTATGCTCCACGCTCACAAGAAAGTGCCGGGTAACTCACCCGGCACTGTCACGTCCAGTCGCGATCGCGTTATTTCTTGCGCGGCACCTTCGGAACCGTCCGCCCCCTGAGGGGAGCCGCGCCGGAACCGCCGCTCTTGTTCGAGGACTTGGCCGCCGTCTTCTTCGACTTGGCTTTCGCGCCCTCTTCGGATGCGGCTACGCTTTCCTTTTCGGCAGCCTTCTTGGGTTTCGCGCCCTTGCCGGCGGGACGCGAGACCTCGGCCTTGGGCTTGATCGGAGCCGTTTCCGGCACGGCTTCGAGCATGAGCCCCTTCGTGCCGTCTTCCTTTGCCCCGATCGTCACCTTGACGACACCGCCCTTCTTCAGCTTGCCGAAGAGGATCTCGTCCGCGAGCGGCTTCTTGATATTTTCCTGGATGACGCGTGCCAGCGGCCGTGCACCCATCTTCTCGTCATAGCCCCTCTCCGCGAGCCAGGCGATCGCATCAGGCGCAAGGTCGAAGGTGACATTGCGCTCCGCAAGCTGCGTTTCGAGCTGCATGACGAACTTCTGCACGACCTTGTGGATGACCGGGGTCGGCAGCGAGTTGAACGGAATGACGGAGTCCAGACGGTTGCGGAACTCCGGCGTGAAGAGGCGATTCAGCGCCTCCACGTCCTCACCCGTCCGCTTGGAGGAACCGAAGCCGATCGCCGCCCGAGCCATGTCGGACGCGCCGGCATTGGTCGTCATGATCAGGATGACGTTCCGGAAATCGATCTTCTTGCCGTTATGGTCGGTCAGCGAACCGTGGTCCATGACCTGCAGGAGGATGTTGAAGAGATCCGGATGCGCCTTTTCGATTTCGTCGAGCAGCAGCACGCAATGCGGATGCTGGTCGACGCCGTCGGTCAGGAGTCCGCCCTGATCGAAGCCGACATAGCCGGGAGGCGCGCCGATCAGTCGCGAGACCGTGTGGCGTTCCATATATTCCGACATGTCGAAGCGCAGCAGCTCGACGCCGAGCGAGGTGGCAAGTTGCTTCGCCACTTCCGTCTTGCCGACGCCGGTCGGGCCGGAGAAGACGTAGCAGCCGATCGGCTTGTTGGGCTCGCGAAGGCCTGCGCGCGCCAGCTTGATCGACGAGGCGAGCGCCTCGATCGCCAGATCCTGGCCATAAACGACGGAACGCAGTTCCTGCTCGAGATTGGCGAGCACCGCCTCGTCGTCCTTGGACACGGTCTTGGGCGGGATGCGAGCCATCGTTGCGACGGTCGCTTCGATCTCCCTTTCGGTGATCAGCTTGCGGCGTTTGCTGACGGGCAAAAGCATCTGCGCGGCACCGGACTCGTCGATGACGTCGATCGCCTTGTCCGGCAGCTTCCGGTCGTTGATGTAGCGTGCCGAAAGCTCCACCGCCGCCTTGATGGCATCGTTGGTGTATTTCAGCTGGTGGTAGTCCTCGAAATAAGGCTTGAGGCCCTTCATGATCTCGATCGTGTCCGCGATCGTCGGTTCGTTGACGTCGATCTTCTGGAAGCGGCGAACGAGAGCCCGGTCCTTTTCGAAGAACTGGCGGTACTCCTTATAGGTGGTCGAGCCGATGCAGCGGATCGCGCCGGAAGAAAGCGCGGGCTTCAGGAGGTTCGACGCGTCCATGGCGCCGCCCGACGTGGCGCCGGCACCGATGACCGTGTGGATCTCGTCGATGAACAGCACCGCACCGGGGTAATCTTCGAGTTCCTTGACCACCTGCTTCAGGCGCTCCTCGAAGTCGCCGCGATAGCGCGTGCCGGCCAGCAGGGTTCCCATGTCGAGCGCGAAGATCGTGGCGTCCTGCAACGCCTCGGGCACCTTCTTCTCGACGATGCGCTTGGCAAGGCCCTCGGCGATCGCCGTCTTGCCCACGCCAGGATCGCCCACGTAAAGCGGGTTGTTCTTGGACCTGCGGCAAAGCACCTGAATGGTCCGGTTGACTTCGGCGTGACGCCCGATCAACGGATCGATCTTGCCGGACTTGGCCTTTTCGTTGAGGTTCACGCAATAGGCCGTGAGCGCATCCTGCTGCTTCTTCGGGCCCGCCTCCTCGCTCTCGCGCGAAGCCTTCTGTTCGGAGTCCTGGTCTTCCGCCCCGCGCACCGGCCGCGCCTCGGAGCTTCCCGGCCGCTTGCCTATACCGTGCGAAATGAAATTGACTGCGTCATACCGCGTCATCTCCTGCTCCTGCAGGAAATAGGCAGCATGGCTCTCGCGCTCGGCGAAGATCGCCACGAGCACGTTGGCGCCCGTCACCTCTTCGCGGCCCGAGGACTGCACATGGATGACGGCTCGCTGGATCACGCGCTGGAAGCCCGCCGTCGGCTTGGAGTCCTCGTCGTAACCGGTGACGAGGTTCGACAATTCGTTGTCGACGTAATCGGTCACCGTCTTGCGAAGCGTGTCGAGATTGACATTGCACGCGCCCATCACAGCCGCCGCATCGGCATCATCGATCAATGCCAGCAGCAGGTGCTCGAGCGTCGCATATTCGTGATGGCGCTCGTTGGCAAAAGTCAGTGCCTGATGCAGCGCCTTTTCGAGGCTGGGCGAAAATGTTGGCACGTTAGTTCCTCATTTCTTTTCCATGACGCATTGCAACGGATGTTGATGCTGCCTGGCGAAATCCATCACCTGCGTCACCTTGGTTTCGGCGACCTCGTAGGTGAAGACGCCGCATTCTCCAACGCCGTGGTTGTGGACATGTAGCATTATGACGGTCGCTTCTTCGCGGTTCTTCTGAAAGAAGCGCTCGAGGATGTGAATGACGAATTCCATCGGTGTGTAATCGTCATTCAAAAGCAGAACGCGGTACAAACTCGGCTTCTTGGTCTTCGGCTTGGTGCGGGTGATAACGGACGTGCCACGACTGGGGCCGCCTCCGTCTCCTTCGCTTCCCTGCTGCATCCGGACCGGCATGGCGATCATTCTTGTTCATTCCTTTACAGCCGCGGATCCATTTGCATTCGGCCACGACATGCTTGCCTTTATCTAATGGTTCGTTCTTGGATTTTAAGACCGAACCCACGCACTGCAAACATATTCGCACGGCGAAACACAAGATTGATCAAATTTCTTCGCCGGCACCTGCTGCCTTCAGGCCCGTCGGCGGTCTTGAAGACGCGCAGATTACGAACCGACGAAGGCCGGCCGCGGCATCCGCGACCGGCCTGGTCTGCAATAGCGATGAAGCTGATGGTCAGGCGGCGGCGGCCGTTTTGACCGCAGTGCCTGCCTTGGCAACCGGCGCCTCATAGGGCTTGTAGGCGTCCTTGGCGAGGTCGGCATACATCTCACCGATCTTCGTCGCCTCGGCGAAAAAGCCTTCGTAGCTTGCCTTCAGATAATTCGTCTGAAGCTCGAACGCTGCTTCGAGGCTTTTGGCACTGGTAAGCTTTTCGACATGAGCAACGCCATCCTCGAAGGATTTTTTCGAATAGTCGGCCGCTTCGGTCGCAATAGCCTGGAAACCTTTGGTCATGGCTGAGTAGCTCTTCACGGCCACGTCGAGCGCTTCCTTGCTCTTCCTGTTCGCATCGTCGAAGTTAAACATCGGGCGTCTCCTTGTAACGGCTCGGCTAGGAACGCGGCCAGTCTAGGTGCACTGCACAAAAAGTCAAGTTCAGTGTGCGTTGCAATAAAATACAGTTCTTGCAACGACTTGATGAAGACGGACGCCTCCAGTCAAATTTCTCCGAAAAGTATGATTTAACAACAGGAAACCCGGCCTGATTGCTCAGTACCGGGTCTTGCAACGCGCGATTACCACGGATCCAGGTGGATTCGTGTTGCTCTCAGAGGTCGATGTCGAGGATCGCCATCGAGAAATTATAGGAGAGCTCGCCGTCCTCTTCGTCACGGAAGACGACACCGAGAAATTCGTCGCCGAGATAGACTTCAGCGGATTCGTCCTTCTTCGGGCGAGCCTTGACGACCATGGACTGGTTGAACGTGCGCTTAAGATAGGCCTCAAGCTTGCGGATTTCTTCGGGCTTCAAAACTATTCTCCGTAGCCGATTGATTTGCCGCGCTTGTTGCACGGGCCATTGC
The DNA here is from genome assembly GCF_029201645.2 of Sinorhizobium prairiense. Classification (NCBI taxonomy): domain Bacteria; kingdom Pseudomonadati; phylum Pseudomonadota; class Alphaproteobacteria; order Hyphomicrobiales; family Rhizobiaceae; genus Sinorhizobium; species Sinorhizobium prairiense. The sequence continues at coordinate 1,609,620 of NZ_CP104131.1, forward strand.
CCAGTGTAAACCCATCAGAGCGCCAAGCGTTCGCCGGGAGGCGAAGAAATGCTCGCAACGCCTTGAATTAGTGCACTGATTTTTCGCAGCGTCGATGCCCCGGCACAGCCGGGCTTCGGGCGCCTTGATCAGATATCGAACGACGCCAGGATCTGGTCCATCTGACGCGACGGCTCGGAACAGCCGGCCTCGCCGACGACCTTCGCCGGCACACCGGCAACCGTCGATTTGGGAGGGACCGCCTTCAGCACGACGGAACCGGCGGCCACGCGTGAGCAGTGGCCGATGTGGATATTGCCGAGAATCTTTGCGCCGGCGCCGATCAGCACGCCGTTGCCGATCTTCGGATGACGGTCGCTGCCTTCCTTGCCGGTGCCGCCAAGCGTCACGCCATGCAAGATAGATACGTTATCGCCGATGACCGCGGTTTCGCCGACAACGAGCCCCGTTGCATGATCGAGGAAGATACCGCGCCCGATGCGGGCGGCCGGATTGATGTCGGTCTGGAAAACGCTGGAGGAGCGGCTCTGGAGATAGAGCGCAAAGTCTCTCCGGCCGCGGCTCCACAGCCAGTGAGCCAGACGGTGCGTCTGTATGGCATGGAAGCCCTTGAAATAAAGCACCGGCTCCATGAAGCGCGTGCAGGCGGGATCGCGATCGTAGACCGCCTGGATATCCACGCGCAGGACGGCGCCCCATTCGGGCCAGTCCTCGAGCATCTCGGCAAAGGTCTGGTGCAGGAGGCTCGCCTGGAGGTCGGGATGATCCAGCCTCTCGCAAATCCGGTAGATAACGCAATCTTCCAGGGAATGCTGATTGACCACCGTCGAATAGAGAAAGGCCGCCAGCATCGGGTCGCGCTCGGCCGCCAGCCGCGCCTCCTCACGCAGGCTATCCCAGATCGGATCGATCGTTTCGAGCGATTCCGTATGACGAAGTTCTGTCTTGGCGACCATGGTCGCTCTCCTTCCTGGGCGTTCCCTCGGCGGGGTCGTCTTTGGCCTGCCGTCTTAAGATGGGGTCGTGTTCGGGCATATATAGGCCAATTCCCCGCCGACATAAATGGCCTGGCCGGATTTCACCTCTCGTTGGTCGCACGGCCGAGAGCAGCTCGAGGAAAAGTGCGCAGGGTTTTCCGCCTGGATCGGCCTCACCCAACTCCGGCAAGAAACTCCAGGACCGCCTTCTTGAACACACGGTCGCCGACCGCCAGCATGTGGTCGCGCCCGGGAATGTCGAGTGCCACGGCATGCTGCATCAGCGCGGCAAGCTCCTCAGCCGACCCGGCGATGTCATCCTTTGTCCCGACACCGATCAGCACCGGCACGTCTATGCGGCCCACCTCGTCGGCGGTAAGCAGGTCGCGCGATGTCGATATGCATGCGGCAAGCGCCTGACGATCGCTTTTCGTCTGGTCTGCGAAGGCGCGGAACGTCCGGCCCCGCTCGTGCGTAACGTCCTCCAAAGAAGGTGCAAGCAGCGCGTCGGCGATCGGATCCCACTCCCCCACCCCCGTGATCATGCCTATCCCGAGACCGCCGAATACCAGCGAACGGACGCGATCCGGGTGCTGCAAAGCCAGGAATGCCGAGATCCGCGCGCCCATCGAATAACCCATGACATGCGCCTCGCCGATGCCGAGATGCACCAGAAGTGCCGCCGCATCCCCCGCCATCTGCGGCGGGTGATAGAGCGAGGGATCATGGGGTTTGCTGCTTTGCCCGTGCCCGCGATTGTCGAGCGCGATGACGCGGTATCCGGCGTCGCCGAGCGTCTTCAGCCATCCGGGAAACACCCAGTTGACATTGGCGCTCGATGCAAAGCCGTGAATGAGCAGGATCGGGTCGCCCGAGGGGTCACCTTCGTCGAAATAGGCGATTTCCAGTCCGTCATGCGTGAAGCGGGAAAATGGCGGAGGGTTCAAGTCCATCTGGTTTTCCTGGTATTGTCCTGTCGGCGCGGACGTTAGTTGGTAAAGCAACCGCCGGAAACCCCAACCGCTTCAAAAACCATAAAGCGCGGCATGTTTGCCGCTACACATTTTCGCCAAAGCTCACTATGGTGCCGGCAAATTCGACACCCCAATCGACATCTAAGACTTGCATATATCGGAGTACGACATGGCCGGCCACAGCATCCCCCATTTTCAGAACGACGGCGGGCACCGGGTCATCGAGATCGGCGTCAAGGAATTCATGTGCACGGGTGCTTCCGTCCCGTTCGACCACCCTCACATCTTCGTCGACATGGGCGACGAGAACGAGAAGGTCTGTTCCTATTGCTCGACCCTCTACCGCTACAATCCTTCCCTGAAGGCGACGGAAACGATTCCTCCGGGCTGCCTTTTCACGACTAAAGCCGCCTGATCCTGCGCAGGCGACGGCGCGACATCCATGCAAAAGGCTGATCCGGTTGCGATCGTCGGTGCCGGCATCGCCGGGCTGACCGCCGCGCTCTGCCTTGCACGGCAGGGTTTCCGGACGGATATATTCGAGCAGGCCGAAGCATTGGAGGAGGCCGGTGCCGGGCTTCAGCTTTCGCCGAATGCATCGCGCATCCTCATCGACCTCGGCTTGCTGCCCGCTCTCGAACGCGTCTGGAATGAACCGGAAGCGATCTCGCTTACCGACGGCCGCTCGCTGCGGCCACTTGCCAGCGTGCCTGCCGGCGCACGCGCCCGCGAGCGCTGGGGCGCTCCCTATGGCGTCCTGCATCGTGCCAGCCTGCAAACGATCCTTCTGGATGCGGTCCGGGCGGAGCCGCTTTGCCGTCTTCACCTGGGAAATCGCGTCGGGGACGATCCGCGAGCAGTCATCACCGAAGCGAGCAAGCGATCACCGGCAGCGATCATCGGTGCGGACGGTATCTGGTCGCGGATACGCTTCTCTGTCCCCGGCGCCGGCACCGTCCGTTTTTCGGGCAATGTCGCCTGGCGCTTCACGCTGTCACGCACCCGGGCGCCCGCCTGCCTGTTGCCTGATCGCGTCACCGCCTTCCTCGCGCCGAAGGCCCATCTCGTCGCCTATCCGATCAGAAAGATCGACGGCTTCAACCTCGTCGCGATCGTTGCCGGAAAGGCGTCGGGCGAAACCTGGACGGGGCACGAAACCGGCGATCGCCGGCGCGAGTTCGAGGCGGCCTTCACGGATTGGCATCCCGACCTGCGCGCGCTTCTCGGTCACGCCGGCTCGGCGACCTACTGGCCGCTCTGCACGGTTGAAGACGGGGCCTGGCACAATGGGCGCGACACCATTCTCATCGGCGATTCTGCCCATGCCATGACGCCATTTGCAGCCCAGGGCGCGGCGATGGCCATCGAGGACGCCCGTGAACTCGCCCGCTGTATGGCCGATACTCCCGACCTTCCCTCCGCCTTCGCGCGTTATGAAGACGCACGCAGAACGCGGATCGGCCGCGTTCGCAAGCGCGCCGCATTCAACAGCTTCGCCTACCACGCAGCAGGTCCGGTGCGGATCGCGCGCGATTTCGTTCTCTCTTTCAGAAAACCCGAAGCGCTCGCAGCCGATTTCGACTGGCTTTACGGCTACGGCGCTTAGTTGGAACGCGATGAGGGAAGCCTATTCGCCTCCCTGTCGCTTCGTTCAGACCTCAGACGGCGTTTGCCGCGGCGAGGCCCGCCTCGATATCCCGGCGGATGTCCGGTACATCCTCGAGTCCGATCTGCAGCCGGATGACCGGCCCCTCGGACGGGGCCTTCGCGACCTTGCGGTCGGAGAGGTTCACGTGAACGGCGAGGCTTTCGAAGCCGCCCAGGAGTAACCGAGCCCGAACAGCGAGAGCGCATCCAGGAAGGCATGCGCCTTTGCCTTGCCGTCTTCGGGTTCAGCCCTGAGCACGAAGGAGAATATCCCGCTCGCGCCGCCGAAGTCGCGCTTCCACAATTCGTGTCCGGGAAAGCTCGGCAGTGCCGGATGAAGCACGCGCGCCACCTCGTCACGGCCCTCGAGCCATTCAGCGATCGCCAGCGCGCTTGCCTGATGGCGCTCCAGGCGGACGCCCATCGTGCGCAGGCCGCGCAGGATTTGATAACTGTCGTCCGGCGAAACGCAGACGCCGAGCGTAACCATCGCCTCGCTGAGGGCCGGCCAATGGGCCGCATTGGCGGAAACGGTTCCGAGAAGAACGTCCGAGTGACCGGAGGGGTATTTGGTCGCCGCATGGATCGAAACGTCGACGCCGTGGTCGAGGGGCCGGAAGTAGACCGGCGTCGCCCAGGTGTTATCCATGGTCACGATACAGCCGTGCCGGTGCGCCGCGGCGGAGATTGCCGGAATATCCTGCATCTCGAACGTATTCGAGCCCGGAGCTTCCGTATGCACCAGCCGCGTGTTCGGCCTGATCAGGTTTTCGATCCCGGCGCCGATCGTCGGGTCATAATATTCGACAGTGACGCCGAGCCTGGAGAGCATCGTGTCGCAGAAATGGCGGGTGGGGAAGTAGACCGAATCGACGATGAGAACATGGTCGCCCGAAGAGAGATAGGCCAGGAACGGCACCGTGACCGCAGCGAGCCCGGAAGGAACGAGGATCGTGCCCGCTGCGCCCTCCAGCTCGTTCACGGCCTCGCAAAGCGCGTCAGTCGTCGGTGTGCCGCGCGTACCGTAGGTATATTTCTGCGCCCGCGTCTCCATCGTCCTCGCATTCGGGAACAGCACGGTGGAAGCGTGAACCACCGGCGGATTGACGAAACCATGGAAGTCGGAGGGATTGTTGCCGGTATGCGCGAGGCGGGTATTGATGCCCTGCTCCGCTCGCCCGCTCGTGTTGTCTGCCATTGAAACATCCGCTGTTGAATTTCGCTGCCAACTCATCGAACGGGCTACGGGCCGGGTCAAGGAAAAATTCGAGCCGGCCGGCTGTGAATCACGAAGGAGGCGCAACTGGCGGTTTTTTATCCATGGCGGGCAATTCCGTCGCGGGACCTGCCTAAACTTCTGGCGAGCTTCACGTTTTTCACATGGAAGATCACAAAATCGGCCACGTCTCTTGACCCTTCCAGATTTTGAGCATGAGATAGTTTTTACTCAGGCCAGGAGGGTGGCTGAGGCTGCACGCGCCAAGAGCGCGCTACCGTGCAGACGCGAAAAACGACAACCGAAAAGGTTCGAAAAAATGGCAAGAAGAATTCTGACAGCTCTCGTTGGCGCTGCTGTCGTGGGGATTGGCACACATGCGGCATCCGCCGCGACGCTCGACGACGTAAAGGCCAAGGGCTTCGTCCAGTGCGGCGTGAATACCGGCCTCGCCGGTTTCGCAGCCCCTGACGCCTCGGGCAATTGGAGCGGTTTCGACGTCGACTACTGCAAGGCGATTGCGGCTGCGATCTTCGCCGACGGCAGCAAGGTCAAGTATACGCCGCTCTCCGCCAAGGAACGCTTTCCGGCGCTGCAGTCCGGCGAAGTCGACGTGCTTGCGCGCAACACGACCTGGTCGATCAACCGCGACACCGCGCTCGGCTTCAACTTCCGTCCCGTCAACTATTACGACGGCCAGGGCTTCATGGTTCGCAAGGAACTCGACGTGAAGTCCGCCCTCGAGCTTTCCGGCGCCGCCGTCTGCGTTCAGACGGGCACGACGACCGAGCTCAACCTTGCCGACTACTTCAAGGCGAACAATCTGCAGTACAATCCGGTCGTCTTTGAAAAACTCGAGGAAGTGAACGCTGCCTACGACGCCGGCCGTTGCGACGTCTATACGACCGACCAGTCCGGCCTCTATTCGCTGCGCCTCACCCTCTCGAAGCCCGATGACCACATCGTTCTGCCGGAGATCATCTCCAAAGAGCCGCTCGCACCGGCGGTCCGCCAGGGTGACGATCAGTGGTTCGACATCGTCAGCTGGGTTCATTACGCCCTGGTCCAGGCCGAAGAGTTCGGCATAACCCAGGCCAATGTCGAAGAAATGAAGAAGTCGACGAACCCCGACGTTCAACGCTTCCTGGGAGTCGAGGCCGACAGCAAGATCGGCACGGACCTCGGCCTCACCAACGAATGGGCGGTCAATATCGTCAAGGCAGTCGGAAACTACGGCGAAGTGTTCGACCGCAACATCGGCGCAGGCAGCCCGCTGAAGATCGAGCGCGGCCTCAACGCCCTCTGGAACAAGGGCGGTCTCCAGTACGCACCGCCGGTCCGCTGATCGGACGCGGATGGAGGGGGACGGCGCGGCCGTTCCCCCGATCAACGATAAAAACCCGATAACGGGAACATCCGAAAGGATGGATTAGGGGAAAGAGGCATTGCATGGCCATCGGCGTCACCAACGCGCCTGAACGAAGCACGTCATCGGGATCGATCATCAACGATCCTCAGGTGCGCGGGATATTCTATCAGGCAATCACCATCATCATCCTCGCAGCGCTCATCTACTGGATCGTCGACAACACCGTCGAAAACCTGAGACGCGCGAACATCGCATCCGGCTACGACTTCGTTAGAAGCCGCGCCGGCTTCGATGTCGGACAGTCGCTGATTTCATTTACCAGCGATTCCACCTATGGCCGCGCCTTGCTGGTCGGCTTCGTCAACACTTTGCTCGTCGCAATTACCGGAATCATCACGGCGACGATCATCGGTTTTATCGTCGGCATCGGACGCCTTTCGCACAATTGGATCATCGCCAAGCTCTCGCTGGCCTATGTCGAGGTGTTCCGCAACATCCCGCCGCTGCTCGTCATATTCTTCTGGTACAGCGGGGTGCTGTCGATATTGCCGCAGGCACGAGATGCGCTTGCCCTGCCCTTCGATATCTTTCTGAGCAATCGCGGTGTCGCCTTTCCGAGGCCGATTGCCGAAGAGGGTGCAGGATACACGCTCCTCGCGTTTGTTATCGCCGTCGCCGCAAGTGTGTTCTTTGCCCGTTACGCGCGCCAACGGCAGTTGGCGACCGGCGAGCGCCTTCCCGTCCTGTGGACCGTGCTCGGACTGATCATCGGCCTGCCGCTGGTCACATTTCTCGTGACCGGTGCGCCGATCACCTTCGACATTCCCGTGGCGGGCAAGTTCAACCTCACGGGCGGTTCGGTCGTCGGACCGGAGTTCATGTCGCTGTTCCTCGCGCTTTCCTTCTACACGGCAGCCTTCATCGCTGAAATCGTCCGGGCCGGTATCCGCGGCGTTTCCAAGGGCCAGACGGAGGCGGCACATGCGCTCGGCATACGCCCGGCGCTGACGACGCGCCTCGTGGTCGTGCCGCAGGCGATGCGCATCATCATTCCGCCGCTGACCAGTCAATATCTCAACCTCACCAAGAACTCTTCGCTGGCGGTTGCCATCGGTTATGCCGACCTCGTCGCCGTCGGCGGCACCATCCTCAACCAGACCGGACAGTCAATCGAGATCGTAAGCATCTGGCTCATCGTCTATCTCAGCCTGAGCCTCGCGACGTCGCTGTTCATGAACTGGTACAACGCCCGAATGGCGCTGGTGGAGAGGTGAGATCATGAGCACGAATCAGGCCTCTTTCGTTCGCGCTTCGATGATCGAAGCTTCGCCTGCCCCGTCGCTGGAAAGCGGTGTCGTCTCCTGGCTGCGGAAAAATCTGTTCGCCACGCCCAAGGACACGGCCCTGACGATTATCAGCCTGCTTATCCTGGCATGGCTGGTGCCGCCCGCAATCCAGTGGCTCTTCATCGATGCCGCCTGGAGCGGCGGCGGCCGCGGCGTCTGTGCCACGCTCTCGCAAGGCGGCTCGCAGCCGGAAGGCTGGAGCGGCGCCTGCTGGGCTTTCGTCAATGCGAAATTCGCCCAGTTCCTTTTTGGCCGCTACCCGCTCGATGAGCGCTGGCGTCCGGCACTCGTCGGCATCCTTTTCGTGTTGCTGCTGGTGCCGATGCTGATACCGAGAATCCCATACAAGGGATTGAACGCACTTCTGCTGCTGGTCGCCCTGCCTATCCTTGCGGCGATCCTCCTGCCCGGCGGCTGGTTCGGCCTCACCTATGTCGAAACGCCGCTCTGGGGCGGCCTGATGGTCACCCTGGTCCTCTCCTTCGTCGGAATCGCAGTTTCGCTGCCGCTCGGCATCCTGCTGGCGCTTGGACGCCGGTCGAACATGCCGGTGATCAAGATGCTGTGCACCGTCTTCATCGAAGTCATCCGCGGCGTTCCATTGATCACGGTCCTGTTCATGGCCAGCGTCATGCTGCCGCTGTTCCTGCCGCAGGGCGTCACCTTCGACAAGTTCCTGCGCGCCCTGATCGGTGTGTCGCTCTTTGCCTCCGCCTACATGGCTGAAGTCGTTCGCGGCGGTCTGCAGGCAATTCCGAAGGGTCAGTATGAGGGCGCCGATTCGCTGGGGCTCAGCTTTTGGCAGAAAATGGGCTTCATCGTTTTGCCGCAGGCCCTGAAGCTGGTCATTCCCGGTATCGTCAACACATTCATAGGCCTGTTCAAGGACACATCGCTCGTGTCGATCATCGGCATGTTCGACCTGCTCGGCATCGTTCGCCTGAACTTCAGCGATACGAACTGGGCCAGCGCCGTCACGCCGCTGACCGGCCTTATCTTCGCGGGCTTCGTCTTTTGGCTTTTCTGCTTCGGCATGTCGCGCTATTCAGGCTTCATGGAACGCCTGCTCGACAGAAGCCAGCGGTAAAAAAGGGGAAAAGAAAATGGCAAATACCGCCACTGCACCGAAATTGGCCGTCTCGACGACGGATGTCGCGATCGAAATCACCAACATGAACAAATGGTACGGTGATTTCCATGTGCTGCGCGACATCAATCTCAAGGTCATGCGCGGCGAGCGCATCGTCGTCGCCGGCCCGTCGGGCTCCGGCAAGTCGACGATGATTCGCTGCATCAATCGGCTCGAAGAACACCAGAAGGGCAAGATCGTCGTCGACGGCATCGAACTCACCAACGACCTGAAGAAGATCGACGAAGTGCGCCGGGAAGTCGGCATGGTCTTCCAGCACTTCAACCTCTTCCCGCATCTCACGATCCTGGAAAACTGCACGCTGGCGCCGATCTGGGTCCGCAAGATGCCGAAGAAGGAAGCCGAGCAGGTGGCGATGCACTTCCTGGAGCGCGTGAAGATTCCGGAGCAGGCGCTCAAATATCCAGGCCAGCTTTCGGGCGGTCAGCAACAGCGCGTCGCCATCGCCCGCTCGCTTTGCATGCGGCCGAAAATCCTTCTCTTCGACGAGCCTACCTCTGCACTCGACCCGGAAATGGTCAAGGAAGTGCTCGACACCATGGTGGGACTCGCCGAGGAAGGCATGACCATGATCTGCGTCACCCACGAAATGGGCTTCGCCCGCCAGGTCGCCAACCGCGTGATCTTCATGGATCAGGGCCAGATCGTCGAACAGAACTCGCCGGCCGAGTTCTTCGACAATCCGCAGCACGAGCGGACCAAGCTGTTCCTCAGCCAGATCCTGCACTGATCTTCCAACCGCTCGAAATGACTGCGGCCCGCTTTTACGGCGGGCCGTTTCGTTTGAACTGCAGGCCGAGACCTCGCAGAAGCCTGCCGTTCTAGGCCGAAATGTCAGCCCTGGTTCGTTTTGTCTCCCCGGCAAAGAGGGCGAGCCCGGGATCTGATCTATGGACTCCAGTTGCTAAAAAGTACCAATTCTGGTACAGAAAAAGGTCTCACCAATGGTCTTGAGTAAGAGGGCATTATGCAGCGTGTAGAAGCCTCTGTAGCCGTGAGCGTTTCCGACTTGAAGAAGAGTCCCACGGCGGTAATGGGCGAGGCCCAAGGCGAAGCGGTGGCCGTGCTGAACCACAATCGCGTCATGGCCTATCTGGTGCCTGCCGAGGTCTACGAATCCATGCTTGAGCGGCTGGACGACCTCTATCTTGCCGAGCTCGTGAAAGAGCGAGCGGAGGAAAAGGGCGAGCCGGTCGATATCGATGCCCTATAGCCTCGAATTCCTGCCGTCTGCTCGAAAGGAATGGGACAAGTTAGGCGCGACGATCCGGCAGCAGTTTGTAAAGAAGCTGCGTGAGCGTTTGGAGCGTCCCCGCATTCCGAGCGCCGCGCTAAGCGGAATGCCCGACCACTACAAAATCAAACTGAGACAGCTTGGCTACCGTCTCGTCTACAGGGTCGATGATGGCACTGTCATTGTGTTGGTCGTGGCAGTCGGGAAGCGAGAACGGGGGGACGTCTACAACACAATGCGAGCACGCGGGCGTTAGATCGCCGGACCTCGCATCATAGGCCAACTAAGCGCTCCTATCTTTTGAAACTACGCACTTCCGGACGCAGCCGGAGCGCCCGCCACGAGTCCCTTCGCCCCGCTTGCGGGGAGAAAGTGCCGGCAGGCGGATGAGGGGCGAAATTCTTTAGAGCACTTCAAGGAAGAGTGTGTGACGGTTTTCCGTCCGGAAGTGCGTTGAATCAGATGGCTAGAGCATTTCAATGTTTCTATGAAACGTTGAAATGCTCTAGGAGGACGCTATGCCCTCGGCGGCAGGGATCAGCCGACGAACGCACGTTCGATGACGAACTCTGCCGGCTTGTTGTTGGCGCCTTCCGTCAGGCCGGCGGCTTCGAGGATTTCCTTGGTGTCCTTCAGCATGGCAGTGGAGCCGCAAATCATGCCGCGGTCGATCGCGGGATCGAGCGGCGGGAGGCCAAGGTCGGCGAAGAACTTGCCGTTGGTCATCAGGTCGGTGATCCGGCCCTTGAAAGGATATTCCTCACGCGTCACCGTCGCGTAGTGCCGGAGCTTGTCGCCGACGATCTCGTTCAGGAATTCGTGGTTGCGGATTTCCTCGACAAGGTCGAAGCCATATTTCAGCTCCGCCACGTCGCGGCACGTGTGGGTGAGGATGACCTCCTCGAACTTCTCGAAGGTCTCCGGGTCGCGGATGAGGCTCGCAAAAGGCGCGATACCCGTGCCCGTCGAAAACATATAGAGCCTGCGGCCAGGCACGAGCGCATCCAGCACCAGCGTGCCCGTCGGCTTTTTGCGCATCAGCACCTGGTCCCCGGGCTTGATCCCCTGCAGATGCGACGTCAGCGGTCCGTCAGGCACCTTGATCGAGAAGAATTCCAGTTCCTCGTCCCAGGCCGGGCTCGCGATCGAATAGGCACGATAAACGGGCTTGTCGCCAACCATCAGGCCGATCATCGCAAATTCGCCCGAGCGGAAGCGGAACTCCTGCGGGCGCGTCATGCGGAAGCGGAAGAGCCGGTCGGTGTAGTGTTCGACGCTCGTCACCGTTTCAGCGAAGACGCCTGCCGGAGCCTGTACCGCGAAATCTTCTTTTTTTGCCGGAGCATTCATCGTGACCACAGTCCTATAAATGGTGACGCTGTTTATCAACTACAAACGGATATTCCAACCCATGCCGAATTGAAAGGAAATCCCTTCCAAATATAGTCGCTTTCGAGGATTTCGGCTTGCTTCACACTGTCGCGGCCGCGCCGCTCACGAGACGCGGCGCCAGCTGTAGGAATTGGCGTTGACGGACGGCTTTGCCGTCGGCTGGTAGTGGTTGGAAATGCCCGGCAGCCGGCCCTCCGAAAGCCGCTTGATCGCCGTGGCGTTGGTTACGGCGAAGCTGTCGACGCCGCAACGCAGCATAAGCGGGATCGGGTCGATCAGCACGTCTCCGACGGCGCGAATTTCGCCCTGGTAACCGAGCCGCGAACGCAGCAGCGAAGCATGGCTGAAGGACCGGCCGTCGCTGAAAGCCGGAAATGCCACCGCCACCAGCGCTATCCTTTCGAGATGGGGCTGAAGACGCATCACGTCGTCTGCGGGGTTGATCAGAACGCCAAGCTCCGAGGCATCGCTCTCCGCAACCGCAGCCAGGAAGGCGTCGATGTTCAGGATCGCCTTTTCGTTCGACCCGGCTTTGGTCTCGTCGGTTTCGATCACCCAGGGATCATCGTTCACGAAGCCCGTTTCTTTCCAGATTTTCGTCATCTTATGCTGTCCTTTGATCACGCCGCCGCCTGGGCGCCGCCGCCATAGAGCGCGTCCTTGAAAGGCTGCGGCCCCACCCGGCGATAGGCTTCGAGGAAGGTCTCGGACTTGTCTCGGCGCAAGCCGAGATAGGTGTCGACGATCGTTTCCACCGCGTCGGTCACTCTTTCCGGCTCGAAGCCGCGGCCGATGATCTCGCCGATCGATGTATGTTCGTCACCGGAGCCGCCGAGCGTGATCTGATAGAGCTCCGCGCCCTTCTTCTCGACGCCCAGAAGACCGATATGGCCGACGTGATGATGCCCGCAGGCATTGATGCAGCCGGAGATCTTGATCTTGAGCTCGCCGATTTCGGCCTGCCGCTCGGCCGAGCCGAAACGGTTCGAAATCTCCTGCGCGACCGGAATCGAGCGTGCATTGGCAAGCGCACAGTAGTCGAGCCCCGGACAGGCAATGATGTCGGTGATCAGCCCCGCATTGGCGGTGGCGAGGCCGGCGGCGACCAGGGCGCGATAGACCGGCTCGAGGTCCGCCAGCGCCACATGCGGCAGGATCAGGTTCTGCTCATGGCTGACGCGTATCTCGTCGAAGGCATATTCCTCGGCGATATCGGCGACCGCATCCATCTGTTCGTGGCTCGCGTCGCCGGGAATGCCCCCGATCGGCTTCAGCGAGATCGTTACCATGCCGTAATCGGGATGCTTGTGCGGCTGAACGTTCTGGTGCACCCAGCGGGCAAATTCCGGATCGGCCTTCTTCCAGCGGGCGAGACTGCCCCAGCCCTCGGGCCGGTTCGGCAGCATCGCCGGCGCAAAATAAGCAGCAATCGCCTGGATATCCGCATCCGGCAGCTTCAGTTCCGTGTCCTTCAGATTGGCGAATTCGACCTCCACCTGACGGGCCAGTTCCTCGGCACCGGTTTCATGAACCAGGATCTTGATGCGCGCCTTGTACTTGTTGTCGCGGCGACCATGAAGGTTGTAAACGCGCATGATCGCGGTCGTGTAGGAAAGCAGATCCTCTTCCGGCAGGAAGTCGCGGATTTTCTTGGCGATCAGCGGCGTGCGGCCCTGCCCGCCGCCCACATAGACGGCAAAGCCAAGCTTGCCATTCTCGTCCTTCTTCAGGTGCAGGCCGATGTCATGCACCTGAATGGCGGCGCGGTCGCGCTCGGCGCCGGTCACCGCGATCTTGAACTTGCGCGGCAGGAACGAGAACTCCGGATGGACGCTCGACCATTGCCTGAGGATTTCGGCATAGGGGCGCGGATCGGCGACTTCGTCCGCCGCGGCACCGGCGAAATGGTCCGCCGTCACATTGCGAATGCAGTTGCCGGAGGTCTGCAGCGCGTGCATCTCCACGCTCGCCAGCTCCTGGAGGATATCAGGCGTGTCGGAAAGGCGCGGCCAGTTGTACTGGATGTTCTGGCGGGTGGTGAAATGTCCGTAGCCGCGGTCATATTTGCGGGCGATATGGGCGAGCATCCGCATCTGCCGGCTCGAGAGCGTACCATAGGGGATGGCGACGCGGAGCATATAGGCATGGAGCTGCAGATAGACGCCGTTCATCAGGCGCAGCGGCTTGAACGCATCCTCCGCGAGTTCACCGGACAGCCGCCGCTGGACCTGGTCGCGGAACTGCTCGACGCGTGCGGAAACGAAGGCGTGGTCGAATTCGTCGTAACGATACATGGCTTCTCAGGTCCTCAGGCAGCAACATTTTTTGGGCCCGCAAGCCCGCTATATCCGGGAGCGTAGGGGATCGACGGCCCTTCGGCGCGGATCCGCTCACGCATGCGCAACGGCCGCAGCGTACCGTCGACTTCCTCGACGTCGACAACGTTGACGTCTACCACTTTATTCTCGTCGAACGAGCGCTTTCCGGTCGCCTCCAGGGCCGCGACGGCCTCCGCATGGCGAGCCACGAAGGCATCCTGCAACGACTCCACCCAATTGCCGGAAGCGTCGAGCCAGACGGAAATGCCATCCGCCAGACGGTTTGCCGTCAGAACCTTTTCCACCATCGCGTCGTCCTCAATTCCAAATCTGTTCGGTGCGTTTCGCTGAAACTTTGCCGGCACCGCTATACTTGATGCGGCCGGCGGTAAGCGGCTCGGAGCGTGCGAAATTCGCGCCCGCGACCGCTTCGCCGATGATCACCATGACCGGCCCGTCCAGTTCCGTGCGGGCCTCGAGGTCCGGCAGATCGCGGAGCGTACCGTGCAGGAGACGGCGCTCGGCACGGCTCGCATTCTCGATGACAGCGACGGTCGTGTCCTGCGGCAGACCTGCCTGCATGAGTCGCGAGGCGACGGAAGCCGCAACGGTACGGCCCATATAGACTGCAATCGTCGCGCCGGAAACGGCCAGTCGCGCCCAATCGGGAAGAACGCTGCCTGTCAAATCGTGGCCCGTCGTGAAGACCAGCGACGACGCCACGCCGCGCAGCGTCAGCGGCAGCTCGAAATCGGCGGCCGCGGCAAAGGCCGATGTGATCCCCGGCACCACCTCGTAGCTGATGCCGGCCTCACGCAGCGCCGCCATTTCCTCGCCTGCCCGGCCGTAGACCAGAGGGTCGCCGGATTTCAGCCGGACGACGCGCTTGCCTTCGCCGGCAAGCTTCACCAGCAACTGATTGATCTCGTCCTGCGACTTGGTATGGCAGCCCTTGCGCTTGCCGACCGAAAGCCGCTCGGCGTCGCGGCGGCCCATGTCGACGATCGCTTGCGGCACCAGCGCATCATAGACGATGGCGTCCGCTTCCATCATCACGCGCTGCGCCCGGAGCGTCAGCAGGTCTTCGGCGCCCGGGCCGGCGCCGACCAGCCACACATGGCCGGCCACACCGCCCGCGGCATCCAGAAGCTTCGAGGCCTCCCGGCGTGCGGATGCAAGATCGCCGACCGCGACGTGATCCGCCACGGGGCCCGAGAAGAAGCGCCGCCAGAAAACACGCCGCGCGACGCCGCGCGGCACGAGGCGGTCGACGGCGTCGCGATAGTTGGCTGCCAGAGAGGCAACGATACCCAGCGACGGCGACAGCAATTGATCGATCTGCGCGCGGATCATCTGAGCCAGAACCGGCCCTGCCCCTTCTGTGCCGATCGCAACTGCGACGGGCGCCCGGTTGACGAGTGCCGGCGTCAGGAAATCGCAATAGTCCGGCTGATCCACGGCATTTGCGGGGATTTTCCGCTCGCGGGCCGCAGTCACGACAACGCGGTCAAGCGCCGCATCTCCGGTCGCGGCAAAGACGAGGACGGCGCCTTCGACCTGATGAGCCCCAAAGGGTTCGCGCACGGTCTCGATATTGTTGGCATCCAGAAAAGCCTCGAATGCCGGTTCCGGCCGATCCGCATAGGCGACGATGCGCGCCTCGGTGTTCAGCAGCAACCGCACCTTGGCGAAGGCCTCGTCCCCATTGCCGAACACCGCCACGCTTTTCTGCGCGACGCGAAAGAATGCCGGGAAGACGGACAATTTCTGCGACATGACGAGGGGACGGCTCCTTTTGCAGGCTGCGGCGAATATCCCCTATAGGCCGCAACAATTGAAGGAACAGAAATTTCAATGCTTTTCCGGTCACGTATTGTTTTGCTCGACAGCCGATCTTTTTGAGCAAATATCTCCGGAGCCCTGAACCACCGGTGGCTCGGCCATTGCGCCGATCGGCCGACCTCCGTTAAATGCCGGCTCAAGCAGGAGACCGAGACATGAAGCAAACCCAACTGGCAGAGCGCCTGCTGACCGTCATCGAAGAGGACATACTTCCGCTCACCGAGAAGGGCGTAGCCGACGGCAACAAGGTGTTCGGCGCCGCTATCCTGCGCAAGTCCGATCTGTCGCTGGTACTGGCCGAAACCAATAACGAGACCGAGAATCCGCTGTGGCATGGCGAGGTGCACACGCTCAAGCGCTTCTACGAGATGGCCGAGACGCCGGACACGCGCGAGCTCATCTTCCTGTCGACGCATGAGCCCTGCTCCATGTGTCTCTCGGCGATCACCTGGGCAGGTTTCGATAACTTCTACTACTTCTTCAGCCACGAGGATTCGCGCGACAGCTTCGCTATCCCGCATGACCTGAAAATCCTGAAGGAGGTCTTCCGCCTCGAACCGGGCGGCTACGCCCGGCAGAATGCATTCTGGAAATCGGCGTCCATCGCGACACTGATGCAGGAGACCGATCCCGAAACGCGGCAGCGGCTCACCGGCCAGGACGCCCGCATCCGGGCACGCTACGATCGTCTGTCCGATACCTATCAGGCGAGCAAAGACACCAACGCCATACCGCTGAACTGAGCCATGGAAGCCTCCCGCGACATTCAACGCCTGCTCGACATCATGGCCGCGCTCCGCGACCCGGAGACAGGCTGCCCTTGGGACGTCGTGCAGACGTTCGATACGATCCGGCCTTACACGATCGAAGAGGCCTACGAGGTCGCAGACGCGATCGAGCGTCGTGATATGGACGACCTGTGCGACGAACTCGGGGACCTTTTGCTGCAGGTGGTGTTTCACGCACGCATGGCCGAGGAAGCCGGCGCGTTTTCCTTCGGCGACGTCGTCGAAGCCATCACGCGGAAGATGATCCGCCGCCATCCGCATGTCTTCGCCCGCTCCGACGCCGATACCGCCGAGGCGGTGAAGCTGCAATGGGACGAGATCAAGCAGGCCGAGAAAGCCGACCGGCGGCAACGGCGCCTGCAGCGCGGCGCGTCGCAAGAGGAGCATGCCGGGCATCTCGGCTCGATCCAGCGCAGTTTTCCCGCGTTGGTCGAGGCGCTGAAGCTGCAGGAACGGGCGGCAAAGGTCGGCTTCGACTGGTCCGAGCCGGAGCCGATCCTCGACAAGGTCGAGGAGGAAATCGGCGAGCTGCGGCAGGCACTGAAGGACGGTGACCGGGGGAAGGTCGCGGACGAGCTCGGCGACCTGATCTTCGCGCTCGTCAATATCGGCCGCCATGTCGGCACCGATCCGGAAATGGCGCTGCGCGGCACCAATACCAAGTTCCGGCGCCGTTTCGGACACATCGAAAAGGAACTGGAAGCCGGAGGCGAAACGCTCGACGCGGCATCGCTGGAGCGCATGGAAGAACTCTGGCAGGCGGCGAAGGCTATCGAAAGGCAGCTGACCTAGGCTTGCGGCGTTACCCGCTGCGTCATTGCTGTTCCTTGTATCTGCCTGTCACAGGAATCCAGCTGGAAAGACTCTTCCGCGCCGCAGACGCGGCGCTGCTGGATCCCTGTGACGAGCACAGGGATGAGGTGGAGAGGGTGCGGTCCCTCGGCGCGCTTCATAAACCGTGAAGATAGTGAGAGATATCTTCCCATTCCGGGCTCAATTCTTCTATCAACTTAAGCTTCCACTTCCTCGGCCACTTCTTCATGGTCTTCTCCCGCATGATGGCGGAAGTCAGCAGGTCGAACTCCTCGAACCACACCAAGGTCTTCACGCCGTATCTGGACGTGAACCCAGGCGTCAGATCGTTCTGGTGCTCGAGGAGGCGGCGCGGCAGGTCCCGGGTCACGCCCGTGTACAGCGTCCCGTTTCGCTTCGATGCGAGAATGTAGACGTAACCTTTCATTGCGTGAAAGGTTGACCATTCTCTCGCATATTCGCAAGCAGAAGTTGTAGCGCCCAAACCTCCCCGGCCCTCATTCCTGTGCTTGTCACAGGAATCCAGCCAGGCCAAGTCATTGGACTGGAAAGACTCTTTCGCGCCGCAGACGCGGCGCTGCGCTCATCCCTGTGACGAGCACAGGGATGAGGGAAGGCCCTCGAAACACTTCTCACAGGCCACGCAGGAAGTCAGGAGATGGCGCAACACGCCAGGATGCTACCAATCCTCTTGGACGGCCTTCGGGCCATTGCCCAGCCGCCTCTCGAGCTCGGTGGCCTCTCCCTCCGTCAGACGGAGATCCAGGCTCACGCGCCCATCTTCGAGATCTTCGCGGCCGTCGACGATCGCGTGCTGGTAAACCCAAGGCAGCAACTGTAGCTGATCGAGACCCAGAACGACGGTGCACTCGGTCATGACGCCCGAAAGACGCCGGCCTATTTCAGCGAGAAGATCGTCCACACCGTCGCCGGTCATGGCCGAGACGGCGACCGTGTTGTCGGCGCTCGCGGCCTTCTTCACCAGCGCTTCGCGCACTTCCGGCTCGACCTTGTCGATCTTGTTCCAAACCTCGACAATGCGCTCGGCCCCCTCCTTCTCGTCAATGCCGAGATCGGCCAGGATGCGCAGCACGTCGCTTGCCTGCGCCTGATTATCCGGATCGGACAGATCGCGCACATGCAGGACCAGGTCGGCCTCGAGTACCTCTTCCAGCGTCGCCCGGAAGGCGGCGACCAGATGCGTCGGCAGATCGGAAATGAAGCCGACGGTGTCGGAGAGGATGACCATACGCCCATGCGGCAGTTTCAGCCGCCTCAGCGTCGGATCCAGCGTGGCGAAGAGCATGTCCTCGGCGAGCACACCGGCCCCGGTCATCCGGTTGAAAAGCGTCGATTTGCCCGCGTTTGTATAGCCTACCAGCGCGACGATCGGATGCGGCACCTTCTTGCGCTTCGACCGATGAAGCTGGCGCGTGCGCCGCACCTGCTCCAACTCGCGCTCCAGTTTGACGATCCTGTCCTGCAGCAGCCGGCGGTCGGCCTCGATCTGCGTTTCGCCGGGCCCGCCCATGAAACCCGCGCCGCCACGCTGCCGTTCGAGGTGCGTCCAGCTGCGGACCAGGCGGCCCTTCTGATAATTGAGATGTGCGAGATCGACCTGCAGCGTGCCCTCCCTGGTGGAGGCGCGCCGGCCGAAGATCTCCAGAATGAGGCCGGTGCGGTCGATGACCTTGGCGTTCCATTCCTTCTCGAGATTGCGCTGCTGGACGGGCGTCAGCGGGTGATCGACGATCACGAGCCCCGCATCCTTCTCGCTCAGAACGTGGCCGATCTCCTCGATCTTGCCGGTGCCGAGCAGCGTGCCCGGTTTCGGCTGGGCGACGGGAACGATCATGCCGTGAACGACGTCGAGGTCGATGGCGAGCGCCAGGCCCGTCGCCTCCTCCAGCCGGCTTTCGTCCGAACGCGTGGCGGGCTGCGCAACGATGTCGGCAGACGCCTTCCCGGTTTTTTTCAGGATCGGAACGATGACGACGGCACGCGAATCATCACGGAGCGTCTCGAGCTCCGGAATGATCGACGACGATTTTGAATCACGCTTGGTAATGTTCCTCACACCCCGTCAGGAGGCAGCTTCCTCATTCTCGAACATCTGCAACGGCTGGCCCGGCATGATCGTCGAGATGGCGTGCTTGTAGACGAGCTGAGAATGACCGTCGCGGCGCAACAGCACACAGAAATTGTCAAACGATGTTACGACACCCGTCAGCTTGACGCCGTTGATGAGGAAAATGGTCAAAGAAATCTTTTGCTTGCGGACCGTGTTGAGAAAGAGATCCTGCAAGTTTTGAGAACGTTCCGCCATCGCGCCGCTTCTTTCTTATTTGCCGGCGTTCTTGCGCCGGTGCATTTTGTTAATTTTTAAGGTGTCACGTACGATCCCGGCACCTCCGCAGGGTTTGGTATCAAATCACCGTCTTTTCCGCAATGTCGAAAAAGGCCTCGCGAATATTCTGTGCTATGCTTCCCGGATGACCGTTGCCGATCGTCTTTCCGTCCACGGAAACGACGGGAAAGCAGATGCTGGTAGCAGCGGTGATGAAGACCTCCCGCGCCGCGAGCATTTCTTCCACGGAGAAGGCCTTTTCCTCGATCTTGAGGCCCAGCGGCTTGGCTACGTCCATCAGGGTGGTGCGGGTCACGCCGCGCAGAATGCCGTTCTCCGCCGGTCGGGTGCGCAACGTCCCTTCACGGTCCACGATCCATACATTCGTCGCCGCCCCCTCTTTGACCGTGCCGTCCACGTCGACGAAGATCGCCTCCTGCGCGCCGGCTTCCTTCGCCCGCTGACGGGCAAGCACATTCGGGAGAAGGCCGACGCTCTTGATGTCGACGCGGTCCCACCGGTTCTCCGGCACCGTTATCGCAGATATGCCCTCGGCATTCTTCCGGGCGATCGCCCCAGGGTCCGTGCGCTTGGCGGTGACGACGATCGACGGCGGCGTGTCCGCATCAGGGAAAACATGATCCCGACGTCCGACGCCGCGGGTCACCTGCAGATAGAAGAGCCCGTTTCGGACCCGGTTTCGGCGCAGCACCTCCCGGATGACATGGATCAGCGCCGCACGGCTCATCGGCCAGCCTATCCTGAGCTCGCCCAGGGATCGCCCAAGGCGATCGAGGTGCCGGGTCAGGTCGATGATGAAGCCGTGGCGCACCTCGCAGACCTCGTAGACGCCGTCGGCAAACTGGTAACCGCGATCCTCGACGTGAATGGCGGCTTCGGCGTGCTGGACGTAAGTGCCGTTGACATAGGCGATTCTCGGCATGGCTGAGGCCCTCAGAAATATTGAATGCTGACGCGGAAGAGCTGTTCGACGTCACGGACGGTCTCGGCGGCCGCGAGCAGGACCACGCGGTCCTTCGCCTTGATCCGCGTGTTGCCGTCCGGGCGCACATAGGCCTTGTCGCGATAGAGCGCGCCAATGCGGATACCCTCCGGCAATTCCAGCTCGCGCAGCGCCTTGCCGACCAGCGGAGAGGTTTCGAGCGCCTCGGCCTCGATCACCTCGGCCATGCCGTTCTGCACTGCATACACCGACCGGATGCGGCCTTTTCGCACGTGCTGCAGCACACGCGAGATGGTGACGGCGCGCGGATTGATATAGGCATCGACACCGGCGGCGCCGGCGAAGTCCTGGTAGGCGGGTTCGTTGATCAGCACGAGGGTCGACTTCGCTCCCAGCCTCCTGGCAAGCATGCTTCCGAGGATGTTGATCTGATCGTTATTCGTCAGCGCGACGACGAGATCCGCCTCCTGGACATCCGCTTGCGCCAGGATCCGCTGGTCCATGGCCGAGCCGTGGAGGACCACCGTGCTGTTGAGCTTGTCGGCGACGAGCACGGCGCGGTCGCGGTCGTTTTCGACGAGTTTCACCCGCATGCGCGGCTGCTGTTCCTCGATCGTTCGGGCGACGAAATAGCCGATATTGCCGGCGCCGAGGATGATGATCCGCCGCGCCTCCTGTTCTTCGTGGCCGAAGAGCGCCAGCGTGCGGCGGGCATGGTCGCGGTCGCAGACCACATAGGCGAGATCGCCGGTCTTCAACTGGTCGGAGGAATGCGGAACTATCAGCTTGCCATCCCGGAAGATACCGGTGACGGTCGCGTGCAGATCGGGAAAGAGCTCGCTCAATTGCTGCAGAGGCGTGTCGACGACGGGGCAGTCTTCCATACATTCGATCGCAACCATCGCGATCCGATCATCCGCGAAGCGCACCACGTCTGTGGCACCGGGAAAGGAAATGCGGCGAAGCACGAGCCGCCCTACCTCGATTTCCGGAGAGATCGTCACGTCGATCGGGACGTTCTCGCGCGAAAAGAGGTCGGAATATTCGGGCGCCAGATAGCTCTGTGCGCGGATGCGGGCGACCTTGGTCGGTACGTTGAAAATCGCATGCGCTACTTCGCAGGCGACGATGTTGACCTCATCGTACAGCGTTACCGCGATGAGCATGTCGGCCTGATCGGCGCCCGCCTTCGCCAGTACATCCGGATGCGCCCCGTGGCCGACGTAACCGCGCACGTCCAGCGTCTCGGTTATGTAGGCAATCAGCGCGGCCGACGTATCGATCACCGAAACGTCGTTATTCTCGCGCGACAGCCGCTCGGCGATGCCGTAGCCGACCTGCCCTGCCCCGCATATGATCACCTTCATTGCTATTCCTTACGTCTGGGACGGATCTGCAGATGGCTCTAGAGCACTTCCAGCAAAAGTGTGTAACGGTTTTCCGTCCGGAAGTCGTTGGATCAAAGGGTCGGAGCGTTTCAGTGTCTCCATGAAACATTGAAATGCTCGAGATGGGGCGAAATACGCCCCTTCCGTTTTCAATTACACGCCCAACGACTTCAGCTTGCGATGAAGGGCGGAGCGCTCCATTCCCACGAATTCCGCAGTGCGCGAGATATTTCCGCCGAAGCGGTTGATCTGGGCGATCAGATAATCGCGTTCGAACATCTCGCGAGCCTCCCGCAGCGGCAAGGTCATGATGTGCTGATCGCTTTGCGCCGAAATCTTCGGCAGGGTGTCCCCCACCTCGTTCGGCAGCATGTCGGCGGTGATCGGCGTATCGGGACCGTCGCTGCGCGCAAGGATCATCAGGCGCTCGATGTTGTTGCGCAACTGGCGGATATTGCCGGGCCAATCATGCGCCTGCAGCACGGCCAGCGCATCCTCGCCTATCTTGCGGGGGCGGATGCCGGCCTGTTCGCTTACCTGTCGCATGAACATGTCGACCAGGAAAGGGATGTCCTCGCGCCGCTCCGCAAGAGCGGGAACGCGCACCGGAATGACGGCAAGCCGGTGATACAGGTCCTCGCGGAAAAGGCCTTCGGTGATCATGTTCTCGAGATTGTAGGCGGTCGAGGAGATGATGCGGACATCGACCTTGACGCGCTTGGAGCCGCCGACCCGCTCGAACTGCTGATCGACGAGGACGCGCAGGATCTTGTTCTGCGTTTCGCGCGGCATTTCGCCGACCTCGTCCAGGTAGAGGATGCCCCCATGGGCCTCCTCGAGCGCACCGGTTCGACGCGGCTGCCCCGCAGTTCCTTCGGTACCGAAAAGCGCGATCTCCATTCTGTCGGGCGTGATCGCAGCCGCATTGAGAGCCACGAAAGGACCGTTGGCACGCGCGGACTTACGATGGATCATCCGCGCGACCAGTTCCTTGCCGGAGCCGGACGGTCCCTGGATCATGATGCGGCTGTTGGTCGGTGCCACTTTCTCGATCATCTGGCGCAGCTGCGACACGGCAACCGAGGTTCCGATCAGCTCCACCGGATCGCCCGACTTCCTTTTCAGCTCGGAGACTTCGCGCTTGAGCTTGGAATTCTCGAGCGCCCGCTCGGCGATCAGGATCAGCCGGTCGGCCTTGAACGGCTTCTCGATGAAATCATAGGCTCCGCGCTTGATCGCGGAGACGGCGGTTTCGATGTTGCCGTGACCCGAGATCATCACCACCGGCAAGTCGGGGTGGCGGTTCTTGATCTCGTCGAGCAGTGCCAAACCGTCGAGCTTGCTTCCCTGCATCCAGATGTCCAGGAAGATCAGGCGTGGCACACGGTCGTTGATCGCCGCGAGCGCGCTCTCGCTGTCGAAAGCGGTCCGCGTTTCATGGCCCTCGTCCGACAGGATTCCCGAGACGATCTCGCGAATATCCTCCTCGTCATCCACAACCAGAATATCAGCCGCCATTGGTATTACCCTTATCCTTTAAATTATCTTCGCCCCCGGTCTCGCCGGCAGGCGGCAGAACCACCCGGATCATCGCCCCGGCGCCGCCGTCGAAGTCCGGCGGTGCGTCGTGCAGTTCCAGTTGCCCGCCGTGGTCCTCGATGATCTTCTTGACGATAGCGAGGCCGAGACCGGTGCCCTTATCCCGCATCGTCATGTACGGCTCCAGAATTCGGTGCCGGTTCTCGGTCGGAAGCCCCTTGCCGTTGTCGATGACGTCGACCACGAACCGGCCGGTGGTATCATCGCGACGGGATCGGATGAGGACCTTCGGCGCGCCTCGCGACGTTCCCGCGGGCACGGCTTCGATCGCCTCCACCGCGTTCTTCACGAGATTGCCGAACGCCTGACCCAGCATGCGGCCGTCGAACTGCCCCTCGAGCGGTTCGTCGCCGAAATCGCGGACGAAGTTGATGTGGGTGTTGCCCATCTCGCGCAGGAATACGGCGTCCTTCAGGATCGCCCGCAGGTCGGACTTCTCCTTCGTCGGCTTCGGCATGCGCGCAAAGGCGGAGAATTCGTCGACCATCCGGCCGATGTCCTCGACCTGGCGCACGATCGTTTCGGTGCACTGGTCGAAGACCGCACGATCCTCCTGATCGATCTGCCTGCCGTAGCGGCGTTTCAGCCTCTCGGCCGAGAGCTGGATCGGCGTCAGCGGGTTCTTGATCTCGTGCGCAATGCGGCGAGCGACGTCCGCCCAGGCGGTGGAGCGCTGCGCGATTACCAGATCCGTGATGTCGTCGACGGTGATGACATAGGAACCATGCGATTCGTCGCCCTCCTCCCGCGTCACCTGAACATTCATCGTGCGCTCGGTGCCGCCGCGCATGATGTTGATCTGCTTGCGGTAATCGTTGCGGTAGCGGCTCTCGGCCTCAACCAGAACCGCTTCGATTTCCGGGGCCACGTCGCTCAGATTCGCGCCGATGAGCTCCGGCGCCGCCTTTTTCAGCATCCCCTCCGAAGACGGATTGAAGATGGTGATCCGTCGATCCCTGCCGACGCCGATGACCGCTGCCGTCACGCCGGAGAGCACTGCCTCGATAAAGCGGCGGCGTTGGTCGACCTCGTCCTTCGCCACCAGGATCTGATCCTGCTGGGTCCGAATTTCGCTCACCATCTTATTGAACGTGCGCGACAGGTTGCCGACGTCGCCGTCGACTGCACGCACGGGAACGACGACGTCGAGATTGCCTGAAGCGACGCTGTCGGCCGCGCCGATCAGTTGCCGGATCGGCCGGACGATGCGGTCGGCGACCGCAATGGCCGTCCAGATCGCCGCCAGCAGCACGATCAGGGCAAAACCGATGTAAAGGACGCCGAAGGCGATCTGCAGGGAGGTACGCCCGGCCTCGAGCGTCTTGTATTCCGCAGTGTTCTCTTCCATCAGCCGCATCGATCGCATGACTTCCGGATCGACGTTTCTGACGGTGTAGAGATAGGTGCCCGGAATGTTTTCGAGCGGAATGACCGCCCCCACCAGGTTGGTCACGCCCGGGGGATAAGTGTCGGCTGGCCGGCAATGGTGCTTTTCAGTGCGTCCTGCGGGATCGCCGGAAGCGGACGATCGGTCGAAATATTGGCCTGGAGTATGGCGCTGCCGTCGGCGCGCACGAGGAATGCGCCGAGCATGCCGCGCCCCCTCGCCTGCCGTGTCATCAGCTCGACGAAGCCGGTACGGTCGAGGCTATAGAGCTGGCGATTGCGCTCCAGGTCGTTGGCCATCGACACCGTCTGACCCTGAAGGTAGCTGGCATTCTCGAGGACATAGGCCTGCGCGACGTTCAGGGAGGAACGGACGATCGCCTGCGTACGCAGCGAGAACCAGCGATCGAGGCCGACATCGAGGGTAATGCTGGCGAAGATCGCGACGAGGATCGCCGGCGTGATTGCGACGATCGAGAAGAGCGCGACGATGCGCACGTGCAGACGCGCTGCGGCCCTTCCCTTGCTGCGCGCCCTGAGCAGCCTGAATATCTCGCGTGCGATGAGATAGATCAGGCCCACGACGAAGAGTCCGTTGATGCCGGCGCAGGCGATCACGATGTTTCTCTCGGGACGGATCGGGGTCAGGCCGAGAAGAACGAGCAGCGACAAGGTGGCGCAGATCAGGGCGCCGGTGGCGAGCATAAGCCCCGGCAAGGCGAACGAGGCTCGCCGATCCTGGGCAGCAGCGACTCGGTCCTCCGTGCCCAATGGCAAGGCCATTCCATCCACCATGAAAAGTGCTACCCCCAACCGGCGTACCGACGACACCGGCATACGCCTGCGTCCCGGACCGAGACATTGAACCTTACAGCGCCGCGTCTCCTTTCGGACACGCTAAGCCCCCGCCCGCACCGGTCTGATCGACGGGCTGCGACCGAGCGCCGGCGAATCGGCGCTTATGCGAGGTTCAAGCAACGCATTGTGGCGAAAATGCAACGGTGTTGCATCTCAGTCAAGCGCTACGCGAGCTGCGGTACACCGAGACCCCGAGTTCGCGGATCTTCTTGCGCAGCGTATTGCGGTTTAGACCCAGGAGGTCGGCCGCCTTGATCTGGTTGCCGCGGGTCGCCGTCAGAGCCGCGAGAATCAGAGGATATTCCATTTCCGCAAGGACGCGGTCGTAAAGGCCGGAGGGCGGTAAGGCATCGCCAAAGCTCGCGAAATACTGCCGCATGTTCTCCTCGACCGCCTGCGATATCGACAGCGAGCCCGAGCGCGCCGAAGCCTTCTCGATCGGGCTGTCCGGTATCTCCGAGCGCAGTTCGTTCTCGATGATTTCGCGGGTAATGACATCCTGTGGATAAAGTGCCGTCAGACGGCGAACGAGGTTCTCGAGTTCGCGCACATTGCCCGGCCAGGGATGCGCCTTCATCAGCTCCAGAGCCTCCTGATCGAAGCGCTTGACGTCGAGCCCTTCCTTTTCGGCCTGCTGGACGAAATGGCGGACAAGGTCCGGGATGTCTTCGGCGCGGTCTCTCAGGGGCGGCAGACGCAGCGGCACGACATTCAGGCGATAGTAGAGGTCCTCGCGGAAAAGGCCCTGATTGATCGATTGCTTCAGGTCCTTGTTGGTGGCGGCGACGATGCGGACATCCGAGCGGATCGGCGTGCGTCCGCCGACGGTCGTATATTCGCCCTGCTGCAGCACGCGCAGGAGACGCGTCTGCGCATCCATCGGCATGTCGCCGATTTCGTCCAGGAAGAGCGTCCCCCCTTCGGCCTGCTCGAAACGACCGGTGGAGCGCGTCTGGGCGCCGGTGAAAGCCCCCTTCTCATGACCGAACAGCTCCGAACTCGATGAGGTCGCGCGGGATCGCCGCCATGTTGATGGCGACGAAGGGACCGTTTCTCCGCTTGCCATAATCGTGCAGTGCACGGGCGACGAGTTCCTTGCCGGTGCCGGACTCGCCGGTGATCATCAGGGTGAGGTCGGTCTGCATCAGCCGGGCAAGCACACGGTAGATTTCCTGCATGGCGGCGGAACGGCCGACGAGCGGCATCCCGTCCTGCGAATCGTCCTCCAGCTTCGAGGGCCGCCGCTTGGGTTCGGCGAGCGCCCGGCCGATGATGCCGATCAGCTCCGTCAGATCGAAGGGCTTCGGCAGATAGTCGTAAGCGCCCTTCTCCGAAGCCTTGATGGCCGTCATGAAGGTATTTTGAGCGCTCATCACGAGAACCGGCAGATCCGGCCGGGCCTTCTTGATCCGCGGCAGGAGATCGAAGGCGTTTTCGTCCGGCATCACGACATCGGTCACGACCAGGTCGCCGTCGCCGGCCGCTATCCAGCGCCAGAGGGTTGCAGCATTGGAGGTGATGCGCACATCGTATCCGGCACGGCTGAGCGCCTGGTTCAGCACGGTGCGAATGGCAGCGTCGTCATCCGCGACGAGGATCGTTGCGCCCGTCATCCATCGGTTCCTTTTGTCATCGGAGTTTCGTCATCGGCCGCCAACCCCTTGGATGCCGGCATGAGAACGCGGAAGGTCGTGCGGCTATGCTGGCTGTCGCATTCGACGATGCCGCCGTGGCCGCCGATGATCTTGGCCACAAGCGCCAGGCCGAGACCGGACCCGTTCGTCTTGGTGGTGATGAACGGGTCGAAAAGATGCGGCAGCAGATCGGGGGGACGCCTGGACCGTTGTCATGCACGCAGAATTCCAGCGGCAGCGAAATCTTTTCGCGTGTTCCGGCGACCGACAGGCGAATGCCCGGCCGATAGGCCGTCGTCAGCAGAATCTCGCCGTCCGACCTGTCGCCGATCGCCTCGGCCGCATTCTTGATCAGATTCAGGAAGACCTGAACTAACTGGTCGCGGTTTGCGAAAACCGGGGGAAGCGACGGATCGTAATGTTCCGAGATCTTGATTCTCCGGGCAAAGCCGGCCTTGGCGATCGCCTTGACGTGGTCGAGCACCGCATGGATGTTGAGCGGCAGGCGGTCGACCGGGCGCTCGTCGGAGAAGACCTCCATCCGGTCTACGAGCGAGACGATGCGGTCGGTTTCGTCGCAGATCAGTCTCGTCAGGGCGCGATCCTCGTCATTGACGGAGGTTTCCAGGAGCTGCGCGGCACCGCGAATGCCCGAAAGCGGATTCTTGATCTCGTGGGCGAGCATCGAAGCAAGGCCGGTGACGGACCGCGCTGCGGCACGGTGGGTGAGCTGGCGGTCGATCTTGTCCGCCATGGACCGCTCCTGGAAGACGATCACCACCGATCCGGGTTGCGACAGTACCGGGGCCACATAAAGGTCGACGAGCTTGTCGGCTCCAAGGCGCGGAGAGCTGAGGTCCACCCGGTACTCGTTGACCGCCGCCCGCCGCTCGCGAACCTGCTCGATCAGCGTCAGGAGCGGGCTGCCGAACGGAATGAAGGCGCTGATATCGTGCCGCGCAAGATGGTTGGCGCTGGCCCCGAAGAAGGATTCGGCCTCCCAGTTCGCAAAGGCGACGAAGCCATTCTCGTCCACCAGGATGACCGGATTCTGGATCGCGTTCAGCACGGCCATGGAAAGATCGTTGGCGCCTTCCACCGGTGCCGTTGCCTTCTCCGTCATGCCGCAATCTCCTCCCTCGCCGCCGCATCGCCGGAGCGAGCAATGGCGGCTACCACGCTGTCGCGTACGAAAGCCGTGTCGGTCGATGTCAGAATCGCGGCCTTCTCCGAAGCGGGAAGCTCGGGCGCGAAACGATCGAGATACCAGCCCGCGTGTTTGCGGGCGGTCCGCAGCCCGACCTCCACGCCGTAGAATTCAAGCATCATCTCGTAATGCTCCGCAAATATGCAGGCGACGCCCGACGCATCCGGGTGAGCCGCAGCGCCGGCGAGAACGCCAGCATGCCAAGGCCGCCCCTGGCACGATCGACCGACCATGACGGCGTCCGCACCCGACCGGCGCAGGATCTCGTGCGCATCGGCAACCGAACCCACATCGCCATTGGCAATCAGCGGGACGGAGACCACCTCGCGGACGGCCCGAATCGCATCCCAATCGGCCTTGCCGTTGTAGAATTGCATGCGTGTGCGTCCATGAATGGTGATCGCCTTCACGCCTGCCTCCTCAGCCCTGCGGGCAATCAGCGGCGCATTGATCGAATTCTCATCCCAGCCGAGGCGCATCTTGAGCGTTACCGGGACCGTGGCTGCGTTGACCGTCGCTTCGATCAGCGAAAGCGCGTGATCCGGATCGCGCATCAGCGCAGATCCGGAATAGCCCCCGGTGACCTTCTTCGCAGGGCAGCCCATGTTGATGTCGATGATATCGGCGCCATTGGCCTCGACGATCCTCGCCGCCTCGGCCATCCAATGCGCCTCACGCCCGGCGAGTTGCACGATGTGGGGGTCGATGCCGGAATTCTTCAGCCGCGCCCAGGATTCGGCGGCATTACCGACCAGTTCGCGGCTCGCCACCATCTCGGTCACGACGAACCCGGCCCCGAAACGCCAGGCAAGCGTACGAAAGGGCAGATCCGTCACGCCGGACATCGGCGCGAGCGCTACGCGATTGCGGATTTCGACATTCCCGATCAGAAGCGAGGGTGAAAAAGCCGTCGAGGGCAAATGCATATCTTTCAGGCACATGAAAATCGTGCACTATTTTTAGACATTGTTCTTCTGCTTGCCAAGCCTTTTCGACGCGCGGGACAAAATTCCTCGCATGGCTGGCCATGGCAGGACCTTCGCGGTACATCACGGCGAATATTGGCGAATGCGGGACCACATACAAAAGATGCAAGGCGAAGAACAGTTCTCCTGCGGCGTCGTGATCGTTGCGGCCGGCCGCGGCGAGCGCGCCGGCCAGTCGGCCGAGGGACCGAAGCAATACCGCACGATCGGTGATCGCCCCGTTATCGCCCATACGCTTGACATTTTCGCGACATGGCCCGGAACGGGACCTGTCGTCGTCGTGATCCACCCGGACGACGAAGAGCTGTTCGCGGCGGCCCGCCGGCGGATGGCGGCAACTTCGGAGCTGACAGTGGTCCACGGCGGAGCGACACGCCAGCTTTCGGTGCTTGCCGGGCTGGAAGCGGTCGCCGCTACAGGCGTGGAATACGTGATGATCCACGACGCGGTGCGACCCTTTTTCGATCACGCACTGCTCGATCGCTGCGGTGCGGCGCTTCGTGGCGGCGCCCAGGCCCTCCTGCCGGCAATTGCAGTCGCCGACACGCTGAAGCGTACGACGGCGGCCGGCCTCGTCGCCGAGACCGTCCCGCGAACCGATCTCTATGCCGCACAGACGCCGCAGTGCTTCCGCCTCGAGCTGATCCTCTCCGCTCACCGGCAAGCGGCGGCAAGCGGCAGGTCCGACTTTACGGACGACGCCTCGATCGCCGAATGGGCCGGCATCCCCGTCCTTCTGGTGGAAGGAACCGTGGACAATTTCAAGTTGACGCTCCGGAGGGACCTGTCGATGGCAGACGAGAAACTGACCCGCATGGCCATTCCCGATGTGCGCACAGGCAACGGCTATGACGTGCATCAACTCGTGGACGGCGACGGCGTAACCCTCTGTGGTGTCTTCATCCCCCACGACCGCAAACTCTCCGGCCATTCCGACGCGGACGTAGCCCTGCATGCCTTGACGGACGCCCTGCTCGCCACTTGCGGTGCCGGCGATATCGGCGACCACTTCCCGCCATCCGACCCGCAGTGGAAGGGCGCGGCTTCGCGCATCTTTCTCGAACACGCTGCGCAGATCGTCCGCGAGCGCGGCGGCACTATTACCAATGCCGACATATCGCTGATCGCCGAGGCGCCCAAGGTCGGGCCGCACCGTCAGCAGATGCGAGAAAACCTTGCGGCGATACTCGGCATTTCGCTCGACCGCTGTTCGATCAAGGCGACGACCAACGAGAAACTCGGCTTTGTCGGGCGGAATGAAGGAATTGCGGCGATCGCCACCGCGACTGTCGTCTATGCATCACGGAGCAAGCCCGATGTGGACGACCGATACTGAAGAGAAAGCGCGGGCGATAATCCGGGATCTCACCTCCCTCGGACTGAAGCTGGCGACGGCGGAGTCCTGCACCGGCGGCCTGATCGCCGGCGCCTTGACGGAAATCGCAGGCTCGTCCTCCGTCGTCGACCGCGGCTTCGTCACCTATTCCAACGAAGCCAAGGTCGAGATGCTCGGCGTTAATCCCGCAACGCTTGCCGCACATGGAGCCGTCTCGCGTGAGACGGCCATCGAAATGGCCCGCGGCGCGGTTTCGCACTCAGCCGCCGATATCGCCATAGCCGTCACGGGCATAGCCGGCCCGGGCGGCGGCTCCGCCGAGAAGCCCGTTGGCCTCGTTCATCTCGCCGCCGCCGCCCGTGACGGCGCGACGGTTCACCGGGAGATGCGTTACGGAGACATCGGCCGAGGTGCGGTGCGGCTTGCCACCGTGCATACGGCGCTCGATCTGGTCGCAGAACTGGCTCACGCCCCGTAGATCACATCCGCCCGCTTTTCGAATGCTTCGGAGAACATGCGGAAGGCGCGATCGAACATCGAGCCCATAAGCGCGCCCAGAAGGCGGCTCTTGAATTCATAGTCGATGCAGAAATGCACGATCGATTGGTTATCGTTCACGGGCTCGAAACGCCAGACATTGTCGAGGTACTTGAACGGACCCTCGATATAGTTGACGTCGATGATCCGCTCTTCCCTTTTGAGAAGCACCTGCGTCGTGAATGTTTCCCGGATCGCCTTGTAGCCCACGGTCATGTCGGCAAGCAGCAGCACCTTGCCGTCGCGCTCCTTGCGTGAGCGTACGCTCAGCGCTTCGCAAAGGGGCAGGAACTCCGGATAGCGCTCGACATCGGCGACGAGAGCGAACATCTGCTCGGCCGAGTGCTTGACGACGTGGTTGGTTTCGAAATGGGGCATGGATTGTGAGTTAAGGCTGCAGCGCGAGAAGATCAAGGAGGCGGCGCATTTGTGCCGGCTTGTTGTCGATGGTCGTGGAGTGTTGCCACGAATGTCCTTCGACCCGCCTGCGGGGAGAAGGTGGCCGGCAGGCCGGACGAGGGGCGGAAGCAGGCGGACTACTCCGCCGCAGCCGCCAGCTTCTTCTCGCGCGCCGCCTTCAGCCGGGCGAAGTCGTCGCCGGCATGGTGGGACGAGCGGGTCAGCGGGCTCGAGGACACCATCAGGAAGCCCTTGGTGTAGGCCACCGTCTCGTAGGACTTGAATTCTTCCGGAGTGACGAATTTCTCGACCTTGTGATGCTTGCGGCTCGGCTGCAGATATTGGCCGATCGTCAGGAAATCGACATCGGCGGTACGCAGGTCGTCCATCAGCTGCAGCACTTCGTTGCGCTCCTCGCCGAGGCCGACCATGATGCCCGACTTGGTGAACATGGTGGGATCGAGTTCCTTCACGCGCTGCAGAAGCCGGATCGAGTGGAAATAGCGCGCGCCCGGTCTGACCGTCAGGTAGTTGGACGGAACCGTTTCGAGGTTGTGGTTGAAAACGTCCGGCTTGGCGGCCACGACACGCTCCAGCGCGCCGGGCTTGCGCAGGAAATCGGGCGTCAGGATTTCGATCGTGGTTTCCGGCGAGGCTTCCCGGATCGCGAAAATGACCTTCTCGAAATGCTCGGCGCCGCCATCGTCGAGGTCGTCGCGATCGACGGAGGTGATGACGACATGGCTCAGGCCCATCTGCTTCACCGCCTTGGCGACATTTGCGGGCTCGTCCAGATCGAGGGCATTGGGCTTGCCCGTCGCGACATTGCAGAAGGCACAGGCACGCGTGCAGATCTCGCCCATGATCATGAACGTCGCGTGCTTCTTGTCCCAACACTCGCCGATGTTCGGGCACCCGGCTTCCTCGCAGACCGTAACGAGCTTATGGCTCTTCACGATCGAGCGGGTCTCCTGATATCCCTTGGAGGTCGGTGCCTTCACACGGATCCAGTCCGGCTTGCGCAGGACCTCGGTGTCGGGCCGGTGGGCCTTTTCCGGGTGACGAACACGCTGCGCCCGATCCGAGACGGCGTCGAAAACCGTTACCATGTGTCTTCCTTCATAGTGACGGGCGAGCGGCAACAAGGCCGCCCGCACCTTGTCGCCTTATATAAACAGCCGGAAATGAAAAGTCAGGCCACCATTTGCATGGCAGCCTGACGGCAAGCGATGGGGGAATGGCCCTACCCTCGGACGGCGCGGCCCGCCGCGATCAACAGGCAGGCGCCGATGAATCCGATGATGAGATAGGCGATCCAGCCGCTGTAAGCCATGCCGAGCGCCGCGAGAATGAAATTCAACACCACGGCGCCGATAATGCCGAGAATGATGTTCATGAACAGCCCCATCTGGCTGTTCATGAATTTTTCCGCCAGCCAACCGGCAAGCCCGCCGATGATGATCGCCGCCAGGATACCTACGCCATTCAAGCTCATGAGAACCTCCCCGCATTGTAGATGTCATGCAATCAATGCGTGAAAAAGCCGAAAGTTCCGGACGGCCGCGCGTCATCAGGCGTTCAATACTCTGCCGTAGGCATCGAGCACGCTTTCCTTCATCATCTCCGAGAGGGTCGGGTGCGGGAACACCGTGTGCATCAGTTCCTCTTCGGTCGTCTCCAGGTTCATGGCGACGACGAAGCCCTGGATGAGTTCCGTCACTTCGGCGCCTACCATATGGGCGCCGATGAGTTCGCCGGTCTTCTTGTCGAAGATGGTCTTGATCAGGCCCTGGTCTTCGCCGAGCGCGATCGCCTTGCCGTTTGCGCCGAAGCTGTATCGGCCGACGCGGATGTCGCGGCCGAGTTCCTTGGCCTTCGCCTCCGTAAGGCCCACCGAGGCGACCTGCGGGTCGCAATAGGTGCAGCCCGGGATCTTGCCCTTGTCGAGCGCGTGCACGCCGGGAACCCCGGCAATCTTCTCGATGCAGATGACGCCCTCATGCTCGGCCTTGTGTGCCAGCATCGGCGGCCCGGCGACGTCGCCGATCGCATAGATGCCCGCGACATTGGTCTTGCCGTAGCCATCGGTGACGATGCAGCCGCGGTCGGTCTTCACGCCTAGAGCCTCGAGGCCGAGATTCTCGATATTGCCCTGAACGCCGACGGCGGAGATCAGACGGTCCGCCTTGATCGGCGTAACCTTGCCGTCCTTCGTCTCCACATGCGCCGTGACGTCGTTCGCGCCCTTCTCGACCTTCGTCACCTTGGCATCGGTGATGATTTTCAGGCCGCGCTTTTCGAGCTGCTTACGGGCCAAGGCGGAAATTTCCGCATCCTCGACCGGCATGATCTGCGGCAGCAGTTCCACGACGGTCACGTCGACGCCCATCGAGCGGTAGAAGCTCGCGAATTCGATGCCGATCGCGCCGGAGCCCATGACGAGCAGCGACTTCGGGAATTCCTCCGGCTTCATCGCCTCGAAATAGGTCCAGATCAGCTTGCCGTCCGGCTCGATGCCGGGGAGCGCTCGCGGGCGCGCGCCGGTTGCGACGATGATGTGCTTGGCCGTATAGGTCCCCTCTCCCTTGGCGCCCTTCGGAACCGGGTTCTGCGGCTGGACGGCCGGCCTGGACGGCGCGCCGACGACGATCTCGCCGGGTTTGGTGAGCTTCGCCTCGCCCCAGATCACGTCCACCTTGTTCTTCTTCATCAGGAAGGCGACGCCGCCGTTCAGCCGCGCAGAGACGCCGCGCGAGCGGGCGACGACATCCTTGACGTTGGCGGTCATCTTGCCTTCGAGGGTCAGCCCGTAGTTCTTGGCATGATTGGCATGGTCGAGAATTTCGGCGGAGCGCAACAGCGCCTTGGTCGGAATGCAGCCCCAGTTGAGGCAGATCCCGCCCAAATGCTCCCGCTCGACGATCGCCGTCTTCAAGCCAAGCTGCGCCGAACGAATGGCGGTCACGTATCCGCCCGGACCCGAACCGACAACGATCACGTCGTAATTCTCAGCCATGTTTTTCCTACCTTTGGTCAAGCGGCGTTGCGGGTGAAAAGCACCCAGTGGTGTTTTCTGCTGTCTTCGAAAAGCGGCACGGCCTCGGCCCGCGCCACCTCCTCGAAGCCGTTCATCCTGTAGAGCGCCTGCGCCGTTTCATTGTGGCTTTCGGTGATCAGGCTCACCGGCCCCTGCCCAGCGCGGGAAATCTCGTTCTCGAGCAGAGCGCGGCCAATGCCTTTACCACGGTGATGGCGATAAACGCCGAGGCTATCGATGAACCAGTGGCCGACCCCCTGCTTCTGCAGGAAAAGCAAGGGCGCAAGCACGGGATGTTTCGGCTCGATCTCGAGAATCGATGCATCGATGCCGTAGGAAACCGACATGCCGACGATCTCGTCTCCGATTTCGGCCACCACCGCATCGCGCCAGGCACCCGGCCCGGTATCCCGACGCAGCACGTTGCGGCCATGCTCGAAGGCGGTTTCCGCGGATTTGCTCAGAACGCCGCCGTACCAGAGCCATGAGGCAAACCCATGTGAGGCGATGTCGATCAGGATCGCAAGTTCCGCTGCCTCGCTTCGCTTCGCAGGCCTGAGGGTCGCGCCAGCCGTCATCGTCAAAGCCCGAGCATCATCCGCACGACAGGCTCCAATCCTCTGCCGACCGCCCGGGTGTTCTCCGCGTCGAGGTGGACACCGTCGATCGGCGTCGTCCTGGCCACTGATCCGCCGTCGAAGAAGCCGCAGTCGAGCTCGTCGGCGAGATCGCGATAAAGCGGCGCCAGCATTGCGGATTGCTCGACCCCACCCGCAAACATGGCGGCAAAAGCGCTGTTGGCCGTTTCGCAGAGCGGCGGCGGCGAGACGATGAGGATTTCGGGCCCCTCCTCCGTTTCCGTCGGCCAGTCGTGCCTGCGCACCAGATTGACGAGGCGCTCGATACCCTTCACCGCACCGAAAGCGGTGCCGTGAATGATCGGCTTCATATCGTTCGAGCCGAGCATGAGGAGGATGAGATCGATCGGCGCGTGGGTGTGCAGGAGCGTCGGAAGGACACGCGCCCCGTTCCGGTCGCAATCGGCGAGATGGTCGTCATAGGCGGTCGTCCGCCCGTTCAGCCCTTCGGCGACGACATGCACGTTCGAACCGAGCGCCTTCTGCAGCACGCTCGGCCAGCGGTCCTCCAGCGCATGCCGGCCGGAACCGCTTGCATCGTATCCCCAGGTCAGACTGTCACCGTAGCAAAGGACTGTCTTCATCTGCCTACTCGCTTTTCATGGGGAAAGGACCGGCTGGGAAGCCGGTCCGGATCGCATCAGACGAGCATGCCCATCGGGTTTTCGATGTAGCGCTTGAAGGCGGCGAGCAGTTCGGCGCCGAGCGCTCCATCGACGCAGCGATGGTCGGTCGAAAGCGTGACGGTCATCACATTGGCGATGACCATCTCCTTGTTCTTGACCACGACACGGTCCTCGCCGGCGCCGACCGCGAGGATCGTCGCGTGCGGCGGATTGACGACGGCGGCGAAGTCCTTGACGCCCATCATGCCCATATTCGAAACGGCCGTGGTGCCGCCCTGATATTCTTCAGGCTTCAGCTTGCGCTCCTTGGCGCGCTTGCCGAGATCCTTCATCTCGTTGGAGATCGCCGAGAGGCTCTTCAACTCCGCCTGGCGGACGATCGGCGTGATCAGGCCGCCGGGAATTGAAACCGCAACGCCGACGTCCGCGTGCTTGTGCTTGATCATGTTCTGATCGGTCCAGGACACATTCGCATCCGGAACGTCGCGCAATGCCAGAGCAAGCGCCTTGATCACCATGTCATTCACGGAAAGCTTGTAGACCGGCTTACCATCCTTTTCAGGTGCTGCGGCATTCAGCTGGGCGCGCAGCGCCAAAAGCGCGTCGAGCTCGCAATCGACCGAAACATAGAAATGCGGGATCGTCTGCTTCGATTCGACGAGGCGTTTGGCGATCGTCTTGCGCATGCCGTCATGCGGCACGAGTTCGTAGGAGCCCGGCTCGAAGAGCTTGAGGATGGCATCCTCCGACATGCCCTTTGCGAGCGTCGCCGGGGCCGGAGCTGCTGCTGGCGCGGCGGCGGGCTTGGCTGCGCCGCCGGAAACGGCTGCCTCGACGTCCTTCTTGACGACGCGGCCATGCGGTCCGGAACCGGCGATCGCCGAAAGGTCGATGCCTGCCTCCTTAGCGATGCGGCGGGCCAGCGGCGACGAAAAGATGCGCTTGCCTTCGCCGTCGGCGGATGCAGGAGAAGCCGGAGCAGCAGCCTGCGGTGCCGGCGCTGCGGCGGGTGCCGGCGCGGCGGCGGGTGCCGTTTCGGCTGTTCCCTGCGGCTTCGGTGCCGGGGCTGCTCCCGCTGCACCGTTGCCGCCCTTGGCGGCAGTCGCGACGTCTTCGCCCTCGCCGGCGAGAACCGCGATCAGCGCATTGACCTTGACGCCTTCAGTGCCGGCGGGAACGACGATCTTGGCGACCGTGCCCTCGTCGACGGCTTCCACTTCCATCGTCGCCTTGTCGGTCTCAATCTCGGCGATCACATCGCCGGACTTGACCTTGTCGCCTTCCTTGACCAGCCATTTGGCCAGATTGCCTTCTTCCATGGTCGGAGAGAGGGCCGGCATGGTGATGTTGATTGGCATCGAACGACCCCCTTTATTTGTAGCAGACGGCTTTCACCGCATCGACGACTTCCGCGACATTCGGCAGAGCAAGCTTTTCAAGGTTGGCCGCATAAGGCATCGGCACGTCCTTGCCGGCGATCGTCAGGATCGGCGCATCGAGATAGTCGAAGGCCTGCTGCATGACGCGGGTGGCAATCTCGGTGCCGACCGAGGATTGAGGATAGCCTTCCTCGACGGTAACCAGGCGGCCGGTCTTCTTGACGGATTCGATGACGGTCGGCAGGTCCATCGGACGGATCGTGCGAAGGTCGATGATCTCGACGTCGATACCCTGCGCCTCGAGTTCCGCCGCGGCCTTGATCGCATAGGTCATGCCGATGCCGAAGGAGACGAGCGTCGCGTCCTTGCCGGCACGATGAATGCGGGCCTTACCGATCGGCAGCACGAAATCGTCGAGCTTCGGCACTGCGAAGGACTGGCCGTAAAGGATCTCGTTTTCGAGGAAGATCACCGGGTTCGGATCGCGGATGGCAGCCTTGAGCAGCCCCTTCGCGTCTGCCGCCGTATAGGGCATGACGACCTTCAGGCCCGGAATGTGGCTGTACCAGGCGGCATAGCATTGGGAGTGCTGCGCCGCGACGCGGGCAGCAGCACCGCTCGGCCCGCGGAAGACGATCGGCGCGCCCATCTGGCCGCCGGACATATAGAGCGTCTTGGCGGCCGAGTTGATGATCTGGTCGATCGCCTGCATGGCGAAGTTGAAGGTCATGAACTCGACGATCGGGCGCAGACCCGTCATCGCCGCGCCGACGCCGACGCCGGCAAAGCCGTGTTCGGTGATCGGCGTGTCGACCACGCGGCGCGCACCGAATTCCTGCAACAGGCCCTGCGTGACCTTGTAGGCGCCCTGGTATTCGGCGACCTCTTCGCCCATGACGAAGACGTCCTCATTGGCGCGCATCTCTTCGGCCATCGCGTCGCGAAGCGCTTCGCGGACGGTCATCGTCACCATTTCGGTTCCGGCCGGGATTGCCGGGTCGGAAGGAACCGCCTTGGGCTGCGCCGCGACGGGCGCCGCGGAAGCAGCCGGCGCTTCCGGCTCGGCCGGCTTCGGTGCTTCCGCTTTCGGGGCTTCGGCCTTCATGGAATCGATGTCGCTTGCGGCTTCGCCATCCTGCAACAGCACGGCGATCGGCGTGTTCACCTTCACACCCTCGGTGCCGGCTGCAATCAGCAGCTTGCCGATCGTGCCTTCGTCAACCGCTTCCACTTCCATCGTGGCCTTGTCGGTTTCGATTTCCGCGATGACATCGCCGGAGGACACCTTGTCCCCCTCGTTCTTCAGCCACTTGGAGAGCGTGCCTTCCTCCATGGTCGGGGAAAGGGCAGGCATAAGGATTTCTACAGGCATATTTGTCCCTCCCCGGATCAAAGCAGGATATCGGTGTAGAGCTCGGAGACATCCGGCTCCGGATCAGACTGGGCGAAATCGGCACTGTCCGCCACGATGTCGCGAACCTCCTTGTCGATCTGCTTCAGTTCGTCCTCGGTGGCCCAGCCTTTATCCGTCAGACGGGCCTTCACCTGCTCGATCGGATCATGCTCCGAACGCATCTTCTGCACTTCGTCCTTCGAGCGATACTTCGCCGGATCGGACATCGAATGGCCGCGATAGCGGTAGGTCAGCATTTCGAGGATGATCGGGCCCTTGCCGGAACGGCAATGTTCGACCGCCTCGTCGGCAGCGGCCTTGACGGCGCGGACATCC
Organism: Sinorhizobium prairiense; assembly: GCF_029201645.2. NCBI lineage: Bacteria > Pseudomonadati > Pseudomonadota > Alphaproteobacteria > Hyphomicrobiales > Rhizobiaceae > Sinorhizobium > Sinorhizobium prairiense. The sequence continues at coordinate 1,648,736 of NZ_CP104131.1, forward strand.
ATGCCGTCGACCTGATAGCCGGGAATGCCGAAGGAAGCGCCGCGCTGGGAGAAATCGGTCTGTGCCGATGCCCGCGACACGGAGGTACCCATGGCATAACGGTTGTTCTCGACGATGTAGATCACCGGCAGCTTCCAGAGAGCGGCCATGTTGAAGCTCTCATAGACCTGACCCTGGTTCGCCGCACCGTCGCCGAAATAGGCGAGGCTCACATTGTCGTTGCCGCGATACCTGTTGGCGAAAGCGAGGCCGGTCCCCAGCGAGACCTGCGCACCGACGATGCCGTGGCCGCCATAGAAGTGCTTCTCCTTGGAGAACATGTGCATCGAGCCGCCTTTCCCCTTGGAAAGGCCCCCACGGCGACCGGTGAGCTCCGCCATCACGCCGCGCGCACTCATGCCGCAGGCGAGCATGTGGCCATGGTCGCGATAGCCGGTGATGACCTGGTCGCCCTCTTTCAGGGCCAGCTGCATCCCGACAACGACGGCTTCCTGACCGATATAGAGGTGACAGAAACCACCGATGAATCCCATGCCGTAAAGCTGGCCGGCCTTTTCCTCGAAACGCCGGATCAACAGCATTTCGCGGTAGGCCTTGAGATCGTCTTCCTTGGAGAATTCGGCGATCGTGCCGCCGGCAAAATCTTTCTTGGCCGGCTTGGCAGCGGTCTTGCGGCTGGAAACGGACGCGGATTTTCGCGGAGCCATTCGTTCCTCCCAATGGTTAGCCTTTGGCGGCTACCATAGGGAAAGAAAAGCGCGGCAGCAATGCTATATTTGCATGGCTATTATTCGCGTCAACGCATTGATATATAATATGATTTCGAGATTAACCTATTTCAGGTTAATCATCGGAATGGTGGAAAATAACGATCTCATCGCTGCGCGACATGTTGAGCGCGAGGCGAGCCTTCTCATCCAGCATGTCTCTCTCGAGCGAACCGTCGCTCATCAGCTCGACTTCCTTTTCCAGGATTTTTCGCGTCTGAGTGAGCTCGTCCAGCCGTGCCTGCCGCTCGGCAATCTGACGGTCAAACTCCTTCGTCGCCTCCAGACCATAACCGCCATGGATCGAATGATAGCCGAAATAGGAAAGGAAGGCGACCGCCAGCAACGGCACCACCAATCGCCCCAGTTTCCGCTTCTTGTGATGCCGTGTCCACATCGCTCATGCCCTGAATTGAGTTGGCGCGGGCTGCAGGAGATACTGCAAACCATTGTCCCGCGCCCGCTCCAATACGCAGTACGAAGATGAAGACTAGCGTCGATTGATTAACCGACGGTTGACCATAAACAATTTGCGAATGGAAAGAGAACTCGGAGGACGGAGCGTTCGGCAAGCGGGACGAAGGAGACTCGTGACGACGCCGCTTTTCCCTTCTCCCCGTCAAACCGTCAGGGCTGCTCCTCTGGCGGGAACAGTTGCTACGGAGAGAAACCGGCTGGTCAGGCCGCTTGTCGTCTCCCCCACAAGGGGGAGAACCCGTGACAGTTTTGGGCATGCGACGGTCAAACCGTTTATCGCATGCCCTAGGGCAATCGTCCCGCGAGAGGATCAGTTGCCCCCGCCTTTCAATCAACCGCGCAACACGGAGCGGCCGGCATATTGCGCCTGCGGGCCGAGCTGCTCTTCGATACGGATCAGCTGGTTGTACTTGGCGAGCCGGTCGGAACGTGCGAGCGAGCCGGTCTTGATCTGACCGCAATTGGTGGCGACCGCGAGGTCGGCAATCGTCGAATCCTCGGTCTCGCCGGAGCGGTGCGACATGACGGCGGTGTAACGCGCCTTGTGGGCGGTCTCGACCGCGTCGAGCGTTTCCGAAAGCGACCCGATCTGGTTGACCTTGACGAGGATGGAGTTCGCGACGCCCATCTTGATGCCGTCACGCAGGCGCGCAGAATTGGTGACGAACAGGTCGTCGCCGACGAGCTGGCACTTGTTGCCGACGAGGTCGGTCAAGGATTTCCAGCCGTCCCAATCGTCTTCAGCCATGCCGTCCTCGATCGAGATGATCGGATATTTGCCGGCGAGCTCGGCGAGATACTCGGCCATGGCGCCCGGCTCCAGCGTACGGCCCTCACCCTCGAGGACGTACTTGCCGTCCTTGAAGAATTCGGTCGAAGCGCAGTCGAGAGCGACATACATGTCCTCGCCCGGTTTGTAGCCGGCCTTCTCGATTGACTTCATGATGAAGTCGAGGGCTGCCGGCGCGGAAGCGAGGCCCGGCGCGAAGCCGCCTTCGTCGCCGACATTGGTGTTGTGGCCGTCCGCGGCAAGCTGCTTCTTCAGCGTGTGGAAGACTTCCGAACCCATACGGACGGCGTCCTTCAGGGTCTCGGCGCCGATCGGCATGATCATGAATTCCTGGAAGTCGATCGGATTGTCGGCGTGAGCGCCGCCATTGATGATGTTCATCATCGGAACGGGCAGAAGATGCGCATTCGGGCCGCCGACATAGCGGTAGAGCGGCAGGCCCGAGGCTTCCGCGGCGGCCTTGGCGACGGCGAGCGAAACGCCGAGAATGGCGTTGGCGCCGAGGCGCGACTTGTTCGGCGTGCCGTCGAGCTCGATCATGGTACGATCGATCTGAATCTGGTTTTCAGCGTCGAGGCCGCCGATCGCTTCGAATATCTCGCCGTTCACCGCATCGACGGCGCGTTCGACGCCCTTGCCGAGGTAACGCGTGCCGCCATCGCGCAGTTCGACGGCTTCATGCGCACCGGTGGAGGCGCCCGAGGGAACCGCCGCGCGACCGAAACTGCCATCCTCGAGATGGACATCGACCTCGACGGTCGGGTTGCCGCGGCTGTCGAGTATCTCTCTGCCGATGATGTCGATGATTGCAGTCATGATCTCTTCCCTTATGGACGATGATAATGGTCGGCCTGTCTTAATTCACGGCCCCGAAATTACAATGGCGCCGGGAGCGCAAAATCCGGCCGCCGGCCCGCTTCATAAAAAATTCACGAAGCGGGACGCCGGGGCTCAAGCTTTCGCAACGGCGTCGAAGGCCAGCAGCTTTTCAAGCAGCCGCGGCATGTCCTTCAGCGGCACCATGTTCGGACCGTCGGAAGGCGCGTTGTCGGGATCCTCGTGGGTCTCTACGAAGACACCGGCGACACCGACAGCGACGGCCGCGCGCGCCAATGTCTCGACGAACTCACGCTGGCCGCCCGTGGAGCCTCCCTGCCCGCCCGGCTGCTGCACGGAATGGGTCGCATCGAAGACCACCGGAGCGCCGAGTGCCGCCATGATCGGCAGCGAACGCATGTCGGAGACCAGCGTATTATAGCCGAAGGAAGCGCCGCGCTCGCAGAGAAGCACGTTCGGGTTGCCGCTCTCGGTGAACTTGGCAAGGACGTTCTTCATGTCCCAAGGGGCGAGGAACTGGCCCTTCTTGACGTTGATCGCCCGCCCCGTCTTCGCGGCGGCGACGAGCAGATCCGTCTGCCGTGACAGAAAGGCCGGGATCTGCAGGATGTCGACGATCTCGGCCACGGCAGCGCATTGCTCTTCCGTGTGGATGTCGGTCAGGACCGGAAAACCGAACTCCCGCTTGAGGTCGGCGAAGACCTCCATCGCCTTGTCGAGCCCGATGCCGCGCTTGCCGGAGAGCGAGGTGCGGTTCGCCTTGTCGAACGAAGATTTATAAACGAGTCCGAGCCCGAGCGATTTGCAGAGTTCGACGAGCTCCCCCGCAATCATGAAGGCGTGTTCGCGGCTCTCCATCTGGCACGGTCCGGCGATCAGTGTCAGCCGTTCCTTCTGCGAGAACACCACCTGGCCGGCACCTTCGCCGACGACGACTCTTGAATTGGTTTCCATCATCATCCTCCAAAGGCGAAGATTACACCCTGCCCCGGCGCTTCCGGAACGATGAGGCGTCCGCCCATTTCTGCGAATTCGATATCGTTCTGCGCAAACAGCGCCCGCGTAGCCTCCAGATCGCTCACGTGGAAGACCACGGCGCGACCCCGCAAGCCGCGCTCTGCACCCTCGATTGAGCGACCGAAGAATGCCTGCACGCCGGCCGGGGTCAGGACGCTGATTCTGGCACTGCCTGCCTGGATGTCCATGCCGAAGGAATGGGCCGAGACCTCGCGCTCGTCCACGGCTTCCTGCAGAAGATACTGGAAATCCGTCGGGTTCTGCTCCGAAAGCACGACCTCGGCAATGCCGAGCACGCCGTTTCCATGGCGGTGAAGCGAGCTGCTGTCGACCGGCAGCGCACGCAGGCGCTGACAGGCAAAAAGGAAAAAGTCCGGCGAACGCAGATCCGCTGCAAAGGAAAGCCGGAAGGAACCGAGCCCTTCACGCCCGTCGGGCAGCCGCATAGGCCGTGAGAATTCGAGCATTTCGCCGCCGGAGATGCCGCGGGAGCGGAACCGGATGTGGTCTTCGGCAGCGTCCGGCGTCCCGAGCACGACGGCCGACAGACCCTCGGCCCCCTGGCGAAAGCGAAAAGCCTGGTCACGCGCCACGAAGGCGTTGCCTTCAAGCGCGGCTGCCTCGCATTCCTCCCGCGAAGCGACGGCGAGCGGCTCCAGATAGGTGTTATCCGAGAAGAAGACGCAGGCATTCGCGGTGCCGAACGGGTGGCGTGCCTCATCGGCAACCGTGAAGCCGAGCGCCGCCAGGCGCTGCCTCGTCCGCGCGAGATCGGCCACCGGCAGCACGAGATGATCGAGCGGGCGGGCGGTTCGCTTGGATTGGCTCATGGCGGATTCCCTGATGACCGGTTTGCCGCTGTTTGCAACTTTTGACCGCCGATTGCAAGCGCGGCGGCGGGCGCCCGGAACCGTGACCGGAAATGCGAACGGCCGCCTCTTGCAGGCGGCCGCAGAAGTGATTGCCCGTTCGGTGACCCGGCTATACGAGCCGGGACTGTTCGAGCGCTGCCTCGATGAAGCTCGAAAAGAGCGGGTGCGGATCGAGTGGACGCGACTTCAGTTCCGGATGGTACTGAACGCCGATGAACCAGGGATGGTCGGGATACTCGATCGTCTCCGGCAGAACGCCATCCGGGGACATGCCGGAGAAGACCAGGCCGCAGGATTCCAGGCGGCTCTTATAATCTACATTGACCTCGTAGCGGTGGCGATGACGCTCGGAAATATCGGGCGACCCATAGATCGCGGCGATCTTGGTGTCGGGCTTCAAGGCCGCGCGATAGGCGCCGAGGCGCATGGTGCCGCCGAGATCGCCCGCGGCGGACCGCTTCTCGAGTTCATTGCCCTTCACCCACTCGGTCATCAGGCCGACGACCGGCTCCTTGGTCGGGCCGAACTCCGTCGAGGACGCCTTTTCGATACCGGCGAGATTGCGCGCCGCTTCTACGACGGCCATCTGCATGCCGAAGCAGATGCCGAAATAGGGCACCTTACGCTCGCGGGCGAAGCGCGCCGCATTGATCTTGCCTTCCGAGCCGCGTTCGCCGAAGCCGCCCGGAACGAGAATGCCGTGGACCTTTTCCAGATAGGGCGCCGGGTCCTCCTTTTCGAAGACCTCCGACTCGATCCACTCGAGCTTGACCTTGACGCGATTGGCAATGCCGCCATGGTAGAGCGCCTCGATCAGCGACTTATAGGCATCCTTCAGGCCGGTATATTTTCCGACGATCGCGATCGTCACCTCGCCTTCCGGGGTGCGGATCCGGTGCGCCACGTCTTCCCAGGCTTCCATGCGCGGCTTCGGCGCCGGCTCTATGCCGAAGGCGGCAAGCACTTCGTTGTCGAGCCCTTCCTTGTGATAGGCGATCGGCACGTCATAGATCGAAGCGACGTCGAGCGCCTGGATGACCGCGGACTGGCGGACATTGCAGAAGAGCGACAGCTTGCGGCGTTCCGCTTCCGGAATTTCGCGGTCGGCGCGCACGAGCAGGATATCCGGGTGAATGCCGAGCGCCTGCAGTTCTTTCACGGAATGCTGGGTCGGCTTCGTCTTCAGCTCGCCCGCGGCCGGAATGTAGGGCATCAGCGTCAAATGGACATAGACGGCGGTGCCGCGCGGGAGGTCGTTGCCGAGCTGGCGGATCGCCTCCATGAAAGGCATCGCCTCGATATCGCCGACGGTGCCGCCGATTTCGCAGATAACGAAATCGTAGTCCTCATTGCCTTCGGTGACGAAGTTCTTGATTTCATTTGTGACGTGCGGAATCACCTGGACCGTCGCGCCGAGATAGTCGCCACGCCGCTCCTTGTCGATAATGTTCTTGTAGATCCGCCCCGTGGTGATGTTGTCGGTCTTGGTCGCCGAGCGGCCCGTGAAACGCTCGTAGTGCCCGAGATCGAGATCCGTCTCCGCGCCGTCGTCGGTGACGAACACCTCGCCGTGCTGGGTGGGGCTCATGGTGCCCGGATCGACGTTCAGGTAGGGATCGAGCTTGCGCAGCCTCACACGGTAGCCACGCGCCTGCAGCAACGCTCCAAGAGCGGCCGCAGCGATGCCTTTTCCGAGAGAGGAGACCACGCCGCCAGTGATGAATACATATCGCGCCATGGGAGTCACCGGATACCTTTTCACAAACGATTCCGCCACCGAAAAATTCGTCTTTCAGAATTTTCCGTGCGGAAGGGCGGATTTCACACAAAACAAAACCGGCGGATGAAGCCATCCGCCGGCAGATCTTCTGATTTGCGGCCTTACTGACCGCTCGGAACTTGCGATCCCGTATTGCCGTTGGCGCCAGCAGCCGGGGCTGCGGGAGCCGGAGCGGCAGGCGCGGCACCTGCCGGGGCCTGAGGCGCGGCAGTACCACCTGCCGGTGCGGCGTTGTTGGCGCCGTTGCCGTTGGCCGGAGTCTCGGTGTTTCCGTCGGCCGGTGCGGTCTGACCGCCACCGAGCGAATCGAGAACGCCGCCGCTCGAGCTCGTTCCCGGGATACGGTCGAGAATGTCGGTCGCCTGCGGCTCGTAGCGTGAAAGAATGCCCATCGCCAGCGCCAGCGCGAAGAAAAGGAAGGCCAGAATGGCGGTCGTTCGGGTCAGCGCATTGGCCGTGCCACGCGCAGACATGAAGCCCGCGCCGCCGCCGATCCCGAGACCGCCGCCTTCGGAACGCTGAATGAGAACGACGCCGATCAGGGCGACGACCACCATGAGATAGATGACGAGTAGTACGGTCTGCATCAGCTTCCAGTCCTGCCCTCTGCGGGGCATGCGAATCGAACGACGCCGGCCTCACCGTGGGGCCGCGTCAAATTTGGCGCCTCTTTATACCAAGCCGCCAGTTATTCCAAGTCCCGCGGCAATCAGGCAGTCAATTCTTCATAGGCCCTGTAGATGGCGAGGAAATCATCCGCTTTCAAGCTCGCGCCGCCGATCAGGGCGCCGTCGACATTGGCAACGCCCATGAGTTCCTTCGCATTCGAGGGCTTGACGGAACCTCCATAGAGGATGCGCATCTTGCCGCCTTCCGCGCCGAAGCGCGAGACGAGCTCGCGGCGCATGAAGGCGTGCGCCTCCTCGACGTCGGACACGGTGGGCGTCAGGCCGGTGCCGATCGCCCACACGGGTTCGTAGGCGATCACCGTGTTTTCGGACGTCGCCTGGTCCGGGAGGCTCTCGGCGAGCTGGCGCTTCAGGATGTCGAGCGTCCGGCCGGCCTTGCGCTCCTGTTCCGTCTCACCGACGCAAACGATCGCGACGATATCCGCGCCGTGCGCGGCCTCGGCCTTGGCACGCACCAGTGCGTCGCCTTCGCCATGATCGGTGCGCCGTTCGGAATGGCCGACGATCACATGAGTGCCGAAACAATCGGCGACCATTTCAGCCGAGACTTCGCCGGTATGGGCTCCCGACTGCTTCTGGTGGCAGTCCTGAGCCCCGATCATCAAAGGGCTGTCGTCGCAAAGCGCGGTCGCAACGTAAAGCAATGTGGCCGGCGGGCAGATCAGGGCGTCCACCCTTGCGGAAAGGTCGCCTTTGACGCCCTCGGCCATTGCCTTGATCTGATCGAGAGACGCGCGTGTTCCATTCATCTTCCAGTTGCCGGCGACGAGCGGGCGGATATCGGGCGTCATGGGGTCTCCTCCAGATCAGGTCTCTTCGTCTCGGCAAGCGGCGTAGCAAATCGCTCGCGTAAAAAAAAGGCACCAGCCGGATTATTCGGTGTCAACTCTCCGAGCACGGCGAATCCGCCCACCCCGTCCAGCGTTGCCGGCGCTCGAGCCAATGGGAAATCGTCCCGACGAAAGCGAATAAAAACGGCGCCGTGGGCGTCTAAGGCGGAGACGTTCTACCGCCAGTAGACGTACGCACCGGGCGTCGGAGTCTGCCATGCTGCGCAACAGCGACAACGGTTTCGGAACGGTGACGATCGCCCTTCACTGGACGATCGCCGTTCTGATCCTCGGGCTTATCCTCGCCGGCATCGTCATGCGGCGCATCGAGATCGACCCGGCTTTGCAGTTCTCCCTTTACCAGTGGCACAAGTCGTTCGGCTTCACGGCCTTGGGACTGGCTGCGTTCCGGATGCTCTGGTGGCTCGTGGAAACCAGTCCGGCCGCCTCTCCGACCCTTGGCCCGATGGAGCACATGGCCGCGCGCGCCACGCATCTGTCGCTCATCGCGCTCGCACTCCTCGTGCCACTGTCCGGCTGGGCGGTCGTGTCGGTCTCCACGCTGGCGATCCCGAGCTTTTATTTCAACTTGATCGTCATTCCGCATCTGCCGCTCCCGAAATCCGGGGCTTCGGAAGCGTTCTGGGCCTTCGCCCATGCAACGCTCGCCTATGTGACGCTTGGCCTGGTCGCAATCCACGCGGCGGCAGCATTCTATCACCATCTCGGGCGGCGCGACTTGGTGCTCATCCGCATGCTTCGCTCCGGGCCGATGCCGCGCACCGGCAGCACCGTCAACACTTCTGAAAAGGACGACACCGTTGTCGAGAGGAAACGCATATGACCAGCCCAGGCAAGCAGTCCATGGCAGTGGCCCTGCCGCTTTCGCTTCTCGCCCTTGGCCTCGCAGGGACGCCGGTTGAGGGCGCAAAAGCGCCGGCACTTGCGAATGCTGCCGGGAACTACCGCATCGCGAGCTCCTCGAGTATTCAGTTCAGCGTCGGACAAGTGGGTGGCAGCGGCGGCATTGCCGGCAGCTTCACTAAATTCTCGGGCATATTCCGGATCGATGGCGATGACATCGGCCGATCCTCCGTGGAATTCACGCTTTTTCCGGAGAGCGTGAAGTCCACCGAGCGCCGGATCGAAGACTTCCTGCGCTCCAGCGCAGTGTTCGATGCGGCCAACCACAAGACCGTGACCTTCCACTCTACCGGCGTCAGCCAGACCGGCCCGGACACCGCAACGATCGAGGGCGTTCTGACCGCCCGCGGCAAGAGCCGCAAGGAGCGTTTCGACGTGAGGCTCACCGACTGGAACAGACGGTCGATTTCCTTCACGATCCGCGGCAGCATCCGCCGCTCGCCCTACGGCATGACCGTCGGGACGCCCATTTACTCCAATGTCGTGGACTTCGACATGAACATAAGGGGGCAGAAGCGCTAGGTTTGCCCAGGCGCCCAAGCCGTGCGCCGCCAGAAGTCCGAGACCATTGCCGGATCGCGCAGTGCCTCCAGTCTTTCCCAGGCGGGAAATGATGCTTCGAAAACGGCCGGGCTCATGCGGACGTCCTGGGACGGATTGACCGCACCGCCGGCGACAACGGCAATCTCGTCGAGAGCGTCGAGCAGCTTGACCGTGGCCTCGCCTTGATTGGCAAAGTCCATGGTCAGGGTGAAGCCCGGCCTCGCAAAGGAGAGAAGCCCCGGGGAGGCTATGTCACCGAAACGCTGCAGCTTCGTCCCTACGGACGCATGACCGGCACGGCGGGCTGTTTCAAGCAACCGCGCCGTCGTCTCCGGCGCGGTCGCGACGGGATAGACGCTTTGATGCTGGCAGAGGCCACGCCGCCCGTAGAGCCTGCGCCACCCGCCGATCGCGTCGAGAGGGTGAAAGTGGGAAGTCCACGTCTCCGTCGACACGGTCTCGCCACGGTCGCGCTTGCGAAAGCGGTATTCGTTCAGCAGTCTCAGCGTCACGCTGTTGAACAGACTGAAGGGCGGAGAAAAAGGCACGGCGAGCCTCGGCCCCTTCGGGACGTCAGGATATTCGCAAGCGCCGTCGGCGTGATCCGCGGCGAACAGCACGCCCCTCCCCATGCGCCGTCCCGTCGCGAGCTGGTCGAGCCAGGCTACGAAATACTCGTGTTCCTCTTCGGCTCGTTCGGCCAGCGTGAAATACCGATCGAGGCTGTCGAAGCGATGCACGTGCCGCTGGACATGCGGCGACGGCACCTTCATCAGCCGAAGCTCGACGTCGAGGATCAGCCCGGTCAGTCCCAGGCCGCCGATCGTCGCAGCGAAGAGCTCTGCATTCTCCTCGGGCGAGCAGACCAGGCGTTCGCCCGTCGAACGCAGCAGGGTCAGGCGCCGGACGTGATTGCCGAAGGAGCCACGCGCATGGTGATTTCCGCCGTGGACGTCGTTGGCGACGGCGCCGCCGACGGTGACGAGGCCCGTCGCCGGCGTCACGGGAAGAAAAAAGCGGTGCGGGACGGCGCGCGCGAGCAGGTCGGCAAGGATAGCGCCGGCCTCACAGCGAATGGTCCCACTTCCCGGATCGAAAGACAGGATGCGGTTATGCCTCCTGCTTGCGATAAGGGTCCCAAGTTCATTGCGGCAAACGTCGCCATAGCTCAGGCCATTGCCCACGGGAAGAAACGCCATGGGGCCCACCGAGCTCATGCCGTCCTCGTAGTCATCGGGTGAAACGGTCGGTTGAGAGCGGTTTCCAAACCGCCCTGCGTTCTCGGAATCGTCCATCCTCATTGCCGCCGTCAACTCCACAACCGATCGCGTTAGTCTAGAGCGGGGTGAGGAAAAGTGTGTGCGGTTTTCCGCCCGCATCCCGCTCCAACTTCTTGGAACCGATCACGTTCATGTTTTTAGGTCGACCCGACCTAAAAACATCGTGATCTAGCGGTCGAGAATCCAGTTCAGCGCCTCTCGCCAGTCCGTCATCCTGATCGGAGTTCCATGCGAACCTGTTTCGAACAGGACGAAGCGGGCAGGATAGTCCTTCGATCTGAGGCTGCGATAGAACGCGATCTGGGACTCGGCCGGATAGACGCTGTCGCGGCTGCCGTGGCTGAAGAATATCGGCAGCCGCGCCCCGTAGGCGGCACTTTTGCGAAAGTCGGGGTCGGCTGGACCGCCCATGATCATCATGCCGCCAAGGGCCGAGACGGTCGCCTCTTGCCGGGCTATGCCCCAGCAGATGAAGCTTCCCATGGAGGCACAGGAAAGGACCACCGGCCGGCCGCCGGAGCGCTCCGCGGCGAAACGGATCAGAGCCGAAATATCCGCTACGCCCGCAGCATCGAAGGACCTGACGCTTGGAGCGTAATAGGTACCGCCATTGACGACAGTCAGATTTTTGAGGCGATTGAAATTGCCTCCGAATGAGAAATCATTGACGCCGAGACGGCGGTCGCCGCCGCGACCATGGATGAAGATCACGGTGAATGCGGCGCCGCGATCGGGGCCGACGCGGGTGACGTCAAGCCCCCGCTCGCCGAGACCGAGCGTCTCGTTCACCTGCACGCTCTTGACACCGAGCGACACGTAAGCGCGCTTCACCCGCCGCTCGGGTATCTGGTCGCGCTCGTTGATGTCGCGGAGCTCCTGGTAGTCGACAACGCGGAAGTCGCCGCCATCCGCCTCCTGAAGCAGTTTGCTATAGCGAAACAGCGCATCCTTGTAGGGCTCAAGGGGTTCGGCCCTTGCGGAAACGGCAAGGCTCGCGAAAAGAAGCGCGCCGATCAAATGCCGTACGGAGAAAAGAATTGTGGACATGGACACCCGATCGGCTCCCTCGTTCGGCGCATGCCTTGCCACCGGCGCCTCGGCCAAGCAACACTGGCGCGGCAAATCTGGCTCATTAAAGGATATTTCTTCCTCCGGGGCATCGAAATTCGCCTTTTGTTCGCGCTTCCGGCGAGACTTCTGGCAGAATTCCGGTGATTCGCGCGACAAAGGATGGCGGCCGCGCCGCGGTCTTGCTATGGCCTAGCCGACACTTAGACAGGAACGATCTGAACGCTTCATGGACGACAGCAGCGACCTTTTTTCCGCTATGCCCCAACAGCCGAAGCCGGCGGATGCCGCGCCACGCAAGCCCGCGGCCCCCGTCGCCGGTAACGAAGCGCCGCGCCCCGCACCCAAGACGAGCGACGGCAGCGACTACGACGCTTCGGCAATCGAGGTACTGGAAGGTCTGGAGCCGGTCCGGCGCCGTCCGGGCATGTATATCGGCGGGACGGACGAAAAGGCGCTGCATCATCTGTTCGCCGAGGTCATCGACAACTCGATGGACGAGGCGGTCGCGGGGCACGCCAACTTCATCGATGTGAGCCTGGACGCCGACGGCTACCTGACGGTGACCGACAACGGCCGCGGCATCCCGGTCGAGAACCACCCGAAATTTCCCGGCAAGTCGACGCTCGAAGTGGTGATGACGGTGCTGCATGCGGGCGGCAAGTTCGACGGCAAGGCCTATGAGACTTCCGGCGGCCTGCACGGCGTCGGCGTTTCCGTGGTCAACGCTCTGTCGGACGACCTTGAAGTCGAGGTTGCACGCAACCGGCGGCTCTATCGCCAGCGCTTCTCCCGCGGCATCGCGCAGGGCGGCCTCGAAGACCTGGGTGACGTACACAACCGACGCGGCACCAGGGTCCGCTTCCACCCCGACCCCCAGATCTTCGGACCGCATGCCCGCTTCGAGCCGGCGCGGCTTTTCCGAATGGCCCGCTCCAAGGCCTATCTCTTCGGCGGCGTCGAAATCCGCTGGTCCTGCGATCCGGCGCTCCTGCCGGAAGGTTCGGAAATCCCGGACAGGGCGGTGTTTCATTTTCCCGGCGGCCTCAAGGACTATCTGGCCGCCACGCTCGGCAAGGAATTCACCGTCACCCGCGAGATTTTTGCCGGTAAATCGGAAAAGTCCGGCGGCCACGGTTCGCTCGAGTGGGCCGTCACCTGGTATGGCGGCGACCAGCAGATCCACTCCTACTGCAACACCATCCCTACACCCGAAGGGGGAACGCACGAGGCGGGTCTGCGCATTGCGCTGACGAAGGGGCTCAAGAACTACGCCGAGCTCACCCAGAACAAGCGCGCTGCGATCGTCACCACCGACGATGTCATGATCTCCGCGGCAGGCATGCTCTCGGTCTTCATTCGCGAGCCGGAATTCGTCGGTCAGACGAAGGACAAGCTGGCAACGGTGGAGGCGCAGCGGATCGTCGAAAACGCGCTTCGCGATCCTTTCGACCATTATCTCGCCGACAATCCGGCAGAGGCGGCCAAGCTTCTCGACTGGGTGGTGGAGCGCGCCGAAGAGCGTGTACGCCGGCGCAAGGAAAAGGAAGTCAGCCGCAAGACGGCGGTCCGCAAGCTGCGCCTGCCGGGCAAGCTCGCGGACTGCGCCCAGAATACGGCGGAAGGTGCCGAACTCTTCATCGTCGAAGGGGACTCGGCCGGCGGATCGGCCAAACAGGCGCGCAACCGCGCCAACCAGGCGATCCTGCCGCTGCGCGGCAAGATCCTCAACGTCGCCAGCGCGGGCCGGGAGAAGCTCGGTGCCAATCAGCAGATCGGCGATCTCGTCCAGGCGCTCGGCTGCGGCACGCGCTCGAAGTATCGCGAAGAGGACCTGCGCTACGAGCGCATCATCATCATGACCGACGCCGACGTCGACGGTGCGCACATCGCATCTCTTCTGATCACCTTCTTCTACCAGGAAATGCCGGAGCTGATCCGCGGCGGCCATCTTTATCTCGCCGTGCCGCCGCTCTATCGCCTGAGCCAGGGTTCCAAGACGCTTTATGCCCGCGACGACGCGCATCGCGAAGAGCTGATGCGGACGGAGTTCAATGGCCGCGGCAAAGTCGAACTCGGGCGGTTCAAAGGCCTCGGTGAGATGCTGCCCGCGCAGCTCAAGGAAACCACGATGGACCCGGCCAAGCGGACGCTCCTCAAGGTCGAAATCGACGATGTCGACTTCGAGGGTACCCGCGATGCCGTCGACAGCCTGATGGGAACGAAAGCCGAGGCCCGCTTCCGTTTCATCCAGGAGCGCGCCGTCTTCGCGGACAACCTGGATATCTGAAACGCCTGATCGCCCTCACGCTTCCTGCCGAACCGGTTTTTCCATGAACAGGCTCAGCGGATCCGGCAGATAGGTGCCGAAGGGCGGGCGCTCCACGTAGCCGGATGCCCTGTACAGGCCGATCGCTTCCGGCTGATGGATGCCGGTCTCCAAGCGGATCACCGTCAGACCGAGCTTTGCCGCCTTGGCTTCAAGAGCCGATACGAGCAGCTTGCCAATCTTCAGCCCCCTCGCCTCCGGGTCGACGAACATGCGCTTGATCTCGGCCGTACCGTCGCCTGCTTCGACGAGGCCACAGCAGCCGACGATTTCGCCGTCACGTCGGGCGACGAAAAAGGATACGGTCGGCTGCTCCAACTGAGACAGATCGACCAGATGATTGCTTTCGGCCGGATAGAGCGATGCCGCATAGGCGTCGGACAATTCGAGCAGGCGGATGACGGCCGGCTGGCGCGGCGACTCTTCGGCGATGGTTACGGCGGTCATTTCAGTCTCTCCCCATGCACGATCGTAAGCTGGATGTGAGCTTCCAAAGGACATCCATTCGGTCCCGCCCCGGAAGCGCCCGGTTCCAACGCTCTAACGCCGAAGGACGCCGGGACCAATACGCCAAACGACGCAAGTTCGCAGCTATCACAATCAATCCGCGTGACGGGGAGAAACAATTTGTTTCAGGGCCCGCCGACCTTTGCCCTTCTTTGAAAGAATCGGACGGCCATAAACAGGGAGTCGCCATCATCTGAACGGAAGACGTGACCATGAAAGCCGCCCTGATCGTCATGACCATTCTCGGTTGCGACGACAACGTGACCCAATGCCATTACATCTCGACCGTGAACGGCGACTGGCCGTCGATCGTGCAGTGCGACGCGGAATCGCAAAAGGAACTGCCGCGGTTCTCCGACAGGAACTACCCGGTCGTGGTGGCCGTGTGCGAGAGCTCAGGGCCGGGCATGACGGCGGAAACCGAGCCGGTTCCGGAGATGAATGCAACGCTTCCGACCGAGCGGGGCCTGCAGCAAAACACACCCCCAGCGGCGGAAGGCGGAGAACCAACCTTGCCGAGGCGCGCTTTGGCATTGATCAGTGGCGCGGTACCCGACCGGGAGAAACTGAAGGCGATCGTCAGCGCACCGGTCCACTACGTCGAAGACGGCTATTCGTGGGTGGCGCGCCGATTCGGCAATTGAGGTAATCAAGTCCTCTTACGCGGCCTGGCGGGATTGCGACGCGTAGTTGCGCGCCCTCTGCCGCTGCTCGGCAAAAGCCAGCCGCTCCGCCAGCTCGGCGACGACGTGATATGCGCCGCGGCTTCGGCCGCGAAGGCGATCCGAAAGTCTGGCGGCCACGGAGGGGGAGACTCCATCGTGATCCGCATCTGCCTCGCATTGGCAGAACAATACGGCCTCCGAAAACACTCCGCTTACTTCACGTCCGAGACCCGCAGTTTCGAGGAGAGCCCTGATCGAGTGGAACCGCCCGCCCGAAAGGATCGATCGGACGCGCTTTTCCGGGACTCCGGACAGATCCACGATCGCCGCGGAAAAAAACTCCGTCCTGCCGCTGCAAAGCGCCGTCAACAGCAGGGCCGGCGTCAGGCGGCCGGCTTTGCGGAGACCGGCAACCATCCGCTGCAATTCCTCCCTCGCGGAGGCCGAGGAAAGCGTCAGCGCTGCCGCATCGCAAGACTTCCCGCACGACACGCTGCGCCCGCCCCTCGCGCACGACGGCGCGTACCAGGTCGGAGGCCACAAGCGCCGCGCCGACTTTTTCGGCGAGGATCTGGCGCGCGTCGCTCGGCAGATCATGACGCTCGAGCAACAGGCCACGGGCGGCCACGCTATCGCCAAGGCGGTCGGCTATTCGCCGCAACGAGCCCGGAGACAGTCCAGCCCCCGGATTTTCCAACAGAATGAGCACCTCTTCCTCGCCGCCAATCTCGGCGATCGCAGCCGCAACCGCGCATGAGACGGCGCTGCGGGAGGCGATCATCGCCCGCATCTCCGCGCCGCCCTCCGCCGTCATGTCGACAAGATCTTCGTCATTCAAGACGGGAGAGCGGGAAACGGTGATGTAGGCGATCTCGGGCTGATCCTGCGCAAGCACCTTGATGATCGAGCGCGGTACAATCGGGCAATCGGCCAGCGCCTCGGCGAGAGATCGACGCACCTTGGGCGAAGGATCGTCGAGGAGAAAGGTCATGGCCATTTCGGCCGCCTGCCGATCGATGCCGTTCACAGCGGCTTCAGCATAGGCGCGACCAAGCGCACTGGCAGCACTGGCACGTTCGCTGGCTTTCGCCGTTTCCACCCAGCGAAGAAATGCTTGTATGATCACCTATGCCCCACTCAGTCACCCGAGCAGCCCCATGCTCGAAACCTAGCGGGCAAAGGTTTAAGATTGGTTCACCATGTCTGTTAACGGCGCGATAACCACCCTACCGCTCCTGTATCTGCCGGCCGACGAACCGCCGCCTCCGAAGGAGATCCTGACCGCCGTTCAAGCGGTCGTGATGACCGGCGGCCAAACTGGCCGGCCACTCTCGGACCTGCCTCGGCAGGATGCAGGCTGCCTGTTGCTCGCCCGAATCGGGACGAGCGGCGATCCCGGCGAAGACGAGCTTGCCGCTTTGATCGGCAACGGCTTCGATGGCATCGTTCTGTCCGGATGCCGCGGCCCCGCAGACATTCAGCGGCTCGATGTTCTGCTCAGGGTCGCCGAGGCGGCTGCCGGCAAGGCCGAGGGCCGAACGGTGATTCTTGCCGAATACGCGACGGCGCCGGAAAGCGTCCTGTCGCCGCATTCGCTGGCGGGTGCATCACCGCGCCTCTCGGCACTGATATTCGATGCTTCGGCCCTGGCGGAAGCGTGTGGTTGCAGGCGCGTGACCGAAACGGGCGATGTGCCGGCCGTCGTCCGGGCCGGCCGCGCGGCGGCGGTCCTGAGGGCTCACGAGGCCCGCATCGCGGCTTACGACATGCTGCCGGTCGACGCCGATGATGAGGCGGCCGTGCGACGCCTGTGGAAAAGCAGCGTAGAGAATGGCTTTTCCAGCGTTGCCATCCGCTCGCCGCAACAGATCGATCTTCTTGCCGCTGCAGGCGTTGCGCCCCAAGCCCAGACGGGATGAATCGATGACGACGGTCTCAGGTGATGACCTGAACCATCGTGATCTAGCGGACAGGCCGGATCATTTCGAAGACGTCGCCACCGTCGCAATAGTCCATGTAGCCGAGCCGGGCGAGCGGCTTCACGGTCGCCATATCGAACCGCCCGTCGCGAATGGCCTCCTCGCGGATGTGAATGCCGACCACTGCGCCGATGACGACATAGCTGTCGGAAGCCACGCCGTCGACGCCCTTGGGACGAAAGATATCCGTCATCCGGCATTCGAGCGCCGCGAAGGCCTCTCCCACGAAGGGAGCCTTCACGAGCGTTCCGTCGACGGGGGTCAGCCCGGCAATCTCGAACTCGCTTTCACCATGCGGGGCAGCCACCGAGGTGAGATTGACCGCCTCGCTCAGGTTGCGGCTGGCAAAGCTCGCGGTGAAATCCCCGGTCGCCTCGATATTGCGGACCGAATCCTTGTAGCCGCTCGAGGCGAACATCACGAGCTTCGGCCGGTCGCTGATGGCGTTGAAAAAGGAATAGGGCGCGAGATTCAGCGCCCCATCGGCCGCGCGGGTGCCGATCCAGCCGATCGGTCTCGGCGACACGATCGCCTTGAAGGGATCGTGTGGCAGGCCGTGTCCGTTTCCGGCGGTATCGTAGAACATCAGTCACTCTCCCCGACCCAGGTGACGATCTCCTCGAGTTCGGGCCTGGGGCGCTCCGTCGGCGGTACCATTGCAGTGCCGATGTGAATGAAGCCCGCAATCTTCTCGCCCGGCGCCACGCCCAGCAGCGGATAGGCCCGTTCCTCGAAGGCATACCACTCGGTCAGCCAGTTCGAGGCGTAACCGAGCGCATTTGCGGCCATCAGCAGATTGAGGCAGACGGCACCAGCCGACATCTGCTGCTCCCATTCCGGAATCTTGAAATGCGGCGCCGCCTTGCTGACCACGGCGACCACGACGGGCGCGCGCGTCAGTCGCGCCTCCTCGACCTTGATCATCTCTTCCGGCATGTCCGGCCTGGCGGCAAGCGCCATCTTCTTCAGTTCGGCGCTGATGCGCGCCCTCTCCTCGCCCCGATAGACAATGAAGCGCCACGGCGCCAATTTGCCATGATCCGGCACGCGCGAGGCGAGCTTCAGCATCTCCGCGACTTCCGCCTTGCTGGGTCCTGGCTCACCCATCTGAAAGGCCGGGATGGACCTGCGGGAGGCAAGATAGTCGACAAGCTTTATTTCGGTTTTCATATCGAGCGAATTCCACTAGTTTGCGGCCGGATCGGCAGCCACGAAAATGCCATACCGGCGTCCCAAGTGGAGTCACCCAGTCAAGAAGTCAACTGCTCTCATGCGTCTCCGTCATCGTATTTTCCTGAGAACCGTTCTGGCGATCACATTCGCCGGGACCGGTGCGGGACGCGCGATTGCGGAGGATGCCACTGACGCCTTCAAGAGCTTTCCCTCGATCTCCGGCACGCACAAGATGCCGAAGCTTACCGGTTTCAGCCCGCTCATCACCGATCCGATGCAGGGCGGCCAACTGAAGGACGTGAAGCTCGAGGCGCTGCTGACGGATAATGGAAAGCCGGTCCAATCGGGCCTTACCTGGCGGGTCTTCAGCCCCATTCCGGGAAGCGACGGAAAGCTGCCGCTGCTCGCGACCTCCGAGGGCGGCTCCACCGCTTTCAATCTCGTGCCCGGCGAATATTTCGTCAATGTCGCCTTTGGCCGGGCGGGCGCGACCCGCAAGATTCGTGTGCCCGAAGACGGCCCGCTCGACAAACAGGTGCTCGTGCTCGACGCCGGAGGCGTCATGCTGAACGCCGTCTCCGGCAGCGATGTCCGCATCCCGCCGAACGAACTCAGCTTTTCGATCTTCTCTTCCGACGTGAGGGAGGATGGCGAGCGCGGCCTCGTGGTCGCCGACGTGAAGCCCGGTACGGTGGTTCAGCTCAATGCCGACACCTACCACGTCGTGTCGAACTACGGATCGGTGAATGCCGTCATCCGTGCCGACATCCAGATCGAAGCCGGCAAGCTGACCGAAGCGACGATCCAGCACCGCGCCGCGAAGCTGACCCTGAAACTCGTCTCGGAAGCCGGCGGCGAAGCCATTGCGGATACCGCCTGGTCGATTCTCACCTCCTCCGGCGACGTCGTCAGCGAGAGCGTCGGCGCCTTCCCGACCCTCGTCCTTGCCGAGGGCAGCTACACGGCGGTGGCGCGCAACAAGGACAAGATCTACCAGCGCGACTTCGCCGTGAAGGCCGGCGTCAACACTGATGTTGAAGTGCTGCTCAACGGCAGCGGCGAAGCCGACGAGGCCGCGGACGCGCAGGACTGAAGACGTACCCCACCCGGCCCCTCAACCGCCTGCCGGTACCTTCACCCATCAAAACGGGAGTAGGTGGCGGCCGCCGGATGAGCGGCAGCCGCGCGACAAGAGCCTCACAACAGTGCGCACGGAATCCCACAGTTTCAGTTGCGGGCGTGCGCTCGAGCGTCTTGAAACGACGCACTTGCGCACGAAAACCGTTACACACTTCTCCTGGAATTGCTCCTGCGCTTTAGGTCCGGTGCCATGGCTTCGGCGGAGAGCGAAGTGACCGCCTCGTCCAGCGACATTGGCGTCTGCGCCTGAGAGCCCAGGCGACGGATGTTGACCGAGCGCTCCTCCGCTTCGCGCTTGCCGCAGACGACGATCACCGGAACCTTCGTCACCGAATGCTCGCGGACCTTGTAGTTGATCTTCTCGTTGCGGAAATCGGTCTCGACCGTCAGCCCGGCATCACGCAAGCGTTCGGCGACTTCGCGGCCATAATCGTCCGCTTCCGACGTGATCGTTGCGACCACCACCTGCAGCGGCGATATCCACAGCGGCATGTGGCCGGCATAGTTCTCCAGCAGAATACCGAGAAAACGCTCCATCGAACCGCAAATGGCGCGATGGATCATCACCGGCTGGCGCTTCTCGGATTCGCTGTCGATGTAAAAGGCGCCGAAACGCTCCGGCAGGTTGAAGTCGACCTGCGTTGTTCCGCACTGCCATTCGCGGCCGATCGCGTCCTTCAGCGTATACTCGAACTTCGGGCCGTAGAAGGCGCCCTCGCCCGGCAGGATGCCGGTCTTGATGCGGCCTTCGGACTGCGCCTCGATGGTCTGCAAGACTTCCGTCATCACGGCTTCGGCGCGATCCCAAAGCTCATCCGAGCCCACGCGCTTTTCCGGCCGCGTCGACAGCTTCACGACAATCTCCTTAAAGCCGAAGTCCTCATAGACGGAAAGGATCAGGTCGTTGATCTTCAGGCATTCGGCCGCCATCTGCTCGTCGGTGCAGAAGATGTGCGCATCGTCCTGCGTGAAGCCGCGGACGCGCATGAGACCATGCAGCGCGCCGGAGGGTTCATAACGGTGGACTGCGCCGAATTCCGCCAGCCGAACAGGAAGTTCGCGGTAAGACTTCAGACCGTGCTTGAAGATCTGAATGTGTCCGGGGCAATTCATCGGCTTCAGCGCGAAGACGCGGTCATCGTCCGTATCGTCGCCGGCGACAGTCACCTTGAACATGTTGTCGCGATACCAGCCCCAGTGACCGGAGGTCTCCCACAGCGACTTGTCGAGAACCTGGGGAGCATTGACCTCCTGGTAATCGCCTTCGAGCCGGCGGCGCATATAGGCGACCAGACTCTGAAATATCCGCCAGCCCTTTCCATGCCAGAAGACCACGCCGGGCCCTTCTTCCTGGAAGTGGAAGAGGTCCATCTCGCGGCCGAGCCGGCGATGGTCGCGCTTCTCGGCTTCGGCGAGCACGTGCAGATACTGATCCAGCTCCTCCTGCGTGTGCCACGCAGTGCCGTAGATGCGCGTCAGCATCGGATTGTTGCTGTCGCCGCGCCAATAGGCGCCCGCCACCTTCATCAGCTTGAACGCCGTACCGATCTGGCCTGTCGAGGCCATGTGCGGCCCGCGGCAGAGATCGAACCAGTCGCCCTGGTAATAGATCTTCAGGTCCTGCCCCTCGGGGATGGCATCGACGAGTTCCACCTTGTAATTCTCGCCCTTGGCGGCAAAGACCTCCTTGGCCTTTTCGCGCG
Organism: Sinorhizobium prairiense; assembly: GCF_029201645.2. Lineage (NCBI taxonomy): Bacteria > Pseudomonadati > Pseudomonadota > Alphaproteobacteria > Hyphomicrobiales > Rhizobiaceae > Sinorhizobium > Sinorhizobium prairiense. The sequence goes on from NZ_CP104131.1 coordinate 1,670,106, forward strand.
ACCAGACCTCCTTGGTGAAGGGCCTGTTGCGGGCGATGATCTCCCGCATCTTCTTCTCAATGACGGGCAGGTCGTCCGGCGTGAAGGGTTCGTTCTTGGCGAAGTCGTAATAGAAGCCGTTGTCGATGACCGGACCGATGGTCACCTGCGTTCCCGGCCACAACTCCTGCACGGCTTCCGCCATGACATGGGCCGCGTCGTGGCGGATGAGCTCGAGCGCGCGCTTGTCGTCGCGCGTGACGATCTCGATCCTACCTTCCGTCACGGCATCCGAGAGATCGCGCAGTTCGCCGCTGATGGCGATCGCGACGGCCTTCTTGGCGAGAGACTTCGAGATCGATTCCGCGACATCGCGACCGGTCGTGCCGGCGGCGAATTCTCGAACGGAGCCATCAGGAAATGTAAGGGAAACAGAATGCGACATCATGATCTCCTATCCAGTCCCGCCAACGAATGCGGGTGGTATGGTTTGCCGGCCAGGCCGGTTCGCGGGCCTGATAAAGCTTTTTCACCGTGGAGTAAAGGCGCGGCGGCCGCTCAACCGGCAACCATTTCACGCAGTCGCCTCACGGTGTTCCAGTTGCGCACCGTCCCGATGCCGAGCCGTTTGGTCGTTAGCGCCCCGAGCAACTTCGATTCGCTCGCCCTGCCGGCAAAATCGACCCAGAGATCGCCGTCGACGATGGCCACGCGCTCGCCCCTGGAGCAATGGCCGAGCAGTTTTTCCCGCATGTCGGCTTCGAGAGGAGAGCGCATCACCCGCACGTGGACGCTCGCAGGATCCCTTTCGCTTTCCACGAGAAAAGGGTTGCCTGCCGCAAGTCTCGACCAGTCCTCCGCGGAACGAAGGATGATGTCGACGTGACGGCCGAAGGTCTTCTCGAAAGTCCTTTCGAGTTCGGTCTCCAATTCCGCGAGCGGCTTTTCTGGCGACTCGAACAGAAGATTGCCCGTGGCGACGAGCGTGCGCGGCGCCCTGTAGCCGAGCGCTTCGGCCATCGCCTTCAAGTCGGCCATAACGACGCGCCGGCCGTCGGCGAGAACGATGCTGTGCAGCAAGGCGACGTAAGCCTTCATTCGCCTCAAGCCCGCCAGAAATCGACAGCGCCCGCGGGTAGGCGCGCGAGCACGCGATCGAGCAGCGTTTCGTCTATATTGCGCCGCAACGCCGCGGCTACATCTGCGATCGCCGTTTCCGGAGAGACGTTGTGATTGCCTCGGAAGGCCTGCACCTCGCGCGTCATCGCCCGGCGTTCGCAGAAGGGCACGGTCGGCTCCTCCAGGTCCCAGTCGGCGACGAAGATCGCTCGAAGGACCGGCGGTAGCGCCTTGGCGAAAAGCAGGGCGCCGGAGATGTCGAGGCGACGGCGGAAAGTGTAAAGCACCGCCTGCACCATGGTATAGGCCTGATTGGTTGTCTGAAGAGCGGCGATATCGCGTGCGTCGACGATGAACCGGTCGAAATCCGCAGAGGCCTGCCGGTACTCCATCGGAATGGTCACGGCTCTCATGCGTCCTTTCGGCGTAATTGCCAGTAGCGCCATGGCGTGTACCAGCGCTGGCGCGGTGCGAGGCCTTCCGGCACCGGATCGAATCCGTGGGTTCCGCCCGGGCCGCAGCGGATGACCCGGAACAAGGTCAGCCACCCGCCGGCCCAGAGGCCGTATCGGGCGATCGCCTCGAAGCCGTACTCCGAACAGGTCGGCAAGTGCCGGCAGGAATTGCCGATGAAACTCGACAGCGTCAGTTGATAGGCGCGGATCAGGGTGACGCCGACGAGGCGCCCCGGCGTCTTGCGGAACGGCCCGGACCAATTCCGCCCTCCGGCGGCACCGGTATCGCCACGGGTGAATGCATGATCGGCATGGGGCTGAGGACACATGGCTCAGACGGCCGCGGCGAGGCGCCTCGCCTCGATCTGACCGATGGCATCGACGACGGCATCGAAAGTCAGCATCGTCGAGGCATGACGCGCCTTGTAGTCCTTGACCGGCTTCAGAAAGCGCATGTCTTCGAAACGATCCGATGGCCCCTCCCCATCGGCCTTCAGCATGGCCAGCATGTCCTCGCGGGCCTGCCGGATCTCGTCCGCATGGGCACCCACGACATGGCGCGCCATGATGGATGAGGACGCCTGGCCGAGCGCACAGGCCTTGACGTCATGGGCGAAGTCGATGACGACGTCGCCGTCCATCTTCAGCCAGATTCTCACCTTCGAGCCGCAAAGCTTGGAATGCGCGGCGGCTTCGGCGTCGGCATCGGTCAACATTCCGAGGCGCGGAATATTCCCTGCGAATTCGAGAATTCTGCTGTTGTAAATGTCGTCTATCATTTCAGGAATCCGGTGGATTTTTCGCGGTTTCGGGCGTTCGGCGCATGATTTTCCCCAGGCGGCGGGAAAAAAGCAAGGCGTGGCGCATTCGGGCTCTTTTATCCATGTGGCACCATACTATATGCTATGTCGTGTTGGGGTGACAGTTCCGCAAGGGGATCAAATGTCGCCTGTTGTTTGGGAAACCGTGCCGGACGGTCGAGTGCACTGCTAAGCCGAGACCCGAAAGCCCCGGAGCCCGCCAACGGAACCCAAGCCTGCAGGGTTAGGCGTATGGCCAATGGCGAGTTGTCCGAAAAGATAAAACGTCAGCAATTTCGTATTGCTTGAAGGGGCCATATGGACGCCATAGTGAAGAATTTTCCTGTGCTCGACGACACAAGTCGTCCGACGCAGAAGGAAGCCGAAGAAGCCGTTCGCGTCTTGTTGCGCTGGGCAGGTGAAGATCCGGCACGAGAAGGCCTGAAGGACACGCCTTCGCGCGTCGCCAAGGCGTATCGGGAAATTTTCGGCGGCTACGATCTCGTGGCTGAAGACGTGCTCGGGCGAACCTTCGAGGAAGTCTCCGGCTACGACGATATCGTGCTGGAAAAGGACATCCCGTTCTATTCGCATTGCGAGCACCACATGGTGCCGATCATCGGCAAGGCTCATATCGCCTATCTGCCGAACGGCCGCGTGCTCGGCCTTTCCAAGATCGCGCGGGTCGTCGATATCTACGCCCGTCGTCTGCAGACGCAGGAAGCGATGACGGCGCAGATCGCCAAGGCCATCGACGAGACCCTCATGCCCCGGGGCGTGGCGGTGATGATCGAGGCCGAGCATCTGTGCATGGCGATGCGCGGCATCAAGAAGCAGGGCGCGACGACGCTGACGACCACCTTCACCGGTGCGTTCAAGAGCGAACCGGCCGAACAGGTCCGGTTCATGACGATGCTCCGGGGCTTCAAGTAAGCTCCGCCACCGCATGCTGAAAAGCATGCAGCAACCCCCAAGTGCTACAGCGACCTTGCGCGTCTGACCAAGACGCGCGGCGCTGTAGTGGAGCTCGGACTATGACGCTCACTTTTGCATCCCCCCGCAGGACAAGGCCGAACTGGAAAGCGGCCCGACCTTCACCCCGCGTTTCGACGAGGAGGGTCTGATCACGGTCGTCGTCACCGATGCCCGCGACGGCGAATTGCTGATGGTCGCGCACATGAATGCCGAAGCGCTGTCCCTCACGCTCGAAACCGGAATTGCGCATTACTACAGCCGCTCACGCGAACGCCTGTGGAAGAAGGGCGAAAGCTCGGGCAATTTGCAGACCGTCCGGGAAATACGAACCGATTGCGACCAGGATGCCGTGTGGTTGAAAGTCTCTGTGGCTGGCCACGATGCGACCTGCCATACCGGGCGGCGCTCGTGCTTCTATCGGACGGTCGGCGTCACCGATGGCGAAGCAAAAGTGGCGATCACCGACGACCACCGGCATTTCGATCCGGCGCAGATTTACGCCGGCAACTGAGCATCTGCATTTTCCTGGTTCACCTGAGTGATATATTCATCTTTTGGCAACCAAACGGGCATCTAATCATTAATCTTGTAAGTGGTTCCCGCGGTAACGGCGGAGTACCAAAATGTGTTGCAGGCTGTATCCAATGTTTATCGGGCGGGCCGCATTTGTAGCCGGTTCAGTGCTATATCTCGATTATGGTGTCAGACTTTCAGCGACCAAACGTGAAGCCGGCACCGGCATGTTTCGATGGCCGAATCGCTTCGGTTCCAGGAATATGCGGTAGTAGAGCTGCAGGGCCGTGTCGGAAGCTAATCTATTCGGCGGTGTCGGAGGTGCCGGATGCTGAACTGGACATTCACGCGTAACAGTCAGATCGCCGATCTTTCCGGCGCGAACGGGTCATCGATCACGACCACTCCTCCAGAACCACCCATTTCCCAGTCCGTGAAACCCAGGATCGCGCTGGCGCTCGGCGGCGGTGCTGCGCGAGGTTGGGCCCATATCGGTGTCCTGAAAGCCCTCGACGAGGAGGGCATCGAAGTCGGAATGATTGCGGGCACATCGATCGGTGCGCTGGTCGGCGGCTGTTATCTCGCCGGCAAGCTCGATGAATTGGAGGCTTTCGCCCGCTCGCTTACCGTGCGCCGTATTGCCGGCTTGCTCGATTTCGCGATCGGCGGCGGTGGCCTCTTTGGCGGTCTGCGGCTCACCAAGCGGATGCAGGAACATCTGCAGAACCTCAGTATCGAGGATCTCGACCGGCCCTTCGTGGCCGTCGCCACGGAAGTCTACAGCGGCCACGAGGTCTGGATCGAGAAAGGATCCCTGATTACCGCCATTCGCGCATCCTACGCCTTGCCTGGCATCTTCGAGCCCGTCAACGCCAACGGCCGGACGCTCATCGACGGCGCGCTGGTCAACCCCGTTCCCGTTTCGGTCTGCCGCGCACATGAGCAATTGCACGTCGTCGCCGTCAACCTGAACTACGACGTCTACGGCCGCTCGGCGGTCGTCAAGCACAGCGCCGGCATGGAAACGCCCGACGCGCCGGCGACGGAGACGAACCGTTTTTCGGCACGACTCGGCATGACCAGTGTGATGGTCCAGGCCTTCAACATCATTCAGGACCGCATTTCGCGCGCCCGGCTGGCTGGCGATCCGCCGGATCTGTCGCTCCACCCGAAGCTGAACGATATCGGACTTTCGGAATTCCACCGCGCCGGCGAAGCGATCGAGCGCGGTTATCAGGAAGCCAAGATCAAGCTTTCGGAAATCCGGCGCATGCAGGAACCGCTGCCTCGTTGAAAGGCCGGGAGAACTTGCGGATCGGCCCAAGTGTTCCAAGGCCCGTTGAGATCCGTACACCCGGCGCGCTTGTTTGATTTCTCCATTCCTGTGCTTGTCACAGGAGTCGAGTGGCGCACGGTCAGCCGTCATAAACTCAAAATGAATCTCAACAGGCCTTAGCCGGAGATATAGGCCTTGATCTGTTCGGCCTCGTTCTCGATGGCGCGGATGTGATATTTCACCACGTCTCCAATCGAAATAATGCCGGCCAGCCGGCCTTCCCGCTCCACGGGTAGATGACGCGCGCGAAATTTACTCATCATCTCCATCAGCGCGTCGACAGACATTTCTTCGCGACAGCAATAGACGTTCTGCCACATGACGGAAGAAACCGGCTTGTCGAGGCAGGCGGCACCATATCGGGCAATCGAGGCGACGATGTCGCGCTCCGTCATGATGCCCACGATATGCTCTTCCGGATCGACGACGACAACGGCTCCGATATGATTTTCATGCAGTAAAGTCGCGACCTGCTGCACCGTCACCTGCGCCGTGACCGTGACGACGTTGCTGCCTTTTTCGTTGAGAATCGCTTTCACCGACATGCGCACATCTCCCGTTGCGACAAAACCGGGCCGACGGGAAGAGTTTCCGTCCGTGCCGGTCACTGCACTTTCCTCCGGTGGAAGGAAGACCGCGTTGACAGTGCAAATGGCCGCAGGAAACCCGTACCCATTCCGGCGCCTGCGCAGCCCCTTGGCACTCCTCGAGCACAAAGCTACGCCGGCACCCGGCCTTTTCCGCGGTCGCCTCGAGCAATTCGGCGGCCGTGATGAATGGTGCTCCAGCGACTTCAGGAAATCAAGGCTTCTGCAGAAAGCCGTCCGCCTCTGCGGCGAAATCAGTCATCACGAAAAATTCCGCGGTTGACACAATCGATTGTCGCACCCTCGCCCGAAGCCGGTGGAAGCTTCTTTCCGGCTGGCAGTGCCTCACCTTTCCTGCCTTCGGGGATCGAAGAATGCGAACAGAAGGAAGCCGAAGAGGAAACCGCCGATATGCGCCTCCCAGGCCACGCTTCCCGCCCCTCCGATCGACAGAATGCCAAAGCCCACCAGCAAATTGGTCAGGAACCATATCCCGGTGAAGACGAGCACGGACCGGTTGGTGAGCGTCTCCACGAACGACAGCCGCCGATTGAGATGGGCAAACTGGCGGCTGATGCGACCGCTCGGGGAAAATACGAACCGGGCCGCCGCCCCCATCAAGCCTGAAACGACGCCCGAAGCCCCGATCACCACCGCCATCTCGCCCCAATGGAAGATGATATGCAAGCCGACGGCGGCAGCCGCCGACAGGCACCAGAACAAGGCGAGCCTGGCCATCCCGATCCGTCTGACGACGGGTGCGCCGAACGCGACCATCCAGAAGACATTGAAGATGAGATGCTCCCAACTGCCGTGCAGGAAGGAATAGGTCACCGGCGTCCAGAGCCAGACCAGCCCCTGCTCACCGAGCGGCAGCGTGTAGCGCACCGGCAGAAAGGCAAAGTTGAGGATCAGCTCCTGGTCGATCTCGGGCGGCAGAACATAGGTCCTCAAGACATGGACCGCGATCAGGAACAAAAGGATGCCGGTCAGCCCCGGCGGAAGGTTGAAGGCGGGCTCGCGACTGCGGACGCCGGTACTTTCGACATCGGTTTCCGGTGATGTTGCCGCCTGATCCCGTTCCATCGCTGCCTCTTCCCTTCGGTCGCTGCGGTTGCGCTCAGACGGCGGCGAACCGCCCACAGCAGCGCGCAAGGGATAAGCAAACAAAAAAACGCCGTCCAGTGAAAACTGAACGGCGTCACGCGCCGTTCCGCGCGTATCAGTCGATGTGCTGAAGGCAATCCTTCGTGAAGTGCTGCCGAATGAAATGGCAGCCGCCGGCGTCGAGCGCAATCGAAACCGGCCGTTAACCTTAATTTCGCGCTGGCACGAAAATCGCTCCATGCACTCAAGGAACACCCAATAGGCCGCCGGCTATCCCGATCCGGGACGGTCTGCGCCGCAACAACGACCGATCGGGCAAAAATGCGCAGCAGAACGACAATGGAACTGTTTCAATACTGGAACGAAGTTCGCGGCGACCGCGATCTCCCGCGCCGTGACGAAATCCAGCCCGCCGATATTCGTTCACTCCTGCCCAACATCTTCATCCTCCAGGCGGAGGCGGACGGCGGAATACACTTTCGTCTCGCGGGCACCCACATCTGCGGCCTGTTCGGCGACGAACTCCGCCACCGTCAATTCTCCGCCTTGTGGCTCGGCGGACAGCAGGAGGAGGCTGCCGGCATCGCCGTTGAGGTCGTGAAGCGATGCACGCCGATGCTTCTGACCGCGTCCGGCGCAACCGCAACCGGAGATCGGCTGGACGTGGAAGTTCTGCTCACCCCCCTCGCCTCTCCCGACGGTACGGGCGACCGCATACTCGGCGCGCTGTCGCCGCTGTCCCGTCCGATATGGCTGCACATGAAGCCATTGCCGCACCTTGTCCTCGACAGCCGGTGTGCCGCATTCCCCGCGTCTGAATGCTCCACTGCCGGTCTGACCGCCAGCCGCATCGATGCCTGCGATCGCCCCTTCCGCGTGACGCAGCACCTGCGCGTCTTCGAGGGTGGAAGACGAAACTGAGCGAACCTTCTGTTAATCGGTGCGGTCTATACTTTCGGCTGCAAACTATATCCATCATAGAGTGATCATGTTCTCCTTCCAGCATGCGCAGAACAGCGCCCCGAAACCACATCAGGAAAGTGCGTTTCAGCGCGTTTCGGTCAATCTTTCGGGACGACTGATGCTTGCCAGTCACGAGGAGTATGACTGTACCGCCTTGGAGATGTCGCCGGGCGACGTTCTCTTAACCTCCCCCGCGCGTCCGCGCGGCGGGGAGCGTATCATTGCCTATGTCGACCATGTAGGTCGCCTCGAAGGCACGGTGTCACGCGTCGCGGACGATACGTTCGTGATTCAGCTCAATGCCACGGAGCGCAAGCGCGAGAAGCTTGCGGCACAGCTGACCTGGATCGCCAACAAACACGAACTCGGTCTGCCGGAAGACCGGCGCCATGACCGGCTTGCGCCCCGCAAGACATTGACGGAACTCACCGTCGATACCGGCGAGAGATACAGTTGTCGGATCATCGACCTCTCGCTCTCCGGCGCGGCGGTCGACATCGACACGCGGCCCGCCGTAGGATCGCCGGTCAGGCTGGGCAATATGAAGGGCAGGATCGTCCGTCATTTCCAGGAAGGCGTCGCCATCGAATTCTCCGGGATACAGTCCCGCGAGGCGCTGACCGAGTTTCTGTAAGCGCACCCGACGTAGCCTGGAGTAACGTCCGCAGAGGCGGCGATTGCTCGGCGGACCGCCTGGACCAGGCCTCTGCCCTCGCCAGTGCAAATCGGCTCTTCCGCGGCGGGCCGGCAACAGAAATAGCTTCTGGTAAACCGGGCGTTACTCTTCCCAGCGATCTGGCACTACTTCCCGATGGCTCCGATGGGTCATACCGTCACCGGCTGCATGGCTGGCGGGACGCGCAATCGCGGCCATGCCACATGCGCCGCGACAATATTTTTTTAAAATATTCAATGACTTACGAGGACTTTCACCGTAGGCGCCGCCGGGGGCGCCGACAAGCGGCATAAAAATCGATAAAATTTGAATCGAATTTTATTACAGTTCTCCTCGATTTTTATTCTTATGTTATTCGAGTTTGTTCTTGTTTTTACTTCCGATCTTCGCCGCCGGTAAAAAACTCTGTGCCAATGTCGAACCACAACGGGGAGACAATCATGCGCACAATCATCACCATGGCGATCGCTGCCGCAGCCCTAGCCACCGGCCTCATCACCGGGGCGGCTTACGCGGCGCCGGCGAACATGACGGTCGGCGGCGCGACCAACCCGCCGATCGGGCATTACGAGTTCTGCAAGGCCAATCCCTCCGAATGCCAGGCCATCGGCAAGGATCCTGGCCCGGCGGAGCTGACGCGCGAAAGCTGGAAGAAGATCCTCGAAATCAACTACGAGGTGAATCAGGCGATCGCTCCGATGACCGACATGGAGATCCATGGTGTCGAGGAAAACTGGTCCTACCCGGACGCCGTCGGGGACTGCGAGGATTACGTGCTGCTGAAGCGCCGCAAGCTGATCGAAAGCGGCTTCTCCCCCGCCGATCTTCTGATCACCGTCGTCCTGCAGCCGAATGGCGACGGTCATGCCGTCCTGACGGTGCGCACCGATCGCGGCGACTTCGTTCTCGACAACATGCGCAGCAAGGTGCTGCTCTGGTCGGACACGGAATATACCTACCTGAAGCGGCAGTCCTCGGACCATGCAGGCCGCTGGGTGAAACTGCAGGATGGTCGCGCTCTCGCCGTCGGCAGCGTCAGCGCGCAGTAAGGACATGAGCAGGCGCAGGCCATGGCCTGCGCCTCTGCTCGGCCCCCGTCGGCACCCCGCCCGCGCCCGGGCGGATTTTCCCGGGCGGCCGCCACGCTTCACCCAAAATTAACCAAGTTGGACGAGCCTTGGCCGCGAGCGAGTTCCGCGCGGCGAGGTCCATTGGCCTTCGAGCGGATAGAACGCGCCCCTGATCAGGTATCCCACGGCGCAGCCATGAACCCGCCCCACATTCCCGAACCGGAACTCCTGCCGCTCCTTTCATCCCGCTCCGTATACACAGCTGCCGCAGCCGTCGTGATCCTCGTTGCGCTGACGATCGCCCTCTCCCTTTCCGGGCGCTGGTTCGGTCGACATCTCGCCCAGGCCGGCCACACTGCGAGCCGCGAAACCTACGACATCTTTATCGGCCAGGACCATTTGCGCCTGCCCGCGAATGTCATTCGCTTCGAAAACCAACGCAACACGAGCATCGTCGAGCGCGTGGATCTCTATCTCACCTGGCCGGGGCTCGAAGGCTACAGCGAGGAGACGCGGCCATTGTTCGACGATGTCAGCCGGCCGGAAAATCTGATCTTCCTGCAGGTCGCGCAAAGTACGATGTCTCGCGACATGTCGGGGCGTCTCGCCCCCGTCTACCGCCATGTCCTGCAGCACGCGCCGCAGGCCGGCCCCGAGGGCCTCACTGGGTACGACGCAAAGCCGGATTCCAGCTATGCCGGCGAAGTCTTCTTCACCGCCGAGAGGGACGGGCGCCCTGCCTATGTGCTGCGCTGCGTGCTTCCCGAGAACCCCGCGGCATCGACCAGCGCGGATTGCCAGCGCGACGTTCACATGGGCAAGGACCTCATCGTTCTTTACCGTTTCTCCAGCAGGTTGCTGCCGCAGTGGCGTACCATCGAAGATTCGATAGAAACTTACATCAACACACATCTCGTGCCGTGATTTTGACGAAGAGTCGTGATGCAGCCAATGCGCCGGCTAGAACGGGATGGGGGAGTACGCACGGGGTTTCCGGCCGAGCCTACCAAGACATCATGATCTAGTGCGGGCTGAAGGTGTCGATCCTGAACAAAACGACCGGTGGCGGGCAACCAATCGTTCATCATAAACCGATTGGTAACGCTATCCCGATACTGTCTCGGGAAAGGTCGTATCCGGAGACGGCGTCCGGACGGCACCCCTGATATGTGAATGAAGAGCAATACAGTGTCTCAATCCGTTTTTTTTGATCTCGCGAAACGCCCGTTCGGCGTCTTTTCAGAAGTTGTGGGGCGGATTTTTCTTGCCGGCCTGATCGCCGTGCTGACCTTTTCGGCGCCCGCCTTCGCGAATTCCAAGTATGCCGGCATCGTCGTAGACGCGAAAACCGGCAAGGTTCTTTACGGCGAAGACGCTGATCAGTTACGCTACCCGGCTTCGCTGACGAAGATGATGACGCTGTATCTGACGTTCGAGGCGCTTGAAGCCGGACGGATCAGCAAAAGCACCCCTGTTCCCTTTTCCAAAAAGGCGTCGGCAGAGCCGCCGTCGAAGCTCGGTGTGCGCGCCGGCCGATCGATCACCGTCGAGCAGGCGATCCTGTCGCTGGTGACGCGCTCCGCCAATGATGCGGCAACGGCGCTTGGCGAGCTCCTGGGCGGTTCGGAGCAGCGCTTCGCCCGGATGATGACCAACAAGGCCCGCGCGCTCGGCATGACGCGCACCACCTATCGCAACGCCCATGGCCTGCCCAATTCCGAACAACGGACGACCGCCCGCGACCAGGCCCGCCTCGGTATCGCGCTCCGGCAGCATTTTCCGCAATATTACGACTATTTCTCCACGCGCAGCTTCCGTTTCGGGAAGCAGACGATCGGCAACCACAACCGGTTGCTCGGCAACGTCCGCGGAGTAGACGGTATCAAGACCGGCTATACACGCGCATCCGGTTTCAATCTCGTGACCTCGGCCCAGCTCGACGGGCGCAGCATCGTGGCAGTCGTCATGGGCGGCACGTCCGGTGGCGCCCGCGATGCGCAGATGCGCAAGCTCGTCGCGAAATACATGCCTTCCGCATCGCGCCGCGGCAGCGGCAATCTGATCGCCGAGGTTCCGGCCGAACCCGTGACGACGGTAGCCGAAGCCGAAGTTCGGCCGGCAACCGCCGCGGCTGTCGCGTCGGCAGCGATGGACCTGCCGAATACCGGCCCGGTCCCGGATTTCCGCTACACAGGCGAAAGCGCCGGCAGCGTCGCAATGGCCTATGCATCGACGAAAGCGGCTTCGGACAATCCCGTGCTTGCAGCGAAGATTGCGCCGAACACGCTCGATTCACAGAGCGCCCGACTTGCCCAGGAGCCGGAAGCCGCTGGCGACGTCGATACGCAGATCACCAATTCGGTCGCCACCGCTGAAACCGCACCTGCCGCGGCCGAAGCGCGCACCGAAGCGAATGTCGGCATGCAGGGCTGGGTCATCCAGATCGGCGCCACGCCCGACAAGACGCAGGCCATGACGCTGCTCGACAATGCCAAGGAAAAGGGCGGCAAGGCACTGCGTAACGCCACCCCCTTCACGGTCGCCTTCAGCAATGGCGGAGCTCAGCTCTACCGCGCACGCTTCGGCGGCTTCGACGACCAGGACAAGGCCGTCAACGCATGCAGGGCATTGAAGAAGAAGGGCTTCGCTTGCTGGGCGAGCCAGCAGTAAGAGACGCCATCTACTGCATGTTTCCTTTGATCCAATCCGATCCAAGGACAAAGCATGCGGCAACCAAAGTGCTACAGCGACCTTTGCGCGGCTGAGACGCGCGGCGCTGCAGCGGCAGCCGGACGTTTTCCGGCTGTCCTCCTCGGATTAGTACAGCGTAACGAGGTCAGCATGGCAATGAACGAGAACGTCCCCGGCGACAGCCTGATTTCCGACCGGAAAGCAAGGTCTTCGCGCATCCGGCTGCATCCATTGCATGAGGCGGCCATGCGCATCGCCGACATCGGTCTGAACCGGTCCAAGGCAAAGACGCGCGACCTGGTGGGTATGCTCCTTACACATGGCGCGCGCGCTTGGCGTTCGACCCAGCCTCGGGCCGACATCCATCTGCATGTCGCGGCACCGGGTCGTAGTCACCCTCTCAGAATGCGCCTGCAATAAACAACGATGGCCTGCTTCCCCCTCGTCTCTGTGCGTGTCACAGAGATGAGAGCAGCGCCGCGTCTGCGGCGCGGGAGGCGTTCTTTCAGCCCAAGGACTTGGTCGGCTGGATCCCTGTGACGAGCACAGGGATGGGTTCAAGCAAGCGGCGGGTATCCTATCCCGAATCTCCACGCGCCTTAAAGCACGCCAGGAGAAGCGCGTAGCGGTTAGCAAGCGCCTCTTCCCGCCCCCGCCTATAACAGCCCGAGTTCGGCAAGTTCACGCCGCAATTCGAGCGGTATCTCACCGCCATCGGCGAGCGAGGCAAGATCGCGCGGGGCTTCCTTCTCCTCGAGGTAGCGCCAGCCCTGAAAAGCCCGACGCGGCTGCGTTTCCGTCTCCATGACTTCCGGGCCGAGCAGGAGATTGCAGCGGCCGATGCCCTCGCCGTCGGTGAAGGTCTCGATGCCGATCAGCGGCTGTCGCGCCTGAACGTAACCCTTGATCACCCAATAGAGCGAACCGCCGGCGAGAAGCTCATCCGCCCGCTTCGGGACCATCCGGGTCGTGTGGAAGGAGTGCGGCTGCTGCCCGGCTGCGATCGCCGCCAGGGCCCTGCGCGCTACCCATTCGCGCAGGTCCTCGATCGATTCGGCACCGACACAGAGTTTGATGAGATGCAAAGCCATGGCAAATCTTGAACACCCGGCCGACGGCTGCGGTCAAGCCGTCCGGGCATATTCGTCCACAGCCCCATCGGCTTCAGACTTATCGCTCAGCACTCGACCACGTTGACCGCGAGACCCCCGGTCGATGTTTCCTTGTACTTCTCGTTCATGTCCGCGCCGGTCTGGCGCATCGTCTCGATACAGGCGTCGAGCGGCACGAAATGCTTGCCGTCACCCTTGAGTGCGAGCGAGGCGGCCGTAACCGCCTTGACGGCGCCGAGGGCATTGCGTTCGATGCACGGCACCTGAACGAGACCTGCGACCGGATCGCAGGTCATGCCGAGATGGTGTTCGAGCGCGATCTCGGCCGCATTCTCGATCTGCTCGGGCGTTCCGCCCATGACGGCGGCAAGACCCGCCGCGGCCATCGCCGACGCCGATCCGACTTCGCCCTGACAGCCCACCTCCGCGCCGGAAATCGAGGCGTTGTGCTTGATGATACCGCCGATCGCCGCTGCGGTCAGCAGGTAATCCCGGATGCCTTCCTGATCGGCATCGTCGTGGAAATGCAGATAGTAGCGGATCGTCGCCGGAACGACGCCGGCCGCGCCGTTGGTCGGCGAAGTCACCACCCGGCCGCCGGCAGCATTCTCTTCATTGATCGCCATCGCATAGACGCTCAACCAATCATTCGCGAGGAGAGGATTGGTCTTGTTGGAGCGCCATTCCTCCTGCAGCTTGTCGTGGATCGCCCGGGCGCGCCGGCGCACCTTCAGACCGCCCGGCATGATGCCGTCCTGGCTGAGGCCACGGTCGATGCAACTGCTCATCGCCGTCCAGATGCGGTCGAGCCCGGCGTCGAGCTCGTCCCTCGACATGCTGCATTCCTCGTTCGCGCGCTTCATCTGGGCGATCGTCAGCCCGGAGCGCGCGGCCATGTCGAGCATCTGCTGAGCCGTGGCAAAGGGATAGGGCACCTTTACGCCGGTGGGCTTGTTCTTCTGGGCCCTCATCGCGTCCAGTTCCGTATCGGTCACCACGAAGCCGCCGCCGATCGAATAGTAGATGCGTTTCAGAAGCAGCCGGCCGTCCCGGTCGAAGGCGGAGAAGGACATGCCGTTGGCATGGCCCGGCAGCGGCGTCTTCTTGTCGAAGACCAGATCGGTTTTCGGCTGGAATATATAGCCCGGATGGCCCGGCGGGGTGATGCGGCCCGTACGCTCCACCTGCTCGATGATCCCGTCCATCCTGTCCGGCTCGACGAGATCCGGCCGCTCGCCCATCAGGCCGAGAATGACCGCCCTGCCCGTTCCATGTCCGATGCCTGTATGCGCCAGCGATCCATGGAGGCTTACCTTGATGGCGCCGACAGCCGCGTGAGACGGTCGCGGCCATTCATCCGACAGGATGAGATCGAGAAACCTGTTGGCGGCCGACATCGGCCCCATCGTGTGTGAGCTCGATGGACCGATACCGATCTTAAAAACGTCGAAGACGGAAAGAAACATGAATTGCCTGCCCAGAGCCTGACGCAACGTTGCAGCCGATGAGCTCCACATTTGCGTCGATGATAGGACCGAAGCCGACCGTTTTCCTGCTCGGGCGGTGTCGATCGTTCCTAATATAGGATCGAACCCTAAGCGATCCTATGCCGACCCGTCAGGCGACCGACCGACATCGGATTCTGTTGGTGCGACATGCCACTGAAGAACAGCGCATGTGATCGGCGATCGAGAGCGGTCAAAAAAAAGCGTTGCAGCCCGTGAACTGCAACGCCTGACATTTCAATCTGTCTTCAGAAGCCGCCGAAGAGATAGGCGAGAACGAGAACGCCCCCGAAACCCGCCACGGCGCGAACCGTCACGCCCCAGCACGACTTCTCTACTGTTTTGTCCATGATGTCTCCGAATACCGAAGCTCGGTAACCATTAAGTCGTGTGGCCGTCCAATAGCGAAGAATCTGTTAACGCGCAATGGTGAAATATGGCGAAATAGTGTCAAAGCGATGCGGGACAGCTTGGACGCGGACACAAAGCCGTGTGCAAGCGGTGGAATCCCCGGAGCGCCCGCTCGGTGCTGTCGCCTCGATTTCGCCGTGAAATCTTAAGACAGGCCGACATGCGTCCATCTTGCATTTTCGGATGGCCGTGCCAAAACACCGCTATGACCTCTGAAGATTACCTCGCGCTCGTCATCTTCGTGCTCCTCTGGGCCGGCTTCAGCTGGGCTTCCGACGGGGGGCGCGGCTTCGACCGCGTCAGCCTGACGCGTTTGATGAACGAGCACAGGGCGCGCTGGATCCGCAATTCGCTCAATCGCGATCTCAAGATGATCGACACGCAGATCATCGCCGGGCTGCAGGCCGGTACCGCTTTCTTCGCCTCGACGACGATCTTCGCGCTCGGCGGTTGTTTCGCATTGCTCGGCGCGACAGACCAAGTGCAGATGATCTTCAGCGACCTTCCGCAGATATTCCGAAGCGGGCGGACCGCCTTCGAACTGAAAGTCGGCGGACTGACCTGCCTCTTCGGCTATTCCTTCTTCAAATTCGGTTGGTCATACCGGCTGTTCAACTATTGCTCGATCCTGATGGGCGGCATACCGATGACGGCGGACATGCAACGCGACCAGAAGGCGGCCGAGCGCGCCGCGGAGCGTGCGATCCGCATGAACATACTTGCGGCCAAGCACTTCAATGCGGGGCTCCGGGCGATCTTCCTGTCGATCGGCTATCTCGGCTGGTTCATCAGCCCCTATGTGTTCATGGTGCTTACCGCCCTCGTCATCTTCGTCCTCGCGCGCCGGCAGTTCTTCTCCGAAGCGCGCGCCGCGCTGATCGAGAATGCGCCATAGGCTGCAGCGATTGCACCCGGTCGGCGGTTTGCGGTAAGCAATCGAATGACTGGCGGCCCTCCTTTCAACATATTCGCGACGCGACTGAAATGAGACGCCCTCGTAGACCACCTCCAGCAGCAGAGCGACTCTTCGATGTCCGAACACAGCGCGACGACGACCCCTGAAGTGCAAATGCGCACGGAGGTGACCGGAACCCACCGGATGGTCCTCCTGGATGCGCTGCGCGGCCTGGCCCTCGTCGCCATGGCCCTCTATCACTTTGTGTGGGACCTCGAATTCTTCGGCTATGTCGCGGCCGGCACCGCCGGGACCGGCGGCTGGCGGATGTTTGCACGCTTGATTGCCAGCAGCTTCCTGTTTCTTGCCGGTTACAGCCTCGTGCTCGGCCAGTTCCCGAAACTCCGTCCGCGCGCTTTCATCATACGTTTCGCGAAGATCGCCGGCGCAGCCGCGCTGATCAGCATCGGGACCTGGTTCGCCTTCCCCCAGTCGTTCATCTTCTTCGGGATTCTTCACGCCATTGCCGCGGCAAGCCTCATCGGCCTCCTGTTTCTGAAATTGCCGGCTGCCGTTTCCTTTCTTGCAGCCGCCGCGGCCTTCGCGGCTCCCCTCTATCTGCGCTCGTCGTTTTTCGACATGCCGGCGCTCTGGTGGGTCGGCCTCTCGGAAGCGATCCCGCGCTCGAATGACTACGTTCCTCTGCTTCCGTGGGTTGCCCCTTTCCTGCTCGGCCTCGGCACCGCGAAGCTGCTCCACCCGCTATTTTCCGCCCGGCGCAGCCGAAGCGCCGGGACCCGTAAGCTCCCGTGGATGACGCCTCTCGCCTTTGGCGGCCGTCACAGCCTTCTGATATATCTCATCCACCAGCCGCTGCTTATCGCGGCAGTCTATCTTTTCTCTCTCGCCGTTCCCGCCCCGACACCGGATCCCGCACAGGTCTATCTGCTGAATTGCGAACGGGCATGCAGCAACGAAAATTCCGCGATCTCCTGCAGCGCCTTTTGCGGTTGCACACTCGCCGGCCTGAAGGAACAGAACCTGTTCGACGATCTGAACCTGGGCAAGATCGACGTGAGCACGGATGAACGCATTGCGCGAATCGCGGGTCAGTGCACAATGGATGCACAATCAGGAGAGGCACAGTCGGGGGACTAGGACATGAATGCCTTTCGTGCCAAGCCGCTGAAGTTTCCATGGCCGCCTCTGCTCTATGGCGCGGCCGTTCTCACCGCGCTGGCCCTGGGCCACCTTTTCCCGATTCCGGTGGCGCACGAGCACAGCTGGATCCTCTCGCTGGTGGGCTACGGCCTTGTCGTGCTGGCGATCACCATCGATCTCTGGGCCGTCAAAACCCTCCTTGACCGCCACACAGCCGTACTTCCGAACCGGTGCGCCACCTGCCTCGTTACCTGCGGCCCATTTCGTTTCAGCCGCAACCCGATCTATTTCAGCTACACGCTGGCGATGACCGGCCTCGGATTGGCGACGATCAACCCCTGGTTCTTCATCATGGCAATCGCGGCAGTCGGATTGACCACGCTTTTCGCGATCCGCAAGGAGGAGCGGCACCTGCTGTCGCGCTTCGGTTTCGAGTTCGAGCGATATTGCCGGCACACGAGCCGTTGGATTTGAGCGGAGATGGACGAGTCTGCCCAGGGCCTTGGGCTGGCTGTATTCCTGTGACGCACACAGGAATGAGGGAGTTTTTGGGCGCGCTACGACAGCGTTCGCGTATGCGAGCCGCCGTTCACTGGCTGCATCGGCGTACGAAATGAATACGCAAAAACTCAGGGATCGTCAGGTGCCGACGCCGATTTCGGCAAGGCGCGTGAGGCAGGCCTCTTCGACATTGTCGAGTTCGCTAAGTGTGTCTTCGATGTCCTTGCGCTTCTGCCGCAAGTCCTCGCGCTTCTCCTCGACGCGCTTGATCAAGAGCTGCAGCTGGCCCATCTCACCCGGCGGATCCTTGTAGACCTGAATGATTTCGCGAATTTCGGCAATGGTAAAGCCAATGCGCCGGCCACGCAGGATCTCCTTTATGAGGTGCCTGTCGGCGGGGCGGAACAGACGCGTGCGGCCACGACGCTCCGGATGAATCAGACCTTCATCCTCATAGAAGCGCAGTGTCCGGGTCGAGATGCCGAATTCCCGGGTCAGCTCGGTAATGCTATAGTATTTGTTCACGCAGCCATTCCATCAAAGACGCGCCTCAACTATTGTTGACTTTGACGTAAAAGTCAAACACGGCGCCCCCGCGTGCGTCTCACCTCAACTGATGCTGAACCACCATGTCGCAATGCCGAGAAAGCTGAAGAAGCCGGTTATGTCGGTGACGGTCGTCACGAAGACGGCGGAAGAGACCGCCGGGTCGGCACCGTATCTTTCGAGCAGAATCGGGATCAGGATGCCGGCGAGCGCGGCGGCCATCATGTTGACCAGCATCGCGGTCGCGATGATGCCGCCGAGGTCTGGATTCTGGAACCAAAGTCCCGCAACAAGCCCGATGAACGAACCGAAGATCACGCCGTTCAAAAGTCCGACGCCCGCCTCGCGGCGGATGATTCTCGGCGCGTTGTGAATATCGAGCCCCCGGGTTGCGAGCGCACGCACCGTCACGGTCATGGTTTGCGATCCCGCATTGCCGCCCATGCCTGCAACGATCGGCATCAGGACCGCAAGTGCGACGATCTGCTGGATCGTCGCATCGAACAGGCCGATGACCGAGGCAGAAACGCAAGCCGTCATCGAGTTGATGAAAAGCCAGGGAACGCGTGAGCGCGCGGCTTCCGCGACCGAGTCCGACAGTTCTTCGTCACCGACGCCGCTCAGGCGCAGGAAATCCTCTTCCGCCTCTTCCTGGATCACGTCGACCACGTCGTCGATCGTCAGCACGCCGACGAGCCGGCCGTTTTCATCCACGACGGCGGCCGAGAGGAGGTCATACTGTTCAAAGAGTTGCGCCGCCTCCTCCTGGTCCATTTCCGCCGGCACGGAATGGCTTGTGTCACGCATGATCGCATCGATCTTTACCGAGCGCTTAGCGCGCAGCACCCGGTCCAGATCGACTGCCCCCAGCAGCTTGAAAGTCGGATCGATGACGAAGATCTGCGTGAAACTTTCGGGAAGGTCGTCGTCCTCGCGCATGTAATCGATCGTCTGGCCGACGGTCCAGAAAGGCGGCACCGCGACGAACTCGGTCTGCATGCGCCGCCCGGCGGTGCTCTCCGGATAATCGAGCGAGCGGCGCAGGCGGACGCGCTCGGTAAAGGGAAGCTTGGCGAGGATCTCGTCCTGATCCTCCTCGTCGAGATCCTCGAGAATGTAGACCGCGTCATCGGAATCCATCTCGCCGATCGCCTCGGCAATCTGCTCGTTCGGCAGATGTTCGACAATGTCCAGACGGATTCCTTCATCGACCTCGGTCAGCGCAGCCAGGTCGAAATCCTTGCCAAGCAGCAGAACCAATGCGATACGCTGCTCCGGCTGGATCGCCTCGATCAGGTCGCCAAGTTCCGACGCATGGAGGCCGGCGACATGCTGGCGAAGGTAAATGATATCGCGATCCGCGATTGCGGCGCCGACATGCATCAGGAAATCGGAGCGTACCGAGCCGTCTTCAGCGTAGATGTCCGAGTCGCCGTGGACAGCGATTTCGTCGGAACCGCGGTCGTCGTCGCCGGTGCTGCTCATGGTCCCCTCCAGAGATTACCGCCGACCGAGCCCGCGCCGGAACGGCTCCTCTGCCCTGCTAGCGCAAAGCTCCGCCTCAGTCCACAGTCGAGACGAGATCGGCGATCCGCCTCGGAACATTTATCCAAGCTGTTGCAAAAACATAGGAAATGATGAAACGAATGTGACGATCCCACCGGGCGCCGGCCCGACCACTCACCCGAGCAGAGACATTTCTCATGGCTGTCCGACCGATCATACGCTTTCCAAGTGCGCTGCTGACGACGTCAGCCGAGCAGATCAGCCGGTTCGATGGCGCTCTCCGCCAGCTATCAGACGATCTCGTCGACACCATGCGCGCAGCCCCGGGCATAGGCATCACCGCGCCCCACATCGGCATTCTGCAGCGGCTGACCGCCATCGAAGTCGACCCGCAGATAGGACCGCGCAGCTTCGTCAACCCGGAAATCGTCTGGCAGTCGAGCGAGACGGTGCGCCACAGCGAAGGCAGTGTCTCGATGCCCGGTGTCACGGAAGAAGTGGAGCGGCCGGCGCGCGTGCGCGTCAGCTTTCAAACGCTGGACGGCGAGACCCGCGAGGAAGAAGCCGAGGGATTGATGGCGGTCTGCCTGCAGCATGAGATCGACCAGCTCAACGGTATCTTCTGGATTCGACGGCTTTCCAGACTGAAGCGCGAACGCGCCGTCAAGCGGTTCGAAAAATTTAACCGAGCCGAAGCTTTTCCCGGCACGCAATGATTGCGGCACCCCTTCGATCTGCCGTAAACCGTCTTCCGGTCGGCCATCGGCTCCAAACAGCAAGGCGAAGGACAATTGATGAACAAAATAGCCCTCATGCTTCTCTGCGTGGTTGCGCTTGCAGCCTGCACCGCGACCCCTCCCGACCTGGAGCCGCTTCCGGGAAGCCTCACCTATGGAGAAACTGCCTCCTCTCGGAAGACCCGTGCGGCCCCTGGGACCATGATCCAGAACCGGTTCCTTCATAAGGGCACCATGGTCTTCGAGACCTATGAGGTTCAACCCGACCATACATATAAGCTCGTTCGCCGTAGCGTCGCCAACTCCTGGCCGCCCGGCGACTGATCACGGAACATTGTCGGCCTCCGCTCCGTTCCCTACTGCATGTATCCTCGGATCCTAGCCGGTCCAAGGACGAAAAATGCAGCAATTCAAGGTGCTACACCGACCTTTCGCCTCTCTTGAGGCGCGGCGCTGTAGATAGCCAGTGGAGTCAAAGCGATGGCCAAATATCTTGACGAACGCGGCGATCCGGCCTCGGCAACGCACGGAGCGGATCGAGAGAATTTCACCGGTGAGGAAGCCAAGCAGGGTCGCACGGGCGTTCCGGTGCTTGGGGTCCTCGTCGGCGGACTGTTCCTCGCCCTCCTCGCCTGGGGCGCCGTCGAAATCTGGGGTGAAAGCACCGACAACGACCGCCTGACCGAAACCGAACAGGTCCAACCGGCGCCCTCGCCGGAGCAGACAGGCAGCGTCGGCACCGGACAGCCCGTCCCGACCGACCGGGATCCCACGGCACAGACCGGCACCGGCGGCGAGTTCGCAGCAGGTTTCCCCGGACGGGACCGAGAAATAATCGCCGAGTGGACGGCCGGGCCGGTGTAGGCGCTCAGAACATTATGAGAGGCGGTATGCCGGGCGAAGACGCTCACACTCGGCCCGTCTCTCCCTTCCCCTGTCTGTGCTGGAGATTCGGGCCGCCGCCGCTTCTTTGATTTCCTCATTCCTGTGCTTGTCACAGGAATCCAGCCAGACCAAGTCCTTGGGCTGAAAGAACATTTCCCGCGCCGCAGACGCGGCGCTACTGGATCCCTGTGACAAGCACAGGGATGAGGGTGAAGAGTGGCGCACGGCCTTAGTCCGACAGCTCCTCCGTCGAGCACTCGTAGAGCGTCTCGCCGCTCTCCATATCGACGCCGGCGAGGCTCACCTCGTAGCCCCAAAGACGGCGGACGTGGCGCAGAGTGGCATCGCGGCTGTTCTCCTCCAGGAGCACTCCATTCTTTACATTGTGCTGCAATCGCAGGTGCCGGTCGCCCAACAAATCGACATCCATCACCTGGATGTCCGGCTGGCTGCTTCCGATGTCGTAGCTGCGGGCGAGAGCGCCGCGAATCGTTTCGTAGCCGCGCTCGTTATGGATGGATGCCACCTCGCAGAAATTGTCGTCCGCCTCGTCCGTCAGCAGGAACAGCCGAAACTTTCGGATCAGCGCAGGACTGAGGAATTGCAGGATGAAGGACTCGTCACGGTGGTTCGCCCAGGCATCGAGAAGCGTCTCGCGCCAATTGCCGGTGCCGGCGATTTCGGGAAACCAATCGCGATCCTCCGCCGTCGGCTCGACGCAGATGCGTTCGATGTCCTGCATCATGGCAAATCCCAACGCATAGGGGTTGATCCCCGGAAAGCGGGGATCGTCGAAGCCCGGCTGGAAAACGACATTGGTATGACTCTGGAGAATCTCCAGCATCGCGCCTTCGCTTATTTTGCCCTGGTCGAAAAGGCTGTTCATGATGGTGTAGTGGACGAAAGTGGCGCATCCCTCGTTCATGACCTTCGTCTGTCGCTGCGGATAGAAGTACTGCGCGATCACTCGAACGATTCGCAGTATCTCCCGCTGCCAGGGCTCAAGGATGAGGCTGGTCTTCTCCAGGAAATAGAGCAGATTCTCTTCCGGGAGGTTCAGCGATTTTTTCCGCTCGGAGAGCTCCCGTTCCAATTGCGTGGGATCGTTGTTCTCTCCCGCGGGTGGAAGCGTTCTCCACAGGTCGCTAAAGGTCTGCTCTTCATATTCCAGCCTCTCGCGCATCCGCTCCTGCTCTTTTTCGGTCGACAGGCGCGGGGGCCGTCTGTAGCGGAACACGCCCTGCTCCATGAGTGCATGGGCAGAGTCGAGGATCGCCTCGACCGCCGTCGTTCCGTGCCGTTCTTCGCATTTGCTGATGTATTTCTTCGCGAAGTCCATATAGCTGAGGATTGCGCTGGCGTCGGTCCACTGCCGGAAGAGGTAATTGTTCTTGAAAAAATGATTGTGGCCGAAGGCTGCATGTGCGGTCACCAGGGCCTGCATGGCCATGGTGTTCTCCTCCATCAAGTAGGTGATGCAGGGATTGGAGTTGATCACCAGCTCATAAGCGAGGCCGCGCCGGCCCCTGCGATAGAGATGATCCTCGAAAACGAAGCGCTTCCCGAAAGACCAATGCTGGTACATGAGCGGCATGCCCACCGACGAGTAGGCATCCAGCATCTGCTCGGAGGAGATGATCTCGAGCTGATTGGGGTATACGTCGAGACCGAGATCGCCGAGCGCGATCTCCTCGATGGCATCGTAGGTGCGCGCCAGCGTCTCGAAATTCCAGTCGGAACTGTGGAACAGAAGGTTTGAGGCGGCGCCCTTTGACATCCCGGTCCCTTTTCACTTGCGCAATTGCATTTCCGGCTGCTTGCCGAAGAGTTTTCGGAAGACGGGGTAGATATCCGCCGGTTTCGCGATGCGGGTCATCTGAAAATTCGGCCATTCGCCGTCGACGGTGCGATAGGCCCGCCAGAGCGAAGTCCCGTTATCGGTAGTGCCGAAAATCTCCGTCTCTCGCTCATCGATAATCTCGACATAGGCGTAGTATTGGCAAAGTCCCATCAGTTCGTCGTGAAGAAGGGAAGCGCAGCGTTCGGAGTCGCCTGAGATATTCTCGCCGTCCGACGCCTGCGCAGCATAGATGTTCCATTCGTGGGCAGGATAGCGCTCCCGGATGACGCGCAGCATCTCCTCCAGCGCGGTGGAAACGACCGTGCCGCCGCTCTGCTTGCTGTAGAAGAAGGTATTCTCGTCGACCTCGCCGGCCTCGTCGGTGTGCCGGATGAACACGATGTCGATCCGCTCGTAGCGCCGCTTGAGGAAGAGGTGCAGCAGCACGAAAAAACGCTTGGCGAGGTCCTTCTCCCGCTCCCCCATCGAAGCGGAGACATCCATGAGGCAGAACATGACCGCACTCGCATTGGGCAGCGGCTGCGGCTCGAAACGATTGAAGCGAATGTCGACGGGATCGACATAGGGAATACGCCGGCGCCGGCGCTCGAGACCGTCGAGCTTCTGGCGCAGTTCCTCCAGGCGCTGCCGGTGCTTGATGCGTCCGCGCGGCTCCGTCTCCAGCCCGGCAATCTCGTCGGCAATCGCCTCGATTTCCCGGCGCGACGGCCGCCGCAATGCGATGCGGCGTCCGTAGCTGTTGCGCATGGTCCGGCCGACATTGATGTTCGTCGGGGAGCCGCTTGCGCTGAAGCCGGCCCGCCGTCGCTTGAAGGTAACCGATTCCTTCAGATTGAGCTTTACCATGTCGGGAAGTTCGAGGTCCTCGAAGAAGAGATCGAGCACCTCCTCGCGCGAAAGGACGAACTGAAACTCGTCTTCGCTCTGACCAGTGCCGGCTCCCGCATTGCCCGCACCGCCGCCTGACCCCCTTTTGGGGATACGGTCTCCCGCCGCGAACTCCCGGTTGCCCGGCAGGACGTGGCGTCGCTCGCCGCTGTTGGAGTCCGGCTGGAAAGCCGGCTCGTTGACGCCGCGGGCGGGCATGGACACGTTCTGTTCGGCATCGACATCCGCGATCTTGCCCGACTTGACCCGCTCTTTGATGGTGCGCTTCAGTTCCTCTCGTGCCCGTTTCAGGAAGCGTTGCCTGTTACCGAGACTCTTATCCTTCGGATTGAGGCGACGGTCGATGAAATTCGGCATTAGCTAACCCCCGCATCCGCAGCCTCAACCCGCCTTGTTTACACGCATGTACCAGTCGACGAGACGCCGCACCTGCCGTTCGGTGTACCCACGCTCCTTCATGCGCTGTACGAATTCGACATGCTGCTTCTCTGTGGAGCTGTCCTTCTTCGACCCGAAGCTGATGACCGGCAGCAGGTCTTCGACCTGACCGAACATGCGCTTCTCGATGACCTCGCGAAGTTTTTCATAGCTCGTCCAGGACGGGTTCTTGCCATGGTTCTTGGCCCGCGCCCGCAAGGTGAACTTGACCACCTCGTTGCGGAAGTCCTTCGGATTGGCGATGCCCGCCGGTTTTTCGATCTGAGACAGCTCACTGTCGAGGATCTTGCGGTTGAGGATCTGCCCCGTATCGGGATCCTTGAAGTCCTGGTCCTCGAGCCAGGCATCGGCATAGGCGATATAGCGGTCGAATAGGTTCTGGCCGTATTCGCTGTAGGACTCGAGATAGGCCTTCTGGATCTCGTGACCGATGAATTCCGCATAACGCGTGGCGAGTTCCGACTTGATGAAGTCGAGATAGGCTGCCTCCGTTTCCTTCGCAAACTGCTCGCGCTTGATGGCCTGCTCCAGGATGTACATCAGATGTACGGGATCGGCCGCGACCTCCTTCGTGTCGTAATTGAAGGCCTCGGACAGGACCTTGAAGGCAAAGCGCGTGCTGACGCCCGTCATGCCCTCATCGACGCCGGCAGCGTCCCGATACTCCTGCACCGATCGTGCCTTCGGGTCGACATCCTTGAGGTTCTCGCCGTCATAGACGCGCATCTTGGTGTAGAGAGACGAGTTCTCGTGAGGAACGAGCCGGGTGGATACGGTGAAACGGCTCAGTATCTCCAGCACCTCGGGTGCGCAGGGATTGCTGACCAATTCGCTCTCGCGAAGAAGCTTTTCGTAGATCTGCTTCTCCTCGGTGACGCGCAGGCAATAGGGCACCTTGACCACCAGGATGCGGTCCAGGAAAGCCTCGTTGTTGCGGTTGTTCTTGAACTGCAGCCATTCCGATTCGTTGGAGTGGGCGAGAATGGTGCCCTGAAACGGGAATGCGCCGAAGTTTTCCGTACCGTTGTAGCTGCCTTCCTGGGTCGCCGTCAGAAGAGGATGCAGGACCTTGATCGGCGCCTTGAACATTTCGACGAATTCGAGCAGCCCCTGCGTCGTGCGGTTCAGGCCGCCGCTGTAGGAGTAGGCATCCGGGTCGGCCTGGCTGTAGTTCTCGAGCTGGCGGATATCGACCTTGCCGACAAGCGAGGAGACATCCTGATTGTTCTCGTCGCCCGGCTCGGTCTTGGCGATGCCGATCTGACGCAGGCGCGACGGCATCAGCTTGACGACGCTGAACTTGGATATGTCGCCACCGACCTCGTCCAGCCGCTTGGCGGCCCAGGGAGAGATCAGCCCTGTCAGCCTCCTACGGGCGATGCCGTATTTGTCTTCCAGGAGATCGGCCATCCGTTCGGGATGGAACAGGCCGAGCGGCGATTCGAAAACCGGGCTGATCTTGCCGTCGACCATCAGCGTGTAGATCGGTCGCAGTTCCATCAGCTTCTTCAATCTTTCGGCGAGCGAAGACTTGCCGCCGCCGACCGGCCCCAGAAGATAAAGGATCTGCTTGCGCTCCTCGAGACCCTGCGCGGCATAGCGGAAGTAGCCGACGATCCGCTCGATCGTGTCTTCCATGCCGAAGAAGTCGGAGAAGGCCGGGTAGATTTTGATGGTTCGGTTTGCGAAGATCCGACCTAAACGCTCGTCAGCGCTGGTATCGACGAGAATCGGGTCTCCAATTGCGTCCACCATTCGTTCCTGAGCGGTGGCGTACATGCTTTTGTCATCGCGACATGCGAGGAGATATTCCTGTAGACTTATCTCTTCTTGCGCTGCACTCGTATAAATCTCCGAAAAGAGATCGAAGACGTCAGATTCACTCCTTTGCATCGTGCTCTCCCGCGGCGGGCCGCTTGGTTGAAACGGGCTCGCTGCCTTTCGGCATCTGCTTCAGGTGAACGGTTTTCCTAGCTTCAAAGTTCCTTCACGTAACCGACACTGAAACGGATACCGAAGCAGCAGCCAGCGACGAACATCCGCATATCAGTTCGGGACCGACCGATCGGCGCCTCATGAACGTTATGAGGCGCACTCCGCAAGACTTCGTCGCTCTGTCACCCCATCATGCCGGCGCTTCTCGCGAATCCGTCATGACAAGCGAATCATAACTTGTCCCTGCTCATTCGCCGACTTTTTTTTTGCGATTCCACGAATTTAGCCATCAACAACATCGTGTAGAACGGTGATTTCGTGATCGGGCACCGCCATGTCGATGTCGTGGCGGGCGCTCCGCATCGGCACGGAGCAGAGACCTGGACGACGCTGTGGCCCGAGGCATGACGCCGAGCTGTTTTGCGCCGTAAATCCGAGAATAGTCCTCGCGTCCTACCGCGTCCAGCAACAACGTCGTGAAAGAGGATTAAAAATAAAAAACCCACGGAACCATTTGGTTACGAGGGCTTCTTCATCTTAGATGGTGCGGTCGAGAAGACTCGAACTTCCACGGGTTGCCCCACAGCGACCTCAACGCTGCGCGTCTACCAATTCCGCCACGACCGCATCGTGGTAGGTGCCGATTGCGTCGGCGGGGCTGCATGTAGCAAAAGGATTCCGGGTGCACAAGTGCGTGACGACAGAAATTTGACGAGAAACAAAACTATTTCGATCGGCTCCCCGCGAACCACTGGAAACGCTGGACTCTTGCCGTCGGCGACCCCATGTACAGGCCGGAAAAAATCAGTATTCGCAAGGTTCCCATGCAACGCGAAGATCTTATCCAGAGCATGTTCGCTCCGCCGGATGCACCGCCGGTGCGGTGGCGCATTGCGCCTTCCCTCGTGGAATATCCGGAGGCCGTCGAGACGATGGAGCGCGAAGCCGCCGCGATCGCGGACGGCACCGCCGACGAGCTGGTCTGGCTGGTCGAGCACCCGCCGCTTTTCACCGCGGGAACCAGCGCCAACGCCGCCGACCTCGTGATGCCGGATATGCTCCCGGTTTTTGCCACCGGAAGAGGCGGCGAATACACCTATCACGGTCCCGGGCAGCGGGTCGTCTACGTCATGCTCGACTTGAAGCGCAGACGCCAGGACGTCCGCGGATTTGTCGCCGCACTCGAGAGCGTCATCATCGCCACGCTCGATTCCATGAACGTCAAGGGCGAACGCCGTGAAGATCGTGTCGGCGTCTGGGTGCGCCGCCCGGAAAAGCCGCCGCTCATGGACGGGACGATGGCGGAGGACAAGATAGCGGCAATCGGCATTCGCTTGCGCAAATGGGTGAGCTTTCACGGATTGTCGTTGAACGTCGATCCGGACCTCGAGCATTTCGGGGGCATCGTGCCTTGCGGCATTCGCGGCTATGGTGTCACCAGCCTCGTCGATCTCGGTCTGCCCGTCATGATGGCCGATGTCGATATCAGGCTGAGGGAGGCCTTCGAAAGGGTCTTCGGCCCGACCCGAATCGAGAACGAATAGCAGGGTCCCACGGCACGTTGCTCCGTGCGGAAACGTCGGCAAAGCCGCTTTTAGCCGTCTTTTTGCCGCTTCACATTGCCCCATCCGCAAGGAAAAGCCTATAAGCTCCCCTCACCTTCGCCCCACCGCGGGCAGTCAGGGTGCCTCGGCACCCGACAACGACAACAGGCGAAAGGAGCTACCATGCTGTTATCAACCGAGAATGCGATTGCACGTCTGCGTGAGACAGGAGACGGCGATACGCTGGGCGGTCGTATCTGGAGAGCGCGTGACGCGACGGGACTCTCTACGAAGGAGCTTGCCAGCAAGCTCGGTGTCCGCAGCGACACCATTTCCTCCTGGGAACGCGATCGCGCCGAACCACGGGCCAATCGCCTGTTCATGCTGGCCGGCGTGCTTGGCGTGACGCCCGCCTGGCTGATGGCCGGTATCGGACGCGCACCGGATGATAACACCGGAGATGCTTCGGGGACGAACTTCGCAAGCAGCTGGATCTCGTAAAGAAGCTGCACGATCAAACCGCCGAGGCTATTTCGGCACTCGAGATGGAATTCGAACGCCTGAACCAGGACGTTCGGTGATCGGATAGGATTTTTCCTCTTGCCGGTGGCGACCGGCGCGATATGACGGTCGCCCCGCCTCGTTGTTCTTAGTTTGATGGAGTAGAGAAATGGACGTACGCGCCGCAGTGGCCTTGGAAGCCGGCAAGCCGCTGGAGGTCATGACCGTGCAGCTCGAAGGCCCTCGGGCCGGCGAGGTGCTGGTCGAGGTGAAGGCGACCGGCATCTGCCATACCGACGATTTCACGCTGTCGGGGGCCGATCCGGAGGGGCTGTTCCCGGCGATCCTCGGTCATGAGGGCGCCGGCATCGTCGTCGATGTCGGCCCCGGCGTCACCTCGGTGAAGAAGGGCGACCACGTCATCCCGCTCTATACGCCGGAATGCCGCTCCTGCCCCTCCTGCCTCAGCCGCAAGACCAATCTCTGCACCGCCATCCGCGCCACCCAGGGGCAAGGGCTGATGCCGGACGGCAGCTCGCGGTTCTCGATCAACGGCGACAAGGTCCACCACTATATGGGCTGCTCGACCTTTTCGAACTTCACCGTGCTGCCGGAGATCGCGCTCGCCAAGGTCAATCCGGACGCCCCCTTCGACAAGATCTGCTATATCGGCTGCGGCGTCACCACCGGCATCGGCGCGGTGATCAACACCGCCAAGGTCGAGATCGGCGCCACCGCCATCGTCTTCGGTCTCGGCGGCATCGGGCTCAACGTCATCCAGGGGCTTCGCCTTGCCGGCGCCGACATGATCATCGGCGTCGACCTCAACAACGACAAGAAGCCCTGGGGCGAAAAGTTCGGCATGACCCACTTCGTCAATCCGAAGGAGGTCGGCGACGACATCGTGCCCGATCTCGTCAACCTGACGAAGCGCGGTGCCGACCAGATCGGCGGCGCCGACTACACCTTCGACTGCACCGGCAACACCAAGGTCATGCGCCAGGCGCTCGAAGCCTCGCATCGCGGCTGGGGCAAGTCGGTGATCATCGGCGTCGCCGGCGCCGGCCAGGAGATTGCCACCAGGCCTTTCCAGCTCGTTACCGGCCGCACCTGGATGGGCACCGCCTTCGGCGGCGCGCGCGGGCGCACCGACGTGCCGAAGATCGTCGACTGGTACATGGAGGGCAAGATCGAGATCGATCCGATGATCACCCACACCATGCCGCTCGAGGACATCAACAAGGGGTTCGAGCTCATGCATTCCGGCGAGAGCATTCGCTCTGTCGTTGTCTACTGAGTTCGCAATCTCATTCAGGAAAGCGCCGGAGGCCAATGAATCCGGCGCTTTTTTGCCTGCCGGAAGCTATCCCCGATGATCTATGTCGATGCCGATGCGTGCCCGGTAAAGCCGGAAATCCTGAAGGTGGCCGAGCGCCATGGCCTGGAGGTGACCTTTGTCGCCAATTCCGGCCTGCGCCCCTCGCGCGATCCGATGGTTCGCAACGTCATCGTATCGGCCGGTTTCGACGCAGCGGATGATTGGATCGCCGAACGCGCCAGGGACGGCGACATCGTCGTCACTGCCGACGTGCCGCTTGCCGTGCGCTGCGTCGGCGCCGGAGCGCTCGTCACCGGGCCGACCGGGCGCGTCTTCGACGAGACCAACATCGGCATGGCATCCGCGATGCGCGATCTCTCGGCCCATCTCAGGGAGACCGGGGAAAGCAAAGGCTATAACGCCGCCCTCACCTCCCGCGACCGCTCCGCTTTTCTCGAAACGCTTGACCGACTCTGCCGACGGGTAAAAAGGTAGAACCGGCGAACGGAGGCGGCGAATGGATCGGAAGGCAGGCCTGCGGCACTGGCCGTTTTATCTCGCCCTGACGGGCGGGTTGGTCAGCCTGCCCATCGGTTTTGCATTCTTCCGCGCAGAAGCAATCGAGGTCGCGGCCATCCTCTTTTTCCTTATCTATCTGTCGATCACGGCTTTGCGGCTTCCCAAACTTACCGGCAGTTATCTCCAGGCCAATGCGCGCGACACGGGTGAGCCGGAGCCAATCATCTTCCTGGTGACGCTCGTTGCCGCGGCGACGTCGCTGGTGGCTCTGTTCCTCGCGCTGAACCGCGCCGGGGGCGGCGGCGCGGTGGGGCTGTCCATCGCCTTCGCAGCGGTTGCGCTCGGCTGGGCGACGATCCACACCATGGCGGCGCTGCATTATGCTCATCTTTATTGGCTTGCCGACCGCAATGATCCCGCCAGCAATCCCGCAGCGCGCGGTCTTGCATTCCCGGAGACCGACAGTCCCGGCGGATACGATTTCCTCTATTTCGCCTTCGTCATCGGGATGACGGCGCAGACGTCGGATGTCGCCATCACGACAACGGCGATGCGCCGCGTGAACCTGATGCACGCTATCGTCTCGTTCTTCTTCAACACGGTGCTCGTCGCCGCCGCCGTCAATGCCGCGGTTCAGCTTGCGGGCGCCGCCCCATGAAATTCAGGAGCAAAGAATGAAAGTAATCTCGCAGAACACGGCCTTCGGCGGCATGCAGGGCGTCTACGCTCATGATTCCACGGCCTGCAAAGGCGAAATGACCTTCGCCGTCTTTGTACCACCGCAGGCGATCACGGAGCCTCGCCCCGTTCTCTGGTATCTCTCCGGCCTCACCTGCACCCACGCCAATGTCATGGAGAAAGGCGAGTACCGCCGCATGGCCTCGGAGCTGGGACTCATCATCGTCTGCCCGGATACGAGCCCAAGAGGGGCGGATGTTCCCGATGAACTCACCAACTGGCAGATGGGCAAGGGCGCCGGCTTCTATCTCGATGCGACGGAGAAGCCCTGGGACGAGCACTATCGGATGTACAGCTACATCACAGAAGAACTCCCGGCCCTGGTCGGTCAGCATTTCCGCGTGGATATGAGCCGCCAGGGTATCTTCGGCCACTCGATGGGCGGGCATGGCGCAATGACCGTCGCTCTCAAGGACCCTGAGCGTTTCAAGAGTTGCTCCGCTTTCGCGCCGATCGTCGCGCCGTCTTCCGCCGATTGGTCGGTCGGTGCCTTCGAGAAGTATCTCGGTCCCGACAAGACCGCCTGGCGGAAATACGATGCCTGCGCCCTCGTCGAGGACGGGGCCCGCTTCCCGGAATTCCTGATCGACCAGGGCAAGGCGGATAGCTTCCTCGAAAACGGTCTGCGCCCCTGGCTGTTCGAAGAAGCCGTCAAAGGAACGGGCATCGGGCTTACGCTCCGGATGCATGAGCGTTACGACCATTCCTATTATTTCATCTCGACCTTCATGGACGACCATCTCAGGTGGCACGCCGAGAGACTCGGCTGACAGGATGCAGCCTTCTCGGATCGGAACGATTTGATGAACCATATCCTCCTCGTCGGTGCCGGCGGCGCCCTTGGCTCCGTCCTGCGCTACCTCGTCGGCCTCTGGATGCTGCAGCGCGCCGGACCCGTCTTTCCCTGGGGGACGCTGTTCGTGAACGTTACGGGTTCCTTTCTGATCGGTTTTCTGGCGCAGTTCATCATGCATAAGATGGGAGCCTCGCCGGAAATACGCGTGTTCCTGATCACCGGCGTGCTGGGGGGCTACACGACGTTCT
Organism: Sinorhizobium prairiense; assembly: GCF_029201645.2. NCBI lineage: Bacteria > Pseudomonadati > Pseudomonadota > Alphaproteobacteria > Hyphomicrobiales > Rhizobiaceae > Sinorhizobium > Sinorhizobium prairiense. The sequence goes on from NZ_CP104131.1 coordinate 1,702,422, forward strand.
CGGCCTTTTCGCTCGACGCGATCACCCTTCTGGAACACGGGCAGACGATGAGTGGCCTCGCCTATATCGCGGCGAGCGTCGGTCTTTCGATACTTGCCGTGTTCGCCGGGCTGGCCCTGATGCGCGCAATGGTCTAAAGCCAGCCTTTAAAGAAAAGAAGGCGGATTTCTGCAAATGGCGGGCATAGAACACAGGCAGGTTGACAGCGACGAAGCGGGAATGCGTCTCGACCGCTGGTTCAAGGTGCATTTCCCCGGACTGGGCTTCGGTCCGCTGCAGAAGCTGCTGCGTTCCGGACAGATCCGCGTGGACGGGGCGCGGGCAAAATCCGACACGCGCATACAACCCGGCCAGACGATCCGCATTCCGCCGCTCGGCGTCGATCCCAAGGAAGCGAAATCCGGCCCGATCGGCGGCCGGGACCTGCGTCAATCGCCGGACGGAGAGCTTCTGTCGCGCATGGTGCTGCATGAGGATGCCAAGGTCATCGTGCTCAACAAACCGGCCGGCCTTGCCGTTCAGGGCGGCTCGGGCGTCAACCGGCATATAGACAAGATGCTCGAGGCCTGGACCAGCCAGAAGGGCGAAAAGCCGCGCCTCGTCCATCGTCTCGACCGTGATACCTCGGGCGTACTTGTCGTCGCCCGCACGCGTGGGGCTGCGCAACAGCTGACCGCGGCATTTCGCGAGCGCGACACCAAGAAGACATACTGGGCCCTGGTCAGGGGCGTGCCGCGCAAGCGGGAAGACAAGATTTCCACCTGGCTGGTAAAGGAGCCCACGCCCGATGGCGACCGTGTCCGGATTGCCAAGCACGGCGAGAATGGCGCCGACCACGCCATCTCCTATTACCGGATCGTCGAACAAGCCGGGCAGAACCTCGCCTGGCTGGAAATGGAACCCTATACCGGCCGCACGCACCAGCTGCGCGTCCACGCCGCCCATATCGGCCATCCGATCATCGGCGATCCGAAATACTTCGAAGCGGACGTCAACTGGACCTTCCCCGGCGGCATGCAGAACCGGCTGCACCTTCATGCGCGGCACATAGATATTCCGCATCCGAACGGCGGGCGGCTGAAGATCACCGCTCCCCTGCCCCAGCACATGGTGCAGAGCTGGAATCTGCTCGGCTTCGACGAAAACGCCGCCGGCGAGGAAGAGTGATGAAGCTCGTCCTTTTCGATTGCGACGGAACGCTCGTCGACAGCGCGGGACTGATCCATGAGGTGATGGCCCGCACCTTCGAGGCCTTCGATCTGGATCGCCCGACATCGGACGCGACCAAGGCGATCATCGGCCTCACTCTCGATATCGCCATTGCCCGGCTCATGGGGCAGGAACACGTCGACGACCGGGCGACCGCAATGACGGCGCATTACAAATCTATATTCGCCTCGGTACGAGGCGAACCCGGCTGCAGCGAAGCGCTGTTTCCGGGCATTGCGGAGATGATGCAGACCCTGGCCGGACGCGACGAACTGCTGATCGGTGCCGTCACCGGCAAATCGAGGCGAGGTCTGACGCATATCGCGGCGATGCATGGATTCGACAAGATTTTCTTCGTCTCCCGCACGGCGGACGACTGCCCCTCGAAGCCGCATCCCGCCATGGTGGCGGAGTGCTGCGCGGAGGCTGGAGTTCGATCCCCGCGACACGATCGTGATCGGAGACGCGATCTATGACATGCAGATGGCGAAGGCCGCCGGCGCCGATGCCCTGGGCGTCGCCTGGGGTTACGCCAGTGTCCCGGAGCTGATGGCATCCGGTGCGGATCACATCGCCCGCGTTCCGGCAGACATAATCGAATGGATGGACCACAGCCATGCCTGATATTCGCGACGAACTGAGTGGTGCGCTGAGCCACGACGATCCTGTGCGTCGGGCCCAGATCCAGATGCAGAAACCGCTGCCGAAACGCTTCTACAAGCAGGCGAGCGCCGCACCGGCGGATGACGGCGGATACGCCGTGCTTCTCGACGGAAGGTCAGTGCGCACACCGGCCAAACGGGCGCTCACCGTACCCACCGAAAAGCTCGCAGGGCTGCTGGCAGCCGAGTGGGACGCCCAGACCGAAATCATCGATCCCTCGGCGATGCCGCTCACGCGGATCGTCAACACCGCGATGGACGGAGTTGCGCTCGACGATCGTGCGGTCTTCGACGATATCGTCCGTTTTGTCGGCAGCGATCTTCTCTGCTATCGGGCCGACAGCCCGAAAGAACTCGTCGCTCGGCAGAACGAGCACTGGAATCCGATAATCGACTGGGCCGCCCGGACGCTCGGCGCCCGGTTCATTCTCGTGGAAGGCGTGATCCATCAGGAACAACCGGCGGAGGCGGTCTCGGCCTTTGCCGAGAGCCTGCGCGGGTTTGCGACACCGCTCGGCCTCGCCTGCCTGCACACCGTCACCAGCCTGACCGGATCCGCCCTGCTCGCTCTTGCCCTCGCCATGGGCAGGCTCTCCGCCGAACAGGCATGGGCTGCCGCTCATGTCGACGAGGATTGGCAGATCGAACAGTGGGGAACAGACGAAGAGGCATTCAGACGGCGCGAAAACCGCTGGCGGGAAATGCTGGCTGCCGCGGTCGTACTCGACGCGCTGAAGTGACGTGAAGGGTCACTTGCTCCTCATCCCCCTGCCGGGGCGCCGCGAGTCTCTTCGCCCCGCTGGCGCGAAGAGGGTGGCCGGCAGGCCGGATGAGGGGCAGACTTTCAGTGGTCGAACACGTCAGCCGACGAGCTTCAGACCCGCGATGCCCGCGACGATGAGGCCGATGCAGCCGAGGCGCATCGCCGTTGCCGGCTCTGCGAACAGAATGATGCCGAGAATGACGGTACCCACGGTGCCGATGCCGGTCCACACGGCATAGGCCGTGCCAAGCGGCAGCGAACGCACCGCTATTCCGAGCAGAACGACGCTCAGGATCATCGACCCGACCGTCAGCACAGTCGGCGTGAACCGCGTAAATCCATTCGTGTATTTGAGACCGATCGCCCAGCCGATTTCGAGAATTCCGGCGAGCAACAGCGTGAACCAGGCCATTTCGAACTCCTTCATGTGGAGCGAGGCCGTCCCCGCGGAAGTTCGGATCCATTCGATCCGTGCAGCCGTCTGCGATGTGGTTCTTCTATGCCACGGCCTCATCGGGACAGCAAGGCATCCTGTGGCAAGGCAGCCCTGCGGGAGTGACGGAGCTGGGGCGAGCCCTCACGAATTCCGGTCGCGCCGAAGCTTGTTCCACCACTCCAGCCGCTTGCGGATCTCACGTTCGAAGCCGCGCTCCGGGGGATCGTAGAAGGTCTTTCTGCCCATCTTCTCGGGGAAATAATCCTGGCCGGAGAATGCGTCGGGCTCGTCATGATCGTAACGATAGCCGTCGCCGTAGCCTTCCCCCTTCATGAGCTTCGTCGGAGCGTTGAGGATATGCTTCGGCGGCAGCAGAGATCCGTTCTCCTTGGCCGCACGCATCGCCGCCTTGTAGGCGGTATAGACCGCGTTGGATTTCGGCGCCGTTGCAAGATAGACGCAGGCCTCGGCAAGAGCCAGTTCCCCTTCGGGGGACCCGAGATAATCATAGGCATCCTTGGCGGCATTGCAGATCGCCAGTGCCTGCGGATCGGCAAGGCCGATATCCTCGACCGCCATCCGCACGAGCCGCCTGCCGATATAGAGCGGATCCTCCCCGGCATCGAACATGCGGCAGAGATAATAGAGCGCCGCGTCCGGGTCGGAGCCCCGAACGGATTTATGGAGCGCCGAGATCAGGTTGTAATGGCCGTCCTGGCCCTTGTCGTATACCGGCGCGCGGCGCTGGACGATCTCCTGAAGCCCGGCGGAATCGAATATCTCGTCCCGGCGCGCCGCCCGCCATACCTCTTCCGCGAGCGTCAGCACCGCCCGGCCGTCCCCGTCCGCCATGCGGATCAGGCTGGCCCGCGCATCGTCATCGAGCGGCAGCGGTTTGCCCTCGGCTGCCTCCGCCCGCTTCAGAAGTTCCTCGAGGCTGGCCTCGTCATGCGGCTTGAACGTCAAGACGCGCGCCCGCGACAGAAGCGCGGCGTTAAGCTCGAAAGACGGGTTCTCGGTGGTGGCGCCGACCAGGATGACGGTGCCGTCCTCCATGACCGGCAGGAAGCTGTCCTGCTGCGCCCGGTTGAACCGGTGGATCTCGTCGACGAAAAGCAGCGTCTGGCGCCCCGACATGCGCCGGGCGCGCGCAGATTCGAATACCTTCTTGAGATCCGCAACGCCGGAGAAGATTGCCGAAATCTGCTCGAATGCGAGACCTGCCTCGCCTGAAAGCAGACGGGCAACCGTCGTCTTGCCGGTTCCCGGCGGGCCCCAGAAGATCATCGAGCCGAGGGATCCGGAAGCGATCATCCGTGTGAGCACGCCGTCGGGGCCGGTCAGATGCTCCTGGCCGGTCACCTCCGCCAGCGTGCGCGGGCGCAGGCGATCGGCCAGCGGCCTTGCCGAGGCCATTTCAGGAGGTTCATGGGGGGCGAAGAGATCGCTCATCGGAAGAACTGACGGATGATCTGGCCGTTGCGCTCGATCTCGACACGCCAGAAGGAGGCATCCTCGGCGACGACGCCTTCCAGCGTCTTCGAACTATCGATTGCCGTCCCGTTGACTGAACGAACGATATCTTTCGGTTCCAGGCCGATACGTGCAGCCGGCGAGCCGCGATTGATCTCGGTGATGACCACACCCTGCAGCGACGTGGGCATGCGCAACTCGTCCGCAAGCCGCGGCGAGAGATTTGCCACGACAGCGCCGGCGAAGGGGTTGCGCCCCTCGATCAGCCGTTCGTCCCGTGGCTGTGTTTCCGGCGCCCGCTCAAGCTTGAGGGCGATTTCGCGCGAACTGCCGTTCTCCGAGATCGTAACCCGCGCCTCGTGGCCGATCCCCACGGTGGTCAGACGATAACCAAGCGCATCGGGGTGTTCGACCGGTATGCCGTTGACGGCGGTGACCACCTGTCCGGGGCGCATGCCGGCGCTCTCCGCCGGACCGCCTGCGACGACCGCCGTCACCAGCGCCCCGCGGGCCCGCTCAAGCCCGAGCGCCTCGGCCACATCGGAAGTCACCGGCTCGAAAGTCGCCCCGACGAAGGGACGGATGAACGAGCCGTTGCCTCCTTCAGCGGAGGCAACGAAAACCTTGACCAGGTTGGCGGGGATCGCAAAGCCCACGCCGTTGGAACCGCCGCCTCTCGAAAAAATCGCGGTGTTGATTCCGATCAACTCGCCCTTCATGTTGATCAGGCCGCCGCCGGAATTGCCCGGATTGATCGCCGCATCCGTCTGGATGAAAAAGCCGAAATCGCCGTTGGAAATCTGGTTGCGGGCGAGCGCCGACACGATGCCGCTCGTCACCGTCTGCCCGACGCCGAAGGGATTGCCCATCGCCAGAACCAGGTCGCCGACCTCCACCGCGTCGGAATCACCGATCGGGACGATGTCGAACGGACCGGCCGACTGAATTTTCATGACAGCCAGATCGAGGCGATCATCCTTCAATATGACCTTGCAGGGGAACTCACGCCCGTCGGCGAGCGCCACCTTGATATCGTCGCCGCCCTCGATGACATGGTTGTTGGTCACGACCAGGCCATTGCGGCCGACGATCACGCCCGACCCCAGCGACGACTGCTTCTCGGTGCGATTCGGCATCCGCTGCCCGAAGAATTCCTCGAAGAAAGGGTCTCCGGCAAAGATCGAGCGACGCTCAACCACGCGCTCGGCATACACGTTGACGACCGCATTCGCCGTCTGTTTGACGAGCGGCGCGAAAGAGAGCTGCATCTCCGACCGCGACTGCGGCACGGTCCTGGCATCCTGGGCCATCGCAGGTGTCGATATGGCAACAGCAAGCACGAGAGCCGCGAGAGCGCGATGGCCGAAGATCATGAAGCATTCTCCCTTTCGTTGCTGCTACGTTCAGATAGGATTTCGCACTGAAAAAGGCAAACCTGTCGCCCGACAATCCAACGCAATGCAGCCGCAAGGACGGGTCGTTTCATCAGGGAATTCATAGGAGTACGTGCTGCGCGCCGATTGCTCGGCCTTGCGCTCCGAAAGACGCAGGCGACGTTCACGAGTCATGCACGAAAACGTGGTCTCGCCAGCCTTTTCCGGTGATCGAAACTCTGCTCATTTGTGTATTAGAAAAAGTCGAATGACACCGAGGAGACCCCATGCCCAGCTATCGCACGCCGAAGATTGCCGCTGCCGAAATCACCCCGGAGCGCTTCTTCCTGGATCGGCGGACCTTCATCGCCGCCGCGGCCGGAAGCCTGGCCCTCGCCGCGCCCAAGCCGAGCCGCGCTGCCGCACTCGACGCGTCCAAGAGCATATACAGGGTCGATGAGCCCGCCACGCCGGAAAAGGACGCCACCACCTACAACAACTTCTATGAATTCGGGACAGGCAAAGGCGATCCGGCTGCCAACTCGGCAAACTTCAAGCCGGCGCCCTGGACGGTGAAGGTCGACGGATTGGTCGGCAAGCCGCGGGAATTCGGCCTGGAGGAACTCCTGGCCTTCTCTCTGGAAGAGAGAATTTACCGGATGCGCTGCGTCGAAGCGTGGTCGATGGTCATTCCCTGGGTCGGCTTTCCGTTGGCCGCGCTCCTCGACAGGGTCGAGCCGCTCGGAAGCGCGAAATATGTCGCCTTCGAAACCGTGGTCCGGCCGGAGGAAATGCCGGGCCAGTCCGGTTATTTCCAGCCCCTGGAATGGCCCTACCGGGAAGGCTTGAGGCTCGACGAAGCGCGCCACCCGCTGACGATCCTCTCCGTCGGGCTCTATGGCAAGACGCTGCCGAACCAGAACGGCGCACCGATCCGCCTGGTGGTACCGTGGAAATACGGCTTCAAGGGAATCAAATCGATCGTGCGCATCTCTCTGACCGAGACGCCGCCGCCGTGCACCTGGAACCTCGCCGGGCCGACTGAATACGGCTTCTATGCCAATGTGAATCCAGCCGTCGATCATCCCCGCTGGAGCCAGGCGACCGAAAACCGTATCGGCGAAGGCGGCTTCTTCGGCGCCAATCGCCGCGATACGCTCCCCTTCAACGGCTACGCAGAAGAGGTTGCGAACCTCTACGCCGGCATGGACCTCAGGGTGAATTTCTGAGGATGCCGAGCCTTCCTGCCCTGCCGAAACGATTGCACGGCCCTTCGATCTGGGCGCTCTATACGCTCGGCCTCATACCGGCCGCCTGGGGGTTCTATCTTGGAGCCACCGGTCGGCTGCCCGGCAATGCAGTCAAGGAATTCGAGCACCTGCTCGGCATCTGGGCCCTCCGCTTCCTGATTGCCACGCTGACGATCACGCCGATTCGCGACCTGTTCGGCGTCAACTGGCTCAGATACCGCCGCGCCCTGGGCCTCCTCGCCTTTTACTATGTGATGATGCATTTCCTCACATATATGGTGCTGGACCAGACGCTCCTTCTCCCGGCCATTCTCGCCGACATCGCCCGCCGTCCCTTCATCACCATCGGCATGGCAGCCCTCGTGCTGCTCATCCCGCTGGCGGTTACATCGAACAACTGGTCGATAAGGCGCCTTGGGCAACGATGGAACAAGCTTCACAGGCTCGTCTACGTGATTGCTGCGGCCGGCGCGCTGCATTTCGCCATGTCGGTCAAGGTCGTAGGCCCTGAGCAAATGCTTTATCTGTTCCTTGTGGCGGTGCTCGTCGCCTGGCGCGCCGTCAGAAAGCGGTTTCTGCGGTGGCGGCGCCAGGGCACCGCACCCGTACGGTCGCAAGCCCGAGCGGGATAAAGGCGCAACGTACAAGCCGGGAGAGCCGCACCGGCCAAAGCCCCGCAACACCTCTCCCGACCCTCATTTCTTCCTTTGCCTGTCACAGGATTTGAGAGGCACAGGAATGAGGATCTACTGCTACTTTCAGTAAAACCAACAAAAAAAGCGGCCGGGGGCGATCAGCCCCCGGCCGCTTGAATGGTTTCGTCAACCGATCGGATCAGGCCGCTTCGGCTGCTTCGGCTTCGGCAGAAACGCGGGCGCGGTCCTTCGAACCCTTGGCGTCGACGTCGCGGTCAACGAATTCGATGACGGCGAGCGGGGCATTGTCGCCCTGGCGGAAGCCTGCCTTCATGATGCGCAGGTAGCCGCCGTTGCGGGTGGCGTAGCGCGAGGCAATCGCGTCGAACAGCTTCGAGACGACGGCAACGTCGCGGATCTGCGAGATCGCCTGGCGGCGGGCATGCAGATCGCCGCGCTTGCCGAGCGTCACGAGCTTTTCCACGATCGGACGGATTTCCTTGGCCTTCGGCAGGGTCGTGACGATCTGCTCGTGCTCGATCAGCGAAGCTGCCATGTTGGCAAACATCGCCTTGCGGTGGCTGGCGGTTCTATTCAGCTTGCGGCCGGCTTTACCGTGGCGCATGGCTATTCTCCTTTACTTGCAGGCATCCGCCCGCAGTCTAATAGGTTAGTACTGGTCTTCGTAACGCTTGGCGAGGTCTTCGATGTTCTCCGGCGGCCAGGACGGCACTTCCATGCCGAGATGCAGGCCCATGGAAGCGAGAACTTCCTTGATCTCGTTGAGCGACTTGCGACCAAAATTCGGCGTACGGAGCATTTCTGCTTCGGTCTTCTGAATGAGGTCGCCGATATAGACGATGTTGTCGTTCTTCAGGCAGTTGGCCGAACGGACGGAAAGCTCCAGTTCGTCGACCTTCTTGAGAAGCGCGGGGTTGAAGGCGAGTTCGGTGACTGCCTCTTCCTCGGTTTCCTTCTGCGGCTCGTCGAAGTTGACGAAGACCGACAGCTGGTCCTGAAGGATGCGGGCCGCGAAAGCGATCGCATCTTCGCCGGTGACGGAGCCATCGGTTTCGATGGACATCGTCAGCTTGTCGTAGTCGAGAACCTGGCCTTCACGGGTGTTTTCCACCTTGTAGGAGACCTTCTTGACCGGAGAGTACAGGCTGTCGACCGGAATGAGGCCGATCGGCGCATCTTCCGAGCGGTTGCGGTCAGCCGGTACGTAGCCCTTGCCGTTGTTGACGGTGAACTCCATGCGGATTTCCGCGCCCTCGTCGAGGGTGCAGATCACGTGGTTCGGGTTGAGGATCTCGATGTCGCCAACTGTCTGAATGTCACCGGCGGTCACGACGCCCGGACCCTGCTTGCGCACGACCATGCGCTTTGCGTCGTCGCCATCCATCTTAATGGCGATTTCCTTGATGTTGAGCACGATGTCGGTCACGTCTTCCCGGACGCCCGGGATAGAAGAGAACTCATGCAATACGCCGTCGATCTGAACCGCGGTTACGGCAGCACCGCGCAGCGACGACAATAGGACGCGACGAAGCGCGTTGCCGAGCGTCAGGCCAAAGCCGCGCTCAAGCGGCTCCGCGACCAACGTTGCCTTGGTGCGGCCGGAGGAGGCGAACTCCACCTTGTTCGGCTTGATCAATTCCTGCCAATTTTTCTGGATCATGTTTTCTGCCTTCCGTTCGTTGCCACCATCCAATCGTGACAACCGAGCCCCGAAGACCGGGAGGACACCGGAACGTCCTCACCGGAATGTTGAATACAGATGATCAGACGCGGCGCTTCTTGCGCGGACGGCAGCCATTGTGCGGGATCGGGGTCACGTCACGGATCGACGTGATCATGAAACCTGCAGCCTGGAGCGCGCGAAGAGCGGATTCGCGGCCGGAACCAGGACCGCAAACTTCCACTTCCAGCGACTTCATGCCGTGTTCCTGAGCCTTCTTGGCGCAATCTTCAGCGGCGATCTGCGCGGCGAACGGGGTCGACTTGCGCGAACCCTTGAAACCCTTCGCACCGGCGGACGACCAGGCAATAGCATTGCCCTGCGCGTCGGTAATGGTGATCATCGTGTTGTTGAACGACGAATTGACGTGTGCGACGCCAGACGTGATGTTCTTGCGCTCGCGACGGCGAACGCGGGTGGCTTCCTTGGCCATAGGATCCCTTTCTTAGATCTCTGCACCGCCGTAATTCCAGCGGCTCCACCGGGAAAAGGATTGGTCGTCCCCTGCCCTGCATCTTACAATTCGCGACAGCCGGGACACCGGCTTCGCGAGCATTCCGAGAAACCGGTAACGGCACTCGCATTGGTCGGACACTTGCCCTTCCCAAACTGCAAAAGGAGGCCGGCGCGTGCGCCAGCCTCCCGTTTTCCCTTTTCGGGAAATTACTTCTTCTTGCCGGCGATCGCCTTTGCCGGACCCTTGCGGGTGCGGGCATTGGTATGCGTGCGCTGACCGCGCACCGGCAGGCCGCGACGATGGCGCAGACCGCGATAGCAGCCGAGATCCATCAGACGCTTGATGTTCATCGAGGTCTCGCGACGCAGGTCACCCTCGACCTGATAGTCACGGTCGATCGTTTCACGGATCTGAAGGACCTCAGCGTCCGTCAGCTGGTGAACGCGACGCTCGGCCGGAATGCCGACCTTCTCGATGATTTCCTGTGCGAATTTCGTGCCGATCCCGTGAATATACGTCAGCGCGATGACGACGCGCTTTGCGGTCGGGATGTTGACGCCAGCGATACGTGCCACGTCTATTCTCCTTGCGTTCCAGTTGCCTACAGGCAATAGGTGCTTCGTTACGCGACCTTAAGAGCCGCTCGTTGATTGAGGTTCGAGACACGTCAAAAACGACCGTACCCGGACTTCATTTCGTTGAAGACCGCGCCGATCGCTTCTCTTGTCGCGAGTTGACGCAGTCTTTGGAGGAATCGGCCGAAAAAGTCAACTCCCCGGCGCTTCCATTTTGGCAAAGGCAATGCCTATACCAGAATCTTCTCGATCTCGGCCGTAACCGTATCCACATCCGCCATGCCGTCCACGGTCTTCAACCGACCGGTTCGGGCGTAGTGTTCCGAAAGCGGAGCGGTCTTTTCCCGATATTCCTGCAGACGCCGCCGGAATGCTTCCGGATTGTCGTCCGAGCGTACGGTGCCGCCGGCCGCGACGGTTTCGGCTACGCGATTCTCCATGCGCCGCACAAGAGCTGCCTCATCGACTTTCAACTCGATGACCGCATCGAGCTTCAAGCCTTTTGCCTCAAGCATCCCGTCGAGCGCTACGGCCTGCGGGACCGTGCGCGGATAGCCGTCGAGAATGAAGCCCCTTGCGCAATCCGGCGAATCGATGCGGTCGGAGACGATCTCATTGACGATTTCGTCGGAGACGAGCTGGCCGGCATCCATCACGGCTTTCGCCCGCTTGCCGACCTCGGTCGCCTGAGCTACGGCCGCCCGAAGCATATCCCCCGTGGAAAGCTGCGGAATGCCGTATCTCTCCGTCAGAAGCTTGGCCTGAGTACCCTTGCCAGCGCCCGGCGGTCCCAAAAAAATTAACCTCATCGTCCCCTCTTTCCTCCGCGCAGCTTCGACTTCTTGATCAGCCCCTCATATTGCTGGGCAATGAGGTGACCCTGGATCTGTGCTACCGTATCGAGGGTCACACTGACAACAATCAAAAGCGACGTACCACCAAGGTAGAACGGCACCCCTGTCTGCGAGATGAGTATCTCAGGCAGGATGCAGACAAAGACCAGGTAGATCGCGCCGATGACGGTGATGCGCGTCAACACGTAATCGATGTATTCGGCCGTGCGTTCACCCGGGCGGATGCCCGGAACGAACCCGCCATGCTTCTTCAGATTGTCGGCCGTATCCTTCGGATTGAAGACGATGGCCGTATAGAAGAAGGCGAAAAAGGCGATCATCGCACCGTAAAGGATCATATAGAGCGGCTGACCGTGAGCGAGCGCACCGACGATCGCCGTTGCCCAGTCGGGCATGGTCGCGGTGTTGGCAAAGCCGGCGAGCGTGGCGGGCAGCAGGAGAAGCGACGACGCGAAGATCGCCGGGATCACACCCGAGGTGTTGAGCTTCAGCGGCAGGTGCGACGTGTCACCCTGGAACATGCGGTTGCCGACCTGGCGCTTCGGATACTGGATCAGCAGGCGGCGCTGCGCGCGCTCGACGAAGACGATCAACGCGATCACGCCGACGACCATGACGATAATCGCAAGGATGAGAGGCGTTGACAGAGCACCGGTACGGCCGAGCTCAAGGGTTCCGGCAAGCGCCGAGGGCAGAGCGGCGACGATGCCGGCGAAGATGATCAGCGAAATACCGTTGCCGATGCCGCGGGAGGTGATCTGCTCACCGAGCCACATCAGGAACATCGTGCCGCCGAGCAGCGAAATAACGGTGGAAATCCGGAAGAACCAGCCCGGATCGTTGACGAGACCGCTGCCGCTTTCGAGACCGACGGCAATACCGTAGGCCTGCATCGCGCCCAACAGCACCGTGCCGTAGCGGGTGTACTGGTTGATGACCTTGCGGCCCTGCTCGCCCTCTTTCTTCAGCTGCTCGAGCGCCGGAACGACCGACGTCATGAGCTGCACGATGATCGATGCGGAAATGTAGGGCATGATGCCGAGGGCGAAGATCGCCATGCGCTCGACCGCGCCGCCCGAGAACATGTTGAAGAGGCCGAGAATGCCCCCCGACTGCCCCTGAAATGCCTGCGCGAATGCGTCCGGGTTAAGGCCCGGCAACGGAATGTAGGTGCCAAGTCGATAGACCAGAAGCGCACCGAGAGTGAACCAAAGGCGCTTTTTCAGATCTTCCGCCTTGGCGAAAGTCGAAAAATTCAGGTTCGAGGCGAGCTGTTCCGCTGCAGAAGCCATGCAATTCTCCGCGTACCAAGTCTCGGAAACACGGGAAAACCCGGTCGTTCCGGATGGAATCAGTTTTCGTCGTGGAAAACCAGGCGCGAGGCGATTGTCGCTGCAATCGGATGCCTCACCGTGGTTTCCGTTATGTCCCGTCGCGGCAGCCGATTCGCTGCGCTTGGACGTGAGGCTCACATATGGGAGCAAAACCGCCCGGCGTGAAGCACCCCGGGCGGTTCATCAGTCATATTTATTCAGCGGCTGCGGAGAGCAGCTTGACGGAACCGCCAGCCTTTTCGATCTTCTCGATCGCAGGCTTGGAGGCGCCGGCAACTTCGAGCGAAACCTTCGCCTTCAGTTCGCCGTCGGCGAGAACGCGCACACCATCCTTGACGCGGCGGATAACGCCGGCGGCCTTGAGAGCGGCGGCATCGACGGTCTTGGAGGCGTCCAGCTTCTTGGCATCGACTGCGGCCTGAATCCGGCCGAGCGACACGACAACGAACTCCGAAGCGAAGATGTTGTTGAAGCCGCGCTTCGGCAGGCGGCGGTAGATGGGCATCTGACCGCCTTCGAAGCCGTTGATCGCGACGCCCGAACGCGCCTTCTGACCCTTTACACCGCGACCGGCCGTCTTGCCGGAACCGGAGCCGATACCGCGGCCCAGACGCTTGCGGTTCTTGGTCGCGCCTTCGTTGTCCTTGATTTCATTCAGTTTCATATCTCGATCCCCTCACTTCTCGTCGACGACGCGAACGAGGTGCTGGACGGCCCGGATCATCCCGCGAACGGCCGGAGTGTCTTCCAGCGTGCGTACCCGGTGCATCTTGTTGAGGCCCAGACCGACGAGCGTCTGACGCTGCACGGCCGGACGGCGAATGGGGCTACCGATCTGCTCGACGGTAACCGTCTTCTTGGCAACTTCCTTCTTAGCCATCTGTCAGCTCCCTTATTCTTCGGAAGCAACGCCGGCGGAAACGCGACGGGACTGGAGCGTGGCGTACTTCATGCCGCGCTGTGCCGCGATATCCTTCGGGTGCATCTGGTTCTTGAGCGCGTCGAAGGTAGCGCGAACCATGTTGTAGGGGTTCGACGAGCCGGTCGACTTGGCTACGACGTCGTGAACGCCGAGCGTCTCGAAGACGGCGCGCATCGGGCCACCGGCGATGATACCGGTACCGGGCTTGGCCGAGCGCAGCAGCACCTTGCCGGCGCCATGACGGCCGTGCACGTCGTGGTGCAGAGTGCGGCCACCGCGCAGCGGTACGAAGATCAGGTCGCGCTTGGCGGCTTCCGTTGCCTTACGGATGGCTTCCGGCACTTCGCGTGCCTTGCCATGGCCGAAGCCGACGCGGCCCTTCTGGTCGCCCACGACGACGAGAGCGGCGAAACCGAAACGACGACCGCCCTTCACCACCTTGGCGACGCGGTTGATAGCGACGAGCTTATCGACAAATTCGCTGTCGCGCTCTTCGCGGTTCTGGCGATCTTCGCGAGAACCTCTTCTTTCTTGTGCCATTGTCCTCTTCCTTTTTCTTTTCCGGGTGCAATCGGCAGATTGACGAAAGCCGCCTCGCTTCCTTGGAAATCGAAGCGGCCGGGGATTTGCGAAGCCGGGTTACGCCCGGGCATTGCGGCCCGGGCGACGAACTTTAGAAGTTCAGGCCGCCTTCGCGAGCTGCCTCGGCCAGCGCCTTGATGCGGCCGTGGTAGATGAAGGCGCCACGATCAAAGACAACGTCCTTGATGCCCGCCTTGGAAGCACGTTCTGCCAGGAGCTTGCCGACAGCCGTAGCGGCTTCGGTATCGGCGCCGGTCTTCAGCGAAGACCGCAGATCCGTGTCGAGGGTCGATGCCGAGGCAATCGTCTTGCCGGCAACATCGTCAATGATCTGCGCATAGATGTTCTTCGACGAGCGATGAACCGACAGGCGCGGGCGGCCATTGGCAACCGCCTTGATTTGACGGCGCACGCGGCTGGCGCGACGCACAAGAGTATCTTTCCTGCTAGCCATTTCGCGTGATCCTTACTTCTTCTTGCCTTCTTTGCGGACGATCCGCTCTTCGGCATATTTGACGCCCTTGCCCTTGTAGGGCTCGGGGCCACGGTATTCGCGGATTTCCGCGGCAACCTGGCCGACCTGCTGCTTGTTGATTCCGGAGACGACGATTTCCGTCGGCTTCGGCACAGCGATCGTGATGCCTTCCGGCGTCTGGTAGACGACGTCGTGGCTGAAACCGAGCGCGAGCTGCAGGTTCTTGCCCTGCATGGACGCGCGGTAACCGACGCCGTTGATTTCGAGCTTGCGCTCGTAACCGTCCTTCACGCCCTTGAGGATGTTCTCGATCATCGTGCGGGACATGCCCCACTTTGCGCGAGCATCCTTGCTCTCGTTGAGCGGCTGAACGACAACCGTGTTGTTTTCGAGCTTCACCGAAACTTCGTCATTTGCGACGAAGAACAGTTCGCCCTTCGGGCCCTTTGCCGTTACCTTCTGGCCATCCACGTTAGCCGTGACGCCTGCCGGAACTTGAACGGGCTTCTTACCGATACGAGACATTTTTATACCTGTCTGTTCGCTATGGAGATCCTGCTCGATCTTAGAAGATCGAGCAAAGAACCTCGCCACCAACATTCTGTTCGCGTGCCTGGTGATCGGCCATCACGCCCTTCGGAGTCGAAAGGATGGTGATGCCGAGGCCGTTCGCGACCTGCGGAATGGACTTGACCGAGACATAGACCCGGCGGCCCGGCTTGGAGACGCGCGCGATCTCACGGATCACGGAGGCGCCTTCGTAGTACTTCAACTCGATGTTCAGCTCGGCCTTGCCGTTGCCGAATTCGACCTCTGAGTATCCGCGGATGTAGCCTTCAGCCTGAAGGACATCCAGAACGCGTGCGCGAAGCTTGGAAGCCGGCGTCGAAACGCTCGACTTGCGGCGAGCAGCGCCGTTGCGGATACGGGTGAGCATATCGCCCAAAGGATCAGTCATTGCCATGTACCCGTCTCCTTACCAGCTCGACTTGACCACGCCCGGCACCTTGCCGAGATTGCCCAGTTCGCGAAGTGCAATACGCGACATGCGCAGCTTGCGATAATAGGCACGCGGACGGCCGGTGACTTCGCAACGATTGCGGATGCGGGTCTTGGACCCATCGCGGGGCAGTTCGGCCAGCTTGAGGGTGGCCTTGAACCGCTCTTCGATCGGCAAAGACTGGTTCATGATGATTGCCTTCAGGACCGCGCGCTTGGCGGCGTGATTGGCAACCAGTTTGCGGCGGCGCTTGTTCTTTTCAACTGCGCTCGTTTTCGCCATAACAGTTATCCTTCTTTACGCTTGCCGTTACGGATTACTGACGGAACGGGAAGTTGAACTCTTTGAGAAGAGCGCGTGCTTCGTCGTCGTTAGTTGCCGTCGTGCAAACGATGATGTCCATGCCCCACATCTGATCAACCTTGTCGTAGTTGATCTCAGGGAACACAATGTGCTCCTTGATGCCCATGGCAAAGTTGCCACGACCATCGAAGGACTTCGGATTGAGGCCGCGGAAGTCTCGAACACGCGGAAGAGCGATGTTGATGAGACGATCCAGGAACTCATACATCCGAACGCCGCGCAGGGTAACCTTGGCACCAATCGGCATGCCTTCGCGAAGCTTGAAGCCGGCGATGGAGTTGCGAGCGCGGGTGATGACCGGCTTCTGGCCGGCAATCGCAGCGAGGTCGGCAGCAGCAACGGTCGGCTTCTTGGAATCGCCGGTCGCTTCGCCAACACCCATGTTGATGACGATCTTGTCGAGGCGCGGGATCTGCATTTCGTTGGCGTAGGAGAACTGCTCCTGCATCGCCTTGCGGATGCGCTCTACATATTCCTTCTTGAGCCGGAACTCATAAGCGGACTTAGCCATCGATCACATCTCCCGAACGCTTGGCCACGCGGACCTTCTTGTCACCATCGATCTTGAAACCGACGCGGGTCGGCTTGCCGTCCTTCGGATCGGCGATCGCGATGTTCGAAAGGTGGATCGAGGCTTCCTTGGTGATAATGCCGGCTTCCTGGTTCTGAGTTCTGGCGCTGGTGACGCTTCACCACGTTGACGCCGCGCACGAGAGCCCTGTCTTCCTTCGGCATGACCTGAATGACTTCGCCGGTACGGCCCTTGTCCTTACCGGTCAGAACGACGACCTTGTCGCCTTTGCGAATCTTTTGCATCTCTGATCGCTCCCTTAGAGTACTTCCGGAGCCAGCGAGATGATCTTCATGTGGTTCTTGGCGCGGAGTTCGCGCGGAACCGGTCCGAAGATACGGGTGCCGATCGGCTCTTTCTTGTTGTCGATGAGAACGGCTGCGTTGGTGTCGAAACGGATGACGCTGCCATCCGCACGGCGGATGTCTTTCGCGGTGCGAACGACAACAGCCTTCATGACATCACCCTTCTTCACGCGGCCGCGCGGAATGGCTTCCTTGATCGAAACGACGATGATGTCGCCGATCGACGCGTATTTACGCTTGGAGCCGCCCAGCACCTTGATGCACATGACACGACGTGCGCCGGAATTATCCGCCACGTCGAGGTTTGTTTGCATCTGAATCATGTCAGGTCGCCTTCTTGTTGTTACCAGGCCGGTTGGGTCGAAACCCCCTCGCCCGGCTTATTGTGCTCATCTCAAAGCAAAAGAACGCTCGAACTCGAGCGTTCCTCGGCTTTAATTGCGTGCTTCATACAGATATTTGCCCGAGACGCAAGGGTCCGGCGGTCAAAACCTGCAGAAATCAAGACTGGGCGGAAATGACCGTCCAGCGCTTGTCCTTGGAAATCGGCGCGCATTCCTCGATGGAAACGAGGTCGCCGACCTTGAACTGGTTGTTCTCGTCGTGAGCCTTGTACTTCTTGGAACGACGAACGGTCTTCTGAAGGATCGGGTGCGCAAAGCGGCGCTCGACCCGGACGACGACGGTCTTGTCGTTCTTGTCGCTGACGACGGTGCCCTGCAGAATGCGTTTCGGCATAGTGTTCTGGTCCTTAGGCCTTGGCTTCTGCCGCCTTCTGGCGGGCAATGGTTTTGATGCGTGCGATGTCCTTGCGGACCTCGTTGATACGCGAAGACTTCTCGAGCTGGCCAGTCGCCTTCTGGAAGCGCAGGTTGAACTGCTCCTTCTTCAGCTTGGCAAGCTCTTCCTTGAGTTGGTCGGCGCTCAGAGCGCGAACATCTGCGGCTTTCATGAGCTTCACTCCTTACTCTGCGATACGCTGCACGAAGCGCGTCTTGACAGAGAGCTTGGCAGCGCCGAGGCGAAGTGCTTCGCGGGCGAGCTCCTCGTTGACACCGTCGATCTCGAACATCATGCGGCCGGGCTTGACCTTGCATGCCCAGTATTCGACCGAACCCTTGCCCTTACCCATGCGGACTTCGGTCGGCTTTGCCGTGACCGGAACGTCGGGGAATACCCGGATCCAGACGCGGCCGGCGCGCTTCATATGACGGGTGATCGCACGGCGGGCCGCTTCGATCTCGCGAGCATTGACGCGGTTGGGCTCCTGGGCCTTCAGACCGAACTCGCCGAAGGCGAGGTCAGAGCCGCCCTTCGCGACGCCCTTGATGCGCCCCTTGAACTGCTTGCGATACTTCGTACGCTTTGGCTGCAACATTTTTTTACTTCTCCGATATTGGCTGCCACGCGCGAATGTTACGCGTTCTCGCGGCGACGCTCTCTGCCGCTACCGCCCTGGTTGTCACTCTCGGTCGCGCGACGCTCGGAAGCCATCGGATCATGCTCAAGGATTTCGCCCTTGAAGATCCAGACCTTGACACCGCAGATACCGAAAGCGGTTTCCGCTTCGGCCGTGCCGTAGTCGATGTCGGCGCGCAGCGTATGCAGCGGAACGCGGCCTTCACGATACCATTCGGTACGGGCGATTTCCGCACCGCCAAGACGGCCGGCGCAGGTGATCTTGATGCCTTCGGCGCCGAGGCGCATCGCCGACTGAACGGCACGCTTCATCGCACGACGGAACGCTACGCGGCGCTCGAGCTGCTGAGCGATCGACTGCGCAACGAGCGTTGCGTCGACTTCCGGCTTGCGCACTTCGACGATGTTGAGGTGCGTTTCCGAATTGGTCATCTCGGAAAGCTTCCTGCGAAGCTTTTCGATGTCGGCGCCCTTCTTGCCGATGATCAGGCCCGGGCGTGCCGAGTGGATCGTCACGCGGCACTTCTTGTGCGGACGCTCGATCACGACCTTGGCGATACCGGCCGACTTCAGCTCTTCCATCAGATAGGCGCGGATCTTCAGGTCTTCGTGAAGAAGCTGGCCGTATTCCGCGTTGTCCGCGAACCAACGGCTATCCCAGGTCCGGTTGATGCCGAGACGGAAACCGATCGGATTAATCTTCTGGCCCATTATGCGGCCTCCCCTTTGGCTTCCACTTCACGAACGACGATCGTCAAGTGCGCGAACGGCTTTTCGACCCGCGATGCACGGCCGCGACCACGGGCGTGGAAGCGCTTCATCACGATCGACTTGCCAACAAAAGCTTCTGCGACGATGAGCGAATCAACGTCGAGATCATGGTTGTTCTCTGCGTTGGCGATCGCAGATTCAAGCGTCTTCTTGACGGTGCCTGCGATGCGCTTGCGCGAGAACTCGAGTTCGGCCAGAGCCCGGTCGACCTTCTTGCCGCGGATCAGCGCGGCAACGAGGTTGAGCTTCTGGGGGCTGACGCGGATCGTGCGCGCAACTGCCTGCGCCTCATTATCCTTCAGCCGGCGTTCGGCTTTTGCCTTGCCCATCGTTACTTCCTCTTCGCTTTCTTGTCCGCGCCATGACCATAATAGGTCCGGGTCGGAGCGAATTCACCGAACTTGTGACCGACCATTTCTTCGGACACCGAGACGGGAACGTGCTTGTTGCCGTTGTAGACGCCGAAGGTCAGACCGACGAACTGCGGAAGGATCGTGGAGCGACGGCTCCACATCTTGATCACTTCGTTGCGGCCGCCTTCGCGGACCTTCTCAGCCTTCTTGAGAAGATAACCGTCAACAAACGGACCTTTCCATACTGAACGAGCCACTTGAGACTTCCTCTCTTACTTCTTGCGCTGGTGACGCGAGCGCATAATGAACTTGTCGGTCGACTTGTTGGAGCGCGTGCGCTTGCCCTTTGTGGGCTTGCCCCATGGCGTGACCGGATGGCGACCACCGGAGGTGCGGCCTTCACCGCCGCCGTGCGGATGGTCAACCGGGTTCATGACGACGCCGCGTACGTGCGGACGCTTGCCGCGCCAACGCGAACGGCCGGCCTTACCATCATTGATGTTGCCGTGATCGGGGTTCGATACAGCACCGATCGATGCGAGGCAAGAGCCGTGCACCAGACGCTGCTCGCCCGAGTTCAGGCGCAGGATCGCCATGCCCTGGTCACGGCCGACGAGCTGAGCGTAGGTTCCGGCGGAGCGAGCGATCTGACCGCCCTTGCCCGGCTTCATCTCCACATTGTGGATGATGGAGCCGACCGGAATGTACTGCAGCGGCATCGCATTGCCGGGCTTGACGTCGACGGCCTTTTCCGAGGCAATCACCTTGTCGCCGACAGCCAGGCGCTGCGGCGCAAGGATATAGGCCTGCTCACCGTCCGCGTAGTTGACCAGCGCGATGAACGCCGTGCGGTTCGGGTCGTATTCCAGACGCTCGACCGTGCCTTCGACGTCGAACTTGCGACGCTTGAAGTCGACCAGACGGTAGGTCCGCTTGTGACCACCGCCCTGGAAACGAACGGTGATGCGGCCCAGGTTGTTGCGACCGCCCTTGGAGGACAGACCCTCGGTCAGCGCCTTGACCGGCTTGCCCTTGTAGAGGCCGGCCCGGCTGACGATGACCAGTTGACGCTGGCTCGGCGTCGTCGGATTGAAACTTTTCAATGCCATTTTCTTGTTCCCTTTTGGGTTTTTACCCTAATGGGCCTATCCGTTAGAGACCGGTGGAAACGTCGATGGACTGACCGTCGGCGAGCGTTACGATCGCCTTCTTCACGTCCTTCTGCTTTCCGGCGAAGCCGCGGAAGCGCTTCAACTTGCCCTTGCGGACGAGCGTGTTCACGGCCGTGACCTTCACGCCGAACAGCGCTTCGACGGCAGCCTTGATCTCAGGCTTCGAAGCACCCTTGGCGACATTGAAGACGACCTGGTTCTGTTCGGAGACCAGCGTCGACTTTTCAGTGATCGAGGGAGACACGATCACGTCGTAGTGGCGAAGATCCGTCATTTGAACCGCTCCTCCAGAGCTTCCACAGCAGCCTTGGAAAGCACGAGCTTGCCACGGCGCAGAATGTCGTAAACGTTGATGCCCTGAACCGGCAGAACGTCCACATTCGGGATGTTCTGGGCGGCGAGCTTGAAGTTGCCTTCGATCTCGGCTCCGCCGATAATCAGGGCGTTGGTGAGGCCGAGCGAGGCGAATGCCCCGGCGAGCGCCTTCGTCTTTGCTTCGTTGGCGACGAGATCGTCGATGACGATGATGTCTTCGGCCTTCAGCTTGGCAGACAGCGCATGGCGCAGGCCCAGTGCGCGGATCTTCTTCGGAAGATCGTGCGCATGGCTGCGGACGACCGGCCCGTGAGCCTTGCCGCCGCCGCGGAACTGCGGAGCACGAGCCGAATGGTGGCGGGCGCGGCCCGTACCCTTCTGCTTGTACATCTTGGCGCCGGTGCGGGAAACTTCCGCACGGCCCTTGGACTTGTGCGTGCCCTGCTGGCGCTTTGCGAGCTGCCAGCGAACGACGCGGGCAATGATGTCTTCACGAGGCTCGAGACCGAAAATGGCGTCGGAAAGGGAAACCTTTCCCGCGTCCTTGCCCTCGAGGGTTTTGACGGTGAGATCCATTATTCGGCTCCCTTACTTCGATTCTGCGGCGCGCACTGCGGCAGGGCGCGGTGCGCCTTCCGGAGTGCCCGACTTGATGGCGTCACGGACGACGATCCAGGAACCCTTGGAGCCGGGAACTGCACCCTTGACCAGGATCAGACCGCGGTCTTCATCGGTCGATACGACTTCGAGGTTCTGCGTGGTGACGCGCGTCTGGCCCATGTGACCAGCCATGCGCTTGCCCTTCCAGACGCGGCCCGGGTCCTGGTTGGAACCGGTCGAACCATGCGAACGGTGCGATACGGACACGCCGTGCGTTGCACGCAGGCCGCCGAAGTTGTGGCGCTTGATCGCGCCGGCAAAACCCTTACCGATGGTGGTGCCGGTAACGTCCACGAGCTGCCCGGCGACGAAATGGCCCGCCGTAAGCTCGGCGCCAATGTCGATTAGGTTGTCGGCGCTCACGCGGAACTCGACGAGCTTTGCCTTCGGCTCAACGCTGGCAGCGGCAAAATGGCCGCGCATGGCCTTCGGCGTATTCTTGACCTTCGAACGGCCGGCACCCAGCTGAACTGCGGTATAACCGTTCTTCTCTTCCGTGCGGTGGGACACTACCTGGCAGTTCTCCAGCCGCAATACTGTTACCGGGATATGCTCGCCGGCGTCGTTGTAGACGCGGGTCATTCCCACCTTCTGTGCAATCACACCTGAACGCATCGGTTCACGCCTCTTGTTTAGGGTTCCCGTCCGGCGCTTCACACACCTTCCGGTTTCCTGTTCCTGGAAGCCGTTGGAGAAACTCCACGTACCTTCCTTGTTATTTCGGCTTGCGCCGGGTCTTACAGCTTGATCTCGACGTCTACGCCGGCGGCCAGATCGAGCTTCATCAGCGCGTCCACCGTCTGCGGGGTCGGATCAACGATATCGAGAAGACGCTTGTGCGTGCGCATCTCGAACTGTTCGCGGCTCTTCTTGTCGACGTGGGGCGACCGGTTGACCGTGAATTTCTCAATCCGGGTCGGAAGCGGCACGGGCCCGCGCACACTCGCACCGGTGCGCTTGGCCGTCGACACGATTTCGCGCGTGGAGGCATCGAGGATCCGGTGATCAAACGCCTTGAGGCGGATGCGGATATTCTGGCCGTTCATTCGACTTGTCCTTGCTCGTGTTTTCCGGTGTGCTCACGAAGCACACACTTGAAGTATTCGTTTCGCTTAGCCGCTTCTTTTCAAAAATCGCAGGGACATGGCCGACCATGTCCCTGCCGAAACGGCTCAAGCCGTTTTCTTGTTATTCGACGATGGAGGCGACGATGCCTGCGCCGACGGTGCGGCCGCCTTCGCGGATAGCGAAGCGCAGCTTTTCTTCCATCGCGATCGGCACGATCAGCTCGACGTCAACCGTGACGTTGTCGCCCGGCATGACCATTTCCGTGCCTTCCGGAAGCGTCACGATGCCGGTCACGTCCGTCGTGCGGAAGTAGAACTGCGGACGGTAGTTGGTGAAGAACGGCGTGTGACGGCCACCCTCTTCCTTCGTCAGGATGTAGGCTTCGGCCTTGAACTTGCGGTGCGGCTTGACCGAACCCGGCTTGCACAGAATCTGACCGCGCTCGACGCCGTTGCGGTCGACACCGCGAAGCAGCGCGCCGATGTTGTCGCCGGCCTGGCCCTGGTCGAGCAGCTTGCGGAACATTTCAACGCCCGTGCAGGTCGTCTTCGTCGTCGGACGGATGCCGACGATCTCGATTTCCTCACCGACCTTGACGATGCCGCGCTCGACGCGACCGGTCACGACCGTACCGCGGCCCGAGATCGAGAACACGTCTTCGATCGGCATCAGGAACGGCTGGTCGATCGGACGCTCAGGCGTCGGGATGTAGGCGTCGACCGCAGCCATCAGCTCGCGGATCGCGTCTTCGCCGATCTTCTTGTCGGAATCTTCAAGCGCAGCCAAAGCCGAACCCTTGATGATCGGAATGTCGTCGCCCGGGAATTCGTAGGACGACAGCAGTTCGCGCACTTCCAGCTCGACCAGCTCGAGCAGTTCAGCGTCGTCGACCTGGTCGACCTTGTTCAGGAACACCACGATCGCCGGAACGCCGACCTGGCGGGCGAGCAGGATGTGCTCGCGCGTCTGCGGCATCGGGCCGTCAGCCGCCGAAACAACCAGGATCGCGCCGTCCATCTGCGCCGCACCGGTGATCATGTTCTTGACGTAGTCGGCGTGGCCGGGGCAGTCGACGTGCGCATAGTGACGGTTCGGCGTCTCGTATTCGACGTGCGCCGTCGAAATGGTGATGCCGCGCGCCTTTTCTTCCGGCGCAGCGTCGATCTGGTCATACGCCTTGAACTCGCCGAAATACTTCGTGATCGCTGCCGTCAGCGACGTCTTGCCATGGTCAACGTGGCCAATCGTGCCAATGTTGACGTGCGGCTTATTGCGCTCAAATTTGCTCTTTGCCATTTCCGGCTCTCCGTTTCCTGTCCCCTAGAGGGGAAATCTTTTCATTCTGTTTCAGCGCTAGGCTATTCCGGTCACTTCTGACCGGAATACTTCGCCTGGATTTCCTGCGCGACGTTCGACGGAACCGGCGCGTAGTGATCGAACAGCATCGTGTACTGAGCGCGGCCCTGCGACATCGAGCGCAGATTGTCCACGTACTTGAACATGTTCGCGAGCGGCACGTGGGCATTGATCACCACGGCGACGCCGCGTGCTTCCTGACCCTGGATCTGGCCACGGCGAGAGTTCAGGTCACCGATAACGTCACCGACGTAATCTTCCGGCGTCACGACCTCGACCTTCATGATCGGCTCGAGGAGCTGAGCTCCAGCCTTCTTCGCGGCTTCACGGAAGCATGCACGGGAAGCGATTTCGAAGGCCAGGACCGACGAGTCGACGTCGTGGAATGCACCGTCGATCAGCGTCGCCTTTACGCCGAGCATCGGGAAGCCCGCGAGCGGACCCGAGGACAGGACGCTTTCGATGCCCTTCTGAACGCCGGGGATATATTCCTTCGGAACAGCACCACCGACAATCTTCGACTCGAATGCGAAGTCTTCGCCTTCCGGGTTCGGTTCGAAGACGATCTTGACGCGCGCGAACTGGCCGGTACCACCGGACTGCTTCTTGTGCGTGTAATCTTCCTCGTGCTTGCGCGTAATGGTCTCGCGGTAGGCAACCTGCGGAGCACCGACCGAAGCTTCGACCTTGAACTCGCGACGCATGCGGTCGACGATGATGTCCAGGTGAAGTTCGCCCATGCCGGCGATGATCGTCTGGCCGGATTCCTCGTCGGTCTTGACGCGGAAGGACGGATCCTCGGCAGCCAGGCGGTTGAGCGCGAGGCCCATCTTTTCCTGGTCGCCCTTGGTCTTCGGCTCGATCGCGATCTGGATGACCGGCTCCGGGAATTCCATGCGCTCGAGGATAACCGGCTTCAGCGGATCGCAAAGCGTATCGCCCGTGGTGGTTTCCTTGAGGCCGGCCAGAGCAACGATGTCGCCGGCGAAGGCTTCTTCGATGTCTTCACGCGAGTTGGAATGCATCTGCAGCATGCGGCCGACGCGCTCGCGCTTTTCCTTGACCGTGTTCATCACCGACGTGCCCTTTTCGAGCTTGCCGGAATAGATGCGCGCGAAGGTCAGCGAACCGACGAAGGGGTCGTTCATGATCTTGAACGCGAGCATCGAAAGCGGCTCGTTGTCGTCGGCCTTACGGGTGATCTCGCCTTCGGTCTTGACGTCAATACCCTTGATCGCCGGAATGTCGATCGGCGACGGCAGGTAATCGACAACGGCGTCGAGCAGAGGCTGAACGCCCTTGTTCTTGAAGGCGGTGCCGCAGAACATGGGGTGGAACTTGACGTCGATCGTACCGCGACGGACCAGTTCACGGATTTTGTCGTTATCCGGATAGGTACCTTCCAGGTAGGCTTCCATCGCCGCTTCGTCGATCTCGACAACCGTCTCGATCAGCTTTTCGCGGTATTCTTCCGCCTTTTCCTTCATGTCGGCCGGGATTTCGACGACGTCCCACTGGGCGCCGAGCGATTCGTCGCGCCATACGAGAGCATTCATCTCGATCAGGTCGACAACACCCTTGAAGTCGCTTTCAGCGCCGATCGGCAGCTGCATAACGACGGCCGTCGCGCCGAGGCGCGTCTTGATCATCTCGACCGAGCGGTAGAAGTCCGCACCGGTCTTGTCCATCTTGTTGCAGAAGATCATGCGCGGAACATGATACTTCTCGGCCTGGCGCCATACGGTTTCCGTCTGCGGCTCGACACCGGCGTTGGCGTCGAGAAGCGCGATCGCACCGTCGAGAACGCGCAGCGAGCGCTCGACTTCGATGGTGAAGTCGACGTGGCCGGGAGTGTCGATGATGTTGAAGCGCCGCGTCTTGCCGTCGCGACCTTTCCAGAAGGTCGTGGTCGCAGCAGACGTGATCGTGATGCCGCGCTCCTGCTCCTGCTCCATCCAGTCCATCGTCGCGGCGCCGTCATGGACTTCGCCGATCTTGTGGGACTTGCCGGTGTAGTAGAGGATACGTTCGGTCGTCGTCGTCTTGCCGGCGTCGATGTGCGCCATGATACCGAAGTTTCGGTAGTCTTCGATTTTATATTCGCGAGCCATGAGAGACTGCCTTTCGGAACCTGTTCTGATTACCAGCGGTAGTGCGAGAACGCACGGTTGGCATCAGCCATCTTGTGGGTGTCTTCGCGCTTCTTCACTGCGCTGCCGCGATTGTTCGCTGCGTCCATGAGTTCGCCGCACAGGCGATCGACCATGGTCGTTTCATTGCGCTTACGGGCAGCTGCGATCAGCCAGCGGATAGCGAGAGCCTGACGGCGCTCCGGACGAACGTCGACCGGCACCTGGTAGGTAGCACCACCGACGCGGCGCGAACGCACTTCGACATGCGGAGCGATGTTGTCGAGCGCGGAGTGGAACACGGCGACCGGCTCCTGCTTCAGCTTCGACTGGACCGCATCGAACGCACCGTAGACGATGCTTTCCGCAACGGACTTCTTGCCGTGCAGCATGATTGCGTTCATGAACTTCGTGACGACCAGATCACCGAACTTCGGATCCGGGTTGATCTCACGCTTTTCTGCTCTGTGACGTCGGGACATACTTCTCGTCTCTCAACTTTAAATCTTATGACCAGCGAAATGGCGCCGGTTGCGATGTTATTTCGGACGCTTCGCGCCGTACTTCGAGCGGCGCTGCTTACGGTTCTTCACACCCTGCGTATCGAGAACGCCGCGGATGATGTGGTAACGAACACCCGGAAGGTCCTTCACGCGGCCGCCGCGGATCATGACCACGGAGTGCTCCTGAAGGTTGTGGCCTTCACCCGGAATGTAGCCGATCACTTCGAAGCCATTCGTCAGGCGGATCTTGGCGACCTTACGGAGAGCCGAGTTCGGCTTCTTCGGGGTCGTCGTGTAGACGCGGGTGCAAACGCCGCGCTTCTGCGGGTTCTCCTGCAGTGCAGGAACCTTGTTGCGCTTTACCTGTGCCTGACGCGGCTTGCGGATCAGCTGGTTTACGGTAGGCATCTAACCATCCCTTACAAAAACTTGTCTCGTTACCCTTTCGGGCGGATCGCTTGCCGTCGCCGGCAACAACGAACGCCTATGAAATGCGCAAAACGAGGGCCGATCCGCTTTTTCGCAGATGGCCCCACAAAAAGCAGAGGACGCACTATTTCGCGCGTCTTGCGTGCAGCATTATGTCGTCAGCGTGCGTTTTGAACCTTGTTTGAGGCGAACTCCAGAACGCGTCGTTCCGAACCAGCCAGCCTCACATGGGCTCTGATGCGGCGGGGTGTACTGATTTCGGGGCGATCCGTCAAGGGCAATTAAGAAATATCTGGGCGTTGCAGCCCTGATATGCCCGAGAAACAAGGCTTTGCGCGCTTGCCGTGCCCTAGGTCCGGCCGAACGCCGGCCCGTGTCGTCGCATAGTCGTTCCCACTTAAGGAATCAGCAACCTCTTTCTGTCGTTTTCCACGACCGCGAGTCGCGCCGTGCCCGATATCCTGTCTCGACGTCATCCCTGACCAAAAATGTTTCGGGCCATCGTACGATTCGTGGAACGGGTTTCGGTCTGGCGCAATATGCAGTAGAGCAGGATGAGGCAAAGTGTATCCGGTTTCCCCGCATCCCGCGTCTCAACGCTTGAGAATCGATCGCGCCGGTTTCGGCCTCTTTCGACTTAAAAGAAACGCGATCGCCCGCTACTATTCTTCAAAGAGGATGTTTCCATGTCTGTCACACCGGATAACGACAACGCACCCGACGAACCGCTGATCTTCATCGTTATCGGCAAGGCCTACGAGACCGACGGCGATGCCGAGGGCGTCGACATCCATGTGATGCTGCGGGCGCCCGATGACGATACGGCCGTGCGCGAGGCGCTGAACGCACTCGCCGAGGAAGGCTTCCTTGAAGCCGATCTCGACCAGATCGGCACCTTGGACGGCATACCGGACGAGGAGCCGCACGCTTCCGCCTATCAGGGCGCCCTCGAGGGCGAAGTCGCCATCATTCGCTTCGGTTGAGAGATCCGGCGGCATCTGGAGCCGCATCGACGCCAAACACATCGACCTGAAAAAGCCGCCCGGATCGCTCCGGGCGGCTTTTTTGTTTCGCCAGGGAGGGCAGATACCCTCCCCTTTTCGCTTATTCCGCCGCGGCGGGATCGTTTGCCATGTCGGCGAGCATCGGCGTGGCGCTTTCCGCACCGGTGCCCTTGCGGCGCTCTTCGAGGATCAACTCGTCGCGGGCCGTAGCGATACGGCGGATCTGCGTCATCGTGCCGCCCGTACCGGCCGGGATGAGACGACCGACAATGACGTTCTCCTTCAGACCCTGCAGATTGTCCGTCTTGCCTGCGACCGCAGCTTCGGTGAGGACCTTGGTGGTCTCCTGGAACGAAGCGGCCGAGATGAAGGACGGCGTCTGCAGCGATGCCTTGGTGATACCCAGCAGCACCGGCTCGCCAAAGGCGGGCTTCTTGCCTTCGGCAAGCAGAGAGTCGTTGACGTCCTCGAGTTCGATGCGGTCGACGTTGTCGCCGACGATATAGGTCGAGTCACCGGCGTCGGTGATTTCGACCTTCTGAAGCATCTGCCGGACGATCACCTCGATGTGCTTGTCGTTGATGACAACGCCCTGCAGTCGGTAGACTTCCTGGATTTCGTTCACGAGATAGGAAGCAAGTGCTTCCACGCCCTTGATTGCCAGGATGTCGTGCGGCGCCGGATTGCCGTCGAGGATGTAGTCGCCCTTCTCGATGTAGTCGCCATCCTGAAGATGGAAGGGCTTGCCCTTCGGGATCAGGTATTCGACCGGTTCGACACCGTCTTCCGCCGGCTCGATCATCACGCGACGCTTGTTCTTGTAATCGCGGCCGAAACGGATCGTTCCATCGATCTCCGCGATGATGGCGTGATCCTTCGGACGACGTGCCTCGAACAGTTCGGCAACACGCGGCAGACCACCGGTGATGTCCTTGGTCTTGGCGCTTTCGAGCGGCGAACGGGCAAGAACGTCGCCCTGGCTGACCTTTTGTCCCGGCTCGACCGAAAGGATCGCGTCGACCGAGAGCATGAAGCGGGCTTCGCCGCCGCGGGCAAGCTTGGCGATGTTGCCATTCTTGTCCTTGATGACGATCGCCGGCTTCAGGTCGGTACCGCGTGGCGTCGAACGCCAGTCGATAACCTGGCGCTTGGTGATGCCGGTCGACTCGTCGGTCGATTCCAGAACCGAGATGCCGTCGACGACGTCTTCGAAGTGAACGGTACCTTCCACTTCCGTCATCATCGGACGGGTGTAGGGATCCCACTCGGCGAAACGCTGTCCGCGCTTCACCTTGTCGCCATCGTCGACGAAGATCTTCGAACCGTAGGCAACGCGCTGCGAGGAGCGCTCGACACCGCGTTCGTCGAGGATCTGGATCGCCATGTTGCGGCCCATGGCGACGAGTACGCCATCGGAGTTGCGCAGCATGTTGCGGTTCTTGATCTGAACCGTGCCCTCATAAGAGGCTTCCAGGAACGACTGGTCGACCACCGTTGCCGTACCACCAAGGTGGAACGTACGCATGGTCAGCTGCGTGCCCGGCTCGCCGATCGACTGAGCCGCGATGACGCCGACGGCTTCGCCCATGTTGACAGGCGTGCCGCGGGCGAGGTCCCGGCCGTAGCAAACGCCGCAGACGCCGGTCTGGATCTCGCAGGTCAGTGCCGAACGAATGCGGACGGACTGGATACCGGCCTTCTCGATCGCGACGACGTCCGGCTCGAGAATCATCTTGCCGGCATCGACGATGCGTTCACCGGTGACCGGGTTGTCGATGTTGTCGAGCGCCGTACGGCCGAGGATACGCTGGCCGATCGAGGCTACGACCTGCCCGGCATCGACGATCGCAGTCATGGTGAGGCCCTTGTCGGTGCCGCAATCCGTATGCGTGACGATGCAGTCCTGTGCCACGTCGACGAGACGACGGGTCAGGTAACCGGAGTTCGCAGTCTTCAAGGCGGTGTCGGCGAGACCCTTACGGGCACCGTGCGTCGAGTTAAAGTACTCGTTCACGGTCAGGCCTTCCTTGAAGTTCGAGATGATCGGCGTTTCGATGATCTCGCCCGAGGGCTTTGCCATGAGGCCGCGCATGCCGCCAAGCTGACGCATCTGGTTCGGCGAACCGCGGGCGCCCGAGTGCGACATCATGTAGATCGAGTTCATCGGCTTCTGGCGGCCGCTGTCGTCGAACTCGACGGCCTTGATGCGCGCCATCATCTCTTCGGCGACCTTCTCGGTCGCCTTGCCCCAGGCGTCGACAACCTTGTTGTACTTTTCGCCCTGGGTGATGAGGCCGTCATTGTACTGCTGCTCGTATTCCTTCACGAGCGCTTCGGTGTCGCCGACGATCTTCACCTTCGTGTCCGGAATGACCATGTCGTCCTTGCCGAACGAAATGCCGGCGCGGCAGGCATGCGAGAAGCCGAGCTGCATGATCCGGTCGCAGAAGATGACCGTGTCCTTCTGACCGCAATGGCGATAGACCGTGTCGATCATCTTGGAGATGTTCTTCTTGGTCATTTCCTGGTTGCAGATTTCGAAGGGGACGTTCGGGTTCTTCGGCAGGAGTTCGCCGATGATCATGCGGCCAGGCGTCGTTTCATAGATCTTCGAAACCGGGTTGCCCTCGGCATCGACGGTCTTGTAACGGCCACGGATCTTGGCGTGCAGGGTGACGGCCTTGGTCTCCAGCGCATGGTGCAATTCGCCCATGTCCGAGAAGGCCATGCCTTCGCCCGGCTCGTTCTGGTTCATGATCGACAGATAATAGAGGCCGAGAACCATGTCCTGCGACGGCACGATGATCGGGGCACCGTTTGCCGGATGCAGGATGTTGTTCGTCGACATCATCAGCACGCGTGCTTCGAGCTGTGCTTCGAGCGACAGCGGCACGTGAACGGCCATCTGGTCGCCGTCGAAGTCGGCGTTAAAGGCCGTGCAGACGAGCGGGTGCAGCTGGATCGCCTTGCCTTCGACCAGGATCGGCTCAAAGGCCTGGATGCCCAGGCGGTGCAGGGTCGGCGCGCGGTTCAGAAGGACCGGGTGCTCGCGGATGACCTCGTCGAGGATATCCCAGACTTCCGGCTTTTCCTTCTCGACCAGCTTCTTCGCCTGCTTGACGGTCGAGGAGTAACCCTTGGCGTCGAGGCGGGCGTAGATGAACGGCTTGAAGAGCTCGAGCGCCATCTTCTTCGGCAGGCCGCACTGGTGCAGCTTGAGTTCCGGACCGGTCACGATGACCGAACG
The DNA here is from genome assembly GCF_029201645.2 of Sinorhizobium prairiense. Lineage (NCBI taxonomy): Bacteria > Pseudomonadati > Pseudomonadota > Alphaproteobacteria > Hyphomicrobiales > Rhizobiaceae > Sinorhizobium > Sinorhizobium prairiense. The sequence continues at coordinate 1,733,828 of NZ_CP104131.1, forward strand.
GCCGGAATAGTCGACGCGCTTGCCGAGCAGGTTCTGACGGAAGCGGCCCTGCTTGCCCTTGAGCATGTCGGAGAGCGACTTCAGCGGACGCTTGTTCGCACCCGTGATGACGCGGCCGCGGCGGCCGTTGTCGAACAACGCGTCCACGGATTCCTGCAGCATCCGCTTTTCGTTGCGGATGATGATGCCCGGCGCACGCAGCTCGATCAGCCGCTTCAGGCGGTTGTTGCGGTTGATGACGCGGCGATAGAGATCGTTGAGGTCCGACGTCGCGAACCGGCCGCCGTCAAGCGGCACGAGCGGACGCAGGTCCGGCGGGATCACCGGAACGACCTTCATGATCATCCATTCCGGACGATTGCCGGATTCCATGAAGTTCTCGACGATCTTCAGCCGCTTCATCAGCTTCTTCTGCTTCAGATCGGACGTCGTCTCGGCCATCTCCGAACGCAGATCACCCGCGATCTTCTCGAGATTCATCGATGCGAGCATCTCGTAGATCGCTTCGGCGCCGATCATCGCGGTGAACTGGTCCTCACCGAACTCGTCGACCGCGATCATGTATTCTTCTTCGCTCAGGAGCTGATTTTCCTTGAGCGACGTCAGACCCGGCTCGGTGACGATGTAGTTCTCGAAATAGAGAACGCGTTCGATATCCTTGAGCGTCATGTCGAGCAGCGTTGCGATGCGGCTCGGCAGCGACTTCAGGAACCAGATGTGAGCAACCGGCGCAGCGAGCTCGATATGGCCCATGCGCTCGCGGCGAACGCGCGACAGCGTGACTTCGACGCCGCACTTTTCGCAGATGATGCCCTTGTACTTCATGCGCTTGTACTTGCCGCACAGGCACTCGTAGTCCTTGATCGGACCAAAGATGCGGGCGCAGAAAAGACCGTCGCGTTCCGGCTTGAAGGTACGGTAGTTAATCGTCTCCGGCTTCTTGATCTCACCGTAAGACCAGGAAAGAATCTTCTCCGGGGACGCTATCGAAATCCGGATGGAATCGAAGGTCTGTGCAGGCACCTGCGGATTGAAAGATTTCATGACCTCTTGGTTCATGCCTGTCTCCTTTGCGGGCATTTAAGCCCTGAGCTTGGCGAGGGTGCCGGCAATCCCGGGCGCCGGCCCCTGCCCCATAAACAGCTAAAACCGCATCGGGTGCGGCCCTTTTCCTGCCGCGGACAATCAGGTGCCCGACGGCGGAAACGGTGCGCGCCGCTTAGCGGCACGCACCTGATGACTCTTACTCCGCCGCGTCCGGCAGTTGCGCCGTGCTACCGACGTCATCGACCTTGGAATTCTCCAGCTCGACCGAAAGGCCCAGCGAGCGCATTTCCTTGACGAGAACGTTGAAGCTCTCCGGAATACCCGCTTCGAAGGTATCGTCGCCGCGGACGATCGCCTCGTAGACCTTGGTGCGGCCGGCCACGTCGTCCGACTTGACCGTCAGCATTTCCTGCAGCGTGTAGGCAGCACCATAGGCTTCCAGAGCCCAGACCTCCATTTCGCCGAAGCGCTGACCGCCGAACTGCGCCTTGCCGCCCAGCGGCTGCTGGGTAACGAGCGAGTAAGGACCGATCGAACGGGCGTGGATCTTGTCGTCGACCAGGTGGTTGAGCTTCAGCATGTAGATGTAGCCCACGGTCACCTGGCGATCGAAAGTCTCGCCGGTACGGCCGTCATAGAGCGTCGACTGACCGGTTACCTTCAGGCCAGCCTGCTCCAGCATCTCGTTGACGTCCGCTTCGACAGCACCGTCGAAGACCGGTGTCGCGATCGAAACGCCGCGGCGGGTCTGCTCGGCAAGCCGAACGATCGATTCATCGTCGTACTGCTTGATCGGCTCACCCTTCGGGCCAGATCCGATGACGCTGTCGATGGTATCGCGCAGCGGCTGAATGTCAGCGCCCGCCTTATATGCATCGAGCATCGCTCCGATCTTCTTGCCCATGCCGGCGCAAGCCCAACCGAGATGGGTCTCGAGGATCTGCCCGACATTCATGCGCGACGGCACGCCCAGCGGGTTCAGAACCACGTCGACATGCGTACCGTCTTCGAGGAACGGCATGTCTTCGATCGGGACGATCCGCGACACGACACCCTTGTTGCCGTGGCGGCCGGCCATCTTGTCGCCCGGCTGGATCTTGCGCTTCACGGCGACGAAGACCTTGACCATCTTCATGACGCCCGGAGGCATCTCATCGCCGCGCTGAACCTTCTCGACCTTGTCCATGAAGCGCTGTTCAAGGCGCGACTTGGATTCGTCGTACTGTGCGCGAAGCGCTTCGATCTCGCCCTGAGCCTTCTCGTCCTCGATAGCGAACATCCACCACTGCGAGCGGGGATATTCACTGATGACGACGTTGGAGAGCTCGGTGCCCTTCTTGAAGCCCTTCGGACCGGCAACGGCGACGTGGCCGCGAAGCATGTCGACCAGACGCGCATAGACGTTGCGGTCGAGGATCGCCTGTTCGTCGTCGCGGTCCTTCGCAAGCCGCTCGATTTCCTCGCGCTCGATCGCCATCGCGCGCTCGTCCTTCTCGACGCCATGGCGGTTGAAGACGCGCACTTCTACGACCGTGCCGAAGGTGCCCGGCGGCATGCGCATCGACGTGTCGCGAACGTCCGACGCCTTCTCGCCGAAGATGGCGCGCAGAAGCTTTTCTTCCGGCGTCATCGGGCTCTCGCCCTTCGGCGTGATCTTGCCGACGAGGATGTCGCCCGGCTGAACTTCGGCGCCGATGTACACGATACCGGCTTCGTCCAGGTTCTTCAGCGCTTCTTCCGAAACGTTCGGAATGTCGCGGGTGATTTCTTCCGGACCAAGCTTGGTGTCGCGCGCCATCACTTCGAATTCCTCGATGTGGATCGAGGTGAAGACGTCGTCACGCACGATCCGCTCGGAGAGCAGGATCGAGTCTTCGTAGTTGTAGCCGTTCCAGGGCATGAACGCGACGAGCGCGTTGCGGCCGAGCGCCAGATCGCCGAGGTCCGTCGACGGACCGTCCGCGATGATATCGCCCTTGTTGATCACGTCACCGACAGTGACGAGCGGGCGCTGGTTGACGCAGGTGTTCTGGTTGGAGCGCTGGAACTTCTGCAGGCGGTAGATATCGACGCCCGACTTGGACGGATCCAGGTCTTCGGTGGCGCGGATAACGATACGGGTCGCGTCCACCTGGTCGACGATACCGCCGCGGCGGGCAGCGATCGCAGCACCGGAGTTCGCGCGCGACGACCGGCTCCATGCCGGTACCGACGAAGGGAGCTTCCGCACGCAGCAGCGGCACGGCCTGACGCTGCATGTTCGAGCCCATCAGCGCGCGGTTGGCGTCATCGTTCTCGAGGAACGGAATGAGCGCGGCCGCGACCGAGACGAGCTGCTTCGGCGAAACGTCCATCAGGTTGATATTGTCGCGCGGTGCCAGCATGACTTCGCCGGCGTGGCGGCAAACGACGAATTCTTCGGAGAAGGAGCCGTCGTCGTCCAGAACCGAGTTTGCCTGTGCAACGTGATACTTGGCTTCTTCCATCGCCGACAGATAGACGACGTCGTTCGTCACCTTGCCGTCCACGATCTTGCGGTACGGGCTCTCGATGAAGCCGTACTTGTTGACGCGGGCGAAGGTCGCAAGCGAGTTGATCAGACCGATGTTCGGGCCTTCCGGCGTCTCGATCGGGCAGATACGGCCGTAATGCGTCGGATGCACGTCGCGCACTTCGAAGCCGGCGCGCTCGCGGGTCAGACCGCCCGGACCCAGTGCCGAAAGACGGCGCTTATGGGTGATTTCCGAAAGCGGGTTCACCTGGTCCATGAACTGCGACAGCTGCGAGGAGCCGAAGAATTCGCGAACGGCCGCGGCAGCCGGCTTCGCGTTGATCAGGTCCTGCGGCATCACGGTGTCGATCTCGATCGAGGACATGCGTTCCTTGATCGCACGTTCCATGCGCAGGAGACCCAGGCGATACTGGTTCTCCATCAACTCGCCGACCGAGCGGACGCGACGGTTGCCGAGATTGTCGATGTCGTCGATCTCGCCCTTGCCGTCACGCAGCTCCACGAGCATCTTGACCACGGCCAGGATGTCTTCCTTGCGCAGCGTGCGAACCGTGTCCGGAACGTCCAGATCGAGACGCATGTTCATCTTCACGCGGCCGACGGCCGAGAGGTCGTAGCGCTCCGCATCGAAGAAGAGCGCATTGAACATGGCTTCGGCCGAATCCATGGTCGGCGGCTCACCCGGACGCATGACGCGGTAGATGTCGAACAGCGCGTCCTGACGGTTCTCGTTCTTGTCGGCCGAAAGCGTGTTGCGGATATAGGCGCCGATATTGATGTGGTCGATGTCGAGCACCGGGATCTCATCGAAGCCGGCGGAAAGGATGACCGGAAGCGTCTTCTCGTCGATCTCGTCACCGGCCTCGAGATAGATCTCGCCGGTCTCGAAGTTGACGACGTCCTCGGCGAGATAGTTGCCGTAGAGATCGTCGTCGGTCGCCTTGAGTGCCTTCAGGCCCTTTTCCTGCAACTGCCGGAGCAGGCGCGGGGTCAGCTTCTTGCCGCTCTCGACGACGACCTCGCCGGTATCGGCGTCGATCATGTCTGACAGTGTCTTCTGGCCCTTGAGCGCATCCGGCTGGAACGGCACGCGCCAGCCCTCGCCGTCGCGCTGGTAGAGCGACTTCGTGTAGAAGGTGTCGAGGATTTCCTCGCCGTCCATTCCGAGCGCCATCAGCAGCGAGGTCACCGGAATCTTGCGGCGGCGGTCGATGCGCGCATGGACGATGTCCTTCGCGTCGAACTCGATGTCGAGCCACGAGCCGCGATAGGGGATCACGCGCGCGGCGAAGAGCAGCTTGCCGGACGAGTGGCTCTTGCCCTTGTCATGGTCGAAGAAGACACCCGGCGAACGGTGCATCTGCGAGACGATGACGCGCTCCGTGCCGTTGACGATGAAGGTACCGTTGTCCGTCATGAGCGGCATGTCGCCCATATAGACGTTCTGTTCCTTGATATCCTTGATCGACTTGGCGCCGGTGTCCTCGTCGATATCGAACACGATCAGCCGCAGCGTCACCTTGAGCGGCGCCGCATAGGTCAGGTCGCGCTGACGGCACTCCTCGACGTCGAACTTCGGTGCCTCGAATTCGTAGGAAACGAATTCAAGCATCGAAGCGCCGGAAAAATCCTTGATTGGAAATACCGATTTGAAAACGGCTTGAAGCCCCTCATCCGGCCGCCCGCCTTGGGGCTCATCGACCATGAGGAACTGGTCGTAAGACGCCTTCTGAACCTCGATGAGGTTCGGCATCTCCGCGACTTCGGGAATTTTACCAAAAAACTTGCGTACGCGCCTACGACCGTTAAACGAAAGGGTCTGAGCCATCGTCGCTCCTTGTCAATCTTGCATCCGGGCCTGCAACGGACGGGAACCGATGGCCAGTCGACCCCGTCAATCAATGGGTAGTTCAATCTCGTCCAGCATTCGAAAGACGCCAGCGCGGAATGCTGTGCTGTCCTTCGATGGAGACCATCCTCTTGAAGAACCCATTACCCAAAAGCCGTTTTCGACAGGCTTTTGGGTAATATGTTCTAAAAACGGTCAAAGAGAGGCGGCCACGAAGGCCACCTCCCTTTCGCATTTCGTCGAATTACTTGACGTCGACCTTCGCGCCAGCGTCTTCGAGCTTCTTCTTGAGGTCAGCAGCTTCCGCCTTGGAAACGGCTTCCTTGACAGCCTTCGGAGCGCCTTCGACCAGGTCCTTGGCTTCCTTGAGGCCGAGGCCGGTGATGGCGCGGACTTCCTTGATGACGTTGATCTTGTTCGCGCCGGCATCCGTCAGGATGACGTCGAACTCGGTCTTTTCTTCTTCAGCCGGAGCAGCAGCGCCAGCAGCGCCACCGGCAGCAGCAACGGCTACCGGAGCAGCGGCGGAAACGCCCCACTTTTCTTCGAGAAGCTTGGAAAGCTCAGCAGCTTCCAGGACGGTCAGCGAGGAGAGGTCTTCAACGATCTTTGCGAGATCAGCCATTTTACTTTTCCTTTTGTTCGGTTCGAACTGGTTTTAAATACAACAGCGAAATTCCGCCTCAGGCGGCTTCGTCCTTCTTGGCATAGGCCGAGACACGCGGGCAAGCTGGCTTGCCGGTGCTGCGACAACCGTCGCGACGCGGGTTGCCGGGGCGTTGAGAAGGCCCAGCAGCTTCGCGCGCAGCTCGTCGAGAGAAGGCAGGGTCGCAAGCGACTTGACACCTTCGGCGTTGAGCGTGGTTGCCCCCATGGCGCCGCCCAGAACAACGAGCTTGTCGTTGGTCTTGGCGAAATCCACGACGACCTTCGGAGCCGTTACGGGGTCTTCGCTGAATGCGATCAGCGTCTGACCCTTGAAGAGATCGATCATCCCTTCAGACTCCGTGCCCTGAAGAGCGATCTTGGCCAGGCGGTTTTTCGCGACTTCTGACGGTGCCGCCAGCAGCGCGCATCTTCGAACGGAAGTCGTTCATCTGCGCGACTGTGACACCAGCATAGTGGGCCACGACAACCGAACCGGAAGCCTTGAAGACTTCGTTCAGCTCCGTGACGAATTCGCGTTTTTCCGCTCTTTCCACTGTCTGTCTCCAGTTGGCAGGGTTGCTCATCGCAGCCCTGCCGGGTTTGCCTTTGTCACCCGGGATCATTCTCGATCCCAAGCAACGCTTGAGGATCCTGTCCCTTGGCGTTCCCGGAAAGCCGGGTCTGACACAAGGCAAGCGAGGTTCGAACCGAATTCCGACGCGTCCGCGTCTTCATGAAATTCAGATCTTACCCGTCTCATGCGGGCCAGGTGATTAAGGTAAAACCACCCGCAATCTCGGACAGGAGTTCCGGGCGGTAGGCCGGAATTTCCGGCCCCGAAAGGCCGGAAATCTGGTTACGGGCCGAAGCCCGTCAAATCGTCAATCAGGCAGCGCTGATCGTTGCCGGGTCGACCTTGAGGCCGGGGCCCATCGTCGAAGAAACAGCCACGCGCTTGACGTAGTTGCCCTTGGCGCCGGTCGGCTTTGCCTTGATCACGGCATCTGCGAAGGCGCGGATGTTCTCTTCGAGCGCCTTGGCATCGAAGGAAGCCTTGCCGATGCCGGCGTGAACGATACCCGCCTTCTCAACGCGGAACTCGACGGCGCCGCCCTTCGAAGCCTTGACTGCTCCGGCGACGTCCATGGTGACGGTGCCGACCTTCGGGTTCGGCATCATGCCACGCGGGCCGAGAACCTTACCGAGACGGCCGACGAGCGGCATCATGTCGGGGGTCGCGATGCAGCGATCGAAGTCGATCTTGCCGCCCTGTACGATTTCGACGAGCTCTTCCGCACCGACGACGTCGGCGCCGGCAGCCTTGGCTTCGTCAGCCTTCGCGCCACGGGCGAAAACGGCGACGCGAACCGACCGGCCGGTGCCGTTCGGCAGATTGACCACGCCGCGGACCATCTGGTCGGCATGGCGCGGATCGACGCCGAGGTTCATAGCGACTTCGATCGTTTCGTCGAACTTGGCCGTCGCACGCTCCTTGACCAGCGTTACGGCCTCGGTAAGGCCATAGAGCTTCGCCGGATCGATGCCCTCGCGGGACTTCTGTACACGCTTTGCAATCTTCGCCATGGTCTTAGCCCGTCACTTCCAGGCCCATGGAGCGGGCCGAGCCCTCAACCATCGCCATTGCGCCTTCGATATCGGCCGCGTTGAGGTCCTTCATCTTGGCCTCTGCGATCGTGCGGATCTGAGCCTTGGAGATCGAGCCGGCCTTGGCCTTGCCCGGGGTCTTGGAGCCCGCCTGGACCTTCGCTTCGCGCTTCAGGAAGTAGCTGACAGGCGGCTGCTTCATGACGAATGTGAAGGACTTGTCCTGGTAATAGGTGATGACGACCGGGATCGGCATACCCTTTTCCATTTCCTGCGTGGCGGCGTTGAACGCCTTGCAGAATTCCATGATGTTAATGCCACGCTGACCAAGCGCAGGACCGATCGGCGGCGACGGATTCGCCGAGCCGGCCTTTACCTGCAGCTTGAGCTGGCCTGCAACTTTCTTAGCCATTTCTCTCTGCCTTTCACTGCTCCTTTGCGGCGAGGCCGAAAAGGGAGCTCATCAGCCGGCTGCCCGGCCATTTGCCGATCGATCGATCGGCGGCTGCGGTTGCGTGGTGCGGATGAACCGACCCGGCTTAAGGTCGGAAACCTCCCACGCGATGCGGATCGCTCCGCCGAACAAGCCGATAAATCGACCTGCCCATTCGTATTCGCTTACGCTCTATCAGACCTTTTCGACCTGGCCGTATTCCAGCTCGACAGGCGTCGCGCGGCCAAAGATCGATACCTCGACCTTCAAGCGCGACCGCTCTTCATCGACATCCTGAACGGTGCCGTTGAACGATGCGAACGGGCCGTCGGAAACGCGGACCTGCTCGCCGATCTCGAAGGAGACCGAAGGCTTCGGGCGCTCGACTCCGTCCTGCACCTGACCGAGAATACGGTCGGCCTCGTGATCAGGAATCGGCACCGGCTTGCTGTCCGTGCCAAGGAAACCGGTCACTTTCGGCGTGTTCTTGATAAGGTGATAGGCCTCGTCGGTCAGATCGGCGCGAACGAGGACATAACCCGGAAAGAACTTCCGCTCCGCATCGACTTTGCGCCCGCGACGTACCTCGACCACCTTCTCGGTCGGGACGAGAATCTTCTCGAAGAGATGGGTGAGGCCCTTCTGCTTGGCCTTCTCCTCGATCGATTCGGCGACCTTCTTTTCAAAATTCGAATAGGCGTGAACAATATACCAGCGCGCAGCCATGCTACTCTCCACCCAATCAAGCGCCAACGTTGAGGATCAGGCTCATTACCCAACCCAGCAACTGGTCCGCACCAAAGAAAAAGGCGGCGGCAAAAGAGACCATGACGAAAACCATCAGCGTCGAGATCGTCGTCTCGCGCCGCGAAGGCCAAGTCACTTTCGACGTTTCAGCGCGCACCTGCTGCAGAAACGCAAATGGATTTGTTTTGGATGCCATATAATGCTCACGCCATTACGGCGCGTAAAGCCGACATGTCAGCCCCACGCACCGCGTGTCTGTTTGGACCCTACATAAAGACCGATTGCGAAAACCACAAGAGCCAACCAGTCTTTTTTGTGAATATACAAAGACGGCAATGCCGCCTTCCCCACGCATCCCAACACGGCAGGATCGGGAGAATGGCAGGGGCAGAGGGGCTCGAACCCCCGACCTGCGGTTTTGGAGACCGCCGCTCTACCAACTGAGCTATACCCCTACGGTGCCGCGACGCAACCGAACCGGCTGCATCCCAAGTCAGCGGCTTAATATTCAGTTTGCCGGACGCTTTCAAGCGCATTCGCAGCAAAAGAGAAAAAGAATCAACAAAATTTCGGCCGCCCTCTCCGCGGGTGCCCGAACGGCGGCTGCGACGCCGCTCGAGGGACGAGGAAAGTGTGAGCGGCATTCCGCCCGCTACACGCGCCTCAACTCATCGTGATCTACTCGTTCAGCCGTACATATTTCCGCCAATCGTGCTCCTCCTTGAAACCGAGGACCTCGCGGATCTTGCGATTGGAAAGCAGCCCTTCGAATTCGCCGATCTCGCGCGTGAAGGGAACATTTGGATAGAACTGCCTGGCCAGTTCGCGCGAAGGCGTGTTGGCCGATACCGTGTCGTTCGCGGCGTTGAATATCGCGAAGCCGAGACCATCCTTCTCAACGCAAAGCTTCACGATCTGGCCGAGGTCACGGGCATCGATATAGCTCCAGGCGATCCTTTTGCGGATCTCCGGATGGGCGAAATAATGCGGGAAGTCCGCATATTCATGCGGCTCGATCACGTTGCCGATGCGCAAAGCGTAAATATCGAAGCCGGAGCGCTCGGCGAAGGCCCTCGCCGTCTTCTCGTTCACCACCTTGGAAAGCCCGTAGGAATCCATCGGATCGACGTCGTAATCCTCTTCGAGAGGAAAGTGATGGAAGTCCCGGTGCCCCTCCGCAAAGCAGACGCCATAGGTCGTCTCGCTGGAAGCGACGATGATCTTTCGGATGCCGAGCTTTACCGCCGCCTCGATGACGTTGTAGGTACCCATCACGTTGACCCGGAAAGTTTCGTTGTCGGGTTTGATGAGAATGCGCGGAATGGCCGCGAAATGCACGACGCCGTCGAAGGGCTGCATGCCCTGGTCGAGATCGGGGAAGTCCCGGTGCATCGACAGCGCATTGAACATCTGGCCGCTGTCGGTGATGTCGGCGATCAGATTGGTGACGCCGGGGCTGTCGAGCGGCACGAGATCGACATTGTGCACCTCATAGCCGGCCTCGATGAGGTAGGGCACGGCGTGCCGCCCGGCCTTCCCCGAGCCGCCGGTAAACAGAATTCGCTTTTTCATGATATATCCCCACGCAGAAGAAGACGTGCTGCAGCGACTTTGCTGTATGCGCCGCTCTGTAGGTTAGGTACTTTGCGCCCTTGCGCAAGATCGATCGTGCGTGGCGCCGAGTGTTCCTTCCGATTCACCACTTCAGACTATAGCGGACATCGACCACACTGCGCGGCGCCAGCAACGGATCGGCGACGGCCGCGCCGAGGCGCAGATTTCCGAAATTCTGTTCCACCCCAATCCGGCTCACACCGCTGACGCCGTCACGCGAAACCTGGCTCTGCACGGTGAGCGACGTTCGGCTTGCGGGAGACACGAGCTTGGCGGATTGAGTGAGCTTCGGTTCGCTGCACCGGCTCTCATAGGCGTTGCATTGGATAGCGATGCTCCGGTGGACCTCCGCATCGAGCGTGGGCGTGACGATCCAGCTGCGCGCGGTACCGGCGCCGAAGTTGCCGGCCCCTCGCAAAGCATTGTAGTCCACGCTGATCTGAGAGGAACGCGTGACCGCCCCTCGCCCGCTTCCGCGCGAAGCCGTTCCCCAGAGGCGGACAGGCGCGCCGGGTGGATTGATCTTGCCAGAGCGCGTGGCGTCCATCGAGACTTCGGCACCGGCGGACGTGTTCCACCGCCCCGTCCGGCGAACGCCGAACCGGAACTTGTAGGAGTTGGCTCCGGTCTTGGAAGGCGACCAGATAAGCGGGCGGTCATCGGCGGCCGAGGCAAATTGCGGGGACTTCCCGACGCAGATCAAAACGATGCCAGCCGCGGCAAGCCGCGTGGGAATACGTCTTTTCATTGGCTTCCGATCCTGCTGCATATTTCCGCCAATCGGAGCCGATTGAGGACAAACATGCTGCAATTCAAGCGCTCAAGCGACCTTTGCGCGCCTAAAACGCGCGGCGCTGTAGGTCGCATTCGGCAAATCGTCAGGACCGGAAGGTAACACGGACCGGCGGCAAGGTCCCGGGATATTCGGGCGATGCGTGCGGGACTATGCAAGCACTGTTGCAGACATCACACGCGAAAGAGATCGCCCGCCGCTTCAAAAGCGTTGATTGGTAAACGGCCAAAAAGAAAAACCCCGCGGTTGCCCGCGGGGTTCGAAGTCCGGTCCGACCGGAATTACTCGACGATGGAGGCGACGATGCCTGCGCCGACGGTGCGGCCGCCTTCGCGGATAGCGAAGCGCAGCTTTTCTTCCATCGCGATCGGCACGATCAGCTCGACGTCAACCGTGACGTTGTCGCCCGGCATGACCATTTCCGTGCCTTCCGGAAGCGTCACGATGCCGGTCACGTCCGTCGTGCGGAAGTAGAACTGCGGACGGTAGTTGGTGAAGAACGGCGTGTGACGGCCACCCTCTTCCTTCGTCAGGATGTAGGCTTCGGCCTTGAACTTGCGGTGCGGCTTGACCGAACCCGGCTTGCACAGAATCTGACCGCGCTCGACGCCGTTGCGGTCGACACCGCGAAGCAGCGCGCCGATGTTGTCGCCGGCCTGGCCCTGGTCGAGCAGCTTGCGGAACATTTCAACGCCCGTGCAGGTCGTCTTCGTCGTCGGACGGATGCCGACGATCTCGATTTCCTCACCGACCTTGACGATGCCGCGCTCGACGCGGCCGGTCACGACCGTACCGCGGCCCGAGATCGAGAACACGTCTTCGATCGGCATCAGGAACGGCTGGTCGATCGGACGCTCAGGCGTCGGGATGTAGGCGTCAACCGCAGCCATCAGCTCGCGGATCGCGTCTTCGCCGATCTTCTTGTCCGAATCCTCAAGCGCAGCCAGAGCCGAACCCTTGATGATCGGAATGTCGTCGCCCGGGAATTCGTAGGACGACAGCAGTTCGCGCACTTCCAGCTCGACCAGCTCGAGCAGTTCAGCGTCGTCGACCTGGTCGACCTTGTTCAGGAACACCACGATCGCCGGAACGCCGACCTGGCGGGCGAGCAGGATGTGCTCGCGCGTCTGCGGCATCGGGCCGTCAGCGGCCGAAACAACCAGGATCGCGCCGTCCATCTGCGCCGCACCGGTGATCATGTTCTTGACGTAGTCGGCGTGGCCGGGGCAGTCGACGTGCGCATAGTGACGGTTCGGCGTCTCGTATTCGACGTGCGCCGTCGAAATGGTGATGCCGCGCGCCTTTTCTTCCGGCGCAGCGTCGATCTGGTCATACGCCTTGAACTCGCCGAAATACTTCGTGATCGCTGCCGTCAGCGACGTCTTGCCATGGTCAACGTGGCCAATCGTGCCAATGTTGACGTGCGGCTTATTGCGCTCAAATTTGCTCTTTGCCATGGGTACGCTTCCTGTGGTCAAATCGGATGGATCAGCCGGCGGGGCCGGTTTGTCGAGCCGTTTAAGGGTTTCGTCGCATTTGCGCAAGACTTAATTGCGTGCGCCGGAACGGCAAGGTCTCGCCTCTTCAGAAAGGCAGCGGCAAGCGGCGGCAGAAGTACCCAAAGCGCTACGCCTCGGGCCGGAAAATAGAACGTAAACAAGCGCGTGCGGCACAAACCTGAAGTGCAGCGGATTTTTTTGATGCTTTGAAAAAGAAGCTGGAGCGGGTAGCGGGAATCGAACCCGCGTATTCAGCTTGGAAGGCTGCTGCTCTACCATTGAGCTATACCCGCGGGCCTTCGATCCTGAAGCAGAATGGTGGAGGGAGTTGGATTTGAACCAACGTAGGCTGAGCCAACGGATTTACAGTCCGTCCCCTTTAACCACTCGGGCATCCCTCCATTTTTCTGTCGGGATCAATCGACCAAGCATTTGAGATCGCGTAAGAACCGGCGTCGTTTGTCGCCGCCCCGCGATCTGCGCCGGGTATATGACCGCCTGCATTCGTCCTGTCAACACGGCGAAATGCAAATTCTCAGAATTTCTCCACTGCCGACCGCAGCGGCGATTTCCGAAATCAGTTTCAACCGGAGGCGAAGCTCACTATAAGACCGGCATGAGCAAGGACAAGACCGGCGACAAGAGCGCCAAAGACACCCATTATGCAAATCTGCGCCGTGCGCACCGGGACGCCCGGCGCGAACGCGGGGAGATTCCGACTCCGCGCCAGGACAAGCGCGGAAAGCTGCCCGCCGACTGGAAGCCGCCGGCGCTTGCCCCGGACCAGGTGCTCCTCTACGGCCTGCACACGGTCCGCGCCGCCCTCGACAATCCGGAACGCCGCATCATCCGCCTCTCGGTAACGCAGAACGCCGCCGCGCGCCTGGAGCTCGGCGATCTGGCGGCGCTCCCCTTCCCGGCCGAGACTGTAACGCCGCAGGAGCTCGACCGCATGCTCGGGCCCGATGCCATTCACCAGGGCGCGATGCTGGAGACGCAGCCTCTGCCGCACCGCAAGCTCGAGGCTCTTCGCGACTGCCCCTTGATTCTCGTTCTCGATCAGGTGACCGATCCCCACAATGTCGGAGCGATCATGCGCTCGGCGGTCGCCTTCGACGCAGGCGCGCTCATTACGACGATGCGCCACAGTCCAACCGAATCAGGTGTGCTGGCGAAATCGGCCTCGGGTGCGCTGGAGCTCATTCCTTATATCCAGATCACCAATCTCGCCGACACCCTCGAGGAGCTCCACGAACTCGGCTTCATGACGATAGGCCTCGATTCGGAGGGGCCGCAGCCGCTCGAAGGCACATTCGTCGGCGACAAGATCGCGCTGGTGCTCGGTTCGGAGGGTAGGGGCCTGCGCCAGAAGACCCGGCAGACGGTCAAGGCGCTCGCACGGCTCGACATGCCCGGCGCTATCAAGTCGCTGAACGTGTCGAATGCCGCCGCCATCGCAATGTACGCGGCAAGACATCATCTTAGGGGATAGGTGCCGGCGGGACGATCGTCACGGCGAGACCCGCCGTCGGGCAGCCGTCCTGCAATCTCTTCCATGTCGTGACGTTGAGGTTCATTTCGCAGCGCGCGAGATAGGAGACGTCGCCGATGCGGATGCACGCAGTCTGGCCGAGTTCGTATTTGCCCCCATCGCGGTGACGACAGGTGCACCGCCCGCCCGGCGCAGACGCGGAAACACTTCCGGCCACCAGGGCGACGGCCGCGAGCGACAACGCCAGAAACCGCAGGGCGCGCACGCATTTCATGCCCGACAGAATAGCGCAGTTTCGACCCGATCAGAAACGGAGAATGCCGGCTGATTGCTCGGCCGGCATCCTCCGCAACGAACCGGCGCCACGGCGCCGGCCGAATGATTAGCTTGCGAGCTTCAGAACGTTGCCCTGAGCAATCGTCTTTTCGGCTTCGGCTATGGCGAACTGCTTCTGGTCGGGGCCGAGATTCAGGCCCTCTGCGCGGATGAACTCGATGTCCGTTATGCCGAAGAAACCGAAGACCGACCGCAGATAGGTTTCCTGGTGGTCCATGGCGGAAGCCGGGGCGACCGAATAATGACCGCCACGGGTGGAGGCGACGATCACCTTCTTGCCCTTGGCGAGGCCCTCCGGTCCTGCTTCGGTATAGCGGAAGGTTTTGCCGGCAACGGCCAGACGGTCGATCCACGCCTTGAGCTGGCTCGGGATCGAGAAGTTATACATCGGCGCACCGACGACGACCGTGTCGGCAGCCAGGAATTCCTCGAGCATCTGGCGGCCGATGCGCACATCGGCGGCCAGAGCGGCATCGACACCATCGAGATCTGCGGGCGCCATGATCTGTGCGCCGGTCAGGTGCGGAACGCGTTCGGATGCGAGATCCCGATAGGTGATCTCCGCATCGGGCTGGTCGGCCTTGAGCTGCGACACGATTGCCGACGTCAGGCGGCGGGAGACGGAGTGTTCGCCGAGAATGCCGGAGTCGATATGAAGGATTTTCATGGGAAGCACCTTTGCTTACGTTGCGGTGCATCACATATGATCTGCAAACAATCATTCGATAAGTCAGCGAATATTTGACATTCCGTTTCCCCAGGGAAACAATTATATCGCGACAGATGGCCCCCTGAGCTCCAATCGTTACCCTCCAATCGACGGGAGCCGCACCGAACGTCGATACCGCCTTTGATGGGAGGCACTCATGCAGGATCTGAACGATATCGCGCTCTTCGCCGCCGTCGTCAAACACAATGGCTTCAGCGCCGCTGCGCGCGACCTGAACGTGCCGAAATCCAAGCTCAGCAAACATGTCGCACGCCTGGAGGAGCAATTGGGCGTGCGTCTGCTCGAACGCTCGACGCGCAAGCTTCGAATGACCGAAATCGGCCGTATCTTTTACGAGCACGCCCAGGGGCTGCTCGACGGCGTGGCCGCCGCCGAAGCCGAGATCGCCGCAGTGCGCGCCGAGCCGACGGGCGTCGTCCGGCTCGCCTGTCCTATCGGCTTCACACCGATGCTCGCCGACATCCTGCCCGCCTTTCACCGCCGATATCCGGGTGTCCGCCTGTTGATCACCGCCTCCAACCGGCGGATCGATCTCATCGAGGAACGGATCGACGTGGCCTTGCGCGCACGCGACCAGCTCGACACCGACAGCCAGCTGATCGTCCGCAAATTCGGCGAAGTGCGCCAACGCCTCGCCGCCAGCCCGACGCTTCTCGCGCGCCTCGGTGAGATCACGACCGACAATCTTTCGCAAATGCCGACGCTGTCGATGAACGAGCAGCACCTCAATGATGTCTGGCGGCTCGTCCACGCAACCGGGGGAGCGATCGAGATCGCTCACCGGCCCATCGTCGGCTGCAGCGATTTTCTCATCCTCGAGCGCGCGGCCATCGAAGGCATGGGCATTGCGCTGCTGCCCGACCATATCTGCGAGCGCGCCTTCCGAACCGGCGCCCTCGTTCCGGTCCTGCCGGAGTGGACCTCCGGCAACGTCATGGTCCACCTCGTCTTCCCCTCGCGCCACGGCCTGCTGCCCGCGACCCGCGCCCTCATCGACTTTCTGGCGGAAAATCTGATCAAGGCGCTGGAGCGCTGCCGCGAGGTCGACCCGAGGCCGGCCGCGTCGTTCGAGATTTGATGCGACGGTTGGATGGCTGCGCCACTTCGATGCCGACGAAACCTTGCCGGAGCGAAGGGGGCAACCGGAAGGAAGCGTGGGCGACGGATTGTTTTCAGGGTTTTCTGGTGCCCCCAGAGAGACTCGAACTCCCGACCTACTGATTACAAATCAGCCGCTCTACCAACTGAGCTATAAGGGCACGTTAGGGCTGGGAGTTACCATATTCTCTCCCGGTGTAAAGCAAAAATGCGGCCTCTCCCAATTTTTCGGATGCGTTCGTGCCGAGGCCGTGCCAGAAAAAGCGACCGTGGCGTCTATAGCGCCGCTCGCCTAAATTGACGCGAAAACAAGCGGAAGCGCCCCTGCCCCCGCAATGACAGACGGACTGAGTTCATGGCCCGCAAGTTCAACTCCCTCGCCTTCATCGCATCGCCGGCAGAGGAAGCGCAGAAGGCGGCCGAGGATCTCCGGGCCCTCTATGGAGATCATGATGCGGACAAGGCCGAAGTGATCGTCGCGCTCGGCGGCGACGGCTTCATGCTGCACACGCTCCACAGGACGATGAATACCGGCAAACTCGTCTACGGGATGAACCGCGGCTCGGTCGGGTTCCTGATGAACCGCTACAGCACCGAGAACCTGCATCAGCGCATCGCCAATGCGGACGAAAATGCATTTCATCCGCTCGAGATGCGCACGACGGACGTCAACGGCGACAAGTTCACCGCGCTTGCCATCAACGAGGTTTACCTTTTCCGCCAGTCCTACCAGGCCGCGAAGTTGAAGGTCATCGTAGACGGAAAGACGCGGCTCGACGAACTGACCTGCGACGGGCTGCTTCTGGCGACACCTGCGGGCTCCACCGCCTATAATCTTTCTGCGCACGGGCCGATCCTGCCGTTGGAAGCGCCGCTTCTGGCGTTGACGCCCGTCAGCCCATTCCGGCCGCGGCGCTGGCGCGGGGCGCTGTTGCCGAATCACGTGACGGTGGACATCGAAATCCTCGAGGCCGACAAGCGCCCGGTCAACGCCGTGGCAGACCACCAGGAAGTCAAGTCCGTCGTGCATGTCCGCATCGCCGAATCGGAGAAGCTCACGGCGCGGATCCTTTCGGATCCGGACCATTCCTGGTCCGATCGCATTCTCGCCGAGCAGTTTTCCAATTGAAATCACACGTTGCACGGCCGATATGGTATGATCACGGGCGGTAGCGTGCCTCGCGGTCCCGGCGTTCGGTTGCGAAGGATATCCACAATGCACAAGGCCCTGCTGATAGCGCTCTGCCTGACCCTGCCCTCAGGCGCGCTTTTCGCTCAGGACAATGGCCTCCTGCCCCCGAACGTCATCTTCGTGACGAGCACGGGCTTTTGGGAGGAGAGCGGCGGCGCGCCGCAGCCGGAGGAAAGCAGGGATGATGACAAGAATGCGAAGACTGCGGCACCCGGTGGGCGGCGCGGCTATTATAAACTGATTGCCGTTCGACAGGAGGACGGCACCGCGCAGGTCCATCTGCAGCAGATCGCCTCCACTCCGACCGGTCCCGAGGTGGTTTCCTCCGCGGAACTGGAGGAATTCACGGCGCTGAAACCCTATGTCACCGATATTCGCCCCGAAACCTCGACAGGGATCACGCCGCAGCCGGGAATGTTCGCGACGGTTTATCTGAAGACCGAAGCGGGCGCGACCGAGCCCGAGACCTGGACGGTCCTCATCGACGAGCTCGGCGACATCAAGATCGAGCGCGCGACGAATTGAGGGGCACCGAACTTCGCCCCCTCATCCGCCTGCCAGCACCTTTATAACTTGTCATTAACCGAATCCGCCATGCTTGTGGATGCGGTGGCGAAGGGGACTGGGGCCCTGCCGCGAGTTCCCTTCGCCCCGCTTGCGGGGAGAAGGTGGCCGGCAGGCCGGATGAGGGGCGGCTTTCAGCGCAGACCGCATGCCGCGCATGCCGAAAGGAATTTCCCCTCGCCCCCTCAACACCGGGGCAACGGCAATCAGCTCAGGTCGTCGACGGCCGCATCCGCGCCACCGCTGACGCGATGCGCAAGGGCTGCCTCCATGAACTCGTTCAGTTCACCGTCGAGCACGTCGCCCGGGCTGGTGCTTTCGACGCCCGTCCTCAAATCCTTCACCAACTGATAGGGCTGAAGGACGTAGGAGCGGATCTGGTGACCCCAGCCTATATCGGTCTTCGACGCCGCCTCGACGTTGGCGGCCTCCTCGCGCTTCTTCAGTTCAGCCTCGTAGAGCCGCGCGCGAAGCATGTCCCATGCCTTGGCGCGGTTCTTGTGCTGCGAGCGTTCCTGCTGGCACTGCACCACGATGCCGCTCGGCATATGGGTGATGCGCACGGCCGAATCGGTCGTATTGACGTGCTGACCGCCGGCGCCCGAGGAGCGGTAGGTATCGATCCGGCAATCGCTTTCGTTGATGTCGATCTGGATCGATTCGTCCACGACGGGATAGACCCAGATGGACGAAAAGGACGTATGGCGGCGAGCGTTGCTGTCATAGGGAGAAATGCGGACGAGGCGATGCACGCCCGATTCCGTCTTCAGCCAGCCATAGGCATTGTGCCCCTTGACGAGAAGCGTAGCGGATTTGATGCCTGCTTCTTCCCCGTCCTGGATTTCCATGAGCTCGACCTTGTAGCCCTGGCGTTCGGCCCATCGCGTATACATGCGAAGCAGCATGTTCGCCCAGTCCTGGCTTTCCGTGCCGCCGGCGCCCGAATGGACTTCGAGATAAGTGTCGTTCTGGTCGGCCTCGCCCGAAAGCATGGCCTCGACCTGCTTCTTCGCCGCCTCGCCGCGCAATTGGCGAAGCGCTTCCTCGGCCTCGGATACGATCGCCGAATCGCCCTCCTCTTCACCGAGTTCGATGAGCTCGATGTTGTCGTTGAGCTGCTGCTCGAAGCGGCGCAGGCCATTGATGCCATCGTCGAGCTGCTGGCGCTCGCGCATCAGTTTCTGCGCCTCGGCCGCATCGTTCCAGAGCGACGGATCTTCCGCCTTGTTGTTCAACCAGTCCAGTCGTCTTACCGCCTGATCCCAGTCAAAGATGCCTCCTCAGCAGGCTTATGGCCTGCTTGATTTCGTCGACGATGTTCTCGATTTCGCTGCGCATGATCCTGCTTCTTCAGGTGACTTTTCCAACGTGACGGTCAAATAGCGGTGCCCGCCGCCGATGTAAAGGCGACGGGCACCGCGTGCAATGGAAAGGGTCAGAACAGTCCGTTGGAGCCGGAGGTTACCGCCTGGTTGGCCTGCGGAGAGGTTCTCAATATTTCTTCCGGCGGCGCATATTCGTCGAGGTCGCCGATGACCGAGAAGGTGTCCGCAGGACCGGTGCCCGGCTTGAAGGCTTCGATGATCGTGTCCGGCTCGCCCTCGACGGCCGCCATGCCGGTCTTGCGGTTGACGGGAATAAGGCTCATGCCTTCCGGCACCACGAACTTGCCGGGACGGGTACCCTCCACCGCCTTCTGCATGAAGGCGTTGAAGATCGGCGCCGACAGGCCGCCGCCGGTCGACCCGCGCCCGAGCGGTGCCGGGTCGTCGAAGCCGAGATAGAGCCCCGCGACGAGGTCGGGAGTGTAACCCACGAACCAGGCGTCCTTCTCGTCATTGGTCGTGCCGGTCTTGCCCGCGACAGGGCGATCGAGTTTGATCTTGCCTGCCGCGGTCCCCCGCGCGACTACGCCTTCCATCATGGAGGTGATCTGATAGGAGGTCATCGGATCGAGGACCTGCTCGCGATTGTCGATCAGCACCGGCTCTTCCTGAGCTTCCCAATGGTCGGCATTGCAATTCTCGCAGGCCCGGTCCTCGTGGCGGAAGATGGTCTTGCCGTAACGGTCCTGGATCCGGTCGATCAGCGACGGCTTGATCTGCTTGCCGCCATTGGCGATGACGGCATAGGCAGACACGAGACGCAGCACCGTCGTTTCGCCGGAACCGAGGGACATCGCAAGAAGCGGCGCCATCTTGTCGTAGATCCCGAAACGTTCGGCATATTCGGCGACGATGTTCATGCCCAGGTCGTTGGCAAGCCGGACCGTCATCAGGTTGCGCGATTTTTCGATGCCGAGGCGAAGCGTCGACGGTCCGGCAGAGCCGCCGCCGTAGTTTTCGGGCCGCCAGACCTGACCGCCCGCGACGATCTCGATAGGCGCATCCAGAATGACCGATGCCGGGGTATAGCCGTTGTCGAGGGCGGCCGCGTAGACGAAGGGTTTGAAGGCGGAACCGGGCTGGCGCATCGCCTGAGTCGCGCGGTTGAACTCGGACTGTCCGTAGGAAAACCCGCCGACCATCGCCAGCACGCGGCCGGTATGCGGGTCCATCGCGACCAATCCGCCCTGAACCTTCGGCGGCTGGCGCAGCCGATATTCGCCGGCCTCTTGCAACGGCTCGACATAGACGACGTCCCCGGCCCGAAGACCCCCTCCGGCGACTTGGCGTTCTTGCGCTTTCCGCCCGCGGAGCGATAGGCCCACTGCATGTTCTTGGCGGCAATCCGCCCGGTCACCCGTTCAGGCACGATCTTGCCCGAGACTTCCTTTTCCGGCTGGACGCCGATTTCGGCGCCTTCGCTGTCTACAGAGAGCACGACCGCCAGTTTCCATTCCGGCACGTCGCTGAGCATGGGGATCTTGCTCAGCGGCTCGCCCCAGTCGCCGCCGATCTCGATTGTCTTCACCGGACCGTGAAAGCCTCGCCGCTCGTCGTAGTTCAAAAGCCCGTCCTGAAGCGCCTTGCGCGCCGCAATCTGCAGCCGCGGATCCAGCGACGTACGCACGGAAAGCCCGCCCTCGTAAAGGGCCTTGTCACCGTATTTCTGGATGATCTGACGACGCACTTCTTCGGCGAAGAAATCGGAGGCGAAGAGGTGCGCGCCGCCGCGCCGCGGCTTGACGCCGAGCGGTTGTTGCTTTGCCTCCTCGCCGTCAGCCTTGGTGACGTATCCATTTTCGACCATCCGATCGATCACCCAGTTGCGGCGCTCGATCGCAGCCTCGACCTCGCGGAACGGGTGATAATTGGCCGGCCCCTTGGGCAGGGCCGCAAGATAGGCGGTCTCGGCAATCGTCAGTTCCGTCACCGACTTGTCGAAATAGGTCAGCGCCGCCCCGGCGATGCCGTAGGAATTCAGCCCGAAGAAAATCTCGTTGAGATAGAGCTCGAGAATGCGGTCCTTGCTGTAGGCCTGTTCGATGCGGAAGGAGAGGATCGCTTCCTTGATCTTGCGATCGAGCGTCTGGTCGGAGCTCAGAAGGAAATTCTTGGCGACCTGCTGGGTGATCGTCGAAGCTCCGACCGGGCGCCGACCGGAGCCGAAATTCTGCACGTTGACGACGATGGCGCGCGCAAGGCCCGTCACGTCGACACCCGGATGCCGGTAGAAATTCTTGTCTTCCGCCGAGATGAATGCGGCCTTGACGCGATCGGGTATCGCCTGAATAGGCAGATACAGCCGGCGCTCGCGCGCATATTCGGCCATCAGCGCGCCGTTACCCGCATGGAAGCGCGTCGTCACCGGCGGCGCATAATTGGCCAGCACCTCATAGTCGGGCAAGTCCTTGGTGATGCCGCCGAGATAGATCGCGACGGCCGCGGCTGTGCCAAGCAGCAGAAACGCACCAATGCCAAAAAAATATCCAATCAGTCTGATCATCAGTCAGGTACCGGTATCTAATTATCGTCCCATTGCGAGGTCGCCGAGTGCCCGAACGCTCGTTTTCCGCGAAAGGAAGCCGACTTCGCCAAACTCTTCCAAAGAAATCGTCCGGCATTTTCAGTTACACGCGTTTGGGCTCCCTCATATGGCCAGGAACCTGAAGCATCAACACCGTTTCCCACAAATCGGGACGCCCTCCCCCTAAGGGGCCCGGATTGTGAGTAAAATAGGGCTGTTACCGGATTATACAGTGCGCATCCGCTGAAAAGCATATCGCTGTTACCGGCTCGACACAAATCACATCCCCATTCCGTGGCGCCGGGCTGGGACGAGATCAGCGATCCCGGAATGCCCTGCGCATTCAACCGCCGTTTGCAACCGCGGTGTTCCGGTAGCGCTGAACGGCGTCTGCAAGCAGCGCGGATACCTTCTTCCGCCATTCCGCATCGAGCAGTTGCTTCTCATCTTCCTTGTTCGACAGGAAGCCGAGCTCGAGCAGCACCGAGGGCACGTCCGGCGCCTGCAGGACCCGGAACCCCGCATGGCGGTGCGGATTGTTGATCAGCTTGATCTGCCCTTCGAACGAGGAAATGACGCTTCGGGCGAGGTTGACCGAGAAAGCCTGCGTTTCGCGGCGGGTGAGATCGATGAGGATATCCGCGACTTCGGCCGGCTCGCTTTCAAGCGGAATCCCGGCAATCTCGTCGGAGAGATTCTCGCGTGCGGCAAGATCGGCTGCGAGGTGGTCGGACGCCTTGTCGGAGATCGTGTAGACCGTGGCGCCCCGAATATCCTTCTGCCGTAATGTGTCGGCGTGAACCGAAATGAACAGGTTGGAGCCTCGCTGGCGTGCAATCTGCACGCGTTGAGGGAGGGAGAGAAATTCGTCGCGCTCCCGCGTCAGAAACGCCTCGATGCCGGGTTCGTGATTGAGCCGTTCCACCAGCTCCTTCGCGAAGGCCAGGGTCACGTGTTTCTCTTCGGTTTTCGTGACGCCACCGATTGCACCGGTATCGATTCCGCCATGGCCGGCATCTATCGCAACCACGAAGACGCCGGCCTTCGGGGGTGGCGCGGCGGCCGGCCGGTCGGTCTTGGCGGAGGGCACCGTGCCTGTCCACTGCTGCTCGGCCAGGAGCTTGTCGAAGCGGTCCTGGCCGATCCTCTCCGCATCGAGCACGAGGCGAAAGCCCTTCCCGTCCTCCACCGGCTTCACTTCCGCATGGGTCACCTCCGTCGGCCCCTTGGCGGAGAGCACAAGCCGCGAGGCCCCTGCCCCCATTCCGCCGTAGCGGATGGCGTCGAACAACCCGCGAGGCTGCAGGCTCTCCGGTTTCAGTCCGAACGACGTTTCCGGCAGATCGACGATGACGCGAAAAGGATTGGCGACGTAGTGGATGGAGAAGGCCGGCTCGCGATCGAACTCGATGACCAAGCGCGTGCGGGCATCGTCGCCGGCAATCCGCGCGGCATAGGCGAGGAGAGGCACCGGCTCGCCGGCGCGCACGCCCGCCACGGGCGACAAGAGAAGCAAAACGGCACCAAAGGCAGCGACGAGCACGCGCATACCGCGACGACGCCCGATCGCCTCCATGGAACACAGCCTAGTCGCCGAACGCCTCACCTGAAACCCCGCATTCATCCAATCAACGTGCCGGCGAAGGTCTCCCCGGCACCCCCTATCCGCCCCTCAACCAATGAACCCTCAGGGTTAACCAAAGCTTGACGCGGAGGCCGTCGCACCGCCCGTCAGCCGGCGCTGTCTTCTCCTGAAGGTCCGGTTACACCCGCGCAAGCGAATCGATCAATATTGTGGCGGCAAAGGCTTTTCCCTTGCCAATGTGACATGGAAAACATAAAAGCGTCACAAGGAGAAAGTGTTGACGGGATAGAATCGTCGGCCGGGCAGCCGGAGCTTTTAGACGAGCTTGGCGCCAGGGAGTGATCGAGCCGGAACAACCGGTTGCAACCGTATCAAGCTTCCGCGGCCGCAGGAATTCATCCGCCGTCGCCGCATTTCCTCCTCCGTATACTGGTTCGCAAATTTCCGGCGGTGGCCGGAGTTCTTGATGGTGAATTTCACCGGATGCCCGCAAGCGGGCGCATTCATCGGGCCTCTTCCAGAGGTCCAGGACATTGGCATTCTTGTTTGGTCTTTGATGTGACTCAGCAGTATCGGTCAGAAGTAGAGCGGCCCCGGGACCCCAGCGTTCCGGCTGCCGTCTGGCTGCTGCACCATCGCCTGCGCCAAACAGGACCTTTCATATCCGGCGCAGCCTCCGACGTCTTCGACAGCCTTCTTGAAAAAGGCACTCTGTCTGTCGTCCCGCCGCGCCGAGGAGCACAGCTTAGATGGCAGAGAAAATGCTTATCGATGCGTCTCACTCAGAGGAGACGCGCGTCGTTGTCGTACGCGGGAACCGCATAGAAGAATTCGATTTCGAATCGGAACATAAGAAGCAGATCCGCGGCAATATCTACCTGGCGAAGGTAACCAGAGTGGAGCCGTCGCTCCAGGCGGCCTTCGTCGATTACGGCGGCAATCGCCACGGGTTTCTGGCCTTCGCCGAAATCCATCCCGACTACTACCAGATCCCCCTCGCCGATCGTCAGGCCCTGTTGAAGGCGGAAGCCGAAGAGGCCCGCCGCGACGATGACGAGCCGAACGACACCGTGGCGGAACAGAAATCCGCGCCGGCCGGCGATACGGTTGCCGAAGTCGTGGCACAGGCCGAAGCCGCCGAGGCAGCCGGAGAAGCCGCCGAGGCCGCAGAGACCGCTGCGGAGAAGCCGAAGGCCAAGGCCAAGCCGAAGCGTACCCGCCGCGCAAAGCCGAAGGCCGGCGAAGAGCCCGTGGCGCCTGAAGGCGGCCCGTCGGAAGACGGTGAAGGCGACAAGAACGAAATGGCCGCGGTGGTCGATACCGATTCGATCTCCGAGGATATCGACGCGCGTCGTCAGCGTGACGACGACGATGACGACGACAATCACGACGGCGAAAAGGAAATCATCGAATCCGTCGGCGCCGAAGATGCCATGGAAGAGGTGGCGGATCGTCATATCCGCAAGCCGCGCAAGCAATACCGCATTCAGGAAGTGATCAAGCGCCGACAGATCCTGCTGGTTCAGGTCGCAAAGGAAGAGCGCGGCAACAAGGGTGCGGCACTCACGACCTATCTTTCGCTCGCAGGCCGCTACTCCGTTCTCATGCCGAACACGGCGCGCGGCGGCGGCATTTCGCGCAAGATCACCAACCTGCAGGACCGCAAGCGTCTGAAGGAGATCGCCCGCGGTCTCGACGTGCCGCAGGGAATGGGTGTGATCCTGCGCACCGCCGGGGCCAATCGCACGAAAGTCGAGATCAAGCGTGACTTCGAATACCTCATGCGGCTGTGGGAGAACGTCCGCACGCTGACGCTGAACTCGACTGCCCCCTGCCTCGTCTACGAGGAGGGCAGCCTTATCAAGCGATCGATCCGCGATCTCTACAACAAGGACATCAGCGAGATCGTCGTATCGGGCGAGGAAGGCTACAAGGAAGCCAAGGGCTTCATGAAGATGCTGATGCCGAGCCACGCAAAGGTCGTGCAGCCCTATCGCGACGTGCATCCGATCTTCTCCCGCTCCGGCATCGAAGCGCAGCTCGATCGCATGCTGCAGCCGCAGGTGACGCTGAAGTCTGGCGGCTACATCATCATCAACCAGACCGAAGCTCTGGTTTCCATCGATGTGAACTCCGGTCGTTCGACGCGCGAGCACTCGATCGAGGATACGGCTCTCCAGACGAATCTCGAGGCAGCCGAGGAAGTAGCGCGGCAATTGCGCCTTCGCGACCTTGCCGGCCTGATCGTGATCGACTTCATCGACATGGAAGAGAAGCGGAACAACCGCTCCGTCGAGAAAAAGCTCAAGGATTGCCTGAAGAACGATCGGGCCCGTATCCAGGTCGGCCGCATCTCGCATTTCGGCCTGCTCGAAATGTCTCGCCAGCGCATTCGCGCCTCGGTGCTGGAAAGCACGATGCAGACCTGCCCGCACTGCAACGGCACGGGCCATATCCGTTCGCAATCCTCCGTTGCCCTGCATGTTCTGCGCGGCATCGAGGAACATCTGCTCAAGAACACCACGCACGACATCAGCGTGCGCACGACACCCGATATCGCGCTCTACCTGCTCAATCAGAAGCGCAGCTCGATCACGGACTACGAACAGCGCTTCGGTGTCTCCATCTTCATCGAAGCGGACGCCCATGTCGGTGCGCAGCACTTCGCGATCGATCGCGGTGAACCGGTCGAAAATCCGGTGAGGATCGACCAGATCCTGCAGTTCGAGCCGGAGCCGGAAGACGAAGAAGAGGTCCTCGTCGAGGAGGAGACCGACGAAGAGGAAGCGGAAGAGATTGCTGCCGAGCGTCAGGACCAGAAAAAGGGTCAGACCGACGAGCAAGGCGGCCGCAAGCGCAAGCGTCGTCGCCGCCGGCGCGGCAAGGGCACGGGTCAGGGGGCGGACGAAGCCTTCGCCGAGGCCGCCGACGCGGCTGAGGACGAGACCGGCGATGAAGGCGCCGTGGACGATGCCGAGGATGAAGGCGACGCCACGGATGCCCTGAATGGCGATAGCGAGCAGAAGCGCAAGCGTCGTCGCCGCGGCAAGCGTGGCGGCCGCCGCAGTCGTCAGGATGAACTTGCTGAAGCCGAGGGCGAGGCCGGCGTGGCTGCAGAAGCCGGCGAAGCGGCCGGTGACGACGCGGAGGCGGAAGTCCTCCCAGCCGCGGCAGCCGAGGAGACGTCGCCGGATATCGCGGCAGCCGCTGCCGTCGAGGCAGCAGCGGAGGAGCCGAAACCGGCAAAACCCCGGCGCAGCCGCAAGAAAGCAGTCAAGGCCGAGGCGCCGGCCGAGAGTGTCGACGAAGGAGCCGAGAAGGCCGTCGAGTCCCAACCCGAAACACCCGAAGCCGCCCCTGAGGCGGTGGAGGAAGCTGTTGCCGATCTGGAAGGCGCAAAGCCTGCGCGCGCAAACCGGGATCTGTCGGCGATCGCTACCGAGCCGGTCGTGACGTCCAGCAAAAGCGAGGGCGAAGAGGAGCCGGCAAAACCCAAAAAGGGCGGCTGGTGGCAGCGCCGCGGTTTCTTCTAAGAAGCAAAGAAATAGCCCGGAGCGATCCGGGCTTTTTCATGGCCGGGACGTGTGGCGGCTCAGGTGTGAGCTGCCCCATTGAAAAACTCCGCCCTTTCCGGACGGAAAGCCGCACATAGTTTTCCTTATCCCGCTCTATACTTTCCAGAGGGAGGACGAGGCCATGCACAAGTTCACAGTCATCGTTACGGAAGAGTTTGAAGCCGACACTGCCGAGGAAGCTGCCTTGCTCATGTATCAGCAACTGACCAACGGGCCGGCCCCTTTGCATTATTCGGTCACGGATGAAACGAAGCTCGCAACCAACCTGACACTGGACCGGAAAGAGGCAGATGAGTTTGCCAGTGTCGATCACACCGCAGACCCCGGCAACTGGTAAAACCCGGCGCAACTACCCGCGACGGCTTGTTTGATTTCCTCATTTCTGTGCTTGTCACAGGAATCCAGCCAGCCCAAGTCCTTGGGCTGAAAGAACGCTTCCCGCGCCGCAGACGCGGCGCTGCTGGATCCCTGTGACGAGCACAGGGATGAGGGTAGAGAGGGTGCCGTGAAGATAGCGAGGCGGCGCGGAGGTCCCGGGTCACGCCCGTATACAGCGTCCCGCTTCGCTTCGATGTAGTAGCCGCACATCCCCGGTCCCTCATTCCTGTGCTCGTCACAGGAATCCAGCCAGATCAAGTCCTTGGGCTGAAAGAACGCTTCCCGCGCCGCAGACGCGGCGCTACCCTCATTCCTGTGACAAGCACAGGAATGAGGAAATCAAACAAGCGCCGCGGGCGGCCCGAATCTCGATAAGCCTTAGGCCAGCCAGCGCGCGATGCGGTTCATCGCCTCCTCCATCTCGATAGCCGCGCCCGCATAGGAAAAGCGCATGGTGCGATGCCCTTCGACGGGATCGAAGTCGAAGCCGGGCGTTGCCGCGACGTCGATCTCGGCCAGCATCCGACGGGCGAAGGCCATGCTGTCATTGGTGAAGCGGCTGACATCCGCATAGGCGTAAAATGCGCCGTCCATCGGCGAGGCGATCGAAAAGCCGATCTGCGGCAGCCGTTCGAGCAGCAATGCTCGGTTCGCGGCATAGGCACGCTTGTAGCCGTCGAGCTCCTCATGCGCGCCGAGAGCCGCCTCCGCGGCAATCTGTGACAGCTCCGGCGGCGAAATATAGAGGCTCTGCGCGATGCGCTCGAAGGCACGCACCCGCGCCTCGGGCAGAACCATCCAGCCGATGCGCCAACCGGTCATACAGTAATATTTGGAGAAGGAGTTGATCACGACGGCGTCGTCGGCGACTTCAAGCGCCGTCGTCTCCTCCCCGGCGAAAGTAAGGCCGTGATAGATCTCATCGGAAATGAAGGCGATCGAGTGGTCCCGGCAATAATCGGCGAGCGCCTTCAGCTGCGCCTTGCCGGTCACCGTTCCCGTCGGGTTCGCCGGGCTTGCGAGAAGCACGCCCTTCAGCGGTTTTCCGCCCCGTGCGGCGGCGCGCTCCAGGCTGTCCGGGGTCAAAGTGAAGCCGGCATCGGCATTGGCTTCGATCTCGACCACTTCGAGCCCGAGCGCGGCCATGATGTTGCGATAGGCGGGATAGCCCGGGCGGGCGATAGCCACGCGATCGCCCGGATCGAACAGGGCGAGAAAAGCGAGATTGAACCCGGCCGACGATCCGGTCGTCACCGCAATCCGCTGCGGATCGAGCGTGATGCCGTGTCGGCTGTGATAGTGAGCGGCAATCGCCCTCTTCAGGGAGAGTGTGCCAAGAGCGTCCGTATAGCCGAGCCGACCGTGATCGAGTGCCCTCCTTGCTGCATCGAGTGCCGCTTTCGGCGCCGGATGCGCGGGCTGACCGACCGCCATGGATATGACCGGGTGGCCGGAATCGCGCCGCCGCGTGGCCTCGGCCAGCACATCCATGGCGTGGAACGGCTCGACTGCGCTGCGTTTCGACATCTGTGCCAAAAGAACGGTCCTCGCGAGTTTCTTGATGCCCTTTGCACCATCGCTCGCGGCTTCACAAGTCCGCGAACGCCGCAATTCGGCCGATTTTGCCGTTTCGTTTCCCTCCGCCACGCCCTATGCTTCAACCAGTCGGCGCAAGCCGGGACTTGTCGTCGTCTTCAAACTGGCGCATTGACGCAAGCGTGCGGAGCCTACGACCGACATAGAACAGCAGACCACGAGGAAAGAATGACGCTCAAGATGAAGATGATTGCCGCAGCATCCCTGATCGCGCTTGCTGCCGGCGTCGCCCTGCCCGGTCCCGCGGCGGCGCTCGATGCCAAGCAGAAGGAGGAATTCGGCGCCTTCATCAAGGAGTACCTGCTCGCCAATCCGGAGATCATGCTGGAAGTGCAGGAAGCTCTCACCTCCAAGCAGCGGGCCAAGCAGCAGGAAACCGCTCAGGCGGCAATCGCCGACAACAAGAAGGCGATCTTCAACTCTGCCTACGACATTGCCCTCGGCAATCCGGACGGCGATGTGACGATCGTCGAGTTCTTCGATTACAACTGCGGCTATTGCAAACGGGCTCTCTCCGACATGGACGACATCCTTGCCAAGGACAAGAATGTCCGCTTCGTTCTCAAGGAGCTCCCAATTCTCGGGCCGGACTCGCTCGCGGCCCACAAGGTCAGCGCTGCCTTCCGCGTGATCGCACCAGAGAAATACGGCGATTTCCATCGCGCCCTGCTCGGGGAGAGGAGCGCGCGACGGAGGAAACCGCGATCGCCGTTGCGGCCAAGCTCGGCGTGACGGAAGCGCAGTTGCGCGAAAAGATGGATGACGGGCCGTATGATGCCTCGATGCGCGAAGCCTATACGCTCGCCAACGAGCTCGGCATCACGGGAACGCCTTCCTACGTCGTCGGCAACGAGGCGGTCTTCGGCGCTGTCGGGGCGCCAGAGATCGAACAGAAGGTCGCCAACATGCGTGCGTGCGGCAAGACCGTCTGCTGACGGCCGGCCGGCCACCGCCCCTATAGGAACAGCACGACTTGTGGACAAAGCCCGCGGGTACCCAGGGGGCTTTTCCTCGGGGAACCATCAGTCTATAGGTAACCCTCCATCACCGGACCGGATTCCCTTATGCCTTCGACTATCTTTGTGCTGAACGGCCCAAACCTGAACGCGCTCGGCAAACGCGAACCGGGTATCTATGGCGGCAAGACGCTTGCCGACATCGAAGCGATGTGCAAGGAGGAGGCCAGACACCTCGGCTTCGACGTCGACTTCCGGCAGTCGAACCATGAAGGCACGTTGGTCGACTGGTTACACGAGGCTGGCGAAAAGGCAGTCGGCATCGCCATCAATCCCGCCGCCTACGGACACACCTCCATCGCCATGCACGATGCCATTCGGGCGATCACCGTCCCCGTGGTGGAGCTGCATCTTTCCAATATTCATGCGCGCGAAGAATTCCGGCACAAGTCGATGATCGCACCAGCCGTCAAAGGCGTTATCTGCGGTTTCGGCGCACAGAGTTACATTCTGGCGCTGCATGCGCTAAAGAACCTGACGGAAAAATCCAAATAAGAAGAACACGAGGCTCATATCCCATGGCTGAAAAGAAACCGGGTATCGATCAGGCGCTGATCCGTGATCTCGCCAATATCCTTAACGATACCGACCTCACCGAGATCGAAGTGGAGCAGGACGATCTGCGCATCCGCGTTTCGCGGAACGGCACGCCTGTTGCCATGTCCATGCCGGCGATGCCCGCCTACCAGGTGCCGCCCGCCATCGCCGCCGGCCAGCCGGCTGGTGCGCCCCAGGGTGCCGCCGAAGGCGGTCACAATGCCAAGAACGCAGTGACGGCCCCCATGGTCGGCACCGCCTATCTCGCCCCGGCTCCGGGCTCCCGCCCCTTCATCGAAGTCGGTGCGGTGGTAAAGGAAGGTCAGACGATCCTGATCATCGAGGCAATGAAGACGATGAACCAGATTCCGGCCCCCCGCTCCGGCAAGGTGACGGAAATTCTCGTGCAGGACGCCGCCCCGGTCGAATATGGCGAACCCCTGATCGTGATCGAATAGGGCACGGTGGCGATGATCTCGAAAATCCTCATTGCCAATCGCGGCGAAATTGCTCTGCGCGTCCTGCGCGCCTGCAAGGAGCTCGGCATCGCGACCGTGGCCGTGCACTCGACGGCAGACAGCGACGCCATGCATGTCCGGCTCGCCGACGAGAGCGTCTGCATCGGCCCGCCGCCTTCGCGCGAGAGCTATCTGAACATCCATCAGATCGTTGCCGCCTGTGAGATCACCGGTGCGGATGCGGTGCATCCGGGTTACGGCTTCCTCTCGGAGAACGCGAAGTTCGCCGATATCCTCGATGCGCACGGCATCACTTTCATCGGACCGACTGCCGAGCACATCCGCCTCATGGGCGACAAGATCACCGCCAAGAAGACGGCGGAAGAACTCGGCATTCCGGTGGTTCCGGGCTCCGATGGCGAAGTGAAGCCGGAGAACGCCCTGGAGATCGCCCGCCAGATCGGATTCCCCGTGCTGATCAAGGCGACGGCGGGTGGCGGTGGCCGCGGCATGAAGGTCGCCCGCACCGAGGAGGAACTCGAAAACGCGGTTGCGACGGCACGTTCCGAAGCGGCGGCCGCATTCGGCAACGACGCGGTCTACATGGAGAAGTTTCTCGGCAAGCCGCGCCATATCGAAATCCAGGTCGTCGGGGATGGCGAGGGCAATGCGATCCATCTCGGTGAACGCGACTGCTCGCTGCAGCGCCGCCATCAGAAGGTCTGGGAAGAAGCCAATTCCCCGGCCCTGAACGTCGAACAGCGCATGAAGATCGGTCAAATCTGCGCCGAGGCGATGAAGAAGTTGAAATATCGCGGCGCCGGCACGATCGAGTTCCTCTACGAGAACGGCGAGTTCTACTTCATCGAGATGAACACGCGCCTGCAGGTCGAACACCCGATTACCGAAGCGATCACCGGGATCGACCTCGTGCACGAGCAGATTCGCGTGGCGTCCGGAGCCGGCCTCTCTGCCAAGCAGGAAGATATCGTCTTCTCCGGTCACGCCATCGAATGCCGCATCAATGCCGAAGATCCGCGCACCTTCGTCCCTTCTCCGGGCACGATCACGCATTTCCACGCCCCGGGCGGCCTCGGTGTGCGCGTCGACAGCGGCGCCTATCAGGGTTACCGCATCCCCCCTACTATGACAGCCTGATCGGTAAGCTGATCGTCCACGGCCGGACGCGCGTCGAATGCATGATGCGGCTGCGCCGCGTACTCGATGAATTTGTCATCGACGGCATCAAGACGACTCTTCCCCTTTTCAGGACCTGATCAACAATCAGGATATCGCAAACGGCGATTATGATATCCATTGGCTGGAGCACCATCTGGCCACAACATCCGCATAGGATACGACATTGAAGGAGACGCGCAGCAAACAACCGGATATCACGCCGGACATGTTGTTGCGCGCCTACTCGATCGGTCTCTTCCCATGGCCAACTCGGCCGACGATCCTGAACTTTTCTGGGTGGAGCCCGAGATCCGCGGCATCATTCCGCTGGACCGGTTTCACGTCTCGCGCAGCCTCGCCAAGGCGATCCGCAGACGTCCCTTCGACATTCGCTTCGATACGGCCTTCGCTGAGGTCATGGAGGGGTGCGCGCAGCCCGCACGGGACAGGCCGACGACCTGGATCAACGACACGATCCGCTCCCTCTATGCGGCCCTGCACCAAATGGGCCATGCGCACAGCGTCGAGGCATGGGAGGGAGATGTACTCGTCGGCGGACTCTACGGCGTTTCACTCGGCGCAGCCTTTTTCGGCGAAAGCATGTTCTCGCGGCGCACCGACGCATCGAAGATTTGCCTCGTCCATCTGGTCGAGCGATTGAGGTCCAAGGGATTTCGGCTCCTCGACACGCAATTCACAACCGAACACCTGAAGTCCTTCGGTGCAGTCGACGTGCCCAAGGCTCAGTACGAAGTTCTGCTCGCGAAAGCCATAGCTTCGCCAAATCTCGAATTCTGAGGATCATGCCTCCTCAAGGAAAGGCTTACGCTTTGCGTCGCTCCAGTGAGTGGCAGCAGTGAGTGGCAGGCAAAGAGAGAAGGATCGCAGGAGGCGCCTTGCCAAGTGCTCTATTGCTTTGCCGCCGTATCCGGCGGGGGGACGTCCGACGAGGTCTTGCAGGACTGCAGCCAAACGTCATAGACGGGGTGCTCGACCGCATTGAGCCCCGGGCTGTCGGCAAACATCCAGCCGGTGAAGATACGGCGGATCTTCCGGTCGAGCGTAATTTCGTCCACCTCCACGAAAGTGGTCGTCTTCGGCGCTTCCGTTTCGTCGCGGCTGTGGCAAACGCGCGGCGTTACCTGCAGCGCACCGAATTGCACCGTTTCGCCGATATAGACGTCAAAACTGGTGATGCGGCCGGTGATCTTGTCGATGCCGGAGAAGACCGCGACGGCGTTGGAAAGGCGCGCCGCCTGCGCGGTTTCGACGGTAGACGTCACCGGAGCGGCAAGGAGAAGGGCAATGGCAGCAAACCGCCCTCCCCGGCCAATCAAATCCCGCAGACAGAAACCCGCCATTACCGCCAATCCCCCGCACATTGCTGTTAGTCCCGGATGGACTTCAGGCGCTAAACCCGAAATGTGGCTGCGCCGTGATCGTCCCGAATGTCGCGGGATGATACCCGAAGAGCCCAGGCTCAGGAGCGCGGCGTCCAGGCGTCGTAGTCGCCGGTCACACGCGGGCGCTTGCCGGCGCCGGCAATCGACCCCTTCGGCCGATAGGCACCGGGCGTGCCGGTCGGGTTGGCGCGGTGGGGCTTCTGCCACTCGCGTACGACATATTTCTCGTCGGCGGGGGAGACGTCGGTGCGGTGGTGCATCCAGCCATGCCAGCCCGGCGGGATCGCAGACGCCTCGGCAGGGCCGTTGTAGATGACCCAACGCCGCGTCCGCCCCTCAGAGTCCGTGCCGCCCTGATAGTAGACGTTGCCGAACTCGTCTTCCCCGACGCGCTGGCCATGGCGCCAGGTGTGAAACCGGGTACCGATCGTCTGTCCGTTCCACCAGGTGAAAATCTGCAGCAGGAGCTTCATAGGCATCGTCCTTTACCGGCCGATGGGAGCCAGCCGGATGTCAAAATCTCGCCCCCGCTTATGCCGCGCCGCTTCCGGCTTGTCCAGTGATTCCGCTCTTGGCTGCGGGGCATTTCACCTGCATCTGGCGGCCGAAGCGGCTGTGTCGCATCGATGCGAGCGGCGTCAAAGGTCAGGAAAGACGCTTTTCGAGGATGAGCGCCGGTATGCCGGACTGCTCGTCGCCGCAACTGGATGTTTTTGCGACTTCCACAAATCCGTGCGCGCGATAAAAGGCGAGCGCGTGCAGGTTCTGCGGCTCCACCTCCACCCGCATGCGTTCCGCGTCCGGGAAGCAGGTCTCGAGCTCCGCGAACATGTCGCGACCGACGCCATGGCGTTGATACTTCGGCAGCACATAGAGCTGGTGCAACACGGCTGTCTTTTCCAGCGACTCGGACATGGCGGCATAGCCCATCCCGGCAAGCTCGCTGCCGTTGTCGGCGACGACAAACTCGGAGTGCTTGCGCTGCAAGCGCGCGCGAAGGGCCTCGACGGAATGCCACTTCGCCGTCAGTTCATTGACCTTTTCGACACCGTAGAACGTATCGTAGGTCGCGTGCCACGTCTCGGCAAGCAGAGCGCGAACCTTTTCGAGGTCGCGCTCGCTCGCGGTACGGACGAAGAACATCGTCACTCCTCGATGCCGAGCTTGGATTTTACGAGGGCCTGCACCGCCTGCGGATTGGCCTTGCCGCCGGTTGCCTTCATCACCTGCCCGACGAACCAGCCGGCGAGCGACGGCTTCGCCTTGGCTTTTTCAACCTGGTCGGGATTGGCGGCGATGATCTCGTCGACCGCCTTCTCGATCGCACCGGTGTCGGTGACCTGCTTCATACCGCGGCTCTCGACGATCTCGGCCGGATCGCCTCCCTCGCTCCAGAGGATTTCGAAGAGATCCTTTGCGAGCTTGCCGGAAATGGTGCCGTCCTTGATGAGATCGATGATACCGCCGAGCTGCGCCGGCGAGACCGGCGTTTCCTCGATGGTCTTTCCGGCCTTGTTCAGCGCGCCGAGAAGATCGTTGATCACCCAGTTCGCCGCCGCCTTGCCGTCACGGCCTTCGGCCACGGCTTCGAAGTAATCGGCAATCGCCTTTTCCGAGACGAGAACGGACGCATCGTAAACGGACAGACCGAGATCGCGAACGAAGCGTTCCTTCTTGTCGTCCGGCAATTCGGGAAGATCGGCCTTGAGAGCTTCCACGAAGGCATCGTCGAACTCGAGCGGCAGGAGATCCGGATCGGGGAAGTAGCGGTAGTCGTGCGCCTCTTCTTTCGAACGCATGGAGCGGGTCTCGCCCTTGTTGGCATCGAAGAGACGGGTCTCCTGGTCGATCGCGCCGCCGTCTTCGAGGATGGCGATCTGGCGACGGGCCTCGTATTCGATCGACTGGCCGACGAAGCGGATCGAGTTGACGTTCTTGATTTCGCAGCGCGTGCCGAAAGCTTCGCCCGGGCGGCGAACCGAGACGTTGACGTCCGCGCGCATCGAGCCCTCGTCCATATTGCCGTCGCAGGTGCCGAGATAACGCAGGATCGAGCGGAGCTTGGTGAGATAGGCTTTCGCCTCGTCCGACGACCGCAGGTCCGGCTTCGAGACGATCTCCATCAGCGCGACGCCCGACCGGTTGAGGTCGACATAGGACATGGCGGGATGCTGGTCGTGCATAGACTTGCCGGCATCCTGCTCCAGATGCAGGCGCTCGATGCCGATCTCGACGTCTTCGAACTGCCCCTGGCGATCCGGACCGACGGAAATGATGATCTTGCCTTCGCCGACGATCGGATCCTTGTATTGCGAGATCTGATAGCCCTGCGGCAGGTCCGGATAGAAATAGTTCTTCCGGTCGAAGATCGAGCGATTGTTGATCTTTGCCTTCAAGCCGAGGCCGGTGCGCACGGCCTGCTTGACGCATTCCTCGTTGATGACCGGAAGCATGCCCGGCATTGCGGCATCGACCAGCGACACATTGGCGTTCGGCTCCGACCCGAACTCGGTCGACGCACTGGAGAACAGCTTCGAATTGCTCAGCACCTGCGCATGGACTTCCATGCCGATGATGACCTCCCAGTCGCCGGTGGCGCCTGGAATGAAGCGTTTCGGATCAGGAGTGCGGACGTCGACGATGCTCATGTCATGCTCTTCTTTGAAGCCTGAATTCGTGGTTTCTCGGTAGAGCAATTGATCCCACGGTGCAAGCTTGTAAGGCGCGGCCGCACATCGGCACTGGACAATGCAGGCTCTCGCAGCCGGTGATTGCAACCTTGACGATTGCGCGGCGATCTCCTAGAAAGCGCGAGATCCGACAGGAGTCTTTATGTTCCATCAGTCTGAGTCCCGGTAAGGGCCCTGCCCGCTTCCACTGAAAAGCGTGCATGGGCCGGAAACGTAAACCCCGCTCTTCTCGCGAAGAACGGAACGTTTTCCTGCGTTCTGACGAACGCCATTCCGGAACACTCCAACGATGGACATTTCACGCGCCGAACAGCGCATTCTTCACCATTTGGCCCAGGGCGGCCGCATTGAAATCACCCGCGAAGGCAAGGCGATCGCGGACGTTCGCTGCTTTACGAGAGACGGCTGGGTCTATCCCGGTGTCGATCTCGAGCTTTTCCGTAAGCTGAAACGAAAGAGAGCGATCAAGTCGTCGGCCGGTAAGCCCTATCGCATCACCGAACGCGGACTGCATCTGGTCAGATCGGAGCTCAACAACCGCTGAGCGCCGGCGATCCGAATTGCACCGGATGCCGGAGATATCGTCTCCGGCATCCGATGCGTTCGGTTTGCCGCGATTTCGACGGATTACGCCTCTTTACGCCGTCACCACCATTTGGAGGGCGTGAAGCGGCCGGCTGCCTGTTCGATGACATGGGCCGTCTTGAACAGCGTTTCTTCTTCGAAGGGCTTGCCGATGAGCTGCAGACCGAGCGGCAGCCCCTTGCGGTCGAGCCCGCCCGGCACCGCAATACCCGGAAGGCCGGCCATGTTCACCGTCACGGTGAAGATGTCGTTCAGGTACATCTTCACCGGATCGGATGCGAGGTCCTCGTCGGCAATGCCGAAGGCGGAGGACGGCGTGGCCGGCGTCAGGATCGCATCGACACCCGCCTGGAAGGCGAGCTCGAAGTCGCGCTTGATCAAAGTCCGGACCTTCTGCGCGCGCAGGTAATAGGCATCGTAATAGCCGGCGGAGAGTACATAGGTGCCGATCATGATACGACGCTTGACCTCCTGGCCGAAGCCGGCGGCGCGCGTCTTTTCATACATGTCGATGATGTCCTTGCCGTCGACGCGCAGGCCGTAGCGAACGCCGTCGTAACGCGCGAGGTTGGACGACGCTTCGGCCGGAGCGACGATGTAGTAAGCGGGCAGCGCGTATTTCGTATGCGGCAGCGAGATATCGACGATTTCGGCGCCGGCATCCCTGAGCCAGGCGATGCCCTGCTGCCAGAGCGCCTCGATATCCTCCGGCATGCCGTCGACGCGGTATTCCTTCGGAATGCCGATCCGCATGCCCTTGATCGACTGGCCGATCGAGGCTTCGTAGTCCGGCACCGGCAGATCGACGGATGTCGTGTCCTTCGGATCGATGCTCGCCATCGACTTCAACAGGACCGCCGCATCGCGCACGTCGCGGGCGATCGGGCCCGCCTGGTCGAGCGACGAGGCGAAGGCGACGACGCCCCAGCGCGAGCAGCGTCCATAGGTCGGCTTGATGCCGACGGTGCCGGTGAACGCCGCCGGCTGGCGAATCGAGCCGCCGGTATCGGTCGCGGTGGCGCCGGCGCAAAGACGCGCCGCGACCGCGGCCGCAGACCCGCCGGAAGAGCCGCCGGGAACCAGGTCCAGATTCGAGCCTTTAGCGCGCCACGGGTTCTTGACCGGTCCGTAATAGGAGGTCTCGTTAGACGAGCCCATGGCGAACTCGTCCATGTTAAGCTTGCCGAGCATGACGGCGCCGTCGTTCCACAGGTTCTGGGTCACGGTCAACTCGTAGCGCGGCTCGAAGCCGTCGAGTATGTGGCTGCATGCCTGCGTGTGGATGCCCTCCGTGCCGAAGAGATCCTTGATACCAAGCGGAATGCCCTCGAGCGCGCCGGCCTTACCGGCCGCGATGCGGGCGTCCGATGCCTTCGCCATCTCGCGCGCCTTTTCCGGCGTGACGGCGACATAGGCGTTGATCGTCTGGTTGGCTGCCTCGATCGCGGCAAGATAGGCGTCGGTCAACTCGACCGCGGTGATCTCCTTGGCGGAAAGCTTCGCGCGGGCTTCGGCGATCGTGAGGCTCGTAAGGTCGGTCATGGTGCAATCGGACTTTCGCATTCAAAACGGCGGGGCGGACGGCGGGTGGTTATTCGACCACCTTCGGAACGAGGAAGAAGTTGCGATCCGAGTTCGGCGCGTTGGCGACAATGTCGTCCGCCTTGTCACCATCCGCGACGATGTCGTCGCGCTTTTTCATCTTCATCGGCATCACCGACGTCATCGGCTCGACTCCGTCGATATCCACTTCGGAGAGCTGCTCGACGAAGCCCAGGATACCGTTGAGTTCGCCGGTCATCCGCTCGGCTTCCTCATCGCTGACGGCGATGCGGGCAAGGCGCGCGACGCGCTTCACGGTGGCAAGGTCTACGGACATGATCGTCTCCGGTATCGCAAAGTTTCCCCGCTATAAAGGCGAGTTGCACAACGTGCAACTCGCGAATAGCGCTGACCGGTTTCCGGTTCGGCTGCGCTCCTCTTCAGAGGGTTACTGCGCCACCGACCTCGGGGAGGGCGACCAATGTCGAGGCACCGTCCATGCCCGCAACGAAGGTCTCCGGCGTCTGGTCGATGATCGGGAAGGAGCCATAGTGGCAAGGGATCGCCGTGTTGAACTTGAAGTAGCGCTGGCATGCGAGCGCGGCCACGGCACCGCCCATGGTGAAACGGTCGCCGATCGGCACGATGCCGATTTCCGGCTCGTGCAGTTCCTGCACGAGCGCCATGTCCGAGAAGATGTCCGTGTCGCCCATGTGATAGAGCGTCGGCTCGTCGTCGAAATGGAGAACAAGGCCATTGGCGTTGCCGAGCGAATGCGAAACGCCGTCGTCGGTGATCTGCGCCGACGAGTGCAGCGCGTTGACGAATGTGGCGGTGAAGCCCCCGAGCTGGATGGTTCCGCCCGTATTGCCCGGCTCCAGCTTCGAAATACCCTGCCGGCCGAGCCACATGCAGAGGTCGAAATTGGCAAGGACCGTCGCCCCGTTTCCTTGGCTATGGCAACGGTGTCGCCGACGTGGTCGCCGTGGCCGTGGGTGAGCAGAATGTGGGTCAGTCCCGCCGTTGCGGCCTTGCGCTCCTCGTCCCGAAAGGCGGGATTGCCGGTGAAAAACGGATCTATCAGGATTTTGGCTTTCGCCGTTTCGATGTGGAAGGCGGAATGTCCCAGCCATTTGATGTTCATGATGTTCTCCTCAGATCGCGCGCGGCACCCCGGACGAGTCGGGCGATAAAATCGTTCGATTTATGTCTAGGACAAGCATATGGATCAGACCAGCGCACTGGAAAGATCGAATCGGTAAATCCCATGGCAATTCTCACGATGGAGGAACTCGCGGAGCGGCTGCCGCCCTATCGGTCGGTGGCGGGCCTGGATCTCGGGACGAAAACGATCGGCCTTTCGGTTTCCGATCTGGGGCGGCGCTTTGCGACGCCGCGCGATGTGATCCGCCGCGTCAAGTTCGGCGCCGACGCGCAGGCGCTCCTGGCCTTTGCGGAGAAGGAAGGGATCGCGGCCTTCATCATCGGCTTGCCGGTGAACATGGACGGATCCGAGGGGCCGCGCTGCCAGGCGACGCGTGCCTTCGTGCGCAATATGGGGAAAAGACGGATATCCCCTTCGTCCTATGGGACGAACGCCTGTCGACGGTGGCAGCCGAGCGGGTACTGATCGAAATGGACGTATCGCGTAAAAAGCGGGCCGAACGTATCGACTCGGCAGCCGCTTCCTTCATTCTTCAGGGAGCGCTGGATAGATTGGCATCGCTGGCGAGAGGCGCTTCCGGCGATCGGGACGCACCGTAACGGCGCCGATACCAGGCCGCGATCTGCCGCCGCTTCCTGAGCGCGACAAGGCCGAACACGATCAGGCTGTCGACGATCATGGCCCGGGCGACGAGCGGCGGAATGGTTTCCGGCGGCATTCCCAGGATTTTCCCGTAAACCCGGAAGACGAGCTCATGCGCCTCCCGCGTAAGCATGAAGACGCCGAAGCTCATGTCGTAATAGGAGAGCCCGTACCAGCCCGTAAGCAGCATCACGGGACCGCCCCAGAAGATGAGCAACCACTTCATGAAGCGCCCCTCTCCGGCTGATGGCCGCGCAGAAGCGAGCTGATCCCACGATCAAGCAGGACGAACGTGGTCAGGACGGCCGCGAGGCTCGCTATATCGAGCGCCAGGCCGGCAAAAAACATCACCATGATGATCAGCAAGGCAGCTCTCACCGGCCGCTCCGTTCCATCCTTGAAAAAATCGCACCGCCAGTATCTCCGCCTCGGAGGCAGAAGCGCAATGTAAACCATTTGTTAAGGTTAATATTCACGGTGAAAGGCGGCTTGCGGCCGCCGGTCCAGCGGCCTACAGCGAGTTCTGCGCACCTCATAAGAACGCGCGGCGCTACGTGCGTGAACCTGCCTGGAGCCCTGATGACCATCGTCTTCGAAAGCATTCTGCCCGTCTTCCTGCTGGTGATCCTTGGTGTCGCGCTCCGGCGCTCTACGCTTGTAGACCAGGGGCTATGGATCGGGCTCGAGCAGTTCGGCTATTATTTTCTCTTTCCCGCGCTGCTCTTCTCGACGCTGGCGAAGGCGGACCTGGCCGGACTCGAGGCTGATGCGACGGCCGTCGCTACGGTCGGCAGCGTGACATTGATGTCGGCCGCCCTCCTCTCGGCCTGGCCTCTGCTGCGTCGAAGCGGCATTTCGGGGCCCACCTTCACGTCGGTCTTCCAGACGGCCACGCGATGGAATGCCTTCATTGCACTGGCGGTCGCTGAAAAACTCTTCGGCGCGGTTGGACTCAGCCTGACGGCCCTCGTCATGGCACTGCTCATCATCCCGATCAATTTCTACAATATCGCCGTTCTGACCTGGTTCGGCGGCGGCAGCCGTGGCATCGGTTTTTTCTTTTTGAAGATCATCACCAATCCCCTGATCATCTCGTCGGCGCTCGGGATATTGTTCAACTTGACGGGCATCGAACTCTATGAGCCGGTGATGACGGCGGTCGACATGCTGGCGAGCGCTTCGCTCGGGCTTGGGCTGATCCTGGTCGGGGCCGGCCTCAAGGTCGCCGACGCCCTGAGCCCGAGCATCCCAGCCCTGTTCGCGGTCGTGCTCAAGCTGATCGTCATGCCGGTGTTCATGGTGGGCGGCAGCGCGCTTCTCGGCATCCGGGGGGATGCCCTGCTGGTCATCGCCGTGGGTGCGGCCGTCCCCACCGCCATGAACGGCTATCTTCTGGCCAAACAGATGGGGGGTGACGCGGAGCTTTACGCCTCCGTCGCCACGATCCAGACGGCGGCCTCCTTCCTGACGATACCGCTCGTGCTCTTCGTTACGGGCTATGTCGCGGCCGGATAGAGCAAATCGAGGACATAGGCCGAATCGAAGCGCGAATCGAGCATGCCGTAAGTCGAGCGCCAGCCGGCGGCCAGGCGCGATTCCAGAAACGCATCGGCGATGCGCCCGGCCCCGAGCCTGTAGAGTTCGGCAGCCGCCGCCGCCAGCGCCAGTTGCTCGACCAGCATGCGTGCCGCGCCCTCGTCCCGCTCGCAGAGCGACATGGCGGCACGCAGAACCTCGATCGTCTTGCGCCCGGCGGGACCCAGATCGCGGCCGATCGTTGCGAAGAGCTGCTCGAACAGTTCCTTGCGGCGCCCGAGCACCCGCAGGACGTCGAGCGCCATAACGTTGCCGGAGCCTTCCCAGATCGCATTGACCGGCGCTTCGCGGTAGTGGCGCGCAAGCGCCCGCTCCTCCACATAGCCGTTGCCGCCCATGCACTCCATGGCCTCGTAGATCAGCGCGGGGGCGATCTTGCAGCACCAGTATTTCGCGACCGGCGTCATGATGCGGGCATAAGCGGCATCCTCGGCGCTGCCATGGGCATTATCGAAGGCTTCGGCCAGGCGGAACGACAGCGCGCTTGCGGCCGCGACATCCAGGGCCATGTCGGCGAGCACTCTGGTCATCATCGGCTGGCTGACAAGCGCTTTGCCGAAAACCTTGCGGCCGCGGGTATGATGGACGGCTTCGGCGAGCGATGCGCGCATCATGCCGGCCGAGGCCAGCGCGCAGTCGAGCCGGGTCAGCGTCACCATGTCCAGAATCGTACGGACACCGGCATCCGGCGTACCGAGCAGGAAACCGAAAGTGTCGGAAAACTCGACCTCGGAGGAAGCATTGGAACGGTTGCCCAGCTTGTCCTTCAGGCGCTGGAAACGCAGACCGTTGGCCCCACCGTCCTCCAGCAGCCGTGGGACCAGGAAACAGCCGAGCCCCTCCCGGGTCTGTGCCAGCATCACGAAAGCGTCGCTCATCGGCGCGGACATGAACCATTTGTGTCCGGTGAGGCGATAAATGCCCTCCCCCACCCGTTCGGCCGTGGAAGTGTTGGCGCGCACATCCGTGCCGCCCTGCTTCTCGGTCATGCCCATGCCGATCGTGACCGCGGATTTCTGCATCCACGGCCGATTGGACGAATCATATTTGCGCGAGAGGATCTTCGGCGCCCATTCCTTCTGGACGGCGGGGGAAGCGGTAATCGCCGCGACCGAGGCACTGGTCATCGTCAGCGGGCAGAGATGGCCGCATTCGAGCTGCGCGGTCAGATAGAAACGGATCGCCCTTACCTTGTGCGAGCGGCCGCGCTCATCGGGCAGGTTCTCCCAGGCGGAAGAATGCAGGCCGGTCGTCATGGATCGGCGCATCAGCGCATGCCAGGCGGGATGGAACTCGACGACGTCGAGGCGCTCCCCGCGCGGCCCGTGCGTCTTCAGCTTCGGCACGCCTTCATTGGCCATCCGGGCCAGTTCCTGCGCCTCGGGCGAAGTCACATAGCGCCCAAGCCCATCGAACTCGTCGCGCAGCGTCTTCGGCATGCTGGACGTGATGTCGACCACCAGCGGGTCGGAGCGAAAGGCGTTGACACCGGACCAGGGCTTGGGCTGGTTCAGTTCTGCAAGTTTTTGTTCTGTCCGGTTCATCTGATTCATGGGCCGGTTTTAGAGCCTTTCCTGTCCAAATGGAAACAATTCTGTCGGCCCAAGTTTTCTTCGGAACGGGCGGCGCGCCGCTTGCCGCGCCGGGGTCCACGTTCTATAGAGCGACCGAATTCCAGAAATGCAAGGGCGGCCCATGATCACCTTCCCGCATCGCCACCTGCTCGGCATCAAGGGGCTGACGGAACAGGATATCACGCTCCTGCTCGATCGCGCCGACGAGGCCGTCAAGATCTCTCGACAGAGGGAGAAAAAGACCTCCTCGCTGCGCGGGCTCACGCAGATCAATCTGTTCTTCGAAGCCTCGACCCGGACCCAGTCTTCATTCGAGCTCGCCGGAAAGCGGCTCGGCGCCGACGTCATGAACATGTCCGTCGGCAATTCCTCGGTGAAGAAAGGCGAGACGCTGATCGATACGGCGATGACGCTGAACGCCATGCACCCGGACGTGCTGGTCGTTCGCCACTCGTCGGCCGGGGCTGCCTCGCTGCTTGCCCAGAAGGTCTCCTGCTCGGTCGTCAACGCCGGCGACGGCCAGC
This sequence comes from Sinorhizobium prairiense, assembly GCF_029201645.2. Lineage (NCBI taxonomy): Bacteria > Pseudomonadati > Pseudomonadota > Alphaproteobacteria > Hyphomicrobiales > Rhizobiaceae > Sinorhizobium > Sinorhizobium prairiense. Next base: position 1,777,941 of record NZ_CP104131.1, read on the forward strand.
ACGAGCACCCGACGCAGGCGCTGCTCGACGCGCTGACGATCCGGCGCGCCAAAGGCAAGCTCTCGCGGATCATCGTGGCGATCTGCGGCGACGTTCTCCACTCGCGCGTCGCCCGCTCCAACATCCTGCTTTTGAACCAGATGGGCGCCCGCGTGCGGGTCGTCGCGCCGGCGACGCTGCTTCCCGCCGGCATCGCCGAGATGGGCGCGGAGGTCTACCACTCCATGGCCGAGGGCCTCAAGGATGCGGACGTGGTGATGATGCTGAGGCTCCAGCGCGAGCGCATGGCCGGCTCATTCGTGCCTTCGGTGCGCGAATACTTTCATTACTACGGGCTGGACGCCGAGAAGCTCAAGGTCGCGAAGGACGACGCGCTCGTCATGCATCCGGGGCCGATGAACCGCGGTGTCGAGATCGCCTCGGAGATCGCCGACGGGCCGCAAAGCGTGATCGAACAGCAGGTCGAGATGGGCGTCGCCGTGCGCATGGCCGTGATGGAAACATTGCTTCTCTCCCAGAACCAGGGGCCGCGCCTATGACCAGACCACTCGTTCTGCAGAACCTCCGCATCGTCGATCCTTCGCGGAACCTGGACGAAACCGGCACCGTCATCGTCGGGGACGACGGCCGTATCCTCGCGGCGGGGAAGGATGCGCAGAACCAGGGCGTACCTGCGGACGCCTTCGTCAAGGACTGCGCCGGTCTCACCGCCGTTCCGGGCTTGGTCGATGCGCGCGTCTTCGTCGGCGAACCGGGCAGCGAACATCGCGAGACGATCGAGTCGGCCTCGCGTGCCGCGGCGACCGGCGGCGTCACTTCTTTCATCGCCATGCCGGACACCGATCCGGTGATCGACGATGTGGCGCTGGTCGAATTCGTGCGGAAGACCGCGCGCGACAAGGCGCTCGTCAACGTGCATCCGGCGGCGGCCCTGACCAAGGGACTGCTTGGCCAGGAGATGACCGAGATCGGGCTGCTTCGCGATGCGGGCGCCGTCTGCTTCACCAATGGGCGACAGCCGGTACACGATACGCTCGTGCTTCGCCGCGCGATGACCTACGCGCGCGAGTTCGGTGCCGTCGTCGCGCTCGAGACCCGAGACAAGTATCTCGGCGCCAACGGCGTCATGAATGAAGGGCTGCTGGCGAGTTGGCTCGGCCTTCCCGGCGTTCCGCGCGAAGCCGAGATCATTCCGCTCGAACGCGACCTGCGCATCGCCGGCCTGACGCGTGCGGCCTATCACGCAGCCGAAATTTCCGTTCCCGAATCGGCCGAGACCATTCGCATCGCCCGCGAGAACGGCACCAACGTCACCTGCGGGATCTCGATCAATCATCTGACCCTGAACGAGAACGACATCGGCGAGTACAGGACTTTCTTCAAACTCTCGCCGCCCTTGCGCACCGAGGACGATCGCGTCGCAATGGTCGAGGCGCTGGCCAACGGAACGATCGATATCATCGTCTCGTCCCATGATCCCCAGGATGTCGACACCAAGCGCCTGCCCTTCGCGGATGCCGCGGACGGGGCGATCGGTCTCGAAACACTGGCGGCAGCGGCGCTGCGGCTCTACCACAGCGGCGAAGTGCCGCTGATGCGGCTGATCGATGCTCTGTCCACCCGTCCGGCCGCGATCTTCGGCCTGGATGCCGGCACGCTGAAGCCCGGCGCCCGGGCCGACATCGCCGTCATCGACCTTGACGAGCCTTGGGTTCTCCACAAGGAGACACTCGTCTCACGCTCCAAGAACACGCCTTTCGAAAATGCACGCTTTACCGGACGGGTCGTCCAAACCTATGTTGCGGGCGAACTCGTGCATTCGGCATAACCGGCGCGAGTCAGCGGAAGGGGGGACCGGTGGACATGTTTTCCTGGCAGTTGGGGCTGCCTTCGACGCTCGCATGCCTTGTTTTCGGTTATCTGCTGGGCTCGATCCCGTTCGGCCTCATCCTGACGCGGATGGCCGGCCTCGGTGACGTACGCAAGATCGGCTCCGGCAATATCGGCGCGACGAACGTGCTCAGAACCGGCAACAAGAAGCTTGCCGCCACGACGCTGCTGCTGGATGCGCTGAAGGGCACGGCTGCCGCGGCGATCGCATCCTACTGGGGTGTCGAAGCGGGCATCGCCGCCGGTTTCGCCGCCTTTATCGGGCACTTGTTTCCGGTCTGGCTTTCGTTCCGGGGCGGCAAGGGCGTTGCCACCTATATCGGCGTGCTGCTCGGCCTCGTGCCGGTGATGGTGCTCCTCTTCGCAGTCATCTGGCTGGCAATGGCAAAGATCACCCGCTACTCATCCCTGTCGGCGCTCGTCGCTACCGCTGTCGTCCCAATCGCGCTCTATGCAGCCGGCCACGGCAAGGTGGCCGTGCTCTTTGCGGTCATGACGGCCATCGCCTGGATCAAGCACCGCGCCAACATCCAGCGCCTTCTGAGCGGCACCGAAAGCCGGATCGGAGAAAAGGGCTGATGCCGCCGGGCGCTCGACGTGCCGGGATGGCGCTGAGCGAACGGCAGAAAATCGCATGGTTGCGGCTGATCCGAAGCGACAATGTCGGCCCCGCAACCTTCCGCGATCTGATCAGCCATTTCGGCAACGCAGAGAAGGCGCTCGAGGCGCTGCCGGAACTTTCGCGTCGTGGCGGGGCGGACCGGTCCTTCCGCGTCGCCACGGTGGAAGAAGCCGAGCGAGAACTCGAGGCCGCACACCGGTTCGGCGCCGTGTTCGTGGGCATCGGCGAGCCCGATTATCCGGATGCGCTCAGACAGATCGACGGCGCCCCGCCTCTTCTCGCGACGAAGGGCAATTTGAAGGCGGCGGCCCGCCCTTCGCTCGGGATCGTCGGCTCACGCAATGCCTCGGTCAGCGGCGCGAAGTTCGCGGCGATGATCGCCCGCGACGCCGGAGCTGCCGGCTATGTCATTACATCAGGGCTCGCCCGCGGCATCGACACCGCCGCCCACCGCGCCAGTCTGCGGACAGGCACGATCGCCGTGCTCGCGGGTGGCCTCGACCGCCCCTACCCGCCGGAGAATCGCGACCTGCTGCAGGAAATCGTCTCCGGCGAGGGGCTGGCGGTCAGCGAGATGCCCTTCGGCTGGGAACCGCGCGCCCGGGACTTCCCGAGGCGGAACCGGCTCGTCGCGGGCATCAGCCTCGGTGTTGCGATCGTCGAAGCCGCGAGCCGCTCAGGGTCACTGATCACTGCGCGTTACGCGGCCGATTTCGGCCGGCTGGTCTTTGCCGTGCCCGGGTCGCCTCTCGATCCGCGCTGTCACGGCACGAACGATCTCTTGAAACAGGGCGCGACCGTCACGACCTCTTCGGCGGACGTGATCGAGGCACTGGCGCCTCTCAGCCGCGACGATCTTTTCTCGCGGCTGGACGTGAAGGAACCGGGTATCGAGGAACCGCGATCGGTGCCGCCGGCCCCGGACGACACCGATCGCGCGCGCGTCGTCGAGGCTCTCGGGCCGACGCCGGTCGAGATCGACGATCTCATTCGGTATACGGGGCTTGCCGCACCGCAGATCCATATGGTGCTCGTCGAACTGGATCTTGCCGGTCAGCTCTGCCGGCACGGAGGCAATCTCGTATCGCTCGCGACCGCCGAATGACGGCTCGGATCCTTCGCTCCGCCGCGCCAAAGACAACGGCAAGAATGACGACCACCGGTTGAGCCGATTCGAATGTTGCCGCTTGGTTGCGGTCGAGCGCGATATAGCTATTTTCGATCAAACCCCTTGACCGCGCCCGAATCCCTGTCCATGTCGTGGCGTCGGTATTGGCGCGCAGGGTCGCCAAACAAGTTGTCTCAGAGAATGTCGATGAATGTTGTAGTGGTGGAATCGCCTTCCAAGGCCAAGACGATCAACAAGTACCTGGGCCCAGGCTACAAGGTGCTTGCCTCGTTCGGCCATGTGCGTGACCTGCCTGCCAAGGACGGATCGGTTCGCCCCGACGAAGACTTCGAGATGTCCTGGGAGGTCGACGGCGCCTCCGCCAAGCGGATGAAGGACATCGCCGATGCGGTGAAATCGTCCGACGGTCTCATTCTCGCAACCGACCCCGACCGCGAGGGCGAGGCGATCTCCTGGCATGTGCTCGACCTTCTCAGGAAGAAGAAGGTCATCGGCGACAAACCGGTCAAGCGCGTCGTCTTCAATGCGATCACCAAGAAGGCCGTGCTCGATGCGATGGCCGAACCCCGCGACATCGATGCCTCGCTGGTCGACGCATATCTCGCACGCCGCGCTCTCGACTACCTCGTCGGCTTCAATCTTTCGCCCGTGCTCTGGCGCAAGCTGCCGGGCGCACGCTCCGCGGGCCGGGTGCAATCGGTGGCGCTGCGCCTCGTCTGTGACCGCGAGGCGGAAATCGAGCGCTTCGTCACCGAAGAATACTGGAACATCTCGGCGCTTCTGAAGACACCGCGCGGCGACGAATTCGAAGCGCGCCTCGTTTCGGCCGACGGCAAGCGGCTGCCGCCGAAGGCGATCGGCAATGGCGAGGAAGCCAACCGGTTGAAGTCCCTGCTCGACGGCGCGAGCTACGTCGTGGAGAGCGTCGAGGCAAAGCCGGTCAAGCGCAACCCCTCCCCGCCCTTCACCACTTCGACGCTGCAGCAGGCCGCCTCCTCGAAACTCGGCTTCTCGGCATCGCGCACCATGCAGGTTGCGCAGAAGCTCTATGAAGGCGTCGATATCGGCGGAGAAACCGTAGGTCTCATCACCTATATGCGTACGGACGGCGTGCAGATGGCGCCGGAAGCGATCGCCGCCGCGCGCCAGGCGATCGGCAGCCAGTTCGGAGAGCGCTATCTTCCGGAAAAGCCGCGCTTCTATTCCACCAAGGCAAAGAACGCCCAGGAAGCGCACGAGGCCATTCGCCCGACGGATTTCGACCGCACGCCGGACCAGGTTCGCCGCTTCCTCGACGGCGACATGCTCAGACTCTACGATCTCGTCTGGAAGCGCGGCATCGCGAGCCAGATGGCATCTGCGGAGATCGAGCGCACCACCGCCGAGATCGTTGCCGACAATGCCGGCAAGAAGGCGGGCCTCAGGGCAACCGGTTCGGTCATCCGCTTCGACGGCTTCATCGCAGCCTATACCGACATGAAGGAAGACGGCGAGCAGTCGGATGACGGCGACGAGGGCGGCCGCCTTCCGGAAATCAACGCGCGCGAAAATCTTGCCAAGCAGAAGATCAACGCCAGCCAGCACTTCACCGAGCCGCCGCCGCGCTATTCGGAAGCGACGCTCATCAAGAAGATGGAAGAGCTCGGCATCGGCCGTCCGTCCACCTATGCGGCGACCGTCACGACCCTCATCGACCGCGACTATGTGGAAATCGACAAGCGCAAGCTGGTGCCGCAGGCGAAGGGCCGTCTGGTCACGGCGTTCCTCGAAAGCTTCTTCACCCGCTATGTCGAATATGACTTCACCGCGTCGCTCGAGGAGAAACTGGACCAGATTTCGGCGGGCGAGCTCAATTGGAAGGACGTGCTGCGCGACTTCTGGAAGGACTTCTTCTCCCAGATCGAGGACACCAAGGAACTGCGCGTCACCAACGTGCTCGATGCGCTCAACGAGGAATTGGCACCGCTCGTGTTCCCGAAGCGGGAAGATGGCGGCGACCCGCGCCTTTGTCAGGTCTGCGGCACCGGCAAACTGTCCCTGAAACTCGGAAAGTACGGCGCTTTCGTCGGATGCTCCAACTACCCGGAATGCAACTACACGCGCCAACTCTCCTCCGACAGCAGCGGTGACGCCGAAGCAGCCGCAGCGAACGAGCCGCAAAGCCTCGGCAAGGATCCGCATACCGGCGAGGAGATCACGCTACGCAACGGCCGCTTCGGCCCCTATGTTCAGCGCGGCGACGGCAAGGAGGCGAAACGCGCCAGCCTGCCGAAAGGCTGGACGCCTGCAGCGATCGATCATGAGAAGGCCCTGGCTCTTCTCTCCTTGCCGCGCGACATCGGGCCGCATCCGGAAAGCGGAAAGATGATCTCCACCGGCATCGGCCGTTATGGCCCCTTCGTGCTTCACAACGGCACCTATGCCAATCTGGAGTCGGTCGAAGACGTCTTCTCGATCGGTCTGAACCGCGCGATTTCCGTCCTTGCCGACAAGCAGTCCAAGGGCGCCGGCGGCGGTCGCACCGCCGCGGCGGCCCTCAAGGAGCTTGGGGAACATCCGGACGGCGGCGCGATTACTGTTCGCGACGGACGCTTCGGACCCTATGTCAACTGGGGCAAGGTGAATGCCACGCTGCCGCGGGGCAAGGACCCGCAATCGGTGACGGTCGAGGAAGCGCTTGCGCTCATCGCCGAGCGCGAAGCGAAGGGCGGCGTGACCAAGGGCAAGGCGGCAAAGGGAAAATCGGCCGCGGCAAAATCGGCCGGAGCGAAGTCTGCCAAGGCTGCATCGGCCGGAACCGCGAAAGCGGAGAAGCCGAAATCAGCAGCGAAGACGAAAACGAAAGCGGCCGCGAAGGCCAAGAAGGACTGACTTTGACCAGGATTCCGCGCGACCCGACCGAAACGCCCGCAAAGGGCGCAGGCAAGAAGTCCGGCCGCGCGGCCAGGACGGCACCGGCCGGAGAAAAGGAGACGATCGTTCACGGCGTCGTTCCTTCCCGCGAGGTGCTGATGCGCTTCATCGCCGAGAACCCGCAACACGCCTCGAAGCGCGATATCGCCAAGGCGTTTGGCCTGAAGGGCGAAGCACGGGTAGAGCTCAAGCGATTGCTGCGCTCGCTCGAGGAGGACGGACTCCTCGAGAAGAAGCGCAAGTCGCTCGTTCGTCCCGGCGGGCTCCCGCCCGTCACCGTTCTTGACATTACCATTCGCGATGTCGATGGCGACCTGATCGGCCGCCCGGCCGAGTGGCTCGACGACGACGGCGTCGCGCCCGCAGTCCTGATCAAGCAATCAAGCGTCGCCAGGGCCAAGGGCAAGACGCCCGTAGGCGGTCTCGGCGACCGGGTGCTCGCAAAGATTTTCCCGGCCAAGGAACGCGGCGGCCCCGCCTATACCGCGCGTATCATCAAGGTGCTCGACAAGCGCAAGGACGCGGTGCTCGGCGTCTTCCGCGCCACGCCGGGTGGTGGCGGCCGACTGATGCCGATCGACAAGCGGGGCGAGGAACTCCTCATCGATCCGGACTTCACCGGCGACGCCAAGGAAGGCGATCTCGTCGAAGCGCATCTCTCGCGGATCGGCCGCTACGGTCTGCCGCGCGCGCAGGTGCAGAACGTCATCGGCTCGGTCGCATCTGAAAAGGCGATCTCGATGATCGCCATCCATGCGCATGGTATCCCGCACGTCTTTCCGGAGAAGGTGTTGCAGGAGGCGGAAGCCGCGCGTCCTGCAACAATGGCCCATCGCGAGGATTGGCGCACCCTGCCGCTCATCACCATAGACCCGGCAGACGCCAAGGATCACGACGACGCGGTCTACGCGGAGCCGGATCCGTCGCCGGACAATCCCGGCGGCGTCATCGTCACCGTCGCGATCGCCGACGTCTCCTGGTACGTCCGGGCACGCTCGGCACTCGATCTCGAGGCGTTGAAACGCGGCAACTCGGTCTATTTTCCGGACCGGGTCGTACCGATGCTGCCCGAACGTATATCCAACGACCTCTGCTCCCTGAAGGAAGGCGTCGACCGCCCGGCGCTTGCGGTCCGGATGCGCTTTTCCAAGGAAGGCCGCAAGGCCGGCCATACGTTTCACCGCATCATGATGCGGAGCGCGGCCAAGCTCTCGTACCAACAGGCGCAGACCGCGATCGACGGTGCTCCCGACGACAAGACCGGCCCCATACTGGATACGATCCTCAAACCGCTCTGGGAAGCCTATCGTATCCTCACACGCGGAAGGGAGCGCCGTCAGCCGCTCGAACTCGACGTGCCGGAGCGCAAGATCATCCTGAAACCGGACGGAACGGTCGATCGGGTGTTCGTGCCGGAACGCCTCGATGCGCACAAGCTCATCGAAGAGATGATGATACAGGCGAATGTCGCCGCCGCCGAGACGCTGGAACAGAAGCGTCAGGTTCTGATCTATCGTGTCCACGACCAGCCGTCGCTCGCCAAGCAGGAGAGCCTTCGCGAATTCCTTGCGACACTCGAGATCGCGCTCGCCAAAGGTGGCAACATGCGGGCGAACCATTTCAACGGGATTCTCGCGAAGGCCGACGGAAAACCTTACGAGACGATCGTGAACCAGATGGTACTGCGCTCGCAAAGCCAGGCGATCTACAGCCCGGAAAATATCGGTCATTTCGGCCTGAACCTGCTGCGCTACGCCCACTTCACCTCGCCGATCCGGCGCTACGCGGATCTGATCGTGCACCGCGCGCTCGTTTCCGCGCTCGGGCTCGGCGAAGGCGGCATCATGCCCGAGGAAGAAGCAACGCTCGACGATATCGCCGCCGAAATCTCGACCTTCGAGCGGCGCGCCATGGCGGCTGAACGCGATACCATCGATCGGCTGATCGCCCATCATCTGAACGGCCGCGTCGGCGAGGAGTTCGACGGACGGGTTTCCGGCGTCACAAAGGCGGGACTATTTGTCACTCTCCCCGCCTATGGCGCCGACGGATTCATCCCTATATCTACGCTCGGGCGCGACTATTTCATCTATGATGAAGCGCATCAGGCCCTTTCCGGCGAGAAGTCCGGGCTGGGCTACCGTCTCGGAGACCCGGTGCAGGTCAAGCTTGTAGAAGCGGTGCCGTTGGCCGGTGCACTCCGTTTCGAAATGCTGAGCGAGGGACGAAAGATGCCGACGGCAATGCGTTCCTTCCACAAGGCCGGCCGCCGCGACCGGACGGGTGCACGCAAACGGCCGGGGACGCGACCGCCCCGCGGCAGGCACTGACAGCCGGACGCGCGACGTCCGGCACGAGGATTGGACATGAAGGCAACGGCGACAGACATGCTTCAGCTCGGCGGAGCGGAGGGCGACAAAAGGCCTGTCGGCCGCTCGATCAAGCGTGGCCTTTTCGGATCCTGTCCGGCCTGCGGCCGCGGTCGGCTGTTCCGCGCCTTCCTTAAATCGGTGGACGCCTGCGAAGCTTGCGGCGAACGCATGGATCACCACCGCGCCGACGACTTCCCGCCCTACATCGTCGTCACGATCGTCGGCCATGCCGTGCTCGGCGGTTATATGATGACCGATCTCGTGCTGCCGCTTACGACATGGCAGCATCTCGCTATATGGGCGCCGGTCACGCTTGCCAGTTCGCTCGCCCTGATGCAGCCGGTCAAGGGCGCGGTCATCGGCCTGCAGTGGGCGTTGAGAATGCACGGTTTCGGCGGTCACGACGATCTGCCGGAAGACGTCCTTCCGCCGCGAGATCCTTCGGCATGACCCCGGAGCGGCTTGGCGGCCGCGCTTTCGCACTCGACGCCGAAGCGGAGAGTTGTCCGACGGTCAGGACGCGCGATGCGGCCTCCATCATGCTTCTCGACAGATCGGGCAAGGACATTCGCGTGCTGATGGGCAAACGCCACAGCGCCCACGTCTTCATGCCGGACCTTTACGTCTTCCCGGGTGGCCGCCGCGATCCCGGCGACCATCGCCTGAGATTTGACGGCGATCTTCATCCGGCGGTTCTGCGATCTCTCAGGGCAGGCGAAGGGCGGGCTATCACGGTGGCTCGCGCACGCGCGCTAGCACTTGCGGCCGCGAGAGAGCTCTACGAAGAAGCCGGAATAAGCCTCGGCCGGACGCACGAGCGCCAAGGCTCGGCGCTTCCGTTTCTTCCCGATCTTTCGAATTTGCGCTATATGGCGCGGGCCATTACTCCTCCGGGACTGCCGAGGCGATTTGACACGCGGTTCTTTGCCGTTTTCGCGGACGAGGCTGAGATCGATCCCTCACTGGTGGCGGAAAGCCGGGAGCTTCAGGATTTGCAATGGATCGATGTCAACGACTTTTCCGCGCTTCGCGTGCCGGAGATCACCGCGATCATCCTCTCGGATCTGAGAAACGATCTCGAATCGGATCCTTCGCTTCCGCCTGAAAGAACCGTTCCATTTTATTTTACGCGCCATGGGCGCTTTCACCGTACGCTTCTCTGAGGGCCCTATCGCATGTCGAAGCCGCCGCCCGGTACGTCAAGACCGGTTGACGAAATCCACTGGCCTTCATTGATCGCCGCGCTCGCGTCGATCACTGCCGTCGGCATCGCGATCGGTCTGGGGCTCCCGCTGCTCAGCGTCATCATGGAAAAGCGGGGCATCGCGCCCACGCTGAACGGGTTGAATGCAGCAATGGCCGGCCTCGCATCGATGGCCGCCGCCCCGTTCACCATGAAATTCGCCCATCGTCACGGCGTCGCTCCGACCATGCTGCTGGCAATAGTGTTTGCGGCGGCGAGCTCGCTCGGTTTCTACTACCTCACGAATTTCTGGCTCTGGTTTCCCCTGCGCATCGTCTTTCACGGCGCGATCACTGTCCTCTTCATCCTTTCGGAGTTCTGGATCAACGCCACCGCGCCCCCCAACAGGCGCGGCTTCGTGCTCGGGATCTACGGCACGGTACTCTCGCTCGGCTTCGCGAGCGGTCCCCTGCTCTTTTCGATCCTGGGCAGCGAAGGCTTCCTGCCCTTCGCGGTCGGCGCGGGCGTCATCCTGCTTTCCGCGATTCCGATCTTTCTCGCGCGCAATGAAAGCCCGGTGCTGGACGAAAAGCCGAAACGCCATTTCATGCGTTATGTCTTGCTGGTGCCGACCGCGACGGCCGCCGTCTTCATCTTCGGGGCGGTGGAATATGGCGGCCTTTCCCTGTTTCCAATCTTCGGGACGCGCGCGGGCTTCAGCGAATCGCAGGCAGCGCTGCTGCTGACGGTCATGGGCGTCGGCAATTTCATCTTTCAGATCCCCCTCGGCATGCTTTCCGACCGCGTGAAGGACCGCCGTACGATCCTGTCGGCGCTGACCCTGATCGGGCTCGTAGGCGCCCTGTTCCTGCCTATGCTGGTCGAAAACTGGTTTCTGATGGCGCTTGTTCTTCTGTTCTGGGGCGGATGCGTCTCCGGTCTCTATACGGTCGGCCTCAGCCACCTCGGCTCCCGTCTCCAGGGATCAGACCTTGCGGCCGCCAACGCCGCCTTCGTGTTCTCCTACGCGGTCGGTACGGTAGCGGGTCCGCAGGTGATCGGGGCGGCCATGGATGTGACGGGCAATGACGGATTTGCCTGGGCAATCGCCGGCTTCTTCGGGCTTTATGTCGTACTTTCCCTGGTCCGCATCGTTTTGAAACCAAAACGGTCTTGACTTTTCGATCGTGATTTGTAGTTTCGCGGCAACTTGACCGTGGCCCGCAATAGGTTGTCCACGGCTTTCAATTTTTCATAAAGGCAGGACGACCATGGCGAAAGCTACCACCATCAAGATCAAGCTGCTGTCGACGGCCGACACCGGTTACTTCTACGTCACCACCAAGAACAGCCGCACGATGACCGACAAGATGACGAAGACGAAATACGATCCGGTCGCGAAGAAGCACGTCGAATTCAAGGAAGCCAAGATCAAGTAAGGTCGCCGCTTTCTTCGATCCAGAAGCGCCGCCCGCGGGGCCGGCGCTTTTTCTTTGCTTTCTCCGGGGGACGGAACGAAGGGATAAAACGAAAACGCCGCCTCTTTCGAAGCGGCGTTTTCGAATGGGGGTCGACTGGTCCGGTTGCAGCACGAGGAATCCGCAAATCCGAGGCCAGCCGACCGACCCCACGACCCAGGAGATGCGGCGGACCTGAGCATCATGGGGTAACCGAATTCTGTGGAAGTTTCCTTCCTCGCTTATCAGCATTGCCTGAAACTAAAAAAAAATCAACGCATTCTTAATCGCCGAGCAGGGGTTGCTCGGCGTTTGGTTAATTCTGTTCCAAAATCGGACAGTGTCGCCTGCGGATGTGCTTACTCCGGCACGGCCGCGCGAAGAAGAGCGCAACTGGAAGAACCCGCGAGGCCCTGAATAGCACAGCATGTGCGGCGGATCAGGCCGCGGCAGCGACAACCCGGTTCCGTCCGCCGTTCTTCGCCTGATAGAGCGCCATGTCGGCGCGCTTCAGCAAAGCCTCGGCCGTATCGCCATCCGGCCTCAGGGTTGCAATGCCGAGCGACGCCGTGACGTTCAGGACCGTCGCGGCCTGCGGAATGTCGAAGCCACGGCTCTCGACCGCCAATCGGAGTCTCTCCGCAACGATCGCTGCCATTTCGGGCGTCGTATCCGGCATGACGACCACGAACTCCTCCCCGCCGAAACGGCAGGCGAGATCCGCGCCGCGCACCGTGGCGCGAACGCGGTTGGCAAATTCGCGCAGTACATCGTCACCGGCATCATGACCGTAGGTATCGTTCACACGCTTGAAGCGATCGATATCCGTGATGCAGATCGACAGCGGACGCCCCCTTGTGGTTGCGCGATCGATCAGCAGCTTCAGGTGGTTTTCCAGATAGCGCCTGTTGTGGAGGCCGGTGAGATCATCCGTCACGGCCAATTCGATCGTCTGTTGTACACTGGCGCGCAGGCGATCGTTGCAATGCTTGCGCCGGATCTGCGTTAGGCAACGGGCGACAAGTTCGTTCGGATCGACGGGGCGCATGATGTAGTCCGTCACGCCCAGTTCGAGTGCGCGGACGATTCTCTCATCGTTTCCCTGCTCGGTTACCAGCAGGATCGGAATGAAGCGGGTCCGCTCGAGCGACCGCAATTGCGAACACAGACGCAAGGGGTCGTAATCGTCGAAATTCGCGTTGACGATGATCAGGTCGAAACTGCTTTCGGCAGCCTCGAACAGAGCGGCCTGCGGGTCCGATATGACGGCGACATCGGCGATCGGCTTCAGGGCACGCGTCAGCCGCTCCTGTGAGGAAGCACGGCCATCGACGAGCAGAACGCTGCCGGGCTCGTCCGGCCGATCGACGCGGGCCGTCTCCTGCAGCCCGATCGTTTGTGCCGTCTGAGCTCTGAGACGCAGCTCGTCGCTGACGTTCTTCAGGCGGACGAGACTTTTCACGCGCGACATCAGCTGCAGATCGTTCACGGGCTTGGTCAGGAAGTCGTCCGCGCCGGCCTTCAGCCCGCGCACGCGATCGGACGGCTGGTCGAGTGCCGTTATCATCACGACCGGAATATGCGCGGTCCGGCTGTTCGCCTTCAATCTTTCACAGACCTCGAAACCGTCCATCCCCGGCATCATGACATCGAGCAGGACCAGATCCACCGGCGTCTTTTCGCATGTCGCCAAGGCGGCATTCCCGTCCGGAGCCGTCAGCACGTCGAAATATTCGGCCACCAGCCGCGCTTCCAGGAGCTTCACATTGGCTGGTACGTCATCAACGACGAGGATGCGCGCAGTCATATCGATCTTTCTGGCAGTCAGGCATCGCCCAGATATGTTTTGATGGTCTCAATGAATTTTGGAACGGAAATCGGCTTGGAAACATAGGCCTCGCATCCCCCTTGGCGGATGCGCTCCTCGTCGCCCTTCATGGCAAAAGCGGTTACGGCAATAACCGGAATCACGTGAAGCTCATCGTCTTCCTTGAGCCATTTCGTGACCTCGAGGCCGGAAACCTCCGGCAACTGGATGTCCATCAGAATCAGGTCGGGACGGTGCTTGCGCGCGAGTTCGAGGGCTTCCATGCCGTTGCGCGTCTGGATCGTCGCGTAGCCCGAAGCCTCAATCAGGTCGCGGAAGAGCTTCATATTCAGCTCGTTATCCTCAACAATCATCACCTGTTTGGGCATGTCGATCCCTTGCTGTCTGCCGCCGCCTTGCAAGTCTCCGGGAGAGATTTAAGTTGCAACAACGGCGACTCGACCCTTTTCGTCGATCGCCAGGCTAGCGCGATTTGGTTGAAAAATAGGTAATTGCGGCCGGCAAACGAGAAGAGAGCGGATATCATGAAGAACGCTGAGGATACGGCGATCGCCATCCTGACCTGGCTCGCGAACGAGCCTGAGCTGATGTCGCGCTTTCTGGCGCTCACCGGCACCGATCCCGCCTCCCTGCGCGGCGCCGTCGGCGAGCCGGGCTTCATGGGGGGCATCGTTGCGTTCCTGATGGAGCACGAGCCGACGCTGATGGCCTTCTGCAACGAAACGCAAACCTCGCCGGACGAGGTCGTCCGGGCGCACCATGCCCTCTCCGGCCCGCGCGATTTCGAGGAAGGCTGAGTGCTGCCGGCACGCGGCGTGCGCAGCGCGGTGCACCGCCCGGTGCCGAGTGCGCCGTGCCGACTAAGGAGCATCCCGAAGTCCGGCCGGCGATCGGCCGGCACCGTCTCAAATTTAACTGCGATATCCAAAACAGCCTCCAGCCGCCGCCTTGAGACTCAGCAGCGTAGAGCGTAAAGTCGCCGCGTTCAACATTTGTTCCGGATATGATCGACAGCGCCGCCCCACCCTCCGGCTTCTGCCGTGATTGCCTCAAGGAGCAAGCCGCCCAGGCGCGGCGGTGCCTCGCCTGCGGAAGCCCGCGGCTCCTCCGGCACCCCGAACTCTACCGGCTGACCCTGGCGCATATCGACTGCGATGCCTTCTATGCCTCGGTCGAGAAGCGCGACAATCCGGAGCTCGCCGACAAGCCCGTGATCATCGGCGGCGGTAAGCGTGGCGTCGTCTCCACGGCCTGTTACATTGCCCGCATCCACGGCGTGCGCTCCGCCATGCCTATGTTCAAAGCCCTCGAAGCCTGTCCGCAGGCCGTGGTGATCAGGCCCGACATGGAGAAATACGTGCGCGTCGGGCGGGAAGTCAGAGCGATGATGCAGGAGCTGACGCCTCTCGTGCAGCCGCTGTCGATAGATGAGGCCTTTCTCGATCTGAGCGGCACCGAGCGGCTTCATCACGATCCGCCCGCCCGAACGCTTGCCCGCTTCGCCAGGCGTGTGGAGCGGGAAATCGGCATCACCGTCTCCGTCGGGCTCTCCTACTGCAAATTCCTGGCCAAGGTCGCCTCGGACCTTCAGAAGCCGCGCGGCTTTTCGGTCATCGGCCAGGCCGAAGCCATCGATTTCCTGAAAGCCAAACCCGTTACACTCATCTGGGGCGTCGGCAAGGCCTTCGCCGCCACGCTCGAAAGGGACGGAATCCGCGCGATCGGGCAGCTCCAGACGATGGAAGAGGCGGACCTCATGCGCCGCTACGGCACGATGGGCCGGCGGCTCTACAGGCTCTCGCGCGGCCTGGACGAAAGATCCGTGGAAATCGAAGGCGAAGCGAAGAGCGTCTCCTCCGAGACGACCTTCAACGACGACCTGGCGCGCCAGGAAGACCTCGTAACGCATCTGAGGGGCCTCAGCGAACAAGTGGCATTCCGCTTGCGAAAATCCGCCCTCGCCGGACAGACGGTGGTGCTGAAGCTGAAGACCGCGGACTTCAAGACCCGCACGCGCAACCGCAGGCTGGACAGCCCCACCCGCCTTGCCGACCGCATCTTCCGCACCGGCCTGCAGCTGCTCGAGAAGGAGGTCGACGGGACGAAATACCGGCTGATCGGGATCGGCGTCAGCGATCTGGCCGATCCCGACCTCGCCGATCCGCCGGATCTTGTCGATCCGCAGGCATCCCGGCGTGCCGCCGCCGAGGACGCGATCAACAAGCTGCGCGACAAGTTCGGCAGGACGAGCGTCGAGACCGGCTATACGTTCGGCAAGGGGCGGCGCCGGCAATAGCCCGACCGGACGGCTGACGCATCGTATGGGGCAATTCCTTAAATATTGAACGCTAGCCTGCTTCCACGGCTCCGTCGTCCGTTTTGCGGTGCCGCCACTGTCTGAATGAGGGTAGGTGTTGCGTTTCGCTCTCCGGATGGGATTCGCGGTTTTCGTCATGGCGTCGCCGTCCGCGCTTGCGGCCGGCGCCAAGGCGCCGTTGCAGATCGTCGTCTCGAGGGAGCAGCAGTCCCTCGTCGTCTATGACGGCGACACGGTGGTCGCCACGTCGAAAGTGTCCACCGGCAAGGCCGGGCACACGACGCCGACGGGCATCTTCTCGATCCTGGAGAAGCGCCGACGTCACGAGTCGAACATCTATTCGAATGCGCCGATGCCGTTCATGCAGCGGCTTACCTGGTCCGGCATTGCGCTGCATGGCTCAAACCATGTACCGGATTATCCGGCTTCGCACGGTTGCGTGCGGCTGCCGAGCAAATTCGCGGCGAGCCTGTTCAAGATGACGGGCTACGGCATGCATGTGGTCATATCGGATCGGCAGATCGCCCCGGTCGAGGTCGCGCACGAAATGCTTTTCCAGCCGAGCCAGTCGCGACCGCAGGGACCTGCCCTGTCGGACGTCCCCCTGCGGCCGGCGATCGGGGAGTTCAACCGGAGCGCAGTTGAAGTCGCCATGACCGACAAACGCCCCTCGCCCGTCACATCCGACGAGGCGAAGGCCCCGATACGTATTCTGATTACCCGGCGCGGTACGCAAGAGAGCGTGCGCAACCTCCAGACGCTCCTCAATACGCTCGGCTACGATGCAGGTCTGCCGGATGGATTCAACGGTCCGGCAACGGCCGCCGCAATCGAAGCGTTCCAAAGGGCCGAAGCTCTGCCCGTCGATGGCAAGATAACGCCGGAGCTGATCGAAGCCGTCTTCCGCAAGGCGAACCGCAGTGCACCGTTGAACGGCGTGTTGCGCGTGCGCCGGCAATTCCAGCCGCTTTTCGAAGCCGAGATTGCCATCGCAGAGCCGGAAATGGCGCTCGGGACACATCTGCTGCAGTTCCAGGATCTCGACACGAAAACCGGACAGGGCAAATGGTTCGGCATGTCGCTCGAGAACAAGCTGCCGAAAACGACGAAGAAGCGACTTGGCATTACAGAGGAAGGCGAGCCCGACACGCTGAAGAGGACGCTGAGCCGCATCACCGTGCCCGAAGACGTCCGCGAACGCCTCGCCGGCCTCCTTGCAAACGGCTCGTCACTCTCGATCACCGATACCGAATCGGGGCTGGAGACGGGCAAGGGAACGGATTTCATCACCGTGACGAGGGAGCGGCGCGGGTGAAAGGCATGGGGTGATTTCCGCACCCTGGTTTGCCCTTATCGCCCTGCCGGGACCTTCTCCCGCAAGCGGGGCGAAGAGAAAAGCAGCAAAGGCCCGCTCTTCGAGGGGGCGATATAGTAGCCTGTCAATGGACAAGACATAGAGCAGCTCAAAATGCTGCAGCGACCTTTGCGTGTCTGATAAGACGCGGCGGGGCTGTAGGAAACTTTTCGGAGAGCTCTGTGCTTGTCACAGAGATGAGGTGGAGAGGGTGCGGTCCCTCGGCGCGCTTCATAAACCGTGAAGATAGCGAGGCGACACGACGGGTCCCGGGTCACGCCCGTATGCAGCGTCCCGCTTCGCTTCGATGTAGTAGCCGCACATCCCAGTTCCTCATTCCTGTGCTCGTCACAGGAATCCAGCCAGACCAAGTCCTTGGGCTGGAAAGGCTCTTCCCGCGCCGCAGACGCGGCGCTGCTGGATCCCTGTGACGAGCACAGGATGAGGTGAGGAGAGATTGCAGTCCTCCGATACGTTTCCTACAGCGCCGCGCGCCTTACGCGCAAAGGTCGCTGTAGCACTTTGAGCTGCTGCATGTTTTTGTCCTTTGATCGGCTACGATCAAAGGACAAATGGAGTGGCGCACGGTCGGTACTCGAGGTCTTCAAGCGACAAAACCGACCCGAGCTTCAACGCCATTATCCATCTCGCAGCCGTCATAAACTCAAAATGAATCTCGACATGCCCTAAACCAGCTCGACGTCCACCACCCCGGGAGCGGAGCGAAGGGCGGCGGCGATCTCGGGTGAGATCCGGTATTTCTCGTTGAGCTCGACTTCGATCTCCCGCTGCCCGTTGTCCTTGATGACGATGAAGGAAACCAGGCCGTCCCCCTTGGCGTTCAGATGCGAGGCGATGGAGCGCAGCGGTCCGCAGTCGCGCACATAGACGCGCAAGGCCTTCTGCATCTGCAGCGATTCTTCCTCGAGCGAACGCAGGGTTCGGATACGAAGGCCGATCCCTTCCGGCCGCTCTTCGGCGTCGACCGTCATCACCAGCGATTTGCCGGGCTCCAGAAGGTCGCGATACTGGTTCAGCATTTCGGAGAAGAGTACGGCCTCGAATTGGCCCGAAGCGTCCGAGAAAGCGACGATGCCCATCTTGTTGCCGGTGCGCGTCTTGCGTTCCTGCTTCGACGTCACCGTCCCGGCGAGGCGGCCCGCCGCCGCACCCTGTTTTACGGCTGCCGAGAAATCCGCAAATGTCTGCACGCGCATCTTGGCGAGCAGATTGTTATAGGTGTCGAGCGGATGGGCGGAGAGATAGAAGCCCAAAACCTGGAACTCGCGATGCAGCTTCTCCGAGGCGAGCCACGGCGTATAGGGCGGGAGCGCGATCTTCTCGGGCCCGGTTGCGGCACCCGCGCCGAACATGTCGCTCTGGCCGCTCACCTTGTTTTCCTGGGCGCGCTGGGCGAAACCGAGGATACGATCGAGGCCGCCGACGAGCTCCGCCCGGTCGTAGCCGAAGCAGTCGAAAGCACCGGCGGCGATCAGACTTTCGAAAACACGCCGGTTCAAGAGCTTCGGATCGATCCTCAGGCAAAAATCTTCGAGACTTGCGAAAGGCCGATCGCCACGCACGGCGACGATGTGGTCGACGGCAGACTCGCCGACGCCTTTGAGGGCGGCGAGCGAATAATAGATGCGGTTGTCGCCGGTTTCGAAGTGGCGGTGGGAGGTCTGCACGGACGGCGCGACCACCTGGATGCCGAGGCGCATCGCGTCCTGGCGGAAATCGTTGATCTTGTCCGTGTTCGACATGTCGAGCGTCATCGACGCTGCGAGAAACTCGACCGGATAATGCGCCTTCATGTAGGCGGTCTGGTAGGAGACGATGGCGTAGGCGGCTGCGTGCGACTTGTTGAAGCCGTAATTGGCGAACTTGGCGAGAAGGTCGAAGATCAGGTCGGCCTGCGGCTTCGAGACGCCATTCTTGACGGCACCGTCAACGAAGCGGGCGCGTTGCTTGTCCATCTCCGCCTTGATCTTCTTGCCCATGGCGCGGCGCAGAAGGTCGGCCTCGCCGAGCGAATAGCCCGAGAGCACCTGGGCGATCTGCATCACCTGCTCCTGGTAGACGATGACGCCCTGTGTCTCCTTGAGGAGGTAATCGATCTTCGGATGGATCGATTCGATCTCTTCCTCGCCGTGCTTGCGGGCGTTGTAGACCGGGATGTTCTCCATCGGTCCCGGGCGATAGAGCGCCACAAGCGCGATGATGTCCTCGATGCAGTCCGGGCGCATGCCGATCAGCGCCTTTCGCATGCCGGCGCTTTCCACCTGGAACACGCCGACCGTCTCGCCGCGCGAAAGGGTCTCGTAGGTCTTCAGATCGTCGAGCGGAATGCTTGCGAGGTCGATATGGGTGCCGCGCTTGCCGACGAAGTCGACGGCCGTCTTCAGAACGGTCAGCGTCTTCAGGCCAAGGAAGTCGAACTTTACGAGACCCGCCTGCTCGACCCATTTCATATTGAACTGAGTGACCGGCATGTCGGAGCGCGGATCGCGGTACATCGGCACGAGCTGCGAGAGCGGCCTGTCGCCGATGACGATGCCGGCCGCGTGCGTCGAGGCGTGGCGGTAAAGCCCCTCGATCTTCTGGGCGATGTCGAGGAGGCGGGCAACGACCGGCTCCTTCTCCGCCTCTTCCTGCAGGCGCGGTTCCTCCTCGATCGCCTTGGAAAGCGGCGTCGGGTTGGCGGGATTGTTCGGCACCAGCTTGCAGATCTTGTCGACTTGGCCGTAGGGCATTTCCAGCACGCGGCCGACGTCGCGCAGTGCTGCGCGCGCCTGCAGCGAACCGAAGGTAATGATCTGCGCCACCTGCTCGCGGCCGTATTTCTGCTGCACGTAGCGGATGACCTCCTCGCGCCGGTCCTGGCAGAAATCGATGTCGAAATCGGGCATCGACACGCGTTCGGGATTGAGGAAGCGCTCGAAAAGCAGAGAGAAGCGCATCGGGTCGACGTCGGTGATCGTCAGGGCATAGGCGACCAGCGAGCCGGCACCCGAGCCGCGGCCCGGCCCGACCGGAATGTCATGTTGCTTGGCCCATTTGATGAAGTCCGCAACGATGAGGAAGTAGCCCGGAAACTTCATCCGCTCGATGACGCCGAGTTCGAAGGCCAGCCGTTCCCGATAGTCCTCTTCCTTGTAGCCGGGCGCCATGCCGAGTTTGGCGAGGCGGCCCTCCAGCCCCTCCTCCGCCTGCCGGCGCAGCTCCGCCACCTCCGCGCGTTCGGCCTCCTCCGGATCATCCGAAGCGCCGGTAAAGCGCGGCAGGATCGGTCCGCGGGTCTTCAACATGAAGGAGCAGCGCCGCGCGACCTCGATCGTATTCTCCAATGCCTCGGGCAGATCCGCGAAGAGCGCCGCCATCTCCTTGCGGCTCTTCAAATAATGATCCGGGGTCAGACGGAAACGGCTGTCGTCGGACACCATCGCATTGTGAGCGACGGCCATCAGCGCATCGTGGGCATCATAGTCGGACGGCGACGGGAAAAACGCCTCGTTGGTGGCAACGAGCGGAACGTCGAACCGATAGGCGAGATCGATCATGCGGTTTTCGTGACGCCGGTCGTAATTCCCGTGCCGCTGCAGTTCGACATAGAGGCGATCGCCGAAAAGCTCGATCAAGACTTTCAGGCGTGCCTCGGCCAGGGCCGGCGAACCCGACTTCAGCGCCATGTCGACCGGTCCGGCTCCCGCCCCGGTGAGCGCGATCAGCCCGGACGTACCGCCTGCGGCGAGCCAGGAGCGGCTTATTCGCGCCTGCTGGTGTCCCTCGCCTTCGAGATAGGCGCGGCTGACGAGCTCTACCAGGCGAGCGTAACCGTCATCGGTCGCCGCGATCAGCACGATCGCGGGAAGCTTGACGAACTGATGGGCGTTTCCACGCCGCTCGCCCTCCGCTTCGTCCTCCATATCGATGGAGAGTTGGCAGCCGATGATCGGTTGCAATCCGTCGTCCGCGGCCTTCTGCGAGAATTCGAGCGCCGCGAACAGATTATTGGTGTCGGCGATGCCGATCGCCGGCTGATCGTCGGCGACCGCCTTGCCGATGATCTTCTTCAAAGGCAGGGCGCCTTCCAGCAACGAATAGGCGGAATGCACCCGCAGGTGAACGAACTGCGGATCCGCCGCAGCCCCAGTGCCGTGCCCGATACTCTGCCCGATACTCTGGTTGCCTGTCATCGCCGCACTCCGATTCTTGTCCGGCGTCGAGGATATCCTGTTTCCCGTCCCAACTGTCCAGTCTCAAGGACGGGCCGCCGGGGTTTTTGCCCGGCGTGTGGTGTTTGGTGCGCGTTCGACAGGAACGCGGAGCACGCTCGAAAATCCCGGTCACAGGCCGAGAGCGATTACCGAGATGCTCACGATGAAAAGGCTCATCGAGGCGAAGGCAGCAAGATCACGTACGAAATCAGCCATAACTTGTCTCCTTTCCGCTACTGTTCCCTTTTTGTTCTAATTTTGTTCGATAGTCAAGGAAGTCTGCATAGAAGACCCGCTATTCAGTGGCTATGGTTAACGTGCACCGGCGGCCCGCATTCGTGCATGCCCCTCCGAGGGTCGATACGCCTCGAATGGAACATGCAAGGAGCGCAGCCCGAGGCGGGTGACCGCGCCGCGAGTGAGGTCGGAGCCAAGTAGGGGCAGCCGCGGCCGAACTAATTCAGTTCGACGACCTTGCCGTCCTCGATGGTCACGCGGCGATCCATGAGCGAAGCGAGTTCGTGATTGTGGGTGGCGATCAGCGCCGCGAGCCCGGACTGGCGCGCCAAGGCTTCCAGCGCCTCGAACACATAGCCGGCCGTCTCGGGGTCGAGGTTGCCGGTCGGCTCGTCCGCCAGAAGGATGAGCGGCGCATTGGCGACCGCCCTGGCGATGGCGACGCGCTGCTGCTCGCCGCCGGAAAGCTCGGTCGGGCGGTGGCTGCCGCGATGGCCGATGCGCATATAGTCCAGGAGGGCCGATGCCCGCTCCGCCGCCTCGGCCTTGGGCAATCCGGCGATCAGTTGCGGCATCATGATGTTCTCCAGCGCCGAGAATTCCGGCAGGAGATGATGGAACTGGTAGACGAAGCCGATCTCGTTGCGGCGGATCGCGGTTCGCCGGTCGTCGCTGAGCCCGTTGCAGGAGGTGCCGTTCACGAGCACCTCGCCCTCGTCCGGGTGTTCGAGCAGCCCGGCGATATGAAGCAATGTCGACTTTCCGGTACCGGACGGGGCCACGAGGGCGACCGTCTCGCCGCTTCGCAACGTCAGGTCGGCTCCCTTGAGGATCGGCAGAAACGTGTCGCCCTCGCCATAGTGCCGCTCGATGCCGGAGAGCTGCAGTGCCACGCGCGCATTCATTTAAGCTGTTGTCCTTGTTATTCGTACCGCAGGGCCTGCACCGGATCGAGGCGCGAGGCGCGCCAGGCCGGGAAGATCGTGGCAAGGAAGGAAAGCGCAAGCGCCATGACGACGACGGTGACGGTCTCGTCGGCGTTCATATCGGCCGGAAGCTGGCTGAGGAAATAGAGCTCCGGATCGAAGAGCGTGGCGCCGGACACCCAGGAGAAGAACTGGCGGATCGACTCGATGTTGAGGCAGACGACGACCCCGAGGACGACGCCCGCGATGGTTCCCGTGACCCCGATTGCGGCGCCCGTCATGAAGAAGATGCGCATCACCGAGCCGGAGGTCGCGCCCATCGTCCTAAGGATCGCGATATCGCTGCCCTTGTCCTTCACCAGCATGATCAGGCCGGAGATGATGTTCAGCGCCGCGACCAGCACGATCAGCGTCAGGATCATGAACATCACGTTCCGTTCCACCTCGAGCGCGGAAAAGAATGTTCTGTTGCGCTCGCGCCAGTCCGTAATGAATATCTGCCGGCCGGCGGCATCCTCCACCGGCTTGCGAAGCTCATCGACCGCGTCCGGATGCTCGGCGAATATCTCGATCGACTGGACGAGGCCTTCGGCATTGAAATAGAGCTGCGCTTCCTCGAGCGGCATGAAGATGATGGTGGCGTCGTATTCCGACATGCCCATCTCGAAGATGGCCGAGACGGTATAGGCCTTGACCCTCGGATTCATGCCCATCGGCGTGACGTCGCCGTTCGGCGAGGTGAGCGTGATCGTCCCACCCACCCGGATGCCCAGCTGCTCGGCCATGCGCGAGCCGATGGCGACGCCGCTGCCCGAGGCGAAGCCGACGAGGTCGCCGGACTGAATATTTCCCGAGATCGACTTCAGCTTTGTGAGGTCGTCGGCGCGTATCCCGCGAACGAGCGCACCCGTCGACGCATCGCCCAGGCCTTGCGCGAGAACCTGGCCCTCGACGATCGGAATGGCCATGGTCACGCCCGGAACGGCGGAGAAATTGGTGGCAAGATCGGCATAATTGGTGAGCGGGCCGTCCAGAGGCTGGACGATCATATGGCCGTTCATGCCGAGAATGCGCGAAATGAGCTCGGTTCGGAAGCCGTTCATCACCGCCATGACGATGATCAGCGTTCCCACCCCAAGCATGATCCCTATGAAGGAAAAGCCGGCAATGACCGAGATGAACGCTTCCTTGCGCCGCGAACGCAGGTAGCGCCAGGCGACCATACGCTCGAAGGCGGAGAAGGGACGGCTGGAAGATATGCTGGATGGAGCGGCAGCCTGCACTTGCTCATCCGTCGCCGCGGTCATCATCGATCCCTTCGTCTGTTATCTCGCCGCGACCAGTTTGTTGATCGCCGCTTCGACGGTCATCGTCTCCCGCGCGCCGGTCCTGCGGTCCTTCACTTCGACTTCGCCGTTCGCGATCGAACGCGGTCCGACGATCACCTGCACCGGCACGCCGATAAGGTCGGCGGTCGCGAACTTCCCGCCGGCGCGCTCGTCGGTGTCGTCAAGAAGAACGTCGAATCCAGCCTTGCCGAGATCGGAGTAGACCCTGCCGCAAGCCGCATCGCAAGCGTCATCGCCCGTTTTCATGTTGATGACGACGACGTCGAAGGGAGCGATCGCTTTCGGCCAGATGATGCCGTTGTCGTCATGCGAAGCTTCGATGATCGCCGGCACCAGGCGGGTCGGACCGATACCATAGGAGCCCATGTGCACCGTGTGTTCCTTGCCGTCCGGCCCGAGCACTTTCGCACCCATGGCCTCGGAATATTTAGTGCCGAAATAGAAGATGTGGCCCACCTCGATGCCGCGCGCGGACAGGCGCTCGCCTTCGGGGATGGCGCCGAAGGCGGCCTCGTCATGCATTTCCGAGGTCGCCGCATAGCGCGACGTCCACTTGTCGAAGATCGTCTTCAGGCCCGCGACGTCGTCGAAATTCGTATCCTCGCCCGGAATGTCGAAGCCGAGGAAGTCCTTGTGGCAGAACACCTCGGACTCGCCCGTGTCGGCAAGGATGATGAACTCGTGGCTGAGATTCCCGCCGATCGGGCCCGTGTCGGCACGCATCGGTATGGCGCGCAGGCCCATCCGGTCGAAGGTGCGGAGATAGGCGGCAAACATCTTGTTATAGGCGTGCTCCGCCCCTGCCCGGTCGAGATCGAAGGAATAGGCGTCCTTCATCAGAAACTCGCGCGAACGCATGGTGCCGAAACGCGGACGGATCTCGTCACGGAACTTCAGCTGGATATGGTAGAGGTTCAGCGGCAGATGGCGGTAGGACTTGACGTAGGAGCGGAAGATGTCGGTGATCATCTCCTCGTTCGTCGGTCCGTAGAGCATCGGCCGGTCCTGCCGGTCCTTGATGCGCAGCATCTCCTTGCCGTAGGCGTCATAGCGCCCGCTCTCCTGCCAGAGCTCCGCCGACTGCAGCGTCGGCATCAGCAGTTCGATGGCGCCGGAACGGTTCTGCTCTTCGCGAATGATCGCATTCACCTTGTCCAGCACGCGCTTGCCGAGCGGCAGCCACGTATAGATGCCCGCGGACTGCTGGCGGACCATGCCTGTCCTCAGCATCAGTCGATGGGAAACGATTTCCGCTTCCTTCGGATTTTCCTTTAAGATGGGCATGAAAAAGCGGGACAGGCGCATGACGGGTTCCAGAACTGGTGAATTCGCACTATCGACGGATTCAGGCAAAATGACGTTGTGCTTCGGCCGCTCCTTCGCCTGAGATCAGGGTAGGCAGCTGTTGCCATTCTAACAGGGCTCTTGATTTTCCCGGCGACGCATCGACGGGAACCTTTCGAGTTCAGCGTTCATAGCCGCTTCGCGCGCGGAAGGGAACCCTGCCTTAAGGCCGGCTATCGCTGCGTCGACACATAACCCGGATGAGAAATACGGGTTGCGACCCTGCGGCAAAAGAGCACGCTAGTAACAGGACGAAGACAGTTGGTGTCAACGGAAAAATTTTACCCGACTGTAGCAAAAATGCAAAAAAAGCAGATGACAGCGCCCAAGGTTTGAGCTAATTTCGGCTCACAAAACAGGCAGGAAGACCAAATTCTTGCCGAAATTCGCGGTCAAGTCTTGGGAGGATAAGATCTTAGGCGCGCTCGTTCGCTGCCGCCGGAAACGGATTAAAGATCACGCGACACTTAAAAAACAAGGCTTTGGCCTTGTTTTTTTTGCTTTTTCATCGCCCCTCCTGGCGAAGCAGGCGCGAGAAAACGTCAATAATCTGTCTGTCAAGTGCGCACACGCGCCGGCCGGCCTGCAAGCTTCCCGCCCCCCGGTTCTGCTACGTCATATTTTAGGGGTGAAAGAGCGTTGAAGGCGGCCCCCCCGTTGGTCCTTCGAGAGACCGCCCTCGTCTAATATCCTACGGAGTTGCGTCAGCGGTCCTGCGGCAAAGGCTTTGCTTCCCGTTCGGTGGCCGGAGCCGCTTCGTCGCCGTGCAGTGGATGATGATGAGCCATCTGCTTCATCATCCCCGCGCATGCCTCCATCATCGGCCCCATGGCGCGCATCATGTCCATCATGCCCTTCATTCCGGACATGTCGCCACCCATCATATCCATGCCGCCCTTAACCGCCTCGTCTTTCGCGACGGGGGGCGCGCTATGGTTCGCATAGGCGGCGGTTGCAATGAGCAGTGCTGCTGAAAGCGTTAGCTTCGTAATGGTATTCATCCTGGTCTCTCCTTTCTCTGGTCACTTGGTTCGTTCATCGGTGGCCGATGCATCGGCCGGCTTCTTGCTTCGGCACATGACGCAATATCCGGTGGCACACATCACCGCGCAGGGCGCGAGGCTCAAGAGAATGGGGGCCACACCCGCCGCTGCGAGCCAGTCCCAATTTGCGGCCAGGCCGGTTCCGGCAACGCCCAGTCCGACAAGGATCCAGCCGCGGCGGCCGAACGGCATCCGCAGGCCAGCTACTTGCCTCGTGCTGGCGGCTTTTACGATTTCACTCATTTTCGAGTCTCCCGTTGTTCTCATGGCTCTGCCCGTCGCCCGCGGTGATCCGGGTCTGTATTTTGCGCTGGCGCTCCGGCCACCTGCTCTTGATGAACCCCAGAACCGCGGTGATCTCGGCATCGGTCAGCAGCCCCCCAAAAGCGGGCATATCGCTTTCGTAGTCCGGTAGAACCGCACCGAGACCCGATTTGGTGAAGGTGAACAGCTCCTGATCCGAATGATGCCAGGTATGTCCGGTTGCATCATGCGGCGGCGCGGGCATGCGGCCGCTCGCTTTTCTCCGTCGCCAGTCAGGCTCTCCTTCCAGCCGCACTCCGTGGCAAGAGGCGCAATGGTCCTGGTAGATCGCCTGTCCAACGTCGATCTGTTCGGACGTGACGGCCTCCCCCAGAAAGGTCAGGCCGTTGGCCACCGGCCGCTGCGCAGCGGCGGCAAACCAGCCCGCAGCGCCGATGCCCGCCGCGACAAAGGCCGTCATGAGTTTGCGCACACGCATCGGCCCCGCCTCCGCTGCTCACTCATCGGAATAGACCGCCGGGCCGTCGGGACCGAAAGAAAAGATGCGCAACGACCCCGTCTTTTTGGAGGCCATACCCGGCGCATTCGCCGGCATGCCCGGCAGCGTGATACCCGTGACGGCGGGGCGTTCATGGAGCAAACGCCGGATGATATCGGCCGGTATCAGACCGCTCAGGGTATAGCCGTCGATTTCCGCCAGGTGGCAACCCATGCCACGCTCAGGCACCCCCGCCGCCACCGAACGGTTGACGAAGTCCCGGTCATCGATCACGTGAACCTCGAAGTTCTCGGAGCGCAGGTAATCGACGTAGGCGTCGCAGCAGCCGCAATCCGGATCGCGCCAGACCGTCATCGGTTTTTCGGCAAGGGCCGGGGTCGCCAAGGCGAGATAAACGGCCAGGGAAAGTTTATTTCGCAAGAGAGTTCTCCTTCAGAGCTTCGTCCAGTTTGTGCCGCCATCGCGGCTGACTACGACCGCATCTTTCGTGACGGCGGCAAGCTGTTCGGGGTTTTGTGGATGCGATGCCAGGGCGAGCGCATTCAGCTCCGAGCTGCGGGACCAGTTCACGCCCGCATCTGCGGAAGTCCAAAGACCGGAAGGCATCGCGGCGAACAGCCTCTCGGAGTCCGCGAGGCAGGAGACGAGCGCGCGGACCGCCTCCCCCTTGGGCAAGGGTGCTTCCGGTTTTGGCGGACCGCCGGCAATCAGAGCGTCCATCGCTTCGCCCGCTACGATCGCCTGCCAGCGGCAGAAGCAGTCGGGCACCCGGATCAAGCCGGCCTCGGTTGCGGCGTAGATCCAGATGCCCCCCATGCCCGAGGCGGTGTTCACCGAGGCGAGCCCGACGATCTCGCGTTCCCCGTCCCCGATCCAGGGCCGGTCCATTGCGAGGCTCCAGACCGCCCCGTTGTCTGTGCTGTGCCAGAGCCCGTCACCTGCAACGGCGGCGTAGAGCGTGCCGGGCGCTGCGGCGGATGCGGCCAATGCAGTTACGGGCGCCCCCGGCAGTCCCTTTCCCGGGAATTGCCAGCTGCTGCCGCCATCCGAAGAACGTGCGATGCCGCCCCCTGCCAGACCGGCAACGATCTCACCCGCCCGCGCGGGGAGGCTGGCGAGCGCCGTCACGAAACCGGGTGACTTCAGGACCTGCCAGCCGATCACGGGAGCGAACCGTCGGATCTCTCCTTCGATCGCAGTTACGAGCGAATTGCCATCGAAAGCGATCGCGCGCGGGACAGAGGTCGCTGCCCCGATCCTGTATGGCAACAGGACGAAGCCGGCGCCGGTGGCAAGCAAGCCCACAACACTTCGCCGGGATAGACCGGCGCATGCGGCCGTGGAAAAGATCATTGTCTTCCTCATATAGGATTTCGATTGCAGCTATCGTCCTGCCTGAAGGCCGGCATCGGAACGACGTGGCTGAGATGGCGCGTGTCTGGCCTGGCCGCGTGCCCGGGCCGCCAGCGCCTATCAAAGCGACGGAGGACGGCTGAAACCTTGCTTCGGCGACGGTCGCCGTGGCACGGAAACTGACCGTTCCACGCACCTCTCAGGCATTGCGCGTCAGATCAGGCGAAATGTTTTGGGGAAGAGGGTCCGGCGGTCCGATACGGCCAGGCCGATCGTCAGCCGCAGCGGGGCCGAAGTCTTTCGACGGGACGATCGGTCGGTATCCGGGATAATCGACGGGCAGGCCCGACCCGAGGGTGGTGCAGTCGACGTTGCAGGCAAAGCCGTCAGCGTCGCCAGGCTCATCGTCGCAATCCGGGCACCCTGCCATCTGCGAGCCGGCATCGGCTGCCATGGCGATCATCATCGCCGTGCTACCTGCCGCCTGCGCAACGGTACTCGCGGCAAAGGCGGCGAGCCAAAGGCACAGGAGGAGGCGGGCAAAATACAGCATGCCCTTTATTAGCCCGCGGGCGAGTGGCTGTCGATTCACGAAACCGTGTCGCTGCGTTCCCGGCGTCAGTAGAATTCCGGCGCGAAGCGTGGGATTGCATCGATGTCGTAGCCGAGCTTCACCGAAACAATGTACCAGCCGAGATGGATGACGGCGGCAATGACCGTGGTCAGCAGTACGACCCTGAGGGCGCGGAAACGGGCTGGAGCACTCTCGACGGAGCCGGGGACGACGTCATTCTCTTCGGCTTGCGTACGCACACCGAGCGGCAGCACGACGAAAAGCGTGATCCACCAGATGATGAAGTAGATTGCAAAGGTAGAGAAGAGAGGCATCAAAAATCTCTGCGGTGGAGCGTTCGGCCGCGTTATAACCCCGCACGGCTCAACCGGCAAACCTCTTCCCCGCGCCCGACTGTCACACCTCTTCGAGCTCGATCAAGGTGCCCTGAAAGTCCTTGGGGTGAAGAAACAGGACCGGCTTGCCGTGCGCGCCGATTTTCGGGTTGCCGTCGCCGAGGACACGCGCTCCCGCCTGCCTCAGCCGGTCGCGCGCGGCGATGATGCCTTCCACCTCATAGCAGATATGGTGCATGCCGCCGGCCGGGTTTTTCTCGAGGAAGGCGGAGATCGGCGATGCGTCGCCGAGCGGCTCGAGCAATTCGACCTTGGTATTGGGCAGCGTCACGAAGACGACGGTCACGCCGTGTTCAGGCAGGGCCTGCGGCTCGGAGACCGGCGCCCCCAGCGTGGCGCGATAGCTTTCGATGGCGACTGCAAGGTCGGGCACGGCGATCGCTACGTGATTCACTTTTCCCAACATCCGATGCTTCTCTCCCTGCCCTGCGGTTCACGATTTCGGAGGGTGCCGCCGGATCAGACCTTGGTGATGAACACCGTGACGACCGGCTTCTTGCCCCAGACCTGGTTCGTAGTGCTGCGCACGGCGCGGCGAACGGCTTCCTGCAGCATCGCGAGGTCCTTCCGCTTTGCCCGCGGAATGCTCTCTACGGCGCCGAGCACCGCATCATAGAGCGTGTCCTCCATCGCCTCGCCTTCGTCGTCGTATTCCGGAAGGCCGATCGGCACGACGTCCGGGTCGCCCAGAAAGTCGTAACGGCTGTCGAGGACGACATTGACGGAGACGTGGCCGGCGAAGGAAAGCTTGCGGCGTTCGCCGATCCCCATCTCCTCGAAATCGCCGATGAGGGTGCCGTCCTTGTAGATGCGGCCGTGCGGCGCCTCGTCAATGACTTCCGCGGGTCCGGGCGCAAGCCGCAGCATTTCGCCATTGCGCAGCCGCGGCACGCTCGGGATACCCGATTGCAGTCCAAGCTCCGCATGCGCCGTCAGATGCGCCGCCTCGCCATGCACCGGCACGAGGATCTGCGGCTTCACCCACTGGTACATCTGCTGGAGCTCGGTGCGCCGCGGGTGGCCGGAAACATGCACCAGCGCCTCGCTGTCCGTGACGATGTGGATGCCTTGCTCGATAAGCCCGTTCTTGATGTCGTTGATCGCCTTTTCGTTGCCGGGGATGGTACGCGACGAAAAGACGATCGTGTCGCCGGCCGAAAAAGCCACGTTGCGCATCTCGTCGCGAGCGATCTTGGCAAGGGCGGCGCGCGGCTCGCCCTGGCTGCCCGTCAAAATGACCACGACCTTGTCGCGCGGGACATAGCCGAACTCGTCCTCTGCCAGGAACGGCTTCACGCCTTCCATGAGCCCGACATCGCGCGCAACGTCGACGACGCGCTTCATCGAACTGCCGAGTAGAAGCACCTCCCGCCCGGCAGCCTCCGCCGCTTCCGCAACGGAGCGGATGCGCCCGACATTGGAGGAGAAGGTCGTGATCCCGACCCGGCCCTCGGCATCGGCAATGATCTTGGCGAGACTTTCGGAGACTTGCTGTTCGGACGGCGATACCCCCTCGCGCAGGGCATTGGTCGAATCGCAGACGAGAGCGAGGACGCCTTCCTCACCGATCTGGCGAAACCGCGACTCGTCGGTCAGCGGCCCGAGCGAAGGCTCGAGGTCGATCTTCCAGTCGCCCGTGTGCACGACCGTGCCGAGCTGCGTGCGAATGACGAGCGCCATCGGCTCGGGGATCGAATGATTGACCCCCACGGCTTCGACGCTGAAAGGTCCGACATTGATGCGGTCGCCCTGCTTGAAGATCGTGATCGGGATCTCGCTGCGGGACTTTTCGAATGCGCGCTTGGCCTCCAGCATGCCCGCGGTAAAGGGCGAGGCGTAGACGGGAACGTTCAGGCCCGGCCACAGATCATTCAGGGCCCCGTAATGGTCCTCATGGGCATGCGTGATGATGATCGCCTTCAGATTGCGGCGCTGTTCGGCCAGAAAGGCGATATCGGGCAGAACCAGATCTACGCCGGGCAATTCCGGGCCGGGGAAGGTCACTCCGCAATCGACCATGATCCATTGGCGGTGACCTGGCCTTCCATAGCCGTAAAGGCCGAGATTCATGCCTATTTCGCCGACGCCGCCGAGCGGCAAGAACACCAGTTCTTCATCCTGCGCCATGTCGTGATGCGCCTTTGCTTTTTTCAATCATCCAAAAAATACGTCGCCCGCCGCAATGGTTTGCGGCGGGCCGGAACCCGTGTCGAGTAGAAGCCGGCCGTCCCGATCGATACCTGCAAAGCGGCCGGAAAGCGAGCGGTCCGGGAGGTTGACCGTGATCGCCTCGCCGATGCCCTTGGCCGCGGCGCGCCACTGATCGATGATTGCGGCGACGCCCGCGCCTCGGTCCCATACGGCGAGCGTTTCGGCCATGGTTACGAAAAGATGCGCGAACAGCTCCTCGGGAGAGGTCGTCGCGCCCTCCCGCCGAAGCGATGTGACGGGGTAAAGTGCGTCTTCAGGCATGACGGCGACGTTGATGCCGCAGCCAATCACCAGGGCCCGCCGCCCGTCGGCCAGAACCTCGCCTTCGAGAAGAATGCCGCAGGTTTTTCGACCGTCGATAAGAATGTCGTTCGGCCATTTGATCGCGGCCTCGGCTCCGCCCGGTGGCATCACCCGGCGGATCGCCCGATGGACTGCGACCGCTGCGGCGAGGGGCACCGCATGCAGCCTGTCCACCGGCGCCGGATCGATGAGCAGCAGGGATGCGTAGAGGTTCCCCGGCTCCGAGAACCAGGCGCGGCCACGCCTGCCCCTGCCCCCGGTCTGGCGCACCGCGGTGATCCAGAGATTGCCGGGATCACCCTCGCGCGCCCGCAGAAGGCATTCGTTGTTGGTCGAGACCGTTTCGGCGAGCGCGACGTGCCGGAAATCTTCAGGCGAACTCCGGCCGCCGCTTCGTCCGCCGGTCAAAAGAATGTCCGCGCCGCGGCTTCGGCAGCGGTTCCGAGCGGACCGCCGATGAGCACGTAGCCGAGCACGAAGAGGCCGGACAGACCGAACACCAGCCTAAGCTCGCCCGCCGTTCGGGCAAACTCGCCCTCGGCTCCTCGAACCACATCACCTTGATGACCCGCAGATAGTAGTAGGCGCCGACGACGGAAGCGAGCACGCCGATGATTGCCAGGCCATAGAGCTGCGCCTCGATCGCCGCAACGAAGACGAAGTACTTGGCGAAGAAACCTGCCAGCGGAGGGATGCCGGCGAGCGAGAACATGAGGATCGTCAGCACCGTCGCCATGAACGGGTTGGTTTGCGAAAGACCGGCGAGATCGTCGATACCTTCGACATGCTCGCCTTCCCGCCGGCGCATGGCAAGGATGCAGGCGAAAGTGCCCAGCGTCATGACCATGTAGATCAGCATGTAGAGGATCACGCCGCGTACGCCGGCCATCGAGCCGGCCGCCAGACCGACGAGCGCATAGCCCATGTGGCCGATCGAGGAATAGGCCATCAGCCGCTTGATGTTGCGTTGGCCGATCGCGGCGAAGGAGCCGAGCAGCATCGATGCGATCGAGATGAAGACGACGATCTGCTGCCAATCGGCGACCACCGGCTCGAAGGCGTTGATGACGATGCGCACGAGGATCGAAATGGCCGCGACCTTCGGTCCTGCGGCGAAGAATGCCGTCACCGGCGTCGGGGCGCCTTCGTAGACGTCCGGCGTCCACATATGGAAGGGGACGGCGGAGATCTTGAAGGCGAGGCCTGCAAGAATGAACACCAGCCCGAAGACGAGGCCCAGCGACCGGCCCTCGGCCGTGAGCGCCGCCGCGATCTCGTCGAAGCCGGTATGCCCGGTGAAGCCGTAGACGAGCGACATGCCGTAAAGCATCATGCCCGAAGACAGCGCGCCGAGAACGAAATACTTCAGGCCCGCCTCCGTCGACCGGACGCTGTCGCGGTTGATTGCCGCCACGACGTAAAGGGCGAGTGACTGCAGCTCCAACGACAGGTAGAGCGAGATGAGATCGTTGGCCGATATCATCAGCAGCATGCCGAGGGTGGCCAGAACCAGAAGCACGGGGAACTCGAACCGGTCGATCTGAGCCGAACGCGCGTGGCCGACGGTCATCACCATCACGGTGATCGAGCCGATCAGGGCGAGGACCTTCATGAATTTGGCGAAGGGATCCGACAGGAAGGCGCCGCCATAGGCCTCCCCCTCGCCCGTCTTCAGGACGAGCCACAGCCCGGCGATGATGAGCACAGCGACCGCAAGCCCGGTCACGGTCGGTGTGGCTCTTTCGCCCGAAAAGACGCCGATCATCAGGAGAGCCATCGCGCCGACCGCAAGGATCAGCTCGGGCATCGAAAGTTGCAGGCTGGCGATAAGGGTTTCAGCAGTCATGTCACATCACGTCCCTTGATCATTGCACCGAAAGCGCAACGTCTTGCGCTGCCTGCAGGGCGGCGGCGTAGTTGTTGACGAGCAAGTCCACGGAGGCCGCGGTCGCGTCGAAGACCGGTGCCGGATAGACACCGAAGAAGATGGTCAGGATCACCAGCGGATAGAGAATGAGTTTCTCGCGCCCCGACAGATCGAGCAGCGCCTTCAAGCTTTCCTTTTCCAGCGCACCGAAAATCACCCGGCGGTAGAGCCAGAGCGCGTAGGCTGCCGACAGAATGACGCCGGTCGTCGCGAACAGGGCGACCCAGGTGTTGGCGCGGAAGGCGCCCACCAGCGTCAGCACTTCGCCGACGAAGCCCGACGTTCCCGGAAGGCCCACATTGGCCATGGTGAAGACCATGAAGGCGACGGCATATTTCGGCATGTTGTTGACGAGGCCGCCATAGGCCGCGATCTCGCGCGTATGCAGCCGGTCATAGACGACGCCGACGCAAAGGAAGAGCGCGCCCGAGACGATGCCGTGCGACAGCATCTGGAAAATCGCTCCCTGGACACCCTGAACATTCGCCGCGAAGGTTCCCATCGTGACGTAGCCCATATGCGCCACCGATGAGTAGGCGATGAGCTTCTTGATGTCGGTCTGCATCATCGCGACCAGCGAGGTGTAGATGATCGCAATGATCGACAGGGTGAAGACGAACGGCGCGAAGAAGTCGGACGCCAGCGGGAACATCGGCAGGGAGAAGCGCAGGAAGCCGTAGCCGCCGAGCTTCAGGAGGATGCCGGCCAGGATGACCGAGCCTGCCGTCGGCGCCTGCACGTGCGCATCGGGAAGCCAGGTGTGCACCGGCCACATGGGCATCTTCACCGCGAAGGAAGCGAAGAAGGCAAGCCAGAGCCAGGTCTGCATTTCGCGCGGGAACTGATAGGCGAGCAACTGCGTGATGTCGGTGGTGCCCGCCTGCCAATACATCGCCATCATGGCAAGCAGCATCAGAACGGAACCGAGCAGCGTGTAGAGGAAGAACTTGTAGCTCGCGTAGACGCGCTCCTTGCCGCCCCACACGCCGATGATGATGAACATCGGGATGAGGCCCGCCTCGAAGAAGACGTAGAAAAGGATGATGTCGAGAGACACGAAGACGCCTAGCATCAGCGTTTCCAGGATCAGAAACGCGATCATGTATTCCTTCAGGCGCTTCTCGATCGTCACCCAGCTTGCCAGCACGCAGAACGGCATCAGGAACGCCGTCAGCGGGACGAAGAGTATGGAAATGCCGTCGACGCCCAGATGATAGG
The DNA here is from genome assembly GCF_029201645.2 of Sinorhizobium prairiense. Taxonomy (NCBI): domain Bacteria; kingdom Pseudomonadati; phylum Pseudomonadota; class Alphaproteobacteria; order Hyphomicrobiales; family Rhizobiaceae; genus Sinorhizobium; species Sinorhizobium prairiense. Next base: position 1,812,866 of record NZ_CP104131.1, read on the forward strand.
AAATGCCGGTGCCGAGCCACTCCCGCTTCTCGACCATCTGGAAGCCCGGGTTCGACGGGTCGAACTGGTACCAGATGTAGAGCGACACGAGGAAGGTGAAGACCGTCGTCAGCAGCGAGACGTTCAGGATGTTGCGGCGGCCGTAGGCGCTGTCTTCCCTTGTGAGCAGGAGAAGCAGAACGCCGACGAGCGGCATGAAGGTGACCGCGGAAAGTACGGGCCAATCGGTCATCAGAAGGAACTCCCGAGCATCATCCATGTAACGAGCGCTGCAATACCGATCAGCATGGCGAACGCGTAGTGGTAGAGGTATCCGGTCTGCAGGCGGACCACCCGGTCGGTCACGTCGAGAACGCGCGCAGCGATCCCGTTCGGGCCGTACCCGTCGATCACCCGGCCGTCACCCTCCTTCCAGAGGAAGGTACCCAGGCGCTTGGCGCTGCGGACGAACAGGAAATCGTAGAGTTCGTCGAAATACCACTTGTTGAGCAGGAACTGGTAAAGCCCGCGATGCTGCTCGGCGAGATATTTCGGCGTCTCCGGCGAACGGATGTACATGTACCAGGCCGTGAAGAGACCGAGCGCCATGGCGGCGAACGGGCTCCATTTCACCCATAGCGGAACGTGGTGGTACTCCTCGAGAAGCTCGTTTTCCGCGGACGTGAACAGAGCGCCCTGCCAGAACTCCGCGTAGTGGTGACCGAAGAAATAATCGTGGAACAGGAAGCCCGCGACGAGGGCGCCGGCAGCCAGGATGTAGAGGGGCACCAGCATGACCTGCGGCGACTCGTGGACGTGATGCATGACGTCGGAAGAAGCGCGTGGCTTGCCGTGGAACGTCATGAAGGTCAGGCGCCAGGAGTAGAAGCTGGTGAAGAGCGCCGCGATGACCAGCAGCACGAAGGCCAGACCGGAAACGACGCTATGCGACGCGAAGGTGGATTCGATGATCGCGTCCTTCGAGAAGAAGCCCGCCGTGCCGATGACCGTACCGGGAATGCCGACGCCGGTGAGCGCGATCGTACCGATGAACATCATCCAGTAGGTGACCGGAATATGCGTGCGCAGTCCGCCCATGTAACGCATGTCCTGCTCGCCGTCGACGGCGTGGATGACCGAGCCCGCGCCCAGGAACAGGAGCGCCTTGAAGAAGGCGTGCGTGAAGAGGTGGAAGATCGCCGCGCCATAGGCGCCGACGCCGAGCGCGACGAACATGTAGCCGAGCTGAGAGCAGGTCGAATAGGCGATGACGCGCTTGATGTCGTTCTGGACGAGACCGACGGTCGCCGCAAAGAATGCGGTGATCGCGCCGATCAGGGTGACGACCGTCAGGGCGTCTGGCGAAAGCTCGAAGAGCGGCGACATGCGGGCAACGAGGAAGACGCCCGCGGTCACCATGGTTGCGGCATGGATAAGGGCCGAAACCGGGGTCGGGCCTTCCATGGCGTCCGGCAGCCAGGTGTGCAGCAGGAACTGCGCCGACTTGCCCATCGCGCCCATGAAGAGCAGCAGGCAGGTGGCCGTCAGGGCATGCCCCTTGTCGAGCTGCATTCCGAAGAGATTGATGACCGCGTCCCCTGCCGCAGCACCCTCGGCCGGCAAATAGTTCTGCGCGGCGGCGAAGATGGTCTCGAAATTGATCGAGCCGAAGAGGACGAAGACGCTGAAGATGCCGAGCGAGAAGCCGAAGTCGCCGACGCGGTTGACGATGAAGGCCTTCATCGCCGCCGCATTGGCGGACGGCTTCTTGTACCAGAAGCCGATCAGCAGGTATGACGCGAGACCCACGCCTTCCCAGCCGAAGAACATCTGCAGCAGATTGTCCGACGTGATGAGCATGAGCATCGCGAAGGTGAAGAGCGACAGATAGGCGAAGAAACGCGGCCGGTTCGGATCGTGGTGCATGTATCCGATCGAATAGATGTGCACCAGGGTCGAGACGGTGTTGACGACGACGAACATGACGGCCGTCAGCGTGTCGACGCGGAAAGCCCATTCGACATCGAAGCTTCCGGACTGGATCCAGCGCAGCACCGAAACCTTGATCATCTCCTCTTCGCCGAGGGCGACGTGGAAGAAGACGAACCAGGAGAGCGCTGCGGTGACGATCATCAGGCCGCTGGTCACATATTCGGATGCTTTGGCGCCGATCTGCGTGCCGAGAAGGCCGGCGATCAGGAAGCCGATCAGAGGCAGGAAGACGATAGCCTTGACGATGGTATCCATAGCCCTGTCAGCCCTTCATCATGTTGACGTCTTCGACGGCGATCGAGCCGCGGTTGCGGTAGAAGACGACGAGAATTGCAAGTCCGATGGCGGCTTCGGCCGCCGCAACGGTCAGGATGAACAGCGCGAACACCTGGCCGGTGATGTCGTTCAGGAAGGCCGAGAACGCCACCATGTTGATGTTGACGGCCAGCAGGATGAGCTCCACCGACATGAGGATGATGATGACGTTCTTCCTGTTGAGGAAGATGCCGAAGACGCCGAGCGTGAACAGAATGGCGCTGACGGTCAGATAGTGGGAAATTCCGATTTCCATAAGTGTAGTCCCTCGACCTCGCGTCCCGATTAGATGCCCTGCCCCGGCTTGACCGTAACCACCTCGACGGCGGTTTCGGGGGTGCGGGCAACCTGCTGCGGAATGCTCTGACGCTTGATGTTCTGACGGTGACGCAGGGTCAGCACGATGGCGCCGATCATGGCGACGAGCAGCACGAGCCCCGCGATCTGGAAGAAGTAGACGTAATGGGTATAGAGGACATCGCCGAGCGCGGCGGTGTTGGTGCGGTCGCTCGGCGCCGGTATCGGCATTGCGATGCCCTTGGCGATTTCAGGTGAGAAAGCGGAGCCGCCGACAACGACGATCAGTTCGGCGGCAAGGATCAGCCCGATCAGCGCGCCGATCGGCGCATATTCGAGCACGCCGGCGCGAAGCTCGGCAAAGTCGATATCGAGCATCATGACCACGAAGAGGAAGAGAACCGCCACGGCCCCGACATACACCACCAGCAGGATCATCGCCAGGAACTCGGCACCGGTCAGCAGGAAGAGCCCGGCCGCATTGAAGAAGGTCAGGATCAGGAACAGAACCGAATAGACCGGATTCCTGGCCGCGATGACCATGAATGCCGACGCCACGGCGATGAAGGCAAAAAGATAGAAAAAAGAGCCTGCAGACCCATGATCGGTGCCTTTTTCGTCTTGCTGGCGTGAAGGCACGCAGGCCCGCACTCCATGAGGCAAAGCCGGACCACCTGTCCGGCCGATGCCCAAACCCGTTTTGCATGCACCGTCTTCGATCAAGCGGCGCGATGCTGCGTTGCGCGAATGGCCTCAGCGGTAGGGCGAGTCCATCGCAATGTTGCGCGCGATTTCCCGCTCCCACCGGTCACCGTTGGCGAGCAGCTTCTCCTTGTCGTAGTAGAGCTCTTCGCGCGTCTCGGTGGAGAACTCGAAGTTCGGCCCCTCGACGATCGCATCGACAGGGCAGGCTTCCTGGCAGAAGCCGCAATAGATGCACTTCACCATGTCGATGTCGTAACGCACCGTGCGGCGCGTGCCGTCGTTGCGCCGCGGCCCGGCCTCGATGGTGATGGCCTGCGCAGGACAGATCGCCTCGCACAGCTTGCAGGCGATGCACCGCTCTTCGCCGTTGGGATAACGGCGCAGCGCGTGCTCGCCGCGGAAGCGCGGGCTGATGGGCCCCTTCTCGAAGGGATAGTTCAAGGTCGCCTTCGGACGGAAGAAATAGCGCATCGACAGAAGGAATGCGCCGACGAATTCCTTGAGGAACAGCGAGCTGACGGCGTTCGAAAGACCGGCCATCATTAACCTCCAAACTTGCCGGTTGCGGAGAAACCGGCGGTATGCAGCGAAGCGTGAGCGGCCATCATGCCCAGCCCGTCAGCTTCAGAACGAATGCGACGATGACGACCATCGCCAGCGAAAGCGGCAGGAAGACCTTCCAGCCGAGGCGCATCAGCTGGTCGTAGCGATAGCGCGGGACGAAGGCTTTCACCATGGCGAACATGAAGAACACCAGCGACGCCTTCAGCACGAACCAGATGATGCCCGGGACCCAGTTCAGGAGCCAGATGTCGACCGGAGGCAGCCAGCCGCCGAGGAACAGAATCGTCGTCAGCGCGCACATCAGGCAGATCGCCGCGTACTCGCCGAGCATGAACATCATGTACGGGGTCGAGCCGTATTCGACCATGAAGCCGGCGACGAGTTCCGATTCGGCTTCCGGAAGGTCGAAGGGCGGACGGTTCGTCTCGGCGAGCGCCGAGATGAAGAAGATGATGAACATCGGGAAGAGCGACAGCCAGTGCCAGTCGAGGAACGAGGCAGGCAGGCCAAGCATGGTGCCGACGCCGTCGTTCTGCGCGTTTACGATGTCCGTCAGGTTGAGCGAGCCGACGCAGAGCAGCACGGTGACGATGACGAAGCCGATCGAGACCTCGTAGGACACCATCTGCGCCGCGGAGCGCAATGCGCCGAGGAAGGGATATTTCGAGTTCGACGCCCAACCGCCCATGATGATGCCATAAACCTCGAGAGAAGATATGGCGAAGACGAAGAGGATGCCGACATTGATGTTCGCGATCACCCAGTTCGCATTGAGCGGAATGACCGCCCAGGCGGCGAGCGCCAGCGTCACGGAAACGAGCGGGGCGAGCAGAAAGATCGTCTTGTTGGCGCCGGCCGGAATGACCGGCTCCTTGAAGACGAATTTCAAAAGGTCGGCGAAGGACTGGAACAGCCCCCATGGGCCGACGACGTTAGGGCCGCGGCGAAGCTGCACGGCCGCCCAGATCTTGCGGTCGGCGAGCAGGATATAGGCGATGAAAAGCAGCAGCGCGACCAGAAGCAGGAGCGACTGGCCGATCATGATGGCCGTGGGCCAGACATAGGTCGAAAAGAAAGCGTCCATGATGCTCTATTCCCTCGCGCTCATTCCGCGGCAGCTTTGAAATTGTTGCGCGCCAAGGCCGAGCATTCGGCCATGACGGCGGATGCGCGCGCTATCGGGCTCGTCAAATAGAAGTCTTTGACCGGAGACGCAAACACGGATTTCGCCATCGCACCGGCTTTTTGTGCAAGTGCGGCAATTTCGTCGCTGCGGCCTGCGGCGATCTCGTCGACTGCGGCGAAATGCGGATAGGCCGCATAGAGCTTCGCACGCAATTCGCCGAGCGAGTCGAAAGGCAGCTTCCTGCCGAGCACGTCGGAAAGCGCGCGGATGATCGCCCAGTCCTCGCGCGCTTCACCCGGTGCGAAAGCGGCGCGGTTGCCCATCTGGACGCGCCCTTCGGTATTGACCCAGGTGCCGGACTTTTCCGTGTAGGTCGCGCCGGGAAGAATGACATCCGCCGCATGCGCGCCGTTGTCGCCATGCGAGCCGATGTAAACGGTGAAGCCGGCCTTCTTGGCCGAAAGATCGATTTCGTCGGCCCCCAGCAGGAAAAGGACATCCATGGCGTCGACCATTTCGCCCGCCGACTTGCCGCCCTGACCAGGCACGAAGCCGAGATCGAGACCGCCGACGCGGGCGGCCGCGCTGTGAAGCACGGCAAAACCGTTCCACTCGGCATTCACCGCACCAACGGCAACGGCGAGCTTCGCCGCATTGGCGAGAACGGCCGCACCGCCCTCCCCTGCCAAGGCGCCCTGGCCGACGATGATCAGCGGACGCGCGGCCTTTTCCAGCGTTGCGAAGAACGTCCCCTTGCCGGAAACGAGTTCGGCGAGCGTGTCGGTACCCGCACCCAGATATTCGTATTCGTAACGCAGCTCACCCGCCTCGCCGATCACACCGATCGGGAAGTTGGCCATGCGGTAGCGCTTGCGGATGCGGGCATTGAGGACCGACGCCTCGAAGCGCGGATTCGAGCCGATGATGAGCAGTGCATCGGCGCTTTCGATGCCCTGGATCGTCGGGTTGAAGATGTAGCTCGAACGGCCGAACGACGGATCGAGCGCTGCGCCGTCCTGCCGGCAGTCGAGGTTCGCCGAGCCGAGCGAGGAGACGAGCTCCTTCAGCGCGTACATTTCCTCGACCGAAGCGAGATCGCCGGCGATCGCGCCGATCCTGTCGCCCGACGTGCCGGCAACGGCGGTCTTGATCGCCTGGAAGGCTTCGCCCCAGCTTGCCGGCTGCAGGCGTCCATCCTTCTTGACATAGGGGCGGTCCAGGCGCTGCGTCTTCAGCCCGTCCCAGATGAAGCGCGTCTTGTCGGAGATCCACTCTTCGTTGATCTCCTCGTTGACGCGCGGCATGATCCGCATGACTTCGCGACCGCGCGTATCGACGCGGATGGCAGAGCCGACCGCGTCCATGACATCGATCGATTCGGTCTTGCCGAGCTCCCACGGGCGCGCGGTGAAGGAGAAGGGCTTGGAGGTCAGCGCGCCGACCGGGCACAGGTCGACGACGTTGCCCTGCAGTTCCGAGGTCATCGCCTGTTCGAGATAAGTGGTGATCTCGGCATCCTCGCCGCGGCCGATCAGGCCGAGTTCGGCGATGCCGGCGACTTCCGTCGTGAACCGGACGCAGCGCGTGCAGTGAATGCAGCGGTTCATCACCGTCTTGACGAGCGGACCGATATACTTGTCCTCGACCGCGCGCTTGTTTTCCTGATAGCGCGAGCTGTCGATGCCGAAGGCCATCGCCTGGTCCTGCAGGTCGCACTCGCCGCCCTGGTCGCAGATCGGGCAGTCGAGCGGGTGATTGATGAGCAGGAACTCCATGACGCCTTCGCGCGCCTTCTTGACCATCGGCGTGGTCGTGAAGACTTCCGGCACCTCGCCGTTCGGACCGGGACGAAGGTCGCGCACGCCCATGGCGCAGGAGGCCGCCGGCTTGGGGGGCCGCCCTTGACCTCGATCAGACACATGCGGCAGTTGCCGGCAACCGAAAGCCGCTCATGGAAACAGAAGCGCGGAACCTCGGCGCCGGCCTCCTCGCATGCCTGAAGCAGCGTGAAATGATCCGGGACCTCGATCTCTTTTCCGTCGACTTTCAGCTTTGCCATCTTCGTACTCAATCCTGTCTTCAGTCCGTCTGCTCTTCTACAGCGCCGCGCGTCTTGATCTGGCGCGCAAGGGCCGCTGCAGCACTTTGGTTTGCTGCATGTTTCCTTTAATCGGCTACGATTAAAGGAAACATGCAGTAGGCAACGGACAATTCCTTCACGGTCTCGCCGCTTGCCGTGACCACCGCACGGTCGTCACGTTATTTCTCTCGCGCTCCCGTGAGCGCCTTTGCCTGCCCGATCCAATCGTCGCGGACGACGCGGCCGGCAAGGCCGAGTTCGCTATCCAGTCGCTCCACGTCGGCCTTGCTCAGGGCGGCGATGTCGGCGAAGCGGAATATGCCCCTGCCGTTCAGCACCTGCTCGAGCTTGGGGCCTATGCCGGAGATTTGCTTCAGATCGTCGTTTGCGAGGCCTGCCGCCGGTGCCGCAGCCCGCTTGACGGGTCTGCGCGGTTTACGCGTCGCGACCGCGGAGACCGGAGCTTTCCGCAACGCTGCCTTTTGCGGCCTTGCGACCGGAGCAGGCTTGGAGATCTCCGCCTGATCGGGCGCGGCGACGCTCTTCCTAAGCGTGCTGGCCGCCCCCTGCATCGCGCCGAACATCATGCCGGCGATGTGACTGGACAGACCGAAGCCAAGAGCCGTCGCTGCCGCGACGGCCGCCGCCGGATGCGCCATCAACGGATGCAATCCGACGCTCGGCAAGCCGGCGTTCGACAGGTTCTTCATCCATTCGCCCATGCCGAACGGATCGGCCGGGTCGGCGCCCTGAGGCCATGCGAATGAACCGGCCGCGCTCGCGGCTGTCCTCCCCTGTCCGTCCTTGCGTGCTCCAGCCATGGTTTCTTACTCCGCCGCCTCCAACACGGCGCCATGCGAGGTCGCATTGCGCGTGTATTCGTCGATCCGCTTCTCCATTTCCGGACGGAAATGCTTGATAAGGCCCTGGATCGGCCATGCCGCCGCATCGCCGAGCGCGCAGATCGTGTGGCCCTCGACCTGCTTCGTCACGTCGAAGAGCATGTCGATCTCGCGCTTCTGGGCGCGGCCCTGCACCATGCGCTCCATGACGCGCATCATCCAGCCCGTGCCTTCGCGGCAGGGCGTGCACTGGCCGCAGCTCTCGTGCTTGTAGAAGGCCGACAGCCGCCAGATCGCCTTGATGATGTCGGTCGACTTGTCCATGACGATGACGGCAGCCGTGCCCAGGCCCGAGCCCAGCTCGCGCAGGCCGTCATAATCCATGATCGCGTCCTTCATCTGCGCGCCGGGCACGCAGGGAACCGACGAGCCGCCGGGGATGACCGCCAGCAGGTTGTCCCAGCCGCCGCGAATGCCGCCGCAGTGCTTCTCGATCAGCTCGTGGAACGGGATCGACATCGCGTCCTCGACCGTGCACGGGCGATTGACGTGGCCGGAAACCGAATAGAGCTTGGTGCCGTGGTTGTTGGGGCGGCCGAAGCTCGTATACCAGCCGGCGCCGCGGCGCAGGATGGTCGGCGTCACCGCGATCGACTCGACATTGTTGACCGTCGTCGGGCAGCCATAAAGGCCCATATTCGCCGGGAAAGGCGGCTTCAGGCGCGGCTGGCCCTTCTTGCCTTCGAGGCTTTCGAGCAGCGCCGTCTCTTCGCCGCAGATATAGGCGCCGGCACCGTGATGCACGTAAATGTCGATGTCGTAGCCGAGCTTGTTGTTCCGGCCGAGCAGGCCGTATTCGTAGCATTCGTCGATCGCCGCCTGCAGCGCTTCGCGCTCGCGGATGAACTCGCCGCGGACGTAGATATAGGCGGCATGCGCACCCATGGCGAAGCTCGCAATCACGCAGCCTTCGATCAGCGTGTGCGGATCGTGGCGCATGATGTCGCGGTCCTTGCAGGTACCGGGCTCGGACTCGTCGGCATTGACGACGAGGTAATGCGGGCGCCCGTCGCTTTCCTTCGGCATGAAGGACCATTTGAGACCGGTCGGGAAGCCGGCGCCGCCGCGGCCGCGCAGGCCGGAGGCCTTCACCTCGTTGATGATCCAGTCGCGGCCCTTTTCGAGGAACTGCTTCGTGCCGTCCCAATGGCCGCGCGCCATCGCGCCCCTCAGCGACTTGTCCTTGAGGCCGTAGATGTTGGTAAAGATGCGATCTTCATCTCTAAGCATGGGGTATCACCTCTTCACCGCGGCTTCTTCGCGGGCTTCGACTTATCGACCGTTTCACCTTCGATCTTGACGTTCTTCGCCGCCGCCTTCCTGGCGGTGGCCGGCGTCTTCAAGGTCGGATTGGTAACGTCCGTCGCGGTCGAAGGCTTTGCCGCATTCGACGGAGGCACGCTCACCGCCTGTTCGTCCTTCGACTTGCGGACCGATTTCTTCTTCTCTTCGACCGGCTCGGGCCCCTGCAGCGTCGTCAGGCCGCCGATCGGCGCGGAATAGATGCGGTCGATCTGCGGGCCCGGCACGACTTCCGCCCCCTTGCCGGCCTCGAAGCGGTCGATGATCTCCTCGAGCCGCTCCGGCGTCAGATCCTCGAACGTGTCCTTGAAGATCATGACCATCGGCGCGTTGACGCAGGCGCCCTGACATTCGACCTCTTCCCAGGAAAGCGTGCCGCCCTCGTTGAGGGTGAACGGTTCGCTGGCGATCTTCTTCTTGCAGATCCTGATCAGGTCTTCGGCGCCGCGCAGCATGCAGGGCGTGGTGCCGCAGACCTGGACATGGGCACGCGTTCCGACCGGCTGCAGCTGGAATTGCGTATAGAAGGTGGCGACTTCGAGAACACGGATATAGGCCATGCCGAGCATGTCGGCGACCGACTCGATCGCCGCCCTCGTCACCCAGCCATCCTGCTCCTGAGCACGCATCAGCAGGGGGATGACCGCCGACTGCTCGCGGCCCTCGGGATATTTCTTGATCGTTGCCTCGGCCCAGGCAGCGTTTTCCTTGCTGAACGCGAAGGCCGCTGGCTGGACTGTGTCTTCGGCTAGTCGACGAACGGACATTCTAGTGGACACCTTATCAGTTAATCGAACCGCACCGCGATTTCGTCAGCGAGACAAATTCGCAGGCATAGGCTGACTGGTCTTTCTGCAAAAACACGATGTAGCGCGCGCCGTTGTTGACGGCTGCCTTGATCTCGTAACCCCTCGACAGGAGTGCCGGCATGGTGCCGCCCCTGAGCGCCGCGGATGACTCGCTGCCGACGTCCTCCTGGGCCGAAGCCCCGGAGGCGAGCGCAAGAAGTCCGACGGCGACGAGCGGCACCAGACGCATCAGCGATCCACCTCGCCGAAAACGATATCGAGGGAGCCCAGCACGGCCGAAACGTCGGCAAGCTGGTGTCCGCGACAGAGGAAGTCCATCGCCTGAAGATGCGCGTAACCCGGAGCGCGGATCTTGCAGCGATACGGCTTGTTGGTGCCGTCGGAGACCAGATAGACGCCGAACTCGCCCTTGGGCGCCTCGACCGCGGCGTAGACCTCCCCGGCCGGCACGTGATAGCCCTCGGTATAGAGCTTGAAGTGATGGATCAGCGCCTCCATCGACCGCTTCATCTCGCCGCGCTTCGGCGGCACGATCTTGCCGTCGAGCGAGGAGACCGGACCGATCTTGGCATCGCCGAGCAGACGGTCGACGCACTGGCGCATGATACGCGCCGACTGGCGCATCTCGATCATGCGGATGAGATAGCGGTCGAAGCAGTCGCCGTTCTTGCCGATCGGAATGTCGAACTCCAGGTCGGAATAGCATTCATAGGGCTGCGAACGGCGCAGATCCCAGGCCGCCCCCGAGCCGCGCACCATCACGCCCGAGAAACCCCAGGCCCAGGCGTCCTCGAGGCTGACGACGCCGATATCGACGTTGCGCTGCTTGAAGATGCGGTTGCCGGTCAGAAGCTCGTCGATATCGTCGACAGTCTTCAGGAACGGGTCGATCCAGTTGCCGATATCTTCGACCAGCTGGTGCGGCAGGTCCTGATGCACGCCGCCCGGACGGAAATAGGCCGCGTGCATGCGCGCGCCGCAGGCCCGCTCGTAAAAGACCATCAGCTTCTCGCGCTCCTCGAAGCCCCAGAGCGGCGGCGTAAGCGCGCCGACGTCCATGGCTTGAGTCGTCACGTTGAGGAGATGCGACAGGATCCGGCCGATCTCCGAATAGAGAACGCGGATCAGCTGGCCGCGGACCGGCACCTGCGTGCCGGTCAATCTTTCGACCGCAAGCGCGAAGGCGTGCTCCTGGTTCATCGGCGCGACATAGTCGAGCCGGTCGAAATAGGGTATCGCCTGCAGATATGTCTTGGCCTCGATCAGCTTTTCCGTGCCGCGATGCAGGAGGCCGATATGCGGATCGACGCGCTCGACGATCTCGCCGTCAAGCTCCAGCACCAGACGCAGAACGCCGTGCGCCGCCGGATGCTGCGGGCCGAAGTTGATGTTGAAGTTGCGGACGTTATGTTCGGTCATACCGATTGCTCCAGGCCGGATGGCGTCCTTCGCGGATCGCCGCGGGCCGACTTAATTCAGCGTGGTCTCGCCTTTTCGTCGCCGGGCAGCACGTATTCCGTGCCTTCCCAGGGCGAAAGAAAGTCGAAATTGCGGAATTCCTGCTTCAGCTCGACGGGTTCGTAGACGACGCGCTTGGCCTCGTTGTCGTAACGCACCTCGACGAAACCGGTCAGCGGGAAGTCCTTGCGCAGCGGATAGCCTTCGAAGCCGTAGTCCGTCAGGATGCGCCTCAGATCCGGGTGACCGGTGAAGAGGATGCCGTACATGTCGTAGGCTTCGCGCTCGAACCAGTCGGCGCCGGGATAGACCGACGTCGCCGAGGGGACAGGCTCGTTCTCGCCGGTCGCAACCTTCACGCGGACGCGCTGGTTCTGGCGCGGCGAGAGAAGATGATAGACGACATCGAAGCGGTCCGGGCGCTGCGGATAATCGACCCCGCAGACATCGATGAAGCTGACGAAACCACACTGGACGTCGTCGCGCAGGAAAGTCAGGAGCGCGACGAGGTTCTCGGCTTTCGCCGTCAGCGTCAGTTCGCCGTATTTGACCTCCGCATCGGCGATCAGCGCGCCACGCGCCTCGCGAAGATAGGAGGCAAGCTCGTTCAGGGCTTCACTCATCTTAAGTTCCCCTGCCCTTAGCGCTCGATCGTGCCGGTCCGGCGGATCTTCTTCTGCAGCAGAAGCACGCCGTAAAGCAGCGCTTCTGCCGTGGGAGGACAGCCTGGCACATAGATGTCGACGGGCACGACGCGGTCGCAGCCGCGCACAACCGAATAGGAATAGTGATAGTAGCCGCCGCCATTGGCGCAGGATCCCATCGAGATCACGTAACGCGGCTCGGGCATCTGGTCATAGACCTTGCGCAAGGCCGGCGCCATCTTGTTGGTCAGCGTGCCGGCGACGATCATGACGTCGGACTGGCGAGGCGAGGCGCGCGGCGCAAAGCCGAAGCGTTCGGCATCGTAACGCGGCATCGACATCTGCATCATTTCGACCGCGCAGCAGGCGAGACCGAAAGTCATCCACATCAGCGAACCGGTGCGGGCCCAGTTGATCAGCTCGTCGGTCGAGGTGACGAGAAAGCCCTTGTCGGCGAGCTCGTTGTTGATCTCGCCGAAGAACGCGTCATTGCTGCCGATCGGCTTGCCGGTCGCGGGATCGAGGATACCCTTGGGCTGCGGCGCAACGAGCGTGGTGCCGGATGCTAATTCCATTCCAGCGCTCCCTTCTTCCATTCATAGATAAAGCCGACCGTCAGGACCAGAAGGAAGACCATCATCGACCAGAAGCCGAACCAGCCCAACTCCTTGAACGAAACCGCCCAGGGGAAGAGGAAGGCGACCTCGAGATCGAAGATGATGAAAAGGATCGACACGAGATAGAAGCGGACGTCGAACTTCATGCGGGCATCGTCGAACGCATTGAAGCCGCACTCGTAAGCCGACAGTTTTTCCGAATCAGGCGCCTTGAAGGCGACGGCGAAAGGAGCGACCAGAAGTGCGAGGCCGATCACCAGCGCGATCCCAATGAAAATCGCGATCGGTACGTAGGAACCGAGAAGTTCTGTCATTTTATCCGTCCCTGCCTGCGGAGGGCGCCATGAAAGCGCTTCAACGAAGAATGCCGCAGGCCGAAAAGCATGTTGCAACGCCAGAGTGGTTAGCGCAGCCGGCGCCCGGGCGCAAGCCTCGAAGGGGCATTTAAACCGGTTCGCAGCGCATAGCGGGGATGCGCCCACCGCAGGATGCGCGGCAAGGCGCGCAATCGCGGGAAGCCGGGCCTCCCGGCGCCAGGAATTCCGCGGCGAGACACTTTGCCGCAATGCAAAAAAGGAAGCACAATTAGGGGGAGACGGCCACTTGAGAAGAGAATGGCGCGAGTGACGGGGCTCGAACCCGCGACCTCCGGCGTGACAGGCCGGCACTCTAACCGACTGAGCTACACCCGCGCATTATGGCCATCGCTGGCCATTATCTCATCATCGGCACTTTTTGAGAATGCCGCATTCTTTCAAGAGTGGCGCGAGTGACGGGGCTCGAACCCGCGACCTCCGGCGTGACAGGCCGGCACTCTAACCGACTGAGCTACACCCGCATCTCTTGACCTTCCAGACGCGCTCGCGCGCCCCTGCCCGAAGCGGCCTTGCCGTTCGATGAGCGGCTAACTAAGCGGTTCGCTTTGGGGTGTCAAGCGCGATTGAAAACAAATCGGTGACGGAACGTTTTTTGGTCCACAGCATAGCTTCAGGCAAGGATTTTGCCGTCTGTGAAAGCGCGCACCGAGGGTGAGCACACCCTCACCCCTCGGGGCTCGCCCTTCCTTTATATGCAGGCGCAGCGGAGCGACCAACAATGCGCCGCCTGCCTCGCCAGCCGCCTCCCTTCGCCGACCAATTTGTCCACAGACTTCCTGGCGGGCGCCCCGGTCCGCGATAAAAAATTCGAAAAAATCGCTCGAACGCTCTTGCGGTTTTCGCCGGTTACGCATAGATCACGCCCACCGACGCGGCGGACACTCGTCCGGCAACGCGATAGGGCGATTAGCTCAGTTGGTAGAGCGCCTCGTTTACACCGAGGATGTCGGGAGTTCGAGTCTCTCATCGCCCACCATTCTATCCATTTGAAATCGTTGGAAGCCCTTGCGTTACAAGGCTTTTCGCCCATATTGACGTCACAAATCACGTCACAAAATGGATTTCGAATGGCTGGCAATCTCCGGCACTGGAAAGAGCGCAATGGCCGATACTCGGCGCGGATTGTCGTTCCGCCCCATCTTCGGCCCTATCTCAACGGCAAGACGGAACTCGAAATCCAGCTTGGCGGCGACCGGCGCACGGCCCTTCGCCATCACGCCGCAGCGGTCGCGTCGATACAGCGGCAGATTGGCATAGCGCGCGAGAAGCATGAGGCGGCGACCGGCCAGAAGGCGAAACAGCTCTCCTTCCCGCTCACAGCGCAGCAGATCGCGCTTCGCGACTACCAGAACCAAATTGACTTCGATGCGGAGCTTCGGGCGCACGATTCGCGTTATGCCCGGATCGAGCCCGATCCTGACGAGGCACGGCGTTTCCGCGACGGCTTCGCAGGTAAGCTTTCCGATGACGAGCTACAGGAGCTTGTAGGCGCTCGCCTTGAACGTGCCCGGATTGCGGGGAACACCAATGCGATCAAAGGAACGCCCGAATGGCGGGCGCTGGCTCAGGCGCTTTGTGTTGCATCCTACGAGGCCATGCGCCGCGAGGACGAGCGCAACGAAGGCGACTTTAGCGGCCAGCCCTCACACCCGATCTTAGCAAACGCCCCGCCCCTACCCGAAGACGCACCGGCCCCGGTCACCTTTGACAATATAATAGATGACGAGGTTAAACGCCGGGCGCGTGGCAAGAATGCCAAGCCTCTGCCCGCCCGCACCGAAAAGAAGTATCGCGATCATTGCGCCGCGTTCGCGAAGTGGCGCAAGAGCAAGAATACCCTCACCGTTACCGCCGCAGAGGGGAAAGGCTGGATCGAGTCATTGCAAGACGCGGGCGAACTCAGCAACCGCACCGTGAAGGCGATGCTTCAGAACGTGCGCACCGTGATGAATTGGGGAAGGCAGAGTGACCCGGCGAATTTCTTCCCGGCTGGCAACCCGCTCAAAGGCATTAAAGCCCCTGACTACACAACCCTGCCGTCCTACCTTCGCGCCTTCACGATGGACGAGGCAAAGCTAGTGCTTGCCGCTGCCCGGAAGGAGGAAAAGCCAATGTTCCGGTGGATACCGTGGCTATGCGCCTATTCGGGGATGCGAGTGAGCGAGGCCGGAAGTCTCCGCAAGGAAGACTTCTTCCAAGTTGGCGACCGATGGTTCTGGAAAGTGACGACCGTTGGCAACCGCTCTTTGAAGACAGCCAGCAGTGAACGCCGCATTCCGGTCCATAAGACGCTTGCCGATGAAGGCTTGCTTGATTTTGTGAAAGCAGCGAAGCCAGGACGATTGTTCAAGGGCGATACCAAGGACGCGGTTCTTATCCAGCCCCGTATCAGCACATGGGTTCGTGGCCTGATACCGTTTGATAAGCGTCCGGAACTTTCCCCTAATCACGGCTGGCGTCACCTATTCGAAGACCTCTGCACCCGCGACCACGTGCCGGAAGACGCTCGCAACTACATGACAGGCCGAACGGGCGGCGGCTCGCAAGAGCTATATGGACGAAGCGAAGTCATGCTTCCCGGCTTGGCCGCTGCAATGGATCGAATTGAAGCTATCCCGATCTGATCAACGATAGGGTTGTGATTCGGGGAATGCACAGGTCGAGGATAGTTCAGTGCGGCATCCCCGTATTCCACAGCGGCAAAGCGTGCTGGGGTAAAAGTGCCTGTTAATACTATATTTAGTGTTTGCTCTCACGGAGCGATTCAGCGCTAATGTCTCTGCTGAACACGATGGGAGACAGTGACCGGCGCGGCAACGCCTTAAAGTCACTGTCTCGCACCTTGTGCCTGTTCGGCTGGAGGCCTGCGAACCAAAGCGGGGCCACATGAGAACTGCCATCGGGTTCTCATGACTCAAACCTACTCCAAAAGCCGACATTTCCAAACCCTCCGCTTCTACAAATTTGTCAATCCACAGTAGGAAAATTTTCCTATTCTGTCTTGCACGCCGATTCAGGCCATGAGACAATATTGTCAAGTTAAGCGTAAGAGGACGTGATAGTTGAATCTTTCCCTCGTAAATCGAGTGAAGAAAGCCTTTAGTTCACTCACAGAACAGAAGGCATATCCACTCAATGATCCAGCAGCATTCGAACTGTTAGGCGTTCGTCCGACTTATTCTGGCGTGAACGTTGGCGGCCAGTCGGCCCTTTATGTTCCTGCTGTTCTTCAGGCCGTGCGCCTGGTCTCAGAAACAATTGGTTCGTTGCCTTGCAAGGTCTATCGGGAAAACGAAGGCGGCAAGGAAGCGGCCAAGGATCACACCGCCTATCGCATCGTGCACAAGCGGGCGAACGAATGGACCGGCGCGGGCGAGCTTCGCACCGTCCTGACCGCCGATGCTCTCATTCACGGCAACGGCTATGCGAAGGTTGTCCGCTATCCCGACGACGGACGCCCTTTCGAGCTTCACCGCCTGAAGCCGGGAACCGTGACGCTGCTTGAGGACAAACTGACCGGCGCGCCCGTTTACCGCGTGCAGGAAGTCGGCGGAACTACCGACCATCCCCACACCGAAATCCTTCACGTTCCGTCCTTCCTCGGCACGTCGCCCATAGCGTTCGGCAAGGAAGCAATCGGCCTTGCCGCAATCCTTGAACGCCACGGTGCGCAGTTCTTCGGTTCCGGCGCGCGCGCGTCGGCCATCATCAAGGCTGGAGAGAAACTGGCCGACAACGACGCTGGCGCGAACAAGCTCAAGAATGTCCGCAGCGATTACGGCCGGTGGAAGAACAATCCCAATGAACCGCTGATTCTGCCGCCCGGTTGGGATCTTGACCAGCCCGCCATGACTTCGACCGATGCACAGTTCCTTGAGAACCGTATCGAGCAGATCAACGAAATCGCCCGCATCTTCGGTGTCCCGCCGCACCTTCTGTTTCAGCTTGACCGTGCGACGTGGAGCAACGCCGAACAGATGGGCGCAAGCTTCCTTCAGCTTTGCCTTCGGCCTTGGTTGGACCGTTGGCAGGACGCCTATGCAACCGTCCTTCTGTCCGAAGACGAGCAGGATGCGGCCTATTTTGAGTTTGTCGTGGACGACCTGCTTCGCGCCGACGCGGCCGCCCGCACCGCGAACATGACGGCGCTCGTTACCAATCGGATCATGACGCCGAACGAGGTTCGCGCGATCCTCAATCTTCCGCCGCTTCCGGGCGGCGATGTCCTCACCAATCCCCATACGACCAGCAACGCAGCGCCGATCCCGGTCCCGGCGAAGGAATCCGCATGAACCAGCACAAGGCGTTCTTCGGCGACGGCGAAAAGACCTTTGCCTTCCCGACCCGCGAACTTATCGAGGAATTAGAAGCCAAGACCGGCCACGGCATCGGCGCTTTGTTCCGGCGCTTCCGCACGTCCGATTATTCATTCTCTGACGTGCTTGAGGTGATCCGGCTTGGCCTGATTGGCGGCAGCACCGCGCCCGTCGAAGCGGCCCGGCTTGTGAACGTCTACTGCATCGGGCGTCCGCAGGCAGAAGTTTTCGCCGTTGCCGATGGCGTCATTACCGCCTTGTTCTTTGGCGCGCCTGAAGACGACGCCGACGCTGCAGCAATCCCCCAGGACGAATTGCGACAGGCGGCAGCGACCGGCGACCTCGCAGCAGCAATCAGCGCCGTTTACGAGGACGTGCCCGCATGACCGAGCCGGAAAACCGTGAAATCAAGGCCGAAGCCGAAGTCACGATAGACGATGCTGGAACTGTAATCGGCATTGCATGGCCATTCGGCAAGCCCGACAGCAGGGGCGATCTGATCGAACCGACCGCCTTCCGGTTTGCGCCGGAAGTCCCGATGCTCATGGAGCATGAGCAGGGGCGCGGCGCGGTTGGCATCTGGAATAGCTACGCCATCACCGACAGGGGGCTTGAAGTGAAGGGCCGTCTGTTCGTCGAAGGCGTAACCCCGGCGCGCGATGCACGCCGTCACCTGAAGGCAGGCATTATGTCCGGCCTGTCGATTGGCTACCTGCTTCACGAATATAAGGCACGCCCGGAAGGCGGGCGCGTCCTGTCTGATCTCACCATCACCGAAATCTCCCTATGCCGTCGCCCGGTGCACCCGGACGCCCGGACCACTGAAGTCAAATCCATCATTGAGGAAAGCCATATGGAAAACGAAATCGAGAATGCACCGGAAGCCAATGCCGATCCGGTTATCAGTGCCGCAGAGGTAAAGGCCCTGAAGGACGATATCGCGACGCTGAAGGCGAAGCTCAATCGCCCGGCTGCCGCAAACAACAACCAGCCGGCAGCCGAGAACGACAACACCGAACAGAAGGCATTCGCCAACTATCTCCGCACCGGCGAGGTTGAGCGCAAGGCGCTTACCGTCGCCAGCGATGCACCCGGCTATGTTTTGGCACCGGAAGAGACCAGCGGCGAGTTCATCCGCAACCTTGTCGAATTCTCGCCTGTTCGCGGCATCGCTGATGTTCGCTCGACGGGCTCGCACACCGTCATTCTGCCGAAGCGTCTGACCGTGACGAATGCCAAGTGGAAGGGCGAGACCGTTGCTTCCGAAGCGTCCGAACCGACCTTCGGCGACATGGAAGTCGGCATCAAGGAAATGACCACACATGTTGATGTCGGCAACTGGCTTATCGAAGACGCCAGCCACGACGTTGAAGCTGAAATCCGCCTTGCTCTCGCCGAAGACTTCGGCGCGAAGGAAGGGCTGGCTTTCGTCAACGGCAGCACGGCAGTCGAGCCTAAGGGCTTTATGGCCGAAGCGGGTATCGCTAACGGCTTGAACGGTCACGCAACCGACCTTTCCGCAGACGCCCTTATCACGCTCATGTATTCCCTGCCGGGCGTCTACCGTAACCGGGGAACGTGGGCGATGAACGGCACGACGCTTGCCGCTGTTCGCAAGCTGAAGGATGGCAGCGGCAACTATCTCTGGCAGCCTTCCTATCAGGCGGGGCAGCCTGAAACCATTCTTGGCCGCCCTGTTGTCGAGCTTATCGACATGCCAGACATCGAAGCTGACGCCTTCCCGATCATCTTCGGCGACTTCAAAGCCGGTTACCGCATCTATGACCGCATCGAGCTTCAGGTTCGCCCGAACCCCTACCTTCTGGCGACCGAAGGCCTTGTGCGTTTCCACGCTCGCCGTCGCGTCGGCGCTGGCGTTGTCCGCACCGATGTCTTCCGCAAGCTGAAGATGGCGACGGCCTAATCCATGACCTACCAGCGGCCCGCCTATGAGGAAGTGACGATCGCGCATGGTGGAAACGCCGTGACGCTTCGCCCCTCCTTGCGGGCCGCTGCTATCCTCGAAAGCCGCTATGGCTTCCCGGCGCTCTATCGGGCGCTGGACGAACTCAACATCACGATCATTTCCGAAATCATCCTGTCGGCATCCGTAATCCGGCAGGATGCAGCGGCCTTCCTTTTTCTCGTTCGGGGAAGGCCGCTTTTTCCCTTCTTCCTCGCCATTCGCCAGCCACTAGCCGAATTGCTCGAAATGTTCCGCCCGGCGCCCGATTCGAAGGCGAAGCCCGGAACCGGCAAGCTCATTCCGTGGCGGGACTTTTATCAGGGGCTTTATGCGCAGGCGACCGGCTTCCTCGGCTGGACGCCGGAAACGGCATGGAACGCCACGCCGACCGAAATTGACCGCGCGTATGCGGCGCATATGGACAAGCTGAAGGCTATCCACGGCAGCGCCGACAACGATCAGCCCTCCGATGATCCGCGTGAGGAAGTTTCTGAACAGGAAGTCCGCGCCGGGCTCGCAGCGCTCAAGAGGCACTGCCGATGACGAAGCCACCCCGCCTTTGCAGTTGCGGCAACGTCGTTCCGCATGGCGAGTTTTGCGCTTGCCAGATCAAGGCACGACGCGAACGCAACGCCCGCCATGACGCACGTCGTCCCTCGGCCCGCGACCGTGGCTATAATCACGAATGGCGCAAGGCCCGCGCCGAATACTTGACCCTTCATCCGCACTGCCGGGAATGCAGCAAGCACGGCGTTACCCGCCTTGCGACCGTCGTAGATCACGTCATTCCGCACCGTGGCGATAAGCGCCTGTTCTGGCACCGCGCCAATTGGCAGAGCCTTTGTGCGCCTTGCCATAACTCCATCAAGCAGCGGCAGGAGCGACCGACGTGACGCTAGTCGAAAAGGCCCTTGGCATCCCCAGCCGCGCCAAGCGCACCCGCCAATTTGGGAGCCGCTTTGGACAGAATGCTCAGAAGATTGCGTTGGCGCAGGTAAATTGCGATTCTGCTGTGAAGGTTTTCTCTGAATTCTTCCACGTCCTTCGGACCGTTTTTGAATTCATCAACAGCCATGTCGCCGATCGTTCCAATGATCTCTTCGATCTCGTCAACGGTCTTGCCTCCAAGTTTGACACAGAAGTATTCCCTCTGCGGCACGAACTCGAAAATGAGCGCGGGCAATTCCCGGTGTTGAAGTTCGTGCTGATCAATGATGCGACGAGCCATGTCCACCCCGTATTCATCGACCCGCAGCGCAGAATCAACAGCGTAGTCGCCCGCTACATAGGGGATGAGCATGTGCCATGCTGTGCGCACGTGAGGATCAAATCCCTTACGCATTCCAAGCACGGCCTCGATAAGTTCATTCCGATATGCGTGATGCACAAATACCGAAATGAGCGCTCGTTCTCTTCTGAACTTAGCCATCTCCTTTTCGTCGGATATTCGAAGCATCGCGTTCTCCCTTTCGTAATCCATAGTTGCAACTTCGAATACACCTGCTTCCTGAGAGCTTCATTAACGTCTCACCTTAGACTGCCGGGGGTGGTTTCCAACTTTGCCCCCTCCAAGGGGACCGGCGCGGGGGCACCGCACAAGAGACGTCGAAAATAACTTTTTCAGAAAAGGCTTGATTAGCGCATGTCCATAGTATCGCTCAAACTCGCCAAGGCTCATATGAAGATCGATGGCTATGCCGATGATGAGCTTATTCAGCTTTACATCGATGCGGCCGAAACTTGGCTTGGAAATTACATCGGCGAACCGCTTTCGGACTATGATCCTGATTGGAACGAATACGGGGAAGACGGCGCGCCGCTTCCGCCACCGGCCGATTACAACCCTATGCCCGCAGACCTGAAGCTGGCCGTTTTGAAGCTGGTTTCCTTCTATTTCGAGTGCCGAAACATCGTTTCTTTCGGCGTTTCCACGCAGCTTGCGCCGCAGGGCGTGACAGCAATCGCAGATAGCTACCGGGAAAAGTGGTTCACCGATGGCGTCTAAGAAGGACGATGGCGGGCTTTCGAACCTCTTGGCGCGCATGGACGCCGTGAAGAACAGCCCGCGCAAGCAGATCAACAAGGCGCTCATGACCTCGGCAAACGAGCTTGCCGACGCTCAGCGGCACCTTGCCGAAGCATCCCGCGATACCGGCGCGCTCATTGACAGCATCGCCGTGACCGGCCCCGGCGAAACGACGCCCGCCTATTCGCAGCCGGGCGGTTCCCGCGTGGCTGGCGAGCATGAGGCGATCGTGACCGCTGGCAACAGCGACGTGCGCTACGCGCACCTTGTCGAATACGGCACCGCCGACACCGATGCGCAGCCGTTCTTCTGGCCTGCCTTCCGGCTTCTCCGCAAGCGCCTTCAGCAGCGCATTGACCGCGCCGGGCGCAAGGCGATCCGCGACGCATGGGATGGAAAGAATGATTGAACCGACCTTGGCCGTTCAGACCGCAATTCGCGCCGCGCTGATAGAGGCCCCGGCTGTGACGAACCTTGTTCCGGCCGATCATATCCGCGCTGGCAGCACCCGGCCGGACAAAACGCCGTGCATCATGATGAGCGACGGGAACACGTCCTTGCACGGTCACGACTACACCGCACAGCGCACGGCTTGGGTCTATCTGGATCTCCATATCTGGACGCTGGACGCCGGGCAGGACGCGGCGAAAGAAATTGCCGGGGTGGTTATGGCCGCGCTCGATAAGCCCCTGACCGTCGAAAGCGGGGAATGCGACCATTTCCGCGTCACGGCTTCCCGGTTCCCGCGCGATCCCGACCCGGCCTATGGGCACGGCGTCCTTTCCGTTGAAGCCCTTATCCGGTGGATTGTCTAATGCTGAATATCGGCAAGCTGGATCGCCGCATCTCCATTGAGCGGGAAACCGAAACCGTGAAGCCATCCGGCAGCGTCGCGAAGGCGTGGGCGACCGTCGCGACCGTATGGGCGGAAATCGTGCAGCAGACGGCTAGTGAGTTTCTGACCGGCTTTGGTGAGGCCGAAAACGGCACCATGATTTTCCGCGTCCGGTGGATACCTGGACTCACGACCGCCGACCGCGTCACCTATGCCGGGAAGGTCTACGACCTGAAGGAAATCACCGAACTCGGCAGGCGTGACGGTCTCGAGCTTCGCGGGGCGGCAACGTCGTGACGCATCTCCGCGGCGTCAAGCCGTCCCTTACCCCTGACCGCGCGCCGCTTACTAAGGCACCGTCCGCGCCGAAGTGGATGACGGATGAGGCACGCGCCGAATGGAAGCGGATCATGCCGCGCCTGATCGAAGATCGGATTATCACGAATGCCGATCTTACGGGCGTCGAAAACTATTGCGTTGCAGTTGGGCGCGTCCGCGAAATCGAGGCGCTTTTCCGCACGTCCGGCACCTTGGACAAGGTTCTTTTCGGGATGCAGAACCGGGCGATGCAGACCGCCCGGCAGCTTGCCGCTGAATACGGTTTGTCGCCGGTATCTCGTGCCCGCGTCGGCGGCGCGGCGACCGACGATGACGACGACGATAACCCCATGACGATCGGCAGGAACCGCGCTTATGCCTAAGAGCGCATTCCCGCACTGGATTTGTGACGGCAGCGCCATTCCCGACCCCTTCGGAAACGGGCAGCAAGCTGTTGACTTCATCCGGTTGCTGAAGCACCCGGCCAGCGCCGCGCCGAAAGGCCGTTTCCAGCTTTACGACTTTCAGGAGCGCATGACCCGGCGCATTTACGGGCCGCGCAATCCGGACAAAAGCCGGATCGTGCGAACCGTCTTCCTCATGCTGCCCCGCGGCAACCGCAAAACGAGCATCGCCGCGGCATGGGCGTTGCTCCATACCATCGGGCCGGAATCCCGCGCGGCAGGACAGGCGATCTTCGCCGCGTCCGATCGCGAACAGGCGGGCATCGGCTTTAAGGAAGCGGCGAACATCGTTCGGGAAGATCGCCGCCTTGTGGCTGCAACGCGCATCTATGACGCCCACAATAGCGCGAAGAAGATCATTTCCCGCCCGAACAAGGCCGAACTTCTGGCCGTGTCGAGCGACGGCGCGGCACAGCACGGCAAGACGCCTTCATTCGTGCTTGTGGACGAAATTCACGCTTGGAAGGGCCGCGACCTTTGGGAAGCGCTCAAATCCGGCATGGCGAAGGTTCCCGACACCCTCATGATCATCGCCACGACGGCAGGGCGCGGACAGGAGAACATCGGTTTCGAGCTCTACGACTACGCCCGGAAGGTGGCGACCGGCGAAATCGACGACCCTTCTTTTCTTCCGATCATCTTCGAAGCGGAAGCCGGCAACGATTGGCGCGATGAAGACGTTTGGCACAAGGTCAATCCCGGCCTGAAGCACGGCTTCCCCGATCTCGGCGGATTGCGCACGATGGCGAGGGAAGCCGAACACCGGCCCGCCGAACGGTTCGCATTTCAGCAGTTCCATCTGAACATGTGGCAGGCCGCTTCCCGCGATCCGCTGTTTGACATGGCCGTCTACGACGCCGGGCGCGATCCGAATTTTGACCTTGCCGACCTTGAGCCGCTGCCCTGCTATCTCGGGGTTGACCTTTCCCGCTCCGGCGACCTTACAGCCATTGTCGGCGCGTGGCGCCACGACGACGGCAGGATTTCGGTGCACCCGTGGTTTTTCCTGCCGTCCGAAGGCTTGGAAGATAAGGCGAAGCTTGAACAGGTTCCCTACCCCCGCTGGCGCGACGAACGCCTTTTGAACGTCATCGACGGGCCGGTCATCGAACCCGACGCCATCGCCGACCAGATCATTGACCTTTGCGGCACCTATGACGTGCAGGAAGTCATCTTCGACCCGTCGCTAGCCGGGCCGATCATGGCAAAGCTCATGGATCACGGCATCAATGTGATTCAGCTTCCGCAGACGGCCAAGCACATGCACGGCCCGATTTGCGACCTTGAGCGCATCGTGAATGGTCGCCGCATCCGGCACAGCGCGCACCCGATCCTTCGCAACCATTTTGATTCCGTCGTGGTGAAGCGGGCAACCAGTGCCGGCGAACTGACGACGATGCACAAGGGCACCCGCCACAGTAACCATATCGACGGCGCTATCGCGTCCGCGCTGGCCGTCAATCGAGCCGCCGCGAACGATAACCAGCGCTCGATTTTCGACCTCGATCCCGATGAATTTGACCGACTTCGCGCTGAAGCCGAAGCCGCATAGGAGTTTCCCGCTTGTCCGACGAACAGCGCCTGCTAGTCACCTTTGAAGCCCGCTTGAACAAGTATGAGCGCGACCTTGAACGCGCCAAGGGCAAGAGCCGCACCAACTTCCGGGCAATCCGGAATGACGCCGAAGACGCCGGCAGCCGCATTGAGAAGGCGATGGGCGGCGCGTTCAAGAGCCTTGGCAGCTTTGGGAAGGGACTTGTCGGCGGCGCAGTCGGTGCCCTTGCAGTCGGCGGGCTTGATCAGATCGTGCAGCGTGTCGGCGATATCGCGAAGGGCGTGGCGAACATCGGCAACGAAGCTAAGCGCGCCGGTCTCAGCACGAAGTCGTTTCAGGAGCTTTCCTTTGTTGCACAGCAGAACCGGATTGAGGTTGACGCCCTTGTAGACGGCATGAAGGAATTGAACCTTCGCGCCGACGAATGGATCGTGACCGGCACGGGACCGGCAGCCGAAGCATTCCAGCGGCTCGGCTTTTCCGCCGACACCCTCAAGCGCAAGCTTGCCGATCCTTCCGCCTTGCTTGTCGAAATCATCGGCAGGCTGGAGCATCTAGACCGGGCCGCACAGATTCGCATCGCCGATGAAATCTTCGGCGGAACAGGCGGCGAGCGCTTTGTGGAGCTTCTGGACCGTGGGGCCGAAGGCATCCGCCGCACGATCAAGGAAGCCAACGACCTCGGCCTTGTGCTTGACGAAGACGTGATCCGGCGCGCCGACGAAATCGACCGCAAGTTTACCCGGATCACCGGCACCGTTGGCACTGCCTTGAAGAAGGCCGTTGTTGATGTTGTCGGCGCAATGGACGACTGGCTTGACCGGATGAACCGGCTTGAGGAACAGACCGATCGCAATATTCAGGCTCAGCTTCACGGCACCTATGAGAAGCTCCGCGAAGCAAAAGAGCTTCTGTCCGACCTTGAGCTTGATAGGGGCGCGTTCCCGGCCGATTCGACCATTGACCTCAACATTCAGAAGCAGAAGCAGCTTATCGAGGAACTGACCGGCGAAGCGATGAAGTTTCGCGACATTCTCGACCGGCGCAACGGCTACGATGAAAACTTCATCTACAAGACCGGGCAGGACGCGGCGGGCGCAAAGCCGCCCCTCGACAATCTCAATGACGCCCTGTCCGGCACCGGCAGCGCGGCGAAGGATGCATTAAAGTCCATCAACAGCTACGCCGACGCGATCCGGGCGCTGAAGGGCGAAGTGCCGGAATTGGCCGCATCCTTGCGCGATCTGGACGCCAAGAGCCGCATTGATGCGGTTTACCGGCAGGCGCTCGGCAAGGCGCAGGGGCAGCGTGAAATCGCCCTGGCTAACGAGATGCGCGGCAAGGCGCTTCAGGCGCTCGGCATCAAGAGTGCGACCGATGACCCGGCAAGCTACCTTTCTAACGTGCTCGCCGCTGGCAAGTCGAAGGATCACGTCAACGGCATGGCCGATGCATTCGCGTCGAAGCTGGCGAAGATGCTGGCTTCCATGCCCGACGACCTGAAGGGCAGCGTCACCATCAATTCCGGCTATCGCTCGATCGAGCGGCAGCAGCAGCTTTGGCTTGACGCCCTGAAGAAGTATGGATCGCCGGAAGCCGCCCGGAAGTGGGTAGCCCCGCCCGGCAATAGCCAGCACAACAAGGGCAACGCCGCGGACCTTGGCTATAGCTCCGACCGGGCGCGGCAGTGGATGCACGCCAACGCTAGCAACTTCGGCCTGTCCTTCCCGATGGGGCATGAGCCTTGGCATATCGAGGACGCCGCGGCCCGCGCCGGGCAGGTGACGGCCGAAATCGAGAAGCTGACGCAGGCGGCAACGCAGCAGGCCGAAGCCTATGGCGACATCACGGCCAGCGCCCGCGAACACGCGGCTGCGCAGGGCGTAGAGCGGCACGCGCTCGGCATGACCGCGCAGCAGGCGCAGGCGCTCCGCTACGAGCAGGAGATGCTTAATCAGGCGCAGCGGGCCGGAATTGCGCTCACGCCGCAGCAGCGGCAGGAAATCGCAAGCCTTGCGCAGGGCATGGCCGCAGCAGAGGGTAGCGTTGAAAGCTTGCGCTTGAAACAGGAACAGGCGCAGGAAACCGCCCGGTTCTTCGGCCAGTCCATGACCGACGCATTGACCGGCATTCTGACCGGCACCATGACCGCCGAAGAAGCGCTTCAGTCGTTGTTGCAGACGCTCGTGAAGGCGACGTTGCAGGCGGCGCTTATGGGCGAAGGACCGCTTGCCGACCTGTTCGGCATGGGCGGCAGCAAGGAAGGCGGAGTCGGCTTTGGCGGGCTGTTCGGCTCATTGCTCGGCGGGCTGTTCGGCTTTGCGTCTGGCGGCTTTACCGGGCACGGCGGCAAATATGAACCGGCTGGCGTCGTGCATCGTGGCGAATTCGTCATGAGCAAGGAAGCAACGCACCGGATCGGTGTTGCCAATCTGGACGCCATGCACCGGGGAGCACTGAAGGGCTACGTCGAAGGCGGCTTTGTCGGCGCGGCCCCGGCCTTGCGCTCGCCCGCTCTGAAGGCCGCAAACAGCGCCGCGCCGGTGCAGCAGATCAGCATTCATGCGCCGATCACCGTGGAAGGCAGCGCGGGCACGCCGGAACAGAACGCCGATCTTGCCGCCCGCATGGCGAAGCAGGTTGAATCGACCGTTCGCGGCGTTGTCGCGGAAGAACTGCGCAAGCAGACGCGGCCCGGCAACATGATGAATAGCAGGAGCCGCTAAATCTACAAAAATTCCTATGCCGGACGTTTGCGCGTTTGCTATAATGATCGGTGAGACACAAGAGAAGTGCGACGACCTTATCGGTTGCGCGGGGATGGTCGGTAGGATTAATCACCTACCGGCCTCATACTCTTGAGGCACTGGTTATGGCAGTGTCACGTCTTGCAAGGCAGCGGTGGAATACAGGACCACCCTCCGCGTTTCAAGAGCGCAAAAGGTTATCGGGCGCGGCTGTCTGGCTTTCCCGGCTTCGGCTGGATGAATTCTCAAGGTTTCGTTTCGGTTGCACCCCGGGTTCAATCCCCGAAACGCACCCCTCCGACGCGGGCAATGTCCTGATATGATCGTAACGACAACCCGCAGCTAGTGAATGTTGCCGGATGAAGAAGCATTCACTTAGCACCGTTTGAGTGCCGAAAAGCACGGATAAACGGCAGTAGAGATTATCGGCAAACCGGATCTCGCGCGGCTGATTGCCGCAATCTGCATCTTCATGTCCACCTCGGGAAAGACTTCAAGGCTCCTTTATCTCCCTCTAGATAGCAACGTCGAGCCATAACGGCTCATTATTTACGTGTTTCTGTCTAGAGGGGATAAAGTATTTCCTGGGAAAGGGGCTTATAAAGAAAAGGGAAAAAGGAAACACGAACCAAACCAGACACGGACGAGAACAACACGACGCGAAGACTAGGAAGCTAAATGCTCTGACCGAAAAGCCGGGCAAAGCAGAGGCGGCCAAGCGAGCGAAGCGAGCGCCGGGAAAGCCGATGCGAAGCCCGTGCGAGCGAAGCGAGCAGGTGTCGGCGTGCCCCGCGAAATAATTTCACTCAGGGTGCGACCTACGATCCGGTCATTGCTATAATATCTCTTGTCGTGCGGGGCTTCTCCAATCCCGCGTTAGCAGCGACAAAAATTCTCTCTGTAACCTCCCGGCGTGTCACCGGGAGGTTTTTTTGTAAGTAGAGAATCAGTCATTACTGACTTGAGTACTTAAACTCCTCAAAAATAAACATGAATGTCTGATTTTGCTCTTGATCTAACACGGGATGTTGATTCATATGCATCTGCAACTCGCAACATATTCGGAATCATTGATATGAAAACTGCGAATTATATTGAGAATGACCGCTACGCATTCGAAGCCGCCAACCTCACGGCGACGCTCCGGCTGATCCATGATGAGCGCATCGCTATCTATCCACGCTCGGCTGATCCGGCTGAAGCCTATGAGCGCGTGCACGTCGCCTTGCGTGCTGCCCGGCTTGTGGAGCTTGGCGCGCCGCGCGTCGTCAATGGCCGCGTTGAGCCGGAACACTATGGCGCGCTTGTCGAAGCGCTGGCGACCTTGGAACCGGACGCGGCGACGGGAACCATGGAGCTTGATCAGGTGAAGTTTGTGCTTGCCGAAGTCGGCGCGATCTTCCCGGAAAGCACAAATTCGATCCACAAGGCAGTGGAAGAAGTCAGAGCGCCTATGCGGCAGATTCTGAAAGATATCGCCACGCTCGGCGCGCCCCGCTTCCGCGCGGCCGACTTCGCGACACTCGGCGCAGGCGGCTTCGACAAGTTAGCTCGGCAGCACTTCGAAGCCTTCCGCGCTGAAGCCGACCGAGAGGCCGAGGCGGCATTTGCGGCGGCCCCGGAGCACCTGAAGCACTGCAACCCGAAACCTTAGCAGGAACCCACGGCAAGTGAACCGGATTGATAAGCGCCGTTCCATTGTCGGGAAACGGCGCACGACTGGCGGGGCGGCAATCTCGTCAGTCATTCTCGCTCGAACGGCGCGCTGACAGCTTCGTAAACCTTTGAGGCATGCTCGTTTAACCAGATTACATAGCGCATTGGCTTATTCACCGCTTTCACGTCTGCCGTGTAGTCAATCCTCATATTCGCGATGCGGGCATTGGCTTCGTCCATCCGAACAAGACCATCAGGCGCCGTTGGCGTAAGTATCTTGTCGATCTTGATGAAACAAACGAGGTCAGTGCTGGTCTGGCCTTCAAAAGACCATTTGGCATCGCCGAGCCAAGTGCTCCCCGCGCGTTGGCAAGGGGAATCCACCATCGCCACAAGCTCAGCGCCGTCCAACACCCGCCCTTTCACGCGGATGGACGATATGCGCTTGCGATTATCTGGCTGCCTCCATTTAACTTCAACAAATAACTGACCATTATCTATCGGTAGGTAGTCGGCATGGGAGTCAAAGTAGAGTCCCCAGGGCGTTGTAATCTGCGCTCGAAGATCGCCGTCCGCTCTCGTTTCAGCGTTGGCGTCCCAATATCCATACGCAATTGCCGCGGTCACGATGCCAATCAACCAAGACGAAAACTTTTCCATGCAATAATCCCCGGCCCCAGCGCATCTTCAGCATAGTTCCCTGAACGACGGAAGAGGATAGCTGCGTGGACGGTCTTGACTTCCGTGAACAAACTAAGAACATAGTGCACGCCATAAGGAAAGACTCAACAAAGCCGACACGCAGTGCTTGAATTGCAACCAAAGCGATTCGACGCA
This sequence comes from Sinorhizobium prairiense, assembly GCF_029201645.2. Lineage (NCBI taxonomy): Bacteria > Pseudomonadati > Pseudomonadota > Alphaproteobacteria > Hyphomicrobiales > Rhizobiaceae > Sinorhizobium > Sinorhizobium prairiense. Next base: position 1,842,753 of record NZ_CP104131.1, read on the forward strand.
TTTTAAACACGCGGCTTTGAGGGTTGTAAGGGATGGCACCTAGAAAGAATGAAGAAGTAAGTGCGAGCTTCCACTATCTCATACGGGTGAAGAAATCCGGAGATGATGAAGTGGTGATCCCCTTCACCACGGGAGATTTCACAGGACTCTTCACGAAGATGCAATCGCAGAAGCCGTTTGACCTATCTCTAGAGAGGGACATCGAAAGACTTAGGTCATACAAGGAGGCACCGCTCGAAAATCTTGAGCTAGTAAATCAGCGGACGATTACCGGCACGTTTAAAGCATCATATTACGGGCACGGTTACGACAATTCAGAAAAGGGTAGGATATCCGCCGACAGCGTCAACTTAAGGCCGTTTCACTTCGTGCTCTATCTTGCCGAATCTGGACGCATCTACGTCGGCTCACAATACTTGGGTTTGTTTGGCGGGTATCGAATCCTTCGAGACACTATCAAAGGCATGATGCCTGAAAGCGCAGGGATTAGATCACTGTCTTACCGGCTAGGAGCTTCCTACTACAAGAACGCCGAACCGAAGGAAATCCGAGTCAATGTCGCGAACAAGTCAACATCAATCGCCGGTCGCAGCCAACTTGGTGGAAAGATGATGATCGCCCTCACGAGGACTAGTAAAGAGGATCCGCTTGTTGACCGCGTTAAACGCGGAGTCATCCCCTTTTTCGGCAAAGGCCAGCGTGAGATTAAACACGCTGTGGCTGGCTTGATGAATCAAAGCGATTTGATCGAGCTCGACGACGACGACGTTCTCGACTGCACGGTCCTTGCTGACATGAACGGAAAGTCCACGACTATCTACATGTTCGACAACGGCATTCGCGCAACGCGGTTCAAGCTGGATGTTAGCGTCGATGACGACGGACACCCCTCCAATGCAGATACCTGCAATGAGATCCTCAACGCTCTAAATGATCACGTTATAAGCGTTATCGCAAATGGCTAGCGTTCGCTCCATCATCGCGAACAATAACGCCACGTTCTATAACTATAGAACAGGTGGCCGCATTCGCGTATGGCCACGGATCTTGCTATTTATTGCCTTGTCTCCACTGCTATCATTCCTCCTGACGGATAAGCTCACCGACTTTATCAACTCCATTAATACTGTTGCATCAATTCTGCTCGGCTTCGGTTTCAGTGTGTTATTTTATATTGCCAGCAGCAGAGAGGACCACAGTTCACCGACCTCGTCATTGGAACAGAAAAATCGTGCACGCCGTGTGAATGCTCTGTCCAAAGAGCTTTTTCACAACGTCTCCTATTTCGTGATGACGGCATCTGCTGGCTTGGCATTCGCGATGGCGGTTATTGCACCGGAAGCGCAAGGTGAATGGTTCACGAAGCACGCCCTGCCCTTGTTGGCGAAAATTACTTCAAGCGCATCGGATTATCTCTGGTGGGCCAGCCTTTGCGTAAGAAGTGTTTTCTTCTTCCTGATGATCGAGGCGGGATACACGTTCGGTCGGATCGTCGGCAGAGTAAATTTCTTATTCGAAGAGAAGCTCGCAGGTGGAAACGTCAACGATCAATGACGATTTTTTTCACAAAATATAGCTCGTCCCAACGTCACAAATTAGCATTTTCCAATATTTAATTGTTTCAGCATAATCAACATATTGGCTACATTTACGATGAGAGTTTCGAGTTTTCGAGTCTCTCATCGCCCACCATTTCTTCCATATGTCAGGCAGTGTTTTGCGCAGGTTTCTCTTGTGAGCCGCCTCACCGCTTTGAAGCCACAGCGATTCCGGACGCCGCGCTGCCCTGCGTAGCGCACGCCCTTCGACCGTCATTTCTGCGCCAGGGACTGGAATCCAGCCAGGCCAAGTCCTGGGCTGAAAAACTCTTCCGCGCCGAGGGCGCGGAACCGGCGAAGTCCTGCGATGAGCACAGCGAGTAAGGGACCCGACCATTCGTCATCAGTCATCGATGTAACACTGGCCGTTCCAGCCATTGGAAACGGCGCACCCTGACCGCCCTGGTACCGCTCCTCGATCGACGACCTGCCGTCGAGCACCTCCTGATTGCCATGCGGGTCATTCCGTTTCCCGCGCGGGCGACGCGGGGGATCCGGGTGCTTTGCGGGGGATCCGGGTGCTTTGTCGACAGCATCGCCTCCGGAACCGACCTTCGCGCAGTCAGTACAGCGTAGCGATACGCAATACAACTTATTGAACCATAACGATATGTGCGTGCTTTAGTTCGGCCGTAGCGAGATTTCGTCAAGCGCTCCAACTGGAAGGCAAGACCCTCGGGCGGCCGTCCTGATATTCTTTCTTCCAAGAGGAAGCCGATGGGACCCGGATCCGGTTAGTTTAAATCTGATGGTCGTTTTGGCTCGCAGCGGATTGAGCTGGCAACGGATGCCGGCGGCGGCAGGCACCGCATCGTCAATAACTTCAATGCCGGCGAGTCGGTTAACGACCAGACATGTCAGACATCGGCCGAGACCGCCCGTGGCAATGGCTCGTCGACGCCTTCGCCAAAACCCGTATGGAGAGCAAAAGATCCGCACCGCAACTTATTTGACTATCATCGATTTTCTATGTTGCAACGGGCGGTGGCAAGCAGGAGTAGGTCGTTTGTTGCGCACACGGATGATGGAAAGCAACCACTTGAGGTTCTCGTGGTCTCGCCGTAGCCCGTGCCGCTCGACCTGCTTAAAGGCGATTTCCATGCTTGCCTCCTCACTGGCGCGTCGGTAGCGGCGGCGCTGTCGCCGGTTGAGATCAGTGGGGAGGATACTTGGTGCATGACTTCAAAACTAGCCGACGCCTAGCTGTCGTAGCGGCAGTGGCGGCTTTGCACGCCGCGGCGTCGTTTGCGAAGACAGATGAGCTTGATGCAGTCAAGAAACGTTTGCTTGGAGCCAGGAAGCAAGGCGACATTACCAGGATTTACGAAGAAGTCGAACGCAGATTCGATGGAGATACAGTGAAGATCTCGGCTTATCTTCAGAGAATAGGGTTTTCATGTGTGCCGGGAAGAATACTGTATAAGATAAAATGTGTATATTCGTACTGTGGTGACCGTCGCATTTTCCCTTTGATTTTCCAGAGAGAGTTTATATCTGTCGGTGTTATTATAACCGAAAAGGGAACATCGACGGACCTTGTTCATCACAATGCCACTGAATGTCCGGCAACTGACGCCCTCCTTCGGGCGGCACAGGAAAAGCTTTTGAACGGAGGAATTAGGCGCGATGGAAAATAACAGGGCAGTGTTCTCGATCATCGAGTATGATATTGAAATCATTTCGCGCTTTGTGCCCGGACAAGTTTCGCACTTAGGAATCCGCTTCGAAATCGACGGAGAGGTGCGCGAGTGGAACTTCGGTTCCTTTTTCAAAGGACAGTACGATGACGTCGGGCTTCCGTTCGACCCACGGGATGTACTTGGCGGAATTGGGCGAGCCTTGGGGATGCCTTCCGCAATTGCCGGCTCCGCGAGTGTGGAGCGTGGTCTTGGCTTAACGCTTGCCGACCAGATCGATGCGTTCGCGCAGAATCTATACAGCAAGAAAGTCGCCTACGCGCTAACCCCCAATCTATTAGCCCGCGAAGCCAACTCCAACTCCGCCGCCGCCTACGTCATGCGAATGCTCGGAATTGATCCGAATTCGCTTCCCTACCAGGGCAACCCCGCGGGCCTCAATGTCGACTTATCTAACCGGCGGTTCGGACTTCCGTCGCCAGGCTTCTATTCGGGTCGCGCCCACGCCGAGTATTTGGATTGGCAATACGGTGGCGTGGCGCCGTCCCCAACACCTAGACCAAGCGATATCGCGCCTTCGTTGACGCCCGCTCCGCAGCCGTCCGGCGTGCAGCCGCTCCCTGTTCCCTCGTGGCGCGAAGTTTTAGAAGAACACAACAGCGGAGGCACATGATGTCTAAACAGACTCTCCACTGCAGTATATACCTTGGTGGTATATGAACGCGATGACTAAGAAGATAAACACAATATTCAATTTGGTTTTCGTCGCAATTTGGGTTGAACTATTTTTCGTCCTATCAGTCCGAGATTCGACGAAGTTTGGTGGACACATTGAAACAATCTTTCAGATTCTTTCCGCGCTGATGGTGATAACGTCACCATTTTCCTTATTTAGTTATATACTTACCAAGCTATATCCTTTCGTAATAAAAGACAGTGTGATGAAAACAAGACTTAACAGAAATCCTATACAACTCCTAATTTGGCGTGAGGTATTGGAGGCGCACAAGGACAACGAATTGTAATTCATTCTGGAACGCAAGACGCGATTGTTTACACTCAACTCAACCTTGTTGAGGGTGACTATGGCGTCATGTACTTACGTTCGGCGTTATGGCGGTTTCCTGGCTGACGGCCTGAATTTCGGGGAGAAATTGGTTCAGCATCGGTTTGTGTCCGGCGGCTATGCGATCGGCAATATCGAGGAGAGAGCGGTAGGTTTGCCCGGCAGGCCCCCATTGTCCGACTGTCATCGGCTCATATCAACGGAGCTCGATGTGATTTCGAAATGGTGCTCGGCACGCCCACTGGAAGGCAAGACAGAATGGCAGCCAAGCGCAGTTGAGGATATCACATTGGAACGAACATCTGGAAATAAGCGACGGCTATTGGTAATCATTTCTGCATCAATACTAGTTTTTTCTGTCTATATATATGGAGAGAGTCTCAATGATAGCAGATCTCCGGAGAATCAGACGCTAGCTAAATTGGAGCGATACTTGTCTGAATTTGGGGAGTCCGATAGAATTATTTACGCAACATGTTATAGGTTCGAGGAGACGGAAAATGACCCCATTCCTAATGTGAGCTTCTTCGTGGGATGCGAAGTAAAGGACCCACCTTTTTCAAAACCGGTTATCCTCACGGCGGCATTCGGACTGCGCGGTCAAGTTGAATTTTGGGACGTATCGAGGGGCGAGAAATGACGGAGACGGGTTCGGGAAAAAACCTTCGCAAAAGCTTGGGGTGGGAAGATGCTCAAGCGCATTGGGAAGCCGGTAACGTGCCACCGTCTATGTGGATATGTACTCACATATGGCTTACGGCGGAGGCTCGTATTAGCGGAAATATGGCAGCATTCCCGTGGAATACGAGATGAATACGCTCGATGTGATTTCCGAAATGGTGCTCGGCGCGCCAGCTGGAAGGCAAGACCCTCGGGCGGCCGTCCTCCCCTCACGGCCGCACAGATCCGGCTCGTCTGCGACGAGCTCGCCACTGCCCCGTCAGCCGAATGACCATCATGGAGAGAGACGAGTTCGCCGGCCGATCGTCCGAAATGCGCAAGCAACTTATTTGCGCATAATGCAGTATCCAATGGGCCGGGCGGACGCTTTGCCTCCCGAAACCTGATCACAACGAACGCCCACGGACAATGGACGCTCACTCTTTATGGCGACGACGGCCGCGACATCTTCGACCGCTCGCAGCGGATCGAGCTGGCGACCGATACCGGCGGGTCGCTTGGCATCAGATATGTCAGGTAATGGCTGAGACCAAACGTTGCGGCGGTACCGGCGCCCTCCCCCTGTTCATTCTCCCGCTCCCGCACGCGCGCAAGGAGCAGAAGTCCTGCACCACAACTTATTTGTCCATAGTCCAATCTCTATGCTCAATACCATTGAGCGTTGCGGACTTGGCGTTTCGCCTGCGACGTTGGGCTGCCTAAAGGTGCTACAATGCAGCAAACCGGAAGTTTTGCGGGAATAAAGACGAAGAGATGCGTCATCGATTTGGGCCCGCCAAGGACGGCTAAGGACCTTGTTCACAATGCGACGAAGCTTGCAGCAGCAGTTCTGCTTGCAGTCTTCCACGGGACCGTGGCTACGGTCTCCGCTGGCGACCTCGACGACGTTAAACAACGTCTGCTAGCGGCAAGAAAGCACAATGAAATGGATCGGATTTATCGAGACATAACCCGAGAACTCAAAGGAGACGTAAGGAAGACCGTTGGCTTTCTCAGGAATAACGGTTTCTCGTGCTGGACGAACAATGGGTATTTCAAGGCAAGATGTGTTCTTGCCTATTGCGGCGACCGATCGGCGTTCGTTGGCTTTCGCAAGGAACTGATGACAATCGGCGTCATTATAACGGAACGCGGCGTAAATACTTCTGTTGTTCATCAGCCCTCAGCCTGCCCTCGCACAGAAGCGGCACTTCAAGGGACGCAAGAAAGATTGCTGACGGGAGGAAAAATGCATGGCGGAAAATAGCGGCGTCCGGTTCTCGATCATCGAATACGATATTGAAAGCATTTACGGATCGACGGGAACGGTAGGCGATGCCGCGCTTGCCGCCGACGGCAATGGCTATGTCATACGGCAAAGCACGACGGCGAACTCCGACGGGTCGACCTTGCAGGACATTCTCGGCTATACGCCGGACGGGCGCTTCGCCTTCCGCAACCTCATCACCAGAAGCGCCGACGGACAATCGACGCTGACCCGCTATGACGACGACGGGAACGGCACCTTCGACCGCTCGCAGCGGATCGAGCTGGCGACGGATGCCGGCGGGTCGCTTGGCATCAGATATGTCAGGTATTGGCTGAGACCAAACGTTGCGGCGGTACCGGCGCCCTCCCCTGTTCATTCTCCCGCTCCCGCACGCGCGCAAGGAGCAGAAGTCCTGCACCACAACTTATTTGTCCATAGTCCAATCTCTATGCTCAATACCATTGAGCGTTGCGGACTTGGCGTTTCGCCTGCGACGTTGGGCTGCCTAAAGGTGCTACAATGCAGCAAACCGGAAGTTTTGCGGGAATAAAGACGAAGAGATGCGTCATCGATTTGGGCCCGCCAAGGGCGGCTAAGGACCTTGTTCACAATGCGAGGAAGCTTGCAGCAGCAGTTCTGCTTGCAGTCTTCCGCGGGACCGTGGCTACAGTCTCCGCTGGCGACCTCGACGACGTTAAACAACGTCTGCTAGCGGCGAGAAAACACGATGAGATGGATCGCATTTATCAAAGCATAGAGCGCAAGCTGGGAGGCAACAGACCAAAAATCGTTGAATTTTTACGAGCTTCCGGATTTTCGTGCTCCGTGGGTAGCGTACCGACGACTGCGAAATGTGTGTTTGCGTATTGCGGTGACAGGCGCTTCTTTCGAAGAGAACTGAAGACGATAACAGTGGGAATGGTCGGCAGAGACGTGACGACCTCAGTGGTTCATCAGCCGGCAGAATGCCCTCCCACAAACGCGCTTCTTAAAGAAAAACAAGAATACCTTCTAAGTGGAGGAGACACACGTAAATAATAGAGATCTATTTCAGTAATTGAAATGATATCGGACGCAATCGAGCGTCCAGCACTCCAACTGGAAGGCAAGACCCTCGGGCGACCGCCTCCCCTCACGGCCGCACAGATCCAACTCGTCTTCGGCGGCGGGTGATATCGAGGCGGTCGTCTCCGACGGCAACACGCCTCGCGGGTAAAGGTCTGCGAAGCAACTTATTTGCGCATAAAGACGGTTCTGCGTTTTGGTTCCGGCCGTAGAGCACGAGACGCTCTACAATCGTCACGGTCGGAGCCATGGGCATATTTCGAGCGCGCAACATTTTCATCGCACTTTCCGCACTTGGCGCGATTTGGCTCGGTTGGCTGGTCGCCAACGAATACGCCCTTTCATATGCAAGCCAACACTACCTGGCCAACGGGGTAGTACGCATCGAACTGCCGGGTGGGCGCAAGTTCGATATTCCCGAGCGCTACATGTATTGGGAAGGCTATGTGAAGCATGGCCGCTGGCCCAAGCCCAAAGAGGGCCGCGTTAAGGTTGAATCGTTCAACTTCGATGCGCTCCTGCCCGATTTGCGACCCTATCGGGCGGAGGATGACGAGAAATGGCAGGAACTGGGGTACGGCGACAAATTGCATGTCTATGTGCACCGCAAAGACTTTGACGCAACGTCCTGGCGTCACGTGTATGAAAGCGAACTGGACAGTGTGGAGCGTGGCTATGCAAAGAGATTGGACAACGAGAACGGGCTCGCCAAGTTTCTGAACCTGAGCGGCAAGGAAGGAGACTTGAAACCTTACGACGTGACGTACTTCACCGAAGATTTTAGACTTAAGATCAATTGCAGCTACCCTGGAACGGTTATCGCCGGGATGCAGCTTAGATTACATCGATGGCGATCACCACAACTATATAGGATATGCTTTTTCCCTGAAATACATGCCGAACTGGATGACGATACACAGCAATCTGTTGCTGCTCATTGCGCAATTCGAGCGCGATGGGAATTCTGATACTGTCAAATAACTCGGTGCCCGACCGTGGTCCTTGCCCTCAATGATCAACAACGAGCCAAATTGAAGACCTTCGCTTCGCTCGACGACTATGTCGGCGGGTGGCAATATCTGGCGTCGATCAGCGATGCCTAGGCGGATAACGCTTATACCGAGGTCGGTTAAGCACATTGTTCCCAAAGCAAGGAAGCTCGCCGCAGCAATACTGCTGGCAGCCTTCCAAGGGACGGCGGTCACAGTCTCCGCCGGCGACCTCCACGACGTCAAGCAACGTCTGCTTGCTGCAAGAAAACATGCTGAAATGGACGGAATTTATCGAGATATACACCGAGAATTTAGGGGAGATGTAGCGGGCATTGTTGGCTTTCTCAAGAAGAATGGTTTTTCTTGCTGGGCTGACGATGGGTATTTCAAGGCTAGATGCGTTCTTGCCTATTGCGGGGACCGGTCCGCATTCGTTGGTTTTCGCAAGAGGCTGATGTCTGTGGATATCCTCATTACGATACGCGGTGCCGATACAGCTGTTGCACACCAACCTATTGCGTGCCCGGGGGCAGCAACTGCGCTTCGCCAAATACAGGAAAAAGCACTGACGGGAGAGAATATGCATCGCCGAGAATAGACAAGTTTCAGTTCTCGATCATCGAATGCGAGATCATGCGGAGGAGAGACGAGTTCGCCGACCGCCGAATGTAGGGAGACTTATTTGCGCATAATTCTGTAACCATGCTTGGTCTTGTCCGGCGCCGAATGGCCCCCGGCGAGTAGGGACGGTATCCACACGGCTTATGTCACCTGAAGTGAGCAGTCAGAGAAGTCCTTTTGTCCTCCGAGCGGCCGACGACATCGATGATGTCCGATTTCGACGAGCATATCGCCTATACTTTCGGTATTTTCCGTTTTTCATCTATGCCCTCTATGCGGCGTCAATACCGTTTCCCGGAGAATGGCTAAATTTAAAATGGGCGCAACGATTAATGCTGTACATTCCAAAATTTCATGTAGAGGCTTCCAATTTTAAAGGCTTACCCGTCAATGACATCCGGTATTATTTAACAGAAAACTGTTTTCTGTACCTCTTCACATTTTTGTGCATCGTTTTTTCCACACTTATAAATCTTACAAAGGGAAAGAAATATCCACTGTCCCCTGATCAGGCTCGGGAAATACGTTATAGGCACTTCATCTCTCCCATAACTGTATGCATCGTCTTCCTTTTCTTCATTCCGCTTCCGGTCTGGATGGATGGTCGGAGGGGGGAGCTACTGCGCAATCCCCTCTACATGCCGCTGATCAGCGCAACCTTCTTGGGATTGCTCGGGATGGTGTGTGCGGCGGCATCTCTCTGCATTGGCCGCGCGCGGGGACGAACGAGAAACACCCACTCTCAATAGGATCATAGGATCGGCACAACTCGAGGAAAATAGGCTCCGAGGGATGACTACCTGCAGGCGCTACGTGGTTTCCATTATTCGGTTACGACTACGGGGCAGAAGTTCTGGAGTTCTCTTTGGTTTCGGCGTGAAAAGACGGGCCATGAATGCAAGTTCTCTTATTTGATCATTAGACTAGGAAATTGTATTTGCTACAGAGGACAGCCCGGCCGACGGACATAAGGTAGGTAAATCCACTTCCCATGGAGAACGATAAGGACCCAGTTTCAAGGTTCGATGAACAGATGAAGATTGAGGTCAAACACCTCAAACGTTCAGCGCTGCTCATGATTATTCCAGCAATATTCGCGATCGGGGGGAGGTTCATATTAGTCTCCCATCCGAACACCGCGTGTGCAATAGCAGAGAATTCCGCTCTACTTGCACTTTGGCCACAGAACCTGTTGTTGCAGGGCCAACTGTACGCCAGCCGATACACGTCGCATGAAAAATGCACGTTCTTTGCAATGCAGTCGATATTTGCCGCTGGATGCTACATTTGGCTTCTTTTTAAGATCGTCGATGACATCTATCGAAAGGACACTATATTTATACCTGGATTCTTAAAGGTAGCATTAATAACAATTACCGTAAGTGTTGTTTCAGTTTTTACGTCGAGATTCGAGGAATACAACACATTATACTCCCTAAATTTATCGCAATCAATTGAGATAAATATATGGAAGAACATTCCGCTTATTTGGCTTTTTGTTTTCAGCACGGGAATTTTGATCGAGAGAGCCTTGGCCTACGGCCGATCACGGCCATGAAATTGTGAACAACTTAACCATGGAGCAGAGCCTTGAGAAACGAGGTGTAAGCATTTTTCCGCATAACGGAGCCTGTTCATGAATATAATTGAGGCAATCAAAAGAAACCTATTTATTTATAGGCTTATTTTGATGCTGGCGTTAGTTATTATTACCTAATTTATCGAATATTCATGTCCTATGTTTCTTTGGATTTCATTCTTGATAGTTATTGGAAAACTTTATGAGATATTCTTTCTTCGTGGAGGGGACCGATGGGATTCGGATCCGGTTAGTTTGAATCTGATAGTCGTTTTGAAGTTTGCGGAATACGTCTGGAATGGATTCGCCAGGAGCAACTGAATGCAAGAGGCGGCAAGTAACACTACCGATTGGGCCGGTTGGAGCACCGCTGGGTGGGCAGTTGGCGCCTGTATCGACAGGCATTGCCAGGAATCGCTCAACATGGCGAGTCAGGGTTGGAGTCGGCAAGCCGCATAACCGGCCGGATGTCCGCGATGATCGACGCGGTGATTTTTCGCGAGGCCGACGCCGAGGGGTGCAGCGGCAGGTGGGCGAATCCACGAAGACTTTATCGCACAGGGCACGTCGTTTTTCGGCAGCGGGATGTTCCCGGCTATATGCCGGGCGGACGCTTTGCCTCCTGAAACCCGATCAAAACGAGCGGCGACGGACAATCGACGCTGACCCTTTGTGGCGACGACCGTCGCGACACCTTCAACCGCCCGCAGCGGATCGAGCTGGCGACGGATGCCGGCGGCGGCAGGCGCCGCATCGTCAATAACTTCGATGCCGGCGAGTCGCTTGGCATCGGAATGCCAAGTATTGGCCGGGACCAACCGTCGCGCGCAAGGAGCGGAAGTCCTGCACTACAACTTATTTGTCAATAATCCAATTTCTATGCTCAATACCATTGAGCATTGCGGACTTGGCGTTTCGCCTGCGACGTTGGCCGACCAAGGGCGGCTGCGGCCCCATTATCCATTGGCGGACAGAGTGGACGATATGTGGCTATGAAAATCCGAAACTGCGTCGCCACCGCCTTAGTTACCGCTACGATGCTCACGGCGGCTTCGCCTTTACATGCAAGTGAGCTTGGAAACGTCAGAGAGCGTTTGCTGGCAGCACGCAAGCAAGAAGATTTCGCAGGCTTATACAAAGAGATAGACAATAATTTTGGTGGAGACACGGAGAAAATTGTTGCCTTTCTCAAACACAGCGGCTTTTCCTGTCAATTTGGAACAATTTTATTCAAAGCAAAGTGCGTATTTGCTTATTGCGGCGATCGATCGTTATTTCCTCCTCTTCGAAAAGAATTAATGACCATAGACATAATCTTCGAAAGAACCGGAGAGGCTCGGACTGGGGTTGCTTATAATCAGACAACCTGCCCGGACACCGCAACCCTTCTCCGAAGGAAGCAAGACGAGTTATTGACTGGGAGGACTCCGCGTGGCGGAAACTAATAGCATCGTTTTCTCTATTATTGAGGATGAAATCAGGTTCCTTTCGAGAGTGCCGCCCGGGCAGATATCTCATCTGGGCATCCGGGCGAAGGTCGATGGCCAAGTGCGGGAATGGAACTTCGGATTGTTTCGCAATGGGAAATATGAGCCGGTGGGCGTGATCGGCGATCCCCGGATGTTCTCGGGGAAATGAAACGACCCATGGGCATGCGGTCCACGATTGCCGGCTCGGTGAGCATTGAGCCTGGACTTGGGCTGGCGCCGATCGACCAGTAAGAGCCTTTGCGGACGATCTGTACGACCGGCAGATAGCTTACGGACCGACGCCCAACCTAGTGGAAAGGAAAGCCAACTTCAACTCCGGCGCCGCCTTTGTCATGCTGATGCTCGGGATTGATCCCCAATTCTCTTTCCAATCAGGGCGACCCCGTGGGCCTCAATGTCGACTTGTCCGACCGGCGGTTCGGCCTTCCGTCGCCGGGCTTCTATTCGGGTTACCAGCGAATTCGTCTTCACCGAATGGGACAAGTCGGCGGGTGATATCGAGGCGGTCGTCTCCGGCGACAACACGCGTCGCGAGCAAAGGCCAGAAAAGCAATTTATTTGCGCATAAGGTCGGTTCTGCGCTTTGGTTCCGGCCGTAGAGCACGAGACGCTCTGCAATAATCACGGTCGGAGCCATGGGCATATTTCGAGCGCGCAGCATTTTCATCGCACTTTCCGCGCTTGGCGCGATTTGGCTCGGTTGGCTGGTCGCCAACGAATACGCCCTTTCATATGCAAGCCAACACTACCTGGCCAACGGGGTAGTACGCATCGAACTGCCGGGTGGGCGCAAGTTCGATATTCCCGAGCGCTACATGTATTGGGAAGGCTATGTGAAGCATGGCCGCTGGCCCAAGCCCAAAGAGGGCCGCGTTAAGGTTGAATCGTTCAACTTCGATGCGCTCCTGCCCGATTTGCGACCCTATCGGGCGGAGGATGACGAGAAATGGCAGGAACTGGGGTACGGCGACAAATTGCATGTCTATGTGCACCGCAAAGACTTTGACGCAACGTCCTGGCGTCACGTGTATGAAAGCGAACTGGACAGTGTGGAGCGTGGCTATGCAAAGAGATTGGACAACGAGAACGGGCTCGCCAAGTTTCTGAACCTAATCGGCAAGGAAGGCGACCTGAAGCCTTACGACGTGACGTACTTCACTGAAGATTTCAAAATCTTAATCCGCTGTAGCTATCCGGGTAGGGATCCTTTCCCAAGTTGTAATGTTAGGTTTATTGACGAAAACAAGTATAACTATCTAAATTACTATTACAGCATAGCATATTTTCGAGATTGGAATAACATCCATAAAAACCTCATCAGCCTCATTGCGCAATTCGAGCGCGATGGGAATTCTGATTCTATCAAATAACTCGGAGCCTGACCGTGGTTCCTTGCCCTCAATGATCAACAACGAGCCAAACTGAATACCTTCGCTTCGCTCGACGACTATGTCGGCGGGTGGCAATATCTGGCGTCGATCAGCGATGCCGCTTACAATTCGGTCGGCTTCACTCTGCCCGCCACCTCTCCCCGCAAGCGGGAGGACGCTCGGCGTCGCTCTGCCCTCGGCCGTTCATGGGAGTGGCGGGCCCGCACCTTCACCATCGGCACGCAAGACCGAATAAGCCGCTACCCGCCCCGATACTGCTCCTCCGTCACATGTTCGAGCCAGTCCACCGCCTTGCCGTCGAGCGCCTCCTGAATTGCGATATGCGTCATTCCCGTTTCCGGCGCGGCGCCATGCCAGTGCTTTTCGCCCGGCGGGAACCAGACGACGTCGCCGGCGCGGATCTCGCGCGGCTCCCCGCCCCAGCTCTGCGCCAGGCCGCGGCCTGCGGTGACGATCAGGGTCTGGCCGAGCGGGTGCGTGTGCCAGGCGGTCCGCGCGCCGGGCTCGAAAGTCACGGTCGCGCCGCGTACCCGTGCGGGTGACGGTGCCTCGAAGGCCGGGTCCACGCGAACGGAGCCGGTGAAATACTCGGCCGGGCCATGCGCCGAGGGTCTCGATCCGCATTCGAAGATATCCATTGGAGCCTCCTTTGAGGGACGTCGCCGGGCCAGCCGACGGGTGATGCAGGGGCAAGGCGCATGCAGCTTACCTCTTTCCGGCAAGCGGCTACAACCGGTGGATCGTCACGCCCGGGCAGGCGCTCCGCGCAATGTCGCAAAGGTGCTCGTGGTGGGTCAGATAGATCACCTGTCCGACATCGGCCATTTCCGCCATCAGTTCGAAGGCGCGGCCGGCGCGGCCGTCGTCGAAGGTTTCCATGATGTCGTCGGCGATGAAGGGCAGCGTTTCCCGCGTCGCCGCGACCTCGTGGTAGCCGGCGATCCTGAGCGCGAGATAGAGCTGGAAGCGCGTGCCCTTGGAAAGATCGCGGGCGAGCTTCGATCCGCCGGCGGCGGTATTTGCTATGAGGAATTCCTGGCCCTTGTCGGCTTGCGTCGAGAGACCGGAATATTCGCCGCCGCTGATATGCATGAAGGTTCGCGAGGCGCGTTGCATCATGGCGCTGCGGTGGCGCTCGCGAAACAGCCTGAGCGCCTGTTCGGCGGCGATCACGCCCGCGCGCAGGCGGAGATAGCCGATCGCCTTGCTCTCGATGTCGAGCAGCAGCGTGCGGCGCCGCTGTTCGAGCTCCGCCACCCGGTCGCCGCCCTCGACGGCGGCAAGCGCCCTCTCCCGGGTCCTGACATCGGCGTGCAGCTCGCTGACATCCCGGTCGGCCGCCTCGATCGCCTCCTCCAGCCGCGCCAGTTCCAGCCCGAGTTCCCGGTCGTCGAGCTCGGCGAGCAGCGCTTCGGCCTCGTCGGCGCTCGCGACGCCGAGCCGCGCGGCCAGATCGCTTTCCATTTCCGAGCATCGCTGTCGCAGCCGCTGCTCTTCGCGGGTGGCTTCCAGGCAGGCGGCCGCTTCGTCGAGAGTCCCGCAGCCAAAAAAGTCGAGGACCCTCTGCCTGTTGGCGCCGTGAAGTCGCTCCTCGGCGCGCAGCGAGTTCGAGGCTCTCCTCCATGCGCTCGATATTGCCCTGAAGCGCCAGACGGCGCTCCTCCTTCTGAAGTGCGGCGGCAACGCGGTCGCGCACCGCGGAAAAGAGCGTGAGGACATCGCCGGCCCGTTCTTCGCCCAGTGCGGCGGCCACGCCGACGACGTTTTCCGTGAAGGCCGCCTGATCCCTGCGCATCCCCGCCACGCGATGATCGAGCTCCGCTTTCTTCTGCATCAGCTTGTCGAGGTTCTGAAGCACGGCGAGCACGGGACCGATTTCCTGCGGCAGCGGGCGCTCCACCTGCCGGGAAAGCCACGTGCCGGCGAGCGCCTCGTCCCATTCCCCGCACCAGAATGCCATCGCAGCCTCCGCGGCCGCAAAAGCGGTCCGCCGCTTTTCGAGCGCCTCCGAGGCGCGTTGGAGCTGCGCCACGGCATTCCGGCAAGCAGTGGATGCGGCCTCGGCTCGGGAGGAGACAAGTTCCGCTACCGCGAGCAAGGCGTCGAGGCGCTCCGGCAGCGCATCGCTCATCCCGAGCCGCGCCAGCTCCGCCCGAAGACTGCAGACCGCCGCCTTCTCTTCGGCGACCGCCCGGTCGCGCTCCTTCAGCGCAGTGCGAAGCTCCATGCGCAATTCGAGCGCGGATGCGCGGGCGGCAAGCCACGCCTCCAACTGGGGCAGCCCCGTTATGCAAGGCAAGCCACAGGCGCGTGCGGCGGCGCCGATCTCGGCGCTCAGCCTCTGCCTCCGCTCCTCCGCGGCTTTCCTTTGCATGTCCAGCGACTGCAGGCGGGCGCGCCGCTCGGTCACGGCAAGCGTCAGGTTGCGTATCTCGGCCACGCGCTCCGCCTGGGCAAGCCGAAGCGCCGTGGTTGCATCATGCTCGTGCAGTGCCGTCTCGAATGCGATCGCCGTCTGCTCGTCCAGACCGGCACGATGGCGCTGCCAGGCAGTATTGCGGCGGCGCCTCAGTTCGCAAACGGTCGCGTCGTCCACGACGCCGCCATTGGCCGCAATGGCGGCAAGGCGCGCCTCGTCTCCGGCCTGGCGTTCGCTTTCGTCGGCGATCCTGTCGCCGAGGCGCAAGCGCCGCTCCGCCTCGGCGTGGTCCTCGGCCCGCCACGCTTCCACGACGGGCGGTGCCGGAGCGGGAAGCGCGGCCAGATCGTCGATCGTGCCGGCGAAAGGCCGCAATTCATCCAGCCGGTCGCATATGGCGGCATCGAGCCGGTCGATCTCCCTTGCCGATGACTGCTGGCGCAACAGGCAGTCGCTCTGCCGGAGGAGATGCACGCGTTCGGCGAGGAACGCCGGGTCGGCCGTCCCCTCCTTCAGCCGGGCAACTTCGCGCTCGGCGTCGCCGTGGTTCCCTTCCGCGGTTTCCATCTCCTCGCGCGCCGCTGCCAGCCTCTCCGAAAGGCTTGCGTGCCGGCGCACCAGATCCTGCAGTCGGACGGCGCGCGCCGCCGGCAGCAGGAGCGAGGCCAGATCGGGATTGCCCGCCTCGCCCAGGCGGATCAGACAGGCATCGATCTCGGCGACCGTCTTCGCCAGTTCCTCCAGACGAGCCGGCATGTCGCGGTCCGCCGTGAGATAGCGGGCTTCGAGTGCGCTTTCGCGCAGAGCCCCGAACCGGTCCGCGATCGCCAGCGCCTGCTCGTCGCGAGGCAGCCCGGCAAGCTCTTCGCGCCGCCGGGTGAGTTCCTCATGCAATTGCCGGAGCCGCGCGGCGATTTCCGCATCGCGGCGGCGAAGAACCGGCAATTCCTCCTGCCACTCGGCCGGCGGCACCGGCAACGGGTCCCGCCCGGCGAGCTCCTGCCGTACGCCGCGAAGCCGCGCGAGAAGCGGCAGGGCATCGCGCTGAGCCCGCATCCGGTCCCGGTCGGCACGCAACTCGTTGCGCTGCCTCGCCGCTGCCTCGTGGCGTGCGCGCATGCTCGCCAGGGCCTTGCGGAGTGCTGCATATTCGCGTGCATTCACGTCGACCGCGTTCCGCTCCGCCTTCAGTGCGTCGAGCTCCGCCTTCAATTCGGCAAGCTGGTGCTTGCGCGCCTGCGGGCGGAAGAAAGAATCCGCTTCGGCTCGAAGCCCCGCAAGCACGGCGGTGCTGTCCGGCAAACCGGAACTCGCGGAAAACAGGAGAGACCCCAGCTCGCCCTCGCTCTTCAGTATGGCTTCCCCGCCCTCTTCGATGCTGTCGTCGTCGAGCGAGAACATCGTGCTGTAGGTCGCCCGGTCGATCGAGCCGAGGGCTGTGGAAAACAGGCCATCGGGCAGCGGCTGCTCGTCGGGGCCGATCAGGCTGTTGGCGTTGCGCTTGATGCGGTAGGCGTGATGCAGGCGGTTACCGGCCGCGACGATGCCGCCGATCCGCATCGTCTGATAGGGATGCAGGAAGCCGTAGGGGCTCGAACGTTCGATGCCGAAGACGAGGTCGAGGAAGCCGGAAAAGAGGGTCGACTTGCCGGCTTCGTTCGGGCCGTAGATGAGGTGAAAATCCGGCTCGCCCAGCCTCGCCTCGCCGAAATCGAGATGCCGCTCCGTGAATTTTCCGTAGCGGACGAGCTCCAGTCGCTGAAGCCGCATCAGTCGATGCCTCCGGCACCGGCACGGCCGTGAAGATGCGCCAGCACATCCGCACTCCCCGCAAGTGCTGCCTCCAGCGCCAGCCGCTCCAGCGCCTCCTCGTCGCTCGCCAGCACCTGCCTGAGTTCAGGCGGCAATTGCTGCAGGAGCTCCTTGGCAACTCCGCTCAGCTCGCCGCGAAAGCCGAAGGAGGGCAGAACGTCGTTTTCGACGAGTGCCGCCAGTTCGCCGACCGGGTCGGCCGCACTTTGCTCCGCATTGCCGATTGAGTGGCAGCTCAGTTCCGTCTTCTCGATCCAGCATCCGCCGATCCCGGCCGCGATGTTGACAATCTCCGCTTCCAGGAGATCCGCGTCGCGCCTGAGGCGCCAGGCAAGCGGCGTCGCGCCGGTCAGCGTCAAGCGCAGGATCAGATTGTCCGCCGCCATGTTCTTTCGAAGGTGGATCAATTCACGGCCCACCGCATCCAGCATGTCGCGCCAGTCCGCAATCCCGCTCACGTCGATCTCATGTCGCTCGAACGCGGCGGTGCCGGTCGGCCGGTCATCCAGCGCAACCAGCCCCTCATCGTCGACCGTCACGATCGTGACGCCCTTCGTCCCCGCTTCGTTGATGTCTCGGCCCTGCGGCATGCCAGGCATGACGATGCAGGGCTTTTCGCAGTGCACCTGCCGCTGATGGACATGACCGAGCGCCCAATAATCGAAACCGTGCCGCTGAAGCTCGGCGACGCTACAGGGCGCGTAAGGGTCGTGGGCCGCGGATCCGGAGAGACTGGTATGCAGCATGCCGATATTGATGCCGCCGGCGACCGGCGGATGGAACTGGGGCAGCAGGCTTTCCGGCGCGTGCGGATCGGCAAAGCTCACGCCGTGGATGTGCACCGTGCGGCCGGTCGCAAGCGTCTTGACATGTACCGCCCTGCTCCGGCCGGCAAATACATGCACCGAAGACGGCAGGGTGAGTTCGCGCGTCACCTGCGACTGGGCATCGTGATTGCCGCGAATGATGAACGTCCGGATGCCGGCCTCGTCGAGCCGCCGAAGCTCGGCCGCCAGGAAGAGCGCCGTGTTCATGGAGGTCTGGCTGCCGTCATAGAGATCGCCGGCGATCAAAAGCGCATCGACCCTTTCGGAAATGCAGAGATCGACGATGCGGACGAGCGCATCGCGCGTCGCGCTTCGAACGAGGCCGGCAAGCTCCGCATTCCGGAGTGCCAGGCTGCGCAAGGGCGAATCGAGATGGAGGTCTGCGGTGTGAACAAATCTGAAGGGCATGGCCGGGCGGACCATGACCCGGCGCCGCCGCTTTCGTCAATGGCAGCAGGACCGGGTATCCACCGAATGCTTGAATGCGGGCAGCGTTACGACGCGCCGGCGACAACTCTTCGCTTCGCAAACAACGGCATCGCGACCAGGGCGCGTTTCTTGTCGCCGCCGGTCATTCCCAAGTTTTAGGTGGTTTTGGTCGACAAATGCGGCAATTGTGACTATCAATAATGTCACTGCCATTTCACATGGCCCCTCATAATAACTCATAAGGTCATGAAGAAGACATTCGAGGTTTCCGATAAGCTGTTCGAGCTCTACCATCGCGTTCATCGTCTGGTGAACGAGTCCATGACGGAGGAAGGCGTATCGCTTGCCAGGAGCAAGTTCCTGTTCTTCCTGAGCAAGCTCGGACCCTGTCGGTCTACCGACATAGCCTGTGCGCTGAATTTCGCTCCGCGAACAGTGACCGAGGCGATCGACGGACTGGAACGCGACCGTCTGGTCATGAGAAAACCCGACCCCGAGGATCGCCGCGCAAAGATCGTCTCCATAACAGAGACCGGCCGGGCCGTTCTTCAGGCTGCAGAACATCCGCGCAAGCAGCTCATCGAAGAGATCTTTTCGGCGCTCGATGACGAGCAACTGGACCAGTTGTACGATATCGTCAGCAAACTCGTCGAGAAAACCGACGATATCCGCAAGCGCAAGGAAGAAGCGGAAGCCACGGAGATAGCCGTCGCGCGCTGAAGGCCGTTTCTAGAATCAAGAGGCCGGGACATCATGTCCCGGCCTCTTTCGTTTTCTCCGTATCGGACGCTTACATGGCGTCCATCGCGCCTATGGAGAAGAACAGCGTTTCGCCGGAGGAGTCGTCGACGCCGTCATTGTCGGTGACGACATAACCGTTGCCGGCCGCGTCGATTGCAAAGCCTTCGACCTTGTCGACGACATAACCGTTCAGCGACTGCAGGTCCGGAATGAGGTCGCGCACCTCTTCCTTGTTCACCACAGGCAGTGCCCTGCCGAGTGCCGCGGGTTTCAGATCCGCGAGCGCGACGCGGTAGAGCTTCTTGAGCTTGGCGGCTTCGCCGACCAGATTGTCACGCTCGAGAATATAGGCGTAGGCTCCATGAACGGAAATTTCCGACAGGCCGACCCAGCCTTCCTCCGCCTTTTCAAGCGGATAGCGCACGGCGCCCCATTCCTTGCTCGACGGCTTGTAGGAGACGAGCTTGACGAAGCCCTTCTCGTCATCCTTCCATTCGCGCTGCACAGCCATCCAGAGAGCCTGATCGTCCCCCTCGCCCACGACGGCTACCCCTTCGAAGCCGTAGCGGATCTCGCTGGCGCGCAACTCCTCCGGTAGTGCGATCTCCTGCTTGATCTCGCCCTTCTTGTTCACATGCAGCAGCGCATGGCTGTAGAGCTTGTCGGAGTTGCCTTCCGAAGCGAGCCAGAAGCCGCCTTCGCCGTCAGTGGCGATGCCTTCGACGTCGAGCTTCTGGGCGGGAGCGCCGTCACGGGTGACCGGCAGGGCTTCCGTGATCAAAGCGGGCTTCTGCGTAGCGTCGATCGTGAAGATGGTCGGCTGCGACGAGTAGACTGAATCATTGACCGCATGCAGGAAGCCGGGCTTGTCGGCAGCGGCAAGGCCGGAAAGCGCCCCGAAGCCGATGGGTAGCCCGTCCTTCTCCACGGAACGGATCTGCGGATAGGCAGCCTCCCCTTCCCCGCGCTCGTAGATCATGACATGCGCCCGCGCCCCGCCGTCTTCGACAAGATCGACCTCGTTGGCGGTCGCAAACAGGTTGCGCCCGGGAATGGCGACAGCGCCCTCGGGGGAAACGCCGGAGGGCAGAAGCTGCACGAGTTCCGGTTCGCCGCCCGTATCCTTGTAGACGCCGACGATCGAGGCCCGTTCGGAAAGAACGAAGAAAAGCTTGTCTTCGCCGAATTGCGCCATTTCAAGCCCTTCCGGTTCCACGCCCTTCGCCGAAGAACGCTTTTCCGGATAGTGGCCGATCGACGCGATCGCGTGTTCGAAGGCTGCTCCCGATTCGTAGAGGACCTTCCCGGTCGTGTCGAAGATCGTGAAGCCGCGGCTCCCGCCGTCATAATCGCCCTCATTGGCGACGACCAGGCGATCGTCGTCGAGCCACTTGATCGCATCGGGCTCGCGCTTGCGGCCCGCCTGCTCGCCGGTGAAGGCGATGGAGCCGTCACGCTTTGTGTCGATACCTTGGAGATTGACCGTGCCCGCAGGGAAATGCGTCTTCACGGTTGCGGACTTGCCGTCGATGATGACGATGTGGTTGTTCTCCTGGAGGGTGAGCGCAATCTCGTCCCGGCCGTTGAAGGCTACGAATTCCGGCTCGGGATCGTCGCCGGCGACCTCGGCGAGACCGGTCAGCGTCACATGCTTGATGGTCGCGCAATCGGCCGCCCCGTCCTTCAGCGACAGGATCACGAGATCGCCTGCAGGCATCTGAGGGATCTGCCCGTCATTGACGTCCTCGTCGCGCTCGTTCTCGATCGCGATTGCGGCAAGCGTCCGATCCTTGTTCACGGCCACCGAGTCCGGCTGGCCACCGAGATCGCAGGTGGCATCCACCTCCCTGCCTGCAATGTCGACCACGGCGAGCACGCCGGACGGCTTGGTAAAGCTTTCGCTCGTGTTGACGGCAACGAGCGCTTTGGCACCGGCTACCGCAACCGAAGTCGGCTCCCCGCCGAAAGAGACGATACCGCCTGCCTCAGGTGCCCTGGCGTCGGTGATGTCGATGAAACCGATGCGTTTGCCGGGACTGTCGGAATAGATCAGCGTATTGCCGTCTTCGCTTGCGGTGATGATTTCGGCCGATGTCGGGGCGTTCCGCTCGGCTCCCTCGGGCAAATTCGTGGCCACCGCAAAGGATGCGATGCGATTGAATACCTGTTCGGCCTGAACGACCGACGCCGTCGATGCGGCAAGTGCCGCGGCCAATGCCGTGGTGATGGAAATTGCTTTCATCTGTCCCTCCTTGTCGCGGCACGCCGTTGCGCTACCGCGTGCGTCCGAAAACGTCGGGCGGGAGGCTTTTGCAACTGTCCTGTAACAGCCGGATGACAGGGAAAGCCGGAATGAAAAGAGGCCCGGATGACCGGGCCCCAATCAACCTGCCGAATGCCGCCTAGGCGGTATCGCGACAGATGGAACATGAACCAGTAGCGGACGGAGGCACCCGCCGCTCCATCGGTAAATTAGTTGACGGCGTCCTTGAGGCCCTTGCCGGCCGTGAACTTCGGCACGTTGCGTGCCGGGATGTCAACTTCCGCACCCGTCGACGGGTTGCGGCCCTTGCTGGCTTCGCGGCGCGATACGGAGAAATTGCCGAATCCGACGAGGCGGATGTCGCCGCCGTTCTTCAGTTCGCCCTGAATGGTCTCAAAAACTGCATCAACGGCAGAAGACGCATCTGCCTTCGAGAGTCCGGCCTTGTCGGCTACGGCAGCCACGAGCTCATTTTTGTTCATGTTTCCACCCCTTTCATGCTGGTTCGAAACGACTGTCTTCTTAAGGCGGGGCTGCGAAAGCAATGCCCACGTCTTGCCATTCCCAATTGCGCCTAATCCCTTGGAATGCAAGGGTTGCAGCGTGCTTTTACAACAAAAAAGACCGGCAGAACGCCGGTCTTCCTTGTTTTTCTGGCCGAAGGGCGCAAGCGGGACACACTTGTCACCCTATCTGCACTGCCTCAGTGGGCAATCGAAGTGCCCGCTTCGTCCTGCGAATCAACGGACGGCAGGGCGGCCGGCTGGCTTGCCGGGTCCCATTCGATGGGCTCCGGAAGCCGCAGCAACGCGTGCTCGATCACCTCGCCCATCCGCGAAACGGGGATGATTTCGAGGCTGTTCTTGACGTTGTCAGGGATGTCGGCGAGGTCCTTGGCGTTCTCCTCGGGGATCAGCACCTTCTTGATGCCGCCACGCAGAGCCGCCAGCAACTTCTCCTTTAAACCGCCGATCGGCAGCACGCGTCCACGCAGGGTGATTTCACCGGTCATCGCCACGTCCTTGGAGATGGGGATACCGGTCATCACCGACACGATCGCCGTCGCCATGGCGACACCGGCCGACGGGCCGTCCTTCGGGGTCGCGCCCTCCGGCACGTGGACGTGAATGTCGCGCTTGTCGAACAGCGGCGGCTCGATGCCGAAATCGATCGCGCGCGAGCGGACATAGGATGCCGCCGCCGAAATGGATTCCTTCATCACGTCACGCAGGTTGCCGGTAACCGTCATGCGGCCCTTGCCGGGCATCATCACGCCTTCGATCGTCAGCAGTTCGCCGCCGACCTCAGTCCAGGCAAGACCGGTGACCACCCCGACCTGATCGTCACGCTCGGCTTCGCCGTGGCGGAAGCGCGGCACACCGAGATAGTCGTGGATGTTCTCGGCCGTCACTTCGACCTTCTTGGTCTTGCCCTTGAGGATCTCCGTCACCGCCTTGCGCGCCAGCTTCATCAGCTCGCGCTCGAAGTTGCGGACGCCCGCTTCTCGCGTGTAGTTCTGGATGACCGCCATAAGAGCGCCATCCGTGACGGAGAACTCGTTCGTCTGGAGCGCATGGTCGCGGATCGCCTTCGGCAGCAGGTGCCGCTTGGCAATTTCCCGCTTTTCGTCTTCGGTATAGCCGGCAATGCGGATGACTTCCATGCGGTCCATCAGCGGCGGCGGAATGTTGAGCGTGTTCGCCGTGGTGATGAACATCACGTTGGAGAGGTCGTATTCCACCTCCAGGTAGTGATCCATGAACGTCGAGTTCTGTTCCGGATCGAGCACCTCCAGAAGCGCCGAAGACGGATCGCCACGGAAGTCCTGGCCCATCTTGTCGATCTCGTCGAGCAGGAAGAGCGGGTTGGACTTCTTCGCCTTCTTCATCGACTGGACGACCTTACCCGGCATGGAGCCGATATAGGTCCTCCGATGGCCGCGAATTTCGGCCTCGTCCCGAACGCCGCCTAGCGCCATACGGATATATTCGCGGCCGGTCGCCTTTGCGATCGACTTGGCGAGCGACGTCTTGCCGACGCCGGGAGGGCCGACGAGGCACAGGATCGGCCCCTTGATCTTGGACGAACGGGCCTGCACCGCCAGATATTCGACGATGCGTTCCTTTACCTTGTCCAGACCGAAGTGATCGGTATCCAGCACCTTTTCGGCATGGTTCAGATCGGTCTTGATCTTCGACTTCTTGCCCCAGGGCAGGCCCAGCAGCCAGTCGAGATAGTTGCGCACGACCGTCGCTTCCGCCGACATCGGGCTCATCTGGCGCAGCTTCTTCAGCTCCGCATCGGCCTTTTCACGGGCTTCCTTGGAGAGCTTCGTCTTGGAGATGCGCTCTTCGAGTTCGGCCATCTCGTCACGGCCGTCCTCGCTGTCGCCGAGCTCCTTCTGAATCGCCTTCATCTGCTCATTCAGATAGTACTCGCGCTGCGTCTTCTCCATCTGGCGCTTGACGCGCGAACGGATGCGCTTTTCGACCTGAAGAACCGAGATCTCGCCTTCCATGAAGCCGAGCGCCTTTTCGAGCCGCATCTTCACGCTCGTCGTCTCCAGCATTTCCTGCTTTTCGACGATCTTGATCGACAGATGCGAGGCGACGGTATCGGCGAGCTTCGAGTAGTCTTCGATCTGGCTCGCGACGCCGACGACTTCCGGCGAAATCTTCTTGTTGAGCTTCACATAGCTTTCGAATTCGGAAACGACCGAACGGCTCAGCGCCTCGATCTCGACCGGATCCTCGTCCGGTTCGGGCAGCGCATGGGCCACGGCCTCGTAGAAATCGTCACGCGGCGTATAGCGATCGATCTCGGCACGCGACCGTCCTTCGACCAGAACCTTCACGGTTCCGTCGGGGAGCTTCAGAAGCTGCAGCACGTTTGCAATCGTGCCGACTTTGTAAATGGCGGCGGGTTCCGGATCGTCATCCGTAGCGTTGATCTGGGTCACGAGCATGATCTGCTTGTCGGTACCCATGACCTCTTCGAGTGCACGGATCGACTTCTCCCGGCCGACGAAGAGCGGCACGATCATGTGGGGAAGACCACGATGTCACGCAGCGGCAGAACCGGATAGGTCGCGCTTTCAGTCGCCGGAGACGTTTTGTTCGTCATATCATTTCCTTTCCGTCCCGATGTTCGGGCCCGTTTCCGGGAGCCTCTGCGGCACTCCCGGCTGTCACATTTCGTACATGAAAGTGGAGTGCAAGAGAGGCCTTTTCAAGGTACGGCGCAATCCCCGCCTTCATGGATAATCCCCGACCTTTAAGCTCGAATGCTGTTGCAGACCTTGCGACCTGCCCGGATATCGCGGTCTGCAAATGCGCATCCATTGAATCTGCGCATCATCGCGTTGTTGCGGCACTTTAGCAACAATCGATTGGTGCGATCACCATGATTTTGAACTGAAACATTCGAGGGAACGGGCCCGAACGGCGGCTGCAGAGCCGTCCTCGAAAATGCCGGTTCCGCACCGCTTCGCCGGCACGATCGCAACGGCGTCACATGAAAAAGCCCCCACGCGGGGGGCTCTTCAAACAATCGTGAGGGCCAGCGCGCCCGATAGAACGCGCTGCGCTTGAGGTTCAAGCCGAAACGTTGGTCTTCTCCTCGGAACGCTCCGAGTAGATATAGAGCGGCCGCGCCGTCCCCTTGACGACCTCGTCCGAAATGACGACTTCGCGAACGCCTTCCAGCGTCGGCAGCTCGAACATGGTGTCGAGCAGGATCTTCTCCATGATCGAACGCAGGCCGCGTGCGCCGGTCTTGCGGACGATGGCACGGCGGGCGATCTCACGCAGCGCGTCCTCGTGGAAGTTCAGTTCGACATCTTCCATTTCGAAAAGCCGCTGATACTGCTTGACCAGAGCGTTCTTCGGCTCCGACAGGATCTGGATCAGCGCATCCTCGTCGAGATCCTCGAGCGTCGCCAGAACCGGCAAGCGCCCGATGAATTCCGGGATCAGGCCGAACTTCACCAGATCTTCCGGTTCGAGCTCGCGCAGCACCTCGCCGACGCGCCGGTCTTCCGGAGCGCGCACCGTCGCGCCGAAGCCGATCGACGTCTTCTCGCCGCGGGCGGAGATGATCTTGTCGAGGCCCGCAAAAGCGCCGCCGCAGATGAAGAGGATATTCGTCGTATCCACCTGCAGGAACTCCTGCTGCGGATGCTTGCGGCCGCCCTGGGGCGGGACCGATGCGACGGTACCTTCCATGATCTTCAGAAGCGCCTGCTGCACGCCCTCGCCCGAAACGTCGCGCGTGATCGACGGGTTGTCGGACTTACGGGAAATCTTGTCGACCTCATCGATGTAGACGATGCCGCGCTGGGCGCGCTCGACGTTGTAATCGGCCGCCTGCAGGAGCTTGAGGATGATGTTCTCGACATCCTCACCGACATAGCCGGCCTCGGTCAGCGTCGTCGCGTCCGCCATCGTGAAGGGAACGTCGATGATGCGAGCGAGCGTCTGCGCCAGATAGGTCTTGCCGCAGCCGGTCGGCCCGACCAGCATGATGTTCGACTTCGCCAGCTCCACGTCGCTGCTCTTTGCCGCATGGGCTAGGCGCTTGTAGTGGTTATGCACGGCGACCGACAGGATACGCTTGGCCTGCTGCTGGCCGATGACGTATTCGTCGAGGACCTTGATGATCTCCTGCGGCGTCGGAACGCCATCGCGGGACTTGACCATCGAGGTCTTGTTCT
Organism: Sinorhizobium prairiense; assembly: GCF_029201645.2. Lineage (NCBI taxonomy): Bacteria > Pseudomonadati > Pseudomonadota > Alphaproteobacteria > Hyphomicrobiales > Rhizobiaceae > Sinorhizobium > Sinorhizobium prairiense. Next base: position 1,869,324 of record NZ_CP104131.1, read on the forward strand.
CTTCGCGGATGATGTCCATGCAGAGTTCGACGCATTCATCGCAGATGAACACGGTCGGTCCGGCAATCAGCTTGCGGACTTCATGCTGGCTCTTGCCGCAAAACGAACAATAGAGAGTATTCTTCGAGTCACCGCCGTTGCTACCGCTGACCTTGCTCATTTCCACTTCCTTCCAGCACGCCGGACACCTTCGGAAAGATATCACGGACACTCAGTTCGCCTTGCACGTCGGCTCCAGGCGCCGCCCAAGGCTCTTGGGAGTACTCACCGTTCCGGGCGGAGGCCCGATCACCGGTTGCAACAACTCTCCCCATCAAATCCGAATGCTATGCTCCTTGTTCCAACATAGCATTAAGGATTCATATTAACGGCTTTGCCCCTTGGATAAAGCCCCTTCGCCATTACAAATGTGTCACAATTACATCTGTGGCGACACAAAAGCCCGTGTTCGAACCTATTCCATGCCCTCGACCGCATCGCGCGACGTGATCACCTTGTCGATCAAGCCCCAGTCGAGCGCCTCGTCCGCACTCATGAAATGGTCGCGGTCGAGCGTCTGCTCGACTTCTTCGTAGGTGCGGCCGCAATGCTTGACGTAAACCTCGTTCAGCCGGCGCTTCATCTTGAGAATGTCGCGTGCATGCCGTTCGATGTCGGACGCCTGGCCCTGGAACCCGCCGGAGGGCTGGTGGACCATGATCCGCGAATTGGGCGTTGCGAAGCGCATGTCCTTGTGGCCGGCGGCAAGCAGCAGCGAGCCCATCGACGCCGCCTGACCGATGCAGAGCGTCGAGACCGCCGGCTTGATGAACTGCATGGTGTCGTAAATCGCCATGCCCGCTGTCACGACACCGCCCGGAGAGTTGATGTAGAGAGCGACTTCCTTCTTCGGGTTTTCCGCCTCGAGGAACAGCAACTGTGCGCAGACCAGCGTCGCCATGTGGTCTTCGACAGGCCCCGTCAGGAAGATGATGCGCTCCTTGAGCAGTCGCGAATAGATGTCGTAGGATCGCTCGCCGCGATTGGTCTGCTCAACAACCATCGGCACCAGCGCCATGGCCGTATCAACTGGATTTCTCATATCGAACCTTCATCAATCGGGACCGCATCCCTTCGCGGACCGGAATCATCGGATAAGCCTCAGACCTTACATAGAGTGTCAATGCCCTTCACTTCAAGACGCGAACATTCGATAAACTGAATAGTCGCGGGCCCGGGGTCCAGAGCTTTTTATCGGCGTGGCGGATTGGCGGTAGAACAATTTTCCAATTCTTTATGCCGTCGCGCATGCCCCGGGCGCCTTCCTCACAGGCATTCGCAGGAGCGCGGTAAACGACTGGTAAATTCCGACGCCTTTCAAAGCTGGGACTCCAACGGCAGAAAGCGGATCACGCCGGCGATCAGCCGGCGGAGGATGCTTGCGTCCGGCTCGCGCCGCAGCAGCCGCAGGGAGCCGTTCGTCCGGTCCCGCCACGCGGGCCTGCCGTCCTTAAGCATCAGGCGATAGCTTCGCTCCGGCGCCGTTTCCTCCTCGAAGATCGACTGAAGCTCGGCGGCGAGCGCCTCGTCGGAGAAGACGATGCCCATCTCGGTGTTGAGCGACGCGGAACGCGGATCGAAATTCATGGAGCCAACATAGCCGCAGAGGCCATCGACGACGAAGGCCTTGGTGTGAAGGCTCGCGTTTCGCGCTCCGAACAGCGACATACGGTGGCGATCGAAGAAATCGCCGCGCTCCTTGAGCTCGTAAAGCTCGACACCGCCGTCAAGCAGGCCCTTGCGATACTTCACGTAGCCGCCATGCACCGCCGCGACGTCGGTTGCGGCGAGCGAATTCGTCAGCACCGCCACCCTCGCGCCCTTTCCCGCGAGCAGCGCCAGCACGCGCGTCCCCGCTGCGCCGGGGACGAAGTAAGGCGAGATGATCCGCAGATCACGCCTGGCGCCCTTGATCAGCGGGAACAGTTCGCGCAACAGCCAGTTCTGCCGCTTCTGCATCAGCGCCTTTTCCGGCGGGTCGAACGCCATGCGCATATCCGCGCTGCGATGGAGGGTCCGGCTCCCCCAATAGGGGCCGGGACCCGCGTCTGCGACCTTTTCGAGGTAGAAGCGCGCGGCCGCCGTGCGCGCCAGCGCGTCCAGCGCCTCTCTCAGCGCCGGAAGGTACTGCTTGCGCGGCGTCCTGAGCGCGGCGATCGGCAGCACCGACGTGCTGTTCCAGTAGAGATCGAACATGGCCGTCGCCTGGTCGACGACCGGCCCCGCCATCCAGACGTCGAGGTCACGAAAGTTCGACAGTTCCGCCGCGTCGAAATAGGCATCGCCGATATTGCGCCCACCGGATATCGCCAGCCGGCCATCGGCGACCCACAGCTTGTTGTGCATCCGGCGCGTCGCACTGAAGGCCCTTATCGCCATTTCGAACCCGCGGCGGAAGCGGTCCGTTCGTGCCCGGCTTGGATTGAAGAGCCGCACGTCGACATTCGGATGTGCGTCGAGCGAAATGCAGAGACGATCATGGATGCCTGCATTGATATCATCGAGCAGCAGGCGGACGCGAACGCCGCGGTCGGCCGCCCGGATGATCTCGCGCGTCAGCAGAAACCCCGTCAGGTCGTCCTTCCAGTAGTAGTATTGCAGGTCCAGGCTGCGCCCCGCCCGGCGGGCCGAAAGCGCCCGCGCAACGAAGGCTTCGATGTTATCGGAAATGAGCGCGACCACGCTCTCGCCGGGTTGGGCGGCACCCAGCAGCGGGCCAAGGTGCCGATCGATGCCCGTCTCGTCTCCGCCGATGGGGAGCGCGAATGATGGTTCGATCCGCGGCCTGCGACCAAACCAGCCGTAAACGTAGAGGACCGCGACCAGAAAGAGCCCGCAGAGCGCTACGAGAAAAAGTGCAATCCACGACAACATCAGACGCTGCCCTGCCGCATGTTTCACCGGAGCCGATCAAGGATGAAACATGCGGAAACCAAACTACGACGGCGACCAGCGCGCCCCACTATGGAGCGCGTGCGACACCGCTATCCCTGCCCCGCATCGGCCAAGCGGGCTTCCTCACCCTCGGGGCCGTCCTTCTGGACAACCTTCAGATCGATCGAGGCCTTGACGGGCAGATGGTCCGAAGCCACTCGCGCCAGGGGCGTGTCGTGCACGGCCACCGAGGTTACAAGATGATGCGGATTGCCGAGCACCCGGTCGAGCGGCAGCAGCGGAAAGCGCGAGGGGAAGCTGGCAACGGCTGAATGCGACGGGTCGAATATCGGACTGAGGAAGCTGAGCGAGGAGCGTTTGCCCATGCGCCATTCGTTGAGGTCGCCGATCAGCAGCGTCGGACGGCCGGCGCCGTCCGCCGTCGCCTTCAAAAGCGATTCCGCCTGGCGCGCCCGGGAATGACGCAGCAGGCCAAGGTGAGCGGCGATCACCCGCAACGGACCCGCCTTCAGGTCGAGATCGACGACGAGGGCGCCGCGCGGCTCGACGCCCGGCAATTTCAGCTGCCGCACGTCGGAAACCGCACCCTCACGGATAAGCAGGACGTTGCCATGCCATCCGTGGCCCTTCTCGCTGAAAGGCGAAATCGGAACGGAGACAAGATGCGCCTCACGGCGCAGGTGCTCGAGATCGAGGAGCCCCGCGCGCTCGCCGAATCTCTGGTCGGCCTCCTGAAGCGCGACGATATCCGCACCGATCTCGGCGATGACCTGCGCAATTCGCGGCGGGTCGAAGCGCCCGTCGGTGCCGACGCATTTGTGGATATTATAGGAAGCGATCACGATGTCGCCGCGGTTCACGGCGGCATCACGGTTGACGACCGTCGGCCGCCGCTTTCGTATCGCTGCCATGATGCCCGCGGATAGATTGCCTTGCGTCTTTGCCATGCCGCTCCCTGCTTGCTGCCGCATCATGCTCAAATAGGTCGGGCGGTGCTACCGGAAAAGTAGCTAGCGGCGATGTTGTTCCTTCCAGTGCCGAAGGCACTTGCAGTCAGCACGCATCGCGCAATAGAGATGCGGATCGCCATCCGATTGCAGCATTCGAAGAGTCGATATCATGTCCATCGCCCCCGGTATCACCATCGACGGCCCCGCCCGGCGCGTCTCCCTGGACGTCCGCAACCCCCGCTTCTTCCGCAATCCGCTGCCGGCCTACGCGGCACTCCATGCGCAATGTCCGGCCTTTTTCTGGGAGGAGCCGCAGCAGTGGTTCTTTGCGGGCTACGAGCAGGTGAACAGTCTATTGCGCGACCGCCGCTTCGGCCGGCAGATCCTGCATGTCGCCACCCGGGAAGAACTCGGCATGCCGGAGCCGAAACCGCATCTGAAGGCTTTCGATGCGCTGGAGGAACACTCGCTGCTCGAACTGGAGCCGCCGGCCCATACGCGACTGCGCACGCTCGTCAATCGCGCCTTCGTCTCCCGTCAGATCGAACAGCTCAGGCCGGAAATCGAGGCGCTCTCGCATGCGGTGATCGACGGCTTCGAGAAGGATGGTCAGACCGAGCTGTTGAAGACCTATGCCGAGACGATCCCGGTCACCATCATCGCGCGGATGCTCGGCATCCCGGTCGAAGCGGCGCCGCGTCTGCTCGACTGGTCGCACCGCATGGTGAAGATGTACGTGTTCAATCCCAGCCTGGAAACGGAGTTCGACGCCAACCAAGCATCGGCGGAGTTCGCCGACTACCTGAAGGGAATCATAGCGGAGAAGCGGGCAAACCCCGCCGACGACCTGCTCACGCATATGATCACCTCGGAAAAAGACGGCGAGCGCCTGTCGGATGCGGAGCTGATTTCGACCACGGTCCTCCTTCTGAATGCGGGCCACGAGGCGACGGTTCATCAGATCGGCAATGCCGTGCACACGATCCTGCAGTCCGGCCTCTCCCCCACCGAGCTTTTTTCGGACGAGAAGGCAACGGAGCGCACGGTGGAAGAGTGTCTGCGCTTCGCCGCGCCCTTGCATATCTTTCAGCGCTACGCGCTCATGGATATCGAGCTGGAGGACGGCATCGCCCTCAGGAAGGGGGACAAGATCGGCCTGATGCTGGGGGCGGCGAACGTCGATCCGCGCAAATTCTCCTCTCCCGATACGTTCAGGCCGGATCGCAACGAAGGCGCCAACGTCTCGTTCGGCGCCGGCCTGCATTTCTGCATCGGCGCACCGCTGGCACGGCTGGAGCTGCAGATTTCCCTGCCGATCCTGTTACGGCGGCTTCCCGGAATGCGGCTCAGGAACGAGCCGCCGGTCAAGGACGCGTTCCACTTTCATGGTCTGGAGCGGCTCGATCTGGTCTGGTGAGCGGCGTCAGACGCGGATCACGTAGTCCTTGCGAGTCGTTTCAACGACTTCCCAGGTTCCCTTGAAGCCGGGTCTCAACACCAGGCTGTCGCCGACTTCGAGATGAAGGGGCTCCCCGCCCTCTTCGGTCACGATGGAATGACCGGAAAGGATGTGGAAATATTCCCACTCGTCATAGACGATCCGCCACTTGCCGGGCGTGGCTTCCCATATGCCCGCATAGAGCCCGCCGGCCTCCTCGATATTCCAGGTGCGAAATTCCGGATTTCCAGAAATCAGCCTGTCGGGCGCCGGCGCCCCGATCTCAGCCTCGACGCAAGACGGATCGAATTTCAGCATATGGCCCATAAGAAGCCTCCACGTCCTGCCGTGCCTCTCAGGCCTTCCCCAGCGCCTGTTCCAGATCGGCAATGATGTCGGCCACGTCCTCGATGCCGACCGACAACCGGATGACGTCGGGTCCGGCGCCTGCGGCGACCTGCTGCTCCGGCGTGAGCTGCCGGTGCGTGGTCGAGGCGGGGTGGATCACGAGCGAACGCGTGTCGCCGATATTGGCAAGATGGGAGAACATTTCCAGTGCCTCGACAAAGCGCTTTCCCGCCTCGTATCCGCCCGCGAGCCCGAACGTGAAAACGGCTCCCGCCCCCTTCGGCGAGTAGCGCTTCTGCAGCGCGTGGTTCGGATCGCCTTCGAGCCCGGAATAGCGGACCCAGGACACCTTCTCATGCCCCTTCAGCCATTTGGCGACCTCCAGCGCGTTGTCGCAATGGCGCTGCATCCTCAGCGGCAGCGTCTCGACGCCAGTCTGAATAAGGAAGGCGTTGAAGGGCGAAATCGCCGGACCGAAATCCCTCAGACCCAGTACCCGCGCGGCGATGGCGAAGGCGAAGTTGCCGAAGACCTGGTGCAGGACGATGCCGCCATATTCCGGCCTGGGCTCCGACAGCAGCGGATACTTGCCGGATTTCGACCAGTCGAACGTACCGCCGTCGACGATGATGCCGCCCATCGAATTGCCATGACCGCCGATGAACTTGGTGAGCGAATGGACGACGATATCGGCGCCGTGTTCGAGCGGCCGCATCAGATAGGGCGTCGCCATCGTATTGTCGACGATGAGCGGCAGTCCATGCCGCCGCGCGACGTCTGCGATCGCGGCTATATCGACGAAGGTGCCGCCCGGATTGGCGAGGCTTTCGATGAAGATCGCCTTGGTGCGTTCGTCGATCTGCGCATCGAAGCTTTCGGGCTCCGCCGAATCGGCCCAACGGACCTGCCAGTCGAAGGCCTTGAAGGCATGGCCGAACTGATTTGCCGACCCGCCGTAAAGCTGTCTGGCGGAAACGAAATTGTCACCCGGCCTCATGATCGTATGGAAAACCAGCAGCTGGGCCGCATGCCCCGAGGAAACGGCCAGGCCGGCGGTCCCGCCTTCGAGCGCCGCGATCCGCTCCTCCAGTACCGCCTGGGTCGGGTTCATGATGCGGGTATAGATATTGCCGAATTGCTGAAGGCCGAAAAGTGCCGCCGCATGATCGGTGTCGTTGAAGACGAAGCTGGTCGTCTGGTAGATCGGCGTCGCCCGCGCGCCGGTCGTCGGGTCCGGCTGGGCCCCGGCGTGGATTGCAAGCGTGCTGAACCCGGGTCCGGATTTCATCGTCGTTCCTCCCTCATTTATTAACGATCAACCGATCAGTCGCGGATATTCGATTGCCGGGCAGCGGTCCATGACGACCTTGATGCCTGCGGCCTCGGCCTTGGCCGCAGCTGCATCGTCGCGGACGGACAGTTGTCCCCAGATAACCTTGGGCAGGGCCGGCAGCGACAGGATCTCGTCGACGAGCGCAGGCAAGGCCGAAGCCGCACGGAAGACGTCGACCATGTCGATCGCCTCCCCTATATCCGCGAGGCGCGCTACAACCGGCTGGTCGAGAATCGCACCGCCCGCATGGCCGGGATTGACCGGAATGACGCGGTATCCCTTGCGCAGAAGAAAGGCCATGACGCGATAGCTCGGCCGCTCCGGCTTCGGCGAAGCGCCGACGAGCGCGATGGTCTTCGTCTCGCGCAGGATGTCGGCAAGATAATAATCCGGGTAGGCATCGTGGTGCATGCTTGTTGTCCGCGCATGTTTATCATGCGGAGCGATAGTTGGCGTGGAGCGGCCGCGAGTCAACCAAGGCACCTTCCCCGGCCATGCATTTGCACCGTTTCGTTGCGATCGATCTGTAATTCCGGTTGCATTTCGGCAAATGCGAGCCCACAACCGGCTTTCCCGCCCAATCACCCCGCCGAGGTTCATCTTGCCGCCGGACGTCATTGCGCTCGTACTTCTCGGAGCGCTGCTGCACGCGACCTGGAACGCGCTCGTCAAGGCCGGCACGGAAAAATCGCTCGACGCCGCCATGGTGTCGCTTGGCGGCGCGGTCGTGGCGCTCCCCTTCCTGCCCTTCCTCCCGATGCCCGGTTCCGAGGCCGTGCCCTACATTCTGGTTTCGGCACTTTTCCAGTTCGCCTATTTCCAGCTGGTCGCAGCCGCTTACCGCGCAGGCGACATCGGGCTGGTCTATCCCTTGATGCGCGGCGTCGCTCCTCTTCTCGTCGCGGCGACGAGCAGCCTCGTCATCGGCGAGAAACTGAGCGGCGGCGCGATGGCCGGCATCATGACGATCTCCGCGGGCGTGCTCACGCTCGCCTTCGAATCCCGCAAGGGCGGCAGGCACGCCATCGTTCTGGCACTGCTCAATGCCTGCGTGATCGCGAGCTATACCTATGTCGACGGGATAGGCGCCCGCATTTCCGGCAATGCCATATCCTACACGCTCTGGATGGCATTGCTGCCGCCGGTCCTGCTCTTCGGCTGGGCCTTCGCCCGGCGCGGCGTCAAGCCGGTCGCGCGGCATGTGAGCCGTCACTGGTGGCGCGGGCTTGTCGGCGGCGCCGGATCGATCGGCTCCTATGGCCTTGCGCTCTGGGCGATGACGAAAGCCCCGGTCGCCACCGTCGCCGCCCTCCGCGAAACGGCGATCCTGTTCGCCGTCGTCATCTCCGTCGTGTTCCTCGGAGAGCGCGTCAGCGCCTGGCGCATCATCGCCGCCTGCATCATCGCGCTCGGTGCCTTGCTCCTCAGGCTCGCCTGAGGCCCAGGACCTAAAGCGCGTCGCGCTCGTTACTGCATGTCGTTATCCCAGAACCGCTGCACACTTTTGGGCGACATGCACTATTCCTCTTTCCATTCCGGCATGCGCTTGCCGAGAAAGGCACCGATACCTTCCTCGGCATCGCGGGCGAGCATGTTCTCGACCATCACGCCGACAGCGAAGTCGTAGGCGTCGGCAAGCGGCATTTCCGTCTGACGGTAGAAAGCCTCCTTGCCGATCTTCAGCGCCTGCGGCGACTTCGAGGCAATGATCGACGCATATTTGTCGATGACCTGGCGCAGATATTGTTGTGGGACGATGCGGTTGACGAGACCGAACTCCTTCGCTGTCCCGGCATCGATCGTCTCACCGGTCAAAAGCATCTCCATCGCCTGTTTGCGATGGGCGGCGCGCGTCAGGGCGACCATCGGCGTAGAACAGAAAAGACCGATATTCACGCCGGGGGTGCAGAAGGTCGACGTGTCGGTGCAGATCGCGAGGTCGCAACTGGCGACCAACTGGCACCCGGCGGCGGTCGCAAGGCCGTCGACTTCGGCGATGACCGCCTGCGGCAGCCTGGTGATCGTCAGCATGACTTCGGCTGCGAGGCGAATCGTTCGCTCGAAGAACGCCCGGCCACCGTCGGCGTCGGCCCTGTGCGAGGTCATTTCCTTGAGATCGTGGCCGGCGGAGAAGAGCTTCCCGGTCGCCGCGATCACGACGACCTTGATCTCCTTCGAGACGGCCGCTTCTTCGAGCGCCGCCAGCAGTGCTTCCATCAGGGCGATCGAAAGCACATTTGCCGGGGGATTGTTGAGGGTAAGCCGAAGGACCGGGCCATCGAACTCGCGCAGCAAGGGTCCGTTCGACTCTTCTTTCCTGAATGAAACGACGTCCGCCATGGCTCTCTCCCATATCGAAGTTCGTGTCGTGGTACGCCGCCGTCGCCGCTCTTTCAACCCCGCGCTCCCGACTGACCTATGACTGCCTAAGACCAATTTCCCGCTTGCACGGCGCTCCAGGACGTTTTGTAACGGGTGCAACCGAGGCAAGTAACACGGGAGAGAACGCGATGACCCTGCAGCCGGTCATGACCGTCGAGGAGCTCAACCGCTTTCTCGACACCGATTTTCCGCAGGTCCACACCGACGGAAAGGCCTTCGCGGTGACCGAGACCGGACCGGGCTTCGCCACGATGCGGCTCGACCCGAACGAGCGCCACATCCGTCCGGGCGGCACGGTCTCGGGCCCGACGCTCTTCGCGCTGGCGGACGTGTCGGCCTATATCGCGCTCATCGCGCATATCGGTCCGGTCGCGCTTGCCGTCACCACCAGCCTCAACATCAACTTCCTGCGCAAGCCGGAACCGGAACCACTCGAATGTACCTGCCGGATTCTCAAACTCGGCAAACGGCTGGCCGTTCTCGACGCCTCGATAAAGACGGTAGCAAGTCCCGATTTGATCGCGCATGCGACGGCGACCTATTCGATTCCGCCCCGTTGAAGTGTGGTATAATAATACCACACTCGTAACTATCTGAATTTGCTTCATCTTCTTTCACGACGCGCGGAAAGACGGTCTTGACCTTGATGGCGAGCTTCCTTATAAGCGCCCCAGATCGCGGTCCGACTGGGCCGCCTTCTTTTTTGCCCTCATCGAGGTCAAAGCAAGCAACAAGAAACGCCCGGCTTCGTTCCGGGTCCAAACGAAAGAGTTTAGATATGGCAACCTTCGTTCAGAAGCCTGCAGAGGTGGAGAAGAAGTGGATCATCATCGACGCCGAAGGCCTCGTTGTCGGTCGCCTCGCTTCCCTTATCGCAAACCGCCTGCGCGGCAAGCATAAAGCCACCTACACGCCGCATGTCGACGACGGCGACAACGTCATCGTCATCAATGCAGAGAAGGCCGTCCTCACCGGCAAGAAGTACACCGACAAGAAGTACTACTGGCACACCGGTTACCCCGGCGGCATCAAGGAGCGCACCGCGCGCCAGATCATCGAAGGTCGCTTCCCGGAGCGCGTCATCGAGAAGGCCGTCGAGCGCATGGTTCCGCGCGGCCCGCTCGGCCGTCGCCAGATGAAGAACCTGCGTGTCTACGCCGGCTCGAACCACCCGCATGAAGCACAGCAGCCGGCCGTCCTCGACGTCGCCAAGCTGAACAGCAAGAACACAAGGAGCGCCTGATAATGGCTGACCTTTCCGCTCTCAAGGAAATCGCCACGACCGCGGAACCGGCTGCTCCGGTTCACGTCAAGAAAGTCGACGCCCAGGGCCGCTCCTATGCGACCGGCAAGCGCAAGGACGCCGTCGCCCGCGTTTGGATCAAGGCCGGTTCCGGCAAGATCACCATCAACGGCAAGCCTTTCTCGGACTACTTCGCCCGTCCGGTTCTGCAGATGATCCTGCAGCAGCCGGTCGTCGCGGCAGCCCGTGACGGCCAGTTCGACATCGACGCGACCGTTGCCGGCGGCGGCCTTTCCGGCCAGGCCGGTGCCGTTCGTCACGGCATTTCCAAGGCCCTCACCTACTTCGAACCGGGCCTGCGCCCCGTTCTGAAGCGCGGCGGCTTCCTCACCCGCGACAGCCGCGTGGTCGAGCGCAAGAAGTACGGTCGTGCCAAGGCACGTCGTTCGTTCCAGTTCTCCAAGCGCTAATCGCTGGCAGACTGCACTTTCGAAGGCCGGGCTCGTCCCGGCCTTTTTTCATGTGAATCCATAGCGTCCCCGTGCACATGATTTTTGACGCCGGGCTCTTGCCTTGCCCCAATCGATTGGCCAACGTCCCGCACATCTGTCGGGAGAACAGCATGGCCAACAAGTCGATCGACCACGCGATCACTGCAAAATCACTGACGGCGGCGGCCTCCGATCCGACGCATGCCGGCATCCTTTCCTTCATGCGGCGGAAATACACCAAAGAGCTCAAGGGTGTGGAGGCGGTCGTCTGGGGAATCCCGTTCGATGCGGCGACGTCGAATCGCCCCGGCGCGCGCTTCGGGCCACAGGCGATCCGACGCGCATCGGCGATCTTCGACAACGATCCGCAATATCCGTTCCAGCGGGACCTGTTTGCCGACATGGCGACGATCGATTACGGCGATTGTCTGCTCGACTACGGCAACCATGCGAAGACTCCTCAGACGATCGAGCGCGAGGCGTCGAAAATCCTGAAGTCCGGCGCCTACCTGCTGACCCTCGGCGGCGACCACTTCGTCACCTATCCGATCCTCAGGGCCCATGCAGCCCTGCACGGACCCCTCGCCCTCGTCCAGTTCGACGCCCATCAGGACACCTGGCCGGACGAGAAAGGCCGCATCGATCATGGCTCCTTCGTCGGCCGCGCGGCACGCGAGGGACTGATCGACGTGGAACGCTCGATCCAGATCGGCATCCGGACGCATGCTCCGGACGATTGCGGCCTTCGGATCGTCTACGGCGGCGAGCTCGAGGAGATGCGCGCCGAGGAGATCGCCGATACCATTATCCGCCATGTCGACAGCCGCCCCGCCTATCTGACCTTCGATATCGATTGCCTTGACCCGGCCTTTGCGCCCGGCACCGGCACGCCCGTGGCCGGCGGCCCGTCAAGCGCAAAGATACTGTCGGTCCTGCGCAAACTCGGCGCGCTTCATATCGCCGGGAGCGACGTGGTCGAGGTGGCGCCTGCCTACGACCACGCGGACCTCACCGCCATTGCTGGCTCGACCATCGCCATGTATATGCTGGGCCTGCGTGCCGAGTGGCTGGCGGAGAGGCGCGGCTGATCGAAGCGGCGGCGCGCGCCCAAGAAATTGATTCAATTCTATGCCAGACTGATTCCGGAAACGCCGCTAACGGACTGCAGGAGCAGGAAAATCATGAAACCGAAGATCTTTATCGATGGCGAACACGGCACGACGGGCCTGCAGATCCGTGTGCGCATGGCCGGGCGTACGGATCTCGAACTCCTGTCCATTTCGGAAGCGGAGCGACGCAATGCAGCGATGCGCGAGGATCTTCTGAACAGCGCCGATATCGCCATCCTATGCCTGCCGGACGACGCCTCGCGGGAGGCCGTTGCCATGGTTGCCGGAAACAATCGCGTCCGCATCATTGATACGTCGACGGCGCATCGCGTCGCGCCCGACTGGGCCTATGGCTTTGCCGAGATGGACAAGGCGCAGCCCCAGCGGATCCGCGACGCGCGCCATGTCGCCAATCCCGGCTGCTACCCGACCGGAGCGATCGCCCTGATTCGCCCTCTGCGCCAGGCGGGCATCCTGCCGGACGGCTATCCCGTCACCGTCAATGCGGTGTCCGGCTATACCGGCGGCGGCAAGCAGATGATCGCGCAGATGGAGGACGACAAGAATCCGGACCACATCGACGCGCCGCATTTCCTCTACGGGCTTACGCTGAAGCACAAGCACGTGCCGGAAATGAAGATGCACGGGCTTCTCGAGCGCGCGCCGGTCTTCAGCCCTTCCGTCGGCAAGTTCGCGCAGGGGATGATCGTGCAGGTGCCGCTTTATCTCGAGGACCTGGCAGCCGGTGCAACGCTGGAAACGATCCATCGGGCCCTCGTCGACCATTATGCGGGACAGTCGATCGTTGACGTCGTGCCGCTTGAGGAGAGCGCCAAGCTCGCCCGGATCGATGCGACGGAGCTCGCCGGCAGCGACGCCATGAAGCTTTTCGTTTTCGGTACCCAGGGTGGAGCGCATGTCAATCTGGTCGCGCTGCTCGACAATCTCGGCAAGGGCGCCTCGGGCGCCGCCGTCCAGAACATGGACCTGATGCTGTCCGCCTGACACGGCGAGTCGAGACGAAAACCCCGGCAGCGTTCCTGCCGGGGTTTTCGTTCGTTCGATCGCAGGCAAATCAGTCGCGCATTTCTATCGCCGTGTCTGTCGGATAGGTGCCGACGAAACCGCGCCAATGGGCGATCGCGAAGCCGAGCACGACGAGGGCGCCGCCCTGATGCAATACGCCCCAGCCGATCGGTACCTGCAGAAGCAACGTCGTGATGCCGATTGCCGCCTGCACCGTCACCAGCGCGAACAGGAGTACCGAGCGGCGGGCATGTGTCGTCTCCGGCGCGGCGCGGAGGGATGCGATCATGTGCCAAAGCGCCAGTGCGAACAGCAGATAGGCGCCGAGACGGTGTACGAACTGCACCGTCTTCGGATTTTCGAAGAGATTGATCCAGGCGGGCTGCTGCTGCACGAACAGACCGCCCGGCACGATCGCCCCGTCCATCAGCGGCCAGGTGTTGTAGCTCAGACCCGCATCGAGACCCGCGACGATCGCGCCCAGATAGATCTGGACGAGGCTCATGATCGCGATGGCCGCCGCCATGCCTTGCGACCTTTTCGTCGGATGCGCGTCGTCGGAATGCGGACACAGCCCCCGGTAAATCCACATGCAGGCGGCAAAGATCAGGCAGGCGATGGTCAGATGCGTGGCAAGCCGGTACTGGCTGACTGCGGTCCGCTCCGCCAGACCGGAGGATACCATCCACCAGCCGATGAATCCCTGAAAACCGCCGAGCGCCAGGATTCCGAGAAGCGGCAGCCGCAGACGCCGCTCTATCCGCCCCGTGATCCAGAAGAAGAAGAGCGGCAGAGCGAAGATCACGCCGATGCCGCGCGCGAGCAGCCGGTGCGCCCACTCCCACCAGAAGATGGTCTTGAACTCGTCGACCGTCATGCCTTTGTTGATCTGCTCATATTGCGGAATGCGCTGGTAGAGGCGGAATTCCTCCTCCCATTCCTCCGCGGAGAGCGGCGGTATGACGCCGTGGACGGGTTTCCACTCGGTGATCGACAAGCCGGATTCGGTCAGTCGCGTAGCCCCTCCGACGAGCACCAGCGCAAACAGAGCGAAGAGAACGGCGGCAAGCCAGCCGCGGATCTGCCGGCGGTTGCGCTCGGTTCTGCCGATCTCTTTGAGCAGCATCTGTTCTGTTGCCAATTCGGCGTGGGCCATGGCACTTCCTCATCTGTCGCGGAAACGGTACCGCTATGCCGGCATTGCCGGTCAGGACGGTCTCAAAGCCGTTGATTTGCACCAGAGTGCCGTGCAAAACAAGGCCGAACCCTTTGCGGCATGCCGTCGCGGGCCGCCCGAGTGCCAACGCTGCCGCCACCGAAAGATCGAAAAATGCCCGTACGCCTCCGAAAACTGATCGGTACCGTCCTGCTCATCATCCTCGTCGTCGTCTACGCACTTGCGGCCGTTACCTTCGCTTCCCTGCTGCTCGGCGCGTCTCCCTGGTGGGTGCATCTGCTTTATTTCTTCTTCACCGGCCTGCTGTGGGTCCTTCCCGCCATGCTGATCATCAAATGGATGGAAAAACCCGCCGCCGATCACTGAGGTTTCCGGGCATGAGAATCGCGGTGATTTCCGATGTTCACGGCAACGACCTCGCGCTCGAGGCCGTGCTTGCCGACATCGACGCACAGGGCATCGACGAGATCGTCAATCTTGGCGATCATCTGAGCGGCCCGCTGAATGCCGCGCGGACAGCGGAGATCCTGATCCGCCGCCGTACCGCTGCGATACGCGGCAATCACGACCGCTATCTTCTCACGCTCGACCCTGCCCGCATGGGATTGTCCGACCGCTCCGCCCATGAAGAACTCGATGAGCGCCACCTCGACTGGCTGGCCGCTCTGCCGGCGACCCTCGTCTATCGGGACGCTCTCTTTCTCTGCCATGGCACGCCGACGAGCGACGAGGCCTATTGGATGGAAGCGCTGACGGGCGACGGCATCGTTCACATGGCGCGGCGCGCGGAGATCGAGCGCTTTGCCGACGACATCGAGCACCCCGTAATCCTCTGCGGCCACACGCATGTTCAACGTGCCCTGCGGCTTTCGGGCGGGCGGCTCCTGGTCAATCCGGGCAGTGTCGGATGCCCGGCCTATGGCGACGACCGGCCAGTCGCGCACAAGGTCGAAACCGGTTCGCCGGATGCCCGCTACGCCATCGTCGAGATGGCATCCGGCGACTGGAACGTCACCTTCCGCTGTGTCGGCTACGATCACATGGCGGCGTCGCTCCTCGCGGCCGAACGCGGCCGCGCCGAATGGGCAACGGCGCTCGCGACCGGGTTCCTCGACTGAATTCTACCGGCCGCCTTGCCTGCATTTCCAGCGGCCGCCTGTTCCGGCTTCATATTCCCCTAACCCTGTTGTCTGCCGGGCACGCGCGTGCCTGCCGGATTAATCAGATCTATCAGAATTCCCGTTTCAATGGCTGCATCACGCATGCGGATCGACAATGATGGCAAGTTCCGATTTCACCCTTTCGCCGGAAGCCAGCGCCGGGCGGTATCTTTCGGCCGGGAGCGTCGCCCGTGAAGGCAGCGGTGCCGGCCGGATCACCATCTCCGTCCACGCGGACATGGACGAGATCGAAGCGGAATGGCGCGTTCTTGACGGAAGCAGCGGCAATTCGCTGCACCAGAGCTTCGACTGGTGTGCGGCGTGGACAAAGACGCATGGCAGCGAACTGCTGATCGTTCGTGGCGCGGCTGGCAGGGAGCCGCTTTTTCTCCTCCCGTTCGAGATCGAACGCGGCCGGCTTTTCCGCGCGGCGCGCCTGATCGGCTCGGAGCACAGCAATCTCAACACCGGCCTGTTCGGCCCCGGCATCGACAATGCGCCCGCTGCGGAGCTCACGGCAGCGCTCACCGGCGGCATCGGTCGCCAGCTCCGCCGTTTCGCGGACGTGATCGTATTCGACCGGACGCCGCAGATCTGGCGCGGCGCGCCGCACCCCCTCGCCGCTCTGGCCGGCATCGAGAACCCGAACGCATCGTTCCAATTGCCGCTTCTCGGCACGATCGAGCACACACTCGCCCAGATCAATGCCAAGCGGCGGCGCAAGAAGATGCGCATATCCGAAAGGCGCCTCGCCGAGATCGGCGGCTATGATTATGTGATCGCTCGCGAAACGCAGGAGGCCCACGCCCTGCTCGAGACCTTCTTCCGCCAGAAAGCCGCCCGCTTCGAGACACTCGGCCTGCCGGATGCCTTTCGTGATGCCGAGACGCGCGCCTTTTTCCATGCGCTGATCGATGCCCGGGCGCCCGAGCCCCTCCTCGAACTCAATGCGATAAGACTGAGGGGCGAATATGCCGGCCGAATTCTCGCGGTCGCCGGTCTCTCACGCAAGGGCGACCACGTCATCTGCCAGTTCGGTTCGATCGACGAGGAAATCGCCGCGGACGCCAGCCCGGGCGAGTTGCTGTTCTACAGAATGATCGAGCGCCTTTGCACGGAAGGCGTCGCCGTCTTCGACTTCGGCATCGGCGACCAGCCTTACAAGCGGTCGTGGTGCACGGTGGAAACCCCGTTGCGCGACATCGTTCTGCCCCTCACGTTCCGCGGTCGGCTGGCCGCCGGCGGTTTCCGGGCAATCGCCGGGGCGAAACGGTTGGTCAAGGCCAACGAAACGCTTTATGCCTTCGTTCAACGGCAGCGGCAGCGACGGCAGACATCGGCTGCAAGCGCGGATGAACCGTGACGTTATGCAGCGCGGCGGTCGGGAAAATCGGGGCCGTCCTGCCCCTTCCCGGTCATCAGCACGACGTCGCGATATCCGGCTTCCCCGAAACTCAACAGCATCTCGACGATCTGGTCGTCGCTGATCGACGGTGCCGACAGAATGATCTCGGTGCCCTCGTGCCGTGCCACCTTGGCGACGGCCTCCGCATCGGCCGACCCGCATTCGATCAGGACGAGATCGTAGGCGTTGGCGAGCGCGTCGATGATGATCTGCAGCCGGTCGATGCCGCGCATCGCCGCATGAGGATCGGCGTCGCCATGGGGTATGATATGTGCTTGGGACAACCTGTCCGAGCGAATCGACTCGGAGAAGGCGACTTCGCCCATGAGCAGATTCGTAACCCCGGCAAGGTCCTGCGATTGTGCCATGAGCCGCGTCGGACAGGCCGAACCGGAAAGGTCGATCAGCACGACCTTCTGCTCGTCCTCGGCCAGAACGCGCGCCAGCATCACGGTGGCCGTCGATCCCTCGTCGCCGCCCGGGGATACCGAGACCGCAATCCGCACGCCATTGGAACGAAGATGTTCGGCCACCGACTCGATCGAAAAATCGTGCTTCGATGCCGCATTTCCATCGGCGTCGTTTTCCTCAGGCGCAGGTTCCGCCGGGACGAGGACAGGTGCGGGAATTTCTTCGACCACGCCAGCGACTGAAGGCATTTCTGCGGGCTGACCAGGGGCCGGTGCTTCGGGGAGCGAGACCGGCCTTAGCGCCCGGCCGCTGAAAAGTTCGCCAAGCATGACGACGACGCAACTGACCAGGAGGCTTGCAAAGGCAGCGGCGATCGTGATCGGCAGCACCTTCGGAAAGCTCTGGGCAGTCGGGACCACGGCGCGCGAAATCACGCGTGCATCGGCCGGAGTTGCGTTCGCAACGGTACGCGACGTCGCCTCGCGGTATCGGGCAAGATAGGTTTCGAGCAGTTGGCGCTGCGCCGTCGCCTCGCGCTCGAGCGCGCGGAGCCCGACCTCCTCCTCGCCCGCCTGCGCCGATTGCGCCTTGAGCGTGTTCATTTGCTGAACGAGCTGCTGCTCGCGCAGTTGGCCGACCTTCGCCTCATTTTCGAGGCTCGCAAGAATCTTCCGCGTCTCCGACCGGATCTGCCCCTCGATCCCTTCGAGCTGGGATTTGAGCCCCTTCAACCGCGGATGGCCGTCGAGCAGTGTCGTCGACAGGTCGGCGATCTGCGCCTGGACGTTGGCGCGGTTCTCCTTGAGACGCTGAATCATCGGCGAACCGACGATGTCGGCAAGCGTGTCCGCCGGACGGCCGTCGGCGAGCGCCGTCCGCATACCCTCGGCGCGTGCAGCCGTGTTCGCCCGCTCCGACCGCACCCGTGCAAGCTCCGTCGAAATGTCGGTAAGCTGGCGCGTGGCAAAATTCTGCGTCTCGCCGGTCGGAAGCAGGCCAGACTCGGCGCGGTAACCTGCGACCTTCGCCTCCGCCTCGCGCACCTTCTCGCGCAGGTTGGCGATCTCCGGCTCAAGCCAGCGGCTCGCCTCGGAGTTCGAGTCGAGCTTGGCTCCGCTCTGCAACGAAAGATAGACATTGGCCATTTCGTTCGGAATGGCGGCTGCGAGCTTCGGGTCCTTCGAGGTGAAGGCGATGGCGATCACACGCGATTTTTCGACCTGATAGACCTGCAGCTTCTCTTCGAACTCCTTCAGCACCCGTTCTTCCGGCGGCAAATCGAGAGGATTCTTCTTCAGACCCAGCATCACCAGGAGATCGGACGCGGCAGAAGGCCGTGCCGAGGGATCGAACTCGTCGAGTTCGTGAAGCTTCATGTTGCGCGCGACCTGCTTGATAAGGTCCGCCGAACGCAGGACCTGCACCTGGCTGAGGATGCCCGACTCGTCAAACATCCGGTCGGAGCCATTCTGCGAAACTTGATTGGTGCCGCTGAACTCGGGCTCACGCGACTCTATCAGAACGCGCGTTTCGCCCTCGTAATCGGGATCGACCATCTTGGCAGCCGCGAAGGCGACGGCAGCGGCCCCGACCGTGGCGAGCAGCACCCGCACGCGGCGTTGCCAGATGGCGCGAAAAAGCCCGCCGAGATCGATATCCACATCCTGCTGTCCGCCGATGCCCGACATGCCTGCACTCCAAAGCTTTCTCGTTTGGCGGGAAGGTAAACGAACATGGTAACCCAAGGGTTAATTTCCGCTGTAACCAGAGGGTGGCATGCGCCATGACGAGAAGGGCATTCGATGCGGGAAATTCTCGTGGTGGATTTACCGGCCATTAACCCTAACGGATCGATAACATCGGCCAACGGTGATCGTTTCCGGAGCCCCTGACCGCATGTCGACCGCAGCCAACAAGAGAACAAGCGTCTTCGCCGTCGCGATCCTGTCGGCGCTCGTCGGCGGTTGCACGAACTACCAGCCCGCCCCCAAGGGCTTCAGCCAGGCCACGGTTCAGCCCTATCGGCTGGACAGCGGCGATCGCCTGCGCATCAACGTCTTCGAACAGGCAAGCCTCAGCGGCAGCTACACGGTCGATCAGGCCGGCTATGTCGCCTTCCCGCTGATCGGGGCCGTTCCGTCGCGCGGGCATACGCTTCCGGAACTGGAGGGGATGATCGCGGCGAAGCTCCGCCAGGGCTTCCTCAAGGATCCGGACGTCACGATCGAGGTCGACCGCTACCGCTCCGTGTTCATCATGGGCGAAGTGGGACAGGCCGGCCAATACGCCTACGTTCCGGGGATGACGGTACAGAATGCGATCGCCGTCGCAGGCGGCTTCACGCCACGCGCCAACCAGGCGACCGCCGACATCACCCGCAAGATCAACGGCCGCATCATCACCGGACGCGTTCCGGTAACCGACCCGGTTCTCGCCGGCGACACCGTCTATATACGCGAACGACTGTTCTGATCGCCATGAGCGAACGCCCCTTGCGCATTCTGCATTGCTTCAGATCCCCGGTCGGCGGCATATTCCGGCACGTGCGCGACCTTGCCGAAGCGCATGCGGACGCCGGACATCAGGTCGGAATCCTTTGCGACAGCACCACCGGCGGGGCCCACGAGGACGCGCTCTTCGAAGAGGTTCGCCCGCATCTGGCGCTCGGCATCATCCGTGTTCCAATCCATCGTTCGATCGGGGCATCGGACGCCGCGGCGCTTTGGCGCGGCTACAAGGAAATCAGAAGTTTGCAACCGGATGTATTGCACGGCCACGGCGCCAAGGGCGGCGTGATGGCGCGCATCGTCGGTTCAGCCCTGCGGGTCAACAAGTATCGCGTAGCCCGCCTCTATTCGCCCCATGGGGGCAGCCTTCACTTCGAGCGCCGGTCCCTGGCTGGTTCGCTCATTCTGCGCGTCGAGCGCCTGCAGGAACGCCTGACCGACGCCCTCGTCTTCGTCTGTGAATACGAACGCCGCACCTACGGCGCCAGGGTCGGCCCTCCACTGGCGCGCAACGAGCTGATCTATAACGGCATCGACGATGCGGAATTCGAACCGGTCGAGACGGGCCCGGGCGCTGTCGATTTCCTCTATATCGGCATGATGCGGGACCTGAAGGGTCCCGATCTTTTTATCGAAGGATTTGCCGCAGCCGAAGAGATCGCCGGCCGCAGGCTTTCCGCCTTGATGGTCGGAGATGGCCCGCAGCAGCGGCAATACGAAGAAATGACCCTGCGCATGGGTCTCGCCGATCGCGTCCGGCTGCTGCCGGCAATGAGGGCGCGCGAGGCTTTCGCTCTGGCCCGCAAGGTCGTCATTCCCTCCCGCGCAGAATCCATGCCCTATATCCTTCTGGAAGCGCTCGCCGCCGGAAAGCCCGTAATCGCGACCCGCGTCGGCGGCATCCCGGAGGTTCTCGGGTCCGATAGCGAGGCGCTCGTCCAACCCGGCGATGCGGGGGCGCTTGCCCGCCTCATGGCAGACGCCATCCTGGACGCCGGCTGGGCTGCCCGGACGATGCCCGACGCGGACCGGTTCAAATCCCGCTTCGCCGCATCGGTGATGACCAGACACGTGATGCAGCTTTATCGAGACCTCACCGAGGAATCGCTTGTGCCGCAGGGGCGGCTGCGTACAACGTAAGCGTTTCTTAGTGGCTTTCTGCTATCCGGGCGAAGGACTTCAGCGCCGGAAAGCGACCATGAACCAGTTTGACAGGCCAGAGAGCTTCAACCCCGAAGCGCTTCGCAAGAAGGTCTCGGAGATCCGCAAGACCACCACCGAACAAAAGAACGGGACAGGGGGAAATGCGGGGCTCAACCCGCTGGCGAAGCAGATCGCCCTCCAGTTCCGTGCGGACACCTACACACCGGCGATGATCACCGGACTTATCCGGCTTCTCGACTTCTGCGCACTTTTTGCCATCGGCTACGGCATCAATGCACAATATGTCGCGCCGGCGCTGGAGCAACTGCCGGTCTATCTCCTCATCCTCGCCGGGGGGCCGGCGCTCGCCGTTGCCGCCATGCAGGTCGCCGACGCCTACCAGGTGCCGGCACTGCGCGCCTGGCTGAGGATGACGCCGCGCGTCCTCGGTGCCTGGACGGCTGCGTTCGGCGTGATTGCGCTTGGCCTTTTCTTTCTCAAATCGGGCCACCTCTATTCGCGGTTCTGGATCGGCGCATGGTTCCTCGCCGGCGGGTTTTTCCTCGTCGCGGAGCGCGCATTCATCGCCTATTCGATCCGTCACTGGTCGAGAAACGGCACCATGGAACGGCGAGCCGTCATCGTCGGTGGCGGGCAGCCCGCGAAGGACCTGATCCGGGAGATCGAGCATCAACCGGACAACGATATCCGCATCTGCGGGATCTTCGACGATCGAGACGAGCGCCGGTCCCCGAATGTGATTGCCGGCTATCCGAAACTCGGGACGGTGGACGAACTGGTCGAATTCGCCCGTCTCGCCCGCATCGACATGCTGATCATCTCGCTGCCGCTGACTGCGGAAAAGCGCATCCTCGCACTCCTCAGAAAGCTGTGGGTGCTTCCGGTCGACATCCGGCTCGCGGCGCACGCCAACAATCTCCGTTTCCGCCCACGCAGCTATTCGCATGTCGGGCAGGTCCCGATGCTCGACATCTTCGACAAGCCGATCGCCGACTGGGATTCCGTCGCCAAGCGCTGCTTCGATATCTTTTTCAGCCTCGTGGCGCTCGCTTTGCTCTGGCCCGTCATGCTCGCTGCCGCCGTCGCGGTGAAGGTCACCTCGCCCGGTCCGATCATCTTCAAGCAGCACCGCCACGGCTTCAACAACGAGACCATAGAGGTCTACAAGTTCCGCTCGATGTACACGCATATGAGCGACCCGACCGCGCGCAACGCCGTAACCAAGAACGATCCTCGCGTAACCCCCGTCGGACGCTTCCTGCGCAAATCTTCGATCGACGAATTGCCCCAGTTCTTCAATGTGCTGAAAGGCGAGCTCTCGCTCGTCGGGCCACGTCCCCACGCCGTGCTCGCGCAGACGAAGGACCGAACCTATTCCGATGTCGTCGAAGGCTATTTTGCCCGCCACCGCGTCAAGCCGGGAGTGACCGGCTGGGCACAGATCAACGGCTGGCGCGGTGAGATCGACAACGACGAAAAGATCCGATTCCGAACGGCATTCGACCTCTACTATATCGAGAACTGGTCGCTGCTGCTCGACCTGAAGATTCTCATCCTCACGCCGTTTCGGCTGCTGAATACGGAAAACGCCTATTGACCGCCGTCACCGCATCGCGGCCGGCTATCCTTCGCCCGCAGCTTGCCGCGATTTCGCTCGTCGGCTCCTGCCTGGTGACGATCGGCGTCTTCCTGTCCGGGTTCGTCATCGCCGAGCCCGCGCCCTGACGAGATCTTCATGGCGGGGCTCATCGGCCTCTGGGCGCTTTTCGGCCTCAGGATCTCCCGTGCCACGGCTCCGCTCACGGTCCTTCTCGCCCTGTTCATGATCGGCGGCATCCTGTCGCTGACGGTGATGGCCGACCTTGGGACCGGTCCGATGTATATGGCCGTTACCGGCTTCCTCTGCCTCACGGCGGTGTTTTTTGCGGCCATCATCGAAGAGAGCTACCAGCGCCTGCCGCTCATCCTCAACGCCTGGGTGGCAGCCGCAGTCATCACCGCCCTCCTCGGCATCCTCGGCTATTTCGGCGCGATACCGGGTGCGGCGAACTTCACGCTGTACGATCGGGCAAAGGGAGCGTTTCAGGACCCGAATGTCTTCGGACCGTTTCTCGTAGCCCCCACCCTCTACCTCCTTCACGGCCTGCTGACGCAGCAGATCAGCCGGGCGCCCTTGAAGATCGCCGGGCTGCTGGTGCTCACGCTCGGCGTGTTCCTCTCCTTCTCGCGGGCGGCCTGGGCTCTCGACCTCTTCTGCGTCGTCGCTTTCGTCTTCGTCATGCTGCTTAAGCAGCGCAGCGGTCTCTTCCGCCTCCGGATTCTCGTGCTGACCCTCTCCGGCGCCCTGTTCGTGGTGGCAGCACTCGTGGTCGCCCTGCAATCTGACCAGGTTGCCTCTCTCTTCTCGAGCCGCACGCAGCTCGTTCAGGATTATGACGGCGGACATCTCGGGCGTTTCGACCGGCACCGGATCGGCTTTTTGATGGCCATGGAAAAGCCGCTCGGCATCGGCCCCATGGTGTTCAGCACCATGTTCCCTGAAGACGAGCACAACGTGCTTCTGAAGAGCCTGACATCCTATGGATGGCTCGGCTTCGTCGCCTATGTCACGCTCATCCTCTGGACGCTGTCGCTCGGCTTCCGGTTTCTGCTGCTCGAGAGGCCGTGGCAACCATATCTGATGATCGCCTGGATCACGCTTATCGGCCATGTCGGCATCGGCAACGTGATCGACACCGACCACTGGCGCCATTTCTACCTGCTTCTCGGCATTCTCTGGGGTGCGCCGCGCTGGAATATCGCCATAGAAGGCAGATCCGTTCCGGAACGACCGCATGACCACGGGTAGCGAGCCGCTCGACGCCCCTCTGCGCCTGCTCGAGGTACTGGAACCCAGCGGCGGCGGGTCCGGGCGCCACTTTCTCGATCTCTGCCGCGGCATGCATGCGCGCGGTCATCATGTCGAAGCGATCTATTCTCCTGTTCGGGCCGAAGACGGTTTCGTGCGCGAACTCCAGGCACTCGGCCTTCCCGCCATTCACGCCGTCGGCATGTGCCGGGCGCCCGCCCCCTCCGACTGGTCCTGCTTTCGCGCCATAAATCGCATCATCCGCACTGCCGGGCCGTTCGACGTCGTTCACGGGCACAGTTCCAAGGCCGGAGCCCTGACGCGCCTGCGCCTGCCGGGAAGGCACGTACCGCGCGTCTACACGCCGCATGCCTTCAGGACGATGGATCCGACGCTCGGCCGCAGCGGCCGGATGATATACGGGGGCATAGAGGCGCTTCTCGCCCGTTTCTTCACCGATCATCTCGTCACCGTCTCCGGTGACGAACTCGCTCATGCGCTGTCGATCGGCATTTCGAGACAGGGCATGTCCGTCATCGTCAACGGCGTCGAGACCCCCTCGACCGGCATGGCGCAGACGGTGCGCGCCAGCTTCGGCATTCCACCTGACGCCTTCGTTTTCGGCTTCATCGGCCGGCTCTCGGCGCAAAAGGCCCCCGAGCGTCTCATCAATGCCTTCGGCAAGGCCGCGACGGCGATCAGGAACGGTCACCTTGTGCTGGTCGGATCGGGAGAATTGGAGGAAGAGGTCCGCGCCGCGATCGCCGCAAGCGGTTTGCAGAACCGCATCCATCTGACCTCGGCCTTTACGGGCCCTCAGGCGGTGCCCGCATTCGATCTCCTCGTCATGCCGAGCCGCTACGAGGCAATGTCCTATGTGATGCTCGAAGCCGCCGCCGCCGGCCGGCCGATCATCATTTCCGACGTCGGCGGAGCCAGAACGGCCGTCGATCACGGAGAGAACGGCTACGTCGTTCCGAACAGCGAGGACGCCTCACCGCTTGCAAAAGCGATGATAGCGGCAGCCGACCCGGATATATTTCGGTGCCTTGCCAGCGCGGCTTCGGCACGCCGGGACCGTTTTACACTGAAACGCATGCTCGACGAGACGGAAGAGGTTTACCGGCGAATGGCAGCGCAGCGGCGCCGACAGCAGCCATAGGATCGAATCAGCCCAGATTTGGCCACAGACGTTCAGTACATTCCATTACACTTTATTAGGCATTTATAATTCTATTTATATTGTATGGGGGCAATCATGGGACCGGTAACACTGGTACTAACGGTGTGCCTTATTTCGGCGCCCGAAAAATGCCGTGAGGAGCGCCTGCACCTGGAGATCCAGGAAACGTTGATGCAGTGCACGTTCCGCTCCGCAATGTATGTCAGCAACTGGTCGGGACAGCACCCAGCTCTTAGCGTCAAAAAATGGCGATGCGAGCTTTCAGTGGCGAACAGGAGCATCTAGGCGTCCTACGACGCACCGGACAGGCGAAAGAGGGACTCGGTGAGGCCGGCAGGGTTGATGGCCGGACGATGATCGAGGCGACGGCGGCAGCCCGCTCCAAACCGAAAAATGGCCTGACACAAATAGAGCTGCAGCGGGGGACTTGCTGCAGCTCCGGTCGCGACGTGTCATCTTCTAGCTGGGGCGCATTTGCCCTGTTCCATTCAAGGGAACCGCTTCGAACGTCGCTTGGACATATTGTACTCTCAGCGGAACAGGAATCAAGGGAAAGCGCCTGTTTTGCCAGCGCCGGGGCTCACGCTTTTCAAGGCTGGGAATGGCACTCGCCCCATGGCCCGAGGGCGATGTTCCTATAGCCGTGCCACCGCTTCCCGCCGACGGCATATCGGACCTTGGTCGGGTTTATCGATGGCAAAGGTCTTAGCCACGCCGTCGAGCGAAACCTTTCAGACCAATTGGAGTTGTCACCGTCGAGCGGCCCCCAGCCGCTTGGGTGAGTGATGACCTCAGAGCTGTAAAGATTGTCCCTTCTCCGCAGCTCTGAGGCTCCCACTCCCCAGCGCATTAGGAATTGATTGATGCAAGATAGAGACGACTACGCGTTGCCGGAGCAAAGTGCCTCACGCGACGAGAACAAGGATGCTGACACTCCAAAGAAAACGATGGCACAGCGGCGGAAGTCAGTTGGAGTGACCCGCGGAGCCGATCACAGTCGCCTGAAGGCCTTGGAGTATCTCGGCAGAAGGTGGTTGTCACATCGATGACAGAGTGAGAACAAGCGGGCTTACTCCCCCCGAAGCAAAAACACAAAGCGCCATTCGGAACCATCTTTGCAG
Source organism: Sinorhizobium prairiense (assembly GCF_029201645.2). Lineage (NCBI taxonomy): Bacteria > Pseudomonadati > Pseudomonadota > Alphaproteobacteria > Hyphomicrobiales > Rhizobiaceae > Sinorhizobium > Sinorhizobium prairiense. The sequence goes on from NZ_CP104131.1 coordinate 1,895,554, forward strand.
CTGACCGTTAAAGCCCGTCTCCGGACGGAGCGGCAGCGTCCTTATCTCCTCCCTCGCCCCGAGGATGCTGCCACTTCCGGGCAACTTGAGCACACGCTGGTGCAGCTCGATCAACGCCGCAACCGAGCGCCGTCTTGAAGGAGATGGGGAGGAAGAGGGGCGACCGGTATCCGATCACCTATAACAGGCTCAAGATGCAGTGGAAACGAATCAGCGCGAAAACAAAGATCCAGGATTGCGCAAGGGCGCCTATCATATCGCATTGAAACCAAAGCGGAAAATGGTCGGAGCGGCGGGATTCGAACCCACGACCCCTTGACCCCCAGTCAAGTGCGCTACCGGGCTGCGCTACGCTCCGACCCGCTTGGTTACAAGCCCGCTCTCATTAGTCGGAACACACGCCCGGCGCAAGGGGGAAAATGGAGCTCGCCCATCACAGGAGGCCGCCGACTGTAGCGGAAGCGGCAAGACAACAGTTTTGTGATTTGGATCGATGTCCCGTGCTGGATAAACTGCGCCTGCAAACCACAGGAGAAGCCCGATGAAGAGCATCCTCGTACTTGCAGCCGCCTTCGCTTTATCGGCGACGGCAGCGTCAGCCGATTGCCTGGGCCATTCCAACACCACGGCATCGATCGACAAAGTCGACAAGGAGATCACGACCGCGAGCGTGGCAAAGGCCGAGCAGTCGACCTCTGACGATCTCCTCCTGAAACAGAAGAATGCACCGCAGTCGACGGAAGAAGCGGCCGAATAAGTTGATCACGACCGAGTTGGGCCTCGGCACTGCTTTCGAGGCCCCCTTCCCGTGTCTTCCCTACTACCGAACCTGATCGAGCAGACGCTTGCATTCGAGGAGGTCGTAGAGCGCTTCCTGCAGCAGCGCCCTGTCTTCCTTGCCGACCGACGTCTTGCCGACGGTTATCTCGGCATCGTCGCTTCCGGTGCCGAAAGAGAAGAAACGCCGGCTCGCCGGTGCCTTCGGACGGCCGACGATCTGGTCCTCCTCCGCCACGCCCGCCTTGGGCGGCGCCGGCTCTTCGTTGCTGGAAGCGGCAAGCGCCTCGACGGTCGCAAGATCCCCGCTCGCGATGGCGGCGACGAATTTGTTGCCGTTGGCTTTCAAAAGCTTCTGCACACCCTTGATCGTATAGCCGTGATCGTAGAGGAGGTGGCGGATGCCCTTGAGCAGGTCGACATCCTCGGGGCGATAATAGCGGCGCCCGCCACCGCGCTTCATCGGCTTGATCTGCTGGAACCGGGTTTCCCAGAAACGAAGCACGTGTTGGGGGAGATCGAGTTCGTCCGCAACCTCGCTGATGGTGCGGAAAGCATCCGGGCTTTTCTCCATGTGGTCCCCATCTCCATAAGGCGCGTCGGGATCTGAACCGATTCCTGCGACGTGTTTACGTCCTCTGTCTGCGTATCCGCCATCCAAATCGCCGCTAGGACCAGCGCTTTCAGTGTTTCATGGAAAGACTGAAACCCTCTAAGTCCTTGAAGCTCCGCACTTCCGTACGGAAAACCGCTAAGCACTTTCCCGGCAATGCTTCGGGCGGCGCTTGCTCGCCGCGCAAGATCGGCTACGCGACGCACGGATCGTCAGGCGATGATTACACGAATCATGCCTATTTCAATGGCTTATGGATGGGTTTTCAACCACATTTGTGGTGGTCAACGGCGCTTCAGCCGGCCGGGTTGGACGGTTTCAACTTGGACTTGCGGCTCAGATGCGCCTTCAGGACCCGCTGCTTCAGGACATTCGAAGCCTTGAAGGTCATCACCCGGCGCGGAGAAATCGGCACTTCCTCGCCGGTTTTCGGGTTCCTGCCGATGCGCTCGTTCTTGTCGCGCACCTGAAACGTTGCGAAAGAAGACAGCTTCACGCTCTCGCCACGCACGATTGCGTTGCAGATCTCGTCGATGACAGTTTCCACGAGTTCGGCGGACTCCGTGCGAGACAGACCCACCTTGCGAAAAACCGATTCAGCCAAGTCTGCCCGCGTTACTGTTTTTCCGCTCATCTTCCCCCACCGATGTCTGGCATGCCGATCAGCGATTGAAGACTATTGCCCTTGTCTTTTCCGGTCAAGCGCCTGCCGTAATTCATTATTTTCTTACCAGCGTAGAAGAACGGAGCCCCAGGTGAAGCCCCCGCCCATCGCTTCGAGCATTACGAGATCACCCTTCTTGATCCGGCCGTCGGAGGCGGCGGCATCAAGGGCAAGCGGAATCGACGCCGCGGAGGTGTTGCCATGCAGATCGACGGTAACCACAACCTTTTCGAGAGGGATGCCGAGCTTCTTGGCCGAGCCGTCGATAATGCGGCGGTTGGCCTGGTGCGGAACCAGCCAATCGATGTCGTCGGCGGTCGTCCCGGTTGCCTCGAAAGCCGCCTCGATCACGTCGGTGATCATGCCGACCGCATGCTTGAAGACCTCGCGCCCTTCCATCCGGAGATGGCCGACGGTGCCCGTCGTGGACGGCCCGCCGTCGACATAGAGCTTGTCACGGTGGGCGCCGTCAGAGCGCAATTGCGCCGTCAGAACGCCTCGATCAGCCTTCGTGCCGGCCCCCTCCTGCGCCTCCAGGACGATCGCACCGGCGCCGTCGCCGAAGAGCACACAGGTCGTCCGGTCGGTCCAGTCTAGAAGTCGCGAGAAGGTCTCGGCGCCAATGACCAGCGCGCGTTTGGAGAGACCGCCGCGAATATAGGCGTCAGCCGTCGCGACCGCGTAGACGAAGCCGGAACAGACCGCCTGCATATCGAAAGCCGCACCGTGCCGCATGCCGAGGCGGTTCTGGATGTTCACCGCGGTTGCAGGGAAGGTATTGTCCGGAGTGGAGGTCGCGACGATGATCAGGTCGATGTCGTCGGGCGTCAGCTCGGCTTTCGCGAGCGCCGCACGCGCCGCCGCCTCGCCGAGAGAGGCGCTCGTCTCCTCCTCGCCTGCGATATAGCGCTGGCGGATGCCGGTCCGCTGCACGATCCATTCGTCGGACGTGTCGACCTTGGATTCGATTTCCTTATTGGTCATCACTCGCTTCGGCAGTGCTGCCCCGAAGCCGCGCACGACAGAACGGATCATCTACTCAAACCTCATCATTCATGCCCGCGGAAGGGCTTCGGACGGCTGGGCGCCATGATACCGTGCCAGATCGGTCTCGATCTTCGCCTTCAGGCCGTTCTTCACCATATCGTATCCGACGTCGATGGCCGCGGCGAAGCCCTCGGCATCCGCGCCACCATGGCTCTTGATAACGATGCCGTTGAGACCGAGGAAAACCCCGCCATTGACCTTTCGCGGATCCATCTTCTCGCGGAGCCGGTCGAAGGCTCCCTTGGCGAAGACATAGCCGACCCTTGCAAGAAGCGTGCGCGACATCGCGGCGCGCAGATATTCGGCGATCTGACGCGCCGTCCCCTCTGCTGCCTTCAGCGCGATATTACCGGAAAAGCCCTCGGTCACCACGACATCGACGGTGCCGCGGCCGATATCGTCGCCTTCGACGAAGCCGTAATATTCGATCCCCTCGACGTCGGCCTCACGGATCAGGCGCCCGGCCTCCTTTACCTCTTCCTGGCCCTTGATCTCCTCCACGCCGACATTTAGAAGGCCGACGGAAGGACGCTCAACTTCGAAGAGCGCCCGGGCCATTGCGCCGCCCATCAGGGCGAAATCCATGAGTTGCTGCGCGTCCGCGCCGATCGTAGCGCCGACGTCGAGAACGATGCTTTCGCCCTTCAGCGTCGGCCAGATGGCGGCGATCGCCGGCCGCTGAATGCCCTGCATCGTCCTCAGACAGAAAACCGACATCGCCATCAGGGCGCCGGTGTTCCCGGCCGAGACGACCACATCCGCTTCGCCGGCGTTGATCGCGTCGATAGCCTTCCACATGCTCGATTTGCCGCGTCCGCGCCGAAGCGCCTGGCTCGGCTTTTCGTCCATGCCGACGGCAATCTCGCAATCATGGAACGTGCTGCTCGCCTTGAGCTTCGGGTGCTTGGCGAGCAGTTCCACGCACCGCGCTTCCTGGCCAAAAAGAACGAACTTTATGTCCGGGTGACGTTCGAGCGCTCTCGCTGCGCCCGGGATGACGACTTCAGGACCATAGTCGCCTCCCATCACGTCAAGTGAAATTCTGACCACGCGTGTCTTATCCTTTTTTCCCGCCACGCAACATGTTTCGCCCCTCAAGCATCAAGCGGCGGCGATCCATGTTCCTTCTGAAGTGGGGCCGGCATGCAATGTCTCGGCGTAGCGGCCCCCTTGGCTGGAGTCGGGCCAAAATACTGCTTTTCGTCGGCGTGACAACCGAATTGTAAGCCGGGGCTCAGCCGTTTCAATCCTTTTTCCAGTCCTTCAGCACCGCGAACGGGTTCGGCCGTTCGTCGTCCGCGGCGGAGCTTTCGATGCGTTCGCCGAAAGCGGCGCCCGGCTTGCGCGGATAGGGATCGATGGCGAGCGCGACGTGCTCGCTGACGACCACGCCGGCATCGATCGTATCGCCTGTGAAGGTATCTGGCAGGTCGGGTCCGTCCGGATCGACGATCATCTCGCCGCCGTCGGCGTCGGCCTGCCGCGCGAGACGTGATCCCTCGGGTACGAGGATCGCATCCACCGGTTCCCGGATATCAGACTCGACCGGCTCGAGCGTCACGACGCAGGACTGGACGATATGCGCACGAACCTCGCCCTTGATCTTCACACCGTCCTTTTTCCAGCGCGCAATCTGCAGGTCGGCGGCAAGGGAAGAGACGCCTTCCACGCGCCAAAGCTCGGCAAGAGCCCGCAGTTCGGCATCGTTCGCCGACATATGCACGGTCACAGGATTTGCCGAAATATGCCCCACCTTCACCGGGTAGGAGAATGCCGGTTTGCTCTCTTGCTTCATGTTCAGGTCCTTCCTCGCGCCGGCACCGCTGCAGGGCGGCGGTCGGCGCGCTGCCATTTGATCGACGAACGATCGCGGCGCTTTTACGTTCCGGCCGGGGATGCGCAACTGACCCGTCTCGACGGCCTCTTCCGTGGTATCCGAGAGTACGGACTCGACCGCAAGGAGGTAGGAGGCGAGGCCCTGCATGGACGGCGCGTCCTCTACGTCGGCGTGGAAATTGCGCCGCAATGCGGCCGCCAGTGCGCCGGCGTCGCGTCCTTCAAGGGCCGCCGCGTAGGATTCGAGGCGGCCGTAGAACATGCCGGCAAGTTTCTTCATCTTCTTCGGCACGCTCATGTCGCCGACGCCGAGCTCGCGGATGGAATGGTCGACATCCTCGAAGAAGGCGTCGACAATCTCCTGCGCGATCTCCTGGCCGGCTCGCGCCGAGCTGCGCGTGCGGCGGAAATAAAGGATCAGAATCGCCGACAACATCTCGAAGCGCCCCATGACCGTGTCGGGCACATCGAGGTCGGTATAGAGAAACGGTTGGCGCGCCGCCGCGGTCAGTGCCGCATATTGGCGCTTCACAATCGCAATATTGCCGCTTTTTTTCTTGAACAGTCCAAAAATCATCACAGAGGCCGGCTGGCTTTCTCGAAATCAGGGGCAAGCGCCCATGATCATGTTGCATGATAGCCGAAGCTGGTTTACCGAAGCGGGCACGAATTGCAATGGCCGATCTGCCAATCGTTACTCCAGGGGAGCAGTCCTTGACGAAGCGGTATTTGACGACAAACCTCAAAGTCCTGGGCCGTGCCGTGCTCGTGGCTTCCCTGTGTACTACCGCCCTTTCCGCCTGCATGTCCGCGAATGTGGGTGAAGTCCTGCATCAGGGCTATGTCGTCGACCAGGAAACGCTGGCACTCGTGCCGGTCGGATCGAGCCGCGAGCAGGTGCTGCTTTCGCTCGGCACGCCTTCGACCACCGCGACATTCGACAATGAGGTGTTCTACTACATCTCCCAGACCCGCAAACGGCCGGTCGCCTTCATGAAGCCGAAGATCATCGATCAGTCCATCCTCGCCGTCTATTTCGACAAGGAAGGCACCGTCAGCCAGCTCGCGCACTACACGTTGAAGGACGGGAAGGTCTTCGACATGCTGTCGCGAACGACGCCGACCGGCGGCAAGGAATCGAGCTTCCTCGGCCAGCTCCTGAGCGGCCCCGGCGCCGGACAGGCCGCCGCGCGCAACCTGTTCAAGGACTTCGGCAAGTAACCGAGCCGCAACGGATCAAAAAAGGCCCGCGAGACCAGGTCCCGCGGGCCTTCTGTTTTTCAAGACGCCTGCGTCAGGCCAGGACGGCGAGCAGGAGAAGGGCCACGATATTGGTGATCTTGATCGCGGGGTTGACCGCCGGACCGGCGGTATCCTTGTAGGGATCGCCGACGGTGTCACCCGTCACCGAGGCCTTGTGCGCTTCGGATCCCTTCATGTGGCGCGTGCCGTTGCGGTCGACGAAGCCGTCTTCGAAGCTCTTCTTGGCATTGTCCCAGGCACCGCCGCCGGACGTCATCGAGATGGCCACGAAAAGGCCGTTGACGATCACGCCGAGGAGCGAGGCACCGAGCGCCGCGAAGGCGGACGCCTTCGAGCCGGAGATCAGCAGCACGCCGAAATAAACGACGATCGGCGCCAGCACCGGCAGCAGCGACGGGATGATCATTTCGCGGATCGCCGCCTTCGTCAGCATGTCGACGGCCCGGCCATAGTCCGGCCGATCCTTGCCTTCCATGATGCCGGGCTTTTCCTTGAACTGACGACGAACCTCCTCGACGACGGCGCTCCCGGCACGGCCGACGGCGGTCATTGCGATGCCGCCGAAGAGATAGGGGATGAGACCGCCGAAGATCAGCCCGGCGACGACGTAAGGATTGGACAGATCGAAGGAGATCGTCCCCACGTCGGCGAAATAGGGATGCTTGTCGCCATTGGCGGCGAAATAGGCAAGGTCGTTGGAATAGGCCGCGAAGAGTACCAGGGCACCAAGCCCCGCCGAACCGATCGCATAACCTTTGGTCACGGCCTTGGTGGTGTTGCCGACGGCGTCCAACGCGTCGGTCGACTTGCGGACCTCGGGCGGCAGATGCGACATCTCGGCAATCCCGCCGGCATTGTCGGTCACGGGACCGAAGGCGTCGAGCGCTACGATCATGCCGGCAAGACCGAGCATGGCGGTCACGGCGATGGCCGTCCCGAAGAGGCCGGCGAACTGGTAGGTCGCGATGATGCCGCCGACGATGACGATTGCCGGCAAGGCCGTCGATTCGAGGGACACGGCGAGACCCTGGATCACGTTGGTGCCGTGGCCGGTGACCGAGGCCTGCGCGATCGAGTTCACAGGCCGCTTGTTCGTCCCCGTATAATATTCGGTGATCACGACGATCAGCGCGGTGACGATAAGGCCGATGATGCCGCAGAGAAACAGATTCCAGCCGGTGATGTCCATGCCCGCGACCGTTCCGATCGAACCCCATCCGATCGTCAGCGATGTCGCCGCGCCAAGGCCGAGGATCGACAGAGCGCCCGTAACGATCAGCCCGCGATAAAGCGCGCCCATGATCGAGGCGTTGGCGCCGAGCTTGACGAAGAAGGTGCCGATGATCGAGGTGATGATGCAGGCCGCGCAGATCGCCAGAGGATAAGTCATGACGGTTGCGAGCATCGGGGTCCCTGCGAAGAAGATCGATGCAAGCACCATCGTCGCAACGACGGAAACCGCATAGGTCTCGAACAGGTCGGCGGCCATGCCGGCGCAGTCGCCGACATTGTCGCCGACGTTGTCGGCGATCGTCGCCGGGTTGCGCGGATCGTCCTCGGGGATACCCGCTTCCACCTTGCCGACGAGGTCGCCGCCGACATCGGCGCCTTTCGTGAAGATGCCGCCGCCGAGACGGGCAAAGATCGAAATCAGCGACGCCCCGAAGCCGAGCGCGACAAGCGCATCGATGACCTCGCGCGCGGCCGGCTCATGCCCCAGGCCTGCGGTGAGTATGAGATAGTAGACCGAGACGCCCAGGAGGGCGAGGCCGGCCACCAGCATGCCGGTGATTGCACCGGATTTGAATGCGATGTCGAGACCGGAGGCGAGGCTGACCGAGGCGGCCTGGGCCGTACGGACGTTGGCCCTGACCGAAACATGCATGCCGATGAAGCCTGCGGCACCCGAGAGCACCGCACCGATAAGGAAGCCGATGGCGGCTGCACCCGACAACAGGACCCATGCGGCGATGAAAACGACGACGCCGACGATGGCGATGGTTGTGTACTGACGCGTGAGGTAGGCCTGCGCCCCCTCTCTGATAAAACCTGCGATTTCTTGCATGCGGGCATTCCCCTGGTCGGCGGCAAGCACCGACCTTGTCGCCCAGATGGCATAGACCACCGAAAGCAACCCGCATGCGATAACGCCCAACAATATGGTCATTTCGCACTTTCCTCCGTTACAACCTGCGGGCTCATCCCTGCCGCAGGCCCCTCTCCGCGAATCACACGCCGCCTCCTCAAGCGACGCGTTTTCGCGGCGCGGCCAGAGTGCTGTTGCCGATGTGGATCGTCAAGCCCCTGAAATTGCCCGCATGCCGGCCTTTTCAGGGTCCGGGAGGCATTCGGATAAAACCGGCTTTCAGGCGGTGGCTTGCTTGCCCGCGCGCATGAGCGGGAGAAGGAGAAGAAGGCAAAAACCGGCCACTGGCCAGACAACCGCGCTCAGCATGTCCCAACCATAGGCGGAAAGCACCTTGCCGGACGCGAAGGAAGAACAAGCGACGGCTGAGAAGAGAACGATGTCGTGAAAGCCCTGGACCTTGTCTGCCTCATGCGGCCGGTAACTCTGCGCGACGATCGCCGTGGAGCCGATGAAACCGAAATTCCAGCCGAGGCCGAGCAGCGACAACGCCCCCCAGAAATTCCAGAGTGCGACACCGAGGTGAGCCACGGCAGCGCAGGCCATCAGCAGGAGGAGACCGCATGCGACGATGCGTTCGGCGCCGAAGCGGCTGATCAGCCAGCCCGTCACGAAACTCGGAGCGAACATCGCAAGCACGTGCCATTGGATTCCGAGCGTCGCGAGATCGCTCGAAAAGCCGCAGCCGACAACCATGGCAACGGGCGCGCCCGTCATCATGAAGGTCATCAGGACATAGCTGGAAATCCCGCAGATCATTCCCGTCATGAAACGCTGGCTGCCCGCAATCTCGCGCAGCGGACGCGCGGGAGGCTGCTCATGATGGGTCGATGCCGATGTGTGGTCCGGCAGCCGTAGCGGCACGAAGAAGAAGAGCGCGACGAGGCAGACCGGTACGAGAGCGACGAAAGCGCCCGCGAACCACACGGGCGCAAAGTAATCGCCCGCGAAGATGACGATCTGCGGTCCGAGGATCGCCGAGACGATGCCGCCTCCCAGGATCCAGGAAATCGCCTTGGCCTTGTAGAAGGAGGGCGAGGCGTCGGCTGCGGCAAAGCGGAGCTTCTGCGTAAAGCCGTTGGAAGCGCCGAGCACGGCGAGGCCGCAGGCGAAGAACCAGAAACTCTCCCGGAAAAGGGCAGCCATGGCGAGCACGCCGCCGAGCGCAGCGATCGACGCACCGGCGATGAAGGCGAAGCGCCGGCCAACGAGTTCGCGACAACACCGCAACGAGCACGACGCCGAGCGCCATGCCGAGATTGTAGGCGGTGAGCGGCGCCGTCGCGAGCGACTTGTCTTCGCCGAGCAACTGGTGGCCGGCAACCCCGCCGACGGCAAAACTGATCGGCCCGACAACGCCGAGCAGTGCCTGCGCCACGGTAAGCAACTGCACGTTGCGACGCGCCTCGCGGAGGACCGTTCGGATTTCTGCCGGCTCGGTGGCCATCCGCTTACTTTCTCTGGTCGCCGCGAACTTGTTTGGCGATCCGGTCGAGGACGGCGTTGACGAGCTTCGGCTCTTCGTCCTGGAAGAAGGCCTTGGCGATCTCGACATATTCGGTCACGATCACCGGAACCGGCACGTCCTTTCGCTCCAGTATCTCGAAGGTGCCGGCGCGCAGGATTGCGCGAACGGTGGAATCGAGCCGGGAAAGCGCCCAATCGTCCTGAAGCGCCGAGCCGATCAACGGATCGAGCTTGCGCTGGTCGCGCACGACGCCCGCAACGATCGAGCGAAACCAGGACGCGTCTGCCCTGAGATAGGTGTCACCGTCCAGTTCCTTGCCGAGGCGATGTTCCTCGTATTCGGCGACGATCTCCAGGACGCCGGTCCCGCCGACATCCATCTGATAAAGCGCCTGAACGGCTGCAAGGCGCGCGGCGCCACGCTGGTTGACCTGTTTCAGCGGCTGATCCGAAGGGGTGTTCGTCACTTCTCTGCGCCCAATCTTTGCTTCAGTTCAATCATGGTCAGGGCGGCGCGCGCGGCGAATCCGCCCTTGTCGCCTTCCGTACGGCGGGCCCGTGCCCAGGCCTGATCGTCGTTTTCGACCGTCAGAATGCCGTTGCCGAGTGCCAGGCTCTCGCTGACGGCGAGATCCATCAGCGCGCGCGCGGACTCGTTGGCGACGATGTCGAAATGGTAGGTTTCGCCGCGGATCACCATGCCGAGCGCAACGAAGCCGTCATATTCCGCCCCGCCTTCGTCGGCGCCGTCGAGCGCCATGGCGATCGCCGCGGGAATTTCCAGCGCTCCCGGAACCGTCACAATATCATAAGTGGCGCCGGCCGCATCCAGCGCATGTTTCGCTCCATCGAGGAGCGCGTCGGCCATATCGTCATAGAAACGCGCTTCCACAATCAGGATGTGGACGGGCTTGATCTTCGCCATGGATCACCTGTCTTGAAAAATTCGGACCGGACTTGGCCGGTGCAGGCGGCGGTCAAACCATGCCCGGCACGGAATGGCAAGTAAATTCCGTTAACCGAAGGGCATTTGCCGTACCGCAATCTTCGATATTGGTGGAGCCGAACAGCAAACCCGCTTGTAACGGCGCCAACTGTCTCTAATCCTTAAGCGCGCCCAGACCGATTCCGCGAGGTCGAGCCGGGCATGCGACGCGACCAGGAGGACGACTGCGATGACGGACGCGCAAAAGCCCATCGTCAATCCGAAGAACCTGAAGCTCGACCACTGGCGCCGTGGCTCGTTCTTCGAATCCAGCGACGTCTCTTTCGGGTCGCTTCTCGGCCTCAAGGATATCGGCATAGGCTACGGCGAGGTTCCGCCCGGCAAATCCGGGTGTCCATTCCATAACCACCATGTCGAAGAAGAGCTGTTCATCATCCTCGAGGGGCAAGGTACCTACCGTTTCGGCAGCGAACGCCATGCGGTCGGACCAGGCGACATACTCGGAGCCCCCGCTGGCGGCCAGGAGACCGCGCATCACCTCATCAATACCGGCACCGTCCCGCTCAAATACCTGTCCATTTCCACCATCGCAGCGACCGAAATCTGCGAATATCCGGACTCCGGCAAGTTCCTTGCCCGGACCCGGCGTCCGGGCGAAAGCCAGGCGTCGTTCGACTTCATCGGCCGCGCGCCCTCGGCGGCCGACTATTGGGACGGTGAACCGGGCTTCTGAGAACTCTACTCCTTCCCCTGTCAGAACAAGCGGAGCGACAATGCACAGCGTCCCCACGATCGAGACCGAGCGGCTATTCCTGCGCCCCTACCGGCGCGACGACTTTCCTTCCTATTGCGCACTCTTCGGCGACGAGGAAGTGACCCGTTATACCGGCGGCGTGCCGTACACGCGCGAACAGTCCTGGACGCGATTCCTGCGCCAGGTCGGCATGTGGCACTACTTCGGCTTCGGCTTCTTCGCGATCCAGGACAAGCAAAGCGGCGCCTTTATCGGAGAGGCCGGCTTCCACGAAGCGCATCGCCAGATCACGCCCTCGCTGGAGGGAACGATGGAGACGGGCTGGGCGATTTCACCGAAGAACCACGGCCGCGGATTGGCGACGGAAGCCGTGACCGCCGCCCTCGCCTGGGCCGACCGTCAGTTTCCCGTGCTGAGGAAGACCTGCATCATCGAACCGGGCAACCAGGCTTCGATCAATGTCGCCCTGAAACACGGTTTCAAGGAATTCTGGCGCACGACCTATAACGGCCGGCCGATGGTCATGTTCGAAAGGCGGCCGAAGGGATCGGAAGCTTAGACCGGGAAAGAGTATGTGGGGTTTTCCGCCCGCTGAAGGAAGCTTTTCGGAGGACTGCAACCTCTCCTCTTCCTCATCCCTGTGCTCGTCACAGGGATCCAGCAGCGCCGCGTCCGCGGCGCGGGAAGCGTTCGTTCCGCCCAAGGACTTGGTCTGGCTGGATTCCTGTGACAAGCACAGGAATGAGGCGATCAAACAAGCGGCGGCGGTGGCCCATTCTCAACAGGCGTTAAAGCACTTCCAGGAAGTTTCCTACGGCGCCGCGCGGATCGCAGAAGCGGAAGATGAACAATTCTTAATTATTTTCAGCCGTTTACGCCACCGAAACGGCCACATTCCGGTCCAGTTTCATGACCGTTGGCACGGCGCGGGATCCCAGTCGGACGCGAACAAGGCGCAGTACCAACCAGTCGAAACGGTCCAGCTTTCTTCGCTGCGGGTGACATCACCCGTAAACGACCCGTGCTGGCCTGCAGGCTGCGCCTCAGAGAAGCAAAACGGCCGTGGCAGATCTACGGACCGATCGTCACCGGGGGCAGCCGCAAAACCAAAGGAGCATGACAATGAACAGCATTGCGAAAATCTCCGTCATCGCCACCCTCTCCGCCCTTACCTTCGCCGGCATCTCCCAGGCGGCGAGCGTCGAAATGAACTGGCCGGACCGGATCGACCAGACCGTGCGCACCTTCAAGGGCGACAATTTCCGCGTCGTCGATGTCGACACGTTGAGCCGTCTGAATCAGACCCGTATGCGGGTCGACGAGGCGACACCGGGGCAGCGCGCCGCATTGCGAGCCGCCGTCGAAGCCAACAGACCGCTGCTCGCTTCGCTCAGGGCACGCAATGTCGAAATCGACAACGTCGCCGCGGCGACGCAGGCGGCCGATGGCGGACTGACGATCTATCTGCGCTGATGTTTTCGGCCGGCTGCCCGACAAACTCGTCCGCCCCCATTTCGGGGCGGACTTTTTTGACGGGCGATTTCTTTCGGCCGGACGTTATTCGTCCTTGGGAGCCGGGAATTCGGCCAATCGCGCCGCGTAGCGCGCCATCGTGTCCACCTCGAAATTGACGAGATCGCCGGACTTGCGTTCGCCCCAGGTCGTCACTTCGAGCGAATGACGGATCAGCAATACGTCGAACTCGACGCCATCCACCTTGTTCACGGTGAGCGACGTTCCGTCGAGCGCCACCGAGCCCTTGGGGGCGACGAATTTCGCGAGATGTTCGGGTGCCCTGAGGCGGAAGCGCACCGCTTCCCCCTCCGCTTCGACCGCGAGGATCTCCGCCTTGCCGTCGACATGGCCGGACACGATGTGGCCACCCAGTTCGTCGCCGATCTTCAGCGAGCGCTCGAGATTGATGCGCGTCCCCTCCCGCCAGTCGGCGATCGTCGTCAGCCTCAGCGCTTCCTCCCATGCCTCGACCTCGAACCAGCGCTCGTTGCTGCCCGCTTCCGGCAGCGACGTGACGGTCAGGCAGATGCCGGCATGGGCGATGGAGGCGCCCAGATCGATGGTCTGAGGGTCGTAATTGGTGGCGACACGAAGCTTGATGCCTTCCTTGAGGGGTGAAGCTTTCTCGACCGTGCCGATATCGGTGATGATGCCTGTGAACATTCAGCTTTCTCTCTCATAATCCTCGAACAGATCGTCGCCGTAGCGCGCCGTGCGGCGAAGTGTGAAGCCCTCCGGCACCGACGTCCTCTGAAATGGGGACGGAATGCCGCCTTCGCCAATCGCCGGCGGGCAGGTGAAGAGCAGGATTCGGTCCACCAGATCCGCATCGAGAAACGAACGCGCCGCCCGGGCCCCACCCTCCACGAGCAGGGAGGAGATGCCCCGGGACGCAAGTGCGGCCAGGAGGTCGGGGATGGTATCGGCGTTCAGCAGCTCGGCTCCTGCCGCTTCGAGGCCAGCTCGCCTGGCGTCGTAATCGACCTCTCTCCGCGAGCGCAGAGAGAGGCATCTGCGCGCCGCCTGGCTGCCCCTCATCCGCCCTTCGGGCACCTTCTCCCCGTATGCGGGGAGAAGGGAATCCTGCATCACCCGCAACGACAATCAGCGGAACGTCGCGCGCCGTGCGGACCAATTTCGAGTCGAGCGGCAGATCGAGCCGGCGGTCGAGCACGATCCGGATCGGAGAGCGCTCCTCCAGTCCCGGGATCCGCACCGTGAGTTGCGGATCGTCGGCAACGGCCGTACCGATACCCACAAGAATCGCGTCCGTCTCGGCTCGCAAAATCTGCACCTGGGCGCGAGCGACGGCACCGGAAATCCTCACCTGCCCCTCGCCTCTCCGGCCGATCATGCCATCGGCGGAAACCGCAAGTTTCAGAAGTCACATGCGGACGTTTCTTCCGCTGACGCATGAGGTAGGCCTCGAGCACGCGCCCGCCCTCTTCATGGAGCGTGCCGATGTCGACGGCGATCCCCGCATCGCGCAGCATCACCACCCCGCGGCCGGCAACGCGTTCGTCGGGATCGAGGATGGAAACGACGACACGGGCGATCCCCGAAGCGATCAGCGCATCCGCGCAGGGCGGGGTCTTGCCATGATGCGAACAGGGTTCGAGAGTGACATAGGCGGTCGCTCCCCTCGCCTGTTCGCCGGCCTCCGCAAGCGCCTGTGTTTCCGCATGCGGCCGCCCGCCCGAAGCGGTCACGGCTCGGCCGACGATCGTCCCTTCGTTGACAATGATGCAGCCGACCGAGGGATTGGTGGAAGTCAGGCCGAGATTGCGTCTTGCAAGCCGCAGCGCCGCCGCCATGAAACGTTCGTCTTCACGTGTCGGCTCGCCCATACCCCGTGCTCTCCGGCCTATTCGCCCGGATCGCGGGCAATCTTGGCGCTTATCTCGGCAATCACCTTTTCGAAATCTTCCGCATGGGAGAAATCGCGATAGACAGACGCGTAGCGCACGAAGGCAACGTCGTCGAGGCTCTTCAACGCCTCGAGCACCTGAAGGCCGATTTCCTCCGAGGGAATTTCGGTTTCGCCCGAGCTTTCGAGCCGGCGGACGATGCCCGACACCGCCCGTTCGATCCGGTCGCGATCCACCGGGCGCTTGCGAAGCGCGATCTCGAAGGAGCGCAGCAGCTTATCCCGGTCGAAAGGAACCTTCCGACCGGTCTTCTTGATGATCATCAGCTCACGCAGCTGCACCCGCTCGAAGGTCGTGAAGCGGCCGCCGCAATCCGGGCAGATGCGGCGGCGGCGAATGGCGTTCCCGTCCTCTGCCGGACGGGAATCCTTCACCTGACTGTCTTCGGAACCGCAATAGGGGCAGCGCATGCAGCCGTCCGATCACATATAGCCGTACATCGGGAAGCGGTCGGTGAGCTTGATCACCTTCTCGCGCACGCCAGCCTCGACTGCGGCATTGCCCTCGTCGGAATTGGCGACCTTGAGACCGTCGAGCACCTCGACGATCAGTTCGCCGATCTCCTTGAACTCCGCCTCCTTGAAGCCGCGCGTCGTACCGGCCGGTGCACCGAGGCGCACGCCGGAGGTGACGAAGGGCTTTTCGGGGTCGAAGGGAATGCCGTTCTTGTTGCAGGTGACGTAGGCACGGCCGAGAGCAGCTTCGGCACGCTTGCCGGTCGCGTTCTTCTTGCGCAGGTCGACCAGCATCAGGTGGTTGTCGGTACCGCCCGAGACGATGTCAAGGCCGTTGGCCTTCAAGGTTTCGGCAAGGGTGCGGGCGTTCTTGACGACCTGGGCCGCATAATCCTTGAAGGAGGGCTGCAGCGCCTCGCCAAGCGCGACTGCCTTGGCGGCAATCACATGCATCAGCGGACCACCCTGGAGACCGGGGAAGACGGCGGAATTGATCTTCTTGGCGATTTCCTCGTCATTGGTAAGGATCATGCCGCCGCGGGGTCCGCGCAGGGACTTGTGCGTGGTGGTCGTCGCAACGTGGCAATGCGGGAACGGCGACGGATGCTGGCCACCGGCCACGAGACCGGCAATGTGCGCCATGTCGACCATCAGCCACGCGCCCACCTCGTCGGCGATCTCGCGGAAGCGCTTCCAGTCCCAGATGCGGGAATAGGCCGTTCCGCCGGCGATGATCAGCTTCGGCTTTTGCTCGCGCGCCTTCTTGGCGACCTCGTCCATGTCGAGAAGGTGATCGTCTTGGCGCACGCCGTAGGAAACGACGTTGAACCATTTGCCCGACATGTTCACCGGGGACCCATGCGTCAGGTGGCCGCCGGAATTGAGGTCGAGGCCCATGAAGGTGTCGCCCGGCTGCAGCAGCGCCAGGAAGACCGCCTGGTTCATCTGCGAGCCCGAATTCGGCTGAACGTTAGCGAAGTTGACGCCGAAGAGCTTCTTGGCGCGTTCGATCGCGAGTTCCTCGGCGATATCGACATACTGGCAGCCGCCGTAATAGCGCTTGCCCGGGTAACCCTCGGCATATTTGTTGGTCATGATCGAGCCCTGCGCCTCGAGCACGGCCCGTGAAACGATGTTCTCGGAGGCGATCAGCTCGATCTCATGGCGCTGGCGACCCAGCTCCTTCTCGATCGCACCGAAGATCTCCGGATCGCTGTCGGCGAGAGAGCGGGTGAAGAAAGCGTCGTTGGTCTGTGAAAGCATCGGCTCGAGGCTCCTCTGAAGGGTGGCTGTTCTTTAGCTTCCTCGCACGCGGAGAGCAATATCCGCTATGCGGATTGCGTCATTTCCGCCATCCGCCGCGCCGGGTTCGCACAGCCGTCTCCAATTGAAAAAGCCGCGCGTTCGTGGAACGCGCGGCCTGTGATGAGGAATGTGGCTTCTCTGCTTATTGCGGCAGGGCGTCTGCGTCGATGGGACCGGCAGATTGCTCGATCCCCGTCGTCGTTTGCAGCGCGAGTTCGGCCGCACCGTCGCGCTGGTAGATATCGTCGCGGAACTGGACGACACGGTCTTTTGCCGACCAGGCGGTTATATAGGTGAAGTAGACCGGGACCTCTTCGGCAAGCTTGATCGGCGTGTTGACGCCGGACTTGATCGTCGCCTCGATCTGCTGACGCGCCCAGCCGGGCGTTTCCTTGAGCAGCCAGGTGGAGAGGTCGCGCACGTTCTGGACGCGCACGCAGCCGGACGATTCGAAGCGCATCAGCTTGTTGAACAGGCCCTGCTGCGGCGTGTCGTGCATGTAGACGGCGTGCTCGTTGTGGAAGTTGATCTTCGTCGAGGACATCGCGTTGATCTTGCCGGGGTCCTGGCGGAACATCAGGTTCGGCGCCTTCTCGGCCTGCCAGTCGATGGTTTCCGGCGACACTTCGTTGCCGTTGCCGTCGAGAAGGCGGATCGCGTTGCGCTCGAGATAGGTCGGATCCTTGCGCATCAGCGGCATGATATCCTTCTGGATGATCGAGCGCGGCGCCGTCCAGTAGGGGTTGAGGATGACCTCGTAGATCTTTGAATTGAGGATCGGCGACTGGCGGTCGATTTTGCCGACGATGGCCGTATGGCGCAACGCGACGCGGCCGTTCTCCACTGCTTCGATATAGGCCGCAGGGATGTTGACCATGACGTAGCGCCGTCCGAGGTCGCCGGACATCGACTGGAGCCGTACGAGGTTTGTTTCGAGCTGGGCGAGCCGGGTCGAGGCGTCGACGTTCATGGCCTTCAGGGAATATTCGCCGATCACGCCGTCGGCCGGAAGGCCGTGGCGCGCCTGGAAGCGCTTGACCGCGCCGTCGACGTAGGAGTTGAAGGAAGAGGAAATGCCGGCAGACTGCGGCAGATCGCCGGAGATCATCAGGCGCTGACGCAACTGCTGGACGGAAGGATCGGTAACGCCGATTTCGAGCCTTTGGGTGCTCGCAGGCGTGACCATCGGCCAGCCTCCGGCGGATGCGATCTGCTGATAATCGAAGATCGCCTGCTGCAAATGTGCGATCGTTTCAGGGCCGAAGACCGGCGTGTTGGAGAGGACCGCAGTAGCCGTGCGCGAAGCCTTCGCATCGAACTGGTCGTCCCAGGAGCCGCGGCGCGGCGAATTGATGATTTCGTTCAGCGCATCCTGGGCGCCGGCGGCGCCTGCCCATGCGGCGGCACCGAAGGTTGCGGCCGAGCGCAGAAATGCGCGGCGCGAGAAAGCATCAATTCCGTTCTTTTTCGACATAGTCCCACCGTCTCAATGCGCCAGAAGCGCGCTGCCCGAGCCCTAAAGCGCATTACGCGATGCGCTTTACGTCTTTGCATTCATGCAAGTCGCGTCCCAAAACCGATCTGCGCTTCTGGGCGACATGCATTAGCACGGCTATGGTTAACAAAGGTAAACCCGCGTGCCACCCGGCCCTCAAATCGCTTCACGTTCCCGCGAACAAGAGCCGCCCCGGCAGGCGAGCCGCGCAACCGACTTCCGTCACATGGACGCAATTGCGCATCTGCCGCACCCAAGCGTCGCTGTCACAGCAATATGGCCAATTCGTGTCTCCGCGCCCGTCGGCGGGGCGTGGCGCTGCAACTCCATGGCGTGAAATGCAGCAAAGGTCGGACACGCAGGGATTGCGCCCGACCCTTGAGACTGGAGGGGTATGCCCGATTAAAGGCGATAGAGGATTTGATCGTTCCAGAAGCGGTCGAGACGCTGCAGGAGCTTATTCATCTGGGTGAACTCGTCGCTGCCGATCCCGCCGACCTTCTGGATCGAACCGATGTGGCGCTCATAAAGCTTGGCGACGGTTTCGGCGATCTCCTGCCCGTCTTCCGTGAGGCTGATGCGAACCGAACGGCGGTCGACACGCGAGCGTTGGTGGTTGATCAGGCCGAGATCGACGAGTTTCTTGACGTTGTAGGAAACGTTCGAGCCCAGATAGTAACCGCGGGAGCGAAGTTCGCCGGCGGTCAGTTCGGAGTTGCCGATGT
Organism: Sinorhizobium prairiense; assembly: GCF_029201645.2. Classification (NCBI taxonomy): domain Bacteria; kingdom Pseudomonadati; phylum Pseudomonadota; class Alphaproteobacteria; order Hyphomicrobiales; family Rhizobiaceae; genus Sinorhizobium; species Sinorhizobium prairiense. The sequence goes on from NZ_CP104131.1 coordinate 1,914,490, forward strand.
TGAACAGGAGCAGAGCCTGGACGGCATTGACGTCGCTGCGTCCCTGACGGTCGAACTCGTCCTTGATGACGTCGAGCAGGCGGCGATGCAGGCGCTCGACGAGGTGGAGGGATTCCATGTAGAGACCACGGATGGTTTCTTCCTGCGGGTCTCTGGGCGCAACAACCTGCGGCTTCATCTTGGTGTTCATTTTCGTGCCTCACTGTTTCGTTTGGCGGTGTCTCTTTGTCTTCCCGCCTTGAGTGAGACCCTATCGAATACGTATAAAATTCTACTTAAACCGCAGCCTTAACATGAACTTACCGCCGACCGAGCCTGTCTCAGGGTGAATCAACCCTTACCTTCCGTACCTGGCGCAGCCGCTGATAGAGCAGCGCGGCGCGGAAAAGCACGAAAGTGACGGCGACGGATCCGTGGAGCACGATCAGCAACGGACGGTGGCCGAGGATGCCGGGATAGAACTTGTCCATGACGATCTCCGTCGCGGCGGCAACCACCCAGACGACCGGCCCCCAGGAGACCAGAAGCCAGAGCCCAATGGCGGCGACCGGGTAGACGACTGCAAGTGCCGTGGCGGCCGCGCGCCACTCCGGCGACAGAAGATCGAAACGGCCCGCGCCGCTATGGGAAAAGCCGATCAGCATGGCCCAATAGCTCAATGCGAACCAGAAGCAGGACGCACCGACCAGGCGCAGGAACCAGGCGAAGAGCACCTCGGTGAGCGACGGTTTCGGCACGTGAACAGAATCATGAAGCATGGCCGGCAAGATAGGCCGGGCGTCTGCGAACCACCAGCGCGAAGGACGGGAATGCGCCGCGATGTACTCGACGGGCGGAAGAAATGCCGCAGGCCAATGGCTGGCGATGCGGGTTTTCAACCCCTGAAGGCGCGTGATAAACCGCCTTCACGCACGATCAGGAAAGAGGGACGCGGCGCGATGAACGACAGGACAAATCTTGTGGACAGGATCACCGGACACCGCCGCATGCGCCGCAACCGCAAGGCGGATTGGACACGCCGGCTGGTTCGGGAGAACCGACTGACGGTGGACGACCTGATCTGGCCGATCTTCGTCGTGCCCGGCAGCGGCATCGCCGAGCCGATCGCTGCGATGCCGGGCGTCAACCGCATGAGCGTCGACAAGGCGGTCGAAGCGGCGAAGGAGGCGGCCGGCCTCGGCATCCCGGCTATCGCCACCTTCCCCAATATCGAAATGGCGCTTCGCGACGAGACCGGGTCCGACAGCCTCAACGCCGACAATCTGATCAATCAGGCGACGCGGGCGATCAAAAAGGCCGTACCCGACATCGGGATCATCACCGATGTCGCGCTCGATCCGTTCACCAGCCACGGGCACGACGGCATCCTGCGGGGCGGCGAGATCGTCAACGACGAGACGGTGGAGGCGATCGCCAGGGCGGCGGTCATTCAGGCCGACGCCGGCTCCGACATCATCGCGCCCTCCGACATGATGGACGGGCGGATCGGCGCGATCCGCGAGGCGCTCGACGCTGCCGGCCACCAGAATGTCGGGATCATGTCCTATGCGACGAAATTCGCCTCCGCCTTCTATGGCCCTTATCGAGAGGCGATCGGCACGGGCGGTCTGCTCAAGGGCGACAAGAAGACCTATTACATCGATCCGTCGAACGGCACGGAGGCGATCCGCGATGCGGCACTCGATGTGGAGGAAGGCGCGGACATGCTGATGGTGAAGCCCGGCCTGCCCTATCTCGATATCTGTTGGCGGATGAAGGAAGCCTTCGGCCTGCCCGTCTTCGCCTATCAGGTTTCCGGCGAATACGCGCAGATCAAGGCTGCCGCCGCCAATGGCTGGATCGACGGGGAGCGGGTGATGCTTGAGACGCTGCTCGCCTTCAAGCGTGCCGGTTGCGACGGTATCCTCAGCTACTTTGCCGTCGACGTGGCTCGCACTCTTGCGAAACGCTGACGCCGGCAGCAGACCGGCCAGTGCATTGTTTTACCGCATTCGCTCCCCATATCTTGGGTGGATAGCAATTTTGGGGCACGCGCATGAGCATGCATAATGAAGAACTGAGGCTTCCGAGCGAGGACTGGCGCGCCTACCAGGGCGTATTGTCACGCAGGATATTCGCCTTCATCATCGATTACCTGATCGTCGCGCTGCTGTGGATACCGGCGGCCGTCGTGGTCTTCTTCCTCGGCATACTGACGCTCGGCCTCGGCTTTCTCCTCTACCCGGTCCTCTTCGCTTTGGTGGCGATGCTCTATTTCGGACTGACCGTCGGCGGCCGCGAGCAGGCATCACCCGGTATGAGGATCATGGGCGTGGCGATCGCCCGGACGGATGGTCGGCCAATGGATTTCCTGACGGCAATCGTCCATCTGGCGATATTCTGGATCGCCAATGCGCTGTTGACGCCGCTCATCCTGCTGATCGGCCTCTTCACCGACCGTGGCCGGCTGTTGCACGACCTGCTGATCGGCACCGTGGCCGTTCGGCGCGACATGTACTGACGGGACCGTTACGCCGAACGAGTGTGTTGACGTTTTCCATTCTTCGGCCATGCTATTACGATGAGCAACCGCACGAAGAGTGATCCGCCCGCTCGATGAACACGCAGACCGCACCGTCTCCTCAGTTCTACCTGACCGCACCGGCAGCGTGTCCCTATCTGCCGAACCAGATGGAACGGAAGGTATTCACGCATATGGTGGGAGAGCGGGCGCCGGAGCTCAACGACCTCCTGACGCAGGGCGGCTTCCGCCGCTCGCAGAACATCGCTTACCGCCCCGCCTGCGAGACCTGCCGGGCGTGCATTTCCGTGCGCATACTCGCCAACGAATTCGCGCCGACGCGATCCATGCGCCGCGTGCTTGCGGCCAATGGCGACATCGTCTCCGCGGAATATCCGGCCGAGCCATCGAGCGAGCAGTACAATCTCTTCCGGCGCTATCTCGACTGTCGCCATCAGAAAGGCGGCATGTCCGACATGTCGGTGCTCGACTATGCGATGATGGTCGAGGATACCCATGTGCACACGAAGATCATCGAGTACCGGTTGCGGGTCGAAGGCGACGGCATCAACGACAAGGCGCGAGGCCCCCTGATCGCCACGGCGCTCACAGACCGGATGAGCGACGGTCTCTCCATGGTCTATTCCTTCTTCGATCCGGCTCTCTCCGAGCGTTCCCTCGGCACCTATATGATTCTGGATCATATCCGCCGGGCGAAGGAACGCGGTCTGCCGCATGTCTATCTCGGCTATTGGGTCAAGGGATCGCGTAAAATGGGGTATAAGACAAAGTTTTTGCCGCAAGAGCACCTTATGGCCCGCGGCTGGGAGCGCTATTCTGGCGAGCACGATTCCACCAAACCCGCCACGGATTGAAAATTGACCCCATCCACTGACGCCGCCCGGCACCGGCGCGGCCTTGCCATCACCGGCCTCGGCGGCCTTGCGCTCTCCTTCGACATTCCGCTGATCCGGTCGGCAGATGGCGAGGTCTGGTCGATCCTTGCCGTGCGCAGCCTCTCGACCTTCCTCGCCGCGCTCGCCACATGGGTGGTGATCAACCGCCTGCTCGGCCGCCGTGTCGCCCTGATCCCGGGAAAGGCCGGCCTGATCGCCGGTCTCTTCTACGGCATCAACTCCTTCACTTTCCTGCTCGCCGTATTCAATACATCGACCGCGAACGTTGTTTTCATACTGGCGTTCACTTCGATGTTCGCGGCGATCCTATCGTGGATATTCCTCGGGGAGCGCCCCTCCAACGCCACCTTCCTGACGATGGCGGTCATGCTCGTCGGCGTCGGTGTGATCGTCAGCGACGGACTCGAAAGCGGGCATCTCTTCGGTGATGCGATGGCGGCATCCTCGGCCTTCCTGCTCGCAAGCGCGATCACCATCAGCCGCGCCAGCGGCCGCGACATGTCGCTCGTGCCGCTGACGACGGCGGTCTTCCCGGCGATCGCCGGCTTCATGCTTTTGCCGTCCGGCGGCCTCACGATCGCCGAACCCGCCTACATCCTCTTCAACGGACTGGTGATGATCCCGCTTGCCTTCTTCTGTCTGGCGACGGGGCCGCGCTACCTTTCCGCGCCGGAAGTCGGCATGTTCTACCTGCTGGAGACCATTCTGGCGCCGATCTGGGTACGGGTCGTCTTTGCGGAGACGCCGACGAACCGAACGCTCCTCGGCGGCACGATCCTCATTCTCGCTTTGCTCGGCCATTCGTTTTGGCAGATGCGGATCAAGGCGGCCAGGGCGCGCATCGCCTGCGTGGAAATTGCGGGATAGGATAGCGCCTCATCCGCCTGCCGGAGGAGGCGCGCTTGCACCGAGCATGCGAAGCGACGACTTTACGTCGCTGTTCGGCTCCTATCGCTGTTCGGGCGACCCTTCATCCCTGGCGGATTCCTGCATCTGCGACTGCATCGCCCAGAGCTCGCGATTGGTGTCGATCCACTCCGCGGCAATCTCGAGCGGCGCAGGATCGGCCTTGACGAGTTCTTTCCCGCCATTCCACCGCCGGGCAACCAACCCGGCTGTCTCCAGAACGGCAAGATGCCCCGAAAGGACGTCCTCCCCGATGCCGATGGCTGCAGCGATACTCGCCGCAGGCGTCTCGCCGGCAAACAGGACTTCGAATATGCGGCGGCGCATCGGATCGGCCAGCGCCAGCAATGTATCGTCAAGAGCCGAGGTCATCGCGTTCATCTCGCCGCCGCAGGTTGCTCGAATCGGAGCCGATCAAGGGGACATGCAGGAGATCAAGGAATTGCAGCGATATTCGGGATAGCGAGGACACCGGCCCGGGGCTATCCACCAACATTGATCCACGAACGCTCCGCCCTTGCAAGCCCGGTGTTATCGATCTAGCCGCTGAATTTGCCGCTCCGTGGGAAGCCCTTCGGGACGACCCTCCCGGCGCCGGCGCGATCACCCATCCACTCGATCAATTCGTCCCTGGTCTTGGTGAAGACACGGCCGGCGCTGTCTTCCCAGCTAAGCCCTTCGGCGATTGCGAAAGAACGGATATCGGAAACGCCGCCATCCTTGTAGCGCTGGAGACGCACGCCCTTGCCGCGTGCCATCTCGGGAACCTGGACCAGCGGGAAGACGAGCATCTTGCGGTTCTCGCCGACGACGGCGAGATGATCACCCTTGACCGGAACGACGAGCTTGGCCTCGTCGGGCATGGTGACGTTCATCACCTGCTTGCCCTTGCGCGTGTTGGCCACGATATCGCTCTCGGTGACGACGAAGCCATTGCCGGCCGTGGAAGAGACGATGAGCTTGCGTGCCGGATCGTGCACGAAGGCCGTCAGCACGTCCTGGTCGTTCTCCATATCGACCATGATGCGCAAGGGTTCTCCGTGGCCCCGCCCGCCGGGCAGCTTGTCGCCGCCAAGCGTGTAGGCCTTCCCGCCCGTCGTGAAGATGAGGATCTTGTCCGTCGTCTGCGCGGGAAACGAAACCTTCAGGCCATCGCCATCCTTGAACTGGAGCGAAGACGTATCGGCGATGTGCCCCTTCAAGGCCCGGATCCAGCCTTTCTCCGAGATGACGACGGTGATCGGCTCCTTTTCGATCATCGCCTGCTGAATGGCTTCGACATCCGCGTCAGGCGCGTCGGCGAAGGTGCTGCGGCGCTTGCCGAGTTCGGTCGCCTTGGCGAATTTCTTCTTGACCTCGCCGATCTCCCAGGCGACCGCCTGCCACTGCTTGTCACCAGAGGCGAGCAACGCCTCGATTTCCGCCTTCTCTTTCGACAGCGCGTCGAACTCGGTGCGGATCTCGAATTCTTCGAGCTTGCGCAACGAGCGCAGCCGCATGTTGAGGATCGCTTCGGCCTGGACATCGGTGAGCCCGAAGCGCTCGATCATCACGGCCTTCGGCTCATCCTCCTCGCGGATGATGCGGATGACCTCGTCGATGTTGAGATAAGCGATGAGATAGCCGCCGAGAATCTCGAGCCGGCGATCGATTGCGGCGAGCCGGTGGCGCGAGCGCCGCTGCAGGACCTCCCGGCGGTGCGCCAGCCATTCGCTGAGCACCTCGTTGAGCGCCATGACGCGCGGTACGCGGCCCATCGACAGCACATTCATGTTCAGCGGAATGCGGCTCTCGAGTTCGGTAAGTTTGAAGAGCGATTCCATCAGGATATTGGCATCGACCGAGCGGCTCTTCGGCACCAGTACGACGCGGACGTCCTCTGCCGATTCGTCTCTGATGTCCTCGAGAAGCGGCAGTTTGCGTGCGATGAGCAGTTCGGCGATCTTTTCGATCAGGCGGGACTTCTGGACCTGATAGGGAATTTCGGTGACGACGATCTGGAAGCCGCCGCGCCCAAGATCCTCTACCGCCCAGCGTGCCCGGACCCGAAAACCGCCGCGGCCGGTCCGATAGGACTCGGCCATGCTGGCGCGGCTCTCGACGATCACGCCCCCGGTCGGGAAATCCGGCCCTTCGATGCCGCCGCGCTGCGGATTGGCCGGATCGAACAGCAGATCCTCCACCGTCGCATCCGGATGCTTGATGAGATGGAGCGCCGCGTCGCAGAGCTCATGCGCATTGTGCGGCGGGATGGAGGTCGCCATGCCGACGGCGATACCGGACGCGCCGTTGGCGAGCAGATTCGGGAAGGCACCGGGAAGCACGGTCGGCTCCTGGTCCTCCTCGTTGTAGGTCGGGCGGAAATCGACCGCGTCCTGGTCGATTCCCTCCAGAAGGAGGGCTGCGACCTCGGTCATTTTCGCTTCGGTGTAACGGTAGGCGGCAGCGTTATCGCCGTCGATATTGCCGAAGTTGCCCTGGCCGTCGACGACCGGATAGCGCTGGGAGAAGTCCTGCGCGAGGCGCACCAGCGCATCGTAGACCGACTGGTCGCCATGCGGGTGGAACTTACCGATGACGTCGCCGACGATGCGGGCGCATTTCTTGAACGAGGAATTGGGCCGCAGGCCCATCTCGCTCATGGCATGAATGATCCGGCGATGGACCGGCTTCAGGCCGTCGCGAACGTCCGGCAGCGCGCGGTGCATGATGGTCGACAGCGCATAGGCCAGATAACGCTCTTCCAGCGCCGCCTTCAGGTCAACCGGCTGAATGTTGTCGTCCCCGCCAGACGGCGGCAAAAGGCTTTGTCCCATATGTCCTTGCTACCTCAACAGGCGCGGGACGGCAAGAATTCCGGGCTATGCCACTGTGGAGAACGTCACCGGCGGGTGATCCCTGGCCCGCCCCCGCACGAGTTTGCACTTGGCGGCAGAACGGCGCTTGCGTATCGTCCCGGCATGATCGACGCAATCAGAACAATTTCACAAGGAACTCCAATGATACATACGCGCAAAGTCCGCCTGATGCTGGCCAGCGCCGCCCTCCTTACCCTCGCCGGACAGGCCATGGCCCTGGACGGCGCGGACATGATGCAAAAGCTCAATGCGGCGACGTTGCCCAACGGCACTTCGGTGACCTACGACAAGGCGGAGGCCGACGGCGACGTGGTGACGGTCACCGGCATGAAGCTGCAGGTGGTGGCAAAGCCCGGCACGTCCATCGACATAGGCGAGGTGACGTTCGAAGGCGTCGAGGAAAAGGACGGCGGCTACTATGCCGAAACCGTCTCCTTCCCGGATATCGCTGTCAGTGACAAGCATTCAAGCTTCTCGGTCAAGGACATCTCTATCGGCGGCCTGTCCATTCCGGGCAACGCGGCCGGTACCACGATCGATGACATCCTGCTTTACGAAACAGCCGGCACCGGCCCTATGACCGTAAACGTCAAAGGCAAGAACGTCTTCACCGCCGAAAGCACGGAAACCAATCTGACGCGGCAGGAAAACGATGCGGGCTTCGACTTCGACGCGACGCTTGCCGGAATCAAGGCGGATCTGTCGCAAATCGAGGATGCCAAGACCAAGGAAGCGGTCGAGAAGCTTGGGCTGACGACGCTCGATGGCGGAGTCACGATGAAGGGCAGTTGGGAATTGGAAACCGGCAACCTTGCCCTCGACGAATACGCGCTGGACTTCAAGAATGTCGGCCGGCTGAATATCGCCATGGACTTGTCCGGCTATACGCTGCAATTCATGAAGTCGTTGCAGGAGGCAGCCCAAGCGGCTGAGGCCAACCCGAACAAGAAGGAAGCCGATCAGGCGATGGCACTGGCGATGCTCGGCCTGATGCAGCAGCTTACCTTCAATAGCGCCTCGATCCGCTTCGACGATGCATCAATCACGAAAAAGGCGCTCGACTACGCCGGCAGCCAGCAGGGCGTCACCGGCGAACAGCTGGCGCAATCGCTGAAGGGGCTCGTGCCGATCATGATGGCGCAGCTCAATATCCCGGAGCTGCAGAACCAGGTCTCCAGCGCCGTCAGCGCCTTTCTCGACAATCCGAAGAGCCTGACGATCAGCGCTGAGCCGGAAAAGCCCGTGCCGTTCCCGATGATCATGGGGGCTGCAATGGGGGCTCCCAACACCGTCCCGTCCGTGCTCGGCGTCAAGGTGACGGCGAACGACTGATGGCGCTTATGGCGCGGCCACATGCTGACCCCCGGCGGCCTTGTCGCCGGGGTTTTTTTCATCCGCCCGATCGATGATATGATGCATGCTTGATGCTCGCACGCGATCGCCTATCTATTTTTTGCGTGCCGACAGTTTGCGCATTCCCGACCGACCAAGCGGAAGGAGGACGCCATGGGACTGAAGCATTCGGATATCACCGCCATCCTCGGCCCTGTCGACGAAACGCTGATGGCTGAACTTCTCGCGACGGGCGCGACCGCGAGTGAACTTGCCGAAGCAATAGCATGGGTCAACAACGACGAGGCGCTGATCGGCGAGGGCCGCCACCTTCCGGCCGGCCGCGTTGCGGCGCTGATCGATATCCTGACGCCCGCCGACGACGAGGAGTGAATGCAATCGGCAGCGGCGGGGAGCACGGCATGCCCTGCTCCCCGCCGACACGCGGCGCTCCAGGAGGAGCGTGCCGGCGGGACGCGAAAGAAGCACGAAGACATTCGGGAATTCCGTGTGGAGGGAGGCATAAATGGTTGCCAAGGAAGTCAAATTCACCAGCGATGCCCGCGATCGGATGCTGCGCGGGGTCGACATCATGGCCAACGCGGTGCGCGTGACTCTGGGACCGAAGGGACGGAACGTCGTCATCGACAGGTCCTTCGGTGCACCGCGGATCACCAAGGACGGGGTTTCGGTCGCCAAGGAAATCGAGCTCGAGGACAAGTTCGAGAACATGGGCGCGCAGATGCTGCGCGAAGTGGCGTCGCGCACCAGCGACATCGCCGGTGACGGCACCACCACAGCCACCGTACTCGCTCAGGCTATCGTCAGGGAGGGCGCCAAGGCCGTCGCATCGGGAATGAACCCGATGGATCTGAAGCGCGGCATCGATCTTGCCGTCGAGGCGATCGTCAAGGAACTCAGGAACAATGCCCGCAAGGTCTCCAAAAATGCCGAAATCGCCCAGGTGGCGACGATTTCGGCCAACGGCGATGCCGAGATCGGCCGTTACCTGGCCGAAGCGATGGAAAAGGTCGGCAATGAGGGCGTGATCACCGTCGAGGAGGCCAAGACCGCCGAGATCGAACTCGAAGTCGTCGAGGGAATGGAATTCGATCGGGGATATCTGTCCCCCTATTTCATCACCAATCAGGAAAAGATGAGGGTGGAGCTGGAAGACGCCTATATCCTGCTTCACGAGAAGAAGCTCTCCAACCTGCAGGCGATGATCCCGATCCTCGAATCCGTCGTCCAATCCGGCAAGCCGCTCCTGATCATTGCCGAAGATGTCGAGGGAGAGGCGCTCGCCACCCTGGTCGTCAACAAGCTTCGCGGCGGCCTGAAGATCGCTGCGGTCAAGGCCCCGGGCTTCGGCGACCGTCGCAAGTCCATGCTGGAAGATATCGCGATCCTGACCGGCGGCACCGTGATTTCCGAGGAACTCGGGATCAAGCTCGAAAACGCCACGATGGATACCCTCGGCCGTGCGAAACGCATCATGGTGGAGAAGGAGACGACGACAATCGTCGACGGCGCCGGATCGAAGGAGGACATCGGCGGCCGCGTCGCACAGATCAAGGCGCAGATCGAGGACACGACTTCGGACTATGATCGGGAGAAGCTGCAGGAGCGGCTTGCCAAGCTCGCGGGCGGCGTCGCCGTCATCCGCGTCGGCGGCTCGACCGAAGTGGAGGTCAAGGAGAAGAAGGACCGGGTCGACGATGCGCTGCATGCAACGCGCGCGGCGGTCGAGGAAGGCATTCTGCCCGGGGGCGGCGTGGCGCTGTTGCGGGTCGTGAGCGTGCTCAACGGTCTTGCGACCGCCAATGACGACCAGCGCGTGGGCATCGAGATCGTCCGCCGCGCGATCGAGGCACCCGTGCGTCAGATCGCCGAGAACGCCGGCGCCGAGGGATCGATTATCGTCGGGAAGCTGCGCGAGAAACAGGATTTCGCCTTTGGCTGGAACGCACAGACCGGAGAATTCGGCGATCTCTTCCAAATGGGCGTGATCGATCCGGCGAAGGTCGTGCGCGCCGCGCTTCAGGACGCTGCCTCCATCGCCGGTCTCCTCGTGACGACGGAAGCGATGATCGCCGAGAAACCGCAGAAGGACGGGCAGCCGCAGATGCCGCCTGGCGGCGGAATGGACTTCTGAGAAGCGTCCGCGGGCGGCGCAGGCGGGGAGCGCCAGCAACGTATGCCGGAGGCGGAGCGCCCCGCGAGACGCCTTCGCCTACTTGCGAGGCCGACGAGGGGCGAAGTTCCGTTCGATGCGCGCGTTCACGCCGGTTCTGTATCGATGCCCGCCTCGGCCAGATCCTTGAAGCCGCCGATGTTGTAGACGGCCGAGTATCCCATGTCCTGCAGGGTCTTGCCCGCAAGAGCGGAACGGCCGCCGGAGGCACAATGCAGAAGGATGGTCTTGTCCTTCTGAAAGACCGGATTGTGGTACTGGCTTTCCGGGTCTGCCCGAAACTCCAGCATCCCCCGCGAGACGTTTACCGCCCCCTTGATCCTGCCGGTTTGCTGGACTTCTGTCGGATCACGGACGTCCACGATCAACACATCATCGGCGCGCATCTTCTCGGCCGCCTCGGCGGGAGACAATTTCGGGACTGCACCGTTTGCTTCCGCGAGCAGATCCTTGACGGTCTTGATCATTGTTCCCCTCCAACCGATGGTTTGCACGGAAAGGAAACGCCTCGAAACATCCGCTGTCAAGGCGAGCGTCACGGAGCGCGTCCCGGGACTCTCTCCTCGCGCGCTTCGAAACAGGAACCGGACCAAAGAAAAACCCGGCGAGATCATCGCCGGGTTCGTTCGGTCTCGAAGAAGATCAATCCTTCTTCTGCGGGATCGGTCGGATCGAGAGTTCCCTGAGTTGCGCAGGCGTCGCCTGAGAAGGCGCGCCCATCAGCAGATCCTGGGCCTGCTGGTTCATGGGGAACAGCGAAATCTCGCGCAGGTTCTTGGCGCCGACGAGCAGCATGACGATGCGGTCGATGCCGAAGGCCATGCCGCCATGCGGCGGGGCACCGTACTGGAACGCACGGTAGAGACCGCCGAACCGCTCTTCGACGTCGGCCTGGCTCAGGCCCACATTTTCGAAAGCCTTGACCATCAGTTCCGGCGACTGGTTACGGATCGAGCCCGAGGCGATCTCGAAGCCGTTGCAGACCATGTCGTATTGGAACGCCTTGATCGACAGGAGATCGTCGCTCGAAAGCGCGGTCAGACCGCCCTGCGGCATCGAGAAGGGGTTGTGGGCGAAGTCGACACGCTTTTCCTCCTCGTTCCATTCATAGAACGGGAAGTCCACGATCCAGCACAGCTCGTAGCGATCGCGGTCGACGAGGTTCAGTTCCTCGCCGGCCCTGGTGCGAGCCTCGCCGGCGAATTTGTAGAACTTCGCCGGCTCGCCAGCCACGAAGAAGCAGGCGTCGCCATCTTCGAGGCCGAGCTGCGTGCGGATCGCGTCGGTTCGTTCCTCGCCGATATTCTTGGCCAGCGGACCGGCGCCTTCGAGCTTCTCGCCCTCCTTGCGCCAGAAGATGTAGCCGAGACCCGGCTGACCCTGGCTCTGGGCCCAGGCGTTCATACGATCGCAGAATGCGCGGGAGCCGCCGGTCTTGGCGGGAATGGCCCAGATCTCCACCTTCGGATTGGAGGCGATCATGTTGGCGAAGACCTTGAAGCCGGATCCGGCGAAATGCTGCGTGACTTCCTGCATCTCGATGGGGTTGCGCAGATCCGGCTTGTCGGAACCGTATTTGCGGATCGCCGTGTCGTAGGGAATGCGCGGGAACTTGTCGGTCACCGGCTTGCCGCCGGCAAAGTCCGAGAAGATCGCCCGGATCATCGGCTCCATGGCGTCCCAGACGTCTTCCTGCTCGACGAAGCTCATTTCGAGGTCGAGCTGGTAGAACTCCCCGGGCAGCCGGTCGGCGCGCGGATCCTCGTCGCGGAAACAGGGCGCGATCTGAAAGTAACGGTCGAAGCCGGCGACCATCAGAAGCTGCTTGTACTGCTGCGGCGCCTGCGGCAGCGCATAGAAGTTGCCGGGGTGGATGCGGCTCGGCACCAGGAAGTCACGCGCACCTTCCGGCGAAGAGGCCGTCAGGATCGGCGTCGTATATTCGGTGAAGCCGATGTCGCCCATCCGCCGGCGCATGGCGGCGATGATCTCGGTGCGCCTGACGATGTTCTTGTGCAGCGTCTCGCGGCGGAGATCCAGGAAGCGGTATTTCAGGCGCACGTCTTCCGGATAGTCCGGCTCGCCGAACACCGGCAGCGGCAGTTCCTTGGCGGCCGAGAGAACCTCGATCTCGCGGGCATAGAGTTCGACCTCGCCGGTGGGCATGTTCTTGTTGACCGTATCGTCGGTGCGCGCCTTGACGGCACCGTCGACGCGAATGACCCATTCGCCGCGCACGGTCTCGGCGGTCTTGAAGGCCGGCGAATCCGGATCGGCGACGACCTGGGTCATGCCATAATGGTCGCGCAGGTCGATGAAGAGCACACCGCCGTGATCGCGGACGCGGTGAACCCAGCCGGAAAGGCGAACGGTGGAGCCGACATCCGACTTGCGGAGGGCGGCACAGGTGTGGCTGCGGTAACGGTGCATCGTATAGTCCCGGAATTGCTTAAAGGCCGCGCAGCTCGCAGAACGGCGCAGGGCGGCAGGTCAAAGTCGGGCGGAAAAGCGCATGATGCGCCGGTTTTGTCAAGGCCGCGGCGCGCCGGCGGCAGGAGCGCCGGCCTGGTCGTACAAGTTGCCCGCGTCGACCACGGCCGCGAGGGGTACCGCGCAAATTTGGACACGGGTGGTCACAAATTGCTACTGTTCCCGCGCGTCAGCCACGGTTAAACAGGGGCAAGGGTCGCGTATCGCGCGAGTTCGCGGCCGCAATCGGATCCCTTCTGTTCCATGTCCCAGATTCGCCCGCTCATCCCGCTGCTCGTCACCGCAGGCATTCTGATCGGCGGCAACGGGTTGCAGGGCACGTTCATCTCCTTGAGAGCGCTCGAAGAAGGCTTCTCGACCTCGCTGATCGGCGTAATCGGCGCCGGCTACAATGTCGGCTTTGCAATCGGCTGCGTCTACGTCACGCGCATTCTGAGGGCGATCGGCCATATCCGCACCTTTTCGGCGATGGCAGCCATCGCCTCCGCCGCTGCGATCGCCATGGTGCTGGTCATCGATCCGTGGTTCTGGTTCCTGATGCGGCTCGTCGCCGGCATCTGCTTCGCGAGCCTCTTCGCTACGGTCGAGAGCTGGTTGAATGCCAGCGTCACCAACGGCAACCGCGCGCGCACCCTTTCGATCTATCGCCTCGTCGATCTCGGCTCGGTGACGGCTGCACAATATGCAATTCCCGGCATCGGAATCGGCGGCTTCGAGCTTTTCGCCATCATCTCGATGGCGCTGACGCTTTCGCTCGTGCCGATCTCCTTTGCCGACCGGTCGAGCCCGGTTGCACCGGAAGCGATACGCTTCGACGTGAAGGCGCTCTGGAACATCTCGCCGCTGGCCACCATCGGCTGCATCGTCGTCGGCCTCACCAATGCCGCGTTCCGCTCGCTCGGCCCTATCTATGCGCAGGAGATCGGCCTTTCGGTGACGGCGATCGCGACCTTCATGAGCGCCGGCATCATCGGCGGCGTCGTGCTTCAATATCCGCTGGGGTATTACTCCGACCGGATCGACCGCAGGCTGATCATCCTGATCGCCACCTTCGGCTCCCTTCTCGCGGGGCTCTTCCTCGCCTTCGTCGCCGGGAACGACGAGTGGTTGAACTTCGCCGGCATCTTCGCCTTCGGCGCATTCGCGATGCCGCTCTTCTCGCTCTGCTCCGCGCATGCCAACGACCATGCGGCCGAAGGCCAGCATGCGCTGGTTTCCGCCGGGATGCTCTTCTTCTGGTCGCTCGGAGCCATCATCGGGCCGCTCCTCGCATCCTTCCTGCTCGAGATCTTCGAACCGCCGGTGCTCTTCATGTATACGGCAGCAATCCTGGCGCTCTTCATGGCCTATACGATCCGGCGCATGACTGCGCGCAAACCCGTTCCAGCCGAGGAAAGGTCGATGCCGTTTCGCAGCCTTCTGCGCACATCGTCCTTCTTCAACAAGCTTGCGGGCGGCCAGACGCGGAAAGAGCCTTGATCCAACAGGGTGGCAACGAGGCGTGGGCTGCCGAATTGCTGAAACTGAAAATCAGGTTTAATAACGGGCCGGACCATTTTTCGGGGGCCTATCGGCTTTGCCCCTTCTTCCGGAACAGACAAGCAAGATACAGATGCTCGATCGCCGAATGTTTCTCCAGGGTTCAGCCGCACTTGGCGGCGCCTTCGCGCTCGGCGCCGGTCTTGCCGCGCGGGCGGGCGCAGCGCCCGATCCGCAGATCCTGACGGCGCGGTTCACCGAGGCACAGATAGCGGCCGGCGGCATCACCCCCCGGGTCATGACCTATGATCCCCGGGTCACGGCGCATGATCCCCGGGGTATCGCGCATGATCCCCGAGTTATCCTGCATGATCCCGGCAACCCGGCAAGCGCCGCCATGCCGCCCGTCTTGAGGATGCGCAAGGGCGAACCCTTCGCAGCGAGACTGGTCAACCGTCTCGACGAACCGACGACCGTTCATTGGCATGGCCTGAGGATCGCCAATGCGATGGACGGAGTGCCGGAAATGACGCAGCCCTATGTCTATCCCGGCGACGGGTTCGACTATCTCTTCACACCGCCGGACGCCGGCACCTTCTGGTACCACCCGCACTGCAACACGCTGATGCAGATGGGGAGCGGCCTGACCGGCGTGATCGTCGTCGAGAACCCGGAGGACCCGACCTTCGATTCCGAGATCGTTCTCAACCTCAGGGACTGGCGGCTCGGCGCCGGCGGCGCGTTCATCGCCCCTTTCAAACCGCGGGATGCAGCGCGCGGCGGGACCTATGGAACGGTGAGAACCGCAAACTGGCAGCGCGAGCCGGTCTACGACGCTCCCGCCGGCGGGCTCGTCCGCGTGAGGATCGCCGCAACCGACGTCACGCGCATCTACACGATCGGGCTCGAAGGCGCTGAGGCCCGGGTGATCGCGCTCGACGGCAACCCGATCGAAATCCCCTTCGCGCTCGACCGGCTCGACCTCGGCCCCGGCCAGCGCGTCGACCTTGCGCTTCGCATGCCGCAAAGCGAGGGCCAACGGGCAAGACTTGGCAATTTTCGCGGCTCCAGTCCCTGGACGATCGCAGCCTTCCGGGCAGTCGGCACTTCGCTGAAGCGGGACCTCCGGGATATCGCACCCCTGCCCGCAAACCCCATTGCCGAAGCCGACATTTCCACGGCCAGGCGCATTCCGATCGAACTCACTGCAACGGCCGAGCACGAGCCGGCCGCCTCGATCTGCGGCTCGCTCGGTTATACTTTCTGGGCGATCAACAAGGTACCTTGGCCCGGTGACACGCCCGATCCGGTCGCCCCGATCGATGAACTCAAATTCGGGAAAAGCTATGTGCTGGAGATCGCCAACCGCACACCGCATGCCCATCCGATCCATCTGCATGGGCTGAGCTTCCGCGTTCTCGCCTCGAACAAGCGGAGCCTGTTGCCGCCGCCGACCGACACGATCCTGCTCTTGCCGGACGAACAGGCGCAGCTCGCACTGGTCGCGGACAATCCCGGCGACTGGGTGTTCCATTGCCATATCATCGAACATCAAAAGACCGGGATGTCGGCTTATTTCCGGGTCGCCTGACAATTTCCATTGTGACAGGTGCCGTGAAACGGTACACGGGGAAACTCAAAGCCGCATTTTTGCCACAGTGATTAAAGCCCGATGATTCAAACGACAGCAGATCTTGAGGCCGCCTGCCAAGAGCTGGCCCGTTCAAGCTATATTACGATCGATACGGAGTTCCTGCGCGAAACCACGTTCTGGCCGGTGCTGTGCCTCATCCAGATGGCAAGCCCGGATATGGCAGTGATCGTCGATCCGATGGCGCCCGGAATCGACCTCGCCCCGTTCTTCGCGCTCATGAGCAACCCGGATGTCGTGAAGGTGTTCCACGCCGCCAGGCAGGACATCGAGATCATCCATCATCTCGGAAACCTCATTCCTCATCCGATCTTCGATACGCAGGTGGCCGCGATGGTTTGCGGCTTCGGTGACAGCGTTTCCTATGATCAACTCGTCAACCGCATCAAGAACGAGCAGATCGACAAGTCGTCTCGTTTCACCGATTGGAGCCGCAGACCGCTCACCGACAAGCAGCTCGACTATGCGCTGGCGGACGTGACGCATCTGAGGGATATCTACCAGTACCTCACCAAGGAACTGGATCGCGAGGGACGCTCCTCCTGGCTTGCGGAGGAAATGGCGATCCTCGAAAGCCGGGAAACCTACGACCTCCACCCCGACAATGCCTGGCAGCGGCTGAAGATGCGGGTGAAGAAGCCCATCGAGCTCGCCGTCCTGCAGAAGGTGGCGGCGTGGCGCGAACGCGAGGCGCGGGCTCGCAACGTACCGCGCGGGCGAATTATCAAGGATGATGCGATCTATGAGATCGCGCAGCAGCAGCCGAAGGATGCCGAGGCGCTCGGACGCCTCAGGACCATTCCCAAGGGCTGGGAGCGCTCGAGCGCGGGGACGGCCCTCATCGAAGCCGTCGGCGAAGCCTTGGCGATCCCGAGGGGCGAGCTGCCGCGCCTGCCGCGTCAGAACCACGCACCCGAGGGCGCTGCGGCAGCGAGCGAACTGCTCAAGGTGCTGCTGAAACTCATCTCCGAAAAGGAGGGAGTCGCGGCCAAGATCATTGCAAACAGCGACGATCTCGACAGGATCGCAGCAGAGGGCGAAGGCGCCGACGTCGCCGCCCTCAAAGGCTGGCGGCGTGAGCTCTTCGGCATGACGGCGCTGAAACTCATCAATGGCGAGGTGGCATTGCGCTTTGTCGACAAAAAGGTCGAGGCGGTGGAAATCGGCGGTTGAAGACCGCCGCTCGACGACAATTTTCCGCCCGAATCTGAGCTTAGCCGAGTCGTTTCGACGGCTGCTCGCCGCAAAACGGCGCCGATCAGCCGTTTCTACATGCCGAGCGGGACCGCCGGCCCCGCATGCTTCAACTGCATGTGTCCTTTGAGGACAAAACATGTAGCAAATCCACTTTCTCCAGCGACCTTTGCGTGCCTGATAACACGTGCGGCGCTGTATATTCTCGTTTTCGAGGCTGTCACATGCGCTGGAGATTTTCCACGCTCGAGATCATCCTGTTGCTGCTCGTCGTCGCCGGGAGCGGCATGGCCTATGCGTGGGTCGTCTACGGCGGCGGCGGTCTGATCGGCGCGACCTATGCGCTTTTCATGTGCATGCCGATTCTCGCCTTTGAACGGCACATCATCTTCCGGCGCCTTTACCGGAGGATCCACGGATCGCCGACGCCGGCGTTTCTTCTCTCGTCCCTCGCCGTCTACTTCATATTCGTCAACGTCGGATATGCAGCCGCCGGGCTGCTTTTGCACGTCGCCGGCGTCATGCGTGAAAGCAGGACGGACGCGATGCTGCCATCGCTCAATGTGCTGGTGTACGCACTTGCGACCTCCGGTCCGATCATATTCGTGCTCAGGGTGCGCGAATTGCTCGGCCGCGATATTTTCCTGAGCCTCCTGACTGGGCGATACCGCAAGCCGGTGCAGGAGGAACGCGTGTTTCTTTTCATCGATCTCGCCGGATCGACATCGCTTGCCGAGCGCTTCGGTGACCTGCGCATGCAGGAATATTTGGGAAAGCTGTTTGCAGCCATGGCTGATCCCGTGCTGCGCTATGGCGGATCCATCGACGACTATGTCGGCGACGCTGCCGTGATCACCTGGCCTTACGATCGCGCTGTCGCGGATGCAGCCTGCATCCGCTGCGTGTTCGACATTCTGGAGCAGATCGAAGCGGACGCCCGTCGCTGGCGAAAAGACTACGGCGAGGTGCCGCGCCTGCGTGCCGCTCTGCATGGCGGCACGATCGTTGCCGCGGAGATCGGCGTCGACAAACACAAGATCACCTATTTCGGCGACACCGTGAACACGACGGCACGCCTGGAGGGCCTGTGCCGAACGCTCGACCGTCAGGTCTTGATCTCAGCCGATCTGCTGCGGCGCTTGCGCCCGCCCGTCTTCGTGCGCGCCGAGGATCTCGGCAAGCATGAGGTCAAAGGTCGTGGCCAGAAGCTCGCGGTTCTGTCGCTCACGGCCGGTCCGCTCAGCGGCGACGGCGCCCTGGACCCAGACGGGAAGCCCGTTAGCAGTCCGTCCGTCGGGGCATTCACCTCGCTGTAAGACAAACTTCAAACAGCTGTCATCGAAGCCGCCTATCGGGTTCACCTGCACTCCAACCCGAGGTGAACTTATGACGAAACCCATCCTTGCCGCCATGGCGTTAACCCTTCTGGCGTCGAGCGCCGCGCTTGCCGAGGAAAAGGCCTTTCCTGCAACGCTCGAGGCGCACGCGATCCTTCCCGCAAACACCATTATCGCCGCGCCGGCGGATGCCGCGGAGTACCTCAAGACCTCGGGCAAGTTCTCGACTGCCGACCGCAAGCGCGCCGTCGAACTGGGCAGCGTCGCGGGCAAGGATGGCGTTCGCCCGACCGGTTTGTCGCTGCCCTTCAACGGCCAGCCGATGCAGGGCTTCTCCGGCATCAAGGCGATGGAGGACGGCACTTTCTGGAGCCTTTCGGACAACGGCTTCGGCAACAAGCTCAACTCGACCGACGCAATGCTGATGCTCCACCACCTCAAGATCGACTGGGACGCCGGCAAGGTCGAGGCGTTGAAGACCCTGTTCCTGTCCGACCCAGAGCGCAAGGCGCCCTTCCCCATCGTCATGGAAGGCTCGGCCACCCGCTACCTCACGGGCGGCGACTTCGACGTCGAATCGATCCAGCCGGTGGCCGACGGCTTCTGGGTCGGTGAGGAATTCGGCCCCTACATCCTGAAGTTCGACCTTGACGGCAAGCTCACCGATGTCATTGCGACCGTCGTCGACGGCAAGCCCGTACTCTCGCCGGACAATCCGGCACTGACGCTGCAGGGAGATCCTTCCAAGAAGGCACCGGACTTCAACCTGAAGCGCTCCGGCGGTTACGAAGGACTGGCACTCTCGAAGGACGGCGCGAAGCTCTACGGACTGCTCGAAGGCCCGATCTGGGCGGACAGCGAGTCGGTGGAAGAGGCGGAGGGCCGGCCGGCGCTGCGGATCGTCGAGCTTGACGCCGGCAGCAAGGCCTGGACCGGGCGCAGCTGGCTGTATCCACTCGCCGAAGGCGGCGAAGCGATCGGCGACTTCAACATGCTCGACGAGAAGACCGCGCTGGTGATCGAGCGCGACAACGGCGCCGGCACCGTCGACAAGGCCTGCGCGGATCCCAAGAACCCGCAGCCGGATTGCTTCGCCGTCGGATCGAAGCTGAAGCGTGTCTACAAGATCGCCATGAACGACGAAAACGTCGGCAAGGCCGTGCGCAAGATCGGCTATGTCGACCTGCTGAAAATCGCCGATCCGAACAACCGCAAGCGCCAGGGCGGCGGCCAAGGCTATTACGACATGCCCTTCGTCACCATCGAGAATGTCGATCGCGTGGACGAAACGCATATCATCGTCGGCAACGACAACAACCTGCCATTCTCCGCCGGGCGTTCGCTCGACAGGGCGGACGACAGTGAATTCGTGTTGCTCGAAGTCGGCGAATTCCTGAAGGCCGAATAAGTGCCGCAGTGCCGCGCATCCTCAGATGCGCGGCACCCTGCTGTGGCAGGAACGAGCCGGAAAGGGTTCAGCGCTCGAAGGAGAAGGCGAGCTTCTTGCCGGTAAGCTTACCGAGTTGCTGGAGCCGGCCGTCAAGGCGTTCGCCCTCGAAGTCGGCATAGGCTGCCGGGACGACGAATTCGAGATCGATGTCGGGCTTCGAAGATCGCCGGAGCGTGAGGTGGCGCGCCACACCCGGCATGGAGGCCGAAAAGAGATAGGCGACGCGCAACAATCCGCCCAGGAGCTTCGCCAGCTCGAGCAGGCGCGGCGTCGTGATGCCTGCGAGCGGGCTCGTGGCGCCGTCGTCGTTAAGCCCCTCGAAGCGGTAGTAATTCGCGAGCGCGATATAGGCCCGTCCCGCATGCGTGATGCCGGTGAACGCCGAGTGCGCAATGATGTTCAGCGCCTGCAGACCGCGATAGTCCGGATGCGCCCGCCAGCTGATATCCGCCAGCAGACAGGCGGCCTGGCGGTAGCGCCTCTCCTCTTCCGTTTCTTCGATGCCGAAGAACGACACGAGGCGGCCGGTCCATTCGGCGAGCTCTCGCGCATGCTCGGGCGAACGGGCCCGAAGGATGGCGAGTTCGTTGGCAGCCGTCAGCAGCGGGTCCTGCTGGCGTTCCTCACTGGAAAGCAGCGAAAAGAGATACCCTTCGCGGACGCCGAGCGCGGAAAACGAGATGCGCTCGGGCTTCATGATGGAGATTGCCTCGTGCATCGTCACCGCACCGAAGGGCAACAGGCTCCGGCGGCTCTTGGAAATCGTCGCATAGGCGGAGGGCTTGATATTCTTCGGCTCCATCACTTCGGCAAGGATCGCCAGCGCCTCGTCATAGGAGATCTCGTAACCCTGCATCATGTGCAGCGGGTAGTTGTGCATCTCCATGTGCAGCTTGGCGATGGCTCGCCAGGTTCCGCCCACGGCGTAGAACGTGCGTCCGGTCCCCTTCTTCAGGACCTCGGCGTCTTTCATGACTTTGCGTACCCAGGTCCGCGCCTTGCTGAGCGAGCCGCTCGAATGCTCGAAGAGGCGGATGCCGCCCAGAGGCAGCGTTATGCCCTTGCCGATCCGCTTGCCGTCTACATCGACAAGCTCAAGCGAGCCGCCGCCGAGATCGCCGACGACGCCATCCGGCTCATAGTAGCTGCTGACGATGCCCATCGCCGAGTAATGGGCCTCCTCCTCCCCGCTCAGGATCTTCACCCTTTGCCCGAGGATGGCTTCCGCCCTTTCGATGAAGGCCGCTCCGTTGGTGGCCTCCCGCGCCGCAGCGGTCGCGATCACATACATCTCGGTCGCGCGCGCCTGGTCGGAGAGTGCACGAAAGCGGTGCAGCGCCCTCAGCGCCCTCGCCACGCTTTCCTCCTCCATGCGGCCGGTCGCATCTATGCCCTTGCCGAGGCCGCACATCACCTTCTCGTTGAAAAGCATTGCCGGCGAACGGCTCAGCCCTTCATAGACGACGAGACGAATGGAGTTGGAGCCGATATCCACAACGGAGACCGGGCGGATGCCGGGCAGACGTCCCTGCGCTTCAGATTCGACCATGCAATTCCAGTTTACTTGTGCCAGCCGCTCTTCCAGCCGGCGATCAGCTTCGGTGCACTGGATTTCAGAGCCTCACCCCGGCCCGAAAGGCTCGGATTGGTCATGAAATAATGCTGAGCGTTGAACGGCTCGGCGTCCTTGCCGACTTCCATGCGGCGCGAGGTGCCGTCCGGAAGAATCTCGTAGCTCTGCTGGTTGTCGATGAGATTGCCCAGCATGATCTGCGAAAGAACCTGTTCGTGCACAGTGCGGTTGATGAGAGGAACGAGCGTCTCCACCCGCCTATCCAGATTGCGCGGCATCATATCCGCCGAGCCGATATAGACAAGCGCATTCTCCGATGGAAGTCCATGTCCGTTGCCGAAGCAGAAAATTCTTGAATGCTCCAGGAAGCGACCGACGATGGACTTGACGCGGATGTTGTCGGAGAGCCCGGGCACCTGCGGCCTGAGGCAGCAGATGCCGCGCACGACGAGATCGATCTCGACGCCTGCGCAGCTTGCCTTGTAGAGCGCATCGATGATTTCCGGGTCCACCAGGGAGTTCATCTTCATCCAGATCGACGCCGGCCGCCCGGCTTGCGCGTGGACGATCTCCTCCTCGATGTGCTTGAGGATGCGCGGACGCAGCGTATGCGGTGACACTGCGAGTTTCATGCCCCCTTCAGGCTCGCCGTAGCCGGTGATGAAGTTGAAGATGTTCGCCATGTCGTGAGCGATCACCGGGTTGCAGGTGAAGAACGACAGGTCGGTATAGATTTTCGCCGTGACCGGGTGGTAGTTTCCGGTGCCGAGATGGCAATAGGTCCTGAGCTTGCCCTCCTCACGGCGCACGACCATCGACATCTTGGCGTGGGTCTTCAACTCGATGAAGCCGAAAACCACCTGGACGCCGGCGCGCTCGAGGTCGCGCGCCCAGCGGATATTCGCCTCCTCGTCGAACCGCGCCTTGAGCTCGACAAGCGCCGTCACCGACTTGCCGGCCTCGGCGGCATCGATCAGCGCGCGCACGATCGGGCTGTCGTTCGAGGTTCGGTAAAGCGTCTGTTTGATCGCGAGCACGTCCGGATCGCGCGCAGCCTGCAGCAGGAACTGCACGACGACATCGAAGGATTCGTAGGGGTGGTGGACCACCATGTCCTTTTCACGGATGGCGGCAAGACAGTCGCCCGCATGTTCGCGCACACGCTCCGGGAAGCGCGGATTGTAGGGCTCGAATCGCAGGTCCTCGCGCGGCGCCTTGGTGATCTCCGAAAGCGTGTTCAGCGCCAGCAGGCCCGGCAGTACCGCGACGCGATTTTCCGGGACGCCGAGCTCCTGCACGACGAACTGGCGCAGCGAAGCCGGCATCTCCGAATCGGTCTCGATGCGGATCACCGAGCCGCGACGGCGGCGCTTGAGGGCGGTCTCGAAAAGACGCACGAGATCTTCGGCTTCCTCCTCGACTTCGATATCGCTGTCTCGAATGATGCGGAACGTGCCCGACCCTTTCACCTCGTAGCCCGGGAAAAGCCGGTCGATGAACTGGCTGACGACATCTTCGAGGGTGATGTAGCGGATGACGTTCTTGACATCCGGCAGGCGAATGAAGCGATCGAGCGCCACCGGCAGGCGCAGCAGTGCCGTCATCGGATCGCGCCCGGTCTTGCTGACGAGCTGCAGGCCGATGGAGAAGCCGAGATTCGGAATGAACGGGAACGGGTGCGCCGGATCGATCGAGAGCGGCGTCAACACGGGGAAGATCGCCTGGTCGAATTCGTTCGCGAGCCAGCTGCGATCCTGCGCGGAAAGCGAAGCCGGACGGACGATGAGGATATCTTCCTTGGCGAGATATTGCTGCAGGACGGCAAGCGATGCCTGCTGCTCCATCTGCAGATTGTCGACTTCCGTCAGAATGCTCTCGAGCGTTTCCGCCGGCGTCAGGCCGTCCGGGCTACGCAGCGAAAGCCCGGAACGGACCTGGCCCTCCAGACCCGCGACGCGAACCATGAAGAATTCATCGAGATTGGCGGCGGAGATCGACAGAAAACGGACGCGCTCCAGAAGGGGGTGCGCCGTGTTCAGCGTCTCCTCAAGGACCCGGCGGTTGAACTGAAGCCAGGAGAACTCGCGGTTGACGAAGCGCTCGGGGCTCTTGAGAAGGTCCAGCGCTTCGGCCGGCGCCTCACGCTTCTGCTCAGCAGATGCCTCGTGTTCCGTGATTGCAGACGTTGCGCTGTCCATGCCTGTAAAGCCCCATTACTCCGAACGACGAGCTACCCCAGTTTGACGACGGAACTGTGACAGTCAATCGGAGAGGCTTGTATTTGCAAGCTCTTCCAAAACTTCCGCGGCGAGCGCACGGGTCGGCCGCGTTCCACGCGCCAGCGCCAGATGGTCTATCCGCTCGACGATGGTCTGCGCCGCCTCCAGCGAGCGTTCCATGCGCGCGACGACGTAGCCGACCAGGCGCTCGTCCACGAGGAGCTGGCGGTCGGCAAAAAGCTTGGTGAGCACCTGCCCGAGCAATTCGTCGTCGGGCTCGCCGATTTCGACCACGGTGGCAGCCTTGAGGCGCGACTTGAGGTCGGGAAGCCGCACCGGCCATGACATCGGCCATAGCCGAGACGTCATCAAAAGCGCCGTACCGTTCTGTCGCACGCTGTTGATGACATGGAAGAGAGCCGTATCGTCGAAGCCCTGGCGGTCGGCATCCTCGAACAGGACCGGCTTTTCCGCGGCGATATCGGCAGCGTTCGAGCCGGCGAAGGGATGTATCGGCTCCGCCCTCGCCTTTTCGCGCCAGATGCCCGCAAGATGCGATTTGCCGGAACCGACCGGCCCGCAAATGATGACCACCGGCGACGGCCAGACGGGCCAGTGATCGACGATGGAAATGGCCGCGCTCAACCGGTCCGAGACGAGCAGGTCGTCGCGACCGTTTGCGGGCGCATGGCCGAAGACCAAAGGCAATTGTTCGGACAGATGTCTCTTCATGCATTACCCGTGAGCATTCACCTTTTGCAGCTACGCACGTCCGCACGGAAAACCGCTATGCACTGGAAGTGCTCTAGCCGTGGCTCTCCGGCTCCTTGTGAACGGCTGTTCTATGCCCGTGATAGAGATCGCTATCAAGGTACCGCTGGATGCCGAAGCGGACAAGCACACCGATCGCGGCCGCCGCGGGCACCGCCACGAGCAGGCCGACGAAGCCGAAGAGCGCGCCGAACGCAAGCAGGGCGAACATCAGCCAGACCGGGTGCAGCCCGACGCTTTTGCCGACCAGTTTCGGCTGC
Source organism: Sinorhizobium prairiense (assembly GCF_029201645.2). Lineage (NCBI taxonomy): Bacteria > Pseudomonadati > Pseudomonadota > Alphaproteobacteria > Hyphomicrobiales > Rhizobiaceae > Sinorhizobium > Sinorhizobium prairiense. The sequence continues at coordinate 1,939,621 of NZ_CP104131.1, forward strand.
AGAATATTGCCTTCGAGAAACTGGCCGCTGAAGAAAACGGCGAGAACCACAAGGATCCAGACATAGTCCGGCCAGAACTGAACGAGCGCGACGCCGAGCGCAAGCACGAGACCGACCAGCGATCCCACATAGGGGATGAAACTGATCATGCCGGCGAAGAGGCCGATCAGGAGGCCGAAATTGAGGCCGACCATGCTCAGCCCGATCCCGTAGTAAAGGCCGAGGATCACGCAGAGAGAGCCCTGGCCGCGTACAAACCCGGCAATGGTCGTATTCATGTCGCGAGCGATCTGCCGCACGACCTCGACGTAATCGCGCGGTATCCAGCTGTCGACCCTGTCGACCATACGGTCCCAGTCGAGCAGCAGATAGAAGGCGACGACGGGGGTGATGACGAATAGGGACAGGATATTGAGAAGTGCCAGGCCGGAGTTCCAGATCTGCTGGAACAGCGTGCCGAGGAAGCTTGCGCCTTGCTCCAAGAGCTTGGCCGAGTTCTCCTTGATGGTCGTCATCTGGCCGGCGAGCCAGTCCGGCAACAGCGTCGACTGGCTGTCGGTCAGGAACTCCTGAAGCCTGGTGATGTAACCCGGCATTTTCTGAATGAATTCGGCAGCCTGCGTGACGACCAGCGGAACGATGATCATCAGCGACAGCGCCAGCACGACGACGAAGGCGACCAGGATGGCGATCGTCGCCATCAGCCGGCTCAGACCGAGCCGCTCCAGGCGATCGGCGACAGGATCGAGAAAATAGGCGAGCGCCATGCCGGCGAGAAAGGGCAGAAGGATGGAGCTGAACACCAGCAGGAAGGCAATGAAGCCGACAAGCACCAGCAGCCAGAAAAAGATCTGGCGCTGAAGTCCCATACTGCTGACCCGATCGCCCATGACGGCCCCCGTTGCGCGCGGCACACCGCACCTTCCGCGTCGTTCGTTCGCACGAGATAGGGCTTGGGGCGCGCCAAGGTCAAGTCCGGCGGCGCTCACGGGACAAACGGCCTGTGACCGGCAGAAGGCGCTGACCACAGGCAGATTCACGAAAAAAGCAGGATCGGGCGCGCCTCTGCGCTTGCACTCCTCGCTTCTCCGTGCCAATCGCATCCGCAATCAGCGACGATCCTTGGAGAGCGAGCATGAGCCAGTCGGGAAAGAACGGCCTCACCTACAGCGACGCAGGTGTCGATATCGATGCCGGCAACCTGCTGGTCGAGAAGATCAAGCCGCATGTCCGCTCGACCCGGCGCCCCGGCGCCGATGGCGAGATCGGCGGGTTCGGCGGCCTTTTCGACCTGAAGGCCGCCGGTTTCAGCGATCCGGTCCTCGTCGCCGCCAATGACGGCGTCGGCACGAAGCTCAAGATCGCGATCGACGCCGACAAGCACGACACGGTCGGCATCGACCTCGTCGCCATGTGCGTGAACGATCTCGTGGTGCAGGGCGCCGAACCGCTGTTCTTCCTCGACTACTTCGCGACCGGCAAGCTCGATCCCGACCAGGGCGCCGCGATTGTCGCGGGAATTGCCGCCGGCTGCCGCGAGGCCGGCTGCGCGTTGATCGGCGGCGAGACGGCCGAGATGCCGGGCATGTATTCCGGCGGCGACTACGATCTTGCCGGCTTTGCCGTCGGCGCGGCCGAGCGCGGGCAGCTTCTGCCTGCCGGCGACATCGCCGAAGGCGACGTCATCCTCGGGCTTGCCTCCTCGGGCGTGCACTCGAACGGCTATTCGCTAGTGCGCAAGATCGTTTCGCTCTCGGGTCTTGCCTGGGATGCTCCGGCACCTTTCGGCGAAGGCACCCTCGCCGACCTCCTGATGACTCCGACGCGCATCTATGTGAAACCGCTCTTGAAGGCGATCCGCGGGACGGGTGCGATCAAGGCACTGGCCCACATCACCGGCGGCGGCTTCCCCGAGAATATTCCGCGGGTGCTGCCGAAGCATCTTGCCGCCGAGATCGACCTCGGCGCCATCAAGCCGCCGGCCGTCTTCTCGTGGCTCGCAAAGACCGGCGGTGTTGCCGCCAACGAGATGCTGCGCACCTTCAATTGCGGCGTCGGCATGATCGCCGTGGTTCCGGCGAGCGAAGCGGAAAAAGTTGCGGCCGTGCTTGCCGGCGAAGGCGAAACGGTCTTCACGCTCGGCCGCATGGTCGCACGCGCCGAGGGCACACCCGGCACGATCTACAAGGGCAATCTCGCCATATGAGCTTGATGACCGGCAAGAAGAAGGTCGTCGTGTTCATTTCCGGCGGCGGCTCCAACATGATCGCGCTGGCGAAGGCTGCCGCCGCGCCGGATTTTCCGGCCGAGATCATTGCGGTGATCGCCGACAAGGCGGATGCAGGTGGCCTCGACAAGGCGGCCGGGCTCGGCATTCCGACCTTCGCCTTCGTTCGCAAGGATTTTGCGAGCAAGGAAGCGCACGAGGGAGCAATCCTGGCCGAGCTCGACCGCCTCCAGCCGGACGTGATCTGTCTCGCGGGCTATATGCGCCTTCTTTCTGCGGCCTTCATCCAGCGCTACGAGGGCCGGATCCTCAACATCCACCCGTCACTGCTTCCGCTCTTCCCAGGGCTCCACACGCACCGCAGGGCGATCGACGCCGGGATGAGGATCGCAGGCTGCACCGTGCACTTCGTGACGGAGGGTATGGACGACGGGCCGATCGTCGCCCAGGCGGCCGTACCGGTCGTTTCCGGCGACACGGCGGATACCCTCGCCGCCCGCGTCCTTACCGTCGAGCACAAGACCTATCCGATGGCGCTTCGGCTCGTGGCTGAAGGCAAGGTGCGGATGGAAGCCGGCCGGGTGGTCAGCCATGCCGTCGGCGAGGCAACGGGTACGCTCATTTCCCCCGTCATCTGACGCAAGCGGGTCATCTTCCCATCGCCAGCCGCCGGTCGAGCGCATCAAGCACGCGTCGTGTTAAAGCGGCATAATCGCCATCGAAATGATGGCCTCCCTCGATGGGAACCACCTCGATACCGGAGGATTTCAGATCCGGGCAAGCGTCGTCCTCCTCGTCGGTGCCGTAGATGCACTGAACGAGTGGCGGCTCGATCGCCTTGATGTCGTCGACCGGGTCGCCGGCATTCCCCTCCCCATCGGCGCCGAGCCAGCCGAGGACGGAGATCTTGTAGTCGGCGCGATGCGACAGTGCCATGAGCGTGACCTGCCGTATGCGTGCGCGGGTCGCGGGCGCAAGCAGGTTGTATGTGCGCGGCAGGATGTCGGCGCCGAAGGAATAGCCGATCAGCACTACGTTACGGACGTTCCACCGCTTGCCGTAATAGGTGATGACACGGGCGAGATCGTCCGCCGTCGCCTGCGGCTGGCGCTCCGACCAGAAATAGCGCAGCGAATCCACCCCGACGACGGGCACGCCCTGCTGCTGCAGGGCATTGCCGACCTCCTTGTCGATGTCGCGCCAGCCGCCGTCGCCGGAATAGATCACCGCCATGGTATCGCGCGTTGGCTTCGCATCGAGAACGGTCAGGGGGAGCCCGAACGGGTTGTCCCCGTCGTCCTCCTGCTGGATGTACCCGGCGAGCGTGCCGGAGAGTGCGGCATAGACGTCTTCGTCGCTCGCCTGGATTTCGACGTCCGGATGCTTGGCTGCGAGAGCGGCGACGTGCTCGCGCCCGGCGGGCGACGCAGACGGCGAAGAGATTACGGTTACCGGGTCGGGTAAGGCGCCATCGGTCAGGCCATAGACCATGCGGTCGCCTTTTCGAATTTTTTCGGCCGGAGTGCAGAGCTGCTTCGTCAGGGCGATACCCTCTTCGGGATCGACCGCGAGCGTCCGGCCGATGGTCGCTGCGGGCGACTGTGCGGCGATTGCCAGCGCCATGGCGCCGCCGGCGCCGACGCCGGCGACGATCGGCGGCCGATAGGCGCCGCTGCCGGCCGCGCGCTGCACCTGCTGACTCAAGGATTCGATGTCCGAAACGGTGTAGACGCAGTCCCCGTCATCCCTGGCAAGGGCTGCCAGATAGGCCTTGAGGTCGATGCCGATGACGAGCGCTTTCTCGCTCGAAAGCTTTCGGGCCACGGCATCCTCCCTCTCAGTCCAGCCGCCGGCGTCCGAAAGCAGCACCACGGCGCCGGAAGGCGCCTCTTTCGGGAACAGGATGTGCGGTGCGGGGATCATGCCGGTGTCGAACTTTGCCGCGTCTTCGGCAAAAGACGGAAGGGATGCAGTGCCGGCAATCAGGGCCGCCAGGGCTGCATGCTTCAATATCCTTTTAATGGGGGTCATTTCCCGATCACTCCCTTCAGACCGCCGCCGATCAGGAATGTCGCATCCATCAGCGCCAGGATCGGGTTGAAGCCGCCGCTCGCCACCAGGTAGCGCGGTTGCCACTGCGGGTGAAACTTGGACTTGAAGGCACGCAGTCCCTTGAAGTTGTAGAAGCGCTCGCCGTGCTCGTAAAATGCCCGGCCGGCGCGGTCCCATACGGGCGCCAGCCGGCGCTCCGACATTCCCGACAGCGGTGCCATTCCGAGATTGAAACGCCGATAGCCTTCGTTCTTCAGATATTCCATCAGTTGCGCGAACAGGAAATCCATCGCCCCTTTCGGCGCCTCGGGCGAGAAACGCATGAGGTCGACCGAGCCCTCCTCCTTCGTGCCGGTGATCAGAATATTGGAGAAGGCCACGATGCGACCCTGCCATTTGAGGATCGCAACAGGCTGCGCCGTCAGATATCGCGGATCGAAGGCGCCGAGGGAAAAGCCCTTTTCCCGCGCATTGTGGTGGGCGAGCCAAGCATCGGAAACGGCCTCGAGCTCCGGAAGGATCGCCGATACCTCCGCAGGCGCGACGACCGAAAACTCCAGCCCGTCGCGTAGGCCACGGCTCACCTGCTGGCGCAGGTTTGCCCACTTGCCGCCCTTCATCTCGAATCGCGTGAGATCGACCTCGGCAAGTTCGCCGAGACGGAAGGCTCGCAAGCCCGCATCCGCGTAATGGGCAAGCCCGCGCGCCGAGACCTGGTAGAAGACGGCCCGGCAACCATTGGAGCGCGCCGCCTCGATGAACTGCCAGATCAGGTCCGGCCAGGCATCCACGGACCCGACCGGATCGAACAACGCAATCCAGGAACGCGCCCAGCGGCCATACATGATGAAGGCCCGGCCGTCGGCGGAGAACATGATGCTCTTGTCACCCATGCGCACGAGGTTGGCATCGGACATGTCCTGCGCGTCGACGATGGCGATAGCCCGTTCCATCTCCTGCCGGCAGGCGGGGGCAACCGCCGCAGCGGTCGGGCGCATCAGGCTCCAGGTCGCTACGGCACTTGCGCCGATCGTCACTCCCAGAAGGGCGCGGAGCCCGCGCGGCGCCTCGGCGGAGAATTCGAACTGCCACCAGAGCTCATGGCTATATGCGACGTCGCGATAGACGAAGAGCAGGACGACGAATGCGCCGAAACAGATCACGCCGAGCGCGGTAAGCCACGGCAGCGTCAGCGCCTGTCCGAAAAGCGAGGCGGGACGGTTGAAGAGCCGCCGACTCGCGAGCAGCCCGACAAGGAGGAAGGCGAGCATGCCGGCTTCCCCGAGCGCCACCGCCTTCACCAGGGAAAGCAGGGTTGCGGCCAGCGCGATCCCGATCGATGCCCACCAGGCGCCGTCGAGACGCAGCGCCAGCCCCCGCGCGACGATGAACAGCGCCAGACCCAACAGGCTCGCCAGGAAATGCGCCCCTTCAATGATCGGAAGGGGCACGTAATTCGCAAGAAAGTCCAGGTTCTCGTCCGGGGTCGGCGTCACGCCCGAGAGCACCAGCATCAGGGCGAGGACGAGCGCCAGCGTGGCAAGCAAGAGCGGCGTCATCCGGCCGCCGGCGCGGCGAAGGCTGGAGGCCGCCGGGTGGCCCGCCAACTGGCGGAGTTCGATGCCGATCATGACGACGATGGCGATGAGCAAGGGCAACAGGTGGTAGATGACGCGGTAGAGGACGAGTGCACCGAGCACCGCATCGACGCCGCCTGCGCGGCCCAGGCTCGCAACGATCACCGCTTCAAAAACGCCGAGCCCCGCCGGCACGTGGCTGAGCACGCCGAGGCCGACCGCCACGGCGTAGATCGCCAGGAAGGCGGGCCAGCCCACCGTTCCGGCGGGCAAAAGGACATAGAGGACGCTCGCCGACGCAGCGAGATCGAGCGCCGTCACGAGGAACTGGCACGAAGACGTCCGTGAGTCCGGCAGACGCAGGACGAGGCGGCCGATGCGGACCTCGCGACCGCTGCGGGCGGCGACCAGCACCGCCAGCAAGCCGGCAAGGACGAAGGCGGCGATTGCCCGCAGCCATGCCGCATCGATCCCGGTCAACGGCGCCACGTATTCGCCAACGGCAAGCAGGCTCAGGCATGTGACCGTCGCGAGCCCCAATCCGAAGGCGAGCGTGACGAAGGCGATGATACGGGCGATCTCCTCCGGTTCCAGTCCAAGGCGCGAATAGGACCGATAGCGGATTGCGCCGCCGCTCAGCGGACCGAAGCCCGCCGTGTTGCCGACCGCATAGGCGCAGGCGGCGGTGAGCGCGACGGCGGGATAAGGGAGCTTGCGTTCGATGTAGTCGAGCGCGCTGACGTCATAGAAGGTGAGTGCGAGGAAGCTCAGGCCCGTGAACAGGATCGCCGTTGCCACCGATCGCCGGCTTGTTTCCGACAGCGCCGACACGACATCGTCATATTGCACCTCGGCCGTCAGGTGAAATATCGCGGCCCCGAAGAACGCGATCACGAGGAGTGTGCCTAGCGCGGAGAGATAGCGCTGGTTGCGCTTCAGAAAGAGCATCCATGCGCCCCGCGGCCGCTGGTCTTTCTCTTCAAACTCTTCAGAGGAGGACGCCATTGGATCGCCCGTGTCGTTGAAGGAGACGACAAGGACTTACCGCAGCGCAGCGCGATCAAACAGTGAAATATCGGTAATGTAGAATATTGCAGAGTATCAGGCGATTACTGGGCCAGAGAGGCACGGTTGAGCATAGCCCACTGCAGAAGCATGATGGTTTTCGCGTCGCAGATCTCGCCGGTGCCAATCCCCGCGACGGCTTCGTCGAAGGAAATTTCCAACACCTCGATGTCCTCGCCTTCATGCGCAAGCCCGCCGCCCGCCGCGACCTTCTTCGATATATCGATGAGACCGAGGAAGAAGCTCGTGCGCTCCGTAATGGAGCCGGGGCTCATATAGGCATCGAAGAGATGCATAGCCGTCTCGATGCGGTAGCCGGTTTCCTCCATCGCCTCGCGGCAAATGGCGACTTCCGGCGCTTCGCCGTCGAGGAGGCCCGCCGGCGCTTCGAGGAGATATCCCTTTTCCCCTGCAGGAAAACCGGCAGGCGCAGCTGGCGGACGAGAACCACCACCTGCCGCTCCGGATCGAAGAGGAGGATCGTTGCGGCGCGACCGTGGTCGTGGACTTCACGCACGAGGCGCGCGGTGCTGCCGTCGGACATTTCCTGCTCGATCGTGATCTGCTCGAGATTGATGAAACCATCCCAGACCGTCTTGCGATCGATGATCCGGAAGCGCGGGTCTGCGTTTTTGATCATAAGAAATCCTTCGAGGCCTGTTGAGATTCGGGCTACCCGCCGCCGCTTGTTCGATCGCCTGTGCTCGTCACAGGGATCCAGCCGGACCAAGTCCTTGGGCCGAAAGAACTCTTCCCGCGCCGCAGATGAGGGGGCATAAAGTCATCGTGATCTGGAGAGCGGCGGTCAGGTCCGCCGCATCCAGACCCGGTTGTCGTGGAATGCAGCGCCGCCATAGGGTGCCACGGCATCGGCACCGGTCAAGACGTTGATCCCCTCCCCGTCCAAGTGGGCGCCATTGGGCCAAAGCCCTTCGGCGATGACGACGCCGCGACGGGCACCCCCTCCGATCTTCGCGTGCAGGCGAATTTCACCACGCCCGTTGCCAAGCCTGACGACGTCGCCCTCGGCGATACCGAGTTCGGCCGCATCCTGCGCATGAATCATGACTTCCGGCCGGCCTTCCTTCTGGATCGAGGACGGGGTTTCGGCAAAGGTGGAATTGAGGAAGGACCGCGCCGGCGACGTTGCCAGCCGGAACGGATGCCGCTCGTCGGCCACCTCGATGAGGTCGACATGATCTGGGAACTCGGGGAGTTCACCGTGCGGCCCCTGAGCCCCCATCGCCTCCGGTGGCCGGTTCGGCGCGGGCGTACCGGTCCAATCCGCCTTGAAGCGGAACCTGCCGTCCGGATGCGCGAAACCGTTGAGGAAATGCGCCTCCTCGAAAGCCGGCTGGCAATCGAGCCATTTCCGTTCCTTCATCTCGTCGTAGCCGATGCCGTAATTGGCGAGCAATCGATCGATATGCTGACGTTCCGTCATCCCGAAGCCGGGACAGTCTGCGACGCCGAGACGCTTTGCCAGCTCTTCGATGACGAAAAGATTGGTGCGCACGGTCGGCGGCGGCTCGACGACTTTCGGCCCGAGCAGAACATGCTGGTGGCCGCCACCGCGATAAAGGTCGTCGTGCTCGAGGAACATGGTGGCCGGCAGGACGATGTCCGCGACTTGCGCGGTGTCCGTCATGAATTGCTCGTGCACGGCGACGAAGACGTCGTCGCGCAGAAAGCCGCGCTTCACCAGCCGCTGCTCCGGCGCGACATTGACCGGATTGGTGTTCTGGATGAGCAATGCCGTCACGGGACCGCGATTGCGAAGCGCCTCGGCGTCTCCGGTCAGCACGCGGCCGATCTGCGACTGGTCGAGCATGCGCACATCCGGATCGTGAAGGGTGCTGCCGACGAGCTCGCGCTTGTCCAGCCGGAAAATGTCGTTGTTCGAATGGAAGGCACCGCCGCCCTCGTGCTTCCAGGAGCCGAGCACCGTGGCAACGGAGGCTGCGGCATGGATCGCGACGGAACCGTTGCGCTGGCGGGTGAAGCCGTAGCCGAGACGGAAATAGGTCCGCGCCGTCGTCCCGACGAGTCTCGCGAAAGCTTCGATCTCCTCCACCGAAAGCCCGGTGATCGCGGAAGCCCATTCCGGTCCGCGCGTCTTCAGATGCGCTTCGAGCCCCGCGGGATCGTCGGCGAATTCAGCCATATAGGCGCGGTCCGCATGACCGTCGCGGAAGGCGACGTGCATGACGGCGCAGGCGAGCGCCGCGTCGGTGCCCGGCTTCAGGACCAGCCCCATATCGGCCTGCTTGATAGTCGGATTGTCGTAGACGTCGATGACGACGATCTTGGCGCCGCGCTCCTTTCGCGCCTTGACCGCGTGGGTCATGACATTGACCTGCGTCGCAACCGCATTGGTGCCCCAGATCACGACGCAATCGGACTTGGCCATCTCTCTTGGGTCCGGTCCGCGCAGGGTACCGGTCGCCATGGTGTAGCCGGTCCAGGCCATGTTGGTGCAGATGGACCCGAAGAAGCCGGAATAGCGCTTGGCGTGGCGCAGCCGCTCGATGGAGTCGCGCTGCACCTGCCCCATCGTGCCGGCATAGAAATAGGGCCAAACCGCCTCCGAGCCGTGCCTCTGTTCGGCTTTGACGAACTGGTTGGCGATCTCGTCCAGGGCCGTCTCCCAGGAAATCTCCTGCCAACGCCCCTCGCCCTTCGCACCGAGCCGGCGTTGCGGCACCATCAGCCGGCCAGGATGATAGATGCGCTCTGCATAGCGGGCGACCTTGGCGCAGATCACCCCCGCCGTATAGGTGTTTTCCGCCGCGCCGCGTACGCGGCCGATCCGGCCCTCGGCGGTGAGGTCGACCTCCAGAGCGCAAGCCGAGGGACAGTCGTGCGGACAGACCGAATGGCCGATGGTTTTTTCTTGTCTGATAGGGGTCGCAACGTTCATGGCTTTTCTATATGGCATGGCCAGGGACGCTCAAAGCCCCATTCGCCATTCATCGAAACAATTGATCGCGGCCATCGGCAACGCTTATGAACTACCGGCACATCTACCACGCGGGCAACTTCGCCGATGTCCTGAAGCACGCGGTGCTGGCACGGCTCGTCACCTATCTGAAGCAGAAGGACAAGGCCTTCCGAGTGCTGGACACCCATGCGGGGATCGGCGTTTACGACCTTTCAAGCGAGGAAGCGCAGAAGACCGGCGAATGGCGCGAGGGCATCGGAAGGCTGATCGAGGCCGAGCTTCCCGCCCCGGTCGCCGCCATTCTCGAACCGTATCTTTCCGCCGTTCGCGACCTCAATCCCGAGGGCGGCCTCATGCATTATCCGGGGTCGCCGAAGCTCGCTCGCATGTTGTTTCGCCCGCAGGACCGGCTGTCGGCCATGGAACTTCATCCGGAGGATCACGAGGCGCTGCACCGGCTCTTCGAAGGCGATTTCCAAAGCCGCATCACCCGGCTCGACGGCTGGCTGGCGCTGGGCGCACATCTGCCGCCGAAGGAAAAGCGCGGGCTCGTTCTCGTCGATCCTCCCTTCGAAGCCGAAGGCGAGTATGAGCGGCTGGTGGACGGACTGGCCAAGGCATACCGCCGCTTCACCGGCGGCATCTACTGCCTCTGGTATCCGCTGAAGAAGGGCGCACCGATCAGGGATTTTCATGAGTCGCTCAAGGCTTTGGAAATCCCGAAGATGCTTTGCGCCGAACTGTCGGTGCGCAGCGATCGCGTTACCACGGAACTCGCGGATCCGGCCTCGTCATCGTCAACCCGCCCTTCACGCTGAAAGGTGAACTCGACATTCTCCTACCCTACCTGAAGACACAACTCGCCCAGGATCGTTTCGCTTCGGGGCGTTGCTTCTGGCTGCGCGGCGAGGCGCCGCTCGATCGAGGGCCTTGACGGATAAGGTTCTGTGGCTTCAATCTCTTACGACGACTCAGGGAGGTAGCCATGACTTGCAAGCTTGCCGCAATGCTTCTCACCTCGCTTTCCCTCGTTGCCGGCGTGACCAGCAGCGCGGCCGCCGCAGACTTTGCGGAAGTTCCCGTTGCCCGGCATACCTACGACGTCGGCGTTTGCGGCAACCCCTCCGTCCTGGGTTTCATCACCCGGCGCTTCGACTACAAGGCGGCGAACTATCTGCGCGCCAACATCGCCATCGCCGAGATCCGTGAAATGGGTCAAAGCCGCTTCGAACCGCGCGATTACACCCATCTGGTGGAACGCGAATATTGCTACGCGACCGCGGTGACCACGGACGGCGTTCGGCGCCCGATGTGGTATCTGATCGAACGGCCATGGGGCTTTGCCGGCGTCGGGTCCAATATCGAGTTCTGCGTCGGGGGTCTCGACCCATGGTATGTCTACGGCGCCAACTGCGCTTCGCTTCGGTGATCGCAGCACCTAACGCATGTCGCCCAAAAGTGCGCAGCGGTTTTGGGACAACGACATGCATCGGTACGAAAAGCTGACGCGCATCTCACGAACTCGATCGAATGCGACGCCTTTCAGCCTGCTGCCGGCAATCGTCGTCCTTGGCACGCTTCTCGGCTGTAGCGGTGAAGAAGGCAGCCAGACTGCCCCGAACGCCTCGAATGATTTGGCGAAACGTGCGTCAATGGCGCCTGTGCCCGTCGGCACGGGTTTCGACTTCTATGTGCTTTCCCTCTCCTGGTCGCCGACCTGGTGCGACGCCAACGACCCGAAAGGCAAGTCCGACCAGTGCGAAACCGGCCGCGGGCATGGCCTGATCGTACACGGGCTCTGGCCGCAGAACGAAGGCAGCTATCCGGAATATTGCCGGACGCGGCACTCGGATCGCGTGCCCGAATCACTCGGACGGCAATATTTCGATCTCATCCCCTCGATGGGCCTTATCGGCCACCAGTGGCGCAAGCACGGCACCTGTTCCGGCCTCAGCCAGAGGGATTATTTCGCGGTCACGCGGGCCGCGCATGAGAGGCTCGCCATTCCTCCGGAATTGACGGCTGCGGACGGCGCGCAGAACCTCTCCGTCCAGGCGATCGAAGCGGCCTTCGAGAAGAAAAATTCCGGGATGACGAGCGAGTCGATCGCTGTTACCTGCGAAGGAAGGTTACTCGAAGAAATCAGGATCTGCTTCGACAAGGAACTGAAATTCAGGGCTTGCCCTCAAGTCGACCGACAGGCCTGCAGACGAGACACCGTCTCGTTGCCTCCAGCACCATGATGGAAAGACATCGCATGAAGATACTCTACTCGCCTGCCTCCCCCTATTCGAACAAGGTCCGCATGGCGGCTCATCATGCCGGAATCGCGGCGGACAGCGTTCTCACGGAAACCAATGCCAATCCGCCGCAGCTGATCGACAACAATCCGCTCGGAAAGATTCCGACGCTGATCACTGACGACGGCCTGGCAATCTACGACAGCCGCGCGATCATGCATTTCATCGATCGCGAAACCGGGGGCAAGCTCTATCCGAAGAATCACGAGAAGCGTACCCGGATCGAGATCTTCGAGGCACTTTGCGACGGCATTTGCGACAGCCTGCTCGCGATCGTCTACGAGAAGCGCTTCCATCCGCCTGAAAAGGTGCACCAGCCCTGGATCGACCGGCAATGGGAAAAGGTGGAACGGGGCCTCGACTACCTCGAAGCAAACCTGCCCAAGACCGGAGGGAAGCTCAATGCCGGTCATTTCGCACTCGCCGCCACGCTGCGCTACATCGAACTGCGCTTCGCCGGCGAATGGCAGAAGGGCCGGCCCAAGCTCAAGAACTGGCCTGCCAAATTCGAGAAGCACTTCCCGGATTATTCGAAGTTCAAGGCTTGAGCATCGCGAAGCTTGCTCTTGCTTGCATCGCCCCTCATCCGGCCTGCCGGCCACCTTCTCCCCGCAACCGGGGTGAAGGAGACTCGTGGCGCGCGCCGCAGGATGCGGCTCAAAACAAAAAAGGCCGGGGTTAGCCCGGCCTTTTTTCGATCGCGTTGGACGGATCAGAACTTGACGCCCATACCGAGTTTGACGCTGTGCTCGTCGTAGCCGGACGAGATCGTCGAACCGCCGGCGCGGAAGTCCTTGGAGCCGTAATCCGTGTAGCGGTATTCGGCACGCGCGGTGATGTTGTCGGTGACGAAGGTTTCGGCGCCGACACCTGCGGTCCAGCCGACAAGAGTCTTGTCGTCGGAGCCTGCCGGAGTCGAAAGCTTGGCATTGCCGAGTGCGACACCGGCCGTGCCGTATACGAGAACCGGGTTCAGGTCGACACCGACGCGACCGCGGACCGAGCCGTTGACACCCTGCTTGACGCGGCGGCCGCTGGAGCGGGCATCGTTGCCGGTGTAGTTTACGTCGGCCTCACCGCCATAAACCATCTGGCCGTCCTGAACGTTGTAGCCGCCATAGAGACCGCCACCGAAACCGACCGACTTATTGTTGCCGGTCGCATCGGCCTCGCCATGGTGCCAGTCGATGGTGCCGCCGACATAGGCGCCGGACCAGTTGCGCACCGCCGGTTCGGTATATTCGGCAGCCGGAGCAGCCGGAACTTCGTCGACCACGTCAGCGGCGTGGGCGGCCTGGAAAGCAACGAGGGCCATGGCCGAGGCCATGAGGGTGGTGGTGAGCGTACGCATACTATTCTCCTTTCGAACCGGCGTTCCGTTTTAGGTGTTTCCCGGCGGAACACCGGACATCTGTAATTAACCCGCCCGGTTGACCCGAAATTGATCAGGAAATGAGGAATCACAAGAGCCAAAATGTGAAATTTTAGTGGCGGCAACGCGACTGAAAAGCGATGTTGCAGCGCCGACACAGGGATTTTATTAACCATGATTCATGATTAACGAAAGATATACTATAGCAATACAAACTAATGCAAATTACGGCTTCCGCGTTAATTTTTCAGAAATGAATCCTCCGGCGAGAGTTTCGGCGAGCGTTTCCAGTCTATATCTTCTGCCACTCGGCATCAGGATTCGAAGAACGGGACGAAACTTTGAAAAGGACACTCAAGGCGGCGCTCGTTACCGGCGGCGCCCGACGCATCGGCAGGGCAATAGTCGAGGATCTGGCGGCGCACGGTTTCGCGCTCGCCATTCACGCGAACGGATCGTTCGCAGAAGCGGAGGCGCTCGCCGAGAAGCTGGGAAAGACCGGCGCGAGGGCGGTCGCACTCAGAGCCGATCTTACCGAAGCCGGCGCCGCCTCCGGGCTCATCGCCGAGGCAACGGCCCTGCTCGGTCCGCTGGATCTCCTCGTCAACAACGCCTCGGTGTTCAACAAGGACAGCCTCGCCGAGTTCGACGAAGCGGTATGGGAGCGGCACTTCGCGCTGCATGTCAAAGCCCCCTCTCTGCTCGCCCGCGATTTTGCCCTGCAGCGGCCGACCGACGTCTCCGGTCTCATCGTCAATGTGATCGATCAGCGCGTCTGGTCTCCAAATCCGCGCTTTTATTCCTATATGTTGTCGAAGTCGGCGCTGTGGACGGCAACTCAGACGATGGCCCAGGCGCTCGCCCCCGACATCCGCGTCAACGGCATCGGACCCGGGCCGACGCTGCCGAACGAGCGACAGGATCCGCGTGATTTCGAGGCCCAGGTCGAGGCGCTGATCCTCAGGCGCGGTCCGGCGCTCGATGAATTCGGACGTGCGATCCGCTTCCTTTTCGACACGCCGTCGGTTACCGGACAGATGATTGCACTCGACGGCGGCCAGCACCTTGCCTGGGAGACGCCGGATATTCGGGAGATAGTGGAATGAACGGGCAGACGCCCACCGATGGCGGCATCCTTTACGACGCCACGGAGACGGACGATGAAGACGATCTGGTCGAAGTGACCGAGCCCGAACGGCCGGCGCCGGCAATAGGATGGGCGGAGAGCCTGCCGGAAGCGGCGGGCCTCAAGGGAGCCGAACTCATCCAGGCCTTCGTCAAGCGCCTGCCGAACGGGCCCGGCGTCTACCGGATGCTCAACGAGGCCGGCGACGTGCTCTATGTCGGCAAGGCCCGCAGCTTGAAGAAGCGGGTGAGCAACTATGCGCAGGGGCGCGGCCACTCGAACCGCATCGCGCGCATGGTTCGCGAGACCGCACATATGGAATTCGTGACGACGCGGACGGAGATCGAGGCGCTGCTGCTCGAAGCGAACCTCATCAAGCGCCTGCGCCCGCGCTTCAACGTGCTTCTGCGCGACGACAAGTCCTTCCCCTATATCGTCGTCACCGGCGATACGCGAGCGCCGGCGCTCTACAAGCATCGCGGCGCGCGCAGCCGCAAAGGCGACTATTTCGGCCCCTTCGCCTCGGCCGGAGCAGTCGGACGCACGATCAATTCGCTGCAACGCGCCTTTCTTCTCAGAACCTGCACGGACAGTGTCTTCGAAACACGCACGCGCCCCTGTCTGCTCTACCAGATCAAGCGTTGTTCCGCGCCGTGCACGAACGAGATCAGCGATGCGGACTACGCGGAACTGGTCAGCGAAGCCAAGGACTTTCTCTCCGGCAAGAGTCAGGCGGTGAAGGCGACCATTGCCTCCGCCATGGCCGAGGCTTCGGAAAACCTCGATTTCGAGCGTGCCGCGCTTTACCGCGACCGGCTGGCCGCGCTGAGCCACGTCCAGAGCCACCAGGGCATCAATCCGGCCGGCGTCGAGGAAGCGGACGTCTTCGCCATTCATCACGAAGGCGGCATCTCCTGCATCCAGGTGTTCTTCTTCCGGACGGGGCAGAACTGGGGCAATCGCGCCTATTTTCCGAAAGCCGACCCTTCGATCCCGCCGGCCGAGGTGCTCAGCGCGTTTCTTGCCCAGTTTTACGACGACAAGCCCTGTCCGCGGCAGGTCCTGCTCTGCGCCCCCGTGGAGGAACAGGAACTGCTTGCACAGGCGCTCA
Source organism: Sinorhizobium prairiense (assembly GCF_029201645.2). Classification (NCBI taxonomy): domain Bacteria; kingdom Pseudomonadati; phylum Pseudomonadota; class Alphaproteobacteria; order Hyphomicrobiales; family Rhizobiaceae; genus Sinorhizobium; species Sinorhizobium prairiense. The sequence goes on from NZ_CP104131.1 coordinate 1,955,392, forward strand.
GCGAGAAATCCGGCTACAAGGTCTCGATCCTCGTGCCGCAGCGCGGAGAGAAGAAGGATCTCGTCGAGCATGCGCTCGCAAACGCCCGCGAGGCGCATGGCCGCAAGCTCGCGGAAACCGCTTCGCAGGGGCGCCTGCTCGAAGGCTTTGCCGCAACCTTCCAACTCCCTTACGTGCCGCGCCGCATCGAGATCTACGACAACTCGCACATCATGGGCACCAATGCGGTGGGCGGCATGGTGGTCGCCGGCCCGGAGGGCTTCGTCAAAGGCCAGTACCGAAAGTTCAACATCAAATCGACCGACATCACGCCGGGCGACGATTTCGGCATGATGCGCGAGGTCATGACGCGGCGCTTTTCCCGTCTCCTGAAAGAGGAGGGCAAGCCGGATCGGTCCGCAGAGCCGGGTGAGGATGCCGGTTTCCCCGCGTGGCCCGACGTCATCCTGATCGATGGCGGCCAAGGGCAGATGACGGCGGTTCGTGCGATTCTCAAGGAACTCGGCATAGAGGACAGCGTGGCGGCGATCGGCGTGGCCAAGGGCGTCGACCGCGACGCCGGCCGCGAACGTTTCTTCGCCGAAGGCCGGGAAAGCTTTACTCTGCCGCCGCGCGATCCGGTCCTCTATTTCATCCAGCGCCTGCGCGACGAAGCGCACCGCTTCGCGATCGGCTCGCATCGGGCTCGCCGGAAGAAGGAAATGGTCAAGAATCCGCTCGACGAGATCGCCGGAATCGGCCCGACGCGCAAACGCGCGCTCCTCACCCATTTCGGAACCGCCAAGGCAGTCTCCCGCGCCGGCATCAACGACCTGATGTCGGTAAACGGCATTTCCGAAACGGTCGCCCGTATCGTCTACGAGCATTTCCACGAAGACGCCGCCAAATGACGGCGCGGCGCGGTTCAGCCTGCATTCAGGCGAAATCCGCCAATTATGACAGGCGTCACGCAATGATCTGTTGACCTTATGGTCGCAAAGTCATTCTGTACAGCTGAACCCGGAGGGGATGAGGAAAGGCATTCGGCGTTTCCGCCCGCATCCCGCTTCGACCACTAGAATCGATCGCGCCGAGACCCCAGATGGCGGGAAATGAGGACTGTCGTGTCCAGAGAAACCGAATCCATGCCAACGCCCATAGCCTATAGCATCCCGAATCTGCTGACCTATTTCCGCATCCTGATCGTGCCGCTGATCGTCTTCTGCTTCTTCATCGAAGGCCGGCTTCACAGCTCGGACTTCGCGCGCTGGACCGCGCTTATTCTCTTTGTCGCGGCTTCGATCACCGACTTTTTCGACGGCTATCTCGCCCGCATATGGAAGCAGACCTCGAATATCGGCCGCATGCTCGACCCGATCGCGGACAAGCTGCTGGTCGCCTCGATCCTGCTGCTCGTGGCCGCCGACGGGACGATCGCCGGCTGGTCGATCTGGGCTGCCATCATCATCCTCTGCCGCGAGATACTGGTTTCCGGTCTGCGCGAATATCTTGCAGCTCTCAAGGTCAGCGTTCCGGTGACGCGGGTTGCCAAATGGAAGACGACGATCCAGATGGTGGCGATCGCGTTCCTGCTGGCCGGTCCGGCCGGCGACAAGATCGTGCCCTATGTGACGGAAGCCGGTATCCTGCTTCTGTGGATCGCCGCGGCCATCACACTCTACACCGGCTACGACTATTTCCGCGCCGGCCTGAAACATGTGGTCAACGAATGAGCACGGTAAACCTCGTCTATTTCTCCTGGGTTCGCGAACGCATCGGCAGGCCTGAAGAAACACTGGACCTGCCGGAGGATGTCGTCACGATCGCCGATCTGCTTGGCCATCTGAGGACCCGCGGCGAGGAGTATGCCGCGGTGTTCGAGCACGCGAACGTCATCCGCGCGGCGATCAACCAGGAACATGTGGAGCACGGCGAGCCGATCGCCGGCGCCCGCGAGATCGCCCTCTTCCCGCCGATGACGGGCGGCTGAGATCATGGCTGCCGCGGTCACCGTGCGCGTCCAGCGCGACGATTTCGACATCGCCGCCGAAGTCTCGGCGCTTTGCCGTGGGCGGACTGACATCGGTGCGGTGGTCACGTTTGCGGGGCTGTGCCGCGACGAGGCCGGAGCCCTCGGCGCCCTCGAGCTCGAGCACTATCCCGGCATGGCGGAGGCGGAAATCGAACGGATATGCCAGGAAGCGGTCGAGCGCTTCGGCCTGCAGGCCGCAACCGCCATCCATCGCTTCGGCCGCATGGAGCCGGGAGCGAATATCGTCCTGGTGATAACCGCCTCGCCGCACCGGCGGGCGGCATTCGATGGCGCGAATTTCATCATGGATTTCCTGAAGACCTCGGCCCCCTTCTGGAAGAAGGAACATCACACCGACGGCAGCGCAGGCGATTGGGTCAGCGCGAAGGATGCGGACGACGCGGCACGCGATCGCTGGACGCGTCGCTGATCTCACACCGCCTAGCGGTTCATGGAATGATCTTTTCCCGGCGCGTGATCGCGAGCACGATCACCAGAAAGCCGAATATGGCGAAGTCCCGCCAGAGGATGGGTCCATAAGCGCTCCACAAGGTCTCCATGAGGCCGATGCCGGCTGCGCCCAGTGCCGCGAATAGCGGCGAAGCCTGCCCGCCGATGGCCGCGATGAACAGGACCTTGACCCCGAAGGTCAGGCCGGTGCCGAAATCCATGTTGCCGTAATAGGAAGCAGCGAGAATCCCGCAGAACGCAGCGATCAGCGACGCCACGCCGTAGGCGGCGACATAGACCACGCCGGGATCGATACCGCAAAGCGCGGCGGCCTTGCGATCCTCGGAAACGGCGCGCCAGTAGCGGCCGGCGTAGGAACGGGTCAACAGCCAATGGCCGCCGGCGACAAGGGCCACCATGAGCGCGGTATTGACGAGTTGTACGACCGTCAGCGCGACCGGAAAGGCGGGATTGGGCCAGAACACCACCACGTCGTTCAGGAAGGGCGGCAGCCAGAGGCTTCTGGTGTCGGAGGCGAGCCGGGCTGTTTCCATCAGCACCAGCAGGCTTCCGAGCGAGGCGACGACCACCGCGTTGGCGGAGGAAAAAGCCAGGGGCCGCATGACGTAGCGGCCGGCAACAAGGCCGGCACCGAGCCCGAATGCGAGCGCCGCTGCCGCCCCCAGCGCGAGCGCCGCCGGCAGTACCAGCCACAGCCGGCTCCAGCCGACATCGGCGAAGAGCACGAAGATTTGCCCTGCAAAGGCGAAGAGTGCGCCATAGGTCAGATCCGCCCGGCGTGTGACGGCAAAGGCGATCGCGTATCCGAAGGCGAGCGCCGCATAAAGCGCGGCCACGGGCACGGCGTTGGCGATCTGCTGCAGGAAATAGGCCATGGCACATCCGCGTGATGACAAGCGTACTATAACTGGTAAAATAGCTTTTACCAGTTAGGATTTTTCGCATGAGCTTCACCTGGACCGCACATCGATTCTCCGGCGGCGCACTCGCACTGGACGTCGCCAATTCCGTGGTCCTGCGCTTCGACGCGGAGCGCCGGATCGATCGCTTCGACGATCCGGCGGCGATCGACAGCTTCGCCGAGGCCGCAAATCTCTACGGCGCCGAACGGAGCCGTTTCGGCACGCTCGTCCCGGCTAAATCAGAGCGCCGAAATGCGTTCATCGGGTTGCGCGAGGCGACCGACCGCCACTTCCGCGCGCTGGTGCGGACTGAGGATCGGCCGGACCTCCTGGCCGATCTGCTCGAGGCGATCGCCACCGTCCTGCGTCAACCCGCGGACACGGGCAAAGGCACGCCGCTCGATGTGGCCACGGCGCATTCGGCACTTGGTCTCATTGCCGGACCGGAGAGGGAACGCCTCAAAATCTGTCCCAACTGCGCGTGGCTGTTTCTCGACCGCAGCCGCAACCGAAGCCGGACGTGGTGCGACATGGCGGTTTGCGGCAACCGCACGAAGGCCAGGCGTCATTATCGCCGCAGCAGGGAGGAACCGAAGCCATGAAGAAAGCCATGATATCCGCTCTGCTCGCCGCAGCGGTCGCTGCCGGCTGTCAACGCGAAAGCGGCAGGGATCCGCTCGAACTGACCGGCAAGATGTTCGTGTTCAACTATCGGCTGGCCTATGCGACCTATATGGTCACCCTCAACAAGACGGAGCCGGTTCCGGATGGGAGCACTGTCGTCGCAACCTTCGAAAACCCTGCCGGCGGCAATCCGCTGACGCTTGAACGGCGGCTTTTCCCGAAGCTGAACAAGGTGGTGCTGGAAAGTCCGGACATCACCTGCGTGAAGAAGCAGATACCCTATGCCGTGACCATCGAGGTCAAAGGGCCGGACGGGACATCGCTTCAGAGATTGGAGACGACTGTCATTTCGGACATCGATCAGGACGTGATGCCGGCGAAACCCCTTGTCGAAGGTCCGGCCTACGACAAGAACCCGGAGGTCTTCAAGGACGGCAAGGCGCCGGCGCGCTTCGAGACCGCCACTTGCCCGACGTAAAAAGCCGGAGCGTCGCCGCCCCGGCTCGAAAATCACGTCTCTGCTTTATCGCTCAGCCGACGATCTCGGTGCCGGAGAACCAGTAGGCGATTTCCTCGGCAGCCGTCTCCGGGGCATCGGAACCGTGAACCGAGTTTTCGCCGATCGAAAGAGCGTGGACCTTGCGGATCGTGCCCTCGGCGGCGTTAGCCGGGTTGGTAGCGCCCATGACTTCACGGTTCTTGGCAATGGCGTTTTCGCCTTCGAGAACCTGGACCACGGTCGGGCCGGAGGACATGAATTCGACGAGCTCGCCGAAGAACGGGCGCTCCTTGTGGACGGCATAGAAGCCTTCGGCTTCGCGGCGGCTCATCCAGACGCGCTTCGAGGCGACGACGCGAAGGCCGGCATCCTCCAGCATCTTGGTGATGGCGCCGGTCAGGTTGCGCTTCGTCGCATCCGGCTTGATCATCGAAAAGGTACGTTCAATCGCCATTGGCTCAATTTCCCTTGCTCTTAAGAAGTGGCGGTTCATTAGCCGCCAATTCCGCGCAAAACAAGGGGGCGCGGCGATGATTCGCCCCCTCGCGCTGTAGTTTCACGCCGCTGTCACGCTGCGGCCCAAGCCGTCGTGAAGGTCGAGGCAGCGCTCGAACCAGTCGGTGACGACGTCGCCTGCGGCAAGCAGGCGGCGTGGCGAAGCGATACGCGCCCATTGCAGCGCGCCGAAGACGATATAATCGGCAAATAGCGGCCCGTCGCCGCCGAGGAACGGCTGAAACTTCAGCATGTGGCGGAGCGGTTCGAGCTTCGCCGAGAAGCTTTCGAGGTCTCCACGCCCGGCCTCGGCAACCGCCTCCAGCGGCCTTCCGAAGCGCTCCTCGCGGCTCGCCCGGAAATAAGCCCGGTCGATCGGGTCGAGGCTGTCATGAATGTCCATGATCGCGATACGTCCGATCGTGGGATGCAAAACCGTTTGCGACCAGCCCTCGACGAAGCGAGCCATGGCCTTTCCGCCTTCGCCGGAAAACAGCGGGGGACGATCGGGATAGGCCTCTTCGAGATAGAGAGCGATATCGAAGCTGTCGCTGACGAGTTTCTCCCCGTCGCGCAGCAGGGGAACGATCTTCGTCGCCCCCTGCTCCAGCCTCGGAATCTCGGTGAAGCCGACGGGCGCGATGTCGAAGGCTAGGCCCTTGTGCGCGAGCGATAGCTTCGTCTTCCACACATGCGGCGAAAAGGGGCGGCTCCTGTCGGTTCCGGAGAGTGCATAGAGTTTGCGTGTCATTCAGGCTCCTGTATTTCGCTACCGAGGCACATAAGGGGAGCACCGCTTGCGGATCAAATCACTTAATTTCATCAGTAGCATTCGACACCCTGATACGGATTCGCGATAGGTTGCCGACCACACGAGGAGCCGACCACAGGAGGAGATTGCCGATGCTCGACCACTACCGGATGTTTGCCGACTACAATCGCTGGGCGAACCGGCGTGTCTACGCTGCCGTCTCGGAACTATCGGATTCGGAATACCGGGAGGACAAGGGAGCCTTCTTCGGCTCGCTGCACGGGACGCTGAACCATATCCTCGCGGCGGACCGGATCTGGATGAAGCGGTTTACGAAAGAGGGCGAGGCGCCGTCGCAACTCGACGCCATTCTGCACGAAGATTTCACCGGACTGGCGGCGGCGCGGGCGGCCGAGGACGACCGCATCATTGCCTGGGTCGACAGCCTCGACGAGGCGCGCCTTGCCGGGCACTTCACCTACTCTCCGCTCACCAATCCGGTCGAGGTCACGGAACGGCTCGCACGGACGCTCGCTCACTTCTTCAACCATCAGACCCATCATCGCGGCCAGGCGCATGCGATCTTGACCGCGCTTAGGCAGCCCTCACTGACGCTGGACCTGGTTTTCTTCCTGCGGACCGAGGGCAAGAAGTGGGCCGATTGAAGCGAGGCCGGAGCCGCCCTCCGTGGCAAGCGAGATGCGCCTGTCTCGGGCACCGGCGAGCCACGCGATAAGTCGACCCTGCCCCAGCCAGGCGGCAATGCCGAGCGCGATGCCCCCAGGATTGAGCAGAAGGCAAACGCCAGCGGCGACAGCAACGGCCGGATCGGCAGCAACAGCAACTCCGGCACGAAGCGGTGCAGGATGTAGATATGAAAGCCCGCTGCGGAAAGCGGCAGGATCAGCCGCGTACCCCATTGCGGCATGCGAATGCGCGGCAGGAAGAGCAGCGCCGCCAGGACGGCGATCTGCAGCAGATATTTGACTTTCGTCCCGATCCAGACGCCCTCATAAAGCCCGAGGAACAGGAAAACGCCTGTTCCTGCCAGCATTACCATCGAGCGTTCTTTCCACGTTTCGGCAACTGCCGCACACCAGCCGAGCACCGCCATGTAGAATATCCATGGAAGGGTGAATATCTGGCGGTTGCCGATATCGACGAGAAGCGGAAACGCCATCCGCGCAGCGAAGGCCGCGGCAAACAACGCCATGCCCACGGCAAGAGGTCTTCTGGCCGCGGCGCGCCGGACGACCGGAACGGCAAACAGAGCGCCAAACACCAGCAGCATCTGACAATAGGCTTCGATGAACCAGTAGAGATAGGGCACCATGCCGTGGCGCCCGGGGTCGGCAAAGCCGAAATTCCCGACGAGAAAGACCGACGCCCAGGGTACCTGGCCCCAGGCGAGCGTGTAGCCCGCCACGATCAGATAATAAGGGACGAGAATCTGGACGAGCGACCGCAGCAGCTTGTCTATCGCGCCGGAGAGCAGTGCGCCGCTTTGGAAGCGGGCTAGACCGAAGCCGGCGAGAATGACCATGGCAGCCGATCCTCCCGGAATCGGCCAAAGCGTCTCGTGGTGGACCACGACCAGCAGGATCGCCAGCGCCCGGATCAGGAGATCCGCGCCGATGCGGCGGCTCTTTCGCTCGCGGCTGCCGAGGGCGGCGAGTTCGCCGATCGAGAGCTTTTCCCAGGCCTCCGGCAGTTCTCCGAGCCTCCTCTCGAGGCCGATCGAAAGCTGGACGAAACGGAGCGAATCGCCACCAAGCGACAGAAAACTGTCCTCCCGTCGAACCTTCTTCGGATAGAACAGCTGGGCAAAAAGCGCCTCGACGTCCCCCTCTTCCGAACTGCCGCACGTCGCCGCGGCCGGCCGCTTGCGAAGGGCCGGGTAATCGATCTTGCCGGATGTCAATCTCGGCAACTTGTCCAGGCGGGAAGCCCCTAAATGCATCAAGGTCAAGCCGCTCGCCTCGACGAGCAGGCGGCGAACTTCATCCGGATCGCGGTTTCCCACATAGTAGGCATGAATTTCGGTGTCGCTGCCGACCACGGCCGCGGCGACGCCGTGCCGCTCCAGGGCCGCCTCCAGACTGTCGTGACCTATTCGGAGGCCGGCAATCTTCGATATCCGCTTTGTTCGTCCGACGATCCGGAAGAGCCCGTCCGCATCTCTTACGGCCAGATCGCCGGTCCGCAATTCCGACAACTCGGCCCCCCGCGCGAGATCGGCGCGCGACGACGCGTAGCCCATCATCACGTTCGGCCCGCGATAGACAAGCTCGCCGGGCTGATCGGCGCTGGAGATTATCCTTCCACCGTCGTCCTCTATCGTCAGGCTGCCGCCCGGGATGGCGATGCCGATCCGGTCTTCCCTGCCGCGGAGACGGTCCGGCGGCATATAGGCCATGCGAGCGGTTGCCTCTGTCTGGCCGTACATCACGAAAAGGCACGCGTTGCGCGCGGAGAGATGCTCATTGTAGCGGCGAACGAGTTCCGGCGCCAAACGTCCGCCGGCCACAGTCATGAAGCGCAGCGCCGGAAAATCCCGCTCCCGGAATCCCGCCATTTCCAGGAGGTCGTAGGAATAGGGGACTCCGGCAAAATTGGAGCTGCCGCTCTGCGCAAGTTCATCGAGGAAGCCCTCGTCGAGGATGGAACAGCCCGGCATATAGACGCTCGCGCCCACGGCGAGGTGGGCGTTAAGGACGGAAAGCCCGTAGGAATAGTGGAGCGGCAGGATGAGGCAGCCTCGGTCCGCTGCCGTCAAACCGAGATATTCCGCGATTGATCGCGCATTGGACTGGATATTCATGTGCGACAGCCGCACCCATTTTCCCTGCCCGGTGCTGCCGGACGTCGAGAGCAGGACGGCAAGTTCGGGATGCGGCCCGATCGCTTCTCCCTCCAGCCGCTCCATGCGCCAGCGGCCGCCGAAGCGGCGGTAGCAATATTCCGGTTTGAAGACGTCGCGATCCTTGACCATGGAAGCGGTGCCGCACAGGGCGACCGCGTGGCCCGCCTCGAGTGCTGCGAGATAAGCGACGATAGCGTGTTCGGAAAGATCGGCCTCGATTGTGACCAGGCCGCGATCGCCGCGCCACCGAGAAGCGAGCCGGTCGATGCGCTCGGCAAGTTCGCTGTAACTCACGATCCGCCCGCCGCGCAAAAGCAGCGCCGGCCGATCGCCCCGCGCAGCAAGACTTGCAACACCGAACGGAGACACCGAAACTTCGCCTGAGCCGCCCAAAACCACCTCCATTTTAGCAAGGCGGCATATTATTGCTGACTCCCATCGTCAAGTATAAAGGGCGAAGCGGCGAGAGGACGTTGTGCGAAACGGTTTTGCGCGCGGAGCGCGCCGTTTGAATAGGCCACCCGGAGCACGAAAGGCCCGGTTCGTGGGAACCGGGCCTTTCGTTCGGGCGGAGCCACAGGCGCGTGGGAGGCCGCGCCCGCTCCGTGACTCGTCGGCTGTGACCTTAGCGGCTGAGGCCCTGGTAATATTCGCCTTCACCGCCGGAAACGACCTTCGGCTGCGGAGCATAGCCGACGGAACCGGTGGACGTACGGTCGAGGGAGCCGTCGGCACGGCGAACGGCCGTCTGGTCACCGGCTCGCGCTGCGCGTTCGGTGTAGAGCGGCTTGTCGCTGACACCCTGATAATAGCTGCCGCCGGCAAAGGCTGCGGATGCACCGCCGAGAACGGCTGTGGCAACAAGGGTGGCGGCGAGAGCAGTATGGATTGCGTTCCTCATGATCATCACTCCTGATCGGTCGTTCGCTTGAACGAAGGTTTCGTCGCGACCGCCTTGATCGGCACCATTCCGGACGCGGTGGCCTCGCCGATGGCGCCCGGTCCGATCAAAGGGTCAGAAGAGCATTCTCGTGCTCTCCGTCCGAAGATGTGGGGCCTCATGATGAGGATGGGAAGTATTGATTATCGGAACACGTTGTCCATGAATCCATAACAATCCTTACTTGAAAATGCCTTCGGCATCCTTATCCGAGCGATCGCGAGAGCAGTGGCGCGAGCCTCTTGCCTTCCCGAAAAAGTCCGGGCAAAAGGCCCGGATGATCCAGATATCCGGCCTCTCCGCCCGCATTGCGGGCCGTCTGCTTATCGACAACGCTTCCGTGACGCTCCCGGCGGGCACGAAGGCCGGGCTCGTCGGGCGCAACGGCGCCGGCAAGTCCACACTGTTTCGGGTCATCACCGGCGAGCTTGCGGCGGAAGCCGGCGGTGTTTTCTTGCCGAAGAACGCGCGGATCGGGCAGGTCGCACAGGAAGCGCCGGGGACGGAAGAGCCTCTGATCGAAATCGTGCTCAACGCCGACAGGGAACGCACCGCGCTCATCGCGGAGTCGGAGACGGCGATCGACCCGCACAGGATCGCCGAGATCCAGACGCGGCTCGCCGACATCGGCGCCCATTCGGCGGAAGCGCGCGCGGCAAGCATTCTCGCCGGTCTCGGCTTCGACCACGAGGCGCAGAAACGCCCCGCCTCCTCCTTTTCCGGTGGCTGGCGCATGCGCGTGGCGCTTGCCGCGGTCCTTTTTCCGAGCCCGATCTGCTGCTCCTCGACGAGCCGACCAACTATCTCGACCTCGAAGGAACGCTGTGGCTCGAGGACTATATTCGCCGTTATCCGCACACCGTGATCATCATCAGCCACGATCGCGACCTCCTGAACACCGCGGTGAACGCGATCGTTCACCTCGATCAGAAGAAGCTCACCTTCTACCGCGGCTCCTACGATCAGTTCGAGCGGCAAAAGGCGGAAGCGGACGAACTGCAGATGAAGGCGAAAGCCAAGAACGAGGCGGCCCGCAAGCATCTGCAGAGCTTCATCGATCGCTTCAAGGCCAAGGCTTCCAAGGCCCGTCAGGCCCAGAGCCGCATCAAGGCATTGGAGCGGATGGGCACCGTTGCAGCCGTGATCGAAGACCATGTCCAGGGCTTCACCTTTCCGGACCCGGAGAAGCAGGTGGCCTCGCCCATCGTCGCCATCCAGGGCGGCGCGGTCGGCTACGAACCGGGCAAGCCTATCCTGAAGAGGCTCAATCTGCGCATCGATGCGGACGACCGGATCGCGCTTCTCGGGTCCAACGGCAACGGCAAGTCCACCTTTGCGAAGTTCATCGCCGGGCGCCTCCCGGCGCAAAGCGGCGAGGTGCGGATCGCCCCGGGGCTGAAGGTGGGCTTCTTCGCCCAGCACCAGCTCGACGACCTCGTGCCGACGCAGAGTGCCGTGGAGCACGTCCGCCGCCGCATGCCGGAAGCGCCGGAAGCGAAGGTGCGCTCCCGCGTGGCGCAGATGGGACTTGCAACCGAGAAGATGGACACCGCGGCCAAGGATCTCTCCGGGGGCGAAAAGGCGCGGCTTCTTATGGGCCTTGCCGCCTTCGAGGCGCCAAGTCTGCTTATCCTTGACGAGCCCACCAACCATCTCGACATCGACAGCCGCAATGCACTGATCGCCGCCCTCAACGACTTCTCCGGCGCGGTCATCCTCATTTCGCATGATCGCCACCTGATCGAAGCGACGGCCGACCGGCTGTGGCTGGTGCGCGAAGGAACCGTCACGAACTACGACGGCGACCTCGAGGACTATCGCGGGCTGATCGTCGGCGGGCCGAAGCCCAGGGACGACAAGCCCAGGGTGAACGGATCGGATGAGGCGCTCTCCAAGGCAGACCAGCGAAAGGCCAATGCGGACAGGCGAGCCTCACTGGCACCGCTCAGGAAAAAGATCAATGAGATCGAGTCCTTGACGGCCAAACTGGAGAAAGTGATTCAGGCCCTTGATACGGAGCTTGCAGATCCCGCGCTTTACGAGAAGGCCCCGGCAAAAGCGGCTCAGCGCGCCAAGGAGCGCGCCGATGCCGTCGAGAAACTTGCTGCTGCGGAAGAGCAATGGCTGGAGCTGTCGGCGGAATACGAGGAAGCGATGGCGGGATAATCAGCCCGGCTGCTCTCGATCACGATGTCTTTAGGTCGGGTCGACCTGAAGACACCGGCGGAAATGGCACAGTTTTCCCCATCCCGCTCTAGCCGAGCTCGAAGGTCGTGATCCCGTAAATCCGTGCAAGCGGCAGATCCGGTGCAGGTCCGCGATACATGCGGGCGGTCTCGAAAACCGGCTTCATGTTGTAGCGCGTGCAAAGTGCTCGGGCGGACGCATTCGGCTCGGGAACGTCCAAATAGATCCGTTCCCCGCCGGTGCCGGTTGCGAGCTTGCGAAACAGGAGATCCGCACCGGTCTCGCTGTCGGCGAGCAGCGGACCGATCTTGTAGCCTTCGCGGCACTTGCGGATCGTTCCGTAACCGGTGATTGCGCCGTCTCGCAGCAGGACCACGCTTCTGCGCGTCTGCAACTGCTTGGTCCATTCGCGCAGAAACGCCTCGCGCCGCGTTGGATTGAACCTCATGTCATAATCGATCAGCGTCGCCGAATGCACCGGCGCCACGTCGACAAGCTCGGTGCCGGGCGGCTCGGTCACGTTCACCACGCCGCCGTAGCGTATGTTCGCGTGCGCCCAGCCGAAACCCGATTTCCGATAGTTTCCCTGCTGGCCCACGACCCCGTCGAGGCCGATGGTCCGCCCCTCGGCCCTTGCAATCGCCCACTTCCAAAGATCGAGGCCGATGCCCCTGCCCCGATACGCCTCGTCGGCGATGAAAAAGCCGAGAAATGCGTAACCGCTGCCATAGCGCACGAGCGAAATGGCAGCGGCAAGCCGCTCTTCCTCGACCGCGACCCAGTAGCCTTCTGGATCGGCGGCCCAGAAAGCATTGCCGTCGTCAGTACCGGGATTCCATCCCTCCCTGGCGGCCCAGTCGATGATCGTGTCGAGCTCGGCCCGTGTCGCAAGACGAATATGTGGCATCTGAAATCCTGACTTCGGAGACCCCCTCGAGAGGCAAGAAGACGGACAAGATAGATTTGGGTTCCATCTTGTCCACCCAAGCGGCTAGGCTAATTTTTGCAACTGGATGCCGGCTTGTCGGCATTTCCCAATCTGCTAAAAGGGTGCGGAATAAATCATACTAATCAGGGCGGAAAACACCATGTCCCCAATCAACATTGCCATCGTTGGCGTCGGCAAGATCGTGCGCGATCAACATCTGCCGGCGCTTGCGAAGAACGCGGACTACCGCCTGATCGCAGCCGCGAGCCGCCATGGAACGGTGGACGGCATCGACAATTTCAAGTCGATCGAGGCCATGCTCGAGGCCGTGCCGGGGGTCGAGGCGGTTTCGCTCTGCATGCCGCCGCAATACCGCTACGAGGCGGCGCGTACCGCACTTGCCGCCGGCAAGCATGTCTTCCTCGAAAAGCCGCCGGGCGCGACTTTGAGCGAGGTCGCGGACCTGGAGGCGCTGGCGGACGAAAAAGGCGTTTCGCTTTTCGCGAGCTGGCACTCGCGCTATGCGCCGGCAGTGGAGGCGGCAAAGACGTTTCTGGCGTCGACCGCGATACGCAACGTCCGGATCATCTGGAAGGAAGATGTTCGCCACTGGCATCCGAATCAGGAGTGGATCTGGGCAGCCGGCGGTCTGGGCGTCTTCGATCCCGGCATCAATGCACTCTCGATCATGACCCACATCCTGCCCCGGCCGGTCTTCATCACCTCCGCGACACTCGAATTTCCCGAAAATCGCGACGCGCCGATCGCCGCCACGATCGCCTTCAGCGATGCCGAGAAGCTCGATGTCGCTGCCGAGTTCGATTGGCGCCAGACAGGCAAGCAGAGCTGGGACATCGTCGCTGAAACCGATGCGGGCGAGATGGTCCTCTCCGAGGGCGGCGCCAAACTCGCGATCGACGGCAAGATCGTCCACGAGGAGCCCGAGCAGGAGTACCCCATGCTCTATCGGCGTTTCGCCGAGATCATCAAAGCCGGCAGATCGGATGTCGACCTGGCGCCGCTCCGGCACGTGGCCGACGCCTTCATGCTCGGCCGCCGCAAATTCGTCGAGGCATTCCACGACTAAGTGTGGCGTGTGCGGACATGGTGCTGTCGCCCTCGCCGCCGCTGATGCCCCTCTCCCCGGCTAAACCCGAGGGGACGAGTACGACGCTGCCGCGAGTCTCTTTCGCACCGCCTGCGGGGAGAAGGTGGAAGGCAGGCCGGATGCGGGGCAACCGGTTCCGGCCTGATTCGCGTCGATCACGCTTTCTTTTCCCATCTTCCGTCACGGTTCTGCTGCCAGTAGGTGAGATTGTGCCCCTCGCCCTTTAGCCGCTTCCACTGATCGCGCGCCGCCTCGAGCTGCTGCTGGTCGTAGCCGTCGAACATGAAAACAACCCGCTCATATTCCGAAACCGGCGGCGGCTCGGCGCCGTCGACGACAAAGCGCACAGTCGCGGCATTCCGGTTGCCTTCATCGGCGACGACGAGAATCGGTTGCTCCGCCGCGAAATCGCCGGCGTCCGTCCCGTGCGGCAGGAAGCTGTCGTCCCGATAGACCCATAGATGCGTATCCAGCGCATCACGCCTTTCGGCGTCGATCGTCTGCACGACCACCCGCCAGCCGCGCTCGATGCTCTTGTCGAGCAGCGGCGGCAGGGCGTCTTCGAGCTTCGATTCCGTCAGGTGGTAAAAAGGATCTCGGTCATTCCGATCTCGGGCCAACGGTCACGATTCGTAGTTCGCGCGCACCAGCTGGTCGAGGAGACGAACGCCGAAGCCCGAGCCCCATGACTGATTGATCTCGTCGGTCGGCGAGCCCATGGCGGTGCCGGCGATGTCGAGATGCGCCCAGGGGGTGTCCTTGACGAAGCGTTTCAGGAACTGCGCCGCGGTGACAGAGCCGCCGTGCCGGCCGCCGGTGTTCTTCATGTCGGCGAACTTGCTGTCGATCATCTTGTCGTATTCCTTGCCGAGCGGCATCCGCCACAGTCGCTCCTGCGTCGCCAAACCGGCGGCGAGCAACTGCTCTGCCAGCCGGTCGTCGTTCGAAAACAGCCCCGCGTAATGATTGCTGAGCGCTACCATGATCGCGCCGGTCAGCGTTGCCAGATCGATCATCAGCTGCGGCTTGAAGCGATCATTGCAGTACCAGAGGGCATCGCCGAGGACGAGCCTGCCTTCGGCGTCGGTGTTGATCACCTCGATCGTCTGCCCGGACATGGACGTCACGATGTCGCCCGGCCGCTGGGCACTTCCGTCCGGCATGTTCTCCACGAGCCCGATGATACCTATGGCATTGACGGCTGCCTTGCGCGCAGCAAGGACATGCATGAGGCCGGTCACTGCCGCCGCTCCGCCCATATCGCCCTTCATTTCCTCCATGCCGGAAGCGGGCTTGATCGAAATGCCGCCGGTGTCGAAGACGACCCCCTTGCCGATGAAGGCGACCGGCTTTTCCTTGGCCTTTCCGCCCTTCCACTGCATGACCACCAGCCGCGGCGGACGGGACGAACCTTGCGCCACGCCGAGGAGTGCGCCCATGCCGAGCTTCTTCATCTCCCGCTCGGTCAGGATCTCGACATCCACGCCGAGTTTTTCCAGTTCCTTCGCGCGCGCCGCGAACTCGACCGGGCCCAGCACGTTGGCGGGCTCGTTGACGAGATCGCGCGCCAGAAACACGCCTTCTCCGACCGCCTGGGCCGTCGTAAAGGCCTTTTTCGCTGCGATCACCGTGCCGGTGACGATGGTGACCTTGACCGGTTTCTGCGCCGCCTTCGGCTCGTCATCCGATTTCCGGGTCTTGTAGCTTTCGAAGCCGTAGGCATTCATTTCCATGCCAAGGGCGAAATCCGCGGCTGCCTTGCCGGTGACTTCGAGCCCCGGCGCATCGAGGAAAACCGTGATCTTTTCGGCAGACCGCGATTTCGCAGCCGCGGCGCCACCGGCCTTCAGCCAGTCGTGATCGCCGACTCCGCCCGCGTCCCCGAGGCCGAGCAGGACAATCCGATCGGCCGGCGAGCCGTGCGGCGCAATGACGTCGAGAGTCGAGAGCGCCTTTCCCGTGAACTTCCCGATCTTCGCCGCCTTCGGCAGGACGCCCTCCGGATCGACGACAGCCGCCCCGGCCGCTTCCTTGGCGCCCGCAACCTGCAGGAGTATCGCGACGCCGCCGGCCGGGCGGTGGGATTTGCTGAAAGAAAACTCGAATTTCATCGGCATGCAGGACTCCAGGCACTTTCTGACGGTGGCGCCCGGCCTGTTACCGGACGGCTACAGTGACCGACATTCGCGACGTCGGCGGTGATCGAAGCTGTGGGGCGCACCCTTCTCGCTTTTCAGGCGCTTGGCAAGATGCTCGCACATGTTTACATGCCCTTAACCGAAATTCTTCGGCTTATATTTTCCCTGTTGTCGCATATTCCGATTCGCGGCACGGGGACGAAGACGGCCACCTCGGCCGGCAAGAAATTGCGCGCTCGTCCGCAACCGAACGGCATACGAAATTGAGCAGGACCTTGGACCGGATACGGCTATGAAGCTCATCGAACGCTACATATTCCGGCGCGCCACGATCATGTTCCTGGCGACGCTCCTGCCGTTGATGGGCATCGTGTGGACCACGCAGGCGCTCACCAATGTCAACCTCGTTACCGACAGCGGTCAGTCGATCATCGCCTTCCTGAAGCTCGCGACGCTGATTCTGCCCTCGGTCGTGCCGATCATCCTGCCCTTTGCCCTGGTGATCGGCGTGACGCAGACGCTGAGCGCGATGAACACCGATTCAGAGCTTACGGTGCTCAGTGCCGCCGGCAGTTCGCGCATGTCCATCATCCGGCCGGTGATGTTTCTCGCGGCAGGACTGAGCGTCCTCTCCTTCGCCATCGACAATTTCGTCGAGCCTTATTCGCGCGTTGCGGTACGCAAGATGATCGCGACGGCCCATGCGGATCTGCTTGCCTCCGTCGTCCAGGAGAACGCATTCCGCAAGATTACCGACGGGCTTTACGTTCAGGTCGGCGCCCGCCGCAGCGGCGGCGTGCTGCAGGGCATCTTCGTCGCCGATGCGCGCGATCCGAATTTCGAACTCGTCTACTATGCGCGCGAAGGAGCCGTCGACGAGGAACGCTCCGCGCTGGTGATGAAGGACGGAGAGGTCCACCGCAAACTGCCGGACGGCGACGTTTCCATCATCAAGTTCGACTCCTACGCCTTCGATCTGACCGACCTGACCAGGATGGCGGGAGAGGCCAATATCCGCGCCAAGGACCGCGATCTCTTCTATCTGCTTGACCCCGATCCCGACGACGAAGCCTACAAGAGAGCTCCGCGCGCCTTTGCGGCGGAGCTGCACCGGCGCTTCACCGAATGGACCTTTCCGCTGCTCTTCGGCCTCATTGCACTGGTCGTCAGCAGCGATGCCCGGTCGCATCGCGAGGCACGCGTGCACCCGATGGTCAGCGCTCTTGGAGCGGCTCTGGTCATCCGGTGGATGACGTTCTACGCGGCCAACAGCGCCGAAGATTCGGTATGGTTCGTGCCGCTCATGTATCTGATCCCGCTGGTGACGGGAGCGCTTGCCATACAGCAGCTTGCCAGCAACCGGCGCCTCGACATCCCCATGACCTGGCAGGAAAAGCTCACTGACCTCATGGTCAGGCTACGGCTCGTGCGGCCGGCGGGTGCCGACGGGGAGCAGCCCTCATGATTTTCAACACGCTCGGACGTTATTTCTTCAAACGTTATGCACGCACCACGTTTTGGTTCCTCGTCGGCATTTTCGCGCTGATCTTCATCATCGACTTCAGCGAACTGACCAGCCGCATGTCGAACCTGCCACATTACACGGTGTCGGGCGCGCTGCTGATGACTGCGTTCCGCATTCCGACGATTCTGCAGCAAACGGTGCCCTTCGTCGCGCTTTTCGCGGCGATGGCTGCATTGATCTCCCTTAACCGGCGCTATGAACTCGTCGTAACCCGGGCGGCGGGCATTTCCGTCTGGCAATTCCTGCGTCCGTTCGTCGTCGGCGCCCTGCTCTTCGGCGTGCTTGCCGTGGTCGTGATCAACCCGCTTGCCGCCTGGGGAACCAAGAAGGCGGAAGCGCTGGAGGCAGAGTGGGGCTCCACCCGTTCGGCCGCCGCGAACTCGATTCCCTGGCTCCGGCAGATCTACGACGGCACCGACACGATCATCGGCGCACGCTCCGTCCAGAACGGCGGCACCGAGCTGATCAACGTGACCGTTATCCACTTCGATCCACAGGGCGCAATCACGCTCCGGCAGGATGCGAAGTCGGCGAAACTCGAAGATGGTTACTGGCTTCTTAACGGCGTCGTCGAGACGGAGGTCGGGCGCCTGCCGCGTCGTATGGAAACGGCACAGCTTCGCACCAACCTGAAGCCGGATTTCGTCCAGGAACGTCTGGCAAAGGCTGATTCTATTCAGTTTTTTGACCTTCCGCGGAAAATCGAAGTGGCACGGTCCTTCGGCTTTTCCACCAACAGCCTGGAAACGCAATTTCACTCTCTCATGTCGCTGCCGCTGCTGCTCGTCGCCATGACGCTGATCGCCGCCTGCGTCTCGTTAAAATTTAGCCGGTTCAACCAATCTCGATCGGTGATTCTCGGTGGAATCCTGTCGGGCTTCGTGCTTTATGTCGTCACCGTGCTTGTCAAAGCATTCGGGAGCAGCGGCATTGTGCCTCCGTTCGTTGCAGCCTGGCTGCCGGTTGTTGTAGCAATGGCGCTGGGCTCGACGATTCTACTGCATCAGGAGGATGGCTAGTGGCGGCAGGCAACCGCAAACGCATGAAGCTTACCAACGCTGCCCTGCTTGCAGGCGTGGCGCTGCATATGCTTGCCATCGGAATGAATGCGCCAGCCAAGGCGCAGGATGCAGGGACGCGAATCGACGAACTGCAGCCGAATATTCCTGCCGACGCCAAGCTGCTGCTGACCGCCAATGAGCTCGTCTACAATCGCGACACGGAAAAGGTGACCGTACGCGGCAATGTGCAGATCGAATACGGCGGCTACAAGATGGTGGCCCGGCAGGTCGATTACGACCAGAAATCCGGCCGCATCCTCGCGACCGGCGACATCCAGCTCATCGAGCCGGGCGGCAACATCGTTTATGCCGACAGAATGGACGTCACCGACGACTTCGGCAACGGCTTCGTCCAGGCCCTCAGGATCGAAACGACGGATCTGACGCGCCTGGCGGCGGAAACCGGCGAAAGACGCAATGGCGAGGAATTCATTCTCAACAAGGCTGTCTACACCGCATGCACTCCGTGCAACACCAAGCCGGAACATCGCTCTCTGTGGCACATCAAGGCCCAGCGAATCATTCAGAACGGACGCACCCGTACCATTCGGCTCGAGCACGCCTATTTCGAGCTCTTCGGCAAGCCGATCGCCTACATTCCGGTGATGGAAATCCCGGACCATACGGTCAAGCGCAAGAGTGGCTTCCTGTTCCCGCAGTTCCGCTACACGCAAAAGCTCGGCGCCGGCGTAGGAGTGCCGTACTACTGGGCGATCTCGCCCTACATGGACGCGACGATCACCGGCACCGGGCTGACCCGCCAGGGTTTTCTCCTTGAAGGTGAGTTCCGGCAGCAGTTCCACAACGGCCTGCATACGCTGAACGTCGCCGGCATCAGCCAGCTGGACAGGGAGCAATTCACACCGGGAACCGTGGACGCGCTGGAAACCAATCGCGGCATGATCGCTTCGCGGGGCAAATTCGAGATCAATCCGCGCTGGAGCTTCGGCTGGAACGTCCTCGTCCAGTCGGACAACAACTTCGCCAAGACCTACGATCTGTCGACCTTCGACGGCACGACCTATGTGAACCAGGCCTATCTCACGGGCCTTGGAAAACGCAATTATTTCGACCTGCGGGCCTTCTATTTCGACATTCAGGATGCCGACCCAAACAGCCTCGACGAAAACAAGCAGCCGATCGCGCAGGTCCTCGACTATTCCTACACTGCACCGGAGCCGATCCTGGGCGGCGAACTCAACGCCGATTTCAACCTTACCAACATCAAGCGCAACCGGCTCGACAGGATAAACGTGCTGGGGGTCGAGCGCTTCCGCGGCCTCGAGGGTACCTCGCACAGGCTCACCGGCGAACTCGAATGGAAGCGAACCTTCATTGCGCCCGGCGGACTTGTGCTGACACCGCTGCTCGCGGCACGCGGCGATGCCCTCGGCATGAATGTGGATGACCCGGTCGGTTACACCGGCAACTTCAGCAGCAGCGATGCCGAGACCCGTAGAATGTTGACCGCCGGTCTCGAGGCACGCTATCCGATCCTCTTCGCTGGAGAGACGAGCACCCACGTTCTCGAGCCAATCGGGCAGCTGTATGCGCGTCCGGACGAGCAATATGCGGGCGGACTGCCGAACGAAGACGCGCAGAGTTTCGTCTTCGACGCGACCAACCTCTTCGATCGCGACAAATTCTCCGGTTACGATCGCATCGAGGGCGGTACGCGCGCGAATATCGGTCTGCGCTATACTGGAAGCTTCGACAGCGGCTTCGGCCTGCGCGCCATAGCCGGCCAGTCGTTTCACCTTGGCGGCCTCAATTCCTTCGCGACGGACGATCTCGTCAAGGTCGGGGCGGATTCGGGCCTCGAAACCGACAGTTCCGACTATGTCGCCATGTTGGGTATCGATGCCCCGTCGGGTCTGATGGCGAGCCTCTCCGGACGGCTGGACGAAAGCGACTTCTCGCTGCGCCGGGCCGATGCAACGGTCGGCTATCTCGGACTGAACTGGCAGGCCGCTCTCACCTATACGCGGATCGAAGCCCAGCCGACCTATGGCTCACCGTTCGATCAGGACGAAATCCAGACCGCTGCCGCCTACCGGTTCCACGAATATTGGTCGGTTTTCGGCGCGGTGACCTACGACATCGACGCGGGCGTCGTCTCCCGCAACGGCCTCGGCATCACCTATGACGACCAGGACACGCTGTTCTCGATCGTCTACAAGCAGGAGCGGGACACCGACAGTTCGCTTGCGAACGATTGGTCGATCGGCGCCCGCATCAGCTTCCGCACGCTCGGTGACGTCTATGTCGGCGACACCAAGTTCGACGAACTGGACTACTTCTAGAGCGTTTGAAACGGCGCACTTCCGGACGGAAACCGTTCCACGTTTTTCCTGGGAAGTGCTCTGAAGTGGCCATGTTCCGCCCTCGCCGCATCGGCCCGATCGGAATCGACCTTCGGAAAGGACGGTTTCATAAGTTGAAGCGTCCTTCCGGCGTCGGCTCCGGCGTGAATCGATCATGCGGTCTTGTCATTGTTTGGCCGCATGTATTATGCATTTCCCTCGCATTGACACCTATGACGCCGCGCGACTTGCGGGGCGCGTAGAGCTCGCCGTAGCAAGGCAGTGTGGCAACTGAAGCCGCCGGCAACGGGAGGCAGAACGAACAGGGGAATGATGATGGGCGGGAAAAACGCGATCGTGAGGTTGCTTTCGGCGGTTGCACTGGCGGGTGCGCTGAGTGTCGCAGCGGGTACGGCTACCACGGCAATGGCGGCGAGTACCGTGGAGGCGGTCGTCAACGGCACCGTGATCACCTCAGGCGACGTAGCCAAGCGGGTCGCTTTCCTTCGGCTTCAGAGGCAAAGCGGCGGCGCGGCCGAAGCCAAGCAGCAGCTCGTCGACGAGGTACTGAAGCGCGCCGAGATCGCGCGCGTTCAGCAGTCCGTCAGCACGGAGGAGGTCGATGCCGCCTTCGCGCGTTTCGCCGCCGGCAACAAGCTTTCGCCGGAGCAGCTCGGCAAGATCCTTGACCAGGCCGGCGTCGGTATCGACCATTTCAAGCAGTATATCGCAGTCCAGATGAGCTGGCCGCGTGTCGTCAACTTCCGCTACGGCAGCGCCAGCCGCCTTTCCGGCGGCGACCTCGTCAAGCGCATGATGCAGGGCGGCGGCAACAAGCCGGTCACGACGGAATATTTCCTGCAGCAGGTCATCTTCGTCATTCCCGAATCGAAGCGCGGCGCCATCACGGCAAAGCGGCAGGCTGAAGCCAATGCCTCGCGCTCGCAGTTTCCAGGTTGCGACACCTCAAAGGCCTTCGCGGCGAACTACCGCGACGTTTCGATCCGCAGCCTCGGCCGGATTCTGGCACAGCAGCTGCCCGAGGATTGGAAGCCGCTCGTCGAAAAGGCCGGCGACGGCATGACGACGGGTACGCGCGTTACCGAGAAAGGCGTCGAATATCTGGCAATCTGCAAGAAGCGGCAGGTCAACGACGACGCCGCCGCCGAGATCGTCTTCCGCGCCGAGGATCTCGGCAAGAAGAAGGCCGAGGGGAAGACCCGAACAGCGCCAAATATCTTGAAGAACTGCGCTCGAAGGCGCAGATCGTCAACAAGTAACGAGCCGGTATGAGCGAGACGAGCATCGGGCCGGTCGCCCTCACCATGGGCGATCCGGCCGGGATCGGCCCGGACATCAGCCTCTCCGTATGGGCGAAGCGGGCCGATCGGGCGACGCCGCCGTTTCTTTATGTGGGCGATCCGGCAGTACTCGCCGCCCGTGCCAAGCTCCTGGATCTGACCGTGCCGATATGCGAGACCGATTGTCTCGGGGCCGTCGCCGCTTTCCGGCAGGCGCTGCCCGTTTGGCCGGTCCGCTCCCCTGCCCCCGTCGTTCCCGGTAATCCCGATGCGGCGAATGCTTCCGCCGTAACCGATGCGATCGACACCGCCGTCCGGCTCGTGCTGGCGGGAGAGGCGTCCGCCATCGCCACCAATCCGATTGCCAAGGCAGTGCTCTACGAGGCCGGGTTCCGCTTCCCGGGCCACACCGAATATCTCGCGGATCTCGCCGCGCGCGCAACGGGCGTTGCCGCCCTGCCGGTGATGATGCTCGCCGGGCCGAAGCTGCGCGCGGTCCCGGTCACGATCCATATCCCGCTCAAGGACGTTCCAGCCGCGCTGACGCCGGATTTGATTTACGAGACCTGCACGATCACCGCGGCCGACCTCAGGAGCCGTTTCGGCCTGCCGGCGCCGCGCCTGGCGATTGCCGGTCTCAATCCGCATGCGGGCGAAGGCGGCGCGCTCGGCCGCGAGGACGATGCCGTCATCCGCCCCGTCATCGATCGGCTGCGCGCCGAGGGGCTGGACGTCGTCGGACCCCTGCCGGCGGACACCATGTTTCACGATCGCGCGAGAGAAAGCTACGACGTCGCCATCTGCATGTATCACGATCAGGCATTGATACCGGCCAAGGCGCTCGGTTTCGACGACAGCGTCAATGTCACGCTGGGCCTGCCCTTCATCAGAACCTCTCCGGATCACGGAACCGCTTTCAGTCTCGCGGGGAAAGGGATCGCGCGCGAGGAAAGCCTTCTTGCGGCACTGCGGCTTGCAGAAGAACTTGCCCGCAACGCCGGCAGGGCGAAGCGCTGATGGCGGCTCTCGACGGTCTGCCGCCGCTACGCGACGTCATCCAGCGCCACGGTCTCGACGCGAAGAAGGCGCTCGGCCAGAATTTCCTCCTCGATCTCAACCTTACCCAGAAGATCGCGCGCACCGCCGGTCCGCTGGAGGACGTGACGGTGATCGAAGTCGGTCCGGGTCCCGGCGGCCTTACACGGGCGATCCTCGCTCTGGGGGCCAAGAAGGTCGTCGCGATCGAGCGCGATTCGCGCTGCCTGCCGGCACTCGCCGAGATCGGCGCCCATTATCCGGGGCGGCTCGACATCATCGAGGGCGACGCGTTGAAGGTGGACTTCGAATCGCTTGCCGACGGCCCGGTGCGCATCATCGCCAATCTTCCCTACAACGTCGGCACCCAGCTTCTCGTCAACTGGCTGCTGCCGGGGCACTGGCCGCCCTTCTGGCAATCCCTGACGCTGATGTTCCAGCGCGAGGTCGGCCTCAGGATCGTCGCCGGCGCCGATGACGATCACTACGGCAGGCTCGGCGTCCTCTGCGGCTGGCGTACAAAGGCGCGTCTGGCATTCGACGTGCCGCCGCAGGCCTTCACACCGCCGCCCAAAGTGACGTCGACGGTCGTCCATCTCGAGCCTGTCGAAGCTCCGATCCCCTGCTCGCCCGCGGTCCTGGAGAAGGTCACCCAGGCAGCCTTCGGCCAACGGCGCAAGATGCTCCGCCAGAGCCTGAAACCCCTCGGTGGCGAGGCGCTGCTTGCAAAGGCGGGCATCGATCCGCAACGCCGCGCGGAAACCCTGACTGTGGAAGAATTTTGCCGACTGGCCAATTGTCTGTAGAGCCGGACGGACGCTTGCGACAGCACAGGAGCGAGCCCGCAGCCGCCGGCTGTCTTTCCCCCATACGCCTGCCGGCACCCTCTTCCCGCAAGGCGGGCGAAGGGACAAGCGGCGCGCTCAGAGAGGATTTTCCGTCAGCAGTCCGTTGACGAATTCGAAGAGGCCGGGGCGCCGGTCGCGGCGAAGGCGCTCGGCTTCGACGATCGCCCTGACGGCGGAGAAGGCCCGGTCGAGATCGTCGTTGACCACGATGTAGTCGTATTCGCGCCAGTGCTCGATTTCGGCGCGCGAATTGGCCAGCCGCGTCGCGATGACCTCTTCACTATCCTCGGCGCGCCGATGGAGCCGCGACTGCAGCTCCGCCATGGACGGCGGCAGGATGAAGATCGATACCACGTCGCCCGCCATTTTTTCCTGCAGCTGCTGGGCGCCCTGCCAGTCGATGTCGAAGAGCATGTCCCGCCCTTCGCCCATCGCCTTCTCGACGGCGTCACGCGGCGTGCCGTAGTAATTGCCGTGCACTTCGGCCCATTCGAGCAGCGAGTCCGTTGCCCTCAGTGCCTCGAACTCTCGGATCGACTTGAAAAATAATGCCGCCCCTCGATCTCGCTCGGCCGCCGCGAACGCGTCGTCACGCTCACTGAAATGCTCAAGTCCGGATCGGCTTCGAGCAGGTTGCGCGCGATCGTAGACTTCCCCGCACCTGAGGGCGATGAAATCACGAGCATCAGCCCGCGACGAGCGATCTTGATGGGCGAAACGGTCGCCGGTTTCATATCCTACTCCAGATTCTGAACCTGTTCGCGGAACTGGTCGATCACGACCTTCAATTCGATACCGGCGGCAGACACGGCAGCGGCATTCGATTTCGAACAGATGGTATTCGATTCTCGGTTAAATTCCTGTGCAAGGAAATCGAGCTTGCGTCCGACCGGCCCGCCCTTTGTCAGGAGGTCGCGGGCAGCGCCGATATGGGAACCCAGCCGATCGAGTTCCTCCCGAAGATCGGCCTTCGTCGCAAGCAGCGCGACCTCCGCATGCAGCCTTTCGCGGTCGATGCCGGACGCGTTGGCCATGATCACCGAAACCTGCTGCGCCAGCCTGTCGGCGATCGCCTGCGGGCTGCGGGACGGATCGTTTTCGACTACCGCGGTCAGCTTCTCGATGCGCTCCACCTGGGCGAGCAGCACCTGCCCGAGCGCCTTGCCCTCGTCTTCCCGCATCGTCCGCAGATCGGCGAGCGCGCCTTCCAGGCCGGCGAGTATCTCCGCGTCGCGTTCCGCGCGCTCGTTCTCGCTCTCCTCCGGCTCGCGGAAGTCGACGATGCCGCGAATGGAAAGCAGCGTATCGAGTTTGAGCGGCGCCGGATCGATGACATCGCCCAATCGTTCGCGAAGCTTCAGGACGGCGGCGAGCGCTTCCTCGTTGAGAACTGCCTCCGCCGAAACTTCCGTACCGCTCAGTGAAAGGCCGACCTGCAGGTTCCCTCGCGAGAAGTACTGCGAGGCGAGACGCCGGCAGTCGGGTTCGATACGTTCCAGTCCCGGCGGCAGGCGAAGCCGCATGTCGAGACCTTTGCCGTTGACCGAACGGAGTTCCCAGGCCCAGCGATACCGTCCGGTGCTCCCCTCTTTCCTGGCAAAGCCGGTCATCGATTGGAGCGGCATCGTTTCCTCCGTTGGCAGTGATTCGTTAAAGTGACAACGATTTCTGTACCTCCGAGGGAGGCACGACATTGTCGTTGAGGGAAGCACTATGGCGACAGCGCCGAACTCCGCAAGGAATATCCGCGCGGCGGCGAGCCCGTCCACATGAGGCTGAGGCGCGCCGCATTTAATTCATGCGGCGCGCCTCAGGTTTTGCTTTCGTGCATTGTCGTTATCCCAAACCGCTGCGCGGTTTTGGCGACCTGTATTATTGCTGGGTTCCGGTCTGCGTGACGGCATCCTGTGCCGCCTCGATGGCCTTCGCCGCCTCCGCTGCCCTCTCCGCCTCGATCTTCCGCCAGCGCCGCACATTGGCATTGTGCTCGTCGAGCGTCTCCGCAAAGACGTGTCCACCGGTGCCGTCGGCGACGAAGTAGAGTTCGGGTGTGCGCGACGGATTGGCGACGGCTTCGAGCGCCGCCCGGCCCGGATTTGCGATCGGCGTCGGCGGCAGACCTTTGATGAGATAGGTGTTGTACGGCGTCTGCTTGTCGAGGTCGGACCTCAGGATCGCCCGGTCGGCGGGTTTGCCTTCGCCCCCGAAGATGCCGTAGATGATGGTCGGATCCGACTGCAGCCTCATGCCCTTTTCCAGGCGATTGATGAACACGGACGCGACCCGCGGTCGCTCGTCCGCGCGGCCGGTCTCCTTCTCCACGATCGACGCAAGAGTTACGAATTCCTCTATGGTCGACACGGGAAGATCCGGATCCCGCTTCTCCCAGATCTGCTGCACCAGCGCCTCCTGGGCAGCGGTCATCTGCTTGATGATCTCGTTACGGTCGGTTCCGCGGGTGAACTTGTAGGTGTCCGGCTTCAGGGAGCCTTCGGGCGGCAGCTCCGCCGGCAGATCGCCGACAAGAACCGGATCGTCGGCAAGCCTGTGGAACATCTGCTTCACGGTCAAACCCTCGGGCAGCGAGACGGAGTAGAGGATCGACTTGCCGGATTTCAGAAGCTCCATGATCTCCTGCATCGATGCATGCGCCTTGATTTCGTATTCGCCGGCCTTGAGCGTGTCATTGCTCAGATAGGCTTCCGAAACGAACCGGAATACGCGGCTGTCGGTAATGATCTCGTTGCGCTCCAGGTTGCTGGCAATCTCGCTGATGCCCGCGCCGCTGCGAACGATGAAGTTCTTGTTCGCCTCCAAGGGACCCGGCTTCTCGTATTCGTGCATGGCATAATAGACGGCCCCGGCGGCCGCAAGTGCCACGAAGACGACCACAGTCATGACGAAGTTGAGAAAGATGACGACTTGGCTGCGCGCCTTGCGTGAACGCTTCGGCGGATGGGGAACTCTTTCGGGACGCAGCGCTTCGTTGGCCGACTTCGGAATGATCGGCCCGTTGCTCCCGGTTTCATTGCGGCCGAATTGCACCGCGCTGTTATCGTTTGAGTCGCTCACGATTATCCCGATTCCGAAATTCGCAACCTTTTCAAACCGCCGCCGGTGCGAATTTCGGATTAGACCGGCGACCAGTGAATGTTACGGCGGCCTCTGCGGCTCCGGTGAAAGAGCGGCCTGCCCTGCGATGAATATCCTACATTTACCAGATGTGGCTTGCGCGAACATAGCCCTTGGCGGCGGCCCCGAGTCGTCGCCACTCCAGCGACAGCTTGTAGCGAGCATTGCGGCAAAAAGCGGGATCGCGGGTCGATGCAGATCGGAAGATCTGCCCGAATTCCGCTTACCTTGGCAACCCGTTTCGCAAGACGCCCGCTCGAGGGATCAATGGCCGGTGTAACGGCGCAGAATCAGCGACGCGTTGGTGCCGCCGAAACCGAACGAGTTCGACAGGGCCACATTGATCTCGCGCTTGCGCGCGACATGCGGCACGAGATCGATCTTCGTCTCGACGGAAGGGTTGTCGAGATTGAGCGTCGGCGGAGCGATATTGTCGCGAATTGCGAGCGCCGAGAAGATGGCCTCGACCGCGCCGGCCGCTCCGAGCAGATGCCCGATGGCCGATTTCGTCGAGGACATGGAGATCCTCGAAGCGCTGTCTCCGACCAGCCGCTCGACCGCGCCGAGCTCGATCGTGTCGGCCATCGTCGATGTTCCGTGGGCATTGATATAGTCGATGTCAGCAGCCGTGACGCCCGCGCGCTTCAACGCCATCTGCATGCAGCGGTAAGCGCCTTCGCCGTCTTCGGACGGAGCGGTGATGTGGAAGGCGTCGCCGGACAGGCCGTATCCGATCACTTCGGCGTAGATCTTGGCACCGCGCGCCTTTGCGTGCTCCAGTTCTTCCAGAACGACGACGCCCGCACCCTCGCCCATGACGAAGCCGTCACGATCGGCGTCATAGGGCCGCGAGGCCTTTTCAGGATTGTCGTTGTGCTGGGTCGAGAGCGCCTTGCAGGCGGCGAAGCCTGCGAGCGATATCCGACAAATCGGAGATTCCGTACCACCGGCAACCATCACGTCCGCATCCCCAAGCGCGATCAGCCGGCTGGCGTCGCCGATTGCATGCGCCCCGGTCGAGCAGGCCGTCACGACGGAATGGTTGGGACCGCGCAGCTTGTGGCGGATGGAAACCTGACCGGCTGCGAGATTGATCAGCCGGCCGGGAATGAAGAACGGGGAAATACGCCGCGGACCCTTGTCGCGCAGGGTGTAACCCGCATCGACGATACCTTCCAGCCCGCCGATGCCGGAGCCGATCAGGACGCCGGTCGAAATCTGGTCTTCGTCGCTTTCGGGTTTCCAGCCGGCATCCGCCAGCGCCATATCGGCAGCGGCCATCGCATAGACGATGAAAGGATCGACCTTGCGCTGTTCCTTGGGCTCCATCCAGTCGGCGGCATTAAACGTACCGTTGCTGCCATCGCCGAAGGGAATGCGGCAGGCAATCTTGGCGGGAAGGTCCTCGACCTCGAACTCGGTGACCTTGCGGGCTGCATTGTCGCCGGCCAGAAGACGCGCCCAGCTGACTTCGGTTCCGCAACCCAGAGGAGATACCATGCCGGTACCGGTGATAACGACACGTCTCATACCCGTGACCCACCCTGACTGTTCAATTCAACCGCCGGACCGGACCACGCGACGATCGCGACCCGCGCATGCATTGCAAATCTCGTTACAGCGTCGTGAAGACGCGCAAAGGTCGCTTTGACCTTATGGTTCCTTGCATGTTCTTGTCCCTGGACGGACTCCAATCAGGAGACATGCAGTAGTGACGACCAGAGGGAAAGGCGGGACGCTTTACCGATCGCAACCCGCAGTGAATGCAGGCCAGCCCACTGCCCCAGGGCTGAACGGGCCGCGAGTGCGGCCCGCCAATAACTCAAGCCAGAAGGTCAGGCCTGGGCTTTCTCGATGAACTTGACGGCGTCGCCGACGGTGAGGATCGAATCTGCAGCGTCGTCCGGGATTTCGACACCGAATTCTTCTTCGAATGCCATGACCAGTTCGACGGTGTCGAGCGAGTCCGCGCCGAGGTCATCGATAAAGCTTGCGCCTTCGCTGACCTTTTCGGCGTCGACGCCAAGATGATCAATAACAATTTTCTTCACGCGTTCTGCGATATCGCTCATGTCGGAGTTCCTCGACCTTATGTTTCTCTACGGCGCTGTTACCGGCACCGGCACTCTATCACGCCTGATAGACCAAGTTGGTCCAACGGGCAATCCATCCAACCGAAACCGCGGAAACCTAGGGCAACAAGAGCTGCCGGACACCTGGCCGGAACGGTCGACTGCGCGCAGTCATGGCCCGATTAACACGGTTTATGCCTGCCGCAAAGTGCGAAAATGCCCGATATTCCCTTGGTCAACATTGATTTTCAGGCATTTGGCACAAACAAACGAAGAGGCTGATCGGAGCTCGCGGCACAGGCCGAAGACCAAGGTACCGCACACTCCATCGCCTCGTCAGATCATCGCCATGCCGCCGTTGACGTGGATCGTCTGACCGGTGACGTATCCCGCTTCGTTCGAAGCGAGATAGGCGACGGCGGAGGCGACCTCGGCTCCGCTTCCCATCCGCCGCATCGGGATCGCAGACATGATCCCTTCCTTTTGCTTGTCGTTCAGCTTGCCGGTCATCGCGCTTTCGATGAAGCCCGGCGCGACGCAGTTGACCGTGACGTTGCGGGTGGCGATTTCCTGTGCAAGCGACTTGGAGAAGCCGATCATGCCGGCCTTCGAGGCACAGTAATTCGCCTGCCCCGGATTGCCGGTGACGCCGACCACCGAGGTTATGTTCACGATGCGGCCGAAGCGACGGCGCATCATCGGATGCGTGAGCTCGCGCGTCAGCCGGAAGACGGCCGTGAGATTGACTTCGATGACGTTGTCCCAGTCTTCGTCGCTCATGCGGACGAAGAGCCCGTCCTTGGTAATGCCGGCATTGTTGACGAGGATGTCCACGCCGCCGAGATCGGCTTCCGCCTTTTCACCGAGCGCCTTGACTTCAGCGCGGTCGGAGAGATTTGCCGGGAATATCTGAACCCGTTCGCCGAGGGTGTTGGCAAGAGCTTCGAGCTTCTCGACGCGGGTACCATGCAGTCCGACGACGGCGCCCTGAGCATGCAGCATGCGGGCGATTTCCTCGCCGATACCACCGGAAGCGCCGGTAACGAGAGCCTTGCGGCCTGAAAGATCGAACATGGATTTCTCCTTATAGTAGGGCGCTCAGGCCAAGAGGACGGCAAGCGCCGCATCGATATCGGCGGGCGAATTGACGGCGATGCCGGTGACGGTCTTGTCGATCCTCCGGGCAAGTCCCGTCAGGACCTTGCCCGAGCCGATCTCGTAAAGCGTCGTCACGTCATGGGCCGCAAACCACTCGACCGTCTCGCGCCAGCGCACCTGCCCGGTCACCTGCTCGACAAGCAGGCGTGCGATGTCGCCCGCATCGCTAACCGGCGCGGCAAGCACGTTCGCGACGACCGGCACCACGGGATCGCGCTTCTCGACCGTTGCGAGCGCCTTGCGCATGGCTTCTGCGGCCGGTGTCATCAACGCGGAATGGAAGGGGGCGGACACGGGCAGCATCAGCGCGCGTTTGGCACCCCTTTGCGATGCGAGAGCCGCGGCCTTCTCCACAGCCGGCTTCTCGCCCGAGATCACCAGCTGGCCGCCGCCGTTGTCGTTGGCGATCTGGCACGAGCCGAGCGATGCGGCGTCGCGGCAGATCGCTTCGACATCGTCATGCTCCAGACCGATGATCGCCGCCATCGCGCCCTTGCCGACGGGCACGGCCGCCTGCATGGCATCGCCGCGAATGCGCAGAAGACGCGCCGTGTCGGCGAGCGAGAAAGTACCGGCGGCACAGAGCGCCGAATACTCCCCGAGCGAGTGGCCCGCAACGAAGGAAACCTTGCGCTTGAGATCGACGCCCTTGGCCTCGAGCACGCGGATGACCGCCATGGACACCGCCATCAGCGCCGGTTGCGCATTCGACGTCAGCGTCAGCGTGTCCTCAGGCCCGTTCCACATGATGTCGGAAAGCTTTTCGCCGAGCGCCTCGTCGACCTCGGCGAAGACGGCGGCAGCCTCCGGAAAGGCCTCGGCCAGATCCTTGCCCATGCCGACGGCCTGGCTGCCCTGACCGGGGAACGTGAATGCGGTGCTCATCAAGAGTGCCCCTTCCATGGGTCGCGGCTGGTTCGGAGCAAGCCAGTAACCGTGACCGTTTCAGTTGCGCGGGCGGGTGCAGATGAACCGCCCGGACCTTTGGCGCCGCCCCGCATTTTCCTCTCCATTCACATTCCTGAACCGCAAGTCAAGCGCGGAAGCCGCGCTTCGCCGGTTGGTTACGGTCTTTTGCCCTTGATCTTCGCCAATCAAGGCTTAAGTTTGCCCCGCTTTGCCGCCGCGCCGTTCCGGAACTTCCCGGGCTGCGGCCAACCGTCATTTCCAAGGCGGAGCGCCTTCCTCCCATGGGCGCTAACCCGCCCCACAAGGAACGTCATGCGCTACAACAAACTCGGCCGCACCGGCATCAAGGTTTCGTCCCTCTGTCTCGGAACGATGACGTGGGGCTCGCAGAACACGCCGGCCGAGGCCCATGAACAGCTCGACTATGCCTTCGATCATGGCGTCAACTTCATCGATACGGCCGAACTCTATCCGACCACGCCGCTTTCAGCGGAGACCTACGGCAACACCGAGCGCATCATCGGCGATTGGCTGGCCGCACGCGGCCGCCGTGACGACGTGGTGGTTGCAACCAAGGTCGCCGGCTCCGGCCGTGCCTACATCCGCAATGGCGGCCCGGTCACCCCGCAAGGGATCGGCGAAGCGGTCGATGCGAGCCTCGCGCGGCTCAGAACCGACTATATCGACCTTTATCAATTGCATTGGCCCAACCGCGGTCATTACCACTTCCGAAACGCCTGGTCCTATGACCCTTCCCACCAGAACAGGGAGGAGGTCGCAGCTGATCTCAAGGCCATTCTGGACAAGCTCGGCGAACTCGTCAAAGCGGGCAAAATCCGCGCGGTCGGCCTTTCGAACGATACGGCCTGGGGCGCGATGAAGATGATCGACCTCGCCAACAGATACGGCTTCCCGCGCGTCGCAACGATCCAGAACGAGTACAGTCTGCTCTACCGCAGCTACGATCTCGACCTGGCGGAAGTGTCGCACCACGAAGATATCGGCCTGCTCGCCTATTCGCCGCTGGCGGCCGGGCTGTTGAGCGGAAAATATCTGGACGGGGCCAGGCCGGCCGGATCGCGCCTGTCGATCAACGGCGACCTCGGCGGCCGCTACACGCCGCATCAGGAGCCCGCCGTCGCCGCCTATGCCGCACTCGCCCGCGAACACGGTCTTGACCCCGCTCAAATGGCGATCGCCTTCTGTCTCACGCGCCCCTTCATGGCCTCGGCCATCATCGGCGCCACGTCCATGGAGCAACTGAAGAATGACCTCGGCGCCGCCGACGTCACTCTCTCCCAGGACGTGATGAACGGCATCCGGCGGCTGCACCGGCTCTATCCGGCGCCGATCTGAAACACTCTCCCGCCGGAGCGGCGGCTTCATGCCGCCATCTGGCGGCAGCTCTCGGCACAGCGCCTGCAGGTGTCGACGCAATCGCCCATGTCGCCGATGCGCTCGCAGTCGTCCGCGCACTCCGCACAGATCTCGGCACATTCGCCGCACAAGTGCTTGTGGTGCGGCGTACCCAGCAGCATGAAATGCGCCGCGTCCCTGCAAATTTCCGCGCAGGCCATCATCAACCGGAAGTGCAGCGGCTCGGTATGCTCGCCGCCGGTCTCCAGGCAATGCGTCATCGCCGTCGAAAGGCAGACGCGATAGCAGGCAAGACAATTCTCGATGCATTCCTGCATCTTCGGATCGAAGGGGGCCATTTTCTTCTCCCGGATGGGTGGGAGCCCACTCAACAGCGCAAGGGCGCTTTTGTTCCGGATGAGTGCAGCCGGGAGGCCAATCCGACGAGAGCGCTTGCATTTCGGGTGAAAACCCGTATAAGCGCGCTGTTCGAAACGCCCGGTCTTCTGGCTGGTGGCTGAACGGAGGGCCGGTTTCCATTCGGAAACCGCGAGGAATGTAAGGCATTCCGGCCTCCCGTGTCTCCGCTCTCGACCGTCTCGATACAACACTTTCTTGCCGGCTCTCATGGCCTTTAAGAACAGTCGTTGAGGCTTAGCCGCCGAGGTCCGGGCTGATTAACGCAAGAAAGGCAAGCCACAATGGCTCTTTATGAACACGTATTCCTCGCTCGGCAGGACATCACGCCGCAGCAGGTCGACGCTCTGGTCGAGCAGTACAAGGGTGTCATCGAATCGAACGGCGGCAAGGTCGGTCGGGTCGAGAACTGGGGCCTGAAGTCCCTCACCTACCGCATCAAGAAGAACCGCAAGGCTCACTACGTCCTCATGGACATCGATGCCCCGGCACCGGCCGTGCACGAAGTCGAGCGTCAGATGCGCATCAACGAAGACATCCTGCGCTACATGACGATCGCCGTCAGCAAGCACGAGGAAGGCCCGTCCGCGATGATGCAGAAGCGCGACCGCGACGATCGCCCGCGCCGCGACGGCGACCGCCCGGACCGTGGTGGGTTTGGTGACCGTGGTCCGCGTCCGGACCGTGGCGACCGCGATGACCGTCCGCGCCGCCCGCGCGAAGACCGCGCTTAACAAGAAGCTTTAGGAGATAAAGACAATGGCTGAAGTTTCTTCCGCTCCGGTACGCCGTCCGTTCCACCGTCGCCGCAAGACCTGCCCCTTCTCGGGCGCAAACGCTCCTCGGATCGACTACAAGGACGTCCGTCTCCTGCAGCGCTACATTTCCGAGCGCGGCAAGATCGTGCCGTCGCGCATCACGGCCGTTTCCCAGAAGAAGCAGCGCGAACTCGCCCAGGCGATCAAGCGCGCCCGCTTCCTCGGCCTGCTGCCCTACATCGTATCGTAAGGCGGCCGGCGCTCCGTTGATCGGTTGACTCAACGGAAACCAGCTCCGATCGAGGCGCGCTTTCAAGTGTGCCTCGATCCCTCCCTTCCGCGGTGGGCGCGGATCGGAAACGCGCCGGAACGGCGCGCAAATCCCATGTTGGGGCAATGGCCGGACGGCCGCCCCTAACTGCATCTCAAGCAGGACAGCGAACGTGAAGAACTGGAACAGGACATCGCTGCTGACCGGCGTTCTCGCCGGCATTACCGCCGCCCTCTTGTCGATGGGCGCGAATACGCAGTCGTCTCTTGCGATCGTTCTCTACGCCGCCTCCGCGCTGCCGATCCTGATTGCGGGTCTCGGTTGGGGAAACGCCGCCGCCATCGCTGCCATCGTGGTCGCGGGCGGGGCAGCAGTGGCACTCGTGTCACCCTATTTCGCACTGCTGATCGTCGTCGTGACGCTCGTCCCGGCCGGCTGGCTCAGCCACCTCTCCAATCTTGCGCGCCCGGCTTCCGAACTCGGCGGTCCCGAGGGTTCACTCGCCTGGTATCCGCTCTCCGACATCCTCGTGCATCTTGCCGGACTGGTGACGGTCGGCATGATCATCGTCGGCTATATCGTCGGATACGACGCGAGCGTCTCCGACATCATGGTCGATATGGTGGTCGAGGCGATAAAGGCGCAGGAACCGCTCTACAATCCGGATGCCGCGGCGATCGCTCAGCTCAAGTCGATATTCACGCTGGCGCTGCCGCTGGTGCAGGGTGCCATCTGGGTATTGATGCTGTTCGCCGCCTACTATCTCGCGACCCGCATCGTGCAGCTGTCCGGCAAGGCGCTTCGGCCGCGGGAGGACGTTCCCTCTTCGCTCAGGATGCACCGCAACGCCATCTTCGTTTTTCTCGGCGGCCTGGCCCTCACCTTCTTCGGCGGGGCGCCGGCTGTGATCGGTGCGCTCGTCTGCGGTACCTTCGGCGCCGGCTTCCTGCTGTCGGGCTTCGCCTCTTTTCATTTTCGCACGCGCGGCAAGTCCTGGCGGCTTCCCGTGCTGTGGATCGCATACCTGTCGGTGTTCGTCTTTACGATTCCGGCTTTCTTCTTCCTCCTGTCCGGCTTGATCGATACGCGCCGCGCCATCGCACTCACGCCCACGGGAAAAAACTGACCAACGAAACGAACAAACTGAAAGGAAATCAAAATGGAAGTCATTCTCCTCGAACGCATCGCCAAGCTCGGCCAGATGGGCGAAACCGTAAAGGTTCGCGACGGCTTCGCGCGCAACTACCTGCTGCCGCTCGGCAAGGCGCTCCGCGCCAATGCCGCCAACAAGGCCCGTTTCGAATCCGAGCGCTCGACGCTCGAAGCCCGTAACCTCGAGCGTAAGTCGGAAGCCCAGAAGGTTGCCGATTCGCTTGACGGCAAGTCCTTCATCATCGTCCGTTCCGCTGGCGAGACCGGCCAGCTTTACGGCTCGGTTGCCGCCCGCGACATCGTCGAGACGCTGGCTGCCGAAGGCTTCAACATCAACCGGAACCAGGTCGACCTCAACCAGCCGATCAAGGCTATCGGCCTGCACAAGGTCACGCTGCACCTGCACGGGGAAGTCGACGTGGCGATCGAAATCAACGTCGCCCGTTCGGCCGAAGAAGCCGAGCGCCAGGCCAAGGGCGAAAGCCTGACCTCGGCCGATGCCATCTACGGCGTGGACGAAGACGCCCTGAAGCCGGAAGATTTCTTCAACCCGGAAGCCGAGATCGAGTCCGAAGAAGAATAAGTCCCGAGCGGACCTCAAGGAAAGAAGCCCGGATCCGATCGGATCCGGGCTTTTTGTTTGCGGGCGATTCCTTGCGGAACCTGGAATTGCCCTACCCGGCGGACGCGATCGCCGCCTGAGGTTCGGCCGCCTTGTCGACCCTCACCACCACCGAAAGCCCGGGAGCAAGGCGGTCGGCCATCGGCTGTTCGGGATCGACGGCGATGCGCACGCCGAGACGTTGCGCCACCTTGGTAAAATTGCCGGTGGCGTTATCGGGCCGTATGATGCTGAATTCCGATCCGGCAGCGGGAGAGAAGCGCTCGATGTGGCCTCTCAGCACCTGCCGGTTCAGGGCGTCTACCGAAATGGTGACGGGCTGACCAACCCGCATCCCGTCAAGCTGCGTCTCCTTGAAGTTGGCGACGATCCAGACGTCGTGCGGCACGACCGAGAGCAGCTGTGTGCCGGCGGTGACATATTGCCCGACACGGGCACCGATCTCGCCGAGCCTGCCGGCACGCGGCGCAACGATCCTGGTGTTGTCGAGGTCGATCTCGGCGAGTTCCACGGCCGCCTCGGCGCCGGCTACCGCACCCTCGAGGCCGGCGCGGGCGCCGAGCGTCGTCGCAAGCGACTGGCGCGAAACCTCGAGATTTGCGATCGCCTGTTTGACGCCCGCGTCCGCCTGCTCGAACGCAGCCCGGGCCTGGTCGGCGTCGCTCCGCGTCGCGACACCTTTATCGGCGAGCGGACGAATGCGGTCCCAGGTTGCTCTCGCCGTTGCCAGAGCCGCTTTGGCCCCGTCGAGCTGGGCCTCGCTCGCGGCGATTCCGGCCTTTGCCGATAGCTCCTGTTCGAACGAGTTCGCCAGTGCCGACCGTTGTGTCGCAAGCGTCGCTTTTGCCTGCGCAAGCTTCTGGACGTAAATCCGGTCATCGATCCTGACGAGGAGCTGACCAGCCCTCACCTCCTCGTAGTCGCGCACCGGCACCTCCGCGACGTAGCCGGAAAGTTGCGGGCTGATGGTCGTGACATAGCCGCGGACATAGGCGTTCTCCGTGGTTTCGACGGAGCTCGCGAAGGGCGGCAGACGCCAGGCGTAGAGGACGAGCGAAAGACCGGCGAGGCCGGCAAGAAATACGATGAGCGTTGTAGGAGAGCGGAAGTTTTTCAGCATGATAACGACTTCATTGTTCAAGATATGGCCGCCGGCACGGCGTCGGGATCGCGCCCGGCAAGCCGTTTGACAGCGATTTGGATGAGCAGCACCGCGAGCGCGAAAAGCGCTATGATCGCCGCCAGCAGGAAGGCATCGTTGTAGGCGAGGATGTTGGCCTCGCGGGTGATCGTCTGCCCGAGCAGGGCAACGCCTTCCCCGTTCAGCAACGCCCTGTCGCCGATTGCCTTGGCGTAGGCGCCCGACAGCTGCCCGATGCGCTGCGCGACCAGAGGATTGGTCAGAACCATCTGCTCGGCCAGAATGTTGGCGTGGAACTTCTCCCGCAGTGTCACGAAGGTTCCGAAGGCGGCAGAGCCCATCAGGCCGCCGATGCTCTGCGTGAACAGAAAGACGACGATGAAGCTCAGGATGTAGCTCGGGCCTTTCGCGAGTGCCGCCGTGAAACCGCGGGCCATGGCCGGCGGCAGGAAAAGGGCCGTGCCGGCGGCGACCAGCGCCTGGCTCACATACATTTGTTCCGGACGCGTGAGGCTCGTCGCATGGCTGTCCATATAGGCGCCGCCAGCGAGCATGCCGAGGGCGAACACGTGGATGACGTCCGCGTGCCCCGGCTTCATCAGCGCCGCACAGAGCAGACCGCCCCCGAGCGATGCGGCCAGAATGATCCAGTAAAGTGTCGCGAGCTGGTCATACTGCAGGCCGAGCAATTGGTAGAAGTTGGTGGCGATCGCCGACTGTTCGGAGGCGACGAGGCGGAAGATCAACAGTACGGCAGCAAAATGCACGATCTCGCGCGAGGCCAACCAGCGTATGTCGATCAAGGGCTGCTCGCGATTGAGCTCGATCAGGACGACGGCCGTGAGGGTAACGACCGACAAGGCGAGCAGTATGCCGAGCCAGGGTGCCTCGAACCACCAATAGAGCCTCCCCATCACGAGGACGACGGCAACGCAGCCGAAGCCGACGGCGAGCAGCAGGTAGCTGAGGATGTCGGTACGCTGGATGACTTTGGCATGAGGCACCGGCGTCAGCGGCAGCAGATAGATGACCGGCAGCGCGATCAGCGCGAGCGCCATCTCAAGCGTGTACAGCCCGTGCCATTGTCCGATCTCGATGAGCCGCGGCGAGATCAGCCGCGTGATCGGAGCGGCCAAGGTCGTGCATGTCAGGGCGAGTGCGAGGCCCACCGTCAGCTTGCGCGCCGGCGGAAAGGCTTCCAGCATATAGAGAAAGCCGAGGCTCGACATCGGCGCGGCCGCAATGCCGCTGATGAAGCGGACGACGATCGCCGAATGAAGGTCCGAGACGAAGACGTTCATCAGTGAAGCGATGACGAAGCCGACTATGCCGATCTCAGCGAAGCGGCGAAGACCATATTGGGCGCGAATCTTCACGAGAGCGGCCGAAAGGCTGACATTGGGCGCCATGTAGGCAGCCGCAAGCCAGGCAGCCTCCACCGACGTGGCCGAAAGCGACCCCTGGACCTGCGCAAGATTGGCCGACGCGAGATTCAGGCCGAGGCCCTGCGTCAGAAAGAGGAGAGCGGAGCCGGCGATATAGAGAGCCGATCTACCGATGCGCATCGAGTTGGGAGCGGCAACGGCATTCATCGGTCGCCACTCCGCCCGATCGACTGGATGTTCGTCGCGATCTTGCAAACGACCTTCAGCGCGACGGCGATTTCCTGTGGCTGCAGCCCGCCCAGGACCTCCTCGCGGATGTCGCTCGCGAGCTTCTGAATCTCATCCGCCACGGAGCGGCCAATGTCCGTCATATGGATCTGCTTCGCACGCCGATCGGAAAGCT
Organism: Sinorhizobium prairiense; assembly: GCF_029201645.2. NCBI lineage: Bacteria > Pseudomonadati > Pseudomonadota > Alphaproteobacteria > Hyphomicrobiales > Rhizobiaceae > Sinorhizobium > Sinorhizobium prairiense. Next base: position 1,994,158 of record NZ_CP104131.1, read on the forward strand.
CGACCCGGCGCTCGATAAATCCCTGCTTTTCCATGCCGTCGAGAAGGCGAACGATCGTCGGCGTCTCGATATCGAGCTCTTCGGCCAACTCGCGCTGATTAAGACCTTCTTTCCTGGCGAGCGCGAACAGCATCCGCGCACGCGGCAGCGTCAGGCCGCGCTCCTTCACCCGCGCGTCGAACACCGACCGCAGTTTGCGATTTACGGTCGCAAGTGCGTCGAACAGATCACGATTGTCGCTTGGATTCGGCATTTAGTATCGTTTCCATATTACTAGCATGCTAACTATCTGGACACTATTTAATCCGGCCATGGGCATTTTTCAAGATGCCCATCGAGGACGCGGGGACGCGAATCAGGTAGTTTTTACCCATGGCCGCTGCGTCAACCAGTGTCGCGTGAGAATGTATTTTTTTACAACTTCTCCCTTGCCTCCCTGTGGATCAGTCGAACAACGGGCAAAGGCGACAGGCGGGGTTGTATGGCACGCCACTGTTGCGTGCCTGCACTAGACGCGACGGGCAACAGTCAGCAAACCGGGTGCCTCACGGGATCATAAGCGGAAACGGAAAACGATGAACGACGCAGCGCGAAAGCTCGCCCCTTTGGCCAAGGATCAGGCGGAACAGCATTATCGCGAGGCGCCGAACAATCTGGAAGCGGAACAGGCCCTGCTCGGCGCCATTCTCGTCAATAACGACGCCTTCTACCGGGTGTCGGACTTCCTCAAACCCGTACACCTGTATGAGCCGTTGCATCGCAGGATCTTCGAGATCGCCGGCGAAATCATCCGCATGGGCAAGACTGCCAACCCGGTGACGGTCAAGACCTTTCTCAAGGCCGACGAGAAGGTCGGCGACCTGACGGTTGCGCAATATCTCGCGCGCCTCGCCGCCGAAGCCGTGTCCATCATCAATGCGGAGGACTACGGCCGCGCGATCTACGACCTGGCGCTCCGCCGGTCGCTGATCACCATCGGTGAAGACATGGTGAACATCGCCTATGACGCACCGCTCGACATGCCGCCGCAGAGCCAGATCGAGGATGCCGAACGGCGCCTGTTCGAACTCGCCGAGACCGGGCGCTACGACGGCGGCTTCCAATCGTTCAACGACGCGGTGGCGCTCGCGATCGACATGGCCGGACAGGCGTTCGAGCGGGACGGTCACCTCTCCGGCATTTCCACCGGCATCCATTCCCTCGACGGGAAGATGGGCGGACTGCAGCGTTCGGACCTGATCATCCTCGCCGGCCGTCCGGGCATGGGCAAGACCTCCCTCGCGACGAACATCGCATACAACATCGCCGCCGCCTACGAACCGGAGGTACAGCCCGACGGCTCCTTCAAGGCCAAGAACGGCGGCGTGGTCGGCTTCTATTCGCTCGAAATGTCGTCCGAACAGCTCGCTACCCGTATCATCTCCGAGCAGACCGAAGTCTCCTCCTCGAAGATCCGCCGCGGTGACATTTCGGAAGCGGATTTCGAGAAGCTCGTCGCCTGCTCGCAGATGATGCAGAAAGTGCCGCTTTATATCGACCAGACCGGCGGTATCTCGATCGCCCAGCTTGCCGCGCGTGCGCGCCGATTGAAGCGGCAGCGCGGCCTGGACGTACTCGTGGTCGACTACATCCAGCTCATGACCGGTTCGAAGAAGTCGGGCGAAAATCGCGTACAGGAAATCACCGAGATAACCACCGGCCTCAAGGCGCTCGGCAAGGAACTCAACGTGCCGATCATCGCGTTGTCGCAGCTTTCGCGCGCGGTGGAAAGCCGCGAGGACAAGCGGCCGCAGCTCTCCGACCTGCGTGAATCGGGCTCGATCGAACAGGACGCCGACGTGGTTCTCTTCGTGTTCCGCGAGGAATATTACGTGAAGAACATGGAACCGCGCGACGAGTTCGATCCGAAATACGAAGAGTGGAAGATGCAGATGGAGAAGGTGAAGGGCACGGCCGACGTGATCATCGCCAAGCAGCGCCACGGACCGACCGGCACCGTAAAGCTCGCCTTCCAGTCGGAATTCACGCGCTTCTCGGATCTCGCCGATCCGTCGTTTACGCAGTACGAGCACTGAGGGGCGGACTGAGAGCATTACAATGTTTCATCGAAACACTGAATTGCTCTAAGTCTCTGGTCCAACGCACTTCCGGACGGAAAACGGGCTCTCTACGCTACGAACACCCTCACAACCGCCACGACGATCACCCCGGCCGCCACGGCCGCCAGCAGCGGAAGCCTCGTGGCGACAAGCGCTGTCGCGAGGGTTGCGAGCGTTTCGGCCGGCCCGGTGACCAGCGCCGTCGGCGCGATGACGGCCATCAATACGGCCGGCGGAATCGCCTCCAGCGCCCGCTTCTGCTTCGGACCTATCGTGACGAAACGGATGAGGACAAGACCGCCGATCCGGGTCAGCACGGTCGCCACGGCCATCGCGACGATCGCAAGAAGCGTGTGCGGATCGAGCGTCATGCGCGGGCCTCCTGACGTTCCCCGGTGAAGAGAGCCGCAATGACGCCCGCCCCCGCGCCGGCTGCGATGTACCAGACTCCGGGGAGGAATTGGTGCGCGAGGACCGCGGCCGCAGCGCTCGCAGCGAGAACCGTGCCGGTCTCTCGTCCCTTCCAGAAACCCATGACCAGGACGATAAAGACCGCGGGGAACGCAAAATCGAGACCGAGCGCTTTCGGGTCTCCGAGGAACGCGCCGGCGAGCGAACCGGCAAGGCCGGCAAGCACCCAGACCAGATAGAACGGCACCGCGAGGCCCGCATACCAGGCGGGCGTGAGGCGCGACTCACCGGCCCGGACCTCGGCCATGGCCCATATCTCGTCGGCAAGGAGAAGCATCGCGGCATACCTCGCCGGCCCCGAGAAGGCCGGCATTTTCGTCCCGATCGATGCGCTCATCAGAAGATGGCGGATATTGACGAGCAGAGCCGAAAATCCGAGGGCCGCCCAGGAGGCCGGATGAGTCCAGATGTCGAGCGCGACGAATTGCGAACCGCCGGCGAAGACCAGAGCGCTCATCATCACGATTTCGAGGGTCGACAGGCCCTTGGTTGCGGCGACGGCCCCGAAGACGAGCCCGATCGGCATCACCGCCACGATAAGCGGTGCCATCGCCCTGAAACCGCCCCAGAATTCCTCGACTGCCCGCACCTTTTTCACGCCAGGGATCTCCCGTACCTGCAACACCAACCTTCTGAAATTGCGCACTTCCGGAGGGAAAACCGTTACGCGCTTTTCCTGGAAGTCCGCCAGCAGGTAGCCCGGCAGAAGACACCCGTCTTGAACGAAAGTGATCAGCCTGAGCGATAGGTGCCCGGCGTGACGCCGGTTCGAGCCTTGAAATGGCGGCTGAAATGCGCCTGATCGGCAAAGCCGCAGTGATAGGCGGTGTCCGCCGCAGACCAGCCCTTGCGCAGAAGGGCCTTGGCTTCCCGCACCCGCTTGTCGGTGAGAAAAGCATGCGGGGTGATGTGAAATTCCTTTCGGAAGGCGCGGATCAGATGGGCGCGGCTGAGCCCCGCCAGCTTCGCAAGCTCCTCCAGCCCGATATCGTGCGTGTAGTTTTCAACAAGATAGTCGCGTGCCCGGTGCACGGCTGACCTCTCGCGCGTCTGCAGAGGGACGATGATAGCGTTGCCGTGGCGCTCGAAGAGCCTGGCCAGGAACCCGAACATGCTTTCGTCCGCTTCGAGCGTACCGACCTTGCCTTCCAATGCGCGGTGCGCACGATGAAAGCCGATCGCAAGCTCTCTATCGGTGAGAAGCAGCCGCGAGAAGGACGGCGTTCCCCTGAAGGAGCGGCCGGTCACATCCTCGAGTATCTCCACCAGCAGGTCCGTGGATGGATAGATCATCCGGTAGCGGTAGCCTTCATGGCCCGGATGTCCGTCGTGGATTTCATCCGGATTGATGAGATAGAGATCTCCCGGGCCCGTCTGCGATCGTTCCCCCTTGATCGTGCTGATCTGGGAACCCGCTTCGATCGCACCTATGCTGAAGGTGTCGTGCGCGTGGGGGGCAAATTCGTGTGTGATGAAGGTCGCGCTGAGGCACTCCATGCCCTTGAAGCGGGGGTCGCGCCAGAAACGAGTCCGCTCGGCTCCCTCGAGCGGCATGGCGTCGATGGCCTTTTCCTGTGAGATCGTTTCCATCGGCCGATCTTATCGGGCGAGGAAAGGCTCGTCTTGCATAAAAGTGCTTTCGACCGGAGCATTGCGTCGGCGGTTTGCGGCACGGAGCACTTGGATGTATTGCTGCGGGTATCGTCCATGCAGAGTTCCAGTATGCAAAGCCCCGAGTTTCTTTCCGCCTCCAGCAGGCTCACCGTCGACCTCACCGCGCTTGCCGACAATTGGCGGGCGATGAACGAGCGGTCCGGAAACGCCCGCACCGCCGCCGTTCTGAAGGCCGATGCCTACGGCCTCGGCGTCGTGCATGCCGCACCGGCTCTCTATGCCGCCGGCGCGCGCGATTTCTTCGTGGCCAGTGTCGAAGAAGGGGCCGAGCTTCGCCCGCTTGTTCCGGATGGGCGAATCGACATTCTCGCGGGAATGTGGCCGGGCAACGAGGAACTCTTCTTCGAGAACGATCTCGTGCCGATCATCAACTCGGAGGAGCAGCTGGCGGTCTTCATGGCAGCGCTTTCCGAACGGGGCGACCACCCCTGCGTTCTCCACGTCGACACGGGCATGAACCGGCTCGGCCTGTCGCCTGAGGAGGCCGTTGCCCTCGCCCACGACCCTGCGCGGCCTGCGAGTTTCTCGCCGGTCCTCGTCATGAGCCATCTGGCCTGCGCCGACGATCCTGGACACCCGATGAACCGCTATCAGCTTCAGCGTTTCCGCGAGGTTACGGCCGCCTTCGAGGGCGTGCCGGCAAGCCTCGCAAATTCCGGCGGCGTGTTCCTCGGCGCGGACTACCACTTCGATCTCACCCGGCCCGGTATCGCGGTCTATGGCGGCGAAGCGATAGATGGCGCCGTGAATCCGATGAAAGCGGTCGTCACCGCCGAAGCGCGCATCGTGCAGGTCAGGACGGTTCCATCCGGCGAAACGGCAAGCTACGGCGCCTCGGTCCGCTTCGGCCGCGACAGCCGCATTGCGACGGTCGCGATCGGTTATGCCGACGGCTACCACCGTTCGGTTTCGGGCGGCGGCGTCACCCTCAGACAGGCGATGCCCTCGGGCGCCTTCGGTTTCCTGCATGGTATGAAGGTGCCGCATGTCGGGCGGGTGACTATGGATCTGAGCCTGTTCGACGTCACTGACCTGCCGGAAACGGCCGTGCGTGCCGGCGATTACATCGAGGTCTTCGGGCGCAATGTCGCCATCGATGACGTCGCGCGCGCCGGCGGCACTATCGGCTACGAGCTGCTGACGAGTCTCGGCCGCCGGTATCATCGGACCTATGTCGGAGGCGCTTGAACAAGGCGCAAAGGAATATCGTCCTTTCAATCAGGAATTCGCGGCATTATGTGACCGCCAAGAGTGATTCTCGGGCGGCGGCAATTCCGCCATCCGCCCGCAAACATCCGAAAGCCGACATCCATGGCGAAAGCCCGCACCCAGTTCGTCTGCCAGAATTGCGGCACTGTCCATTCCCGCTGGGTGGGCAAGTGCGACGGTTGCGGCGAGTGGAACACGATCATCGAGGATGACCCGACGGGGGGATCGGCGGCGGTCCCATGCGCACGCCGAAGAAGGGGCGTCCCGTCGCACTTACCACGCTCTCCGGAGAGATCGAAGACGCGCCGCGCATCCACACCGGCATTTCGGAACTCGATCGCGTGACCGGCGGCGGCTTCGTTCGCGGATCCGCACTGCTCGTCGGCGGAGATCCGGGCATCGGCAAGTCGACCGTACTGATGCAGGCGGCCGCGGCACTTGCCCGCCGGAAGCATCGGGTGATCTATGTCTCGGGCGAAGAAGCGATCGCCCAGGTCCGCCTGCGTGCTCAGCGGCTTGGCGCCGCCGATAGCGACGTGCTTCTTGCGGCCGAGACGAATGTCGAAGATATCCTCGCGACGCTTTCCGAGGGCAAGCGCCCGGACCTCGTCATCATCGATTCGATCCAGACGCTTTGGAGCGATATCGTCGACTCCGCACCGGGCACGGTGACGCAGGTCCGCACCGGCGTGCAGGCGATGATCCGCTTCGCCAAGCAGACGGGCACGGCGGTCGTGCTGGTCGGCCACGTGACGAAGGAGGGCCAGATCGCCGGCCCGCGCGTCGTCGAGCACATGGTCGATGCCGTCCTTTATTTCGAGGGCGACCGCGGCCATCATTACCGCATCCTCAGGACGGTGAAGAACCGCTTCGGACCGACCGACGAGATCGGCGTTTTCGAAATGTCGGACAAGGGCCTGCGCGAGGTCGCCAACCCGTCGGAGCTGTTTCTCGGCGAACGCAACGCGAAATCGCCGGGTGCCGCGGTCTTCGCCGGCATGGAGGGCACGCGGCCCGTGCTTGTCGAGGTACAGGCGCTGGTCGCGCCGACATCGCTCGGAACGCCGCGCCGCGCGGTGGTCGGCTGGGATTCGGCCCGCCTTTCGATGATCCTCGCCGTGCTGGAAGCCCATTGCGCCATTCGCCTCGGCCAGCACGACGTCTACCTCAATGTCGCGGGCGGCTATCGCATTTCCGAACCGGCGGCCGATCTCGCTGTGGCTTCCGCACTGGTTTCGTCGCTTGCCGGGCTTGCCCTGCCGGCCGATTGCGTCTATTTCGGCGAAGTCAGCTTGTCGGGTGCAGTCCGGCCGGTTGCGCATACCGCCCAACGTCTCAAGGAAGCCGAGAAGCTCGGTTTCTCCCAGGCCGTCCTGCCATCTGCATCGACCGAGTTGCCGAAGAACGGCAACGGCCGCTGGAGCGAGATGGAAAGCCTGCCGGATCTGGTGGCGCGTATCGCGGGATCGCGGCGTGCCCTGCAGCAGACGAATGACGAGGACTGACGGAATAGCCGCGCCCTGGAGCATCAACAGGATGTGCCGCCTGGCGATTGGCGGTGAAGTCGGAGTAAGGACAACATGCCCATCACAATTCTCGACGGTATCGTTCTCGGCGTCGCGCTGTTTTCGGCCATCCTCGCGATGGTTCGCGGCTTCTCGCGCGAGGTTCTGTCGGTGGCGAGCTGGGTCGGCGCAGCCGCCGCGGCCTATTTCCTCTATCCGCATCTTCTGCCCTACGCCAGCCAGTACACGACCAGCGGAACGGTCGCGATGATCGGCTCGGCGGCCGTAATCTTCCTGATCGCACTGATCATCATCTCCTTCATCACGATGCGGGTGGCCGATTTCATCATCGACAGCCGCATCGGCGCGCTCGACCGCACGCTCGGCTTCCTGTTCGGAGCCGCTCGCGGCATTCTGCTCGTCGTCGTCGCCATGCTGTTCTTCAACTGGCTGGTGGCGCCGCAGCAGCAGCCTGTCTGGGTGACCCACGCGAAGTCGAAGCCGCTGCTCGACAATCTCGGCAATCAGTTGGTAGCGCTGCTGCCGGAAGAGGCCGACGCCACCATTCTCGACCGCTTGCGCGGAAAGGATACGACCGGCGAAGGCGAAGGCGAGACGCCGCCGGCTCAGACGGAACAGGCGCCCGGCGAGGAAGCGCCGGCGACGAACGGCTGAGATCGACAGGAAAGTTTGCGACAAAGCCCGCTGTGCGGGCTTTATCCATTTGGAATGACGCTTGTCAGTGTTTTCGGGTAAGATCGCTTGAAGACTGGCGGCCCGATCACGATATGCGCACCGGCACGTAGCAAAGGCGAATTGCGATGACCGATCTCAGATCCAGCGAAATTCATGACGAACTCGACGGCGACACCCTTCATGAGGAGTGCGGCGTTTTCGGCATTCTCGGGCATCCGGACGCCGCCGCGCTGACGGCGCTCGGCCTGCATGCGCTCCAGCATCGCGGGCAGGAAGCCGCCGGCATCGTCACCTTCGACGGGCGGCAGTTCTATTCGGAGCGCCGCATGGGTCTCGTCGGCGACCATTATACCGATCCCACGACGCTCGCGAAGCTGCCCGGTTCGATGTCGATCGGCCATGTACGCTACTCCACCACCGGTGAGACGGTCCTGCGCAACGTCCAGCCGCTGTTTGCCGAGCTGCAGGAAGGCGGAATCGCAATCGCGCACAACGGCAACTTTACGAACGGCCTGACGCTCCGGCGCCAGATCATTGCAGACGGTGCCATCTGTCAGTCGACATCCGACACCGAAGTGGTGCTGCATCTGATCGCGCGGTCGAAACACGTCTCCTCCAGCGACCGCTTCGCCGACGCGATCGCCCAGGTCGAAGGCGGCTATTCGATGCTGGCTCTGACGCGCACCAAGCTCATCGCCGCCCGCGACCCGAACGGCATTCGCCCGCTCGTCATGGGCGAACTCGACGGCAAGCCGATCTTCTGCTCGGAGACCTGCGCGCTGGATATCATCGGCGCCAAGTTCGTTCGCGATATCGAGAACGGCGAAATCGTCATCTGCGAGATTCAGCCGGACGGGTCGATCACCATCGATGCCCGCAAGCCGCAGAATCCGCTGCCGGAACGCCTTTGCCTTTTCGAATACGTCTATTTCGCCCGACCGGATTCGGTCGTCGGCGGCCGCAACGTCTATGTCGCCCGCAAGAACATGGGCAAGAACCTCGCCATCGAAGCCCCCGTCGAGGCGGATGTCGTGGTGCCCGTTCCGGATGGCGGTACTCCGGCTGCAATCGGCTACGCGCAGGAAAGCGGTATCCCCTTCGAACTCGGCATCATCCGCAATCACTATGTCGGGCGGACCTTTATCGAGCCGACGCAGCAGATCCGTGCCTTCGGCGTCAAGCTCAAGCATTCTGCGAACCGGGCGATGATCGCCGGCAAGCGCGTCGTGCTCGTCGACGATTCCATCGTCCGTGGCACCACTTCGGTCAAGATCGTCCAGATGATGCGTGACGCAGGCGCGCGCGAGGTGCATGTGCGCGTCGCGAGCCCGATGATCTTCCACCCGGATTTCTACGGCATCGATACGCCGGACCGTGACAAACTGCTCGCCAACCAGCATGCCGACCTCGCCTCGATGTGTCGCTTCATCGGCGCCGATTCGCTCGAATTCCTCTCTATCGACGGGCTTTATCGTGCCGTCGGCGGCGAGACGCGCAACCCACAGGCGCCGCAGTTCACCGATCACTATTTCACCGGAGACTACCCGACCCGCCTTCTCGACCAGGGGGCAGCGAGCAACGTTCGCAAACTCTCGGTTCTCGCAAGCAACGGATAACGAACAACAACATGACGCCCAATCTGAAAGACCGGATCGCCGTCGTCACCGGCGCATCGCGCGGGATCGGCTATTTCACTGCTCTTGAACTCGCCAGGGCCGGCGCCCACGTCGTCGCCTGCGCCCGCACCCTCGGCGGTCTCGAAGAACTGGACGACGCGATCAAGGCTTTCGGCGGTTCGGCAACGCTCGTCCCCTTCGATCTGTCGGACATGGCCGCCATCGACAAGCTCGGCGGCGCCATAAACGAGCGCTGGGGCAAGCTCGACATCATGGTCGCCAATGCGGGCGTCCTCGGCACGATCTCGCCGATCGGCCATGTGGAAGCCAAGGTCTTCGAAAAGGTGATGGCCATCAATGTCACCGCGACCTGGCGCCTGATCCGTTCGCTCGAACCGTTGCTCGTCCGTTCGGATGCCGGCCGCGCCCTCATCCTCTCCTCGAGCGCGGCGCACAAGTGCAAGCCCTTCTGGGGGCCCTACTCCGCCTCCAAGGCTGCGGTCGAGGCGCTGGCACGCACCTGGGCCTACGAGACGCAGCGCCTGCCGCTGCGCATCCTCAGCGTCGATCCGGGCGCCACGCGCACCGCCATGCGGGCGCAGGCCGTGCCCGGCGAAGATCCCGAGACCCTACCGCATCCCTCCGAGGTGGCTCAGGCGCTGTTGCCGCTGCTCGGCCCCGAGCAGACCGAGACGGGAAAGCTCTTCATCGTTCGGGAAAAGAAGATCGTCGACTACCGCATGCCGGAATAGGCCGGCGGCGCTTCCCCGCATCCGGCCTGCCGGCCACCTTCTCCCCGCAAGCGGGGCGAAGGTGATTGGCGACTGATGCTCCGCCCCCGGCGGGCATCCGCGCGCGGAAACCTATCAGCTATTCGCTGTCCCCCGGCAAACCGTCGTTCCCGTGGCCACCCGGCCAGTCGCCATATTTGCGCTGCCAGGATCGGGCACCGAAGGGCAGGCTCACCAGATAGGCCATCGCAGTCACCACCATCGTCTCCCAGGTATAGGTCATCAGCGTCGCCACGTAGAAGACGACGACCAGGATGACGGGGAGGACCAGATCCCGGCGGACGCGGTTCTCCGACTTGCCGGACCAGACAGGAAGACGGCTGACCATAAGGAAGGCGATAAGGACCGTATAGACCGACGCGATCAGCGCAAACGTCCTTTCCGGCGCAAGACCGAGCAGGCCAAGATAGACGGGCAGCAAAACCAGCATCGCACCGGCCGGCGCCGGAACACCGACGAAATATTCCGACTGCCAGGACGCCTTGACCTGGCGCTCCGCCATCACGTTGAAGCGCGCCAGCCTCAGACCGACGGCAATGGCGTAGATCAGCGCCGCAATCCAGCCGAGGGAACGCGCCTGATCGAGGAGAAACACGTAGAGGACGAGCGCGGGCGCGACCCCGAAATTGATGATGTCGGCAAGCGAGTCCATCTGGACCCCGAAACTCGAGGTCGCCTTTAGAAGACGCGCGATGCGCCCGTCGATGCCATCGAGGAAAGCGGCAAGGAGAACCATCGCAACCGCGAGTTCGAACCGATTCTCGAATGCCAGCCGGACGCCCGAGAGGCCGGCGCAGATCGCCAGGACCGTGATCATGTTCGGGACCATCAGCCGTAGCGGAATCTCCCGCAACCGGGGCCCGCGGGCCTTGTCGTGGGTGCCGGTGGCGTCCACGTGCTCAGCGGCGGACTGTTCAGGGCTTCCTGCGGATTGTTCGTGGCGGGGCTCTTCCATGACCTGTCCTCACGCGCGCCGGCTGATGACCGGGCCCTTCGCCGACCCGAATTCGGCGAGCACCGTCTCGCCGCCGGTGGCCGTCTGACCGACCGTCACGCGCGGTTCCGCACCGGCAGGCAGGAACACGTCGAGACGCGAGCCGAAGCGGATGAGGCCGAAACGCTCGCCCGCCTCGAGCGACGCGCTCTCCCGCGTCCAGCAGAGGATGCGGCGGGCCACGAGACCGGCGATCTGGACTACGCCGATCTGGCCGTGTTTCGTTTCGATGACGAGGCCGTTGCGCTCGTTTTCCTGACTTGCCTTGTCCAGCTCGGCATTCACGAACTTGCCGGCACGGTAGGCGATCCGTCGTACCGTGCCGCTCATCGGCGCGCGGTTCACGTGGCAATTGAAGACGTTCATGAAGACCGAAATGCGCAGCATCGGCTCCGATCCGAGGCCCAGTTCCTCAGGCGGCGTCACGGTGGCGACCGACGATACGGTGCCGTCCGCCGGGCTGATGACGAGATCGTCGTCGATCGGCGTCATGCGCTCCGGATCGCGGAAGAAATAGGCGCACCAGGCGGTCAGAACGAAGCCGATCCACATCAGCGGCTCCCAGAGGAAGCCGAGCGCCAGCGACACGACAAAGAAAATCGCAATGAAGCGGTAGCCTTCCCTGTGGACCGGTACGAGCGTGTTGCGCACTGTGTCGATCAAACTCATGAACTCTACTCTCCATATTTGCTTTGCGACGTGAACTAGCGCGAATCAGACAGCCCGGCAATGTCGAGGCCGGGAGATAGAGGACTCGCGGTAACATCATTGCGATCAGAGCGCCGGCATTCCGCGGTCGACGATGCCGAGATCGTCGCTCTCACGCACGCGTTTCAACTGTTCTTCGGCCTGCGTTGCCTCGCGCTGGCGGCTCCACATGGAAGCATAAAGACCGCCGCGGTCGATCAGTTCGCCATGGGTGCCGCGTTCGGCAATGACGCCGTCCTTCAGGACGATGATCTCGTCGGCGTTGATGACCGTCGACAGGCGATGGGCGATGACGAGCGTGGTGCGATTGCGCGACACGATATCGAGCGCAGCCTGGATTTCCTGTTCCGTCTTCGTGTCCAGAGCCGACGTCGCCTCGTCGAGGATCAGAATCGGCGGCGCCTTCAGGATGGTTCGCGCAATCGCGACGCGCTGCTTCTCGCCGCCCGAAAGCTTCAGGCCGCGCTCGCCCACCATGGCGCGGAAGCCTTCCGGCAGGTCACGGATGAAATCGGCGATCTGCGCCGCCTCGGCGGCTGCCTCGACCTCCGCATCGCTCGCAGTCACCCGGCCGTAACGAATATTGTAGGCGATCGTATCGTTGAAAAGCACAGTGTCCTGCGGCACCATTCCGATCACGGAGCGCAGGCTCTTCTGGGTGACGTCACGCACGTCCTGACCGTCGATAGTGATCGAGCCTTCCTGGACATCGTAAAAGCGGTAGAGCAGCCGCGACAATGTCGACTTGCCGGCTCCTGAGGGGCCGACGACTGCGACAGTCTTTCCGGCGGGCACATCGAAGGTGATCCCTTTCAGGATCGGCCGTGCCGGATCATAGGCGAATTGGACGTTCCTGAAGGAAATTGCGCCTCTTTCGATCTCCAGCTCCTTCGCGTTCGGCCGGTCGACGACCTCCGCCCGAACGTCGAGCAGATCGAACATGTGCTCGATATCGGTCAGGCCCTGGCGGATTTCGCGATAGACGAAACCGATGAAGTTCAGCGGGATCGCGAGCTGGATCAGCATCGCGTTGATGAAGACGAAGTCGCCGATGGTCTGTTCGCCGCGCTGCACGGCGAGCGCCGATATCGTCATCATCACCGCCGTGCCGGCACCGAAAATCAGCGCCTGGCCGAAGTTCAGCCAGCCGAGCGACGTCCAGACCTGCGTCGCGGCCCGCTCGTAACGCTCCATAGACTTGTCGAAGCGCTTCGCCTCCATCTCCTCGTTGCCGAAATATTTCACGGTCTCGAAATTCAGGAGCGAATCGATCGCCTTGGTGTTCGCATCGGTGTCGCTGTCGTTCATCGAGCGTCGAATGGCGATGCGCCAGTCGCTCGCACGCACCGTGAACCAGATGTAGAGCCATACCGTGACAGCGGTCACCAGGAGATAGGTGAAGCCGTAGCCCCACCAGAAGATCACCGCCGTCAGCAGGAACTCGATGAGTGTCGGTACGCTGTTGAGGATCGTGAAGCGGACGATCGTCTCGATGCCCTTGGTGCCGCGTTCGATGATGCGCGAAAGCCCGCCCGTGCGCCGCTCGAGATGGAAGCGCAGCGAGAGCTGGTGCATGTGAACGAAGGTCTTGTAGGCAAGCTGCCTGACGGCATGCTGGCCGACACTGGCGAAAAGCGCGTCGCGCAGCTGGTTCAGGCCCGCCTGCAGCAAACGCGCGAGATTATAGGCGAGTACCAGCATGACGGCGCCGGTCAGGAACTGCGGCAGGAAACCGAGCGCGTCGGGCTTGTTGTTGAGCGCATCGGTCGCCCATTTGAAGAAATAGGGGACAAGGATGAGCACCGCCTTGGCGATCACCAGGATCACCGTCGCCCAGACGACCCTCAGCTTCAGATCGATCCGGTCCGCCGGCCACATGTATGGCCACAGATTCGCTATGGTTTCGATGGGATTGGCACTGTCGGCGGAAACCGTCTTCTTCTGGGGCACGTCTCAGTCCGCTTCATGATTTGATTGACGAAGACATGCGGGCGAACCGCTACGTCGCGCGCCTTCATCCCGCACCAGCTTCAATGAAAAGCGGCGCCTTTTTGGAGGACGCCGCTTTTCCTGACAGATAGGTCCACCTCCCCGCCAACGCAATGGAAGTGCCGGCAAAAGACAAACTTAGAGCGGGATGAGGAAAACTATGTGCGGTTTTCCGCCCGCATCCCGCTCTTGGGAACGATCACGTTAGTGCTTTCAGGTCGAACCGACCTCAAAAGCATCGTGATCTAGTGTCGCATATGCTTGCGGTGGATTTCCCGCGATTCTTCCTCCGACAGCATCTCGTCCGGAACCCCGAAAACCTGGCCCGGTCGGATCAGATCCGGATTTTCGATCTGTTCGCGGTTGGCGAGATAGATGGTGGTGTAGCGCAGACCGGCACCGTAGACGCGGCGCGAGATCTGCCACAGCGTATCGCCGCGGCGGATGATCACCGACGTCTTGCTTTCCTTGAGCGGTGCCTGCTCGATGGTGGCCGGCTGTTCCTTCGCCGCATCCGAAGCCGGCGCCGCCGCCTGTTCGACCACGGTTGCATTTGTCTCGCCCGCTGCCGAAGGCTCCGGCTGCTTCGAGGCATCGCTCGCCTGCGCCGCCAAGGGTTCGGCGGATGCCACCGAGGTGCCGACATTCTGGCGCGTCAATGCGTTCCCAAGAGCGCCATCGACCTTCTCCACCGCCGCTGCGACGCTTGACGGGTCCTGCGGCGCAGCCTTGAGCGCGTCCAGCGCCGTTGTCGCCGCCTTGGACGCTTCAGCGGCGGCTGCCGCCAAATCGGCATCGGAGCCATCGGCCGGCTTGAATTCGGCCAGCGACTGGAGGGCGAATTCGGTTGCCGAGCGGGCTGCGGCGAGCTGCTCCACGGAGGGCTGCTTCCCGTCGGCAAAAAGCGCTTTCAAAAGGGTAAGCGCCTTGCCCGCTTCCGCCTTCAAACGGTCGAGACCCGTCGTGGGTGCTGCAAGCGTCGAACCGGCGATGGCGGCAACCTGCGCGCCCGCCGGCCTGTCGAAGGGAACGGAGGCGCGCATCGCCACCTTGCTTGCATCTTCGTTCATCATATCGGCGCGGATGATGTGGCTGCCGACCGAGAGCTCGATCGAACCGTCGACGACGAAATGTCCCTTGTCGTCGGCTTTCACCTCACCCAGCAGCTCGTCGTCCGCGTAAATGCGGACAAGGGCGCCGGGCTTGGCGTTGCCTGCGACATACATCATGCCGCCTTCGATCTCGACCGCAGTCACCTGCAGCCCGGGAATGGTTGCCGGTGAGGCGGGAGAAACGGAAGCGCCGGCGGGCTCGCCGGCCGGTACCGTGCCCGGATCGGCGGCTGCCTGCATCGGCTTCGGCTCGGCTTCCGGCGTCGTGATCAGCCGGCTCGCCTTGCCCGCCTTGGATACCATCGCCAGCAGCTGCCCGCTCGAATCCTTCGGTACCGAAACAGTCGCAACCTCCTCCGACGTCTTGCTGTGTCCGCCTGAGCCGACGCTTCTGAGCGTCAGCTGGTGGTCGCCTGCCGAGAGCGGCTTGTCGAAGACGGCGGCAAAATCGCCGCCCGCGCCGACATTGGCGGTGCCGACGACCGTGTCGCCGCTCAGGATCTCGAGCTTCGTGCCGGGCTGGGCTCTGCCCGCGACGACCGTCGAGCCGTCCGGTTCGACGCGCAGGACGTCGAACCCCGGAACCGTCCAGTCCGCCACCGGGTCGGATGCGGCCCCATTGCTGCCGGAGGCCGCCGTCGCTTGTTGTGCTGCGTTGCTTTGCGGGGCGGAAGGATCGGTCTTCGTTGCCGCCGCCGTTTGGCCGGGCTGCCCGCTTGCGCCCGATTGGGCCACCGCCCCCTTGTCGCTTTCACGCAGATTCGGCTGAACCACAAAGATCATCAATGCGGTCGCGATTGCCAGGACGCCAAGCGCCACCCAGCTGGCCTTATTCTTAATCATGCCACTCTCCACAGGGCGGAGCGCCTTGATGCTCCCCGCATGCCCCATCGGCCGGCGCTGCGACGCCAGGTGCATTATAGCGCAACCGCAGCACACTGTCCGAATTCTTCAATGTATTACTGAAATTGCTAACGTTTCTTATAGTGCTATACAAGCGCTCACTATGATTCCGGCGCTCGACAGCCGGAGATTTTTCGTCCATTTTCCTTGACCCGTGCTGCACTGCAATCTCTGGTGGGACCATGAACGAGGAAACCACGCCGATTTTATCCGTTTGCGTTTATTGCGGTTCTCAGCCCGGGCGTGACGAAGCCCACATGCAGGCCGGCCGCACCCTCGGCAAATCGATCGCCGATCATGGCCTGCGCCTCGTCTATGGCGGCGGCACGCGCGGGATCATGGGCGCCGTGGCGAGCGGCGTGCTTTCGTCCGGCGGACACGTGACCGGCATCATTCCCGAATTCCTGATGGACAAGGAAGCGACGCGTCACTCGCTAGGCCAGCTGAACGAATTGATCGTTACCGCCGACATGCATGAGCGCAAGCACAAGATGTTCGAGCGCGCCGGCGCCTTCGTCGCCCTTCCGGGCGGGATCGGCACGCTCGAGGAGATCGTCGAAATCATGACCTGGGCGCAGCTCGGCCGCCACAGGAAGCCGATGGTCTTCGGCAATGTCAACGGCTTCTGGGATCCGATGCTGCAGCTGATCGACCACATGCGCGGCCAGGGATTCGTTCACACCGCGCATCTCGTGCAGCCGCTGGTGATCGACCGTGCGGAAGACATCATCCCCGGCATCCTTGCGTCGGTCCGCGCCAACGGGCGCGAAGGCGAAGCCGAGATCATCGCCAGGCTCTGATCCAGAGCGGGACGAGGAGAAGTGTGTGCGGGTTTCCGCCCGCATCTCCGCTCTTCTTAGAATCGACCACGTTCATGGCTTCAGGTCGATCCGACCTGAAGTCATCGTGATCTGACTCTGCCGATTATTCGGCCGGCGTCGGTTGAGCCGCGCGCCGCGCCCTGCTCTCCGCAAGCATCGCTCCCGAATAGATGAAGAGCGCGGCCCAGATCAGGGCGAAGGCGACGAGTTTGGCCGTTCCAAAGGGTTCGTGGAAAACGAAGACCGCGATCAGGAAGATCATCGTCGGAGCGATATATTGCATGATCCCGATTGTCGAAAGCCGGAGCAGCTTCGCGCCATTGGCATAGATCATCAGCGGCACGGCGGTGACGATCCCGCAGGCGAGGAGCAGCAGGACATCCGTCATGTTGGCGTCGCCGAGGAAGTGGCCCTGCCCCGTCGCCTCGAGCCAGATGACGTAGCCTGCAGCCGGGATGCTGAGCAGCAAGACTTCGAGGAAGAAGCCCTGGTTCGGCCCGACCGGCAGCGTCTTCCGGAAGAACGCATAGAAACCCCAGGAAAAGCACAGCCCGATCGAAACCCAGGGAAGACCGCCCGCGTCGAAGGCAAGCACGCCCACGGCGAGCGCGGCGAGGCCGATCGCCACCATCTGCGCCGGATTTGGCCTTTCCTTCAGCAGCAGCGCACCGAGGAAGATGGAGAACAGAGGGTTGATATAGTAGCCGAGCGCGGTCTCGATGGCCCGCCCCGCCCCGATCGCCCAGACATAGATGCCCCAGTTGACCGTGATGAGAGCCGCCGTGATCGTGGCCATCATCAGCACGCGTGGAGAGCGCAGCGCTACCTTCACGTCCTGCGTGCGGCCGAGCCACACGAGCACGAGGCCTGCGAGCGGTACCGACCAGACGATACGATGCGCCACCACTTCCGCCGCAGGGATATGCGACACCGCCTTCATGAAAAAAGGCAGGAAACCCCACAACAGGTAGGCTGCCAGCGCGAAGGCGAAACCCTTCGGCGAATCGACATTCTCTGCGGGCAAATTCGCGTTCGGCTCGGCCATGATTTTGATCCTGAAATTCCACCGGAGCCGAGCGGGAAGCGCTCCGGTCGCAATCGACGGCCAACCCTCTCGGGAGCAATTGCCGTCAGTCCTCCTGCGTCCTACTCCAACGGACGGTGATGCACCAATTCATTTCCGTGAACCGATGGATGAACGGCGTTGATACGACGGAACCGGACATCCCGCGCAACCCGAATTCATCGTGATCCAAACTACTCGGCCGCGATCGATCCGACCTGATCGCGGTTTTTGAGCAGCTTGTAGACGATACTGTCCATCAATGCCTGAAATGAGGCGTCGATGATGTTGTCGGACACGCCGACCGTCCACCAGCGCGCCCCTGAGCGATCCGTCGATTCGATCAGAACGCGGGTGACGGCCTCGGTGCCGCCGTTGAGGATGCGCACCTTGTAATCGGCAAGTTCCAGATCGGCGATCTCGGACTGGTACTTGCCGAGATCCTTGCGAAGCGCGAGGTCGAGCGCGTTGACCGGGCCGTGCCCCTCGGCGACCGACATCATCGTTTCGCCGTCGACGATCACCCTGACCACGGCCTCCGATACCGTCTTCAGCTTGCCGTTCGCGTCGAAGCGGCGTTCGACCATCACGCGGAAGCTCTCCACCCGGAAGAAGTCGGGCACGGTGCCGAGAATACGGCTCGCGAGGAGCGTGAAGCTCGCATCCGCACCTTCATAGGCATAGCCCGTCGCCTCGCGTTCCTTGACGATCGAGATCAGCTTGTCGAGCCGCGGATCGTCCTTGGAGACCGTGATGCCGCGCCGCTTGAGGGCATTGATGAAATTGGCCTTGCCTCCCTGATCGGAGACCATGACCTTGCGCAGGTTGCCGACGCTTTCCGGTGCGACATGCTCGTAGGTTCTCGGGTCCTTGAGCAAGGCGGAGGCGTGAATGCCGGCCTTGGTGGCAAAAGCCGAAGCGCCGACATAGGGAGCCTGGTGATCGGGAGAGCGGTTGAGCAATTCGTCGAAGGCATGGGCGAGCTTGGTCAGCTCCTGGAGCCTCTCGGCGTCGATCCCCGTCTCGAAACGGTTCGAATAGGTTTCCTTCAGGGCAAGCGTCGCAATCAACGTCACGAGATTGGCGTTGCCGCAGCGTTCCCCGATGCCGTTGAGCGTGCCCTGGATCTGGCGAACGCCGGCTTCGACCGCAGCCAACGAGTTGGCCACCGCCTGCCCCGTATCATTATGCGCATGGATGCCGAGATTTGCACCGGGCACTCCCGCCGCAATCACGGCCGAGACGATCTCGCGGATCTCGCCCGGCTGCGTGCCGCCATTGGTGTCGCAAAGGACGACCCAGCGCGCGCCCGCCTCGAAAGCCGTTTTCGTGCAGGCGAGCGCATAGGCGGGATTCGCCTTGTAGCCGTCGAAGAAATGCTCGCAATCGACCATCGCCTCGCGCCCGGAACTCGACGACCGCCTTCACGGATGCGCGGATATTGTCGAGATTTTCCTCGTTCGTGCAACCGAGCGCCACCTCGACATGATAATCCCAGCTCTTGGCGACAAGACAGATCGCATCGCTCTTGGCGCTCAGCAGCGCGCTCAGTCCCGGGTCGTTGGAAGCGGAGACGCCGGCGCGCTTGGTCATGCCGAAGGCGACGAAGGAGGCCTTGTCGGTGCGCCGGCACTTGAAGAACTCCGTGTCCGTGGGATTGGCGCCGGGATATCCGCCCTCGACATAGTCCATGCCGAATTGATCGAGCAGCGCCGCAATCGCGATCTTATCCTCGACGGAAAAGTCGATGCCCGGCGTCTGCTGCCCGTCCCGAAGCGTCGTGTCGAAGAGATAGATGCGTTCCCTGGTCATGTCTCGGTTCCAACGTACAAATCACTGATCGATTGCGGGTTCTTCGCACCCGCCCTATTCGGTCTTGCCGGCAAATTTATCGGTCGCCCGGATGAGCCGGTCGAGAATGCCCGGCTCCGAATAGGCATGCCCCGCCCCCTCGATGAGGTGGAATTCGGCTTGCGGCCAGGCCTTGTGCAGCTGCCAGGCATATTTTGCCGGGCATGGCATGTCGTAGCGGCCATGCACGATCACGCCCGGAATTCCGCGGAGCTTATGGGCATCGCGCAGCAATTGCCCGTCTTCCAGCCAGCCGGCATTGACGAAGAAATGGTTTTCGATGCGGGCGAACGCATGAGCGTATTCGTCCTCCTCGAAGGGCGTGCTGGTGTCCGGCTCCGGCAGAAGCGTAATGGTCTCCCCCTCCCAGATGCTCCAGGCCTTGGCCGCGGCAAGCCGCGTCGCGCGGTCCTCGCTTGTCAGGCGGCGGTGATAGGCCCGCATCATCTCGTGGCGTTCTTCCGGCGGGATCGGCGCGATGAAGCGTTCCCACTTGTCGGGGAACATTTCCGAGACGCCGAACTGATAGTACCAGTCGAGCTCGGCCTTGGTCAGGGTGTAAATGCCCCTGACGACGAGCTCGCTTACCCGCTCAGGATAGGTCTCGGCATAGGCCAAGGCCAGCGTCGAGCCCCAGGAGCCGCCAAAGACGAGCCACTTGCCAACCCCGCAAAATTCCCGCAGCCGTTCGATATCGGCCACGAGGTGCCAGGTCGTGTTGGCCTCGATCTCTGCATGCGGCGTCGACCTGCCGCAGCCGCGCTGGTCGAACAGCATCACATCGTAGAGCGACGGATCGAAGAGCCGGCGGTGGTTCGGCGAAATCGTACCGCCCGGGCCGCCGTGGAGGAAGACCGCCGGCTTGGCGCCGGGCGTGCCCGCCCGTTCCCAATAGATCGAATGGCCGTCGCCCACATCGAGGTGCCCGGATGCATAGGGTTCGATTTCGGGATAGAGGGTACGCAATGGAGAACTCACGATAGATCTTCCTCGGGCGGCCAGTGCACCGTGTCGTAGTCGGGGTGCTGGCGGTTGGATTCCAGGACTATGAGATGGCGCTCTGCGGCCGCTTCGCTGCCGTCGTCGGTCTCTGTTTCGGGAAGCTGCGGCAGATGCGAAAACCAGAACATCCGCGAACTCGACGCCGGACTGGTAGACCGGCTGGACGTCATCCGGATCGTCGAGCGAACCGAGCGCGATGTTCAGGAAGCTCGCATGCGGCATGTCATAGAAGAGCGGCGTCCCGCAATCGCGGCAAAAGCCGCGGCGCACGAGATCTGACGAACGGTACCAGGCGGGCTGGCCGCGCACGATGCGGAAATCTTCGCGCGCGATATTGGCGAGCGGCAGAAAGTAGTTGCCCGCCGCCTTCTGGCACATGCGGCAATGACAGATATGCGGATCGTCCAGCGTGCCCTCGGCGCGGTAGCGCACCGCGCCGCACTGGCAGCCGCCGGTGAAGATGCGTCCGATCATCGTGCCCAGACTCCGCCCGGAGGCCACTGCTCCGTCTCATGGTCCGGATGCTGAAACGAGATGATCTGCTCCTGCCGCCCATAATAGTCGGCATCGTGGTGAACCGGCTGCTCGAAGATCGATTCGACCCAGGGAAGCCGGGACTGGTAATTGACCTGAATTTTCGGCGCGAGATCGGAGCGGTCGTCGAAGGCGCCTATGGCGATTTCGAGGCCGCCGGGATGCCGATAGGTCATCGGCGTACCGCATTTCGGGCAGAAGCCGCGATCGATATTGACCGATGACTGGAAATAGCTCGGCTCGTCACGGATCCACTCGACCCCGTCCTTCGGCGCGGTTACCAAGGCGGAGAAGAACGAGCCGAACTGTTTCTGGCACATGCGGCAATGGCAGATCGAGGGGCGCCCGAGCTCTCCGTGGATGCGGAAGCGAACGGCCCCGCACTGGCAGCCTCCAGTCCTGACGGTATTGCTCATCCTTTTTCCTCCGGTGGCCAGGTTTCGGTGTCGTGGTCGGGGTGCTGATAGGAAACGAGGTCGGCAAGAAAGGCGACAGCCTCGGCGTCGGCCATGGTCTCTTCGCCGGGCAGCTCGGATACATGATCGACATAGGGCAGTTTTCCTTCGACGCCCCATTGGATGGTCGGCACGATGCCTTCCGGCCTGTCGAATGCAGCGATCGCGAGCGCCATGCCGTCCGGCGCCTCGTAGGTCAGCGGTGTTCCGCAGTCGCCGCAGAAGCCGCGCCAAACCACATTCGAAGACCGGAAGCGCTTGCGCTCGCCGCGGGTCCATACGAGCTTCGCGCCGCGTACGGAAACGAGCGGGAGGTAGAAATTGCCGCTCGCCTTCTGGCACATGCGGCAATGGCAGACGGAAGCATCGCCGAGTTTTCCCTCGACGCGGAAGCGGACCGCGCCACACTGGCATCCGCCCATATGGATCTCGTCAGCCATCTCGCCCTCCTCTTTCCTCCGGCGTGCCGGCAGCGCCAACATCCTGAAACTAGACCTGAGACCGCTTCACCTCCCAGGTGGTCACTCTTTCGCCGGTCTCGGGATCCTTGCCGTCCTTGAGCTGGATGCCTCTCGCCAGGAGATCGGCGCGGATGCCGTCAGCCTGCGCGTAGTTCTTGGCCTTCAGAAGCTCCAGACGCTCACGTACACGGCCATCGATCTCGTGAACGACCGCCTCGTCGAGTTCGACCTCCTTCGGCACCACCCCGAGAAGCGCCGCGCTCGCGGCGAAGGCCCCGAGATGACGCGAATCGGCGGAAGCCTTTTGCGCCAATGCATGCAGCGCCTGAATGGCCGCCACGGTGTTGAGGTCGTCGGCCAGGGCGGTGACGACGGCCGGGTCCGCCTCGCCTGCAGCGTCGCCGTAGACCGGCCATTTCGACAGCAGATGCTCGGCCTCCTCCAGCCGCTTGATCGAGAAGTCGATCGGTTCGCGGTAATGGGTCATCAGCATCGCCAGCCGAAGGACCTCGCCGGGCCATCTGCGGCCGCCGAATTTTTCCGTGTGAAGAAGCTCGTAGATAGTGATGAAATTGCCCTCGGACTTCGACATCTTGCGGCCTTCGACCTGCAGGAAGCCGTTGTGCATCCAGACATTCGCCATCATCTCGGTGCCGTGGGCACAACGGGACTGGGCGAGCTCGTTTTCGTGATGCGGGAAGATCAGGTCGATGCCGCCGCCGTGGATGTCGAACACGTCGCCGAGATAGCGCCCGCTCATCGCCGAGCATTCGATGTGCCAGCCCGGCCGCCCGCGGCCCCAGGGGCTGTCCCAGCCCGGCTCGTGCTCGGCGGAAAGCTTCCAGAGCACGAAATCGCCCGGGTTTTTCTTGTGCGCCTCGACGGCGACACGGGCACCGGCCTGCTGCTCGTCGAGATTGCGCTTGGAAAGCTGGCCGTAATCGTCCATCGACCGTGTATCGAAGAGCACCTCTCCCTCGGCCTCGTAGGCATGGCCCTTGGCGATCAGCTTTTCGATGATTTCGATCATCCCGGCGATGTTTTCGGTCGCGCGCGGTTGCACGGTGGGCTCGAGGCAGCCGAGCACCGCCGCATCTTCGAGGAACTGCGTCTCGGTCTTCTCGGTCACATGCCGGATCGCCTCGTTCAGCGGCAGCCCGGGATAGTCGCGCAATGCCCGCGCGTTGATCTTGTCGTCCACATCGGTGATGTTGCGAGCATAAATGACGTGATCCGCGCCATAGACGTGACGAAGCAGCCGGAACAGGACGTCGAATACGATGATCGGCCGTGCATTGCCGATATGGGCATAGTCGTAGACCGTCGGGCCGCAGACATACATGCGGACGTTCTGAGGATCGATCGGCCGGAATTCGGCCTTTTCCCGCGTCAGCGTGTTGTACAGTTTCAAAATCGGCATTCCGCCCATCCCAGATCTCCAAGTCTGCATGCTGCCGTCGCAATATAATCGCCGGGTGGCCCCGCGCGTTTGTCATCTTGGATTTTTGGAGACGAAAACGGCCAGGCCAGCGGTTCGCTAGCGAATAATCTTCCGGCAAATAATGCAGATAACCGTTTTCATGGCGACCCTTATCGCGCGTCACCCGGCGCCGGTCAAGAGGCGAGCCACGTGCAAGCGAAAGTCGGCATTCTGCAACCATGACGGCCATGGATTTGTCACGATTTGGCTTATCTGGAAATCGTCAGAGGGGAAGGAGATACGCCAATGCAGCCCGGCACGGCATCAGGTCCTGTTTCCCGAGGAACAACAGGGACATGGTTTTCGTTGAAAATTCACGAGGGCTAATGCTCCCGATAGGGAAAACACCAAGGAAGACATGCAATGAAGGCCGCCAAAATTGCCGAACGCAACCCGCCGCCATCCGATCTGCTGACGAAATACCGCCCACTTGGCCTGAAGGCCGTCCTCGCAGCCGCGCTGCAAGTCAGGGCTAAACCGGCTGACAAGAAGATCGCGAAGCGTTCGGCTTAGTTCCGACCTGGGGCAGCGCCGCGCGTCCCCTTCGCCCCGCTTGCGGGGAGAAGGTGGCCGGCAGGCCGGATGAGGGGCGGTCCATGGCTCAAAACAACGACATCTGCCCGCCATCATCCCGGTCGTCGGAGCGCCCCCTCTTCGGGACCGGCGCTATCGGCGTGACCTCGTCCTGGAGCTCAGGGCCGGTGTTGGCGACCTTGTTGACCTTGTCCGACACGGGGATTGCTTCGAAATAATCCTCCGCCGCCGGCACCATGAGGTCGGCCACCTCGCGAGGTTCCTGGCTCTTGCAATCGAGCCAACGGGAAAAGTCTTCGGGCTGGATCACGACCGGCATGCGGTCATGGATGTGACTGACGGCGCCGTTCGCATCGGTGGTGAGGATCGCCGCGGTGTCGACCTCCGAACCGTCGGCGGAAGACCACGTCTCCATGAGCCCGGCAAAGGCCACGATCCCGCCCTTTTTCGGCCGGACCCAAAAGGCTTGCGAGGCCTCCCGGCTGCCCTTGACGGGGCGGCGCCATTCGTAAAAACCGGACGCCGGCACCAGCACACGGCGATGGCGCATTGCGGCGCGGAAGGCGGCCTTGCCGATCGCGGTTTCGGCCCGAGCGTTGATGAGCAGCGGAAACTTGCGCGGGTCCTTGACCCAGCCTGGCGTGAAACCCCAACGGACGAGCACAGCCTTGCGTTCCGGCAGGTTGCTGCCCGGTTCCGGCCGATCGGAGGCCACGATAACGACTATCGGCTGCGTCGGCGCGATGTTGAAGCGCGCAGGAAAACCCTCCGCTTCAAGCAGGCCAAACAGTTCCAGCAATTCCTCCGGCGTTGCCGTAAGCGCAAAACGTCCGCACATGACATCGATGTGGCACTTCACGTAGTATGGGTCAACGACCAAGGTGATTTTCGATTCCATGATTACGAAGCAACCCGAGCGCGCCTCCTCCGCCATTCTCGAACGGAACGGCCGCTATCTTCTTGTCCGGCGGGCCAATCCGCCGTCAGCCGACATGTACGCTTTTCCCGGCGGCAGGGCGGAGCCCGGGGAGACGCCGGCGCAGACGGCATTGCGCGAACTCGCCGAGGAAACGGGCATCAGCGCCCGCGATCCCGTGCTCTTCGAAATCTATGACCTGCCCGGTATAGGCCCGCAGGAGCGTCACTTCCTGCTCTCGGTCTTCACCGTCCAGGCCGATCCTGATTTGGTCGCGATCGCCTGCGATGATGCCGCCGGCGTTGGCTGGTTCACACCGGAGGAAATTTTGACCTTGCCCATTCCGGAAAGCGTGCGCGACTGCGTGGAAAAGCTGGCTGCCGGCGGGCCAAGGCGTATTCCTGAGTCGGCGACCGGCGTCAGTTCGGATTTGAGGGGCGCATGACCGATAAACGGCTCCCGTTCAGACTGTTGCTTACAGGCATTCTCCTCGCCACCGCCGCGGGCGTGGCGGCTCAGGAAAAGCAGCCTGCCCAGCAGACGGCCGCTCCCTCTCCGGCGCAGGAGGAAAAGCCGACCCCTTACGACCGGCGGCTGATCCGCCTCGCCGAAATTCTCGGCTCGGTGCATTATCTGCGCAATCTCTGTCTCGACCAGCCCGAGGACGGCTGGCGCCGCTCCACGCAGGAACTGATCGACAAGGAGGCGGCAGGAGAGCCGAAACGGCGCGAGCGCATAACCGCGGCTTTCAACCGGGGCTATCGGACCTTCGCCTCGGTCTATACCAGGTGTACGGAGCCCGCGACGCTCGCGGAAGAACGCTACCGTGCCGAAGGTGCAACACTCGTTTCGGAAATCGTCGCCCGCTTTGGAAATTAGGAAGATATTAACCTCTTTTTCCCTGACCCCGTGTCGTTTCGGGAAAAGGCTGCTAAGTTTGTTAAGAGAGTGATAAGAAGTAGCCGGCCTGTCTGCCCGTTCAGTTGCGGTTCAGCGGATAGGCGTTAGGTTAGCCAGTGCACGTAATGGAAGCCGCATGGAACGAATGATGGAACCAAGCCTGACAGACATCGACGACATGATCGTCCACGAGAAGATGCAGGCGGCGCTCGAGCACCAGAACGAGGCTTGGGCGGATGGCATGGCCGACGGCATCGAGCCCGAAATCATCGCCGATGCGGCGATTGCGCTGGCCATGCGCGAAACCGTTCGGCTTCATGGCGAAGAAGGTGCCGAGGCAATGCTTAATTCGCTTCGCGAGCGCATGCTCGCCGGAGAATTCTCGCCAGAGCGGACGATTCAGTAACATCAGGACTGCCCGATGAACCGGAACCCTGCAAACCGGGCCCTCCCGGTTGGTCTTGTCGTGTTGCTGCTGGCGAGTGCGACGATGCCCCCTGCGCCCGCGTTCGCGCTCAGTGAGTTTCAGGGCGCCCCTGCCCCCATTGCCGGCGAACAGAACGCAGCCCCAGGCGACGAGGCCGAAGAGTCCGCGCCGGAAGAACGGGCCCCCCTCGAAATTCCGATGCCAGACCCTCTCGTCGACAGGACGGCCGTCGAGTCGAAGGACGATGAGATCGCCGCGCCTGACGTTGTGGAGCCTGTCGAGGTCCTGACGGATGTTTCGAAGATCCCGGTGCCGGTCGCACGCATGCGCGAACTGATCGTCGAGGCCGCGGCTTCGGGTGACATCGAGCGGTTGCGCCCGCTGCTCGGCAAGGGCCCCACCCAGACCCAGGTTACCGCCACCGCCGGGGAAGACGACCCGATTGCCGCACTCAAAAGTCTTTCCGGCGACCAGGACGGCATCGAAATTCTGGCCATCCTCCTCGACGTCATGTCGACGGGCTTCGTGCTTGCGGACAAGGGTACTCCCGAGGAGGCCTATGTCTGGCCCTATTTCGCCGAGAAGCCGCTCTCGTCGCTGACCGCCCCGGAAAAGGTCGACCTCTTCCGACTGGTGACCGCCGGCGATTTCGCCGGGATGGAAGAGTTCGGCACCTACAATTTCTACCGCGTCGGCATCACGCCGGATGGAAAGTGGAAGTTCTTCGTCGCGGGCGATTGAGCGCGTCTCTTGCCGGAGAGACGGAAATGCTGGCGGTTCCCGCTCGGGCGTGCTTGCCCTTCCCCGGCAGACATCCTACCTCTTCGGAATAGAGAATAGGACTCGACATATGCCAATGGTTTGCCTCGACGGCCGCGCAATCATTCGTGTCTCCGGAAAGGACGCGGAGACCCTTCTTCAGACGCTGATCACGACGGATATCGCCTCGTTGACCCCGAACGAGGTCAGGCCCGGCGCGCTGCTGACGCCGCAGGGCAAGATCCTTTTCGATTTCCTGATCTCCCGCGACGGCGAAGCGTTGCGTCTGGAGACGACGGAGGATCAAGCCGAAGCGCTCGTCAAGCGCCTGACGATGTACAAGTTGCGATCGGCAGTGGAGCTGTCGCTCAATTCGCCGGCGCCGGTCACGGTCGTATTCGGAGAAGATGCGCCGGCCGAGAGCTATCGCGATCATCGGTTCGAGAAGGCGGGCATTTCCGCTTTCCGCCTCTATCGCGACATGCCTGCAGCGGAAGCGGGCGTCGCCGATCTGGACCGGCTCAGAATCGCGGCGGGCATCGCCGTTGCCGGCCGCGACTACGACCTGCAAGATGCCTTTCCGCATGATGTTCTCATGGACATGAACGGCGGCCTTTCCTTCCGCAAGGGCTGCTATGTCGGGCAGGAAGTCGTTTCGCGCATGCAGCACCGAGGCACTGCGCGACGCCGCCTCGTCATCGTCGCCGGCGAGGCGACGCTGCCGCCGAGCGGAACCAACATTTCCGTCAACGGACGGCCGATCGGTTCACTCGGCACCGTACTGGATCGGGACGGCCTGGCGATCGTCAGGGTCGACAAGGCAGGCGAAGCGATCGCCAAGGGTGAGGCCATTCTTGCAGGCGATGTGCGCCTTACCCTCACGCTCCCCGCCTGGACGGGGCTCGTCTTTCCGGGCGAGGCAGGCGAGGCGAGCGCATGATGAGTGCGCGTGCGTGGCAGCGTATGCTTTCCGGGCGGCGGCTCGATCTTCTCGACCCCTCACCGCTCGACGTCGAGCTTTCCGATATCGCCCACGGACTCGCCCGCGTGGCGCGTTGGAACGGGCAGACTTCCGGCGACCACGCCTTCTCCGTTGCCCAGCACAGTCTCGTTGTCGAGGAGATTTTCCGCCGCACCAATCGCTGCGATGCCCAGGATTGCCTGATGGCCCTGCTTCACGACGCGCCGGAATACGTCATCGGCGACATGATCTCGCCGTTCAAGGCCGTCGTCGGCGGCGGCTACAAGACCGTGGAGAAGCGCCTGGAGAATGCGGTCCACCTGCGCTTCGGGCTTCCGGCACATACGCCCCGGGAACTCAAGGAGCGGATCAAGAAGGCCGACCGTATCGCGGCCTATTTCGAAGCGACGGAACTTGCCGGCTTTTCCGCAGAGGAGGCCCGAAAGTTCTTCGGTCAGCCGCGCGGCATCACCCGCGAGACGTTGCTGATCGACCCTCTGCCCGCGGTCGAGGCGCAGCGGCTCTTCGCCACGCGCTTCAATGCGCTGGAGTCCGAACGCGCCAAGGCGAGACAGGAGGCGTGACCATGACGGCAATCGTCGTCTCGCCGCTTCAGCGCATCGCGGAAATGGCCGTCCGGCACGGCTGCCGCGAAATGCTGAGCCTGCTTGCGAAGGGTCAGAATTTTCATCGCCCAGCCGTCATCGACCATGCGAAGCATCTGACGATCGGCGTCAACGACATCAGCTTCGCCGGAACGGGCGACCTGATTGCGCCGCAGGAAGAACACGTTCATCGAATCATCGATTTCGCCCGCAAATGGGACCGGACGCGGCCGATGCTCATACATTGCTGGATGGGCGTCTCCCGCTCGCCTGCGGCCGCGCTGATCGCCGCACTCGCCGTCGAACCGGACCAAGACGACCACGCGCTCGCGAAGCGCCTCCGGCTTGCCTCGCCCTATGCGACGCCGAATGCGCGGCTCGTGGAAATCGGCGACCGGGCGTTGTCGCGCAAAGGTGCGCTCGTCGCCGCAGTGCGAGCCATCGGCCGCGGCGCGGATGCCGACGGCAATGCTCCGTTCATCCTGCCCCTGCAAGACGTGCAACATGCCGGGTGAAGCGCAGCCGGTCACGGTCGAGATCGGGCTCAATGCCGTGATCGTCGCGGTCGTCAGCC
Source organism: Sinorhizobium prairiense (assembly GCF_029201645.2). Lineage (NCBI taxonomy): Bacteria > Pseudomonadati > Pseudomonadota > Alphaproteobacteria > Hyphomicrobiales > Rhizobiaceae > Sinorhizobium > Sinorhizobium prairiense. Next base: position 2,023,268 of record NZ_CP104131.1, read on the forward strand.
GCAGCCCGCGCATCCTCGCCGTCAGCGAGGCGGACGGGGACGCTCGCGACAGCCTGCCCTTCGGCCCCTTCGATCCGGCCCGCCACCGCACTTTCGAGGCAAGCCTGCGGGCGCGCGTCGAGAAGCGTACGGCGCTCAAGCTCGGCTATATCGAGCAGCTCTACACCTTCGGCGACCGCGGGCGCCAGCGTCTGCCTGGCGAGGAAGGCAAGCACATGGTGTCCGTCGGCTACCTGGCGCTGACGCGCACCGACGCCGAGAACAACGAGAGGCTGGCCGAAGCGGGCGCCCATTGGCGCGACTGGTACGGCTATCTGCCCTGGGAAGACTGGCGTCTCGGACGTCCCGCGATACTCGACCAGACCATCCTGCCGGCGCTTGTTCGCTGGGAGTCCGGCGACGAAAAGCCGGCCTCGGCGCAGCGTCGTTCACGAGTACGCCTCGCCTTCGGCCTTGACGATTTTCCCTGGGACGAAGAGCGCGTGCTGGAGCGCTACGAATTGCTCTATGAGGCGGGTTTGGTGCGCGAGGCCGTGATCGACGGCCATTGCCGCGATCCGGAAAATCCGGCGGCAGGGCTGGCTATGCGCCACGACCATCGCCGGATCGTCGCGACCGCTGTCGCGAGACTGCGCGGCAAGCTCAAATACCGGCCGGTGGTCTTCGAGCTGATGCCGCCGGCATTCACCCTTACGGATCTGCAGGCAACCGTCGAGGCGATTTCAGGCCGCCATCTCCACAAGCAGAACTTCCGCCGGCTGGTCGAAGGAGCGGAGCTCGTCGAGCCGACGGGAGAGACCCTGGCATCCACCGGTGGCCGTCCGGCCGCACTCTTCCGCTTCCGCCGCCAAATCCTCGACGAGCGGCCCGCGCCCGGCCTCAAGGTCGGCGGCCGCTGATCCTTACACCGCGTTTGTGTTTTGCCAAACCCGCGGCGCACCGGGCGAGATGCACTATTTCACCACCGCGCAGGCCAGCCGGTCGCCGGCATCGCCGGAGGGCTGACTGCGGTTGTCGTCCGAATGCATGTGGATCACCAGGGCCCGGCCGCGAAGGGCGGTGGCCTTGTCGTCGAGAGACACGAAGCTGTTGAAGACCTGGGCGCGCAGGATGCCATCGGCGCCGACATACTGGTTGGGCATGTCGCCGGCATGCGGGCCATTGGAAGCGAGGAAGCCGTGCTCGGAATTTTCATCCTCGCCGGCAAAATGCTTTCCCGCCGACTCGAACCCGTCCTTGGGATCGCAGCGTCCCATTTCGTGAGCGTGAAAAGCGACCCAGGTATCCTTCGGCAGGCCGCTTATCTCCATCTCGATCAGCACGCCCTTGCCACCTGCCGTCAAAGTGGCCCGCCCGATGTCGGTGCCGTCCTTGCCCACGAACTCGGCCGTCGCCGTTTGCGAGGATTGTTGTGCCGAAGCGGCACCCGCCATGCCTGCCGCACAGGCGATCGCGATCATCGTTCTCATCATCGGAGTTCTCCCTCTCACTCGCGGGTCGATAGAAGACAACGCGCGGCTGCCGGGGTCGTTCCGCAAAAACGCGGCTGAGTTGCAGTGATCCGGCGAATTGAGCTAAATCGACACGTCCAGACCGATGTCGAGCGTCGGTGCGGCCATCGTGATCTTCGATGTCGAAATGTAGTCGACGCCCGTTTCGGCGATTGCCCGAATGGTTTCGATCTTAACGTTTCCCGACGCCTCCAGCCTGGTGCGGCGCAGGTCACCGGCATAGGAAGCGGCGGACAGTTCCCAATGTGCCGCGTTGATCGCGACGGCCTCGCGGAGCAGTTCCGGCCCCATATTGTCGAGCAGGACCACGTCCGGCGAGGCGGTCAGCGCCTCGCGCAACTGGGCGAGACCGTCGACTTCGACCTCGACCTTGACGAGATGGCCGCAATAGGCTCGCGCGGCGCGGACGGCGCCGGCAACACCGCCGGAAACGGCGATGTGGTTATCCTTGATCAGCACCGCGTCGTCGAGGCCGTAACGATGATTGGAGCCGCCGCCGAGGCGAACGGCGTATTTTTCGAGCGCGCGAAGGCCGGGGATCGTCTTGCGCGTGCAGCAGACCTTGGCGCCCGTATGGGCGATCTCATCGGCGAACGTTGCCGTGTAGGTCGCGACCCCCGAGAGATGCATGAGAAAGTTGAGCGCCACCCGCTCGGCCGAAAGGAGTCCTCGGGCACGGCCGGAAATTCGCGCAATCGTCGTACCTGGCGCCACCCGGTCGCCGTCCGCAGCGAGCGCCTCGAAGCAGATCGACGGGTCGACCAGGCGGAAGGCGGTTCGCGCCAGTTCCAGCCCGGCAACCACGCCCGCTTCGCGCACGCTCATATTCGCGGCGGCTGTCCGCTCAGGCCCGATCGTCGAGAGGGTGGTGATGTCACCGGCCCGGCCGAGATCTTCCAGAAGGGCCGCTTTCACCTGCTCCTCGACCATGAGAGCGGGCAGTTCCGGGCGAAGGGCGGTCATTATGTCGTTCCTGCGGTTGGAGTAGCTTCTAATTTTGCGTTTGCCGCCCTCATGCCGGCTCGCTCTCGGCCACGTCCGCGGCCAGACGCTCCGCCTGGGCAAGCGTCAGATAGGTCCGGCGCCGCCATTCCGGCCGCTCGTCCGGGCAATCGGCCCGAAAATGACCGCCGCGGCTTTCCGTCCGTTGCAGGGCGGCGATCGCGATGAGCTTGGCCGTGGTGACGATATTGGCGAAGCGCAGGCGCTTGTTCGCCCTCTCGAGTTCCGCAATCCCCCGGATCGCCCGGGTCAGGCTTTCGCGCGTACGCACGACCCCGACGCAATCGCTCATCAATTGCCGCAGCACCTTGAAAGGCGGGCTGTCCTCGACCGTCACGGGATCGTCGTTCTCGCCGGCATTGTCGCCCCAGGCAGTCAGCTTCGGGGCCGGCAAGCTGCCCTTGATATTTTCCGCGATCCGCGCCGCGAAGACGACCGCCTCCAGCAGCGAATTCGAGGCAAGACGGTTCGCGCCGTGAACGCCGGTCGATGTCACTTCGCCCGCCGCCCAGAGGCCGTCGATGGAGGTACGCCCCTCCCCGTCCGTCAGCACGCCGCCCATGTGGTAGTGCACGGCAGGCGTGACGGGGATTGGCTGTCTGACCGGATCGATGCCCGCTGCCATGCATGAGGCGTAGACGGTCGGGAACATCTCAGGAAAATGCCTGCCGACGGCCTTTGTGCAATCGAGGAAGGCGCCGCGTCCGGCCTGGACTTCCGCAAAGACCCCACGCGAAACGATATCGCGCGGCGCGAGCTCTCCATCGGGATGGATGTCGAGCATGAAACGACGGCCTTGCGAGTTCACCAGGGTGGCGCCATCTCCGCGCAACGCCTCGGTCGCAAGCGGCGCCGGGTCCTTGCCGATGTCTATCGCGGTCGGATGAAACTGGACGAACTCGGGATCGGCAATGATGGCGCCCGCCCGCGCCGCCATGCCGACGCCCTGGCCGCATGCTTCCCATGGATTGGTGGTGACCGCATAGAGATGGCCGACACCGCCCGAGCAAAGAACGACGGCGCGCGCCGGGAAGGAAACGCGGCTCTTCGACTGGCCGGCATCCGGCCGCGCGATCACACCGGAGATGAACCGGCCCTCGCGCACCAGTTCCTCGACCACATAGCCCTCGATCACCCGGATCGACGGAGTATTGCGCACCGCGGCAATGAGCGCCTCCATGATCGACTTGCCGGCCATGTCGCCCTTGACGCGGACGATGCGCCGCTCGGAGTGCGCGGCTTCCCGCGAAAGCAGGAGCTTCCCCTCCAGGTCGCGGTCGAAGGGCACCCCGAATTCGAGCAGATCGTGGATGCGGGCCGGGCCCTCTGCGACCATCATGCGCGTCATCTTCTCGTCGACGATACCGGCACCGGCCGCAACCGTGTCGGCGACATGCTTCTCGAATGTATCGCCCCTGCTCATCGCGGCGGCGATGCCGCCTTGCGCCCAGGCCGAGGAGGCGCCGTAGCCGATCGGTGCGGCGGCAAGGATCGTAACGGGACGCGGCGCCAGTTTCAGCGCGCAGAAAAGCCCGGCAAGGCCGCCGCCGACGATGACGATGTCATCGATTCCGTTGAAGGACTGCGGGCGGAAATGGTCGGTCAGCATGGCTCGATAACTCCTCCACGGGCCTGCGCCGGGTTTGCCCCGGCATTGATCACTGCTTGAGGTTCACCATGCGCTCGACCGCCAGCCGCGCGCGGTCGGCGGTCGCCGGATCGACCAGAACCTCTTCCGTCATGTCGAGCAGGCTGTCGAGGATCTTCGGCAGCGTGATGCGCTTCATGTGCGGACACAGGTTGCACGGCTTGACGAAATCGACGCCCTTGACCTCCGCCTGGATATTCGAGGCCATCGAGCATTCCGTCACCAGCAGCACCCGTTGCGGCCGCTTGTCCTTGACGTAATTGATCATGCCCGAGGTGGAACCGGAGAAATCGCAGACGGCGATGACATCGGGGTGGCATTCCGGATGGCCGACGATCTCGATGCCGGGATTGGCTTCCTTGTAAGCCAGCAGTTCGGCTGCCGTGAAGCGCTCGTGCACCTCGCAATGACCTTTCCAGGTCAGGATCTTCTTATTCGTCTGGCGCGCCACGTTCATCGCCAGATACTCGTCCGGGATGCAGAGCACGGTGTCGGACTCGAGGCTTTCGACTACTGCCAGCACGTTGGAGGAGGTGCAGCAGATGTCGGTTTCCGCCTTTACGTCGGCCGAGGTGTTGACATAGGTGACGACCGGCACGCCCGGATAGCGTTCCCTGAGGAGCCGCACATCCGCTCCGGTGATCGAGTCCGAAAGCGAGCAACCTGCTCTCGCATCCGGAATGAGCACGGTTTTTTCCGGATTGAGCAGCTTCGACGTCTCGGCCATGAAGTGCACGCCGCACTGGATAATGATCTCCGCGTCGACCTTGGCAGCGTCGCGCGCAAGCTGGAGCGAATCGCCGACGATGTCCGCCACGCAGTGAAAGATGTCCGGCGTCTGGTAATTGTGGGCCAGGATGACCGCGTTGCGTTCCTTCTTCAGCCGGTTGATCGCATGAACGTAAGGCGCATATGCCGCCCACTCGAACGCAGGAATGAAGTCCTTGACCTTTTCGTAAAGGTGCTCGGTCTCGCGCGCGATAGCCGGGGTGAAGGCGAGATCCGGCTTTTCGATGACGCCGAAGCGTGCCGCAGCGCTTGCGAAGGCCGGAGCGGGCGCCGCTTCCTTGCGAAGGTCAAGAGTGGTCATCGGGCTCTCCTCTCTCGCCGTTTCCGGCAATTTCTAATTATGCTCAAAATGAGCATAATTAGATCAAAACAAAAGCGGCTGAGCCGCCGGAACTGATTTAGAAAGTTTTGTGACAGATTTCAAGCGCGCAGGGTGGAAACGACACGCCCGCATATCGCACGGGCGCATCGCGACATTTTGGCGATCAGGCCATTGCCGGGCGGGCGACGGCACGCTCCTCGATCGGCCAGTGCACGATGGCCGCGAACACTCCTAGCGCGACGCCCACCCACCAGACCGGATCGTAGGATCCGAACTGGTCGTAGAGATAGCCGCCCATCCATACGCCGAGGAATGAACCGATCTGGTGCGACAGGAACACGATGCCGCCGAGCAGGCCGAGATGCCGCGTGCCGAACATGATCGCCACCAGTCCGTTGGTCGGCGGCACCGTCGAGAGCCACAGGAGCCCCATGGCGACCGCGAAGACGATGACCGATGTCGGCGTTTGCGGCAGCAGCAGGAAGGCCGAGACGACGACTGAACGGGCCAGATAGATCAGCGCCAGGAAATAGGGTTTCGAATAACGCTGGCCGATGATGCCGGCCGAGAAAGAGCCGATGATGTTGAAGAAGCCGATCAACGCGAGCGCGATTACCGCATAGCGGGCGTCGATTCCGATATCGCCGATATAGGCCGGAAAATGCGCGGTGATGAAAGCGACCTGATAGCCGCAGACGAAGAAACCCGAGACGAGCAGAAGATAGCTCTTGTGCCCGAGCGCTTCCTTGAGCGCTTCCCCGACTGTCTGCTTGAACAATGCCTCCGACTGGCGCCCGGAGGAGGCATTGCCGCGCAGCGGAATCGCAAAGAGCGGAACGAGCAGCATCATGAGGCCGAGATAGACGAGGCTGTCGGACCAGCCATAGGCGGAGATGAGGCCTTGGCTCAGCGGCGCGAACAGGAACATGCCGGCCGAGCCGGCTGCGGTGCCTATGCCGAAGGCGAGCGAGCGCTGCTCGGGCGCGACGTTGCGGGCAAAGGCGGAAAGCACGATGCCGAAGGAACCCGACGCAACGCCCAGCCCGACCAGTACGCCGCCGCCGATATGCAGCCAGATCGGCGCATCCGCGAAGGCCATCAGGATCAGTCCCGCGGCATAGACGAGGCCGGAGAGCGCGAGCACGCGCCAGGTGCCGAACTTGTCGGCGATCGCGCCGAAGAACGGCTGGCCAAGGCCCCAACAGAGATTTTGAAACGCCATTGCCAGCCCGAAGGTCGTCCGGTCCCAACCCTTCTCGGCAAGCATCGGCAGCTGGAAGAACCCCATGGCGGAACGCGGACCGAAGGTCAGCATCGCGATGATGGAGCCGGCGACGATGATGAGCCACGGCAGGCCGCTGCGCTCCGCCGGACGGGTGACTGCGGGAGAAATGGCAGACATGGGCAAGCTCCTGATGATGAGGGGCCATCCTATGGCGGCGGCGCGCCCGGGGGAAACCAATTATATTGAGCGTGGCATCACAGGAATTGATGCGCCGGCCGCTCGCACGTTTTCGCACGGCCGCGTTTTAAGCCGGCTCAGCGCACCTTCATCGGCCAGCGCTCCTCGCGACGGCGGAGGACCTTGACCGCGTCGCCGAGCCTGACAATGCCCTCCCCCGCGGCACGGCGTTCCAGCCGAACAGCACGCCGGGCACGCGCCGGTCCGCAGACATGCGCTTTACCGAAAGACCCTGGATCGGGTTGCCGCCGACGCGTTCGCCGGTCGTCTGATCCTGCGTCGTCATGATGCACCGGGCGCAGGGCTTTACGAGATCGAAGGTAATCCCGGCAATCTCCAGGCTCTCCCAGAAGTCCTCGGCCCAGGCCTCGTCGCAATCGATGACGATATTGGTGCGGAAGCGCTCCATGCCGACCGGCTCCTGCCCCTTTTCCATCAGGGTGCGGTTGAGGTCGGCGAGCGAGCCCGTTGTCGTAATCAGAACCGGGAAGCCGTCGGCGAATGCGACGGGGGCCGCCGCTCCCGCCCATTCGGCGCCGACGAAGCGCTCGGCCTCATCGTCCATGCGGACGAGCTTGACGGGGCGGCCGAACCAGCCGGACAGCATGTCGTTTGCAGCACCCCCGGCGACAGCCGCATTGACGTCGCTCGACCAGACCCGGACATCGAGGCGGTCATTCGGGTCGAAGCGAACGGAAAGCTCCTTGCCGTTCATCCGCAGGCGCACACCGCCGGCGACATGCTCCGCCTCCACCTGCGCAAGCGCCTGCAGCTCGCGCTGTGTGATAAAATGTCCGTCGGGCGCGACCAGCATGAAGCGCCGGTCGCCGGCGAGCCCATCGAGATTGACGGTAACGGCCGTTTGCGGCACCGCGCGACCGCTCTTCAGGGGATGGATGTTCAGGCCGGTCACTTGCATGTCAATTTTCCGAATTCAGAAATCGGTTCAGGCCGTTGCCAATCTGATTCACCGGGACGTGCCAACCCATTGAAGCTTTTAGATTTCATCCAGCATCATGGCAAGCACGCCGCGAAGCCGCTCCTGCCGCTCGACGGCCAGCCGCCGCCCCGCCGCGGTCTGGAAATCCTTCGCCAGGCGGAAGAGCTTCGCCTCGAAATGGTCGATCGCGAAAGCCTTGTCGTCGAGCGGCCGGGCTTCGGCCAGGGGATCGAGGGGATCATAAAGCGCGCTGTTCATGCGCCCGGCGATGTAAAAGCAGCGGGCAGCGCCGACCATGCCGATGGCATCGAGCCGATCGGCATCCTGCAGGATCTGCGCCTCCAGCGTTTCCGGCGGCAGATTGGCCGAAAAGCTGTGTGTCAGAACGGCGTGGGCGACGGATGTGATATCGGCCGCACTCCAGCCGAGCCTCTCGAGGATTTCGGACGCCTTTTCGGCCGCCAGCCGAGAAGCCGCTGCACGCCGTGGGGAATTTTCTCGACCGACACGCAGTCGTGCAGCAGCACGGCGGCGGCCAGCAGGCGGGTGTTGCCACCCTCCTCCGACTGGATGCGGAGAGCGTTTTTCCAGACTCGGATGAGATGCGAGGCGTCATGGGAACCATCGTCCGCGGCGAAGGCATGCGGGAGGAGTTCGCCGGCGAGCCGGTCATGGGGTGCGAAGGCGGCCGCGAGTGCAGGAAGTCGGCTCATGCGCGGTGAGCCCCGTTGCCAGCGCTGCTCGACAATATCTTCTGGTAGAAGAGCCCGATACCGATCAGTACCGCCCCCAGGCCGATGAAGGACAGCGCCCGCAGAAAGCCTTCGAGATTGGACATGTCGACCAGGAATACCTTGAGCACGGCGATGAAGACCAGCACCGCCGAGGCGATACGGATGCTCTTGGCATTCATGCGTGAGCCGACCACGAGAAGCAGCACGCCGAGAACCAGCCAGACCACCGAATAGGTGTAGGTCTCACCCTGCAGGAAGCCCTTCCAATCGGCGACGTTCTGCCCTTGCCAGAAACGGCGCACACTGAGGCTCGCCCAGGCGAAGGCGAGAACGGCGCCACTGACGGCGAGCGCCGCCACATAGGGCAGCGGGCGACGGCCCCGCGCATACCGGGCAAGCCCCGCATAGCCGATGGCGGGGAGCAGATACCCGATGAGGAGCAGATCGAAGAAGGGAACGCTTCCAAGCAGTTCGCCGCTGAAATACGGGTTCAGGCCGACGAGGTGGGCGGCAAGCACGGAAAGCATCGACAGGACCCCGAGCGCCATGCCGCCATAGCGGAACACCGGACTCGGCGACCTCCCGTCGAGGGTCATGAATATCCCGGAGGCGCCGATCGCGAGAAGCGTGTAGATCGCCTGCTCACCGAGTGTCGGGACGGAACTGTCGAGCACGCCGCGGTTCATCGCGTGGCGAACGAGGATCGCGACCGTCAGAAGGACGAAAAGGCTCGCCAGCGCCTGCAGCAGGTTGCGCACCCGCACATCCGGCAAGGTCCTCAGGAAATAGGCGGAGGCGACGAGCAACAGCGCCGGGATGCCGTAGCCCGGGAGCAGCGCATTGAAGACCGGCACCGTTCCGAGGCTGCCCGGCCCGACGATCGTCGGCTCCCAGGCGATCCGCGCGAGAACGACGACCGCGCCGGCGACCGTCACCCAGGGAAGAACCGGCCAGGAGCGAAGACGCGTCGCGAAGCTGTATGCGGCCCCGAGGAAGGCGATCGCCAGTGTCGTCACCAGGCCGTCGGTCCAGGCGTGAAGCCCGATGACGAGAAGACCGAAGGAGCCGAGCGCCAGCAGACCGCCGGGAACGTCGGCTTCCCCCGCCTCTGTGCCGCGGCGATCGAGCCATTCGACCAGCGCGAGAAGGAACAGCCCGCCGGCGAAGGCGGCGAGGCCATGCGGCAGGTCGAAGGTGAAATTGCCCGTCATCAGGAACGACATGGCCAGAAGCGCATTTGGCACTGCCGCGGCGAGACCTGCCCAAAGAACGACGAATGGCCGATTCCCCGCCGGGCGCCGGGCAAGCACGAGGGCGCCGAAGAGGACGAAGAGCGCCGAAAGTATCATGGCGCTCAGCATGGCCGTGCGGCCAGGGACGACGATCTCGGGCGGCAAATCGGCCAAAGACGGATCGAGATAGGACAGAACACCACTGAGCGCAGTCAAGCTCCAGGTGCCTGCGATGGCACCGAAGGCGGCGAGCAGTGCCCCATAGACCGCGTTTGGACGCAAGGAGCCTGCAGCGGCAAGCGCCGCGACGACGACCACGAATTCGGTCACCGGGAAACGCTGGGCGTCGACGGTCGGGCTGATGAACAGCAGCGCGAGAACGGCTGCGACGATCGCCGCCGAGATGGAGATGGCAAGTCGGGGCGGCTTGAAGAGCCGCTCCCAGGCGCCCGCCGCCGGCGCTCCGCTCGGCTCCGCGTCCCGGTCGCCGAGGCCCGGCCAGATCAGTGCGACACCGGCGATCATCACCAGGAGCGCGAAGGTAACCGGAGGCGCCTCGAAAGGCGTCGCGAGCGCTACATAGGCAAGGCCCCAGAGGCCGAGGCCGGCATTGGCAAGCGTCGGAACGACCGACCAGCGGCGCAGACGCGACGCGGCAAGCGTGGCGAGCCATGCGGCCGCAAGGAAGCCGAACAACACCCAGGGGCGCGGCTCTCCGCTGGAGACGAACAGGGGCGTCAGAAGCGATGCGAGAAGACCGAGGCCGGCAAATGCCTGACCGTGCAGCAGCGACAGCCCCACCGTCGCAAGCGAAATCACCGCCAGCAGAATGAAAGCGGCTGCAGTGCCGATGAAGCCGTAGATGCCATAGGCGGCATAGACGACGCCAAACAGGGTGACGGCGCCGGCAGCGGTCAGAACGCCCGGTATCATCGCGTTGCGGAAGCGGTCCGCGACAGCAGGCACGGCGCGCCGGCGGATCACCTCGCCTGTTGCTCCGAGCGCGACCCCGAAGAGAGCGGCGAGGGTCAAGCGGACCGTGGGGCTCAGCAAGCCGGCATCGATCGAATACTGCACGAGGAAATAGCCGCCGAGCGCCAAGGCGAGCCCCCCGACCCAGACCGGCCACCTCCCGCCGATCCGGCTCTCCAGGCTCTCGGTCCGCGCTGCCGCAGCCGAGGGTACCGCCGGTGGCGCGGCCTCCTCGTCGAGGCTTTCGGCAGCACCCCTGGTTTCGTCAGCAACGGTGTGAGCGTCCTGCCGCGCCCGCGCCCATGGACCGTCGGCCATCGCCTCGGGCTCGGCAGCCTTCGCAACGTCAGCCTCAGTCCTCACGGATTCGATATCCGGGGAGCCCTGTTCCGTCGACTCTCTCCCGAGCCGCGCGATCTCCGCCTTCAGGCTCTCGATTTCACGGTCAAGGCGCTCGGCCGTCCGGCGGCCGCCGAGGAAAGCAACGAGCGCCATCACGAAGGCTAGAAGAGCTATGGCCTCGAGCATCAGTTCCCCCGGCATCACGATCAGGATCGATTCGGACAACGTTAGCGCGAAACGGGCGCCGAAAATATCCTGCGGAAGATATCCGCGGATTTATGGAGCCGTGGGGAGCGTCGCGGCATCGCGACCCTCTGCAGCAATCTCTTCATCCAATTGTCGCAGAGCTGTCATGAACTCGCTGATAAAGCGAGACCGGGACGCCCGGGAGATCGGGCGCGTCTACCGTCTCAATGGGGAGAATTGCCATGGACAAATATCTCGGCCTTGCCGAAGAAACCGAATTCAAGACGCTGACGGAGCGCAGGGAAGAACTGGAAGACGTCGGTCATAACTGTTCCACCAACCCGACCATGGGCGACATCATCAATCGCCGCTTCTCGCGCCGGTCGTTCATCGGCGGCTCTCTGGCCGTGGCTGCCATATCCACAACGGTCAGCCCCCTCGCCCTGCTGACGGCTGACGAAGCGCGGGCAAACGGCGAAGCGTCGCGATTCGCCTTCAAGGAGATCGAAGCCGGTGTCGACGAGACCCATCATGTTGCCGAGGGTTACGACGCCGACATCCTGCTGCGCTGGGGCGACAAGGTCTTTGCCGACAGCCCGGAATTCGACCCGCTGAACCAGACAGCCGAAGCCCAGAGCCGGCAGTTCGGCTACAACAACGACTATGTCGGCTTCATTCCGCTCGAAGGCAATCCGGACCACGGCCTGCTGGTCGTCAACCACGAATACACCAATGCCGAGATCATGTTCCCGAACTTCGCCCGCGTCGAAAAGGTGACGGAGGACGGCAAGGAGGAGGACAAGGTCGTGCTCGGCGAGTACACCAAGGACCTCGTCGATATCGAAATGGCCGCCCATGGCGGCACCGTCATCGAAATCCGCAAGGTCGACGGGAAATGGCAGCCGGTCCTCGACGGCAAGTACAACCGCCGCATCACGGCCACGACCGAGATGCAGCTTTCCGGCCCTGTTGCCGGCCACGAGCGGGTCAAGACCCCATCGGATCCGACCGGAAGGAAGGTCTTCGGCACCATCAACAATTGCGCCGGCGGCGTCACCGCCTGGGGCACCTACATGATGGCCGAGGAAAATTTCAACGGCTATTTCGGCGGCGAACTCGCCGAGGATCATCCGGAATTCAAGCAGATGAAGCGTGTCGGCGCGCCGGGCGGGCAGTATGAATGGTCGAAATTCTACGACCGCTTCGACGTATCCAAGGAGCCGAACGAAGCCAACCGCTTCGGCTGGGTGGTCGAGGTCGACCCGCTGGACCCCACCTCCGTCCCGAAGAAGCGCACCGCGATCGGACGCTTCAAGCACGAGGGCTGCGAGTCGATCGTCAACAGGGATGGCCGCGTCGTCCTCTACAGCGGCGACGACGAACGCTACGATTATGTCTACAAGTTCGTGACGAAAGGCACTTACAACCCGGACGACCGAGCGGCGAACATGGATCTCTTCGACGAAGGCACGCTCTACGTGGCGAAGTTCGACGAGGACGGCACGGTCACCTGGATGCCTCTCGTCCACGGCGAAGGGCCGCTGACGGCCGAGAACGGCTTCGCCTCCCAGGCCGACGTGCTGATCGACACCCGTTTTGCCGCCGATGCGCTCGGCGCGACCAAGATGGACCGGCCGGAAGACGTTCAGCCCAATCCGAAGACCGGCAAGGTCTATGTGATGCTGACCAACAACACGAAGCGCAAGGAGGACGAGATCGACGCCGCCAATCCGCGCGCCAAGAACGCCTTCGGCCACATCGTCGAAATTTCGGAAACCGACGGCGATTTCGCCTCGACGAAATCCCGCTGGGACGTCCTCCTGAAGTGCGGCGATCCGAGCGTCGCCGAGGTCGGTGCCTCCTTCTCCACCGCCACAACCAGGAACGGCTGGTTCGGCATGCCGGACAATTGCGCCATCGACGCCGATGGCCGTCTCTGGGTCTCGACCGATGGCAACAACGAAAAGGACACGGGGCGCACGGACGGCGTCTGGGCCGTGGAGACGGAAGGCGAAGACCGCGGCACCTCGAAGCTGTTCTTCCGGGTGCCGGTCGGTGCCGAAATGTGCGGCCCGAGCTTCAACCCGACGAGCGACACCTTCTTCCTCGCGGTTCAGCACCCGGGCGATGCCGGTCTCGCAACCTACGAGAAGCCGGCGACGCGCTGGCCGGATTTCCGCGACGACATGCCGGTGCGCCCGGCCGTCGTCGCCGTCACCAAGCAGGGTGGCGGCAAGATCGGCTGAAGCGTTTCGGAGCGCCACACCCTCTGCGACCTCCCATCCCTGTGCCCGTCACAGGGATGGGAGAAAAAGGCATCCGCCACCCGTCGCCACCGCGGTCGCCTTCTCAAAAACGCTCAAGCCTCCGACGATGCGGCCTTCAGCGCCTTCAGCGTCGCATGGACGAACCCGTCCCGCGCCGACGCGGCGTCGACGCCCCGCGGCTCGTAAACATGGCGGTTGAGGAAATAGGCGGTAAGGCGGAAGGCGGCGGCAAGGCTTTCGTGATCGGCAGCTCTGCTTCCTCCCGATAGGAAGTCCGGGAGGGCGAGCATGCGGTCGGCGTAAGGGGCACCCGCTTCGCGGCAGATCGCGCGGCCCGATTTCGGCGATACGAAGACAAGGTCGCTTTGCGCACCCGTCGCCCCACATTGAGAAAGATCCAGGCCGAAGCCGAGATCGTTCAGCACCGCGAGTTCGAAGCGCACGAACAATTCGCCGGCATCTGCCGGGTCCTGGAGGTGATCGACGATGACGGCGAGCGCCTCGTAGAGATGGGGATGCGGGTCGCGCTCCGGCAGGAGCCGCAAGAGTGCGCCGATCGCCTGAATTCCGTAGACGGAAGTCGCCGTCTCGATCAGCCTCGCCGCGCGCAATTGCAGCGGCTCGACGCGGAATTCGCCGAGATGCTCGTCCAGCCTCGCCCGCCAGCTCACCTCCACGGAATTGCCCGGCTGCAGCACCGGCTGCATCGCACGCGAGCGGCCCGAGCGCACGAGCCCGAGATGCCGCCCGTGCCCGGGCGTCATCACCTCCGCGATGACAGAGCTCTCGCCATGCCGCCGGATGCCGAGAATTATGGCTTCATCGCTCCATTGCATGAAAAAGGCATACACCCGCCGCCGAAACCGGAGCAAGCGAAGAAACGCGCCCGGTTTCGAGCCTTGTCCGGTGCGGCGGAAACAAACTGTAGCCTTTCCGCTACACTTGCCGTGCGCCGCAAATCTATTGTCGTTTTTGCCGCATTGCGACGCCTTTCAATGCGGGTTGCGAGGTCTTAGACGTGCCTCCTCAAGAATGAAAGTCAGCAGGAACAATTCGACTATGTGTGTGTCCGGGAATCGCGCCAGCCGTCTGATGCAGCTTTGCGCCGCTTTGGCCCTCTCCGCCGCGCTGGCGGGTTGCGTGAGCAGCAACCAGCCGGTCCGGCCGAAAGGGCCGGATCCCTATTTCGTGGCAATGTATGGGGCGAAGCCGGATGAGACGTTTCCGCTTCCGGCCACCGACATCAGCAAGGTCGAACCGCGTTTTCTGCGGCAACAGGTGCCTTACGTCACGCATGAGCCGCCGGGTACTGTCGTGATCGACACGGAAAACCGCTTTCTCTATCTCGTGCAGGGCGGAGGCATGGCGCTTCGTTACGGCATCGGCGTCGGCAAGGCCGGGCTGGAATTCGAGGGCGAGGCGCGCGTCGGCCGCAAGGCGGAATGGCCGCGCTGGACGCCGACATCCGACATGGTCGCGCGCGAACCCGAGCGCTACGGACCGCTCGCGGGAGGCATGGACCCCGGCCTGCGCAATCCGCTCGGACCGCGCGCGCTCTATCTCTACCAGGGAAACCGCGACACGCTGTTCCGCATCCACGGCACCACGGAGGCCTGGTCGATCGGCAAGGCGGTCTCGAGCGGCTGCATCCGCCTGTTCAACCCGGATATCATCGACCTTTACAGCCGCGTGCCGGAAGGCTCGCGCGTCGTCGTGCTCCAGGCGGAACCGCCGATGAGCCAGCCGATGGATGCACCGATGTCGACCGCCGCCGACGGCAGCGGGTCGCTTTCCTTCTAGAGCACTTCCAGGAAAAGTGAGTAAACGGTTTTCCGCCCGGAAGCGCGTTGGATCAAACGCTTAGAGCATTTCAGTGTTTCCATGAAACACGTTGAAATGCTCTCACTCGCTTACCAGGCATCCGGCTCGCGCACGAGGTGCACGATATTGGCGGGGTTCATGATCCATCCGCCGCGGAAGCCCTCGCCCAGTTCCTCGACCTGGTCGCAGCGCACGACCTTGTGCGCTGCGAGACGATCGAGGGCTGCCTCGTGATCTTCGGTAAAGAGTTCCAGCCATATTTCCGCCTGGCTGTAATGCGGCGCTTCGTCTATCCACAAACGATTGGGGCCGAGAACGAAGCCTTTCGCCGGTGCCTTTTCGTCGAAAGGCGCGAGACCGACGACGTCGCGGTAGAAGGCGATCACCGCTTGGTATTGATGGCTCGGAACTTTCATGGCGATGTTGATACCGCCCTTGATTTCGGTGGACATCGCCCCCTCCTACAGTTGCGGCTCGAGTGCCGGCTTGCCGGAGAGTTCGCTCACATAATAGCCCTCCCGCAAATTGATGCCATATTCGACCCAGGCCTTCATGCAGGCGAGCATCTGCGACCAGCCCTCGCAATTGAGATAGGAGCTCTTCTGCCCCTGTTCGTTTTCCCGCCAGCCGCTCTCGGCGATCGTCACCATGGTGGCGCCGTCGTCGAGCGACTGAAAGCGCATTTCAACCCGCGTCTGGTAGGGAGACTCGCCCTCACCGGTCATGGCATCCCAGCAAAAGACGATCCGCTCGTTAGGCTCCACTGCCTCGACCTTGATGGGAACCTCGCCCCACCACGTCACGGTGGTGCCGGCAACCAGCGGTCCGCTGATGCCGCCGAGCGTTACGAAATAGCGGCTGAGCTGATCCGGGTTTACCACCGCGTCGAAGACCTGCTCGACGGGACGGGCAATACGTCCATTCACACGAAATTCGAATGCCATGACGTCCTCCTCACGATTGTATCGGTGGATAATATGTTATAAAAACATAACATGTCAAACGATTCGAAAGACGATGCGGTTTTCAAAGCGCTGGCGAACGGCCTGCGGCGACGGATGCTCGACGCGCTGAAGGAGAAACCGCAAACGACGGGCATGCTCTGCGAGCTCTTCCCGAACCTGGATCGCTGCACGGTGATGCAGCACCTGAAGGTTCTGGAGGAGGCCGATCTCGTTCTCGCCAGGCGCGAGGGCCGCGAGCGGTGGAACCACCTGAACGCCTTGCCCATCCGTGCCATTCACGATCGTTGGATCAGTCAGTATGCCGGCCACGCAATGTCCGTTCTGACAGCCCTCCAACGTGAGCTCGACCAGCCCCGCGAGTGACGGAATTGACTTTTCATCGGCCGGCTTTCTGCGTATGAACTGTGGAGTGGGGCAAACTGGGGGAAATCGTCATGCGTTACCTCATCACCGGCACTGCAGGATTCATCGGTTTTCATGTTGCAAAACGACTGATCGACGAGGGGCATTTCGTCGTCGGATTCGACGGCATGACGCCCTATTACGACGTGACGCTGAAAGAGCGCCGACACGCGATCCTTCAGCGCTCCAACGGCTTCAAGGCGGTGACGGCCATGCTCGAGGACAGGGCCGCGCTGGACCGCGCGGCGGAGCTTGCCGAGCCGGAAGTCATCATCCACCTCGCCGCCCAGGCAGGCGTCCGCTACAGCCTCGAAAACCCGAAAGCCTATGTGGACGCAAATCTCGTCGGGTCGTGGAACATGCTCGAGCTCGCCAAGGCGATCGCACCGAAGCACCTGATGCTCGCCTCCACCTCTTCGATCTACGGCGCCAACGAGAAGATCCCGTTTGCCGAAGCGGACCGGGCCGACGAACCCATGACGCTCTATGCCGCGACGAAGAAGTCGATGGAGTTGATGGCGCACAGCTATGCGCATCTCTACAAGGTGCCGACCACCGCCTTCCGCTTCTTCACCGTTTACGGCCCCTGGGGGCGGCCGGACATGGCGCTCTTCAAATTCGTCGACGCCATAGACAACGGCCGGCCGATCGACATTTATGGCGAGGGCCGGATGAGCCGGGACTTCACCTATATCGACGATCTCGTCGAAAGCATCGTCCGGCTGTCGCATATTGCGCCTTCGGAGGAGAACCGGGTGGCACCGGAAAAGGCCACGGACACGCTTTCGCGCCATGCGCCGTTTCGCGTCGTCAATACCGGCGGTGGCCAGCCGGTAGAATTGATGACCTTCGTCGAAACGGTCGAGAAGGCTGTGGGGCGTCCGGCGATCCGCAACATGCTGCCGATGCAGCAGGGCGACGTACCGCGTACCTTCGCTTCGCCGGACCTGCTCGAAGCCCTGACCGGATTCAAGCCATCCGTTTCGGTCGAGGAAGGCGTTGCGCGCTTCGTCGAGTGGTATGAACAGAATTATCGCCGTGCGCCCACGACCGTCTGATGGTAAAACAAACGATATTTGTGCGAAGCGCATGCTTCCGCACGCAATTGCAATTTGGTTTTTCTTTACTTTTTTCTCGATGACATCCTTTTATTAGATAAAACTTAATTGATCAGCGTTCTCAAGAACAATCAAAGGAAAAGCGGATGAAAATCACGATGATCGGTGCCGGCTATGTCGGCCTTGTTTCCGGTGTTTGCTTTGCGGATTTCGGCCATGACGTCGTCTGCGTCGACAAGGACGAAGGCAAGATCTCGGCGCTGAAGAAGGGTCAGATTCCCATCTTCGAACCCGGGCTGGACCATCTCGTCGCCAGCAACGTCGCGTCCGGGCGCCTGAACTTCACCGATGATCTCAAGACCGCCGTGGCCGCCAGCGACGTCGTTTTCATTGCCGTCGGAACGCCGTCGCGGCGCGGTGACGGACATGCGGATCTTTCCTATGTTTACGCAGCTGCACGCGAAATCGCTGCCAACCTTCAGGGCTTTACCGTCGTGGTGACCAAGTCCACGGTTCCGGTCGGTACCGGAGACGAGGTCGAGCGCATCATCCGCGAAACCAACCCTGCGGCTGACGTCACCGTCGTCTCCAACCCGGAATTCCTGCGGGAAGGCGCCGCGATCGAGGATTTCAAACGGCCCGACAGGATCGTGATCGGGGTCGACGGCAGTGACGGTCGCGCGCGAGAGGTAATGACGGAGGTCTATCGGCCGCTCTATCTCAATCAGTCGCCGCTCGTATTCACGACACGCCGCACGTCGGAACTGATCAAATATGCCGGCAACGCCTTCCTGGCGATGAAGATTACCTTCATCAACGAGATTGCCGATCTCTGCGAGAAAGTCGGTGCCAATGTGCAGGACGTCGCCCGCGGCATCGGGCTGGACGGCCGCATCGGGTCGAAGTTCCTGCATGCCGGGCCGGGATATGGCGGCTCCTGCTTCCCCAAGGACACATTGGCGCTGGTTAAAACCGCGCAGGACCACGACACCCCCGTGCGGCTCGTCGAAACCACGGTCGCCGTCAACGACAACCGCAAGCGGGCGATGGGACGCAAGGTGATCGCGGCGGCCGGCGGCGATATCCGCGGCTCCAAGATTGCAGTCCTCGGCCTGACCTTCAAGCCGAATACCGACGACATGCGCGACAGCCCTGCGATCGCGGTCGTTCAGGCGTTGCAGGACGCAGGCGCCCGCGTCACCGGCTACGACCCGGAAGGAATGGAAAACGCGCGCAAGCTGATAGAGGGCCTGGACTGCGCGAGCGATCCCTATGAAGCGGCGGCCGAGGCGGATGCTCTGGTGATTATCACGGAATGGAACGAATTCCGGGCGCTGGATTTCGACCGTTTGAAATCCGCGATGAAGACGCCCCTGCTCGTCGATCTGCGCAATATCTATCGCAAGGACGAGGTCGCAAGGCACGGCTTCCGCTATGCGAGCATCGGCAGGCCGGACTGACCGGCACCGCACCGTCGCATTCAATGGTAAGCGGAGGGAAGCTGCACGGGCTTCCCTCTGCGCGTCTTGCGCAGGAGGCTGGCGGTCAGGCCTTCGGGCCGACCTGGATGACCTGTTCCCAGCTTTTTCCGGCAAGGAAGACGCAGCTGCGGCCGGAAACATCGGTCACGATCAAAGTCCAACTGCCGCCGTCGGCCGCATAGAGTTCCATGACCGCTTGCGGATTGATCTGCCCGAACGCGGCCTGCTTTTCTTGATATTGTCGAGCCAGCAGCTCGATGACCTGCGAACGCTCAGCGCAATTCACAACGGCCTGTGAGTCTGCCGCATGGGGGTAGGCTGTCACTGCGGCCGTCAGAAGGACGGCAAGAGAAAGGCCGCGGACCACATTGCGTACCATGACGCACCTCCTTTAGCCGGGAAGCCCCGGCGGAAGAGGGTTTCCGCTGACCTGTTCCGCCGTATACCGGCATTCGATGGTCGACACCTTCACGAGACGGAGCAATGTCGCCATCTGAAAAGTGTGACGGAGGCGGGTTACATCTCAGTTGGCTAAATTATCGAACGCAACCTGAGCCATCACACGAGCATCGATGCTCGGGTAACGATCCTTCCATGCGGGCCGTTCCATCGAACGCTCTCATTTTTCTTCATCGCCGCCATCAGCGCCGCGCCGAACGCGCCCTGCGCCGGCTCCTGCGGTGTTTGCGACCGAGCCGTCCCGCCCCGGTTCCCGCCCTTCGGTGTCGCCCCCCTCGCCTCGCGGGGCGTATCGGCGCTACCTTCCTTGCGCATGGAGAGCGCGATGCGCTTGCGCGCGACGTCGACCTCCGTGACGCGGACCTGCACGACGTCACCCGCCTTGACGACCTCATGCGGATCCTTGACGAAGCGGTCGGCCAATTGCGAAACGTGGACGAGGCCGTCCTGGTGCACACCGATATCGACGAAGGCGCCGAACGCTGCGACATTGGTTACCGTGCCCTCGAGCCGCATCCCGACTTTCAGATCCTTGATGTCGTCCACGCCTTCCGCGAAGGTAGCCGTCTTGAAGCTCGGGCGCGGATCGCGACCCGGTTTCTCGAGTTCGGCCAGGATGTCCTTGACCGTCGGCAGGCCGAAGCGCTCGTCGACGAAAATGCGCGGATCGAGTTTTTTCAGCTCGGCGCTGTCTGCCATCAGCGAGCGCACGTCCCGCCCGCAGGCTGCAACGATCTTCTTGGCAACGCCATAGGCCTCCGGATGCACCGCAGACGCGTCGAGCGGCTCGGAACCGTTCGGTATCCGCAGAAAGCCGGCGCACTGCTCGAAGGTGCGGGCGCCGAGACGCGGCACTTTCAAAAGTTCCTGGCGGCTGGCGAAGGCCCCCATCGCATCGCGGTGCGCGACAATTGCCTCGGCCGAGGACTTGCCCAGTCCAGAGACACGCGCCAGGAGGGGCGCCGAGGCGGTGTTGAGATCGACCCCGACGGCGTTTACCGCATCCTCGACAACGGCGTCGAGCGAGCGGCTGAGCTTCGACTGATCGACGTCGTGCTGGTACTGGCCGACGCCGATCGATTTCGGTTCGATCTTGACGAGCTCGGCCAGCGGATCCTGCAGCCTGCGGGCGATCGAAACGGCGCCCCGCAGGCTAACGTCGAGGCCCGGAAACTCGGCAGCCGCCGTCTCCGAAGCGGAATAGACCGATGCACCCGCTTCGGACACGATCACCTTGGTAGGCTTCGGCGCCGGCATGGCAGCGAGCATGTCTGCGACGAGTTTCTCCGTCTCACGGCTACCGGTGCCGTTGCCGATCGCAATCAGTTCCACCTTATGCTTGCGCACGAGCGCCGCAAGCTCTGCCTGGGCCCCGCGAATGTCATTCTTCGGCGGAAAGGGATAGACCGTGGCGGTGTCGAGCAGCTTGCCTGTGCCGTCGACCACCGCGACCTTGACGCCGGTGCGGATCCCGGGATCGAGCCCCATGGTCGCGCGCGAGCCCGCGGGTGCGGCGAGCAGCAGGTCCTTGAGATTGCGTGCGAAGACGCGGATTGCCTCTTCTTCGGCCCGCTCGCGCAGCTCGCGCATCAGGTCCAGCGACAGCGAAAGCGAAAGCTTGACGCGCCATGTCCAACCGATGACCTCCAGCAGCCATCTGTCGCCGGGCAACCGATCGCCGACATTGTAGGCCGCCGCGATCATCCGCTCGGTCGGCCTTTGCGAAGGCGCGGCCTCCTGATCGACCACGATATCGACCGAGAGGACCTCTTCGTTCCAACCGCGCAGCATCGCCAATGCGCGGTGCCCGGCCACCGTCGCCCAGCGCTCGGAGTGGTCGAAATAGTCCGAGAATTTGGCGCCGGACTCCTGCTTGCCGTCCACGACCCGAGCGCGCAGGAAGGCTGCCTCCCGCATATAGTTCCGCAACCGCCCGAGAAGGTCGGCGTTCTCGGTCATGGCCTCGGCGATGATATCGCGGGCGCCGTCGAGTGCGGTCTTGACGTCCGGCACATCGGCGGTGAGGAAGGCGGCCGCGCGTTCGGCCGGCGCGATCGAGCGATCGGAAAGAATTGCTTCGGCCAGTGCACCCAGCCCACGTTCGCGTGCGATTTCCGCCTTGGTGCGGCGCTTCGGCTTATAGGGCAGGTAAATGTCTTCGAGTTCCGCCTTGGTAACCGCGCCGGCGATCTTGCCTTCGAGCTCGTCGGTCATCTTGCCCTGGCCGCGGATCGAATCGACAATCGACGCCCGTCGCGCTTCAAGCTCGCGCAGATAGGTAAGCCGCTCCGACAGGACGCGCAGTTGCGTGTCGTCGAGACCGCCGGTGACCTCCTTGCGATAGCGCGCGATGAAAGGCACCGTCGCTCCGCCGTCCAGCAATTCGACTGCCGCTGTGACCTGGGCGGCGGTCGCCTTGATTTCGCTGGCGATGATGGCGGCGATGGGCTTTGCGGTCGTGACCATTCTCTCGTTCCGTTTCCTGTTTCGGCCGGACCATACTGGCGCAGACCATCAAGGCCAAGTGAAGGCCGATGGCCGCCCGGGCGAACTCCACAGAAGATCAGGAGACGGTGCCGTCGTGGGGGCGGATGAGGAGGCTTTCGCCCGCCCCCTCAGACCGCGACGAGTTCCAGCCGTTCGCGGGTCTTTTCGAATTCCAGCAATTCGCGCTCCTTGATGGCGATGTAGTCGCGCGACACCGGCACCGTCGCGAGTGACGGCGAGAGCTGGAGCTGGAAGACAAAATGCTTGTCGTAGAGGAAGGCCGTTTCCGAGGCGGCGAGATAGAACTCCCACATACGGAAAAAGCGCTCGTCATAAAGCCTGACCGCCTCGTCCCGCTGCGCCAGGAAACGCTCGCGCCAGGCCCTGAGCGTCCAGGCGTAATGCAGCGGCAGAATCTCGATGTCCTTGACGAGCAGGCGGTTGCTCTCGACCCGTGGCAATACCTCCGACAGGGCGGGAATGTAGCCGCCGGGGAAGATATACTTTTCGATCCACGGGTTGGTCGCCCAGGGTTTGTAGATCTGACCGATCGAATGCAGCAGCATCACGCCGTCCGGCTTCAGCAGTTCTTTCATCTTGCGGAAGAAATTGCCGTAATTGCCGATGCCGACA
The DNA here is from genome assembly GCF_029201645.2 of Sinorhizobium prairiense. Taxonomy (NCBI): domain Bacteria; kingdom Pseudomonadati; phylum Pseudomonadota; class Alphaproteobacteria; order Hyphomicrobiales; family Rhizobiaceae; genus Sinorhizobium; species Sinorhizobium prairiense. Next base: position 2,045,981 of record NZ_CP104131.1, read on the forward strand.
TGTTCGAACATGCCGACGGAGACGATGCGGTCGAATTGCCTTCCCTGCATGGTGCGATAGTCCTGCAGCTCGAAACGCACCCGGTCCGAAAGCCCGCGCCTTGCGGCGCGTTCGCGCGAGACCTTCAACTGCTCTTCGCTGAGCGTGATGCCCGTGACTTCCACACCCGACGACTCGGCGAGGTACATCGCCATGCCGCCCCAGCCGGAACCCACTTCCAGTACCTTCTGGCCGGGCTCGAGCAGCAGCTTTGCCGCTATGTGCCGCTTCTTGGCGCGTTGCGCCTCGTCGAGCGAGATGCCCGGCGGATGGAAATAGGCACAGGAATATTGCCAGTCCTCGTCAAGGAAGAGATTGAAGAGCTTGCCGTCCAGATCGTAATGGTGGGCGACGTTGTAGCGGTTGCGGTTTACCGGCAGCCGGCTCTTCATCTGCTGGCGAAAGATGTGTCCGAGCGCGACGATCGAATTGGTGAAGGTTGCCGCCTTGTCGAGATCATTGCTCTTGACGATGGCCAGCACGTCGAAAATATCGCCCTCCTCCACGAGAACGCGACCGTCCATGTACATTTCGCCGAATTTCAGCCCTGGATCGTGAAGAACGGCTTTTTCCGCTCCGGCATCAGCGAAACGGATGGCCGCCGGCTTGCCCGTACCATCGCCCAGAACCACCTTTTCACCCGACGAGAAAACGACCGTCAGCTTGCCTTTCTCGACAAGCCGGCGAAGTAGATTCAACAAACCCGCATTCATATCCTACCTCAGCTCAGACCTAAACGAACCATCGGTTCCTTCACAGGGGGAGCGGGTGAGCGGCTGGTCGGCTTCAGGGCAGACATGCGGCAGCTTGGAAGCAGGCGGCCACATCCGGAAGCGGCGAGAAACCGGCTCGAGCGCGACCTCACGGTTTCCGGCGAGTCCTCGCGAAACAAGGCAAGGACCAGCTGCGGGAATTCGTCAGGCCAGCCCATCGGGCTCCTATCCATCAGAACTTCCATTAACTTAGCTGTGTTCGGCGGTTATTCAATGGGGCTTTTTTGTGGCCCCTCAAAGATTTGTTTGCTTAGCAAATTCGAAAGCACTGGGACAAGACCGTCAGCGGGCGCAAACCGGTGCATCGAGGCTATTGCTCTCGTCCCTTCGAAACGAGCTCTCCTCGGATGTTGCGGGGCCGCTTCCGGGCGCCTACCTGCGCTTAGTGGTGGCCGACCGGTCACGGACCCGATAACAGAGTGGTGCCGGTCCTTGTAACACTCGTACACCAACCGGTAACATCGTCACGCCACATTGTCGCGGCAAGCCCGTCGCGAGAGGAGGATACACGATGAAGAAGATCGCCGTGGTTGCGCTCGTCGTCGTCGCCATCGTCTGGCTTCTCAACACGTCGCTTCTGGCGCCGCCTCCCTCCGGCAATGCAAAGATCCTCGCTCATCGCGGCATCCACCAGGTTTTTTCCTCGGAAGGTCTCGACAACGACACCTGTACCGCCGAGCGCATCGAAAAGCCGCGCCACAGCTATCTCGAAAACACGATTGCCTCGATGCGCGCGGCGATGGAGAGCGGCGCCGACGTCGTCGAACTCGACGTCCACCTGACACCGGATCGCCAATTTGCCGTGTTTCACGACTGGACGCTCGACTGCCGGACGAATGGGAGCGGCGTCACCCAGGACACTCCGATGTCCGAGCTGAAGACACTGGACATCGGCTACGGCTATACGGCCGACGGCGGCAAGTCCTTCCCCTTCCGCGGCCAGGGGGCTGGCCAGATGCCGACGCTGACGGAGGTTTTCAAGGCCCTGCCCGAGGGCCGCTTCCTTATCAATTTCAAGAGCGAGCGGCGGGAGGAAGGAGCGACCCTCGCGGTCCTCCTCCGGTTCCACCCGGAATGGCGCAAACAGGTGTTCGGCGTCTATGGCGGCACCGCTCCGACGCAGGAAACGCTCCGGCTGGTTCCGGGGCTCAGAGGCTATGATCGACAATCCACGATCGCCTGTCTTGGCCGCTATGCCGCCTATGGCTGGACCGGCATCGTACCGGACGCCTGTCGCGATACGCTGATCATCGTGCCGAGTAATTATGCAAGTTTTCTGTGGGGCTGGCCCGACCGGTTCGCGGCCCGCATGCAGGCCGCCGGCAGCGAAATCATCCTGCTTGGCCCTTACAGCGGAGGCGATTTCACCTCCGGCATCGACAGCACCGATGATCTCGCTTTCGTTCCCGAGCGCTTCTCCGGCTACGTCTGGACCAACAGGGCCGAAACAATCGCTCCCCTTCTCGGAAAGCGCCCCGGCGCAGCGACCGACCAGGCCAATCGACAGTAGCCGAAGCGCGCAACCTTCGTCGTGCAAGGGTCAACAGATGTCGACATATGGATTCTCGCGGCCGCCGCCTTTGCTGCTCTCGCTGCATTTTCGGCCGTTGGATGCGCATGATCACGGTTCCGCATCAGTCATCCATCGCCAAGGCGTTCCAGGAAGAGCTGGTGGATCGGCTGCGGAGCTCGAACGCCGCATGACGTTGAAGAGCGTCTGACGTCCTTCCCGCTATTTCGGAAAGTCGAGCCCCATTTCGCGGAAGCGTTCCGGATCGTCGCCCCAGTTTTCGCGCACCTTGACGAACAGGAAGAGGTGCACCGGCTGCTCGAGAATTTCGGAGATTTCCTTGCGCGCGGCGGTCGAGATCGCTTTGATCGCCTCGCCGCCCTTGCCGAGGGCGATCTTTTTCTGGCTGTCCCGTTCCACGTAGATCACCTGTTCGATGCGCACGGAACCGTCCTTGCGCTCCTCCCATTTCTCCGTTTCCACGTGAGATGCATAGGGAAGCTCCTGATGCAGACGAAGGAAGAGCTTCTCGCGGGTGATCTCGGCGGCGAGCTGGCGCATCGGCAGATCGGAGATCTGATCCTCGGGATAGTACCACGGGCCTTTCGGCAGCGTCTCGGCGAGATAATCCATCACGTCTTCGCAGCCGGAACCCGTCAGCGCGGAGATCATGAAAGTGCGCTCGAATGCGACCACTTCGTTCGCAGCGGCCGCAAGCTTCAGCAAATCCTCGCGGCGAACCTGATCGACCTTGTTGAGGACGAGAACCTTCGGCTGATGTACCTCCTTCAGGCCCTCGAGGATCGCCTCCGCGTCACCCTTGATCCCGCGCTCGCTGTCGATCAGCAGCATGATCAGATCGGCGTCCTTGGCTCCGCCCCAGGCCGTGGTGACCATGGCGCGGTCGAGCCGACGCCGCGGCTTGAAGATGCCGGGCGTGTCCATGAAGACGATCTGCGCGCTGCCGTGGATCGCAATGCCGCGGATGATCGCCCGCGTCGTCTGCACCTTGTGGCTGACGATCGACACTTTCGCGCCGACAAGGCGATTGACCAATGTCGACTTGCCGGCATTCGTCGCCCCGATCAGCGCCACGAAGCCCGAGCGCGTCGGCACTGCGCCGGCGGCCGTATCCTTTTGAGTATCCGTCATGATATCCGTCAATTTCCGGCAGAGCGCTTCTGCCACACACCTTCGCGTTCCAGCAATTTCATCGCGGCGACCTGCTCGGCCCCGCGCTTGGAACGATCGACCCCCGTCTCCGGCGCGATCCCGTCGACCTCCACCGTCACGGTAAAGCGCGGATCGTGATCAGGCCCGGAACGGTCGTCCGTCCTGTATTTCGGTGCGACGCCGAATCTGGCATGCGCCCATTCCTGCAGTTCCGTCTTGGCGTCCCGCCTGGCGCCGTCTGCGCTTGCGGCCCGATGCGTCCAATGCTCGAGCACGAAACGTCGCGCCGCGTCGAGGCCGCCATCAAGATAGATCGCGGCGATCAGCGACTCTACCACATCGGCGCGCACATTCATCATGTGCTTGCCCGTGATTTTCTTCACATCCGAGCCGGTGCGGATGAATTCGTGCAGCGAGAGCTCATCCGCCACCTTCGCGCAGCTCTCCGCGCTGACGAGCTGGTTCAGACGCACCGAGAGCTCGCCTTCGTTGGCATCGGTGAAGGTCTGGAACAGGAGTTCCGCGACGCAGAGCCCAAGCACCCGGTCACCCAGGAATTCGAGCCGCTGATAGTTGATCGCGCGGCCGCTGCGAGCGCTCGAATGCGTCAGCGCCCGGTCGAGACGTTCCTTCTCGGCGAACCGGTAACCGATCGCGGCCTCGAGCCGCGCCCGGTCCTCCCCGTTCAACGAGCGGCCCTTCATCAGTGGACGACCTTGAATAAACGATCGTAACGCAGGTTCGCCGGCCATTTCCAGATCTGCCGGAACGAGGTGTCGTTGCCGAGCGAGAAGAAGATCAGGCTGGCGCGGCCGACAAGGTTTTCAGCCGGCACGAAGCCGACGTCGAAACGGCTGTCGGCGGAGTTGTCCCGGTTGTCGCCCATCATGAAATAATGACCTGCGGGGACGATGAATTCACGGGTGTTGTCGCCGCGCGAATCGGGGAACTGGTCGAGCGTGTCGTAAGTCATGCCGTTGTCCATCGTCTCGCGATAGACAGGAACATCGCCGCCCGTGTCGTACTGATCGTCAGCGCGGAACGTGCCGTCCGGCACCCGTTCGACCGGCTTGTCGTTGACGTAGAGAATGCTGTTCCTGACCTGGATGCGGTCGCCCGGCAGGCCTACAAGGCGCTTGATATAGTCGATATCGGGATTGGGCGGGAACCGGAAGACCACGATGTCGCCCCGCTCCGGTTCGCTCGCAAAAATCCTGCCGCTGAAAAGATCCGGCGAAAAGGGCAGCGAGTATTTCGAATAGCCGTAGGCGAACTTGTTGACGAAGATATAGTCGCCGACAAGGAGCGTCGGCATCATCGAGCCGGAAGGGATCGTAAAGGGCTGAAAGAAGACGGTGCGGATGACCACGGCGAGGAGCAGCGCCTGGATGATGACCTTGACGTTCTCCCAGAGACCGCTCTGCTTCGCTTCTGTCTTTTCTGCCACGCTCAGTCTTCCTTGTCATCCTGCCCGGGGGCACCGGGCCTAACGCTTCAACGTTCGTCTGCGCCCGAACTCAAGCGCACGCCGCCCCGCAACTCGATGCTATATGTCGCGGGAATGCCGTGCTTCAAGCGACCGCGGGCCGGTCTTCGGCAAGTGCTCTAAACCGTTCCCTCGGCGGGGGCAACCGGGAGCGCCTCGATAATCACGAAAGCTTGAGCAAGCGGGAAGTCGTCGGTGATGGTCAGATGGATTGCGGCGCGGTGGCCGACCGGCAGCAATTCCTGAAGGCGCGCGGCCGCGCCACCGGTCAGCTGCATCGTCGGCTTCCCGCCAGGCAGGTTCACGACGCCCATATCTTTCCAGAACACGCCTTGAGCCAGGCCGGTGCCCAGTGCCTTGGAACAGGCCTCCTTTGCGGCGAAACGCTTGGCATAGGAGGCCGCACGATTTTTGCGGCCCTCGGATTTGGCGATCTCGATATCGGTGAAGCACCGATTGACGAAACGCTCGCCGAAGCGTTGGAGCGAGTTTTCGATGCGCCTGATATCGATCAGATCGCTGCCGATGCCGATGATCATGTCGGATGTCCAAATTTGTGCGCGCGGGCCTGCCGGCGCCGCTTCTGGAAGAGGCGGGCCGTCTGAAAGGCAAACGGGTAGAATATCAAGGCGCCCGCCGCTGAAAGAGGGAGCGAGCCAATGAGCATCGGCTTGAAGACCGGGCCCCACAGGCTTGCAAAATCGAGATGTTCGATCATCCGCATGATCTCTTGGCCGCCGATCACCTGAGCGGCTTGCGGCTGCGTGAGCATCGTGCCGACCTCGTAGGAAGCCGTCAGGATGACCGGTATCGTGATGGGATTGGCGAGCAGCGTCGTGATCGCGGCTGCGATGAGATTCCCGGAAAACGCCGACGCCAGAAGGACGGCGAGAACGATATGCAGGCCGAAGAACGGCGTCAATGACGACGCAGCACCCGCCGCCACCCCGACGGCGATCGAGTGCGGAGACGAGTTCAGCCGGAGAATTCGAAGGGCAATGTAGCGCGGAGCGCGCGTCAGCCCCTTGCGCGGCCAGAAGAAAGCGCGAAGCCTCTCGGATAGTGTGACCGGTTTTCTGCGCCTGAATAACATTATGCCGTCATGATCGCATTCGAAACCGCCGCCGGCGCAAGACGGACCGCCCGCCTTACGATGGGCGCAAGATAGGCGCCGCACACGCCGTGTGCAAGCTGCTGCATGTTTCCTTCAATCCTTGAAGACTGAGGCGTGCGGCAGATCAAAGCGCTACAGCCGCAGGACACGCAGCGTCGTAAGGCGTCAGACTGAGAGATAAGGCAAGAGAGCCATTCGTAAAACGCATAGCTCAGGCTACCACCGGGCGCAGCAGCCGTGGCGCGCCTTTCGGGCGCGCCGCATTCGCGATCAGAAGCCCTTCCGGAAAAGGCCGCGGTCGATCTGACGCTGACGGTATTCCAGGTCGATCCGGTCGACGGAGCCATTCAGATAGGCGGTCTCGCGCTCTTCGATGCTCGGAATGTGCAGGGCACGGGTGATTTTCTTCAACTGCTTGAACATGGCAAACCCCTTTCGTTCACCTCCCGATGCGAAAGATAGTTCACCAGCCGAATCACCACCAGTCCCGCGAAGCATCGGCAGCCATGCAATGAATGCATGGCGCGGCTCATCATTGTTACGAGATGCTTATTTCTGAGGCAGATTGCACGGAAACCGGCTACTCGAAGAGGCGCTTGACCATGGATATGCTCGGCAGCTCCTTGAGCTGCGCCATCAGATGGTTGAGCTGACGCAGGTCCCAGACCTCGAGATCGAACTGCAATTCGCTGAAGTCCGCGGCGACGCGCCCCATGGAAAGCGAACGGATATTGACGTCGGTGGTCGCGATGGCCTGTGCGACCTCTGCCAGCGTGCCGGGTTCGTTCAAGGCGCTGACCGCAATCCTCGCCATGAAACGGCTGTTGTTCGCCTCGTCGAGATCCCAACGAACGTCGATCCAGCGCTCCGGCTCTTCATCGAACTTCTGCAGGATCGGCGACTGGATCGGATAGATGGTGATGCCTTTGTCCTTGTCCATGATGCCGACGATGCGATCGCCGGGAACGGCGCCGGCAGGACTGAAATGGACCTCGGCATTGCCGGAGAGGCCACGGATCGGCAGGGCTTCCGGCCCCTCCGCCTGCTCGGCGGCGGCCATTTCCTTCGACCGCTCCGGTAGCTTGAAGATCATGCCCGCGGCGCTGCGCATGTTGAACCAGCCGTCGTCGGCGCTGGGCTTCACGGTCACGCGCTCGTCCTGATGATCGGGAAACACCGCGCGCAGAACGTCGAGCGAGGAGAGTTCGCCGCGCCCGACCGCGGCGATGGCGTCCTCGACGTCCTTCTGTCCGAGCCGGTGCAGCACCGGCTTCAAAGCCTCGCGCGAGAAGGTCTTGCCCGCCCGTTCGAAGGTGCGCTCGAGGATGCGATAGCCGAGGCCGGCATATTGCTTGCGGATGGCGGCGCGCGTCGCGCGGCGGATGGCGGCCCGCGCCTTGCCCGTGACGACGATCTCTTCCCAGGCCGGCGGCGGCACCTGAATACCCGAGCGGATGATCTCCACCTCGTCACCGTTGTTGAGCCGCGTCACCAGCGGCATGATGCGACCGTTGATCTTGGCCCCGACGCAAGTGTCGCCGATATTCGTATGCACGGCATAGGCAAAGTCGATCGGGGTGGCGCCGCGCGGCAGCGCTATCAGTTGCCCCTTCGGTGTGAAGCAGAAGACCTGATCCTGGAAGAGCTCGAGCTTGGTGTGCTCGAGAAACTCCTCCGGATTGTCGCCCTCGGCGAGCGATTCGATCGTGCGGCGCAGCCAGGAATAGGCATTCGATGTCGGAGTGCGCGTCAGGTCACCGGAAACGGTGTCGCGATCCTTGTAGAGTGCGTGGGCCGCGATACCGTATTCGGCGATCTCATGCATGCGCTTCGTGCGGATCTGCAGTTCGATGCGCTGGCGCGACGGGCCGATGATCGTCGTGTGAATCGATTGATAGTCGTTCTGTTTCGGGGTCGAGATGTAGTCCTTGAAGCGTCCCGGCACGACACGCCAGCGGGTGTGCACGATACCGAGCGCGCGATAGCAGGACGGGATGTCGTTGACGATGATGCGGAAGCCCCAGACATCCGAGAGCTGCTCGAAGGAGAGTGATTTCGACTGCATCTTGCGGAAAACCGAATAGGGCTTCTTCTGGCGCCCCCTCACCTGTGAATCCGTCAGCCCCTCGGCCTGAAGGAGGTCGCTCAGTTCCTCCTCGATCTTCTTGATCAGCCCCTCATTACGCTCGGAGAGCTCCTGGAGGCGCCTGGTAACGGTCTCGTAAGCCTCCGGATCGATGTGGCGGAAGGACAGGTTCTCGAGCTCCTCGCGCATGTCCTGCATGCCCATGCGCCCTGCCAGGGGCGCATAGATGTCCATCGTCTCCTCGGAGATGCGCGCGCGCTTTTCGGCCGACATGTGGTCGAGGGTGCGCATATTGTGGAGGCGATCAGCAAGTTTGACCAGGAGCACGCGGACGTCATCCGAAATCGCGAGCAGCAGCTTCCGAAGATTTTCCGCCTGCTTGGCCTTCTTGGTGACGAGGTCGAGCTTCTTGATCTTGGTGAGGCCTTCGACCAAGGCGCCGATATCCTCGCCGAAGAGATCGTCGATCTCCTGCCGCGTCGCGGTCGTATCCTCGATCGTGTCGTGCAGCAGCGCGACGGCGATCGTGGATTCGTCCAGATGCATCTCGGTCAGGATCGCCGCCACTTCCAGGGGATGGGAGATGTAAGGATCGCCGCTTGCCCGCTTCTGCTGCCCGTGCTTCTGCATGGCGTAGACATAGGCCTTGTTCAGCAGCGCCTCGTTGACGTCGGGCTTGTATTTTTGCACGCGCTCAACGAGCTCGTATTGGCGCATCATCCGCTAGCGGCTCCGTGAAATCAGGCAAATAAAAAAGTGCGCCAATCATATGAGTGGCGCACTGCTTCGATAACACGTCGGAACGTTGTTCCGGAACGAATCTCAGTAGTCGTCGCTCTTTTCCGGAGGAACGAGGCCTTCGATGCCGGCCAGCAGTTCTTCTTCGGACATGCGGTCGAAGGTCAGCGCTTCCGGCTGGTCTTCCTCTTCGGCGGCCTCAGCGAAGGCGGGCGCTGCTTCCGTCTGGGCGAGCGATGCCGGATCGGGTTCCGGCTCGTCCACTTCCACATGCTTCTGCAGCGAGTGGATCAGGTCCTCCTTCAGGTCGCCGGGCGACAGGGTTTCATCGGCGATCTCGCGCAGTGCAACGACCGGATTCTTGTCGTTGTCGCGGTCGACCGTAATCGGGGCACCCTGGGAAACCAGGCGTGCGCGGTGGCTGGCAAGAAGGACGAGTTCGAAACGGTTTTCGACCTTGTCGATGCAGTCTTCGACGGTGACGCGGGCCATAGCCTGTCCTTTACGACTCAAGAGATGCGGCGGCATTGCCGCGGCAGGTTTAACGACGCGAAACCGGAACGTCCGCTGACATGCGGCTCCATCAGCTCCGATTTCTGGAATTAGGCGTCCGATACAATCAAAACGGCATAAGTTCAAGTTTTTCCTGCATCCGGCTCACGTCATCGCCCGGAGCATGATAAAATGCCGCGTCTGTGGAACGCTCCCATAGGGTCACAGACATTGCCTGTATTTCGTGATAATTTCGAATACGTATCCAGCAACAATTATAGATTGAAAATGTGGACGAACTGCAGCAACTGCTAAAACTAGCTATAGGCGCCGCGCCCTAGTTGGAATAATGCGTTGGCATGACCACATTATTTGCAGATAAGTGAGCTTTAATTTAATCCGCCAATTGTAAGCGTGACGCTCCGCGGGGTTGGTCCGGTCACTGTGCAGGGTACGGAAAAAGGAAGTAACGATGTTCGATCCTCGCGAGAAAATCGCTCTTTTCATCGATGGCGCCAACCTCTACGCCGCGTCGAAGAGCCTCGGCTTCGACATCGATTACCGCAAGCTGCTCAAAGCCTTCCAGAAGCGCGGCTACCTGCTCAGGGCCTACTACTACACCGCACTCATCGAGGACCAGGAATATTCGTCGATCCGCCCGCTGATCGATTGGCTGGACTATAACGGCTATAAGGTCGTGACAAAGCCCGCCAAGGAGTTCACCGATTCCCTCGGACGCCGCAAGATCAAAGGGAATATGGACATCGAGCTGGCGATAGACGCCATGGAGCAGTCCGAATCGGTCGACCATCTGGTGATCTTCTCCGGAGACGGTGATTTCACGACCCTGGTCGAAGCGTTGCAGCGCAAGGGCCGAAAGGTTTCCGTGGTCTCGACCATGTCGACGCAGCCGCCGATGATTGCCGACGACCTGCGCCGTCAGGCCGACCACTTCATCGATCTCGCGACGCTCAGAGGAGAGATCGGCCGCGAACCGTCCGAACGCGTTCAGCGCCCTGTCGAGCCGGTCGCCGACGACGTCGAGCTTTAAAGCCTGTCGGGATTTTTCCTCGTCCCTGTGCTTGTCACAGGGACCCGGCCGGACCAAGCCTTGGCTGAAAATGGCTTTTCCGCGCCGCAGACACGGTTTCCGCCCGCATCCCGTTCCAACTCATTGGAATCGATGACCTTCGTGGTTCAGGTCGACCCGACCTGAAATCATTGTGATCTCTTCTGCCGGATGAAGAGCAAATACCCCAGAGATCGACGGGGACTCAGCCGCGCTCCTTGAGGAGCCTGTTCTTCTGCCGGTTCCAATCGCGTTCCTTGGAGGTCTCTCGCTTGTCGTGCAGCTTCTTGCCCTTGCCGAGCGCCAGTTCCAGCTTCGCCCTGCCTCGCTCATTGAAGTATATCCGGAGCGGTATCAGCGACATTCCCTCGCGGTTGACCGCACCTTGCAGACGGTTCACTTCCCTCTTCGACAGGAGCAATTTGCGGCGGCGGCGCGTCTCGTGATTGAAGCGGTTGGCCTGCAGATATTCGGGCAGGTAGGAGTTGATGAGCCAGATCTCGCCGCCTTCGTCGGTCGCGTATGATTCCGCGATATTGGCCTTTCCCTCGCGCAACGACTTGACCTCCGTGCCGGTCAGGACCAGACCGGCCTCGTAGGTGTCGACGATCTCGTAGTTGAAGCGGGCCTTGCGATTTTCCGCGACAACCTTCTTGACCGTGCGTTCGCTGCCTTTCGGTGCCATCAGTTCATCAGCCCTGCATGCCTGAGCGCCGCGTCGATAGCCGACGCCGTGGCCGGCTCAAGCGCCGACAGCAACGGCGAGCGGACAGTAAAGCTCATCCGCCCCAGACGGTTCAACGCATATTTGGCGCCGCAGACGCCCGGCTCAAGGAAGATGGCCTTGTGCAGCGGCATCAATTTGTCTTGAAGTTCCAAGGCCTTGGCATAGTTGCCGGCAAGGGTTGCCTCCTGAAATTCGGCGCACAGGCGCGGAGCGACATTGGCGGTGACGGAGATGCAGCCGACGCCGCCATGCGCATTGAAGCCGAGGGCGGTCGCATCCTCTCCCGAAAGCTGCACGAAAGCCTTGCCGCAGCCTATGCGCTGCTCGGAGACCCTCTCGATCTTTCCGGTCGCATCCTTCACGCCGATGATCGTGGGATGGGCCTTGGCCAGCGCCGCCATGGTCTCGACGCTCATGTCCACGACGGAACGGCCGGGAATGTTATAGATCACGATCGGCAGCTTCACGCTTTCGGCGATCGCCGCGTAGTGGGCGAAAAGGCCCTTCTGCGTAGGCTTGTTGTAATAGGGCGTGACGACGAGGATCGCGTCCGCACCGGCCTTTTCCGCATGCTGCGCAAGCTCGATCGCTTCGATCGTGTTGTTGGACCCGGCACCGGCGATGACCGGTACGCGCCGCGCCGACGCCTCTACGCACAGTTCCACGACCTTCTTATGCTCATCGTGGGAAAGCGTCGGAGATTCACCCGTGGTGCCCACGGGCACGAGGCCGTGGCTGCCCTCTTTTATCTGCCACTCCACATGCGCGACGAAACTATCCGCATCAACCGAGCCGGCGGCGGTGAACGGCGTTACGAGTGCGGGAATGGAACCCTTGAACATACACAACTCCTGACGACCGAGGGCGCAGAATACGCTCACGCTTTGGCCGCAATCGACGGTTAAAAAACTGCCGCACCATAATCATGTGACGTGTCTGCGGCAAGCGCTGAGAGGATGCATTTCACTTTCGTTTCCGCACAAACGCCGCCCGTGGGCGGGACCGCAATGGGGCGCCGGGTTTCGGGGATCACGCATGCGCCGGCCGGTCAGCAGTCCGACAGATATGGCTGGGTTTCGCTGATCGATCGGCTGTAATGGAGCGGCAATGAAGTCGAGGGATGAGGGACCACGGGGCTCGTGATGCGGCGAACAATTTTCCTGCCGGTCGCCGCCATGATCGGTGCGGGGATGCTGGCTTTTTCGGCCGACGCAGCCGAGGGCCGGATTCCTGTGCCGACGAGCAAGCCGGATGCTGCCGGCAAGATCGGCAGCATCGCAGCCGGCGAACCCTCATCTATCCTCGGCGCCAATCTGGAAAGCGGTCTCGATGCCCTCTCCGATCGGCAGCCGGAAAAGGCGATCGCCGTTCGCGACCGCATGCCGGCAGGAACGCTCGACCGCCATATCCTGGCCTGGGCGATCGCGGTGTCCGGACAGAGGGGCATCCCCTCCTATGATATTGCCGAGGCGCAGCGGGAACTCCAGGGCTGGCCGGGCCTGAAGTCGCTGCGCTCGCATTCGGAACGGGCGCTTTACCGCGAGAACGCTCCCGCCGCCGATGTGGTCGCCGCCTTCGGCACCACCCGGCCCGAGACGGCTGAAGGGGCGATCATCCTTGCACGCGCACTTGCAGCGGTGGGGCAGAGCTCGGCGGCCGCCACGCACCTGCGCGCATTCTGGCTGAGCGAAGCCCTGGACAAGGACACCGAAACGAAGATCCTTTCCGAGTTTTCCGATCTTTTGACGACGGAAGATCACAGGCAGCGGATGGAAATGCTTCTCTACCGCGCCCGCATAGACCAGGCCGAGCGGTTCAGCGATCTCGGCAAGGCGCAATCGCTGTTCCGCGCCTGGGCCGCAGTGACCCGCGGCGGCAGCAACGCTGCCTCGCTCATCGAAGCGGTGGACGCTTCCTGGCGCAGCAGGCCTTCCTACCTCTTCATCCGCATCGAGCATTTACGCAAGCAGCAGAAATACGCCGAGGCGGCCCGGCTTCTCGACCAGATGCCGAAGGACGACGGCGCCCTCGTCAATCCCGGAGAATGGTGGGTCGAGCAACGTATCGTCAGCCGCGGCTTGCTCGACGCCGGCGACTTCCGCGGCGCCTATCGCATCGCCGCCAACCATGCGGCAAGGCGCGCCACGGACCGCGTCGACGCGGAATTCCACGCGGGCTGGTATGCGCTTCGCGGCCTCGAGGAACCCGAGACGGCGGCGCGTCACTTTCGCAGGATCCTCGAGGCATCGAGCCGGCCGATCTCCGCCTCGCGCGCCTGGTATTGGCTGGGGCGCGCCGCCGAAGCGGGCGGCCCCGGCGACGCGCGCGCGTATTTCACCAATGCGGCGCGCTACCCGGCCACCTTCTACGGGCAACTCGCCGCCGCACGCCTCGGCCAGGCGAAACTCAATATGAGCTATCCCTCGCCGACGGAGCAAGACCGCATCCGGCTGGAAGGGCGCGAAGCCGTTACGGCGATCGGCCGGCTCGAAGCTGCCGGCCATGGCTGGCGCGCCGACAGTCTTTATCGGGCGCTTGCCGAGGAACTGACCAGCCCCGGCGAACTTGCGATCCTGGCGGAGCGGGCCGAGAAGGCGGGCAATCACCAACTCTCGCTGCAGATCGGCAAGATCGCCTTCGGGCGCGGCATCGAGGTGGCTGCCCTTGCCTTTCCGATCGGGGTCATCCCGCCGAGCGCCGATATCGACGGGGCAGGCAAGGCGCTCGCCTATGCCATCGCCCGGCAGGAAAGCGCTTTCAACCCGGCCGCTGTTTCGGTGGCGAATGCCCGGGGGCTCCTGCAACTCCTTCCCGGCACGGCCAAGGCCGTCGCCAGCCGCTATGGCCTCGCCTATTCGAAGGACCGCCTGACGAGCGACGCCGGCTATAATGCGACGCTTGGTGCCCATTACCTCGGCGAACAGATCGACAGCTTCGGCGGTTCCTACATCCTCACCTTCATCGCCTATAATGCCGGCCCGCGTCGTGTTCCTGAGTGGCTCGCCCGCTATGGCGATCCACGCGGAAAGCCCATCGACGAGGTCGTGGACTGGATCGAGCGCATCCCCTTCGAGGAGACGCGCAACTATGTCCAGCGGGTGATGGAGAACTACCAGGTTTATAAATCGCGGCTGGGACAGGATACGGACATCGTTGCGGATTTGAGGTTGGGACGCCGTTTGCCTTGAGCCGGAGCTGCGGGGGGCAAACCGGACGGTCGCGCCCGACTGCCGGTCCCCGCGGCAGCTCTGCCGAGAGAGGATCACATCATCGTGATCCTTCGGCGGCGTCCGGCACAAAATACGATTTCGGCCATTTTCCCTTTGAAGGGATTACTTTCTCCTGAGAGGAAATGGTGAGGCCAATGAAGACCTTAGCAATTGTTGCCCTGTCGCTGGCCACGGCCATCAGCAGCGTTCCGCCCGCAGAGGCATTTCCGATCGTTCCGGCACCGAAGACGCAGGCTGCCGACGTGCAGTTGGCGCAGTTTCCGTACGAGCGCGGGGAAGCGCGCAAGGGCCGCTGCCGCGACCGGGACTGCCGGCGGATGGGCAACTGGCGCGGTCATCGCGGAAACCGCCATTACAGCAATCGCTACCATCATCGCCGCTACTACCGCGACGACGATGATGATCTCGGAGCTTTCTTTGGCGGCCTGGCCGCCGGCGCGATCGTCGGTGGCGTGTTGAGCCAGCCGAGATATGCGGCGCCGAGGTATTACGGCGGCGGCAATCCACATGTGGAATGGTGCTACTCGCGCTATCGCTCGTATAGAGCCTGGGACAATACATTCCAGCCCTACAACGGTCCACGGCGCCAGTGCTATTCACCCTATAGCTGACGCCACTGCGCGCAGACAAACCAAGGCCTGTTGAGAGTCAGGCCATGCGCCGCCGCTTGTTTGATCGCCTCATCCCTGTGCTTGTCACAGGGATGAAGGTAGAGAGGGTGCGCCCCCTCGGCGCGTCTCATAAACCGTGAAGAATATCGAAGGCGGCGCGGAAGCTCGCGGGTCACGCCCGTGTACAGCGTCCCGCGTCACTTCGATGCAAGAATGCAGACGTAACCTTCATTGCGTGACAGGTTGACCATTCTCTCGCATATTCGCAAGCGAAAGTTGTAGGAGCCGCACATCCCGGTCCCTCATTCCTGTGCTTGTCACAGGAATCCAGCCAGGCCAAGTCCTTGGGCTGAAAGAACGCTTCCCGCGCCGCAGACCCGGTGCTCGCCTCATCCCTGTGACGGGCACAGGGATGAGGCGATCGAACAAGCGGCGGCGGGTGGCCGAATCTCAACAGGCCTGAAAGCGCGTGGCATGAAGTTCTATTTGAACGCGACGCGCCTCCCCTCACCTTTCTCCCAATCTGAGGGAAAGACGGTGGCAGTGCTGTCCTCGCCGGACCCCCAGTCATAGGATTTCTTTCCCACGACTGACTGGAGGTCAGAAATGAACATCAAGAGCCTTCTTCTCGGCTCCGCTGCTGCTCTCGCAGCAGTCTCCGGCGCCCAGGCTGCCGACGCGATCGTCGCTGCCGAGCCGGAGCCCATGGAATACGTCCGCGTCTGCGACGCTTTCGGCACGGGCTACTTCTACATCCCCGGCACGGAAACCTGCCTCAAGATCAGCGGCTTCATCCGCGTTCAGGGCGAATTCGGCCGCGACGAAGTTAACGACCGTTCGGACTGGGGTACGCTTGACAAGCCGCGGAAAGACTATGTTGGCGGGACTTCCGATTGGGACATGTTCTCCCGCGCTTACATCGCGTTCGACTCGAAGAGCGACACCGAATACGGCACGCTCACCGGCTTCTTCGCCGCTGAGTTCAACGCCGACAACGACACCGACGAAGGCGACAGCTTCATCGACGTCGACGAAGCCTACATCCAGCTCGGCGGCTTCAAGGCCGGCTTCTTCTACAGCTGGTGGGATAAGGGTCTGAACGGCGAAACCGACTCGATCGGCGAGAACACGGAATTCAACTCGATCGCCTACATGTATGACGGCGGGACGTTCCAGGCTGGTGTTGCGATCGATGAACTTGAAGGCACCTCGACCAAGCCTAACGGCATCGGTGTTGAAGGTATCGTTTCCGCTTCGGTCGGTGGTGTAAGCTTCGACCTGCTCGGCGGCTACGACACCGAGTACGAAGAAGGCGCGATCCGCGCACTGCTTTCGGCCGATGCCGGTCCGGGTACATTCCAGATCGCCGGCATCTGGGCATCCGACCCGAATGCTTACTGGGCCAACTCGGAGTGGACCGTTGCTGCGTCGTACCGCTTCAACGCTTCCGAAAAGCTCGCAATCACCCCGGGCGCACAATACTGGGACGCTCTGAACAACGGTGCTGGTGGCTTCAACTCGAGCGAAGAACAGTGGCGCGTCGGTGTCACTGCCGACTACAAGATCACCGATGGTCTCGCCTCGCGCTTTGCCATCAACTACACGGATGCAAGCAACAAGCCCGACGCTGTCAGCGGCTTCCTCCGCCTGCAGCGGGACTTCTAATCTGACCTAGTCAGGTTCAAAAAAGCCCGCAACCCAACATTGAGTTGCGGGCTGTTGCTGTTCTGCAACGAATGTGCGCCGCCAAGGCGTTGAGATTGTTTGACTATAAGCACTGACTTGATGGTCAGTGGTTTCTTGGCTCGTTCACGGAGAATGGGGAGGAAACGGCAAACGTGACGTCGGACGCTGAAAAACGAGCGAGTGACCTTGGATTCCCTGGAATGGGGTCCGGATACGAGGTCAATTATAGCTTCGGCCGGCAAGGTCCCATGGGAGTGGTGAAGGAAGCCACGCTCGCCGAATTGCTTCAGCGCTATGCCGACATCCTGTGGGACGAAGGCAAGCACAAATACAATGTGAAGGCCTTCGTCGGAGAGCTGGACGAGATTCTGCTCGGCAAGCGTTTCTCCGTCTTCTCGCAGGAGATGCTCGACGGCCTCATCGGTGCGCTGCGAAAGCGCGGCAACAGCAACGCGACCATCAACCGGAAGATGGCGGCGCTGCGAAAGCTGCTGCGGAAAGCGTACAAGATGGGGGATGTACACAATCTACCGGAGTTCAAGCGCCAGAAGGAGAAGGCGGGGCGCCTACGCTTTCTGGAGGCAGACGAGGAGGAACTGCTCTTCCGGGAGATCGCGAGCCGGTCTGAACTATACCTTTATCTCTCGATATTCCTGGTGGATACGGGTGCGCGCCTGGGCGAGGCCATCGCTCTCAAATGGAACGACATCCATGAGGGCCGGGCGACATTCTGGGTCACCAAATCGGGCCGCAGCCGTACGGTCCCGCTCACCTTGAGGGCAAAGGACGCCCTGAAGAAATGTGCCGACAGAGCCCCGGGCCCCTTTTCGAGAATTGATCAGCAGAAGTATCGCGCCGTCTGGAACGCTGCAAAGGTGGATGCGCGCCTCGGTGACGAAGAAGACGTCGTTCCGCACATCCTGCGGCATACCTGCGCCTCACGCCTGGTCAGAGGCGGGATCGACCTTAGACGGGTTCAGATGTGGCTTGGCCACCAGACGCTCGAGATGACGATGCGCTACGCCCATCTCGCCTCCCACGACCTCGATATGTGCGTGCCCGTCCTGGAACGGCACCTCAAGTAAATCGCGGAACGCGCCGCAGTAGCGCGGCACTCACAATACTGTCCCAAAAAGAGAAAGCCCGGCTTTGAGCCGGGCTTTCCTTCCACTGACCGAGGTCAGGTCAGATTAGAAGTCACGCTGCAGGCGGAGGAAGCCGAAGACTTCTTCGTCGCCATTGTCCTGATCTTCGTAGTTGATCGTGAAGCGAGTGGCGAGACCTTCGGTGATCTGGTAGTCGGTCGTGATACCAACGCGCCATGCATCGTCGTTGCCGAAGTTGTTGTTCTCGTTCACGTTACCGAAGTACTGAGCGCCAGGGGTGATGGCGAACTTGTCGTTCACGTTGAAGCGGTAGGACGCAGCAACGGTCCACTCGGAGTCATCCCAGTAGGCGTTCGTTTCGGATGCCCAGATACCAGCGATCTGGAACGTGCCCGGGCCGAGGTCTGCGGAAAGCAGGGCACGGATCGCGCCTTCTTCGGCTTCCGTGTCGTAGCTGCCGAGCAAGTCGAAAGCAACGCCACCGAGCGTAGCGGAGACGATACCGGTAACGCCGACACCGTTGTCCTTAGTCGTTGCGCCTTCGAGTTCGTCGACCGAGATACCTGCCTGGAAGGTGCCGCCATCGTAGATGTAAGCGAGCGAGTTGAATTCGGTGAAGTTGCCGAGCGTGTCGGTTTCGCCGTTCAGACCCTTATCCCACCAGCTGTAGAAGAAGCCGGCCTTGAAGCCGCCGAGCTGGATGTAGGCTTCGTCGACGTCGATGAAGCTGTCGCCTTCGTCGGTGTCGTTGTCGGCGTTGAACTCAGCAGCGAAGAAGCCGGTGAGCGTGCCGTATTCGGTGTCGCTCTTCGAGTCGAACGCGATGTAAGCGCGGGAGAACATGTCCCAGTCCGACGTACCGTTGCCGGAATCGTAGCGGCTGGTCACTTCGTCACGACCAAAGGTGCCCTGAACGCGGATGAAGCCGCTGATCTTGAGGCAGGTTTCCGTGCCGGGGATGTAGAAGTAGCCCGTACCGAAAGCGTCGCAGACGCGGACATATTCCATGGGCTCCGGCTCGGCAGCGACGATCGCGTCGGCAGCCTGAGCGCCGGAGACTGCTGCGAGAGCAGCAGCGGAGCCGAGAAGAAGGCTCTTGATGTTCATTTCTGACCTCCAGTCAAAAGTTTAAAACGGGTCTGGGTTTTTTGCTGAAGGACAGCGTTCCCTGCCCCATCCCCAATGTTCAAGAAGTCGGACGATCAACCGCCCTTGCTTCCGGAGTTGAAAATACAAAACCGGGTGGGGCGCGCAACGACCAACTTACCAGATCGACTCCTTTGCCCTGCCCTTCCCTGATCCCTGTTGCTGAAACGACACAAAATCGCCCCAGACGGCCCGAGGAAATTAACAGAGCGTTAAGAAAATCCTTTAGCGACGAGGGGTTAGCGCAGGATGTCGGGCTGTGATCTGTGTCGGAAAGGGGCAAAAAATGGCCGGAAAGGGGGTCGAAACCGGGCGAAGCCCCTGCCCAAGTCCTATCTTTTCGAGAGCCATCGACGCGTCGATCCCGGGCCCGCGCATCGAAGTCGGGCCGCTTCCCGGCCGATTCTCGGAAGAATCAGCGCACAGGGATTCGCGAATCGAGAAGCACTCACGAGCGCAGTCGGAATGGCTGCGCCGGCTCCACTCTTTACCCGGTGTTTAAAAATGAGCTGATTGGCCATGACGGTGAGTGCGGTCACGCGCTGCATGTCGCATCCCCGACGCCGGGGCCATCGTCGATCGCTTTCGACAACGGAGATTTGCCCCGAAGGGAAACTGGCCGCGACCGATGGTGATGATCACCAGGTTCGCTCTATAGCCCTATAATCCGCCCTCTCCCCGGCAGGCCGGCCGGGTACGACCTCGACGACCTGCTTGATGAACTGCTCGCCCTGATACCGGATCGCCCGACGACAGGGTCGAAGTCGAACTTGAAAACGGTACCAGAAAATGGTACTGGACATTCCATGAAAAAGCGTCGCAGAGCCACGCTGGAACTGATCTTCGCCCGCCCGGTCAACGGCTCGATCCGCTGGGTCGACATAGAGGCGCTGTTTGTAGCCCTCGGGGCGGAGGTCAGCGAGCGGCAAGGTTCGCGGACAGGCGTGTTCCTGTTCGGCGAAGTGCGCGTCTTTCATCGCCCGCATCCTTCACCGGATACGGATAAAGGTGCGGTTGCCAGCATCCGTAAATGGCTGGACGAACACGGAGTAAAGCCATGAACAATGTCGTTGAAATCAATGGCGAGAAGGCGGTCATCGCTTTCGATCCCGAGATTAAGATGCTGCGCGGCGAGTTTGTCGCCCTGAATGGCGGGGCCGACTTCTATGCCGAGAGCGTCCACGATCTGATTGAGGAAGGCCGCAAGTCGCTGGCCGTCTATCTCGAAATGTGCCGGGAAAAGGGTATTGAGCCTCGCCGGAAGTTCTCTGGCAAGTTCAATGTCCGCCTCACCCCTGACGAACATGCCGCAGCAGTCATTGCTGCCGCAGCCGCGGGCAAGAGCCTGAATGAATGGATCGTCGGGACCATCAGGGAGGCCGCTGAATAACGGCAATGCTGCGCGTAGGAGCGCGCATCGGGCCGAACTAAACGGTTGGCCTGTTTGAAGGAGACAGAACACGCTTCGAGGTTGGCGAAGGCGAGGCTCGCATCATGGGACCGAAGTCCCGGCTGCTACATACGCTTACGGCGGGAAGTGGCGTAGACTCAGTGCCCACTCAAGGACTGAATGGCGGAGAAGAAGGGATTCGAACCCTCGATACCGTTTCCGGTATACTCCCTTAGCAGGGGAGCGCCTTCGACCACTCGGCCACCTCTCCGTTAGCGCCTGACTAGTGTCACCGCGTTTCCAATGCAAGATTTTTTTGTCGAATTTCGGGAAATCATCCCATTTTCATCCGCTTCGGCGCGGTCACCACCCGATCGGGATATGGTGAAATCGTGTTGCCTGGGAGTAAGAGTTGGGAGAAGCCCCTTCGAGGCGGCTGTTCTTCTGCCGATTCTTCATCGCATCGATTCCGCTTCGCCTTCTTATGCGATAAGTTCCGCCGGCATTTCCGAACGGAGTACGTTTTACCAACATGTCCGCATTCTCACGCTTCACGCCACTCGTCCAATCCCTGCCGGCTACCGTCCCCTTCGTTGGCCCTGAGGCGCTCGAGCGTCAGCACGGCCGCGAGGTCGCGGCGCGCATCGGCGCCAATGAGAGCGGGTTCGGCCCGGCACCATCCGTGTTGCTGGCCATTCGTCAGGCGGCCGATGAGACCTGGAAATATTCCGATCCCGAGAATCACGATCTGAAGCAGGCGCTCGCCGGCCATCTTCGTGTCCCAGCCGCCAATATCGCGATCGGAGAGGGAGTCGACGGCCTGCTCGGGCAGATCGTGCGCCTCGTCGTGGAACCGGGCATGCCGGTCGTGACCTCTCTCGGCGGCTATCCGACCTTCAACTATCATGTCGCAGGACATGGCGGACGGCTGGTCACGGTCCCCTATGCCGGCGATCGGGAGGATATCGATGGATTGCTCGCCGCCGCGAAGCGCGAGAATGCGGCGCTCGTCTATCTCGCCAATCCCGATAATCCGATGGGCAGTTGGTGGCCCGCCGAACGCGTGATCGCCTTTGCGGACGCTCTGCCGGAAACGACACTCCTCGTGCTGGACGAAGCCTATTGTGAAACGGCGCCGCGGGAGGCAATTCCTTCGATCGAGAGCCTGATCGACAGGCCTAACGTCATACGCACGCGCACCTTTTCGAAGGCCTACGGACTGGCCGGGGCCCGCGTCGGCTACGCGCTGTCGACGCCCGGGACGGCTCAGGCCTTCGACAAGATCCGCAATCATTTCGGAATGAGCCGAATCAGCGTGTCGGCAGCGATTGCCGCACTGGCCGACAAGGAATACTTAAAGGAAGTCACGCGCAAGATCGCGAATTCACGGGAGAGGATCGGCCGGATCGCTGCCGACAACGGCCTCGGCCCTCTTCCCTCAGCCACAAATTTCGTGGCTGTCGACTGTGGAAAGGATGCGGCCTATGCGCGGGCGATCGTCGATCGGCTGATGAGCGATCATGGCATTTTCATCCGCATGCCCGGGGTCGCGCCGCTCAACCGCTGTATCCGCATCAGCACTGCGCCCGAAACCGAACTCGATCTTCTTGCGGCCGCGCTTCCGGAGGTGATCAGGAGTTTGGCTGCCACCTGAACCGGCGGCAACCGCCACGCATCAGTGCATCGTCATCCATTCGCGTGCTGCGCGCAGCGCGGCGGCGAGATCCGCCTTGCTCATCGTGGCCGCGAGGTCGGCTCGCAGGTCGGCCGCACGGTCCGAGCCCCTGATCGCGGCGATGTTCAGCCACTTGTGCGCGGCTACCAGATCCACGGGCCTGCCGCGGCCCGTCGCATAGGCGAGGCCCATCTCGCACAGAACGTCGGCGCGGTTGCCGCCGCCGATGGCGTCATCCGAAACGATCTCAATGTTAAAGAGTGCCATTTTTCTTGTCCCTGTCTTTTCTTCGTTTGAGCGAAGCGGCCCGCCCGTAGGGGCGAGCCCGGCTTCAGCTGGTATTCCTGGTCCCTGTTTCATCGAGCCTCTTGGCGGGCTTTCCGGGAAATCGCGCCGTCTTCTGCAGCGTCGCTTTCCGGTTGGTCGGCGGCTTGTTTCGCCGCTCGTCTTATGGATGTGAATATGCCTGACGGCCTTCAATGGCCGCTTAAAATCCATGCTTAATTTGACGCAAACAAAGTGCAAATGCTTGGTAAACTTGGGTTTTCGTTAAGCATCGCAGGCCCTGCAAAGGCACGCATTCGCCTCGAATTTTACGAAAATTTCACGTTCGGATTTCAACTGAACGCTAACCATGAGAACAACTGCTCTTTCAAGGACGGTGCCGCCGCGCGCGCAAGAAGCCCCTTGGATGGCAGGGCAACGCCCGGATATTTACCTTTACGTACGCGTAATATACTGTCTGTGCCGGAGTGATCTTCATCCGCCCGATAGCCCGTGCGGCAGCAGGAGTTCGCGCTCCACAGGGAACAAGCACGCGGCAGGACCGAAGAGCCTGCCGACTTCGGAGGAAATTGCATGATTCGCACATTGCTCGTCGCAGCAGCGCTTGGCTTTGCAGCAGCCGCCCCGGTCCACGCTGCCGAACCGATCCTCGGCAAGTGGAAGACGGCGAGCGGCTCCACCGCGGAAATCGCGGCTTGCGGCACAGCCTTCTGCGTCACGCTGAAGACGGGCAAGCACGCGGGCAAGCGTGTCGGTTCGCTGTCCGGAACCGGCGGCAGCTATAGCGGCGTGGTCACCGATCCCGAAAGCGACAAGACCTATAGCGGTACGGGGTCGGTGGACGGCAATCTGCTGAAGATGCGGGGCTGCGTGCTGAAGGTACTTTGCAAATCGCAAACCTGGACGCGTCTTTAAGCCTCCGCAGCAAGAACACGGGCGGCGCTGCACCAGATACGCCTATGGAGGGGCATTGTTCGCCCCTCCCGCGCCCCGCATTAGCGGGCGCGCTGGCCGAATAGGACCTTCTGCGCCTCTTCGTCCTCGGCGAGGCTTTTCTGGCGAGCCCGCTCTTCCTTGCCCACTTCGATGGCCTTCTTCACCGCCGGGCGCGCAAGCACGGCGTCGAACCAGCGCTTCAGGTTCAGGGAATTCGTTGAGGTCCTGGCCCTGGTTCTCGTGCGGAATCACCCAGCCGATCGCGGCCATGTCCGCGATCGAGTAGTCGCCGGCGAGGAACGGCCGGTCGGCGAGCCTCTTGTTCATCACGCCGTAGAGGCGGTTCACTTCATTGGTATAGCGGTCGATGCCGTAGGCGATTCTTTCCGGGGCATATTGCCGGAAATGATGTGCCTGCCCCGCCATCGGGCCGAGGCCGCCCACCTGCCAGAAGAGCCACTCCTCTACCTCGACGCGGGCGCGCTCGTCGGACGGATAGAACTTGCCGTATTTGCGGCCGAGATACTGCAGGATCGCTCCTGATTCGAATACGGAGATGGGCTCGCCGCCCGGACCGTCCGGATCGACGATCGCCGGCATCCGGTTGTTCGGCGAGATCTTCAGGAAGTCCGGCTGGAACTGATCGCCCCGGCCGATATTTATGTACTTGACGACGTAGGGAACGCCGAGCTCCTCCAGCATTATGGTGATCTTCCAGCCGTTCGGCGTGGGCCAGTAATAAAGCTCGATCGGAGCGGTCATCGCGTCTCTCCTGATTTGTCGGAAGGACAGACTTAGGAACACGACGGCTCATCGGCAAGGCCGCAGTCCGGCGCGCATTCGTTTAAGTGCATGATCGTTCTCCCTAAACCGCTGCACATCTCCGGCGCTGCTTAGATGAACGCCAGATGAACGGACGTCTCAGCCAGAGTTCAGTTTGGTTGTGCGAAAAGACGATCAATCGATTTGAACGTGTCTCGCTTCAACGGACGGAACCATGGACATTCTCGCTCGCCGCCTCACCATTATCAGCCTGCTCATGGTCGTCTTCGCGATGACGCTTGCCGCCGCAGTCGGCGCCGACACGGAACGCCGCCGCCAGAACACCTATATCGGTTCGCTCACGGATTGCACCGCTCACACGGCGCAATACTGCCAAGCCAAACTCTGAAGGAAGCTGTGGAATGGCCGCGCTCGTCTCCTCTGCCATTCTCTCGCTCAGGCTCCTGATACTCGCGGGCCTGCTGATCGCTCCCATCGGAGCGGTCGCTTACAGCAAAGCCGCCGGCTACGGCATCGGCAAGAACGGTGCCGGCTTCGTTCTTTTCGTCACCCTCCAGCGCCAGGCGATGAGCTGATTTCGAGACGCCGCCTTCGGTCCTTGCATATCGGTTGAAAGTGCGCTCCTCTCCTGATCGGGAGGACCTGTAAGCCATGCCCGCATACGCGATCTACTTTGCCGCAGCTCTTGCCGAAATCGCCGGATGCTTTGCCTTCTGGTCCTGGCTGAGACTTGGCAAATCCACCCTGTGGCTCATTCCCGGCATGGCTTCGCTTGCGCTTTTCGCCTGGCTGCTGACGATGGTGGACGCGGCAGCGGCGGGCCGCACCTATGCCGCCTATGGCGGCGTCTACATCGTCGCGTCGCTCTCTTGGCTCTGGCTTGCCGAAGGCGTCCGGCCGGATCACTGGGACATGACGGGCGCCGCCGTGGCGCTCGCCGGCAGCGCGATCATTCTCGCGGGGCCGCGCTGAAGTACAAAGTGCGGCGCTGTAGAACAAAAAACAGCACTCTTGTCGTTTGCTTGTCGAAAGGGGCTGCATATAATGCGACATGAACAAGCGAATCTCTTCACACTCCGTCCTCTCCGTCGCCACCCCTGAACCCTTCGAGCCGCAGCTCTTCGACGATGCGACCCAGGCCGTCGATTGTCTGGAAGCGCTCTACGAACGCAACACCCGCTTCCTCTGCGAAGCCTTCGAAGGTCTCGGGAAAAGCGGCAGGCCCCTCACTCGTTTCCGCGCCTGCTATCCGCAGGTCAGCATCGAGACGAGCAGCTTCGGACATGTCGATTCGAGGCTTTCCTTCGGCTATGTCAGCGCGCCCGGCGTCTACACGACGACCATCACCCGGCCCAAACTGTTCCGGCACTATTTGAAAGAACAGCTCGGCCATCTCATGCGCAACCACGGCGTCGCCGTCACGGTGTCGGAATCCTCGACACCGATCCCCTCCATTTCGCCTTTGGCGAAGGGGCGCATGTCGAAGCGTCTGCGGCCGACGGCATCGACATTCCGCTGCGCGACCTTTTCGACGCGCCGGATCTTACGACCACCGACGACGAGATCGCCAACGGCTCCTACGAGCCGGGTCCGGGAGAGCCGTCGCCGCTCGCGCCCTTCACGGCGCAGCGCATCGACTATTCGCTCGCGCGCCTCAGCCACTATACCGC
Organism: Sinorhizobium prairiense; assembly: GCF_029201645.2. Classification (NCBI taxonomy): domain Bacteria; kingdom Pseudomonadati; phylum Pseudomonadota; class Alphaproteobacteria; order Hyphomicrobiales; family Rhizobiaceae; genus Sinorhizobium; species Sinorhizobium prairiense. Next base: position 2,071,706 of record NZ_CP104131.1, read on the forward strand.
GACCAGCGCCAGGCACTTCCAGAACTTCGTGCTTTTCACGAACTATCAGTTCTATGTCGACGAGTTCTGCGCCTGGGCGCGCCAGCAGATGGCGGAGGGCGGCAACGGTTACACCGCCTTCATCGAACCAGGCAACATCACCACCCCCGCGGGTGCCGACCGGCCGGATGCCGACTATTCGCTCGCCCGCCTGCCGCAGATGCCCGCCTATCATCTGAAGAAGAAGGGGCACGGCGGCATCACTCTCGTCAATATCGGCGTCGGCCCATCCAATGCCAAGACGATCACCGACCATATCGCCGTGTTGAGGCCGCATGTCTGGCTGATGCTCGGCCATTGCGCGGGCCTGCGCAACAGCCAGCGGCTCGGCGATTACGTGCTGGCGCATGCCTATATGCGCGAGGATCACGTGCTCGATGACGACCTGCCGGTCTGGATTCCCTTACCCGCACTGGCCGAGGTGCAGGTTGCCCTGCAGGACGCCGTCGCCGAAGTGACGGGCTACAAGGGCTACGACCTCAAACAGATCATGCGCACGGGCACGGTCGCGACGATCGACAACCGCAACTGGGAACTGCGCGACCAGCGCGGACCGGTCAAACGACTCTCGCAGGCCCGGGCCATCGCGCTCGACATGGAATCGGCTACCATCGCCGCCAACGGGTTCCGCTTCCGCGTCCCCTACGGGACGCTGCTCTGCGTGTCCGACAAGCCGTTGCACGGCGAACTGAAGCTGCCCGGCATGGCGAGCGCCTTTTACCGGACACAGGTGAGCCAGCACCTGAAAATCGGTATCCTGGCCCTGCAGAAGCTGGCGGCGATGCCTTCCGAGAAGCTCCATTCACGCAAGCTCAGAAGCTTCTACGAGACTTCGTTCCAGTAGAGCCCGCATCCTGTCGCTCAGAAGCGTTTCACGCTTTCGGCCGCAGGAGGAGCGACAGCAGCGTGCCGACCACCGCCGACACGATTACCATGAGGTGGGCATTGACACTGGCGCGGCCGAGCGTCTCGAGCGTCGCCTGATCCGCCGACGCTCCGAAGGAAACCGCACCGGCGACGATCGCCGCTGCGTAGGTTCCCACACCCGCCGGCGCGTGCACCGGCAGGACGGAAGACAATTCGCCACCGAGCGCCCCGCCGAAGGAGGCGGCGAGCGGAGCGACCCCCATGATCGCGAGCACCCAGGCGAGAACGACGACTTTTACCGCCCAGTTCAGCATCGTCATCGCCCAGGCCCGCAGGAAAGCGGGAATGCCGATCGGCAGGCCCGCCTCCACCTCGTCCAGATGCGGACCGACCTTCGCCGGCGCGAAACGGCGCACCGTGGTGAGAGCTTTCTCCTTCATGAGAAAGAAGGCAAGAGGCGACAGAAAAGCGATAAGCCAGAGAACCCAGCCGATCGCCCCTGGGCCCCGCCCCACCACCAGACCCACCGCAGCGACGGTCAGCAGGGCGTGCAGGTCCAGAAGCCGCATGACGAAGAGCGCCGCGGTACCACGCACCAGCGGCACACCGAATTCGCTGCGCATGAGCAAGGGAAAGCTCGTTTCGCCGGCTCTGAACGGCAGCATGATGTTGAGCAGATTGTGAACCTGGGTCACACGGAAGAGAGACAGAAACCGGCCCCTGGTTTCGCCCGGGAAGTAGTCGTGGATCCGATAGCAACGGATGAGATAGGTGGCGACGAGAAGCGCTAGCGCCGAGAGCACCGGCACGACGCCGATTTCGGCCCATTGCCGCAGCAATACCGGCCAGCCCCAGACCCACTCCACGAAGACGGCATAAGCCGCGATTGCCGCAGCGGAAATCAGTGTCAGACGGTTGCGCGCGAGCCACGACCGCCGGCTGCGCTCCCAGTTCGTATTCATCGAGACCGTTTTCCTGTATCAGCAATGCGATTCGACATTGGTTATAACCTCAGAAGTATGCAAGAAAACCTGCCAGCCCACCGGAGACTGCCCTCTTGAATCGCATCGAAGAACCCGTGAAGCCGATGACCGAAGTCCTGGAGGGTGTCGAGCTCTCCATAGTCGTGCCGGTGTTCAACGAGGAGGAGAGCGTCGGACCGCTCGTCACGCGCATCCGGGCGGCAATGGCCGGGTTCCTGAAGTCATGGGAACTCATCCTCGTCGACGACGGCAGCACGGACCGAACCCTGCCGAACGCGCGCAAGGAGCTTTCACACCCCGACCTGCAACTGAAGATCATCGAACTCCAGAAGAATTTCGGCCAGACGGCCGCAATGCAGGCGGGGATCGACGCGGCGTCCGGCCGGCTGATCGCCACGCTCGACGGCGACCTTCAGAATGATCCGGCAGACATTCCCAACATGGTCGCGGCGATAGAAGAGCGCGGGCTCGACCTCCTTGTCGGCTGGCGGCAAAACCGACGCGATGCACTGATTCTGAGGAAGATCCCGTCCTGGTGCGCCAACGTTCTGATCGGCAAGATCACGGGCGTGAGATTGCACGACTATGGCTGCAGCCTGAAGATCTACCGCGGTTCCATCATCAAGCAGGTGAAGCTGATGGGGGAAATGCACCGCTTCATTCCGGCCTGGGTGGCGGGTGTCGTGCCGAGCAGTCGGATCGGCGAGATGCCGGTGACCCATCACGCGCGGCATTACGGCAGCTCGAAGTACGGGATCTCGCGCACGTTCCGCGTTATTCTCGATCTGCTCGCGGTCTTGTTCTTCATGCGCTACAAGGCGCGGCCCGGGCACTTTTTCGGCTCCATCGGCCTGGCTGCCGGCGGTCTCAGTGTGCTGATCCTTCTCTATCTAGCGATAGACAAGTTCATCTTCGGCAACGACATCGGTACCCGTCCGATGCTGATCGTCGGCGTGATGCTGTTCCTCTCTTCGGTCCAACTGATCACCACCGGCATTCTCTCGGAGATGATGGCGCGCGCCTATTTCCGCGACGATGAAATGACGAGTTACATCGTGCGCCAGACTTTCGAGCGGGAGCAGCCGCGTGCTTGAAGCGGTCAATCGACGCCCTGGAGCGGTCGTCCTGGCGGTTGCCGGCTATTTCCTGCTGTGCATCATCCTGCGGGTCTCCGTCTCGAGCTCACTGGAAATCGACGAGGCGGAACAGGCATTTCTGTCTCAGTTCCTCGCCCTCGGATACGGACCGCAGCCGCCCTTCTACAATTGGCTGCAATATGGACTGGCAGAGGTGATCGGGACCTCGCTGGCGACGATGACCATCCTCAAGAACGGGCTCCTATTTCTCTGCTGTCTGTTCTACGGCCTTGCGGCACGGCTGGTACTGACCGACCGCCGTCTGCCTCCGATCGCAATGCTCGGCGTTCTTACGCTGCCCCCGATCTTCCTACTCGCACAGCGCGATCTTTCCCATACGGTCGCAGCACTCTTCGCCGTCTCGCTGTTTCTCTACAGCTTCCTGAAGACGCTGAAGCGGCCCAGCCTTTTCTCCTATATTCTCACCGGCGTTGCGGTGGGTATCGGCCTGATGGCGAAGTACAACTTCGTCCTCGTGCCGGTCGCGGCGATCGTCGCCGTTTTGCCGGAACGGGAGCTGCGGGCGCGGATACTCGACTGGCGCATTCTGCCGGCGATTGCGGTAGCAACGCTCATCGTTCTGCCCCACGCCTACTGGATGCTGCAGAATTTCGGTTTCGCCTCGGGTGGGACCTTGAACGAGATGCGGGAGCGCGAGGCGGAGGGATTTCTGCTTCAGGCCTTTTACGGCGTCTATTCGCTCGGCTCCGCCGTCATCGGCGGCAGCCTGGTGCCGCTGCTCGTATTCGGCCTGGTCTTCCGCGGCAAGTTCCGCGCGATCTGGCAGGCGGAAAGCCAGTGGAGCAGGATCATCGGGCGGATGCTCGCCCTTTGCCTGATCGCGGTCCTGCTGGTCGTACTCGGCGTCGCCGCCACGCATGTGCGCGAAAAATGGCTGGTCCTCTTCCTCGTTCTCATTCCGCTTTATCTCTGCCTGAAGATCGAGGCGGCGAATATCGACCTTACAGACAGCCTCAGGCGCTTCTTTCTGCTGGTCTTAGTCATCGTGCTGGGCGCACTCGTGCTCGTGTCGGCGCGAGCGGTCGTGCGGCCGTGGTTTGGTGACTATTCGAGGCTGAACATACCCTACGCCGCATTGGCCGAAGCGGTGGCACAGGCAGAAGGCCAGCCGGCGCTTATCCTCGTCAATGACAAGCAGATCGCGGGAAATCTCCGAATGCAGTTCAGCGGAGCACAGGTCACGATGCCAAGCCCCTCGAATGCGCTTCCGGTCGATATGTCGAAAAGGCCCCTTCTCGCGGTCTGGCATAACGACGCACAGCCGGAAGCACCCGTTCCCGACCTGTTGCGGAACGCTCTCTCCGCACTTGGCATTCCGGACGCGGCCGCGGCACCGCGCCACCTCGCGCTGCCCTATCTCTACGGGACCGGCGAGGACCGCTACAGCTTCAGCTATATCTGGGTCGCGGAATAGAGCGCGGGAAGCCGCTACACGGGGTTCCCGAAATTGCTCTCCTGCGAGCCGACCAGCAGCTTCAATTCACCGGGGTGAACGCGCAATGCGACCTTGCCGCTTCTGATCGGGATAAGCTCGCCGTCGATGACGCAGTTGATCTTCCGATCCACCTTCGGAAAGTGCAGGTCGACCGTCAGAGCGCTCATCTCGGTGATCAGCGTGCTGCTCCTGAATTTTCCGCGCAGGATGTCGAAGGAGAGCTTCGCCACGCCCGCAGGGCTTAGCGGCGGCGCCGTGTAGAAGCCAAGGTGGCCGCTCGTCAGGTCTTCCGCATACATCAGCGTGTCGTGGCCGAAATGGTTATTTGAAACGGAAATCGCCGAAACATGCCGGCGCTCGCGGTGCCCGTCCGCGTCGAATTCGATCTCGAAATCCGGCGGGTTGAAGATTACCCCGATGGCGGCGCGTACGCTGGCGCTGATCTTTCCGAGTCGCGACGCAAAACGATAGGACTGACGATAACGCACCATGCGGGCGTGGAGCCCCATCGAGAACTGATGCACGAATGCGCGGCCGTCAGCGCTGCCTATATCGGCATCGATGATTCGGCCATTGGCCAGCACCTCCGGGACCTTCCAGATATCGAGCGGCAGCTTCAGGGAGCGCGCGACGAGATTCATCGTCCCGGCGGGGACGATGCCCAGCGGCATGCCGGTTTTCCAGGCCACGCCTGCTGCCGCAGAAATCGTGCCGTCGCCGCCGCCGGCGACGATCGCGTCGAGATCGTCCCGTCCGCAAGCGGTCTCCAACGCGTCCCGCATCTCATCCGCTGCGACCACGGCGATCTCGATCTCGTGGCCGGCCGCCCGAAAGTCCTCCTCGACCTTCCTGCTGTAGGCATCCATGTCCGTCGTGCGGAAAGTTCCCCCATCTCGATTGAAGATGGCTTTGACTTTCAAGGGCTGCTGCCTCCGTCATGCGAGTGCGTTCAGCTTCTCAGATAAGAGCGGCAGCGGGGGTTTCCAGAGCTATGCGGACGAAAAGTGCGGGCGGCCTTATCGCCGGCCGCTTCGGCGTACGGAAGTTTCAACGAAGCGATCACGCGCGCTTGAGTTCTGGCCCCGAGCGGGATTCGAGCGGCTTCAGTGTCATGCGATCGCCGTCGCAGAGGACATTCTCGTCGCCCCAGGCTTTCAGGGCCATGATCACCGGTTTCAGGCTTTCTCCCCTCGGCGTCAAGGCGTAGTCGACACGCGGCGGAACGACCGGAAAGACCGTACGCGACAGAAGCGCCGCCTCCTCCAGCTCACGCAACTGCCTGGTCAGCATACGCGGCGTCACGCTCGGCAGCCTCCTGCGCAGTTCGTTGAAGCGCAGGACGCCTTCGCTCATCAGGTGATAGAGGATGACGCCCTTCCATTTGCCGTCGATGAAACTCAAGGTCGACTCGACCGGGCAGCCCGGAAATGTATTCGTCAGCTTCGCGCGCGGGCGGGACATACGGTATCCTTTTCGACACTATAGGCCAAATTTGTGCATTCTTGTGTCCATTGAGCATAGGGGCCATGTAGCTCCTGTTCAATTTAAAAAGGAGCATTCCATGCGTGCCGTCGCCTACAAGACACCGCAACCCATCGCCAACGAGACCGCGCTGATGGACGTGGACCTGCCTGTGCCGACGCCGGGGGAGCGCGATCTCCTGGTGGAAGTCAAGGCGGTTTCCGTCAACCCGGTCGACACCAAGGTGCGCGCCGGCGTTCAGCCGGAGCCGGAGCAGCTGAAGGTTCTCGGATGGGATGCCGCCGGCGTCGTCAAGGCGGTCGGCCCGAAGGTTACGCTCTTCAAACCCGGCGACGAAGTGTTCTACGCAGGCGCCATCGGCCGGCCCGGGACGAATGCGGAGTTTCACCTCGTCGACGAGCGGATCGTCGGGCGGAAACCGCATTCGCTCGATTTCGCGGCCGCCAGCGCCTTGCCGCTTACGGCGATCACCGCCTGGGAGTCGATTTTCGATCGGCTCAGGGTCAATGATCCCGTACCGGGAGCAGCGAACGCGGTGCTGATCATCGGGGGCGCCGGCGGCGTCGGCTCGATCGCCATTCAGTTGCTGCGCGCTCTGACCAATGTCACCGTCATCGCCACCGCTTCACGCGCCGAAACCCGCGAGTGGGCCTTGAAGCTCGGTGCCCATCATGTGCTCGACCACAGCCGCCCGCTTGCGGCCGAGGTAGAGCAGCTCGCCCTCGGCGCGCCGGCCTTCGTGTTTTCAACGACCAACACCGACAAGCATGTCGACGAGATCGTCAAGCTGATCGCGCCGCAGGGGCGCTTTGCGCTGATCGACGACCTGGCGGTCCTCGACGTCATGCCGTTCAAGCGCAAATCCGTCTCGATCCACTGGGAAATGATGTTTGCGCGTCCGCTGTTCGGGACCCCGGACATGATCGAGCAGCACAACCTCTTGAACAGGGTCGCGGAACTGGTGGATGGCGGCAAGATCCGCACGACCTTAACGGAGACGCTCGGCCCCATCGACGCGGCCACGCTCAGGAAGGCGCATCAGATGATTGAAACCGGCCGCACGCGCGGCAAGCTGGTGCTCGCCGGATTCTGATCCGGTGGCGATGTGGGCCGTCTGCAAGGCCCCTCCCCAACCCCTCCCCACAAGTGCCACAAGTGGGAGGGACTGGGGAGGGGAAGTTCTTTGGTGCCTCTATCCGTGAATGATTTCGCGGTGGCGCTGGAGCCGGCGCCCGTAGGCCTGGCTCACCCGGTCGAAGATGATGGCGATTCCGACGATGGCGAGGCCGTTGAAGATGCCGAGCGTGAAATACTGGTTGGCGATCGCCTTCAAGACCGGCTGACCCAGGCCCTGAACGCCGATCATCGAAGCAATGACGACCATGGCGAGCGCCATCATGATGGTCTGGTTGATCCCCGCCATGATCGTCGGCAGCGCCAGCGGCATCTGCACGTTCTTCAGCTTCTGCCAGTTCGACGAGCCGAAGGCGTCCGCCGCCTCCAGCACATCCTTGTCGACCAGCCGGATTCCGAGATTGGTGAGGCGGATCATCGGCGGGATCGCGTAGATGACGACGGCTATAAGCCCCGGAACCTTGCCGATGCCGAGAAGCATCACGACGGGAATGAGATAGACGAAGCTTGGCATCGTCTGCATCACGTCGAGCACCGGATTGACGATGTTCTGGAAACGATCGGAACGCGACATGATGATGCCCATCGGTATGCCGATCGCTATCGACAGGACCGTACAGACGAAGATCATCGAGATCGTCTTCATCGTGTCGTCCCACATGTCGAGATAGCCGATGAGGAGCAGGGTACCGACGGCGCCGGCAACGATCTTCCAGTTGCGGCTGGCAAACCAGGCGATCACGGCAATCAGTATGAGAATGATCGGCCAGGGCGTTCGTGTCATGAAACGTTCGGCGTGGATCAGGAAGAACTGGAGCGGGTCGAAGAACGATTCGATCGCGTCGCCATAGGCGCGTGTGAAGCTACGGAACCCTTCGTCGATTATCTTCTTCAACTGCCGAAGCCGATCGTCGTCCATGTGCGGAAATTTGGTCAGCCATTCCATGTGTCGATTCCCCTTCGCACTCTTTTGGGCGGCTTATGGTTTTTATTGCTTTGCCGCCTGCCTCTTAACGCTAACGCGCGGTGTAAACGATGAAGCCGCGCAATCTTATTCTCAAACCGACATGCGGTGAACGAAATCTTGCGCCTTCCTTCGAAAACTACGCAGCAGAAAACAAAAAACGGCGCGCTTTTACGCGCGCCGTTCATTCGAGGCGAGTCGATCAGAGGGCAGCCTTGATCTTTTCGGCGACTTCGGGCGAGACCCACTTGGTCCAGAGGTCCGGGTTTTCCTCGAGGAAGTGCTTCGCGCCTTCCTCGCCGCTCGCCTGATTGTCGGTCATCCAGGCCATGAGCTTGTTGACCGTGTCGTTCGTCCAGGCGCGGGTGTTGAGATACTCCATGGCCGGGCCGGCGCGGTCGGCGAATTCCTTGGTTACCAGTGTCTGGACCTTGTCCTTCGGCCAATCGTTCTTCTTCGGATCCGGGCAATCCGCAACCGTATTGCAGCGCTTCCATTCGGCCATGTCGTTGGGGACGCCATGCTCGAGCTTGACCATCTCGTACTTGCCGAGCAGCGCTGTCGGGGCCCAGTAGTAGCCGACCCAACCCTGCTTGCGCTCATAGGCCTTGGCAATCGAGCCGTCGAGGCCGGCCGCCGAGCCGGTATCGACCAGCGTGAAGCCCGCCGCCTCGGCGCCATAGGCCTTGTAAAGCTGCGTCGTCACGACCGTGCCGCCCCACCCTTGAGGACCGTTGAAAATCGCGCCCTTGCTGGGATCCTCCGGATCGGGGAAGAGTTCCTTATGCTTCAGGACGTCGTCGATCGTCTTGATGTCCGGGTTGGCATCGACGATGTATTTCGGAACCCACCAGCCCTGTACGGCGCCATCCGAAAGCGCGACTGCGGCGCCTACGAGCTTGCCTTCTTCGAGGCCGCGGTTCACCACGTCCGGCAGCAGGTCGACCCAGCCCTCCGGCGCGATATCGGGCTCGCCCTTCTCGATCATCGACGTGATGGTCGGCACCGTGTCGCCGACGACGAGCTCCGCACTGCAGCCGTAGCCTTCGGTCAGAATGAACTTGTCCACACTCGCCAGGACTTCGGCGCTCTGCCAGTTCATGTTGGCAATCGTCACATCGCCGCATTCCGCCGCCGATGCCGCGCTGCCGAGTCCCAAAAGACCGGCGGCCAGGCATGTCGTTGCAAGAAGTTTTTTCATTTCGGCTCCCTCTGTTTTGGCGGTGTCTCTATGGCGGACTGCCAGCCTCACCGCAGCTGCTGACAGTGAACGGAACAAGCACCCGCCCCGATCCGATGCCGGGGCGCGACAGCTCGCGGGTCAACCGATACCTGTTCGGACCGGTACCGCCCACATTGCTATCGTGTCTTTCCGGCGAACACTTTCCCATTTGCGTCAGCGGCTGACATTCCTGCCGTTTGTCAAACTACACAAATAATTGATGGGTTTAACCCCCTTTTTTAAATTCATTCGCCGGCGACCCCCACCATCCACGTCGGAAGCTGGACGACTTATAAGGACATGCGAAAAGGCCGGCGAACGCTCGCCGGCCTTTCGGGAAGTGCAATTTCGGACAGGGCGCGTTCGACCTGCCTCTCCGAACATTCACATGTTCGGATAGACCGGCCCTTCGCCCCCTTGTGGCGGCACCCAGTTGATGTTCTGGTTCGGGTCCTTGATGTCGCAGGTCTTGCAGTGGACGCAGTTCTGGGCGTTGATGACGAAGGTGGGCTCGCCGTCCTTCTCCACCCATTCATAGACGCCGGCCGGACAGTAGCGCGACGACGGGCCGGCATAGACCTCGTATTCCGAGCGTTTCTGCAGATCCCAATCCTTCACCTGAAGATGCACCGGCTGGTCCTCCTCGTGATTGGTGTTCGACAGGAACACCGAGGAGAGCCGGTCGAAGGTCAGCACGCCATCCGGCCTCGGATAGTCGATCTTCTCGTGTTTGGCGGCCGGCTCGAGCGATTGCGCATCGGTCTTGCCGTGCTTCAGCGTGCCGAAGAAGGAGAAGCCGAAGAGCTGGTTGGTCCACATGTCCAGACCGCCGAGCGCCACGCCGACAGCGGTGCCGAACTTCGACCACAGCGGCTTGACGTTGCGGACCCGTTTCAGGTCCTGGCCGATGGCGCTCTCGCGCCAGCCGCGCTCGATCTCGATCGGCTCGTCATTGGCGCGGCCGTGGGCGATCGCCTCGGCGAGTTTCTCCGCCGCGAGAATGCCCGACAGCACCGCATTGTGGCTGCCCTTGATGCGCGGCACGTTGACGAAACCGGCCGAGCAGCCGATCAGAGCCCCGCCGGGGAAGGAAAGCTTCGGCACAGACTGGTAGCCGCCCTCGGTAATGGCGCGTGCGCCGTAGGAGAGCCGCTTGCCGCCCTCGAAGGTGCCGCGGATCGCCGGATGCGTCTTGAAGCGCTGGAACTCCTCGAACGGATAGAGATATGGGTTCTTGTAGTTGAGATGGACGACGAAACCGACGGCGACCAGATTGTCCTCGAGGTGATAGAGGAAGGATCCGCCGCCGGTCTTCATGCCGAGCGGCCAGCCGAAGGAATGCTGCACGAGGCCGGGCCTATGATTTTCCGGCTTCACCTCCCAGAGTTCCTTCAGGCCGATGCCGAATTTCGGCACATCGCGCCCCTCGTCGAGCTTGTATTTGGCGATCAGCTGCTTGGCGAGCGAGCCGCGCACGCCCTCGCCGATGAGGGTGTACTTGCCGAGCAGCTCCATGCCGCGGGCGAAGTTCGGCCCCGGCTCGCCGTTGCGCTCGATGCCCATGTCGCCGGTGGCAACGCCGATCACCGCGCCCTGGTCATTGTAGAGGACCTCGGTCGCGGCAAAGCCCGGATAGATTTCGACGCCGAGCGCTTCCGCCTGGGTGGCCAGCCAGCGACAGACATTGCCGAGGGAGACGACGTAGTTGCCGTGATTGTTCATCAGCGGCGGCATCAGGAAATTGGGAAGGCGGACCGAACCGGCGGGGCCGAGAAAGAGGAACTGGTCGTCGGTGACTTCCGTCTTGAACGGGTGGTCCGATTCGTCGCGCCAGCCGGGCAAGAGCCGGTCGATGCCGATCGGGTCGACCACGGCGCCGGAGAGGATATGCGCGCCCACTTCGGCGCCCTTCTCCAGAACCACGACCGAGAGTTCCGGATTGACCTGCTTCAGCCGGATCGCCGCCGCAAGACCAGCCGGTCCCGCCCCGACGATCACGACGTCGAATTCCATGCTCTCGCGTTCGGGGAGTTCTTGTTGCTCGGTCATTACACTCTCCAGTTCTGCCGGTCTTCTGCCGGCTCCGTTCCCGGCCAAATCATCCCGTCATGACAAATGCCGTAAACCTTGTCGAGCCGGGATGCGACAGACTGTCTCTGCATTTGCGCATGAGTTCATGAGATTACTATGTTACTTGAACGTAAACGTAAATCCATCTGGGCGGATCCGGCCGATGGGCAGCTTGCTTTTGCAGCGCTCGCATGCGAGGAGGCCCGCCCCACGCCGCAAGCCGCATCACCGACAAGACGGAGACGATCATGGCATTCGCCCTAGGCCTCGACTTCGGCACGACCAATTCGGTACTGGCGCAGGCCGACGGCGCCTCGACGCGCTCCATCGTCGTGGAAAGCCCGATCGGGAGATCGGACACGACGCGCACGGCGCTCTCTTTCCTGAAGGATGCCGGTCCCTCGCCCTTGAAAGTCGAAGCAGGACAGGCGGCAATCCGCGAATTCATCGACAATCCGGGCGAATGCCGCTTCCTCCAGTCGATCAAAACCTTTGCCGCGAGCGCGCTCTTCCAGGGCACGCTGATCTTCGGCAAGCGCTACGAGTTCGAGGACCTGATGCAGCGTTTCCTGACGCGGCTCAGGGACTATGCCGGCAGTAACTGGGAGCCCACCTTCAGGCGTGTCGTCATCGGCCGTCCCGTGCAGTTTGCGGGCGCCAATCCGAACGAGAAACTGGCCCTCGAACGCTACAATCGCGCGCTTACCCGCATGGGTTTTCCCGAAGTCCATTACGTGTACGAACCGGTCGCGGCCGCCTTCTATTTCGCGCGCAACCTCGATCGGGACGCGACGGTGCTCGTCGCCGACTTCGGCGGCGGCACTACCGACTACTCGATCATCCGGTTCGAGAGCCAGGCCGGTCGACTGACGGCAACGCCGATCGGACATTCCGGCGTCGGCATCGCGGGAGACCATTTCGACTTCCGGATTATCGACAACATCGTCTCGCCGCTCATCGGAAAGGGGAGTCTGTTCAAGAGCTTCGACAAGCTGCTTGAGGTGCCGTCGAGCTACTACGCGAATTTCGGCCGCTGGAACCAGCTTTCGATCTTCAAGACGTTGAGAGATTTCACCGAATTGAAAAAGCTGGTGCGCGCAAGCCTGGAGCCGGAAAAGCTGGAGTCCTTCGTGGAGCTCATCGAGCATGACGAAGGCTATCCACTCTATCAGGCGGTCTCGGCCACCAAGATGCGGCTCTCGCAGGCTGAGGAGACCGAATTCGCCTTTGCGCCGCTGGGCGAGCGCGCACGCCGTACCGTTCACCGGGAAGAGTTCGAAGCCTGGATTGCGCCTGACCTTGCCCGCATCGAGGAGGCGCTTGACGAGGTCCTTTCAACGTCTGCGACAACACCGGACGGGATCGACAAGGTGTTTCTGACCGGCGGGACATCCTTCGTGCCGGCGATTCGCCGTCTCTTCGAGAACCGCTTCGGCAAAGAGCGCATCGAGAGCGGCGGCGAGCTCCTGTCGATCGCCCATGGCCTGGCGCTTATCGGCGAGCGCGACGACATCGCGGCCTGGACAGCGGCGGCCTGAAGGCAGTCCCTGCCACCACAGATTTGAGGAACGTGCAGTGGACCACGCCCACCGATCTGTTACATTCGCCCCATGATCTCGGCCAACGACCTCTCCCGCTCCGAACTCGCTGCCCTTCTCGCCTTCCATGCGGAGGCGGGTGTCGAGTGGCTCCTCGAAGACGAACCGGTCGATCGGCTCGCTGAATTCGAGGCAATGAGAATCAGGCGCGCGCAAAGCCGCGCCGTGCCGCAAACCAGCGCGACCGCAGTTGAACCGCAGCAGCCTCCTCCCCTTGCCGCCCCCTCGCGCGAGCGTCGCCCCGCGCCTCCGGCATCCCCTCCGGTGGTTGCGATACCGGACGAGCAGGCCATCAAGGAGGCGCAGTTCGTCGCCGATGCCGCGCGATCGCTGGGAGAGCTACGCACGGCCATGGAGGCCTTTGCCGGCTGCAACCTCAGGAACAGCGCCCGCAACCTCGTCTTTGCCGAAGGCAGTGCTGCTTCGGGTGTCATGATCATCGGTCCGATGCCCTATGCGGATGACGACCGCGACGGCCGCCCTTTTGCGGGGCGGCACGGCGAGATGCTCGAACGGATGCTGTCCGGCATCGGCCTCTCGCGCGAGGACGTGCTTCTTGCCAATGCCGTGCCCTGGCGGCCACCGGGAAACCGCGTTCCGAGCGCTCGCGAGGCGGATATCTGCCGGCCGTTTATCGAGCGACAGATCGCGCTGGCCGAACCCAAGCAGTTGCTTCTGCTCGGCAACTTCACCGCCCGCTTCTTCTTCGGCGGCGAAACGATCCATCAACTGCGCGGCGAATGGCGGGAGCTCACCTTTGGCGGCACCGGCATTCCAACGCTCGCCACCTTGCATCCGCAGGACCTTGTCGCCGCTCCCGTCAACAAGCGCTTTGCCTGGCTGGACCTGCTGGCGTTCAAGTCGCGCCTCGGCTGATACAACTGCTCGATTTATGAACAAGGTGTGAAAAAAGCCATGCGATTTGCGCATGTCTGAGCGGCGTTTTAGCGCATTGCAAAACCCATGCTGCACCGCAATATAGCACGACGGGAGGAATGGATAAGGATTTGAACCATGACTGCCCGCTATCGCCCGATTCACAGCAGCTTCGAGACGCTCCGCTACGCCGGTGCCTCCTCGCGGGCGCCGTTCAACAGCTTCGGGTCGGCTGCCAACGAGCAGCTGACAGCAATCGGTCTCGCGCGGACGACCCGCCCGGCTCAGATCTTCGCCGAATTCATCCAGCGCTGAACGCCCTGCGCCGGAAAGACTGCAGGAGAGAACGATCATGTCCAAGGCGCTCGACGGCATTCGCGGTCTCGTCGACACGATCTCCGACATTCGCACCGCCGTCCGCGCGTCTCGCGAGTACAGCCGCCTGAGCATCGCCAGCGACGGGCGCCGCGCCGATCACGGCGCGGCGAGCCAGTTGCTGCCGAGATAGGGCTCGTTTGGGTCCCGGATCGACCTGAAACCAACGTGATCGATTCCAATTGGTGGAACGCGGATGCGGGCGGAAATCCGCACACACTTTCCTCATCCCGCTCCAGCCTTTCCGGCTGCGCCATTTCGCCATTCCCTGTCGCAATCGACAGCGCCCCGGAACTTCGTTACAGCCACTCTCGATTCGTTTTGACGGAGTGACGAAGTTCATCGGCCGAGCCGAAACGAAGCCGCTCCTTAATCCCCTCTCCAGGAGCGCCGATGCTGGCGAACTTCGCTTCCGTTTTCAGCCTGATGCTCTCGACCTTCCTGATGATGGTCGCCTTCGGGCTGCAGAGCTATGTCATCCCTGTACGCTCCGTGGCGGAAAGCTGGTCGACCCTCACCATCTCGATCTTCGCAACCGGCTACACGCTGGGGTTCACCCTTTCCTGCATCGTCACGCCTAAATTCGTCCTGCGCGTCGGCCATGTCCGCGTCTTCACAGCCCTGATAACGCTCCTTTCCATCGCGATACTGATGTGCGGGCTCGTCGTCGATTGGCGCGCCTGGATCGGCTTCCGTGCCGTGTCGGGCTTTGCGATTGCCGGAAGCTATCTCGTCATCGAGAGTTGGCTGAACGAGCGGGTGACGAACGACAATCGCGGCCTGCTCTTCTCGCTCTATCTCATCACCAGCATGGTCGGCACGATCGGCGGACAGTACCTGGTGCCGCTCGGCGATCCGAGCAACACCTCCCTGTTCATCCTTTGCGGCGTGCTGTTCTCGCTCGCCCTGCTGCCGACCGCCCTTTCCTCCTCGCCGATGCCGGCCCCCCCGGCACGGGCAAATTTCGACATCCCCGCACTCTACCGCCGCTCGCCGGTCGCCGTCGTCGGCGGCTTTCTCGCCGGTGCGCTCTCGGGCGCGTGGCTCAATCTCGGCGGCGTCTTCACCCAGAAGATCGGCCTTTCGACCGGCGAGGGAGCGACGCTACTCGCGTCGCTTCTGGCCGGCAGCGCGATCTCGCAGGTCCCGATCGGCCGCGCCTCGGACCGGATGGACCGGCGCATCGTCATGGTTGCCTGCGGCATCGCCGGCGTCGTGTCGTGCCTTGCCATGTCCGTTTCGATTGCGAGCAGTCCCCCGGTTCTCTATGCACTCGCCGCCTGCATCGGCACGGTCCTCTTCCCGATCTACGCGCTGAACGTCGCGCATGCCAACGACCTTGCCCGCCCCGACGAATATGTGGAGATTTCATCCGGGCTGATGATCACCTACGGCCTCGGCACGATCTCCGGTCCGCTGATGGTCGGTCCGGTCATGGACCGGTTTGGCCCCGTCGCACTGTTCATCGCGCTTGCCGTGTATTTTGCACTCTACAGCGGCTATGCCGCGTGGCGCATCCTTCAGCGCGAGCAGCATGACGGCCTCGTCGCGAAGACCGATTTTCAGGCGACCACGGTGCTGCCGACCCCCGGTCCCGACGTCACCGGTCCGCTCGCACAGCAGGACGCAGGCGAACTCATCGAGGACGATACCGTTCCTGCCTGGGAGCAACGCGCCGAGTAGCGCATCCCTTTATCCCTGCGGCGTCACGTGCTTGCGCGCGCCCTTGCGCTCCAGTCCCAGCCGATGCTCCCGGTAGATGATGAAGATGCCCGCGCCGACGACGATTGCCGTCCCGGCAAGCATGGTCAAGGTCGGCACGTCGCCGAAGAGGAAGTAGCCGATGACTATGCCGAGCACGATCGACGTGTATTCGAAGGGAGCGATCGTCGACATATCGGCGTGGCGATAGCTCTCCGTCAGCAGGATCTGCCCGACGCCGCCGCAAAAGCCGGCGATCGTCAGGAGAACGAAGGCCTGCCAGGAAAGCTCGGACCAGCCGAAAGGCAGCGTCGCGAGCGAGAACACCGCGGCCGAAAGGGAGAAGTAGAGGACGATGGTGTGCGTGCGCTCCTTCTGCACGAGCTTGCGCACGAGCACCATCGCCGTTGCCCCGAGCGCTGCCGAAAGCAGTACGGCGACCGCACCCTTGGCCTCGGCCGACCCGAAGCCGCCTTCGTTGAACAGCGTAAGCCGCGGCCAGGAGATGATAAACACCCCGACGAGCCCGACAAACACCGCAGACCAGC
This sequence comes from Sinorhizobium prairiense, assembly GCF_029201645.2. Classification (NCBI taxonomy): domain Bacteria; kingdom Pseudomonadati; phylum Pseudomonadota; class Alphaproteobacteria; order Hyphomicrobiales; family Rhizobiaceae; genus Sinorhizobium; species Sinorhizobium prairiense. The sequence goes on from NZ_CP104131.1 coordinate 2,088,157, forward strand.
GATAGAGCCGCACGATCTCGCCCAGAAAAATTGCCGCGAAAGCGACAGCGAGCAGCGGCATGGCATAGCCGATCGCAATCGCCTCCGGCAGCGGCAGATGGACGAGGCCGTAAAAGCCGCAACTCATGGCGAGAATGCCGACAAAGCCGCGCACCAGGTGTCCGGTGATATCAGTGGTCCTGAACGCGTCCCGCAATGCGCCACGGCATGCCAGAAATCCAAGGATCGGCACCATCGCAAAAGCCGAGCGATAGAAGGTGATCTGGCCGGTGGGGATATCGTCGCCTGCAGCCTTGATGCAGGTCGACATGCACACGAAGACGACGACGGAGAGCACCTTGAGCACAATCCCCTTCATCGGGCTCACATCGTCCGCATCCATGAAACGCAACTTTTCAAACTGACATCGGCGAACCGGTCGGAAGGCCAACAGAAACGGGAGGACGCGGCGGCAAGGCCGCGAAAGGACCACGCCACCTTAGCCGTGCTTGCGCAGCATGTTGGATCAAATTTCGTGATGGAGCTGGTTTTTTCGTGATGAATTCGCCCGCATATGCAAAGCTTGTTGCCGGAGAAAAATGGGCCTGCAGGTTATTTAGCAAGCCCGAAAAAATCGTCACGGATTTAGTTCTTGTTAGTGCCGCTCCGATAAACCTTCGGTCAATAAGAGGCGGGAGTGGCCCTGCGTTTTTGCTGCCGGATGTACTGTCGCCGGCACCACATTCGTGCGTAAATCTCGGATCTTGGCTTTTCACCATCACGAGCGCCCTCTACAAATCAAAAGAGCAAGAAGGCGCAAGCAGGACTGACCATGCGGACAAACACTGGCCAGATCGTTCATCTGGAAAACTACCGGCCGACCGATTTCGTACTCGAGAGGGTGGACCTGACTTTCGAACTCGACCCGAGGGAAACGAAGGTCGAGGCGCGCATGATCTTCCATCGCCGCGAAGGCGTCAGCCCCTCTGCACCGCTCGTTCTCGACGGCGACGAGCTCACCATGACCGGCCTGCTGCTCGACCAGGAAGCGATTCCCGGCACGCTCTATGAGGCAACGGACGACACGCTTACCATTCGTGGCCTGCCGGAAGCGGCGCCCTTCGAGATCACCGTCACGACGGCCTTGTCGCCTGAGACGAACACCAAGCTGATGGGCCTCTACCGCACGAGCGACGTCTATTGCACCCAGTGCGAAGCCGAAGGCTTCCGCCGCATCACCTACTTCCCGGATCGCCCCGACGTGCTGGCGGTCTATACCGTCAACATCATCGCGGACAAGGCTTCCGCACCGCTCCTGCTTTCGAACGGCAACTATCTCGGCGGCGCCGACATGGGCGACGGCCGTCATTTTGCCTCCTGGTTCGATCCGCATCCGAAGCCGAGCTACCTGTTCGCGCTCGTTGCCGGCGATCTGGGCGTCGTCGAGGGCACCTTCACCACCGCTTCCGGCCGCGACGTCGCGCTCAAGATCTATGTCGAGCACGGCAAGGAGCCGCGTGCCGCCTACGCCATGGAAGCGCTGAAGCGGTCGATGAAATGGGATGAGGAAGTCTTCGGCCGCGAATACGATCTCGACATCTTCATGATCGTTGCCGTTTCCGATTTCAACATGGGCGCCATGGAGAACAAGGGGCTCAACATCTTCAACGACAAATACGTGCTCGCCGATCCCGAGACGGCGACCGATGCGGACTATGCCAATATCGAGGCGATCATCGCCCACGAATATTTCCACAACTGGACCGGCAACCGCATCACCTGCCGCGACTGGTTTCAGCTCTGCCTGAAGGAAGGCCTGACCGTCTATCGCGACCACGAGTTTTCCGCCGACATGCGTTCGCGCGCCGTGAAGCGGATCGCCGAAGTGCGGCACTTGAAATCCGAGCAGTTCCCCGAGGATGCCGGCCCCCTCGCCCATCCGGTGCGCCCGACGCAATACCGCGAAATCAACAATTTCTACACGACGACGGTTTACGAGAAGGGATCCGAGGTCACGCGGATGATCGCGACGATCCTCGGCCGCGACCACTTCAAGAGGGGAATGGACCTCTACTTCGAGCGGCACGACGGCCAGGCGGTGACGATCGAGGATTTCGTTGCCTGCTTCGAGGCTGCGAGCGGCCGCGACCTCAAGCAGTTCTCGCTATGGTACCATCAGGCCGGAACGCCGCTCGTCACCGCTGCCGGCACCTATGACGCCTCCAGCCAGACATACACGCTATCGCTGGAGCAGACCGTTCCGCCGACGCCCGGGCAGAGCAGCAAGGCACCGATGCATATCCCGCTCCGCTTCGGATTGCTGCTTCCGGACGGAAGCGAGGCAAGGCCCTCGGCCGTCTCCGGCGCCGAAATCACCGGCGACGTACTGCACCTGACCGAGCGCGAACAGACGGTCACCTTTTCCGGCATCCCATCCGAGCCGGTCCCCTCCTTCAATCGCGGCTTCTCCGCGCCCGTCAATCTGCACCTGGCGCAAAGCGCCGAGCACCGTGCGCTGATTGCGCGCCACGAGACCGACCTCTTCGCACGCTGGCAGGCGCTGAACGCGATGGCCCTCGACAATCTCGTCAAGGCGGCAGCGGAAGCGCGTACCGGCCAGCCGGTTGCCTGTGACGATGCGCTCGTCGACGCCCTGCTTGCAGCAGCCGGCGACGACCGACTGGAGCCGGCGTTCCGATCGCAAGTGCTGTCCCTGCCGAGCGAAACCGACATAGGCCGCGAAATCGGCGGCAACAACGAGCCGGATGCCATTCACGCCGGCCGCCAGGCTATTCTGGCCGCCATCGCCACGGCCGGCAAAGACACCTTTGCGCGACTGGTGAACGAAATGTCTCTGTCCGGCCCGTTCCGTCCCGATGCCGACAGCGCCGGGCGGCGGGCGCTGCGCAATTCCGGGCTCACCTACCTCGTCTATGCCGACGGAAAACCGGAGAAAGCCGCTGATGCGTTTCGGTCCGCCAACAACATGACCGACCTCAGCCAGGCGCTGACGCTTCTTGCGCATCGGTTTCCGGGCGCCGAAGAGACGGCGGACGCCCTGGCCGCGTTCAAGACGCGCTTTGCCGACAACGCGCTGGTCATCGACAAGTGGTTCGCCATTCAGGCGACGATTCCCGGAGCATCGACGCTCGACCGCGTTCGGGCGCTGATGTCGGATCCGCTCTTCAATGCCAGCAATCCGAACCGCGTTCGCTCACTGGTCGGCACATTCGCCTTCGCGAATGCCACCGGCTTCAACCGCATCGACGGTGAAGGCTATCGTTTCCTTGCCCGGCAGATTCTGGACATCGATGCGCGCAACCCGCAACTTGCGGCGCGTATTCTGACGTCGATGCGCTCCTGGCGGTCGCTCGAAAAGATCCGGGCCGGCCACGCCCGCAGCGCGCTCGAGGATATCGCGCGCGCCTCCAATCTTTCCGCCGATGTCAGCGACATCGTCGACCGCATGCTCAAAGACAAGCACTGACCAGAGCACCGGCACACCGCCGAACACGACGGTTTCAGGTCGGATCGACCTGAAACCGTCGTGGATCTGGCCCGAAGTCGGCTCTGGCAGTCCGGCTATCATTTCCCAACGATGAAATATGGTTAACAAATCTTTACCGTTACCTCTGGACAAGGCGAATCGCCCTGTGATTCATTGAGTCAGATTCGGGCGAGCGGCGCGCCGAATCACTGAAACGCCCGCTTCCGGGAAACCGATAAAGACGGGACCGACGTTTCGGACTGAGAAGAATCAAGCGTTCCTTGCGGCATGGTCGCGTGCGGATCGCTTTTCGAGGACGACAAATTGGATAAGATGGCGGACGCGCGACGGGGAAGCGCAGCCGAAGGGCGGTTGCGACTCAAGTTTCCGGGCTTTTCGAGCCTCGAACGGGAGTTCATCGAGCAGGCAAAGATATTTGCCGAACCGGCCTCGCAGAAGCTCGCAATGGCCGAGCCGATGCTCAAGCGGTCCATCCCGGTCCTCATTATCGCTTTTCTTCTCATCGTGGCGATCTCACGGATGTCGGGCATCATGGACGAGCATGCCCGCATGGAAGCCTCCTCCCGCCGGACGGTCAGCCTCGCGGCCGCAGCGGCAGCCGGTGTTTTCCAGACCGGCGGATCGGAACTCTTCGCCGATGGCCGCCGCTGGGAGGTCGAACGCCGGCTCACCGAACTTCTGCCTGCCGAAATCCTGGACGCCGGAATTTTCCTGCTGACGGTCCGCAGAGACGGACGCGTCTTTGCCGGGACGCAGGATGGCGTCCATCTCATCGGGCGCACGCTCTCCGCAATCGCTCCCGAGGTCGCGACGCTGCAATATTACGGCGAGGGTGCCGGCGTCGTAAGAGCGTCGATCGACGGCATCGAGCATTTCATCGCGCTCCGGCAATTGCCGGATTCCGGCGGCGCGGTTCTGGCGGCGACGTCGATCGCCAGATTCGAAGCGGCCTGGCGCGACGAAATTTCACTCAACGTCACGCTGTTTGCCGGCGTTTCGGCGATCCTGATGGTCGTCCTCTATGCCTATTACATTCAGGCAAAGCGCGCCCGAGATGCCGATGCGGTCTTTGCCGAATCGAACCTGCGCGTCGAAACGGCGCTCTCGCGCGGACGCTGCGGCCTCTGGGATTTCGATCTCGACAACCGGCGCCTCTTCTGGTCCCGCTCGATGTACGAGATGCTGGGAATGCCGGGCGACGCGAGCGTGCTTTCGTTCGGCGATGCCGCCCGTCTCATGCATGTCGAAGACCGGGGCATATACCGGGTCGCTCGGGCGATCGCGAAAGGCAACGAGCGCCAGATCGATCAGGTGTTCCGGATGCGCCATGCGGATGGCCACTATGTATGGCTTCGAGCGCGTGCCCAGGTGATCCGCACCGTGTCGGGCCGGACGCATCTGATCGGCATTGCGATGGACGTGACCGAGCAACACAGGCTTGCGCAGCGTTACGCCGAGGCCGATCAGCGCCTGGCGGACGCGATCGAGTGCACCTCGGAGGCCTTCGTGCTCTGGGACAAGCACGATCGCCTGGTGATGTGCAACACCCATTACCAGCAAGCCTGGCAGTTGCCCGACCACGTGCTGGTACCAGGCACCGAACGCACGATCGTCCATGCTGCGGCGGCAAGGCCCGTTGTCGAAAGGCGCGTCGCCGATCCGGACCGGAGCAATCACTCGCAGACGAGCGAGGTTCAGCTTGCCGACGAACGCTGGCTGCAGATCAATGAGCGGCGCACGCGCGACGGCGGGCTCGTCTCGGTGGGCACGGACATCACGCTCCTCAAGCGGCATCAAGTTCGCCTGCGCGAATCGGAGCGGCGGCTGATGGCAACCATCGGAGATCTCTCCGCCTCCCGCGTAACGCTCGAGCAGCAGAAGGCCGAACTTTCCGTCGCCAACGCGAACTATCAGGCGGAGAAAGAGCGCGCCGAGGCCGCGAACCGGGCAAAGTCCGAGTTCCTCGCCAACATGTCGCACGAGCTGCGCACCCCGCTGAACGCCATTCTCGGCTTTTCGGAAATCCTGCAGGACCAGATGTTCGGCCCCCTCGGCTCGGAGAAATACCACGAGTATTCGCGCGACATATTCGAGAGCGGCAAGCATCTGCTCAACGTCATCAACGACATACTCGACATGTCGAAGATCGAGGCAGGCCATATGCGCATCACGCGCGAGCGGATCGATCTCGCGCCACTCATCGAGGAGACCCTTCGTTTCACGGCGATTCCGGCAGAGCGAAAGAACATCCGCGTGGTCCAGCAGATATCCTCCGGCCTGACGATGTTCGCCGACCGCCGGGCGATGAAGCAGGTCCTGCTCAATCTCCTCTCCAATGCGGTCAAGTTCACCAATGAAGGTGGCCGCATCTCCTTGCGGGCGCGCAAGGTGAGGGGCGCCGTCACGCTGACGATCGCCGATTCCGGCATCGGCATTCCCAAGGGCGCGTTGCAGAAGATCGGCCAGCCCTTCGAGCAGGTGCAGAGCCAATATGCCAAGAGCAAGGGCGGCTCCGGGCTCGGGCTCGCCATATCCCGTTCGCTGACGCGGCTTCACGGCGGGACGATGAAGATCCATTCGGCAGAGAATGTCGGCACCATCATATCGGTCAGGATTCCCGACCGCGGCTGACTACGTCCGCTTACGCTGCAGCGACGACCCCCTGGAAGATCCGGCGCACGGCCTTCGAGAAACGGCGAATGTCGGCTTCGAGATGCGTCAGATCCGGATAGTCTCCGGCACGGCAGACGAGATCCACGAGACCGGCCGGCGCTTCCTTCGGATCGAAGTCGCCGTCGATGCAGAGGCGCACGAGCTGCGACAGCTCTGAGAAGAGTACGAGCGCTTCGGCGGCCGTATCGAGATCGTTCGCATTCATCATCCCGGCGCCGAGCGCCTTCAGCGCCTCGAGCGTATGCGTGCCGGCAGGAGGGGACGTCACTCCCCTCGCCGGCGCGATCAGGGCGAGGTACTGGGCGATGAACTCGATGTCGACCAATCCGCCGGGAATGAGTTTGAAATCCCAGATGTCCTTCGGCGGCTTCTCCTTGTCGATCAGGCCGCGCATCTCCTCGACGTCCTTGCGGATCTTCGCGATGTCGCGCTTTTCAGTGAGGATCTCGGCAAAGATCGCCTCCGCTTCGCCCACGAGGCTCTCGTCGCCGCAGATGCAGCGCGCCCGCGTCAGCGCCAGATGCTCCCAGGTCCAGGCTTCCGTTCGCTGGTACTTGGCGAAGGCGGTTATGCGGGTGGCAACCGGCCCCTTGTTGCCGGAGGGTCGCAGCCTCATGTCCACGTCGTAGAGGATGCCCTCGGCGGTCGGGGCGGAAAGCGCGGCGATCAGCCGCTGCGTGACCCGCGTAAAATAACGCACCGGATCGAGCGGCTTGGCGCCGTCGGATTCGAGCACTTCGTCGTCGTAATCGTAGAGCAGGATGAGATCGATATCGGAGCCGGCGGTCAATTCGTGACTGCCGAGCTTGCCCATTCCGACGATTGCGACCCGCCCGCCGGGGAAACGTCCATGCGCCGACCGGACCTCCTCCAGAACCGCATCGAGCGCGGCGGCAATGATCAGATCGGCAAGGTCGGTGAGAGCGCGCCCCGCCTGAAGGCCGGTGATCGCGCCTGTGAGCAGCCGGATACCGATCAGGAAGCGCTGCTCGGCGGCGATGATGCGCAAACGGTCCAGCACCTCCTCATAGTGCCGGCCTGCGCCGACGAAGGTCGCGATGCGCGGCGCCAGATAATCCCTCGTCGGCAGTTCGGCAAGCAGCCCCGGCTCCAGCATGCCGTCGAAGACATGCGGCTTGGCGGCGATGATGTCCGCCAGGCGCGGTGCCGACGACATGATATTGACGATCAGCGACAGGAGGCCGGGATTGTTGCCGAGCAGCGAGAAGAGCTGGATCCCCGCGGGCAGACCGGAGAGGAAGTGGTCAAAACGCAGAAACGCTTCGTCCGCCCGCCTGCTTTCGCCGAAGACGCGCAGAAGCTCCGGCGTCAGCTCCGTCAGCCGCTCGCGCGCCTCGACCGATTGCGTTGCCCGATAGCGCCCGTAGTGCCAGGTGCGGATGATATTCGCTATGTCGGACGGCCGCTGGAAACCGAGCTTCTTCAGTGTTTCGAGCGTATCCGGATCGTCCTGCTGACCGGTGAAGACCAGGTTTCCGGTTTCGGTGGATAGCTTCGCCTCCTGCTCGAAAAGCTGCGCATAGCGCCGCTCGACCGCGCGCAGCACGCGCGACAGCGCATCCGAAAAGGAAGCCGTATCCTCGAAGCCGAGCATATAGGCGACCCGTCTGAGCTCCGGCTCGGTCTCCGGAAGGAGGTGAGTTTGCTCGTCATGCACCATCTGGATGCGGTGCTCGACGTCGCGCAGGAACCAATAGGCATCGGTAAGCTCCTCGGCCGTCGCCGCGTCGATCCAGCCGCTCTCGGCGAGCATCCGCAGCATCGCTTCCGTTTCGCGCAGACGCAGCGCGGGCGTGCGGCCGCCGGCGATCAGCTGCTGGGTCTGAACGAAGAACTCGATCTCCCGGATGCCGCCGCGCCCGAGCTTGATGTTGTGTCCCTTCACGGCGATTTCTCCGTGCCCCTTATGGGCATGGATCTGCCGCTTGATCGAGTGAATGTCGGCAATTGCCGCATAGTCGAGGTACTTGCGGAAGACGAAGGGCGTCAGTTCCTTCAGGAAGCGTTCGCCCGCCTCCAGATCGCCCGCGATCGGCCGCGCCTTGATGAAGGCGGCCCGTTCCCAGTTCTGCCCCCTGCTCTCGTAATAGAGCATTGCCGCCTCGACCGGGATGGCAAGCGGCGTGGAGCCCGGGTCTGGCCTGAGCCGCAGATCCGTGCGGAAGACATAGCCGTCGCCGGTTCTCTCCTGCAGGATGCGAATCAAGCGCCGCAACAGCCGGGCGAAGGTTTCCGGAGCATCGTCGCGATTGGCGATGATGCCCGACTGCGGATCGTAGAAGACGACAAGATCGATATCGGAAGAATAGTTGAGCTCGCCGGCGCCGAGCTTACCCATTCCAAGCACGACGACGCCGGAGGCGGTAGACGGCGCGGAACTGTCCTTCAACACGAACTTGCCGCTTTCATGCGCGCCGAGCAGCAGATGATCGATCGCCGCCGAAACGGCCGCCTCTGCAAAATCGCTGAGCCACCGTGTCGTCTCACGGCCACCGAAAAGCCGCGAAAGGTCCGCAAGCGCGACGGCGAAGGCGACCTCGCGCTTCGCCCGTCTCAATCGCGTCATGATCTCGGCGTCCGGCAGCGCCGCCCCGGGTGCATCGCCCCACCAGGACGCCCTTGCGGCCTCGATCCTGTGCTTCAAAAACGCCGGCAGCGCCTCGGATAGCAATGCTTCGAGGATCGCCGGGTGGCTACGCGCCGTATCCCGCAGGAATGGCGAAAGCGCGAAGGCGGCAACGAAAAAATCCTTCAGCGGCGCGTCCGAGGCAATGAGCTTGGCAATCTGCTCGCTGCTTTTCGCCGCATCCTTGAGCACGGAAAGGGCGGCTTTGGCGTCCGCCTGGCTCGCCGGGCGAATCGCCACCACATCGATATCGGACAAAGACCGCTCGATCGCTTCCGCCATGCACAATCCCCCCTTCGGTTCCCGTCATGGGTTTATCAGGTCGCAACCGCCGGGAAAACCATGCGAACCGCCAGGCCCCGACCGTCCTCCTCCGTCGCCGACAGTTCCAGCGAGCCGCGGTGCATCTCCATGACGGCCTCGACGAGCGAGAGGCCGAGGCCCGTCCCCGGCTTCGAGCGGCTTTCGTCCAGGCGAACGAAACGCTTGACGACCTCCCCGCGCATATTCTCCGGAACGCCAGGCCCGTGGTCGGCAACGGTCAACACGACGTGACGAGCGCTCCTCTTCAATTCAACCCGTATGAGCGGATTTTCGGCACCTTCCGCATATTTGATCGCATTGTCGATCAGGTTGCCCAGCGCCTGGCTGATCAGTTCGCGGTTGCCGGAGATCGCCGCCCCCGCCGGCGCCTCCGCTTCGATGCGCATTTCCTTGTCTTCCGCCAGCGGCTCGTAGAGTTCGACGCAATCCGCCACGATCTGCGCCAGGTCGATCTCGTTCATCTCGGCGACGGCGGAGCCGGCTTCGACGCGGGAAATCATCAGAAGCGCGTTGAAGGTACGAATCAGCTGATCGGACTCGGCGATGATCTGTTCGAGCGCACCGCTCTGGTTGCCCCCTCGGTATCGGCGAGCGCCGCCTCTGCCCTGTTGCGCAAGCGCGTCAGCGGTGTCTTGAGATCGTGCGCTATGTTGTCCGAGACCTGTTTCAGTCCTTCGTTCAGCTTTTCGATGCGCTCGAGCATCGCGTTCAGCGATTCCGAAAGACGGTCGAACTCGTCGCCGGAACCGCTCGTCGGCAAGCGTTGCGAGAGGTCACCGGCCATGATCTTGGTGCTCGCCTCCGACATGCGGTCGATCCGGCGCAGGGCGTTGCGGCCGATGCCGAACCAGATCACCAGCGCACCGAGCCCCATGATGCCGAGCGCGACCATCAGCGCCTGACGGACGAGCGCACGGAATTTTTCGGGTTCCTGCAGGTCGCGGCCGACGAGGACTCTCAACCCGTTGTCGAGCATCAGGACCTGGGCAAGGGCGACATGCCTGTCGGCGCGGCTCTCGTCGGTGAAGCGCCGGTAACGGAACGGCTCGGATTTCCATCCTTCGTCATCGAGCAGCCCCGGCTCCAGCGCGGCCACGTTTCCGGCGAGGATCTCTCCGTTCGGACCCGCAATGACGTAGAGATTGGCTCCCGGCTGACGTGCCCGGCGCTCGAGCGAGCGAAGCAGCCCGTTGATGCCGGCCCGATCGTATACGCCGGCGATCTGCGCCACTTCGGCGGCGATCGCTTCCCGCGTCTGCTGCTGCAGGAGGCGCTCCGACATGCCGGTCACGTAGAAGACGAGGAAGGCCGCACACAGGGAGAAGAGGACCAGATAGAGCGCAGAGAGCCGGACTGCGGTCGTCCTGAACAGCACGCTTACCCTGCTCATGTGTCCGTGGTCCGGTCGTCCTTGATCATGTATCCGGCGCCCCGGATCGTCCGCAGCAGGGGAGGATCGAAATCCTTCTCGATCTTCGAGCGCAGGCGCGAGACGTGCACGTCGATAACATTGGTCTGGGGGTCGAAGTGGTAGTCCCACACGTTTTCGAGCAGCATGGTTCTTGTCACCACCTGCCCGGCATTTTTCATGAGGTATTCGAGCAGCCGGAATTCGCGCGGCTGCAAGGATATCTCCTTGCCCTGCCGTCGGACCGAATGGGACAGGCGGTCGAGTTCGAGATCGCCGACGCGATATACCATGTCCTGCTCGGGTGCGCCCTTTCGGCGGCCGAGCACCTCGACACGCGCGAGGAGCTCGCTGAAGGCGTAGGGCTTCGGCAGGTAATCGTCGCCGCCGGCACGCAGACCGGTGACGCGGTCGTCCACCTGCCCGAGTGCGGAGAGAATGAGCACGGGCGTGTGGATGTCCTTGCGCCTGAGTTCGGTGATCAGCGAAAGACCGTCGCGGCGGGGGAGCATGCGGTCCACGACGAGAACGTCATAGGCATTCTCGCTCGCCATGAACAGGCCGGCCTCGCCGTCGCTCGCGTGATCGCAGACGATGCCTGCCTCACGGAATGCCTTGGCCAGATAGGCGGCGGCCTCCAGATCGTCTTCAACAATCAGAATCTTCATACGGGTGACCATAGTCCCGGACCTCCGTTCGTCTCAACCGGTTTCAGCCCGCTGCGGCTGACGGGATTTGAAACACCAAGCGCCGCGACATGTTTTCGATGTCGCGGCGCCTTCCAAGTCGGAGCGGGGTTCGGAAAGTCCGCGCCCCTTCCTGCGGCGTCTCAGCCCTGAGCGATGGGGAGTGCGACGAAGCGGCTGCCTTCCTGAGCCTCGATCTGGAACAGAGCCTTGGTCCGTCCATCCTTCTTGGCGTTGTTTATGACCTTGAGAACGTCGTCCGCCGATTTCACGTCCTGATTGTTGACGGAGACGATCTTCTCGCCTTCCTTCAGGCCGCGATCGCTGGCGGCGGAGTCCGGATCGACGGACGTGATCGTGACGCCACTGTCGTCGTCCGACGGGGTTACCGTCAGGCCGAGGTCTGCCAGCGCCTCCTCGCCTGCCTGACCTTCATCGGGCTGCGCTTCGCTGGGCGCCGGCGTTTCCTTGGAATCGCTCGGCAGCGTGCCGATTTCGAGCTTGACCGTCTCCGACTTGCCGCTACGCCACAGCGTAACCTCGGCGGTGGAGCCGGGGCGCAATGCCGCGACCCGACGGGCAAGATCGCGCGGATCCTTGACCGGTTCGCCATTCAGGGCCGTCACGATGTCACCGTTCTTGATGCCCGCCTTTTCACCCGGCGAGCCTGCCTGGGGTTCGACGACGAGGGCGCCATTCGCTTCGGACAGGCCGAGCGACTCGGCGATGTCCTTCGTCACCGGCTGTATCTGGACACCCAGCCAGCCGCGCGAAACCGTGCCGTCCTTCATCAAGGAGTCGACGACGTCTTTCGCGACCGTTGCGGGAATCGCGAAGGCGATGCCGACATTGCCGCCGGAGGGCGAGAAGATGGCCGTGTTGATGCCGACCACTTCGCCTGCGAGGTTGAAGGTCGGGCCGCCGGAGTTGCCGCGGTTCACCGCTGCATCGACCTGCAGATAGTCGTCATAGGGACCGGAACCGATATCGCGTCCCCGGGCGGAGATGATGCCCGCGGTCACCGTGCCGCCGAGGCCGAAGGGGTTGCCGACGGCGACCACCCAGTCGCCGACGCGGACCTTTTCGTCGTCGGCGAACTTGACATAGGTGAACTTGCGCTTGTCGTCGACCTTGAGCACGGCGAGATCGGTCCGGCTGTCCTTGCCCACGAGCTTGGCATCGAGCTCGGTACCGTCGTTCAATATGACGGTGAAGGCCGAGCCGTCGGAGACGACATGATTATTGGTGACGAGGTAACCGTCCTCGGTGATGAAGAAGCCGGATCCTTGTGCCCGCGGACGGAGACGACCCTCGCCGCGGGGGCCGCGACGGTCGCGCCAGCGATCCGCGCGGTCGTTGTCACCGGGACCGAATTCGCGGAAGAAGCGCCGCAGCGGATGGTCTTCGGGCAGATCCTCGAAGCCGCGGCCGCCGAAATCGAAGGTGAAGTTGCTTCCATCGTCGCTGACGCGCTCACGTGCCTGGACGCGGACGGAGACGACCGCCGGAGAAACGGCGTCGACGACGTTCGCGAAGCTCGGAACAGCCGGAGCGGGCACGCTGACGGCTTCGGCGAAGGACTTGGTAACCTCTGCCGGGAGGCCGGTGGTCAGCAGCACGGCCGCGACACCCGCAACCGTCGTTGTCTTCAGCACTGTCTTCAAGGAGGGCCGGGAATTTTTGATCGTGGACATTCGCTTTGCCTTCTCTCTTTCAGGAAGCCCGCCTGCAGGGGCAGGCGGCTTCGAAACCTTTCTCCGAGCCGGACCAACGGCGTGACTGCCGGAGATCCGCTCGTCCGGCTGTCCCTTGGGGAAACAGCCTGTGTCGAAAGATGTAACGGGTTGGACCTTACTGAGTTCTGTCCGGCAGATGAATTTTTGGTAATGTTCCGCTCGGCCCGGCAAGCTGCCGGAGTCCCTGCCGCCGGGTGGTGCGCCGCAAAGCCGGGAATCCCGCTCGAGATCAGGGCCGCAGGAGCTTGTCCAGCGCTTCCTTTTCCTCGGCGGAAAGGGGGCGCCGGGAATCCTCGCGGCGCGGCGCCGCCCCGCCAGGACGAGGGTGACGATGCCGGCCACGAGAAGAATGGCAGGCATGCCCCACAACACGAGCGTCTTGGCCTCGAAGCGGGGTTTCAAAAGAACGAATTCGCCATAGCGCGAGACGACGTAGGAGATCACAGCCTCGTCCGTATCGCCGTTCTTCAGCCGCTCGCGCACGAGCAGCCGCAGGTCCTTGGCGAGTTCGGCATTGGAGTCGTCGATCGACTGGTTCTGGCAGACCATGCAGCGAAGCTGGGCGGAAATCGCACGGGCACGCGCCTCTAGCCCCGGATCTGCGAGCACCTCGTCAGGATTGACGGCAAGGCTCGGAACGACCGAGGCAAGGAGAAGGAAGAGCGCGAGCAGCAGCCGCCTGATCATTCGGCAGCTCCCATCGCCAGCGCCTTTCTGGCACGCGCCGGTGCGCCCACGCGAAGGCGCCGATCACTGAGCGAGACGATGCCGCCGGCCATCATTACGAGCGCGCCGCCCCAGATGCAGAGAATCAGCGGTTTCCACCAGATGCGGACGACGATGCCGCCATCCGCCATGTCGTCGCCCAGCGAAACATAGAGCTGACTGAGGCCGAAGGTCCGGATTCCGGCTTCCGTCGTCGGCATGCGGCGCGCGGAATAGAGCCGCTTCGACGACCAGATATCGGTAACCGCGACCCCGCCTCGGCTGATGGTGAAGTGGCCGGCATCCTCGGTATAGTTCGGCCCGCGCCCTTCACGCATGCCGTCGAAGCGCAGGCTGTAGCGTCCGACGTCGACCACCGCTCCGGGCTTCATCTCGACGACTGTTTCCGTTTCGAAAGCCGTGACCGTGACTATCCCGATCAGGGTGATTCCGAGCCCGATATGGGCGAGCGCCGTGCCGAAAGCCGAACGCGGCAGTCCCGAAAGCCGTCTCCAGGCGACGCCCGCCGCCACTTTGCCGAGACCGGAGCGCAGAACCAGATCGGTAAGCGCTCCCAGGATCAGGTACACGCCGAGGCCGAGGCCGAAGGGAGCCAGGACCGGGCCGCCGTGCAGCGCGTAATAGCAGATCGCAGCGGCGAGCAGGCCCAGGGCGGCAGCCGCAAACAGACGTTGCGCCGCACCGGCAAGGTCGCCGCGCTTCCAGGCAAGCAGCGGACCGAAGGGAACGACGGCGATGAGCGGCAGCATCAGCAGACCGAACGTCATGTTGAAGAACGGCGCGCCGACCGAAATCTTGTCGCCGGTGAGCGCTTCGAGTACCAGCGGATACAGCGTGCCGGTCAGCACCGTCGCCGTGGCCGTCGTCAGGATCAGGTTGTTCACGACGAGCGCACCCTCGCGCGAAACCGGCGCGAATATTCCCCCGGCCTTGAGATGGGAGGCACGGAAGGCAAAGAGCGAAAACGCACCGCCGATGAAGACGACCAGAATGGCGAGAATGAAGACGCCGCGGGTCGGGTCGGTGGCGAAGGCATGGACGGATGTCAGCACGCCGGAGCGCACCAGGAACGTGCCGAGCAGCGACAGCGAAAAGGTCATGATCGCCAGCAGCACGGTCCAGATCTTCAGCGCCTCTCGCTTCTCCATGACCAGGGCCGAGTGCAGAAGTGCCGTTCCGGCAAGCCAAGGCATGAAAGAGGCGTTTTCGACCGGATCCCAGAACCACCAGCCGCCCCAGCCCAGCTCGTAATAGGCCCAATAGGAGCCCATGGCGATGCCGGCGGTAAGAAAGGTCCAGGCGGCGAGTGTCCACGGCCGCACCCATCGCGCCCAGGCCGCGTCGATCCGCCTCTCGATGAGGGCGGCGACCGCGAAGGAGAAGCATACGGAAAAGCCGACATAGCCGAGATAAAGCAAGGGCGGGTGGATCGCGAGCCCGATATCCTGCAGCACGGGGTTGAGGTCCCTGCCCTCGCCCGGTGCCGGCACGAGCCGCGCGAAGGGATTGGAGGTCAGCAGGACGAAGAGCGCGAAGGCCGTCGCGATCCAGGCCTGCACCGCAAGGACGTTCGCCTTCAACGTCTCTGGCAGGTTGCGGCCGAAGAGCGCCACCATCGCGGAAAAGAAGACGAGAATCAGCAGCCAGAGAAGCATCGAGCCTTCATGGTTTCCCCAGACCCCGGTGATCTTGTAGATCAGCGGCTTGAGGGAATGCGAGTTCTCCCAGACGTTCTTGACCGAGAAATCCGATGTCACATAGGCGAATGTCAGCACCGCGAAGGAGAATGCCACCAGCAGGAAGCAGACGAGCGCAGCGTTTGCTGCCAGGCCCATCAAGGAAGGGTCGCCGCGCCGCACTCCCAGGACCGGCAAGACCCCCTGGATGATCGCGGTCGCGAGCGCCAGGACCAGTGCATAGTGCCCGAGTTCGATGATCATCGGATGTTTTCCTCCCCGCCGAGCGTGACGCCCTGCGCTTTGAGGCGGTCGGCGACATCCTTCGGCATGTATGTCTCATCATGCTTTGCGAGGACGGTGTCCGCAACGAAAACCGGGCTGCCTCCGACGAAGGCTCCCTCGGCCACCACGCCCTGGCCCTCGCGGAAGAGGTCGGGCAGGATGCCCGTATAGGTCACCGGAACGGTCGCAAGCGTATCCGTCACCGTGAATGTGATAGTCCTTCCCTCGCCGCGCTTTACGGAGCCCGCCTCGACAAGCCCGCCGAGGCGGATGCGCGTCCCCGGCGCGACGCCGGCCTTCGCAAGATCGCCCGGAACGTAGAAATAGGCGACCGCCTGGCTGAAGGCGAACATGACGAGCAGCACCGCGGCCGTCAGAAATGCCACGCCGCCGCCGATTATCGCCAACCTTTTCTGCTTGCGTGTCATTCAGCCTCTCCGCCGGCGTCGATCCCCAGTTCCCGCGCCAAGGCCAGCAACTGCTTTCCCTGCTCGCCCGTTTCCGGGAAGGCCCTCAGCCCGTCATGCAACGCAATTTTCGCCCTGTCCCTTTGGTCGAGCACCACATAGGAACGGATCAGGCGCATCCACCCCTCCAGGTTGGCCGGATCCTCCTTCAGGCGGCTGGCCAGGCTGTCGACCATGCCGCGGATCATCGCCTGCCGGTCGCCGGCATTCATTTCCTCTGCGGCGGCAATATCGCCGGGAGCCGGATTTCCGGGCGCGGCAGGGCCTGGACCGGCCGGGGCGGCGGCGAGCTCCGCGATATGCTGGTTCACCAGAGACAGCCAGGGCGCATCGGCCGGTGAGCGCTCTGCGAGCTTGCGGAAGGCTGCGAGCGCATCGGTGTGCTTGCCCTCCTGCTTCAGGCCGAGTGCGAGGTAGAATGCGGAGCGCGGATCGTCGGGGTCGAGCGCCAGCGCCTTTTGCAGCGCGTTCTGCGCCTCGGATGTGACCAGGCCGCCGGCCTGCGCCACAAGAGCCTCGGCGTAGCCGCCCATTCTTGCCGGGGTTGGCCCGAGCAGGTGGATCGCGCGGTCGTAGGCGGCGACGGCGTCGTCCACGCGGCCATGGCGCATGTAGATCGGCGCCAGCAGATCCCAGCCGGCGCCGTCCTGCGGATTGAGGGCCAGGTGGTTTTCGGCCTTCGCGATCAGGATATTGACGTCGTCGCCGGGGTCGGCAAGGCGAGCCGCGAGCGGCTGTGCCGGCACACCGGGGCTGCCGGTCGTCAAATAGAGACAAAGGCCGACGGCCGGAAGACAGAGGAAAATGAAAGCCCGCGCCAGGCGGTTGGATAGAAGCCGCTTCGGCGTGCGCTCCGCCACAGCCTGATCCGCAGCACTGGCGGCCAGCATGCGGCGGGCGATCTCGGCCCTGGCCAGCTCGGCCTCCTCGCTTCCGATCAGACCGGCCTCCCGGTCCCGCGCCAACTCGCCGAGCTGATCGCGATAGACTTCGATGTCGTGACTATGGCGAGACGGCAGCGGCTCTGCCGCCCGCATGAGCGGCAGAAGAAGCACGGCTGCGACAGCCGCCGTCAGAATGGCGACGAGGATCCAGAACAACATGCTTGGGGAATACTATGAGGGCCATGTCATTCCAACTCGAAAACCGGCAATGACGTATATTCGAGGCGTTTCGCCGCAAGAATGCCGCCGCGCAAGGAGAATCCGCTCGCCCGAAGCAGCCCCCCGCGATTCAACGCCTTCCACGGTTCGCGATATTCGAGGGCGGTGCCGCTCAGGTGAGCGGCGTCCAGCTTCCATCGCTGTTGCGGCAGGCGGCGCCGCGTGCCGTGGTCTGTTGGCTCTTGACGGTCACCGTATGGCTGTACTGACGGCAATTCTGCGACCCGACCTGATAGGGTGCGGCAGCGACGACCGAGCCGCTGACGCCCCGCCCTTGCCAGGCGACGGGCTGCCCGCCCGGCGCGGCTTCGAGGGCGCGATACTCGGCCTCGAGCGCCCGCTGCCGATCCGACTTGCCGAGCTCGACGCCGCCAAGACGCGAAACGACGCCACCCTGCAGGGCCTCGATATAGGTGGCTGACGATGCAACGCGGGTGGACGCTGCTCCGAGTTCCGGCAACCGCCCCACCCTGACCGGACGAGGTCGTGCCACAGCCGGCGAGGGCTACACCCGAAGCCACCACCGCGATCCTGCCGCGTGACGCGAAAGCTCGCGTCATTTCTGCGTAATTCCTCATGATACGCGCTACTCATTCCTCTTGTCGGTCGCCAGTCGCGCCTCGGGAATATCCATCGAAACGGCTGGCTCCGGTCGGGTTCTTTTGCACCACCTGCCGGTGGAGGCAACCGCCTGCCGTCAGCGCCGGCATTTTCAGGTCCGGGTGTGACCGCCGGATCACGATCGTCCCGCATCAGTCGTATCCGACCGGCGCTCAGACCGCGGCCGGCAGTACGAGCGTGGCCCGCAACCCTCCCACATCGCGACGGCTGAGCTCCACGCTTCCCTGATATTCACCCACGATCTCGCTTACGATCGAAAGACCGAGCCCGGTTCCGGGCTTGCTCTCGTCGAGCCGCTTGCCGCGTTTCATCGCCACCGCGATCTGATCGGGGTCGAGCCCCGGTCCGTCGTCGTCGATCTGGAGCACGATCCACTGGCGGCCCGGCTCCCTTTCGCGCGCATCTTCGGGGGCCGGCTCAACATTCAGCGAAATCCTATCATGCGCGTAACGGGCGGCGTTTTCCAGCAAGTTGCCGACCGTTTCCTCGACGTCCTGCTGTTCCATCGCCAGCACCAGTCCGGGCGGATTGATGGAGAGGCTGAATTGCTTGTCCGGGTTGAGCCGCCGCATCACCCGCATGATTCTTCCAGTGCCGGCTGGGCTTCGGTCCGCGCCAGAATCGACCCGCGCTGGGCGGCAATCCTGGCGCGGCTGAGATAGGACTGCACCTGTGTCTGCATGGCGTCCGCCTGGGCCCTGACCAGCTCGCCGTGCGGCACCTCCAGCACTCTCGCCTCGTTGAGCAGCACGGCGATCGGCGTCTTGAGCGAGTGGGCCAGATTGCCGACCTGCATGCGCGCGCGTTCGACGATACGCCGATTGCTGTCGATCAGCGCGTTCACCTCGTTGGCAAGGGGTTGGATCTCCCGCGGGAACGCGCCATCCAGCCGTTCGCTCTCCCCCGTGCGGATCTTTTCGAGCGAGCGGCGTACCTGATCGAGCGGCTTCAGGCCGAACAGGATCGTGAGCGCGTTAACGCCAAGGCCGCCGAGACCGAAAATGGACAGGGCGATCGTGAGGTTGCGCGTGAAGCGATCTATGTCGGCCTCGAGGACATCGCGATTGCCGGCGACGCGGAAGCGGGCGGCGTGGCCCTGAATGTCGAGAACGACCTCGGTTTCGGCCACCTCCACCGCGTTTCCGAACGGATCCGTGGTGGTGTAGAACCGCTCGTAGCGGATATCGAAGGGGACCTCGTCGACGCTGACGATCGGCAGTTTCGCCGTGCCGAGCGAAGTCGATATCAGCGGCGGCGTGTCGAATTCGCCGATCGGCTCGACGATCCAATACCAGCCCGTCTGCGGCTGGGAAAGCGCAGGTCGCCAAGCTGCGGGCTACCGGAGAGCGCGGCCTTCTCGTCGACAGAGATGGAGTTGATGACGTTGTAGAGCTGCGCCCGCAGCAGGTCCTGAAAGCCGCGCTCGGAGCCCTGCCGATAAAGGGCGGAGATGACGACCCCGATCACCACGAGGGCAACGACGGCCCAGACGGTCGAAACCGCCAGAACGCGCGCCGTGAGCGATCTAATGGCCATTGCCGGGTGCTTGCATGCGATATCCGAGGCCGCGCACCGTTTCGATCAGATCATTGCCGATCTTCTTGCGGAGCCGGCCGATGAAAACCTCGATCGTGTTGGAATCGCGATCGAAGTCCTGATCATACATGTGTTCGACCAGCTCGGTGCGGGAAACCACCTGTCCCATATGATGCATGAGGTAGGAAAGCAGGCGGAACTCGTGCGATGTGAGCTTCAGCGCCACGCCTGCGACGGTCGCCTTGGAGCCCTTGGTGTCGAGACGGACGGGGCCGCAGACGATCTCGGAGCTTGCGTGCCCGGCGGCCCGCCGGATCAAAGCACGGATGCGGGCCAGCACCTCCTCTACGTGGAAAGGCTTCGCCACGTAATCGTCCGCGCCGGCATCGATGCCTGCGACCTTGTCGCTCCATCGATCGCGGGCCGTCAGGATCAGCACCGGCATGGTCTTGCCGTCTGCGCGCCACTTCTCGAGAACGGTGATGCCGTCCATCTCCGGAAGGCCTATATCGAGAATCACCGCATCATAGGGCTCCGCATCGCCCAGATAGTGGCCCTCTTCGCCGTCATAAGCCTGGTCGACGACATAACCGGCCTCCTTGAGAGCGTCGGCCAGCTGCCTGTTCAGATTGGTATCGTCCTCGACGATCAGAATGCGCATTCTCGTCCACTTCCCTTGCCTTCGGGTACCCCGAAAAAGCTTACATAGGCACTTTCACCGTGACTTTCTTGGGGCGCCCTCCGTTGCCCGGGATGAGCACCGTCACCACGCACTGCCCATCGCCGGTCGGCTGGGCAGAAAGCAGCTCGCCACCCGTCTGGGCAACCACCTGCGCGGCGGCCGCGCTGCAATCGCCAGCCACGCGGACGACAACCGCAGGCATGTTGACGGCAGGCGGAGAAAAGCCTGCGAGGCCTGCGGCGAGCGCGGCTATGGTCAATGCTGAAGACATGAACGCACTTTCGACTTGGGAAGCACTATGCCGGAATCATTAACCGATACAGGCTGAATGGCAAATGAATGTCGGCCTTGTGGCTCCGCGGACTCGCGTCCGGCGGTTGTCTGATCTCTGATACGGGAATCGACCGTAGATTGCAGAAGTTGGGCGAACAAGTCTTTGGGACAGCTCGGCGCGGGCATCAACGAGACTGCTGCCACCTTTCTGTGGATCGGCTGGGAAATTAATCGATTTAAATTTTTTTCAATCGTTTAAATGCTTTAAACCGCTGATTTACAAAGTCTTTATCCTGTGGAATCGTCCGCCCAGTCCAACAGTCTCGCCCAAAGGAGGTCCGGATGAAGACACTCGCGAACAAGCCGCCGGTATCACCGCAATCCAGAATCCCGCAATCGCTGCTCGAGCGGTTCGAGAACGAGTGGCGCGAAATGCGCACGGTCGGCGAGGCTGCACAGAAGACCGTTCCTCCCGCAGAGTGAATTGCTCCGGCGGCCCGGCGCCGCCGGATTTTTGCCAATCGGCAATTCCGTGCTACTCTCCTTCCATGCTGTCCGAAGAAATCGAAAAGCTGGCCCTGAGCCTTCCGGGAACCCAGGAAAATGCCCATTTCGGTGCACGGGATTTCCGTGTGGGCAACCGGATTTTCATGACCCTGCCGGAAGCCGGTCGCGCCGTATTCAAGTTCACGCCGGACCAGCAGCGAATGCTTCTGGAAATGGAACCCGGCGTCTGCGCCGCCGTTCCCGGCGGCTGGGGCGCACGCGGCTGGACATCATTCTATTTCGTCGGTGCCGACGACGAACTCGTTCGCCAGTCCATGGAAACCGCATGGCGCAATGTCGCGCCGAGAAACCTCGTCACCAAAAACGGCCGTCACTGACGGCGACGGTCCGCGAAGTCGCTGCAGCACTCTGAGGCGTGCCCTAATCGGCCGGTTCCCTGCCGACCTCCAGTGGCCAGGTCACGAGATAATCTTCATAATCTTCGATGTCGATGCCGTCCTCGGCGACGGTGCGTCCGCGCACGGATATGCCGGCCGCATGCACGGTCTCCGGATCGCCGGAGACGAGCGGGTGCCACCAGTAGAGATCCCTGCCTTCGGCAACCAGACGGTAGCCGCAGGTCGGCGGCAGCCAGCTGATTTCGCGCACCGCTTTCGGCGTCAACTGAATGCAGTCCGGGACGGTTGCCTGGCGATTGTCATAGTCCTTGCAGCGACAGCTTTCGCCATCCAGCAGGGTGCAGCGGATCGAAGTCCAGGCGATCTCGGAACTGTCCCAATCCTCGAGCTTGTTGAGACAACAGAGCCCGCAACCATCGCAGAGGCTCTCCCACTCCGCGCCGGTCATCTCCTCGAGACCTTTCGTCTTCCAGAAAGGCATTTCGCCCATAAAGTCACACTTTCGTAAAATCCGAGCCAACTTTGAAACTTCGCAGAAAATTGCCGGTTTTTTAAGGCGGGTTGCGCGATATGCAAGTAGATTGGATTGCCGCCCCGTGCAAATATCGTCATGAGGCAGAACCTTCGGGACATGAAAGCCGTGCAGGAACCGAGGAAAGAGGACAACCGGCCGAAAAGGCGACACATCTTTCTTCGGATCGATTCCTGGATCGATTCGACCGTATGGAGTGCAGGGTTCCGGCTCGGTGAGTGGTGGGAGGACACCACCATCTTCTTCCGCCGTTTTCGCGTGCGCGGCTGGAAAAGAGCGTTCTTCGAAGTGCTCGGCGAGGGAATGACCCTCGGCGCGGCGGGCTCGGTGCTGATGCTGGCGCTCGCCCTTCCCGCTTTCGAGGAAACCAAGGGCAACTGGCGGGCGCAAAGCGATTTCGCAGTCACCTTTCTTGACCGCTACGGCAACGAGATCGGCCACCGGGGCATCATCCACGAGGATTCCGTCCCGATCGACGAGCTGCCCGATCACCTCATAAAAGCGGTCCTCGCCACGGAAGACAGGCGCTTCTTCGACCATTGGGGCATAGATTTTCTCGGGCTCGCACGCGCCATGACCGAAAACGCTCGCGCCGGCGGGGTCGTTCAAGGCGGCTCGACACTGACGCAGCAACTGGCCAAGAACCTTTTCCTCTCGAACGAGAGGACGATCGAGCGCAAGATCAAGGAAGCCTTTCTTGCCGTCTGGCTCGAATCCAACCTGTCGAAAAAGGAAATCCTCCGCCTCTATCTCGACCGCGCCTATATGGGCGGCGGCACCTTCGGCGCGGCAGCGGCGGCGCAGTTCTATTTCGGCAAGGCGATTACCGACGTCAATCTTGCCGAGTTGGCGATGCTCGCCGGTCTCTTCAAGGCGCCGGCGCGCTATGCCCCCCATGTGAACCTGCCGGCGGCGCGTGCCCGCGCCAACGAGGTCCTGAGCAATCTCGTACAGGGTGGGCTGATGACGGAAGGACAGGTGATCGCCGCCCGCCTGACCCCAGCCTCGGTGGTCGATCGTGCTCAGGTCAAGGCACCGGATTTCTTCCTCGACTGGGCCTTCGAAGAGGTCCAGCGCATTGCCGCTCCCTTCGCGCAGCATTCGCTGATCGTGCGCACGACGATCGACATGGGGCTGCAGCAAGCAGCCGAGGAAGCGGTCGAATCGGGCCTCAGGCAATATGGCGAGAGCTACAAGGTCAAGCAGGGCGCTCTCGTCATGGTCGAGCATGGCGGCGCGGTGCGGGCGATGGTCGGCGGCCGCGACTACGGCGAAAGCCAGTTCAACCGCGCCACGCGCGCGCTGCGCCAGCCGGGGTCGTCCTTCAAGGTCTATACCTACGCTGCCGCGATGGAAAAGGGCATGACACCGGAAACCATCGTGGTGGACGCGCCAATCACCTGGCGCGGCTGGTCGCCGCAGAACTACGGCCGCAAATATGCCGGCCGGGTAACGATGATGAACGCGCTCGCCAGATCGATCAACACTATTCCGGTCCGCCTCGCCAAGGACAAGCTCGGTACCGAAATCATTGCCGAGACCGCCAGGAGAATGGGCGTCGAGACCCCGGTTCGGACCGACAAGACCATGCCGCTCGGCACCTCCGAAGTGACCGTGCTCGATCAGGCGACGGCCTATGCGGTCTTTCCGGCGGGCGGGTTCCAGTCGCAACGCCACGGCATCAGCCAGATTCTCAACTATGACGGCGACATTCTCTACGACTTCGGGCGCGACGCGCCGCCGCCACGCAGGGTTCTGAGCGAACAGGCGGTCTCGTCGATGAACCGCATCCTGACGCAGATTCCGGTCATCGGGACGGCGCGGCGCGCAGCCCTCGACAACGGGATCGTCACCGGCGGCAAGACCGGAACGACACAGGCTTATCGCGACGCATGGTTCGTCGGCTTCACCGGCGACTACACCACGGCCGTCTGGTTCGGCAATGACGACTATACCTCCACCGATGAAATGACCGGCGGATCTCTCCCGGCGATGACCTTCAAGCGGCTGATGGACTATGCCGAACAGGGGATCGAGCACCGCGCGATTCCGGGCATCGAAATCGCACCCGCCAAACCGGCGAAGGAGCGGGTCGCCGAAACTGCGAAGCCGGACGAGAACGCCCTGCCGCCGCTCGTGCGGCCGCGGTCATTATCCGCGGACGTAACCCGGCTCTTGAAAAAGATCGGCGACACATTCGAGAAAGCGCAACCGCTCAAGGCGCGCGAAAGACCCGGCGGCAAGGTGGCCGTGCTCGAGCCGACGGATCGCGGCGTGAACATGCGGACCATGCCCGGCACGACAAACAATTGACTTTGCAGTCAGAAATCCGTTCTCTGGCGAACAGGCCGAGCGGCGCCCCTACGAGCGCCGACAGGGTAAACGACGCAACATTCGATAGAGCCGCCACTTGTTTCGAGTTCCCCTCCTTGTCGCTCTTGCCCTCATCGTCGCGTTCGGCGGCGGAATCGGGACGGCCGTATGGGCGCTGAAGGCGACCGTCGGTTTCGGCTCGATCGCGATCGGTCCCTGGATCGCTTTTCCCGAAGCGCAGACCGTCTCCGCCGATCCCTATGCCAAGGCGCACCGCGCCCGGGCCGGCGAATTGCTCTATGGCGGCGCCGAGGGACTGGCCTTTACCGCTCTCACGGACGATACCGGTGCGCGCCTCTCGGCCGCCTGCTCCTA
This sequence comes from Sinorhizobium prairiense, assembly GCF_029201645.2. Classification (NCBI taxonomy): domain Bacteria; kingdom Pseudomonadati; phylum Pseudomonadota; class Alphaproteobacteria; order Hyphomicrobiales; family Rhizobiaceae; genus Sinorhizobium; species Sinorhizobium prairiense. Next base: position 2,112,672 of record NZ_CP104131.1, read on the forward strand.
TGAGATTTCGGGTATGACACCGCCGGCGCGGTTCTGGACCCTTTATGCGGCGGCGGCGGACGGGACCGCGCTGTTGCCGGGGCCGGACCTGCCCTCCGCAATCAATTCCTGGACCGTCCTGCGCGCCGAGGACAGCCGCTTCGTCATCCACGTTTCCCCGGTTGCCCAGCCCGACAACTGGCTGGCGATACCCCGGACGGGCAGCTTCGCGCTCGTGCTGACCCTTCTGGACACGCCGACGGCAGGGTCCTCCGGCTTGATCGACCTCGCAATGCCGAAGATCGCAAAAACCGGGTGCGGGCATGCGTAGCATCATCTTCGCCATTCTCGTCGGTCTCGTCGGAGCGGCGCTTCTTCATATCGTGATCGTGCTCGCCCTGCCCCAGTTCACCGGCCGCGATGCCTATACGCGCGTGCTCGGCCTGCTCGAAATGGACAGCTTCTTTCCGCTGACCGCCGAACCGGGGCCGACAGGCCTGAACAACGCCGACCCCTTCCTGCGTACGGCCGTCTGCAGCTTCTCGGTGGCGGACGCTCCGGCTCGCTTCGTCGGGCGCGGCGACGTGCCCTTCTGGTCGCTTGCGATCTTCGACAGCGGGTCGAACGAGGTCTTCAGCATGAACGACCAGACAGCCGTCCATGGCGATCTCGACCTCGTGGTCGCCACACCGATCCAGCTCGTCGAGCTGCGCAAGTCGCCGCCCGAAGCGCTGGCGCAATCGATCATGATCGAGATGAAGGACGAGGAAGGTTACGCAGTTCTTCGAGCCCTGGCACCTCTCGACAGCTTCGAGGACCTGGTCCGCACATTCCTTGCAGAGTCGAGGTGCGAGCCCTTCCAGCGGTAGAGGCGAAGGTAACGGCGATTTGGGGGAAACTGAAATCGAAGTGGTCGAAGTCGGACGGCGAACGGGCGCACCGCCCGGGCGGGCGCTGCCGGCGCTTTGCCCGCGGGTTTACTGCTTCTTGGCCTGGCGGCCAGCCGGGGCAGTTGGCTGCGGTCCGCGGCCGTCCAGCCTTTCGTAACGGATTCCTGTGAAGAACAACACCTTGGCGCCGCCCTTCCCGACAGGACGCCGTCGAGGGCGCTTGACGATCCGGTCCTGCATTCTGATTACGTCTGCCATGCTCGTCTCCATAGTCTCACGAGACGGATGAACTACCGTACAGATTTCACCCTGCCCGTTTTCGGGCTGACGCATTTTCCGGTGCCCGGACAGACGCGCCCTTCTCAGTCACTCCTTCTTCCGGTCACCCGGATGTCGTCCGTTTCGGCATAAGAGGCGAGGCGATAATAGCCGCCTTGTGCCGATTGAGACACAGCCTGGTTAACCGTTTGTTAATCCAGACCATGACGCATTAACCTCGCGCAATCCTCAATCCTGGGGGATTTGCAAATCCGGCAATCCGTCCGTCAGCGCCTTGCAATCAAACCGAAAAGGAAAGCTACACCCGCGACCGTCAGCAATGTCGAAATCGGTTCTTCCCGAACGCGCTCCCGAACGCGCTGCGTCATCAGTTCCGCTTCCCCCTGCACGACCGCCTTGGCTCCGGTGCCTATAGCCGAGACGGTCTCCGTCAGCCGGGCGATCTCTGCCTTCAGTTCCTGGACCTGCGATTCCAATTCGGCCTGTGCGCCGGACGCCCGCGTTTGGGCACCCGTCTCTGCACCGACTGCCGCCAGATTCTTCTCCGCCATCTCTCCGCTCCTTGCCATTCCGGTATCACCCTTTGCGCGTTTTCAACGCGTCGAGGCCGGATTGGTTCCCTTCAGGACGACGCAAGAACCAGCGGCTCAAGGAAGGGCGGCGACGATCGCCGCCCACCCTGGAGTGAAGCGGCCGAATCGCCGCGCCTACTCTTCGCAGCGGAAATCGCCGCCGTCGCATTCCGCGATCGTCCTCTGCCCGTGGTAACGGCGCTCGCGGCGCGACTGTTCCCGTTCAGCGCCCTCGATCCCCCGCCGCCAGCGGTCATCGTCACGGCCGCGCTCCGATTCCCATTCGCGCCGCTCCCTTTCCCGGTCACGCTCCCAGTCTCGGCGTTCCCGCACCTGGCGGCGATGCCATTCCGGCCGGTCGTGTTCACGCTCGCGATCCCAATCGCGGTCATGCCTCCAGCGGTCGCGATGGCGATAGAAATCCCGGCCGCGGTAGTTCCGATCCCAATAGCTGTCGAACTCGAAGACGACCGTCGGAATGCCGAGCGGACGGTAGTATTCCGGCTCCACATAGACCCGGCTGCTGCGATAGGCGGCCTGCACGTATCGGCCTGCGACCCATCCCCGCCCGCCATAGAAGGAAACGTCGCACCAGGGGCTTTCCGACAGGCAGCCGTGAATTTCCACCGATTCGCCGACCGGAATGACCGTTACAGCCGGATAATATGTACTCGGTCCCGAGCGCATATTGACATTGGCAGTGGCAAAACCTTCGGCCGCCGATGCGGCCGCGGGCATGAGCAGCAGCGCAAAGGCAGCCGCTGCCCGCAAGAATATTTTCTTCACAAATCAACTCCCACATGAGAGGCCGCAGCCCAACTCGCTTCCGGCGTTTGCCGTCAATCGGATCAAATAGGAGCGCTTGTGGACTTTTTATGGCTGAGGAAAGCAGCCTCCGCTGCCGGGGCGGCTCGTCACCAGAATGACGCAAGCCTGAATAAAGCCCCAACGTCCATAGTTAATGCTGCGCTAACGATTTCGATCTAGTTTTAGACACGTGTGTCGTTCCGAGCCATCGGAATGCCGTCATGCTTTGCGTTTTAGGATATGTCGTGACAAACCGGTTTCGTGAGTTGGAACGGCCGCAGACGGGGCGGTTGAAGGACGTCGTGCTGATGGCGACCGTCACCGGCTTCGAGAGCCTTCGGATTCCAAGCAGGTCCGACATGAAGCAGTTTGCCGAGCTGTTCGAGCCGCTCTTCCTCGGCTCCAGCAACGAGGCCCGCCGACAGGCGGCGGCGGCACTATCCCAATGCCCGCACGTGCCGGAGCCGGTGGCCCTGTTGATCGGCAGCATGCCCATTTCGATCGCCGCCGCCTTCCTTGCCCGTGCGACAGCGATTTCCGACGGCGTGCTCATTTCCATCATTCGCCAGCAAGGGCAGGGCCATGCTAACGCCATTGCCCGTCGGGAGAGCCTTTCGCCTTCGGTGATCGACGCGCTCGTCGAGCATCATCAGTCCGCTCCCCTCCCCGCACGTCTTCACGACGGCGCCAGTCGCCGGGCGGCGAGCGATCCGCAGCCGGCTGCCGCAGCCGCCGAACGCGAAGAAAAGCTGCGCGCGGAAATCAAGGCGCTGGCGCGCGTCGGATCACAGGAGAAGAACGGCACCTCGTCGATCCAACCCGTCAGCGAGCTGCATTGCGCGCTGCTCGTCCGTTTTGCGCGCAATGGCGAAGCGACCCTCTTCTCCACGGCCCTGGCAGACGCGCTCGGAGCAAGCCGCGCACTCACCGACCGGATATTGCTCGATGTTTCCGGCCAGCAACTCGCCGCGACGCTTGCAGCTCTCGCCTTCCCGGCGGACGAGGAAAGCCGCGTGCTCGAGGCGCTCTATCCCCATCTTTCCGAAAGAATCGGCGGCGGCAACCGCGCCGAAGCGCTGATCGGAAGTCTCGACCGGCAGGCGAGCGGCGAACGGGTGGCGTCCTGGGTTCGCGCCGATGCAAACGGGGCGAAGCCAGGACGGCATGAGAGCCTGCTTGCGGATAATCGAGCCGCGGACCCGCGCCGGCACGACGCGCAACCGATTGCGCGTCAAAGCAAGGCCGTCCAACCAAAGCGAGGCTTCGGCCAGTTCTAGATCCGTTGATCGTAGCCGATCAAAGGACAACGACATCCAGCAGCTCAAATTGCTACAGCGACGTTTGCGCGTCTCATAAGGCGCGCAGCGCTGTAGGAAACTTTTCGGAGGACTGCAATCTCTCCTCAGCCTCATCCCTATGCTCGTCACAGGGGCCCAGCAGCGCCGCGTCTGCGGCGCGGGAAGAGTTCTTCAGCCCAAGGACTTGGGCTGGCTGGATTCCTGTGACGAGCACAGGAATGAGGAGATCGAGCAAACCGCGGCGGGTATCCCGAATCTCGAAAGCCTTAAACCAGATCGAACAGATCGCTGCAGTCGTCGAGTTCCAACTCTACAATCCAGCAGTCCGGGTCGAAGCGGATTTCCGAGGAAAGCGCCCGTTCGACGGCGTCGGCCTCGGCGCCACGCAATCGCACCTCGAAGCGGCGCGACGTATCTCCTTCCCCATCGAAGAAATTCTGCGGCGCCGGCGCATAAAGCGTCTCGTAGCCCGATCGTCCGCGCTGCCGGATGAAGATCGCGCCGGCGTCCTCCGCTCCCTTGCGCAGCACAGCCGCATACCCGCCGCGTCCAAAGGCGTTCCGCAAAAGCGAGGAGACGAAAATGTGGGACTTCAGGCGCATGCACAGCTGATACACGCGCGACCGGCGAGATGCAAACGGAGCGGTCGACCGGCAGTGGTGCGCAACTGATCCTCTTGCTCTGGCCGTCAGAGCGCTCCGATTTCCTTAAGCTTCTTGAGAACCTTGGGGTTGGGCTCTCCGGTCTGAGGAAGACGATAGTGTTTTTCGAAATGGCGGATGGCGGCGCGCGTCTGATCGCCGGCAACGCCATCGACGACGACATCCGCATAGGCGAGATTGCTCAGCCCCTTCTGGATGTTCATCACCATTTCGCTCGACACGGGAACCTCCGTGCGGGAGCCGAGCGCGTTCTCCTTCTCGGCGCTGCGGATGGCAGCGGCGACCGGATCCGCCTCGGCCGGAACAGTCTTCGGGTCGGCATAGGGCCGGTTGGCGGGCGTCGCAACTGCCGGCGGGGAGCCGCCGGCGTTGCGCAGTGCCCGAAGCAGATCGTCACTCGGCGCACCCGTCTCCATACGGCCGGCTTGCTTTTCGAAGCGGAGGATCGCCGCCGAGGTCTTCGGACCGCTTCGGCCGTCCGGCGCTCCTTCGTAAAAGCCGAGCCTTGCCAGTTCCTTCTGGATGTCCGCAACCAGCGTCGAGACCGTGCTGCCGGGCGCATCCGGTGAGTCCTGCGCCGGAAGCGACGCCTGCCGTTCGTTGGGCCCGTCCGTTGCCGCATCGCCGGCTTTCGCGTTCCCCTCCCGCTCTATGACAAAGGTGGTAACATCGCGCTGCTCGACCGGCTCGCCTTTGGCAGCCGCAAGGCGTTCGGCCACTTCGGGACTGACGAGGGGCACGCGGGTACGCAGAAGCGGCGAGGGATGAGTACCGTTCTGGTACCACATGGCGTTTGCGGCGACGAAACTGAAGACGACGGCAAAGGTCGCCGACCCGCCGGCGCTCACCGGATGGCGGGAGATCAGGCGACCGGTGAGCACCAGACCACGGCCGACGACAGCGAGTCCGCGCAAGGCCAGACCCGCTCCGCGCCGCGCCGCCCGCTTGCGCTCAGGCTGTTTTCGCTTGCGCGGCGCCATGTCCCCCTTCCCTGTCAATTTCTCCGGTGTGGAAAGCCTCGGAGAGCGCCGGCACTCCGGTTTCGCTCTTTCCGTCTGCGTGCTGCTTCAATCGCGGCGGAAACTCCACTGTAACGGGCGCATCCGCGCACTCCCTTTCTGCCGCGCCTGCGGCATCGCTGGGAATGGTTACGACGATAACGGTACCCTCCCCTTCGGCGCTGCGGATCGCAAAATCGCCGCCATGCAGTTCGGCAAGTCCCTTGACCAGCGAGAGGCCGAGTCCGGTACCCTCGTAGCGGCGGGTATAGTCATTCTGAATCTGGACGAAAGGTTGGCCGAGCATTTGCAGCTTGTCCGCAGCGATCCCGATCCCGGTGTCGCTGACCGTCAGCTTCAGCATGTTGCCTTCAAGTGCGGCATCCACCGTGACAAGCCCGCCGCGGTCGGTAAACTTGATGGCGTTGCCGATGAGATTGATGAGGATTTGCTGGAAGGCGCGCTGGTCCGCATTGATCTCGCCGACGGAACGGGTGACGCGGCTCGTCAGCCGCACGCCTTTTTCGCGCGCCTGGTGCGACAGCATGGCCTCGCAGGCGGCGATCGCCTCGGCGACACGGAATGGTTCGAGGAGAAGCTCGTAACGGCCCGCTTCGATCTTGCTGATATCGAGCATCGTGTTGACGACCGAGAGAAGATGCGTGCCGGATTGATGGATCAGCGACACGTATTCGCGCTGGCGATCGTTTTCGAGCTTGCCGAAATATTCGCCTGCAAGCACGTCCGAAAAGCCGAGGATGGCATTGAGCGGCGTGCGCAATTCATGGCTGACGGCCGCAAGGAACCGCGTTTTGGCATCGTTGGCCGACTCGGCATGTGCTGCCTTGGCGGCCGCCTCTGCCTGCAAGCGGGCCTCTTCGGAAACATCGCGAGACTGGGCGACAATCGCAAGGAGATTTCCTTCAGCGTCTCGAATCGGCGTCATCTCGCAGTAGATATGTGCGAATTGAGCGCCATCCGCCGACGTCCGTTCGAGACGGATGTCCACGGCAGAGCGCTCGCTGTCCAGGCGCAGCGAATCAATCGCTCTCAGGAAGGCGATGCGATCCGACACATGGATCTGCTCGATGAAGCCGCGCCCATGCGGATCGCGCATCAGTTTCAGATACTCACTCGCATCGCGGCCGTGGACGGACAGGACGTGGCCCCGGGTATCGTGGACGGTCACCAAACCCGCAAAGAGATTGTATGCCGCATTGAGATCGGGCAGTTCCGGTGCAGGCGCGAGTTCCACCTCGCCGGCCGCCGGGAAATCGCGGCCGCTCGCAATGGCTGCAGCCGCGGCCAGCAGGGACGCCGAGGCCCAAAGCGCCGCTCCCGCCGGCAGCGCGGCGGATACGGGCAATGCCAGGGTCAGCGCGAGCGGGACGATCGGCAGCGCGGTCAGGGATACGGCAGCGACGGCACGCAAGCGTCTGAAGTCGTGACGCGCAATTGCTGGGCCCAGGCCGCCGCTCGGCAGCCAGGGTGCGGCCGCTTCATCCACAAAGGATGTCCATCTGCCAGCCATGTCACGCAATAAACTCACGCCTTGCCCTGCCGAATTTGTCGTTCTTGCGAGGCATTTCCGGACCGTTCCGCGTCGTCGCGGACGACCGCCTCGTGATGACCCGAATCTCGCACCCCTGACTTAATGAAAGAATAAACGGCCGCTCTCCGGAGGCGTCCGGGGCGACCGAAAGTTCCCGATTTGAGGCAATCCGAGCGAGCATCGTCAGATGTGGTTAACGGTGCGTAAGCAGCGGATTTTCGTGGATTTTTCGGCTCGCGTTAACGATTTGGGCAGGCATCGCCACTATCCGGTGCCGGGAACGCGAGGCTTGAGGCCGAGACCTCAGCCACGAGCGTTAACGACGGCCGCTGAAATGCAGGGAAAAGCGTCTGCACGAATATGCTGATCCCTGAATTTCAATAAAATTTGAAGCAAATACCGTTGTTTCTGGAAAAGCGGCCTTGTGATTCCCGCGCTAGTTTCGAAGCGTAAACACCACGGCCGGAGCCGAAGGCAAAAGAGGATGGCGCAAGATGTGGTTTCTCGTAAAGGCGACGTTCTGGTTCTCGCTGGTGCTGGTGCTGCTGCCGTTTCTCGATCCGTCGAGCAGCGAGAAGCTCGAGCACGGCCCGAAGATGGAGATCGGCGGCACATTCTCTGCCGCGAACGAAGCCTTTCAATATATAAGCGCGATCTGCGTAGAGAAGCCGGACGTCTGCGAGAAGGGTGCGGAGACTTTCGTCGCCCTCGGACATCGCGCCCGCGAAGGCGCTCGCATCGCCTATGAGTTTCTCAACACCCAGTTCGCGGAAGGCGACGCCGCCGCTCCCGACGTCAAGGTCATGACCGGTACCGTCGCACCGGCAGAAAGTATCCCTTCGGCGGAAGCGACCGAGAAGGCCGAACAAGCATTCAAGCGTATGCCGGTTCCGGAACACCGCCTCGATCCCGGTCCGGCTTCCGGGAAGTAAGCCCTGCCGCGGAGAAGGCAAGACTGATCGTTGGGGCGTGGCAGCGCGGGGAAACGCGATTGCCTGTTCTCTTTGCGGCCCGCCTCTCCTATATGAAGGTGAAACGATGCGCCCGAACTGCGATTGAAGCAGTTTCACGCGGCTGCGCTACGCAGCGGGCGCCGAAAGCCGGACATAGCATGACTTCACTTGACCAGATCATCGACGACTTTGCATTTCTCGACGAATGGGAAGATCGCTACCGCTATGTGATCGAACTTGGCAAAAACCTGCCCGAGATGCCGGAAGCCTCGAGGACGAGCGAGAACAAGGTGCAGGGCTGTGCCAGCCAGGTCTGGCTCGTGACCCATGCGACCGGCGATACTGAAGACCCGCTTCTCACCTTCGAGGGAGAATCGGATGCGCATATCGTGCGCGGCCTCGTGGCAATCGTCCTCGCCATCTTCTCCGGCAAGCGTGCTTCGGAAATTACCAGAACCGACGCTCTCGACATCTTCGGCAAGATCGGCCTCATCGAACACCTTTCCTCGCAACGCGCGAACGGCCTGCGCTCGATGATCCGGCGTATCAAGAGCGAAGCCGAAGGACGCCTGCCTGCCTGACCGGCGAAGAGTCAGAGCACTTCCAGGACAAGTGCGTAACGGTTTTCGTCCGGAAGCGCGTAGCTTCAACGGGTGGCAGCGTGTCAGTGTTTCAATGAAATACTTAAACGTCCTGAAAAAGCCGGCCCGAATGAACCGGCCGGCCTTTATGACACAACTCAGGCGCGTTCCCGATGGCCCCGTGGGGCCGCCGGGATCACTTGCCGCGGCGCTTCCGACGCTGTCCCAAACCCATTTCCTTGGCGAGCCGCGAGCGTGCTTCCGCGTATGCCGGCGCGACCATCGGATAATCCGCAGGCAAATCCCACTTGTCTCGGTAGTCTTCCGGCGAAAGGTTGTGGTGCGTCATCAGATGCCGCTTCAACGACTTGAAGGTGCCGCCGCATTCGAGACATGTGATCTGGTCGTCCTGCACCGACTTTCGGACCGAAACCGCGGGCTTCGGCTTTTCCACCGGGACGACCACCGGTGCAGGAGCCGTGGTGTTGTTGAGAGCCGAATGCACGTCGGCTATGAGCGTCGGCAGCTCGGCAACCGGAACCACGTGGTTGCTTACATAGGCGGCAACGATCTCCGCCGTAAGCTCAACCAGGAGTTCATTGCTCGCACCGAGCGAAGTCTCTGTCATTTCTTTCTCCTATCGGAATCCAGCGACGAAACCTGAAACAGAGTTCCAGGGGGAGGATGTACAAAATGCCGTCAATCAGCGCTTGCCGCCTCGGAACCGACCGCGATCTCGCAATGGAGACTGCGGTTCTGCCGCAACATCAAGGCTCGAATTGCGAGAGGGAAGAACCGTCACCAAGGCGCCAAAGCGGCCGACACCTCAAAGCAACGGACAAGCATCACAACTCAGGCTGGAATTTCATCTCAAAGTATTTTCCACGACGACACTTTGCATTTACTGCATTAACACTGATCTGCCAAAAGTCCAAACATAAATTTATCGGCATGCAGCAACTTTATTCCGAGTTGCTAAAATTGTCACGCTCGGCAAAATTGTCCTCAAATACAGAGTCAGAAATGCTGCCCGTCAATGCCCGCGCGGCTCTTCCTTATGGGGAAGCTGATCTATCACCGATCGTTTTGTCATCCTGTAGCCCGCTTGATGCGCGGCTTTTGCCAATAGATGGGCCGAGATCGGTGCCGTCAGCACGAAGAAGCCAAATCCCGCAAGTGCGCGCACGAAGACGGCGGCATCGAGCGAATGCAGCCCGGCCGCAAAGAGCAGCAGACCCGAACCGACGGTACCGGCTTTCGAGGCCGCATGCATGCGGGTGTAAAGGTCGGGGAAGCGGATGAGGCCAACCGCGGCAAGCAGCGAGAAGCAGGCGCCGACAATCATGATCAGCGCAACGAGGTAGGCGATGATTTGCAGAACCATCAACGCGCTCCCTTGCGTTTGCGGCGCCCAGCCTGTCCCGCGCGCGAGCGCGTCGACGACGGCTTTGCCTGGGCCAGGTCAGTTGCGCCCGGCGTCATGCGCTCCGGCGAGAGACCGCGCGCCAGGATGAAGCGGGCGAAAGCGACCGTCGCAAGAAAGCCGACGAGTCCGAGGGCGATCGCGATATCGATGTAGAGATAGAAGCCGGTTCTCACGGCGATCACCGCGATCAGGCCGATCGCAATCGCCACCAGCATATCGAGGCCCAGCACCCGGTCCGGAAGCGTCGGCCCGCGAATGATGCGCAGCACCGTCAACAGCAGCGCGAGAGAGAGAAGCACGAGCGCCACGCCGGAGGCCGTGCTCAGGACTGCAGCGGGCGTCATCGTTCGAAGGCCTCCCGAATTCGACGTTCGAAGCCGCCGGCGATGTCTCGCCGTAGAGCTCCCGGATCGGCGCAATCGAGCGCATGGACGTAGAGGGTCTTGCGATCTTCGGAGACATCCACCGACAGCGTACCCGGCGTCAGCGTGATCAGATTGGCGAGCAGCGTTATCTCGAAGTCACTCCTGAGCGCGAGCGGATAGGCAAAAATGCCCGGCTTCAGCGCCATGTTCGAGCGGAGAACCAGAATCGCGACCTTCGTTGCGGAAATCGCGAGCTCCTTGAAAAACAACAAGGCGAGCAACAGGAGCCGCAACGGTCTCAGCGGGTAAGCCACCGGGCGCAGCTCACGCCGGATCAACCAGAGCGACAAGGCGCCGGCCGCGAAGCCCAGCAGGAGGTTCGCGGGCGTGAAGCTGGCGCTGATTGCCCCCAGATAAGCGTAAAGACCAGGTTGGTCAGCAGGAATTTCATTGCGGACCTCCTGTGGGAAAGACTGAATTCAGGTAAGCGGATGGCTCTGCAAGACCGGCTGCGGCGCTCTGGATCATCGCAAGCAGCGGTTCGGGATAGAGGCCGAGCGCAAGCGCCAGAAGCGTAAGTGCTGCAAGCGGACCCAAGGCCGTCGCGGACAGGGGGCCGGGCCGGCGGCCGCCTCGGGTATTGCGCTATCTCGCCAATAGGCCAGGAGGAAAAGGCGGCCGGTCGCAATCATGGTGAAGAAGCCGACGAGAAGGAGCGCGGCGGCAAGCCACCAGGCGCCGATATCGATGGCCGCCTTCACCAGCATGACCTTCGGCCAGAAGCCGGAAAAGGGCGGCAGCCCCGAAATGGCGAAGCACAGCATCAAGGTCAGCGCCGCAAACCCCGCATGCTTGCGGTAAAGGCCCGCAAGCGTTGCGATGGAGCTGTCTGCACCGAGGCGCATGGCGATCCCGGAGGCGAAATAAAGGCCCGTCATCACCAGCATCGAATGGAGCGCGTAGAAGATCGCGCCGCCAATGCCGCCTGGTCCGCCGATGGCTAGGCCTGCGAGCATCGAACCGATGCCCGAAACGACGAGGTAACCGAGAAGGCGACGAAAATCCGTTTGCGCGAGCGCACCGAGAACGCCGACCATCATCGTCAGGGCACCGACGAGCGCCAGTACGAAGCTCAATTCCTCCCTTTCGATCGGAAAGAGCATGACCGTCACCCGGATCAACGCATAGATACCGACCTTGGTGAGCAGGCCGGCAAAGAGCGCCGACACGACGACGCGAGGGGTATGGTAGGAAGCAGGCAACCAGAAGTTCAAGGGAAACGCGGCCGCCTTCATGCCGAAGGCGAGAACATAGAGTCCGACCAAAGTCATCAACGGCGCATTGACGCGCAGTTCGTCGGCCTTACGCGCGATGTCGGCCATGTTGAGCGTGCCGAACACGGCGTAGAGGAAGCCGGTAGCGACGAGGAAGAGCGTCGTTGCGACCAGGTTCAGAAAGCCGTACTTCACCGTCCCGTCGATCTGCCCGCGCTCGGAGCCGAGGACCAGAAGCCCGAAGGAGGAAATCAGCAGGACCTCGAACCAGACATAGAGGTTGAAGATATCCCCCGTGAGGAAGGCTCCCGATACGCCGGCCATCAGCAGCATCAGCAGCGGATAGAAACCATAGCGCCGGCCGCTGTCGTTGATATCGGACAGCGAAAAGATGCCGGCCGCAAAAGCGACCAGGGCCGCCACCAGGGCAAAGAGCGCACCGGTCAGGTCAACCGTGAAGGCGATACCGAACGGCGGCAGCCAACGCCCCATCACCATGGTCGTCGGCCCGTTTCTTGCGACGTGATCGAGCAGCGCCACGTCGATCAAAACCAGAACGGCCAGGCTCGCAAGCGCTATTGCGGGCTGGATGCCGGCCCAGCGACGAAGCATCACGAGGAGCGCGCCGACGGCCAGGCACCAGGCGACGGGCAGAACGACGAGCCATTCGACTGCCGACGCGGGGGCAAGCATCAGGGCTGCGGAAAGATCGACGTGAGCGGGGGTGGAAACGGCCATGGTGCGTCAGTATCCCAGTGGCGGCGCCGGCTCGTTCACCGGTTCCGCAACACGCATCTCGTCCGTGTTGTCTGTCGCGAGGTCTTCATAGGCGCGCCAGGCGAGAACGAGGAGAAAGGCGAAGAAGGAGAAGGAAATCACGATGGCGGTCAGGATCAGCGCCTGCGGCAAGGCATTGGCCGCCGGACCGGAAAGCGCATCGGCACCCTCCGCTATGACCGGCGGTACGTCACGCGTCAGGCGGCCGCCGGTGAAGATCAGAAGGTTTACCGCATTTCCCAGGATCGCCACGCCCAGGAGGACGCGGATGATGGATTTCGACAGAAGCAGGTAAATGGCGACGGTGAAGAAGAAAGTGACCAGCAGGGAAAACCAGGTCTCCATCAGGCGCCCCCTCTTTCTTCAAGCGACAGCGCGATCGAACTGATGGCACCGACGACGACCAGGTAGACTCCCGTATCGAACAGCATGACCGTGGAGAGCGGAACTTCGACGCCGAAAAAGGAGGGATATATCCACAGCCCGGTCATGAACGGCACCCGCGCGAAAAGTGACGCCAATCCCGCCAAGGTCGCGGCGAAAAGGCCGGCGCCCGCGATAGCCATCGGGTGGAAGAATATCGCCCGCCGCACCGTCTCCACACCGTGGGCGATGCCGTAGATCGCCAGCGCCGAAACGGCGATCAAACCGCCTATGAAGCCGCCTCCGGGCTCGTTGTGGCCGCGCAGCAGCACAAAGATAGAAAAAAGCATCATCAATCCGGCGAGGAAGGGCGCGACGGTCCGAAAAATGATCGACTTCATACCGGCTCCTTCGTGTTCGCTTCAGCGGCCGCGATCTCGCGCGTTTCGCCGCGTCTCAACGATCCCGCCCGCAACCGCACGAGGGAAAGGATGGACAGGCCAGCAACCAGCACGACGGCAATTTCGCCGAGCGTATCCGTACCGCGGAAGTCGACGATGATGACGTTGACCACGTTCGCGCCGTGCGCGATCGATTTCGAATAGAGGTTGAAGAATTCCGTCAGCGTCGAATCGAACGGCACACCGGTAACCCGGAGGAGGAAAAGGCCGAATCCGATTCCGCAGGCGAGCGCGATCGTGAAGTCGGGAAGCTTCTGTCTGAGTGGTCGGTGATCGGAGGGAGACAGCCGCAGCCGGGTCATCACGAGTGCCAGCACGACGACGGACAGCGTCTCTATCATGAACTGGGTGAAGGCGAGATCCGGAGCGCCGTAAAGCAGGAAGAGCATCGCAACGGCGAAGCCCTGAATTCCGAGCGACACGATCGCCGTCAGCCTGTCCGCGGCCAGCACCACGGCGAAGAGGCCAAGCACGGCGATCGCCATGATCGCGAATTCGTGCAGCGGGACGTCGCCCGGAAAGAAAGGTGCGCGGGGGAATTCGCCATAGCGCAGCGGCAATGCGAGCATGACGGCGGCGACGAGCAGGAAGGTCACGGTCATGTAGTTATCGAGACGGCCGCCCTGCAAGCGCCGGGTCGCGGCGACCGCAAACCGCACGAGGCCGCGTATGAACTGGTCGAAGCCTCGATCCGGTCCCCAGCCGATATCGGCGAGGATCACCGCCATGGCGGCGCGCAGCCGCGTCAGATTGAGGAACAGAACGACGCCGACCGCCAGCGTCACCACGGAGAGCAACAATGGCACGCCGATATGCGGTGCGAGCGATATCGTCACGGTTCTCGGCTCGCCGGCAACGGCCGAGGCCATGGGCGAGGTCACGAACCGATGAACGAGGCCCGACATCAGCGCACTGGAAAGGCCCATCGCAGCCAGGATAGCCGGGCCGATCCAGAGGAGCACCGGTGCCTCGTGGGCATGCTTCGGCGTATCGACCTTAGGGCCGAGAAACGGTTTTAGAGCGATCGCGAAGCCGACGGCGAACATCAGGCCGTTGCCGAGGATGGTCAAGGCCGCGAACACCATGGACCGACGGTCGAAACCGGAGAGTGCGGCGTAGATTTCCTCTTTCGCAAGGAACCCGAAAAAGGGCGGAAGGCCGCCCATCGACAGGGCCGCCGCAAGAGCTATGGCGAAGGTCAGAGGCATGGCACTGCGCAGGCCGCCGAGCTTCGTCAGGTGGCGCGTACCGGTTTCATGATCGATAATGCCGGCCACCATGAACAGCGCCCCCTTGAACAGGGCATGCGCCACCAGGTAAAGCACTGCGGCTTCAATGGCGTAGGGCAGGCCGAGCCCGGTCAGCATCACCAGAAGACCCAGCGACGACATGGTCGTATAGGCCAGCATCATCTTCAGGTCCGTCTGGCGCACTGCCAGGGCGGCTCCGGCGACGAGCGTCGTCACGCCGAAGAGCGGCAACAGCACCTGCCACTCCGTCGTGCCGCCGAGCACCGGGTTGAGCCGCATCAGAAGATAGACGCCCGCCTTCACCATCGTCGCCGAGTGCAGATAGGCCGAAACGGGAGTCGGCGCTTCCATGGCGTTCGGCAGCCAGAAGTGAAACGGAAACTGTGCCGACTTGGTGAATGCGCCGCCGAGGACGAGGAGCAGCGCCGCGAGATAGAAGGGGCTCTGCTTCAGTTCGTCTCCGAAGGACAGCAGCAGCGAAAATTGCGTGACGCCGCTGACGTTCCACAGGATGAGGAGCCCGGCAAGCAAGGCAAGTCCGCCTCCCCCGGTCACGACCAGAGCTTGCAAAGCCGCGCGGCGCGCCGCCTCGCGGCCGTGATCGAAGCCGATCAGCAGGAACGAAGTGATCGACGTCAGCTCCCAGAAGACGAAGAGCATCAGGAAGCTGTCCGAGACGACGAGGCCCTGCATCGAGCCCATGAACATCAGAATGAACGAAAAGAAGCGGCCCTGGTCGGGATGCCCCTTCAGATATCCGCCCGAATAGAGGACGATCAGTGTGCCGATGCCCGAAATCAGAAGTGCGAATGTCAGTGACAAGCCGTCGATCAGCCAGGAGAAGCTGACGTTGAAGGATGGTATCCAGATATAGCCGCCGGTGACGATCTCGCCGGCGGCGACTTCCGGAATGAAGCCTGCGAGATGCATGAAGACGGCGAGTGGCGCCAGCGCCAACAGCCAGGCGGCATTCCCGCCGAGAAGCCGGGTCAGGGCCGGCGCGACGACGGCCGCGGCAAAGGGAAGACCGAGGGCCAGGAATGTCAGGGCCGCGGCATCCATCGTATCGACACGCTCCTTGTCTTTGATCTTTCAGTCAAGCTTTAACCGGACATAGAAGATGGTCGGGCCTGCCTCAAGGGAAATCGGCCGGGGTGTGAGGTTATGCCACGTTTATACTGTGTAGAGGGCAGCGGCTTCGTCCCGACCCTGATCAGTATCCTGTCCAAAACGCGGAGCTCCTGGCATCGACTTCCATTTGTGCCCAAGCAGAACCCATCCTATATATTCGCTGCAATCGAAAGGAGCGCAGCCATGTCCGAAAACCGGATGCCGAAGATTACGAAGACGAACGAGGAGTGGCGGGCAGCGCTGACGCCCGAGCAGTACCGCGTCACACGCGAACATGGCACCGAGCGACCCTTCACCGGCCCCTTCCTCGACAATAAAAGGCATGGCACCTACAAGTGCGTCTGTTGCGGCCGCGCGCTGTTCCGCTCGGATACCAAGTTCGATTCCGGCTGCGGCTGGCCCAGCTATTTCGCCCCGGTCGAACCGGACGCGATCTCTGAATATGTGGACCGCTCGCACCACATGGTCAGAACGGAGATTCGCTGTGCCGATTGTGACGCCCATCTCGGCCATGTCTTTCCCGACGGGCCTCCACCGACGGGCCTGCGCTATTGCCTGAACGGCACCGCGATGACATTCGAGGAGGATTGACCACGGGCCTGTTTCGGCGGCACTTTCCAGCATGCGTGTGGTCTACCGCATGCCCTTAAAGCCGGAACGTTTTGAAGATAAGATGGTGCAGCAGTTCAAAGCCGTTGCGGCGGCCCTCGGCGTC
Source organism: Sinorhizobium prairiense (assembly GCF_029201645.2). Taxonomy (NCBI): domain Bacteria; kingdom Pseudomonadati; phylum Pseudomonadota; class Alphaproteobacteria; order Hyphomicrobiales; family Rhizobiaceae; genus Sinorhizobium; species Sinorhizobium prairiense. Next base: position 2,129,005 of record NZ_CP104131.1, read on the forward strand.
CAGAACAAAACGCGCGGCGCGGTGAGGAGAAGCGGCAGGTCGAACGAAGCCTAGAGGACGCCCCGCATGCGCCGTGCCTGTATCGCATCTCTGCTCCTCGTGACGCTTGCCTCGCCCGCTGTCGCCGAGGACGACTGGCACCCTTACGCCAATCCCCGCTTCGGTTACACGGTCGACATCCCGCCCGGATTCGAGATGGGCCTCGAGGCCGATAACGGCGACGGTGTCAGATTTCACGCCGATGACAACGGTGCGACGCTCATGGTGTTCGGCACCCATCCGCCGGATGGCGACTTTGAAACCGACGTCGCCGAAAGGATCGGCTACGAGAAGCAGGACGACTGGCGAATCATCTTCTCGCGCGTCACGTCCGCCTGGGCGAGCTTTTCCGGCGCGCGCGAGAGCGACGTCTTCTATACGCGGGCGATTGCGCTCTGCGACGGCAGCGCCGCCTATTTCAGGCTCCAGTATCGGAAGAGCAAACTGACCAGTTTCGATGGGGTCATCTCGCGTATGGCCTCGGCACTCAGGCCGTCGGAAGAATGTCAGCCTGCTGCAGACTGAAGCTGCAGCTCTGACTCCAAGCTTAAGATACGGCGGCGCTGCTGATGCAGGTCAGGACTGCGGAATAGTGCACAGCAGCTCCCGTGACGACGAAGCCGTGCCAGATGGCGTTCTGGAAGCGCAGGCGCTCCCAGACATGGAAGATGACCCCGACCGAATAGATGACGCCACCAATGACGATCAGAGTGAGCGTCGTTGCGCTCAAGGCGGTAAAGAGGGATTTCGCGGCGAGCAAGCCGCTCCAGCCCATGGCGAGATAAAGCAGGATCGCCAGCCGATCGAAGCGCCCCGGCAGGAGGCACTTCATGGCGATGCCGGCGGCTGCGATAAGCCAGATGGCGACCAGCATCGAGAAGAGGAACGGATCATCCCAGCCGTGCTGCAGAAACGGCGTGTAGGTTGCAGCGATCAGCACGAAGATTCCGGAGTGGTCCAGCCGACGCAGCAGCCACTTGGCCCGGCCGACCGGAAAGAGATTATAGACGAATGAGATGGACAGAGCGGCGATGAGCCCGCCGCCATAGATCGAAGCCGCGGCCAATTGCCCGGACGTGCTCCAGACGGTGGCGTAAAAGATCAGGGCGGTAACACCGACGAGCGCCGCCGAAAGGCCGATCCCATGGACGATTGCGTCGGCGATCATCTCCGATCGGTCGTAGTCCCATTTGACGCCGGCAACCTTCACGCGGCCCCTCCCGCTCCGCTTTCGATATCCGTGCAGCCTGCAGCAGCAACGAAATACCTCATGATCGATCACGGCGGATTCGAACGGTTCGAAACACCGCAAGATCACCTGGTTCGGTTCATCCTGCCACAGGCCGGCGGCACGGCAAAGCACCAGGATCGGGCGAAAGGATCAACTTTTGCAACGCATTACAACAAATACCGCACCCTTCGCCGGAGCGTGCGGCAAACGGCTTCCTCTGGAGCAGGTGGGATCTTTGGGCGGTTATCTCCCGCCGGTCGCGATCTCGGCGGCGCAGGTCTGACAGAGCGGAGCATGCGGCACGGCGCGCAGCCTTTCCGGGGATATGGGGTCGCCGCAACGCACGCAAATGCCGAAGGTCCCTGCTTCGATGCGGTTGAGTGCAGCATCGATCGCGCGAATTTCGCCCTGGCCGGCCAGGCCGAGTCCCTCCAGGACCTCATCGCTCTCCCGTTCCGTTACGCGATCCGGCACATCGGCATTCATCGGCTGCTCGAGATCTTCCTCTATCTGCACCAACCGGCCATGAAGTTCGCGTTTGCGGCGCAAAAGCTGTTCGCGAAAGTCGTCAAGCGCATACTTATCCATTGCGTGACTCCTTCGGATCGCGGCGCAGGGGGCCTGCACCGTGCCGTTTATTCCCAGTGTTACCGGTCGACGAGAACCGCGCAGGGGCAATGGCTGACGACACGGCTGGCGGTCGACCCGATGAAATAGTCGATCAGGCCCGGGCGGTGGGACGCGATGATCACCAGGTCGGCCTTCTCTTCCTCGGCCAGTGCATTGATGCTGCCGGCAGCTCCGCCGGTGCGGATTTCGACGCGTCCGTTGATGCCATGCTTGGTTTTCAGCGCTTCCAGGGTCTTGACCGCGTGCTTGCGCGATTCCTCGATCATCTCCAGCGGAAAATCGACGATCATGTAACCTTGTGCATAGGCGTTGAGATCCTCGACGACGTTGAGCAGAATGATCTCTCCCCCTCGTCGATCAGTTTCTCGGCAATGCCAAGGACGGACTCGCCGTGCTCCAGTTGATCCATGGCAATCGGCACGATGATCTTCCTGTACATGCTGCTACGTCCTTTTCTATGTTACCACGTCGCACGCCGAATGCGACGGCCTCTGGCTCCCGATAGAGACGGAAACCACATCACGTACGCCGTCCTGCGCCGGACCGATATCGCACGGTGACGGCTGTACGGGCCTTGACTTGGATCAAAGTGACCGCCCCACTGCTCCCATCGCTCCCACCGTTAAAGGTAGCGCGGCCGCGGCGACTGTCAACGTTTGTCGAACACAACATCAAGTAATAAAAGAGCTTTCGCCTACGTGTTGACGTGCTCATATTGGATCAGGGCAGCAGATCACAGTCTCGGGCGTCGCCCTCCCGCTGTCCGAAAGGCGAATAGGATGAAGGACACCGCACAACCGAAGCCGCAGGCCAGCGTTCCCGCCGATCACGCGACCGCGATGCCCGCTTATGTCGATCGGTCGCATCTTGTCGTCAGCGACCTGGAGACGGTCTCGTCCTGGTACCAGCGGATAATCGGTCTGTCGCCGATCGAGGCGAACAAAAGCGGCGTGACGCTCGGCGTCGCCGGAAGACCGCTGCTCACATTGACGGGCGACGGCAATGCCGTAAGGGCTCCGCGAAGTGCACCCGGTCTCTTCCATCACGCATTCCTGGTTCCGGACCGTACCGAGCTCGGACACTGGCTCGTGCACGCCGCCGAAAACGGGGTGCAGTTGCAGGGAGCCTCCGATCACCTCGTCAGCGAAGCGATCTATCTCGCTGATCCGGAGGGTAACGGAATCGAGATTTATCGCGATCGCCCACGCGCCGAATGGAATTACGGAGCGGACGGCATGGTGGCAATGAACACGCTGCCGCTCGATCTGCAGGCACTCTACGACGAGGTGCCGAAGAACAGCTGGGACGGCTTGCCGGCCGGCACCACGATCGGTCACATTCACCTCCAGGTCTCGGATATCCCGCAGGCGGACGATTTTTTCCGCAATGGCCTGGGGCTCGACCTCATGGCACGCTACCCTGGAGCCAGCTTCTTCGCGACCGGCAAGTACCATCACCACGTGGCGGCCAATATCTGGAATTCTCGCGGAGCGCCGAAACGCCAGGGCAACATGACCGGTCTCGCCGACTACACGATCCGCTTCCGGGACCCGGAGGCCCTCGACGCGGCGATCCAGAAGCTCGACGCGCTCGAAATAGCGAGGGACAGGCAGGGCGACACGCATAGCCTCACCGACCCGTGGGGCATCGGCCTCAAACTCGTCGCCTAGGCGTCTCGGCGGCCCTTTCCGCTTGATCGCCGCGCTGGTGCCCTCTATCTCATTGTCTCCCCATACGGCGCCGCACGTCTCGTCAGACGCGCAAGAGGTCGCTGTAGCGCATTAATCTGCTGCCTGTTTTCCCCTCCGGAAGACATGCAGCAGGACCGATCCCGGAGACATGCCTTGTCCGTATTCAAGAACCTGCCCGCCGCACCCGTCGCCCCGAAAAAGCCGGCAACGGATACCCGCCACGGCATGACCCGCACCGACGATTACGCTTGGCTCAGGGCCGAAAACTGGCAGGCCATGTTCAAGGATCCGTCGATCCTGGATCCCGAAATCCGCCGCCATCTGGAGGCGGAGAATACCTATATGAACGCCGCGATGGCCGACACGAAGGACCTGCAGAAGACGCTGTTTGCCGAAATGCGCGGCCGGATCAAGGAAGACGATTCATCGGTTCCGATGAAGGATGGCCCTTTTGCCTACGGGACGTCCTACGTCACCGGCGGCGAGCATCCGCGCTATTTCCGGATCCCGCGCGAGGGTGCAGCGGGCGACGAGACGATCCGCAAGGTGCTGCTCGACGGCGACAGGGAGGCTGAAGGTAAGGCCTATTTCCGTATCGCCGGGCTCGACCATTCGAGCGATCATTCCCGCGGAATCTGGGGGTACGACGACAAAGGGTCGGAATATTTCACTTTGAAGGTGCGCGATCTTTCGACCGGCGAGGACCTCGAGGACCTGCTCGAAAATACGGGCGGCGGCGGCGCCTGGGCGCCGGACGGCAAGAGCTTCTTCTATACCGTGCTCGACGAGAACCACCGGCCATCGAAGATCTTCCACCACGTCATCGGCACGCCGCAGTCGGAAGACCGGCTGGTTTATGAGGAGCCCGATGCCGGCTTCTTCATGTCTGTCGGCGGTTCGCTCCTCGACGATTTCATCTATATCGACATCCATGACCACGAGACGAGCGAGTACCGGCTCATCCCGACCAGCGACCTTGCCGCGGAGCCCAGGATCGTGGCGGAGCGCTTAACCGGTCTTGAATATTCCATGACCGAGGGCGGCGACGTCTTCTACATTCTGACCAATGCCGACGGCGCCAAGGATTTCAAGATCATGGAAGCGCCGGTGGAAGCGCCGCAGAAGGAAAACTGGCGCGAGGTCGTGCCGCACAAGCCGGGAACGCTGATCCTCAGCCATATGGCCTATGCCCGGCATCTGGTCTGGCTGCAGCGCCGCAACGGGCTGCCGGAAATCGTCATCCGCGACCGCCGCACCGGCGAGGAACACGCCATCGCATTCGCCGAGGAGGCATATTCTCTGGGGCTTTCGGGTGCGGCCGAATACGACACCGACATCATCCGCTTCTCCTATTCGTCGATGACGACGCCTTCGCAGCTGTTCGACTACGAGATGCAGACGCGCAAGCGCACGCTGCTCAAGACGCAGGAAGTCCCCTCCGGGCACGATCCGGACGCCTATGTGACCCGCCGGGTATTCGCCCCGGCGCATGATGGCGAGCAGGTGCCGGTCACCCTGCTCTATCGCAAGGACACACCGCTCGACGGATCCGCCCCTTGCCTGCTTTACGGCTACGGTGCCTACGGCATCACCATTCCCGCCAGCTTCAACACCAACTGCCTGTCGCTCGTCGACCGCGGCTTCGTCTATGCGATCGCTCATATCCGCGGCGGCAAGGACAAGGGCTTCCACTGGTACGAAGACGGCAAGATGGCGAAGAAGACCAATACGTTCAAAGACTTCATCGCAGCCGCCGATTATTTGAATCAGGAGAAGTTCACCTCCTACGCGAACATCGTCGCCGAGGGCGGCTCGGCTGGGGGCATGCTGATGGGCGCCATCGCCAATATGGCGCCGGAGAAGTTCCGCGGCATCATCGCCGCGGTGCCCTTCGTCGACGTGCTCAGCACGATGCTGGACGACACGCTGCCGCTGACACCCCCGGAATGGCCCGAATGGGGCAATCCGATCGACAGCCCGGAGTTCTACGACATCATCGCGAGCTACTCGCCCTACGACAATGTCGGTGCCAGGCCGTATCCCGCCATTCTGGCGCTCGGAGGCCTGACCGATCCGCGCGTCACCTATTGGGAACCGGCAAAATGGGTGGCGAAACTGCGCGAGGAGACGACCGGCAGCGAACCCATCCTGCTCAAGACCAACATGGACGCCGGCCACGGCGGCGCTTCCGGTCGCTTTCAGCGGCTGGAGGAGATCGCCTTCGAATATGCCTTCGCCATCAAGGTCGCAGGCAAGGCGTAAGGGGAAGAGCCGGTGCCGGTCTATGTAGCACTGCTCAGGGCCGTCAATGTGGGCGGCACCGGCAAGCTGACGATGGCGGACCTGAGGGCCGCCTGCGATGGGCTCGGCTTCGCGGGGGCCAAGACCTATATCCAGAGCGGCAACGTCGTTTTTCGCTCTGACCTGCCTGAGCCCGCAGTGCAGGCGAAACTCGAACAGGCGCTGGCGGCGAAAATGGGCAAGGCGCCGGAAGTCTTGCTCCGCAGCCGCCGCCAACTGGAGGACGTCGCCGCCAGGGCGGAGCGGTTTCTCGATGCCAAGCCGAACTTGCTGCTGATCACCTTCCTGCCGGAGCCGCCTCCCCGCGACGCGCTCGACAAGCTGGTGGCACCCGATGGAGAAAAGGTGCGGATCGACGGGCGCGAAATCTATATCCACTATCCGAATGGATCCGGACGATCGAAGCTGAAGCTTCCGGCGCTCAGACCGGGCACGGCGCGCAATCTCAACACAATACGCAAGCTGGCGGAAATGGCCGCCGCGATGGAAGTGGGTTCCTGACGTTACAGCGAGACGCCGACACCTGTGCATACTCTGCTGCGCCCCTGCCAATTTGGCAGGAGAACAAACGCAAGGAGGGATAAAGGTGGAGGACTTGGCCAGGTACAGACACGATCTGCCGCTTGTACGGGGCGGCATGTTCTTGAGCGACGGTGGCATGGAGACCGCGCTGATCTTCCAGGAGGGGATCGAACTCCCGCATTTCGCGTCCTTCGTCCTGCTCTCGACGGCGGAAGGCCGGCGGCGGCTTCTGCGCTACTACACGCGCTATCTCGAAATCGCCAGGCGCCACGGCACCGGCTTCGTGCTCGATACCGCCACATGGCGCGCCAATGCCGATTGGGGTGAAAAACTCGGCTACGATGCGGCGGCATTGAGAAAGGTCAATCAGGATGCCGTTGATCTCCTCACGGGGTTGCGCACCGAGTACGAGCGGCCGCAGGCTCCGGTCGTCCTCAATGGCGTGATCGGCCCGCGCGGCGATGGCTATCAGGCGGGCCGGATTACGGCCGACGAAGCGGAGGACTATCATTCCGCCCAGGTCGCCGCCTTTGCCGACAGCCAAGCAGACATGATCACGGCAGTCACGATGACGAATACCGAGGAGGCGATCGGGGTCGTCCGGGCCGCCAGGGGCCATGACATGCCCTGCGCCATCTCCTTCACGGTGGAGACCGACGGCCGCCTGGTTACCGGTCGCTCGCTACAGCACGCGATCGAGACGGTGGACGCCGAGACCGGCGGTTATCCGCACTACTACATGATCAATTGCGCCCATCCGACCCATTTCGAGAATGTGCTGGAACGGCAGAGCGCCTGGGTCCGGCGGATCGGCGGCATTCGCGCCAATGCCTCGACGAAGAGCCATGCCGAACTCGACGAGAGCGAGACATTGGATGCGGGCGACGCGTGCGACCTTGCAGAGCGTTACCGTTCGCTCACCGGCCGCCTGCCGCATTTGCGGGTGCTCGGCGGCTGTTGCGGTACCGACCACCGGCACATGGCGGCGATCTGCGAGGCGTGCCTGCCACGAGCGGCGCTCAGTGCCTGATCGCGACTGCCCCTTCGCATGAAGGAGCGAGGGGGCTCATATAGGCGTCCAGGCCGAAACCTCGCGAAAAGCGCGGGGTTCGTGTAGACTTGCTGCGAAAGGGCGGCCGACTTTCCGCGTGCCGCTGTATCGTGATGAGTTCCGTTCCAACGCAGCCAATTTCAAAGATGACCGCATTCCGCTTCGACAACAGCTACGCCCGGCTGCCGGCCAATTTCTACGCCCGTGTGGAGCCGACGCCGGTGGCGGAACCGTGGCTGATCAAGCTCAACCGTCCGCTGGCCGTCGAGCTTGGGCTCGACTCCGAAGCGCTCGAACGCAACGGCGCGGCGATCTTTTCGGGTAATCTCGTCCCCGAAGGTGCCGAACCGCTCGCCATGGCCTATGCGGGCCACCAGTTCGGCGCGTTCGTGCCGCAGCTCGGCGACGGACGTGCCATCCTGCTCGGAGAGGTGACCGACGCCGGCGGACGGCGACGCGATATCCAGCTCAAGGGAGCCGGCCAGACACCCTACTCCCGCCGCGGCGACGGACGGGCGGCGCTCGGGCCTGTCCTACGCGAATATATCGTCAGCGAGGCGATGCACGCGCTCGGCGTGCCGACGACCCGTGCGCTGGCTGCCACGGTCACGGGTCAGCCCGTCTACCGCGAACAGATCCTGCCGGGCGCCGTCTTCACCCGGGTCGCGGCAAGCCACATTCGTGTCGGCACGTTCCAGTTCTTCGCGGCACGCGGCGACATGGAGTCGATAAGGACGCTCGCGGATTATGTGATCGACCGTCATTATCCGGAACTGAAGAAGGATGAGAAACCCTATCTCGCGCTCTTCAAGGCGGTCGCGGCGCGTCAGGCTGCACTGATCGCGCGCTGGCTGCATGTCGGCTTCATCCATGGGGTGATGAATACCGACAATATGACGATTTCGGGCGAAACGATCGATTTCGGCCCCTGCGCCTTCATGGACGTTTACGATTCGAAAACGGTGTTCAGCTCGATCGATCAGTTCGGCCGCTATGCCTATGCCAACCAGCCGGCGATCGGTCAGTGGAACCTCGCCCGCCTCGCCGAGACGCTGGTGACGCTGTTCGATCCCGTGGCGGACACGGCCGTGAACCTCGCCAACGACGCTCTTGGCGAATACGGGAGTATCTTCCAGAACCATTGGCTCGGCGGCATGCGGCGCAAGATCGGCCTGTTCACGGACGAAGACGAGGATCTCGACCTCGTTCAGTCGCTGCTGACGCTCATGCAGAACGGGAAAGCCGATTTCACTCTCACCTTCCGCCGGCTGGCGGCATCCGCGGAAAACGCGGCCGCCGATACGGAGCTTGCAAGCCTCTTCGAAGAACCGCAGGCACTCTCACCCTGGCTCGTGGATTGGCGCCGAAGGCTCGAACGCGAACCGCAGCCGGCGACCGAACGCGCTGCCGCGATGCGCGCCGTCAATCCCGCCTTCATTCCATGCAACCACCGGGTGGAACAGGCGATCGATGCGGCAACGCAAGACGCGGATTTCTCGCTTTTCGAAGCGCTCGTCGACGTGACCTCCCGTCCCTATGAGGACCAGCCGGGCCGCGAAGCCTACGCCGCGCCACCCAAGCCGGGCGAGGAAGTGCTCCAAACCTTCTGCGGCACCTGACACTCCCTGTCGATCGTCATGCGACCATGCGCCGACAATCTCGGTCTCCGGCGGATTGTGGCCATTGAAAGGCACGCGTTTTGCGTTAACTTCGAAATAGCGCACCGACCGGGCTCCGCACGGAGCCGCGCCTTCGTCATCGGCAATGCGCATTCTCCTCCAGGCCCCGCCGGGCCTGCCCGCGGAATCAGTCGTGCCCACGCACGTCCTCAACTCGGGAGTTCTACTTGATGCTCATCGTCCTGACCGCCATCGTCTTTGCCGTGATCGGCCTCGCCCTCGGTGCGGGCGGAACGCGGCTCCTGCTGCTCGGCGGCAGCCCTTACTACCTCGTCGCTGGCCTGGGCTTCCTGCTCACCGCGTTTCTGCTCTTTCGCCGACGCGCCGCCGCGCTCTGGGTCTATGCGCTGGTCGTCCTGGGCTCGCTTGCCTGGGCGGTCTGGGAGGTGGGATTCGATTGGTGGCAGCTCGGGCCTCGCGGCGGCGTGATTATCCTGCTCGGGCTGTGGTTGCTCACACCCTGGACACGGCGCCCCCTCGGCTTCGTCAGCCCCACGGGCGAGCAATACGGCGCGCGCGCCTGGCCGCTCGCCCTGGCCAGCCTTCTATCGATCGGCGTTGCGCTGTTTTCGATGACACAGAACCCCCACGACATCAGGGGCGATCTGCCGGGCGAGGTCGTGGCAAACCCGAATCTCGGGGGTAACGTGCCGCCGGGCGAATGGCACCAATACGGGCGCACGCCCTTCGGCCAGCGTTATTCCCCGCTCGACCAGATCCGCCCGGAGAACGTCTCGAACCTCCAGGTGGCATGGCAATATCAGACCGGTGACGTGAAGCTGCCGGAGGACGTCAGCGAAACCACCTACCAGGTGACGCCGCTGAAGGTGAAGGACACGCTCTATGTCTGCACACCGCACAACTGGGCGATCGCGCTCGACGCCGCCACCGGCCAGGAGAAGTGGAAGTACGATTCGAATTCCGGCATGAACCCGGACCGTCAGCACCAGACCTGCCGCGGTGTCACCTATTGGGCCGATCCGGCCGCGGCGCCCGGCAGCCCCTGCGCCGAACGGGTGTATCTGCCGACGTCCGACGCCCGCCTGATCGCGCTCGACGCGACGAATGGAGAGGTGTGCACCAGCTTCGCCGATAACGGGGTCCTGCATCTGGAGCAGGGCATGAAGTACAACCCGGCCGGCTATTACTATTCGACGTCGCCGCCGGTCGCCGTCGGCGACAAGATCATCATCGGCGGTGCCGTCAACGACAACTATTCGACCATGGAGCAGTCGGGCGTGATCCGCGCCTTCAACATCAACACCGGCGCCCTCATCTGGAACTGGGACAGCGGAAATCCGGACGTGACGACGCCGCTGCCTCCGGGTGAAACCTACACCACCAATTCGCCAAACAGCTGGTCGGTCTTCAGCTATGACGAGGGGCTCGGCCTCGTCTACATTCCCATGGGCAACCAGGTACCCGACCAGCTCGGCATGGGACGCAGCGAGCATGTGGAGAAATATTCCTCCTCCATCGTCGCCCTCGACATCAACACGGGCGCGGTTCGCTGGGTGCGCCAGACCGTGCATCACGACCTTTGGGACATGGACGTGCCCGCCCAACCCGCCCTGCTCGACATCACGAGAGAGGACGGGACCGTCGTGCCGGCACTCGTCGGACCGACCAAGCAGGGCGACATCTATGTGCTCGACCGGCGAAACGGGGAGCCGATTATCCCGATCGAGGAAGTACCGGCGCCCGGCGGCGCGATCCCAGAGGATTTTACTGCGCCTACCCAGCCCGTCTCGGGCCTCACCTTCATGCCCCCGCCGCTCATGGAGCGCGACATGTGGGGGATCAGCATGTTCGACCAGCTTGCGTGCCGTATCGAATTCAGATCGCTGAAATACGAGGGGCGCTACACGCCGCCTTCCCTCGAGGGGACGATCGTCTATCCCGGAAATTTCGGGACTTTCAACTGGGGCTCGGTCGCCGTGGACCCGGAACGCCAGGTGATGTTCGGGATGCCGACCTATCTCGCCTTCACCTCGCGGCTCGTTCCGCGCGACCAGATCGCCCCGAAGGGCGAGGGCGAAAAGGGTAGCGAACAGGGCCTCAACCGCAATGAAGGCGCACCTTACGGGGTCTTTATGGGTCCGTTCCTCGGCCCGCTCGGGATTCCCTGCCAAGCCCCGCCATGGGGCTATGTCGCAGGCGCCGATCTCAGAACCGGCAAGATCGCCTACAAGCACAAGAACGGCACGGTCTACGACATGACGCCGCTGCCGCTGCCCTTCAAGCTGGGCGTACCGGGCATCGGAGGACCCATGATAACCAAGGGCGGTCTCGCTTTCCTGGGTGCCGCGGTCGACGATTACTTCCGGGCTTACGACCTGACCACGGGTGAGCAGCTCTGGGAAGCGCGGCTTCCTGCCGGCGGCCAGTCGACGCCGATGACCTATACGGTCGGCGACAAGCAGTACGTGCTGATCGTAGCGGGCGGACACGGTTCGGTCGGCACCAAGCCGGGCGACTATGTCATCGCCTATACGCTGCCCTGACGCCCGAACCGGAATGCGCGCGCCCGCATGGGCGTCCTGAGGACTGCAATCTCATCTCTGTGCTTGTCACAGAGATGAGGCGATCAAACAAGCGGCGGCGGGCGGCCGGAATCTCAACAGGCCTCAGGCCATGTCGGCGACGATACTGCCGATATCGGCGAAGACAGGGTTCAGGTCGTCGAGCGGCGCCTTGGCCTCGCCCATGTAGACGCAGATCAGGATCGGGCCACGGCCCTGCGGCCAGGCGACGGCGATATCCGAAACGGCACCGGTCATACTCGTTCCCGTCTTGTCTCCGATCCGCCAGTCCTTGGGCAGGCCCGCCCGTAGCCGCGCATCGCCGGTCTTGTTCGCAACCAGCCAGTCGATGAGCTGCTGGCGCCCTTCTTGCGAGAGGACCGGACCCAGGACCAATTTCCCGAGTGTGTCGAGCATGGCGGCCGGTGTGGTGGTGTCGCGCGGATCGCCCTTCCTGGCCTCGTTCAGCTTGGGCTCCGTTCGGTCGAGCCGCGTGGTCTCGTCGCCGATCGAGCGCAGCCAGGACCTCAGGCCCTCGGGACCCCCGAAGCTTTCGAGCAGCAGGTTGCCGGCGGCATTGTCGCTGATGGTGATCGCCGCCTCGCAGAGTTCCGCGACCGTCATGCCGTTGCCACCCACATGCTTTTCCGTCACCGGCGAGTGAGGCAGCAGGACCTCCTTGCCGAAGGTGATCCGCCGTTCGAGCTTTTCCTCCCCGCGATCGACGCGTGCCAGCGCGCAAGCCGCCGCAAGCGCCTTGAAGGTCGAACACATGGCGAAACGCTCGGCCTCCCGGTGCCCGAACGAGATGTTGGTCTCGGTGTCGAGCACGGCAACCCCGAGGCGTCCGCCGGTGCGCTCTTCAAGCCGGCGAAGTCGTTCCGTGACGTCTTCCTCCGCCCCACCGGCCGCATTCGCGGGCGTTCCGAGCACGAATGCCGGATAGAGCATGGCCGACGCGGCCAGCATTGCTCGGCGGGTAATGTGCAAAGGCATGTCTTCCTCCGTCTGTGGGGCTCAAGCGCCGAGACATAGCTAAATTATTGATCTGGAATATTATTCCTGTCGATTCCGACGGTCGAATCGCTAAAGGGCGATTGCGGCGGGCTTGTGCCCGAAGCTGCGCTCTTCGACACGGAATCAACCTCGGATGCCGCTTTCCAAGCTTGATCGGCGGCAGGTCCTGCCCATATAAAGCTCTAGAGACTAGAGGATAAGAAAGCGGTGTGCGGTTTCCGTCTGGAAATACGCAGTTTCAAAATGTGGAGCACTGGGCCATCGCATGTATACGATCGGCGATCTTTCCCGGCGGACGGGCGTAAAAATCCCGACCATCCGCTATTACGAGCAGATGGGACTGCTCGCGGCGCCGGAGCGCTCGGAGGGCAATCAGCGGCGCTATGAAAAGCACGAGCTTGAAAGGCTCGCCTTTATCCGCCACGCACGCGACCTCGGACTTTCGATTGAGGCGATCCGGGACCTTCTGGCATTGAGCGAACATCCGGAACGCCCCTGCGGCGAGGCGGACCGCATCGCGACCGAGCATCTTGCCTCCGTGCGGGAAAAAATCGCCCGGCTCAGAAGGCTGGAGCATGAGCTCGAGCGCATCGTCGCCTGCCATGGCGATCACACGATCGGCGATTGCCATGTGATCCGCGCGCTTGCCGACCACTCGCTGTGCGGAAAAGAGCATTGAAATTCCTCGTTGACAAATTCCGGGATTTGGACAATCTACGCGCATGATCAAGAACGCGCCCATTTCCAGCGTATATTTTTGGCTGTTCCGATAGGAGCGGCCTGCTGATCATATTCAACAAGGCCGCCATCAGGCGGCTTTTGTTTTTCACGGCACCTGATGGCGGAAGAGAACCATTAGGAGCCGAGAATGCTGCAGACCGTCACCCCTACCCTTCAGCCCGTTCCGTCGGCCCGTGCGCCGATGGTGACGATCCGTTGCGCCAAGCCACGTGATCTCGCCGAATTGCGCGAGATGGTCGCCGAGCTTGCCGCCCATCACGGCGATGCCGCAACCGTCACGCCCGAACAGCTCGAGCGGGATCTCTTCGGACGCACGCCCTGGATCACGGCGCTGGTCGCCGAAGCCGGCGGCGCGTTGATCGGCTATGCCGTTCTCGTCCCGCAATACCGGGCGGCCGAAGGTGCCCGCGGCATGGAAATGCACCACCTCTTCGTCCGCCCCGGTCACCGCGGCACCGGCATCGGGCGCCACCTCGTGGCCAAGGCTCGCGAGCAGGCGAAAATGGCGGGCTGCGACTACCTCTCGGTCAGTGCCGCCACCGGAAACTTCCAGGCGCACCGTTTCTACGAGTCCGAGCGTTTCGTACCGCGCCCGGTAACCGGCATGCGCTACCTGCAGAGACTCGGGTGACGGAGGCCGCGGGTCGCTCCGGTTTACAGCGCCGGCAGCGCCTTGAGATAGGCCGCGATCGCATCGCGGTCGGAGGCCGGCAGCTCCGCCATGTTCTTCTGGACCTCGACCATCGAGCCGCCGACCGTGTCGAAATCCGGCGTGAAGCCGGTTTCGAGATAGGAGGCGATGTCGGATGCACTCCAGCCCCCGATGCTTTTCGAAGACGGGGTGATGTCGGGAATTCGGCCTTCGCCTTCGGGATTGGGTGCGCCGGTGAGCCACCGGCCCTCCTCGAAGCCGCCAAGCGCATCGCGCGGCGTGTGACATTCGCCGCAATGACCAGGGCCCTCCACGAGGTATTGCCCGCGGGCGAGCTTGGTGTCGGCGGTATTGACCTGAGTACGCGGCTCCGCGTTCAGATACAGCAGCTTCCATGCTCCGAGCGCCTGGCGGACATTGTAGGGGAATGCCAGGTCGTGCGGAGGCGTCGCGTTGCCGCTCTTCGGCAGCGTCTGCATGAAGCCCCAAAGGTCGTTCACGTCCTTCGCGGTCATCCGGATATAGGAGCCGTAGGGGAAGGAGGGATAGAGATGCTCGCCGTCCTTTCCGACGCCGCGGGTCATCGCGTCGCCGAACTCCGCAAGCGTCCAGTTGCCGATGCCAACGGTTTCATCGGGGGAGATGTTGGGCGGATAAAAGGTGCCGAAAGGGCTCTTCAGGGTGCGGCCGCCGGCAAGCACGAGCCTCTGGTCGTCCTTGGCGCCCGGAGCGGCGTGGCAGCTGACACAGCCGCCGGCCCAGAAGATCCGTTCGCCATTGGCGAGATCGGGCTCGCCGAGCCCCTCCCAATGAGCGCCGTCCCAGCGATCGGGCTTGGTCAGCCACCAGGCGAGACTCCCTCCCGCCACCACCAGCAGGACCAGACCAGAAAGCAGATACCTCGCGCGCCGGCCCATGGGCTCCTCTTGAAATCACGAATGCGGATGACAACGGCCGGAGGGCTTTTCGACCTGCTTGCGGAGAGATCGCGCCGGCGAACCGGCGCGGTTCAAATCGGGTTGGAAGAACCGTCTGATCGTCAATTCTTCTTCAGGCGGTAGGTCTCGTGACAGCTGCTGCAGTCCTTTCCCAGAATGCCGAGCGCGGCGCCGACACCGGCCTGATCTGCCGGCAATTGGGCAAGGATCTTTTCTGCGTCACCGCCGAGCTTGGCGGCCTTTTCCTTGAAGTCCTCCATGTTCTCCCAGATTTTCGGACTTGCTTCGGTTTCCATTCCCGTTTCGGAGCCGGCCGGGAAGTGATTCGGGAAAACCTTCACCGTCTCGCTTATCGTCGCCAGAGATGCTTTGACGATCTCGGCGTCATAAGGCTTTTCACCCTTGGCGATGCCGCTGAGTTCGCCCGTGGCCTTTCCCACCTTTTTCATCAGCTGCTGACGCACCGCCTGCGGCTCGTCGGCCGCCGTCACGGCGGTCACGCCCAGGCCCGCCAGGGCTGCGGCAAGCATAAGAGCTCGTATCTTCATCATGTTCTCCGGTCTGACCCGCTTCCGCGGCGTGGTGTTCAAGCGCCGGCATGATGGCATTTTGGGTTTTCTACGGAAGTAACTTTTTTTGATGTGCTTGTCGATTCAGCACAATTCCCGACGCAATACCTGGCTGCGTGGCGACGCCTTCAGATATTCAAATATGATTACAGAACTCATCTTTATACTTGTTCGACGGCGTCTTAAACAGCCCCGCTCCAGCCATGCCATACCGTGAAGATGGCGATGACGACGAGGAGGAGACCGGCGAGCCGGCCGATGGTCACCGTGGCACCGGGGCTGCCCACGAGGAAATCACGCCCGCGCCCGGCGGCAAGTGCAAGCCCGCCATAGACCGCAAGCTGCGTCAGCGCGATCATCACGGCCATGACGGCCGCCTGGGACCACACCGGGCCGAACTGCGGCTTGAGGAACTGCGGGTAGACCGCAAGCATGAAGAGATAGGCCTTGGGATTCATCAGGCTCGTCAGGGCGCCCTGCCGAAAACTCGCCCAACGCGACAGCCGTGCCCCTCCTTCGACGCCGCTGATGGTGATGGAACTGCGCAGGAGCGAAAAACCGATCCAGGCGATATAGGCCGCGCCGGCAGCGAGCAGCAGGTTGAAGAGCTGGGGCACCAGATGCAGGACGACGCTGACGCCAAGGGCTGCATAGAGCGTGTGCAGCACGCCGCCTGCCACGATTCCGGCCGTTGCCGAAAGCCCGGAAGCGCGCCCGCCGGTCATCGCATTGGCGAGGACGAAAACCATGTCCATGCCGGGAACGATGATGATGCCGAAGAGCAGGGTGAAAAAGAGCCAGAGGTTTTCCGCATAGGTCATGTCAGTTGCTCACCCGATTTCCGTGCTATCCCAGGAGCGGATTGTTTAGTTTCAACCCGTTGGCGCGTGTTATATCTCTCTCCTACTGACAAGGTCGTGTCAGGAGTGAGCAGGTAGAGGCCGCTTCATGCGCAAGGCGTCGCGTCTTTTCGAAATCATCCAGATGCTGCGGCTCGCCCGTACACCGGTGACGGCGGCGCAAATCGCCGACGCGCTGGAGGTGACGCCCCGCTCTATCTACCGGGATATTGCCGCCCTGCAGGCGATGCGCGTGCCGATCGAGGGCGAGCGTGGCATCGGCTATATCCTGAGGCCCGGCTTTGACCTGCCGCCGCTGATGTTCTCGATCGAGGAGACGGAGGCGATCGTGCTGGCGCTTGCGCTTCTGGCTCGCACGGGCGACGAGGAGCTGAAGGCGGCGGCACGGCGCGTCAATCAGAAGATCACCGGCGCCGTGCCGGAACCGCTGCGTAAGGCCTTCCAGTCACAGGCGCTGCACGCCTGGGGCACGATCGCCTCGCCGCCGCCGGCGGTCGACTTGGCCATGATCCGGCGGACGATCCGTGACGAGCAGAAGCTGGTGCTGGACTATCGCGACGAGCTCGGGCGCGCGACCGAGCGCACAGTACTACCGCTTGCGCTGATCTATTATTCCGAACACGCGATGATGGTCGCGTGGTGCGAATTGCGGCAGGATATCCGCAACTTCCGCGCCGACCGCGTTGAACACTGCGAACCCGCCGACGCCTATTTCCGCGGCGAAGGCAACCGGCTGAGGCAGATGTGGATTGCGGGATGGCAGGCGAATGCGGTTCGGCCGCTCGAGGCGGCGGACGGGTAGAAAACTGTGACGAGATGGCCGCTGAAAACCGCCCCTCAAAACGAAAGGCCCGGCGCAAGCGCCGGGCCGATTTCCCGCTGGTAGAAAGCAGTGCTTACTTTGCAGCCGCTTCGTACAGCTCGAGGACGTAATCCCAGTTGATGAGATTGTCGACGAAGGCTTCCAGGTATTTCGGACGCGCGTTGCGGTAGTCGATGTAATAGGAATGTTCCCACACATCGACGCCGAGAATCGGGGTTGCGCCGTGGACGAGCGGATTTTCGCCGTTCGGGGTCTTGGAGATTTCCAGCTTGCCGTTCTTAACGGAAAGCCAGGCCCAGCCCGAGCCGAACTGACCTGCGCCGGCAGCAATGAAATCGGCGCGGAACTTGTCGTAGCCGCCAAGGTCCGATTTGACCGCCGCATCGAGCTTGCCGGGCAGGCTGGTGCCGCCGCCGCCCTTCTTCATCCACTTCCAGAAGTGGACATGGTTGTAGTGCTGGCCGGCATTGTTGAACAACGGCTGGTTGGTGCCGTAGGATTTCTTGACGATATCTTCCAGCGAAAGATCGGAAAGACCGGCTTCCTCGGCGAGCTTGTTGCCGTTCGTCACGTAAGCGAGGTGGTGCTTGTCGTGATGGTATTCGAGCGTTTCGCGCGACATGTAAGGCGCAAGCGCATCGTAGTCATAGGGAAGGTTCGGCAATTCGAAAGCCATTGTGGCATCTCCTCTTGGCATGGATTTCGTCGGGGAAATCTGTCAGCGGAACATAGGCACCGCCTTGCAGGGAGGCAACCGATGCAGCGCCAAAATTTCGCTAACCCACGCAAAATACTTTCATTGCTTTCGTGACTTCCGCCTTCGCGCGCAAGCGCCTCGACGCGCCGCCTTGCGGTCCTATCTTACGTTATCGAGGGCATGTGCCCAACCGTGCCACAGGAGAAGACGATGGAATTTCACCAGGGACGGCTCATCGACCATGTGCATCTTCGCGTCGGGGACCTCAGGGCGAGCAAGCGGTTCTATCAGGCGGTGCTCGGCGCGCTTGGCCACCAGCCGACCTACGAGACCGACGAGTTCTTTGCGTTCGACGAGTTCTTCGTCGACGCGGCGGAGGATTACCGCACCCGCGTCCACCTCGCATTCCAGGCCTCGGGCCCCGATGCGGTGCAGCGGTTCTACGATGCCGGACTGGCCAATGGCGGCACCGACAATGGACCGCCCGGAGAGCGAAGCTACCATCCGGGCTATTATGCCGCGTTTCTCCTCGACCCGGACGGCAACAATGTCGAAGCGGTCTATCACGGACCGAACACGCGCTCGTCCGCCGATGTGGTCGTCCGTCCGCTTGAACCGTGACCTTCGACGGGCGACTGGCGATGCCTCGCGCGTTCAGGGCGGCGGAGAAATCACGGCCGGCTAGACTGAGAGGAGATCACTTCCCTCCGGTCGCGTGCGCCCAGTCCATGTAGAGATCGCGCGCCTTCGCCGCGACCGGACCGGCCTGCAATTCGCGCTGTTCGAGGCGAGTGACAGGCAGCACCTTGGAATAGTTGCCCGAGGTGAAGATTTCGTCGGCCCCTTCGAAATCGGCCATGGTCAAGCTGGTTTCGATCACTTCGTGGCCTGCCTCCCCGAGAAGGGCCATCACGCGCGAGCGGGTGATGCCGGCGAGGAAGGTCCTGTTGGCGGCCGGCGTGAAGACGACGCCGTCCTTCACCATGAAGATATTCGAGGAGCCGGTCTCCGCGATGTTGCCGAGCATGTCGCGCACCAGGGCATTGTCGAAACCGCGCGAACGTGCCTCGTTGAGGATGCGGGCGTTGTTGGGATAGAGGCAGCCGGCCTTGGCATCGGTCGGCATGCATTCGAGCGTCGGCCGGCGGAAGGGAGAGAGTGTCAGCGACGAGCCGGCACGGCTATTGCCCATCGGCGCCTCGAAAAGGCAAAGCGCGAAGCGTGTCGATTCAGGATCCACCGCAACGACGCTCCAGGACCCGTGCTCGCCCCAATACATGGGCTTCACATAGACCGCCGTCTTGCCGTCGAACTTCTTCACGCCTTCCCAGGTCAGTCCCTCGATCTCCTCGGCCGACATCGTTGGCTTGAGACCCAGAGCCTCGGCGGAGCGGTTGACACGCCGGCAATGGAGGCCGAGGTCCGGCGCAATGCCGTCGAACCAGCGGGCGCCGTCGAATACGGTCGAACCGAGCCACATCGCATGGGATGTCGGGCCGATCAGCGGCGGGTTGCCGGCAAGCCATTCGCCATCGACAAAGGTCCAGGTGGTGGATCGTGGGGATGTATCGACGGCCATCGGCGCCTCCTTCTTTCTTCACGCACTTCCGCTCTAGCCGGAAAAAGCAGCATGAGGGTGAATGGGTACATCAAAAAATGTCATGGCGTCCATTCTGGAGCCCTCCCGGGCGACGTGTCAGAATGATGAAAACGCCCAAAGGGAGAGATCTCGATGAAAGCGATGTATTACGATGCCTTCGAGAAGATGCCCGAGATCCGGACGCTTCCCGATCCGGCGCCGACCGAGAACGGCGTCGTCATCAAGATCGAGGCGACCGGCCTTTGCCGCAGCGACTGGCACGGCTGGATGGGGCACGACCCGGACATTCGTCTTCCGCATGTGCCGGGCCACGAACTGGCAGGCACGATCGCGGCGGCCGGGCGCGGGGTCCTCCGCTACAGGATCGGCGACCGGGTGACGGTACCCTTCGTTTCGGGTTGCGGCCGCTGCTTCGAATGCAGCTCCGGCAACAGCCAGGTCTGCGAAGCGCAGTTTCAACCGGGTTTCACCCACTGGGGCTCGTTTGCGGAATATGTGGCGATCGACTTTGCCGAGCAAAACCTCGTGCATCTGCCCGAGAACATGGATTTCGCAACGGCGGCGAGCCTCGGCTGCCGCTTCGCGACCTCTTTCCGGGCGGTCGTCGACCAGGCCCGCGTCAAGGGCGGCGAGTGGGTGGCTGTGCACGGCTGCGGCGGTGTCGGCC
Organism: Sinorhizobium prairiense; assembly: GCF_029201645.2. NCBI lineage: Bacteria > Pseudomonadati > Pseudomonadota > Alphaproteobacteria > Hyphomicrobiales > Rhizobiaceae > Sinorhizobium > Sinorhizobium prairiense. The sequence goes on from NZ_CP104131.1 coordinate 2,149,235, forward strand.
TCTCCGCAATCATGATCGCCGCGGCACTCGGCGCCAACCCCATCGCCATCGACATCTCGGAGGAGAAGCTCGCCTTCGCCCGGACGCTCGGGGCGGTCGCCACCATCGACGGCCGCGAGACGGAGGACGTCGCGGGAGCTGTCAGGGAACTCACCCGAGGTGGCGCCCACGTCTCGCTCGATGCGCTCGGCTCGCCCGTTACCTGCTTCAACTCGATCAAAAATCTGCGCCGCCGCGGCCGGCACGTCCAGGTCGGGCTTATGCTGGCGGAGCACGCGACGCCGCAGATTCCGATGGCGCAAGTGATCGGCCATGAACTCGAGATCTATGGAAGCCACGGAATGCAGGCCTGGCGTTACGACGCGATGCTGGCAATGATCACCGCCGGGAAACTGAACCCGAAGCAGTTGATCGGCCGTGAGATATCGCTCGAAGAGGCGGCGCCGGCGCTTGCTGCGATGGACCGGGCGACAGACCTCGGCATCAGTGTCATCACGCGGTTCTGACCGGATTTCGGTTGCGTGCCGGCGCTGCTATTCTGCCGGCAATCCGAGACGAATCAGGAGGCACGTCATGGCTCTTGCGGTTCAGGCTATCGAGAGCGCCTGTTATCGGCCCGTACTCGACGCGAATCCGGCGCATCCGAACGGCTGGCCGGTGCGCCTCATCGTGAGCTCGCAAACCGAGGCGCGGCACAATCGCGCGTTATGGGCGCCGACGCATCTCGTCTCCATCCGAGCGCCAGCGACGCGTCTGCTTTCGATGATCGACCTGCCGCCGGAGCGGCATCTGGAACTCCGCTTCGGCGACACCATCGACCCGGATGCGCCGGATGCCGCGCGTCCGGCGGCCATCGAGGCGACATTTGACTTCATCGACAGCCTGCCCGGAGAGGCGCACCTGCTGGTTCATTGCCTCAGAGGCATCGGACGTTCGACAGCGCTGACCCTCGGCGTTCTGGCGCGCTATCTGGCACCGGAGGAGGCTGCGGCAGCGCTTCACGGGCTGCGCCCGGAGGCGAAACCGAACCGGCACGTGCTCGGCCTTTGCGACGCGGCCCTCGGCCTCAAGGGCAAACTTGCGAAACAGGCGCTGCGTTTCCCGGCAAAGGTTTGGAAAGACTGAACGAAGGCGGGCGACGAAGACATTGTGCGGCGCACAAAGTTTTGACATGATGCGCGCAAAAGAATGCTGTGGCACAGCGTCTCCGACGCAGTGCCGCAAGCCCCTGCCCGGCGGCCGCTCGCGCAAACGGTGAAAACCTCCGGCGCGCCGACCGGACGGTGGATAAACGGGAGAACTCGATGTCTTACGCGGCCTATGTCTTCGACGCCTATGGCACGCTTTTCGACGTGCATGCGGCCGTACGCCGGCATGCCGATGCGATCGGGCCGGACGGCCAGGCCTTTTCGGAACTCTGGCGCGCCAAGCAGCTCGAATATTCCTGGGTGCGCTCGCTGATGGGCGCCTATGTCGACTTCTGGGAATTGACCGAGCAGTCGCTCGACTACGCCTTTCAGCGCTTCCCCTCAGCCGACCCCGGGCTTAAAAAGCCGCTTCTCGACGCCTATTGGGCGCTCGACTGTTATCCGGAAGTTCCCGCGGTCCTCAAGGGATTGAAGGAACGTGGCGCCCGCATCGCCATTCTTTCCAACGGTTCGCCGGCCATGTTGGCCTCGGCCGTCAAGAACGCCGCACTCGATATCATCATCGACGACGTTTTCTCGGTCGATGCCGTCAAGGCGTTCAAGACGGCACCGGCTGTCTACGACCTGGTGACGACGAGCTACCGGCTCTATCCGCAGGCGGTCTCGTTCCAGTCCTCGAACCGGTGGGATATCGCCGGCGCCACGAAATTCGGCTTTCGCACCGTCTGGATCAACCGGGCCGACGGGCCGGATGAATACAAGGACCATGGTCCTTCGCTGATCCTCCCCTCGCTCGAAAGCCTGCAATTCGGCGTATGAAGGAGCCCCGCCCATGGCCTGGTCTGCAGCGCAATATGCCAAGTTCGAGGACGAACGGACGCGTCCGGCGCGCGACCTGCTGGCGCAGGTACCCGATCTGCCCGCCGGTCCTGCCTTCGACCTCGGCTGCGGCCCGGGCAATTCGACCGAGTTGATCCTCGAACGATTTCCGGGCAGCCCGCTCACCGGCATCGACAGCGACGATGACATGCTTTCGGCCGCCCGCACCCGCCTGCCGGACCTTCGCTTCGAAAAAGGCGACCTCGCCGCCTGGACGCCGCCGGCGGAAAGCGCGCTCTTCTTTGCCAATGCGGTCTTCCAGTGGCTGCCGGAGCACGTCACGCTTTTCGAGCGGCTCATACTGGCGCTTGCGCCCGGCGGAACGCTTGCCGTGCAGATGCCCGACAATCTCGACGAATCGTCTCATCTTCTGATGGAGGAAACGGCAGAGGAGGCCGCCTTCGCCCCGGCCTTCGCGGGCCGCACCATTCGGCGCAGGTCCCTGCCCTCACCGGCTACCTACGTCGAAAGGCTCACCTCGAAGGAGGTCCGCGTCGATGTCTGGCACACCGTCTACTATCACCAGCTCGCAAATGCGAACGCGATCGTCGAATGGGTGAAGGGCACGGGATTACGCCCCTATCTGGACGCGCTGCCCACCACTCAGCGGGCGGGGTATCTCGCCGCCTATGCCGAAAAGATCAGGAAGGCCTATCCGGCGATGAAAAACGGGCGCGTGCTCCTGCGTTTCCCGCGGCTTTTCATCGTGGCGACAAAAAATCGCTAGAGCGCGAGTGCGTGCGGGTTCTCGCCGCTCCGACAGGCGCGGCCCTGTTTTCCGGACAAGCTTGAAGGCGCGCCTTGCGCGGACAAGTATAGGAGATCGCGCTTCGGCCCGCCGGGCGCTCGCAGTGAAGGAGTTCTCAATGCATGCAGTCAGTTCAAATGGCGCCAATATTCCCGCGCTCGGCTTCGGCACATTCCGTATGTCCGGAGCGGAGGTGCTTCGCATCCTGCCGCAGGCCCTGAAGCTCGGTTTCCGCCACGTGGACACCGCACAGATCTACGGCAACGAGGCGGAAGTCGGCGAGGCCATCCAGAAGTCCGGCATTGCACGGGCGGACATCTTTCTGACCACGAAGGTCTGGGTCGACAACTATCGCCACGACGCCTTCATCGCCTCGGTCGATGAGAGCCTGAGAAAGCTGAGAACCGACCATGTCGATCTGCTGCTTCTGCACTGGCCGGGGAGCGACGTGCCGATGGCCGAACGCATCGGCGCCCTGAACAAGGTGCGGAATGCCGGCAAAGTACGCCATATCGGCATCAGCAACTTCAACGCCGCGCAAATGGAAGAGGCGACGCGTCTCAGCGATGCGCCGATCGCCACGAACCAGGTCGAGTATCATCCTTATCTCGACCAGACGAAGGTCCTCCAGACGGCGCGGCGGCTCGGAATGTCGCTCACGGCTTACTATGCCATGGCCAACGGCAAAGTGCCTGCCGACCCGCTGCTCGCGGAGATCGGCGGCCGCCACGGCAAGACGGCGGCGCAAGTGGCGCTGCGCTGGCTCGTGCAACAGCAGGATGTGATCGTGCTTTCGAAGACGGCGACGGAGGCGCGGCTCAAGGAGAATTTCGCGATATTCGACTTCGCGCTGACGCGGGAGGAGATGGCGGCAGTCCGCGAGCTTGCCCGCCCGTCCGGGCGGATCGTCAATCCGCAGGGTCTTGCTCCCGAATGGGATGCGTGAGGTGAAGGCCTTTAGAGGCCCCCATGCCGCACCGCGACCGTTACCTCCTCCGGCTGCCGGCCAGAGGGGGTAACGGCCTGCCTGCGCATCAGAGCAATCAGACGAACTGGCTGAGGCCCGGAACGGAGGCGACCACCTCGTCGACGACTTCCTCGCCCGCCTTCTCCTTGGCAAATGCGATCGTCTCTTTCGCGAGCGCCGTAATCTCTCCCATGCCAAGACCCTGGCTCATCAATTGCTGCCCCAGCGCCATGACGCCGCCGCCTCCGCCGATCGCCGACATCAGGCCGCCAAGAAGGCCGCCACCACCGCTGCCCTCGCCATTGTACTGGGCGACCAGTTCGGGCGCACCGGGGATCGCCTCGATCATCTGGGCGACCGGGCCTTCGGCTGCCTCACGCTGCAGGAAGCCGAGGATCATCCCGACTGCCTTTTCCGCCGTTGCGGTCTCGATTCCGACATTTTCCGCCACGCGCGTGACCAGTTCACTCATGGAAATCTCCTCGATCGAATTTTGACGTTAACGTCAAGGTAAATGAACGATGCCGGAATAACAAGAGCATCGAAACGGACGCCGAATACCATATTCCGCCACCTCGCAGCATCGTTTCACGGGGCTCGCCAGATGGCAATCCGGCCTTGTTCGCGCCCGCAATCATGTTGCCGGGAACAGACGCACCGCCTATAACAGATGCACGCTATGTTTCGATGACCGACTTTGTGCGACATGCGGGAAATACCCGCTTTCATTGATAAAATTGACAAGACGGAGATGAAGCCCCCATGCTGCAGGAAGGCAAGATCTATATCGGAACCAGCCGCAAGCCGGACGATTCGATCAACAAAGGCGAATATCTGGAGCTGAAGTTCGGCAACCGCCACGGGCTGATCACCGGCGCCACTGGGACCGGCAAGACCGTGACGCTGCAGATCCTGGCCGAGGGTTTCTCGAATGCGGGCGTTCCGGTCTTCTGCGCGGACGTGAAGGGCGACCTGTCCGGTATCGGCGCCATGGGCGAGCCCAAGGACTTCCTGCTGAAGCGCGCCGAGCAGATCGGCCTCGAGCCTTACGATTTCCAGGAATTCCCGGTGATCTTCTGGGATCTCTACGGCGAGAAGGGCCACAGGGTCCGCACCACCATTTCCGAAATGGGCCCACTTCTTCTGTCGCGGCTGATGAATGCGACGGACGCGCAGGAAGGCGTGTTGAACATCGCCTTCAAGATCGCCGACGAGGGCGGCCTGCCGCTGCTCGACCTCAAGGACCTGCAGGCGCTGCTCAATTACATGGGCGAGAATGCGAGCGAGCTTTCCAATCGGTTCGGCTTCATCTCCAAGGCCTCCGTCGGCTCTATCCAGCGCGAACTCCTGATTCTGGAGCAGCAGGGTGCGGAGCATTTCTTCGGCGAGCCGGCGCTGAAGATCACCGACATCATGCGGACCACAAATGACGGGCGCGGCGCGATTTCGGTGCTTGCCGCCGACAAACTGATGATGAACCCGCGTCTCTACGCGACCTTCCTGCTGTGGCTCTTGTCCGAGCTGTTCGAAGAACTGCCCGAAGTCGGCGACCCCGACAAGCCGAAGCTGGTGTTCTTCTTCGACGAGGCACATCTGCTCTTCAACGATGCGCCGAAGGTTCTCGTCGAGCGTGTCGAGCAGGTCGTCCGCCTGATCCGCTCTAAAGGCGTCGGTGTCTATTTCGTCACGCAGAACCCGCTGGACGTACCGGAGACGGTCCTCGCCCAACTCGGCAACCGCGTCCAGCACGCATTGCGCGCCTATTCCCCGCGCGAACAAAAGGCCGTCAAGACGGCTGCCGACACATTCCGCCCGAATCCCGACTTCAATTGTGCCGACGTGATCACGAATCTTGGCACCGGCGAGGCTCTGGTCTCGACGCTCGAGGGCAAGGGATCGCCGTCGATCGTCGAGAGAACCCTGGTCCGGCCGCCTTCGTCGCGCCTTGGCCCGCTCACGGATGCGGAACGGCAGAAGGTGGTGGACGTGAGCCCGGTGCGCGGTCTCTACGACGAGGACTTCGACCGCGACTCGGCTTATGAGATGCTTGCCAAACGTGCAGCCAAGGCAGCGGAACAGGCGGAGGCTGCCCGGCAGGCAGAAGAAAAACCCGCCGAGGAGACTTCCGGCGGCAGCCGCTGGACCCTGCCCGGCTTCGGCGACGATGCGGCCGAAGCGCCTTCCGGCAAGCAGACCCGGCCGCGATCGTCCGGCTACAAGCGGGAAACCATCATGGAAGCTGCGATGAAGTCGGTCGCGCGAACGGTTGCGACCCAGGTGGGGCGAGCCCTTGTGCGCGGAATACTCGGCAGTCTGAAGCGCTAGATCACGATCGTTGAGACGCGGGATGCGGGCGGAAAACTGCACATAGTTTTCCAGCGCGTCTCATAAGACGCGCGGCGCTGTAGGAAACCTATCGGAGGACTGCAACGTCTCCTCGTTCCTCATCCCTGTGCTCGTCACAGGGATCCAGCAGCGCCGCGTCTGCGGCGCGGAAAGAGTTCTTTCAGCCCAAGGACTTGGTCTGGCTGGATTCCTGTGACAAGCACAGGAATGAGGAAATGAAACAAGCCGCGGCGGGTGGCCCGAATCTCAACAGGCCTTAGATCTATCCCCGACACTTGCTTGCGGCGGAACTGCCGGGGCAGGCCGAAGCCCGGGGTTACGGGCTTCGGCTATCTGCAACGGTCCTATCAGGCCACCGTCAGCTTAACGTCGACATTGCCCCTGGTCGCATGGCTGTAAGGGCAAACGATATGCGCCTTCTGGACGAGGTCTTCCAGGACCGCCTTTTCCACGCCGGGCGACGAGATTTCCAGCGCCGCGTCGATAAAGAAGCCTGTCCCGTCGTCGCGCGGTCCGATGCCGACCGTGCCCGTCACCGTCGTGTCTTCCGCAAGCTTTACCTTCTCCTTGCCGGCGACGAATTTCAGTGCACCGAGGAAGCAGGCGGAATAGCCGGCGGCAAAGAGTTGCTCGGGATTGGTGCCGCGCGCGCCGTCGCCTCCGAGTTCCTTCGGAACGGTCAGCGTCACGTCGAGAACGCCGTCCTTGCTCTTGGCCTGGCCGGCGCGGCCGCCGGTCGCGGACGCGGTAGTGCGGTAGAGGATGGGCATGACAGTCTCCTTCCTTGTGGTTGCCGGATTTATATATCGCAAGATTAAATAGCGCGCAAATTAATTTTGCAAATTGCTTTGCCGGCGTGAATTTGCGACAATGACATCATGACGAGGAAAGCGGCAAAATTCGACGCAGATTCCGATGAGGTGCTGGCGCTCGGCCGCCAGCTCTGTTTCGCCGTCTACTCGGCGGCGCATGCCTTCAATCGCGCCTACAAGCCATTGCTCGACCGCTTCGGGCTGACCTATCCGCAATATCTCGTGTTGCTCACGCTCTGGCAGCAGGACCGCATGACGGTGAAACGAATCGGCGAAGAACTGGGCCTCGATTCAGGCACCCTTTCGCCTCTGCTCAAGCGGCTGGAAGCAGGCGGATATGTCCGCCGCGTACGCGATGCGGCGGACGAGCGGCAGGTGATCGTCAGCCTGACGGATGGCGGCCGGGAGCTGAAGGCCGAAGCCTTCGGTATTCTGCGCGACATCGGCAATGCATCAGGCTGCAGCCTCGAGGAGGTCGGCGAATTGCGCGACGCGCTGCACAGGCTGACGCAGCGGCTGGCCGGGAGTCGACACGAAAGCTGACAAGAGCACCTGAAGGAAAAGTGTGTACCGCTCTCCGTCCGGAAGTTCGCAGTTAACGCTTTCGCTGGTCATCAAAACGCAGAAAGAAGCGATTTTCGCTGCCGAAACGAACGGCCCCTTCGTTACGCTCCCGGAAAGGCCGTCAGATGACGAGGATCGGCGCCTTGTTGCGCACGCGATCGTAAAGATCGATCACGTCCTGATTGACCATGCGGACGCAACCGGAAGAGACCGCCTTGCCGATCGATTGCCATTCGGGCGTCCCGTGGACGCGATAGAGCGTATCCTGGCCGTTCTGAAAGATGTAGAGAGCGCGCGAGCCGAGCGGATTGTCGAGTCCCGGCGGCATGCCGCCATTATCGGCGGAATATTTCGCCAGTACCGGCTGACGGGCGATCATTTCGTTCGGCGGCGTCCACTTCGGCCATTTCTGCTTCCACTGGATCAGACCGCGGCCCGACCAGGCGAAGCCTTCGCGGCCTAACCCGACGCCATAGCGCATCGCCCGCCCGCCCGGCTGGACTAGGTACAGATAGCGGTCGGCCGTATCGACGACGATCGTGCCGGGGGCCTCACCGAAGGGATCGCCGACCTCCTGGCGATAGAAGCGCGGATCGATCTGTCTGAAGGGCACCTCCGGGATGAGAAAGCCGCCATCCTCCCGCGCCGCATAGATCTCCGCGTAATAGGCATCCTGCGGCGGCAGGCCGATCGGCCCCTCGCCGACCGGTCCCTCGAAGATCCCGCCCGGCGGCCCGTTCCAGCGGCTTTCGAGCGCAGGATTGCGGTAGACCGGCATCGTTTGCTCGCGGAAGCGGTCCGTATTCATCGAAGAGGTACAACCCGCAAGTCCGGCGGAGGCGATTGCCAAGCCGGATGTGCGGAGAAACTGACGTCGGGACAAGGCAGGCAGTGATGACATCTAACTCTAACGGGGTTGTGCTGCACGGAAAGAGTCCAGGTGCTCCATTCCGAGGGCCGGATCAAGGTGCTTCGAAAGTGAATCGTTGCGAAGCCGTCTCGAATGGTTATCGGCAAGTCGGAACGGGACGCAAGCGGAAACCGCTCCCTGTGGCACCAGATTGCATTTACGGCCGCTCGCGAACATCACGGCCGCTTGGAGGAAAGCAGCGCTTCGAAATCCTCGCCCGACAAGGGCTGGCTGAAGAAGTAGCCCTGGATCTCGTCGCAGCCGCTTTCTTTGAGAAACTCGACCTGGGCCTTTGTCTCGACACCCTCGGCAATGACGCGCAGGCCGAGCTTCTGTGCAAGCGAGATGATCGCGGACGTAATCGCCATGTCGTCGGCATCGTCCGGAATGTCCGTCACGAAGGACCGGTCGATCTTCAGCCGGCGCACCGGGAAGCGCTTGAGCGCACTGAGGCTCGAATAGCCTGTCCCGAAATCGTCGATCGCAAGGTGCACGCCGATCGCCTCCAGCGCATGCATCGTGGCGATCGCCCCCGGCACGTCCTGCATGATCAGACTTTCGGTGAGCTCGAGTTCGAGGTAACGGGCCTCGAGGCCGGTCTCCTCCAAAACCGCCGCCACACGCGCCGCCCAGTTGCGCTCGCGGAACTGCCGCGCTGAAACGTTGACGCTGACGATCAGCGGCGGCAGACCGGCGTCCTGCCAGGCCTTCAGCTGGCGGCAGGCGGCGCGCAGGACCCAGTCTCCAATCGGGACGATCAGACCGGTTTCCTCGGCGAGCGGAATGAATGCCGCGGGCGAGATGATGCCGCGCACCGGGTGCTGCCAGCGCAACAGCGCCTCCGCAGCGAAGATGCGGCCGGTCTCGAGGCTCATCTGCGGTTGGAAATGCAGCAGGAACTCCTCCCGCGCAAGCGCCTCGCGAAGCTCTTCTTGCGACTGGAGTTTTTCATGGGCTCTGGCGGCCATCGCCTCGGTGAAGACCTGGATGTTGTTGCGGCCGAGCTCCTTGGCGCGATACATGGCCATGTCGGCATTGGCGAGAAGTTCGCCCGCCGTCGTGCCCTGGTTGGGGAAGCAGGCCACGCCCATGCTGCAGTTCACCTGCAGGGAGCGGCCCTGCAACTGCACCGGCATGGCGATTGCAGCGCGGATGTCCTCCAGCCGCGACAGAACGACGTCCCGCTCCTTCGGCAGGCCGTTCAGGAGGATGATGAACTCGTCGCCGCCGACGCGCACGACGGAATCGGACCTGCGCACGGCACCCCGCATGCGCCCGGCTACGACCTTCAGGAGCTCATCACCTGTGGCGTGCCCAAGGCTGTCATTGATCAGTTTGAAATCGTCGAGGTCGAGAAAGGCGAGCACGGCCCATTGATCCCGCTCGCGGATCTCCTCGAGCATGCCGGCGACCTGCTCCTCGAAAAGGACGCGGTTCGGCAGCCCCGTCAAGGCGTCGTGATGGGCCATGAAACCGATGCGGTCCTCCGCCCGCTTGCGCTCGATCGCTATTCCGGCGAGATGAGCGGCCATGGCAATCAGTTCCTGCTGCTGCTCGCTCGGCGTTCCAACCTCCTGCGCGTACAGCGCGAATGTCCCGAGCACATTGCGCTCGCGCGACAGGATGGGCGTGGACCAGCAGGAGCGGAGGCCGGAAGGCCCCAGGAGAGGCGCGTATTCCTCCCAGAGCGGATCGGCGAAGACGTCGGAAACGATCACCTGTTCGCCGCACCACGCAGCCGTTCCGCAGGAGCCGGCCGCAGGGCCGATCTCGACGCCATGGATGGCAGCGCAATAATCCGCGTCGAGGCTGGGGGCAGCGCCGTGCAGGAGATGCCCGCCATCCTCCGAAAGGAGCAGGATGGAGGCCTTGATCCCGGGCAGCAGCGCTTCGATCATCAGCACCAGCTCGTGGAAGAACTCACCAAGGGGCCTGCCCTTGGCGATCATTTCCAGCAACCGGGCCTGACCTTCGAGCAGGCGCTCCGCGGCCTTGCGATCGCTGATATCGCGCGAGATGCCGACGATACCGATGATCCCGCCGCTCTTGCTGCGCAAGGGCACTTTCGAGGTCATCAGCCAGCGATCGCGGCCCTTGGTCACGATGGCGCGTTCCTCGATGCCGAAGATCGGTTCGCCGGTTTCCAACACGCGTCGCTCGGTATCGGCGACGGCCTGGGCGAACTCGTGCGGGTGCAGATCGAAATCGGTCTTGCCGACGAGGTCTCGCAGGCATTCAAGGCCGTTGTCGGCGACCGTCGCCTCGTTGGCGATCAGGAAGCGCCCCGCCGTATCCTTCGCATAGATATAATCGGGAACGTGGTTGATCATCGCTTCGAGCCAGTAGTGGCGGTCGGCCATGTCGGGTTCGGGCGGAAAGAGACGCGCGACCTCGTCGGCAAGGCGGCTGCCGGCATCGATCAGCCGGCGCGTCTGCGCATTGTCGTCCGCGTTCAGGTCGGCATATCGGATGCTGCGGGACGTTTTTCTTGCCAAGCGAAACCTCCGAAGGAGCGGCGCTCGCGCAGATTTAGCGAAAAGAGGTTATGCTTCCCTAAATTCCACAGCGAAAAATCGTCTAAAGGTTGCGCAGAGCCACTTCGCATCAAAAGAATTCATGCGACCTATCATTGCCGACGGCTTCTGCCGAGGACGGCGATGGCCTACAGCATGACCATGCAGGAGTTACAGCGATCTTTGCGCGTCTGTCCGACGCGCGCGCTGCAAGGAGCTGAACGACAATCGGAGGACGCGGGAAATGCTGACGATCTATGGAGTTTACCGTTCGCGCGCGTCGCGCAACTACTGGATGGCGGGGGAACTCGGCCTGCCCTTCCGGTCGGTGCCGGTTGTCCAGGCGCGCCGGGTCGCCGATCCGCTGGCCGCGGATGCCCCCCTCAATACGAAGTCACCGGGCTTCCTCGCCATAAACCCGATGGGCCTCATACCCGCGATCGAGGATGACGGGTTGGTGCTGACCGAGTCGCTCGCCAACAATCTTTATCTCGCCCGCAAACACGGCGGACCACTGGCACCGGCCGATATCCGGGAGGAAGGGCAGATCGGCAACTGGACGATGTGGGCGGCGACCGAGGTCGAGCCGCATGCGGTGAAGATCGTTCTCGCCTATGACAGCGGGATCGAGGACACGCCGGAAGGGCGGGCGGAGATCGCGGCCTGCGCCCGCTCCCTTGAAAAAGCCTTTTCCGTACTCGAAACGCACCTCGCCGATCGCGACTACGTTGTGGGTGACCGCTTTACCGTCGCGGACCTCAATCTTGCGGAGGTTTTCCGCTACACGATGAGCCAGACGGACCTTTTCGAAAGGCACCGCCAGGTCAAGGCCTGGCTGGCGCGCTGCCAATCCCGCCCCGCCTTCAAGGCGATGATGGAGGAACGGCTGAAGGAACCGGAATAAGGCACCTGGCTGGGTGAGCGAAGGCTCTTCTCATCCCGTCATCGCCGCGAGCTGCCGCATTCCGTCCTCCACTTCCTCGCGCACCCAGCGCTTGAAGGCGGCAGCGCCCTTGCTTTCGCGGCGTGAGACGGAGGTGACGAAGTAGTGCCCGAAGCCGGTCTTGGCGCGAATGCCGAACGGCGCCACGAGAGACCCCCTCAGCAGCGCGTATCCGGCAAGCGTCTGCCAGGCAAGCATTACCCCCTGCCCGGCAATCGCCGCATCGAGCGCCAGGGAAGCGTCGTTGAAGGTGTGACGCACCGTCATGGCCGCACCGGTGAGGCCGGCGGTCTTGAGCCATAGTTCCCAGGAAAACATTGCATGCGCATCGATCACCGCGGGCAGCTTCAGCATGTCCGCGGGCTCACGAAGTCCGGCGGCCAGTGCCGGCGAGCAGACCGGGAAGACCTCCTGCTCGAGCAGCAGTTCCGATCGCACGCCCGGCCAGCGGCCAGCCCCGACGCGGATGCCGAGATCGACATCGGAGGTCTCCAGATTGGCGAGCGTCGTGGTCGCGTCGATCCTCAGCCGGATATCCGGATTACGCTCGGCGAAGCGGTCCAGCCGGTAGACGAGCCAGCGCGCCGCAAAGACCGGCGCGACCGACACCGTCAATACCGAATCGTCACGACGCCGTGCCTGCGCGACTGCCTCGGCGAGCTCCCTGAACGCGCTCGACAATCGCGTCAGCAGCGCGCGCCCGCTATCCGAAACCACAAGCCCCCGCGGCGAGCGCTCGAAAAGCGTACGACCGAGTTGCGCCTCGGTCTTGGCAATCTGCTGGCTGACGGCGCCGGCGGTGACGCCGAGCTCCTCCGCCGCAGCGGCGAGCGAGCCCAGGCGGCCGACCGCTTCGGCCGCGCGCAGTCCGTTCAGGTGAACCGTATTGAGGTCTTTCATATAGTTTTTCTAAACCGCTGCCGTCGCAATCTCAATTGCAAACTTCGACAAAGAGGTGGATTCTCCTTCAACAGACTGAAGGGTTCAGCGGCCGGCGAGACCGGCTACGCTACCCCAATCCGAGCTGAACGGTGACGACATGCTGAAGGTTTTCTCAATACTGAGGCGCCCCGCGGCCTCGTCCGACAGTGTTCGAGGACTCGCCTCCGACTGGATGCGCGACCCTCTCCAGCATCCGGATCTCTTCCGTATGGGTGAACGCGAACTCGCGGATCTGCCGTTCCCCGGATGGCCTTGGCCGCGCACTGGGGCGGAGAACCTCTGCAACTGAGGGCGACCAACGCCCGTTTCAACGCTTCGGCTCTGCCGATCCCGGTCGATTGCCGTTACGACTGCACTTCGGCCAGAACCTTGGCGACGGCCGGACGCTCGGCCATCCGGTTGCGATGGTCGAGGATCCGCGGAAACCGGGCCGGATCGACACCGTCCGACTCGAGCCAGCCGGCGATGGTAAAGAGATAGGGATCGGCGACCGAATAGGCGTCGCCCCTGACAAAGGGGCCGACGAACATCGTGCGCTCGATCAGCGCGAAGCAGTCGGCCATGTTCTGCGGCACCTTGGCCTTCATCGCCTCCTGCGCCGCAGGGTCGTCTGCCCACCTTGCGGCCCGGCGCGCATGGGCATGAGCGACGTGAACCGTCGAGCAGAGATAGCTCAGAAACGACTGCAGCCGCGCGAACTCGAAAGGATCGTCAAGCGGCGCAAGCCGCGCCTTCGGGAAGCTTTGGGCGATATAGGCAAGAATGGCCGGCGTCTCCGTCAGTATACCGCGGTCGGTCACGAGGGCGGGCACCCGCCCCTTGGGGTTGATGGTGAGGTAGTCCGGCTTGGTCTGCTCGGCTTTGGAGAAATCGACCCGATGCACTTCATAGCCGGCACCGGCTTCCTCTAGCGCGATATGCGAGGCAAGCGAGCAGGTTCCAGGCGTATAAAACAGTTTCAGCATCGTTCTTCCTCCCAATTGCGCGGCCGACGGCGCCCAAGCACAGAAGATCGAATCGCCGCGATTGACAAGTCCTGAGCGAGATCGCGTCAGGTGGCAAAGGCTTCCGTCACCCGCACGTCGCCGACGTGCATTCCGTTCCAGTTGCGCATCGCGTGATTGGCCTGAGCCATCAACGCCTCATGGATTTCGTCATCGTCCGAAAAGAAGCGCGCAAGCGTCGCGGCGACCATCGCCTCGGCGGCCCGGGTCGTGCCGTCCTCGCATTTCGGCGCGATGCCGATACCCTTTTCCGGTATCGCCGCACAGAATACGCCCTCGGCGCCGGTCTTCGCAAAAATGCGGCCGGGAGCCGTCTTCATCAGCCGCGTGCAAGCGCGCTTGGTGCCGGCGACGTAGAAGGGTTCGGCCATGCAGGCGTCGATGAGACGCTTCGAGGCCCGCGCCCGCTCCGTCCCGAGGCCGACCCCGCTCGCCATCCTGGCAAATCCATGAGCAAGTCCTTTCATCGAGAGCGCGTAGGTGGGGATCGAGCAGCCGTCGACGCCGCAATTGTCGCGATCAAGAATCGCTCCGGTCAGCTCCGCCATGACGCCGCGAATTTCCCGCTGGATCGGGTGGTCATAGCCGATATAGCCTTTGACCTCGGTCCCGGAATGGCAGCAGGCGCAGACGAAGCCCGCATGCTTGCCCGAGCAGTTGTTGTGGAGCGCGCTCGGCACTTCGAGTGAGCGGGCCTGCGCGATCAGCGTCTTCTGGTCGGAGGACCAATGGGCGCCGCACTCAAGCGCCTGGACGTCCCGCCCCGCAGCCGCCAGCATTTTGGCGGCGAGCGCCACATGTTCCGGCTCCCCCGAATGCGACGAGCAGGCCAGCGCCAACTCCCGATCGCCGAAACCATAGGCGTCGGCGGCACCGCTTTCGATCAGCGGCAGCGCCTGCATTGCCTTGCAGGCGGAGCGCGGAAAGATATGAGCATCCGTTTGGCCAAGGGAAAACAGCATCTTTCCGTCGCCATCGACGGCGACGATCATGCCCCGATGGCGGCTTTCGACCAGATTTCCGCGCGTTACTTCGACCAGAACCGGATTCGACATCGGCTGCCCTCAATTTTCCAAGTTTCGGATATGCATCTATCAGGAATCCCACGGCAGAAAAGTCACCGTAGATGAAATTCCTCCGCAAGCTCCTTCTCGTTTTCGCTGTCGTCTACCTGCTTCCGGCGCTCGCCTCGGCGGGCCTGTGGTACTTCAAGGAGCGGCCACAGAGCTGGCACGACGCGGATTGGTCGTCGTCAGGTATTCTGGCGGATGCTGCTGCGAGCCCGCAGGCGGTGATTTACGTCTTCTCGGCGACCACCGGAGGCATGAAGGGGGCGGTAGCAAGCCATGCCTGGATCGTCACCAAAGACGAAGGGGCGCCTACCTATAACCGTTATGAGAAGGTCGGCTGGGGCAAGCCGATCCGCAAGAACGCCTATCCGGCCGACGGACGCTGGTATTCCAACGAGCCGCGCATCGTCGCGGTAGTCAGGGGCGAGGAAGCCAAGCGCCTGATCCCCAAGATCGAAACGGCGATCGAGGATTATCCCTATTCTTCGCCGGGCGCCTATCGAATCTGGCCCGGGCCCAACTCCAACACTTTCGTCGCCCATGTCTTGCGATCGGTGCCGGAGCTCGACGTCGTGCTGCCGCCGGATGCGGTCGGGCGCGACTATCTGCCGGAGGGGAAACTGTTCCATGTCGATGCCGACGGTCGCGACCTGCATGCGACGCTTTACGGCCTCGCCGGCGTCTCGGCCGGCTGGCGCAGCGGGCTGGAACTGCACTTCATGGGACTGGTGGCGGGCTTCGACGTCGCGCGGCCCGGCATCAAGATTCCGGCACTCGGCCGCTTCGGAATCTGAGGGGATGGCACGCTGGCGGAAAACCGCACACATTTTTCCTCATCCCGCTCCATAGGAAAAGGGCCGCCCTGCGGCGGCCCTTCATGAGCTTTGGCCTCACAATGGCCGGGTGCTGAGACCCTAAGGAAGGCGGCTATCAAGCCGAGGGCTGCCTCGACTCCTTCACCTCTCCCATGTCCATTACGAGGTCCGAAATCTCATTAGACATTGGATCACCTTCCTTTCTGTTCGTTGACGTTGATCCCAACGTAAGCGATCTTTGGGCCAATACAAGGGCGACCATCGTCTTATTGTCTTTTGCTACCCGATCCGCATCACGATCTTGCCGATATGATCGCCCTGCTCCATCAGCCGATGAGCGCCGGCAATCTCGGCGAAGGGCAGGATCGCCTGGATGACCGGCGCAACTTCGCCCCCATCCAGCAGCGGCCAGACCTTTTCCGCCAGCCCGTCGCGGATTGCCTGCTTCTCGGCGGCGGTGCGCGGCCGGAGCAACGAACCCATTATCTGCAGGCGCTTCATGAGAATTGGCGCAATGTTGGCGTCCTCCACCCGGGCGCTACCGAGGAAGGCGATGATCGACAGGCGGCCGTCCTTGGCCAGGCTGCCGATGTTGCGCTCGAAGTAGCGCCCGCCCACCATGTCGAGAATGACGTCGACTCCGCGACCGCCGGTTTCTTCCAGCACGACGGCCCTGAAATCCTCCTCACGATAATTGATCGCACGTTTCGCCCCGAGTGCCTCGCAGGCCTCGCACTTCGCAACGTTGCCGGCGGTCGCGAAGACCTCTGCACCGAGTGCCTTGGCAAGCTGGATGGCGGTCGTGCCGATACCGCTGGATCCTCCATGGACAAGGAACGTTTCGCCGGCCTTCAGGCGGGCCATGTCGAAGACGTTGGCCCAGACCGTGAAGAAAGTCTCCGGCAAGGCTGCCGCCTTCGCGGCATCGTAGCCCTTGGGCCAGCGAAGGGCCTGCGTGGCGGGAACGGCGCAATATTCCGCGTAAGCGCCGCCATTGGCCAGAGCGCAGACCTTGTCGCCGGTCGAGAAGCCGGCCGCTCCCTCGCCGAGAGCAACCACTTCGCCTGCAACTTCGAGCCCGAGGATGGGGCTCGCCCCAGCGGGCAGCGGGTAGTCTCCCTTGCGCTGCAGGACGTCCGGCCGATTGATGCCGAAGGCTTCGACGCGGATCAGAATGTCGCCGGGCCGGACCTCAGGCATCGCCCCCCGCGCCAGCACCATATTCTCCGGCCCTCCGGGGCCAGGCAGATCGACATAGGTCATTTCTGTCGGAAGGGTCATGACGGCATCCTCGCAAAACGGTTCCGCCTATACCTATAGCCCTCTTGCCGTTCGGGAAAGTTCGTCGTGCATCCGCTGCTCAGGTCCGGTCGAGGGGTTCCATGACGAGGCCTTCTTCGCTCGCCTTGGCGCGCGCCTTTATCTCCGCAATCCGCTTGCTCACGGTCTGTCCGTCCGAGAGGACAAGGCCTTCCGGAAGCAAAAGCACCGCGATCGAACAGCGCATCAGGGGAAAGCCTTCGTGGTGCCGTCGCGGCCATATCCGCTGATCCGTCCCGCCGACAGATGCTCGGGCGAATAGAGCTGGCGGACGTCCGAGCGAAAGTCGTCGATCAGACGTGAAAGGACGCCCCGTATGTCCTCCTCGGTGGAACCGTCGATGCCGACGAAGAAATCGTCGCCTCCGACGTGACCCAGGAACTTCCCTTCGCCAATGAAGTGGCGCCGCAGGAGCGCCGCAAAGAGCGTGATCGCGAGATCCCCCTTCTGGAAGCCGTAGGTATCGTTGAAGGGTTTGAAATCGTCGAAGTCGCAGTAGCAGAAGTAGCGGGCCTGGTCGCCGTCCAGGATCGCGTGCTGGACATAATCGCGGATCGCGCGATTGCCGGGGAGGCCCGTCAACGGATTCTGCTCCTGGGCCGTCTTCAACTGCTTCTCGTTGATGATCTTCAGGAGCGACGAAGCGGAGAGAATGCCGGCATAGCGCATGTTCTCCGTGAGGATGACGCAGTCGCTCCCGTTCATGCCGGCGAAGATCTTGAGCATCTCGTCGGCGGGCGTGTCGAGATCGGCGATCGGCGCGGGCGTGACGAAATGCGAGATGCGGCGCTGATAGAGGCGGTTCTTCAGGAGGTCGCGGCCAAAGGGATGATAGATCATCTCCTTGACGTGATACTCGTGCAGGATGCCGCGCGGTTCGCCATTGGCATTCAGAACCGGAAAGAAAGCCTGGCGTGGATTGAGCCGGAAAAGGTCGAACACGGAATCGAGGTCGTCGCTCTCCCTCGCTGCCGGAAGCTGCTCGATCTCCTTGCGGATCAGGATGCTGTCAAGGGTCGCAGACGGGCGCCGAGCGCCGGCCGCCGGTTCGAAATGAGCGTAGGCGGCCTGCAACTCCGTGACGTGCGTCGTCGGTCGGGCGATGAAGTAGCCCTGCATCAGATCGCAACCGAGATCACGGCAGACGAGAAACTCCGCCTCCGTCTCCACGCCCTCGGCGATGACCCGCGACCCGAGCACATGGGCCATGTTGACCGTATGCCGGCCGAGGTGCCGCTTGCGGGGGTCCTTGTCTATATCGCAGATGAAGTGCCGGTCGACCTTCACATAGTCGACCGGCTGGTCGCAGAGCAGTTTCAAGCCGTTGAACCCCGCACCGAAATCGTCGATCGCGAGCTTGAATCCCGCAAGCCGCAGCTGCCGCACGAGCGCGGAAAAGTCAGGCATCTTGCTGCTGTCGAAACGTTCCGACAGTTCGAAGCAAAGAGAGGACGGCGCGATATTCGCACGCTTCAAGTGGTTGACGAGGCGATCGACGATGTCGCCCTCGGCGCCGACGAGCCGCGCATCGAAATTGAGAAAGAGCGTGCGCGCCGAAAAGTCCGGGAGCGCGGCAAACGCGGCGACGGCGCGGCTGTTGATCAGGTGCTCGAGCGCGAGCAACTGCCCCGCGCTCTCGGCCCTGTCGAGCAATTCGACCGGCGAGGCAAAGCCCAGGCGCTCGAAACCGCGCATCAGGGATTCATAGCCGAACACCGCCCCGGTCGCCGCTTCCACGATCGGCTGGAGGGCATTTTCGATGACGAGTTTGGCAAGGGTCACGATCTGGTCGTCGCCGAAACGGCGAAGCGACAGGATTTCTGCGGGGGCGGCCGACATGCCGGGCTCCAGGGATAGGACACACAAACGCGCGCCAGCATCGGAGCCAGGCGTCAACGAAATCTTTCGCGAATGTGAAAGTTTGATGAAGCTTCGGAAAAGCCTGCTCAGCCCCTTGCGAGAACCCCGAAGGCGATCGAGGCCAGCCCCTGCATGACGAGATCGACCGCCAGGAAAAGACCCAGTATCCAGAGGCTGTCGACCGGCCAGCCGGCAGCGATGATGAGGCCGGCTAGCAGGGTCACGAGGCCGCCGATGACCATCCACCCCCAGCCGCCAAGAGGACGAAGCCTGAACCCTACCCAGATGCGGGAGCAACCGGCGGCGATCAGCGCCACCGCCAGCAGAAATGTCAGCACCGAGGAGGCGAGGACAGGATTGATGAAAGCGAACAGGCCTGCCGCAGCATAGAAGGCACCGCTCAAGATCCAGTAAAGGACACTTCCCCAGTTTTTGACCTGAAAGGCGTGGGCGAGGTTGAGCAGGCCGCCGATCAGCATGATGAGACCGACGTAATAGACGGAGGCGACTGTCGCCATCAGCAGGTTTCCGAAGGCGATGCCGCCGCACATGATCAGAAGCACGCCGAGTGCGACGAACCACCCCCATTTTCCGGCAAGGGCCTCTCTGCCGGCGGGATCGAACGCGTGAACCATTTCAACCTCCAGTCATGCCTATGCGCATGGACGCCTCCCGCTGATTGAGCCGGATTTCCAAGCAAAAAGAAAGAGAAAAGCGCAGGATTTTTTTATTGATTGATGGATCAATCAAAAATAAGCTAGAGCCAGAGGAGTTCGAAGATGCCCAAGGTCGGAATGGAGCCGGTGCGCCGCAAGGCGCTGGTCGATGCGGCGCTGCGCGTGATCGGCGACCAGGGGACGCTCGCGGTCACCATGTCAGATATCGCGCGGACGGCCGGCGTTTCGCCCGCGCTCGCGCATCACTATTTCGGCAGCAAGGAACAGTTGCTGATCGCCACCATCCGCAGCCTTCTCCGCAAGCTGCGCGACGACGCCGTGTCTGCGATGAAGGCGGCCTCGACGCCGCGCGCAAAGGTGAGTGCTCTGATCAGCGTGAGTTTTCGCGCCGATCAGTTCGCGCCGGAGACGGTCGCAGCCTGGCTCGCCTTCTATTCGGAGGCGCAACGGTCGGAGGAAGTGCGGCGGCTGCTGGTGATCTATGCGCGGCGGCTGCGCTCAAATCTGCTCGCGGGTCTGAGAGCGCTCTGCCCGGCAGATGACGCGGAACGCATCGCCGAGGGCGCCGCTGCGATGATCGACGGGCTCTACATCCGGCAAAGTTTGAAATCGGCGCCGATCAGCATCGAAGCCTCGGTGGCGCTCACGGAAGATTACGTGAATGCGCATCTGAGGGCGAGCGACGGGAAAGGCTCCCCTCCCCGGGTTTACTCCGAGGATTAGCCCCTCCCTCCCGGCGGGCAGAAGGTGGCGGCAGCCGCAGCTGACAATCGCCGACCGGCCAAGCAAGACGAAGCAAGAATTCGAACCACGAGGAAACGATCAAGTGACCACCGGGAAGCCGAATATTCTGATCATCATGGTGGACCAGCTGAACGGAAAGCTTTTTCCGGACGGGCCTGCAGACTTCCTGCACGCGCCCAACCTGAAGGCGCTGGCCAAGCGATCGACCCGTTTCCGCAACAACTACACCTCGTCGCCACTATGTGCCCCAGCCCGAGCATCCTTCATGGCCGGGCAATTGCCGAGCCGCACGCGGGTTTATGACAATGCCGCCGAGTACCAGTCGTCGATCCCGACCTATGCACATCACCTGCGCCGGGCCGGCTATTACACCGCGCTTTCCGGCAAGATGCATTTCGTCGGACCGGACCAGCTGCACGGCTTCGAGGAGCGGCTGACGACCGACATCTATCCGGCCGATTTCGGCTGGACGCCGGATTACCGCAAGCCGGGCGAGCGAATCGACTGGTGGTATCACAATCTCGGCTCCGTCACCGGCGCCGGGGTCGCCGAGATCACCAACCAGATGGAATATGACGACGAGGTGGCATTCCTCGCCAACCAGAAGCTCTACCAGCTTTCGCGGGAAAACGACGATGCGAGCCGGCGCCCCTGGTGCCTCACCGTCTCCTTTACCCATCCGCACGACCCCTATGTCGCGCGGCGGAAATTCTGGGACCTCTACGAGGATTGCGAGCACCTCACGCCCGAGGTCGACGCTATCCCCCTCGACGAGCAGGACCCGCATTCGCAGCGCATCATGCTGTCCTGCGACTACCGGAACTTCGAGCTGACGGAGGAGAATGTCCGCCGCTCTCGCCGCGCCTATTTCGCCAACATCTCCTATCTCGACGAGAAGGTCGGCGAACTGGTCGACACCCTCACGCGGACGCGGATGCTCGACGAGACGCTCATCCTCTTCTGTTCCGACCACGGCGACATGCTCGGCGAACGCGGCCTCTGGTTCAAGATGAACTTCTTCGAAGGCTCGGCGCGCGTGCCGCTGATGATTGCCGGCCCCGGTATCGCACCCGGCCTGCATCTGACGCCGACCTCCAATCTCGACGTGACGCCGACGCTTGCGGACCTCGCCGGCATTTCTCTCGAGGAAGTGAAGCCCTGGACCGATGGCGTCAGCCTCGTGCCGATGGTCAACGGCGTCGAGCGCACCGAACCGGTGCTGATGGAATATGCGGCCGAGGCCTCCTATGCGCCGCTGGTCGCCATTCGCGAGGGCAAGTGGAAATACATCCACTGCGCACTCGATCCGGACCAGCTCTTCGACCTCGAGACCGATCCGCTGGAGCTCACGAACCTCGCAGCGAAGCCGCGCGGACCTGTCGACCAGGCAACGCTTACCGCATTCCAGGACATGCGCGCCGCCCATTGGGACATGCAGGCCTTCGATGCTGCCGTACGCGAAAGCCAGGCCCGCCGCTGGGTCGTCTACGAGGCGCTGAGAAACGGCGCCTATTACCCCTGGGATCACCAGCCGCTGCAAAAGGCATCGGAGCGATACATGCGCAATCACATGAACCTCGACAATCTCGAGGAGTCCAAACGCTATCCGCGAGGAGAATGAGATGAGAGCCCAACCGAAAGCCTCGCACTTCATCGACGGCGAATATGTCGAGGACACCGGCGGCACGGTGATCGAGAGCATCTATCCGGCGACCGGCGAAGTCATCGCCCGCCTCCATGCCGCAACACCCGCAATCGTCGAAAAGGCGATCGCAGCGGCGAAGCGCGCGCAGCCGGAATGGGCGGCGATGAGCCCGACCGCGCGCGGGCGTGTCCTGAAGCGGGCCGCCGAAATCATGCGCCAGCGCAACCGCGAGCTTTCAGAGCTCGAAACGCTCGACACGGGCAAGCCGATCCAGGAAACCATCGTGGCCGACCCGACGTCCGGTGCCGACAGTTTCGAATTTTTCGGCGGCGTCGCGCCCGCCGCACTCAACGGCGATTATATCCCGCTCGGTGGCGACTTTGCCTATACCAAGCGGGTGCCGCTCGGCGTCTGCGTCGGCATCGGCGCCTGGAACTACCCTCAGCAGATCGCCTGTTGGAAAGGTGCGCCCGCACTCGTCGCGGGCAACGCCATGGTCTTCAAGCCTTCTGAAAACACCCCGCTCGGCGCACTTAAGATCGCCGAAATCCTCATCGAAGCGGGTCTGCCGAAGGGCCTCTTCAACGTCATTCAGGGCGACCGCGCGACGGGCCCGCTCCTCGTCAACCATCCGGACGTCGCAAAGGTGTCGCTCACCGGCTCCGTGCCGACCGGAAAGAAGGTGGCCGGCGCCGCCGCCGCGGAACTCAAGCACGTCACCATGGAGCTCGGCGGCAAGTCGCCTCTGATCGTCTTCGAGGATTCCGATCTCGAAAGCGCGATCGGCGGCGCAATGCTCGGCAATTTCTACTCGACCGGCCAGGTCTGCTCCAACGGTACCCGCGTCTTTGTGCAGAAGAAGATCAAGGAGCCCTTCCTCGCCCGTCTCAAGGAACGCACCGAAGCGATCGTCATCGGCGACCCCCTGGACGAGACGACGCAGCTTGGGCCGATGGTCTCGGCGGCGCAACGCGACAAGGTCTTCTCCTATATCGAGAAGGGCAGAGCGGAAGGGGCGCGCCTCGTCACCGGCGGCGGCATTCCCAACAATGTGAGCGGCGAAGGCACCTATATCCAGCCGACCGTCTTCGCCGACGTCACCGACGGTATGACGATCGCGCGGGAAGAAATCTTCGGGCCGGTCATGTGCGTGCTCGACTTCGACGACGAGGCGGAAGTCATCCGACGCGCCAACGCCACGGAGTTCGGCCTATCGGCCGGCGTCTTCACCGCGGACCTCACCCGCGCCCACCGGGTCGCCGACCGGCTCGAGGCCGGCACGCTCTGGATCAACACCTATAATCTCTGCCCGGTAGAGATCCCCTTCGGCGGGTCCAAGCAGTCGGGCTTCGGACGCGAGAATTCGGTCGCGGCGCTGAACCACTATACCGAGCTCAAGACCGTCTATGTCGGCATGGGGCCGGTCGAGGCGCCGTATTGAGCTTTGCAGTTCTGCCCTCTCGGGTTTGACCCGAGGACTAACCCTCTCGCCGCGCGGGGAGAGGGGACCGGCGCGGCATATGCCTTTTCCCTCGCGCGGGAGAAGGCGGGCCATCCCAGAAGCAAGAAAGACCACGCTCATGCAGGCAGATTTCGTCATCATCGGTTCCGGCTCGGCGGGCTCGGCGCTCGCCTATCGCCTGTCGGAAGACGGCAGGAATTCGGTCATCGTGCTCGAGTTCGGCGGCTCCGATGTCGGCCCGTTCATCCAGATGCCGGCGGCGCTTGCCTGGCCGATGAACATGAACCGCTATAATTGGGGCTATCTCTCCGAACCCGAGCCGAACCTCAACAACCGGCGCATCACCGCGCCGCGCGGCAAGGTGATCGGCGGCTCCTCCTCGATCAACGGCATGGTCTATGTCCGGGGCCATTCGGAAGACTTCAACCGCTGGGAGGAACTCGGCGCCAAAGGCTGGGCCTATGCGGACGTGCTGCCCTATTACAAGCGGATGGAGCATTCGCATGGCGGCGAAGAGGGCTGGCGCGGCACCGACGGGCCGCTGCACGTCAAGCGCGGCCCGGTCAAGAATCCCCTTTTCACGCCTTCATCGAAGCGGGAAAAGAGGCCGGCTTCGAAGTCACCGAGGACTATAACGGCTCGAAGCAGGAGGGCTTCGGGCTGATGGAGCAGACGACGTGGCAGGGCCGCCGCTGGTCGGCCGCTTCCGCCTATCTGAGGCCGGCCCTCAAACGTCCGAATGTCGAGCTCATCCGTTGCTTCGCCCGCAAGGTCGTGATCGAGAACGGGCGGGCGACGGGCGTGGAGATCGAGCGGGGCGGACGGATCGAGGTGGTGAAGGCCAACCGCGAAGTGATCGTCTCCGCCTCCTCGTTCAATTCGCCGAAGCTGCTGATGCTTTCCGGCATCGGACCGGCCGCCCACCTCAAGGAGATGGGAATTGACGTGAAGGCCGACCGACCCGGCGTCGGCCGGAACCTGCAGGACCACATGGAATTCTATTTCCAGCAGGTGAGCACGAAGCCGGTTTCACTCTATTCCTGGCTGCCATGGTTCTGGCAGGGTGTCGCCGGTGCGCAATGGCTCTTCTTCAAGAGAGGCCTCGGAATTTCCAACCAGTTCGAGTCCTGCGCCTTCCTGCGTTCGGCACCCGGCGTGAAGCAGCCGGACATCCAATACCACTTCCTGCCGGTGGCGATCAGCTATGACGGCAAGGCGGCGGCGAAGTCGCACGGCTTCCAGGTGCATGTCGGCTATAACCTGTCCAAGTCGCGCGGTGACGTCACCCTTCGCTCGTCCGATCCCAAGGCCGACCCGGTGATCCGCTTCAACTATATGAGCCATCCGGAGGACTGGGAGAAGTTCCGCCATTGCGTTCGGCTGACGCGGGAGATTTTCGGGCAGAAGGCTTTCGACCTCTATCGCGGCCCCGAAATCCAGCCCGGCGAAAAGGTGCAGACAGACGAGGAGATCGATGGGTTCCTGCGCGAGCATCTCGAAAGCGCCTATCATCCCTGCGGCACCTGCAAGATGGGGGCGAAGGACGATCCGATGGCCGTGGTCGACCCCGAAACCCGGGTTATCGGCGTCGACGGGCTTCGTGTCGCCGACTCCTCGATCTTCCCGCACATCACCTATGGCAACCTGAACGCCCCCTCGATCATGACCGGCGAAAAGGCCGCCGATCATATCCTCGGCAAGCAGCCACTCGCCCGCTCGAACCAGGAGCCGTGGATCAATCCGCGCTGGGCGGTGAGCGACAGGTAAGTTATTCCGAGAGGAAACCTATCCAGCGCCCGGCTAGGACCGCACCGGTCCAGACCGCCATGGAAAGCAGCGCTGAAAGGCGGACCCTCGGCGAGAGCGGCCCGCCTTTGATTGCGTCGCGCCATTGCGGGGTCAGGTGCAATATGGCGGCGTTGAGCACGCCGAGCGCGAGCAGCGTCATCTTCGTCAGGAAGGCGGGGTTGCCGGCATACTCAACCGGGCGAACGCTGAAGAGACAGAAACCGGTGGCGATAGCCAACGCGATGCCGATCGCAGCCGCGCGTGAAAGATAGGGTCCGACCACTCCGATCGGCACGTCGCGGAAGAAGCCGAGCAGCCGCAGGTCGAGCGGCAGGATCGAACCGACGATTATCCCGATCGAGAGTATGTGGGCGGCGTTCACGAAGATGTAGAGCACCGCGGAGCGCCGTATCGCCAAAGCGAAGGGCAACGCCCCGATCCACGTCAGCGCCTCCTCCATCAATTCGTCCGTATGCGCTCCGGATAGATGTCGTAGACCTTGCCGGCGACGGTGATCCGCACGGCCTTCATCCTCTTCTCGTTCCGGTCGAGCGAGCGGTTGCCCAGCACCACGATCGGATCGCCGGCCTTGGCTACCCCCTCCACAAAGCCCGAACGCTGGGTGAGCCGCGGGTTGCCGAGTTCGACCCGCCAGGTGCCGTCATCCGTCGTCTCGACCTGAAGGGTCGGATGCGGCGGCGCCATGGAGATCTCGCGGATCGTCCCTGAAAGCTCGACCTGATCGGCCTCCGCCCAGGACCAGCCGTGATGCGCGTAGGCGCCCGTCACCAGAAGCAGGCTCAGCAAACCGGCCGCGGGGAGGCGTGACGACAAAGACGTAGCCATCGGCATTTCCTTCTCCTGCGTTGATGATGCCTGAACATGGAGCACGCATGGGGCAAGAACAGCGCGCTCACCGATTGTTGAACGGCAGGGTCTCGCGATCCTGCACGGGCAGACTCCCGATTTGTGTTCGAAGGGCATACTCGCTAAGAGAACATGATGCCTTCGGCCTACACCAAATCGAAACTCCTCCGCCGGTCCAGAGTCCTTTGGGGATCCTACGGCGTCTGGCGGCCAAGACTGGTCTTCTGGGTCGGCGCAATTGCGATCGGCGTGATCAGCGTCGCCTTCGCCGAAGCTGCCGATTGGGCCCAACACGCCTTCCGCCGGCTGACGGATGCCGGGCGGTGCAGCTTTCTGCTTCCCCTGCTCCTCACACCTGCGGTTTTCGTCCTCTCTGCCTGGCTCGCCATCCGCTTCTTCCCCAATGCGCAAGGCAGCGGCATCCCGCAGGCCATCGCTGCAAGGCATCTGCATGGCGAGGAAGAGCGCTCGCGCCTGCTGTCGCTGCGGCTTGCCTTCGGGAAGATCCTGCTTACGGTCCTCGGGCTCTTCGGCGGGGCATCGATTGGTCGCGAAGGCCCTACCGTCCAGGTCGGCGCCTCGATCATGCTGCAGGCCGCCCGCTGGGGCGGAATGGCTCACGCGCGCGGGCTCATACTTGCCGGCTCCGCCGCGGGGATCGCGGCTGCATTCAACACACCGCTGGCGGGCATCGTATTCGCGATCGAGGAAATGAGCCGGACCTACGAGTCTCGCGCAAACGGACTCGTTCTGACCGCAGTCATATTGTCCGGCCTCGCGGCCCTGAGCCTCTCCGGCAACTACACCTATTTCGGCACCAGCTCGACGACGGCGAGCGGCGCCAAAGATTTCCTGCTCATTCTCGCCTGCGGAATAGGCGGCGGGCTTCTTGGCGCCGCCTTTAGCGCGGCCAGCCTTCGGCTGACGCGGCGTATCCGCCGCTGGGCGCAGCCGGCTCCCGTGAAGCGCATGCTCATGCTGGCTGGCGGATGCGGCGTCGCCACCGGCATCGTCGGGGTCCTGTCGGGTGGTGCCACCTTCGGAACCGGCTACGAGCAGGCGCAAGCGGCGGTCGCAGGTGAGCCGCTTCCCTATTTCTTCTTCCTGGGCAAGCTGTTCGCGAGCTTCGCGGCGATGATCTCGGGTATCCCGGGCGGCATCTTCGCCCCCTCTCTTGCGATCGGCGCAGGACTCGGCAGCACGATGAGTTCACTTTTCGGCACCAGCATCGCCTTGGGAGCCGTGCTCGGCATGGCCGGCTATTTCGCCGGCATCGTCCAGGCGCCGATGACCGCCTTCGTCATCATCATGGAGATGACCGGCAACCATCAGGGCGTGATCGCGCTGATGGCCGCATCGATGCTTGGCTATGTCACCGCCCGGCTCGTTTCGCCCGAGCCGCTCTATCACGGTCTTTCCAGAACATTCATCGCCCAGAGCATTCTCCTGCGCAGGAGCAGCGCGAAAAGCGAAGCCGCACCTCAGTGAGGCACCGGCCACGGGCGCCTTTTTCAAGGCCTCTGGGGATCAGAGAGATATTTGCTCCGTTCGCGCGGCATTAGAAACCGCTATTTCTGTCCATTGTCATGAACGGCTGCCATATTCCGTGCAAATTGCAACAGGATGCAGCCATGACGACGCAATCCCGCAAAGCAGAAGTGGCGGTCGACGCGGAAGAGTTTGCCCTCGAGGCAGAGGCCCAGGCCATCAACGACGAGCTCGAAGGGCTGGATCTTTCCGGCCGTCTGGCATTCATCGCCGGGCTGGAAGGCCGCGCGGTCTTTACCACTTCGCTCGGCATCGAGGACCAGGTCATTACCGCCGCGATCGGCAGCAACCATCTCGATATCGAAGTCGCGACGCTGAAGACCGGCCGTCTTTTCGACGAGACCGTGGCCCTGATCGACAAGAC
This sequence comes from Sinorhizobium prairiense, assembly GCF_029201645.2. NCBI lineage: Bacteria > Pseudomonadati > Pseudomonadota > Alphaproteobacteria > Hyphomicrobiales > Rhizobiaceae > Sinorhizobium > Sinorhizobium prairiense. The sequence goes on from NZ_CP104131.1 coordinate 2,177,171, forward strand.
CGAGGAGACCTATGGCATCCTCATCAAGCGCTATTATCCCGAGAAAGCCGATATCGAAGCTTATGTGGCGCAATACGGCATGAACGGGTTCTACGAAAGCGTCGAAGCCCGGCATGCCTGTTGTGGCGTGCGCAAGCTGAAGCCGCTTGCGCGCGCACTCGACGGGGCAAGCTACTGGATTACCGGCCTGCGGCGCGGGCAGTCGGGCAACCGTGCCACGACCCCTTTCGCTGAAGCCGACGTCGAGCGCGGGCTCATCAAGATCAATCCGCTCGCCGACTGGGACATCGAGACGATCCAGGCCCACGTCGCGGCAGAGGCCATCCCCGTCAACCCGCTGCACAGCCGCGGCTATCCGTCGATCGGTTGCGAGCCCTGCACCCGGGCCATCAAGCCCGGTGAGCCGGAGCGCGCCGGGCGCTGGTGGTGGGAGAACGATGAGAAGCGCGAATGCGGCCTGCATGTGCCGGAAGCGGCTTCCTCGATCATCCCCAACGCCAGCAACGCGGCCTGAACGCCACGCGCGCACCCGAAGACCACGATCTTCCCCCGGAGTTAGCAATGCCCCACACTCTTCCGGAAACGGAACTGCATAATCCGCAGAGCACGAAACCGCCGCTCGATCCGCATCTGAAGGCGCTGGAGAACGAAGCGATACACATCTTCCGCGAGGTCGCGGCCGAATTCGAGCGCCCCGTAATGCTTTACTCGATCGGCAAGGATTCGTCGGTCCTGCTGCATCTTGCGCGCAAGGCCTTCTATCCCGGCCGCATCCCCTTCCCGCTCCTGCATATCGACACGGGCTGGAAGTTCCGCGAGATGATCGCATTCCGCGACGAGATGGCCGCGAAATACGATCTCGACCTCGTCGCCCACACCAATCCGCGCGGTGCAACCGAAAACGTCACGCCGTTCACGCACGGATCGGCGCTCTATACCGACATCATGAAGACCGAAGCGTTGCGCCAGGCGCTTGACGCGGGTCAGTACGACGCCGCATTCGGCGGCGCGCGCCGCGACGAGGAGGCAAGCCGTGCCAAGGAGCGCATCTACTCCTTCCGCACGCCCGATCATCGCTGGGATCCGCGCAATCAGCGCCCGGAACTCTGGAACGTCTATAACGGCATGATCCGCAAGGGCGAGAGCGTCCGCGCCTTCCCTCTGTCCAACTGGACCGAGGTCGACATCTGGCGCTACATCCAGGCGGAAGAGATCCCGATCGTTCCACTCTATTTTGCCAAGAAGCGCCCCGTCGTAGAGCGCGACGGCATGCTGATCCTCGCCGAGGATCCTCGCCTCGAGCTGCTTCCCGGCGAGGTCAAGCGCGAGGAAGTCATCCGCTTCCGCACGCTCGGCTGCTTCCCGCTCACGGGCGCGATCCGCTCCGAAGCCGACACGCTCGACGACATCATTGCCGAACTTGAAACCGCGACCGTCTCCGAACGTCAGGGCCGCGCGATCGATCGCGATCAGGCCGGTTCGATGGAAAAGAAGAAACGCGAAGGATATTTCTGATGACCGCACCGGCAGCAGCGAACGCAGTCCTGGATCAAACCGTCGTATCCCTTCCGATGCAGGAGACTGCGCGGGTCGTGCGCGACACGCGCCCCCTTCGCCTCATCACCTGCGGCAGCGTCGACGACGGCAAATCGACGCTGATCGGCCGGCTGCTTCGGGACACCAAGGCGGTCAAGGAAGACCAGGCGGCAAGCCTTCAGCGCGATTCCGGCGGCAAGCAGAACGATCTCGGCCTTCCGGATTTCGCTCTCCTGCTCGACGGCCTTCAGGCCGAGCGTGAACAGGGCATCACCATCGACGTGGCCTATCGCTATTTCGCGACCGACAAGCGCTCCTTCATCGTCGCCGACACGCCCGGCCACGAGCAATATACCCGCAATATGGCGACCGGCGCTTCGACCGCCGACCTCGCCGTGCTGCTCGTGGACGCGCGCGTCGGCCTTCTGGAGCAGACCCGCCGCCACGCGACGATCGCGACGCTGATGGGCATCCGCCAGTTCGTGCTCGCCGTCAACAAGATCGACCTGACGAATTACGATCGCGCCCGCTTCGACCAGATCTCGCACGAGTTCCGGGAGCTGGCCCTTTCGCTCGGGGTGCGCCAGGTCACCGCAATCCCGGTCTCGGCGCTCAAGGGCGAGAACGTCGTCTATGACGGCCGCGCTTCCATGCCATGGTATGACGGCCCGACGCTCATCGAAATACTGGAGCTTGCCACGACCCGCTCCGCCCAGACCGTCGGCTTCCGCCTGCCGGTGCAGCGCGTATCGCGCCCGGGAGAGAGCTTCCGCGGCTATCAGGGCACGGTTGCCGGCGGCTCGGTGAAGCCGGGTGACTCCGTCGTCATCCTGCCGTCGGGCATGGTCGCCAATGTGAGCAAGATCGTCACCTTCGATCTCGTGCGCAATGCGGCGGTGGCCGGAGACGCGATCACGCTGGTGCTCGACCGCCAGGTGGACGTTTCCCGCGGCGACGTCATCGCCTCGATCGACAGCCAGCCGATGACCGGGCTCGCCTTCGATGCGCAACTCGTGGCGCTGCAGCCGGAAGGCATCCAGCCGGGCAAGCGCTACTGGCTGAAGTCCGGCAGCCGCCGCCAGCGCGTGCAGGTGCAGCCGGTCAGCCAGCTCGAACTCAAGAGCGGCAAGTGGAACCACGCAGACGAACTGCCGATGAACGCGATCGGCAAGGTGCACCTCGCCTTCGACGAACAGGCGATCTTCGACACCTATGAGCAGAACCGCACGACCGGCGCCTTCATCCTGATCGACCCCGACACCAACAACACGGTGGCGGGCGGCATGATCACTGCCAAGCGCGCCGCGCTCGGGGGCATCCATGCCGAGGAAAGCCGGGTAATCCTGTCGCTGCCGGCAGATCTTGCCGATCAGCTCATGGCGACGGAGCTCTTCGCCGCCCGCCGCGAAGACGTTGAGGTGCGCCGGATAACCGCCGCGAAGGCGGTGGGTATCATCGACTCGATCGACGGCTGATGCTCTTACCGTTTGCCTGTCAGCGAAGGGGCCGCATGGCCCCTTTTTGCTGCTCTGATCGGGAGACGGTCGGAGTGCAGGCACGCGCTTCTAAGGTGGAGGCCGTCAATACGGTCAGGCCCGCCGCTCGACCGTTGCGAGGTCGATCGTCAGCGGCTGTGGATCGGCATGATTCCAAAGCTGGTAGCCGACTACACTGCCCAGAATGGCGGCCCAGACGAGAATTTCGCGCAGAGTGAAGATGGGTTCCTTCGACATCGCTGCCTCACGGGTTTGCGTTTGAAGGATATTCGCTCCGATTGTTCACTCCGATAAGACGGATTTTCAGGAACAACCCGTTTCTCTGTGAACAATAAAGGTGCGGCAAAGGCATCGGCCGCCGCAATGTGAGAGCGACCAGGCAAACCGGCAGAAAGCCGGAAAAAAAGATACGGTTGGGGGAGATTTACAGCTGGTCGGAGTGGAGTGATTCGAACACTCGACCCCCACGTCCCGAACGTGGTGCGCTACCAGACTGCGCTACACTCCGTGACCAGCGGCGCCTCTATAGAACAGCATTTTTGATTTCACAAGCGCCTATCGCAAAAAAGACCGCGCTGAAGGTGAAAATGTTCCGGCCGCCGGCACGTCCCATCTCATAAGCAATAGGGCGTTTCTGCAACGCTCTCCAATTTCCTCTGCGGCAATGCTCCGAGCCGATTTTCTTTCACGGCTTTTAGCGCTAGAGCCTCGGCGGACTGCAAGGAAAACCGGGGATTCCGGCCCTTCCGCGCCGCAGGTTTCAGGACATATCTAAGGGACAGACACATGAATTTCCGCATGATGACGGCGGGCGCCCTCGGGCTGCTTCTTGCCGGCTGCACGACGACGACCGGGATCACGAGAAATGCGGTCGAGGCACGCTGGCTCGGCCAGCCGGCAGGGCCCTTCTTCGCTCAGTTCGGGCCACCCATTTCCGACGTCGAAGCGGGCGGCGACACCATTTATAGCTGGAAGGGCGGTTACAAGACGCGCAGGATCCCGGCGGAATACGAAAAGACCGCCGACGGCAAACGCGGCAAGCGCATCTCTGCCGCGCGCACGGAATATCTGAGCTGCTCCGTTCAGCTGACCGTCTCCTCCGACTACGTCATCCGCGCGATCCGGATCGCCGGCGACCGCAAGCGTCCGAACGGGCCGAGCTGGTGCGAGGAGTTTTTGGGCGGCGCAAAGGCTGAATAGTCAGCTCGAACCGTCTCGGCTACCCCCGGGCCCGCTGCCGAAAGCCAGCGGGCCTGCTTCGTCATCCGGGACTGCCTTCATACTCATTCGCTGGCGGCCTCGGCCGCACTCTTCCGACGTTTCGCGCGCGTTTGCCCCGGCCGAGACGCTGCTGCCGGCGCGGCTGTGCGGCCATCGAACAGCTCGCGGACCAGCCCCTCGATGCTGGCGAGATCGCGAAGATGGATGTCGCGCTGGCCGAAGGGCATTTCGATCTTTTCCTCGCGGAAGCGTTTGGCGATTTCGAAACGCATATCGCTCGCCGCCCCCGCATCGGCGTTGATGTTGCCGACGTGGCAGAACAAGGTGAACTGCAGGGCATCGGCTCCGAAATCGGTGAAGGAAACGAAAGGCTCCGGAATTCTCAAGACCCGCGGATTGTCCATGGCGATTTCCAGCAGAACCCGCCGCACCTGCTCCGGGTCCGATTCATAGGAGACCCCCACCGGAATCTTCAGGCGCGCCGAGAAGTCGCCATGCATCCAGTTGACCACCTGGCCGCTGATCAGATCGGCATTGGGTACGATCACGGTCACATTGTCGAAGGTCTGGATCTGGGTAGCCCTGACGCTGACGCGCTGGACGATGCCCGTATTCGGGCCGACCTCGATGCGGTCCCCGACCTTGAAGGGCCGTTCGGCAAGCAGGATGATCCCGCTGACGAAGTTGTTGACAATGGACTGCAGGCCGAAACCGATGCCGACGGACAGGGCGCTGGCGACGATTGCGACGTTCTGGAGGTTGAGACCCGCATAGGAAAAGGCCACGAGACCCGCGATTGCAGCGCCGACATAGCCCACCCCGTATGGATCGACGTCCTGAGGCCGGTGTCGAGGCTGGTTTGCGGCAAAAGGCGGCCGTCGAGCCACCTCTGGAAACCGCGCGTTGCGACGATCACGACGACGAAAACGACGATCGCGCCGAGAATCGCAGAAGGCGAGAACGAAAATCCGGCGATCTCGAATCCGAAGAAGGCGGAAGTGAAGGTGCCGACCACATCCTCCGACTGGATGCCCCAGGGCGCGAGAAGGGCCATAACGGCTACCATGATCACGATCAGGCGCGCGAACCCGGCAAGGATCACACCGATCTGGCTGATCGTGTTGGGCTTCAGGCCGATCGCCTGCCGCATGAAGCCGCCGATCCGCGTCTGTACCGAAAAGCCGTAGGAAATCGCCTCGTCCGCAAGACGCAGCAACAGCACGAGGCTCATCAGCACCGCCGTCGTGAAGACGATCTGCAGCGCGGCGAAGCGTCCGAAAGCCACGAAGCCGGCGAGCGGCGCAATAACGGTGAGCGCGGCGACCGCCCAGGTAACCGGAATGAGCAGGCGCCACGCCGAGCTCGTTCCCTGCGGATTCTCGTCATCATCTTCGCGCGCGACAAATCTGAGCGCGACCATGGCGAGAATGCCGAGCGCGATGGCACCGAGGCCTTGGGCCGCGACGGCAAAGGAGAGGGGCGCATGAGTCGCCTTCAGGAACGCGTCGAGGGCAAGGCCGCCGACATTCACCACAGCCATGGCCACTATTATCGGAATCAGCCGCTCGGCCGCCGTGTCCGTAACCTCGACGAGCCGCCAGCTGGGCCGTTCCGGTGCGAGAACGGCGATCGAGAGTCCGTAAAAGAAGGATGCGAAGGTCAGCCCGAAAAGGACCGGCCGCAGGACCGTCGCCAGATCCGCCGGGAGAACCTTCAGAATGGACATGGCTTGGTAGAGCACGAAGAAGGCGACAGCCGGGATCAGCAAGTTCGCAAGCGTGATGGCCGCCGCTGCGGTCGCCTTGGCGAGCCCCGACGGGTGGAGAACCGAAGGGTCGCGGCTCGTGCGCCGAGTAAGCCAGCGCCGGCCCGGCGACAGGAGAAAGGCGGCGAAGCCAATCACGACCACGAGAATGCCCGCGGCCGAACGGCCCGTGCGTTCGACCAGGGCGCCGAACCAGTACCCGACCACGCGGGACTGGTCTGCCAGCGTCTCCGGTGTCGCGGCGGCCAGATCGAACCAGAAGGAAGGATCGGCAAGGCTCTGCGAGCGCTGCAGAATGGAGCTCGTAAAGAGGGCCCGCCGCCGCTCTCCGATCGTGTCTATATCCTGCTGGCCGCGAAGCGCGATGAGATCGGCCTGCTGGACGACGCCCTGCAGGCCGGCCGCCTCCGACTGTAGTTGCGCCTGTTCGGATTTGATCGCTTCGGTCTGGTTGCGGGCGGCCTGCTCGTCGGCCGGCTTCAACTGCTCGATGCGCTGATTGACGAGCTGCAATCGCGGCTGCAGGGCTGCCTTGAGCCCGGCGGCTTGCATGGGAATCTTGGCGATCTGGCTGCGCAGCTGTGAAAGAGTGACGTCGTCTACGCGTTCGGCCTGGAGCGCGGCCTCCACACGCTCCAGCGTCGCTTGCCAGGCATCGATGCGTGCCTGCTCCTCCGGAAAGGCTTTCGGCGGCACCTCCGGTAAGGCACTACTCTGGCCCTGCACATCGGCTGCTGCGCCGGCTTCCGGCTGTCCGCCGCCGTCCTGGGCAAGGGCAGCCGGTGCAAATGTCAGCAGGAATGCGACGAGAAGCAATCGAAGCAATGTGCTGACCGAACGGGCCTGATCCAAAGCTCTTTCGAAGGTTGGGCCCGTCGCGGATGTGCGACGAAGAAGGAACCGCATGCTCGTCATTATCAGTCCTATTCCGGTGTTCTGCATCGTGCCTCTGCCGAGCGCGCTGAGCCGAGCCCGGGGTTTGCAAAGGCGCACCATAAGGTTGCCGACCGGATTATCCAACCTCACCCCGCCGATTTGCGCCGGCTATCCGGCCGGGAGCGCCTCGCAGACGCCGGCACGACGGCCGCATTCCGAACGGAGACACCGCTCGGAGATTCGACGCGTCGGCTTTCGCCGGCAGCCATTATCGGCATATTGCAGGAGGTTGTTGCCCGCCTCGATCCGTCCGCGTCCGAGGCAGCCCTTACGAAATTTCCGCCGCGCAAATCTCGGCCGTCAGGAGGCGAGGCGTTGCGCCATCACAGGGTGCTTGCGAGATTCTGTGCTTTCTCTGCGAGGCACTTGTCACGGTTCTCGAAGTCGTATTCCAGGGCGATGAACGATACGTCCTCGCCGATGCCCTGGACTCTCAGCTTTATATATTTGATCCCGTCCTTGAGTTTCGAACCATGCGCGACGGACCATTCGTAACTGTGCATCCGCTCGTTCTGCGTTATGGACATCACCCAGTCACGCCTTTCATGCCAGCGTGGACCTGCCTTCAAGTGCTCGAAGCGCTTTCCCCTGCCGTAAATATCTTCGAGTTCCTGTACAATCTCTTCGAACTTCGATCGAACGTCCGTTCCGAACCGATCCTTCCTGAACATCATCGATCCCGCACTGACACGGCAAACACCAAATCTTTCGCTGATTTCTGCTGCGTATACTTCGAAATCGGGGTGACGCCTCGGAACGGAACGAAGATTATAAATGCCGCCGTGTGGCGCTACGTTTCTGAGTTCAAGAGCATTTTTACTCTGCCCCTGCTCTATGCCGAATGGACCAGCGCACGCGTCATATACGATAATCAACGATGCAAGGCAGTGTGCGACATTGACAAGAATAATCGCTTTCATCTTCGCTATCCCCAGCGCGAATACACCTACAGGAAATAGGCGAATACGTTTCTTGTCAATCATAAATACTAAAATGCATTTCAGTCCTCGATGAGACCGCCAAAAATATGCATTATTTTATATAACTTATAAGGGTATAAGATTTCTGCCGAACCCGCATTTTCTCTGGGACCTATTCCCCCAGGGGCGCCAAATACGTGAATATGACTGCCGCAGAAGAACGGTGCTTTTCGGTTTTCATGCCGGTAAACCGAATTACCGTCGGCAGCTCTGTCGTCGAGCGCGTCGACCACGCCGTCATCTTCGGCAAGGTATAGGTTCGGTGGTGTGAAGTGTGGCTGGGGCGCCTGGATTCGAACCAGGGAATGGCGGTACCAAAAACCGCTGCCTTACCGCTTGGCTACGCCCCAACTAAACTGGCAGGTAATCTCCTCGCCAAATCGAGCGCCTGATTAGCAAAGCTCGTGCGCGCTCACAATGCTTAACTTCGTTTGGCGCGCAGATTTATCGCTCGCGGTCCGGCAGCAATCTCAGGCCCGAACCGATGTTTCCTCCGCCCGGCCTTTGGCCTATGGTCGCGCCGCCCCTAAAACTCCCGAGGGTGACGTGCAAGCGGGAGGCCGAGTGGATGACAGGCCAGGACATGCAAGCTCCGGAATTCGACCTCGATTTCAAGCCCGCCTATGGCGAACCGGTGAGCGTAGCCGAGAACGTACAGCGCATCACGGTCAACAATCCCAGTCCGTTTACCTTCCACGGCACGAACACCTATATTGTCGGCCGAAGTTCGGTCGCGATAATCGACCCCGGCCCCGAGGACGAGGCACATTTCCATGCGCTGATGGCCGCACTCAGAGGGCGCGAGGTGACGCATATCGCCGTCAGCCATACCCATCGCGACCACTCTCCGCTCGTCGGCAGGCTCGCCCGGGCAACCGGCGCGATGGTCGTGGGCGAAGGACCGCACCGGGCAGCCAGGCCGCTGCATGCCGGCGAGGTCAATCCCTTCGCCGAAAGTTCGGACATGGACTTCGTGCCCGATGTCGTGCTTTGCGACGGGGCACACGTCGAAGGCGACGGCTGGAGCCTGACGGCGGTAGCGACGCCGGGGCACACGGCCAACCACATGGCATTTGCGCTCGACGGAACCGGAATCCTCTTTTCCGCCGATCATGTGATGGCCTGGGCGACGAGCATCGTCGCGCCGCCGGACGGAGCCATGGCCGATTACATGGCCTCGCTCGACAAGCTGCTCCAGCGCGACGATCGGATCTACCTGCCAGGCCATGGCGGTGCGGTCAACGAGCCTGCCTCCTTCGTGCGGGCGTTGAAGGCGCATCGCAGGATGCGCGAGCGCGCGGTGCTCGAACGCCTGCGTGCGGGCGACCGGCAGATCGCCGAAATGGTCAAGGTGATCTATGCCTCGACCGATCCGCGGCTGCACGGCGCTGCGGCACTCTCGCTGCTGGCGCATATCGAAGACCTCATCGAGCAGGGGCGCGTCGAAACAGAGGGGCCGCCGTCGCTCGCCAGCGCATACCGGCTGGCGTGACGCGGTTGGATCGCTGAAAGGCGCAATCCGCGGCAGAAAACCGCGCGCACTCTCTAATCGCCCGCGATCCCCAGGAGCTCGGCGTCGAGGTCGCGCAGGAACTCCTCGGCGAACATGGCTCCCATGCCGAGGTCATGGCGGCCGTAGCGCGAAGCCACGCGCAGATCGACGAAGGTCGTTTCCGCCTCTTCGCGCAATCTGATCAGCACGTCGAATCGGAAGCCGACGACAAGGCTCCGCCATTCGCCTTGCAGGACGACGTCGCTGGATCGCCGTCCCGGTATGCCGTCGTCGACCAGTTGCGTGGGTCGAGCGGTTGGAACGGGGATGACGTTCGGCCCGGCATTCGCATCCCCGCCTGCCTCGGGTCGTACGGCGAGGTCTTCGAGGTCCGCCCGCGCGTTGTCGGCGCCGAACTCAGCAGTGATGGTGATCCGCGTCTGCTCGACGACCTTGCGCACGCCCTGGAATACACGGTCCAGCGCCCCTTCGTAGCGCCGGCCCGTAAGCCCCGGATAGGCTTCAACCTGCGCCTCGCGGTCTTCCCGCGTCACCGGACGCTTGCGCCCGAGCCAGCTTTCCCCTGATGCCGGCGTCCTGATCCAGGGCGGGGGCGTCGAGGTATCGGTACTGACCTCGTAGAGCGCCGGTCGCGTCAGGTATTGCACGGCCCCATAACCGAGGAACCCGAGCGGAACCGCCGCGTAGAAGAGCGCCGAAACGGAAGCGGCCCCGCCGATCGCTGCCACCTGCCAAAGACGCGTGAGCCCGATCGTTGCCAGCACGACGCTAAGGAGAGCCAAGCCCCCGGCGATCAACGCCAGCGTCAGAAAGTGCGGCGTCGTCAGAGGACCGAAACGATGCGACAGCAGCGACAGCAGAAAAACGATGAAGGCGATGCGGGCGATGCGGCGCGCCCAATGTGCCGCGTAGGAATAGGGACGCTCGTACCGGACAATCATCTAACGGAATCAATCCCCGAGGCGGAAAAGGACCTCGCCTTTCTTAGACCATGGCTCGGGTAGTGCAAACCCCGTATCTTTCCCCCATCGGCGATGGAGATCGCCCCATGGAGGCCAAAGAGAGAATGCGGGCGGCGAATATGGCGGCGCCACTCACACGGGTGCCGCAAATTTGCCATTCTCGTTAACCACCTATTCAGGTTTACTATTTGGCCGGACACACGGCGCTGTAGCATTTGGAGGCATCGGCCGTCGTCGCCGGCAAGAGGCGCGGCAAATCAACGGAGAGACATCATGGCCGCACAGCAGTCTACCATGGAGATCGCCATCCCCGCCCCTCCGCCCCCGGTCGGCGAAGCCGCGATGCCCATGGCACTTCTCGAGTTGGAGCTTTCGCTCGATCGCTTTTCCGGCGACAAGGACGATTTCGTCGGCTTCACGCATAAGGTGGCTCACGACATCGGCGCCGAGCTGCTCTTCGTTCTGCCGGCTTCCGGTCTCGTCGACGATTGCGTGACGATCGCCGCGATACGCCACGGCCAGGCGGAGGATAAGACACCGATCATCCTGTTCATCTGTCTCGCTCAGGACGGTACCACCATCCGCGTCGAGCAGCCGAGCGAGCACACCGCCGGTCTCAAGAGCTTCGCCAACTCCTTCGTCGGCGTCCTCGAGCGGATCTGAACCGCACTCCGTGGGGCGATTGACCAGCTATGCGCAACGGGCGCATGATGTCGACGAGTTGAATCGCGCCCACGGATCTCGTCTTATGCGTTGCATTATCATGCCTGTCGTCCAGCGGAATGCCATCGGACTCTGCCCCCGCGAATGGGTGCCGGTCAGGAGGCAAATGACGACGATGACCATGAGACTGCTTGGCCTTGCGGCCGTGGGGCTGGTGCTTGCCGCATGCCAGTCGATGTCGCCGCAGGAACGTCGAGCGAGAGACGAAAATACATGCGCCTCCTACGGCTTCAGAAGGGGCACGGATGCGTTCGCAAACTGCCTGCAGCGCATAGATCTCGACCGTCGCGCGGAAGCGCGCGCTTTCCGGTATGACAACGACGTTTTCCTGCGCGGCCCTTATTACTGGCGCTGACCGGCGAGACGGCCCGCAGCTCCGGACGAAGATCGACGCCTGTCAGCTCGCCGCCAGAGCTTGAACCTCGGCGACCTCGCGGCCGTTGATCGTCGCCTGTGCGGCCGCAAGTCTCGCGATCGGCACTCGGAACGGCGAGCAGGAAACGTAATCGAGACCCGCTTCCTCGCAGAACCGAATCGAGACGGGATCGCCGCCATGCTCGCCGCAGATCCCGAGCTTCAAACCGTTCTTGGTCCGCCGGCCCCGCTCCGCCGCGATCTGGATCAGTTCGCCCACGCCCTCGAAATCGAGCGAGACGAAGGGATCCTGCTCGATAATGCCCTTCTGCTGATAGGTGGCCAGGAACAGGGCTGCGTCATCGCGCGAAATGCCGAAGGTGGTCTGCGTCAGGTCGTTGGTGCCGAAAGAGAAAAAATCCGCCGATTCGGCGATCGTGTCCGCCCTGAGGGCCGCCCGCGGCAACTCGATCATCGTGCCGATCAGATAATCGATGTTCACGCCAGCCTCGCCGACGACCTCCTTGGCGACCGCCTCGATCCGCGCCTTGACGTAATCGAGCTCGGCGCGCAGGCCGACGAGCGGCACCATGATCTCGGGAACGACGGCAGCGCCGGTATCGTGGGCAGCCTGGACCGCCGCCTCGAAAATCGCGCGCGCCTGCATCTCGGCGATCTCCGGATAGGAGATCGCCAGTCGGCAACCGCGATGCCCGAGCATCGGATTGAACTCGTGAAGTGCATCGACCCGCTGACGAAGTTCCGCGGGATCGATCGTCAGCACGCGCGCAACCTCTGCGATTTCCTCGTCGGTTTTCGGCAGGAACTCGTGCAGCGGCGGGTCGAGAAGACGGATCGTGACCGGCAGGCCGTGCATGATCGAAAAGAGCTCGACGAAATCGGAGCGCTGCATGGGCAGAAGCTTGGAAAGTGCTGCCCGCCGCCCTGCTTCGTCTTCGGCCAGGATCATCTCGCGCATCACATTGATGCGGTCGTCCTCGAAGAACATGTGCTCCGTACGGCAGAGTCCAATGCCTTCGGCGCCGAAGGAGCGGGCGGCGCGCGCATCCGCCGGCGTCTCGGCATTGGTGCGCACGGTCATGCGGCGGCTTGCGTCGGCCCATTGCATGATCTTGCCGAAGTCGCCCGAAAGTTCCGGCTGCAGCATGGGGATCTCGCCCTTCAGCACCTGGCCGGAGGAGCCGTCGATGGTGATCACGTCGCCCTTCCGCAGCGTGACGCTCGCGGCGATCAGGAGCTCGTTTCGCTGATCGACGCGGATGCTGCCGGCGCCCGATACGCAAGGCGTACCCATACCGCGCGCGACGACCGCCGCGTGGCTGGTCATGCCGCCGCGGGTCGTCAGTATGCCTTCAGCCGCATGCATGCCGTGAATGTCTTCAGGACTCGTCTCGACGCGAACGAGGATGACCTTGCGGCCTTCCTTGACCGCCTGCACCGCCTCGTCGGAGCTGAAGACGATCTCGCCCGTGGCGGCACCCGGCGAGGCCGGCAGGCCGGAACCGATAATGTCACGGCGGGCATGAGGGTCGATCGTCGGATGCAGAAGCTGGTCGAGCGAAGCCGGATCGATGCGCGCCACCGCCTCCTCCTTCGAGATCAGCCCTTCCTCGGCCATGTCGACGGCGATCTTCAGCGCCGACTTGGCCGTTCGCTTGCCGGAACGCGTCTGCAGCATCCAAAGGTTGCCGCGTTCGATCGTGAACTCGATGTCCTGCATGTCGCGGTAGTGGCGCTCGAGCGCGTTACATATCTTCTCGAACTCGGCAAAAGCCTCCGGCATCAGCTTTTCCAGTGACGGCTTGTCCGAACCGGACGCGATGCGGGCCGCTTCGGTGATGTTCTGCGGCGTGCGGATGCCGGCGACCACGTCCTCGCCCTGAGCATTGACGAGAAACTCGCCATAGAGCTCTTTCTCGCCCGTCGACGGGTTGCGCGTGAAGGCGACGCCCGTCGCCGACGAATTGCCGAGATTGCCGAAGACCATGGCCTGGACGTTGACGGCCGTGCCCCAGCCGGCCGGTATGCCGTGAAGGTGACGGTAGGTGATGGCCCGCGGGTTCATCCAGCTCGAAAAGACGGCACCGATCGCGCCCCAGAGCTGGATTTCCGGATCCTGCGGGAAAGGCACGCCGAGCATCTCCTCGATCGCCTCCTTGTAGCGCGAGATCACGTGCTGCCATTCGACGGCGGAAAGCTCCGTGTCCTGCTCGTGACCGAGGCGCGCCTTCTCGTCCTCCAGAACTTCCTCGAAAACCTCGTGGTCCACCCCCATCACCACATCGCCATACATCTGGATGAAGCGGCGGTAACTGTCCCAGGCAAAGCGCGCATCGCCGGCGTCGTGACCGAGCGCATGCACGGATTGATCGTTGAGGCCGAGGTTCAGGACCGTGTCCATCATTCCCGGCATGGAGGCGCGCGCGCCGGAACGGACCGACAGAAGCAGCGGGCGGTTCGTATCGCCGAAGACGCGCCCGGTGATTTTCTCCATCCGCACGATGCCCTCGCGGACCTGCTCGCGCAGACCCTCGGGCATGCAGCGGCCCTTCTCGAGATAGCTGTTGCAGGCAGCGGTGACGATTGTGAGCCCCGGCGGCACCGGCAGGCCGAGATTGCACATCTCCGCGAGGTTAGCCCCCTTGCCGCCCAGCCGGTCGCGGTCTTCCGCGCCCCCTTCGGCCTCTCCCGCACCGAAGGTATATACCCATTTCGCCATGCCTGTTCTCCACCCGAAACAGTCGCCGACCTAAAATCATGAACGTGATCGAATCTAAGAAGTCAGAGCGGGATGCGGGCGGAAAAGCGCACGCACTTTTCCTCACCCCGCTCCAGACCATCTACAGTATATGCTCCGGCCTGAAAATGCACTCGGCGAAGATTTTGTTGCAGTGCACCAAATTGGAGGTCGCCATCAGACGGCTTCGCGCAGCCGCTCTGCCGTCTGCAGGTCGACCGAGACGAGCTGCGAGACCCCCTGCTCCGCCATCGTGACCCCGAACAGGCGATTCATCCGGGCCATGGTGATCGGATTGTGGGTGATGATGACGAAGCGGGTCTCGGTGGAGGCCGCCATTTCGTCCATCAGGTTGCAGTAGCGCTCGACATTGTGGTCGTCGAGCGGCGCATCCACCTCATCGAGAACGCAGATCGGGGCCGGATTGGTGAGGAAGACGGCAAAGATCAGCGCCATTGCAGTCAACGCCTGCTCGCCGCCGGAAAGCAGCGTCATCGTCTGCGGCTTCTTGCCGGGCGGCCGGGCAAGGATTTCGAGCCCCGCTTCCAGCGGGTCGTCGCTTTCGATGAGCTGCAGTTCCGCCGTGCCGCCCCCGAAGAGATGGGTGAAAAGCCGCTGGAACTGCACATTGACCACGTCGAACGCGGCAATCAGCCGCTCGCGGCCCTCGCGGTTGAGGTTCTGGATGGCACTCCTCAGCCTGCGGATCGCCTCGATGACGTCGTCACGTTCCTTGAGCAGCGCCGCGAGCCGCTCCGAAAGCTCCTTCTGCTCCTCGTCGGCGCGCAGGTTGACGGCGCCGAGCCTTTCCCGCTCGATCTTCAGCCGCTCGAGTTCCCGTTCCACGCTGCGCATATCCGGCAGTCCTTCGTCGGGGCCGAGGCCGGTAAGGCGCATCACTTCATGGGGGGCGCAGGACAATGCTTCGAGGATGCGCGCCTCTATCTCGACACGCCGCTCCCGCGCAGAAACGAGCCGCTCTTCGGCGCGGCCGCGCTTTTCGCGTACCTCTGCCAGCTCCGAGAGCGCGGTGGCGGCCTGGCGATCCGCTTCGCGCTGGTGGTTTTCCGCCTCGGCGAGTCTGTCGGCCGCCTCTCGGCGTGACGCCTCCGCCTTTTGCAGCTCGTTCATCAGCGCGCGGCGCTTGTCGTCGAACTCGTCAGGCGCATCGAGCAGTTCCTCGACCTCCTCGCGCGCCTCCGCCTCGCGCTCGCGAAGCGTCGCAATGTGATCTTCGGCGCTCGCCGCCCTCGCTGCCCAGGTCTCTCGCTCGCCGGCGATGGCCGCAAGCCGCCTGAGGCGCCCATCGTTTTCGCGTGCGAGACCGTCATGTGCGGCGCGAGCCTCGGCCGCCGCCGCACGGTCGGTCGCGACTTCGGCCGTCCGATTGCTCAGCCGCAGGTCGAGCTCTGCAAGATCCGGCTGACCGGCAGAGGCCTCCCTGGCCGCCTCGATCTCTTCGGCGATCTCCTCGGCCTGCCCCTCGATCTGGAGCTTCGTCTCGGCAAGCACCGCGCGGCGCCGGGCAAGATCGCCGGAGGCCCGCTCGGCGGCTGCCAAGGCATCGCGCGCCTCGGAGAGCTGCCGTGCAAGCATGCGTTGCGCCTCGCGCGAAAGCCTCAGCCGCTCATCCTCGGCGCGGATGTGCGCGCCGGCAGCGGCAAGATGCGCCTCCGCCTTCAGCAATGCCTCGCTCGCCTCCTCGGCTGCACCTTCCAGTTCGGAAAGGCGGTTCTTCTGGGCGAGCCTCAGGGCCGCAGCACTCGGCGCTTCCGAGCCGGTAACGTGGCCGTCCCACCGCCAGACGGCGCCTTGCCTCGTCACCAGCCGCTGGCCGGTCCTGAGGAGCGGCAGCAGTCGCTCCGCCTCCTCGTCGCTCTCGATGATCCCGATCTGCCGGAGCGCTCGTCTCAGCGCCTCCGGTGCCTGGACGAAATCGATCAAAGGGAGGGCGCCAGCCGGCAATGCGGGATCGTTCGCATCGTCGCCGGGCATGCGCCAGTGCGCCGGCGCCGCCTGTTCCAGGGGCGAATCGAGGTCGTCGCCAAGAGCCGCGCCGAGCGCCGTTTCGAAGCCGCGCTCGACTTTCATCTCCTCGACGACGGCCGGATAAGTGCTGCCGCCGGCCGCCTCCAGCATGCGCCGGATCGTTCGCGCTTCCGTCTCGATGCCGTTCAGCCGCGCTCGGGCCTCGTCGACGGGCGGGCGCGCGGCGGCTTCGTCGGCGCGCGCCTCGGCGAGTCTCTCTTCGACGGCGGCGACGGCGGCCTCGGCCTCCTCCAGCGCCGCCTCCGCAAGCTCCACCTGCCCCCTCTTTCGTCCGGGTCGGGGAGTCGCGCCATCTGACCGTCAAGGTCGTCGACTTCGCGCCCCTGATCCGCAAGCTGGCGTGCAAGGCGCGCCTGCCGCTCGGAGAGATCGCGCAGCGCTCTCTCGATCTGGTTGCGCGCGGCTTGCGCCTCGGCGCGCTCGGCCGTAATGCGGGCGAGACCGGCTTCGCTCGCCGCTAGCTTTTCATTGGCCTCGTCGAGCCTTTCACGCGCCTGAGCGCCGCGATCATCCGCCTCGGCCAGCGCGTCTCGCAGATCTTCCTCCTCCTGATCCAGGCGGGCGAGAATGCCGGCATTGTCGGCGACCAGCCGCTCTTCGCGGGCGATGTCCTCCGCAAGTTGCGCCAGTCGCCGCTGCAATTCCTCACGGCGGCGCAGGATCCGGCCGGCATCCTCCTCGAGCTGCGCGCGAGCGATCTGCAGGCGCTGCAGCCCGGCAGCGAACTTCGCCTCGCTTTCACGCAGTTCCGGCAGCTTGAGGCTCGCGATCGCCTGAGCCTTGGCGGCTTCCATCTGCGCCTGCGCCTTCTCGGCGACGAGCGCAGTGATCTGGTTCAGCTGGCTGGTCGCCTCGGCCTCCGCTTCCTTGGCCTGCACCCAGCGGGTATGGAACAGGATCGCCTCGTGCCGGCGGATTTCCGCCGACAGCATCTTGAACCGGTTGGCCTGGCGCGCCTGGCGCTTGAGACTCTCGATCTGGCTTTCGAGCTGCGAGGTGACGTCGTCGAGGCGCTCGAGATTGGTTTCGGCCGCCTTCAGCCTGAGTTCCGCCTCATGCCGGCGCGAATGGAGACCGGAAATGCCGGCCGCCTCCTCGAGCAGCTGCCGGCGCGCCTGCGGCTTGGCGGCGATCAGCTCGCCGATGCGGCCCTGGCCCACCATCGAGGGCGAGCGCGCACCGGTGGACGCATCGGCAAACAGCAACTGCACGTCCTTGGCGCGCGCCTCCTTGCCATTGATGCGGTAGACCGAGCCCTGCTCGCGCTCGATACGGCGCGTCACCTGTATCTCGTCGCTGTCGTTGAAGGCTGCGGGCGCGGTGCGGTCGCTGTTGTCCAGGTAAAGGCCGACTTCGGCCGTGTTGCGCGCCGGGCGGTTGCCGGATCCGGAAAAGATCACGTCGTCCATGCCGGAGGCACGCATGTTCTTGTAGGAGTTCTCGCCCATCACCCAGCGGAGCGCCTCGACGAGGTTGGACTTGCCGCAGCCGTTCGGTCCGACGACCCCGGTCAGGCCGCGCTCGATGACGAATTCCGTCGGTTCGACAAAGGACTTGAAGCCGAGCAGGCGCAGCCGGGTGAATTTCATGACGGACACGCTGGGGTGGATGGCGGCGCATACCCCCTCTGCCCTGCCGGGCATCTCCCCCACAAGGGGGGAGATCGGCAAGGAGCAAAGCCCCGCATACGAGACCAGCGGTTGAAGGAGACATTGCCACCTGCCAATCTCCCCCTTGTGGGGGAGATGCCCGGCAGGGCAGAGGGGGTGAGCCACGACCGCCTCACTCGAACGCCCCCTTCCCGATCACACGGACAATATGCTCGCAGACATTGTCGATGTCGCGCAGCACGTCATCGTTCCAGAAACGCAAAATCGTCCAGCCATCCGCCTCAAGACGCCGAGTACGCTGCCGGTCGTAGTCAGCACTTTGAGGTCTCGCATGCTGCGAACCATCGACCTCGACGATCAATCGATGCGCGGCACAGGCGAAATCCACGATGTAACCGGCGATCGGAACTTGCCGGCGAAAACCAAGCCCCATCAGCCGATGCGCACGCAGTTCATTCCAGAGCTTGGCTTCCGCCTCCGTCATGGCATTGCGCATGCGGCGGGCGTTGCCGCGAACTTGCGGCGATATGTCAGCGTGAGGCATGGCGAAGCCCCACCGACCGGAGACAAAAAACGGGCGCACGGCTGCCGCCGTCGCCCGTCGGAATTGAAAGCGAAGGATCAGAGCTTGCTGTCGATGAGGGCCGACATAACGTCAACCGACATGTCCCCCGAATAGTGCTCACCGTTGACGAAGAAGGTCGGCGTCGACTTGACCCCGAATTCCTTGGCGCCCCTCTGCATGACTGCATTCACATCATCCAGAAGTTTCTGGTTCGTCAAGCAGGCCTCGAAGCTCTCCTGTGTAAAACCGGCGAGTTTCGACAATTGCAGGAGTGCATCGCGGCCGTTCTGCGCAGCCGCCCACTGCTCCTGCTGCTTGAACAGCATGGAAACCATCGGGAAATACTGCCCCTCCGGTGCACAGCGCGCCAGCATGAAGGCGGCTGCCGCGCGCGGATCGAAGGGGAATTCGCGGACGATGAAGCGTACCTTGCCGCTGTCGATATACTTCGTCTTGATCGCGTCGAATGTATCGTTGTGGAAATTGGCGCAATGCGGGCAGGTCATCGACATGTATTCGACGATGGTGACCGGCGCATTGGCTTCTCCGAGCGCCATTTCCGGCAGCGCTCCGGGCTCCAGGAGCTTCGCCATGTCGACGCTGCCCTCCGACTTCGGCAACTCGACCTTGGCGGCAGGGGTTGTGGCCTGCGCCACTTCGGTCGCCGGCTTCGCCTCGCTCGCGGCGGCAGGCGCCTGAGACGTCGAGGCGGTGGTCGTCGCATCGGTGCTCGCCGTGGTCTCGGCGGGCGTCGTTGAAGCCGCCTCCTTCTTTTCATCGCTGCAGGCTGCGAGCGCCAGAGCGAGCGCTGCAACGGCGACGCCGCTCAGCAGGCGTTTCGGAAGGCTTGTTTGGGAAGCGGACATGGACAGGACCCGTGTTCTACTCGAGGGAAATTGAAGCGTGATTTCGATAACTTGCCACGTGCGGGGCGACAAGAGGGGGTGTTTCGACAGCGTTCAAACAATCGTGACCGTCATCGCCGCGGCGTCGACAGAACGGCAGTGCCGAGCCGCTTCAGCGCCGCCTTCAACGCGTCGCTTTCGACGCCTTCCACCATGGTTTCGAGCCGCCGGGCGGCCTCTCCGACAAGGGGCAGCGGGCGGCTGTAGCGCTTGGGCGGCGGTGCGACCGGCTTCTGGACGATGCGCAACTGGCCGATTGCGTGGAAACCGAAGAAGCCGTTGATGCGCTGGATCAGCTCGCCCTGGGCATGGGTCAGGAAAAGCGCCCGGGCGCCTTCGCACGCGACCGTCAGCACACCCGGCTGGTATCCGCCTTCGCCGGCGATCTCGGAAGCGCGGCGCGGCCAGGCAATTCTCTCCGGCCGGGTGCAATCGGCAAACTCCGCGCCCGCGATTTCGTCCCACGAACCGAGCAGCATCGTGTTGATGCCGGCCCGCTTCGCCAGCACCGGATCGATCAGGCCGTTGGCAACTTCGCTGATCTGAACGACGCCCTTGCGGGCCTTTCTCTCACTCACGGAACGACTTTCTGTTTGCAATTTCGATCGAACCTTGCGGCTCAAGCCGGCATCGGCCAAGTATAGGCCGCAAAAGGATCTCCCTGCAAATGATGCGCGATCTTCCACAGGCGGCGAGCGCCGCACTTCTTCTCGAATGGTACGATCGCCACCACCGCGACCTTCCATGGCGGGTGCCGCCGGCAGCGGCGCGGAAAGGTGCGGTTGCCGACCCCTATCGCGTCTGGCTGTCGGAGGTGATGCTTCAGCAGACGACGGTCCAGGCAGTCAAAGCCTATTTCGAGAAATTCCTCACCCTGTGGCCGACGGTCGGCGACCTTGCCGCTGCGGACACCGAGGATGTGATGAAGGCCTGGGCCGGCCTCGGCTACTACGCCCGCGCGCGAAACCTGAAGAAATGTGCCGAAGCGGTCGCCCGCGATCACGGCAGCCGTTTTCCCGATAGCGAAGAGGGGCTGAAAGCGCTGCCGGGCATCGGCGACTACACCGCCGCAGCCATCGCCGCGATCGCCTTCAACCGGGCAAGTGCCGTTCTCGACGGAAATGTGGAACGCGTGATCTCGCGCCTCCATGCCGTCGAGACGCCGCTGCCCGCGGCCAAGCCCGAAATGCGGGCCCTCGTCCACGCGCTGACCCCGGCCGACCGGCCGGGCGATTTCGCGCAGGCGATGATGGATCTCGGCGCGACGATCTGCACGCCGAAACGGCCCGCCTGTTCCCTCTGTCCCTTTCGCGCTGATTGCCGGGCCCTGAAAACAGCCGACCCGGAGACATTTCCGCGCAAGGCAGCCAGGAAGGAGAAGCCGCTGCGCCGGGGTGCGGCCTTCGTCGCCGTCGACGGCTTCGAGGCGGTCTATCTTCGCAAGCGCCCCGAAACGGGCCTCCTCGGCGGCATGACAGAAGTGCCCGGCACGGACTGGACGGCGCGCCGCGACGGCGACACCTCGATAGACGCTCATCCCTTCCCCGCAGCGTGGGAGCCGTGCGGGACCGTCAACCACGTCTTCACGCATTTCGAGTTGCACCTTTCCGTCTTTCGGGCCAGGGTCTGGCGCGCCAATGTCGGAGAGGTGCGGACCGGCACGAGCGGATGGTGGGAGCCGCTCGCCTCGCTCAAGGCGCAGGCGCTTCCGACTGTCATGAAAAAGGCAATCGCCAAGGCTATAC
The DNA here is from genome assembly GCF_029201645.2 of Sinorhizobium prairiense. NCBI lineage: Bacteria > Pseudomonadati > Pseudomonadota > Alphaproteobacteria > Hyphomicrobiales > Rhizobiaceae > Sinorhizobium > Sinorhizobium prairiense. The sequence goes on from NZ_CP104131.1 coordinate 2,198,289, forward strand.
CGCATGCGTTCGAAGCGGGCTAAATGCAAGGCGGAGCGCTTTGCGGCCGCTCCGGCCCAATTTCCGTCGCAAGCCAAGGATCGGCAGGAATACCAATGAGCAGCATCGACATCCGCCACATCGTTTTCGACATCGGCAAGGTGCTGATCCATTACGATCCGAACCTTCCCTATTCCCGCCTCATACCGGACGAGGCGGAACGCAACTGGTTCTTCGCCAATGTCTGCACATCCGACTGGAACATAGAGCAGGATCGCGGCCGCTCCTGGGAAGAGGCGGAGGCACTCCTCATCCGCAACCATCCCGAAAGGGAAGATCACATCCGGGCCTTTCGCCGGCACTGGCATGAAATGGTGCCGCACGCCTATGTGGGGACGGTCGCCATCATGGAAGGCCTGATCGCCGACGGCTGGGACGTCACGATGCTGACCAATTTCGCCTCCGACACCTTCCGGGAGGCGCAGAAGCTTTATCCCTTCCTGACCCTGCCGCGCGGGGTTACGGTCTCCGGCGACGTGCGGCTCATCAAGCCCGATCTCGCCATCTACCGGACCCACGCGAAGGCCTTCGATCTCGATCCGGGGGCGACGCTCTTCATCGACGACAGCGCCGCCAATGTCGAGGGCGCGCAAGCGGCCGGCTGGCACGCGGTTCAGTTCACCGGCGCAGAAAGGCTGAAGGCCGATCTGGCGGCCTACGGTATCCAGCCTTCCGAGGCGGCACCCTCGCTGACAGCGGCCGCCGTGCTGTAATCGGCCGACGCCAGAATTGATACAAACGCCCGGAATCCTCTTCGGATTCCGGGCGTTTAAAGCGCTCATCCGGGACTGAAGGTACAAAAACCGGAGGGGGGCGCTTATCGAAGACCCAGGCGGAACTGGTTGATCAGTTCAGTTTTGCCAGGTCGTTTCGAATGACGGATCTGAGCTCGTCGATCGGTTTCAACGCGCTTCCCTCCTCGAAGTGCCAGAAGGTCCAGCCGTTGCAGGCATCGAGGCCCTGCACTTTCGCGCCGAGGCGATGAATGGATCCGGCCTCGCCGCCGGACGCAAGCGTGCCGTCGGCGCGAACGATCGCGCTGTAGCGGCGCTTCGCATCCGTCAGAACCGTGCCGGGCTTGATCAACCCGCTTTCCACCAGAGTGTTGAAGGCGACGCGCGGCTCCGCCTTCTTGCCGGTCATGACCGAGAGCGTGGCCTTGCCGAGCGGCTCCACGGCCGCGATACGCTCGGCGGCGGCGTCGATATAGTCCTGCTCGCGCTCGATGCCGACGAAGTGCCGGCCGAGGCGCTTGGCGACCGCCCCGGTGGTGCCGGAGCCGAAGAACGGGTCGAGCACGACGTCGCCGGGCTTGGTCGAGGCCATCAGGATGCGGGCAAGCAGCGCTTCCGGCTTTTGTGTCGGGTGTACCTTCTTACCGTCGTCTCCCTTCAGCCGCTCGGAACCGGAGCAGATGGGGAACAGCCAGTCGGAGCGCATCTGAACGTCGTCGTTCGCCGCCTTCATCGCTTCGTAGTTGAAGGTATAGCCCTTTGCTTTGGCGTTCGGCGTCGCCCAGATCAGCGTTTCATGTGCGTTCTGGAAGCGGCGGCCCTTGAAGTTCGGCATCGGATTGGTCTTGCGCCAGATGATATCGTTCAAGACCCAGAAGTGCAGGTCCTGAAGGATCGCGCCGACCCGGAAGATATTGTGGTAGGAACCGATGACCCAGAGCGTGCCGGTGGGCTTCAGGACACGCCGGCAGGCAAGCAGCCAGGCGCGGGTGAAAGCGTCATAGGCTTCGAAGGAGGCAAACTGGTCCCAATCGTCGTCCACTGCATCGACCAGCGACTGATCGGGCCGGTGCAACGTGCCGCCGAGCTGAAGATTATAGGGCGGGTCGGCGAAGACGACATCGACCGAATGATCGGGAAGCGCGTTCAGCGCGGCCACGCAATCTCCCTTGATGATGCTGTCCAGCCAGGTCAGCGGACGGGCGGCACGGGAGATTTCGGCAAGCGAAACAACTGATGACATTGGCAACTCGCAAATACGCTTACTCGGACTGACGATAGGCTTATGGTTACCGAAGATGGTTACCAAAGCCTGAAGGCGCCGGAAAAATTTGCGTCGCTGCAGGGGCCATCGTCCAGGCGGCGCCGTCCGGGACTTGCCGGCCCGCGATACTTCGACTACCATCGAAGTATGAAGGAAGGTCCGGACATAGCTCTTATCGGCTCGTTGATCGGCGATCCTGCACGCGCGAACATGCTGACCGCTCTGATGGGCGGCCAGGCGCTGACGCCGACGGAGCTCGCAGCCCAGGCCGGCATCACGCTGCAGACCGCCAGTTCGCACCTCGCCAAGCTGGAGGCGGGCGGCTTGCTGACACAGCGCAAGCAGGGCCGGCACCGCTATTACGCGCTGAGCGAGGACGAGGTCGGCCTCATGCTCGAAAGCCTTATGGGTTTTGCCGCCGGGCGCGGCCTGACGCGCTCGCGGCCCGGACCGAAGGACCCGGCACTGCGCAAGGCACGCGTCTGCTACAACCATCTTGCCGGCGATTACGGCGTGCGCATGCTGGACAGCCTGATCGACGCCCGGCAGATGGAAATGACGGGCGACGACGATCTGGCCCTGACCGATGCCGGGCGTGTCCGCATCGAGTCAATCGGGATCGACTACGCCGCGCTCAGGAAATCCAGGCGGCCGATCTGCCGCACCTGCCTCGACTGGAGCGAGCGGCGGTCGCATCTCGCCGGTTCGCTCGGGGAGGCGTTGCTGACGCTCTTCATCGACAAGGGCTGGGCGAAACGGGAGCAGAGCAGCCGTGCAGTTCGCTTTACGGCGCCAGGCGAGAAGGCCTTTCTCGAGCTCTTCCCGCGGTGATCACGACGATTTGTACCGTCGGCTGCAGCGATTGTGAGTTGAATCGGCCACAATCCCCGGTTCTCCATCTCCTGCCCCAGGTTGAGCTTTGATCCGCCATCGTATAAAGCTGCGAACACCGTTTCCCGCGCCGCTTTTCAGCTCCTCCCCTGCCGGCGGCGCCTTTCTCCCAAGGAACCGATTTATGACGGGTATCGACCTCATCATCTTCGACTGCGACGGCGTGCTCGTCAACTCGGAAATCATCGCCTCGGAAGTCGAGGCCGGACTGCTGACGGAAGCGGGCTATTCGATCAGCATCGAGGAAATGTCCGAACGCTTTTCCGGCATGACCTGGCGCGACACGTTGCTGGCGGTCGAGAAGGAAGCAAGCATTCCGCTCTCCGCCTCCCTGATCGACAAGGTCGATGCCATTCTCGACATCCGGCTTGCCCGCGACGTCAAGATCATCGAAGGCGTGCGGCCTGCACTCATGCAACTGACGCTTCCGCATTGCATCTGCTCCAACTCCACTTCCAAACGGCTTGCGATGATGCTCGGCAAAGTCGGAATCAAGGATCATTTCGGCAAGCACATCTATTCCGCGCGCGATCTCGGGCCGGATCGCGTCAAGCCGAAGCCGGACATCTTCCTGCATGGGGCCGCACAGTTCGGCGTCGATCCGGCACGCGTTCTTGTCATCGAAGACTCGGTTCACGGCATTCATGGCGCACGCGCGGCGGGCATGCGCGTCGTCGGTTTTACCGGCGGTTCGCATACGTTCGCAGCCCATGCGGACAAGCTGACGGAAGCCGGTGCCGAAACGGTCATCTCGCGAATGGCGGCGCTTCCCGGAGTAATCGCCGCGCTCGCGGAATGGTCGGAGTCCATGACGGCTTAGGGGGGACGGCTTAGGGGGACGGCTTAGGGGGGAACGGCTTAGGGCGGGCGAGGATTCCATGCCGCATTGAAGCCGCATGGACTTCCTCCGAGAATCGGCCGATTTTCAGACTGCGCGCGGCATATCAAGCAAACCCCCAGAAGGGGGAATTTTCCAAGGAGGAAACACAATGCGTCTTTCACGATTGACCGGAATGGCCCTGGCGGCCAGCGTCGCGTTTGCGCCGCTCGCCCATGCCGACATCACCATCGGCGTCATCACGCCGCTCACCGGTCCCGTTGCGGCCTTCGGCGAGCAGGTCAAGAACGGCGCCGAAGCGGCGATCGAAGCGATCAACAGCGCCGGCGGCGTCAATGGCGAGAAACTTGTCGTCAAGATCGTCGACGACGCGGGCGAACCCAAGCAGGCCGTCTCGGTCGCCAACCAGCTGGCGGGCGAAGGCATAAAATACGTGGTCGGACCGGTGCTTTCCGGCACCTCGATGCCGGCATCCGACGTGCTGGCGGAAAACGGTATCCTGATGGTCACGCCGACGGCAACGACCCCGGACCTGACCACCCGCGGCCTGTGGAACGTTCTGCGCACCTGCGGACGCGACGATCAGCAGGCCGTGGTCGCCGCCGACTACGTCGTCAAGAACTTCAAGGACAAGCGCGTTGCGGTCCTTCACGACAAGGGAGCCTATGGCAAGGGTCTTGCCGACGGCTTCAAGGCTGCGATCAACGCAGGCGGCATCACCGAGGTGGTCTATGAGGGCCTGACGCCCGGCGAGAAGGACTTCGGGGCGATCGTCACCCGCCTCAAGTCCGAGAACGTCGACGTCGTCTATTTCGGCGGCTATCACGCGGAGGGCGGGCTGCTCGCTCGCCAGATGCATGACCAGGGCGTGAAGGCGCAGCTCCTCGGCGGCGACGGTCTTTCCAACACCGAGTTCTGGGCAATCGGCGGCGAAGCCGCATCGGGCACCGTCTACACCAATGCCAGCGACGCCACCCGCAACCCAGCCGCCGCACCGGTGATCGAGGCCCTCAAGGCCAAGAACATCCCCGCGGAAGCCTTCACGCTCAACGCCTATGCCGCCGTGCAGGTTCTCAAGGCGGGCATCGAGAAGGCGGGCTCGCCCGACGACGCGACTGCCGTTGCCACCGCCATCAAATCCGGCGACGCGATCGACACGGTCATCGGCAAGCTGACCTACGGCGAAAGCGGCGACCTCACCTCGCCAAGCTTCTCGCTTTACAAGTGGGAAGGCGGCCAGAGCGTCGCGGTCGAGTAAGCGGCCGCTGAACGGAGTTGAGCTCGCCCCTCATCCGCCTGCCGGCACCTTCTCCCCGTCTTACGGGGAGAAGGGACAAGCGGCATCGCCTCCGCATCTTCAACGTCAAGAGAGAGCTGGGAGCGTGCCGCTCGCGTCCTTCGCCCCGCCTGCGGGGAGAAGGTGGCCGGCAGGCCGGATGAGGGGCGGGTATTACTTGGTCCTGTACGGACCTTCGTCAAATCCTACGAAGACCTTCGCTTCGGCGCCGGCGCCGGCAGGAAGCGTCACATCGGCCTTGGTGAAAACGAACTGGGTGGTGGCGCTGCCCGCCGGCACTTCGACCGGATATTGAGTGAGCTCCGAATAAAGCGTCTTCTCGCCATCCGTGGCGGCGACGCGGATCGGCAGCGTCACCCTGCCCGGCCCGCCGGCGGGACCGGCGACCACGCGACCCTGCACCACGACCGTCATCGTCAGCTTGTCCGGGCTCTGCACGCATTGGCGCGTCGTGTCGGCAAGCGAGGCCTGATAGACGATCTTGCTCGGATCGTCCTTGGCACCCTTTGCATAGGTGCGGTAGGAGGAGGTACCGTCGCGGAGGCTGATCGGCGGGCAGGCCGCCTGGATCACCGCAGGCGTCGGCGCCGTCGCGCTTCCGCCGGCGTCGATGGCGCCACCCGATTGCGTCTTGTTACAGCCGGCAGCGGCCAAAAGAAGGGATACTGCGAGAACACGGCGAGATACTTTGCCAGACACGTTGCACAACCTCTACTGAACGGACGAACTCCCAAACCGCGATGATTTCGGCTTATAACAAAGCCAAACTCGCCGCGGCCGGCTTCAACGGGCGAGAGCTCGAGACCGCCTCGGGTCAACTCGAGCTCAGGGCCGAAAACGGCTGGAGGCCTTTCTTGACCTTCGGGCATCGTCTATATCAGCGGCGAAATCAAAAATCGACCGGTCCACGCTCCCCAACCGAAATTTCCGAAACCGACGTGAAATTGCCACGGTGACAAGAATGGCCGCGCGATTTGCCAGGGACTGACGCAAAAGCGCCTGCAGCGCCGCGCGTCTCATTCAGACGCGCAAACGACGAAGGATGACGACGGTGAAGTATATTTCGACACGGGGAGAAGCGGCCTCTCTCGGTTTTTGCGATGCTCTTCTGGCGGGACTTGCCCGCGACGGCGGACTTTACCTGCCGAAGGAATGGCCGGCGCTCTCGAAAAAAGATATCCGGGCGCTGCGCGGCAAATCCTATCAGGAGATCGCCTTCACCGTTCTCGAACCCTTCACCAATGGCGAAATCCCGGCGGCCAAGTTCCGCGAGATGATCGACGAGGCCTACGCCACTTTCCGTCATCCGGCCGTAGCACCCCTGGTCCAGACCGGACCGAACGCTTTCGTGATGGAGCTCTTTCACGGTTCGACGCTCGCCTTCAAGGACGTGGCCATGCAGTTGCTCGCCCGGCTGATGGACTATGTTCTTGCCGAACGGGGTGAGCGGGCGACGATCGTGGGAGCGACTTCCGGCGATACCGGCGGCGCCGCGATCGACGCCTTCGCCGGCCGCGATCGCACCGATATCTTCATCCTCTTTCCGCAGGGCAAAGTGTCGCCGGTGCAGCAAAGACAGATGACCACGTCCACGGCATCGAACGTGCACGCGGTCGCCGTCAAGGGCAATTTCGACGATTGCCAGAACCTGGTCAAGGCCATGTTCAACGACCAGGCCTTCCGCGACCGCGTGAAGCTTTCCGGCGTCAATTCGATCAACTGGGCGCGTATCATGGCTCAGATCGTCTACTACTTTACGACGGCGGTCGCTCTCGGCGCGCCTGACCGGAAGATCTCCTTCACCGTGCCGACCGGCAATTTCGGCGATATTTTCGCAGGCTACGTCGCCAAGCGCATGGGTCTGCCGATCGACAAGCTGATCATCGCCACCAACGAAAACGACATTCTGGCGCGCGCCCTGAAGAACGGCCGCTACGAGATGCGCGACGTCAAGGCGACGACCTCGCCTTCGATGGACATCCAGATCTCGTCCAACTTCGAAAGGCTCATCTTCGAGGCGAACGAGCGCGATCCGGCGGAAGTCCGCGCAGCCATGGCGAGCCTCAGGCAATCCGGCTCGTTCACGCTCGGCGACGCAGCGCTGAAAAAAATCCGCAAGGAATTTCGCGCGGGCCGCGCCTCGGAGAGAGATGTGGCGAAGACGATCCGCAAGACCTTCGACGAAACCGGCTATCTCCTTGATCCGCATACGGCAATCGGCGTTTTCGTGGCAGCCAAGCACGAGAAGAACTCCGCCCCGATGGTCACCCTTGCGACTGCCCATCCGGCAAAATTCCCCGCCGCAGTAAAATCGGCAAGTGGTATTGACCCCGCGCTTCCGACGTGGCTTGCTGATCTCATGACTAGGGCGGAGCGTTTCGACATCCTGGATCCGGAGCTCAAGAGCGTCGAAACCTTCATCGGCGAGCGTACCCGCGTTCGGGAATAGAGCGAAAGATCACGGATGATGAAAGTTGAGTGCACCCGGCTCCCTTCCGGGCTGACGGTGGTTACCGAGCGAATGCCGCATCTGGAAAGCGTGGCGCTCGGAGTCTGGATCAAGTCCGGTTCGCGCAACGAAACCGTGAATGAACACGGAATTGCGCATCTCCTGGAGCACATGGCTTTCAAGGGCACGAGGCGGCGCAGCGCCCGCCAGATCGCCGAGGAAATCGAGAATGTGGGCGGCGAGGTCAACGCCGCCACCTCGACCGAAACGACTTCCTACTATGCCCGCGTGCTCAAGGACCATCTGCCGCTGGCGGTCGATATCCTCGCCGACATTCTGACGGAATCGACCTTCGAGGCGGACGAGCTCCGTCGCGAGAAGCAGGTCATCCTCCAGGAGATCGGCGCGGCGGACGACACGCCGGACGACGTCGTCTTCGATCGCTTTGCCGAGACCGCCTATCGCGGCCAGACGGTCGGCAGGCCGATCCTCGGCACGCCGGAAACGGTGATGTCCTTCAGCGCGGATCAGATCCGGCAGTATCTCGGCCGCAACTATACGACCGACCGCACCTTCATCGTTGCCGCCGGCGCCGTCGATCACGACACCATCGTGCGCCAGGTGGAGGAGCGTTTCGCCTCCCTGCCCGCCGAACCCGTTTGCGCTCCCGTCATCGAGACCGCGCGCTACACCGGCGGCGACAGCCGCGAGAGCCGCGACCTGATGGACGCGCAGGTTCTGCTCGGCTTCGAAGGCAAGGCCTATCACGCGCGTGATTTCTATTGTTCGCAGATCCTTGCCAACATCCTCGGCGGCGGCATGTCTTCCCGCCTGTTCCAGGAAGTGCGCGAACATAGAGGCCTCTGTTATTCGGTCTATGCCTTCCATTGGGGCTTTTCCGATACCGGCATCTTCGGCGTACATGCGGCAACGGGCGGAGAAAACCTGCCGGAATTGATGCCGGTGATCGTCGATGAATTGCGCAAGTCATCCTTGAGCATCGATCAGCAGGAGATCGAGCGTGCCCGCGCACAGATCCGGGCGCAATTGCTGATGGGCCAGGAAAGCCCGGCCGCGCGTGCGGGACAAATCGCACGGCAGATGATGCTGTACGGCCGGCCCATTCCGAATGAGGAGCTGATGGAACGCCTGTCGGGCATCACCATCGAGCGCCTCACCGACCTGGCTGGCCGCCTGTTCTTCGACACGGTTCCGACGTTGTCGGCCATCGGGCCGCTCGGGCAGCTCGCTCCCCTGAACGACATATTGTCCTCGCTGACCGCGAAGGCGGACGCGATCCATGCTGCGGCGAGCTGACCGGCCGTTGCCGGTCGCATGCCTTCCTTCAACGTCCTCGTTTTCCTTGTACAATTCTTAAAATCGGATTCGATTTGGGCGTAAACTTGTGCAACGTTTCGCATTGAGACAGTGCCCTGAAGCGCGTCGCGTTCGATCGGACTCACCCGACGCGCATTAGGGCATTGTTCTCGTGCAGGTCGTCCCAACCGCCGCATATTGTCTGGGCGACATGCATTCGGTTCGACCGAATTGCGGCGGCGCCGACGCGGTATTGGCCTGGAGGCATAGATGACAAGATCGGTTTTTCGGTTCCTTTCGCGGCAGCCGGATACGGTCGAGATCGCCAGCCAGCATTACCTGCTCCGCCTCCCCCGCTACGCCGACTACCGGCAATGGTATCGGTTGCGCAGCGAAAGCCGCGCCTTCCTGGAGCCGTGGGAGCCTACCTGGCGCGCCGACGAAATGACCGAAGGCGCCTTTCGCAGCCGCGTCAATCGCAACGAGCAGGAATTTGCGTCCGGTCAGGCCGTACCGCTCTTCCTCTTCCACAGGCCGGACGAAACGCTGCTTGGCGGTCTCACCATCGGTCATATCCGCCGCGGTGCTGCGCAGAACTGCATGATCGGCTACTGGATGGGCCAGAAACATGCCGGACAGGGTCATATGTACGAGGCCTTGAAGCTGACGATCCCCTACATCTTCACGGGGCTCGAGTTGCACCGTATCGAAGCAGCCTGTATTCCAGAAAACGCACGGAGCATCCGGCTCCTTGAAAAGGCCGGCTTTGAGCGTGAAGGCTATTTGAGACAGTATTTGAAGATAAACGGGCAGTGGCGGGACCATTTGATGTTTTCGCTCCTCTCCGTCGATGCCGTACCCAACAGGAATTTGCCCCTTTGATGCCCCTGACCCGTAAGCCGCTCGCATGGCCAGCCGCAAGGCTGGCGGCGTTTCTGGTCGCACTCGTCGTTTTCGTCCTTGGTCTTGGCGGCGGCGTTGCGCATGCGCTCGAGCCGGTGAAGATCTCGCGCGAGGACACGGCGCTCGACCTTACCGCCACGACGGAGATCTACAGCGGCAGAGGCGATGCCTTTCAGGTTTCGACCGCCCCCGGCACGGACGGCATCGTCAGACGCATCGAAGTGCGTTCCAGCACGGAAAACCACCAGGGCGACTGGGCCGTATTCGCGCTCGCGAATGTATCGGAAGAGCAGCTCGAACGCGTTATCGTCGCACCGCATTTCCGGCTCGTGAATTCGAAGCTCTTCTGGCCTGACCTCGGCTCGCAGCGAATACTCTCGATCACGCCGAGCGAGGGTTTTGCGCTGGACCGGCAACCGAGCGAAGAAGCGGACGTCTTCCGGATCACGCTCAATCCGGGTGCGGTCATCACTTTCGTTGCCGAACTCACCACGCCGGAGCTGCCACAGATCTATCTTTGGCAGCCGGACGCCTACAAGGATACCGTCAACGCCTTCACCCTGTATCGCGGTATCGTGCTCGGCATCGCCGGGCTGCTCGCGGTGTTCCTGACGATCCTTTTCGTCGTCAAGGGCACGTCGATGCTGCCGGCCACCGCCGCGCTCGCCTGGGCCGTGCTTGCCTATATCTGCGTCGATTTCGGCTTCCTTTCGAAGCTCATCACCGTGACTGCCGACGACGAGCGCATATGGCGAGCGGGCACGGAGGTGTTCCTCGCAGCCGGTCTCGTGGTCTTCCTGTTCACCTATCTCAATCTCAATCGCTGGCATCAGCATCTCGGCTACGCGACGCTCGCATGGATTCTCGGCCTCGGATTGCTCTTCGGCGTCGCCGTCTACGATCCGGCGATCGCCTCCGGAATCGCCCGCCTGTCCTTCGCGCTGACGGCAACCGTCGGCATCGTGCTGATCGCCTATCTGGGCTTCAACCGTTATGACCGCGCGATCCTTCTCGTTCCCGCCTGGCTGTTGATCCTTGTATGGCTGTTCGGAGCCTGGCTCGCGGTGACCGGTCAACTCGCCAACGACATCGTGCAGCCGGCACTCGGCGGCGGCCTCGTACTCATCGTGCTTCTGATCGGCTTCACCGTCATGCAGCACGCCTTTTCCGGCGGGGCCTATCAGCTCGGCCTGTTCTCCGATCTCGAGCGCCAGGCGCTGGCACTCACGGGATCAGGCGATACCGTCTGGGACTGGGACGTGGCGCGCGACCGGGTCGTTACCATTCCCGATATCTCGCACCAACTCGGGCTTTCGCTCGGAACGATGAACGGGCCGGTGCGCAATTGGGTGCCGCGGCTGCACCCCGACGACCGCGACCGTTTCCGCGCAACGCTCGACGTGCTGCTCGAGCATCGCCGCGGGCGGCTCAACCACGAATTCCGCGTGCGCGCCGAGGATGGCCATTATCATTGGCTCTCGATCCGGGCGCGCCCGGTGCTCGGCGCCAATGGTGAAATCATCCGATGCGTCGGCACCATCAACGACATCACCGAACAGCGCAATTCGGTCGAGCGGCTCCTGCACAACGCGCTTCTGGACAATCTGACCGGCCTGCCGAACAGACAGGTCTTTCTCGATCGCCTGCAGGCGATCCTCCTGATGGGCGACGGCAGCAACTCGATACGCCCGACCGTGCTTGCCATCGACATCGACCGCTACAAGCAGGTCAACGACATGCTGGGGATCGCCGCCGGCGACAACGTCCTCATCGCGCTGACGCGCCGCCTGCGCAGGCTTCTGCGCCCGCAGGACACGCTCGCGCGTCTCGGTGGCGACCAGTTCGGCTTGATCCTCATGTCCGAACGCGATCCGCCCAAGATCGCCGACTTCGCCGATGCGGTCAGCAAGGCGATCATGGTCCCGCTCAACTACGGAAATCGGGAGATCAACCTGACCGCTTCGATCGGCCTCGTCTCTTGGCTCGATCAGGAGCAGAGCGCTGCTGGACTGCTCGACGATGCCGAGCTTGCGATGTTCCGCGCCAAGAAGGCGGGCGGCAACCGGGTCGAACCGTTCCGTCCGGCTTTCCGGACCTCCGGCTCGGACCGCCTACAGCTCGAAGCCGACCTGAAACGCGCCATGGAACGCAAGGAGCTTTCCCTCGTATACCAGCCCATCGTCCGCCTCAGCGATGCCGAAATCGCCGGCTTCGAAGCGCTCATGCGCTGGGAGCATCCGAAGCGCGGAAATATTTCGCCGACTGAATTCATCCCCATTGCGGAGAATTCCGACCTGATAAACCAGCTGGGTCTGTTCGCCTTCGACAAGGCCACGAGCGATCTTGCCGAGTGGCAGGCGCAGACCGGCGACCTGCCGATCTTCATCTCGATCAACCTGTCGAGCGCGCAGCTTCTGAACAACGAACTCTATGACGACATGCGCGCGATTCTCAGCAAGAGCCGCTGCGATCCGGCGCAGATCAAAATGGAACTGACGGAATCGCTTGTCATGGAGAACCCCGAGCAGGCCAGGCTCGTGCTTGAAAAGCTCCGCGAAGCCGGGCTGCGGCTGGCGCTCGACGATTTCGGCACCGGCCACTCGTCGCTCTCCTATCTCACCCGCTTCCCTTTCGACACGATCAAGATCGACAAGGCGCTGGTCCGCGATCCAAGCGACAAGCGCGCGGTCATCCTGCGCTCGGTGATCACGATGGCGCGCGAGCTCGACATGCGGGTGGTCGCGGAGGGAATCGAATCCGAGGAGGATGCGATCCAGCTCGCGCAGATGGGCTGCGACTACGGTCAGAGCTTCCTGTTCGGCCCGCCGGTGGGATCGGAATCGATCCTGAGGCTCCTGAAGGAGCGATTTCCGCTGATGAAGCGGGCATGAGGGCATCTGCCCTCTGATGGCCCATTGGGCGAAGGGACAAGCGGCACGCTCCTCCTGCTGCTGGCTTGAGAGATGATCGAGCGACCGCCGCTTCCCGCTTCGCCCCGCCTGCGGGGAGAAGGTGACGGCAGGCGGCCGGGGGCAATCAAGCGTGGCCTGAGTCCGTCGAGAGCATCGCCGGGCTGACACCCATCAGGGCCAGCGCTCTGTCGTACTTCTCGTCGAGGTCTCGGCTGAAGATCAGCTCCTCCTGCGCAGGGCAGGTCAGCCAGCCGTTCTGGGTGATTTCGGCCTCCAGCTGGCCTGGGCCCCATCCCGCATAGCCGAGCAGCATGGTGGCCTTGAGAGGTCCCTCGCCGCGCGAGATCGCCCTGACGATGTCGAGCGTCGCCGTCAGGCAGATGTCGTCACTGACCGGAATGCTGGAGTCGCTCAGATAATCGTCCGAATGCAACACGAAGCCGCGCCCGGTCTCGACGGGGCCTCCGGCCTGGATCTGGAACTCGCGCGTAGCCGACGGCAGGCGGATGGCCTCATCCGGGTCCAGAAGCTGCAGGTGCAGCAGAACATCCGGGAAGGTCAGGCGCTGCGGACGATTCAGAATGAAACCCATCGCCCCGTCTTCCGAATGGGCGCAGACGAAGATGACCGTCCGGGCGAAATTGGTGTCGAACATGCCGGGCATGGCGATCAGGAATTGACCGTCAAGGAAGCCACGTTCGCGTATCGTATTCAGCACGTTTTTCGCCATGATGATGATAGCCTATCAATTCGCGACGAAATGAAAAGCGCTTCTACGCGGCGTTTGCCGATATTTGCGCCCACGCAAGCGACACCCTGTCCATGCTCTCGCCTTGCCGATCAAGCAATTATGATCGCAGCGGCATATCGGGACCGCTGGAGGCCAAGGGCGAAACGCGATACAGCTTGGCCATGACCCGACGCTCGACCCCAATGAAGATGGCCCAGCGCATCGCGACGGCAAGCCTTCTCCTCGCTTTTTTTCTGCCTGCCCAGTCCTATGGAGCCGCCAGCGAATGGGTGACCTCGCCCGGCGGCGCTTTCCGCATTGTCGCTTCGCACCCGAACCCGGATGGTATCATTCCCGCCATTCTCGAAGTTCGACTGAACCCCGGCTGGAAGACCTATTGGCGCGATCCCGGCGCAAGCGGCATACCACCACAAGTGACCATCGATCCCTCCGGCGGCGTCTCGCTGCGGTCGATCCGCTTTCCAGTGCCGAAGACGTTCGGCGAAGGGCCCGGGCGCTACACCGGATATGACGCGCCGGTGGCTTTCCCGCTGATGCTCAGGAAGACCGGCAACGGCGGCGACGTCACCATCCGCGCCTCCGTCTTCCTCGGCATCTGCGAAGATATCTGCATCCCCGTGCAGGGCGATGTGACCCTTGCGCTCAAAAGCGGCGAGTTCGACAATCCGCTCGACGGTGCGCGCATCGAGAAGGCGCTCTCCGCGCTGCCGGAGCAGCCATCCGAGAACTTCAGGGTGGTCACCTCGAAATTCGATGCGTCCGCCGGCAAGCTACGGATTGAGTTCGTGTTGCCGCCGGATGCGGCTGCCGGGTCAGCCGATCTCTTTCTCGCCGGACCGTCGGGCGTCTTTTTCGGCGCGCCGGTTTTTCACGATGCGCAGGGTGCCGAGCGCCGGGCCGACGTTCCGGTGAAGCTCTCCGGCAAGGACAAGAACGTCGCGGGAAAGCCGATCACGCTCACCCTGCGCGCGGGCAGGCGCAGCATGGAAACGACGCTTGCGTTTGATTGAGCCGACCCTATAGTCCTGCGAAACACCGCTGCTGCATAGAAACGAGGAGATACCAGTGACCATTGCCGTCGGAGACAAGCTGCCCAACGCCACCTTCAAGGAGAAGACCGCAGACGGCCCGGTCGAGGTAACGACAGAGCAGCTCTTCAAGGGCAAACGCGTGGTTCTTTTCGCGGTGCCGGGTGCTTTTACCCCGACCTGCTCGCTCAACCACCTGCCCGGCTATCTGGAAAATCGCGACGCCATACTTGCGCGCGGCGTCGACGATATCGCCGTGGTCGCGGTCAACGACCTGCATGTGATGGGCGCCTGGGCGACCCACTCCGGCGGCATGGGCAAGATCCATTTCCTCTCGGACTGGAATGCCGCCTTTACCAAGGCGATCGGGATGGAGATCGATCTTTCGGCCGGCACGCTCGGCATCCGCTCGAAACGCTATTCGATGCTGGTCGAAGACGGCGTCGTCAAGGCGCTGAACGTCGAGGAAAGCCCGGGACAGGCGACCGCTTCCGGTGCGGCCGCGATGCTTGAGCTGCTCTGATTCTGAAGGCGGACTGCAAGCATCTGCCCCTCATCCGGCCTATCGGCCACCTTCTCCCCGCACGCGGGGCGAAGGGACAAGCGGCATGCCCCGAAGGTCCCGCTTCCCCGCCTGCGGGGAAGAGAGGACTGGACTAGTCCGGGTCGAGCCCTAGGAAGAGGGGCAGCCGCAAGTGAAATCACAGCCTCGCATTATATCCCATTCGAATTCACTTCACCGCGTCGGCGCGACGCGCTCTCTTGAACGGTTCCATGCCCTTGCGGGCGAGTTCGTCGGCGCGTTCGTTCTCCGGGTGACCGGCGTGGCCCTTCACCCAGTGCCAAGTCACGTTGTGACGATTCCTCGCCTCATCGAGCGCCTGCCACAACTCGCCGTTCTTTACCGGCTTCCGGTCGCCGGTTTTCCAGCCGTTGCGCTTCCAGCCGTGTATCCATTTGGAGATCCCGTCCATGACATATTTGCTGTCGGTATGGAGATCGACCTCGCAGGGCTGCCTGAGCGCGTTGAGGGCAGAGATCGCCGCAAGAAGCTCCATGCGGTTGTTCGTCGTCTCCGCCTCTCCGCCGGACAATTCCTTCTCCACGTCGCCGTAGCGCAGGACCGCGCCCCAACCGCCCGGCCCCGGATTTCCCGAGCACGCACCGTCGGTAAAGATGTCGACGTGCTTCATGCCGAGGCCTCTTCGCGTCTGAGGCCGTATTCGGCGCTCGAGACGATGGCGCGGTGGAATCGGATCTTCGTCAGATATTCGAGCGGATCTTTCTTGACCACAAGCGCGCCCGGCGGCGTCGTCAGCCAGTCATAGAGGCGCGTCAGGAAAAAGCGGAGTGCGGATCCGCGCGCAAGCAGCGGCAGCGCCTCTACTTCTTCCGCCGTCAATCTCCGCACGCTCTCATAGCCGGAAAGCAGCGCCATGCCCTTGGTGATGTTGTAGGAGCCATCCTTCTCGAAGCACCAGGAGTTCAGGCAGATGGCGACGTCGTAGGCGAGGAAGTCGTTGCAGGCGAAGTAGAAATCTATAAGGCCGGAAAGGCGATCGCCGAGGAAAAACACGTTGTCCGGGAAGAGATCAGCGTGGATCACGCCTCCCGGCAGATCCTTCGGCCAATGCTCCTCGAGAAAGGCGAGCTCCGTCGCGATCTCGTCCTTCAGGCCGGCTTGAACCTCGTCGGCACGCGCTTCGGAGTTCCGCCATAGCGGTCGCCAGCCTTCGACGGAGAGCGCGTTCGGGCGCTTCAGGGCAAAGCCCTCGCCCGCCTGGTGCATCGATGCGAGCGCCCGCCCGACTTCGCGGCAGTGCTGCGCCTCGGGCTTCCTCAGCCACATGCCCTCCAGAAACGAGATCACCGCCGCAGGTCTTCCGGAGAGCGTTCCGAGAAGCTTGCCGTCGGCGCGTGGAAGGGGCAGCGGGCAGGAAAGCCCCCGCTGGGCGAGGTGATGCATGAGGCCCAGGAAAAACGGCAGATCGTCGGCGTTTACCCGCTTCTCGTAAAGCGTGAGGATATAGGCCCCCTCGGTCGTGTGGAGAAGGAAGTTCGAATTCTCCACGCCTTCGGCGATCCCCTTGTAGGAGGTCAGCGATCCAACCTCGTAGGCGGCGAGGAAACGGATCAGCTCGTCTTCCGTGATATCGGTATAAACTGCCAAGGCGCGTTACTTTCCAGAGATGCGAATTGCGAGATATTAAGCGGCTAGAGCACTTCCAGGAAAAGCGTGTGACGGTTTTCCGTCCGGAAGCGCGTTGGTTCAAATGGGGAGCATTTCAGTGTTTCCTTGAAACATCGACATGCTCTGGCCGAGCTACTCGCCGTTGACGAAGGCCATGTCGGCCCCCGTGAGTTCGACGTGCCGGAGCTCGCGGTTGACGAGAAAGTGCTCGTTTTCCTCCACCGTGTCGGCAAGCTCGACCGTGGCATCGTAGCGCTCGCGGAACGCTTCGATGATCTCGTTGACGATCACCTCCGGTGCGGAAGCACCCGCCGACAACCCGACCATCGAGATATCCCCCACCCTCGCCCAGTCGATTTCGGAGGCGCGCTGGACGAGAACGGCTTTCTTCGCCCCTGCCCTCAACGCAACTTCGACGAGGCGCTTCGAGTTCGATGAGTTGGGTGCGCCGACGACCAGGAAAAGGTCGCAGCCGGGCGCCGCCTGCTTCACCGCTTCCTGCCGGTTCGTGGTGGCATAGCAGATCGAATCGGCCGCAGGCGCCGTCAGGTTCGGAAAGCGCTCATGCAGCCGCTTGATGACGCCGGCGGTGTCGTCGACCGAGAGCGTCGTCTGCGTGACGAAACCGAGATTGTCAGGGTCCGGCGGCATATAGACCTCCGCATCCTCGACGGTCTCGACGAGGGAGACCGCCCCCTCCGGCAATTGTCCCATGGTGCCGATAACCTCCGGGTGTCCGGCATGGCCGATCAGCACGACGTGGCGTCCCATGCGATGATGGCGCATCGCCTGCTTGTGCACCTTCGAGACGAGCGGACAGGTGGCGTCGAGATAGAAGAGATTGCGCGCGTCCGCATCGGCCGGAACGGATTTGGGCACTCCATGGGCGGAGAAGACCACGGGCTGCTCGCGGTGCTCGGGCGGGATCTCGTCGAGTTCCTCGACGAAAATCGCCCCCTTGGCTTCGAGCCCCTCCACGACGTAACGGTTATGCACGATCTCATGGCGGACATAGACCGGCGCGCCGAACTCCTTGAGCGCGAGCACCACGATCTGGATCGCCCGGTCGACGCCCGCGCAGAAGCCACGCGGCCCGCAGAGGCGGATGGTGATCGGGGATTTTGCTGCTGTGGATGGGGCCATCATGAAAACGCCAGTGGAACGAACAAACCAGATGTCGGCATGCGCCATATATAGCGGCAACGACCGGGCACACAAGGAAGAACCGGCGCGCCCTACCGCCTGCGCCGATAGACGTAGATGCCGCTGACGGCGACGAGGGCGGCTGCAAGGCCGTACCAGGTCAGCGCATATTGCAGGTGATTGTTCGGCAGATCGAACTGGGTCACGCCGCCGATCGGAAGGCCGCCGGGATTTTCCGATGCATCGGCATCGATAAAGAAGGAAACGACGCGATCGGTTGCGATGCCGGCAGAGTCCGCCATCGCATCGAGGTCCTTCCAGTAGAAGATGTTCTTGGCGGCGTCGTTGTCCGGTACCAGCGACGACGGCTTTCCGGAAAGCTTCGGCCGCGCCAGGCCGTCGATCGCCACACTTCCGGCGATCTGCCCTTCGGCCCGCGTGGAGGCGTCCTTCTTTTCGAAGGGGACGAAGCCGCGGTTCACGAAAATCGCCCGGCCATCGGCCAGCATGAGAGGCGTGAAGACGTAGAAGCCGGTACGGCCTTCATGGGTGGCGAAGAAATGGCGCTCCTTGCCGTGGTCGTACACGCCGGACACATGCACCGTCCGGTAGTCGATGTCTTCGCCGGCCGCGGCCATGGCCTCGATCTTGTCGAGCGAGACGGCCGGCGCCGAACGCCGCTCGGCAATTGCACCGATCAGCGCCTCCTTCCAATGCAGCCGTTGCATCTGCCAGGTACCGAGCGACACGAGCACGGCGAAAGCGGCGAGCACCAGGACAACGCCCGCCAGACGGCCGGCGCGGCTGTGCGGGGCCGGCATGCGCTCGTCAACCACGGTCGATTTCACCCGGGCGTGCATTGTTTCGGTATTGCAGATTGATGAGCACGCCCTTCAGCAGGCGCGTCAGCGCCAGGCTCAAGATGGTTGCAAGCGGAATCCACAGGAGGAAATGCAGCCAGAGCGGCGGGTTGACGTTGATCTCCATCCAGAGCGCCGCGCCGACGACGACGAAGCCGACGATCAGGATGACGAAGACGACCGGGCCATCGCCGGAGTCCGCGAAACCATAATCGAGCTCGCAACTGCTGCAAGCCGGCCGAACCTTCAGCAGGCCGTCGAAGAGCTTTCCCTGGCCGCAGCGGGGGCAAAGACCCTTGATTCCCGTCATCACGGGATCGACGGGCGGGTAGAGCGCCTTGTCTTCGTTCATGGCGTGGTCACGATCGCGGTATTGTCGGGAACCCTGTCCCGGATTTCGTCCATCTCGGCATTGGTAACGGCAATGCAGCCATTCGTCCAATCGAACATCTGCGTCAAAAACGCCGGCCAACCGAAATACCATATGTTCAAACGAAACGGGGCGACCTCTCGGCCGCCCCCGTCATCAACAAAGCAAAAACAGCATCAGCCGTGGGCGATCGGCGCGCCCCAGCCACCCCAGATGTAGATGGAGAAGAAGAGGAACAGCCAGACGACGTCGACGAAATGCCAGTACCAGGCCGCCGCTTCGAAGCCGAAGTGGTGCTTCGGCGTGAAGTCGCCCCGCAGGGCGCGCAGCAGGCAGACGAGCAGGAAGATCGTGCCGACCAGCACGTGGAAACCGTGGAATCCGGTCGCCATGAAGAAGGTCGCACCGTAGATCGAATCCTTGAACGCGAACGGCGCGTGCGCATATTCGTAGCCCTGCACGTAGGAGAAGAGAACGCCGAGCAGGACCGTGAGCGTCAGGCCGTAGACGAGGCCCTTGCGGTCGTTGTGCAGCAGCGCGTGGTGCGCCCAGGTCGCGGTCGTGCCGGAGAGCAGCAGGATGACGGTGTTGTAGAGCGGCAGGTGCCAGGGATCGAGGACCTCGATGCCCTTGGGCGGCCAGACGCCGCCGGTGAACTCGGCGCGCGCGGCCTGGATCGCTTCGCCGGGAAAGAGGCTGGCGTCGAAGAATGCCCAGAACCAGGCAGCGAAGAACATCACCTCGGAAGCGATGAACATGATCATGCCGTAGCGCAGGTGCAGCGACACGACGCGGGTATGGTGGCCCTCATGCGCCTCCTTGATGGTGTCCGACCACCAGCCGAACATGGTATAAAGGATCAGCGCCAGACCGATGAAGAAGACCCACGGGTTGGCGAACTCAAGCCCGAACAACTTGAACGAGCCGCCGGAGAGATAGCGCATGTAGCCGACGCCGCCGAAGGCCATGACGAAGGCTCCGATGGAGGCAAGCAGCGGCCACGGGCTCGGGTCGATGATGTGATAGTCGTGTTGCTTCTGATGCGCTCCGGCCATGTCGATAACCCCCGATAGTCCTCTCTTGTCGCCGCCCGGCATAGCCGAAACGGCGCGCATGTCAAAGTTGGTTTTCTGCCTTCGCCTTCACTTGCGCGACCGGCTTGGAGGGTTCGCGCGGATAGAAGGTGTAGGACAGCGTCAAAGTCTTGATGCCCTTCGTCTCGACCGGCTTGACGATCTCCGGATCGACGAAGAAGACGACCGGCATCTCCATTTCCTCGCCCGGTTGAAGCGTCGTCTCGGTGAAGCAGAAGCATTGCACCTTGTTGAAATAGGCACCGGCCGCCATCGGCGTCACGTTGAACGTCGCCTGGCCCGTCGTCGGCGTCGAAGCCAGGTTCTTCGCACGGTACATGATCTGCACCGTCTCGCCGATCCTGACGTCGATATCCCGTTGAACCGGGACGAACTCCCAGGGCAGTCCGGCGGCGACATTGGCGTCGAACGTTACCTTGACCTTCTCGTCGAGGATGAGGTCGGATGCCTGCTCGACCCGCTGCGTCGTGCCGTTGTAGCCCGTGACGCGGCAGAACATGTCGTAGAGCGGAACGGCGGCATAGGCCATGCCGATCATGCCGGCCACAAATGCAAGGCACGTGCCGACGATCATGCCGTTCGAGCGTTCCTTCCGATCTGCCTGTCCATTCTCCGCCATGCGCAACGCCTTCAATTCACCATGCCGCCGCCGACCTTGACCAGCGTGACGACGTAGAAAATCGCGACCAGGGCCGCCAGCACGATACCGAGCGCGATGTTGCGGCCGCGGCGAGACTTCTTCTGAGCCTCGTTGAGTTCGACGGTTTCCATCAGACAATACCTCCAAGCCAGATCCGGGCGATCGCGTAATCGACCAGAAGCGCCGAGAATATCGCGAAAAGATAGGCGATCGAGAATGCGAAGAGCTTCTTCGCCGGTACCATGCGCTTGTCGCCTTCGGGCATGCGCAGCACACCCAGCGAATACCAGACGAAACCGAGCCCCATGGCCGTGGCAAAGGCTCCATAGCCCAGGCTCGCGAAGCCGAGCAAGGTGGGACAGACGCCGCTGATCGCGGTGAGCACGGCATAGATGACGATCTGCCGCTTGGTCGTCGCCTCGCCGCAGACATTCGGCATCATCGGCACGCCGACCGCGCCGTAATCGCCCATCTTGAAGAGAGCCAGGGCCCAGAAATGCGCCGGCGTCCAGAGAAAGATGATGAGGAAGAGCACGATGCTCTCGACCGACACGCCGCCGGTCACGCAGGCCCAGCCTATCATCGGGGGAAGGCCCCGGCGGCTCCACCGATGACGATGTTCTGCGGCGTCGAGCGCTTCAGCCACATCGTGTAAATGGCCACGTAGAAGAAGATCGTGAAGGCGAGCAACCCGGCTGCGAGCCAGTGAACGGCGAGCCCGAGGATGATCACCGAGAATGCCGACAGGGTCAGCCCGAAGGCAAGCGCCTCCTGGGGCAAAATCTTGCCGGCCGGAATCGGACGCTTGGCCGTGCGGCTCATCACCGCGTCGATATCCGCGTCGTACCACATGTTCAGCGCACCGGAAGCGCCGGCTCCGATGGCGATGCAGAGAATGGCGGTGAAGCCGATGAACGGATTGATATGGCCGGGGGCAAGGATGAGCCCGGCGAATGCGGTGAAGACGACGAGAGACATGACGCGCGGCTTCAGGAGCTCGAAATAATCGCGCGCAGAGGCCTCGGAAAGTCGCGGTGCGCCTTCCATGCCAACTACCTCGTGATTGTCGATGACCGTCATGTCCGTACCTTGAACTTGCTGCGGCAAAAACAGCCGCGTCACGCCGGTATCCCGGCGGGAGAAGCCGCCGAAACCGGCGGCTTCTGTTCGTTACCCGTCACTTGATCCGCGGGAGCTGCTCCCACTGGTGGAACGGCGGCGGCGAAGACAGCTGCCATTCCAGGGTGTTGGCGCCCTCGCCCCAGGGGTTATCCCCCGCAACGCGCTTCTTCGCGAAAGCTTCGGCGACACAGAAGAGGAAGATCAGCACGCCGACCGCCGCGATGTAGGAGCCGTAGGACGAAACCATGTTCCAGCCGGCAAAGGCGTCCGGATAGTCGATGTAACGGCGCGGCATGCCTGCGAGCCCGAGGAAGTGCTGCGGGAAGAAGATCAGGTTCACACCGACGAACATCACCCAGAAATGCAGCTTGCCCAGAAACTCCGAGTACATGTAGCCGGTCATCTTCGGGAACCAGTAGTACCAGGCCGCGAAGATGGCGAAGACGGCGCCGAGCGACAGCACGTAGTGGAAGTGCGCCACCACGTAATAGGTGTCGTGCAGCGCACGGTCGAGGCCGGCATTGGCGAGCTGGACGCCCGTCACGCCGCCGACGGTGAACAGGAAGATGAAGCCGATCGCCCAGACCATCGGCGTCGCGAAGCGGATCGAGCCACCCCACATCGTCGCGATCCAGGAGAAGATCTTCACACCCGTCGGCACAGCGATGACCATCGTCGCGAAGACGAAGTAGCGCTGCGTCTGGAGCGACATGCCGACCGTGTACATGTGGTGCGCCCACACGATGAAGCCGACGGCGCCGATCGCGACCATGGCGTAGGCCATGCCGAGATAACCGAAGATCGGTTTGCGCGAGAAGGTCGAGATGATGTGGCTGACGATGCCGAAGCCCGGCAGAATCAGAATGTACACTTCCGGATGACCGAAGAACCAGAACAGGTGCTGGAACAGGATCGGGTCACCGCCGCCTTCCGGCGCGAAGAAGGTCGTGCCGAAGTTGCGGTCCGTCAGCAGCATGGTGATCGCGCCCGCGAGAACCGGCAGCGAGAGCAGGAGCAGGAAGGCGGTGATCAGAACCGACCAGGCAAAGAGCGGCATCTTGTGCAGCGTCATGCCCGGAGCGCGCATGTTGAGGATGGTGGTGATGAAGTTGATCGCGCCGAGGATCGACGAGGCGCCGGCAATGTGCAGTCCGAGGATCGCGAGATCCATCGCGGGCCCTGGCATGCCGGATGTCGAGAATGGCGGATAGATCGTCCAGCCGCCGCCCGCGCCATAGGCGCCTGCAGGGCCTTCGACGAACATCGAAAGGAGCACCAGCAGGAAGGCCGGCACGATCAGCCAGAACGAAATGTTGTTCATGCGCGGGAACGCCATGTCCGGCGCACCGATCATGATCGGCACCATCCAGTTGGCGAAGCCGCCGATCAGCGCCGGCATGACCATGAAGAAGATCATGATCAGCGCGTGAGCGGTCGTGAAGACGTTGAACATGTGCTTGCCGCCGTCGATGGCAGCATCACCCTCGAAACCATAGACCATCTGGGCCAGACCGTGGAAGATCTGGATGCCCGGCTCCTGCAGTTCGGCGCGCATGAAGACCGACAGCGTACCGCCGATAATGCCGGCGATGATCGCGAAGATCAGGTAGAGCGTACCGATGTCCTTATGGTTGGTCGACAGGAACCAGCGCTGAAAGAAGGTCAGCGGCTTGTGCGCGTGGTCCGCGTGGCCATGATCGGAATGATCATGGCGTTGATCGTGATGAACGGCTGTTCCAGCCATGGTCAAGCTCCACTTCCGATTACTGTGCGGCGTTGTCGGCGACGTCAACGGCCTTGGCCGCGCCGTCTACGGACGCCATGAGCGCCTTGTTCGCTTCGCCGACATTGGTTGCGGCGGCGGCGAGCCAGGCGTCGTATTTGTCCTGCGCAACAACGCGGACGGCGATCGGCATATAGGCGTGATCCTTGCCGCAGAGCTCGGAACACTGGCCGTAATAGAGACCTTCGCGATCGGCCTTGAACCAGGTTTCATTGAGGCGGCCGGGAACCGCGTCG
The DNA here is from genome assembly GCF_029201645.2 of Sinorhizobium prairiense. Lineage (NCBI taxonomy): Bacteria > Pseudomonadati > Pseudomonadota > Alphaproteobacteria > Hyphomicrobiales > Rhizobiaceae > Sinorhizobium > Sinorhizobium prairiense. The sequence goes on from NZ_CP104131.1 coordinate 2,222,151, forward strand.
ATCTTGACGCCGAAAGCCGGCATGGCGAAGGCATGAATCACGTCGGCAGCCGTGACGAGCAGGCGAACGGTCTTGCCGACCGGCACGACGACTTCGTTGTCGACGGCGAGAAGACGCGGATACTGCGCCTTATCCTCCTTGCCGAGGCCCGCACGATCCTCGTCCTTCAGGAGCAGGCTATCGAAGGAGAGCGGGTTTTCGCCGACTTCATATTCATAAGACCAGTACCACTGGTTGCCGGTCGCCTTGACCGTCAGGTCCGGATTTTCCGGTGGCGTGAGCTGCGCGGTCAAAAGCTGGAATGAGGGAATCGCGAGGAAAAGCAGCACGATAACCGGGCCGACCGTCCAGATGACTTCGATCAGCGTATTATGGCTGGTCCTCGACGGAACAGGATTGGCACTCTCGCGGAACTTGACGACCACGATGACCAGCAGCAGGAGAACGAAAAGTGTGATCGGAATGATGAACCACAGGGTATAGTGTTCAAACCACGTGATTTCTTCCATGATGCCCGTAGCAGCCGCCTGAAAGTTCGTCTGCCAGTCGACAGGCTTGTCAGCAAAGGCGCTCGAAGCAAAAAGCAGACAGGCAAGCGCTGCCAGAACTGCATAGGCCTTGTTTTTCACAATTACGTCTCCCCAATGCGCTTGATCAGGATCAAACCCGGAACGCAGAATCCCTGCGATACTGAAGCGCTTCAAACCACAGTTTGACCAGCGCCGCAACATCTGTCCAAGCAACCTCGTGCGGCATTTTTGCACAAAGCGGAAGTTTTCGCACAGGAGACCTCGCAACCGGTCGAAAGCCCTCCCACGCACCGGCGCCCGCGCGCGAGCCGGTATTCGCCGCCCCTTTTGCGGGCAGCCACGCTCATCGGCGAAGACAAGGCTGCCCTCGGCAGGCCTATTTCGTGCCGGGAGGGCCCAATTTCGGCCATATGACACTGGAATGTAACGACCAGGGCTTTTCATTTATCCTCGCGCGCTTCAAGAATAGCCCTAATGATTCGAGGTTTTTGAGGTTTACATGGGCCTGTCCCTCTTCTCCCGGCTGCCCGCCCTGGCCGCGCTCGCAATTGCCGCCTTCGCACTCCCCGCAGCAGGCTTGGCCCAGCAATCCAACGCAACGCCGGGCACGGTGAAGTCAAACCACGGCGCGTGGTCGATCGTCTGCGACCAGCCGGCGGGCGCCTCGGCCGAACAGTGCGCGCTGATGCAGAACGTCATCGCCGAAGACAGGCCGGAAGTCGGCCTCTCGGTCGTCGTGCTGAAGACCGCCGACCGCAAGGCGAAGATCCTTCGGGTGCTTGCGCCGCTCGGCGTGCTCCTGCCGAACGGCCTCGGCCTCAATGTCGACGGCAAGGACATCGGCCGCGCCTATTTCGTGCGCTGCTTCTCCGACGGCTGCTACGCCGAGGTCGTGCTCGAAGACGAGCTCCTCAAGACCTTCCGCGCCGGCGCGACGGCAACCTTCATCGTTTTCCAGTCGCCCGAGGAAGGCATCGGCATCCCCGTCGACCTCAAGGGCTTCGACGAAGGCTACGACGCCCTGCCGTAACGGCAGCTTTCTTCAAAGGCGAGGGAGCCGCGTCCGGTGACGCGGCTTTTATTTCGGGCTCTTCCGGATTTACAGAATCTCGGTCGCGGCGATCTTGATGCCGAAGCCCTCCAGGCCGACGTAGTGCCGCTCGCGCGATGAAAGAAGGCGAATGGAGGTGATGCCGAGGTCTTTCAGGATCTGCGCGCCGAGGCCGATCTCCAGCCACTCGCTTTCGCGCTCCTGTGCCTCCGAGTGGGCTTCCCTCTCGTGCTTGCCCTTTCGCGCGGTCTGCGAAATTCCGACCCCCACCGAGCCCTCTCGCAGATAGACGATGACGCCCCTCCCCTCAGCGGCGATGCGCTTCATGATCTCGTCGATCTGGCGGCCGCGGCCGAAGACGTCGGCTCCGACGTTCTCGAGGTGGAGGCGCACGGGAATGTCGACGCCGTCGCGAATGTCTCCGAAGACCACGGCTAGGTGCTGCATCGTGTCCCAGGGCAGCGAATAGGTGTGGCCCTTGGCCTTGCCGTAGGGCGTGTCCATCTCGAAGGAATGGCCCTGCTCGATCAAAGTCTCCTTGCGCTGGCGATAGGCAATGAGATCGGCCACGGAGACCTGCTTCAGGCCATGCGTTTCGGCAAAGGCTTCGACCTGCGGTCCACGCGTGACCGTGCCGTCATCGTTGACGAGTTCGCAGATGACGCCGATCGGCGGCAGGCTCGCGAGCCTGCAGAGATCGACGGCGGCCTCGGTATGGCCGGAGCGCATCAACACGCCGCCTTCGCGCGCCACCAGAGGGAATATGTGGCCGGGCCGGACGAAATCCGTCGGCCCGACATTCGGATTGGCGAGGTTCCTGACCGTCAGCGTGCGGTCGTCGGCGGAAATGCCGGTCGTGGTCCCGTGCTTGAAGTCGACCGAGACCGTGAAGGCGGTGGTGTGGGCGAAGTCGTTCTCGGCAACCATCGCATTGAGGTTGAGGCGTTTTGCCTCCTCGCGCGGCATCGGCGCGCAGACGATGCCGGACGTATGGCGCACGATGAACGCCATCTTCTCAGGCGTGCAGTGCACCGCCGCGACGATCAGGTCGCCCTCATTCTCGCGGCCGCCGTCGTCGGTGACGACGACGATCTCGCCTGCTTCGAAGGCGCGAATGGCTTCGACGACGCGCTTCTGGTCGTAGGACATGTCTTGTCTCCGCGAATATCCTGTTTGGTGCATTCCCCGACGGAAAACCGCTGCGCACCTTTTCCTGCAGCGCCGCGCGTCTTTCAGAAGCGCAAAGGCCGCTGCAGCACTCGAGTTACTTCAGCCGGCCGGTCTGGCCGCGGTCACGCAGATAGTGATCGGCGATGGCGCAGGCCAGCATGGCCTCTCCGATCGGCACCGCCCGAATGCCGACGCAGGGGTCGTGACGGCCCTTGGTGCGCACGTCGACCTCCTTGCCGTCGCTGTCGATCGAACGGCGCTCCGTGAGAATGGACGAGGTCGGCTTGATGGCGAAGCGCGCAACGACCGGCTGCCCGGTCGCGATCCCGCCCAGAATGCCGCCGGCATTGTTGGACAGGAAAACCGGTTCGCCCTGCGCTCCGATGCGCATCTCGTCGGCGTTCTCCTCGCCGCTGATCTCGGCTGCGGCGAAGCCGTTGCCGATCTCGACCCCTTTGACCGCGTTGATGGACATAAGATTGGCGGCGATATCCTGATCGAGCTTCGCATAGATCGGCGCGCCGATGCCGGCCGGAACGCCTTCGGCAACCACCTCGACCACGGCGCCGATCGACGATCCCGCTTTACGGATGCCGTCGAGATAGTCTTCCCAGACGGGCACAATCGCCGGGTCGGGTGCGAAGAACGGATTGTTGTTCACTTCCGCCCAGTCCCAATTGGAACGGTCGATCCGGTGCTTACCGATCTGGACGAGTGCACCGCGGACCACCAGGCCCGGCACGACCTTGCGGGCGATAGCGCCCGCCGCCACGCGCGCAGCGGTCTCGCGCGCCGAGGAGCGGCCGCCGCCGCGGTAGTCGCGGATGCCGTATTTCGCATCGTAGGTATAGTCGGCATGGCCGGGACGGTAGCGCTTGGCGATCTCGGAATAATCCTTGGAGCGCTGGTCGGTATTCTCGATCATCATCGAGATCGGCGTACCGGTCGAAATCATCGTCTCGCCGTCGTCATCGAGCATCACGCCGGAAAGGACCTTAACAAGGTCGTCCTCACGACGCTGGGTGACGAAGCGCGACTGGCCGGGCTTGCGCTTGTCGAGCCAGGCCTGGACTTCGGCGAGCGTAAAGCGAATTCCGGGCGGACACCCGTCGACGACACAGCCAAGTGCGGGACCGTGGCTTTCGCCCCAGGTCGTGACGCGGAAAAGATGACCGAATGTATTGTGCGACATGGCGGCTACCGAACTCCGGATCGCGAAGATGGCCGGTGAGCCGCTTCGCGTCTATTCCAATTACCCCGGAGCCGCAGCTGGCCCGCTCCGAGGGCCACGCGAAAGACGCGCGTGCCCTCTCTTAGTGGAAAGCGGGCACGCGGGAAAGTCCTTCTGCGGCGGCGGCTGGCACCCGTGCCGTCTCCCCTGCCCCCAGGCTTGGCGCCTTGAGGAAGGTGCCGCTAAATTCCCGTGGAAAACCGGGAGAGTTCGGCTGCCGCCGGGCCGCTCCGCCGCTTTCGCGGAAACATCGGGTTGCAATTCGCCGAACCGGCCTTCACCCTCCCATGCGGTGGGCAACTGCATCGAAAAAGCAACGACATAGGGCTACTTTTGCCACAATCGGGGATCAAAGCGTGAGAACAACAAAATTCGCAAAATCATTGATGAGGGCAACAAGGATGCGATTTGTCATTGCCACGCTCATGGCCACCGCAAGCCTGCTTTCGCCGCTCTCCGCGCTTGCCGAGAGTGCCGATGTCGAAGCCGTGATCACCAGCGTCGATACCGACCGGCTGAGCCTCTCCCTCGATGACGGCAAGAGCTATCAGGCGCCCGAGGAGTTCAACTTCGAAGGGCTGGAGGCCGGCGTCAAGGTGCTTGTCTTCTATACCGAGGTCGACGGCAAGCGCGTCATCAACGACCTGGAGATTCTTCAGTAGGTTTGTGGCGTCAGAGCCAGCCTATCGAGCCATCCAGGATTTTCAGCAGGCGGTCCTGCGGGATCGCTGCGGCCGCCGCCTCATCGGCATCCATCTCCCCAAGCAGCTTGAACAATGCCCTGATAACGCCGCCATGGCTGACGCAGACGGTAGGCCGCGTCACGCTCCTGAGCCAGGCACCGACACGCCAGGAGAGAATTTCGTAGCTTTCGGCGTCGGGTCCGGGCGGGATGAAATCCCATTTCGCGACGCGCCTTTCTGCGATCCGCTCGGGCACGAGCCGCTTCAGTTCGGGAAGCGTGTAGCCTTCCCAGTCGCCGAAGGACACCTCTTTCAGACGCTCGTCGGTGCGGTAGGCCGAGGGATCGAGATCCATCGCCCGCCGAAGACGCTCCATGGTTTCGCGCGTACGGCCGAGCGGGCTGCTGACGAAATCGAAGTCGGCGGCGCCACTCCCGAGGAACCTCCTCAGCGCGACGCCGTTCCCGGTCGCCTGCTGCCGTCCGGTCTCGTTGAGGGGGATGTCCTTCTGACCCTGAAGGCGGCTCTCCGCATTCCAGTCCGTTTGTCCATGGCGAACCATGTAGATGAGCACAATGTCCACTCCGGGCGAGCCGCCGCGATCCCTGCCGCACATTCCGCAAGCTGCAGCCGGTTTGAGGATAGAACATGCAGCAGTTCAAAGTGCGACAGCCGCCATGCGGCCGAAGGACGCATGGCGGCTGTCGAGCAAAGGCTGTCAATCCTTCACAACGCTGATGTCCGGCGCGTCAACGGCCTTCATGCCGACCGTGTGGTAGCCGGAATCAACATGATGGACTTCGCCGGTAACGCCGCTCGACAGGTCGGAAAGCAGGTAGAGGGCAGAATTGCCGACCTCCTCGATCGAGACCGTGCGCTTCAGCGGGGCGTTGTATTCGTTCCACTTCAGGATATAGCGGAAATCACCGATGCCGGACGCAGCAAGCGTCTTGATGGGCCCGGCGGAGATCGCGTTGACGCGAATGCCGCGGTTGCCGAGGTCCACCGCCAGATAGCGAACGCTTGCCTCGAGGGCCGCCTTGGCGACACCCATGACGTTATAGTGCGGCATGACCTTCTCGGCGCCGTAATAGGTGAGCGTCAGTATCGAGCCGCCGTCGTTCATGACGCGATCCGCACGTGCGGCGACCGCCGTGAAGGAATAGACCGAAATGTCCATCGTACGCGCGAAGTTGTCGCGGCTCGTATCCAGGTAGCGCCCGGTCAATTCGTCCTTGTCGGAAAAGGCGATCGCGTGCACGACGAAATCGATCTTGCCCCACTTCTCTTCGAGAGCCGAGAATACGGCATCGATCGTGGTGAGGTCGGTCACATCGCAATGGCCGGCCATGAAGGCACCAAGCTCCTGCGCCAGCGGCTCGACGCGCTTCTTCAAAGCGTCGCCCTGCCATGTCAGCGCGATCTCGGCCCCCGCCTCGGACAAGGCCTTCGCGATGCCCCATGCAATCGAGCGATTGTTTGCGACGCCCATAATGACGCCGCGCTTGCCATTCATCAGACCCGATGCCTGAGCCATGGAATGTCCCCAATACTGTCTGCCTCCACCAGCTGCTGCCGGTGGCAAAATTTCACGAATGCCAGGATGCCGCGCCTCCTGCAGCGGGTGCGGCAATTGTCGAGCATTGCCTATGGCATAGGCGCCACAGCGGTTCAAGCAGGAGGCAGATCAGGAACTGTTAGTCCCCGTAATATTGGTTCAGCTTGTCAGAAAAGCTTCATAAAAAGAGGCCGTCACGCTGGGATCGCATGAGGTCCGTCACCTTGTCGTCCGGTTTTTCGTGCAGCACCACCCGCAATTCGACGACCAAGTCGCCGCTGTCCCCGTCGGCCCCGCGCAAGCCTTTTCCGGCGATGCGGATCTCCTTGTCGGAGCCCGACCACGCCGGCACCGTCACCGTGAGCGGTCCGTTCGGCGCATCGATCGTCGTTTCGCAGCCGAGAACCGCGCTCTGAAGATCGATCGGCAATGTGGTCACGAGGTCGAGACCGCGGGTCCGGAACGGGCCGTCCTGGCGGAGGCGCAGGGTTGCCACCACATCGCCGCGCGCCATACCGGCAACGCGGTAGCCCTGCTCCTTCAGGCGGATCGCCTGGCCGTCCGCAGCGCCGGCCGGGATGGGGACCTTCAGCAGTTCTCCGTCCGGAAGCTCCACCGGCACCCGCGCGAGATTGATCACGTCCTCGACACTGGCGTGAACGTCGACGGCAAGATCCGGCACCTTCTCGGCCGTCTTCGCGATGCGTCCGCGAATACGCTGAACGATCGCCGCGACCAGATCCGCCGCCGGCATGATCGAGCGACGGGCAAACGCGTCGGCTTTCGGCTGCTCTTGTTTTGCTTCGGCGGCGAGCTCGGTTTTGGCTTCCACCGGCGCACGTTCCCGTTCGGCGGCACGCACGGAGGATTTCGGCCTGGCGGCAGCGGGCTGCGGCTCGACGCCGAATATGCGCGAAATCGCTTCCTCGGCCGTTTCGGTGCCGACAGGGTCCTCCGGCACCTCCGCGCCTCGCATCTTCTCCTTCATCGCCTCCATGCGACGAAGCTCCGCCTCGCGCCGCGCCCAATCGTAACGGCTTCTGCGCACCGGATCGCGAAGCAGCTCATAGGCCCTGCCCGCTTCCGCGAAGCGTTCGTTGGCGGAGGGATCGTCCTGATTGTGATCGGGGTGGACCGCTCTGGCGACGGAGCGCCAGGCCGCCTTGATTTCCTCTTGCCCGGCGGTGCGACGCACACCAAGAATTGCATAGGGATCGCGCATGGCTGCTATCGTTTTCTCTACTCGGCGGTCCTTCCCCGGATGCCCGCCTGACACCTCACGACGAGCGAAGAGGGTCTGCGAGACCTTCTCCGTCACCGGGCGATGATCGGGCGAAGTTGCTAACTATCGGTTAGTCGGAAGCGGGGACGCGGTGCCGAAAACATCGTCCGGGACGCTTCGCCGGCCGCTTTGCGGCAATATGGTTAACCTGCGATTTCAGCTCCGCGGGCCGAAGCTCGTCAGGTACCATTCCCCGTTGCCGAGCTGGCAGGTGTTGCCATCGAACTTGGCAATGCCCTCGAAGGAGTGCCGGGTCGTCGTGAAGCGGCGGCAACGCATGCCCGAGGCATGGTCTTCCTGGATGCTGCTGATGACGCCGGCGCTGCCGGAATTTGCATTTGCCCAGGGGATGGTGCTGTCCTTGCCCTGACTGATGTCGGCAGCGGTAACGAGGTCGCGCACGGCTATGGCATCGGAAAGGCCGTCGGATGTCTTCGCCACCGGCACGGTTCCGGTCGAGACCGAACGATCGACGCCCGATCCCCCGAAGACGTCGAGGCCCGCGCCCATGCACCCCGGCAGGGCGAGAATCGTCACGCAAATTGCCGCGCTGCGCAGCAATGCGAAGGAAAGACCCTTCTTGCCATCGTTCCGCTTTGCTATGTCTTGCACGGCATTCCTGTCAGACTCGCCAGAGCGCACCACGTCCCAAGGAAGTCCGCAGGCAGGCTCTGACATTATTACGATGCGGAAACGCCACTCGGCTCATCCCGAAGCGTTCCCGCGCCAGACACACGGCATTGGAAAACAATATGACCGCGAACGAGTTAACAACCGGTGACTTCACGGAAGCAAGCGAGCCCTTTTCCCTTTTTGGCACATGGCTGAAGGAAGCCGAAAAGAGCGAGGTGAACGATCCGAACGCCGTCGCCCTTGCGACCGTCGACCCGGATGGCATGCCCAATGTACGCATGGTCCTGCTCAAGGGGTTCGACGAACGCGGCTTCGTCTTGTACACGAATTTCGAAAGTCAGAAAGGCCGGGAAATGCTTGCGACCCCAAAGGCGGCCCTGTGTTTCCACTGGAAATCGCTGCGCCGCCAGGTGCGTCTGCGCGGTCCGGTCGAAGTCGTCTCCGACCAGGAAGCCGACGAATATTTCATGAGCCGGCCCCGCGGCAGCCGCATCGGCGCCTGGGCATCGAAGCAGTCCCGGCCGCTCGAAAGCCGCTTTGCGCTGGAGAAGGCCGTCGCCGAATACACGGCGCGGCATGCGATCGGCGAGATTCCACGTCCGGACTACTGGTCCGGATTCCGCATCCGTCCACTGTCGATCGAATTCTGGCACGACCGTCCCTTCCGGCTGCACGACCGTGTCGAGTTCCGCCGCGAAACGCCGGACGGCGGTTGGACGAAAGTGCGGATGTATCCCTGACGGAAAGACGCTGCCACCGCGCCTCAAGCTGCCTGGCGGGCAAAGAGCCGGAACGGGATGCCGGAACCGAGCGCGGTCACATAGCGCGCGGCCTGGAAATGGCCGTTGAGCGAAATGCGTGGCAGCGCATGAGGATTGGCGGCCTCGGACAGCATGCCGGGCTGCGTCGTCACCGCCACGGCAAAACCGAGTTCCGCCGCCAGCCGATGATCGCGGGGCGAAACCGCGAGCCTGTCCCCATAGGGATAGGCGAAGCTCGTGGGCCGGCGACCGGTGATCGTCCCGACGCGTTCGGCGGAGGCTGAGATTTCGCGGCTGGCCTCGTCGTCGCCAAGCCGCGCAAGTGCGCGATGGCTGATCGTGTGTCCGCCGAGGCTCGCAAGCGGGCTTCGGACCAGGCTCCGAAGACCCACTTCATCCAGCGTCAAACGCTCGGTGATGGCCAGCGGATCGATGCCGTGCTCCTGCGCGGCCCTGTTTAGTGTCGCGAGCGCATGGGCCTCATCGCTGCCATGGACGTAAGCGGCGATCCGATCGAAGGCGGCCTGCTTCTGCGCAAGGTTTTCGCTCGCCACCGCCTCCTCGCCTGCGCCGAAATCGAAGCGAAACCTGCGACAGACGGACAGGAGATCGGCGAGCGTTTCCCACCAGAGCGTATGGCTGCGGTCGATGTAACCGGCGGTGACGAAAACGGTGAAGGGCACGCCGTGGCGCTCGAAGACCGGCAGGGCGTGATCGAGATTATTGCGGTAGCCGTCATCGAGAGTGAAGCAGGCGAAGGGCCGGGTATCGGCGGAAGCAAGGCAGGCGGGCAGGTCGTCCAGCGGGATGAAGCGATAGCCGTCCCGCTTCAAAGTCACGATCGCCTCTTCGAGGAATTCCGGTGAGATTTCCAGATGGGCGTTGGGATCGAAAGCCCGCGCAACCCTCGGGCGAACATGGTGCAGGGTGAAGATCGCCCCGCGCCCGCGGGCCGCCCCCATCAGCCGTGCCCGCGCAAGCAGATGCGCAGCTTCGAGCCCGCCGGTGATAGCGGCGCGCTTGGCATGGTAGCGGACCAAACCCGCAAAGCCGTGTTTCATCTTCTTCCGTCTTCTCAAATCGTCCTGTCGAGCGTGGATGGGCGTTGCGGCCCGGACGGTAACTTCTGCGGGGTTAAGCCTTGCTGAATCGGCCGGGCGGCGCGAAAGAGCGGGCCGCCTTTTGTGCGGCGAGGTTGCAACGACGCCTCGAGCCTGTCAAAACAGCGTACCGCGTCGATATCGGCCGCACATCTCTATGAGGGGGAGTTCGATGACGAGCTTTCGATTGGCTCTGGCGACGATCGCCGTGCTTTTCTTCGGTGCCGTTCAGGCAATGGCAGGCAACGCCTCTCTTGTCGTCGACGCTCGGACGGGCCGGGTTCTCTCTGCCGAAAACCCCGACACGCTCCACCATCCCGCGTCTCTCACCAAGATGATGACGCTCTACATGACCTTCGAAGCGCTTCACCGCGGCCAGATCGCCTGGAAAACGCCTGTGCCCATGTCCGTGACCGCTGCACGCAAGCCGCCGACGAAGCTCGGCGTCAAGGCCGGAGGAACGATCACCGTCGAAGAGGCTGTCTACGGCATGATCATTCGTTCGGCCAACGACGCGGCGGCAGCCATGGCCGAACGGCTTGGCGGTTCCGAGGAAGGCTTTGCGAGAATGATGAACGCAAAAGCGCGCCAGCTCGGCATGAACCGCACATTCTTCGTCAACGCTTCGGGTCTGCCGGCAAGCGAACAGGTGACCACGGCTCGCGATATGGCGCGGCTCGCCGTTGCCCTCATGCGACACTATCCGCGCGAGTACCGCCTGTTCTCGGTCCAGAGTTTCGCCTTCCGCGGCCGTGTGATCCGAGGCCACAACAATCTGATGTATCGATACCAGGGGATGGACGGCATCAAGACCGGCTACACGCGGGCCTCCGGCTACAATCTCGTAAGCGCGGTGAGCGACGGCAACCGCCGCATCATCGGCGTGGTGCTCGGCGGGCGAAGCGCGCGAAGCCGTGATGAGAAGATGGCGGCGCTCCTCGACCAGCACCTGGGCAGGGTCTCCTCGCCCGGACGCCCGATGATCGCAGCGGCACGCGCACCCCGCCTGGCCGACGTGGCAAGCTTGCCCGGCGTTTCCTTGTCCTATGTGGGTACCCAGCCCCCGGTCGAAGCTGTCGCCGCAGCGCCGACGGAAGCTATCGTCCCGGCGGACCGGCCAACCGCAGTGGCGGCCGCGGGCACGAAACCACCGGCGAGCGGCTGGAGAATTCAGATTTCCTCCGCACCGACCGCGGAAGGCGCGCGCAAGATGCTCGTCGAGGCACAATCGGCTGGCGGCGCGGCCCTTCTCGGCGCCGCCCCCACACCGAGGCCGCAGGCTCGGGCGGAGCCTATCGCGTAGGTTTCGTAGGCTTCGCCAGTCGCGAAGCGGCGACGACCGCCTGCAGCATCCTGAAGAAGCGGTCCTATGACTGCGTCCTGCTTCCTGATGGGGGTGAGTCCGCAACAGCTGAAAGAACGCTTCCCCCGCCGCAGTGGCGGCTGCCCTCACATCCGTAACAAGCACAAAGATGAGGGCACGTTGTCAGGCCTGCGTGCCGCCGACGGTGATCTGATCCATGCGCAGGTGTGGCTGGCCGACGCCGACCGGCACCCATTGGCCGGCCTTGCCGCAATTGCCGATGCCGGTATCGAGCTTCGTATCGTTTCCGACCATCGTCACCCGCTTCATCGCATCCGGACCGTTGCCGATCAGCATCGCACCCTTGACGGGCGCTCCGACCTTGCCGTTCTCGATCAGATAGGCCTCGGTGCAGCCGAAGACGAATTTGCCTGAGGTAATATCGACCTGGCCGCCGCCGAAGGAGACGGCATAGATGCCCCTCTTCACCGACGAGATGATTTCATCGGGCGTGCGGTCGCCGGCAAGCATGTAGGTGTTGGTCATGCGCGGCATGGGCACGTGGGCGTAGCCCTGGCGGCGGCCGTTTCCGGTCGGTTCCATGCCCATCAGACGGGCGTTCTGCCGGTCCTGCATATAGCCGACGAGCTTGCCGTCCTCGATCAGGACATTGTAGCCGGACGGCGTTCCCTCGTCGTCGATCGAGATGGAGCCCCGCCGCGCTTCGATCGTGCCGTCGTCGACGACCGTCACGCCCTTCGCAGCGACCTGCTCGCCGAGCAGCCCGGCGAAAGCGGAGGTCTTCTTGCGGTTGAAATCGCCCTCCAGGCCGTGGCCGACGGCTTCGTGCAGCATGACGCCCGGCCAGCCGGAGGCAAGCACGACATCCATGGTGCCGGCCGGCGCATCGATCGCCTCGAGGTTCACGAGCGCTTGCCGCAAAGCCTCTTCCGTCCCGCTTTTCCAGTTTTCCTCGGTTATGAAATCGCCGAAGCCGCGCCGTCCGCCGATACCGAAGGAGCCGCTTTCCTGGCGGTCGCCCTCGCCGACCACGACGGAGATGTTGATCCGCGTCATCGGCCGGACATCGTGGACGCGGTGCCCGTCGGCTCTCAGAATATCCACGACCTGCCAGCTCGCCGCGAGCGTCGCGGTCACCTGGCGGACCTTCGGCTCCTTGGCGCGCAGATAGGCGTCGATCTCCTGAAGCAGCTTGACCTTCGTCTCGAAACTCGGCTCGCCGATGGGGTTCTCGTCGCCGTAGAGCTTTTTGTTGGTGCGCTGCGGGGCTGCCGCGTAGGAGCCGGAATAGCCTCGGGTCACCTGCTCCACGGCGTCCGCTGCCCTCTTCAGGGCCGCAAGCGACAGTTCGCCGGCATGGGCATAGCCGACGGCTTCGCCGGCGACGGCCCGCAGACCGAAGCCCTGGTCGGTGTTGAAACTCCCGCCCTTCAGACGGCCATTGTCGAAGGAAAGCACCTCCGCCTGCGCATGCTCAAGGAAGAGTTCGCCGTCATCGGCGCCGGCAAGCGTCTCGGAGAGAACCTTGCGGACCGTCGCCTCGTCCGCATCGAAGAGGCTCATCAGGTTGGTGTCCATGGTTCTGCTCCCTGCCGTGAAGGATTGGGTCGTGAAACTTACTGGCTCCATTTAGGGAGCGCCGGCCCGCAAGCCAAGAAAAAACAAAGCACGGAAAATCGGTCAGGAAAGGGCAGCGTTCCAGCCATCGAGCAATTTGACCTGCTCGACGCCGGCAAAGCGGGCGATGCGGTCGAGTTCGGCCATAAGCTTTTCCATCCGGCCCGAAGAGGGTTTGACGCCGCGCTCCAGCCAGAGGCGCCGAACGTCGAGGCTTCCGCGCTTGCGATCGGCCTTCATGTCGATGCGGCCGATCAGCCGGTCGCCTTCGAGCAGGGGAAGACATAATAGCCATATTCCCGCTTCGGCTCCGGTACGAAAACCTCGATACGGTAGAAGAAATCGAAGAGCCGTTCGGCCCGGTTCCGGTCGCGCAGCAGCGGATCGAAGGGGCTCAGCACCCGGACGCGGGCGGGCGGGTCGGGAATGTCGCCGAGCCCGTCGGGAAAGCCGGCGAACGCAAAGGACGGGCGCGGCTTGCCGCCATTGGCAGATTCGATGACGATCTCGCACAGTTCGTCCCGATGGGCAGCGACCCAGTCCTTCGCCTCGTCCGGCGATACGAGATCCCAGAAGGCGGCGATCTCGCCGTGGGTGGCGAAGCCCAGCCGCTCGAGCGCGCTGCGGCAGGCCCAGTCGATGAACTCCTCATGCGCGACCTCGCCGTCGTAATGGCGAGCCGGAATGACGCGTTCCGTCAAATCATAGACCTTCTGGAAATTTTCGCGCCGGGCGATCGCAAGCTTGCCCTGGCGCCAGAGCACCTCGAGTGCCGTCTTCGACGGGTGCCAGTTCCACCAGCCGCCGGATTCGTGGCCGTCCTCCTTAAGGTGGCGCGCCATGACGGCGCCATTGTTCGCGATCCTCGCATAGGTCTCCTCGCAGCCCGCGTCGAAGTCTTCTCCGCGCCATTTGCGCCAGCGCTCGCGGAGCGTTTCGCTCTCCCATTTGAAGCGATGCTTCCAGTAGACGAAGAAGGTGCTCGGTATGATCGAAGCGTCGTGGGTCCAATGTTCGAAGAGCTCGCCGTCCTTTTCGAGAAGCTCGGCCAGATGCTCGCGGCGATAGGTCTGATTGCGGGAAAAGAGAATCTGATGATGGGCCCGCTCGACGGTCGCTATGCTGTCGACCTGCACGAAACCCATGTCGTGAATCAATTGCAGCAAGCCGTCCTTGCCGAGCGCGCGATGCGGCGCGGCCGAGAGCCCCTGCTTGGCGAGAAAGATGCGCCGGGCATCGCGATTGGAAAGGCGAATCGTCATGAACAGAGAGTAGGCTTTTATTCCCAAGTTTCAAACGTGAGTCGGCAACAGACGTGTTGTTTACACTACATTGCCCTTTACGATCGACTTGTCCTATAGAGCGATCACGCAAAACATCGCGAGGACCGACGCTTGGAAATCCGCTTTACCGATTGCTCGGTCAGCTTCGGCGAACGGGTCGCGCTTCAACCTCTGAGCCTTGCCCTCGATGAGCGGCGGGTCGGCGTCATCGGTCTCAACGGCTCCGGAAAGACCACATTCGCACGGCTGATCAACGGGCTCGTCAAGCCGACGACCGGACGGGTCAAGGTCAACGGCCTCGACACGGTCGAGGACGACAGGGCAGTGCTCGCAGAAGCCGGCTTCATCTTTCAAAATCCGCAGCACCAGCTGATCATGCCGATCGTCACCGACGATATCGCCTTCGGGCTCAAGAACCGGGGGCTGCCTGCGCATGAGATCTCGTCGCGGACCGAGGCAGTCCTTGTACGCTTCGGCGTCAGCCACCTCGCACGGAGGCGGGTGCACGAGCTTTCCGGAGGCGAAACGCAACTCGTCGCCATGGCAAGCGTCATCGTCACCGGCCCGAAAATTCTGATCCTCGACGAGCCGACCAATCAGCTCGACCTCAGAAATCGCCGGATGGTCGCCGAGACGATCGACACGCTCGACGAAGACACGATCGTCATCACCCATGATCTGGCGCTGGCCGAGAGCGCCGAACGGGTCCTGCTCTTTCACGAGGGCCGCCTTGTTGCCGACGGTGGGCCGACCGAAACCATCCGGCGCTATCACGAGGTCGCCGGATGCTGACGAGCCTCTATGTCGAGGGAAGAAGCTGGTTTCACCGCGTGCCGGTGCGCGCCAAGCTTGTCGCGCTCGCCGTCTTGAGCATCGCGCTCTTCGCGACGGACTCACCCTTCCTGCTGCTGCCTGCCTTTCTCCTCAGCGGTTGGCTTTACCTCTCGCTCGGGCTGAAACCGCGCGAAGCGCTGTCGCGCGTCGGTTTCGTTTTCTTCACCATTCTGATCCTTGCCGCGGTCAATCTGTTCCTCGTTCCCGTGCCGCAAGTCGCGGCGCTCGTCTTGCGGCTGATGGCGCTCGTCCTCTTTGCAGCCGCGGTCACGGCGACCACGACGATCGGCGCTTTCATGGACGAGGTAACGATCCTCCTGAAGCCGCTGGAGCGCCTCGGTCTCTTGAGGGCGGCAGATGTCGGTCTGGCGCTTGGGCTCGTGCTGCGGTTCGTGCCCGACATCTTCGCCCGGTATCAGGCACTCGCCGAAGCGCATCGGGCACGCGGGCTGCCGGTCCGGCCGTTGACCATCATCGGCCCGCTGATCATCCTGACGCTGAAAGATGCGGACACGATCGCGGCCGCCATTGACGCGAGGGGATTTCGCCGTCAATAAATTCGCTTTTTCTAATAAAAGGTAGGGCTATATGAACACCAGAGATCTCGTCCTCGTTGCGCTTTTCACTGCCATCATCGTCGTGCTCGGCCTCGTACCGCCGATCACGCTCGGCTTCATTCCCGTTCCGATCACGGCGCAGTCTATGGGCGTGATGCTCGCCGGCTGCATCATCGGCGCGAAGCGCGGCGCCCTCGCCTTTCTCCTGCTCATCCTGCTCGTCACGATCGGACTGCCGGTACTTTCCGGCGGCCGCGGCGGACTCGCCGTCCTGGCCGGCCCCTCGGGCGGGTTCATCTTCGGCTGGGCAGTTGCCGCCTTCGTTACCGGGCTGATCGCCGAGCGCTTCGTCCAGTCCACGAATTCGGAAGCGCGCCAATTTGTCGGCTTCTTCCTCGCCTCGGTCCTCGGCGGCATCGTCGTGCTCTATGGGATCGGGGTTCCGTGGCTCTCTGCCGTCACCGGCACGCCTCTGATGGCCGCCGCAACCGGTTCGCTCGTCTTCATTCCGGGCGACCTGTTGAAGGCCGCGATCGCGACGCTCGCCGCCCGGGCCGTCTACGCCGGCTATCCGCTGCTGCCGGCGCGCGTCTGACGCAGTGCCGCTCTCCGAGGCAATCGCGATCCATGCGAGCGAACGCCCGTATTCCCCGGCCTTCCGCATGGAAGGCCGGGTTTTCACCTTTGGCGACCTTGCCGCGGAGGCCGGACGCATCCTCTCGGCCATCCACCGCACGGGTGCACAGGCGACAGAAGAAAGCATACTTTCCGGGCGCGCGCGGCTGGTCGCGCTCGAAACGGGAAATCACCCGCTTTTTCCCGCCGCTTTCCTTGCCGCGACCGCGGCCGGCCATTGCGCCGCCCTGATCGACCCGCATCTGCCGGAGATCGCGCGCCAACGGATGAAAGAGCGCCTGCGGCCGGAGATCGTCATCCGCGCCGAACGCGATCTCTTGCGCATCGACGTGCCGTCGGCAGGACAAAGCCGTCTGCTGCAAGGCGCCTCCGACGCGCCGCCCGCAATCCCCCCGGCTGCGGCGGTGATCCCTTTCTCATGGTCTTCACGTCGGGCACGACCGGCGATCCGAAGGCGATCATCCGCGACCGCCGGTCCTGGCGGGCGAGCCTTGAGACCGGGCAGAGCTTTTTCGGGCTTGGGCCGGAGACGACGACTTACGCGCCGGGACCGTTGGCGCACGGCCTGACGCTTTACGCGCTTGCGGAAACCCTGACGGCCGGAGCGGAATTCGTGGGCGCTCGGCACTTCGAGGCAGATCAGGCTTTGGCCACGATCGCGGCCACCGGAGCGAAACGGCTGGTGCTGGTGCCGACGATGCTGCGGCGGCTCTGCGAGCGCGCGGCCGGTTCGCCGTTGACATCGGTCAGACGGATTACCGTCGCCGGAGCCAAGCTCACGCCGGCGGATCGGGAAGCGGCGACACGGGCTTTTCCGGAGGCTCAGGTCACGGAATATTACGGCGCCTCGGAACTCGGCTTCATCAGCGTTTCCCGGCCGACGGACAGGCACACGCCGACCGCAGTCGGAAAGGCCTTTCCCGGCGTTCGCCTGGAGATCCGGGACGAGAAAGGCGAGCGCCTTCCCGCAGGAGAAACGGGCACGATCTTCGTCGAAAGCGAGCTCATATCCGACGGTTACATCGCGGGCGGCGACGGAGCGGGATTCCGCCGGCAAGGAAAGCTCGCGACGGTCGGCGACCTCGGTTTCCTTGACGAGAGCGGCACGCTGCACCTCATCGGCCGGGCGGGCGGGATGGTGGTCTCCGGCGGGAACAACATCTATCCATCGGAGGTGGAGATCGTGATCCAGGGAGCCGGCGGCGTGAACGCGGCCCTTGTCTTCGGTCTCGATCATCCGGATCTCGGCAGCGAGCTTGCGGCGGTGATCGAGCCCGGCGCCGGATTCGATCATGCGGCACTCGAACGTCATCTTGCCGCCGCCCTGCCGCGCTACAAGCGCCCGCGCAGGATATGGCTCTGCCGGAAGATGCCGATGACCGCCTCCGGCAAGGTCGCGGCGGGAGAGCTTCGGCAATGGATCGCGGAGGAGAACAGTGCCCTTGAACGCCTCCTCTGACCCCGAACGCACCCCGGTCGTCATCGCCGCACTGCGAACGCCGGTCGGCCGCGTCAACGGCAGCCTTGCCGCGATCGAGCCTGCAAGCCTTGCCGCCTTGCTGATCGAAAGGATCATTGCGGATACCGGCATCGACCGGGCAGAGATCGACGACGTGATCGTCGGCAATGCCGCCAACAGTGCCGGCAATCTCGCACGTCTCGCCGCGCTGGAGGCAGGATTGCCAGTCGCAATTCCGGGCGTCACCGTCGACCGTCAATGCGGCTCCGGGCTGGAGGCGATCGTCCTTGCGGCTCGGCAGATCCAGGCCGGCGCGGGTGGTTTCTACCTTGCCGGAGGCACCGAGAGCGCCAGTCGCGCGCATATCCGCCTTCGGCCCCCGCTCACGCGCGGCGAAGAGCCACAGCCGGTCCAGCGCGCGCGGATGGCGCCCGATTCGATCGGCGATCCGGATATGGGCGTTGCAGCGGAGAACGTCGCCACGGCCTGCGGCATCTCGCGTGAGCGGCAGGACCGGTTTGCGCTCGAAAGCCACCGACGCGCCGTCGCGGCCGAAGCGGCAGGCCGGTTCTCGCGCGAGATCGTGCCCGTGCCGACATCATCAGGGCCTGTCGCAAGGGATGAGTGCCCTCGCGCAAACGCATCTGCCGAGACGCTCTCGCGATTGAGGCCGGTTTTCGTTGCTGGCGGCACCGTCACCGCCGGAAATGCATGCCCGGTCAATGACGGCGCGGCGATGGTACTGATGACGAACCTCGCGGAGGCGCGCAGGCGCGGTGTCGCCTTCGGTCTCGTCTTCACCGATGCGGCGACGGCCGGCGTCGAACCGAAGCTGCTCGGCCTCGGCCCCGTCCCCGCCATGGCGAAGCTTCGCGCGCGCAATCCCGCGCTCGATGTGGCCCGCGTCGATTTCATCGAATTCAACGAGGCCTTCGCCTCGCAGGTTCTCGGGAGCCTCGACCAGCTCGATATCGCACCCGAACGCGTCAACAGCGACGGCGGCGCGATCGCGCTCGGCCACCCTTATGGTGCTTCCGGCGCCATTCTCGTCGTCCGGCTGTTCTCGCAGATGTTCGCGGCCTCCTCCCCGGCGGAAGGGCTGGCCATGATGGGCATCGGCGGCGGCATGGGGATCGCCGCCCACTTCAGCAGCTGCAGACCGGATCAGGCGGCATAGCCGGCGAGCCATTCCCGGGTTGGGGCCGGCACCTGTACCGGTTGATGGCGGGCACGGTCGACGGCCACCCAGACGATCTCCACCTCGGCGGCAAGTTTGTCGCCGGTCTCGACGCGCACGGCAAAACCTATGGAGCTGCCGCCGATCTTCGCGACGGTCACCGTAAAGCGCGCGGGATCGTCGAAGCGCAGACCACGATGGAAGATGCAGGCGGAGCGGCGGACGAGATAGGCCGGTTCTTCCGCGATTGCCGGCCGGTGCCGCCAGAGATTGGCAAGCGCGGCCTCCGCATGCGCATAATAGGCCGCATTGTGCATATGGCCGTGCATGTCTATATCGCGGAACGGAATGCGGACTTCCGTGACATTTTCCCGCTCTGTGCCGTCCATGCGAGGCTCCCCGATGCGCTCCACACTCGTTAGACAGTTTGGCGACCCCGGACAAGTCATCGAGCTCGTGGACGCACCCCGCCCTGCCGCAGGCGCGGGCGAAGTCGAGGTCGAGATATCGCTCGCGGCAATCAATCCTTCGGACCTGATCCCCGTTACGGGCGCCTACAGCGCGCGCACCGTCCTGCCTTTCGTCCCCGGCTTCGAGGGCGTCGGCATCGTCAGGCGCGTCGGGCCGGACGTGCAAGGCTTCAAGGCCGGAGATCGGGTCGTCCCGATCGGCGCGAGCGGACTTTGGCAGCAATTCCTCCTCCGACCTGCCGAATGGTGCTTTCGCGTGCCGGACGGGATCGAAAACGCACAGGCGGCGATGAGCTATGTCAATCCGCTAACGGCGTTGAGGCTTGTCGAAGCGCTGCGGGAGCATTTCGGATCGCTCGAGGGCATGGATGTCGGCGTGACCTCTGCGGGCTCTGCCATCGGCGGCATGCTGATGAAGCTGCTTGCGCTCGAAGGCGCGGTGCCGACGGCCATGCTTCGCAGCGAGAGGAGACGCGGCCGTCTCGGCGAGGCACACCGGATCCTGGTGGCCGACAGGGGCGATCTCCTCATGGACAGCCAATTCGATGCGGTGCTGGATGCCGTCGGCGGCGCGCTGGCGGGCGAGCTGATCGGGCGGTCCATCCGCCCCGGCGGGACCTTCATCCAATATGGAGCGCTCAGCGGCGCACCCGTGCCTCAGACGGCGATCAGCGGCCGGCCCGACATACGTTTCGCCTTTCTTTGGCTGAGAACCTGGGTGCATTCCGCCGGCCGGGAGGCACTCGAAGCCGCTTTCCTGCGCAGCTTCGCCGGGCTGCAGAGCGGCCTCTTTACCAGCCCTGTTGCCGCCACCTACCCCTTGAGCAGGCTTGCCGACGCCCTTGCGCATCAGGCCGACCCGGATCGCGACGGCAAGATCCTGCTCGATCCGCGCTGTTGAAAATCGGCAGTTTCGCGTCGCGCGCCATGGATTTTGACAGGCATGCGCACTAGGTTCGCCGGATGACCACGCATCTCTACGAAAATCCGGTCTTCCTGAAGCACGAGGTCCCGGAAGGGCACCCCGAACGGCCGGATCGGCTGAAGGCCCTGAATCTTGCGTTGGAGCATCCGAATTTCGCGGATCTGGAGCGGGTCGAGGCATCGAAGGGTGACGAAAATCTGGTGTTGCTCGCTCACACGGAAGAGCACCTGCTGCGAATCAAGCGGGACATTCCGGACGAGGACATCAACCAGCTCGAGGCCGATACCTATGCAGGCCCGCAAAGCCTCGAGGCCGCGTTGACCGGCATCGGCGGTGCTGTGGCGGCTGTCGACGCGGTTTTCGCGGGCGAAGCGGACAATGCCTTCGTCGCAGCCCGCCCGCCCGGCCACCATGCCGAGAAGAACAGGGCCATGGGCTTCTGCTTTTTCAACAATGTAGCGATCGCCGCGCGCCACGCGCAGACGGCGCATGGTGCCGAACGCGTTGCCATCGTCGACTGGGACGTCCACCACGGCAACGGCACGCAGGACATTTTCTGGGACGACCCGTCGGTGCTCTTCTGCTCCACGCATCAGATACCGCTCTATCCCGGTACCGGTGCCAAGGACGAGACGGGCGTCAGGAACAATGTCGTCAATGCGCCGATTTCGCCCAATAGCGGCAGCGAGCATTTCCGCGATGCCTTCCGTTCGCGCGTGCTGCCCGCGCTTGAAAATTTCCGGCCCGATTTTCTTCTGATTTCCGCCGGCTTCGACGCCCACCACCGCGATCCATTGGCCCAGATCAATCTGGTCGGCGAAGATTTCGACTGGGCGACGGGTCGTCTCATTGACGTTGCCGGCAGGAGCGCCGGCAACCGCATCGTCAGCCTGCTCGAAGGCGGCTATGACTTGCAAGGCCTGGCCGAGTCGGCCGGTCTGCATATCCTGAGATTGATGAGAGGGTAATTCATGGACAACAATGCGCAACCGGACGTTTCCGCCCTCTCCTTCGAGCAGGCCGTCGAGGAATTGGAACGTATCGTTTCGGCGCTTGAACGCGGCGACGTCGCACTCGACAAATCGATCGAGATCTACGAGCGCGGCGAGGCCCTGAAGAAGCACTGCGAGGCCCTGTTGAAGGCGGCAGAGGACCGTATCGAAAAGATCCGCCTCGACCGCGCCGGCCGGCCGCAGGGAGTCGAGCCGCTCGACGCGGAGTAGTTTTCATTCCAGGCGAGATTCGCCCTCATCCGGCCTGCCGGCACTCCCAGCAGGCGAGGCGAAGGGACAAGCGGCACGCATCGGTGCAAACCCGCCTGCGGAACTCGAAACAGAAACACTCCGTCTCCCGATTGCCGCTACCGAACCGGAAGCACTGACGGTAGTCTTCAGTGAATGCCATCAACCGGAGCGCCTGCCATGTCCTTCTTTCCCGGTCCCGATCCGCTCGCCGGCGACAAGCCCGCCTGCGACGCAATCGAGCATCTGATCATCCCGCGTACCAGCGATATCGGCGGCCTGCAGGTCAGGCGGGCGCTGCCGACGGCAAAGCGCCGGCTCGTCGGTCCTTTCATCTTCTTCGACCGGATGGGCCCGGCGCTGCTGCGTGCCGGCCAGGCGATCGACGTCCGCCCGCATCCGCATATCGGGCTTTCGACCGTCACCTACCTGTTCGACGGCGAGATCAAGCACCGCGACAGCCTCGGCACCGAAATGGTCATTCGCCCCGGCGACGTGAACCTGATGACCGCCGGGCGCGGCATCGTGCATTCGGAGCGCTCGCCGGAAAACCAGCGCGGGCACGAACGCTCTCTTTCAGGACTGCAGACCTGGCTGGCGCTGCCCGACGCCATGGAGGAGATCGATCCGGTCTTCGCGCATACCGAGGAGCGCATGCTGCCGCATCTTGCCGACGGCGGGGTTCGCGCGCGCGTCGTCATCGGTCAGTTCGAAGGGGCGGCTTCGCCCGTCTCCACCTTTACCGATACGATCTATGTCGACCTGATGATCGAGCCCGGCAAGAGCGCGCCTTTCGCGGCCAACTGGGAAGAGCGCGCACTCTACATCCTTGCCGGCGAAGCGATCATCGCCGGCGACCATTTCGACGACAATCAACTCCTCGTCTTTCGTCCCGGCGACGAAATCACCATCACCGCGGGGCCTGCGGGCTGTCACGTGATGCTCTTCGGCGGGGCAGCGCTCGGCTCGCCGCGCCATATCTGGTGGAACTTCGTTTCCTCCTCCAAGGAGCGGATCGACAAGGCAAAGGAAGAATGGCGCACGGGACGCTTCGATATCGTGCCGGGAGACGAGGAAGAGTTCATACCCTTGCCCGCAAGCTGATCTCCGTTAAGCTCGTTTTCAGGGATTGGATCGCGATGCGACGGAAAACCGCGCAGGTTTTCCTCATCCCGCCCTTGGTTGAAGCCGCAGGAAAGCCTAATTTTGCATTCAACGGCGATTACCTCTAAGAAAGAGCCGTTCCGACGACCCAACAACAATGCGCGCGCCTATCTCCGGCGCGCATGAGGCATGCAGCGTGACACAACTGCCAACCAATCCGATGCCGGCAACTCCCCTGCTCGATAAGGTCGAATATCCCGACGATCTGAAGAAGATCGACGACAGGGACCTGCCGCAGCTGGCGGCCGAATTGCGTGCCGAGATGGTCGATGCCGTGTCGCGCACCGGGGGGCATCTGGGCGCGGGCCTCGGCGTCGTCGAACTGACGATCGCCATCCACAAGATCTTCGACACGCCGCATGACCGCTTGATCTTCGATGTCGGACACCAGTGCTATCCGCACAAGATCCTGACCGGCCGGCGCGATCGCATCCGCACCTTGCGCCAGGAAGACGGGCTCTCGGGCTTCACCCGGCGGGCGGAAAGCGAATACGACCCCTTCGGCGCAGCGCACTCCTCCACCTCGATCTCGGCCGGTCTCGGCATGGCTGTCGCCGCCGAACTCGACGGCAAGAGCCGCAATGTGATCGCGGTGATCGGCGACGGCGCGATGTCGGCCGGGATGGCCTTCGAAGCGCTTAATAATGCCGGCGCGCTCGATGCGCGCCTCATCGTCATTCTCAACGACAACGACATGTCGATCGCACCACCGACGGGCGCGATGAGCGCCTATCTGGCGCGGCTCGCCTCCGGGCGGACCTATATGGGCATTCGCGAGGTCGGCAAGAAACTCACTGCCTATCTCGGCAAGACCGTCGACCGGGCGATCACCCGCGCGGTGGAGCATGCCCGGGGCTACGTCACCGGCGGCACGCTCTTCGAGGAGATGGGCTTCTACCATATCGGTCCGATCGACGGACACTCCTTCGACCACCTGCTTCCGGTCCTGCGCAACGTTCGCGACAATGCGAAAGGCCCGGTCCTGATCCATGTCGTCACGCAGAAGGGCAAGGGCTATCCGCCAGCGGAAGCCGCGGCCGACAAGTATCACGGCGTCAACAAATTCGACGTGATTACCGGGGCTCAGGCGAAAGCGAAGCCCAACGCACCCGCCTACACCTCCGTCTTCGCGGACGCGCTCACGCAGGAGGCGACCCTCGACGACAAGATCGTTGCGATCACTGCCGCCATGCCGTCCGGGACGGGCCTCGATAAGTTCGCCTCGGTGCATCCCTCGCGCTGCTTCGATGTCGGCATAGCCGAGCAGCATGCCGTGACTTTCGCCGCCGGCCTTGCGGCGGAGGGGTACAAACCCTTTGCGGCGCTTTATTCCACCTTCCTGCAACGCGCCTATGATCAGGTTGTCCACGACGTGGCCATCCAGGGTCTGCCGGTCCGCTTTCCGATCGACCGCGCCGGCTTCGTCGGCGCCGACGGGCCGACCCATGCCGGCTCCTTCGACACGACCTATCTGGCGACATTGCCGGGCTTCGTCGTCATGGCGGCGGCCGACGAGGCGGAGCTGAAGCATATGGTGCGCACCGCCGCGGCCTACGACGAGGGTCCGATTTCGTTCCGCTATCCGCGCGGCGAAGGCGTCGGCGTCGAGTTGCCGGAACGCGGCGAGATTCTTGCGATCGGCAAGGGCCGGATCGTCAAGCAGGGGAGCAAGGTGGCGCTGCTTTCCTTCGGCACACGGCTCGCCGATTGTCTGCTGGCGGCGGAAGACCTGGATGCCGCCGGCCTCTCGACGACCGTCGCCGACGCCCGCTTCGCCAAGCCGCTCGATCATGATCTGATCCGTCAGCTTGCCCGCCATCACGAGGTTCTGATCACCATCGAGGAAGGGGCGGTCGGCGGCTTCGCAAGCCACGTGCTGCAGTTCCTCGCGGAAGAGGGCCTCCTCGACGGCGACCTCAAGGTACGCCCCATGGTCATGCCCGACATATGGATGGAGCAGGCAAAACCGGAAGCGATGTACGCCCGTGCCGGCCTCGACCGCGCCGGCATCGTGTCCACCGTCTTCAAGGCGCTCGGCCAGAAGCACGGCGTCGGCCTCGGCGCCGCCGGCTGAGCCGTCCAAGAGTTCGCTTGCATTGCGCGGCGGGACGCGCGATGACGGCCCATGTCCCAAGATACACAGATGACGATCCGCCTCGATCAATTGCTCCTGAACAGGGGCTTGGTGGCCAGCCGCGCACGCGCACGCGACGCGATCCAGCGGGGAACCGTGAAGGTCGACGGCCGCACCGTGACCAAGCCGGCCTCGACCTTCGCGCAAAGCGTTACGCTCACCATTGACGATCCGGCGCAGGATTACGTTTCGCGTGCGGCACTGAAACTCGTCGCGGCGCTCGATCACTTCGGCCTCGATCCATCGGAGCAGACCTGTCTCGACGTCGGGGCCTCGACCGGCGGCTTTACCGAGGTGCTGCTGAAGCGCGGCGCCGCGCATGTGGTCGCCGTCGATGTCGGCCACGGTCAGATACATCCGCGCGTCGCCGAAGACCCGCGCGTGACGAACATCGAAGGCCTGAATGCCCGGTCCATGACCCGCGGCGACGTCGGTGAACGCGCCATCAATTTCATCGTCTCGGATGTCTCCTTCATCTCGCTGAAGCTGGCGCTGCCGCCGGCCCTCGGCCTGGCGGAACCGGGCGCCTGCTGCATCCTGCTCGTCAAGCCGCAGTTCGAGGCCGGCCGCGATGCGATCAGCAAGGCCGGGCTGCTGAAGGATCCGGAGAGCGCTCCGGCGGTGGCAGCCGAACTCGAGCGGTGGCTTGTCGAAGACATGGGCTGGCGAAGCCTCGGCCTGATCCCCTCGCCCATTGCCGGCGGTGACGGCAACAGCGAATTTCTTCTGGCGGGGCGCAAGCCATGAGCACCGGGATCGTGACCATCGATCGTCTCGGCGCCCAAGGCGACGGCGTCGCTCGGACAGAAGCCGGTCTCGTCTTTGCACCGTTCACGCTCCCCGGCGAGACCGTCTCGCTCGCGGTCAACAAGGCGAGCGGCACGCTGATATCGCTGAAGGAGGCCTCCCCGGAGCGGGTCGAGCCGCCATGCCGGCATTTCGGGCCGGACGGTGTCAACGGGACGTGCGGCGGCTGCACGCTGCAGCACGCATCCGACGCGCTCTACCACGCCTTCAAGCGCAATCTCGTCATCGACGCCTTGAGGTCGAAGGGACTGACGCCGGAGGTCGCCCCGCTGATCATCGCGCGGCCCGGCGATCGCCGCCGTGCCGTTTTCACCGCCCGGCGGACGGAAAAGGAACTGCTGCTCGGCTATAACCAGATGCAGAGCCATCATATCGTTTCGATCGGCGAATGTCCGATCACCAGCCCGGGCATCGTCTCGCGGCTGGCGACCATCCGCAAGATCGCCGCGGCCATGGCGTCGAGCGCCGAACCGTTCCGTATCACCGTACTCGAAACCGATACGGGCCTCGATCTCGCCTTCGAGGGGTGAAACTCAGCGACCCGCAGCGGCGCTCGACCGTCGATGCCGTTCTTGGCGAGCGAGGCATCGCGCGCGTCAGCTTGAACGGCGAGATCGTCGTCGAGCCGATCAAGCCCGCGATCGATTTCGGCGGTGTGACGGTTTTGCCGCCGCCCGGCGCCTTCACTCAGGCGACACGGCCTGCCGAAGACGCGATGGCGAAGCTGGTGCTGGCTCACGTCGGCAAGGCGAAGCGCGTTGCCGATCTTTTCGCCGGCATCGGCACTTTTGCGCTGAGGATTGCACGAACGGCACGCGTTCACGCGGTCGAAGGCGACGACAGGGCCGTGAAGGCGCTGGATTTCGCCGCACGCAACACCCAGGGGCTGAAGCCGGTGACCGCCGAGAAGCGCGATCTTTTCCGCCGGCCGATGATGGCGCAGGAATTGAAAGCCTTCGACGCCGTGGTCTTCGACCCGCCCCGGGCCGGCGCCGAAACGCAATGCCACGAGCTTGCCCGATCCGGCGTGAAGAAGGTGGCCGCCGTCTCCTGTAATCCGGTTAGCCTGGCGAGGGACCTTTCGATACTGACCGCAGCCGGTTATCGCATTACCGGGGTGACGCCGATCGACCAGTTCCTCTGGTCGGCGCATGTGGAAACGGTAGCGACGCTCGAAAAATGAAAAAGGCCCGGCAACGAACCGGGCCTTGTTTGTTCAAGCTATTCCAGACGGAAACCGCTGCACAGTCCCCGGGATCGCCGTCAGGCCGCGCGGCGGCGGCTCGCGGCCTGGTAAGAGGCCGCTTGCGTCTCGCCCAGTATGAACTGGGAGAGCAGCGCGTTGAGCGCCGCTGCCTCGGATGCGAGACCGTGACTGGCGGCCGTCTGCTGCTCGACCATCGCGGCGTTCTGCTGCGTGCCCTGGTCCATCGTGTTGACGGCCGTGTTGATCTCCTGGAGACCGGTCGACTGCTCGCGCGTCGCGGTCACGATTGCGCTTACATGCTTGTTGATCTCCTGCACCTCGGCGACGATCGCCTGCAGCGCCCGTCCGGTATCGCCGACCAGCGTCACGCCGGAATGCACCTGCTCGCCGGAGGTCGTGATCAGCGCCTTGATTTCCTTGGCCGCATTGGCCGAGCGTTGAGCGAGCTCGCGCACCTCCTGGGCGACGACCGCGAAACCCTTGCCCGCCTCGCCTGCCCGTGCCGCTTCGACGCCGGCATTCAGCGCCAGGAGATTGGTCTGGAAGGCGATGTCGTCGATGACGCCGATAATGTTCGAGATTTCTCCTGATGATTTCTCGATGGCATGCATGGCCTCAACCGCATTCTGCACCACTTCCCCGGACTTCTCCGCACCGGCACGGGTACGGGCGACCAGCGCACCGACTTCCTCGGCCCGGTGGGCGGAATCGCGGACGGTCGTGGTGATCTCCTCGAGCGCAGCGGCCGTTTCTTCGACGGATGCCGCCTGCTGTTCGGTTCGGCGTGCGAGGTCGTCGGCCGCCGAACGGATTTCGCTCGCACCCGCGTCGATCGCGCGGGCATTCGCGCCGACTGCGCAAAGCGCGTCGTGCAGCTTGGCGACCGAGTTGTTGAAGTCTTCCCGGAGGCGATCCAGGCGATCGGCAAAGGGACTGCCGATCCGATAGGCGAGATCGCCGTCGGCCAGCCGTCCGAGACCCGTTGCCAGCGCATCGACCGCATGCTGAACCTCGGCGGCATCGCGGGTCTTCTGCGCCTGGCGCTCGAGGCGCTCGCGCTCCGAAAGCGACCGGTTGGAATCGGCCTCGTCTTCCAGGCGCTTCCGTTCGACCGCATTGGCGCGGAAAACGGCGACGGCCGCCGCCATCGACCCGATCTGGTCGCGCCGCTCCTCACCCGGAATCATAACGTCGAGACTGCCGGCTGCGAGCTTCTCCATGGCGCCGGTCATGTCGGTTACCGGACGGATGACGAGGCGGCTCAGAAGCGTCGCGAGGAAGGCGATCATGGCGCCGACCGCCAGGATCGTGGCGATCGTCGCGGCGACGCGGAACTGGCTGATCGCCGAATAGGCGACATCCGCATCGAGCGCGAAGCCGACATACCATTCGACCGACGGGAGCCCCTTCACCGGCACGAAGCTCACGAGCATCGGCTTGCCGTCGAGTTCGGTGTGCATGATCCCGGTGCCGATCGCCGGCGTATCCGTCGGGAAGGCGTCGGCGAGCGTCTTCGTCACGAGCTTGGCATTCGGATGAACCAGTATCTGGCCATCCTTGTTGGCAAGGAACGCAAAGCCTTCGCCGCCGACATCGATGCCGTTGACCATGGAAACGAGGGCCTTCAGCGAGAAATCGCTGCCGGTCACACCGTAAAGCTTGCCTTCGTGCTTCACCGGCACAGCGGCGCTGATGATCAGGTCGCCGCTCGACGCGTCGACATAGGGTTCGGTGAGGACGCGTGCATCGGCTTTCACCGCCTGCTGATACCAGGGGCGCTGGCGCGGATCGTAGCCGTCGGGCATTTTCGAGTCCGGCCAGATCATGAACCGGCCGCTCTCGTCGCCGACATAGGTGGAGATGAATTCGCCGGTCAGCACGTCGTTCTTCAGGACGCCCTGAATGGCCGCTTCGTCAGCCACCCGGCCGGCAGCGTCCGCCGCCATCGCGGTCAGCGTCACACGGCCGTTCAGCCAGTTGGCGACGCTCTGCGCCGCCTGATTTCCGGAGGAAGCGATATCCTCCTCCACTGCTTTCGTGGTCGTGGCGCGCTGGAGGCTGTCGATATAGACGGAAAAGCCTGCAAAGGCGCCGACGACGACGCAGGACGCGGCAACGAGAATGCGCGTCATGAGATTCGATCGTTTGGACAAGGTGGGGCTCCCTGAAAGAGGCGGCAACGCCGCCGGGATGAGCTCGCGATGATCTTCCCGGGCGCGACGGATCGGCCGCTGAGCGACTTGAAGGACGGCGGGAAAACGATGGGACATGCCGCAAAGGCGGTGCCGGCAATGCTTCATGCGGCCGGGGGCCTCACGTGCCGCACAATTCCTGCGGCGCCGAAGGAGACCTACTGCGGCAGGACGCTAGCGGGAGCTATTTAAGAAGCGATTAAAATTGATGCATGCAAGTCGCGATGGCCGGAAGCGACGTGACGAATTGCCGCCTACCGGCGCATGAAGGCCTCGAACGCCGCGCGCGCCTCGGCGCTTTTCAATTGCGCGGCAAAATGCTTCGCCTCCTCCTCGATCCGGGCAAGCACATCGCTGCGATCGCCGCGAATGAGGTCGCGGGCGATGCGCAGCGCTTCCGGCGGTTTTTTTGCCAGGCGCGCTGCAGTTGATAGCGTTTCATCCTCGACGGCGGTCTCTTCCACGATCTTCCAGATAAGCCCGGCCTCGCGCGCACCGGCCGCGTCGAGCGGCTCGCCGGCAGCAAGCAGGGCAAAGGCGCGCTGATGGCCCATGATGCGCGGAGCGCTCAGGCTCGAGGCCGCTTCCGGAACGAGCGCCAGATCGACGAACGGGGTCTTGAACACCGAGCGGGCCGAGGCGACCGTCAGGTCGCAATGAAGGTGGATCGTCGTGCCGATGCCGATGGCCAGTCCGTCTACGCCGGAAACGATCGGTTTCGTCGCGCCGGCAAGCGCCCGCAGGAAGTCCAAAACCTCGTCCCCCATGCTGCCCCCCATGGCGAAGGCGAGGAAGTCGGCCATGTCGTTGCCGGCCGAGAAGCACCCTTCCGTTCCGAGGAATGCCATCGCGCGGATGGCGGGATCCGTTCCGGCGGCGGTCAGCGCCTCCGTCATCCTGGCGTACATCTGGCGCGTGATGGCGTTCTTCTTCTCCGGCCGATTGAACCGGATAAGCTGAACGCCGGGATAGGCTTCCGGCCGTTCGACGAGCACGTGGTCGGTCATGGGTTTCCCTCAGTCGAGTATGGAACGGGCTGCGGCGAGACTTTCCGCCCCGTTGACGACACGGTCCTTGAGCGCGCTCGTCTCCGAGAGCAGATTTTCCGCTGCGAAGCGGCAAAGCGCAACGCGCCGATCCTGCCTCCCGTCACCGGCTTCGGCAAGAGCGCCCTTGGCGAGATAGACTCCGGTCAGCACGAGGCCGAACAGGCGCTGATAGGCAGTCGCACCGGCGAGAGCCTCGGCGAGCTTTCCGTCGCGAAGCCTCGAAAGCAGCCAGTCGGTCGCCCCTTCGAGATCCGCAACCGCCGCATCGAGCCGTGCGGCCGTCTCGCCGAAGCCTTCCCTGTTCGACGCGGCAGCGGCAGCGGCGACCTCTCGGAGTTCGGCGATGAAGCCGCGCACCTGTGCGCCATCGGAGAGCGTCAGCTTGCGGGTGACGAGGTCGATCGCCTGAATGCCGTTGGTGCCTTCGTAGATCGGCGCGATTCGGGCGTCGCGGAGATAGCGCGCGGCCCCGGTCTCCTCGATGAAGCCCATGCCGCCATGGACCTGAATGCCCATCGAGGCGACGTCGACGCCGGCGTCGGTGGCGAAGGACTTGGCGATCGGCGTCAGCAGGCTCGAACGCTCCTGCCAGTGGCGGGCTCCCTCCCCTTGCGCGGCATGCGCCATGTCGACGGCGTGGGCGCAGGCATAGGCGATGGCGCGCGATCCCTGCGTCAGCGCTTTCATCGTCAGCAGCGTGCGGGCGATATCCGGATGCTCTATGATCGGACTCATGCCGTCGCCGCTCCACCCCGGCGCGCGGCCCTGCGTGCGCTCCTTGGCGTAGGCGATCGCTTTCTGGGTGGCGGCCTCCGCGATGGCGACGCCCTGCATCCCGACCGCGAGCCGCGCATTGTTCATCATCGTGAACATGCAGGCGAGACCGCGGTTTTCATCACCGATCAGATAGCCGATCGCCCCCTTCTCGCGGCCGAATTTCCCGTCGCCGTAGATCATGGTGCAGGTCGGCGATCCGTGGATGCCGAGTTTGTGCTCCAGCGAGTGGCAGAAAACGTCGTTGCGCTCGCCAAGCGTACCGTCCTCGTTGACGAGGAACTTCGGCACGAGAAACAGCGAAATGCCCTTCGTTCCGGATGGCGCATCGGGCAGCCGCGCGAGTACCAGATGGACGATATTGTCGGTGAAATCGTGCTCGCCCCAGGTGATGAAGATCTTCTGCCCCAGGATGCGATAGGTGCCGTCGTCGCGGCGCTCGGCGCGGGTCTTCAGCACGCCGAGGTCCGAGCCGGCATGCGGCTCGGTCAGGTTCATGGTCCCCATCCATTCGCCCGAGACCATCTTCGGCAGGAAGGTCGCCTTCAGAGCGTCGGTGCCGTGCTTCTCGAGCGCTTCGATGGCGCCCGTGGTAAGCGTCGGCGCAAGGGCGAAGGCCATCGAGCCGCTGTTCCACATTTCCATGGCGGCGACGTGCAACATGTGCGGCAGGTTCTGCCCGCCGAAAGCTTCCGGAGCCGTCAGGCCGTTCCAGCCGCCGGCGATCCAGTTGCGGTAGAGCTCCCGCCAGCCCTCCGGCGTCTTGACGGCGCCATCGACGAGCCGCGATCCCTGCCGGTCGCCCGCCTCGCCGCGCGGCGCCACCTCTTCCGAGGCGAAGCGCCCGGCCTCGCCGAGGATCGCGTCCACAAGGTCCTCGCCGAGTTCGCCGAACGTCCCGGCATCGAGAGCCTCGGACAGGCCGGCGACGTGTTTCAGGGTGAATGCGATCTCGTCGACCGGTGCCTTGTACATGGTGCTCCTCCCTGCATCCGCCGCCGTCCGCAGCGGGCGCCTTTTAGATGCGCAGCAGACTAATCATTTTTACGTGAACGTCAACGTCAACTCGCCACGGGCGGCTGGCGGTTCCGGCCAGCGAAACTGTAACAAAACTGTCATGGGCCGCGAATAGAAGCCGACTCGACCGCTCCGGGCCGAGGCACTCCGATGAACCTGATTTCACCCGAAATACCGGGCCTCGTCTGGGCCTACCGGTTCGCACCGGGCGAAAGCCGGTGTCAGCGCATAGCTGCCGATTCGCCCGTTGAAAGCCTTAAGGCAGGTGAAGATTGGGTCTGGTTGCACCTCGCGCTCAGCGACGCGCGCACACCGGCGCTGATCGAGCGCATCGGCAATCTTCCGCAGGAGGCAATCGCGACCCTTACGAGCCACGACACGCAGGCGGCGATCACGGTCGCGGATGACGTCGTGCACGGTACGCTGGTCGATTTCGAGCGGACATTCGACGCGGTGACGCAGACGATCGGCTGGCTTCATTTCGCCGTCAGCGACCGGATGATCATCACCACGCGCCTGCATCCGCTA
The DNA here is from genome assembly GCF_029201645.2 of Sinorhizobium prairiense. Classification (NCBI taxonomy): domain Bacteria; kingdom Pseudomonadati; phylum Pseudomonadota; class Alphaproteobacteria; order Hyphomicrobiales; family Rhizobiaceae; genus Sinorhizobium; species Sinorhizobium prairiense. The sequence goes on from NZ_CP104131.1 coordinate 2,254,545, forward strand.
AGGAGCATCGACCGGGTGAAGGCGGCCGTGGAAAAGAGCTCCAAATGCAGCCGCCCGATCGATCTCTTCGAAATGCTCGTCGTCGAGTTCCAGCGCACCCTGATCACGCTGGTGCTCGAATTGACGGAGGAATTGAACATCATCGAGGACCATGTCTATGGCGAGGCGGGACACAGGAAACAGCCGGGGCTGGCGCCCTTGCGACGGACCGTCGTGCGGCTGCACCGGCACTTAAGGACCGTGCTCGCCCTGCTGCGCCGGGCCGGGGCACTGGAAGAGGATGAGGTGCCGCCGGGCTTCATCGACGTGACCGAGAGGCTCTCCGATCGGCTGGAATCCGTCGACCGCGATGTGTTCGCTCTTCAGGAACGCGCACGGCTGCTGCACGAGGAAATCGACAGCAAGATTTCCTCGGAAACGAACCGCCATCTCTATATCCTCTCGCTGATGACAGCCTTCCTTCTGCCGCCGACGCTGGTGACCGGCTTTTTCGGCATGAACACGGGGGCGCTGCCCTTCTCTGAGGGCAGCGGCACCGTTTTTGCGGGAATGTTCATTGCCTCGTCGATGGGCGTTGCCTGGCTCGTGCTCAAGCGCATCGGCATTATTTGAGCGAAGCGGACCGATCAGCTATAGGGAGAATAGCACTGCCGGCGCGGGCCGTTATAGGGCTGATAGCTGTTGTCGTAAGCCCTATAGGAGCGGTAGCGATCATAGCACCATTGGATATGCCGGCTGCCGTAGCGCACCGGCGGGCGAACGGCGGGACGGCGCTCGATCACGATGCCGGGTCGGAAGGCAGCCCCCGGGTACCACCAACCGCGGTAATAGCGATAGCCGGGCCGCTGATAGCGGTACCCACGATAGCCGTTATAGTAATAGAAGTCGCCATACCGATAATAACCGCGCCGCGGCGCGTACTGAACGTCCGTGACGGCGCTCTCGACGGCAACCCGCGGGGGCAGAGGCGTGAAAGCCTGAGACGGCACCGCCGATGCCGCCAGCGTCATCGCTGCAAGCGCGCCTGAAAGCCATTTCAGTGACATCATTTCCTCCTGCCTTCGATTTCATGTACAACCGGCCCTTGCAAGGGCGACATACCAAGACTAGGGCAGAAGTCGCCGGAAGCAACCATCGCGCGCGGATGCAGCAAAGGAAAAATCTCGCCGTCGATACAATCCTGGGCGGAATCGGGCCGTCGACTTTGCCTCTTGAGGTCGGTGTACAGAAGCGTCCGCCTCGCGCAGATTGAGGCCGGGGCTGAGATTTACGACCTCTTAACTCTAAGTCGGCAATCTCAGAGAATGGAAAAGCGGGGAATCTCGATCATAGGGATGATCTTGCGCCTGGCGGTCCTCATGGGCCTGACCTTCGCGGCGGCGAACGCACGCGCGAGCGAAGTGGAGCCGTGGAAAGAGCGGCGGAACGCCCTCATCGTCGACGCTTACGAGCTGAACAGCATCGACTGGGAAGCCATGCTGAAGGACAAGCGGATAGCGGGCTTCATCGCGAAGGCTTCCGACGGCCTGCCGGAAAGCTACACCTGTACCGGTGACCACGGCGGCGATACGGTTGCACATTGCAAGACGATGTGGCGCAAATATGCGGTCAGCCGGGAACTCTATCAGACGCGCCGGATGATCGCGCGCTCGCATGGCCTGCTCTGGGGCGCCTATCATCTGGCAAGGCCCGGCAACCCCGTCGATCAGGCGAACCACTTCATCGACTATGCCGATCCGCGCGACGACGAGCTGATGGTGCTCGATATCGAAGGGATCGATCCGGAAAAATACATGTCGCTCGAAGACGCAGCAATCTTCGCCGGCCATGTGAAGGCCCGGACGGGGCGCTATCCCGTCCTCTATACCAACCACGCAACCGCGAAACACATTGCCGCCAACCGCTTCAAGCATCGACTTCTAGCGCGTCTTCCGCTCTGGTATGCGCGCTATAAGTCCGATATCCGCAAAGTCTTTCCGATGGGCAACTGGGACCGCTACGCGCTCTGGCAATTCTCGTCGGCGCATAATTGCGGAAAGAAGCGTTGCCCCTATCGGGTGCCCGGCACCCTCGACGATATAGACGTGAATGTCGCAGCGATGAGTGCATCGGCACTGAAGAGAGTCTGGCCCCATGGCGCGCTTCTTCCGGAGAAGCCGCCGGTGCTCACCGTTATCGCCTCGGCCACCGTCGGCACGATCCCGGCGTTGAATGCAAGTGCAACGGCCGCTCTTTCGCGGCCGCTCGTGATAAGCCGCGCCGAGGCGGAGAGCGGATCAGGGGCGGGCGCCGACGAGACGGTTACCGGCTCCATCGCCGTCAGGGCCGCCGAGGCACGCCTGCCCTACCAATCCGAGCGGCGGTAACTCAGGCCTCGATCTGGACGTCGCTTGTCGGCCGCGAACAGCAGGCGAGGATGTAGCCCTCCTCGATCTCATCGTCGAGAATGCCGCCATTGTGGTTCATCTCGACATCGCCGGCGATCTTCATCACCCGGCACGTGCCGCAGATGCCGCCCTCGCAGGCGGCCCCGATCCTGACGCCGTTGGCCCGGGCTGTCTGCAGAATCGTCTGGCCGGGAACGGCGGTCGCCTCCTTGCCGCTCATGGTAAAGGTCACCCGCGCCGCACCGGCCCCGGCATCGGCCGCCGGCGCCGCGGCGGGCTGGAAGCTCTCCTGGTGATAGCCGGCCATGTCGAAGCCCGCCGATTCCAGCATTGCCCGAACATTGCCCATGAACGGCTCGGGCCCGCAGCAGAAAACGGTTCTTTCCATGAAATCCGGTGCGAGCATCGGCAGCTTCGCCGCGTCGATGCGCCCGCGCAGACCATGCCAGCCATGCCGCGCTTCATGCCCCTCCACGAGGAAGCCTAGATTGAGCCGCGGCATCTGACGCGCGAGAACTTCGAGCTCCGTTCTGAAGAGGAGATCGTCCGGGCGGCGGGCGCAGGAAATGAAGGTGACATCCGTTTCCGGTGCGCAGTCGGCCATCCAGCGCGTCATCGACATCATCGGCGTGACGCCCGACCCCGCCGAAATGAAGAGATACTTTTCACCGGGATGACGGACGAAGCTGAAATCGCCGAGCGGTCCGAACGCCTTGAGCATCATGCCCGGCTTCAGATTGTCGAACATCCAGCGGGTGCCGATGCTTCCCGGCTGCGCCTTGACCGTGACCGCGACCGAAAGCGGGCGCGAGGGCGAGGATGACAGCGTATAGGTGCGCATCACCGGCTCGGCTGAGACGGGCAGTTCGAGCGTCACGAACTGCCCGGGCAGGTAGCGGAACCAGGCCGGCTTGTCGGAGCGGAAGGTGAAAGTCATCACGTCGGCGGCCTCGGCTACGGCCGACGTGCACTCCAGCATGTGCTGACGGTCTCTCCAGGGATCGAGCTCGTCGAAATGGTGAAAGGAGCGAGGCATTTCCATGGTCATGCCACCCGCGAGAGCTGCGTGGCCCCGCCCTGAAGGCGGTCCAGCATGAAGTTCGAATACCACTCGACGAACTGCATGACGCCGCCCTCGTGTTCGGCCGAATATGGACCCGGCTCATAGGCCGGCGAGCGGATCCCGAACGCGTTTTCCTCGACGATCTGCCGGTCCTGGTCGTTGGTCTCCGTCCAGACGTGCGTCAGCTCGTCTATCGTATAGTCGACGCCCTCCACCGCATCCTTGTTGACCAGCCATTTGGTCGTAACCTGCGTCAGTTCCGGCCCGAGCGGCAGAACGCGGAAGGTGATCGCATGATCGCCCAGAATGTGGTTCCAGGTCGTCGGATAATGGAAGAGGAGCAGCGTGCCGATGCCATCGGCGTCAAGCCCGGCGGAGAGCTGCCTGCGTACGGCCTTCTGTCCGGACATCGTATAGCTCTCGGCGCCGTTGATCAGCGGCATTCTCGTCATGCGGAACTGGCCGGTAGGCGCGATCCTGAAAGCGCTCGGAAGGCCCGCCGCCTCGCATTTCTGCCAATGGGCGCCGATTTCCGGGTCGTTCATCGCCCCCTGGACACCGGTGACGGTCGGCGCTTCGGGATAGGTACGGCAGAGTTCCGGATGATTGGCGGCGCAGTGGTAGCACTCGCGATTGTTCTCCCAGACCAGCTTCCAATTGCCCTTCTCGACGATTGTGCTCTCGAAGGCGACCTTCGTTTCCCCGAGGCGGTGCGGCGCGAGATAGGCCGCGACCGTCTCGCGGAACGGCCGGAAGTCCATCGGTTGTTCGGCAAGGCTGATGAAGATGTAACCGCCGACGGTTTCGCAGTGGATCGGCTTAAGACTGTGTTCGGCCGGGTCGAAGCCCTCGGGCATCTGCCGCGCGAAGAGCAGGCGGCCGTCGAGCTCGTAGGTCCACTGGTGGTAGGGACAGACGAGTTTGGCGGATGAGCCTTTGTGCTGCGTGCATACGCGCGAGCCGCGATGGCGGCACGAATTGTGCAGTGCCCGCACCGCGCCCTGTCTGTCTCGAACGATAACGACCGGGTAATCGCCGACCTGCACCGTGAAATAGTTCCCCGGCCGCGGGACTTCACAATCATGGCCGATGAACAGCCAATCCTTGTACCAGATCTGCTCCAGGTCCTGGCGATAATAATCAGGATCGACGTAGAAGGCGCGGTCGAGGCTGTAGCCTTCGCGACGGGTCTTCAGCTTGCGCAGCATTTCGGTCTGAATTTCCATGCCCTTATCCTCGTTTTCCGCCGTTTCGGAGAGGCAGGACTGGAACCCGCGCCGGCCGCATGGACCCGCAACGCAATTGGCTCCGATCCGGCTGCCCGCCGCAACCAGCTACGGTCTGTTTCTGCTTCAAGGCTGGTTTCCGGGCTCTGGAGCTGTCCGCAAGGGACCTGCCCGGCGCCTTCCCGGACGCTGTGTCCAGTGGCCTTCTGCCGTGGCTGTTCGCTCCACCACCGTTGCGGGGGCAGCGCCGGGATTTGACCGGCTTCCCAATTCTCCGCCTTCCCTTCGAGGCAGCACCTTGAGTGTCCTCATCTAAGCCTCAGGGCCGGTCCGGCAACTGCCAATAGACGACATCCGCTTCCAGAAAGACGACAGCCATTCGCGGCGCAATCGGCACGATTGGCAGACGGATATTATCCATAACAAACAAGGAAGTAGGTGAATCTCCGCGCAGCCGGCGGATTTTTCGGCAGCGCCGTTCATGGCGCGAAGGCGACTGGCCATTTTACGACACGGCCCACCGACACAAGGTCTGATCGATGCCCGCACGGCCGCAAACGAACCAATTCGTTAACTGTGATGATTTACGTTCGCTACCATCAACCCGCTTTCGGACAGGATGGCGCGACGACGCCCATGGCAAAACTCCGATATTACGACGCTGCCGACAAGGCGCCGGCCGCACCGGCGAAAGCCAAGGCTCACACCGAGTTCCTGCGGACCGGCCGGATCGATAGACGCCGGTGGATGGCGAACGAGCGTCAGTATCTCAGTTATGCCGAGGTTGCGCAGCAGACGGCGCGGAAGCTGACGACGGCGGGCGAGACGACCCACAGCCGAATCAACGGGTTTCATGCCTCGATCCAGTTCCCGAAGATGGTCTTCCATCGCACGCTCGCCAACAGTCCGCATCTCGGCTACTGCCACGTGACCGCCGCGAAAACCTGCCTCGCCAAGGGACATGAGATCACCTGGTCCTTTTATCTCGCGAACTTCTTCTGCGACCTCGGGAACGAGACCCATTTCTTCGACCGGATCCAGCCGGGCTATTCGCGCATGTATTTCGCCGTCGCGATCGAGCCCGATGCCGGCGAAGAGCGGATCGTCGTCAACCGCAACGTGCGCGGCAACGGCCTGATTTTCCGGACGCAGGATCCGAAGGTGGCGCTGAAGAACGTGCTGATGCTCGGCGCACGCGACGAAGCCTTGCGGCGGATCATTCGCAGCCTTTGACCAAGAAAATCGTTCTGTTTTTGCAATCGCTCCGTTAAGGAAGCGACGGAAAGGATCAGAACGCCATGGCCGAAATCATCGACACGCGGATCGAACCGGAGCGGGCAATCGAGACGGCTTGCGCAGTTCTTTCGGACAGGGAACCCGTGGCGATCCCCACGGAGACCGTATACGGCCTTGCCGCCGATGCCACGACCCCCGATGCGATCAGCCGCATTTACGAGATGAAGGGGCGGCCGCGGTTCAATCCGCTGATCTGTCACGTCTCCGATCTGGCGATGGCGGAGGCGCATGTGACCTTCGATCCGGTTTCGAGACGTCTGGCCGAGGCTTTTTGGCCTGGCCCCCTCACGCTGATCCTGCCGCAGCGGCGGGAAAGCACCGTGCACACGCTCGCATCCGCCGGTCTCGATACGCTCGGAATTCGGATGCCCGACGGCTTCTCGCGTCGGGTGATCGCCCGGTTCGGGCGACCTTTGGCGGCGCCGAGCGCCAACACCTCGGGCAAGATCAGTCCCACCAGTGCGGCCCATGTGCAGGCGGATCTCGGCTCCAGGCTGAAGCTCATCCTCGACGCAGGCCCGGCCGCGATCGGCCTTGAATCGACCATCGTCAAGGTCGAGAACGGAAAGCTGCGGCTGCTGAGGCCCGGGGGGCTCGACGCGGCAGAGATCGAAGCTTTGACCGGTCTCGCCATCGAGCGTCCTGAGACCGCCGGCGCCGTCATCGAGGCGCCCGGCATGCTCGCCTCGCATTACGCTCCCGGTGCCGCTGTGCGGCTCGATGCCGATGAGGTCCGGAAAGGAGAGGCCCTCATCCGCTTCGGCGGAAAGGCACTTCCCGGTGAAGGCGATGCCGCGATCGTCTTGGATCTCAGTCCGGGCGGCAGCCTGCGGGAAGCCGCGGCCAATCTTTTCGATTATATGAAAAAGGCGGATGCCAGCGGCGCCGCGACCATCGCTTTCGGCCCGATCCCGAGCGTGGGGCTCGGCGAAGCGATCATCGACCGGCTGCAGCGCGCGGCCGCGCCGCGGGGCTGATGGCCACCGGCACGCTTGAAGCAACCACGTGATCCGAGGCAGGGCCATGACCACCATACTTCCATCTCCCGAACTCATCGCCTCCTTCGTCGACATCGTCGGGCCCGGCAATGCCCTCACCGCACCCGCCGACACGGCCCCCTACCTGGTCGAGTCCCGCGGGCTCTATCACGGCACGACGCCGCTCGTGCTCAGGCCCGGCTCCGTCGAGGAAGTTTCGCTGGTCATGCGGCTTGCGAGCCAGACCCGAACGGCAGTCGTGCCGCAGGGCGGCAATACCGGACATGTGGCCGGCCAGATTCCGCGCGAGGGCAGAGCCGACGTGGTCCTTTCCCTCGAGCGGCTGAACCGCATCCGCGACATCGACCCGGTCGGCAACGTGATCGTAGCCGATGCCGGTTGTATTCTGGCGGACATCCAGAAGGCCGCCGATGACGTCGACCGGCTTTTTCCCCTGTCACTCGGCTCGGAAGGCTCCGCCCGGATCGGCGGCAATCTTTCGACCAATGCCGGCGGCACTGCCGTGCTTGTCTATGGCAATATGCGCCAGCTTTGCCTGGGGCTGGAGGTCGTGCTTCCGACCGGGGAGATCTGGAACGGGCTCAGACGCCTCAAGAAGGACAACACGGGCTACGATCTGCGCGATCTTTTCATCGGTGCCGAGGGAACGCTCGGCGTCATAACCGGCGCCGTTTTGAAGCTCTTCCCGAAACCGCGGGGTCACCAGGTGGCTTTTGCCGGCCTCAGAAGCGTCGAGGACGCACTGGCGCTTTTCGATCGGGCATCGAGCCTCTGCGGGCCGGCCCTGACGGGCTTCGAACTGATGCCGCGGCTCGGCATCGAGTTCACCACCCGGCACATCGCCGGCGTTCGAGATCCGATGGAAACGACGCATCCGTGGTACGCGCTGATCGATATCTCCACCTCGGATACCGCCGAAAGCGCGGAGCGGATGGTGCAAGACCTTCTCGAAGCGGTCAACTCCGACGGTCTCGTCGAGAACGCCGTCATCGCCCAGAACGAAGCGCAGCGCAGAGCCCTCTGGCACATGCGCGAAAGCATGTCGCCGGCACAAAAGCCCGAAGGCGGCTCGATCAAGCATGACGTTTCGGTCCCGGTATCGAGCATTCCGGCCTTCATGACGGAAGCCGATGCGCTGGTCTCCAAGGCCATTCCCGGCGCACGCATCTGCGCCTTCGGCCATATGGGCGACGGCAATATCCACTACAACATCTCCCAGCCCGTCGGCGCGGACAAGCAGGGCTTTCTCGACCGGTGGCGCGAGATCAATGCGATCGTTCACGCCGTCGTGCTCAAGCATGAGGGCTCGATATCTGCCGAGCATGGCATCGGTCAGTTGAAACGCGACGAACTCGCGGCGATCCGCTCGCCGATCGAGATCGAGCTCATGCGGCGGATCAAGCACGCCTTCGACCCGGCGGGGATCATGAACCCCGATAAGGTGCTGCGCGAGGATTGAGGCGAGTAACGACGCGTGCCGGTCCGGCCGCCGTTAAGCCCTACCCGCCCTTCCTGAGCTGCGACAGTTGGAAGAGCGTATCGGCGCTGATGCCGATATTGCTGCCGCTGCCCGAGAGCACCACCACGGCCGGATCGACTTCCATGTTGTTCTCCAGATCGTAGAGCACGGTGAAGCGCGCGAGGACCTTCTTCAGCTCGGCCGGATCGCTCAGCTTCTCGAGCTCGAGATTCTTCTCGACGATCTTTGCCTGCTGGTCGATGTCCATGGAACTGAATTCGTCGGGCAGGCTGAAGATCGTGCGGAACACTTCGGCGAGCGCATCATCGGCCAGGAGATCGTAAGCGTCGACGAGCGAGCCTGCCTGGCGCTCGAAATAGAGGGCCAGGCGGACACCTGCATTGTCCTCGCCGGCCTGTTCTTCCAGCGTCTGGTGCAGATACCGGTCGAGGGTCTCGTAAAGCCCCTGCCGCGTGACGATGACGCTCTTGTCCTCGCGCAGCACGTTGCCGCCGCGGTCGAAATTGAACGAGGTGACCAGGGCGATATAGGCCCCGGAGTTCTGCTGCTGATTGATGAAGCTCTTGGGATCGTCCAGATCGGAGGTGAAGATGTCGCGAAGGAAATCGACGGCGACATTCTCGGGATCGATGCCGTTTGCCGCCAGAGCGAAATCGACCAGGCGGGAATCGGCCAGAAATTCGTCGAGAGAAGAGAGTTTGGCGACCTCGGCCGTATAATATTCGGCATCCGCTTTGGCCTTGGTCTTGTCCTCCTCCGAGCCAAAACGGGACTTGTTGACGATGTAGGTCTTGGCGGTCTCCTGAATCAGCGTCTCCGACTGGGCCAATGCCGGAACGCCGATGTCGCCCGATGTCGTAAAGTTGAACAGCTGGGCGAGCTTCAGGTAACGCTCGTCCTTCAGCGTGTAGACGAAGCTTTCCGGATCGGTGAGATCGCTGGTCAGAACCCGCTTGATCGTCCGTGCGCTTTCGGCGTCCGGATCGAGACCGACCGCTTGCAGCGCGAAATCGTAGATCGAAGCCGTGTCGATGAAGTCGCCGACGGACGCCATCTTCTCGACGGCAAGCTTATAGGCGCCGATCGCCTTCGCGTCCGCTGCGTCGTCCTTGTCGTTGTAGCGCGTCATGTAACGGCTGGAGGTGAGTGTCGTCTGTTCCGTGGTCTGCGCCGCATCGCCCGCCGCGAGCGTGCCGTCCGCCTGGAAGTTGAAGGCCCTGGCGAGCGCCTTGTAGTTCTCGTTGCCCTTGCCGATCGTATTGATGTAGCTGTTCGGGTCGTCCGGATCGCTGGTCAGGATATTCTTGATCGTCGCCGGCACGATGGTGACCTCGTTGAGATCGAAGGCCGTGCGGATGTAGTTATAGAGGCGCGTATCGGCGACAAGCTCGCTGACGGTCGTGATGCTCGCGATCTTTTCCTCGAAATAGGCCTTGTTCAGGAGCGCTGCCTGGGGGTGATCCGGGGATTGCTGGAGACGTAGAGTTCATTCATGGTCTTCTTGTGCGCGGCGGTCTGCGCCGATCCCGCGGCCACCGTGCCGTCGGCGTTGAACTGGAAAGCCGCCGCCATGGCCAGGTAATTGCTGACCGTGGAAATCGACTTGTTGTAGGTGGCTATCTTCGCCCGGAGTTCCAGCTTTTCCGCCTCCGTCGTGCCGCTCTGCTGGAGCCTCGCCTGGGCGTCGGCTCTGGCGGCCTCGAGTTCCGACAGTCTGGGTTCGAGCACGGTTTTCTCATAGCTGCCCGGATCGTCGGCATTGCTGGAGAGAACGTTGCGGAGCGTTTCACGGGAGTACGTGCTCTCGTCGATACCGAAGACGGTGAAGACATAGGTACGCAGACGCTCATTGTTCAGAAGCTGATCGACGCTCGTTACCTTGTCGATCATGACGTTGTAGTAGCGCGTCTCTTCCTTCTGGGTTTCCCCGATGCTGGCGATACTCGTATTGTAGAGGCCGATCATCTCGTCGAGCTGCGCTTCGGTCTGGGAAACCGCCGTTCCACCGCTGAAGCTGAACGCCATCGTGAATTCGCGGTATCGTTCGTCCGTCAGCTTGTTGGCAAAGCTGTTATCGTCGGACAGGTCGCTTTCGAGCACCTTCCTCATGAAGGCGACCGACTCGATCATATCTGCCAGGCCATAGGCCTTCATCGCGTAGGAATAGAGGCGGTAGTCGGCGAGGAACTCGTCGACGGAGGCCACACTGCCGATGTTCTCCCTGTAATACTGCGTGTCGCGGGCGACGATCGTCTGCTCCGACACGCGTCTCAGGCTGAGCTTCATGTCCCGTGCGATCAGATTGTAGTCGAGATAAGTCGAAACCATGCGTCGCCCGCCAGCAAGGAACGGGGACCGCCGGCGCGCCGACATCCCCTGAAACCACTCCGATGATGGCGAAGATCGCGCAGCATGCTTGTGTGTGGCTTTCCCGCTGGAGCGGATGAGAAAGAACGGGTGCCCGTTTTCCGACCGCATCCCGCCCCGGCAAAGCACAACGAAAATGCCCGCGGTTTCATTGACGAATGAGAAACCTTGCGGCCTCGGCTTTTGCTAACCATCGGAGACAGCAAAGTTTTTTTAACCGCGAATTTTAAGCCGCCCGGAACGGAGCCCGCCTATCCTCGGCCCCTAGAGGACGAAAAGTCCCGAGAGGAAAGCCGGAAACGGCTCTCAAGGAAAAACAAGGGCGATATGAAATGCGCAATACACTCTCTCAGCCGGCTTGGGTCGGAAACACGCTCAGACTTGACCCGAAGCGCTTTCCGCAGCAAGCAAGCTACGTGCTGCGCGGGCACACGGGGAATGTCAGCATCAGCCTTGACGAGCGTGGCGCTGTTCTGCGCAAGGTGCTACCATTCAGCGGCCTGCCGCTTTCGATCGCTCTGCCGGCGCGAGCTTTCAAGGGTGTGGCGGCACGGGCAATCGACCATGGCGACGGGGAGGTTACAGTGACGCTCGAACTTCATCACGATGATCCGGATCTCTGTATCCCGCTGCTCGTGGCTCATGATCTTTCGGACATCGCAGCCGATTGGCGCGCCTGGGCCGAAGCCTATCGCATTCCGATGCTCATGGTGGAAGCCGACGGGGTCGCACGGCCGCTCGAGGAACATATCGGCGATGTTCGCACCGCTCCCGCAAAGCCGCGCCGCCGCCATTCCTTTTTCGCCGAGCGCCGGCCGCGCTTTCTCGTGCGCCGCTCCACCGGCAGTCTCGGCATCCAGATGAAGATCGACGGCCGCGAAATCATCGCCCGGGCGTGACCGCAGCGTCCAAGCCACAAGACATCGATCAGCAAGCCGGCCCTTCGGCGCTCCGCGCCTTAGGGCCGGCTTCTGCGTTCAAATGAGCCGCACGAGAAGCGAGAGCACAAGTCCGGCAAAGATGATCAGGCCGACGACGCCGTTGAACTTGAACAGCGCCAGACATTGTAGCGGATCGTGAATGTTCAATACGAGAATCTGATAGGCGAGCATCACCGCGGCCACCAGAAGCCCGATATAGGCGAAAAATCCGGCGCCGGCGGACAGGAAGGCGAAAAGTATCAGGAAAACCGCAATCCCGTATAGCCCGATAAGCCAGGGCCGCGGGTTGTCGCCGAAGCGGCGGGCGGTCGAGCGAACGCCGATCAGCTCGTCATCCTCCCTGTCCTGATAGGCATAGATCGTATCATAACCGATGGTCCAGGCGATGGCGGCAACGTAGAGGATGATCGCGGCCAGGGAGAGGCTGCCGAACTCAGCGGTCCAGCCCATGATCGCGCCCCAGGAGAAGGCGAGCCCCAGGAAAAACTGCGGCCAGTCCGTGAAGCGCTTGGCGAAAGGATAGATCGCGACCAGCGCCAGCGAAAGGAAGCCGAGAAAAATCGTGAAACCATTGAACTGCAGCAGCACGACGAGGCCCACAAGGGCCTGCAACAGCATGAATGCCTTCGCCTGAAAACGGGCGACGCGGCCGGAAGGCAGCGGTCGGGAGCGCGTACGTGCCACTTCCATGTCGATGTCGTGATCGACGATGTCGTTGTAGGTACAGCCGGCGCCGCGCATGGCAATCGCTCCGACAACGAACAGAAAGACATGGAAGAGAAATCGCCCAGCCGAAAAGCTGCCGAGCGATGCCGCCGTTCCGGACGCCAAGGCCGCCGACCAGAGGCACGGCCACAAGAGCAATTGCCAGCCGATCGGCCGGTCCCAACGCGCGAGCTGCGCATAGGGCCACAGCGCTCGCGGCAGAACCCGATAGACCCAATTGTTGGACGGCGCGTCGTGCACGCGGCCGGAATCGATGGAAGAACTGTTCATGGCCTCTGTTTGGCCCCGCAAAACCTGCCGGTCAAGCGCTCCATTTCATCCCGCCGCCATCCAGGCCGACCCGTCAGGGGAGCGTGAAATCGAAGCGATAGGTCGCGGTCACCCCGACGAGGAACTGGTCGGGGCTGCCGCGCTCGCGTACGAGGCTTGAATCGGCGGCAGCGCCCATCAATCGCCGATATTCGGCATAGACACCCGTTTCGAGCTTCTCGGTCGCCATCCAGTTGATCTCCGCCCCGAACCCCGCGGAGTGAATACCGCCACCCGGATCATAGGTGCCGAGTCCCGAAGCAGCGGACTCCGCTGCGTTGACGCCATAATAGGCGTCGAAATAATCGCTCGATGCCGCCGTCAACCGCGGTCCGGCGGAAATGCGGACGGTTTCGCCGAGATCGGCGAAAGCATCCGCCGCGACATCGGCGACGACCCCGTGATGGCTGCGGATACCCTGACGTATCTCTGCGCGAAGGCGCATCCAGTCCGTGGGGTAGACTTCCGCGAAACCGCCGATTTCGCCGCCGAATTTCGGATGGTCGAGGCCTTTAAGATCGCTCGAATCGTCCTCGTCACGCTCGAAAATCAATTTGCCGACGGCGCCAGCGCGAAAATGTCCCTGGTCGAGCAGGGCGTAGGACATGTTGTCGTTGCGCGACGAAAAGCGCACGGCGCTGCCAGCCTTGCCGAGCGAAACGAGCGGCGCCGCCTGAAGCATGCGCTTCGAACCGCCTTCATACTCCGGACCGAGAAAACCAGTGGCGCCTATCTTCAGATACCAGTCTCCAGACCAGGGGTACCGGCGTTCTTCGGCGGCAACGACTCCGGCTGCAAGAAGAAAAACCTGAGACGCAAGAAAAACAACACGAGTTCTCATCTATACTCCGAAGAATAGTTTATTGGTCTGGGAAACCCAGGACGTGACTCAAGCACGTATAATGCGTGGCTACCCATTCATACAACGCCTTCTTATCTTCGGCAAGTCCATGAGATTTCGTTAACCCGATCTGTTGAGCTTCGGGATTCATACCGAACCGCGGCTACTTCGCAAATTGAACTAGGGCCTGTTGAGATTCAATTTTGAGTTCATGACGGCTGCTGCGAGATGGATAACGGCGTTGAAGCTCTGGTCGGTTTTGTCGGCACGCATGGCGATGCGCTGAATTCCTCGCGTAACGACCGTGCGCCACTGCATGTTGATCGTAGCCGGTCAATGGACAGAAACAGCAGCAGCTCAAAGGGCTACAGCGACCTTTGCGCGTCTCATAAGACGCGCGGCGCTGTAGGAAACGTATCGGAGGACTGCAACCTCTCCTCTCCTCCCCTCATCCCTGTGCTCGTCACAGGGATCCAGCAGCGCCGCGTCCGCGGCGCGGGAAGAGCCTTTCCAGCCCAAGGACTTGGTCTGGCTGGATTCCTGTGACAAGCACAGGAATGAGGACCGGGGATGTGGGGTTCCTGCAACATTCGCTTGCGAATATGCGAGGGGATGGTCAGCCTGTGACGCGATGAAACGCGCCGAGGGACCGCACCCTCTCGGCCCTCATTCCTGTGCTCGTCACAGAGATCCAGCAGCGCCGCGTCTGCGGCGCGGGGAATGAGGAAATCAAACAGGCCGCCGCGGGTGGCTCGAATTTCAACAGGCCTTGGCGCATTTCAACGAAAATTGCCGACGCCGTTCAGGTCCGCTGGTCACGCAGATAGACGCTCGGCGGCGCACCCAGCATGCGGCGGAACATGGTCGTGAAAGCTGCGACGTTCTCGTAACCGGCGTCGAGCGCCACCGTGGTGATCGGCTCGCCGTCCGCAATGCGCGGCAGCGAGGCGAAGATGCAGGCATGCTGGCGCCACGTGACGAAGCTCACGCCCGTCTCCTGCCGGAAGAGCCGCGTGAAGGAACGCCGGCTGATGCCCATGCGCGCCGCCCACGCGTCGATATTCGCGGATGCCGACGGCGCCTCCAGAAATTGCCGGCAGAGGGCTGCAAGCTTGCGGTCGCGCGGGAAAGGCAGGCCTAAAGGTCGCTGGTTGAGCCGCGGTATTTCCGTGAGCAGCAATTCCATGATCAGGCTTTCGCGCCGTTCGGACGACGCTTCGTTCCCGGCGCCGACGAGTTCGTCGATGAGGCTGCCGACGAGCGCGCTCATTTCCAGGACGAGGGGCCGGCGCGCTTCGCTTGCCTCCGGCGGGATGTAGATGGAATGCATACGCACATCGCTGACCATCTCGGCCGAATGTTCGATTCCCGCGGGAACCAGCAGGGCGTGTCCCGGGGGAATCATCCAGCGTCCCTCCGACGTATAGACGAGCACCACCCCCGAACGCGCCCACCAGAGTTGCGTCCGGCTGTGGCTGTGGGAGGGCACGGTGAGCCCGCAGGCGTAGTCCCTCCCGATCGCGAGAACGGGCGCGTTCGCCTTCTCGATCCATTCCAGGCTTCTGAAATGGTCCGCGTCCGGCAACTTTGGCAGGTGATGTCGGTCGGATTTCGCCATATGGCCCACTCTCGAAAGAACTCGACCAAATCACAAAAGCAGGCCAGCGACAACCCGTCTAGAGATGGCCGAAAAGGCTCCGTTGGCGAGCCGCCCCCTAAGGAAACATTCTCCATGGCAACGGTCACGTCGGCGGGCACCATCAGCCCGGAAAAGACAGCATTTTCGGTCATCCTGGCGGTCAGCTTCTGTCATATGCTGAACGACATCATGCAATCGCTGCTGACGGCGCTCTATCCTTTGCTCAAGGAAAACTACGCGCTCGATTTCGTCCAGATCGGCCTTCTGACGTTCACGTTTCAGGTGACGGCGTCGATGCTGCAGCCGGCCATCGGCATCGTGACGGATCGCTGGGCGCTACCCTATTCGCTGCCGTTCGCCATGCTCTCGACCTGCATGGGTCTCCTGCTTCTCGCCAATGCCGACCACTTCTGGATGCTTCTCCTGGCAGCGAGCCTGATCGGCATCGGGTCGGCGATCTTCCACCCCGAATCCTCCCGCGTGGCCCGGCTTGCGTCGGGCGGCCGCCACGGGCTGGCTCAGTCGCTGTTCCAGGTCGGCGGCAATGCCGGAAGCGCGCTTGGCCCGCTGCTGGCCGCATTCATCGTGCTCCCTTTCGGCCAGGGCAGCCTCGGCTGGTTCTCCATCGTCGCCATCACCGGGTTCTTCGTGCTTTCCTGGGTGAGCATGTGGTACGTCCGCCACCGCCGCGCGACCATGAGCCGTCCCGTCCCCAGCCGCGCGCTGCCCTTGCCGAAGGCGCGGGTCCTGTGGACGATCGCGATCCTCGTCCTGCTGACGGCTACGAAGAACGTCTATCTCACCAGCATCTCTAGCTATTTCACCTTCTTCGTCATTGAAAGGTTCGGCACCAGCGTACAGCAGGCGCAGCTGATGCTGTTCCTCTTCCTCGGTTCGGCGGCCGCAGGAACCTTCCTCGGCGGCCCGATCGGCGATCGATACGGCGCCCGCTTCGTCATCTGGTTCTCGATCCTCGGGGTCGTTCCGTTCACCCTTCTCTTGCCTTATGCGAACCTGTTCTGGACGGGCGTACTGAGCGTCATCATCGGCCTCATCTTCTCGTCCGCTTTCTCGGCGATCGTCGTCTTCGCGCAGGAACTCGTTCCGGGCCGGGTGGGGCTCATCGCCGGCGTTTTCTTCGGTTTCGCCTTCGGCGCCGGCGGCATGGGCGCCGCGGTCCTCGGCGTCTTCGCCGATCGGCAGGGCATCGAGTTCGTCTATAAGATCTGCTCCTATCTGCCGCTCCTCGGGTTGCTCACCGTATTTCTGCCGAAGCTGCCGGCGCGATGAACAGGCGTGCGGGCGCCTCGCGCCCGCACGATCTTGCTCCGGACGTAAGCATTCCTCAATCATTGCCGGATAGCGTCCGGCGATGGGGGTGTGCAGGGGCAGAACATGAAGGCACGCAGGGCTATTTCCGTCTTTCTGGCGACACTGCTTTGCGCTTCTGCGAGCCGCGCCGAAACGCTCAACCTGCTTATCTGGGAAGACTATATCGCCGAGAGTCTCATCGACCGCTGGACCGAAAAGACGGGCGTTTCCATCCGCCAGATCAATTTCGACAGCGACGATGCCCGCGACGAGATTCTTGCCGATCCGGGCCGTAACATCGATCTGGTCATCGTCGATGAGAACGGCGCGACGCTTTTCGGACGGAAGGGCATCATCGAGCCGCTCTCCGAGACCAATCTGCCCGCGATCGCGGACTATGCGCCGCAATGGCGCAAATCCTGCGCCGGTTACGGCCTTCCCTACTTCTGGGGCACGGTCGGCATCCTCTATCGCTCCGATGTGGTCACGCCGCCACCGACATCCTGGCGTGACATGATGCGTCCGGCACCGGCGTTGGAGAAGCACATCGCCATGTTCGCCGACCACAGCGAGATTTTCGTGCCACCGCTGATGCTGCTCGGCGCCTCCGTCAATGCCGACGACACGGCAACGCTGAAGGCCGCATTCGCGCTCCTGAAGACGCAGGCCCCATCCGTGCTGACCTACGACTACGTCGTCACCTCGATCCAGGATCCGGCCTTGGCCGGAAATATTTATCTGGCGCTGGGCTATAGCGGCGATCAGCATGTGCTCAACAGTAAAGCCGGCAAGGCGGGGCTATGGCGCTACGCGGTCCCGAAAGAGGGCACGTTGTCGTGGCTCGACTGTTTTTCCGTCACGGCCGCATCCCCTCGCAAGCAAAGGGCTCTCGAATTCCTGAATTTCATCGGGTCGCCGGAGGCCGCCGCTGCCAACGCGATCGCGCTCAACATGCCGACCGCAAGCAGCGCGGCGCTCAAGCTCCTTCCGGAGACCATGCGCTCCGATCCGGAAATCTACCCGCCGTCCGAAATCATGGCGAAAAACCAGCATCACCAGGAACTGTCCGTCAGGTCGATCGAAGCGCGCCGGCGAATCATCAACACGTTGGCGAACTTCCAGTGACCCTCGGCAAGCGTGCGCTCATCCTCATCTTTCCGGTCGTGCTGGCGGGTTATCTTCTCGCGGCTCTCTCCGTACACGTCGCCCAGAGCCGTTCCATCCGCGCACTCGAGCACGCCAAGCTCTCACAACGGCTCGAACATGCCGCCTCCGTCTTCCAGAACGAGGTTCGGCGCAGCCGCGGTGCCCTCAACGCGCTTTTGAGCGGCAACGCGCTGCGGCAATACGTGGCCGAAACCGACAAGAAATATCGCGCCAATGCGCTCGGTGTGCGGCTGCAGGAGAGCCTGACGTCGCTGTCCGACGACCCTGCGGGGTTTATCTCCCTGGCTGTTCTCAACAGCAAGCTGGAAACGGAGTACTACTTCGAGAACAGTTGGGATCCCTTTGCGGAAATCGATCCGGCACAGCTCGATCTCGCGCGGCAGTTGCTCAACGGATCGAAACTCGGCGACTGGAGCTATCTCGACTCCGCCGGCGACCGGCCGCGAATCGTCTATTCGCTGTTCGTCGATCCGGTAACCTTTGGCCGGCCGGCTCCCAGCAACAGGGCAAATGCGCTGCTGATGCAGGTTGCGGTACAGCCCGACCGCTTTCTCAGGCTGCTGGCCCCGCTGAAAAGGGAATATGGCGCCGATATCGTCCTCCAGCCGTGGCCGCTTGCCGTGACCGACGATCTGTCGGCAAGCGTTCCTCTCGGGCCTGCCTTGCATGCGACGCTGACGGTTTCTGATGCGCATTTCGAAGCCCAGATGATGCGCCAGAAAGTGCTCCTCGCCCTCGGCGCATTGGCCATGAGCCTCTTTTCGATCTGGCTGATCATCGTGCTCATCCGCCGCTTCATCACGGGGCCGATCGCAACGCTCGATACCAATGTCATGGCGGTCATGGCCGGCGCGCGCGAGGAAATCGCCGAGGTGGACGAGGCCGGCGAAATCGGCCGTCTGACCCGAAACATCCGGGAGATGCATCGACAATCCGTCCAGTCGCTCCAACTCGTGCAGCGGAGTTCCTGGACCGACACGTTGACGGGCATCAGCAACCGGGGACGCTTCAACATGCTTGCCGCGCAGGCCGTCCAGGAGGCTGTCGCATCCGTCGAGAAATGCAGCCTGCTTTTCATCGACATCGACAACTTCAAGTTCGTCAACGACAAGCACGGCCACGATGTCGGCGACGAGCTCTTGAAAACGCTCGCCGCCCGGATCGCACGCGATGTCGGAGCGATCACGCGCAGGCGCGGACAGGAGCCGGCCATCCTCGCGCGGCTCTCCGGCGACGAGTTCGCGGTTCTGTTACGTTCGCAGCTCGGCGACGGCGCGGTGCGGGAGGTTTGCGGCGCGATCCTCGCCCTGTTTTCAGACGGGTTCGAGCTTTCCGGCAAGCGTTATCCGGTCACGGCAAGCATCGGCGTTGCCGCATGTCCTGATGATGCGAGCTCGGTCGCGGAGCTGATCTCGAATGCCGACGCCGCCATGTACCAGGCGAAGAGCGCCGGCAAGAACCGGTCCGCCCGCTTCTCCCGCGCGCTCAACGACAAGCGCACCCGCCAGCGGCAGATCCAGGATGAGCTGCGCGCGCTCGATCCCGACGAGCAGTTTCACCTTGTCTACATGCCGATCGTCGACGCCGGCGGAAAAGTCACCGGCTGCGAGGCTCTGTTGCGCTGGCACTCGCCGGTCCTGGGGCATGTGACGCCCGACGAATTCGTTCCGATAGCCGAGAGCTCCGGTCTGTTCACGAAAATCGACTGGTGGGTTATCGACAAGGCGATGTCGGATTGCCACCAGCTGAAGGCGCTGTTCGGCCCCGATACGGTTCTGGCGATCAACATCTCCTCGGCCGAACTGCACTCTAAGTCGATCAACGACCATTTTTCGGACTGCCTCGCGCGCCACGGCCTGGAGGCGCGATCGATCGACATCGAGCTCACCGAAACATTCGCCGTCCAGATCAGCGATCAATTGCGCCTGAACATGGAAGAGCTCAGGAGCAAAGGCTTCCGGCTCTCGATAGACGACTTCGGCGCCGGCTACACATCGGTTCAGCAGATCATCGATTATGCCGCCGACACGATCAAACTCGACCGGGCGCTCGTCTCCAACCTGGCCGCTTCGCGATCGCTGGCGGTACTCAAAGCGGTCGTCGCGCTGTGCCACGCGAAGGAGATGACCGTGGTCGGCGAAGGCGTCGATACGCCGGAAAAGCTCGCCATGCTGACGGCGGCGGGCTGCGACCGCTTTCAGGGCTATCTGATCAGCAAGCCGCTCCCGCTCAACGAGCTGGCGATCTGGGCACTCTCCCGGGTCGCGCTCCACGCAGACAAGCCGGCTGACGACGACGGCTGGCCGGTGGCTGCAAGCCGGCGCTGACGTCACTCCCGACAGAAGCACGCTGGCTGGCACCAGGAAATTTGCAGCGCGGGCCGCTTTTTCCTTGACCTCGTCCCGCCTGCCGTCTTAACCGCAGCGCAACAATTCCTGACGGCGAGGATGGCGATGAAGGTTCTTCTGATCGGATCGGGCGGCCGCGAACATGCGCTTGCATGGAAGATCGCGCAGTCGCCGAGGCTGACCAAGCTTTATGCCGCCCCCGGTAATCCGGGCATCGCCGAGGAGGCCACGATCGCCGACCTCGACACGGAAGATCACGAGGCCGTCGTCGATTTCTGCAGGACCCATGCGATCGATTTCGTGGTCGTCGGTCCCGAAGCGCCCCTGGTTGCCGGTCTTGGCGACGCGCTTCGCGCGGCCGATATTCCGACCTTCGGCCCTTCGGCCGCAGCGGCCCAGCTTGAAGGCTCCAAGGGTTTCACCAAGGACCTCTGCGCGAGATACGGGATCCCGACCGGGGCCTATAGACGCTTTACCGATGCCGGGTCCGCCAAGGCCTATGTCCGCCAAGAGGGCGCACCGATTGTCATCAAGGCCGACGGGCTTGCCGCCGGCAAGGGCGTGACGGTGGCGATGAGCCTCGACGAGGCCCTTGCCGCGGTCGACGAATGCTTTGCGGGCGCCTTCGGCGCGGCCGGCGCCGAGGTGGTCGTCGAGGCCTATCTCGACGGCGAGGAAGCGAGCTTCTTCTGCCTTTGCGACGGCAAGAACGTGCTGCCGCTCGCCTCCGCGCAGGATCACAAGCGTGTCGGCGACGGCGACACCGGGCCGAACACCGGCGGCATGGGCGCCTATTCGCCCGCGCCGGTCATGACCGCCGAGATGGTGGAACGGACGATGAAAGAGATAATCGAGCCCACCGTCCGCGGCATGGCCGAAAGCGGTCATCCCTTCGCCGGCGTATTCTTTGCCGGCCTGATGATCACGGAAAAGGGCCCGGAACTCATCGAGTACAATGTCCGCTTCGGCGATCCCGAATGCCAGGTGCTGATGATGCGGCTCGAGAGCGACCTCCTGCCGCTGCTCTACGCGGCGGCCACCGGAACGCTCGAAGAGACGAAAGCGGAGTGGCGCGACGACGTTGCTCTGACCGTGGTGATGGCCTCGCGCGGCTATCCGGGCGCCTACGAAAAAAATACGCCGATCGAGGCCCTGCCCGACGCGTCCGCCGCGACCAAGGTATTTCATGCCGGAACCTCAATGAAGGAAGGCGGGCTGGTCGCAACCGGCGGCCGGGTGCTGAACGTCACCGCCACGGGAAAGACCGTCGGTGAGGCGAAGGACGCAGCCTATGCGGCGGTTCGCGGCGTTCGCTGGGAGAACGGCTTCTATCGCAGCGACATCGGCTGGCGGGCAATCGCGCGCGAGACTGCCTGACGGCTTCAGCGAGCGGCGCTGCAGGAAAGGCCGTATCGTTCAAATTTTATGATTTCTCCTGACCGGAAGGTAAGGGGAGACCGCTATTCTCACCTTGACCAATCGAGGAGAGATCAATGCGTTCCCTGCTGATCACAGCCGCTCTCGTCTATACCGCCGGTCCCGCGGCAGCCTCTTCGATCGACAACATCACCTCCGGCGAGGCTGTCAATTCGAGCGTCGCGACGGTTTCCTGCGCGGCTTGCCCGCCCTTGCAGCCAAAGAGGAAGCCTTCCTACGTCGTCCCGGATCTAGCGCCGGGCACGGATCGCGTGGAGCTCAAGGAAATCCATGGAGAGGTGAAGTCGGTGCGCACGGAGGCGTGGCTGGGCGGCTCGCCGGTCATTTTCGTCAACGATGCATCGGATGTCGCGATCCGGGCCGCGGGAATGCAGACCGGCGAACCGGCAGCGGCCGACGTCCCGGCAAGCACCCTTCGCACCGGGATTGCGGAAATCTCCATCGACCATACCGCAAAAACCGCCGCGGTTGCTGCCTCCATGGCCAGCGGCGGTTCACGGAAAATTGATCCGGCTATTTTCGATCTTCGCCTAGATTGATACCATATTATTAACGTTCCCTGCCCCAGTCAGTCGACGTTCAAGGCTGACGGGCAAATTCGCTGCAAAAGCGAGAGGTTGCGCCCCTGAGAGAAGCAGGGGCGTAATCTTTAGAGCGATACCCCAACTTCGTTGCCGGCATCGCCGACCCTTGCGACCAAGGTCTCTATCTCACGATCGGAATAGATTTCAATGCCGTTGGCCCGCAGCAGCGCGGCCGTCACGCCCTCACCCGCAATACGTTCGCCGCTGAACCGGCCGTCATAGATGAAGCGGGAGCCGCAGGATGGACTGCCGTCGATCAGCAGGGCAAACCGGCAATTCGTCTCGCGTGCCAGCGCAAGCGCATTCTCCGCTGCGCGACGAAACTCCGACGTCACATCGCCGCCCGTCTTTTCGAGGACGCGCGTCCTGCCGGCGAGCACGTCGGCGCCCGTCCTGCCCCCTTCGATCTCGGCCGGCGGACGCGGCACCGGCATGCCGGCCGACATTTCCGGACAGATGGTGACGAGCCGCCCTTCCCTCCTCCAGCGATCGATCGCCGGGTGAATGAGCGGCTTCGATGCGCCGTCGTAACGAACGGCATGTCCCATGAGGCAGGCACTGACGAGAATCCTGGCGGTCATGGGCTTTCATATCGGCCGGTCGTCAACGCGGCAACCTCTGCGGTGCAGAGCGCTTCGAGTTACCCCGATATCTTCGAGAAGTCCGCCACCTCACCCGTCGCCGAGCGGATGAGGCCCAGGAGCGCGAGGCGGTTGGCACGGATCGCCTTATCCTCGTCATTGACGAGAACATCGTTGAAGAAATCGTCGACCGGCTCGCGCAGTTTCGAGAGCGCCTCCATGGCGGAGCGGAAATCCTCCTTGACGATCGCGTCGCGCGCATCGTCCGACGCGACCTTGATCGAAGCGTGCAGCGTCCGCTCGGCGTCGAGCCGGAACAATGCTTCGTCGACGCTCTCGGCGACTTCCGTACCCTTCTTCTCTTCGGCAGCGAGAATCTGCGTCGCACGTTTCGTGCCGGTGAGCAGGTTCCTGCCCTCCTCGGCCGTGATGAAGGCGGTCAGCGCCTCGACGCGGCGGGCGATCATCAACAGATCGTCCGCATCCGACGCGAGCACCGCATCGATCAGATCGTATCGCGCGCCGAGATCGCGCAGGTAAACCTTCAGGCGATCGTGGAAGAAGGCGAGCAGATCGGCGGAAATCTCGGCTGCGATATCCGGACGCTGTCCCTTCAGGGCGGCGAGCGCCACATCGAAACAAGGCAGAAGCGGCAGCCGCGCACTTCCCTCCAAAATGAGCCGGATCACGCCGAGTGCCGCACGGCGCAGCGCATAGGGGTCCTTGGAACCGGTCGGCTTTTCGTCGATTGCCCAGAAGCCGACGAGGGTATCGAGCTTGTCGGCAAGCGCCACCGTTACCGAGACGGGATCGGTCGGCACACGGTCGGATGGTCCCTGCGGCTTGTAGTGATCCTCGATCGCATTGGCGACGGCCGCGCCTTCACCCTGCAGAATGGCATATTTGTGGCCCATGATGCCCTGGAGCTCCGGGAATTCGCCGACTGCCTCGGTGCGAAGGTCCGCCTTGGCGAGGAGGACCGCGCGATCGGCGGAGGCGGGATCGGCACCGGTGAGCTTGGCGAGCGCTGCGGCGAGCGAGCGGATGCGGACGACACGGTCGCCCTGCGTGCCGAGCTTAGCATGGAAAGTCACGTTAAGGGCGTCGAGCTTCGCCATGCGCTGGTCGAGAGGCTTTTTCAGATCGAGGCCGAACTTCTCGGCAGACGCCGTCAGCGTTTCGAGATCCGGCAAATCGCCCTGGTCGCGCTTCCAGAAATGCGCCGCGTCGGAGAGCCGCGCACGCACGACCTTGCCGTTGCCGTGGGCGATCTCCTTGCCGCCGTCCTTCGCCTCGATGTTCGAGACGAGAATGAACCGGTTGGACAGCGTTTCGGCGCCGGGCTTGCGCGTGACGAAGCATTTCTGGTTGGTCTTGATCGTCAGTCGGATGATTTCGGACGGGATTTCGAGATAGCTTTCCTCGAAGCTACCCATCAACACCCTCGGCCATTCGACGAGACCGGCGACTTCCTCCAGGAGGCCCTCGTCTTCAACGAGCTCGAGGCCGTTGGCGAAAGCGATGTTGTGGGCGTCGGCCGAGATGATCTCCTTGCGGCGCTCCGCATCGATCACGACCTTCGCCTTTTCAAGCTTCTCGGCGTAGTCGGCGAAGCGGCGGACCGTGATCGCCTCCGGCGCGTGGAACCGGTGGCCGTAGGTGACGTTCGAGGCGACGATGCCATCGACTTCGAAGGGGATCACCTTCGTCTCGTCGTGTTCCGCGCCGAACGTGCAGACGATCGACTGCAGCGGCCGGACCCAGCGAAGACTGCCCGGTTTGGCCGAAGCGGCACCGGAGCGCATGGATTTCGGCCAGGGAAAGTCGCGGATGATCGCCGGCATCACATCGGCGATGATCTCTTCCGCCTCCCGGCCGGGCTTTACGATGTGCGCCACATAGAAATCGCCCTTCTTCGGGTCGTTATGGACATGAGCCTCGCTGACGGAGGAGAGGCCCGCGGCGCGGAGAAAGCCTTCGATCGCCTTCTCGTTCGCGTCGATGCGCGGGCCCTTGCGCTCCTCGCGCAGGTCGGCGGAGCGCGCGGTCAGGCCGCGGATGTCGAGCGCCAGCCGCCTCGGCGTCCAGTATTCGCGCGCGCCTTCATAGGTGAGCCCCGCCTCAACCAGAGCGTCCGTCACGAGCTTCTTCAGATCGCCGGCCGCCTTGCGCTGCATGCGGGCGGGGATTTCTTCGGATCGCAATTCAATAAGGAGATCGGGCATGGATTCGAGACTTCGTTCTGTTCCGGAAGGTTGCGGCGGACTTAGCAAGCTCTGGCGAAAATGTCATCACGGCCGGCGAGGAAATCCGCTGTCACCAGCCGCCACCGCCACCGCCGCCACCGCCACCGCCGGAAAATCCGCCGCCGGAAGAAAAGCCCGAGGACGAACTCTTCGCAGGCGGCGGCAAGGAAGACGTCATCGTATCCGCCATCGAACCGGCGAAACCGCCGATCGTGTCGGTGAAGGATCCGGGCCCGAAGCTGTCGCCGTGATACCAGCTCGGCTGATAGGCGGCTGCCGCCGCGCCCGCCGAAGCCGCATGCAGCCAACGCTCGAAGGTCTCGCTCCAGGGCTTTTCCACACCGAGTGCGACGGCATAGGGGAGCAGGGTCTCGAAATGCCGCGGCGACATTTCCGGCGCGCCCTGCATGTTCAGACGGTCTTTCTCGGCGAGCGTAAGATATTGCCTGAGTCCGTCGATGCCATCCATCATGCGCGTGCCGAGCGGCGTCGGCGCGCCCATGAGGTAATAGAAAAGCCCGTTGACGAGGACGATGCCACCGATCGCGAAGAACAGCGGCAGGTCGCCCGGATCGCTGGCCGAAAAGACGAGCGCGGCGAGAATGCTCGAGAAAACCGTGAACAGCACGAAGCCGATGAAGGCAAGCACGACGATCGACAGAATGCGGCGTGCGAGGCTCGAGCCGCGCCGGAGCGATTTACCGACCGAAACGGCGAAGGCGGAAATGAAGACGGCGAGGAAGACCGGGACGATGACGAAAGGAACGCTGTCCTCGCTCAGGTCACCGAAGACGAACAGCGCCGCGAGAGTGGCGACCGAAAGCACGATGCCGCCAACCACGTATCCGGTATTGGCGCGGTAATACTTGCCGCGATGCTCGCGCTCCATCGCGCTGCGGAAGCCGGAACCCGCCGCCTCAATCTTCTTGCCGTTCGCCCTGTCGATGGTGAGCTTGCCGCCGGCCGCGTCCACCGCTTTCATCAAGGCCGCTTCGCCGGTCGGCAGCTTCTCGCCGTTCTTGCCCGTGGCGGTGATGACGACCGCCTTCTTCAGGTCTTCGAGGATGACATGCCCCTTGACCGCAAGGTTGAGCGCCGCCGCGGAAAGCGCTGTCCATCCTTCGCCGGAAAAGCCCTTGTTATCGATATAGTTGACGAGCGCGGGCGAGACGCCGTGCGGAGGGTCCCAGCGCGGGACCATGACGCCGCGGGCCGGGTCGCGGCCGACACGCACCCAGGCGCGCCCGTAATAGAGCAGGACGAGGAGGAGGCCGGACCCGGCGATGACCAGAGTCATGTGATCGCGCAGCCACCAGATATTTTCCTGGGAGGCGGTTGGCCGTTCGATGCTGCCCTTGGGCAGCTTGATCGCGACGGTCAATCCCTCCTGCGGGCGCAGTCGGCGCGTGGTCGCGAAGAAGATCTCGTCGCCCTCCTCCACCGCGCGCGCATCCTTTTCGGTCGCGCCGTAGCCGCCGGTAAAGACGTCGAGCGCCTCCGCCTTCACGCCCTTCGGCAAGGTGACGGTGGCGGTCGCCTCCTCGATCGGGAATGCCCATTCGGTTCCGGTCACGTTCCAATAGAGCTCGTCGTGGTCGTCGAAGAAGCGGATCTGCCGGCTCGTCTCGTAGGTGATCTGAAAGGTGTGTTCGCCATGCGGCAGGAGCACGTCGGCGCTTCCCGTATAGATGCGGATGCCGCCGCTGATCGATTCCGTGCGGTATTCCTCTTCATCGCCGTCCCGCTCGACGGAGAGAAGGTTGAAGTCGACCTTGCTGCGGCCACCGCGCGCGTCGACGAAGGTCAGCGGAAAGTCGCGGTAGATGCCGCGCCGGATACGGTTGCCTTCGACATTCGCCGTGATCGTCTCGGTGACCGTGAGCGTGCCGTCTTTCGCGACCTCTATGACCGAATGGTAGGCGGAGATGAACTCTTCCGCCGCCGCGACGAGCGGCGCTGCAAGAACGAAGGTGACGAGCGCAAGCGCCGCGAAAAGCCGCCTCATCGGGATTTCCCTTTTTCAGGCCCACCGGAGCACTTCCAGAGAACTATTTAACGGTTTTCCGTCCGGAAGTGCGCGGTTTCGAACCGATAGATCGTTTTATTGATTCAGTGAAATTGATCTAGAACTTGACCGAGGGAACCGCGCGGTCCGCCTCGTTGGTGATCTCGAAATAGCTGGCCTTGACGAAGCGGAAGGCGTTGGCGATCAGGTTCGACGGGAAGCTCTCGACCTTGACGTTGAGATCGCGCGCTGCGCCGTTGTAGTAGCGCCGGGACATTTGGATCTCGCCCTCGATCGTTTCCAACGAACGCTGGAGTTCTGCGAAATTCTCGTTGGCCTTCAGGTCCGGATAGGATTCGGCGAGCGCGAAGACGCGGCCAAGCGCCTGCGAAAGCGCGCCTTCGGCCGCGGCCCGCGCCGCGACATCGCCTTCCGGCACCGCCTGAGCCCGATTGCGCAGCGTAACGACCTCCTCGAGTGTCGACTTCTCGTGAGCGGCGTAACCCTTCACCGTCTCGATCAGATTCGGGATGAGATCGGCGCGCCGCTTCAACTGCACGTCGATGCCGGACCAGGCCTCCTCGGCCATCTGCCGCGCCTTGACGAGACCGTTATAGACGAAGACGAGATAAAGAATAACGGCGACGCCAATTGCCAGCCCGATCATCAAACCCTCCTTTGGATCACGGCGATCCTACTGCATGTTTTCTTAAATTCTATTCGATTCAAGAACAAACCGGTCAGCAATTCAAAGTTCTACAGCGGCCGATCACAAGACCGCCCCCAGCCCCTGCCGAACGGGTGGTGCCGACGTCTGCAGCCTCAGGCTGTTCCACCGGTAACGGCAACGCGTCGGCGGATGCTCGATAGTCCATCCATCGAACAACCTCAACGCTTAGTGCCGCCATGAACACCCCCGTGAGCTTCATCAACGTGATCGCCTTTGCCGCCCTTTTCGCGACCCATGCAAGCGCGGGCCCGATCGAAAGGCCGAGCGGTGTGCGCCGCGCGCTGCAAATCTATGCCGGCGAGTTGTCGAGCGTCAGAGCGCCGGCGCCGAAGTGGCGGCTCGACGGGAGCGAGCACATCTGCTCGCAGCGATCGGACCCGCTTGCTCCGCCATGCGGCCGGAGGACCTCTGCGACCTCCTGATCAGGCCGCTTCCCTGTTCCAGTTGGCGCCGCCGGCCTCAGTCAGCAGGAAGGCTTCGCCGCAGGCTTTCGCGAGCGTACGCACGCGCAGGATGTAGCTCTGGCGCTCGGTCACCGAAATCACGCCCCGGGCATCCAGAAGATTGAAGACGTGGCTCGCCTTGATGCACTGGTCATAGGCGGGGAAGACGCATTTGTGCAGGCGGTTGTTGCTGGAGTCATCAGGCGCACCGGCGGCCAGCAACGCCAGGCATTCCTTTTCCGCATCGATGAAATGCTGATGCAGCATCGCCGTGTTGGCGTATTCGAAATTGTGCCGCGAATATTCCTGCTCCGCCTGCAGAAAGACATCGCCATAGCTGATCTTCTCGGCGCCCTCGCGGCCGTTGAAGTTGAGGTCGTAGACATTGTCGACGCCCTGGACATACATCGCCAGGCGCTCGAGGCCGTAGGTCAGTTCGCCGGAAACCGGAGAGCATTCGATGCCGCAAACCTGCTGGAAATAGGTGAACTGCGACACTTCCATGCCATCGCACCAGCATTCCCAGCCGAGGCCCCAGGCGCCGAGCGTCGGGCTCTCCCAGTCATCCTCGACAAAACGGATATCGTGCAGCAGCGGATCGAGGCCGATCGCCTCGAGCGAGCCGAGATAAAGCTCCTGCAGATTGGAAGGGTTGGGCTTCAAGATCACCTGATACTGGTAATAGTGCTGCAGCCGGTTGGGATTTTCGCCGTAGCGACCGTCGGTCGGGCGCCTCGACGGCTGCACATAGGCCGCGCGCCATGGCTTCGGCCCGAGCGCCCTGAGGGTCGTCGCCGGATGGAACGTGCCTGCGCCGACCTCCATGTCGTAGGGCTGAAGCACGGCGCAACCCTTGTCGGCCCAATAGTTGTGCAGCGTCAGGATCAGAGCCTGAAAGGAGCGCTTCGGGTTCATGTGGTCCGGGAGGGGTGCAATCGTCATGGGATCCGGGTCCGAATTCGTCAAGATTTGCGGGGACAGGTGCCATGCCGCAGGGCGAGGGTCAAGCGCCTTCACCCGCCGGTATTCGGTCAGGCAGCCTCACTCGTCGTCGCGCTTCAGGCGGTACTCGCCGGTCTCGGCGTCCTTGACGAGCGTGCCGTTTGCGCCAGTCTCGCGCTGCCTGCGCAGGCGCTCACGCTGACGCGTCAGCTTCTCGGCGTCTGCGATGAACTTGCGATAGCCGATCCAGGCGATGACGGCGATAATCAGAAGCAGGATGATCTGCGGCATGGTTCCTCCTCTGCATTTCCCTCCAATGGAACGACGGCGCGAGGGGATGCAGCAAATCGCAGTGTTAGCGCGCTCTTGCGGTGCTGGCCAGATGCCGCGAGACCGTTCTTCAAAAACACACGCTCACGCAAGGAACAGGGCCGATTCAAAGACCGAAACGCGCCCAGAGCGCCCGTTCCTCGACGGCGTCGACAAGACCTGCAGCCGCCGTTGCGACGAGCGGCCCCGCGATTGCTCCGGCTACGGCTGCCCCGGGCTGACGTCGCCCGAAGAGGCTTCGGGCCGGCTGGATCAGCTCCAGCCGCGCTTTTTCTCCATAGCGCTTCTTCACCTCGCCCCGCATGTCGCCGAGAGCGTCGACCAGGCCGAGTTCCTGGCCACGTTGCCCCGTCCAGAACAGCCCCGAGAAAAGATCGGGATGGTCGGCCAGGAGCGAACCGCGCCTGCTCTTGACCATCTGGATGAAGATGTCGTGGATCTCGAGCTGCAGGCCTTTGAGAAATTCGATGTCACGCTCCTTCTCCGGCTGGAAAGGATCGAGAACCACCTTGTTTTCGCCCGCCGTGTAGACCCGTCTCTCGACGCCGATCTTCTTCAGGAGATCGGGGAAGCCGAAGCCGCCCGAAACGACGCCGATCGAGCCGACGATCGAGGTCGGATCCGCGATGATCTCATCGCCGGCCAGTGCGATCATGTAACCACCGGACGCCGCCACGTCCTCGACGAAGATCAGCACGCGCTTCCTCTTCTCCTGCGCGAGATCGCGGATGCGCTGATAGATAAGACGGGACTGCACCGGCGAACCGCCCGGAGAGTTGATGGAGATGGCAACGGCCGGGGCCTCCTTGACGGAGAAGGCCTTTTCGAGCAGCGGCGCAACCGTCGCAAGATTGAGAGCCGGGCGGAGCGGGCTGCCGCCGGCCATGATTGCGCCATGCAGCCTGATCGCCGGAATCGTCACACCATCCCTGCGGAAGCGCTTCGGCATCAGCTTTCTGAAGAATCCGGCCATTTCAACTCCTGCCCGCTGCAATCTCTGCATATCTTCTTAAATCCTAGCCGATTTAAGAACAAAGACATGCAGCAATCCGAATCGTCGTCGTGCATGTATGCATTGGCGTCGCAAACGCAATGCCCTGCTTACGGTTAATCATCGGCGATGATAGGCCGCGCGGCCATTGTTGAGATCGTCGACCTCGGGCGAGAAGCGGTGGCCCTCCCCGTGCATCACGAGCTGCGCGCGCAGCGCCAGCCGCTTGCGGCTCTGCTTGATCGCGGATACGAGGATGCGCACGGCATTTTCGCCTGCCCGCGGCAGAAGCGGGGTGATCTCTATGCCGCCGAAGCGCCGGCCGCAGGCTTCGATGATCCCGGCGATCGATTCGGGCCGGGCGATCAGGGAAAGCTGCCCGCCCGGCTTCATGATTGCTCCGGCCGTTTTGATCCACGCTTCGAACAGGTCGCCGCTCATTGCATGGGCCTCCGCCTTCAGCCGGTCGGGCGTCCTGCGATCCGCGGCGTCGTTGAAGGGTGGGTTCATGATCACATGGTCGAATGTGTCGTCCGGAAGACCCGCGGCCGCGCGCGCCTTGCCGCTCAGCGCGACATCGGCTTCGAGCACCGAGACCCGGCCGGCAAGATGCGCGTTCTCAGGCAATGCGAGGCTGCGGCGCGCAAAATCCGCCATGACCGGCGAACGCTCGACCAGCAGCACTTCGGCCTCCTCGATCCGCGACGCGACGGCCATGCCGGCCGCACCGGCGCCGGCGCCGAGATCGGCGACGCGGCACGCGCTGCGGCAGGAAACGAGGGATGCGACCAGCATCGCATCCATTCCCGAACGGTGCCCCTGACCCAGAGGCTGGATCAGGTGGAACCTGCCGCGGTGGAAAGCATCCACCGTCTCCGGAATTCCCGTCATGCCGCTTTCCGCCTCGCGGAAGGGCCGCAGCCGATCATTGCCGCAATTCCCGTTCGAGGCCCGCATCGATCAGAATGCGCCGCGCCCGGTTGGCATCGTCCTCGGCGACCAGGAAGCGCCGCGGCAGGAGGCCGAGCGATCCTTCGAGTATGCTCATGTCCTGATCGGCGATGAAGCATCCGATCCCGGCATCCTTCATCAGGCTTTCCGCAAAGGAAAGAAGGACGGCATCATTGGTGCGGATCAGCTCTTTCATCCGGCTCTATTTTCCTGTCTTAAAGCTGCGGGCGGGACAATTCGCCTCTTGCCGCCCGAAGCCCCTCTTTCTATTGTCGAACCCGCAACGAAACAGGAGTCCGGGCGTTGGGCGTAGTGATACCGCTGGAAGACAATAAAAACAAACAGGCATCTGTGAAGCCGCTTGTCGACCTGACGCTGTCCGACATGGAGCGGGTCAACCAGCTCATTCTTTCCAAGGCGGGTTCCGACGTCCAGATGATCCCGGAAGTCGCCAACCACCTGATTTCCTCGGGCGGCAAACGGCTCCGGCCGATGCTGACGCTCGCAGCCGCTTCGATGTTCGGCTACGAGGGCGATGGTCACATCAAGCTCGCGACCAGCGTCGAGTTCATGCACACGGCGACCCTTTTGCACGACGACGTGGTCGACGAGAGCGATCTGAGGCGCGGCAAATCGACGGCGCGGACGATCTGGGGCAATCAGGCAAGCGTGCTCGTCGGCGATTTCCTGCTCGGGCAGGCATTCCGCATGATGGTCGACGTCGGCTCGATCGATGCGCTCGACGTCCTTTCGACCGCCGCATCGGTGATCGCGGAGGGCGAGGTCCTGCAGCTTTCGGTCGCCAAGAACATGGAGACGACCGAGGACGACTATCTGCAGGTCATCCGCGCCAAGACAGCGGCCCTCTTCGCCGCCGCCTCCGAGGTCGGGCCGATCGTCGCAGGCGGAAGCAAAGCCGACCGCAACGCGCTGAAATCCTACGGCACCAATCTCGGCCTTGCCTTCCAGCTGGTCGACGACGTTCTCGACTATGGCGGAACGTCGAGCGATCTCGGCAAGAATGTCGGAGACGATTTTCGCGAAGGCAAGATCACGCTGCCGGTCATTCTCTCCTATCGCCGCGGCACGCCGCAAGACCGGGCGTTCTGGCGCGAGGCGATCGAGGGCGGCGCAAGCGACGCGGCAAATCTCGAAAAGGCGCTGGGTCTCATCCGTCGCTACGGCGGCCTTACGGATACGATCGCCCGTGCCAAACACTACGGTACGATCGCCCGCGACGCGCTCGCGCCGCTGCCGGCTTCCCCATGGAAATCGGCGCTCGTCGAGGTGATCGATTTCTGCATCGATCGGGTAAGCTGAGCCACTTCATGTTTCCTTGCATCGCGGCCGATCCAAGGGCAGAAACATGCAGCAATTCAAAGTGTTGCCGCGAGGCTTACGCTTCCGGCACGGGACCCGGCGCCGCAGCAGCGGCGGACGAAGACTTCTCCGGAGGATTTTCTTGCCGCGTTGCGCCAAAAAAGCCATTCTATTCTTGAAGACTTGCGCCCGATTTCCAATCGGCTCCGGGCCAACCAGCGGTGGCGTCTCGAATCGTACCACCGGCAATGAAAGGTTTGATATGCGGCAGAATACATTCCTTCGCCTTCTCAGCGGCGCGGCAATGCTGGTTCTTGCAACGGTGACCGGCAACCAGCAGGCCTTTGCCGAGGAGAAGGCGCCGGTCGAAGACGCCGAGCCTTTCGATATCAGGAGCGTCAACACCTTTGCCGGCGCATTCCTTGCGGCGCGCACGGCAGACGTCGATCGCGACTTTGCGGCGGCAACCGAACTCTATCGTACCGCACTCAGGTTCGAGCCCGGCAATAACGATGTCAAGCAGCGGCTGATGATCACGCTGCTGATGAGCGGCAAGTTCGATGAAGGCGCCAAGATCGCCGAAGAGCTGAAATCGGATCCCGCCGTCGAAAGGATCACCACGGTGGTCCGCGCGATCGAAGCTATCCGCAAGCGAGAATACCGCAACGCGCAAAAGCTCTTGAACTACGACGGTCCGAACGACCTCGACCGGCTGATGAGTTCGCTGCTTTCCGCCTGGGCCAAGTTCGGCCAGGGCCGACCGAAGGAAGCGCTGGCGCAGATCAAGAATTTGGATGGCCCGGAATGGTTCCGGATCTTCAGGAACTATCATGCGGGGGCGATTGCGCTTGCGGCCGGCGACAAGACGACGGCGCGCGCCCGGCTCAACGACGCCATTCTTGACCGAGAAGGCGGCGGCGCCGCGCCGGACACTTTCATGCGGGCCGTCGAGGCGCTGGCGCGATTCGAAGCGCGCGAAGGCAACAAGCAGAAGGCGTTGGATACGATCGCCGTCGGCGAAAGCCTCGTCAACAACTACACTCCGCTCGAGGCGCTGAGGAAGAGTGTCGAGGAAGGGAAGCCGCAGGAGCAGCAGGTACGCAACGCCGTGCAGGGTGCGGCCGCCGTTCTCTTTTCGATCGGTGGCGCGCTCAACCGCGAAGGCGCGGAAGACATCGTTTCGCTCTACCTTCAGACGGCGCGACGGCTCGACCCGGAAAGCGCCGATATTCTCGTGATGCTCGGCGGGATCGCCGAAAACCTCAAAAAGCCGGAAGAGGCGATAGCGCTTTACAAGAGCGTGCCGGAGAGCTCGCCGATGCGCCGCCTTTCCGAACTTCAGCTTGGCCTCAGCCTCGCCGGCATCGGCAAGGTAGACGAGGCGAAAAAGCATCTCAAAGGGCTGATCGACGTCGATCCCAAGAACATCCGCAACTATCTCGCCTATGGCAGCGTGCTTTCCGACGCCAAGGACTACAAGGCGATGGGCGAGCTTTACGACCGTGCGGTCGCCGCGATCGGCCCCGTGCCGAAGCGGAGCGACTGGACCGTCTTCTTCCAGCGCGGCATTGCCTACGAACGCCAGAAGCTCTGGGAAAAGGCGGAGCCGAACTTTCGCAAGGCACTGGAGCTCAACCCGGATCAGCCGCAGGTTCTGAACTATCTCGGCTATTCCTGGGTCGACATGAACATCAACCTCGAGGACGGGCTTGAGATGATCCGCAAGGCGGTCGAGCTCAAGCCCGACGACGGCTATATCGTCGACTCGCTCGGCTGGGCCTATTTCCGCATGAACCGGTTCGACGAGGCTGTGACCGAGCTCGAGCGCGCTGCCGAACTGATGGCCGGCGACGCGACGATCAACGACCACCTCGGCGATGCCTACTGGCGCGTCGGCCGGAAGCTCGAAGCCGTGTTCCAGTGGAATCAGGCGCTGGAACTGAAGCCCGAGGAAGCGGAAATTCCGAAGATCAAGGCGAAGATCGAAAACGGTCTGCCGCCGCTTAAGGAACCGGTCCCGGCCGCGGCGGATGCCAAGGAAATACTGCCGAAAAAGACCGAGACAGCGCCGGACAAGAAGTCCTGACCGTAACATGCAGGCAGACGGCATTCCGGGCTTCGCACTGACCTTTGCGGCGCCCGCCAAGATCAATCTCGCGCTGCACGTCGTCGGGCAGCGCGCCGACGGCCACCATCTGCTGGAAAGCCTGGTGACCTTCGCCGAATGTGGCGACCGGGTCGGGCTGACCGCGGCGGAAAGGGACCGTTTCACGGTGTCGGGCCGCTTCGCCACCGACCTTTCATCCGAGGGCAATGGTGGTAATCTCGTGCTCCGCGCCCGGGACCTGTTGCGGCGCGAGCTTTCGGCGCAGGGTGGAATGGCCGGCCCGGTTCATCTGCATCTCGAGAAGAACCTGCCGATAGCATCGGGGATCGGCGGCGGCTCGGCCGATGCCGCCGCGACTCTGCGCGGGCTGCTGTCGCTCTGGGGCGCGACCGTCGAAGCGGCAAGGCTCGACAGCCTTGCGCTGCAGCTCGGCGCGGACGTTCCGATGTGTCTCGACCGAGGCCCCCTCGTCGCGAGAGGCATCGGCGAAGAGATCACGCCTTTTCCCGAGCTGCCGCCCTTCGACGTCGTCCTCGTCAACCCCCTCGTCGCGGTCTCCACGCCGGTTATCTTCCGATCGCTCGTCAGGAAGACCAATCCTGCGCTGGTCTTGCCTGAAGATGCCCGCTCGACTGCCGAATGGCTGACGGCCATGGCGGCCATGCGGAACGATCTGGAGCCGCCGGCACGTGCGCACGAGCCGATGATCGAAACCGTCTCGAACGCACTGCACGATGCAGGCGCCGCGCTCGTGCGGATGTCCGGCTCAGGCGCCACCTGCTTCGGACTGTTCACGGGGACGAAAAGCGCCGAGCGTGCCGCTGAGACCATTTCCGCCGACCACCCGCGATGGTACGTTCAGGCGACGCGAACCGCGGGAAAATCAGGATAACGCCAGATGCCCGGCCTCGATGAAAGACGCCCCTTCATTCCCATCGGCATCGCCGTGCTCACGGTCTCGGACACGCGCACACGCGCGGACGACAAGTCCGGCGATGTGCTCGAAGCAAGAATACGGGAGGCCGGCCACCGGCTCGAGGCGCGGACAATCGTTCCCGACGAGCGCGAGAAGATCTACGGACAGGTAAAGGCCTGGACGCTCGATGCCGCGATCGACGTCGTCATCACCACCGGGGGCACCGGCTTCACGGGCCGCGACGTGACGCCGGAAGCGCTGGAGCCGCTCTTCGAGAAACGCATGGATGGCTTTTCGGAGGTGTTCCACCGGATCTCTTACGAGAAGATCGGCACGTCGACGATCCAGTCGCGAGCCACGGGCGGGGTCGCCAACGCGACGTTCATCTTCGTCCTGCCCGGATCCCCCGGTGCCTGCAAGGATGCCTGGGACGAAATCCTGAAGCAGCAACTCGATTACCGGCACATGCCGTGCAATTTCGTCGAGATCATGCCGAGACTCGACGAGCACCTGAAGCGCGGCTGACGAAATTCGTGTTCCGTTTGGAACAGCCCAGCGCCCAGAATCCCGTTAGTTTGCCTTCGTCGGCTTGGCTCGAAGCGGGCAAGGCAAGCACCGTTTAATTGCTTCGAGCGAATGTCCGGCCTCTTTTCTGGGGCAATATCGGGAAAAGAGAGAAGGCTACGACGTGCTGCCCGTTCGCAACGGTGGGCCTGCATGGCAAGACATTTTCACAGACGATTATTTGCATAAACAAGGTCATTTGAGAGCCACTTTGGGGGGTACCGCAAGGTACGCCCCATTCTGGCTTCGGAGAAGAGGCTCAGCTCGGGGCTGCCACCGGCATATGACGGCTTCTCGTCGCCGGAGAAACCCCATTCCTGTTTACCGCCTCGGAGCCCCTTTTCCCGGTTTTCACTAACGACGCAGGCGCGCCGCTCGAGGCTCCGCGCCGCGACCCCGCGCGGGTAAGGAGGAGGTCATGGGAACGGCAGAGCATACATATTCGAAAACGGATTGGCCTGAGGCCGAGATTCCGCTGGGGCTGCGGGCGCTCTACGAAAGGCGGCGGAAGGATGAATGGCAGGCAACGGTGGACAGGCTGAACGCATTGCGCCAGTCCTTCGCGGAGCAGCGACGGCATATCATTGCACCTGAACTGCGCGACAGGATCAAGAATGTTGCAAGGTCGGGCTTGCGGGATGATCCGCGCGGCCCCGGTCTTCGATACAGGTCGTTCGTGGAGGCCAGGAATGCCGACCTTGATCTGAACGCGCTCAAACGGCTTCATAAGCGCGCCTATAGCGACGTCGGCGCGTTGGTGAAGAGCCCTGAAGCCTTCCACCGCCACGAAACGGTGGTCGGCAGCGTGACTGACATCTTCAAACAGCCACCGATCGTGTATGTCGCGCCCGATCCGGACAAGGAAAAGCTGTTTCTCCCGCCCTTTGGAGGTTGCTGGGACAGACTCGATCAGAATCAGGCAACCGGCGACGGAGCAATCGTGGAGAACAGTTCCTATCTGGACTGTGCCGGCCGGTTTGGATCGAAACTGATCGCCCGCAACAGCGATGCCTCCGACGTGGATCTTCTCTGTGCCTATCGGGAGAACGGCTATCTCGTGCCGTTCAAGACGCTTCGCACCGGGATACTGCAAGTCAAGGCCGACCTGTCGGCCCTCATCTGCCGCCATCACATTTCGACCTACGACGAGTTCGGGTGGTCCGACTTTCACGCGACGACGCGCGGCCGCCTCGTGTTGGCTGTGTTCTGGAACTGGGAGGATGTCGAACCGGCGAACGAGGTGAGCGACCAGTGGTTCGCCTCGGGCCTCGACTGCAGCGGCGATGGCGAGAGCTTCCCCGGCACCTCAATCCAGGCCGTTCCTGGGGAACGAAGAATCATCAACCTCTTCACCGAGATGGCCTTCCCCGCTGGCCGCGAGCTCTGGATCTATGTCGGCGTGGCCGATCGCATCTGGGCACTCCTCAATGACGTCAGCATCGACATTTCGATCGACTCGGCCTGGCAATTGAACTCGCTTGCAGTCCGCTCGCTCTGACAACAACGATGCCATTTGGGTGCCTCCGACACCTCGGTCGGGGGCGAATGGACAACCTATCGCAAGCTCACATCTTGGAATCAGGCGTCCGATGCCGTTCACCGGTCGACCGGTTCTCCATTGCGACCCAGGCTGGGACGAGCTCGGTCGCAAGTTTGCGGGCAGCTCGTCCGCTCGTAAGGCCGCTGAGCGGCATCTTGCCGCGCGCAGCCGCGACCGCATCACCCTTCGGCATCAGAAATCCGGACTCCAGCGGCTGCGACCTGTGCGCCAGGCGCTTGAGAAGCGGGCGCTTATGCATTCGCGAGGGAGAAAACTGCGCCGGGCTCCTGTTCAAAGAGACGTATTCGGCCAATTCATCCACCCAGCGACCGATGGGGCGGGCACCAGGCTCCAGCAGCATCAGCCACTCGCCGCGGGCCGAACGAAGGACATCGCCGAGATCCCAGTCGAGGCAGAAGCGGCAGCCAGCCGCATCCGCGATCCTGGGAGAGCCGTCGGTCGATCCGTGGTCCAGGATTATGACATCGCTGACGAGCCCTTCCACCGCACCGGCAACGAGCGCCGAGAGCGTCTGTGCGAGCTCCGCTTCGTTGTCCTTCGTTTCCATGATGACCGTCAGCATAGGCGTTCCTACCGCATCGCAGCGCAGATTGCTACAAGCGCCGTTCCGCACAGGGTGCGGGATGATGACGGACCTTCCCCGGACCTGTGCTGAATATTTGTTCTTGATTTGTTCCCTCTTCTACGCTAGGAAAATAATCAGCACCAAGCGAACCGAACATGGTTCCGGGAGATTTCGATGAACGATCTGTCTCAACTCAAGCAGGGCGTCTATGCGCCAGGCAACAGCGCGGATGTGGCGGAAGCCCTCGTCGCCGGAACCGGCATCAGAATCGACGTCGATCGTCGGCGCGGCCGCGGTGCCGCCCTCAACATCTCCGGACGCTTCGAGCCGATGACGCGCGAAGTCTTCGATGACGGTTGGCAAACGCTCGAGGAGCTGCCGCCGTTCAAGACCGAGGTCCAGATAGAAAAGCCGAAGACCGCGATCACGCGCAACGATTCTCCCGATATATCTTTCGACCGATCGATCAATCCCTATCGTGGCTGCGAGCACGGCTGCATCTACTGCTTCGCGCGGCCTACGCACGCCTATATGGGGCTCTCGGCAGGGCTCGATTTCGAAGCCAAGCTCTTCGCCAAGCCGGACGCGCCACGTCTTCTCGAGCGCGAGCTGGCGAAGCCGGACTATAAGCTCCGTCCGATCGCGATCGGCACAAATACCGATCCCTATCAGCCGATAGAAAAGGAATGGCGGATCATGCGCCAGATCCTGGAGGTGCTCAAGGACGCCAATCATCCGGTCATGATCGTTACCAAATC
The DNA here is from genome assembly GCF_029201645.2 of Sinorhizobium prairiense. Classification (NCBI taxonomy): domain Bacteria; kingdom Pseudomonadati; phylum Pseudomonadota; class Alphaproteobacteria; order Hyphomicrobiales; family Rhizobiaceae; genus Sinorhizobium; species Sinorhizobium prairiense. The sequence goes on from NZ_CP104131.1 coordinate 2,293,675, forward strand.
GGCCATGGTGACGCGCGACATCGACCTGCTGGCGCCGATGGCGGAAAAGGGGCTTGCCCGGGTCGGGATTTCGGTGACCACGCTCGACCGGAAACTGGCGCGCAGCATGGAGCCGCGGGCGTCGACGCCCACCAAGCGGCTGGAGGCGCTACGCGCAATTTCCGAGGCCGGCATTCCCGCTGGCGTTCTGGTCGCGCCGATCATTCCGGCGCTGAACGACCACGAGATCGAGCGCGTGCTCGATTCGGCGAAGACGGCCGGCGCGTCGGATGCGAGCTACGTCCTCCTCCGGCTTCCGCTGGAGGTGAGCCCCCTGTTCCGTGATTGGCTTCTCAGAAACTATCCGGACCGCTACCGGCATGTCATGTCGCTCATCCGTTCCATGCGCGGCGGCAAGGATTACGATGCCGAGTTCGGTAAACGAATGAAGGGCAGCGGACCTTATGCCTGGCAGATCGGCCGTCGGTTCGAGCTTGCCGCCAAGCGGCTCGGCCTCAATCTGACGCGCCGGCAATTGCGCAGCGATCTCTTCGTGCCGCCGCTCGGGATGGGGGTTCAACTGTCGCTGCTTTGATGCAGACCTTTTCGACAGGCCATCGCACCGGAGATTGAAAAAACGTCACGATCTCGACCGCCGATGTGCCTTAAAACTTCCAGTGTCCGCCCTTTGCCTCGGGGGCGGTGCTGGTCTTCCCCGGCAACCGCCGCAAACCGAGCCGGGGGCTTGAAGGGAATCGGGCGAGTATGCCAATGTCGCCCGCATGACACGCAGCAAACAGCCCGATTCCCCTCTTTTCCCTCTTCCGCCGGCCGTTCCGGATTTCGCGTTCGAACGCGCGGCGCAGCGCGACGGTCTCTGGCCGGTGGCGGGCGCCGACGAGGCCGGGCGTGGTCCGCTCGCGGGCCCTGTCGTCGCTGCGGCTGTCATCCTCAATCCGGAGGCGATCCCGGCGGGCCTCAACGATAGCAAGCTCTTGAGCGCGGAGCAGCGCGAGGCATTGTTCGAGGAGATTCTGGCGACGGCGACGGTCTCGATCGCCTCGTCCTCGTCGGCCCGCATCGATACGACCGACATACTGAAAGCCAGCCTCGATGCGATGCGCCGCGCCGTTCATGGCCTGGAGGTGGCGGCTCGCATCGTTCTCGTCGACGGCCGCGACGTCCCTCCCGGGCTTACCTGTCACGCCAAGGCCATCGTCAAAGGCGACAGCCGCTCGGTGTCGATCGCCGCCGCATCGATCGTTGCCAAAGTCACCCGCGACCGGATGATGGCCCGGGCCGATGCAACCTTTCCCCTCTACGGCTTTGCCCATCACGCGGGCTATGCGACGGTGAAGCATCGCACCGCGATCGAAAGCCATGGCCCCTGCTCCCTGCACCGCATGAGCTTCCGCCCGTTCCGACAATTGTAGTCGACGTCGGCCCTGGCCCTTGATCGGGGGCGTAAACCGGAAGCTTTCTTCCGCGCCGCGCAAAGCGGCTCCACCGCCCTGATCCAGGCTGTAGGCATGAGCGTCCCTCCCGGCAAGGGCTTGGTCGACACGATCACAACCGCTGAACCCGACCGAAGGATGTCGGAGACAACCTCCCATGCGCGCAACGAAAAAACCCCGCCGAAGCGGGGCCCTTGAATCTCGGTCGAACCGACGCTCAGTTCAGGCGTGACTTGACCTCGCCGAGCGCCTTCTTGAAGAGCGACTCCTGAGCGCCTGCGTCGGCCTTGCTCGCGATCACTTTCTCGGCTGCGCTGATTGCCAGGTCTACGGCAGCAGCACGAACCGCATTGATCGCATCGCTTTCGGCCTGCTTGATCTTCTGTTCGGAAAGTGCGGTGCGGCGCGCGACATATTCTTCGGTCTTCTGCCTTGCTTCCGCCGTCAGCATCTCTGCTTCGCGCTGGGCAGCGGCGACGATGCTCGCGGCTTCCGCCTCGGCATCCTTGCGCTTGCGCTGATATTCGGCAACGAGGCTCTGCGCTTCCTCGCGCAGACGCTTCGCTTCCGCCAGTTCGTTGCTGATCTTGTCGGCGCGGGCGTCGAGTGCCTTGCCGACCATGCCCGGAACCTTGAGATAGGCGATGAGGGCAAAGAAGAGAATAAGGCCTACGAGGGCATAGAAAGTCGCATCAAGAGCCATTGTTCTCTTATCCTCAGTTGCCGGCCGAAGCCTTGAACGCCGCAGCGATCTCGGCCTTGGTGACGGTTCCGCCGATCAATTGCTTGACCACGGCCGTTGCAGTTTCCTCGGCGATGGCGCCGACATCGGCAAGCGCTTTCGACTTGATGTCGCCAATGCGCGCCTCTGCGGCGGCAATCTTCTTCGCGAGTTCGGCTTCGACACCGTCGCGATCGGCCTTGGCCTTCGTCTTGGCAGCTTCGCGTGCGGTGTCCGCAATCGAATGGCCTTTTGCCCTTGCGCCTGCCAGTTCCTGCTCGTAGGCGGCGATGGCCGCATCGGCCTCGCCCTTCAGACGAGATGCCTCGTCGAGGTCCTGAGCGATCCGGTCATGGCGCGTCTCGAGGATACCGCCGATGCGGGGGATGATGACTTTCGACATCAGGAGATAGAAAAGCCCGAACGTAATCGCGAGCCAAAGAAGCTGCGAAGCGAAATGGGTCGAATCGAAGGGCGGGAACACGCCGGAGCCATGCTCGCCTTCGTGGGCCACACCCGTTTCGGTGTGCACCTCACCGGCCGCAGCGGCATCGTGTGCTTCGGCGCCTTCGGTGGTGGATGACTGGGCATATGCCTCGGTCACAAACATGCTCACCTCCAGGTGCACTCAAGAATATGCGCGGCCGCGGCCCGACGGGCCGCGGCCAAAACTTCTGCCGATATCAGACGGCGAAGAGGAGGAGGAGTGCAATGAGCAGCGAGAAGATGCCCAGAGCTTCCGTAACGGCGAAGCCGAATACGAGGCGGCCGAACTGGCCGTCAGCTGCCGACGGATTGCGCAGAGCGCCGGACAGGTAGCTGCCGAAGATGTTGCCGAGGCCGAGAGCCGTGCCGGCCATACCAAGGCATGCAAGACCTGCACCGATGTACTTTGCTGCTTCCGCTTCCATGATTGACTCCTTCGAAATGGTGTTGCGGCTTAGGATTTGCGCTTCCGGCGGCAAGCCGACCGGAAACCAGCGACTGTTTATTCCTTAGTGGCCTCCGGGGTGGACCGCATCGTTGAGGTACATGCAGGTCAGCACCGCAAAGACATAGGCCTGGAGGAAGGCGACAAGGAATTCAAGACCGGTAAGGGCGACGGTCATGATGAGCGGCAGGATCGCGCCGCCGATGCCGAGCGCTCCAAAAGCGCTGAGCGATGCGACGAAGCCTGCGAAGACCTTCAGCGTGATGTGGCCCGCCAGCATGTTGGCGAAAAGACGGACCGAGAGGCTGATCGGACGGGAAAGGAACGAAATGATTTCGATCGAGACGACAAGCGGCAGAAGCGCGCCCGGCACGCCTTGCGGCACGAACAGCTTGAGGAAGCCGAAGCCGTGCTTGTAGAAGCCGTAGAGAAGGACGGTGCCGATCACGAAGACCGCAAGCGCGAAGGTGACGATGATCTGGCTGGTGACGGTGAAGAAATAGGGGACCATGCCGAGCAGGTTCGCCGTCAGGATGAACATGAACAGCGAGAAGACCATCGGGAAGAATTTCATCCCGTGACTGCCGGCGCCCTCGCGAAGCATCGAGGCGATGAATTCGTAGGACATTTCCGAAACCGACTGCATGCGCGTCGGGATCAGCCCACGCTGCGACGTCGTCAGATAGAGGAAGCCCGCGGCCGCACCCACGGTCGCGACCATGAACAGCGACGCATTGGTGAAGGAAAAGTCAATTCCGCCAATCTCGATCGGGACAATCTTGTTGACCAGGAACTGGTGGGTCGGATCGTTTGACACCGCGCTTCTCTTTCGTTTTGCCCGCCCGCGAGCGGAAATCCTGTTCTTCCCGGCGACGTATCAGACGCCGCCGCCATCCTCTTTGTCCGTGCCCGGCTCGCCCTTCCGCTCGTCGGGCTTCGCCACCAGACCGGCGGAACGCAGCACGTTCAACACGCCGGCACAGAAGCCGAGTAGCAGGAGGACGATCATGCCCCACGGCCCTGTACCCGCAAAGTGGTCCAAAAGATAGCCCAGAAACGCCCCGACCAGGATGCCGGCGATGAATTCGCTCGAAAGCTTCATCGCCGCCGCGTACCCCTTGCGGCTTTCATCGGCGCGCCCATCCGCCCCTTCCGAGACATCCGCCCGCTTCTTGGACTTGATGTCGTCGCCGAGACGCTTGAGCCGCGCTTCCAGACTTTCTTCCGGCTTCTCCGTCACATGGCTCCCCTTTGCACCCCCACGCGGTCGAACGCGATCTCGGTCATACAAACGGCCGCTGTTCAAGCCACGCTTCGGCCCCATTTGAAGTCGCGCGCAACATAGTTTTAGGCACCCGCATAGTCAAGGCATGGAGGCACCTTCGACGTGGACAATATTATTGTGTTGATTCAACGACTTAATGATAAATCCGGCAAGCTGCGACAAAGGTGCAGAGGGAATCGCCGCCAACGGCGGGATCACGCCCGCGGCTCCGGCGGCTGGCAGGGGCGCGGAGGCGGCCACGCCGTCAGCTCCAGCCGCCGCCATAGGTTCTGTAGAAGATGTGCAGTCCGATCTTGCCGACCCGCTTCATCGTCTTGGCCCAGGCGGGATTCACATAGGTGGCGTGATAATGGGTCGCCGAGCCGACTTCCGACAGCCATATCCTTCCGGAGGTAACCGCCAGCGCGACTTCCTTGGCCGTCTTCCAGTGCGATCGCGAATAGATCAGGTCGCGGATCATGTCGCAGGCGAAAGAGAACTGGCAGCGGTTGCGCCAAGCCTTGTTCTGGTAGACGACGCCGCAGATCGTCTTCGGGTAGGTCGGATTGCGGACGCGATTGAGAATGACCTGCGCCACCGCGGCCTGACCCTTGACGGATTCGCTGCGTGCCTCGAAATAGATTCCCTCGGCCAGACAGGTCTGCTCTTCCTTGCTGAAGACGGTTGGCGGCAGCGGCGTTGCCGCCCAGGCATGATCGTCGGGCGCGATATCCGGAATGAAGCGCCCTGCATTTTCGTCGTTCCGCAGGATCGAATCGAAGGGTGATTCACGCGCATAGTCCGGCTCGGGCCGGACATAGGCAGTCGCAAGAATGTCGGGCTTGTCGTTGGTGACGAGCTTGGCCAGCATCGGCGAGAGGCCCGGTTCCGGCTTCGGCGGCGTCTTGCGGTAAAAGACCGTGGCGATCTCGATCTCCTTGCCTTTGATCTTCGGCTTGGCGAAGACCATCTTCTCGGGGCCGTCGAGGGCCGGGCCGATAAGCGAGCTCGTGCGCTGAAGGATGGACCCGGCGCTGAAGTCCTTGGGCGGGGTCACCGGCGTTACCGCGACGATTCGCCCCTTCTTCAGCTTCCGCGTCACGCGATCCTCGTCCGGCGTCCCCTGGTGTTTCGATTCGGCGGTCAGCGCCACGCGGCCGCCTTCCGGCAGGGTCATGCCGGCGCCGCCATCGAGCGCACCGGTGGTGATCGGGTCCGTGAAGACCATCTCGACTTCGTGGAGAGAGCCGGCCGGCGAAGGAGTGAGATAGGTGCGCCAACGCTCGCCGCCGCGGTTGATGCCGGACAGAAACGTCGCAATGTCCGAATAGGCGACCGCCGAGGGAAAGCCCAGGAATACGGCAAGGCCTAGGATCGCCGGAGCGCGCCAGGCCGAGAACGAAAACCGAAACTTGTCACGCAACTTCCAACTCTTACGCACCGGTCGGCTCCAGGAACTCTTTCTCAAGCACGCGCTCTCGCAAGCCGGCGATGAGCCAGCGACAAGATTCCATGCAGGACGCTAGGGTTTGGAAGCGGCCGGCCGGCTCGCCGGGACCGCTTCGCTTGAGCCTTGAAAATGCGGCATTAACCTTGATGTTTGGTTAATGCGGACGCAGTGAAACGGATCAGATGATCACGTGAGAGCCGAGTTCGACCACCCGGTTCGTCGGCAGGCGGAAATAATCGGAGGGATCGATCGCAGCATTGGCGAGTGCGATGAACAGACGGTCCTGCCAATGCGGCATGCCGGACTGGGCGTCGGGCACGAGTTTGCGGCGGCCGAGATAGAAAGAGGTGGACATGATGTCGAATTTCAGGCCCGATTTTCTGAAGAGGCCCAGCGCCTGGGAGACATTCTGCGTCTCCATGAAGCCGAACTTCATTTCCAGCAGAGTGAAACGCTCCGACAACCGCCGCGCGCTGACCCGCTCTTCCCTCGGCACCTTCGGCGTGTTTGCCGTCCGGATCGTCAGAATGAAGTTCTGCTGATGCAGAACGTGGTTGTGTTTGATGTTGTGCAACAGGGCGGCAGGAGTCGATTCCGGATCGCTGGTCAGGAATATCGCCGTGCCGGTCACCGACACCGGCGCGTGCTCGCTCTGGCGCTCGACCGATTTGATGAAGCTTGCCAGCGGAATGTCGATATGGCGGGTCTTGGCGTGCAGGATTGCTGTGCCGCGCTTCCAGGTCCACATGATGACGATGAAGGTCGCCGCAATGAGGATCGGCACGTAGCCCCCGTCGTGGATCTTCAGCATGTTGGCGCCCAGGAAGACGAATTCCAGCGCGAACAGGGGCAGCAGCGCACCCGCCGCCCACCAGCTCGGCCAGTTCCACCGCATACGCAGGAATTCGAAGGAAAGTACCGTGGTGACCACCATCGCGCCGGTGACGGAAATGCCATAGGCGGTCGCGAGCGCCTCGGAGGAGCCGAAGAGGAAGACGAGCGCCATGACGCCGAACATCAAAAGCGTGTTGACGTTCGGCAGGTAAATCTGGCCCGTATGGGTCTCGGACGTATGGAAAATCGCCATGCGCGGCAGGAAACCAAGGTGGATGGCCTGGCGCGTCAGCGAAAAGGCGCCGGTTATGACCGCCTGACTGGCGATGATGGTGGCCGCTGTCGCGAGAATGACGGCGGGCAGCAGCGCCCATTTCGGAAACATCAGGAAGAAGGGATCGGACATCGCCTCCGGGTTCTTCAGCACGAAGGCGCCCTGCCCCAGATAGTTCAGCGTGAGCGCCGGGAAGACCACGGTGAACCAGGCCCACTGGATCGGCCGCCTGCCGAAATGGCCGAGATCGGCGTAAAGCGCCTCGGCACCCGTGACCGTCAGGAAGACGGCGCCGAGTACGACGATACCGACATAGCCTTCGTTGAACAGGAAGGTGACGGAATAATACGGGTTGAAGGCTCTGAAAATCGACAGGTCGTCGGAAATATGCACGAAACCGATCGCGCCCATGACGACGAACCAAATGAGCGTTATCGGGCCGAAGAAATTGGAAACCGCGGCAGTACCCTTGGACTGAACGGCGAAGAGGAGCAGGAGGATGACCACGGCGATCGGAACGACGTAGTCCGAAAGGGCCGGGGTCACCAACTTCAAACCCTCGACGGCCGAGAGCACCGACAGTGCCGGTGTTATCATCGCGTCGCCGATGAAGAGTGCGGCGCCGGCAATGCCCATGAAGAACAGTATCGCCGTGTGACCATTGGCGGTCTTCATGAGCAGCGCAAGCAGGGAGAGCGTGCCGCCCTCGCCCTGGTTGTCCGCCCGCAGCAGGAAAAGCACGTATTTTATCGTGACAATGATCGTCAGCGCCCAGATCATCAGCGAGATCAGACCGATGATCTCGACGTCCGTCACACCGTCGTGCGCAACGGGGCGCAACGCCTCGCGGAAGGCATAGAGGGGGCTGGTGCCGATATCGCCATACACGACGCCGACGGAGCCAAGCGCCAGAACCAGCAGGCGGCGGATATTCTCCACCCCAGGTGTAGCGGGAGCAGACAATTGAGACATGTTGCTCAACAGGCCCTTAGAGCCAGCCTTTCCAGCGGAAGAAGAAAAAGGGGATCACGGCCGAAAGTACCATGGCCGCAAGCGCCCACGGATAGCCGAACTGCCATTCAAGCTCAGGCATGATGCGAAAGTTCATGCCGTAGACAGAAGCGACCAGCGTCGGCGGCAACAGAACGACCGAAGCGATCGAGAAGATCTTGATGATCGCATTCTGCTCGACATTGATCAGGCCGAGCGAGGCATCGAGCAGGAAGGTGATATTTCCAGAGATGAAAGCCGTGTGTTCCGAGAGCGACTGGATGTCCCGCGATACCGTACGGCAAAGTTCCCGGCTTTCCTTGTCTGCTTGAACGTCGGGAACCGTATAGACGAAGGTCAGCAGCCTGGAGAGCGAAGCGAGGCTGTCGCGCGTTTTCGCAACAAGCCGGTGATGGCCCGCGACGTCGCGCAGGCGTGCTTCGAGAAAGTGCGGTGGCCGGTGCCGCCGGCCAGACGCCTTGTCGCCGAAGACCTGAAGCGCCAAGTCGTCGATCCTGTCGACGGCCTGCTCGAGAATTTCCGCCGTCCTGTCCACAATCGTCTCGAGCAGGCGCGTCAGAATCACCGCGCCGTTGCGGCAGCCGCCGGGGATACGATGCATGCCGGCCTTGAACAGGCCGAAGGCCCTCGGCTCGGCATAGCGGACGGTGACAAGGCGCTTGCCTGCCAGAATGAACCCGACATCCGTCAACCCCGGCATTTCCGTGTCGCTTCGATAGACGAGCGAAGCGGTCATGAAGACGGCACCGTCGTCCGTATAAAGCCTGCTCGAAGGTTCGATGTCCCTCAGATCGTCCCGCGTCGGAATGGGAATTCCGAGCAGTCCCTCGATCATCAGGTCTTCCGCCTTGGTTGGCTCGACAAGGTCTATCCAGACGAGATCGGGACGCAGGGCCGACGGCGGTTCGGCCGTGGAGAGAGCGACCGCTTCACCGTTGACACAATAGCCTGTGATCATGCGGCCGCCTTTTTCATGCAGCCGACGACGATGAACCTTGATGATTTCGCAGGATCAGCCGCCACACGATTTTCCACAAAGCAGATTCATCCGATGAAGGCTTTCAGCCGTTTCGACGCCGCTTGACGGCAGTCGGGTGACCAAAGTCTCCGGCGATGGCAGTGGCTCGCTTTGACTTGCCTATGCGAGCCAAGGGGATATGACTCAACCCCGGCGCAAAATCAATGGCCTTCGGGGATCCGGTGCTTCCCTGTCGGATGTCTCGGTCGCGCCGCACTGAATTCCCCGGCATGTCGCTTGGGCATGACCGCGGCGAAGCGCTATTCGAAGACGATGTTCGGCGTCGCACGGCTTTTGTCCTGCCGGGCAGCGGTGACCTCTCCCCAGACCCGCGCCGCGATGTCGCGATAGACGCGCGCGACCTCGCCATCGGGCTCGGACGCCACGAGAGGGGTTCCCGCATCGGAGGTCTCCCGGATACCCATGGTCAGGGGCACCTCTCCAAGGAACGGTACGCCGATGCGCTCGGCTTCCTTGCGCGCGCCGCCATGACCGAAGATGTCGTAGCGCCTGCCCGTATCGGGCGCCACGAAATAGCTCATGTTTTCGACGATCCCGAGAACCGGAACCTCTACCTTGCGGAACATGGCGAGACCCTTGCGGGCATCCACGAGCGCCAGGTCCTGCGGCGTCGACACAATGACGGCGCCTGCGAGCGGCACCTGCTGAGCCATCGTCAACTGTGCGTCACCGGTGCCCGGCGGCATGTCCACGACCAGGACGTCGAGGTCCCCCCACGCCACCTCGCGCAACATCTGCAGGAGCGCCGACTGGATCATCGGGCCGCGCCAGATCATCGCGACCTCCTCGTCCACGAGGAAGCCCATCGACATGACTTTCAGGCCGTAGTTTTCCATCGGGCGGATAAGCCGCCCCTCGATCTGTTGCGGGCGGCCTGAAATCTTCAAAAGCCGCGGCATCGAAGGGCCGTAGATATCCGCATCGAGGAGCCCGACCTTCAGCCCGTTTGCCTGAAGCGCCAACGCCAGATTGACGGAGGTGGTGGACTTGCCGACTCCGCCTTTGCCGGAGGCGACGGCGATAATGGCGCCGACGCCGGGGATGCCCGCCTTTGGTGCCGCACCGCCCGCCCGCTGCGCCGGCGCATGGCCCGTCGGGGCCGGCCGGGGCCGCTCCACCGGGCCCTTCTGCGGCGCGGCCTTGCGGTCGGCAGTCAATGCCACCATGGCGGCCTTCACGCCGGGAATCTCGCGCACGACCCGTTCGGCGGCCGCCCGCATCGGTTCGAGCTCCTTCGCCCGATCCGCCGGCACGGTGATCGAGAAGTAGGCCTTGCCGTCGGAAATGAACACATCGGACACAAGGCCGAGGTCGACGATGTTTCCTTCCATGTCCGGACCGCGGACGGTCCGTAGCTTCTCCAAAACCATTTCCCGGGTGACATCCGGCATGTCGGCCTCTTGCTCTTTCGTTGGCGCGCAACGCTTTCGACTGCTCTATCGCTAGCCCAAATCGCACCCGATTTAAGGAACTGGGTATTAGATAGTCGAGCCGGGGCACTTCGCCAATGCGACAGGCGGGAAAATGAGAGGGCCGCCAACCGATCATCGTGTCCGTACATCCGGGATCACGGGCGATCGGCGGCGGCCCCTGTCGCGACCTTCCTGGGCGCTGTCTTATTATGGTCCCCTCTGGACACGGAACTGAATATGCACAATGCGTGCCAGTTGGAGCCTTCCGGAAAAAACCAGAGTTTCCAATGAGTTGCTCTTCAACTATCGCGGATGCGCAAGAGACTGCGCTGCTCATTTCCTGAGCAGGCGCGCCATTTGGATACGAAATGCTCTCAGATGCGCCGGCCATTGCTCCGGCCGATGGGGCTGCCGGCTAAAGCTGTTGAGATCGAATAACCGCTGCGGCTTGTTTGATTTCCTCATTCCTGTGCTTGTCACAGGAATCCAGCCAGACCAAGTCCTTGGGCTGCAAGAACGCTTCCCGCGCCGCAGACGCGGCGCTGCCATCATCTCTGTGACAAGCACAGAGATGGGGGCGGAGGATGACTCTCAGACCCTAGCTGATATAGCCCTTTTTCATCGCCTTCACGACCGCCTGCGTGCGGTTCACCGCGTCGAGCTTCTTCGTGACGTGGTTGAGGTAATGATTCACCGTGTGTTCCGACAGGCCGAGGATACCGGCGATTTCCGAGCTGGTCTTGCCGGCGGCCGTCCAGCTCAGGCACTGGATCTCCCGTTCGGAAAGAACCGTATTGGTGTTCTTCCAAACAGAGCCGATCTCGGCAAGCCGGTTATAGACGTGAATTGCGATCATCTGCAGTTCCATCGCCGCCGTCATCGGTAATTCCGCTTCCGGGCCCATGAGGATGACCGCGCCGCGGCCACCTTCGGCATCGTGGACCGGGAAGTAATTGGCTTGGAATATGCCGTTGTCGCGCAACATGGCGATGTAATCCGCGGCAGAGTCGGGCTTGCCTCCCTCCCTCTCCCAGTCTTCAAGCTTGATCTGAAACGGCGTCGTCGTCTCTCTCAACCGCCGCACCCCGGTGCTGAAGCGCAGCATCGAAAGGCTGTCATATTTGTTGAGGAGCTCGGCCGGCATGTTCGAGATCACCGTGGTGGCGGAGAGCCGCTCTACCTCGACTGCAGGGATCGAACAGATGAGAAACGTCTTGAAGCCGAAAATCGGCGTAATCCGCCGCATGTAGCGGATAATGTCGAACTGGGTCTCGAGCCTTGCTATCTCAGGCGCGAAATCGCCGCCCCGGGGCAGATCGATATCAGTCGTCCCCCTCGTGATCATCTCTTGCATCGGTGCGGTTCCATCGCAGTCATCGACTATCAAATAGCCCGAGCCGCCGAGCAATGCCAACAGGTGATTGACGATCATCACCTCTGACGCGCAAAACCCTGTGCATTTCGACCGTGCCGATGAACGCCGACCCCGCCTTCAGCCGCTCGCCCCGAAAGACGGCCTCGTCGCGTTCGCGTGCCTCCATTTCCCGTGCTTGTCACAGGGATGAGAGAGTAAAAGGCTCTATTCATGTCCCGCCGGCGTCGATCAATTGATCAAGCCCGCGCGTATCGCCTTGGCGACAGTTTGGACGCGATTGACCGAATCGAGCTTGCGCGTCGCACGGTTGAGATAGTGGTTCACCGTATATTCCGACAGTGCCATTATGCGGGCCATCTCCACCGTCGTCTTGCCAGCCGCGGCCCAGCGCAAACACTCGATCTCGCGCCGGGAAAGGCTGCCCGGGCCGCGTCGGTCGCGCGTCCGGACTTCGCTCAGCCGGCTGTATAGAAGGCCGGCCCAGAGGTTCAGAGCCTGCATCTCGTCGTCGGACACGGCGGACCTGTCACCGCCGAAGGCGATGGCGGCGCGGTGACCCGCGGCATCATGGACCGGCAGATACACCCCGCGCGGCATGTTCGCCTGTTCGAAAACGCATATGGCAGCTTCGCCCTTTCCGTCCACGCGCCCGCGCGCGAGCAGATGAGCATCATAGGTGAAGGGAATTGTGCTGCGCCGCAACCGCTGGATCACGGGACTGCCGTCGATCAGGCGGGCACTGTCGTAGCGCCTGAGGAAATCCATCGGCCAGGTCGTCATGAGCGCCTGCGCAGTGAGGCTGTGGGACCCCGACTCGGGAATGGCGAGGACCATGAAGCCTCGAAAACCGAAACCTTCCGACACCCGGCCGAGCGCGCTCCGCACATCATCCTCGCTGTCGATCGACCCGCTGACAGCGTGACCGTCAGGGAGGACCAATGAGGATATATCCACGCTGAAATCGATCATCTTCCGCCCGCCTCTCACATCCGCGTTCCAGCTGGAGCATGACGCTCGCGCTGTCATACCCACGCCTTCGCTTCCACCAGAATTCCGCCCGATGCAACCAGCCGTGGCAGCAGACCGGCATTGAAGCTACTTATCTTGAACCTTTTCGTCCAGTCGAAACTTCTAATTTACCGTAAAGCGGTTCCGCGCACTTTTTCGTGGAAAACATGCTGTAATCCTTAACCGTCACGGAGACCTTTGCTCGTCCGGCAGGACACGCGGCGCCGCAGCCCCCGTTTCCCGCCCGGGGCCAAGCCGGATCCGGACCTCTTCCTCGATCTCTGCCGCCACCTCGCGCACGTCCTGCGCCCAAGCGGTCAGCTGCTGCAGGCTGACCCGATAGGAGGGACCGGTCACGGAGATCCCTCCGACCAGGTCGTGTTCCGGAACGCTGATCGGGGCGGCCACGCAGCAGATCTCCGCCTCGTGCTCCTCCCGGTCGAAGGCATGGCCGTCGTGCCGGATTTCCTCGATCTCGGCAAGGAGCGATTCTATCGAACGATGCGTTTGCGCCGTGAACGGGTGAAACTCCATTCCGGTCGATATCCGCTGCAATTCGCCTGCGGGAAGAACCGACAGAGCCGCCTTGCCGATACCCGTACAATAGGCCGGCGACGCCTTGCCGATCTGCGAACTCATACGGACGGTCTGCCGGCTTTCCACCTTGTCGACATAGATGATCTCGGTCTCCCGCAGCACGCCCAGATGCACCGTCTCGCCGGTCAATTGGTGCAGATGCAGGAGATAAGGGGCGGCGATCTCGCGAAACCGGTTCCCCGACCAGGAGCGATAAGCGAATTTCAACAGGCGAAGCCCGGGCTCGTAGGACAAGTCCCGGTGCTGCACCAGCAAGCCCTCTTCGACGAGATGGCCAAGCAGCCGGTGCAGGGTTCCTCGGGGCTGACGAACGGTCTGCAATATATCCGTGAAGCGCTGAGGGCGGTCGGCCATGGCTACTGCCTCCAGCACGGCCATTGCCTTGCCAAGCGTGCCGGTGCCGACGAGGTCACCTTCCATGTCGTCTTCTTTCTTCCGCTTCATTCTTATCCGCTTTCCGCTGCGCTATCTTGACAGGCTAAAAGCATTGGCGCGATAATTCCATATAATAAAACACAGTTCCGGATATTGGAACAACCAATCCCGCAGCCGCGGTATCAGGGAGAAGCCATGACCTTGCCGAGCAGCCAGTTTCCTGATCTGCGCGATCGCGGAGTTCTGGTCACCGGCGGCGGCTCCGGCATAGGAGCCGCACTGGTGGAGGCGTTCGCCCGGCAAGGCGCCCACGTCGCCTTCGTGGACATCGCAGCGGAAGCGAGCCTGGCGCTCTGCGAGAAGGTCGCGGCGCAGACCGGACAGGCGCCGCATTTCATCCAGGCAGACCTTCGCGATGTCGAGGCCGTACGGGCCGCAGCCGAGGAGGCGGCCGCCAAACTCGGCTCCGTCCGTGTGCTCGTCAACAACGCCGCGCGCGACGACCGGCAGGCGCTCGAAGCGGTGACCGAGCAGAGCTGGGACGAAAGCCTTTCCGTCAACCTCAGGCATATCTTCTTCATGTGCCAGGCGGTCGCGCCCCACATGCAGCGGCAAGGCGGCGGATCGATCATCAATTTCTCCTCGATCGCCTTCATGCTCAATATGCCGGAAATCCCCGCCTACTCTGCAGCCAAAGCCGGGATCATAGGCCTCACCAAGTCGCTCGCCGGCAAGCTCGGGCCGGACAATATCCGCGTCAACGCGATCCTGCCCGGCATGATCGTTACGGAACGGCAGCGGCGCTTGTGGCTCACGGAAGAATCGATCGCACGGATGCAGGAAAGGCAGTGCCTCAAGCGCATGCTGGTCGCCGACGATCTCGTCGGCCCATGCCTCTTTCTGGCGTCGGACAGTTCGGCGGCGATGACCGCACAGACCATGATCATCGATGGAGGCGTGTTTTGACGACGGCAGGCTATTATGCCGCAGTGGATTGGGGAACATCGAGCTTCCGCCTGTGGATCATCGGCGAGGACGGTGCGGTGCTGGCCGAACGCCGCAGCGCCGAGGGCATGACGACGGCCGCAAAGACCGGTTTTCACACGATTCTCGACGGCCATCTCGCCGCGGTCTCCGCGCCTGCGCATCTGCCGATCATCATCTGCGGCATGGCAGGCGCCCGTCAGGGCTGGAAGGAGGCCGGGTATATCGAAACCCCCGCAGCACTCGCCGAGATTGCCGGCCGTGCCACGGCCATTCCCGATGTCGACCGCGACATCCGCATTCTCCCCGGCCTCGCCCAGCGCGACCAACGGCATCCGGACGTCATGCGCGGCGAGGAGACGCAGCTCCTCGGCGCAGCCGGGCATCTCGGCGCCGGCAGCCATCTCGTCTGCATGCCCGGCACGCACAGCAAGTGGGTTCGTCTTGCCGACGACAGGGTCGAGGGCTTTTCCACCTTCATGACCGGTGAGCTCTTCGACACCATCTCGCGCCACACCATCCTCAGCCACGCGGTGGCAGAAGCGGAAAGCTTCGCGACCGGGAGCGCAGCCTTTACGGATGCAGTAAGCCGCACGAGGGAGAACCCGGCGCTCGCAACCAATCTGCTCTTCTCCGTTCGCGCCGGGCAGCTTCTGCACGGCACCGGCGCCGCCGACGCGAGAGCGCAATTGTCCGGGACCCTGATAGGCCTGGAGATCGCCGGAGCGCTCGCGGCCTCGGGCACGGTGGACGGCGTATGCCTCGTCGGCTCCGGTGGGCTCGGCACGCTTTATCGTACTGCCCTCGAAAGCCAGGGCCTCAACGTCCGGGCCGTCGACGCCGATGAGGCGGTGCGGGCCGGTCTTTCCGCTGCCGCCCGTGCGATTTGGCCTTTGTGATAGAAAGAAAGAACATGGACAGAATCCCCCTGCCCCCGATGAAACGCCCGCTGATCGCGATCCTGCGCGGCCTGAAGCCGGAGGAGGCGGAAGGCGTGGTCGGCGGCCTCATCGAAACAGGCTTCACGGCGATCGAAATCCCACTGAATTCGCCGGATCCGTTTCGCTCCATCGAGACGGCCGTCAAAATGGCTCCGGCCGGGTGCCTTATCGGCGCCGGTACGGTGCTGACGACGGCCCAGGTGGAACGCCTCGCCGATGTCGGCGGGCGGCTGATGGTGAGCCCCAATGTAGAGCCGGCAGTCATCCGGCTTGCTGCGACGAAAGACATGGTGACGATGCCAGGCGTTTTCACGCCGACGGAGGCATTGGCGGCGGCCGCCGCCGGAGCCAGCGGCCTCAAGTTCTTTCCGGCAAGCGTGCTCGGCCCCTCCGGCATCGCGGCGATCCGCGCGGTGCTGCCGGGCGACCTCGAGATCGCGGCGGTCGGCGGCGTGTCCGAGGTCAATTTCTCCGACTATGCAGCGATCGGGATCCGCAGCTTCGGGCTCGGTTCGAGCCTGTACAAGGCCGGGATGAGCGCCGGGGAAGTGCGGCAGCGGGCCATTGCCACGCTCGCAGCCTATGATGCCGTCTATGGAGGCCAGCAGTGACCGATCTCGTTCCCTTTTCCGGCCGAACCCTTTCGGAAGCCGCGTGCGAACTCGGCGAAGGCCCCACCTTCGACCCCGACACAGGAACGGCCTGGTGGTTCAATATAACGGGCCGCGAGTTGCATGAGCTTCATCTCGAAAGCGGACGGAAGGCGATCCATCCCCTGCCCTTCCTCGGCAGCGTGCTTGCGACGATCGATCCGCTACGGCAGTTGATCGCCTCGGATCAGGGCCTTTTCGTGCGCGACACCGAAAGCTCGAAGCTACGCCATTTCGCGACGCTCGAGGAAAAGCCGGGCAACCGCTCCAACGACGGACGCGTCCATCCCTGCGGCGCGCTTTGGGTCGGCACCATGGGGCGCAGCGCCGAGAAACATGCGGGTGCGATCTACCATGTGGCCGGCAGCCGCGTCACGAGGCTCTATGGCAACATCACCATTCCCAACGCGATCTGCTTTTCCCGGACGGGGCTACCGCCTATTTCACCGACACCGACGTCAACCAGCTGATGCGCGTGGACATAGATCCGGCGACAGCGCTCCCGACCGGCGATCCGGTGCTGCTTTCGGACGAAAGCACGAGCCCGGGCGGCGTCGACGGCGCCGTCTGCGATGCCGACGGGCTGATCTGGAACGCCCGGTGGGGCGCAAGCGCCGTGGAGGTCTATAAACCCGACGGCCGGAAGGTCGCCCGCTACGCCGTGCCGGCGACGCAGCCGAGCTGCCCGGCTTTCGTCGGCGCCCGGGCCGAACGGCTGCTGGTGACATCGGCCTGGCAGGGCATGGACGACGCCGCGCGGGCAGCCGACCCGCAGGGCGGGAAAACCTTCGACCTCGGGATCGAGGTCGAAGGGCGCTTCGAGCCCGCATTCCGACTTTAAATCCGCCGAACAACAAAGACTGGCGTCGCGCCGGCGAAAAATCATACAATTGCTCCATTGCGCTGAATCGCGGTGGAAGGAGTGCTCGGATGAGCGACAAGAAAAAGAACTGAGAAGCCGTCACTGGTACGGCGGCACGCACAAGGACGGCTTCATTCATCGGTCCTGGATGAAGAATCAGGGGTTTCCCGACCATGTGTTCGACGGCCGGCCGATCATCGGCATATGCAACACCTGGTCTGAACTCACGCCCTGCAACAGCCATCTGCGTATTCTCGCCGAAGGGGTGAAGCGCGGCGTCTGGGAAGCGGGGGGCTTTCCGGTCGAATTTCCGGTGTCGTCGCTCGGGGAGACGCAGATGCGTCCGACCGCCATGCTCTTCCGCAACCTGCTCGCAATGGATGTCGAAGAGGCTATCCGCGCCTATGGCATCGACGGCGTCGTGCTTCTCGGCGGCTGCGACAAGACCACTCCGGGCCAGCTGATGGGAGCGGCCTCGGTCGACCTCCCGACGATCGTCGTTTCCTCCGGCCCCATGCTGAACGGCAAGTGGAAGGGCAAGGATATCGGGTCGGGCACGGATGTCTGGAAGTTTTCGGAGGCGGTGCGCGCCGGTGAAATGAGCCTGCAGGAATTCATGGCCGCCGAAAGCGGCATGTCGCGCTCGCCGGGCGTCTGCATGACCATGGGCACGGCGACGACGATGGCGTCGATCGTGGAAGCCATGGGCCTGTCGCTTCCGACGAACGCCGCCCTGCCCGCGGTCGACGCCCGCCGCATGGCGCTCTCGCACATGACCGGCAAGCGCATCGTCGAGATGGTTCACGAAGACCTCAGGCTGTCGAAAATCCTGACAAAGGAGAACTTCGAGAACGGCATCATCGCCAATGCCGCCGTCGGCGGATCGACCAATGCCGTGGTCCACATGCTGGCGATCGCCGGGCGCGCGGGTATCGACCTCTGTCTCGAGGATTTCGATCGGGTGGGCGGTCAGGTGCCCTGCATCGTCAACTGCATGCCGTCGGGCAAGTATCTGATCGAGGATCTCGCCTATGCGGGCGGCCTGCCGGCCGTGATGAATCGGATCCAGCACCTGCTGCATGCCGACGCACCGACGGTCTTCGGCGTTCCGATCAGCAAGTATTGGGAGGGCGCGGAGGTCTATAACGACGATGTCATCCGCCCGCTAGACAACCCATTGCGTGCGGCGGCGGGCATTCGCGTGCTGAAGGGTAATCTTGCGCCCAACGGTGCGGTGATCAAGCCGTCTGCGGCAAGCGAACATCTGCTCGCCCACGAGGGGCCGGCCTATGTCTTCGACACGATCGAAGACCTCAGGGCCAAGATCGACGATCCCGACCTGCCGGTCACCGAAGACACGATCCTCGTTCTTAAGGGTTGCGGACCGAAGGGATATCCCGGCATGGCGGAGGTCGGCAACATGCCGATTCCGCGCCGGCTTGTCGAAAAGGGCGTGCGCGATATGGTGCGCATCTCCGATGCGCGCATGTCCGGCACCGCCTTCGGCACCGTCGTTCTTCATGTGAGCCCAGAAGCCAATGCCGGCGGGCCCCTGGCGATCGTCAGGACCGGCGACCGGATCCGCCTCGACGCCCTGAAAGGCGAGCTGAACCTGCTCGTCAGCGAGGAAGAACTGGCGGCCCGCATGGCGGCCTGGCAGCCGCCCGAACAGAAATGGCATCGCGGCTACTACAAACTCTATCACGACACGGTGCTGCAGGCCGACAGGGGCGCGGACCTCGATTTCCTCGTCGGCAAGAGCGGCAGCGAGGTTCTCCGCGAAAGTCACTGATCGAGCCTTCGCCCCCGGACCCCTGGAGCCATGAAGGCGTCCCCTGCGAAAGGCAACCGGAATGCGAGCTTCTGCGCCGCGTGTTCACCCGAGCATGCGGCGCAACCGCATCGAGCGCACACCAATGGAAGCCTCGTGCCGGCCAGCTCGGCGTTCACTTTTTCCGGAACAGTTTGCGTTGCCGGGCGTTGCTTGAGTGTCATCGGCGCAGCATCCCTGGCCCAACTTGAGGCTGCGCCTGGATCACGGTGATGACATCGTGATCGATGCCAAAGGGCTGGAAGGGAATGCGGGCGAAAAGCGCACGTAATGCCCTCTAGCCGACAACGTCAACGAAAGGCAGTCTGACATGAAAGAGAGACTTATATCTTCCGTTGCCGCTGGCGCGCTTCTCGTGGGCGTTGCCGTTGCCCCGATGAGCTTCGCACAGCAAACCACGACGCCTCCGGCTACGGCACCTGAAACCCAGACCATGGAACCCGCCCCGGCTCCGGCTACCCCGCCGGCCGCCGACGAGCAGGCGCAGACACCGGATACGGCAGACAAGACGACCGATATGGCGGCTGGTGACGCCAGCTACCTGACGGAGCAAGCGGAAGACCAAGTGTCCGCGAATACTTATATCGGCCAGTCCGTCTACAATGCCAGCGATGAAAGCATCGGCGAGATCAACGACCTGATCATCGAGAAGGAAGGCGGTATCGCTGCTGCCATCGTCGGAGTTGGCGGCTTCCTCGGCATCGGGGAAAAGAACGTCGCAGTTCCGTTCGACAAGATCGCGATTGCCGACCAGCCCGATTCGGATGAGATCAAGCTGACGACCACCGAAACGGCCGACTCCCTGAAGGCCGCGCCGGAGTTCAAGACGAAATCGCAGGTAATGGCCGAGCGTAACGCTGACCAGCCGGTCGATACGTCGACGACTTCGGCAACGGGTACGACGCCGGCACCGGCGCCTGCGGAACCTGCCCCCCAGCAGTAAGCCGTAGGCTCTAAAACGAACAACAGGAGCGGCGCCCATGGCGCCGCTTTTCGTCGTCAGGTGGCAACGCGTTGGAAAGGCTCAGTACCACGCGTCGGCCATGCCGTTCTTGCGCGTTGCGACATAGTCGTTCAGCGCTTCGTCGATGGCCGCATCCAAGGGCGGCGCCTCGTATTCGGCGAGAGCCTTTTTCCAGCTCCTGTTCGCGCGCAGCGCCATGTCGGTTTCGCCCTGTTCCACCCATTTCTCGAAGGGTTCGTTATCGGAAAGGGCGCTGTCCCAGAAGGCGGTCTGATAATTGCGCATCGTATGGCCGGAGCCAAGGAAGTGGCTGCCCGGGCCCACTTCTAGGAAGGCGTCCATGGCGAGCGTATTGTCGTCGACAACGACGCCGGCAAGATAGGAATGCAGCGCCCCGCAGAAATCCATGTCCATCATGAATTTTTCGTAGGACATGGCCAGCAGGCCGTCGGCGAAGCCTGCCGAGTGCAGGACGAAATTGGCGCCGCAATGTACGGCCGACAGCATCGACATGACGCCTTCCTGCATTGCCTGTGCATCCGGGCGCTTCGAGTTGGAGAAGTTTCCGGCGCAGCGCAACGGCAGGCCGAGCCGGCGCGCGAGCTGGCCGATGACCATGCTGCCGATCGCCGGTTCCGGCGTGCCGAAGGTCGGCGAGCCCGAGCGGAGCGACATCGAGGAAAGAAAGTTTCCGAAGATGACGGGCGCGCCCTTCCGTTCGAGCTGCGTCAGCGCACAGCCGGCAAGCGTTTCGGCATAGGATTGCGCAATCGCCCCGGCATTAGTGACCGGCCCCATCGCGCCGCCGAGGATGAACGGCACGATCACCGCGGCCTGGTTGGCGCGCGCATAAGCCCGCAGCGACTTCGTCATCGTGCCGTCCCAGACGAGCGGCGAGTTGACGTTGACATTGCCGAGAATGACGCAGTTGCCGTCGACGAATTCGGCACCGAAAAGAATGCGGGCCATTTCGATCGAATCCTCGGCACGTTCCTCCGAGGTAATCGACCCCATGAAGGCGCGATCGGAGTATTTTATGTGGCTGTAGACCATGTCGAGATGACGTTTGTTCACCGGCACGTCGCACGGTTCGCAGATGGTGCCGCCGGAGTGGTGCAGCCAGGGGCTCGACTGGGCGAGCTTCACCAGATTGCGGAAGTCCTCGATGGTGCCGTAGCGCCTGCCCTTGTCCAGATCCATGACGAAGGGGGAACCGTAAGCCGGAGAGAACACCACGTTGCGGCCGCCGATCTCGACGCTGCGGGCAGGGTTGCGGGCGTGCTGCGTGAATTGCGCCGGCGCCGAACGGACGATCTCTTTCAGCATCCCGGGCTCGAAGGTGACGCGAAGACCCTCGATTTTGGCCCCGGCGCGCCGCCAGTGGTCGAGCGCCACCGGGTCGTCGCGAAACTCGATGCCGACTTCGGCGAGAATGCGGTCGGCCACCCCTTCGATCCGCTCCAGGTTCTCCTCGCCGAGGATGTCATAGGTCGGTATATTGCGGGCGATGTAGGGGACGCCGAGATTCTTGCTGCCCTCGCGTCGCTGCGGTCGCCCGCTCCGGGTCCGTTTCGGCGCCTCGCCGGTTGCTTCCAACACTTCCATGGTCGATCTCCCATCATTTGCAATGATGGTATTGACGAGAGAGGCTATTGTAACGCAGGAAAAATTCGACGCTTGATATAAGTGGTACTTATGGAAAATCTGCGCCGTCTCCTACCGTCTGCCGCGAGCCTCATCGTCTTCGAGGCAGCCGGCCGGCATCAGAACTTCACACGCGCTGCCGGTGAGCTCGGAATGACTCAGGCAGCGGTGTCCTACGCCATTCGAGGAACTCGAGAACCAGCTGGGCGTGCCCCTGTTCCACCGTGTGCACCGGGCCGTCGAACTGACGGAGGCCGGAGAAAAGTTTCACGCGGATGTCTCGGTCGGCCTCGCACGGATCCAGAAGTCGGCCGAAGACATCCGCGCCAAAGGGCGCGAGACCAATGTGACGCTGGCGGCCTCGACGGCCTTCACCTCCATGTGGATGCTGCCGCGGCTAGCCCGGCTGCGCGAAGACCTGCCGGAGATCGACCTTCGCATCCAGACAAGCGTGCGCGACCTCGATCTGGATGAGGAGCCGATCCCGCTCGGAATTCGTGGCGGGGACCCCAGCCATTGGCCGCGCTATCATGCGGCGGTGCTGGCCGATGAAGTCGTCCAGGCCGTGGCGACACCCGCCTATATCGAAACGCATGGGCTGCCGGCAACGCCCGCGGACCTCATCAGGCACAATCTTATCCACCTCGAAGAGCCCGTAAGGCGGGCCTGCGACTGGACCGAATGGTTCGCGAGCGCGGGCCTTGCTTATCCGGCGCAAGGCAAAAGGCTCGCGATCAACGATTACGTGCTCGTGATCCAGGCCGTGCTGGCGGGAGAGGGCATTGCGCTCGGCTGGGAGCATCTGACCGCCCGACAGGTGCGCTCCGGCGCGCTGGTGCCGGTCGGGGGGCATGTGCTGAGGACGGGCCAGGCCTTCTACGTCGTCTGGCCGCGGTCACGCGAACTCAACAGTCAGGCGCGCCGCATCCGCGACTGGCTTTTGGAGGAGGGCCGCAGCGATCGTTCGGGAGCCGAAACCGTAAGCGGGCATGAGGCGCTTCAGCGCGCCGCCGCCACATCCGGGTAATGCTCGGAAAGGTAACGCAAGGTGGCATCGGCATCGGCGGGCTTGCCGTAGAAATAGCCCTGTCCCAGGCCGCAGCCGAGCGCCTTGAGCTTCAGCGCCTCGGATGAATGCTCGATGCCTTCGGCGACCACGGCGAGTTCCAGCCCCTCGCACATCGAAACGATCGCCTTGACGATATGTTCTGAAGTCCGGTCGGTGGAAATCCCCGAAACGAAGGTCCGGTCTATCTTCACCTTGTCGAGGGAAAAATCCCTGAGCCGCCCGAGGCTCGACTGGCCCGTTCCGAAATCGTCCAGCGACACGCGTACGCCGGCCGCTCTCAATTCGGTGACGATCCTCTGGGCAGTGCCGGCGTCGGCCATCGCAGCGGTCTCGGTGATCTCGAGTTCGAGGCGCCGGGGGTCGAGGCCCACCTGAGCTGTGATTGCCAGGAGCCGAGCGCTCGTCGCCGGATCCATCAGCTGGACCGAGGACAGGTTGAAGGACAGGAAGAGGTCCTCCGGCCAGGAGAGGGCAGCCCGCGCCGCCTTGCGCAGAAGCATTTCGGAAAGCGCGTCGATGAATCCGCGCTCTTCCGCGAAAGGCACGAAGACGGCCGGCGAGACATAGCCGAGGTCGGCGTCGCACCACCGCGCCAGCGCCTCGAAACCCACCGGACGGTCGCTGCGCAGATCGACGATCGGTTGAAAGTGGACATCGATCCCACCGGCGATGATCGCATTGCGCAGTGCCTGCTCAAGCTGCGTCGCGTGCTTCATCTCCTGTGCGATCTCTTGCGAGTACACGGTGATCTGGCCGCGGCCACGCCGTTTGGAGCGGTAGAGCGCGGTATCGGCGCTCTTCAGCAGGTCGTCGAACGTGTCTCCGGCAAAGGGAAAGACAGCAAAGCCGAACGAGGCCGAAAGCCGAACGTTCCGGTCGCCGAGTGCGAAGGGCGAAGAGAGCACTTCCTTTAGCATCTGGCCGCGCTTCTCCGCACTCCTTCGTTCAAAGACCAGCGGCAGGACGATGGCGAATTCGTCATCTGCGGTACGCGTCACCGTCGCGCCCTCGGGAACGCAGGCCTTCAGCCGGTGCGCCACCTGGCGCAGGATCTGATCGCCGGCCTCAGGGCCGAAGAGGTCGTTGATCGGCTTGAACCCGTCCAGATTTGCGAGGGCGATGGTAAAGGGTGCGGGATCGCTTGCCCGTTCGGCCGCGAGGGCGCAGACGGTTTGCTTGAGGTGGCGTGCATTGCCGAGCTCGGTCAATGGATCGACGAAGGAGGCACTATACGGCCTGTCCCGCTTCGCCCGATCGATACCGAGCTCCTGCAATGTCATTGTGATCCGCTCCGACCAGAACCCGAAACGCGCCTTTCGGCCGCCGGCAGGTGTTTCCGCAGCAGCATCTCGATCATATCCGGGCTGACCGGCTTCATGATGTGGTCATCCATTCCCGATGTCCTGCAGCGCTCGAGGTCGATATCGATCGCCTGGGCGGTCACGGCCACGATCGGCGTGCGACGGCCCGTGCCCTTCTCGGCCTGTCGAATGGCAATGGCGGCTTCAAAGCCGTTCATCACCGGCATGGAGACGTCCATCAGAACCAGGGCGGGCTGGAGTTCGTGCCAGAGGTCCACCGCTTCTCTTCCATCCGCGGCGATCCGGTGGGAAATCCCGAGCCCCTCCAGGATCTGCGCGAAGACGAACTGGTTGACGTGGTTGTCCTCCGCGACGAGGACTTCCACCGTCGGCGCATGCGTCGCGGGCGCGAGATCGCGGTCGAGCGCAATCCCCCGTTCGGGCTGCAGCAACGGCGAACGCGCGCCGCGGGCGCGGACAGCGAAGATCTCCCCAAGCAGGATCGTCGCATCCATATCGCTCGATACCTCGACCCATGTACAGGCGCGCCAGGAGGCGAGAACGCGATGCTTCTCCGGAAAAGCGGTGTCGAGCAGAAGAAGGTCGATCTCCAATCCGCGGGCCTCGGCAGCCAGCGCGAAGGCGTCGAGTTCCTCGCCATTGCGGACCGCACAGGCGTCGAGCCCGAAGCCGCGCAGCCGCGCCACGAATCGCTCTTCCGTGTCCCGGTCGGCGGTCGCCAGAAGTACGCGCAATTCCCGAGCCGGCAGCATGTCGATCTTCGATCCGGCGTGGGCGAGTTGCTGCAAGTCGAGCGACCGGAAGGGATCGTAGAAATTCTGCGCAGGCGTGAAGATGCTATAGTCCCGGATCTGCAGACCGGTGTCGCCGCCTTTTTCCGAGCCGTCATACCAGACGGCGATATCGGTGACGTCGGTCATGCAGGTGACGACGAAATGGCGGCCGGGCAGGCCGATACGATATTTGCGCGTCACGACCCAAAGGTCGCTGCCGTCGGCGCGAACGATATGCTCCGCCTCCGAATGCGGCATGCCTGTCTCCAGGACGTGGCGGTCCGACCGTTCGAAGTGCTCCGCAAGCTCCGTTTCGACGAGGTCCGAGGCGGAACGTCCGAGCATGGCGTCCGGCGCGAGATCGTGGATGACGCAGAAGGCCTTGTTTACGGCGATGTAGTGGAGGTTGCTGTCCTTGACGCAGATGGGATTGGGCTGAGCGTTGAGGATCTCTTCCGTCAGGGCGATCCGCTGGAGATCGGTCCGGGCCTGCTCGTCGCGCTTCTTCTGTTCGGAGACGTCGCTGACGGCGAGAAGGCCGATACCGCTCGACAGCCGCCGCTGACGCAGAGAGAGCCAGCGCGTGCGGCCAGCCCTCTCGACATTCTCGTAGCGTTCCCGCCAGTGGAGCGCCATCTGCTCGGCGATCCAGTCTTCGCGGTTCGGCCTATGCCGGCTGGACTCCGGCAAGGTTCCGGGGCGCACGCCGGTATCGTATACCGCCCCCAGAAAATCGCGCAGCCGCGTCCCGGGAACCAGCATGGCGGCTGGCACCGGGAAAAATTGCAGTATCGAGGCGCTTGCGAAGGTGATGGTGTCGTCCCGGCCGAAAACGAGCAAGGCGGCGCCAAGCGTTTCACCGCTTGCCTCCAGAATGATCCTGCTGATGTCTGCGCCGCCCGACGCCACATCATTCATCGCGCTGCCCTCGTTCCCGCTACAGCGCCAGTCGTCCTTGGACGCATAACGGGTGCTGTAGCACTCTGTCCGCTGAACGGCCTTCCCGGCCCGGCTACGGTCCGGCCAACCGATCAGCAGCGGTTTCATTTCGGGACATGCTGGCCGCCTTTGAGGCATCCTTTTGAAGGGATGCGGGCGGCGTCCAGCAACGCCGCGGTGCTCCAGAGGCAAAAACCCGACGATCATTCAGGTTGCTGTGGAAAATTGCAGCAGAACGTTAAAGCCCGATTAAGTCGCAATACCGCTTTTTGCAGGTCCGGCCGGAAGCCTTGGAGAAGTGTGAGCGCGGGGCTTTCCCTCCCTCTCCGAATCCTGGAAAATAGGGCATGGCCATCAAGCAACTTTCCGAAACGCTCATCAACCAGATCGCCGCCGGCGAAGTCATCGAACGACCGGCGAGCGCCGCGAAGGAACTGATCGAGAACGCGCTCGATGCGGGCGCGACGAGGATCGAGATCGCGACCGCCGGTGGCGGCAAGACGCTCCTCAGGGTCACCGACAACGGCATCGGCATGTCGCCGGCCGATCTCGAACTGGCGATCCGCCGCCATTGCACCTCCAAGCTCGACGACAGCCTCGCCGATATCCGGACGCTCGGTTTCCGCGGCGAAGCCCTGCCCTCGATCGGATCGGTGGCGCGCCTGTCGATCACCACGAGGACGGCGGAGGCCCGGGAAGGCGCGGCGATCACGGTCACCGGCGGCAGGAGCGAGCCCGCCCGGCCGTCGGCCGCTATCGTAGGCACCGTGGTCGAGGTGCGCGACCTTTTCTTCGCGACCCCGGCGCGGCTGAAATTCATGAAGTCGGAAAAGGCCGAGGCGGCGGCGATCTCGGAAGTCGTCCGGCGTATGGCGATCGCCTTTCCGAGAGTGCGTTTCGTGCTTTCCGGCTCCGATCGCACGACGCTCGAATTCCCCGCAACAGGCGACGACCGGCTGGCGCGGATGGCGCAAGTGCTCGGCCGCGACTTCCGCGACAATGCCATCGAGATCGACGCCGAGCGCGAGGATGCGCGGCTGACGGGCTTTGCCGGCGTGCCGACCTTCAACCGCGGCAATTCGCTTCAGCAATATGCGTTCGTCAATGGCCGGCCGGTCCAGGACAAGCTGATCATGTCCGCGATCCGCGCCGCCTATGCCGAGACCATTCCGCAGGGGCGCTACCCGATCGCGGTGCTGTCGATCACGCTCGATCCGGCTCTCGTCGACGTCAATGTCCATCCGGCAAAATCGGACGTGCGCTTCCGCGATCCCGGACTGATCCGCGGCTTGATCATCGGCGCCATCCGCGAGGCACTGGCGCGTGAGGGAGACCGGGCGGCGACGACCGGGGCGCATGGGCTGATGCGCGCCTTCCGTCCCGAGTTCCACCGGGCAGACAGGCCGCAGGAGCCCTGGACGGCCGCCGTCTCGCCCTATCGGCCGCTGCGCTTCGACGAGGCCGCGCGGGGTTTTGCAGAAGCACCCCAGGCGGCCTTCTCCGATTTCGCCCAGCCGTCGGCGCGCAGCGCTGCCGCCGCCGTCGAGGCGACGCGGGCCGCCGATGGACGGGCGGTTTCCTTCCCGCTTGGTGCCGCCCGCGCCCAGCTTCATGAAAACTATATCGTCGCCCAGACCGACGACGGGCTCGTGATCGTCGACCAGCACGCCGCCCATGAGCGTCTCGTCTTCGAGACGATGCGAACGGCGCTCCACGCCCGCCCGGTACCGGCGCAGGCGCTGCTGATCCCCGAGATCGTCGACCTGCCGGAAGACGATTGCGACCGGCTGATTGCGCATGCGCAGGAGTTCACGCGCCTGGGACTGGCCATCGAGCGTTTCGGCCCCGCGGCGATCGCCGTCCGCGAAACGCCGGCGATGCTCGGAGAAATGGACGCCGCCGGACTGGTTCGCCAGCTTGCCGACGAGCTTGCGGAATGGGATACGGCCGGTGGGCTCGCCGGCCGGCTCGAATATCTCGCCGCCACCATGGCCTGCCACGGCTCGGTTCGCTCGGGCCGCCGGTTGCGCACCGAAGAGATGAACGCTCTGCTTCGCCAGATGGAGGCCACGCCCGGCTCCGGGCAGTGCAATCACGGCCGGCCGACCTATATCGAGCTGAAGCTGGCCGACATCGAGCGGCTTTTCGGGCGGAGCTGAGACCCTGCTGGAACCATCTTCCAAAACCGCTGGTTTTTTGCAGAGCGCCGCGATAGATCAGGACGTCCACGATAAGACGAGGCCCGTTCAGGCATGATGAACCGTTTTGAAGGAAGCTCCTCCCGGGAGGCGAAGATCCGCTATCTCGACGGAGACTTCCAAGTCGTACTTGCCGGCTCGCACGTGATCTGTGCCGTTACGGGCAAGCCCGTTCCGGTCGATGAACTCAGGTACTGGAGCGTCGCGCGCCAGGAGGCTTACGCCGACGCGGACGCCTCGCTCGAAGCGGAACGACGCGCCGGCGGCCTGGCGGGTCAGGCTTGACTAACCCGTCTTGCGCTCGCGCAATCGGCGGGCGCGGGCGGCGGCAAGTGTCGCGTCGATGATTGCACCCGGCGCTGCCGGATCGTCGAAGCGCACCTCGATCTCGATCACGCGGCTTTTCGCCGCCAGTTCCCCTGCCCGCCCGTGTCCGGGCTCCAGGCGAACCATGTCCTTGGCCGTGGTCACCAGCGTATAGCCCCGGCTTGCGGCACGGTCGATCAGATCGGCAATCTCGTCTTCGGAGAAATGGTGGTGATCCGGGAAGGTCCGGGTCTCTTCGATCACCGCGCCGGTCTCGCGAACGGTCTTGAAGAACTTTTCCGGATCGGCGATCCCGGCCCAGGCAAGGACCTTGACGCCGTCGAGCGGCCCTGTATCCGTGCGCACCGTTTCGGCCACATAGACGGGCTTGCCGGCCCGTGCCGCCTGGCGGACGAGAGAATCGGCGGCGGAGCCGTGGCCGAGTTTCAGGAGAGCGTTGGCATGGCGCAGCTGATTGCCGATCGGCGCCCGAACCGGGCCGGAAGGCACGAGATGGCCATTGCCGATACCGCGGCCGGAATCGACCACCAGAAGGGCGAAATCGAAGACGAGCCGGGCACTCTGGAAGCCATCATCCATGATGATGATATCGGCGCCTTCCGCAGCAAGCTTGCGTGCGCCATCCACCCTGCGTCGGCAGATCACGGTGAGGGCCTCGCGGGCAAGCAGCAGCGGCTCGTCGCCGACGTCGCGCGCGCGATGGTGCTCGGGGTCGACCACCGTCGTGACGTCCAGCGACCCGCCATAGCCGCGGCTCAGGAAAGCGGGCTTCAGGCCCCGTGCCCTGGCGGCACGTGCAATAGCGATCGCCGTCGGGGTCTTTCCGGCTCCGCCGACGGTGAAGTTGCCGATGCAGATCAGCGGCACGGCGGAGGTCGCCCGGCGCGCCCGGTCCATGCGCATCCCGGCGATCCGGCCGTAAACCCAGGAAAAGGGCCAAAGAGCATAGGCGCGCCAGTCGGCCTTGGTCCACCAGAACGGGGGCGCTTCTGAAACCATCTTTACCCGTAAATATCCGTGCGGCCGCTCCTGCACATCGAGGGCAGGAACGGCAAATCCAGAACTTTCCGCCGCGGGCATCGGCCGTGAGCGGTGTGACCGGCGACAAAGAACGTCAGAACGGAGAAAAAGGCAAGCCGATCAGTTCGTGAGCACCGCTTCCAGCTCGGTAATATCGGCGAGGCAGTGGTCGCAAGACGCGGCAAGCGACTGGCGCGATCCGGTGCCGGTCAAAACGGCAACCGTCATGCCGACGCCGGCACTGCGGCCCATATGCATGTCGTGATTGTTGTCGCCGACTACGGCCACCTCGTCGGGTGCAAGCCCCGTTGCGGCGCAAAACCCGAGCACCATGCCGGGCTCCGGCTTTGTGCCATAGCCGCTATCGTAGCCGGCGACGTAATGGAGGTAGTCCTCGAAACCGAAGCGTCTGGCGGTTTCCCGGATCGATCGCTCGTTGTCGCTGGAGGCGACGCCGAGCCGGTAGCCTTTCGCGTGCAGCCCGGCAAAAAAGGACGCGAGATCGGTCACCGGCACGGCATAATGCGCGGATTGTGCAAAGAGCCCGTCGAACAGCGCCGTCAATTCTTCCACTGTAAACGGCGCGCCGGCGCCGACCATGCCGGTGGCAATCTCCACGGTATTCCCGGCCGCAAGCAGGCTATCGGGAACGACATATCCGGTCTCCGGATCCATCCCGCCCGCCTGAAGGAGGACACGCGCAAGGCTCTCATTGCCCTTGGCGGCGATCCGCGCCAGCTCGTAATTCACCGGCACCCAGCTCTTCACGTAGTCGAGAAGGGTGCCGTCCTTGTCGAACAATATGCCGGCGATCGGTTTCGTTGCGGGCATGGTCCCTTCCAGAGTCGAGGCTTCACGTTTCAGGCTTCAGGGCGCGGCTCCAGCCGCGCCTTCACCACAAGCGGGTTGATGTAGGGGTCGAGGCCCTTCATCGTCGCCGTCAGCGCGCCCCGCATCTGTTGCACGGTTTCGAGTTCCGGCATCGATCATCGAGCGACGCATGTCGTCGTTGGCGAGCAGGTAGTTGACCCCCTTGGCGAGCATCTCGGTGTCGCGCACGATCTTGGCGCTGCCGTTCTTCGCGAGCATCTGGTAGGTCTCGCGGAAATTCTGCACATTCCCGCCGGAAAGCACCGCGCAGCCGAGCATGGCCGGCTCGAGCGGGTTCTGACCGCCCTCGGCGAAAAGCGAACGTCCGACGAAAGCGACTTCCGTCAGCCTCAGATAGAGCCCCATTTCGCCGATCGTGTCGCCGAGTAGAATGTCGACTTCCGGTGTGACCGGATCGCCGCGCGTGCGGCGCGCGACGGTCAACCCCTTCGCGACCAGGGCAGCCTCGATCGCGTCGCAACGCTCCGGATGGCGAGGAACGATGATCGTCAGCAGGCCGGTTCTCTCCTTAAGCGCCTGGTGAACGGTCCCGGCCGCATTCTCCTCCCCCTCGAAGGTCGAGATCGCAGCCCAGGTCTTTCGTGCACCGATCTGCTGGCGGTATTCGCGCAGGTCTCTGGGATCGTGCGGCGGCGCGTCGTTGTCCACCTTGAGGTTGCCGGAGACCGTAACCGGGAGCGCACCCAGAGTGCGGAAACGCTCCGCATCGACATCGGACTGAGCGATGACGAGCGCGAGATTTTCGAAGAGAGCATCGGCAAGCGACGGCCGGCGCCTCCATCGGGCGAAGGTGCGGTCGGAAAGACGGCCATTGACCAGAACCTGCGGAATATGGCGCCTGCCGAGTTCGATGATCGTCATCGGCCAGATCTCCGATTCGGCGATGATCGCCAGATCCGGCTGCCAATATTCCAGAAAACGGCTCACCGCCGGCTTGAAATCGAGCGGCACGTACTGGTGCACGACGGCCGAGCCCAATCGCTCCGCGGCGACGCGCGCCGAGGTCGTCGTACCGGTGGTCAGCACCACGGCGATGCCGCGGCGGCGGATTTCCTTGATTAGCGGAGTGACTGCATTCGTCTCTCCGACACTGGCGGCGTGAAACCAGACGAGAGGGCCCTGGGGCCGCGGCGCACTGAGCATAGCCATAGCGTTCGCGCCGGCGTGCCGGGTCCTCCTTGCCCTTCGCCGCGCGGAGCGCAAGATAGGACCAGAAGAAGGGATAGACGGCCGTTCCGAGCCAGCGATAGCCGGAAAGTGCCAGCCTTGCGCGCAGGCTGCTCATGAACGCTTGCCCTCCGCCGCGTCCGACGCCGACGGCATTACTTCGCTTCCGGATCGAGCAGGCGATGCATGTGGACGATGAAATAGCGCATATGCGCATTGTCGACGGTCATCTGAGCCTTGGCTTTCCAGGCGACATGCGCGCTCTCGTAGTCCGGGAAGATGCCGACGATATCCAGATTTTCCAGATCGCGAAACTGCACGTCGGTGAGCGTTGCCAGTTCGCCGCCGAAGACGAGGTGCAGCCGTTGTTTTTTCTCGGAGTCGTGAGCCATCGAAATTCCATCTGTGTTCTTATTGGTGTTGGGGTGGTTTGCGGCATTCGCCCCTAAAGGTCAATGGGGCTCAAGCGGCCTGGAGGCGGCGAGCAACGCCGGCAGCGCGGTTCCCGAGGCCGCTCCCAGAACGCCGTGGGTGACAGTCGGGCGGTTGTAGGACAAGGGCTCGCCATCGAGACTGCAAAGCGCCCCCCCGGCGCGCGAAAGGATGAGGTCGGCGGCCGCCAAATCCCAATCGTGCGAATTCCGCTTGACGATCGTTCCGTCGATGCGGCCATCCGCGATCATCGCAAGGCGATAGGCGAGCGACGGCACGTGCGACACACGCATCATCCTGTTGCGATAGGGCAATGCCAGCTTCCCCATGACATCCTCGGCCGCCGCCACCTTCAGCACCGCGCCGGATGCCGCCTCCCGCACGGCAATCACCTTGCCGTTCTTCCGCGCTTCGCCATCGCGCGTCGCCTGGAATATCTCGTCGAGAGAGGGCGCATAGAGGACGCCGGCCACAGGCTGGCCACGGTGGACGACGGCGACGCTGACGCACCAGAGATCCTTGCCGGCGATGAAGGCCCGGGTGCCGTCGATGGGATCGACGACAAAGACGGTCTCGCGGACGAGACGGCTTTCGTCGTCGTCGGTCTCCTCCGAAAGCCAGCCATAGTCCGGCCGTGCGGCGAGCAGCCGCCCCTTGAGGATGTCGTTGGCGGCGAGGTCGGCCTCGCTAACGGGGGAACGGCCCTCATTTTTCCAGCGGACGTCCAGCGTCTTGCGGAAATAGCCGAGCGCAGTGTCGCCCGCCGCGACTGCAGCGGTAAGAATGAGTTCGAGGTCCTCGTCCCAGGCCGGGCGGATCGAAAGGGCTGTTTCTGACATGCAAATCCTTACACGCGGCGCTGTAGTGCAACGCACCGCCCACATTCAAGTTCCGGCGATCGTCATGCCTTCGATCGCAAGCGTCGGCGCGGCGATGCCGAACTTCCTATCGATGTCGTCGGCCGGCGTCAGCGCCATGAACATCTGCTTGAGATTGGAGGCGATCGTCACCTCGGAAACGGGATAGAGGATTTCGCCGTTTTCAATCCAGAAGCCGGAGGCGCCGCGACTATATTCGCCCGTCACCATGTTGACACCCTGGCCGATGAGCTCGGTGACATAGAAGCCGGTGCCGACGCCGCGGATCAGATCGTCGCGCGAGACGGAGCCGGGCTCGAGGGCGAGATTGGTGGAGGCCGGGCTGACCGCCGGACCGCCGCGAACGCCGCGCCCGTTGGTCTCGAGGCCAAGCTCCCTGGCCGCAGATGTGGACAGGAACCAATGGCGCAGCACGCCATCCTCGACCATCGACAATTTCGAGCCGCTGACCCCCTCCCCGTCGAAAGGACGCGAGGAGGCGCCGCGGACGATCAACGGATCGTCGGTAACGGCAATGCCCGATTTCATGATCTGCTTGCCCATCATGTCGCGCAGGAAGCTGGTCTTGCGGGCGACAGACGCTCCGTTGACGGCTCCCGCAAGATGTCCGACGAAGCCGCGTGCGACGCGCGGATCGAAAACGACCGTCACGTTCTTCTGCGTCGCGACGCGGCGGGGGTTGACGCGCGCCGCCGCCCGCTCGCCGGCGACCCGGCCGATGTCCTCGGCAGTGCGGAGTTCATCGAAATAGAGGCGGCTGTCGAAGTCGTAATCGCGTTCCATCTTGGTGCCTTCGCCCGCGATGGCGCTGACGGAGCAGCCGAAACGGGTGGCCATATAGGAGCCGGAGAAACCATGAGACGTGACGAGCACGAGCCCGCCCATGCCGGCCGATGCGCCCGCCCCGCTGGAGTTGGTGACGCCTGTGACCGAAAGCGCGGCTCCTTCGGCGGCGAGCGCCGCCTCCGTGAGTGCTTCGGTCGATACGTCCCGGTTGTCGAAAAGTTCGAGATCCGGATAGGCCTTCGCCAGGCGATCGGGGTCGGCAAGCGATGCGTAAGGATCCTCCGGCGACGCCTTCGCCATCGCCACCGCACGCTCTGCCAGGACCTTCAAATCGAAGCCCGGATTGGCGGAAACACTGGCGACGCGCCGCCCGACAAAGACCCTGAGCGAGAAATCGTCGCTCTCGGAAGCTTCCGCCGCCTCCACCTTGCCGAGCCGCACCGAAACCGAACGGGAGCGGCCACGCACCACCACGGCATCCGCGGCGTCCGCGCCGGCGCGGCGCGCCTGATCGACAAGCTCGGCGGCACGCTGCTCGAGGACGGCGGAATCGATCGTCTCAGACATGATTTTGGCCTTTCATTCCTGTCCCATTTATTGTGCACTGAAGCATGCATCAAGGGCATCATCGTGATTCCCGCCCCAGCAGCAAAATGATATGCGGCGGAATACGCCCTCTCCCACGGGTCCCCCGGCCGTTATAGCGGAAGCACCGAGCATGGAAACGACAACGATAATCTATTCGCAGGCGCTCATGCTGCTTGCCGGCGCCGTGATCGCAGCGCCGCTGTTCAAGCGTCTTGGGCTCGGCACCATCCTTGGTTACCTCGCCGCCGGCATCCTGATCGGTCCCGTCGCCCAGCAAATCACGGAAGGCGAAGAGATTCTGCATGTCTCGGAACTCGGCGTCGTCTTCCTGCTGTTCATCATCGGCCTCGAGCTGAAACCGTCGCGACTGTGGCAGATGCGGCGCGACATCTTCGGTCTCGGTACGGCACAGGTCGTGATCACCGGCGCCGTTCTTTCGTTCCTGATCGCGTTCAGCGGTCTTCTCGGAGGCGCCGGCAGCGTCGTCGCCGGCTTCGGCCTGGCGCTATCCTCCACGGCCTTCGCCATGCAGATACTGGAGGAGAACAACGATACCAACACGCGCTATGGCCAGCGCGCCTTCTCCATTCTCCTGCTCCAGGACCTGGCGATCGTGCCACTGCTTGCGATCATTCCGCTGATGGCGGCGCAGGCACCGGAGGACACGACCACGCCGATCGAGGACTTCGCGATCGCCATCGCCGCCGTGGCCGCGCTTTTCGCCGCCGGTCGTTATCTTCTCAATCCGCTGTTTCAGGTGATCGCGCGCACCGGCGCGCGCGACGTCATGATCGCAGCCGCGCTTCTCGTCGTCATGGGCGCGGCGACGATGATGCAGCTCGCCGGCCTTTCCATGGCGATGGGCGCCTTCCTTGCCGGGGTGTTGCTGGCGGAATCGTCCTATCGTCACGAGCTGGAGGCCGACATCGAGCCATTCCGCGGTATCCTCCAGGCGCTTTTCTTCATGGCGGTCGGACTGTCGCTCGAACTCCATGTGGTGGCAGAGAACCTGCTGAGCATCATCATCGCCGTTCCCGTGCTGATGCTGGTAAAGAGCCTGGTCCTTTACGGACTGTGCCGGGCCGCCGGCTCACGCCACAACGACGCCGTGCGCATCGGCCTGCTTCTGCCGCAAGGCGGCGAATTCGGCTTCGTGCTCTTCACCGCAGCCGCCGCGGCCGGCGTCTTCTCGCAAGCCACGTCCTCCCTGCTCGTCGCCATCGTCACGCTCTCCATGGCGTTGACACCCGTGGCAGCGATGCTCTCCAGGCGGCTGATGCACAAGCAGGACGAACTGGCCGAAGAAATGGAAGAGGATTTCGAGGGCGCCGGCGCCGACGTGCTGATGATCGGTTTTTCCCGCTTCGCCCAGATCGCTTCGCAGATCCTTCTCGCCGGCGGTCGCGATGTGACGATCATCGACCATTCCGCGGCGCGCGTGCGTCAGGCGGCCACATTCGGCTTCCGCATCTATTTCGGCGACGGCACACGCCTCGATGTCTTGCGAGCGGCCGGAATAGAGAAGGCGAAGATTGTCGCCGTGTGCACGCAGAAGAAGGAGGTCACGGACAAGATCATCGATCTCGTCCATGCCGAATACCCGAATGCCCGCATCTTCGCGCGCTCCTACGACCGCCTGCACACGCTGGAACTGCGCGCACGGGGTGTCGACTACGAATTGCGCGAGACGTTCGAGTCGGGTCTGCTTTTCGGCCGTAAGACGCTCGAGGCGCTCGGCGTGAACGGCGACGAAGCCATTGGCATCATGGACGATATACGCCGCCGCGACGAGGCAAGGCTGGTGCTCCAGGAAGCGGAGGGCATCACCGCCGGCCGCGACATGCTGCATTCAAGGCCCGTCCGGCCGGAACCGCTGGTAAAGCCGAAGCGTGAAGTCACTCAGCCTGACGATGCTCTGCCGGATCTTGCCGACGAAACGCTGGAAAAGGCGGAGTGATATCAGGGCCTGTTAACACTTGTGCTAAGGCCTGTTGAGATTCATTTTGAGTTTATGACGGCTGCGACATGGATAATGGCGTTGAAGCTTGTTTCCTTTGATCGTAGCCGATCTGTGCTCGCCACAGGGATCCAGCAGCGCCGCGTCTGCGGCGCGGAAGAGCCTTTCCAGCCCAAGGACTTGGTCTTGCTGGATTCCTGTGACAAGCACAGGAATGAGGAAATCAAACAAGCCTCAGCGGCTGGCCCGAATCTCGACAGGCCTTAGAGCGGGAGAAAAGCGTGTGCGGTTTTCCGCCCGCATCCCGCGTCTCCGACCGGGGATTTTGTTCAAGCCGGTTGAACAGATCATTTGCCCCTCGGTCGCTATATCCCCTTCTTCCACCGATCGATGCGCTCTGCCAGCGCGCGCTTCACCTCGTCCTTGGTCCCGCTGGTGGCGGTCAGCAATTCCTGGGTCCGCAAAAAATCCAGGACGCGGAACCGCCCGACATCGGGACGCAGGAGAATATCCGGTGCGCCGGCCTGCATCTTCATCGTGATGATCGACTGCATCATCAACTGGGTCGCGCCGAACAGGCTGTCGATACGGCTCGGGATCGTCTCCCCGTCTCCATCCGGCCCGCCGACGACATCGACGGCGACGACGATATCCGCCAGTCCGCGCAGGTGATCGAAGGGGATCGGATTATAGATGCCGCCGTCGATCATCACGCGGCCGTCGATCTTCACCGGCATGAATACAGCCGGCAGGGCACAGGAGGCAGCGAGCGCCTTGTGGAGGTCCCCGCTTTCGCAGACCCGCTCCGTCTGTCCGTAATAGTCGGTGACGATGATTTTCAGGGGGATGGCCAGATCGGAGAAGCGGACAGGCACCGCCTCAGGCAGGAAGGCCTTCAGCACACGCTCTATATTGAACTGGCCGACGCGGAAGCCGCTCGCCACAGCCTCGGCAAGACTGGTCGGCCTCAATCGCCATAGGCGGTTGAGAACCTCCCCACGCCGGCCGACGGTCGAAAGCACGTGTTCACGAATTTCCTTCCCGCTCATGCCGGCGGCCACGCCCGCGCCCATGAGAGCGCCGATCGACGAACCGGCGACGACCGCCGGCCGAAGCCCCATCTCATCGAGCGCCTCGATGACATGGATGTGGGCAAGTCCGCGCGCGCCGCCGCCGCCGAGGGCAAGCGCGATGGTCGGCTCCCCCTCGCTACCCGCGGCTTTGCGTATCGTGGACAGGTTCTGCTCCATCGCCACCTCCGTCATCGGCCATCCTGCACGAGGGGCAGGCCGAGATCACGCGGAATCTGAACAGCGCCAACCGACTTTGCGCCGGTCTCAGGCGCCTCGGAAACGCAGAAAATGCATGAGCGTATCGCCGAAGGCGCGTTCGTCGACCGATTCGAAACTTTCGGAAAACTGCGGCCGGACGTCCGCGCGCTCCTCCAGGATTGCAAGGGCACCCGGAACGAGCCAACCGCCGCGGGCAGCCGCGGCCAGAGCGCGTTCGCCGAGGCCCCTGCCATAGGGCGGATCTGCGAACACCAGATGAAACGGCTCCATCGTCCCGACCGGTCCGAGATCCGTCGCGTCGCGGCGAAAGATCTTGGCCCGCCCCTGAAGGCCGAGCGCTTCGATGTTGATCCGCAGCAGCCCGCGTCCCTCGACCCCCTGCTCCACGAAGAGAGCCTGCCGGCAGCCGCGCGACAGCGCCTCGAGCCCGACGGCCCCCGTGCCCGCGAAAAGATCGAGAACGCGCGTTCCGTCAAGCGCCTCCGGATAGGCGTGGCTCAGGATGTTAAACAGGCTCTCGCGCGTGCGGTCCGTGGTCGGACGGATATCGTCCGATTTCGGCGCGGCCAGCGTGCGGCCGCGAAATTCTCCACCGACGATGCGCACGGCCGCCTACTTCCCCCTGCCCTGCGGCCCCTTGCCCGGCGGCTTACCGCCCCCCGGACGACCGCCGGGCTTGCCTCCGGCGGGTCTGCTGCCGGCGCGTTTTCCGGCACGCGGGCCGGACGAGCGATGGGCGGCCGGCTTTCCCGAAGCCGGTTTTCCAGCAACCGGTTTGCCGCCGGCGTTCGCACGTGGCCGGTCGCCGGCGAAGCTCTTCTTGCCGTCGCCACGCGGCGGCCGAGCGTTCTCCTTGCGTCCTTCGGACGAGATGCGGTCGTCGGCCGGGCGGGCCGCTCGCTCGCCGCTGGGCCGGCGCGGCGGACGGTCGCCATGGTCGCGGGATTTCCGCTCCGCGCTTTCGAGCGGTCGACGCCTCTCGAAGCCGCCGGCGCCTGCGGCATCCTTGCGGCCGGCGGATTTACCCCCCTTGCCCTGGCGTTCCGCATCGAAGCCGCCCGCTGCTTTCGCCGCAGCGTCCTTCGGCCGGTCGCGCCGTTTGCCTTCCGCAGGCGCGCGCCGCGCCGCCTTCGGCGACAGCTCGTCCTCCGCTGCCTTCGGCTTTTTCTCTACGGTCGGACGCGCACCCGGCGCCATCCAGACGTTGGAAGAGCGGTTGCGCCGCACTGGCGGGCGCACCGGACGCTCCTCCGGCTTACCGCGGCTGCGGCCGCGTTCGTTCGGGCGACCGTCGTCGCGTCGCGTATCGAGACGGGCAAGAGCACGCTCCCGCTTGTCCTCGGCCTTTTCGCGCTTGTTGCCCCATTCAGCCTTTGCGTGGTTGGCGGGCTCCGCTTCAGGCTCGGCAGCAGCCGGCTGATCGTTATAGATCGGCGCGTCGAAATTCGCCTTGGCATCGGCGATCAGCCGGGGCCCCAGCTGCTCGCGCAGCGTGCGGCCGCGTATTTCCTGAACCTGACCGATCGGCAGCTCGCCAAGCTGGAACGGACCGTAGGAGATGCGGATCAGCCGGTTGACATCGAGGCCGAGCGCGCCGAGCACATTCTTGATCTCGCGGTTCTTGCCTTCCCGCAGGCCCATGGTGATCCAGACATTCGAGCCCTGCACCCGATCCAGCGTCGCCTCGATCGCTCCGTAGAGAACGCCTTCGACCGCGATGCCCTCCTTCAGACGGTCGAGCGCCTCCTGATCGATTTCCCCGTGCGCCCGCACGCGGTAGCGGCGCAGCCAGCCGGTCGACGGCAACTCGAGCACGCGGGCAAGCCCGCCGTCGTTCGTCAGAAGCAGCAGGCCCTCGGTATTGATGTCCAGGCGGCCCACCGACAGAACGCGCGGCAGATCCTCGGGCAGGTTCTCGAAAACCGTCGGACGGCCTTCCGGATCCGCATTGGTCGTCACGAGGCCGCCCGGCTTGTGATAAAGCCAGAGCCGTGTCCGTTCGATGCCGCGGATCGGATGGCCGTCGACCTCGATCCTGTCGGCGAGCGTCGCATTGACGACCGGCGTGTCGAGCACGACGCCATTGAGGCTGACCCGCCCTTCCATGATCATCCGCTCGACGTCGCGACGCGAGGCGACGCCTGCGCGCGACAGTATCTTCGAGATGCGTTGCGGCTCGTCCGCACCGGCGGGCGCTGCCGGACTGTTGCCGGCTGCCCGTGCCGCAGGCTTCTCGCTGCCGGAATGAGGTTTCTTGTCGCGACCCTTGGCCTTGCCGCCGGGCCTCGTGGGCTTGTCTTTGGATGTCATTTGTGTTGCCTGCCTTTTGCGGCTGTCCTATCAGGTCATAGGCCGTGGGTTAAGAGGAAATGTCGAACGAACGATGGCAGAAACGGCACGCTTCATGCAGGCGGCCCTTCAGGAGGCCCGAAAGGCGGCGGCACGCGGCGAAGTGCCGATCGGCGCCGTCATCGTGCTCGACGGCAAGATGATCGCCGCGGCCGGAAATCGCACCCGCGAACGCAGCGACATCACCGCACATGCGGAGATCGAGGCGATCCGCCAGGCGGCGGCCGCCGTCGGCGACGAGCGTCTTTCGGGAGCCGATCTCTATGTCACGCTCGAGCCCTGCACCATGTGTGCGGCTGCGATCTCCTTCGCTCGCATCCGCCGCCTCTATTATGGCGCGGAGGATCCCAAAGGCGGCGCGGTCGACAACGGCGTCAGGTTTTATGCTTCCCCCACCTGCCACCATGTGCCGGATGTCTATTCCGGTCTTGCCGAGCGGGAGGCAGCCGACATTCTTCGTGAATTCTTCGCCAGCCGGCGTTAAAAATCACTTCGGGAAAACTGTGTTGCGATTTCCCCGGGACCGCGTGAAGTGTCAGTCCGCTGCGAACGCTTCCAATCCCTTGCCGGCGAGCCGGTAACGAGTTCCATTCCGACATGGGCTCCGCCCCGACGGCCTCATAGACGCGGATGGCGGGCTCGTTCCAGTCGAGAACGCTCCATTCGAAGCGGCCGCAGCCTTCCGCGACTGCCGTCCGCGCCAGGTGCTTCAGGAGCGCCTTGCCGGCGCCAGAGCCCCGAAACTCCGGCGAGACGTAAAGATCCTCCAGATATAGTCCTTTGCGCGCCTGCCAGGTGGAATAGCTGTAGAACCAGACGGCAAAGCCTGCGGGCTTGCCGTCGGCCTCGCAGATCACGGCGCGCGCGACGGCATCGGCTCCGAAGAGCGACTCGTGCACGCGCTCGACAGTCGCCTCGACCTCGTGCGGCGCCTTTTCATAAGTCGCGAGTTCCGTGATGAAACGGAGGATCGTCGCAGCGTCACCGGGAAGGGCATCGCGAATGCTGATAGCCATGGCTTTGGACCAATTCTAAAACTTGGATGCGAACGGAACCGCACGCAGTTTCTCATTCCGCTCTAAAACGGCCAGTACCACTTGCTTCCGGAGTTCTTGATCTGCGCCTCCTTCTTGCGGCGGCGCGCCTTGTCCTTTTCGGGCTCTCCGAGATCGGCTTCAGCCCCCTCCGGCAGTCGACGGTATTCGAGCGGCGGGTCGCTCAGGAAGCGGCGCTTGTCCGCATAGGCGCCCTGCTCGATCTTGCGCGCCTCGCGATAGGCCTCCTGCTGCTCCTTGGCGGAAAGGCGGCGGCCGTTGGCATTCGCCTTTGCCAGCGGCGAGACGTAGTTGGGATCGTTCTTGTTGGCGTCCGCCTCTTCGCGCAGACGCGCGCGCGTCTCCTCGGGAGACTCGACCCAGGCCGGGTTGGCCTCGCGGCTTGCAAGCGACTGCTGCGGCTCGACCAGAGCGGTCTGCTGCTGTTGCGGCGGCAGCACCAAACCGGGGCGCGGCTGATACTTGACCGGATCCTTCTTCGCGGGAGCGAGGCTGACCGCGCTGCCTAGATCGTCGAGCAAATGCTCGCCGGCCGTCTTGTCCGTTCCGTAGGTGGGGCCGCCGATGCAGCCGGAAAGCACCAGACCTCCCGCCAGGATGGCGGCAATGCCGGCAGCCGCTCGCAACTCTCGCGTCATTCCCATGAGATTCCTTCCAGCCGGCCGCGCGTCGCTAAAACGGCCATTCAGCGCCCCATGGCGGAAAAATCCGCCAAATTTCGGGCAGGTTTTACCGGATGAAGAGCCTGAACGCAATTCACCCGGTAAACCGATCGATTACGGCTTGAAGCCGAGCTCCCGCAGGGCGGCCGCGTCGCGCGCGGAGACGTCCGGATAGAGCGGATCGGAGCCGACATCGGTGGTGATTCGCCAGGAGCGGGCGCATTTGCGGCCCTCGGCGAGTTTCGGTACGACGCTGACTTTCGCGACGTCCGGCAGCCTGAACGCATCCTCCGGGCCCTCGCCCCCGTCGACTTCGATCCCCGAGGTGATGCAGATCTCGGCGAAGTCCTGGCCGTTGAGCGCCTGGAGCAGATCCGGATCGGCGACATGGACGGCCGGCGCCGCCTCCAGCGAAGAGCCGATGCGTTTTTCCTTGCGCTCGATCTCGAGCGCGCCGGTCACCACCTTGCGGACTTCGCGGATCTTCCGCCACTTCTCGGCGAGCGCGTCGTTACGCCATTCCGCCGGGACCGTGGGGAACTGTTCGAGATGCACGGAAACGGCTTGCGGGTTGCGCGAAAGCCAGGCCTCCTCGGCAGTGAAGGGCAGCATGGGTGCAAGCCAGGTCACCAGGCAATCGAAAAGGGTGCGGATGACCTGCAGGGCCGCGCGGCGGCGCAGCGACGACGGCGCGTCACAATAGAGCGCATCCTTGCGGATATCGAAATAGAAAGCCGAGAGTTCGACATTCGAGAAATCGATGAGCGCCCGGGCGATCCTCTTGAAGTCGAAGGCGTCGTAGCCTTCGCGCACCAGCCGGTCGAGTTCCGCAAGACGATGCAGCATCAGCCTTTCGAGTTCCGGCATGTCGGCAAGCGCTACAGCCTCACCCTTGTCGTGGGCGAGCGTGCCGAGCATCCAGCGGATCGTGTTGCGCAGCTTGCGGTATGCATCGATATTCGTCTGGATGATGGTCTTGCCGAGGCGCTGGTCTTCCCAATAGTCCGTCGTCATGACCCAGAGGCGCAGGATGTCGGCGCCGGCATCCTTCATCACCTCCTGGGGCGTGACGGTATTGCCCTTCGACTTCGACATCTTCTCGCCCTTCTCATCCATGGTGAAGCCATGGGTGATGACGGCGTTGTAGGGCGCGCGGCCGCGCGTCGCGCAGCTTTCGAGCAGCGAGGAATGGAACCACCCGCGGTGCTGGTCGGAGCCTTCGAGATAGACGTCGGCCGGCCATTTCAGGTCCGGACGGTCCTCCAGCGTGAAGGTGTGGGTCGATCCGGAATCGAACCATACGTCCAGGATGTCCGTGACCTGGTGCCAGCGGGCATGGTCGTGGTCGTTGCCGAGAAAGCGCTCTTTCGCGCCTTCGGCGAACCACGCGTCCGCTCCTTCCTTCTCGAAAGCGTCGAGGATGCGGGCATTGACCTCGTCGTCAACGAGGATTTCGCCCTCGTCGTCGGCGAAGATCGCGATCGGCACACCCCAGGCGCGCTGGCGCGAAAGCACCCAGTCGGGGCGCTGCTCGATCATCGCCCGGAGACGGTTCTGGCCGGCGCCGGGCACGAAACGGGTTTCGTCGATCGCGTTCAACGCGCGCGAGCGCAGCGTCGTGCCGTCGCCGAAATCCTTGTCCATGGTGACGAACCATTGCGGCGTGTTGCGGAAGATGACCGGCTTCTTCGACCGCCAGGAATGCGGATAGGAATGCTTCAAACGGCCGCGCGCGAAGAGCGCGTGACGGCCGATCAGAGCCTTGATGACGCGGTCGTTGGCGTCGCCCTTCTTGCCCTTGTCGTCTATGACGCGGCCGGCGCCGCCTTCCGCATCCGGACCGAAGCCGGGCGCGTCGGCGGTGAAATAGCCGGCATCGTCGACCGGGAACGGGATCGTGGACGAAATGCCGCGTTCCTCGAGGACGCGCACATTGTCCATCCAGGCCTCGAAGTCCTCGCGGCCATGGCTGGGTGCAGTATGGACGAAGCCGGTACCGGCATCGTCGGTGACGTGCTCGCCGTCGAGAAGCGGGACATTGAACGCATAACCGCCACCCTGGCCGTGCAGCGGATGGGCGCAGGTAATCGCGGCCAGATCGGCCGCCTCCACATCGCGCACGAATTTGAACGTGACCTTCGCCTTGGCCGCCGACTCGTCCGCGAGGCGCTTGGCGAAGATCAGCTTCTCGCCCGGCTGCGGGCCGTAGTCGTTCTCGGCGGTCGCGACTTCATAGAGCCCAT
Source organism: Sinorhizobium prairiense (assembly GCF_029201645.2). Classification (NCBI taxonomy): domain Bacteria; kingdom Pseudomonadati; phylum Pseudomonadota; class Alphaproteobacteria; order Hyphomicrobiales; family Rhizobiaceae; genus Sinorhizobium; species Sinorhizobium prairiense. Next base: position 2,337,223 of record NZ_CP104131.1, read on the forward strand.
AGGCATAGCGCGACGAGTAGGCGATCGCGCGATTGCCGGGGATCGTCCAGGGGTCGTCGTCCAGATGACGACGAAGGCGCCGGCAAGCGCATCGGGGCCTTCGATCACCGGGAACTTCACCCAGATCATGTCGCTTTCGACGTCGGCATATTCCACCTCGGCCTCGGCAAGTGCGGTACGCTCGACGACCGACCACATGACCGGCTTGGAGCCGCGATAGAGCTGACCGGACTTGGCGATCTTCATCAACTCGCCGGCGATGCGCGCTTCCGCGTGGAAGTTCATCGTGGTGTAGGGGTTTTCGAAGTCGCCCTCGATGCCGAGGCGCTTGAACTCCTCGGTCTGAATCCCGATCCAGCCGCTTGCGAATTCACGGCATTCCTTACGGAACTCGTTGACCGGCACCTCGTCCTTGTTCTTGCCTTTCTCGCGGTACTTCTCCTCGATCTTCCATTCGATCGGCAAACCGTGGCAGTCCCAGCCCGGCACGTAATTGGCATCGAAGCCGCGCATCTGGAAAGAGCGGTTGATCACATCCTTGAGGATCTTGTTCAGGGCGTGGCCGATATGGATGTTGCCGTTGGCGTAGGGAGGGCCGTCGTGCAGGACGAACTTCTCGCGGCCGGCAGCGGACGCGCGGAGCTTTTTGTAAAGCTCCATCTTCTGCCAGCGGGCGACGGTCTCCGGCTCCTTCTGCGGCAGGCCGGCACGCATCGGAAAGTCCGTCTGCGGCAGGTAAAGAGTGGAAGAATAGTCGATCTTTTCAGCGGTCTCGGTCATGGTTTTCGCATTCGTGTTTTCCGCGCGGGGCAGTCACGCAGGCGGAAGGGTTCGGTAATCTCGAAGATGATGGGGGCGTTGAAACGCCGAAATCCCGGACCTTCCGGCGCAGACTAGAGCGCGCGGAAAGCCGGGCCAATAATTCGCTGATCGACGATCACTCGATGGAACCGGGTCATTATGGCCGGTTCTTTAAGGCGTTTTCCGCCTTTTGAAAAGGTCCGCCGGCCGCGCATGCCCGAAATCTTTGACGCATCGGATGGCATAGGGCCCTGCCGCCGCTCAGGCGAAATTGAGCCTGCGGTCGATCTCGCTCAGGGGCTGAACGCCCGCAAGCAGCGCGCGGGCCTCGCTCTCGTCCTTGCGCATCTGGACCATCAATGGCTCCAGACCGTCGAACTTGAGTTCGTCGCGCAACCGGCCGAAGAAGGATACGGCGCAGATCTCGCCGTAGAGATCCGCGGAGAAATCGAAAACGAAGGTCTCCAGCAAGGCTTCGCCGTCGCTGTCGACCGTCGGGCGACGGCCGAAGCTTGCGACACCGTCATGGAGGGACCCGTCCGCCCTCCGGAAACGCACCGCATAGATGCCGCTCTTCAGCTCCGCCTCGGGCGGCAGGCGCATGTTCGCGGTCGGATAGCCGAGCGTGCGGCCGAGCTTCTTGCCGTCGATGACCTCGGCTTCGACCGTATAGCGATAGCCAAGCAGCCCGGCCGCGTGCGAAACGTCGCCCTCGGCTAGCAGCGAGCGGATGAAACTCGAGGATATGACGGCGGCGTTTTCGTCGCGGAATGCATCCACAAGCGTCACGCCGAATCCCTCGCGCTCCCCGGCCGCCATCAGGAAGGCCGGCCCGCCTTCCCGCCCCTTGCCGAAATGGAAATCGAAACCGGTGACGACATGGGAGGCGTGCAGCCATTCGCGCAGGATGCTATGAATGAAGTCGGAGGCCGAAAGCTCCGAAAAGCTCCGGTCGAAAGGATATTCGATGACGGCACCGAATCCCATTCCCTCGAGTATGCGGGCTTTCAGCGGTGCCGGGGTGAGGCGGAACACCGGCGCGTCGGGCCGGAACACGGTACGCGGATGCGGCTCGAAGGTGAGCACGAGCGCCGGAACGGCCCGCTTCACCGCCTCCTCCAGCGCGCGGTTCAGCACCGACTGATGGCCGCGATGCACGCCGTCGAAATTGCCGATCGCGACCACACCGCCGCGTAGATGTTCGGGCAGCGGATCGCGGGTCTCGTTGCGGTGAAAAACGGTCATGCCGATCGTCCCGTCATGCCAGCCGCGGCATCCACCATTTCGGCTGCGCCCCATTCTGCCTCAGGAAGGCCATGAGCCTCGCTTCGTCGGTGCGGCTTTCGTGCATGTATTCCTGCGCATGGATGCCCGCGCTGATGTAGAGCAGGTCAAAGCCGGCATCCTGCGCGCCCTTGACGTCGGTCGGCATCCCGTCACCGATGGCGATGACGCGCGAAAGATCGAAATTACCCCTGGCGGACTTGGCCTGCGCGAGAGCGGCCTGATAGATCGCGATATAGGGCTTGCCGGCAATGCGGGCCTCGCCGCCGAGCTCTTCATAGAGTTTGGCGATGGCACCGGCACAGGGGATGAGCCTATGCCCGCGCTCCACGACAAGATCGGGGTTGGCGCAGATGAACGGTATTTTCCGCTTGGCGAGCCCCGTCAGCGTCGCGCGGTAGTGCTCGGGCGTCTCGGTCTCGTCGTCGTAGAAGCCGGCGCAGACGATCGTCTCGGCCTCGTCGGCGGATACGATCTCGGTGCCGAGCCCTTCGAGCAGCGGCAGATCCCGGTCGGCTCCGATGAAGAAGATGCGTTTGTCGGCCGTCGCAATCAGCGCCTGCGTCACGTCGCCGGAGGTCACGATACGGTCATAGGCTTCGTCGGGGACGCCGAGGCCGCGGATTTGCACCGTGACGCCCGGATGCGGCCGGGGTGAATTGGTGATGAGAACGACGGTCAGCCCCTGGGCGCGCGCCTCGGCCAGCGCTTCGCAGGCGGATGCAAAGGCTTGAATGCCGTTGTGAAGCACGCCCCAGACGTCGCAAAGGACCACGTCGTAACGACCGGCGATTTCCCGAAAACTGTTGATCCTGACGGCCATGCTGGCTTCCTGCAAACTCGGCTTTCCGGCTGACATCGCAAGGAAGGGGCAAGAATACAAGCCTCACGCCGAGAAAAACGCGGCACTTCCCAAGGATTTTAAAGCAATTCCAGGAAGCGGCGCGTTGAAGCTCGGGTCGGTTTTGTCGGCGCGCATGGCGATGCGCTTGAATTCCTCACGTGGCGACTGCGCGGTCTACGGCATGTTCCTTTGGCAGGAAACGGATCCTGCAGTCTCGCCTCTTCCAGGGATGAGGTAATCAAACAAGCCGCGGCGGGGCCTCGCTCTGTCAACGATCACGGGCGGCAAAAAATCTCGGAGCCGATCCTTGACTCATTTCACGGCCACCCTTATCTCGGCTGGCGCTAGCACTCACTTGAGAAGAGTGCTAACACCCATCCGGCGGGTCCATTCGCGACCCGCAGTGTCATTTGATCGAGGGATTAGACAATGGCAAGCACCAATTTCCGTCCGCTGCACGACCGCGTTGTCGTCCGCCGCGTCGAGTCTGAAGAAAAGACCAAGGGCGGCATCATCATTCCGGACACCGCTAAGGAAAAGCCGCAGGAAGGCGAGATCGTGGCTGTCGGTTCGGGTGCCCGCGACGAAAGCGGCAAGGTTGTTCCGCTCGACGTCAAGGCCGGCGACCGCATTCTGTTCGGCAAGTGGTCCGGCACCGAAGTCAAGATCGACGGCGAAGACCTTCTGATCATGAAGGAAGCCGACATCATGGGCGTCATCGGCTGATCGGCCGGCACCCCTTCAAATTCCGTAATTTGAAACCGGACCAGTTCCGGAGTTTCGAAACCAGGAGCTTTCAAAATGGCAGCTAAAGAAGTCAAGTTCGGCCGCAGCGCGCGCGAAAAGATGCTGCGCGGCGTCGACATCCTCGCCGACGCAGTCAAGGTGACGCTCGGCCCGAAGGGCCGCAATGTCGTTATCGACAAGTCGTTCGGCGCGCCGCGCATCACCAAGGACGGCGTTTCGGTCGCCAAGGAGATCGAACTCGAAGACAAGTTCGAGAACATGGGCGCCCAGATGGTCCGCGAAGTCGCTTCGAAGACCAACGACATCGCCGGTGACGGCACGACGACTGCAACCGTTCTCGCCCAGGCGATCGTTCGCGAAGGCGCGAAGGCCGTTGCCGCCGGCATGAACCCGATGGACCTGAAGCGCGGTATCGACCTGGCTGTCGCCGAAGTCGTCAAGGACCTGCTCGCCAAGGCCAAGAAGATCAACACCTCGGACGAAGTCGCCCAGGTCGGCACGATCTCGGCAAACGGCGAAAAGCAGATCGGTCTCGACATCGCCGAAGCGATGCAGAAGGTCGGCAACGAAGGCGTCATCACGGTTGAAGAAGCCAAGACTGCCGAAACCGAGCTCGAAGTCGTCGAAGGCATGCAGTTCGACCGCGGCTACCTGTCGCCCTACTTCGTCACCAACCCGGAAAAGATGGTCGCCGACCTGGAAGACGCTTTCATTCTCCTGCACGAGAAGAAGCTCTCCAACCTGCAGGCGATGCTCCCGGTTCTCGAAGCCGTCGTTCAGACCGGCAAGCCGCTCCTCATCATCGCTGAAGACGTCGAAGGCGAAGCACTCGCAACGCTCGTCGTCAACAAGCTGCGTGGCGGCCTGAAGATCGCTGCCGTCAAGGCCCCGGGCTTCGGCGACCGCCGCAAGGCCATGCTCGAAGACATCGCCATCCTGACGGGCGGCACGGTGATCTCGGAAGACCTCGGCATCAAGCTCGAAAGCGTCACGCTCGACATGCTCGGCCGCGCGAAGAAGGTTTCGATCACCAAGGAAAACACGACGATCGTCGACGGTGCCGGCCAGAAGTCCGACATCGAAGGCCGCGTCGCTCAGATCAAGGCCCAGATCGAAGAAACCACCTCCGACTACGACCGTGAGAAGCTGCAGGAGCGCCTTGCCAAGCTCGCCGGCGGCGTCGCCGTCATCCGCGTCGGCGGTGCGACGGAAGTCGAAGTGAAGGAAAAGAAGGACCGCATCGACGACGCCCTCAACGCGACGCGCGCTGCAGTTCAGGAAGGCATCGTACCGGGCGGCGGTGTTGCCCTGCTGCGTTCTTCCGTCAAGATCACCGTCAAGGGTGAAAACGACGATCAGGACGCCGGCGTCAACATCGTTCGCCGCGCTCTGCAGTCTCCGGCCCGTCAGATCGTCGAAAACGCTGGCGACGAAGCATCCATCGTTGTCGGCAAGATCCTCGAGAAGAACACCGACGACTTCGGCTACAACGCCCAGACCGGCGAATATGGCGACATGATCGCCATGGGCATCATCGACCCGGTCAAGGTCGTTCGCACCGCGCTTCAGGACGCAGCCTCGGTCGCTTCGCTGCTCATCACCACCGAAGCCATGATCGCCGAACTGCCCAAGAAGGACGCTCCGGCAATGCCGGGCGGCATGGGCGGAATGGGCGGAATGGACATGATGTGATAAGGCGACAGCCTTAGCACGATCCATCCGGATCCGAAGGGCGGCTCTCGAGCCGCCCTTTTTGTTTTATGATGCCGGAGCGCATGCGGCCGCGCTGGAGCATTTCAATGTTTCATGGAAACACTGAAATGCTCTGACCCTTTGGTCCAACGCATTTCCGGACGGAAAACCGTTACACACTTCTCCTGGAAGTGCTCTAAGTCAGCAATGCCTTCAGATCGACCTGCGGATTGGCGAGCAGCACACGGTCCGGCGTGGCGCCCGCCTCGAGAAGCTTCTTCCCCGTCACATAGGCCTTGGCGTCGTTGATCGCATCGACGGCGACCAGTTTGCCCTGGCGGAAATACCAGACCGAGACGCTGCCCTCGCGCTGGCCCTGGCGGACGAGCGTTTCGTCGTGGCCGAGGCCGAAGCCGGCAATCTGCAGTTTTACGTCGTACTGGTCGGACCAGAACCAGGGCTTCGGGTCGTAGGGATCGGTGCTGCCCGCGAGAACCGCGGCAACCGCTTCCGCCTGGTCGACGGCATTCTGCACGGATTCGAGGCGGATGCGCATGCCGTCCCACGGCAGGACGGCGCAGTCGCCCATGGCGAAGATCGTTGGATCTGAGGTCCGGCCATGGCTGTCGACGACAATGCCGTTTGCGGTTTCGATGCCGGCTTCGTGCGCCAGCGCATCATTCGCCGCCACGCCAATGCCGACGATCACGATATCGACGGGAATGACGGAGCCGTCGGAGAGTTCCGCCGCCGTAACGCGGCCGTTGTCGCCGATCAGACGATGGAGCCCTATGCGTTCACGTATATCCACGCCGTGCGAGCGGTGAATTTCGCGGACGATCGCCGAGGTGGCGCCGGAGGCGACACGCTGAAGGATCCGGTCGGCCATTTCGATGACTGTGACCTCGAGCCCCGTGGTCCGGGCAACCGCCGCAGCCTCGAGGCCGATGTAACCGCCACCGACGACCAGCACCCGCCGGCCGGGCTGCATCTCCTCTGCCAGCCGGTCGGCATCCCGGAAATCGCGCACGACGAAAACGCCCGCGAGATCGCCGCCCGCCGCAGCCGGCAGCCGACGCGGCGTGGCGCCGGTCGCGAGGGCAAGCGTCTCATAGGCAAGTTTGGAGCCATCGCTGAGCGTCACGCGTTTGGCGGCGCGATCGATCGCCGTCGCGGCGGTCGAAAGACGTATGTCGATCTCGTGCTCCGCATACCAGGGCTCCGGCCGGTAAAGCAGGCGATCGAGGGTCATTTCGCGCAGCAGATATTTCTTGGAGAGCGGCGGCCGCTGGTAGGGCAGGCTCGCTTCGGCGGCAACCACGGTGATCGGACGCATGTCCTTGAGGGCGCGAAGCTTGGCGACCAAAGCGAATGCGGCTTGACCGCCACCGACAACAACAAGTCTTCCCGACACCTGCTCCATCCGTCTCAATCGTCTCTGCCCATCGCTATCCTCCCGGCCGGCACCCGGTCAATCTCCGGCGGAGGCCCCCGCCCGAAACTACTCCTTGCGCGGGATCTCCATGCCCTTTTGGGCGGCGGGGCGTGCCAGGCCGCGATCCACCCAGTCCATGACGTTCGGGAAGCTCTTATAGTCGAGCACCTCGGCGCCGCCATAGAACTTGCGAGCCCCTTCCACCCAAGGATAGGTCGCGATGTCGGCGATGGTGTATTCGTCCCCCATCAGCCATTGACGGCCCTCGAGCCGCGCTTCAAGGACGCCGAGAAGACGCTTCGCTTCGTCGCGATAGCGCTGAACCGGATAGGGGTTGTTGGCGACCTTGTCGGCGGCAAATTTGAAGAAATGGCCGAACTGCCCGAACATCGGTCCGATGCCGCCCATCTGGAACATCACCCAGCACAGCGTCTCGTAACGGCGGGCCGCATCGGCCGGGAGGAGCTTGCCGGTCTTTTCTGCAAGATAGATCAAAATCGCGCCGGATTCGAAGAGGCCGATCGGCTTTCCGTCCGGTCCGTTCGGATCGATGATCGCCGGAATGCGGCCGTTCGGATTGAGCGACAGGAATTCGGGCGACTTCTGCTCGTTGGTATCGAAGGAAATGCGGTGTGCCTCATAGCCCAGGCCCAGTTCTTCGAGCGCGATCGAGACCTTAACGCCGTTCGGCGTCGGGAGCGAATAGAGCTGGATGATATCGGGACTTTTCGCCGGCCAGCGAGCCGTGATCGGAAACGAAGAAAGATCAGCCATGACGGATGCCTCTAGGTGGGAAATCGAAAGGGTGTCTGCCGCCCCAACATAGGGAGCGTCGGTTGCATTTGTCAGGGTCGAAGGCAAATTTGCCGGTCTTCACCTTCGCCGTCCTCGCGCTCAGAGCGCGGCCTGCACGGCAGCGACGATCCGGTCGATCACCGGATTGCCCTCGTGGGCGGCCTTGCGGGCCCGCACGAGGCAGGCCTCGGAGCGCAGGATCACGCCGTCAGAAAGGATCTTCAGATGGTTGGCCTTGAGCGTCGAGCCCGTCGAGGTGATGTCGACGATGATGTCGGCGGAGCCGGACGCGGGCGCGCCTTCGGTCGCTCCCAGGCTCTCGACGATGCGGTAGAGCTGGATGCCGTGGCTGCCCGAGAAGAAATGCTGCGTCAGACGCCAGTATTTGGTGGCGATCGCAAGCCGGCGGCCATGGCGGGCGCGGAAGTCCGCGGCGACATCGCCGAGATCGGCCATGGTGTCGACGTCGTACCAGATCTCGGGTACCGCGACGACCACATCGGCGTGACCGAAGCCGAGCCGGGCGGCGAAGTCGACCCGGGTGTCGGCGTCCGCCAGGCCTTCGCGCACGAGATCCTCGCCCGTGACGCCGAAATCGACCGCGCCGCTGCCGATCTCACGGGCGATTTCCGAGGCGGACAAATAGGCGATCTCGACGTCGGCCCACCCTTCAACGCGGCCACGATAGGACCGGTCGCTGCCGACTGCCGCAATCTTCATTCCGGCGCGTTCGAAGATCGCCGAGGCCTCATCCTTCATTCGCCCCTTGGAGGGCAGCGCAATGGTGACGGTCATTCCGCCCTCCCCGCAGCGATCACCTGTTCTATCCGGTCGAGCCAGAGGGAAAAGCCGACGGCCGGAATATGCTCGCGGGCACCGAGCAAAGTCAAAAGGCGGTCGAACCGGCCGCCGCCGGCGAGCACCGCCGGCGTGCCTTCGACCCCGATTTCGAAGACGAGCCCGGTGTAGTAATCAAGCGGCCGTCCGAAGGCGGCGCGGTAACGCATCAGGCCGGGATCGGCGCCGGTCCTTGCAAGCGCGGCCACGCGCGCGTCGAAAAGCGCCAGCGCATCATCGATCTTCAGGCCCGCCTTGCCGGCGAAGCGGTGGAGCGCCGCCGGAGCCTCGGCGAGCGGCAGATCGAAAGCCAAGAACGCGCGCATGACGCCGAGCGCCTCCTTGTCCAGGCGGGTGGCGGCGAGTTCGACTTTTTCCTTCAGGCGCCGCGCTATATCGCGGGGCGAGCGGCTCGCATTGGTCGAATAGCCGGTCGCCTTCATCGTCTCGCCGATATGGGCGACGAGCCGCTCCTCGTCCTCGAGCATGCCGAGCGCCGCGACGCGCTCGACGTCGTGACCGAAGACGCCGGGCGACTTCGGATCGGCGAGCGCCGCCAGAAGCCGTTCCAACTGCTTTTGATCGCCGAAGGCATGGATGAGGCGCTTCTGCCAGCCCCCGGGCAGGCCGCATGCGGCAATCACCGCTTCGAACACCGACTGGTCGCCGAGCGTCACGTTCAGCCGCTCGCCCGGCAACCGGTTGGCGAGGACGAACATAGCGTCGCCGACCACGCGGGCGTCGGCAGCGGCCGTATCCGGATCGCCAAGGTCTTCGATGCCCGCCTGGTAGAATTCACTCGATCCTTCGCGGCGCTGCCGGAACACCTCGCCCAGGTAGGCGTAGCGCTGCGGCGTACCGGTTGCGGTCTCGATATGGCGGAGGCAGACGGGAATGGTGAACTCGGGGCGCAGGCAAAGGCTCTCGCCGGTCTCGCTCTCGGTCATGAAAATGCGCCGGCGCAGATCTTCGCCGGCCATGTCGAGGAAAGGCTCCGCCGGCTGGATGACCGGCGTATCGACGCGCAGCGTGTTCCGCCGCTCGAAATCTGCGAGAAGGTCACCGGCAAAGGCGGGAAGATTGATCAGAGGCATTGCGGTCAACCCGCCCTTTTCCGGTCCTCGGCCTGTTCCGCCAGAATTTCGCGCACCTTCGCGACGAGTTCGCCTTCCGGGACGGAAACCTGCGCGACACGCGCCTCGCGCCAGGCGACATTATCCTCGATTTCGCCCGAAAGGCGCTTGCCTTCGATCAGGTCCTTGATCTGCACAACGCCGGAGGCGCGCTCGTCGCCCCCCTGAATCACGGCGATCGGCGATCCGCGACGGTCGGCATATTTGAGCTGGTCGCCGAAGTTCTTCTTGTTGCCCTGGTACATTTCGGCGCGGATGCCGGCATGCCGCAGATCCTGCACGAAGCGCTGGTAACGCCCCATGCTTTCGATATCGCGATCCATGACGCAAACGACAACCGGAGCGGTGACCTGTTCGGCGCCCAGCTTGCCCAGATTCTTGAGTGCCGTCATCAGCCGCGACACGCCGATGGAGAAGCCGGTCGCCGGCACCGGCTGACCCATGAAGCGCGACACGAGGCCGTCGTAGCGGCCGCCCCCGCCGACGGAGCCGAAGACGACCTTCTCGCCCTTTTCATTGGTGACGGCGAACTGCAACTCCGCTTCGAAGACCGGGCCGGTATAATATTCGAGGCCGCGCACGACGGAGGGGTCGATCTTGATGCGGTCCGCCTCGTAACCGGCACTGAGTACAAGGCTGCGGATTGTGTTCAACTCGGTGACGCCCTCGGCGCCGCGAGCCGTTCCGGCGACGAGCGCCGCCAGATCGTCCGCGCTGCTCGCATAGTCCGTGATCCCAACGAAGAAAAGGATCTTGCCGATCTGCTCCTCGTTCAGCCCGGCGCCCTTGGTGAAGTCGCCGCTCTCGTCCTTGCGCCCTTCACCCAGCAACAGCCGCACGCCTTGCGGACCGAACTTGTCGAGCTTGTCGATGGCGCGCAGCACCGTCAGCCGCGTATTCGTCTGCTCGACTCCGCCGAGACCGATCGCCTCCAGAACGCCGTCGAGTACCTTGCGGTTGTTGACGCGGATCACGTAATCGCCGCGGGCAATGCCGAGCGCCTCCATCGTGTCGGCCATCATCATGCACATTTCGGCATCGGCCTGCACGCCGGCGGCACCGACCGTATCGGCATCGAACTGCATGAACTGGCGGAAGCGGCCCGGGCCCGGCTTCTCGTTGCGGAAAACGTAACCGGCGCGATAGGTACGATAGGGAAGCTGAATTTCGTTGAAATTCTCGGCCACGTGACGTGCGAGAGGCGCAGTCAGATCGTAGCGCAGGCTCAGCCACTGGTCGTCGTCGTCGGTCAGCGAAAAGACACCTTCATTCGGCCGGTCGCTGTCGGGCAGGAACTTGCCGAGCGCGTCGGTATATTCGAAAAGCGGCGTCTCGACCGGATCGAACCCGTAACGTTCGTAGACTTTGCGGATTTTCGCGATCATCTCGTCGACGGCGCGAATGTCCGCGGCCGACCGGTCGACGAAGCCGCGCGGCAGGCGTGCCCTGAGCTTCTGCGTTTTCTTCTGTTTTTCATTCATTGAAAGCATTCCGGACTTCAAGCTTGGTCGGTGCCTTCCCTACCGGATCATGGCAGGGGCGGCAAGGGCGGCGACAAGCCGCAAGACCGCGCGCGTGCGGCCTTGCGGAACATTGCGGCGTTGCATGCGTTCCTGCGCGAAAGGCCCGATCACAATGCCGTGATTGTATATCTCGCAATTTACGCGTATAGGTTACGCAGCAGATCGAGGGCGACTTTGGGGACTGAGCGATATGCTGAACTTCATGACACCGGGATCCGGATCCATAAAACCTTTGAGTCCGGAGACGCACAGAGCCTGGACCCGCCGCGTCTCGCAGGCGGGTTGCCTGGTGGAGCCATGGCGCTGCGACCTTTCCAGCGGCGCTTTCATGATAGGTTCCAAAACCGCTGCCCTCCTCGGTCTGCGGCGCAATCCCTGCGGCATCGTCGACCTTGTCAGGGCCTATGACAGAGGCGACCGGTCCACGATCCTGAACATTCTGGAACAGGCGACGGAAAGCTCCTCGTCCTTCTGCTTCTCGACCACCGTCCGCGGCGTAACGGGACATCCTTCGCCACTCTATTGCATCGGCAATTCGACGCTTACGGACGAGGGCGCAGAGGGTTCGCTCGAAGGCGTGTTCGCCCTTCCGGATAGCGACAATACGGACGCCTGACGGCGCGTGCCAATTTCCATCATCTTTGCATTTTGTCCGCCCCTGTGAGCGGCGGACTCGATGAAAGGAAACGAAATGGTCCTCAAACGATCTCTGTCTGCCCTGTTTCTCGCCGCTACGCTCGATGCTGTTCCCGTGCTGGCGCAGGAAACCGACCACGGCAGCATGCATCACGGTTCGGCAGAGAGCGGCGCGGCGGGTGACGCGTCCCCGTCGAGCAAGGCCTTCGCCGAGGCGAACGCCAAGATGCACAAGGACATGGACATCGCCTTCAGCGGCAATGCCGATCTCGATTTCGTACGCGCCATGATCGCTCATCACCAGGGAGCGATCGACATGGCGAAGGTCGAGCTCGAACACGGCAAGGACGAAGCGATCCGCAAACTCGCGGATGACATCATCAAGGCCCAGGAAGCGGAGATCAGGATGATGAAGGAATGGCTGGCCCGCAATGGCGGCTAGATCACGATGCTCTTAGGTCGGGTCGACCTAAAAGCATGAACGTGATCGATTGCAAGAAGAGCGGCATGCGGGCGGCGCACAGTTTTCCTCATTCCGCTCTAAGGGCCACCCGCCGCCGCCTGTTTGATCTCCTCATTCCTGTGCTCGTCACAGGAATCCAGCCAGACCAAGTCCTTGGGCTGAAAGAACGCTTCCCGCGCCGCAGACGCGGCGCTGCTGGATCCCTGTGACGAGCACAGGGATGAGGGTGGAGAGGATGCAGTCCTCCGATACGTTTCCTACAGCGCCGCGCGTCTTATGAGGCGCGCAAAGGTCGCTGTAGCACTTTGAGCCCGCAGCGATATTGACAGTGGGCGGCAAGCTCCTCTTCCATAGGCACAGGTGCCATGACGTCAAGAGGGGAAACGATGACGATACCACCCGGTGCATCTCCACAATTGTATAACGAAGACCTCGCGCCCGCCAAAGAACGCAACTGGGGCGCATTCTCCATTTTCAACGTCTGGACATCGGACGTGCACAGCCTGTGGGGCTACTATCTTGCCGCCAGCCTGTTTCTCTTCTGCGGCAGCTTTATGAACTTCCTCCTGGCCATCGGCATCGGCTCGCTCATCATCTTCTTCCTGATGCAGCTTGTCGGCGTTGCCGGCGTGCGCACCGGCGTGCCCTTCCCGGTCCTGGCCCGGGCGTCCTTCGGTATCTGGGGCGCGAACTTCCCGGCAATCGTCCGCGCCATCGTCGCGTGCTTTTGGTACGGCGCCCAGACGGCGGCAGCCTCGGGCGCCATCGTCGCGCTGCTTGTCCGCAATGAAAGCCTGCTTCAGTTCCACCAGTCGAGCCACATGCTCGGTCATTCCACCCTCGAACTCGTCTGCTACGTCGTCGTTTGGGGTCTTCAACTGCTGATCATCCAGAACGGCATGGAGACGGTTCGAAAGTTTCAGGACTGGGCCGGTCCAGCAGTCTGGGTGATGATGCTGCTGCTTGCGATCTATCTCGTCGTCAAGGCGGGCGGCTTCTCGTTCAGCCACACGATCCCGATGGACGTGTTGCTTGAAAAGACCAAGAATGCCGGCGTGCCGGGCCTACCGGGGTCGTTCGCCGCGCTTGGCGCAGTGGCCGCGATCTGGGTGACCTATTTCTCCGCGCTCTATCTCAATTTCTGCGACTTCTCGCGCTACTGCCCGAGCGAACGGTCGCTGAAGGTCGGCAACCTCTGGGGCCTGCCCGTCAACCTCATCCTGTTCTCGCTGGTCGCCGGCGTTACAACCATCGCCGCCTTCAATGTCTATGGCGAGGTGCTGCTGCACCCCGACCAGATCTCGGCCAAGTTCGACAGCTGGTTCCTGGCGCTGCTCGCCGCACTGACCTTCGCGGTGGCGACTCTCGGCATCAACGTCGTCGCCAACTTCGTCTCGCCCGCCTTCGACTTCGCCAACGTCTTTCCCAAGCACATCGACTTCAAGAAGGGTGGCTATATCGCGGCGCTGATCGCCCTCGCGCTCTATCCATTCGCGCCTTGGGAAGGCGGGGCCGCGCACTTCGTCAACATGATCGGTAATACGATGGGCCCGATCTTCGGCGTCATGATGGTCGACTACTACCTCATCCGGAAGGGCCGCGTGGATGTGGAGGCGCTCTACCGCGAACACGGCGAGTTCCGCTTCGAGAACGGCTGGCACGTCAACGCGCTGATCGCCGCCGGCATCGGGATCGTCTTCTCCTCGATCCTGCCGGGGCTTACATCCGTCATGCCGGCATGGTGGGGCGTCTACGGCTGGTTCTTCGGCGTCGCCATAGCGGGTGCGATATACTACGCGCTCCGCTCCTTCAAATCGGCCAGGCCATACCCGGCCCAACCTTGATAGTCTACTGCTATCAGAGAACATCGCCCTCCCGTCGAATGGGGAGGGCGATGTTCTTGCCGGATGCGGCAATCAGGCCGCCGGACGTGCGAAGCGCCGGCGCAGGTCCTCTATCGGCGCGCGGCAGAAGCAGCCCTCGATATGGTCGTTGACGAGGCCCATCGCCTGCATGAAGGCATAGACGGTGGTCGGGCCGACAAAGGTCCAGCCACGCTTCTTCAGATCCTTCGAAATCCGCACTGAGGCCGGCGTCGTCGGATTGGCGATGAGGGTCTCGAAATCGATGATCTTCGGACGCTCGCTTCCATCGGGCTCATGCGACCAGAAATAGGCCGCCAGTGAACCGAATTCCGCGCGCAGCTCCTTCGCCCGGCGGGCATTGTTGATGGTCGAGACGATCTTGCCGCGATGGCGAACGATGCCGGCATCGGCGAGGCAACGCTCGACGTCCTCCTCGCCGAACTCGGCGACCTTGTCGAAATCGAAGCCCGCAAATGCGGCGCGAAACGCATCGCGCTTTCTCAGGATCGTCAGCCAGGAGAGGCCCGACTGAAAGCCTTCGAGGCAGATCTTTTCGAACAACCTGTGATCGTCGGCGACCGGCCGGCCCCATTCTTCGTCATGATAGCGGCGGTAATCCTCCAGATTGCCGTGCCAGGCACAGCGATCAAGGCCGTCTTCCCCCGTAATCAAGCCCCTGGCTGCCATTTCGCCTCTCTCCATCGTTTCTCTTTTGTTCCATTTACCATTTGCAAACCACATCGATAAAGAGGCGAATAACCCTACCCAAAGCTTTATTGCCGAGGCCGCCCTTGAGCGCCGCACCGTTTACGGTTCGGTTGCGGACAGATGAGAGCATCGCGCCATTGCCGGAGCGCTGCAACGCGCATGCGATTTCCCCAGAGCTCCGCCCCACTGAATTGAACGCAAGGGCCTTGGCGGGACAACTCACCCGGGCTCCTCCAGATTGTTCCGGCCAAGTAGCGAGTCCGTCCGATGCTGAAAAAATCCCTTTGTTTTGCCGCATGCTTCTTTTCGATCCTTTCCGGGGTTGCAGGCGCACAGGATCGGTATCAAAACCGTCCGCCTGTCATCGTCAGCCCGGATCTGACCGCCCCCTGGGTGATGCAGCTGACGGGCAAGCGCGTGGTCTATCGCCAGCAGGTTCCCACGACCACCCGAAAGCGGGTCGAGCGGCGCGAGCTCAGCCGCCGCCCCGCCAACGCGGCCGTTCAGCCAGCCTCGATCGCGCGCAGACAGAAGCCGGCAAAGTCGAGAATCGATCCACAGTTCCTCCCGCAGATGGTCGCTTACGAGACGAAGGAGAAGCCCGGGACCATTGTCATCGACACCAACAACCGCTTTCTCTATCTCGTCACCGGCAACGGCGACGCGCGGCGCTACGGCGTCGGAGTCGGCAAGCCGGGCTTCGAATGGGCGGGAGAGCACAGGATCACGCGCAAGGCCGAGTGGCCCAACTGGACGCCGCCGCAGGAAATGATCGCGCGTGAGGCAGCGCGGGGCCACTATCTACCGGCCCGCATGGACGGCGGACCGGAGAATCCGCTCGGGGCTCGCGCCATGTATCTGGGCTCGACGCTCTATCGCATCCACGGCACCAATGCACCCTGGACGATCGGCTACGGCGTTTCCTCCGGCTGTATCCGCATGCGCAACGAGGACGTGGTCGATCTCTATGAGAGAGTTAAGGTCGGCACAAAAGTCGTCGTGATATAGCGACCATGGATGCACAATACTTCTTTTCCCTCTTCATCGCCGCAAACCGTGGTTTTGAAGCAACAGATGTTCCCTCAGATACAAGTCTCGTCGAAATCGTTGCACTATAGAATGTATCGCGGGCGCCCACTTGCGGTTAAATCGCGTGGCTTGCTTGCAACGAGGGTTCAGAGGGAAATCGTAATGAGACGTCATGTCACGGGGATGGCCGCGCTTGCAGTTGCGGCCGCTGCTCTTCTTGTCTCCGGAAACGCTTCGGCATTTACTCCGGCCGATACTGTCGGCGCGGGCGTAAAAAGTTCCGACATCATTCAAGTCGCCAAGCAGAAGAAGCCGCCTCAGAGATACTGGCGCACCAAGGTGCGCTTCCGCACGGACGAGGCTCCCGGCACCATCATCGTCGATACCAACAGCAAGTATCTTTATTACATCGACGGCCCGAACCGGGCGACGCGCTATGGCATCGGCGTCGGCCGCGACGGCTTCGGCTGGTCCGGTGTCGTCAAGGTTGGCCGAAAGGCCGAATGGCCGAGCTGGACGCCGCCGGCCGAGATGCGCGTGCGCGAGAGAGCGAATGGCCGCATCCTGCCGATCACGCAGCCCGGCGGCATCGACAATCCGCTCGGCGCCCGCGCGCTCTATCTCTACAAGGGTGGCCGCGACACGATCTTCCGTATCCACGGGACCAACCAGCCCTGGACCATCGGCCAGAACATGTCCTCGGGCTGCATCCGGATGATGAACGAGGATGTCGAACACCTCTATGAGCGCGCCGGGATCGGCACGAAAGTCGTCGTCATCGGCCCCGGCAGCAAGCCCGGCGACACCTATTTCGACGATCGCGGCGTCGACATTTTCCGCACCATTTTCGGCGGCTGACGGCGGCACTGGACCTCTCCTCACCCGAGGACCAGCCCTCTTCCCGCACGCGGGGAGAGGGGACAGGGACCTTTCCGCGAGTCCCATCTCGCACTCAAAATGGGAGAAGGTGCCGGCAGGCGGATGAGGGTCCCCTGCTCACCCCCTGACTGTCACAACCCCGCCGGCTTTGGACCGCCATAGGCCCAGTCGAGCAGCTCCACCGTGTGCAGGATCGGTATCTCCGTGCCGCTGGCGATCTGCGTGATGCAGCCGATATTCCCGGTGGCGATCACTTCAGGCTTGGTCGCCTCTATATCTCTCACCTTCCGCGCCTTCAGCTTCGCCGAGATCTCCGGCTGCAGAATGTTGTAGGTGCCGGCCGAACCGCAACAGAGATGCCCCTCCGCCGGCTCGCGAACCGAAAAGCCCGCCCGTTTAAGGAGCTGCTTCGGTGCCGCGGTGATTTTCTGCCCATGCTGCATCGAGCATGCGGAGTGGTAGGCAACGGTGAGATTCCGTGCCCCCTGCTCCGGCAGGTCGAGGGTCGCGAGATATTCGGTGACGTCCTTGGCCAGCGCGGAAACCCTCGCCGCCTTCTCCGCATAGGCCGGGTCGAGCCGCAGCATATGGCCGTAATCCTTGATCGTCGTCCCGCAGCCGGATGCGGTAATGATGATGGCGTCGAGCCCATCCTCCTCCGCCGCCTTCAGCCAGACATCGATGTTGTGCCGAGCAGCCTTCAGCCCCGCCTCATCCCGTCCCATGTGATGGACGAGTGCCCCGCAACAGCCCTCTCCCGCCGAAACGACGACCTCGACTCCTTGGCCCGTGAGCAGACGGATGGTCGCATCGTTGATTTCCGGCCGCAGCACCGGCTGCGCGCAGCCGGTCAGAAGCGCGACGCGGGCGCGCGGCGTGCCTTTTGCCGCGTAGACCGCCGGCTTTGCCCCCCGCGATACCGGCAGCGCGCTCGGCGCCAGATCGAGCATGACGCCGAAGGTCCTGAGGAAGGGAACCCTCTTCAGCAATCCGGCGAGCGGGCGCGCAAGACCGGCAGCCCCGAGCGCCAGCCGGAACCGCGACGGATAAGGAAGAGTGGCGGCAATGACGGCGCGGGCGAGCCGGTCCTTGAACGGCCGCTTGTAGGTCTTCTCGATATGGGCGCGGGCGTGGTCGACAAGATGCATGTAGTCTACACCCGAAGGACAGGTGGTCAGGCAGGAAAGACACGAGAGACAGCGGTCGATATGGGTGACCGTCTCGCTGTCTGCCGCACGACCGTTTTCGAGCATGTCCTTGATCAGATAGATCCGCCCCCGCGGACTGTCGAGTTCGTCGCCGAGAACCACGTAGGTCGGACAAGTGGCCGTGCAGAAACCGCAATGCACGCATTTGCGCAGGATCGTTTCGGATTCGGCGACATGCGGGTCGGCGAGCTGCTCAGGGGAGAAGTTGGTCTGCAACCGAGTACTCCATGTGGCGCCTTGCGCCTTGGATCACTTTGATCTCCGTCGGGCGGGCCGGAAATCGTCATGATCGATTCTCTTCGTCTTAGGCCGATCTTTTAGACCGCACGATGGCGAAAGGTCCCTTCGCCTAGTTCTGGACCAACGCGGCCGCGCGCCCTGGATTGAATATGCCCGAGGGGTCGAATTGGGCGCGGATGCGTTCCGATAATTGTGCCACGGCCGGGGATTGCGGTTCGAAGGCCGGAATGCGGCCGCGCGCCTCCTCGTCGGCACGCAGAAGCGCCGCATGTCCGCCGCCGACCGCGCCAATATAACGGCGGAGCAGTTCCGCCTCCGGGTCTGCCTCCATGCGCAGCCAGACCAGACCGCCCTGCCAGTCGTAGAACGCATCGACACCGGTCTGCAGGCGCAATGCGGCGACGAGCTGATGGCCCGCCGAAGGGGCGACCGATACGCGCCACAAAGGCCGTCTGGTGCCATCGGCATAAGGCTTCACATCGCGGATTTCCGTCCAGAGGGTTCCTGTCTGCGCCTCGTCGAGTTGCGAAATCCGCCCGAAGCGCGACAGTTTTTCGCCGAGCTTCTGCGCCCGAATGGCAACGGATGCCGCGAGGCCTTCGAGCCGGAGCACCGTTGCGGCGCCATCCGGCAATACGCCGTCGAGAAAGCGGCTGCGCACGCTTTCCGGCAGATGCGACGCACCCGAAACCTCCACCGGCTGCGCCATGGCCTCCGCCATCACCGCAGCGGCTTCCGCATCGTTCAGCCCGGAGACGACGACGGTCGCCGCCGCCGGCGGGAGTGGCTGCACCTTGAAGGTGACTTCGGTCAGAATGCCGAGCGTGCCGTAGGACCCCGCCATGAGCTTGACGAGATCGAGCCCGGTCACGTTCTTCATCACCCGACCGCCGGCCTTGATGAGTTCTCCCCGTCCATTGACGAAACGCACCCCGAGCAGGCTGTCGCGAGCGGCACCGGCGACGTAGCGGCGAGGCCCGGAGACATTGGCGGCGAAGACCCCGCCCATCGTCGGTTCGCCCGTCGTTGCGAAAATCGGCCGGTGGTCCATCGGTTCGAAGGAGAGCATCTGGCCCTTGGCGTGCAGTGCCGCCTCGACTTCGGCGAGCGGCGTTCCGGCAAGCGCACTCATGGTCATCTCGGCCGGGTCATAGGTGACGATGCCGGAAAGGCGCCTGGTCGAGAGCGTTCTGTCAGCACGCGTGGGATTGCCGAGACCTGCGCGCGTGCCGCCGCCGACTACGGCGAGCGTGACGCGCTCGGCCGCCGCGGACCGCACGACGGACGCGATCCCCTCCTCGCTTGCCGGCTCGAAATGGACGATCATGCCGCGGGCCGCCCTTCGAGCGGAAAAACCTTCGACGGGTTCATAAGCCATTGCGGATCGAAGGCGGCGCGCGCCGCCATCTGCTGGCCGAGATCGGCCCTGCTGTACTGGTGCAGCATCAGATCGCGTTTCTCGATGCCGACGCCGTGTTCCCCGGTCAGGCAGCCGCCCGCCTCGACACAGAGCTTCAGTATGTCATTGCCGGCAGCTTCCGCGCGGGCAGCTTCCTCCGGATCATTGATGTTGTAGAGGATCAGCGGATGCATGTTGCCGTCGCCGGCATGGAAGACATTCGCAACGCGCAGGCCGTAGCCGGCGACGATCTCGCCGGTCCGCCTCAACACATGAGAGAGCTGGCTCAGCGGCACCGTTCCGTCCATGCAGATATAATCGGCAATCCGGCCGGTTGCGCCGAAGGCCGACTTACGCCCCTTCCAGATCAGTGCCGCTTCCAGAGCCGATTGCGATTCCTTGATCGTCATCACGCCGTGGCGGCGGGCGATCTCGATGATGCCGGCGAGCATGGCATCCATTTCGGCCTCGGAACCTTCCACTTCGACGATCAGCAATGCTTCGACGTCGAGGGGATAGCCGGCCTGGGCGAAAGCCTCGCAGATCTCGATCGCCGGCTTGTCCATGAATTCGATTGCGACGGGGATGATGCCCGATCCGATGATATCGGCGACGCAGCTGCCGGCGGACTCGGAGGAGGCAAACCCGAAGAGGACGGGCCGCGCTCCCTCGGGCTTCGCAATCAGCCGCACCGTCGCTTCCGTGATGATGCCGAGCTGCCCCTCCGAACCGCAGACGAGCCCAAGCAGGTCGTATCCCGGCGCGTCGAGCGCCTTGCCGCCGAGTTCGATCACGGTGCCGTCGAAAAGCACCATCTTGACACCCAGAAGGTTGTTGGTCGTAACCCCGTACTTCAGACAGTGCGCGCCGCCGGAATTCATCCCGATGTTCCCGCCTATGGTGCAGGCGAGCTGCGAACTCGGATCCGGCGCATAGAAGAAGCCGTCGGCCGAAACTGCATCGGAAATATTGAGATTGGTCACGCCCGCCTGAACCGTCGCCGTGCGGTTGAACAGATCGATATCCAGGATGCGCGACATCTTCGACAGACCGACGACGATCGCGTCCTCCTGAGGAATGGCGCCGCCGGAGAGCGAGGTGCCGGCGCCCCGCGGCACGATCGGAATGCCGTAGCGGCTGCAATATTTGAGCACCGCGGCCACCTGCTCCGTCGTCTGAGGAAGGACGACCGCGAGCGGCATCCGCCGATAAGCGATAAACGCATCCGTCTCGAAGGGCTTGAGGCCGCGCTCGTCGCTGATGAGGCCGCCTTCCGGCAACAGATCGGCAAGATCGGCGACGATTTCCCGCCGACGGTCGAGGACGGCCTGCCTTGGCTTAAGAAAGCCGATCGTCTCCGGCATGAGCGCCTCCCATTCACAGCAAAGTGGTATTTTTTGCTTACCACTAATGCATGTCGCCCAAAAGTGTGCGGCGGACTTGAGACGAGGACATACACAAGCAATGACCTCAGCGCATCCCGCTCTAACCTTTTACAGGGCTGGACGGACACCCGGCAAATGTTAATGATCTTTTCGCCTTTGGAAACAATGATCAGGATTGATGACGAATCTAGGCGATCTCGAGATTTTCGCGCGGGTGGTGTCGACCGGCAGCATGTCGGCGGCGGGACGCGCGCTCGGTTTTTCCGCAGCCGTGATTTCCAAACGTATCAAGCGGCTCGAAGACAGGCTGGGCACGCGGCTCCTGCAGCGCACGACGCGGCAGATTTCGCTGACGGAGGCCGGCCAGGGTTTCTATGACCGCGTTCTCGGCATTCTCGCCGGGCTGGAGGAAGCGGAGGCCTATGCTTCGGGCCGCTCGTCCCAGGTCCAGGGGACGCTGCGCATTTCCGCGCCGACCTCCTTCGGCCGCATGCACATCGCACCGCATCTGACCGGTTTCATGAAGGACCATCCCGACCTGAAGCTGCACATCGTGCTGACCGACGACTTCACCGACATCGTCGCAGAAGGTTTCGACCTCGCCATCCGAATAGGCGAACTCAGCGATTCGAGCCTCGTCGCCCGCAAGCTCGCGCCGGTGCGCCGGCTTCTCTGCGCGGCGCCGAGCTATGTCGCCCGTCATGGAGCGCCGACGGAGATCGGCGAACTCGCGCATCACATCTGTCTGCCGGCGCACAACAACGACAACTGGAAGCTGGAGGGGCCTGACGGCAGCCTCTCCTATCGGCCGGAGGGACCGCTCGTCACCAACTCGTCGGAAATCATCCGCGAAGCGGTGATTGCCGGTGCCGGCATCGCCCTGCGGTC
The DNA here is from genome assembly GCF_029201645.2 of Sinorhizobium prairiense. Lineage (NCBI taxonomy): Bacteria > Pseudomonadati > Pseudomonadota > Alphaproteobacteria > Hyphomicrobiales > Rhizobiaceae > Sinorhizobium > Sinorhizobium prairiense. The sequence goes on from NZ_CP104131.1 coordinate 2,359,014, forward strand.
CACCTGGGACATCGGCAGGGAACTTCGGGAGGGGCGCCTGGTTCAGGTGCTGCCGCAATGGGAAGGATCGCACAAGCTGACGCTTTCGGCGGTCTATCCAAGCCGGCAATTCCTGCCGGCCAAGGTCAGGCAGTTCATCGACTATCTCGCCGCACTCTACGGCCCGGTGCCCTACTGGGAGCGATAGTCTATCCGTGCTCGTCGTGATGGCGGCGAATGCGCCGCACCACCAGCCAGACCCCGGCGACCGCGAAGGGAACGGCGAGGCCCGTCAGGAGACCGGGATCAACGGGTATTTCATGACTGACGGCCTTGGCGAGGTAGCCGAAGAGCCCGACGACATAATAGGAAATCGCCGCCACCGACAATCCTTCGACGGTCTGTTGCAGGCGCAATTGCAGCTTGGCGCGGCGATCCATCGAATTCAACAGGGCGCTGTTCTGCCGTTCCAGTTCGACGTCGATCCAGCTTCTCAGGAGAGCCGTAGCGCGGGCGAGCTTGCGCGAGAGATTCGCCTGCCGCTCCTCGACCGACTGACAGGTGCGCATTGCCGGCGCCAGCCTGCGCTCGAGGAAGGTGCCGATGGTCTCGTAACCGGGCACCGGCGTCTCGGAAAGCGTGCGGATGCGTTCCTGGACAATGCCGTAATAGGCGCGGCTGGCGCCGAAGCGATAGAGGCTGAGGGCGGCACCCGCTTCGAGATCGGCGGCAAGGCGGGTGATCTCCGCCAGCATCTCGTCAGCCTCCTCGCGGACGTTTTCCTTCATGCGCTGCGTCACCGCCGTCAGGCCGTCCTCGGTGCGGCGGATCTCCGGCGACAGCGACTGTGCAAGCGGCAGGCCGAGAATGGCAAGCGTGCGGTAGGTCTCGATGTCGAGCAGGCGCTGCACCAGGGCGCCGGTTCCCGCCTCCGTCATGCCGCGATCGATGACCAGCACCTGGGTCAGCCCGTCGCCGTTCTGGCGAAAGTCGGTCAGGAGCACCGCCTGGCCATTCTTGGTTTCGCTGTAACAGAGGCTCGTGGGATCGAAAGCCGCGATCGCCTCGCGGGTCTCCGGCGTATCGGGACGAATTTCCAGACGAACTCCGGAAATCAGCGAGCCCGGGGGCGAAAAACCGTCGCCGAACGGATGGATCGGCACCTCGCCGCCGAAGCTTTCCGGCGCGGGCGCGTCCCAGAAATAGGTGGAGAATTCCGTGTGCCGCTCCCAGCGCAGCGTTCCCTGTCCCCAGGGGATCGCGTGGTGATTGGCGTCGCGACCGGGCGGGGCGATGCCGCGCGAGCGCGACAACTCGGACATCACGGCGTGATCGACGATCGACCCGCCCTCCGTCATGAAGGCGAGTTGAAAGATGACGCGCGGAGTCGTGACCAGTGCATAGGGCCGTGAATGGACCTCGCCGAGCGCCTGGGCGCGCATGGGCGCCACCGGAAATGCAAAACTGCCCTTTGGCATGAAGCGCTTCTTCCCCCTCACGCGTTCATCATCACCTTCTTATCAACGGATAAGGTAAAAAGAACAGGGCGCTTTGACGCAGTTCGATCTTTGTCAACACCGGCAGAGTGGACAATCAATTTGACCACTTGATGGGTCCTGTTAGATTGCCGAATGGAAGCGGAGGCCGGCGACACCTGTGCACAATGCCCTTGGCGCTCCGGGAGACGTGGCCGTGACCGAAGACCAGGACGACCTTTATGCCCGTATCAGCCATAGCCGGACGGCCGACGAGGTGGTGCAGCAGATCGAGCTTCTGATCCTCGAGGGGTGTTACGCGACGGCGATCGCTTGCCGGGCGAGCGAGAACTCTCCAGGCGCTTCGACGTGTCGCGGCCGATCCTGCGTGAGGCGCTCAAGGAGTTGGAGGCGCGCGGTCTCGTCGAAAGCCGGCATGGCGGCGGCACGTTCGTCGCCGACGTGGTCGGCCAGATCTTTTCCAAACCCCTGATCGAGCTCATCGGACGCCACCACAAGGCGACCCAGGACTATCTCGAATACCGGCGCGAACTCGAAGGCTTGACGGCGGAGCTGGCGGCGACCCGCGCAACCGACTTCGACCGCGACATTCTTACCCGCGTCATCAAACGCATGCGCGCCGCACACGAGAGCGGCAACTTCGCCGAAGAACTCGAAGCCGATATCGAACTGCACAATGCCATCGGCGAAAGCGCTCATAATATCATCCTGCTTCACACCCTCAGGGCCTGTTACAGGCTGCTGACCCAAGGCATCTTCTTCCACCGCAATTCCGTCTTCGACGCGCCCGGCGCACGCGACCAGCTTCTCGCGCAGCACGAGGCGATCTATGCGGCGATCATGGTCGGCGATCCGCAAGCCGCCAAGGCGGCCGCGCAGAGCCACATCGATTTCGTCGCCACGGCAGCGCGCGAGGCCGAGCGCAGCGGAGAGTGGGTGCGCATTGCCCGCCTGCGCCTGCAGCAGCGCGATCGCGCGGGTTCCTGACCCGTCGCGCGCCCGACAAGCGCAAAAGTACGGATGGCGAGTGCCCCGTGGTAAAATTCCAGCCGATTTCCTAAATATGGTCATGGGACAGTGGTTCGGTCGGAACCGCGACTCCGCGCTTTGCGTTAGCTGGGTGATGCATAGTCCCGAAAAGGAAGAGCGTGAATCCGAATGAATGCGGCGCGTTTGACGAACGCATTTACAGCGGCATGCGACGGTTCATACTCGGGTCGCGCGCGCTAACCACTGATTCGTTGAGGAGTATCGGGAATCTTGAACTTTCTGCACCGGCTCGCTTCTGATGTGCAACTCATGCTGCGTCGCCCGGCGCGAATGCAGTATGCGGCGCTGTGCTATCGGCTTGCCAGGAAGACGAATGCGCTGGAAATCCTGGTGATCACCAGCCGCGACACCGGCCGGTGGGTCATCCCCAAGGGGTGGCCGATGCAGGGCAAGCAGGCACACGAGGTCGCCGAGCGCGAGGCCTATGAGGAAGCCGGGGTGAAGGGCAAGGTGCAGAGGGCCGCCATCGGCGCCTACGTCTATCAGAAGCGGATGGACCACGGCCTGGAGATCTCCTGCAAGGTGCAGGTGCATGCGCTCGAAGTCGAGGATTTCTGCAAGAACTTCCCGGAGAAGGGCAGCAGGCGGCTGGAATGGGTCGACTATCGTGAGGCGGCAAAGCGCGTTGCAGAGCCTTCGCTGAAAGAGCTTATCCTCGATTTCGGCAAACGCCTCGGCCCCGACCCGGAGCAGCGGCCGAAAGCCTCCAGCAACTGACGGCGAGGCGGAAGCCCACGGCATCCGCCACGACGACTGGTCGAACGCGCAAGCTCGCCGCAGGCTGCGACATGCCGGATCGGGTAACGCCCCGGCCGCACCCCCTCGCCCCCCTCGTCAATTCCTCTTGAATACGCCCGTTTGTGCCGCTACTGGCGAATATTACAGTTGGAGAACAGCCATTGGCCAAGCCGCGACCGCGCCTCGAAAAGCTGACGCTCGACAAGGATCTCGACAAGTTCAGCCTTGCCGAGGAAGCGTCGCATCACGTCATGCGCAGATTGGCTGCTCCCGGACTTGCCGCTCTCTTCCTGATCCTCAGCATGGGTTTCGCGGCGAGCTATTTCACCGGCGCCTCCGGTGCGGCCGTGGTGGTTGCAGCAGCGGCGGTCGCGGGCTACATGGCGATGAACATCGGCGCCAACGACGTCACCAACAACGTCGGAGCGGCGGTCGGCGCAAAGGCGATATCGATGCCCGTGGCGCTGGGGATTGCGGCGGTGTTCGAGATAGCCGGAGCGCTGATCGCCGGCCGTAAGGTCACGCTGACCGTAGAGGCCGGGATCATCGACGGCACGCAGGTGGTCGGCGCCGAAGGGCTGGTCTGGGTGATGCTCTCGGCGCTTATCTCATCGGCGATCTGGATCAATATCGCGACCTACTCGCGTGCGCCCGTTTCGACGACGCATTCGCTCATCGGCGGCATTATCGGCGCAGGGGTCGCCGCCGCCGGGCTTTCCAGCGTCAAGTGGTGGGCGATCGCCGGCATCACAGCGAGCTGGACGATTTCGCCCGTGCTCGGCGGGATCATTGCCGCACTCTTCCTCGCCTTCCTGAAGGAGTTCGTCATCTACCGCGATGACAAGATCTCGGCCGCCCGGCGCTGGATGCCTGTCGTCCTCGGCGTCACTGCCGGTTCGTTCACGGCCTATGTCGCGGTCTTTGCAATCGACCATCTGGCTTCTGTTCCGCTTCCGACCGGCCTGGCGATCGGCGGACTGGCCGGGATCGCTTGCTATATCGTGTCGAGGCCTTGGATCCACCGCCAGTCGGAAGGTCTCGAAAACCGCAACCAGTCGCTTCGCAAGCTGTTCCGCCTGCCGCTCATCTTCTCGGCCGCCCTGCTCTCCTTCGCCCATGGCGCAAACGACGTATCGAACGCCATCGGCCCGCTGTCGGCGATCGTCTCGGCTGTCGACGGCGTGATCTCGACCGCGGATTCGGAGGCCCCCTTCTGGGTACTCCTCATCGGCGCACTCGGCATTTCGGTGGGTCTTCTGCTCTACGGTCCGCTGCTGATCCGCGTCGTCGGCGAGGAAATCACGCGTCTCAACCCTATGCGCGCCTTCTGCGTGGCGCTTGCAACCGCCGTGACGGTTCTGCTTGCCTCGGCTCTCGGCCTGCCGATCAGTTCCACCCACACGGCGGTCGGCGCCGTGTTCGGCGTCGGCTTCTTTCGCGAGTGGTACACGCGTCACTCGCAACGGCGGCTCGAATATGTCCGGCGCAAGACGGGCCAGACCGAATTCATGGAAAAGGGCGAGACGAACTTTGCGGAAGTGCGCCGCCGGCGCCTGGTGCGGCGCTCCCACTTCCTGACCATCGTCGCCGCCTGGGTCATCACGGTTCCCGTGTCGGCGCTGCTCTCGGCCTTTCTCTATCTCGTCCTCTCCGGTCTGTTTCTCTAGAAGGTACCCGATATCGATGCGCGCCAATTTTCGCATGCAGCGACTGTTCATCGAGAACCCGCTCCACGCCGGAGCGAAACATGAAGCCACCAGGGAGCAGTTCAACTATCTCATCAACGTCCTGCGCCTGGGTGAAGGCGCATCGCTTCTGGTCTTCAACGGCCGGGACGGCGAATGGCGGGCGGAGATAGCCATGCCTTCGCGCAAGCAGGCGGTTCTCGTCGCGGTCGAACAGACGCGCCCTCAGCCCGCCCCTTGCGATCTCGTCTACCTGTTTGCGCCTCTCAAGGTAGGGCGGCTCGATTATCTCGTGCAGAAGGCGGTGGAGATGGGCGCCGGCGTGCTGCAGCCGGTCATGACCCAGCATGTCCAGGGAAAGATCGGCAGCCTCGAACGCGTTCGCGCCAACGTCATCGAAGCGGCGGAGCAATGCGGCGTGCTCGGCATCCCGGCAGTCGAAGAACCCCGCAAGCTCGAGGAGCTTCTCATGGACTGGCCGCGCGACCGGCGCATCGTCTTCTGCGACGAGGGAAACGACAGCCAGAATCCACTGCCCATCCTCGAGGGAATTGCCGAACGCCGGCTGGCGCTCCTGATCGGACCGGAGGGCGGCTTTTCGGAGACGGAGCGGGATCTGCTGCGGAGCCGTGACTTCGTGACGGCGATCCCTCTCGGGCCGCGCATCCTGCGCGCCGACACCGCGGCAGTGGCTGCGATGGCCGTCATTCAGGCGACGCTCGGCGACTGGCGATGATGCGTCATCCGCTTGCTCCTAGTTTTTTTGAGGGCATCTTGAAAGAAATTGACTTGCGCCGCACTTGATTACGGTTCAAGCACTCCATCCGATCCTGCTGACCCCGCAGGAGCCGCCCAGGCAAAGAAGACGAATATGGCCCGAGACACTACCGACCAGACGCCGGTTACCTCTGTCGCTGAACTGACCGCCTATCTGGCATCCGGATCGAAGCCGAAGGAAAAGTTCCGGATCGGCACCGAACATGAGAAGTTCGCCTTCTTCAAGGCGGACAACAGCCCGGTGCCCTATTTCGGCGAGGCCAGCATCCAGGCGCTCCTGAACGGTATGGCCGAAAGGAACGGCTGGGAGCCGATCGTGGACGAGGGGAATGTCATCGGCCTTGCCGAGCCCTCGGGCAATGGAGCGATTTCGCTCGAGCCGGGCGGGCAATTCGAGCTTTCCGGCGCACCGCTCGAGAACCTCCATCAGACCTGCAAGGAATCCAACCAGCACCTTGCCGTGCTTCGGGAAATCGCCGAACCGCTCGGCATCCGTTTCCTCGGCATCGGCGGCAGTCCGAAATGGAGCTTCGCCGAGACGCCGCGCATGCCGAAATCGCGCTACGCCATCATGACGCGCTACATGCCCAAGGTGGGCAGCAAGGGCCTCGACATGATGTATCGCACCTGTACGATCCAGGTTAACCTCGACTTCTCCTCGGAAGAGGACATGCGGCGGAAGATGCAGGTCTCCCTGAAGCTGCAGCCGCTCGCCACCGCCCTCTTTGCGAGCTCCCCCTTCACCGAAGGCAAGCCGAACGGGCTGCTTTCCTGGCGGGGCGACATCTGGCGCGATACCGACAACCGGCGCTCGGGCCTGTTGCCGACGGCCTTCAAGCCGGACTTCGGCTTCAGCGACTATGTGGAATGGGCGCTCGACGTCCCCATGTATTTCGTCGTCCGCGACGGGCATTACCATGACTGCACCCATGTCACCTTCCGTCAGTTCATGAACGGGGCGCTGAAGGGCGAAATCGCCGAGTGGCAGCCGACGATGGGCGACTGGACCAATCATCTGTCGACTTCTTTTCCCGACGTCCGTCTGAAGCGTTTTCTGGAAATGCGCGGGGCAGACGGCGGCCCCTGGCGGCGGATCTGCGCCCTGCCGGCGTTCTGGGTCGGCCTGCTCTACGATGACGAGGCCCTGTCGGCGGCCGAGGAATTGACCCGCGATTGGGGTTACGAAGAGGTCCTGGCACTCAGAGATGCCGTGCCCGCAAAGGCGCTCGCGGCCGAATTCCGGTCGAGGTCGCTTTTCGATGTCGCGCGCGAGGTTCTCGCCATTTCGCGCAGCGGTCTCAAGCGCCGCAACCGGCTGAACGGCGACGGCATCGACGAAAGCCAGTTCCTGGCACCGCTTGACGAAGTGCTGGCGAAGAAGGCGACGCTCGCGGAGGACATGCTCTCGCTCTATCACGGCCGCTGGAACGAATCGGTCGAACCGGTTTTCGCCGACTACCAATACTGAGCGGACCCTCTACCCCGACGGAGCGCAGCCGACATGCTCCTTCCGCCCCTGTCCGGCGCTTCAGAAAAAGCGGTTTCCAGCCCTCCAATTCCCGTTATAGTGCAAGGACATGCGTCGCTCGTCCCGGGAAGGAACGCCAATGGCACCGCTTTTTGACATGTTCGCGCAGGCGCAGAACGGCCACGCCATCGAACTGATGGCGAAACAATTCGGGCTCGCGCAGGAGCAGATGGCGAAAGCCACGGCCGCGCTGATGCCCGCGTTTTCCACCGGCTTCAAGTACAACACGACGAACCCCTACGACTTCGGCGCGCTGCTGACGGCGCTCTCGACCGGCAATTACGCCCGGTATTTCGAAGACATGAGCCAGGCATTCACACCCCAGGGTGTCGCGGATGGCAACGGCATTCTCGGCCAGCTTTTCGGCTCGAAGGAAATGTCGCGTGCGATCGCGGCGCAGGCGGCACAGATGACGGGGATCGGCCAGGAGATCTACAAGCAGATGCTGCCGGTGATGGCGAGTACGCTGATGGGCGGGCTCTTCAAACAGACCACGGGGCAGATGAGTGGTGGGCTCGCCGACAATCCGATGATGACGCTGATGCAGCAATGGATGGAGGCGACAGGCCTCGCCAAAAAGCCCGAACCGCAGTCCAACCCCTTCGACAATCCTTTCACCCAGGCGATGCAGGGCTTCTTCGGCATGGGCAAGGCGGGAGAAACGGGCAAGGCCGGGGATAAGCCGAAAGCAGCCGACCTTTTCGCCGACAATCCGTTCTTCAAGGCCTATGCGGAGATGATGCGGGGCGCCGACACGGCGCAGAAAGCGCCGGCCGATAACCCGGCCTTCGCCCAGTTTTCGCAGGCGATGAACAGTCTCTTCGACAGCGGGCTGGAGATGCAGAAGGAATATCAAAAGAGCATCGACGCGCTGTTCGAGAGCTACAAGGGCGGCTCGGGCGGCAAGGCCTAGCCGCCGGGATTGCCCCTCTCCTCGGGTTTAATGCGAGGACGAACCCTCTCCGCGGGACGGGCACGCGCCCGACTGGTCTCCGCCATGATTTAATCCCAAACTGGAAACATGCCGATAAATCGGTGGGGAAAGCTGCGTCCGAGCCTACCGCGCCGCGCCTTATCGGACGCGCAAAAAAGCCCGGTACACGTCTTGGCATGTACCGGGCAAGGAGCAGGGTCTATTGGCTCATACCCTGCGGGGAACTTTTACGACGTGCCATCGGCACGATCCGAAATTCGCGGCATGATCCGCGCGAGGCGAAGATTTCGCAGATCATGCCGCACTGGCGCATCCGAGGCGGCGGGACGCGCATGAGGGTTCAATCGTGGCGCACTCCCCTGTAGAAGAGGTTCGCCCGATTGCGTGAGGCGCGCGTCAGGTAGCTGCCCGGGTTTTCGAAGAAGGCCGAGGTCAGCGCCTCGTGCAGGTCTTCGCGTTTCAAACCCATGTCCAGCAACTGGCGATCGTCGAGATCCTGCAGGCGGGCAATCTGGCAGCGGTTTCGATAAAGGCGCCAGACGGCCGTCAGCACGCCGATGATGCCTGTTGTGCGGGCTGCAGGCGACTGCCTGCTCGCAACGAGGCCGAAACCGGAGGCGTGGTGGGTCGTGCGCATGACGGAACTCCTTTTCGCGGGCACGAAGAAACCCGTCCCCTGCGGGGAGGTCTTTCGCAGGGGCAGGCGGAAATACTTTTGGCGAACCGGCGACTATTTTGGCCGGAAAGATTGACGTGGTTTGCGGATTATCATTCGCAAATCCTTATTGATCAGTCCAACGAATGTTTTTAATGATATTCATCAAACAATCTTATAGGTATTCCGGCCATGTCCGCACCGCTCGATATCGACCAGCTGCAAACCTTCGTAGCAATCGCAGACACGGGCAGCTTCACCAAGGCGGCCGACCGTGTCTTCAAGACTCAATCCGCCGTGTCGATGCAGATGCGACGCCTGGAAGAACGGATCGGCAAGCCGCTTTTCATGAAGGACGGCCGGGGCAACCGGCTGACCGTCGAGGGCGACAGGCTCCTGAATTTTGCCCGCCGGATGATCCGCCTCAACAATGAGGCGATCGCCTCCTTCGACGACAACCGCCTCGAGGGAACGCTGCGGATCGGCACACCGGACGACTACGCGGACCGCTACATGCCCGAAATCATCGTCCGCTTCGCCAAGACGCATCCGAACGTCGAGCTCTACATCATTTGCGAGCCCTCGGTGGACCTCGCGGAAAAAATGGCGAAGGGCGATCTCGACATCGCGCTCGTCACCCACAATCCGCGTGCGCGGGCTTCCGACGTCGTACGAACCGAGCCGCTCTGCTGGGTAAGCTCCATCAATCATCCGCTGCCCGAGAATGCGCCAATCCCGCTTGCGGTCGGCCGGCGCGACTGTCAGTGGCGGCAGGCTGCCTGCGCGGCGCTCGATGCGACCGGCAAGGAATATCAAATCCTGTTCACGAGCTGGTCCTCGACCGTCGTTGCGGCCGCGGTGCTCGCCGGCATGGCGGTCTCAGTCCTTCCGGAGTCGGCACTGCGACCGGGCATGAAGGTGCTGACGCTGGCCGACGGCTTCCCGTCACTGGCGCCGGTGCAGATCGGCATCATGAAGCGCCCCGGCCTTTCGCCGTCGCTGTCCAACGCGATCACCAATCACATTACCGCCTGCCTGGACAACATCACGCCGATCACCGTCAACGACGATCTCGAAGGCGATCTCAAGGGCTATCCCCGTTATCCGCGCCTCCGGCAGAGCCATATGCTGCCGGGCTGGTGAGCCGCTTACATATCTCCAATGACGAAGGCCACGCCTGAGGCGTGGCCTTCGCGCTTCTCGGAACGGGTGCCGGACTACTCGGCCGCCGTGCTGATCGTGTCCGCCTCGTAGCCGTGGGCGGTCTTCAGCGCCCGGCGGACGCCCGCCTCGTATTCCGGGTGGACGCGCGCGAAATGAACGAGCTGCCGCTCGACGATCTCGCCCGGGACGCCGCCCATGGCGGCCGCGATGTTGGAAAAGAGGCGCGACTTCTGCCCCTCGTCGAAGAGGTCGAACAGCGCCCGCACCTGAATGTAGTCGTCATTGCCGACGCGGTGGTCGTAGCGGGACATGTCGCCGTCTATTCTGAGCGGCGGTTCCTTGGCCAGCGGCTGTTCGGCCGGTCCATTGAAGGAGTTCGGCTCGTAATAGGCGTCCGGATTGCCGGTGCGAATGCCGCCATAGGTGTTCATCTGACCGTCGCGATGGTAGTGGTGAACCGGGCAGCGCGGCTGGTTGACCGGGATGTGCTCGTAATGCGTGCCGAGGCGATAGCGGTGGGCATCCGCGTAGGAGAATATGCGGGCCTGCAGCACCTTGTCCGGCGAGAAGGCGATGCCGGGAACGATATTGGAGGGCGAGAAGGCTGCGTTCTCGATCTCGGCAAAATAGTTTTCCGGGTTGCGGTTGAGCTCCAGCACGCCGATCTCGATCGGCGGGTAGTCGGCATGCGGCCACACCTTGGTCAGGTCGAACGGGTTGTAGGGCGTCTTCTCCACGTCGAGCTCCGGCATGACCTGCACCTGAACCGTCCAGCGCGGGAAAGCCCCGTTCTCGATCGCGTAGAACAGTGCCTCCTGATAGCCCTCGCGGGTCTTGCCGATGACCGTTTCGCCTTCCTCGTTCGTGAAGAATTTGTGGCCCTGCTGGGTCTTGAAGTGGAACTTGACCCAGTAGCGTTCGCCCGCGTCGTTCCAGAAGGAATAGGTGTGCGAGCCGTAGCCGTTCATATGCATCGGCGTCTGCGGGAGGCCGCGGTCGGACATCAGGATCGTCACCTGATGCAGGCTTTCCGGCGACAGGGACCAGTAGTCCCACATGGCAGTGGCGGAACGCAGATTGGTCTTCGGATGACGCTTCTGCGTGTGGATGAAGTCGGGGAACTTGTAGGGATCGCGAATGAAGAAGACCGGCGTATTGTTGCCGACGAGGTCCCAGTTGCCTTCCCCGGTGTAGAATTTAAGCGCGAAACCGCGGACGTCGCGCTCGTGGTCGGCGGCGCCCTGTTCGCCGGCGACAGTCGAGAAGCGGGCCAGCATCGGCGTTTCGGCGCCGGGCTGGAGACATTTCGCTCTCGTATATTGCGAGATGTCGCCGGTGATTTTCAGCGTGCCGAAAGCACCCCAGCCCTTGGCATGGACGACGCGTTCCGGAATGCGCTCGCGGTTCTGATGCGCCAGCTTCTCGATGAGCTGATAGTCCTGCAGCATGATGCCGCCACGCGGCCCTGCCGTCAGCGAATTCTGGTTGTCCGGCACCGGCGCCCCGGCGGTGGTGGTGATCGTCGGACGATCTGTCATCACATCCCTCCTGTCTCGACGTTTCGGCTTCCGAAGCTCCTGAGGAGCGTGACGGCTGAACGACAGCAGCCACGATCGGCACAGCGCATGGAATGCCTTGGCACTGGTTTCTCCCATCCCGCGACGATAATCTCCAATTGTATTTCCTGCTGATTACGATAAGATTTTCCTATCATGTTGACACTCAGGCAGATGCGTTACTTCGATGCCCTCGCGGCCACTCGCCACTTCGGCAAGGCGGCCGAACTCACCCATGTCAGCCAGCCGGCGCTCTCTGCGCAGATCATGGAGATGGAAGAACATCTGGGTGTGAAGCTGGTGGAACGGAGCCGCGCCGGCGTTTTCCTGACCGTCAAGGGCGAGGAAGTGCTGGCGCAGGTGCGTTCCATCCTCGCGGATGTCGGCAGATTGGAGGAGAGCGCCCGGACAAACACGGGCACTCTCGAGGGGCGGGTCCGCCTCGGGGTTATCCCGACACTCGCGCCCTATCTCGTCCCGAGGCTCATTCCCTACCTGCGCGAACGGTATCCGGCGATCGAAATCGAGCTCAAGGAGTCGCTTACCGACCGGCTCATCGCCGATCTCGGCGACGGCCGGCTCGATGCGGTCGTGGCGGCGCTGCCGGTCGACGCGGACGGCATCGTTACTCGGGCGCTGTTTTCCGACCGCTTCTATATGGCCGTGGCGGAGAACGACCGGCATGTGCTCATGTCGCCGATGACGGAAGAGCAGGTGGATATATCGCAGCTGCTGTTGCTCGAAGAAGGCCATTGCCTGCGTGATCAGGCGCTGGCCGTCTGCAATACGGCCGGCAAACGGCAGCTCCTGAGTTTCGGCGCCACGTCGATGGCAACGCTTTTGCAGATGGTGGCAAACGGCATGGGAATGACACTCATCCCCGAGATCGCGATACCGAGCGAAGCCGCACGCAACGCGATCCGGATCCTGCCCTTCGCCGCCCCGGAGCCCTCTCGTGAGATCGGGCTCATCTGGCGGCGCAGCAACCCGCGGCCGCGCGACATGGATGCGCTTGCAGACGCCATATCGGCCTGCGCCCGGGAGATCTCACGGGACGCTGCCGCGGCCGGACGGGGCGCGGCGAAAGCTGCGCCTCGTCCAGCCGCATGATCAAGCCAGCTTCGTCTTCAGGAATTCGACGGTCCGCTGCCAGGCGAGGTCGGCCGCCTCCTTGTTGTACCGCGCCGCCGAAGTGTCGTTGTTGAAAGCGTGGTTCACACCTTCATAGACGTGGATCGTCACGTCCTTGCCGTTTTCCGTCAGTGCTTTGCGGTAGGCCTCTATGCCGGCATTGATGCGCTCGTCGAGCCCGGCATAATGCAGCAGCAGCGCCGCCTTGATCTTCGGCACGTCCTCGGCCTTCGCCTGGGCGCCGTAATAGGCCACGCCGGCCTTGAGATCGGGTGCGTTCACGGCAAGCCTGTTGACGAGACCGCCGCCCCAGCAAAAGCCGATCGCGCCGACATTGCCGGTGCTTTCCGCATGGCCTTTCAGAAAGCTCACGGTGGCGACGGCATTCTCATTCGTCTCGGTTGCGTCGAGTGCGCTGATCATCTCCCGCGCCTTGTCCTCGTCGGCCGGTGTGCCACCGTCGGGCGACAGGAAATCGGGCGCAAGCGCCACGAAGCCTTCGAGCGCCGTGCGGCGCGCAACGTCTCTTATGTGTGGGTTCAGGCCACGATTCTCGTGAATGACGATGACGGCGGGAAGCTTGCCGGACGCATCGGCGGGTCTGACGAGATATCCCTTCATTTCGCCGTCGGCGCCGGGATAGGTGATGTCCTCTCCCTTGATGCGCTCGTCCGTCTCGGCAATCATTTCGGCTTTGGCACTATCGGCAGCCAGCATCGGCGCGATTGCGGCGGCGGCCGCAGCCGTACCCGCCAGCGCCGTCAATCTCTCCATGAAACGGCGGCGATCCAAAGTGAGATGCGTATATTCGTCATAGGCATCGATCATCGCCTGGGTGATGACAGGCTTGTTCATGACGCTCTCCCTGGGGCTATGGCAGATCAAATGTCGCTGTAGCAGGCGGCGGCAGACCACCCGGCGACAGGATAGGTCAGCGGCACGGTCACGGACTTACAAAACTGCGTTACCTCAGCTCATCGCCATCCAGACGGAAAGCCATGTCCACATCGCGAAGAGCACGATGAAACCTGCCATGAACAGCGGCTGGCGAAAGCGAAGCCGATTGCTCGTGACGTGGATGAAGGCGTGAGCATAACGGAGCGCCACGAAAAGCCAGGCGAGACCAAGCGAGAGGAGATTGTCCGCCTCGGTGACGTAGAGCAGCACGCAGCAGAGATGGAAGAGAACCGGCAGCTCGAACTGGTTCGCGATGCTGTTTCGCACGATAAGGCTCTCGCCCGGCTCGCCGCGGTTTTCCCGGAACACGGAAGCGTCGATCTCGCCCGACCTGATCAGCGATGCCCGACGCGTGGAGAGGAGCGCATAAAGCGCAAAGACAAGCGCGACATGGGCCACCATCGGCCAGAATATTTCGAAGCCCGTCATCGATGCTCTCAGCGTCAGCAATGGACACGGCGGACGCCGGACGGCGCCCGCCGATGATATCAGGCGCTGCCCGGATAGTTCGGGCTCTCGCGGGTGATCGTCACATCATGGGCATGGCTCTCGCGGAGGCCGGCGCCGGAGATGCGAACGAAGGTGGCGCGCTCCTGGTAATCCTTGATCGTGGCCCCGCCGACATAGCCCATGGAGGCGCGGAGGCCGCCGGCGAGCTGGTGCAGGACGCCGGAGACCGGCCCCTTGTAAGGCACCTGCCCCTCGATGCCTTCCGGCACGAGCTTCAGCGTGTCGCGGACTTCCGCCTGGAAATAGCGGTCGGCCGAGCCGCGCGCCATGGCGCCGACGGACCCCATACCGCGATAGGCCTTGAAGGACCGGCCCTGGTACAGGAAGACCTCGCCAGGGCTCTCCTCGGTTCCGGCGAGCAGCGAGCCGATCATCACGGCCGAAGCGCCGGCGGCGATCGCCTTGGCGACATCGCCCGAATATTCGATGCCGCCGTCGGCGATAATCGGGATGTCCGCGGCCTGTGCGGCCTCGACGGCCGCCATGATCGCGGCGAGCTGGGGCACGCCGACCCCGGCGACGATGCGCGTCGTGCAGATCGAACCGGGGCCGATGCCGACCTTGACGGCATCCGCGCCTGCGTCGATCAGCGCCTTGGTACCGTCTCCCGTCGCGACGTTGCCCGCCATGATGCGCACCGAGTTGGAAAGCTTCTTCACCCGTGCCACCGCATCGAGCACGCGCTGCGAATGGCCGTGGGCGGTGTCGACGACGATCAGGTCGACGCCGGCATCGATCAGCCGCTCGGCGCGCTCGAAACCGTCGTCGCCGACGCTGACGGCGGCGGCGGCGCGAAGCCGGCCCTGCGCATCCTTGGCGGCGTTCGGGTTGAGCTGGGACTTTTCGATGTCCTTGACCGTGATCAGGCCGACGCAGCGTCCTTCGGGATCGACCACGAGGAGCTTCTCGATCCGGTGCTTGTGCAGAAGGCGCTTTGCTTCCTGCTGATCGACGCTTTCCTTGACCGTGATAAGGTTTTCCCGCGTCATCAATTCGTAGATTTTCTGGGAAGGATCGGACGCGAAGCGGACGTCGCGGTTGGTAAGGATGCCGACGAGGCGCCCCTGCTTCTGCCCGCCGAGACCGCCGTTTTCCACGACGGGAATGCCGGAAATGCCGTGCGCCTTCATCAGTCCCAGAGCATCCGCAAGCGTCGCATCCGGGCCGATCGTCACCGGATTGACGACCATGCCGCTTTCGAACTTCTTGACCTGCCGGACTTCTTCCGCCTGTTCGGCGGGCGTCAGGTTGCGGTGGATGACGCCGATGCCGCCGGCTTGAGCCATGGCGATCGCGAGCCGCGCCTCGGTGACGGTATCCATGGCCGCCGAGAGGATCGGAAGATTGAGTTCGATGTCCTGTGCGATGCGGGTGGCGATATTCGTCTGACCCGGCATCACCTCGGAATGTCCTGGCTGGAGCAGAACGTCGTCGAAGGTCAAAGCCTCCAGACCGGTTGCCGTTTCGATGATGCGCGCCATGGCCAGTTCCTCTTCAAATAAACGAAAAATCCCCGGGGACGCTCAGCGACTTGTCCACCGGGTGACTTCAAGGCTTTTCTTGGAAGTTGGCGAGGGCTGGTAACACGGATATGCCGGAATGAAAATAGCCAAGGGGCCCAAATCTTATGGGCCCCGGCGAATTGTTGTCGCAGTGCAGCAAGCCGCCTCTTCATATGTCGAACTGATAGCTCGCCGGTACGAAGCGATAGCCCTGATCATGGCTCTCGACGAAGCCGACGGACGGAAACGGCATATGATAGCCGATGAAGGGCAGCCGGTCGGTCGCGATCATGTCGAAGACCTTTTTTCTGCTCGCGCTGGCAGCCGCCTTGTCCATGTCGAAGCGAACCTCCCAATCCGGCCGCTGCAGCGACAGGACATAGTGGTTCGCCGTGTCTGCGGTCAGGATCATGGCCTTGCCGTCGGATTCGAGCCGATAGAACATATGCCCCGGAGAATGACCGAACGCAGCCATCGCAGAGATGCCGGGGACGACCTCCCCGCCATCCGCGACAAAGGTGATCTTTTCCGACAGCGGCACGACCTTCGCCAGCACCGCCTTGTGCCCGTTTTCGGCAGGCGTGCCGACGCGGGCGCCGTCCTTCCAGAAATCGTACTCGACCTGCCCGGTTACATAGCGCGCACTGGCAAAAGCGGGCTTTCCACCCTCCGTCAGGCCGCCGATGTGGTCGCCGTGCATGTGGGTGATGACGACGACCGTCACCTGTTCCGGAGCATAACCGGCAGCTTTCAGGCCTTCCGCAAGCTTGCCCGTGCCCGCCTCGCGACCTCCCTCGCCAAGCCCGGTGTCGAAGAGAACGACCTCGGATCCGGTATCGACCAGAACCGGGGAAAAGCCGTTGACGAAGCCGCTGGTCGGCAGGAAATTCTGTTCCAGAAGTTTGGAGACCGACTCCGCAGGCTGATTGGTGCCGAAGATCTCGTGCGGCTTGTCCGCGGCGCGCGTCCCGTCGCTGATCACCGTCACCTTGAAACTTCCGAGTTTCAAAGTTTTGAAGTCCGCACTCATCGCCGTGCCGCCTTTTTCCGTCGTTTCCTGAGCACCGGCAATGCCTGCCAGCAGACTTGGTGCCGCCAATGCGCCCGCGCCTGCCGCGAACAGCGTCCGCCGCTTCAATTGAAAAGCCATCGTCATTCCCTCCTGTTGACCGGCGCTGCCCGCGCGCCGGTGATCACAGGCGAAAAGTAGTGCCTTGACAGAAATGGACAGGACGGATCACACGCATGTGATCTTCAATCTCCGGTTTCGCCCCGACAAAGCCATCGGAACCCCTTAACCGCGACCAGCGCGCTCGAGTTTCTGATGATTTTGTCCTCAAATCGATTTCGAATTAAGAACCAATGGGGCTAACGCCCGCAGTGACAGCCCCAAGGCGCCTTTCATGAACCGCATCGTCCCGTTGATCCTCGCCGTCGCTCTCTTCATGGAGCAGATGGATTCAACCGTTATTTCGACATCGCTGCCGGCAATCGCGCGCGATATGGGCGTCGGGCCGATCACGCTGAAGCTCGCACTGACCTCCTATATGGTGGCGCTGGCGATCTTCATTCCCCTGAGCGGCT
The DNA here is from genome assembly GCF_029201645.2 of Sinorhizobium prairiense. Taxonomy (NCBI): domain Bacteria; kingdom Pseudomonadati; phylum Pseudomonadota; class Alphaproteobacteria; order Hyphomicrobiales; family Rhizobiaceae; genus Sinorhizobium; species Sinorhizobium prairiense. The sequence continues at coordinate 2,376,260 of NZ_CP104131.1, forward strand.
GGATGGCGGACCGGTTCGGCGCCAAGCGCATCTTTCGCGCGGCGATCCTCGTCTTCATCGCGGGCTCCCTCTTCTGCGCGGTGGCGGATAGCCTCTTCGCCTTCGTCCTTGCGCGCTTCCTGCAGGGCATGGGCGGCGCCATGATGACGCCGGTCGCGCGGCTCGTCCTCGTGCGCAGTGCGCCGCGCAGCGAGCTTGTCTCGGCAATGGCTTTGCTGACGATACCCGCACTGGTCGGACCGCTCGCGGGCCCGCCGCTCGGCGGCTTAATCACGACCTATTTCTCCTGGCACTGGATCTTCCTGATCAACGTGCCGGTTGGAATTGTCGGCTATTTTCTTTCGGGCATCTACCTGCCCGAGATGGAGCGAAGAAATCCGCCCCCGGTGGATATCGTCGGGTTCCTGCTCGGGGGCATTGCCGCCGCGGGCGTGGTCTTCGGGCTTTCGGTCATCAGCCTGCCGGCGCTGCCGCCGGCGATCGGTGTCGCTTCCGTGTCGGCCGGCGTCGCCGCCTCGCTCCTCTACATCTTCCATGCGCGACGGCATTCGGCGCCCGTGCTCGATCTCAAGCTCTTCCGCGACGGTGCCTTCCGCGCCGCGTCGATCGGCGGCACGATCTTCCGCATCTCCGTCGGCGCAGTGCCTTTCCTTATGCCGCTGATGCTCCAGGTCGGCTTCGGTCTCAGCCCGTTCCAATCGGGCCTCATCACCTTCGTCGGCGCCGTCGGCGCCATCACCACGAAGTTTCTCGCGCGCCGCGTGTTCGCTTTCGCCGGCTTCCGCACGACGCTGCTCATCGCCGCCGTGATTGCGGCCGTCACGACTTTCGCCAACGGCTTCTTCACGCCGGCGACGCCCTATCTCCTGTTGATCTCCGTCCTGCTGATCGCCGGCTTCGCCCGTTCCTTCTTCTTCACCGGCGTCAACGCACTCTCTTTCGCCGACATCGACGATGCCGACGCCAGCAAGGCGACATCGATGAGCGCCGTGCTGCAGCAGATCAGTCTCGCCTTGGGGGTCGCAGTCGCAGGCGCCATTCTCGAATTCCAGACGGCGCTCAGCGGCGGGCCGCTCGAGCTCGAAGACTTCCACGTCGCCTTCATGATCATTGCCATCGCCAATCTTCTGGCGGCAATTCCCTTCGTCGCCATGGCGAAGAATGCCGGCGCCTCCGTTTCGGGCCATCGGCTGGCCGTGCGGGAAGTGGAGACGACGGCTGCCGGCAAATGATCTGCTGCAGGCCCCGACCGGGCAGGGTTGTCAGCGAGGAAAGCTCCGCCCTTTGCCCTTTCAGGCAAGCCGCGTAACGCCTATTCCGGCCGCTCGCAGACCGCCGAAAGCTTGTTGCCGTCCGGGTCACGGACGTAAGCCGCGTAAAAATTTGCATGGAAGGGGCGCAGCCCCGGCGCGCCTTCATCGGTGCCGCCACCGGCGAGCGCCGCGGCATGGAAGGCGTCCACCGCCGCGCGGCTTTGCGCCTCGAGCGCCACCATCGAGCCGTTGCCGATGGTCGCGGCCTCGCGATTGAACGGGGTCACCACCCAAAGCCGGCAGCGGAAGTCACCCTCCGCGCCGTAACCAATCTCCACCTCATCCTCCCTGCGGCGCTTGAGGCCGAGGGGCGCAAGCGCCGTGTCGTAGAAAGCGCCCGCCCTTTCGAGGTCGTTGGAGCCGAGGGTCACATATAGCAGCATGGCACTATTCCTCCGCAGCACCCTCTGCCGGCTCGTCGGTCTTAAGCCCGTGGCGGCCCTTGAAACCCTTGGCGAGCAGAAACATCTCGACCGATTCGGCACGGGAGGACGCCGGCTTCACATGGACGACCTGACGGAAGTTCTGCTTCAGCATGTTCAGGAGGTCGCGCTCGGTGCCGCCCTGGAAGGTCTTCGCCAGAAAATGTCCGCCCTCCGCGAGTACCTCGACGGCGAAATGCGCCGCCACCTCGCAGAGATGCATGGTTCTGATATGGTCGGTCTGGCGATGGCCCGTGGTCGGCGCGGCCATATCGGACAGAACGATGTCCGGAGCTCCGCCGATCGCCTGTTTCAGCTTTTCCGGCGCCTCGGGATCCAAGAAATCCATCTGCAGGAAGCGGACGCCCGGGATCGGATCCATTTCGAGGAAGTCGATCGCCGCGACCCGCGGATCGGCATCGGTCGAATTCGTCACCTTGGCGGCGATCTGAGACCAGCTTCCGGGTGCCGCGCCCAGATCTATGATGCGCTTGGCGCCAGCAAGAATCTTGTGCTTCTCGTCGATCTCCAGGAGCTTGAACGCCGCTCTTGCACGGTAGCCTTCGAGCTGCGCCCGCTGAACATAGGGGTCGTTGATGTGGCGCTCGATCCAGCGGCGCGAAGACGCCTTCAGCTTGCCCTTCTTGACCTTCTGTCCGAGCTTGCGGCCGCTGCGATTGCCGCCGATCGGGGATTTCGTCATGCCTCGGTTCCTTCGTGGCGCTTTACCCGTTCCTCGCCCGCCTGCGGAGAACCGAAGCTGCGCTGATGACGGCGCGGACGCCCCCGGCGCCAGGCCCCGTCATCTGCCATCATATCGGTCAGCAGCCCTTCGCGAAGCCCGCGATCGGCGACGCGCATGCGGCTCGACGGCCAGCGGCGGCGGATCGCCTCGAGGATCGCGCAGCCGGCAAGCACCAGATCGGCCCGGTCCGGACCGATGCAGGGGTTGGCGGCACGTGCGGCGAAATCCCAGGAGAGGAGCCGCGCCTGCATGGCCGAGACCTCGTCATCGGAAAGCCAGAGGCCGTCCACGCGGCGGCGGTCGTAGCGCGGCAGATCGAGATGCACGCCGGCAAGCGTCGTCACGGTTCCCGACGTTCCGATCAGGTGGAAGCCGCCGCCATAGGAGCCGCTTGCCAGCGCGTCGACGGAGGGGCTCTCGAAGCCGGCAAGCATGGCCTCGACCTCGCGCACCATCACCTCGAAACTCTGGGGCGTCACATGCTCGCCGCCGTGGCGCTCGGAAAGGGTGACGACGCCCACGGGCAGCGAAGTCCAGTGGGTAATGTGATTGGCAAGCCGGCTCGAGCGATTTTCGCCGATCCGGATGACCGCAATTTCCGACGAGCCGCCGCCGATGTCGAAGAGCACGACGGACCGGGTTTCGCGGTCGACGAGCGACGAGCAGCCGGACACAGCAAGCCGTGCCTCCGTCTCGCGATCGATGATCTCGAGTTCGAGACCGGTTTCCTCGGCGACGCGGTTCATGAAGGCTTCGCCGTTGGCAGCCGCACGCGCAGCCTCGGTCGCGATCAGCCGGCGCCGGCGGATCGAGCGGGCGCCGAGCTTGGCGGCGCAGACCTTGAGCGCTTCGACCGAGCGCTCCATCGCGTCCTCCGAAAGCCGCCCGCTGGCGCCGAGCCCCTCGCCCAACCGGACGATTCGAGAAAACGCATCGACCACGCGGAACTGGCCCGGCCGGGTCGGCTGCGCGATGAGCAGCCGGCAATTGTTGGTGCCGAGATCGAGGGCCGCATAAAGCGGTGCCGGCGGCTCGCTTGGCGCGACGAATGGTGCACCGAGCCTCTCCGGTCGCGCCTGCTGCTGCGCGGCGGCTTCGCCGCTCCGCGGCCGCGGAGCATCGCCGGACCGCTCGCCCGGCCGGCCTCCCGGCCGCAGGTTTGTCGTCGGGTTGCTCGCGGAAGCAAGCGGCCGCCCCTGAAGGCCGCGCCGATGGCGCGCCTTCCTGTTGCGCTTTTGGGCGCCCCTCTTGTCGCTGAGGGCAGCATCCGACGCTGGCGCGCTTGCACCGGAGGCAGCGGACTGATCTTGCGGTCTTGCTGATTTCGAACGCCGGCGCCGTTTGCGCTTGCGCGACGGCTCCGCCTCGTTCAGTGCTGCGGGACGCCCTGCTTCTCCGGACGGACCGGATCCGCTGGCAATTGCAGACGGGGAACCGGACGGCTTGCGCCGCCGCCGCTTGCCCTTGCCGCCCCGCGACGCGCCCATGCGCCCCTCGCTGCGGCCTGCTGCCGACGCCCCGGATTCAGACGGCTTATCGCCGTGATCGGGGTCTTTCACTTGTCTCAACCATGGCGCCGCGCGAAGCCTGACGGCCGCTCAAGGCGCTCTCTCGATTTTGCGTTGGCGCGACTGTACCAGCGCCGCCCCCTTTCGCCAAACTTTTTTTGGAACCATAACGGAGGCGGCGAGCCCGACCGCCCTTCCCCTTCCGGTTGCCGAAGACCGACGAATGACGAGCCCCTTATCAAGGCTCAACCCAGAAGCGGAAGGACACAGCCCGGCCGCATTTTTTTGGCAAAAGGTATTTGCATCGGGCGTTCTTTTGTTTATAAGCCCGCCACACCGACGCGGCGCATACACACCGCCAGCGGCCTTGGGGAATAGGTTAACGGTAGACCAGCGGACTCTGACTCCGTTAGTCCTGGTTCGAATCCAGGTTCCCCAGCCAATTCTCACTAAAAGCCTGTATTCCTCGATTTTCCAGTCGTGCCGGCTCCCGTTTTGACATCATTGGCGACCTGATGCCCAGAACTGGTGCCCAAAGGTGATGCCCACGCGAAATATGCGCGGCGGCCTCGCCAGTGGCAGGCAAGGGCAAGATACCCATGGCAGTCCGCCACGACGTCGAAAATCTCATCCGCCGCGGCAACATCTTTTATTGGCGGGCACGCGTCCCCATGTCGTTCGCGCGGTGCCGACCGGGCAGCCGTCTTTCACTCAACCTTCACTGTTCCGACCATAAGAAGGCACAGGCGATCGGTCGGAAGCTCAACATGCTGATGGCCGAGCTGAAGTTGAAACAGAAGGAACCGATGTCCAAGGAGCAGTTCCAGAAACTCTGCGCACACGAGCGCGACGGAGCATTATCGGCATCGACCGCCTTTAGGATCACCGCGATTGCCTTGTCGGGATCGCCCGCCTGGTTGCCGTCGTTGGTTTCGCGATAGTGCCTGCGCGAGCTCGCTGCATATTCCGGCATTTCGTTGGCCACCATAGTGATCGAACGCCAAGGAAATCGGTACGAAACGGTCCGGGCTCGACGATCAACACGCGGACGCCGAAGGGCTTCAGCTCTCCGGCGAGGGCTTCGGAAATTCCTTCCACGGCAAACTTTGCGGCATTGTAATATCCGCCGCCGCCACTGCACGCGATGCCTGCGCCGGACGACATGTTGACGAATGTTCCACCGGAACGTCGCAGGACGGGCAGGTCCCAGATATCGCTTGGCTCATCCAGAGTTTGCCCAACGCGAGACCCGTCCTTCGATCAAACAACCGCAACGTCCAGGGGCGCATGTGTCGGCAGGGCGTCGGGATCGCTGTTCTGCCCCGCGTGGTCGGCGATCAGATCGCAGGCATCCGCAGAATGGAACTGCCCAAGTCGCCGCCCGCGCGAGACATCTGGATGGGATATCATCGAGACCTACGACGTCTTCAGAGGCTTCGGGCCTTCATTTCCACCGTATCGGACCATCTCGTGAGTGTGACAGCAAGATGAGCGAGCCGGAGGCGATCAAGCCTGCCGAATCTCCAAGATGCCTACCTCTCGGCCGCAATCTCCTTGTGCCGTTCCACGACAGCACCCACGATCAGTTTCATCAGGCTTTCGACGAAGTGCTCCCTCAATCCGACATCATCGGCGATGTTCTTTAGTCGATCCATTTGCCGTCGCTCCCGCTCATCATCTGTCGCCGGCATCGCCTGTGCCGCTTTTAACTGGCCGACTTGCTCGGTACAGCGAAAGCGTTCGGCCAGGATATGAAGGAGAGCTGAATCCAGGTTGTCGATGGTCTTTCGGTAGGACGCAAGTTGCTCTGCCGTATCATGTGTCGTCATTTGAGTTCTTCCAAAGTGCTCTGACAGGCACGACGTGGGCCTGAAGAAATGGGACATCGAAAGTATAATACTGCGCTCTCGATAACTCTGGCTTTCAGATGGTCGCCTTACGCTCATACACCACCGAGCTACGGCACCTCACAGTTCTGCTCTGCGCATACCGCGACGCGAGACCGAAACACTCAGCCATATCGCCGAAACCAGGAAGTAGAATGCCCCGACACCAGCGTAGCCCGTGACCGTGGAGATAGAAGGCTCCTGCGGCATTTGCGCTTGAAAGATAAAGAGCGCGCCCGCTAACGCCGATTGGCCACCGCTCAATATCATCGCCCACTGACCGCCGTTTGTTTTCCAACGACGAACTGCAGCCCCAAGCTGCAGCAGCCCCGAAAAGATGGCCCATAGGCCGAAGGCGCCGAGGACCCAGTTCATGTTCATCATCAGCGCCAGGATCACCGCAATCGTCATAATCGAGCTCGCTGTGACGTTGATCACCTGGCTGCGGTTCACCGCAAAGCCACCGCTCCTCGCCGCATCAACGACGTTAGCGGCTGCATCCCAAGCCGGATAGATGATCAGCAGGGCGGCAGCCACTGCAAATGACTGCTGTCCGGCGGTCAGTGCAGCCGCAACCCACAGCACCGAGAACGCCGCCCGGGTAAAGTAATACTGCTTGAGCCATTGGTCATTGCCGCGCGTGGCACTGGCTTTCTGTTCGTTCGACATTGGTTTCTATCCCTATCTTTGATTGATGAAATTGCTGGCGTGCGTTTTTCACAAGAAGCAGACATGCTCACCAAATGGGGTGTACTCGTCCCACTCAAGTCGGCCGATCCGATCGCTTTCGCCGGAGAGTTTCGCGGATGCATCGTCTGGCATCGCACCATCATGCTGAGTATTGTGGGACGCGATCGTTGCCCCAGCACCCTGGCTGTTCTCCGAGCGTCCACGTTTCTCGAACGCCTCGTTGATCGCTCCTTGACGCTTTGCGACCCATCGGCCGTCCGGATCAGAGAGGATTGAATTCGTTTGGCTGATCTCGGCCTGTCAATATCGCAGGATCGCCATTCGCACCGTAGTGACCCCAGTAGAGTTCAGGGTGAGCGTTGAAGATCTGCAGCCCGCTCAAGAGAAGGAAACTTAGGCAGAGCACGTTCAGCCACTGCGTGAGCCGTGTCACAATCGAGTGCCGGCGGATGAAGACCGTCCGGGGAGAGCGGATATTGTCATTGGAAGCTTGTGCGCTCATCTCAACGTCTTTCGTCAGTGACATCTCACGGCTGCGGAGAAAGCAGCATCGACCTGTAGTCGCTGGCCGGAGCAGTGGGGCGGCGGCTCCGGCCAGCGACGGCGTGGCTTACATGGGCGGAACCACGCCATTCTTGCCGACAACCACCTGATGGGCGATGGGGCCGGCTGCAGCCTTTTCGGCATTGATGAAGACGACGGCGCCAGGCACAAGATCGCCCTTGGCCGCCGCAGCAATGGTCACGACAGGCGTGCCGTCCGGAATGGCGATCTTCTTTTCCTTGCCGTGATAGGTCACGGTAACGGTCCGGCCATCGACGCCTTTGACCGCATCCGCGACCGTCGCATTCGTCATGCTGCTGTCGGGCTTGAGATCCCAGCCGTAGCTGCCCTCGCCAAGGCCTTTCATCGCCGGAGGGAAGATCAGGACTTCGAGTGCGCCATCGCCACCGCCCGCCTTTGGCAAGGATGCGATGCCGACAAAATCGCCCGGCTTGATGTCGGTCACCTTGGCTTCCGCGACACTCGCGACCTTCCAGTCGTCGGCAAACGCGACGTCGACAGTCTCACCCTCGCGGGTTTTCACCCTCAGTGTGGAGCCCGCATAGGTGACGATGCTGCCGCGCACGTGGATCGGCACGGCTTTCTTATCCTCGGCATGGGCGGGTGCCGCAAAGGCTGTCATGGAAAGGATGCCCGTCAGGCCGAGAGCTAGGGTAGCGAAAAACGTCTTCATTTTATTCTTCCTACTAGTTGGTAGTTTCGTTAGATGCGATTATGCCTGAGGAGCGTAGCGACCGCAGGATCAGTGAGAGACTGTGGGCGTAAGACGATGGAGAGCAGGTTCGAGTATCATCGAGAATACTTCCGGTTTCCCGTAGGCTCTGGCCGACAGCATCGCCCCATAAACCGTCGCCAGAAATGCTTCGGCTTCGACGTGAGGCTCGCTGGCGAGGGTGAGGGTCCCTTGCCTGGAGCCACGCTCCATCACTGTCGCCAGCCAAGTAGAGATGAAGCGGAAGAATGCCGTCACCTCCTTTGCGACCTCCGGCGGCAGAGACGGCAGCTCGCTGGCAAGCAGCGCACAGACGCAGTACGGCCTGCTAGCATCCTCAATGCATTTGGCCCAGTGGTTTGCATAAACCTTGAGGATGTCGAATGCATCCGGAACGTTCCGCTCAAGGACTGCCACGGTTGCCTGGCCATCTTCGCGGTATCGCTTGACCAGCTCACGCACCAAATCGACCTTGCTGGGAAAATGGTGGTGAATACTAGCCTTACGAATCCCGACCACCTCTGAGATATCGGCGTAGCTGAAGCCATTGTAGCCGCCGCTCATGAGAAGATTTCGAGCGGAAGCCAGGATGTCGTCGGAGGTCGTAGAAAGATTGCTCATGCCGCCTGTCTACCTTCTAGTAGGCAGACGGTCAAGAACAGAATATCGCCTCGCGTCAGCCGTCGGTCGAGACCGTCACATCCTTCCACGCCTCGACTTCCTGTTGCAGACGCTCAATCCGTGCCGTCACATGCCTCAGCGCATCGCTGCCAAGAAGAAGTTGCGGCGGGGGATTGTCGGACTCGATGAGGGTCAGAACCGCAGCGGCCAGCTTTTGCGGATTGCCGAGCTGCTTGCCGCTCACGGCCTGACGCGCCTCGCGGATCGGATCAAACAGGCTATCGTAATCCGCAATGGAACGTTCCGTGCGGATCATGGATCGACCTGCCCAGTCTGTTCGAAACGAGCCGGGGCAAAGCGTCGTCACGTGGACGCCGAACGGCGCCATTTCCGAGCGCATGACCTCCGAAATGCCCTGCAGTGCAAACTTGCTGCCGCAGTAATAGGCGATGCCGGGCATGGTGATCATGCCGCCCATCGAGGTGACGTTGACGATAAAGCCGCTGCGGCGCTCCCGGAACCTCGGAAGAAACGCCTTGGCCACCGCGACGGCGCCGAACACATTCACGTCGAACTGGCGGCGCATCTCTTCGATGGGCGATTCCTCGAGTACACCCTCGTGCCCGTATCCCGCATTGTTGATCAGCACATCGACTGGACCGTGATCGTCCTCCGCTTGCTGAACCACGGCGGGGATGCGATCGAAATAGGTGACGTCGCAAAGGACCGGGTGAAGCGGCGGAAGGCTCTTTGCCAAAGCTTCGCGCGAAGCTTGAGAGCGGACGGTCCCGACAACCTTATGGCCAGCCTCGATTGCGGCAGTGGCAATTGCCAGTCCAAAGCCCGAGTTCGCCCCCGTGATAAAGAAGGTCTTTTGCGACATTTCTGAAACTCCTTGATTAACCGTTGATGTGACAGATAATCTGGAAATTTAGCGAATTCGATTGCGGATTATTTCAGATTCTTGCCAAATCCTATGAATGAAGAAAAACAGCTATCAGGACATGACCGGCTCATAGCACTCGCCGGGCAACTCGCACCCCGCCTCGGGTATAACAAAACAGCGCTCCATTGTGTGCGTATCCTGCGCACGGAGGCGGTGCTCAACGACATTCCCGTTCTTTATAAGCCAGGCGCTGTGTTCGTATTGCAGGGGAGCAAACATGGCATGCTAGATGGGGAAATCTACCTCTACGACGAGGACCACTATCTTGCCGTCTCGGTGCCCGTTCCCTTCCGGATGACGTCTACGGCCAGTCCACAGCGGCCACTGCTGGCAATCTATCTGGAGTTCAACATGCAGATGGCGGCTGAGATCGCCATGCAGCTCGAAAAACTCGCCAATCCCGTAACCACCAGGCCGAGGGGGCTCTACTCCAGCAGAATGGATAGCAGTACAGAAGACGTCCTGCAGCGCTTGCTGATGGCACTCGGAAGCCCGGGCGAGGTCGCCGTACTTGGAGACTCCATCCTGCGTGAACTGCATTACCGGGTCATGTCAGGCCCGCAAGGTGGCGCAGTGATCGCGGCCCTGCAGCGGAAAGGGACGTCGGGAAAGCTGGTCGAGAGCGTGGCTTGGCTACGGGACAATTACGCAGGCGAAATTGCCGTCGCGGATCTCGCCAAAGCCGTGGGAATGAGCGTCCCTTCGTACCACGTTCATTTCAAAGACCTAACGGGCTCAAGTCCGATGCAATATGTCAAAGCTCTGCGGCTCCATGAGGCAAGGCTGATGATCGCCCGCCAGACAGGAACAATCGCGGAGGTGGCGGCTTCAGTTGGCTATGTCAGCCCGGCGCAATTCAGCCGCGACTTCAAACGGCATTTCGGGCGAACCGCATCGGAAGATGTGAAGTGGGTCCAGCATCACCTAGGAGAACAGGTTTGACGGTCGCCTCTGAGGACTCCGCAGGCCGGCCGGTGGCGCAAGAGGCCACAGAGCTCCGCTTCATGTGAATGCTCAGGCGCTGATGCCGCCGTTGACGAGAATGCCCGAGGCAGCACCGGGGCCGGCGAGGAAGGCGACCGCCTCTGCGACTTCCCTGGTTTTTCCGTATCGAGCAATCGACAGGCTCGGCAGGATAGCAGGTGCGAGAGCACCATCGGCAGGGGTACCTCCTGGGGGTTTACCTCTAGGTTACAACAGGGAGAAGCCAAGGCATAGTCATCGACCGTTCCTCCCCTGCGCTCCAGAAGCTACAATAGCTTTCCAAGCATGTGAGCCAATTGGTCCTGGGAATACGGCTTTGGCAGCCTGGCCACGTCGATTTCCACGCCCGACGGTAAGTCCGCGTAGCCAGAGGCCAGCACGATGGGTAACCCCGGCATACGGTCACGCGCTGCTTTCGCCAGTTCCGCTCCCGTCATGCCCGGCATCGAGTAGTCCGTGATTAACAGGTCGAAGGTGGCCCCGCCATCGATCAAGGCGAGCGCTTCCTTTCCTGAATAGGCCTCCACGACCTCGTGGCCGAGGTCAGCCAGCATGTCAGCCGAACTCATGGCAATAAGGACGTCGTCGTCGACGAGGAGTATCCGCTTGGAGCCGGCTTCATTCCGAGGGCCTACTGCCGCGACCTCCTGCTTTTTTTCGTGACTCTCAGATGTCGACACCGGAATCCATAGTTCCGCAGTGGTCCCCTGACCAAGGGCGCTTGTCAGCTTCAACCGACCGTCCAACTGCAAGGCCAGTCCGTGAACCATGGAAAGACCGAGGCCTGTGCCCTTGCCGAGTTCCTTGGTGGAAAAGAACGGCTCGATCGCCTTCTCTAGAGTTGCTGCGTCCATGCCTTGGCCCTGGTCGATAACCGACAGGAGGACATAGCGTCCGGGTGCAAGGGATTCCGATACCGCCGGCTGCTCCGCTTCCTTCAGCTCGATCCGGATCGTTCCGCCATCCGGCATCGCGTCGCGGGCATTGACGGCCAGGTTGAGGAGGGCGAGCTCCACCTGGTTGGCATCGGCCGACACGGGCGGGAGGTGCTCCGGAACGGCCACCTCTATGGCGATCCGCGATCCGACCGAGCGCTGCAAAAGATCCTCCATCTCTGTCACGAGTCCGGCGAGGTTTACCGGGCCCACCTGAAGGTCCTGCCTGCGGGCGAAGGCAAGCAGCCGCTGGGTGAGCGACGCGCCGCGCTGTGCGCCCTGCAAGGCTCCGTCGATCAGCCGCGTAGCCTTCGCATCGCCGGCAACATGCTTTCGGATGAGTTCAAGGTTGCCGAGCACCGCCATCAGGAGATTGTTGAAGTCGTGCGCCACTCCGCCGGTGAGCTGGCCGATCGCTTCCATCTTCTGCGCGTGGCGAAGCTGCTCCTCTGCCCGTTCCCGCTGACTGACCTCCGCCAGCACGAGTCTGTGCGCCTCTTGCAGCTCGCGCGTCCGCTCCGCCACGCGTTCCTCGAGCATCTCGTTGAGATGCCGCTGCTGTTCTTCGGCCTGCAGGCGCTCGGTTATGTCGGCTGAGACCCCGACCAGCCTGATCGGCCGCCCGGTGCGGTCCCGGTGAAGTTGCGCGCGGATTTCAGCGCCGTGCACAGAGCCGTCAGGCCAGACAGTCCGGTAGGCGATGGCGTAGTCGGCCCCCGTTTCAATCGTGTTGCGCACCGCCTCCGTCATGCGTGCCAGGTCATCCGGGTGGATCGCTTGCAGCAAGTCCTCGTAGGTGAAGCCGTCCTCCGGCGCGCGGCCGAAGATTTCCCTGCAGGTGGGCGAGGTGGTCAAGCCGTTTGTGGCGAGATCGAGTTCCCAGGCCCCGAGGCGGCCGGCCTCCAACGCCGTTTGAAGGCGGCGTTCCCCTTCGTCCAGTGCCTCCATACGGGCACTCGCCTCGTATTGCCGGCGTCGCGCGCGCATCGCGGAACGCGCGACGCTGATGAATGTCGTCGGGTGGAAGGGCCGCTCGACGAAACTGACATTGCCGAGGACTTCCGATAGTCGGGCGGCGGCTGGGTTTCGCTCAGGACCACCGCCGCGCGCGGTGAGTATGATGAAGGGAAGGTCGGACCAACTCGGCTGCGTCTCGATCCACGAGACAAGCGGACGCAGGTCGACCGACCGCAACGTCTCTTCCGTCATCACGGCGAAGGCGGCGTTCTCGTTCAAGTCCGCCACCAGCGCGTCCAGGGTCGAGGCAATTTTCGCAGCCAAGCCCGCTTCCTGCAGCAACGCCGCCGCAATCTGCCCGTCGCGGCCCAGCGGGGCGTGGATCAGGCCAAACACATCTCGCTCAGGAATGGGTGCCATCCTCGTCAAGTGTTTGCAAAAGGGGCTGTCGGTCTCCCACGAAAACAGGAACACCACGCAGGACTCCCTGGAACCCGGAAAGGGGTTCGCCGAGCGTCAACCCCTTTGTTCCGATCTTGTATTCGCGGATCGTATCCTCGTGTTGTCCGGTGCGCTTCTTGATCACCGAGATTGCCCGGCGAACCCGACCCTCCGCCTCGAAGTAGCGCAGCAGGATGACTGTATCCGCAAGGTACGTCACGTCCACCGGCGACTTCATGTCGCCGACGAGGCCGTGCTGCGCGACGGTGATGAAGGTGTTGGCACCCTGCCTGTTCAAATATTGCAGCAGCTCATGCATGTGCAGGATAAGTGCATTCTCCTCAGGCATCGCAGCCTGATAGCCGTTGATGCTGTCAATGACGACTGTCTTGGCGTCGAAGCCGGCTACCCTGTCCCTTACGCGCTGTGCGAACTCGCCGGGTGACAGTTCGGCGGCGTCGAGCTGTTCGATGTGGATCAGGCCCTCCTCGCGCAGGGCCTCCAGGTCGAGCCCCGTCTCCTTCGTGCGGGCAAACAGCAGCCCCAGTTCCTCGTCGAAGACGAAGATCGCCGCCCGCTCGCCGCGCCGGATCGCAGCCTCTACGAACTGAAGTGCAAACAGGCTCTTGCCGGTGCCGGCAGGGCCGATCAGCAAGGTGCTGGAGCCGCGTGCGATACCGCCGCCGAGGAGATCGTCGAATTCACTGATGCCGCTCGCCAGTACGGTCCGCTGAAAGCCCGACCTGTGCTCCGAGGCGCGCAGCCGCGGGAAGACCGCCACGCCGCCGGTCTTGATGATGAAGTCATGATAGCCACCGCGGAACGCCTGCCCCCGATATTTGAGAACCCGCAACCGGCGACGCTCAGACCCGTAGTCCGGAGCAAGCTGCTCAAGGTGGATGACACCATGCACCACGCTATGGACAGTCTTGTCCATGGCGTCGGAGGTCATGTCGTCGAGAAGCAGAACCGTTGCGTCCGAGCGCGAGAAAAAGTGCTTCAGCGCAAGGATCTGGCGGCGGTAGCGCAGCGAACTCTGGGCCAGCAGCCGGATCTCCGAGAGGCTGTCGATCACCACCCGATGGGGCTTCACCCGCTCGAAGGCTTCGAAGATGAGCTTTGTGGTCTCCCCGAGCTCCAGGTCGGAGGAGTACAGGAGGCTTTGCTGCTGGTCGGCATCAAGAAGGCTTTCCGGCGGAACGAGCTCAAAAATCTCGACCTGATCGCCGATGTCCTTCCCATGCGAGAGGGCACTGTCGCGCGCAGTTCCTCCTCGGTTTCCGAAAGCGTAATGTAGAGACAGCGCTCGCCAATGCTGGCGCCTTCGAGGAGGAACTGCAATGCGACCGTCGTCTTCCCCGACCCGGGAGCCCCTTCGAGCAGGAAGACGCGGCCGCGTGAGAGCCCGCCGGACAGAATGTCGTCGAGTCCCTCAACCCCGGTCTTCGCTTTTGCACCTGAACTGTCTGTCATACATCCTCCATGGCGGCCTATGAAGTAGAGTAAACGCGCTGGTTTCCTAGAGGGGAAGACGTTGAAGCCAGGAGATTCGTTCCGCCATCGCAGCCAAACTCAGCCGGGGCGGCGAGCGGTTGTGAGCGTCCGTTGAGCCTGAGGCAGAGCGGTCGGTTCGAGAGTGGCAGCAGGTGAAGTGACGCCGCAGCAGGTCCTTGGCGGGTCTACGCTCTCTCCCAAACGAACGCCGGCATCGAAGCGCTTCTCCACGATGTTGCGCATCCCGTTGTCGCTGTAGAGCTCCACCTTGATGTCAGGGTAATCCGGCGCCGACGCGGCTCGCCTCGATCTTTCTCCGCAAGCACCGGGCCTTCTCGCCGCTCGCTGGGGCTGTCGCGCATGAACGCGGGCGACAATGAACAAGTTGAGGCAGGCTTACTTCCGTACGACGCCTTCTATCGTGGTGCCGTGACGCGACTGATGAGATACACAATGGCTGTCGCCGAAGAAGGGAGCGTGAATTGACCGAAACTGCAAAGAACACGACCACATCCGCTCAAGGTCAGTCTTTGAGCCACGGTATTTCCTTTGGCGAGGCGCTCCGGGTCTGGGCACGCGTGGCGGCTTTGAGCTTCGGTGGCCCAGCCGGGCAGATTGCGATGATGCATCGCATCATTGTCGAGGAGAAGCGCTGGATCGGCGAGACCCGATTTCTGCATGCGCTGAACTATTGCACTCTACTGCCAGGGCCGGAGGCGCAGCAGCTTGCGATTTATATCGGCTGGCTCATGCACAAGACCAAGGGTGGTCTGGTTGCAGGGGCCCTATTCGTGCTCCCCGGCGCCGTTGCCATCATGGTGCTGAGCTGGATCTACGCCCTCTTCGGAAATGTCGGCGCCGTTCAGGCGCTGTTCTTCGGATTGAAAGCCGCGGTTCTGGCGATCGTGCTCGAAGCGGTTCTTCGTATCGGCCGTCGGGCGCTCAGGAACAGCGCCATGGTAGCGCTTGCTGCCGGGGCATTCATCGCGCTTTTCCTGTTCCGCGCCCCCTTCCCACTGGTCGTCCTCGCTGCGGGGCTCATCGGCTTTGTCGGCGGTCGAGCCGGCTGGGCTGCCTTTCAGGCGGGCAACGGACACGGAAAAGTCGGCAGCAGGCAAGTCGCTGATATCGAGACCGCGCTTGGCGAAGAGATTCCGCCCCATGCACGCCCCCCAATCAGTTGGTCGATCAAGGTTGCCGGTGTCGCTCTCTTTTTGTGGTTCGCTCCGGTGCTTGCACTTGCCGCGTTTTTTGGCCCAGGCAATGTCTTTACCGACATCTCGATCTTCTTTTCGAAGATGGCGATGGTCACCTTTGGCGGCGCCTATGCGGTTCTCTCCTATGTCGCTCAACAAGCCGTCGAGCACTATCATTGGCTGAAGCCCGGCGAGATGTTGGACGGCCTCGGCATGGCTGAGACAACGCCAGGCCCGTTGATCATGGTCACCCAGTTCGTGGGCTTCATGGGCGCCTACCGCGACCCCGGTCTGTTTCATCCGTTGCTCGCTGGCACGCTGGGCGCGCTGCTCACGACCTGGGTGACTTTCGTGCCCTGCTTTCTCTGGATTTTCCTCGGCGCGCCGTTCATGGAAACGATGCGCAGCAACAGGGCGCTGTCCGCCGCGCTGGCGGCAATCACCGCGGCGGTCGTCGGGGTCATCCTGAATCTGGCGGTCTGGTTCGCGCTGCACGTGCTCTTTCGCGAACTCTATGAAGCGCGCGGATTCGGCATGACGGTCGATGTGCCGGTTCTGAGTTCCGTGAACCTGGCCTCTCTCCTTCTGACCGTCGGCGCGATGGTCGCGGTGTTCCGGTTCAAAATCGGCATGCTGACAGTCTTAGCCGGCTGCTCCCTCATCGGCCTTGTCTATGGATTGTTCATGGAGTGGATCCAGCTCCTGTAACGCGAACTACGACGTGCTGCTCGTGCTGCAGTTCCGAAATTGCAAACCACCTGAGGAATACTGAGCCGACCGCTTCCTCGAAGACGTCGCTATAATCGCCGTACCCAGGCGCCCGGCATCAGGAACCCCGCCGCGGCTGGCCCGTTTTCATTCTGCCGAAAGGAGAAGACGATGAGTACCAAGGATACCAATGCGACCCCAGAACAGTCTGAACCAGCCGATATTCGTCAGCCGGCAAACCGAAAGAAGCACCGGGACGAGGAGTCGATCGCACCACCAACGGTCCAGCCTCCCGGGGCAAAGGACACGAGTGAGAAACCCGAAGTGAACCCGGTCACCGGCGGGGCGCTCTAGCGCTCGCCGCGCCTATTTGACCACCTGCACGACGGTGCGGCTCTTCACATCCGCGATGACGCGCTTCTCGTTGACCACCGCAAAGCCATAGCGCCTGTCGGCCGGAACCGTATTGAGAAAGACTGTTTCAGGCACCGGCTTGCCAACGGATATCTGCTCCTGCAGCACAAGCGGCCGTTGCGGAAGCGGCTGCAGTTCGACGTATTGCGTCACGCCTGGCGGCGGTGGGTCGATCGCTGCACCCTCGACGGGTCCTGCGGCAGCGACCACCGTCGTACCGGCAGCGCCGATTTCGTTTGTGCTTTGCGCTTGGACAGGAGCCGCGGTCAAGAAAACCGCAACACCCAATGCAACGGAGCTCTTGACGAGGACAATTGTCATGAGAGCTACTCCAGCTACGAATCCCTTCTCGTGAAGAATCGCCTGCCGCGAGCTTTGTTCCGGCGTGTTGGCGGTATCGGACCTTGGTCCTACACGGGAAGGTTAAAGGTCCTAGAACCATTGCACGCTGCTCCTCGTGACGCATATCGCTCTGAGACGACCACGCGGCATCCTCGTCAGCCGTCCACGTCGTCTGGAGGTCCCAGAGTCAACGCGATTGTCCCTTCTAAACGCTCTGGGACCTTCATTGCCGTCCATCTCCGTGACCCTCTATGCGGAAACCCGGCTTGGCCTGCGCACGGCCCTCACCTTCCCGCTGCTTCCTCCGCCACAGAAAAAGCGATCGCCGCCATCGGATTCAAGGCCGGAAACGCCTGCACCCGGGGGCATTTCGAGCGTTTCGAGGACTTCTCCCGTTTCCGGGTCAAGGCGTCTCAAGTCGCTCTCGTCGCCTTCCCATGTGGCATGCCAGAGCTCGCCATCGACCCAGGTGACGCCGGTGACGACCCGGTTGGATTCGATGGTGCGGAGAATCTTCCCGGTGTCGGGATCCACCTGGTGGATCTTTCGCCCTCGATAATGGCCCACCCAAAGCGTTCCTTCCGCCCAGGCCAGGCCTGAATCGCCGCCCTCGGCAGGCGCCGGAATGGTGGCAAGCACGCGGCCGGTCTCCGGATCGATCTTCTGGATACGATCTTCCGCAATCTGGAACAGATGCCGACCGTCGTAGGCCGTTCCCGCATGTGCGGCGACATCGATCGAGCGCACCGTCTTGCCGCTCTCCGGATCCAGGGCGTTCAGCCTGTCGCCGGACGCGAACCAGACGTGCCTGCCGTCGAAGGTGACGCCGGCCACCTGCTCGGTATTCGGGAAAGGTCCGTACTCCTGGAGAATTTCGGCTTTCGATCGTTTCATTTTTCCATCCTCGTCGCTGTAGGTGCCTCGCATCCTAGTCGCTCGGTAGCGGGCCCGGGAGTAACAAGACTGTCGGGAAGCCCGGGACGGGCGGGGTCATCCAGCGAAGCGCCCGTCCGCGGCCGAAGGACTGTACCTTGCCGGCCGACGCAAGCTGCTCGAGTGCGCGCTGCACGGTGCGCGGGCTCGCCCCGAGCGCAATCGCCAGTGCCGAGCTCGACCACGACTCTCCGTCGGCCAGCAGGGCAAGGACCCCCGCATGCTGCTCTTCTACCGGTGGCGTCAACACGACGACCTCGCCCGCGCGGCGCGGCGAAAGCACAAAGCCCTGTTTCGTCGCCCACACCTGCGCCAGCGCACGAAGTTCCGTGCGGAGCCGTCCGATCTCCACGCGCAACCGGGCGCGGTGCGATTCGTCCGCATGTCTCGCCCGGAAGGCGCGTGCGAGGAGCGTGGCTCTCGGCACGTCTGCCGGCCAGGCTTCGCCGAGCGCGCGGGCAAGCGCGAAGAGCACCGGGCGCGTGGCGAGCGAGACGACCAGCCTTTCGTCCCGCACCACATTGCGGCAGGCATCCACCACGAGCGCTCCCGACGCGAGCAGCGTTTCCACTTCCTCGATGAGGAGAGAGCGCTCGCCACCGCTGCCGATCAGGCGCGCGACGGGCGCATCGAGCACGAGCGATGCGCTTTCGACCTCGGCCGTCAGTGCCGGGATATTGGCTTCGCGCGCGGCGCGTTCGGCTCGGGCGAGCGCTATCCGCGCCGCTTTCGCCTGCAGACGCCGTATGGCGATGCCGGCGACGACGAGTTCGCGGGCCGCCCGCGTCGCCGGGGGGAGCGTCATGCCGGAGTCCAGCTCTGCAAGCGCGCGTTCTGCCTCGTCCAGGCGGCCGATGAGAAGCAGGCGCCGGGCCTCGAGATTGCGCGCATGCGCTGCATTGACGTGATCGCTATGCGCCTCGAGCGTCGACCTCGCCGCTTCGAGCGTTTTCGTGGGCCAGCCGAGATCCCGCGAGACGAGAGCGATCTCGGCCTCGGCGACGATGCAGCGCGCCCGCGCCACCGCCTGTCTCTGGCCGAAGGCATGCGCAGCGCTTCTGAGAAGAGTCTTCGCCCGGCCGAAATCTCCGAGCTGCGCCATCGCAATGCCCCGAAGCGCGAGTGCATGCGCGTCGTCGCGCAAAGCCACGCGGTTCAGTACGCCGAGGAGATCGCCGGCCGCGAGCGCCCGTGCCGCAGCGGTGATCAGCGAGTCCATCGAAATCCCGTCACACTTGTCACTCTCACCATTCGATCTCCGGCTCTAGTCTGGGTTCCTGTCGGTCGAACAGCCCGCCCCCGGGCAATGTACGACGACAAATGGCCAAAGGAGAAGAATGATGACGGCACATGCAATCGGAACACGGGAAGAATGGCTGGCAGCGCGGCTCGACCTGCTCGAGGCCGAAAAGAACCTGACGCGGCGAAGCGACGAGCTGGCGCGGTGGCGCCGGGAATTGCCCTGGGTACGGATCGACAAGGCGTACCGGTTCGAAACCGACGAGGGCGAGGCCTCGCTGCGCGACCTCTTCAAGGGGCGCTCGCAACTCCTCGTCTATCATTTCATGTTCGGCCCCGACTATACGGCCGGCTGCCCGTCCTGCTCTGCGATCGCCGATGGGTTCAACGGGATCGTCGCTCATCTCGAAAACCACGACGTCGCCTTCTCCGCGGTTTCGCGCGCGCCGCTTGCGAAGCTCAAGGCCTATAAGCAGCGGCTGGGATGGAGCTTCCCCTGGGCTTCTTCGGACGATGGCGACTTCAACCGCGATTTCTGCGTCTGGTTCACCGAACAACAACAGCGCGAGGGCGGCATCGAGTATAATTTTCGCCGCGAGCCGCCAATCCCCGAACAACCGGCATCTGAGCCGCTCGCGGGCAGGACAGTCCGGGATTGGGACCCGAGCGGCAGCGAGGGGCCGGTCGCACAGATCGCAGCCATGACGGGAACCGACGTCGCCACCTATACACGCGACAGGCCCGGCGTCAGCGCCTTCGCGCTCGAGGACGGAATCGTCTATCACACCTATTCCAGCTATGCGCGTGGACTGGATGGGCTATGGGGCATGTATCAGTGGCTCGACCGGGCTCCCCTCGGACGCAACGAGAACGGCATCTGGTGGCGCCGCCACGACGAATATGCCCAAAGGTGACCGTCCGATGCGGCTTGAAACGGGTACCGTCGTGCGAGGCCTCGGCGACTGGCTGGGCTTCGCCGCCGCACCGACTTTCGCGGTTATGGCGCTTCTGGCCGCCGGCGGCGATGCGGATATCTGCTCATCGATACAGGGCGCTTCGATACAGGGCGCTTCGCTGCTGAACGGGATGAGTAGCATGTATTTGCTGATGTCGGTCTTTCACCTGGCGCCATGGCTGAAGCTGATTTCCGCAAGACGGGAAGCGCCAGCTGATCCGGCGCTTCCGCGGATCACTCCGCCGACTTGAACTGCAACGTGAACACGTTGCCTGCGATCTCGTCGGAGAGTGATTTCGAAAATTCCAGCGGCACGCAATTCTGCAGCGCCTCGGTGGCGGCGGTCACGAATGCCTGCCGCTGCTTTTCGTCGCCGTTCACCTTGATCGCAGTCGGCCGGGGCGGGCCCATCAACGTACCGTCGCCGCGGAACCCGAACCTAAGGGTGACGAAGGAATCCGTGAAGCCTTGCGGCGGAGTCCAGCATCTGCCAAGCGCGGCTCCAAGGTCGGCCACCGTATAAAGCGGTTCGGCATGGAGCCTTTCAGCCCCCGACACGGCAAGGATCAGACCAGTGCAAGCCAATCTCGCCATCTGCATCGTCTTCAGCCCCTATCCCAGAGGATGGTGTAGAGCGGGACGAGGAAAAGTGTGTGCGCTTTTCAGCCCGAATCCCGCTTCACAACCTGTTCGAATCGAGCATGCTCGTGACTTTAGGCCGACGCGGCCCAAGGTCGTTATGATCTAGCAGATTTGGAAGCGCCTGCAACAGGCCCGTATTCCCCCTACCGGCTGCGTTTCAGCGGTGCTTCGTTTTCAGTGCCGCATGGCTCGTGAGGCTGAGGAAGACGGCCAGGAACATGATGCCGAGGATCTTGAAGCCCTCCTCGACGAAAACCAGTCCGGCGAAGTGCTCCGAGACCGCGTCCACCAGGAAGGAACAGCCGAGCGAGGCGACGGCGGCGGCAAGAAGGACCCACTGAATATCCCGGCGGACAAACCAGGCGTGATAACAGAGCGTCGCCAGCAACAGCATATGGGGAACAAGGACAAGCGGCTCCGGGACGCCCGCCGTGGCAATCGCCTCGTGAAGCATCAGGAGATCGTCGATGCCCATCAAGCCGGAAAAGAGCCCGCCGGCGAGAAGCGTGCGTCGCAGATGCGGCGCGCCGAAGCCTGCGCCGGACCAATAGGCCTGGAGAGCCGCAATCCCTCCCGTAAACCAGAGAATGACGCCGAGATTGGAGACCAGCCCGAAATACTTCGGCTGCCCGGCAATCGCGTTGGGGTCGCGTACGAGGTCGTAGTAGTCGATGCCGAAAAGCCGATCGGCGATGACCATCGACGTCAACAGCACGATGCAGGAGCAGATGACGAGAAGGGCGCAGTGGAAATCACCCTGTATTCGCCTGTCGCGTGTCAGGGCTTTGGCCGTGGTGATGCCTTCGACATCCATCTCGATCCTCCGCAACAGATGCCCCAGCCATGCCACCGGGGACGGTCAGCTGCCTTTGTGACAGTTTTATGACAAGACGCGACCGGCGGTTGCGGATCTCCCGGCAAGGTTGTCGGAGACCGGCGGCACGGTCGCGGACACAACGGAACCTTGCAGCCTGCCGGACGTTAATCGTTGCGTCGCGTGCCCACCGGGGCGCGACGAGGCCGCAATTTACTTGCGGTGGCACGGAACCCCTCCCCTTTGGTCATGCTGATTTGGGGATCTATGCAAAGGCGATTTGCAGGCGGGGTGACGGAGAGAAAGGATGTATGTCATGAACCAGCACGAAGAATTGCGGGAGAAACCGCCGCTCGATCCTGCCACCGGCCAACCGACGCCGCGGGACCCGGAAGCGCCCGTGACCAGATCGCGCCGTAGCAGTTGGCCTTTGCTGGTCATCATTCTTGCTGGCCTGATACTCGCGCTGATCGCCTGGCTGCCGGCAGAGCTGACAAGGGACGCCGAGAACGAGCCGGTCGCGCCGAGCCAATCCGAGACGACTCCCGACGCCACCCCGCCGGCTGCCGCGCCTACGGATCAGGCCGCGCCTGCGGATCAGACCGCACCTACGGACCAGGCGACGCCGCCCGCCGGAGGAACGACGGCGCCGGCAGCACCTGAGACCCAGACCCCCGCAGCGCCCGAGACGCCCGCTGCACCGGCAGCACCTGCCACGCCGGCCCAGCCGCAGAGCACTCCTGCGCAGTAGATCGACGAACGCCTCTTGTCGAGCGGGATGAAGTCGAGCGGGATGACGCGCTTTGCCGCGCCATCCCGCACCTCTGCAATCAGATCCGCCCCGAGCGGTCGAGTGACGGAGCGCGTTCGTCTTTCATGAACGAAGTCTTTAACGACATCCTTGTCGATACCCAAACACCTTACTCAGTGATATTCGCGCGGCTCTTCGGCGCCATCCTGCTCGGCGCGATGATCGGCGTCGAGCGTGAAAAGCGGCAGCGGCCGGCCGGGCTCAGGACCCACATTCTCGTCAGCCTCGCCTCCGCGATCTTCGCGGTGGTCGCCATCGAAAGCGTGCACATGAAAAGCCTTTCCGGCCCCGAGGTGCGCATCGATCCCATTCGCGTCGTGGAAGCCGTAACCGCGGGAGTGGCCTTTCTCGCCGCCGGCATGATCGTCTTTTCGAAGGGTGAGGTGAAGGGCCTGACGACCGGCGCTGGCATGTGGCTCGCCGGCGCCGTCGGTCTCGGGGTTGGGTTCGGCTTCTGGCTGATAGCGGCCTTCGCCGCCATTGCGAGCCTCGTCGTGCTCTTTGTCCTCGGCCGGCTGGAGGTGGCGTTGCGGTGGAAGGCGCCGGACGAGTTCGACGCGGACGCTACGTCGCAGAAGAATGAAGATCCAGGAGAAGACCGGCCACGAGACCGGGTCGATGTGCGCGAACGATGATCGGAGCCGCCAATGGCCGCCCGATCAGCGCAGTTCGGAAATTGGGGTTGTCTGATACCCGCCCAAGGGGAGCGGACGGTTGTCGAAGACCGACCTACCCTCCTTCAGGCCATGAATGACAGCAACGGCCTTACGGGCTTCGTCCGGCGTCGCGAACAACTGGCCTTCCAGGGACCAGACGCTGAATTTCACGGCCATGAACCGCAATCGGCCGTTCTCCGGGATCAGCGCACCGACAGCCTCGCCGGCAAACTCCACCGTGTGCTTGCTCATCGTGTTTGAAACTCCTCCCGCGGCCGGGCAAAGCCCAAGCCGGCCGACTCTCGCGGTCAGCCGGAGGAGAAACACGCGAAGACCAGGTTGGTTCCGGCGCCAGAACAAAAAAAGCTATGACGATCGCCTCTCCTCATAAAGGCGCGCCTCAAATCACCTTGTTGTAAGACAACTGACATGCACATGAGCTTTCGTCTCCGCCCGAATAAATCACTTGCCGTTGCAGCCGAGTGCGGCCCGGCCGGCTTAACGCAGCGCCCGTTTGCGCATTCCTGAGATCGGTCGCTCATATTTTTTGTTGACAGATGTCTGACAATTGCGCAATTTTTCATTCGACAGGACCGCGCCTAGGGCGAGCGGCCGGCAAGCCTCCTGGCGCCGGCCGAGAACAAGAAACGGCCTGCGGGAACGAAAACTTGGGACCGGATATGCACTCACCCAAAATAGGCGTGCAGGCTTCTGCACTTTCTGAACGCATCGACGACGCGATTGCCCGCCTCGCCCCCGGCGCGGAGCACCTTCTTGAGCAGCTTGTGTCGGTCAACAGCATCAATCCGGGCTTTCCCGGCATTGCCCGTGAAACCGTGATCGGCGGAGAGACGGCCTGTACGCGCCTCATCGGCGCCTATCTCTTCAACCTCGGCTTCGAACTCCATGACATCGCAGTCGATCCGCAGCGGGTCAATCTGGCGGCAGTATTGAAGGGCACCGGCGGCGGGCGCTCCCTGCTCTTCAACGGCCATGTCGACACGGTCGCTCCGTTCAAGCCCGAAGCCTGGATTTCCGGAGATCCGTGGAAGCCGGTACGGCGCGGAGAGGAGCTCTTCGCTCTCGGGTCCACCGACATGAAGGGCGGCCTTGCCGCTGCCTGTCTCGCCATCGCGGCGCTCAAGGAGGCCGGCGTCCTGCTGAAGGGCGACCTGCAGGTCCATGCCGTCGTCGGCGAAGAGACGATGGACCACGAAAACGGCACGACAGCCGTGATCAAGGCCGGCTTCCGGGCCGATGCGGCCATCATTGCCGAACCCTCCTCCCAACCCGAGCCGCTGACGATCGCTCCCGTCTCGGCCGGCAACTTCAACCTTGAAATTTCGGTCAAGGGTCATGGCACCCATGCCGGCAACCGCGGGGCCGCTATCCGCGCCGGCGGCGAAGGCTCGAGCGCCGGCGTCAACGCCGTCGAGAAACTGATCAAGGTCGTGCAAGCGCTACAGGATCTAGAACAGGAGTGGGGTATCAGCAAACGCCATCCGGCCTTTCCGCCGGGGCTGTTTTCGCTCGTGCCGGGCGTGTTCCACGGCGATGTCGGCGTTCCGAGCGTCGGCTACATGGCCGACCACGCCTATGTCGGCTACCTCGTCTGGTACGCGCCGCAAGAAGACCCCGAGGCGGTGAAGGCTGAAATCGAGCGCCATGTGCACCACGCGGCCCAACTCGACCCCTGGCTTCGCGACAACCCGCCGAGATTCACCTGGCGCAGCCACTGGCCTGCTGCAGACGTTCCCACGGATCACCCACTTGTAGACGTGCTCGTCGAGGCCCGTTCCGCAGTGCTGGGTGCCCTCCCCCAGGGCGGACCAAAACCGCTTCCTTCAATGCCGTAAGCGATGCGTCCTTCCTTCAGGCTCAAGGCATTCCAGCGATCGTGCTCGGCCCCGGGAACATCCGCTACGCTCATGCTGTCGATGAACGCATCAACATGCGCGAATGGCGAGAATGCGCCCGCATCTATGCCCGCGCCATCGTCGAGTGGTGTGGCCTCGCCAACTGACTGCTGCTGCTTTCGAACCGACACCCGCCATGGAGGCGGGCGGAAAGCACCGTCGGGTGGCGCCGCCCGTGCAACGCGCACCTGAACGTTGTTGGAGCCCGACGAACCATGATCGCTTTTCTAGTCTGGAGACTGCCATGACAACCCCGATCCTCGCTGCTCGCAATATCGAAAAAAGCTTCGGGCAGATGCGCGCCATGCAAGGCGCAAGTTTCGATGTCCATGAGGGCGAAATCGTCGCCCTCATCGGCGACAACGGTGCCGGCAAATCGACCTTGACCAAGATTCTTTCCGGCGTGCTCCAGCCGGACAGCGGCGAGATCCTTGTCGATGGAAAGCCGGTCCATTTCGACAGCCCGCTCGACGCCCGCACACACGGCATCGAAACCGTTTACCAGGACCTATCGCTGGCGGTCGATCTCAATGCGGTGCAGAACCTCTATCTCGGCCGCGAGATCGCCGCCCCCGGACTGATGGGCCGCCTCGGCTTTCTCGACAAGACGCTGATGCGGCGCAGGGCCCAGGAGTCCTTTACCCGTCTGGGCGTGCGCGTTCCCGACCTGCGCGCGGCCGTCGCCAATTTCTCCGGTGGACAGCGCCAGGGCATCGCGGTTGCACGCGCGCTGATGTGGGCGAAACGGGTGGTGTTCATGGACGAACCGACCGCAGCGCTCGGCGTTGCGCAGACGCGCAACGTGCTCGACCTCATCCGCCGCGTTCGAGACACCGGCATCTCCGTCGTGCTCATCAGCCACAGCATGCCGGATGTCCTTGCGGTGTCGGACCGCGTCACCGTGCTTCGCCACGGCCGTCGCGTTGCGACCTATGCCACCGGTGCGGTTACCTCCGACGAGCTCGTCGCAGCGATGACCGGCGCCCTCGAACGCGAAGGAGCCGCGGCATGACCGTCGAAACCGCATCCGACCACACGACGACCAAGGACCAGCCTTCCATGCTGCATGACGCTTCGCCGCCAAAGCCCCTGATCCGCCGGCTGTTGGACGGTCCGGAACTGATGATCTTCGGTTCGCTTATCATCATCATAGCGATCTTCACGGTCATGGCGCCCGCCGCGTTTCTGAGCGGTATCAACCTGCGGAACATGGCGATCGAGGCTTCGATGATGATGATCCTCGCCGTGGGCATGACCTATGTCATCATCGCCTCCGGTATCGATCTGTCGGTTGGCGCCGTGCTTGTCTTCTCAAGCGTCGCGTCGCTGATCGCCATGCGTGCAACTGGCTCGGATGCGTCCTGGGTGCCGGTGCTCGGGCTTGTCGTGTCGCTTGCCTCCGGAGCGATCTGGGGGCTCGTCAACGGCCTCCTCATCGCCAGAGCCCGGCTTACGCCGCTGATCGTCACACTTGCCAGCATGGGCATCGCGCTCGGGTTGGCCCGGCTGATGACCGGCGGCGTCGACCTGACCGGGGTGCCTCGATCAATCGTTACCTCGATCGGCATCGGCCGTCTCGGGGCATTCCGGTCATCGTGCTGATCGCCTGCGTCTTTACGGCCATCGCCGGCATCGCTCTGCATATGACCCGCTTCGGCCTCTATACCTATGCAGTCGGATCCAACGAGCAAGGCGCGCGCCGCGCCGGCATCAAGGTCGATCGGCATATCGTATCGATCTATGTGATTTCCGGCGTTTGTGCCGGCTTGGCCGGCTATCTCACCCTTGCCCGCTTCTCGTCCACGACGATTTCGGGCCACGCCATGGACAATCTGAAGGCGATCACGGCTGTCGTCCTCGGTGGCGCAAGCCTCTTCGGCGGCGTCGGCTCCATGTACGGTACGGCAGCCGGGGTGTTCATCCCTGTCGTCCTGGCTTCGGGCCTGATCATCGTCGGCCTGCCGAGCTTCTGGCAGGAAGTCGCTGTGGGCATCGTCCTTCTCGCGGCCGTGCTGCTCGACCAGTACCGACGCCGCTCCCGCTCCTCCTGACCTCCAACCACAACCACAAGAGGGAACACAATGACGAAGATGACCAAGAGACTTGCTTTCCTGCTTGCCGCCACCACGCTGTCGGCAACAGTCGCCGCGGCTTCGGACGACATCAGCGTATCGCTGGTTCTCGGCCAGCGTAACAGCGGCTTCCATGAGGCCATCGCCTGCGGCGCCCGCGCCGCCGCTGAGGAGCTAGGCGTGAAGGTCAACATCCAGGCCGCCCCGACTTACTCAGCTTCCGAACAAATCCCCGTATTGAACTCCGTCATGGCGACGAGTCCTTCCGCCATCGTGCTCGATCCGACGAGCTCGACCGCACTGATCGCGCCGCTTATGGAGGCGGCGGCCAACGGTGCCAAGATCGTTGCCGTCGACACCACCCTTGATGACCCGTCTGTACTGGCTGCCGTGGTGGGCACCGACAATGAAAATGTCGGCCGGGAAACCGCCAAGGCGCTGGCGAAAGCACTGGAAGGAAAGTCCGGCAAGGTGGCGCAGATCAACAGCATTCCCGGCATCTCCACCGTCGATGCCCGGATCAGGGGCTTCGAGGAAGAGATCAAAAATCATCCGAACCTTACCTACATCGGAAATCAGTTTGCCAGTGAAGACATACCGAAGGCGCAGCAGGCCTTCGTGTCGCTCATGAGCGCCCATCCCGACCTCATCGGCGTCGTATCGCAGTCCAACAACCCGGCGATCGGCGTCGCCGGCGGCATTCGTTCAACCGAGACCGCCGACAGCGTCGTCGCCGTCGCAGTGGATGCCGACGATGCCGAGATCGAGGCCCTGAACGAAGGTCTGCTCGACGCTCTCGTCATCCAGCAGCCCTTCGAGATGGGTTATATTGGCTTCAAGCAGGCCGTCGCTGCCGTCAAAGGCGAGCCCGTCGAGACGCCGATAGGCACCGGCACCGTAACCGCGACCAAGGCGAACATCGCCGAGCCGGACGTCGCCAAATACCTCTACAAGGGAAATTGCATCTGATCGAAAGTTCAGGCGACAGGCGGGGGCCGACAATCTCCCCCCGTCTTTTTATGCTTCTGGAGAGCCCGTGGTCAGTTGGAGGCACAAGGGCGCTCCAGATCACGATGGTTTTAGCTCGGCTAAAGCTAAAACCATCGAACACACTCCTCCTCATCCTCTATGCGAGGAAGCGCTCCGGCCGATACGGCGCGATGTCGATTACGGGCTTCTCACCCGTCATCGCCTGTGCCAGCGCGCGGCCGGTGACCGGCCCTAGCGTCATACCGTGATGCGCGTGGCCGAAGGCGAACCAGAGGCCTTCGTGTCGCGGAGCCTTGCCGATAACGGGCATCATGTCGGGCGTGCAGGGCCGCGCGCCCATCCACGGCTCCTCGTCGCGCCGCTCGGCGAGCGGGAAGAATTCGCGAGCGACCCGCTCCGCCCGCGTCAGCTGCACCGGCGTTTTCGGCGCATCGCGCAGTGCGAACTCGGCGCCGGTCGTCAGCCGGATACCGCGCAGCATCGGCGCCAGGAAATATCCCTTCTCGGCGTCGAGCACCCAGTTGTTGAGTTGAGCGCCCTCCCGGGCGCCGTAATGCATGTGGTAGCCGCGCTTCACGGCGAGCGGGAAATGATAGCCGAGCTTTCGCGTAACCGTGTCGGCCCACGGCCCGAGCGCGACGACGACCTCCCGCGCCTCCAATGGGCCGTCCGGTGTGGCGACACGCCATCCCGCCCCTTCCAGAATGTGCTCCAGTGTCGCGGCATCCCCGGAAACGAGCCGGCCGCCGAGCGACTGGAAGTAGGCGAGATATGCCTTGTTCAGGCTGTGCGGATCGCGGATCGACCACGGATCCGTCCAGCGCAGGCCGCCGGCGAGTTCGACCTGGATGGATGGTTCGATCGTCTTCAGCTCGCTGGTCGAAAGCTTCTGGTGATTGACTCCGAACCCGGCGGAAAGCCGTTCTGCGTCCTTATAGGCCGCGTCCCGCTCCTTCTCGGTGCGGAAAACCTTCATCCAGCCATCCTTGCGAATGAGGTCGCCGGCGCCGGACGCGTCGATCAGGTCCTGATGTTCCGCGATCGAATGTTCGATAAGCGGTGCATAAAGATGAGCAATCTTCTGGTGCTGGGTGAAGCCCGAGTGCCACCAGTAGCGCGCGAGGAACGGCACGAGACTGGGCAGCGCACGGAAGTGATAGCTGGCGTCGATCGTGTTGTTCAGGGCGTAACGGAAAAGCGCTCCGAAATTGTGCGGGAAGCCGTAGGGGAAGACGCCCTCGCGCTGTATCAGGCCTGCATTGCCGAAGGACGTTTCCTCCCCGGCGCCGCGCCGATCCAGAAGCACCACCGACTTTCCAAGCCGAGCCAGATGGATCGCGCTGGAAATGCCGACAATGCCGGCACCGAGAACCACTACGTCCGTCTTCATGTGCAGATGCTCCTATCCGTCATGCCGCCGTGCCGCGTCACTTCACGACGACAACTTCCAGGGATTTCATGGGAGATGGTGTCCTGATATGCGCGGCGGATATTCGCATGAATAGCCAAGCGAACCCGGCAGGGCAAGGGAACAGAGCGTCACACCACAACTGGAAAGGGGTGGAGACGAGAGCTCCACCCCTTATCGATCGGCACCTTTTTTTGCGGGCGGCAAGCCCCGCCTGGAGGCTCACGTTCGGCGGATGAGACCCGCTACGAGCGAGATCACGAGGAATATGAGGAACAGGAAGAACAGGACTTGCGCAATTCCCGCCGATGCGCCGGCAATTCCGCCGAAGCCGAGGACACCGGCGATGATCGCGACGATCAGGAACACGAGAGCGTAATAGAGCATCTGCTATCTCCTTGTCAGCGTTATCGAAATCGAAACGCGTGTCGGCTCGCCTTTGTTCCCGGGCCGGCCGTGGCTGCGCGGTGCGAGGTTGTCTACCCGGTTCAGAAAGCATTGATTAACCAAGAGAACCGCAAATAGAACCGAACTTATATTTCGCGTGCAAGCGAGAGGAACCTTCGAAAGCGCTTGGCGTTGTTCGGATTGAAAGAATCTCCAGGAAGACAATGAAGATACCATCGCGACATATCTGGAAGACCGTAAACGATGCGGGCCGTTATCAGACCGATCTGCGTGATCGGAATCTCCATATCGGCAGGACGATGCGCGACCTTCAGCGGCACTCCGAGGAAAAGTACAACAAGCGGATCCAGGCGCTGCTCGAAACTCTGGAACGTGCCGAACGCCAGTCGCATAAATGACGACCGCTCCGTGTCCCTCCGGCAACAGGCATGCGCGCCGGCGTCATCGCGCGCGGAACAAAAGGCGCCAATCGGCGTTTTGGCGACAATAACAAGCGCCGCGGCGGCGGCATCCATGGGAGATGGGAATGCAAGCCTTGGCGGCGCCTGTTGTGACCACCCCTCCAGCGGGGACCGACGCTCAGATGAGCATCGCAGCGGCTCCAGCCATGCCTCGGTGCGCATTTCCAACGAAGACTATGCTCGGCATCTCCAGCAGTTCTGTGTCAACCCTGAATAGGAACGCGTCATGAAGAAGTTACTCGTCGTCGCAAGCCTGATCCTTCCCTTGGCTGCCTGCACGCAAACGGAACGAGGTGCGGCAATCGGCGCTGCCTCCGGCGGTATCATCGGCGGTGCCATATCCAATGATGTCAGGGGAGCTGCGGTAGGTGCCGCTGTCGGCGGTGTCGCCGGTGCCCTTATCGGTCGTGCGAACGAGCCCGGCTATTGCGTCTATCGCGACCGCTACGGCCGCCGCTACACGGCGCGCTGCTGATACGGATAGTTCTCGGGGCCGCGCTCCTGCCGGGGCGGCTCGTTTTGTCGGTGGCCGCCAGCGTGAAAGCTGCGGCGTCACTCGCGCGGTCGTTCTTCGGCCTCATCCAGACGGTGCAGAAGGTCCAGAAAGTGCTGCGGCACGGGTTCGTTCTCCACCGTCTGGTAGAGCGCCTTCAGCTTCGAAGCGATTTGACCGTGAGGTTGCGTCGTCTCGGCGCGGTCGATCCCCGCTGGCACGGCGCCTTTCTTTGAGGACTTCTTCATCTTCCCGTTCCGTGCGGGCTGCAGTTCCGCGCCATTTCAGGTCCACGGTACCTGATGCGGCGCTTTTCGTGCCTGTCGGAATAAGCTTCAGCCAATCCCATCCAAGGTCGCAGCAGCCGGTCGCCCAATTCATTTGCCGCGATTGTTTCTCAAGGCTTTCCATAAACCGGAATACGTGCTCAAAACATTTGAGGTATCCTGCTTGCGCCGTCGGCAAGATATGCACAATAGTTTAGGAAGGTCTAAATGCCACTTTCCACAAGGATTGCGCCCCACCTCCCCTATCTTCGGCGTTACGCCCGTGCCGTCACCGGCTCGCAGGCAGCCGGCGATGCCTATGTCTCTGCCGTGCTCGAAGCGCTGATCGACGATCTGGGGCTTTTCCCGGCCGCGTCGAACGATCGCATCGGTCTTTACAAGCTGTTCTGTTCCCTGTTCGGAAAACTCAAGATCGACCGAACTCAGCTCGCTTCGCCTTTCGCATGGGAGCAGAAGGCGGCTTCCAATCTCTCCCTCATCGCGCCGCCCCAGAGACAGGCATTCCTTCTCGTCGCCCTTGAGGGTTTCTCGACCGGCGAGGCGGCGGAAATCATGGGGCTGGACCACGGCGCCTTCGGCAAGCTGCTGACCAGCGCCTCGGAGGAGATTTCGCGCCAGATCGCGACCGACGTGATGATCATCGAGGATGAGCCTCTCATCGCGTTGGACATCGAGGACATGGTGACGAGCCTCGGTCACCGGGTCACCGGGATCGCCCGCACGCGCCGCGAGGCGCTTGATCTCTATCACCAGACATCGCCGAAAATGGTGCTCGCGGATATCCAGCTGGCCGACGGCAGTTCGGGCATAGACGCGGTCAACGACATCCTGACGCAGGCGGCCGTACCGGTCATCTTCATCACCGCCTTTCCCGAACGGCTACTGACCGGCAAGAAACCCGAGCCGGCCTTTCTGGTGACCAAACCCTTCAACCCGGAAACCGTGAAGGCGCTGATCAGTCAGGCTCTTTTCTTCGACGAACATGCGCAGGCCGGAGCGAGCTAGAGCATTTCCTGTTTCATGGAAACGCTGAAATGCTCCAACCCTTTGGTCCAACGCGCTTCCGGACGGAAAACCGTTACACGCTTTTCCTGGAAGTGCTCTAAGGCCTGTTGAGATTCGGGTCACCCGCCGCCGCTTGTTCGATTCCCTCATTCCTGTGCTCGTCACAGGGATGAGGTGGGGAGCGATTGCAGTCCTCCGAAAACTTTCCTACAGCGCCGCGCGTCTTATGAGACGCGCGCATGAAGGATCAGCCCGGCAACTGGCGTTCCGGCTGCGGCAGCAGGGTCTGCTCGAATATGATCATCGCGATCAGCGAAAGCGGAAAGGCGAGGAGCGCCCCGACAGCACCCCACATCCACGTCCAGAAAATGATCGCGACGAAGACCAGGAACGGGTTGATATCGAAGCGTTGGCCGAGGATGGCGGGCACCAGCAGATTTTCCATGGCGAGGTGAACGGTGAAGAAGGCGACCGCCGGGGCGATGGCCACGATGAGCGCATCATGCGTCATCAGTCCGCCGACGAGCAAAGAGAGGGTCATGAAGGTGACCCCGAGATAGGGAATGAAACTCGAGACGAAGGCGAACAGCCCCCAAAGCGGGGGCATCGCCAATCCGCCGACCAGCGCAATGACCATGGTTATGAAGCCCAGCGCCAGATAGATCAGGCTGGCGGTCGAGAAATAATGCGTAAGCGCATCCTCCAGGGCGTTCATGATCCGGATCGCGCTCAGGCGACCTTCGCGGCTGGGAAAAGCGAGAATGATCGTGCTGCGCAACTGAACGCGCCCCAGCAGGAAGAGCACAAGCGCGGCCAGGAAGATCAGGGTCTGCACCAAAGCGGGCGTCAGGCTTGCCGCCGCGCCGCCGATCAACGGTCCCGCATTCTTGACGATGACGTCGGCGAAAGCCTCTTCTCCGCTGCCGCGGGCAAGCGCTACGTTTATCCATTCGAAGCGCTGCAGATAGGGCAGTATCCGCTCCATGAGGCCTTCGACCAGCCGCGGCGCCTCGCGCGCGACCTCGGTGATCGGCCAGAGGATGGCATTGACCAGGTATGACAGGCCAAGCAGAAAGCAAAGCGCCAGCAAAAGGCCGCCGAACATGGGCGGCAGCCCGAATCGGGCCAGTTCATCGGCAGCGCGGCCGAGAACGATGCCGATGACGACGGCGAGCGTGATCGGCAGGAGGATCGCTTCCATCGCATAAACGACGGCCGCGCAGGCGATCACGAACAGTCCAATGACGCTCCACGCGCCGGCGAGATCGATGCTGTCGCGTTTTCGGGCGACAATCGCCGATGCCTCGGCTAGCGCGATTTCCCTCTCCGCTTCGCGCTTTCGTCGACGCTCGGCCGTCGTCCGCCCGACTATGTCCATCGGCACCTACCTCTCAAACGCTCGTGCGGCGAACAGTTCGTTCGCGAATGCGGGAAGGAGGTGGCGCACTCCACCCCGGATGCCCCCGCGAAGCCTTGCTCAATGTCGCTTAAGCGGGACAGGTGAAGCGTGGCGGAAAGCAGGCCAGGCCCACCGATGGTGATCAGCAATGTTTAGGCCACGCCCTGCGGCGTGCGCGGGAAGAGATCCATGCCGAATACCGGCACGTCACGACGGGTCCTGGCATCCGGTAGAGCATGTCTCATCCTCCTTGCGGAACGCACCGATAAACGCCGCAACTGCGGAAATCGTTCCTGCGCGACAAGCGTGTAAGGACGGCAGCAAAACGCCGCCGGCCGAGGGGCCGACGGCGGGGAAAGTGGAGCGTATATCTGCTTGCGTGAAACGTCTTAGAGAGCTGCCGTCACGATGACTTCGACGAGATATTCCGGGGTTGCGAGTTTCGCTTCGCCGGTCGCGCGCGCCGGCGCGTGGCCCTGAGGCACCCAGGCGTCCCAGACCGAATTCATCTTGGCGAAATCCGCCATGTCGGCGAGCCAGACGGTCGCGGAAAGAATGCGCGTCTTGTCCGTGCCTGCGAGCGCCAGCAGACGATCGACCTCCGCCAGCGCCTGCTTCGTCTGGGTGACGACGTCGTCGCCGGCATTGCCGACCTGGCCGGCGAGATAGACCGTGTTGTTGTAGACCACGGCCTGGCTCATCCTCGAGCCGCTTTCGAAACGCTTGATTTCCATAATCCTCATCCTGGTGTTGGGCCGAACAACGGTCTGCCGGCATTTGGGTGATACGTATTTCCGCTCAGGCGGCATTCTTCCGGGCGAGCCGGGCCTTGATGCTGGCAACATCCGCCCGCGGCGTCGCCGCGAACAACGTCTTCGTATAATCGTGCTGCGGGTCGGAGAATACCGCGTCCCGGCTGCCATACTCGACCGCTTCGCCGTAATACATCACCATTACGTCATCGGCGATGTAGCGCACCACCGACAGATCGTGACTGATGAAGACATAGGTGAGCTTGAATTCGTCCTGCAGATCGGCGAGCAGGTTCAGAACCTGCGCCTGTACGGAGAGGTCGAGCGCCGAAACCGGCTCATCCAGAACCAGAAGCTTAGGATTGAGCATCAGCGCACGGGCAATCGCAATGCGCTGCCGCTGGCCGCCGGAGAACATGTGCGGATAGCGATTGTAGTGCTTCTCCTCGAGGCCGACCTTCTTCAACATCGCCATTGCCCGCTCTCGGCGTTCGCCTGCCGGAACCTTGGTGTTGATGATGAGCGGTTCCGCGAGAATATCGCCGATCTTCTGGCGAGGATTGAGGGAGCCGTAAGGGTTCTGAAAGACGATCTGAACCTTGCGGCGCATCTCCGCCGTCAGCCCCTCGCGCGCGATGTCGACCGTCTTGCCGTCGATCGACAGCTCGCCCGCCGTCGCCGGGTCGATGAGCGTGATGATGCGTCCGAGCGTAGACTTGCCGCAGCCGCTTTCGCCCACGATCGCGAGCGTCTTGCCCTCGTCGACCGTGAAGCTTACGCCCTTCAGCGCATGAACGGTGCGCGCCGCACGGAACAGGTTTCCGGGAATATGATAGTCGCGCACCAGGTTGCGGGCTTCGAGAACATGGGTCATCGAGCAGCTCCCTCGAGCATCTGTTGCTCATTGAAAAGTTCGGAAATCGTCGGCAACCGGTCTCCCGTCGCATTCTCCGGCAAGGCCGAGAGAAGCGCGCGGGTATAATTGCTCTTCGGCGACTCGAACAGCGAAAGGACATCCGCCTCTTCGATCTTCCGGCCCTTGTACTGCACGATGACGCGATCCGCCGTCTCCGCTACGACGCCCATGTTATGGGTGATCATGATAAGGCCCATGCGGTATTCCTGCTGCAGCTTCATCAGGAGATCGAGGATCTGCTTCTGAATCGTCACGTCCAGTGCGGTCGTCGGCTCGTCCGCGATGAGCAGTTTAGGGTTGCAGGCAAGCGCGATGGCGATCATCACGCGCTGGCACTGCCCGCCCGACATCTGGTGCGGAAAGTGCCCGAGGCGCTCGGCGGGGTCGGGAATGCCGACCGCATCGAACAGCTCGATCGCGCGCTTGCGCCGCGCTGCCCGGTCGAGACCCATATGTATGCGCAGCACTTCCTCGATCTGGAAACCGACCGTGAAGCACGGATTGAGGCTGGCGATGGGCTCCTGAAAGATCATCGCAATGTCCTTGCCGACGATCTTGCGCCGGTCGGAGGCCGGCATCTTCAATAGATCCCGTCCGTTGAAGGCGAGCTTGTCCGCGGTCACCTTGGCGGTCCAGGGCAGAAGCCCCATGGCGGCAAGCATGGACACGGATTTGCCGGAGCCCGATTCCCCGACGATCGCCAGGACCTCGCCCTCATGCACCTTGAGCGAGACGCCGTCGACGGCTCGGAACGGCCCGGACGCCGTCTGGAATTCGACGACGAGGTTTTCGATTTCGAGAAGCGCCATGTCAGGACCTCTTCAGCTTGGGGTCGAGTGCGTCGCGCAGGCCGTCGCCCATCAGATTGATTGCCAGAACGGTCACGAGGATAGCGAGGCCGGGAAGCGTCACGACCCACCAGGCACGGAGGATGAATTCGCGTGCTTCCGCCAGCATCGTTCCCCATTCCGGCGTCGGCGGCTGCGCACCCATACCCAGGAAGCCGAGTGCCGCCGCATCGAGGATCGCACTCGAAAACGAGAGCGTCGCCTGGACGATGAGCGGGGCCATGCAGTTCGGCAGGATGGTCTTGAACATCAGCCTCGCATGTCCGGCTCCGGCGACCTTCGCCGCCACGACGTAGTCGCGCGTTTTCTCCGTCATCACCGCCGCCCGCGTCAGGCGGACGAAATGCGGCTGGAAAACCAGCGCGATCGCGATCATCGCATTGGTGAGGCCCGGCCCCAGCACCGCCACCAGGACGAGCGCCAGCAGGAGCGACGGGAAGGCCAGGATGATGTCCATGATCCGCATGATGACCGTGTCGATCCACCCGCGGAAATAGCCGGCGATGACGCCGACGAGGATTCCGCCCGTCAGGGACAGAACCGTCACGATGACGCCCACGAAGAGCGAGAACCGTGTGCCGTAGATGAGACGGGAGAGCATATCGCGGCCCACGGCGTCGGTCCCGAGCAGGAAAGTCGCGCGGCCGCCTTCCTGCCAGACGGGCGGGAGCAGCACCGCCTCGCGGAACTGGATGGTCGGGTTATGGGGTGCCACCAGCGGAGCGAAGATGGCGAGCAGCACCAGGAACAGGAAGAAGAACAGGCCGATAACGGCGCCGCGGTTCTCCGAGAAATAGTACCAGAATTCGGCGAGACGCGCCCGGCGCGTCGGATCGGTCGATATGGCGGTTGTCGCGGTAACTTCGGTCATATCGCTCTCCTCAGTGCCGGATGCGGGGGTTGATCAGGCCGTAGAGCAGATCCACGGCGAGGTTCACCAGCATGATGACCGCGGCGATGATCAAAAGCCCGCCCTGTATGACGGCATAGTCGCGCCGGAAGACCGAATCGACCATCCATTTGCCTATCCCCGGCCAGGAGAAGATCGTCTCCGTCAGGATCGCGCCCGCCAGCATCACACCGACCTGCAGGCCGATGGTGGTGACGACAGGGATCATCGCATTGCGCAGCGCATGAATGCCGACCACACGGAAGGTGGAGAGCCCCTTGGCACGTGCCGTGCGCACATAGTCCTCGGAAAGCACTTCGAGCATTGCAGAGCGGGTCTGGCGCGCAATGACGGCGAGCGGAATGGTGCCGAGAACGATCGTCGGCAGGATGAGGTGATTGAAGGCCGACTGGAACGCCCCTTCCTGGCCGGACAATAGCGAGTCGATCAGCATGAAGCCGGTGACCGACGGGAAGAAGAACATCAACGAGATACGCCCGGACACCGGCGTCCACTGCAGAATGCCGGAGACGACGATGATCAGCAGCAGGCCCCACCAGAAGATCGGCATCGAGAAGCCGATGAGCGCGGTGCCCATGATGATCTGGTCGAAGATGGACCCGCGCTTGACTGCCGCGACGACACCAGCGGGGATGCCGACGACCACCGCGAAGATGATGGCGCAGAGCGACAGCTCGACGGTCGCCGGGAAGAGCTCCATGAACTGATCGATCACCGGCTTCTTGGTGACGATCGACGTTCCGAAGTCGCCCTGCAGAACGCCCCAGAGATAATCCAGGTACTGCATCACGATCGGGCGGTCGAAGCCCAGTTGGTGGGAGATCTCGGCGTGCCGCTCCGGCGACATCACCCGTTCGCCGGAAAGCAGCGCCACGGGATCGCCGGGAAGCAGGCGGATGAAGGAAAAGGCGATGATGGAAACCCCGATGAAAGTCGGGATCAGCACTGCCAAACGCCCCAGAAGGAATCGGAACATAGTCAAACCTCATGCCAACCGTGCCCGCATGAGTGGCGGCACTGGCAAAAGGAAGAGGGGCGCTCGCCAGCGGCAAACGCCCCCTTCGGATCTGTCGATAAGATTACTCTACAATATCAACGCCGTCGAAAGCAAAGTCGCCGAGCGGGCTCTGCACGAAGCCTTCGACATTCTTGCGCATCGGGACGATGGAGAGCGAGTGGTCGAGCGTTGCCCAGGGAGCTTCGCGCTTGAAGATGACCTGCGCTTCCTCGTAGAGCTTGGTGCGCTCTGCGACGTCGGATGC
Organism: Sinorhizobium prairiense; assembly: GCF_029201645.2. NCBI lineage: Bacteria > Pseudomonadati > Pseudomonadota > Alphaproteobacteria > Hyphomicrobiales > Rhizobiaceae > Sinorhizobium > Sinorhizobium prairiense. The sequence goes on from NZ_CP104131.1 coordinate 2,414,315, forward strand.
TTCCTTCGCCTTCGTGACGAGGTCGTCGAACTCCTTGTTGCACCACTGCGCGCGGTTGTTGCCGCCGACGGCATCGCAACCGAGCAGAGTGTCGAGGAAGTTGTCCGGGTCGCCATTGTCGCCCGTCCAGCCGAGGATGACCGCACCGTCGCGGTCCTTCGCCTTGGACTTCTCGAGATATTCCGCCCATTCGTAGGAAACGATTTCGACCTTGACGCCGACCTTTGCAAAGTCCGCCTGCATCAGTTCGGCGGCGCGACGGGCGTTCAGCATGTAGGGACGCGCGACAGGCATTGCCCAGACCTTCATCGAAAGGTCCTTGACGCCGGCATCCTCGAGCATCTTCTTGGCCGCTTCCGGATCGTAGGTGTCGTCTTCGATCTGTTCGTTATAGGACCACATCGTCGGCGGAATCGGGTTGACCGCCGGCTGCGCCTGTCCCTGGAAGACGGCATCGACGATCGCCTGCTTGTTGATCGCCTTGTTCAGGGCCTTGCGCACTTCGACCTTGTCGAAAGGCGCCTGCGTCGTGTTGTAGGCGAGATAGGCGACGTTGAGGCCGGCCTGCTCCATCACCTTGAGGTTCGGATCGGCCTTCATGGCTTCCACATCGGCCGCGTTCGGATAGGGCATCAGGTGGCATTCGCCGGCCTGCAGCTTCTGAAAGCGAACGGCCGCATCCGTGGTGATCGCGAAGACCAGATCATCGATCTTCTGTTTTCCGCCCCAGAAGTCCGGATGAGCCTTGTAGCGGATGACCGCGTCCTGCTGGTAGCCGACAAAGGCGAAAGGACCGGTGCCGAGCGGCATCTGGTTGAGCTGGTTCATCTTGCCTTCGGCCTGCAGCTTGTCGGCATATTCCTTCGACATGATCGAAGCGAAGGGCATGGCAAGATTGGCGAGGAACGGCGCTTCCTTGCGCTTCAGCTTGATCTTGACCGTCATGTCGTCGACTTTCTCGACCGACTCGAGCAGTTCCGGCAGGCCCATGCCGGCGAAATATTCCCAGGAACCGCCGGTTACGTAGCCGTGCCACGGATGGTCGGACTTCCACTGGCGCTCGATCGAGAAGATCACATCGTCGGCGTTCAGTTCGCGAGTGGGGGTGAAGAACTCGGTCGTCTGGAACTTGACGCCGGGACGCAGCTTGAAAGTATATTCAAGGCCGTCGTCGGAAATCGTCCAGCTTTCGGCGAGCCCGGGCTCGGTCTCCGTCGTGCCCTTCTTGAACTCGAGAAGACGGCTGTAGACGGTATGCGCGGCAGCGTCGAAGGTCGTGCCGGCCGTATAGAGGCCGGGATCAAAGCCCTCCGGCGACCCTTCCGAGCAGAAGACGAACGTTTTCGACCAGGCGGTGCCGGCCATCAGCGTGGCAATCGCCGTCGCTGCCAAGAGAGTAGTGAGCTTTTTCATGAGCTTGCTTCCCAGATTTGTTTTTGTTCTCGCAATTTATCTGACACGGCATGACGTTTACACCCGGTCAAGGGCGGATGGAACGACATTTGGCGTCGCAATGCAATAAGTCGCTTTGGAATTTTGTCTATGCGAAAAATTCTTCCGCAAACAGAGCATGCGGAACTATCCCCGACTTTCGCCGGCAGCCGCGGTTCCGGGGCAAGCAATGCGAGTCGCGAACTCTCAAGGGGAATGCAGATAAACTCTAAGCTGCGCTGTCGAAGGGAAACATTCGACCTCGAAAATGCTCGCTACCTTCAAGGTGCCGAGATCGCCCGCCGGAAGCGAGACCTGTCGACCGGACGAGCATTTCGCGGGTGAGTTGCCGCCAGCATACGTGCCGCGGCATGCGTGGGTTTTCCGTCCCGCTCTCACGCTGCTTCAGGGCAGAGCCTCTCGGCCGCAAGCTCGCAGACGCGAGTGAACTCAGGCGGCCGAGGTCTGCGGGCGCACCGGTTCTTCCAGGCCCAGGAGGAAGTTGATCTGCGGCCTGGCCTTGACCAGGTCGTCGATCGTGTACCCCTGAAGCACTTCGAAAAAGGCGTTCAGCGCCTTGCGCAGCGCGGCGTTGAGGCCGCAGCTGTCCACCAGCGGGCAGTCGATCTCGCCCGCCTCGAAGCATTCCGCCATGGCGAAACTGTCTTCCGTGACTTTGACGACGTCGAAAAGGGTGATCTCCGACGCCGGCTTCGGCAGGCGGACGCCGCCGTTGCGGCCGCGCACCGTCTCGACCAGGCCGGCTCTCGTGAGCGGCTGCAGAATCTTGAAGAGGAACAGCTCGGATACGCCGTAAGCCCTGGCAATCTCGGGAATGCGGCTGAGCTTCTCGCCGTTCGCAGCACAGTACATCAACATGCGTACCGCGTAGTTGGTTTGCTTCGTCAGACGCATTTTTTGCTCCGGATTCGATAAATTCGTGCCTCATCATATAGGACGGATCGCAGTTTGGAACAATTCCAAAAAGTGGAAATATTCACGAAGGTTATCTCTTTACCTTTTCGCTGTTGACTGACGCGCCGGCGGACGGCAGAAATATGATTGAGTTAGTTAAGTTTAAAACACGAAAAAGGAGAGAGCACCATGCAAATTTCAAAAGCGCTGATCGGAGCGCTGTCCGTAGCGGCGACGTTTCTTGCCTCTACGGCGGTCCGAGCCGACGGAGAGGTCAACATCTACTCTTACCGGCAGCCGGACCTCATTAAGCCGCTTTTGGACGCCTTCACCGAGAAGACGGGCATTGCGACCAACGTCCTCTTCCTCGACAAGGGTCTTGTCGAGCGCATCCAGGCGGAAGGCGCAAACTCTCCAGCCGACGTGATTCTGACCGTGGACATCAGCCGCCTGACCGAAGCGAAGGACGCGGGCGTGACGCAGCCGGTCGTCAACGAGACCATCAACAAGGACATTCCCGACCATTTCCGGGATCCGGACGGCAACTGGTTCGGCCTGACGACACGCGGCCGCGTCGTCTATGCCTCGAAGGAGCGCGTCGCGCAGGACGACATCACTTATGAGGAACTCGCCGACCCGAAGTGGAAGGGCAAGATCTGCACCCGCGACGGCCAGCACTCCTATAATGTCGGCCTGTTCGCCTCCATGATCGCGCACCACGGCGAAGCCGAAGCGGAAAAATGGCTGACCGGCCTCAGGAACAATCTCGCCAAGAAGCCGGACGGCGGCGATCGGGACCAGGCCAAGGCGATCTTCGCCGGCGAATGCGACATTGCGCTCGGCAACAGCTACTATGTCGGCCTTATGATCACCAACGAGAAGGAGCCCGAGCAGAAGGAATGGGCTTCGGCGATCAAGGTGCTGTTCCCGAACACCAAGGACCGGGGCACGCATGTGAACATCTCCGGCATGGCGCTCGCCAAGAACGCGCCGAACAAGGAAAATGCCCTCAAACTCATGGAATTCCTGTCGGAAGGCGAAGCGCAGAAAATCTATGCCGAACAGGTCTTCGAGTATCCGGTTCTGCCGGGCGCCGAACCATCGGAAGTCGTGAAGTCCTTCGGTGAGATCAAGCCGGACACGCTGCCGCTTGCGGAAATCGCGGCAAACCGCAAGAAGGCCTCGGAAATCGTCGACAAGATCGGCTACAACGACGGCCCGCAGGACTGAGACCGACGATCTAAGCAATACGAGGACGGCGGGCGCATGCCCGCCGTTTTCGTGACGGCTCCAGTGGGACGAACGGTTATTCGCGCCGCCTCCTCGATCCAATCGGAGGGCCTCCCGAAGGAGGCCCCGGTCGAAGCAGGCGTTCGCTGCCGCGTTATCGCATCGTCGGTATCGAGAACTCGGCTCCATCCTTGATGCCGGACGGCCAGCGGGATGTGATCGTCTTCGTCCGCGTCCAGAATTTGATCGAGTCCGGCCCATGCTGGTTGAGGTCGCCGAAGGACGAGGATTTCCAGCCGCCGAAGGAATGGTAGGCGAGCGGAACCGGGATCGGAACATTGACGCCGACCATGCCGATATTGATGCGGGAGGCGAAGTCGCGCGCCGCATCGCCGTCGCGGGTGTAGATGGCGACACCGTTGCCGTATTCGTGCTTCATCGGCAGCGACAGGGCCTCTTCGTAATTCCTGGCGCGGACGACCGACAGGACGGGTCCGAAGATTTCGGTCTTGTAGATGTCCATGTCGGGTGTGACGTCGTCGAAGAGGCAGCCGCCGATGAAGTGGCCGTTCTCATAGCCCTGCAGCTTGAAGTCGCGGCCGTCGACCACGAGCTTCGCACCCTGCTCGATGCCGCTGTCGATCAGGCTGCGGATGCGCTGCTCCGCCTCCTTGGTGACGACGGGGCCCATATCGGCCTTTTCGTCGGTATAGGGACCGATGCGCAGGCTTTCGACCATCGGAACAAGCTTGTCGATCAGCCGGTTTGCGGTTTCCTCGCCGACCGGAACGGCGACCGAGATCGCCATGCAGCGCTCGCCCGCGGAACCGTAGCCGGCGCCGATGAGGGCGTTGGCCGCCTGGTCAAGGTCGGCGTCCGGCATGATGATCATGTGGTTCTTTGCGCCGCCGAAGCATTGCGCACGCTTGCCGTTCATCGCCGCCGTGCCATAGACGTAGCGGGCGATCGGGGTCGAGCCGACGAAGGAAACGGCGGCGATATCGGGATGCGTCAGGATCGCATCCACCGCGCCCTTGTCACCGTTGACGACGTTGAGGATGCCCGCCGGCAGACCGGCTTCGATCATCAGTTCGGCAAGGCGGATCGGCACGGAGGGATCGCGTTCGGAAGGCTTGAGGATGAATGCATTGCCGCAGGCGATCGCCGGGGCGAACATCCACATCGGGATCATGCCGGGGAAGTTGAACGGGGTGATGCCGGCGCCGACGCCGACCGGCTGGCGGATCGAGTACATGTCGATGCCGGGACCGGCGCCTTCGGTGAATTCGCTCTTCTGCAGGTGTGGAATGCCGATGACGAATTCGCAGACTTCGAGGCCGCGCACGATGTCGCCCTTGGCGTCGTCGATGGTCTTGCCGTGCTCGCGGGAAAGCATCTCGGCCAGCTCGTTCATGTTGTCGTTCAGGAGCTGGACGAACTTCATGAAGACGCGGGCGCGGCGCTGCGGGTTGGTTGCGGCCCATTTGGGCTGGGCAGCCTTGGCGCTCTCGACGGCGGCGGCCAGGTCCGCGTCGCTCGCCAGCGCCACGGTGCCTTGAACTTCGCCCGTTGCCGGGTTGAAGATGTTGCTGACGCGACCGCTCGTGCCGGCAACGCGCTTGCCGTCGATGAAATGACCGAGTTCATACATGAGTGTTTCTCCTGACCCTTGATTGTGCCCTCATGATCGCACTACGATTTCAACAATTCAATTTCCGAATTTCAGGAACCGTTGTGCGCAAATTAAAGTCCATGAAAGCGCTCGCATGAACTGGGACGACGTCCGGGTATTTCTGGCCGTCGCGCGGACGGGCCAGATCCTCGCCGCCTCGAAAAGGCTCGGCATTAATCACGCGACGCTCAGCCGGCGGGTTACCGCACTCGAGGAAAAGCTGAAAGCGAAGCTCCTCATCCGGCGTCCCAACGGCTGCGAACTAACGGCCGAAGGCGAGGTCTTCTTTGCCGCGGCCGAGCGCATGGAAACCGAGATGCTCGCCGCCCAATCGCAGGTCGGGCGGATCGATACGGCGATCGCGGGCACGGTGCGCATCGGCGCCCCTGATGGTTTCGGCGTCTCGTTCCTGGCGCCGCGTCTCGGGCGGCTCACGGCACGTTACCCGGAATTGAAGCTCCAGCTCGTTCCTGTTCCGCGCTCCTTCTCGCTGTCGCAGCGCGAGGCCGATATCGCGATTACCATCGAACGGCCGGAACAGGGGCGGCTCGTCTCGTCCAAGCTTACCGATTATACACTGGGCCTCTACGCATCGGCAGAATATCTTGGCCGCTACGGCACACCCGGGACTGTCGACGATCTCAAGAACCATCGGCGGATCGGCTATGTGGAGGATCTGATCTTCACACCGTCGCTCAATTTCTCCAGCGAGGTCATGCGCAGCTGGAACGCCTCCTTCGAAATCTCAAGCGCCACCGGCCAGACCGAAGCCGCCCGCTCCAGCGCTGGCATCGGCATCCTGCATAACTACATCGCCCGGCAATATCCGGAGCTTGTACGCCTGCTCCCCCAAACGACGATCCGCCGCGCCTATTGGACGACCTATCACGAGAGCGCCCGCGACCTGGTGCGCGTGCGTACGGTCGCAGCGTTTCTGCAGGAACTGGTGACGGCGGAGCATCAGATATTCGTTTAGAGCGGGGTGAGGAAAACTGTATGCGGTTTCGCCCGCATCCCGCGTCTGAACTCGACCTGACATCATGAACGTCAGCCGAGCAGCATCTTCAGATGGTCGTTCAGGAAGCGCCCCTTCGGGTCCAGTTCCCTTCGTAGCGAACGGAAGTCCCCGGCGCGCGGATAGAGATGCGTCACATCGTCGGTGTCGAGGAAATGCATCTTCCCCCAATGCGGCCGCGAGTCGTATCCGCGCAGGATCTGGTCGACGTCCTTCAGAAACGCCCAGTAATCGATCCCCGGGCCCCCCGAGACGGAAAGCGTGATGCTGTCCTGGTGATGGAAGGGGCTCATCCACGCCGGATCGCCGGCGGTGAAGCGATATTCGATCGGATAGATGCAGTTCGTATGCTTGTTGAGCATGAGATCGCGCACGGCTCTGACCGCTGCCTTGCCGTGTTCGAGGGGCACCGCATATTCGAGTTCGACGAAGTTGGGGACGTATTCGATGGGATAGACTTCCGAACTGTAGGCGATCTTTTCGAACTCGCTCTCCATGGGCGCCGCGTCGGTGATATCCATCACCTTCATTTCGCAGACATCGGCCAATTTGTTCGTGGACGAGACGGCCGAGGTATCCGGCAGGCAGTAGAGGTGACGGCTTTCCGGCGTCGGGCACCAGAAAAATCCGAAATGCCGGTGATTTGCGGCCAGTTCGTCATGGCGCTCCATGCAGGTCTCGAAGTCGTCACGCCACAGCCGCTCGTGCAGGTTATAGGCGTCCATGACGTTGAGCGTCATGGAGGAGATGACGCCGAGCGTGCCGACCGAGACCTGGGCCGCGTGGAGCAGTTCTTCGTTGCTCCCATCGATGTCGAGAATTTCCCCGTTCGCCTTGACGATCCTCATCCCGGCGATCGAAGACGCCATGTTTCCGAGCTTGATCCCGGTCCCGTGGGTTCCGGTGGTAAAGGCGCCGGCCACCGCCTGGCTGTCGATATCGCCCTGATTGATCAGCGACAGTCCGTGCTGCTTCAGCGTCTTGCCCACCTCGTTGATGCGCGTTCCGCCTGCTACGGTAATTTGCTTGCGCGCCTTGTCGACGTTCTGAACGCCCCTGAGATTTGCCAGCGACAAAAGGAGACCGCTGGTCCCGACGACCGGCGTGAAGGAGTGGCCCGAACCCGAAACGCGCACTCCGAGATCCCGCCTGTCCGCCTCTGCGACCAGCTCGGCCAGTTCGGATTCGGTTTCGGGCGAGGCCTTGTATTGCGATACGCAGTACTGATTGCCTACCCAGTTCCGCCAGACTCCACCTTTCTCGAAAGCCATGTTTCTCCCCTCACACCGCTGTAAAACAATTGTCGACGAACAGATGGGCGCCGCTGACGAAGCTTGCGTCGTCGCTCGCAAGATAAAGTGCGGCCTTGGCGACCTCGTCCGGCCGGCACATCCGCCCCTGCTGGGCGGCGATCGCCGCCTCGGAGACATCGACCCCGTAGCGGGTCAACTCCTCGACTTCCCTTTGGCCGTGCGCCGTCTGGATGAAACCGGGGCAAACCGCATTGCACCGGATGTTCCGATCCCTGAACTCCACGGCGACGGATCGGGCGAACATGTGGCACGCCCCCTTGGTCGTATTGTAAAGGACCTCCATCGGCGTTGCGGCCACCGCCGATATGGAAGAGGTGCAGACGATCGATCCGCCTCCGGCGTCGATCATCTGGGGAAGGACGGCGCGGGTCATAAGGAACATGCTGCGCACGTTGACGGCCATCAGCCGGTCCCACTCGTCGACCGTGGTCTCCAGAAACGGCCGAATGACGATGGTGCCCGCGTGATTGAACAGGACCGTGATCGGTCCGAGTTCTCCCGAAACCCTCTCCACCGCTTGCGTTACCTGACGTTCGTCCGACACGTCGGCCGAGGCGAATGCCGCTCTGAAGCCCTCGCTGCGGAGGCGGGCGGCGATGGCCTCGCCATCGCTCTGCGGGAGATCCACGATCCCGACCGCTGCGCCCTCCCGAGCGAAAAGTTCGGTGGCGGCGAGACCACACCCCCTGCCCCGCCGCTGATAAGCGCAATTTTTCCGTCCAGTCGACCAGCCACGTGCTCCTCCAGCCGTCGTCGTGCTGCCTGCCGGCGCGGACTGGAGGACGGCTCTCTCGGCGTCTTGATGTCCCGGTCGGCTAAGGCAGCTATGATGCTTGTTCCACTTGGTCAGATTGCCGCAGCGTGACGAAGCAGTCTATATTCCAAAGGTGATAAGGTCGGGGCCACATCCCCGACGCAACGAGGATCGAGTGCAGAAGACCGAAGTGCCAGACCTATCGGCCATTGCCACTGTCGTGGGACAGATCGGCAGGCCGACATTGCCGGACGCGCTGGACGACATGCTCGCGAGAGTGGCACCGTTCGACCTGTCGGCGATCTTCGGCTTCCCCTTTGATTCAAGGCCGCTGCTCTTGCACGACGGCTATCGGCAGCATGCCGAGGCCTCGGCGCTCAAAGCCTATCTCGACGGCGCATATCTGTTCGACCCTTTCTACACTGCCTGCACAGAGAACCTTCAGCCGGGGATCTGGCGAATGCGGGAGCTCGCCCCGGACGAATTCTTCGATTCCGAATTCTACAGTTCCAGAGAGGTTCACCCCTGCATCTCCATGCAGGCCGGCTCACTCGTGGAGGAAATCGGCTTTCTCATCCCGCTGGAGGGAGGCTTCAATGCCGTGTATTCGCTCATGCGTTCGCAAGGCCTTCCCTTTTCAGCCGACGAGGGGAAAGACTGAAGCAGATCGAGCCCTTCGTTCGCGAAACGGTGCGCTCGCACTGGCGCGATGCGCGCGCGAATGACCGTCAGCTCCGTCTGGACGACCTCATGGAGACGGCCTTCGCTTCGTTTTGCGAGGATCGCCTTACTTACCAGCAGCGGCGAATCGTGCAGCTTATTCTGAGGGGGAACAGCAATTATGCGATTGGACAGATACTCTCCGTGACGGAAGGAACCGTCAAACTGCATAGGCAGAACATCTACAAGAGACTGAACATCTCGAGCCAGCGGGAACTTTTTGCGATGTTCGTGGAGCAGCTACTGCCCCCACTTCCTCCGGAAGCACGGTAATAACCTATCGGCTCTTTCGCCGCCTGGGCGTTCGACCACAAACACGAGCCTTGCGGATCGTGGACCGGCTGGAAGGGTATGTCTTGAAAGAAATGGTACGGTTGGGTGGTCTCGAACCACCGACCTCAGGTGCCACAAACCTGCGCTCTAACCAACTGAGCTACAACCGCACTCGACAGGCGACTCCAATGTTATTCGGGTCGTCGCTTGGCGGCTCACATACGGTCACTCACACCGATTTGCAAGCCTTAAGTTCAGATTATCCAGCAAAAAGACCGGATGGCAAGCCACCCGGTCTTTGCTTCGAATCCGATTGATACGGCGCGGCCGATCAGCCCTTCTTGAGGCTGGACATCGCCTTTTCCGCGGCATCCTTGCCGGGCTTGGCAACGTTCTCGGCGACCTTGCGCGTTGCTTCCTGCATCGTCTTCGCCTGCTCGACGGCAAGCTCTGCCTGCTTGCGGATGAAGGCGGTCTGCAGTTCGACGAGTTCGGAGAGCGACCTTACGCCGAGCAGAGCTTCCATGTGCGAGAGCGAGCTTTCGGCATTGGTGCGCAGCGCGTCGATGGCCTTGAGGCCGAGTTCGACGGTGCCCGATTGAGCGCTCTCGACCGTCGCTTCGACAGTCTTCGCTGCTTCCTCGGTCGCGGTCTTCATCTTGGCGTAGGCTTCCTTCGACTGCGCGGCGCCCTTTTCGGCGAACTCGCGGAAGCTGTCGGCAAACTTGGTCGGGTCGAAAGAGAGGGAAAATGCGTCTTCGGTCTTCCTGGTAGCCATTTCATGCGCTCCTTGGTGTGGCCCTCTTCAGAGGCGCCGTTTTGATTGATGACGGTTCTATAGCCGATTTTGTTGTGCGTTGCAATAAATTTGTGCATCGCACAATAAACCGTGCACATTAACCTTCCGCGCCGAAAGACGTGGCCGAGGCCGCACCGTTGCTGGACCCTCGCCGATGGGCTGGGTATTAATAGAGCGTTAACGCGCAAGCGATCCGTCAGTAGGTCTGCCGATGCCCGAAAGACAGTACCCCTTCATCGACATTGCCGTGCATGCACGGGTGCGGGAGCATTTTGCCCGGGGGATGCGTCCGTCCTTTTTCGAAGAGTGTCGCGCGGGTGCTATGGGCCAACGACCAGGGCGCAAAGCTGTTCGGGACGGCCTCGGTCTACGATTTCATCGATACCGACCTCGATCCGAGCGATCTTTCGCTTCGCCAGCTGCGCGCCGCCGCGGCGCAGCTCGCGGCCGTCGGGGACCGCCGGCAGCTTCTGATCCGTATGGCATCGGGCTTTCGCCGGCTTCCGCTCAACGCCGCCGTGGAGATGATCCGCATCGCGCCCGGGGAAGAGGCAATTTTGTTCACCGCGCCGAACAACGGCAAGGCGCTTTCGGCCGAGGCCCGCGCAGAGGCTATGATTGCCGGGCTCGACGGCCCGGACACGCACATGGCCGTGCTCGATAGCGACGGGTCCATCATTGCCGGCTCGCCCGGCTTCGAGAGTCTTGGCCTTTCGGCGGATATTCGCCGAACGCTCGTTGCAGCCGCTGCGAACGACAAGGATCGCCTGATCAAGCGTCCGGTCGCGACGGAAAAAGGGCGCCTGCCGGCTGCAGTCGGCAAGATTTCGGACCACCCGGCCCTCCACCTGCTCTTCGCGGTGGAGGCAATCCTCGAAAAACCGGAGACCGGAGAGGCCGTCGGCGAAACAGCGCAGGAGCAGGCGATCCCCGCCGCACCTGCGCCGTCGAGCGAAACACGAGAGGCGGTTCCTCCGTCCGCGACACCGGCGGAGACGGACCAGGCGGAGGCGCCCGTTGAGGAAGCCGAGGCCCCGGAGGCGGCTGCAGCGAGAGAACACGAAGTGCCTGTCGAGAACGGCACCGCGGAGGATGCGCAAGGGGAGCTCGCTCCGAAGGACGAGGCCGAGGCGGCCGATCTCGCCGAGCCTGAAACGCCGCTTGAAGCCGAACCGGCTTCCGGCGAACCGGCTGGCGATGCGAATCGTGGCGGCGAAACCGCCGACTTTGCGTTTGCGGCCGGCGGACGGGCGGTTCGGTTCGTCTGGAAGATCGACGCGGAGGGACGTTTCAGCGAAATCTCCGAAGAGTTCGCGTCAGCCGTCGGCCCGAAGGCCGCCGACGTGATCGGCGTGACCTTCACCGATCTCGCCGACCGCTACGATCTCGACCCCGACGACAAGATCAACGAGCTTCTGCACCGCCGCGATACCTGGTCCGGCAAAACGATCTTCTGGCCGGTCCAGGGAACCAATCTCAAGGTGCCGGTCGATCTCGCCGCCCTTCCCACCTATTCCCGTTCGCGCGAGTTCGACGGCTTCCGCGGCTTCGGCATTGTCAGGGTCGCCGACGCCGTGCCGGACGCGAAGGCGGCCGGGCTTTCGCTCGACCGGCCGGCACCGGCGCAGATCGCGCAGGCTTCAAGCGACATGTCGGCTGAGGGCGCCGATGCGCCGCAGGCTGAAGCTGGCTCCAGGACCGGCCCTGCCGCCGAGAGCGGGAAAGATGCGGCCGAGGTTGCACAGGACGTATCGGAAGACCCTTTCCGCGGCGAACAGCCCGCGCTGCGGGTCGTCGAAACGGCCGGACGGCAGGCCTCCGACAAGGTCATCGACCTCGACGAGCGCCGACCGGCGGGAGCCGGCGCGCTGACCCGCGGCGAGCAGGCGGCCTTCCGCGAGATTGCAAGGCAGCTCGGCGAGCATTTCGCCCCTCAACCGCTGCCGCAGGAGGGCAAATCCGAAGGCCGGCACGCAACGGACACCTCCCTGAGCACGCCGGCTGCCATGGAAGAAAGCCGACAGACGGAGGAAGCCGAGGCGCCAGGCGGACGGCACGATGCGACGCCGGCGGGCGAGACCCCTGCTGCGGCAACGGAGCCCGGCCTCGCCGCACGCAACGGCGCAGCCATGAGCAGCGAGATCCTCGACAGGCTGCCGGTCGCGTTGCTGGTTCACCATGGCGACGCCTTGCTGCATGCCAATGCGGAATTCCTGCGGCTGACCGGATATGAGGATCTCGAAGCCTTCGAGCAGGAGGGTGGCCTAGAGGCCCTGTTCGCTCTCGGAAACGAGGCAGGCGCGGCAAAGCCGAACGGAACCATGACGCTGGTCCGCAAGGATGGCAGGCTCGTTCCCGTCGGCGCCCACCTGCATTCGATCCGCTGGGAAGGAAAGAGCGCGCTGATGCTTGCGCTGACCCCGGCCGGCGCAAGCGAAGCCGAGAAGCAGGCGCTCGAAGACGAAGGAGCGGCAGAAGCAAGCCGGCTCCGGATGGAGATCGACGAGCTCCGATCGATTCTGGAAACCGCGACCGATGGGGTCGTGGTCCTCGGACGGGACGGCGACATCCGGACGATGAACCGCTCCGCAAGCGCGCTTTTCGACTATGACGAGGCCGATATGCGCGGAAAGCCGTTCGCCGCGCTCTTCGCCCATGAGAGCCAGAAGGCGGTGATCGACTATCTCCAGGGCCTTTCCGGCCACGGCGTCGCAAGCGTGCTCAACGATGGCCGGGAAGTGATCGGCCGCGAGGCCGCCGGCGGCTTCATTCCGCTGTTCATGACCATCGGCCGGCTCTCCTCCTCCAATGGTTATTGCGCCGTCATCCGCGACATCACCCAGTGGAAGCGGACCGAAGAGGAACTTCGCAACGCCAAGCGCGCCGCCGAGACGGCAAATGCTCACAAGACGGAATTCCTGGCCCGGGTCAGCCACGAGATCCGCACGCCGCTCAACGCCATTATCGGGTTTTCCGACATGATGGCCAGCGAGCATTTCGGCCCCATCGGCCATCCGCGCTATATCGAATATGCCGGCGACATCGGCCGGTCGGGACGGCATGTCCTCGACATCGTCAACGATCTGCTCGACATCTCGAAGATCGAGGCCGGCGAGATGGATCTCGACTTCGGCGCCGTTGATCTCAATGAGGCCGTTTCCGAGGCCGTGTCGCTGGTGCAGCCGCAGGCCAATAGCCAGCGCGTGATCATCCGCACCTCGCTGTCGGGCTCCGTGCCGGAAGTCGTCGCCGACGACCGTTCGATCAAGCAGATCGCCCTGAACATCCTCGCGAATGCCATCCGCTTTACGCCGTCGGGCGGCCAGATCGTCGTGTCGACGTCCTACGAGGCCAATGGCAGCGTCATGCTGAGAATCCGCGACACCGGCATCGGCATGACCCGCAACGAGCTCGACCAGGCGATGAAGCCCTTCCGTCAGGTCACGACCGGCGGCCGCAAGCGTGGCGATGGCACCGGCCTCGGCCTGCCGCTGACGAAGGCGATGGCGGAAGCGAACCGAGCGCAGTTTGCCATCACTTCGGCCCCGAACGAGGGCACACTGGTGGAAATATCCTTTCCCTCACAACGCGTCTTGGCCAATTGAAACCGAATGCTGTAAGGAAATGTTGACCTGAAGGAACCAGTTTGTCGGTTCTCGAAGGTTGAGGAAACTGCGGGCCGTTTCCTCACTCGTCATTTCGATCGGCATTGCTTCGGACGGATCGTTTGCACTTCACCGCCAAAAGCCTCAAGCGGCGCTACGCCAGCTCCGGCACCGGCCTTCACCATCCGCTGCTCACCGGCTGGGCCGGACTCGCCTCCGCCGTCGTGCTCATGCCGATTCTTGCCATTGCGTGGCTCGCCATTTCCGGCGGCACCGCAGACTGGCCGCATCTCATCGAAAACGTGATCCCGCGCGCAACCGGTCGCACGCTTCTCCTGGTCCTGTTCACCGGCACCGCCACCGCCGTGATCGGCATCGTCACCGCCTGGCTGGTGGCAACCTATGAATTTCCGTTACGCCGCTTCCTTTCCGCGGCCCTGGTGCTGCCGCTTGCCATACCGGCCTATCTTTCGGCCTATGCCTTCGGGGAGCTGCTCACCTTCACCGGCCCTGTGCAGGGTCTGATCCGAGCCCTCTTCGGATTTCAGACGAGCCGCGATTACTGGTTTCCCGACGTGCGCTCCCTCGGCGGGGCCGTGCTCGTGCTGAGCTCGGTGCTCTATCCCTATATCTATCTCGCCTGCCGCTCCATGTTCCTCATGCAGGGCCGCGCTGCCGCGGACGTAGCCCGGACGCTCGGCGCCGGACCGCTGAAGGTCTTCTTTCGCGTCCAGCTTCCGATGGCGCGGCCGGCGATCATGATCGGCCTCACGCTCGTTGCCATGGAAACGCTGAACGATATCGGGGCGGTCGAATTTCTTGGCGTGCAGACCCTGACCTTCTCCATCTTCGACACCTGGCTCAACCGCGGCAGCCTCGCCGGCGCGGCGCAGATCGCCTGCATCATGCTGGTTTTCGTCATCGCGCTGATGATGGTCGAGAGGGCGGCGCGCCGCAGACAGCGCTTTGCGAGCCAGAAGACCACGGCCGCAGTTCACGATGCCGCGCGGCTGAAACTTTCCGGCTGGAAGAAATGGGCAGCGACGGCCGCCTGCCTTCTGCCGACACTGTCGGGCTTTGCCGTTCCCTTCCTCGTTCTGGGCGACTATGCCCTGAAACGCCTCGACCAGTTCCTGGCGCCGCGCCTCCTGAGTGCGCTGCTGCACAGCATCCTCGTCTCCGGCCTGACGGCGTTTGCGACCGTGCTCCTGGGTTTCGTGCTCGCCTATGCCGCGCGCACCGGGCGTTCGCGCATCAGCGATATCGCCGGGCGGCTCGCCTCCTTCGGCTATGGCGTGCCCGGGACGGTCCTGGCAATCGGGGTGCTCTTTCCGCTCGCGGCCCTGGACAACGCCATCGACGCCGAGATGCGGGGGCTTTTCGGGATTTCCACCGGCCTGCTCATGAGCGGCACCGGCTTTGCCATCATCTATGCCTGCACGGTCCGGTTCCTGACCATGGCGGAAGGGACGCTCGAGGCCGGCTTCCAGAAACTGTCGCCGCATCTGGACATGGCCGCACGCGCGCTCGGACGCACGAGCGGCCAGACGCTGCGGGCGGTCCTCCTGCCCATGATGCGGCCCGCAGTGCTGACGGCCGCGCTCCTCGTCTTCATAGAGACGATGAAAGAGCTTTCCGCGACCATCATGCTGCGTCCGTTCAATTTCAATACGCTCGCGACGCTGGTCTACGAGGATGCCTCGCGGGCGAAGGTGGAAGACGCCTCCGTTGCGGCGATGATCATCGTCCTGGCCGGGATGGTCCCCGTCATCCTCGTGTCCCGGTCGCTCGAACGCAGGTCATAGACGAATTCAGCTCTTGAGTTCCTCCAGCCCCGCGAAGAGGTCGAGAGCGTCCGGGTTCGCCAGCGCTTCCTTGTTCTTGACCGGTCGGCCGTGCACCACGTCGCGCACAGCCAGTTCGACGATCTTGCCGGACTTGGTGCGAGGGATGTCGGCGACGGCGATGATCTTCGCCGGCACGTGCCGCGGCGAGGCGCCGGACCGGATGCGGTTCCTGATCTCCCTTGTCAGTCCTTCGGTCAGCTCGACTCCGGAGGCCAGCCGCACGAACAGGACGACGCGGACATCGTCCTCCCAGTCCTGGCCGATGCAGAGTGCTTCGGCGACTTCATCCATCTGTTCGACCTGGTTGTAGATTTCCGCCGTGCCGATGCGCACGCCGCCGGGATTCAATGTCGCGTCGGAGCGGCCGTGGATGACGATGCCGCCATGCGGCGTCCATTCGGCAAAATCGCCGTGGCACCAGACGTTGTCGAAGCGGTCGAAATAGGCGGCTCGATACTTCGCACCGTCCGGATCGTTCCAGAACATGACTGGCATCGACGGAAACGCCCTGGTGCAGACGAGTTCGCCCTTTTCGCCGCGCACCGGCTTGCCTTCGTCGTTCCAGACATCGACGGCGAGGCCGAGGCCGGGGCCCTGGATCTCTCCGCGCCACACGGGCTTCAGGGGATTGCCGAGCACGAAGCAGGAGACGATGTCGGTGCCGCCGGAAATCGAGGCGAGCTGGACATCGGCCTTGATGCCGTCATAGACGAAGGAGAAGCCCTCCGGCGAAAGCGGCGAGCCGGTGGACGTGATGAGCCGCAAGGACGACAAGTCGTGCGTCTTTGCCGGGGTGAATCCACCCTTGCGCACGGCGTCGATATATTTCGCCGACGTGCCGAACACGGCGAAGCGTTCGGCGGCGGCATAATCGAAGAGCACGTTGCCGTCGGGGCAAAAAGGTGAGCCGTCATAGAGGCACAGCGTGGCGCCTACGGCGAGGCCCGAGGCCAGCCAGTTCCACATCATCCAGCCGCAGGTGGTGAAATAGAACAGCCGCTCGCCGTCCCTCAGCCCGCAATGGAAGCGATGTTCCTTGAGGTGCTGCAGCAGCGTTCCGCCGGCAGAATGGACGATGCATTTGGGTACGCCGGTCGTGCCCGAGGAGAACAGTATATAGAGCGGGTGGCTGAACGGCAGGCGCTCGAAGGCAAGCGGTCCGGCCTGGAATTCGGCGATGAAATCGGCAAGCGTCACCCCGCCATCGACGGTCGGCGCAAGCGCGGCACTGTCTCCCGCATAGGGAACGATGACGGTCGGCGCCCCGAGCGCCTTGGCCACCGCACGCACCTTCGCGTCCACGTCCTGCCGCTTGCCGTTATACCAGTAGCCGTCGCAAACGACGAAGAGCTTGGGGGCGATCTGGCCGAAGCGATCGAGAACGCCCTGCTCGCCGAAATCGGGCGAACAGGACGACCAGATGGCGCCGACCGAAGCGGTCGCAAGCATGAGGGCGATCGTCTCCGGCATATTCGGCATCATAGCGGCGACGCGGTCGCCGACGCCGATCCCCTGCGCCTTCAGCGCCTGTTGCAGACGCGACACCAGGGCGCGCAGTTCGTCCCAGGTCAGCCGATAGCTCACCTGGTCCTCGCCGCGGAAGATCAGGGCATCGCCGGTCCCCGACTTGCGCAGCAGGTTTTCGGCGAAATTGAGCTTCGCTTCCGGAAAGAAGCGGGCGTCGAGCATCCGGTCGCCGTCGACGAGCGCCCTTTCTCCGCCTTCGCCGATCACCTTGCAATGCTCCCATACGGCGGTCCAGAAATCGCCGCGCTCGGTCACCGACCAGTCGTGAAAGGCATCATAGTCGGGGAAGCTGCGCCCGAAGCGCTCCCCGCACCAGGCGATGAACTCAGCCATCGGGCTGCGCTCGAGAATTTCCCTGTCCGGAATCCATAAAGGCCGTTCTGCTTGCATGCTTTCCTCCGCTCTTCGGACTTTTCTATATCATGCTGCAGCGCGGAACAAACAGTGCGGATGCGGCTCCGCATGATCGCGACGGCGACATTTCCATGTCAGTGGCATTTGCATTATGCAGGCCGAAGTCCTATCCAAGCGGCTTACCCGAGGCGATGGCAGTCCGACCGAAATGACGAGGAAGATGTTCCAGATATTGGGCGGTTCGCGCCTGTGGGCGCGGCTTCGCCGGCGCCACCTCGTTTGGTCGGCCGCCATAGGCATCGCCCTCGCCGCCGCATACAATGCTGCGCTGCCGCTCGTGGTTTCGACGACCGAGGCCCGCGCGGCGATGGAGCGGATGCTCGACGACTGGTCGGGCGGGAAAAGCAAGATCAGCGGCGAGCCGGAAGTCCGGTTCTGGCCGGAACCCGTGGTGACGCTCCCCGCAACGACGATCGTCTCCACCGGACCCGAACCGCGCCCGCTTGCAGAGATCGGCCGCATCACCGCTTCGTTCAGCCTGCTTTCCGCACTTCGTGGCGAACAGGCTCTTGACGAGATCACGCTCGTCGATCCGGTCCTCACGCTCGAGCGCGGGGCCGACGGCGCGTTCAACTGGCAAAAACCGGACTGGCTGGTGCCGCCGGGCAATACCGTGCCGCGTGACGAGGCTCCCTTCGGAGACATCACCATCGAGAATGGCCGCTTCCGCGTTGTCGACCACATGGCGCCAACCGGTGAGGGCATAGACGTCGCGGGGATTTCCGGTACCCTCAAATGGCCTTCCTTCGGAGGGCGGCTGAGCGCACAATTCTCCGCGCTCATCGGCGGCGAAGCGGTGGGCTGGGCCTTCGTATGCGAGGAGCCGCTCGCCCTCTTTGCCAGGCGCAACGCCGCTCTCAAGACATCGCTCACCTCGGCTCCGTTGACCTTTTCGTTCGAGGGTACCGGCAATTTCTCGACCCAGCCTTTCGCCTTCGGCCATCTGCAGATGTCCGCACCTTCACTGGCAGCCATTGCCGCCTGGTACCGCGGGGCTCCGGATGCGGGATTGCCTCCGGGCGGGTTCAGTATCGATACGAGGGTGACCACCGGTGAGACGGCGTTGAAGCTCGAGGACCTGCAGCTGGCGGTCGGCGAAGCCACGGCGACGGGCGTTCTGGATGTGCAATTGCCCTCCGGCAAGGAGCCGCGCGTGGAAGGCACGCTCGCCTTCGACCGGATCGACCTCAACGGCTTGCCCCTGACAACGCTGAAGCCGGCACAGGAGGACGGCCGCGGATGGCGGATGGCCCAGGCTCTTGTCGGGGGCTGGCGTCTGGATGTCCGGCTGTCGTCCCAGGAAGTCCTGGCCGGTCCGTTGCACCTGACCGATGTCGCTGCCGGAGTGATGATCGACGGAAGCCGGGTTTCGCTCGACATCGGCGACAGCACCTATGCGAATGGCAGGCTGAGCGGCCGCGCCGTGCTCTCGGAAAAAGGGGTGGGGCAAGGCGGCAAGCTGCAGATGAACCTGAAAGACGCCGACTTCGCTGCCGTCCTCGACAGCTTCGGCCTCAAGGGTCCCGTTCCGACCGGCCGGGGCGTTCTCAGCGTCGAACTTGCCACCGGCCGCCCCCTCTGGGAGACGGGGCTCGCCGATGTCTTCGGCCGTCTCGATTATTCGCTCACCAACGGCAGGCTCGCCGATTTCGACGTTCACGCCTTCACCGATCTCGTGCGCAAGGGGGAATTCTTCTCCCTGTCGCAGGCAAGCGACGGCACGCTCGAGTTCCAGACGGCGGACATCGAGGCGAGCTTCGGCAACGGCACCGCACGGCTGGACCGGGCCGCTTTCGTCGGCCCCGCCGGCAATATTTCGGTGACCGGCGTCGTCCCCTATCGAAGCGGCAGTCTGGCCCTGGCGGGAACGCTCGCGGGCCCCGATGCCGGCAAGGAACCGCTGCAATTCTTCATCGGCGGCTCCTGGCCGAACGCAGTAATCTCACCGCTGTCGGTTCTCCTCAGTCCACAGTAACATCTTTGAGACAATGCACTTCCGGACGGAAAACCGTTACACACTTTTCGTGGAAGTGCTTTGAAGCCTGTTGAGATTGGCGGTTTTCGCAGCGGCTTGTTTGATCTCCTCACCCCTGTGCTCGTGAGAGATGAGGAGGAAAAGAGATGGCACTCCTCCGAGCAGCCGTCACAAACGCGAGATGAACCTCAACATGCCCTCGCTCAACCAATCGCCGCGAAGGCTGCTCGCTCGTCCTTTTCGCGCTGGACTTCACGACGCTTCGTGACGATCGATGCGACGATCACACCCAAAGCGACGATACCGATCAGGATCGTGCAGATGGCATTGATTTCCGGCGTCACGCCCAGGCGGACCTGGCTGTAGATCTTCATCGGCAGCGTCGTGGCGCCCGGCCCGGTCGTGAAGCTTGCAATCACGAGATCGTCGAGCGAGAGCGTGAAAGCGAGAATCCAGCCGGAAAAGACGGCCGGCGCGATCACCGGCAGCGTGATCGCGAAGAAGGTCCTGACCGGGGTCGCGCCGAGATCGAGCGCCGCCTCCTCGATCGACTGGTCGAAGCTCAGAAGACGCGACTGGACCACGACCGCGACGAAGCACATGGTGAAGGTGATATGGGCGAGCGTGATCGTCCAGAAACCGCGGTCGAACCCGATCGCCACGAAGAGCAGCAGCAGCGACAGGCCGGTGATCACCTCCGGCATCACCAGAGGCGCATAGACCATGCCGGAAAAGAGAACACGGCCGCGAAATCGGGTGTAGCGCACCAGCGCGAGTGCCGCCAGAGTTCCGAGGACGGTCGCACAGGTCGCCGAAAGGAGCGCCACCCGAATCGTTACCCAGGCCGCGTCCAGAAGGCCCTGGTTATGCCAGAGCTGACTGTACCACTTGGTCGAGAAGCCCGCCCAGACGGTGACCAGTTTCGACTCGTTGAAGGAGAAGATCACCAGGAGCACGATCGGCAGATAGAGAAAGCCGAAGCCTAGAACGACCGAGGCGATGTTGAAACGGGACCACTTCTCCATAGCTCACCTCCCCTCGCCGTCGGTTCTGGCCTGAATGTTCTGGAAATAGACGATGGGTATCACCAGGATCATGAGCAGGATGATCGCCACGGCAGACGAAACCGGCCAGTCGCGATTGGAATTGAACTCGCTCCACAAGGTCTTGCCGATCATCAGCGTTTCCGAGCCGCCGAGGAGGTCGGGAATCACGAACTCGCCGACAGCCGGAATGAAAACGAGCAGGCAGCCGGCCACGACGCCGGGGAGCGACAGGGGAAAGGTCACGCGCCAGAAGGCGGCGGCAGGCGTGCAGCCGAGGTCCTGGGCGGCTTCGGTCAGCGAATGGTCCATCTTCTCAAGCGCCGAGTAGATCGGCAGCACCATGAAGGGCAGATAGGAATAGACGATGCCGATATAGATCGCCCAATTGGTGTTGAGGATGATGAGCGGCTGATCGATCAGGCCGACCGCCGACAGAAACTGGTTGAGCAGGCCCTCCGGCTTCAGGATGGCGATCCAGGCATAGACGCGGATCAGAAAGCTCGTCCAGAAGGGCAGGATCACCATCATCAGCAGCGTGGGTCGCAGCGAACGCGGCGCCTTCGCCATGCCATAGGCGATCGGATAGCCGATCAGGAGCGTCAGCAGGGTCGAGATGGCGGCGATGACGACGCTCGATATATAGGCGTTGAAATAGAGGACGTCCTCCGTCAGCCATATGTAATTGTCGAGCGAGAATTCGCCGAGCTTCTCCACGATGCCGGAAAGGCCGCCCGCCAGGTCGAAGACAGGCATATAGGGCGGCATAGCGACGGCCGTCTGCGACAGCGAGATGCGGAAGACGATGAAGAAGGGAATGAGGAAGAAGAACAGGAGCCAGGCATAGGGAATGATGATGACCAGGCGGCTGACGATGGCTGAGGCGAGTTTCGCCATGGCTTCAATCCTTCAAAACGACGCCCGCATCTTCACCGAAGGAGATCCAGACCTGCTGGTCGTAACCGAGCGGGTCCTCGACCGCCCGCGCCGCGTTCAGCGATGACGCCTTGACGACCTTGCCGTCCTTCAGCCGGATGTGAAAAACCGTCATGTCGCCGAGATAGCCGATGTCCCATATCTCGCCCTCGGCGGCGTTCACCGGCGCATGCGCCGGCGGCTGTCGGCCAATTCTGATCTTCTCGGGCCGGATGGCGACGGCCGCCTTTGCGCCGTTTCCCGGCGTTTCCGGCGACGCCATCCGGACCGGTATACCGCCCGTCGTCTCGACACGTATATAGCCGTCTTCGGCCGAGGTGACCTTGCCGTCGAATATGTTCACGTCGCCGATGAAATCGGCGACGAAGCGCGAATTCGGCGCTTCGTAGATCTCCGCCGGCGTCGCCACCTGGACGACCTTGCCGTGGCTCATGACGGCGATGCGATCCGCCATGGTCATCGCCTCTTCCTGATCGTGGGTGACGACGACGAAGGTGAGGCCGAGTTCCTGCTGGAGGTCCATGAGCTCGAATTGCGTTTCCTCGCGCAGCTTCTTGTCGAGCGCGCCGAGCGGTTCGTCGAGCAGCAGCACCTTCGGCCGCTTTGCCAGGGACCGAGCAAGGGCGACGCGCTGGCGCTGGCCGCCGGAAAGCTGATGCGGCTTGCGCCTGGCGAACTTCTCGAGCTTGACGAGCTTCAGCATCTGCGCGACGCGTTCGGAGATGTCCGCTTTCGGCATTCCGTCCTGCTTCAGGCCGAAGGCGACGTTGTTTTCGACCGTCATGTGCGGAAACAGCGCATAGGACTGGAACATCATATTGACGGGGCGGCGGTAGGGCGGGATGCCCGCCAGGCTCTGGCCGTCGAGGATGATTTCGCCCGATGTCGGCTGCTCGAAACCGGCCAGCATCCGCAGGAGGGTGGATTTGCCGCAGCCCGAAGCGCCGAGCAGGGCGAAGAATTCGCGCGTGTAGATGTTCAGCGAAAGATCGTCCACGGCGGTGAAGTCACCGAACTTCTTGGTGACGTTCTTGACGGAAATGAAAGGCTTGGAGGCGGGGTCCGCCCATGGCGCGAAAGAACGCCGGATACTTCCGAGAGACTTCATCATCTATCCTCGAATGGCGCAGCCCATACGCAATGGCCGGCGCCGACACGTCGAGAGTTGAGCGCAGAAACATGCAGAAAATTGCCCGGATTTGAGGTCCGGGCAATTCGTTTTCCTACTGACCAGTGACGATCTTGGTCCAGAGCCGGGTCAATACCCTCTGCTCCTTGGCCTCGAAGGGCGTCGTGGTGAAGAGTTTCTGCATCACGGCATCGGATGGATAGATGGCGGTGTCTTCGAGCACTTCCTTGTCGAGGAACTCCTGCGAGGCCTTGTTGCCGTTGGCGTAGAACACGTAGTTCGAGGCCTTGGCGATGACTTCCGGCTTCATCATGTAGTTGATGAACTCATGCGCCTCGGCGACATGCGGCGCATCGGCGGGGATAGCCAGCATGTCGAACCACATCTGCGCGCCCTGCTCCGGGATCGAGTAGTCGACGGTCACGCCGGCCTTGGCCTCGGCCGCCCGGTCGCGCGCCTGGAAGACGTCGCCGGAGAAGCCGACGGCGAGGCAGATGTCGCCGTTCGCGAGCGCGTTGATATATTCGGACGAATGGAACTTGCGGATATTGGGCCGGACCTTCATCAGCAGGTCGGCTGCCTTTTCGAGGTCCGCCTGGTCGTGGCTGTCGGGATTGAGCCCCAGATAGGCGAGCGCCGAAGGCATGATGTCGGTGGGGGAATCGAGGAGATGGATGCCGCAGTCCTTGAACTTCGCCGCAATCTCCGGGTCGAAAATGACATCCCAGTTCGGCTTCTCGTCCGTGCCGAGAATCTCCTTCATCTTCTCGACATTGTAGCCGATGCCGGTCGTGCCCCACATGTAGTCGACGGCGTATTCGTTGCCGGGATCGTACTGCGCGGTACGCTCCATGACCATGTCCCACATGTTGGAAATGTTCGGCAGTTTCGACTTGTCGAGCTTCTGAAACACCCCGGCAGCAATCTGGCGCTGCAGGAAATAGGCCGTCGGAACGACGACGTCGTAACCGGAACCGCCGGCGAGCAGCTTCGTTTCCAGAATCTCGTTCGAGTCGAACACGTCATAGACGACCTTGATGCCGGTCTCCTTGGTGAAATCCTCGAGGATACTGTCATCGATATAGTCCGACCAGTTATAGACGTTGACGACCCGCTCCTGGGCCGAAGCCAGCATGGTCGATCCCGCAAGCACCGCGGTGGTCAAGGTTGCGACGATGAGTTTGGACATGCAACTCCCCTCTTGATTATCGGCTCGGGACAGTAATTTCTTCTCCAGTGCCGTTACGCCCCGTCTTTTGATCGTGCCGATGCGGAGGTTAGGCATCTTTCTCGATAAGCTCAAGGAGTTAGAGCGGTTCCAGGAAAAAAGTGGTTCGCGGTTTTCCACCCGAAAATTCCCTCCTCTTACCGCACCCTGTCCTTGTCGCAGGGATGGGGAGCGCTTCGGGGAGTTGCTGGCGTCATGACGACATCAGCCTGCGGATTGCGTGCCATTTCGCGCGGCCTTACTGAAAGTCGAAGACGCTCAGCCCGGTGGCCATCTCGTCGAGACCGAGCGGTCGGGTGATCGGCGGTTCGGCGCGCGCCAGGCACCCCTGCCGCTCGCAAAGCCGGCAGGCCGGACCGATTGCGATCGCCGGCACGACCGCGGCGGCGCCATAGACCATCTCGCTCGCGAAGGCGGCCTCGCAACCGACGAGGATCGCCGTGCGCCGAACCCGTTCGTGGAAGGCGGCCTGCGGACCGTCAACGGTGCGTGCGACAGTGATGAATTCGGTGCCGTCAGGCATTCCGACGCGATCGACGAGAACCTGGCCGGGCACGGCAAAGGCAGCCTGGACGTTGAGCTTGGGACAGCCGCCGCCGAAGCGGGCATGGGGAAATCCCTGCGCTCCGGCGCGACGCAGCCTGTTGCCGGCGCTGTCGATCTCGATGAGAAAAAACGGAACCCCCGCCGCACCGGGCCGCTGCAGCATCGTCAGACGGTTGGCGACCTGCTCGTAGGAAACCTGGAAACGCGCCGCCAGGACAGCCACATCGTATTTCATCCGCTGCGCGGCGGCGAGAAATGCCGCATAGGGCATCATCAGCGCATGGGCAGCATAGCGCGCGAGTTCGAAGCGGCCGATGCGCCGCGCTTCCGCCGTGGTAAAGCGGAACTGCTCGAGCTCGGCGGCAATCGCCTCATGGCAGGCGATCGAAGCCACCTCGATCGCGATCTCGCGCAGCTGATCGAAGGGCGACAGGCGTTCGGAGACGAAGAGGCGCATCGAGTGGCGGTCGAAGCGGCGGCGCAGGGTGGGCATCACGTGCACCGGCAGCGTCCGCACCGCCAGGCCGTGCTCCCTTCTGAGCCAAGCCTTCATTGCGCCTGAAAGATCGTCTCCGGGCGAGAGGCTTGCATGCAGGGCCTCCGCCGCCTCCTCTATGCGGGCGAAGTGATTGGGCCGTGCCTCGAACGCCTCGCGGACTTCGTCCATCGGCAGGCGCGTATCGGCAAGTGCCGCCATGTGTCCCTCGCCCGCCAGCAGGGCGGCGAGATCCCTCAGTCGCGACGCCTGTTCGCGGTAGGCGCGATGAAGTTTGACGATGCCGCCGGAGACGTTCGGCGCCGCTTCGGCGACCTCCACCAGCTCCTGGTCCCCCGGCAGTTCGCCGGCAAGCAGCGGATCGGCAAAGACCTCGCGCAGCTGCGCAAGACCGCTGCCCGCCTCGCCCTGGAGCTCTTCGAGGTCGACCTTGTAGACGGAGGCCAGTTTCAAGAGCAGTTGCACCGTCAGCGGCCGCTGGTTGCGCTCGATGAGGTTCAGATAGGAAGGAGAGATGCCAAGCGCCTCGGCCATGGCCGTCTGCGTCAGCTGAAGACCGTTTCGGATTCGCCTGACCCGCGGCCCGGCAAAGATCTTGTTCTCGGCCATTTGTAATTCCCTTTACAAGTTCCGCAACGATCCGCTTTGACATCTTTTACAACTTTACTTCCGTATACTGTCAAAGACAAGACAAGCTAACCCGTTTCTGGCCGCTATCTGCGGGAATTCGGTAGCGGGTTTATGCAGCGCAATGTAAAAACTGTCACATGATCTTTCGGCTTAGAGGCGCCGAAATACGAAAGCCGAAGACGAAGCTATTTCACGAGGAGGCAAGTATGACTGATTTTTACAAGCTCGTTCCAAATGCGCCGGAGGGGCGCTTCGACGGAATCGAGCGGCCCTATTCCGCCGAGGACGTGAAGCGGCTCAGGGGCTCGGTGGAGATCCGTTATTCGCTTGCCGAAATGGGTGCGAACCGCCTCTGGAAGCTCATCCATGAGGAGGACTTCGTCAATGCACTCGGCGCGCTTTCCGGCAATCAGGCGATGCAGATGGTGCGCGCGGGCTTGAAGGCGATCTATCTCTCCGGCTGGCAGGTCGCAGCCGACGCCAACACCGCTTCCGCCATGTATCCGGACCAGTCGCTCTATCCGGCCAACGCGGCTCCGGAACTTGCCAAGCGCATCAACCGCACGCTTCAGCGCGCCGATCAGATCGAGACGGCGGAAGGCAAGGGTCTCTCCGTCGATACCTGGTTCGCTCCGATCGTCGCCGATGCGGAAGCCGGCTTCGGCGGACCGCTCAACGCCTTCGAGATCATGAAGGCCTTCATCGAAGCGGGTGCGGCGGGCGTCCACTACGAGGACCAGCTCGCGTCGGAAAAGAAGTGCGGCCATCTCGGCGGCAAGGTGCTGATCCCGACCGCGGCGCATATCCGCAATCTGAACGCGGCACGGCTTGCCGCCGACGTAATGGGTACGCCGACGCTGGTCATTGCCCGCACCGACGCGGAAGCGGCGAAGCTGCTCACCTCCGATATCGACGAGCGCGACCGCCCCTTCGTCGACTACGATGCCGGCCGCACCGTCGAGGGTTTTTACCAGGTGAAGAACGGCATCGAGCCCTGCATCGCCCGCGCGATCGCCTATGCGCCGCATTGCGACCTCATCTGGTGCGAGACCTCCAAGCCCGACCTGGAGCAGGCGCGCAAGTTCGCCGAAGGCGTGCACAGGGCGCATCCGGGCAAGCTGCTCGCCTATAATTGCTCGCCGTCCTTCAACTGGAAGAAGAACCTCGACGATGCGACGATCGCCAAGTTCCAGCGCGAATTGGGCGCCATGGGCTACAAGTTCCAGTTCATCACGCTCGCCGGTTTCCACCAGCTGAACTACGGCATGTTCGAACTGGCGCGAGGCTACAGGGACCGGCAGATGGCGGCCTATTCGGAACTGCAGGAAGCGGAATTCGCAGCCGAAGCCAACGGCTATACGGCGACCAAGCACCAGCGCGAAGTGGGGACCGGCTATTTCGATGCCGTGTCGGTCGCGATCACCGGCGGCCAGTCGTCGACCACTGCCATGAAGGAATCCACCGAGCACGATCAGTTCCGCCCGGCAGCAGAATGAACGAGCGGGACGCGCGGCCCCCCTGCCCCGCCGCGCGTCCCCAACCAGACCTCGAAACTGAAGCGGGTCGAAGAAGTCCCCGCACCCATCGCCCAAAGGAGCACTCCGATGACTGTACAGACACGCGTCAAGGAACGGGCCGAGGAACAATCGTCGGCCATGACACCGGAACAGCAGGCGGCGATCCGCATGGTCGCCAACGACCTGCACCGCCTCAACCAGGCCGTCATGAAGGCCGTGGACGCCGGCGTTTCCGTCGAACTGGTCCGTTCGGCCCGCCATCACGGCGGCGACGGCAACTGGGGCGATCTGCTGATCCCCGTCATCGTCACCCAGGGACGGCACTGATGGCTGTGCTGCAATGCCGCGCGTTCTGTCGGCCGCGCAACGGCCGCTGCAACGCTTTCGGCTTTTGCCGTCTTCTTCCTTCGATCGATTACGTTTGAAGGACACATGCAGCAGCCCGGCATCGCCGAGGCTGGGCGATCGAAAGATCGTCCTTCTGCCTGCGAGATCGCGACGACCGCTGAAGAACCATCGTGCCTCATGTTGATGATCTGAGCCAGCCGGGCGCAGAACGGTGAGAATGGCCTCCTTTTCATAAGGAGGCCATTCTGGGCGTCGACGGCCGGCCATCGACTCATTCAGCAACCGACCGTCGGCCTTGGACTTGTCGAAAACGCTCGTCTGCCGGATGCGTTCAGCCGGCAGGCGGGGGCACGATCGGGAACGCATCCCACAGGCTTGTATCGGTAACCTGTGTCAGAGAGACCTTTACAAGAGTGCTATAGAACGGCGGCAATCCGTCCAAGTAGGACTGAACGTCAGCAATGGTAGATGGCTGAATGAACTGGAAGTTGGGCCATCCCATGTCGGGAATTTCAGCCTCCATGGTGGAGCCATAGGCGCCAAGGTCGACGAGATCACGGAAGCTGTCATTCGGGCATCGAAGAAACAGGATTACCCCATATTTTGGGTGAAGCAGGTATTTTCGAGCATCCGCAACACCTGTCGTTATCATCGTGTGCTTCAGTTGCTGATATTCGCGCGTGACGCGCATCCACGGCGTCAGGATAGGGGAGAACGCCAGCTGGCCCGGCAGGCACAGTATCAGGTTTCCAAAGGCGTCGATCAGTGCCGCTACGTCACCATTTCCGCCATTTGCGATGTCTTCCTGTTGGGCAGCCTCTATAAATGGGATCAACCCCGAATCTGGTGTGCCTGGCACCGCCAGCGTGTAATCGAGTGCTTGCGGATAGATCGATTTGAGGCCGAGGACGATCGGGTTGTCCGGCGATAGCGTCGCAATGTTGAAGTCCGGGTCTGGAGGTTCGTCGCCGGAAATCGTTTCCTGAACCGAGGTAAGTGTCGCATCGAACAGGGCACGATTGATCGCCTGAGTATGTTCGTCGATGGACTGACCATCGAACAATGCCGGAAGCGGCGCCCCCGACTCTTCACGAGCGAAGCAGGTTGCGCCGGAGACGGCCGGATATGAGAACGTGTTTTGAAGTGTCTCTCAGGGTCCGTCACAGATGGAAAGGTTGCCGAAAGATCATAGTTGATCCCAGCGAACTCATCGTTGGCGGATATGACGGCCTTGAATCCCGCGCTCGCTAGTGAACCGGTGCACATGCAGCAAGGGTCGAGAGAGGTCACCACCATCAGATCCTCGGGCGATGGGAGCGTTGCCCCTCCATCTACCTGTTCGAAATACCAATCCACGAGTTGTCGTTCTCCGTGGGCGGTGGGGTCCTGCGTGACGCCGTCGACTACAACGTTGTTGTGGAGGGCATGAATGACTTCGCCGGTGCCGCATTGGATAAGGACGCCTCCCACGCTGAAGGTGCCCTGGCAGTAAGCGAGCATGGTCTGATCGGACGCCAGCAAGGCTGCTTCATCAAGCGTCGCAACAGAACTATAATTGTTTTTCATAGCATTGCTCCTTCCTTGAATCACATTCAGCAAGGAGCGCCCCTAGACGAACACGCAGTATCTACCAAATTATTCCATATACAAATTAAAATTCATCATAAGAGTCCCCTTACTTTCTACCGAGTTATTCATAATCCGCTTGCGGTCAATATGACTCTTGCATCCTTATATAATCAAATTGGTGTGAAGGCGCGCTTTCCCTGAAATAAACTTCCTGCTGACTGTAACTTCGGCATATTTGAGAAAACTTCACGTAATCTATCCATGGCGTTTCGAACGCATTGCATGCCATTCTCGTCACGTATCCTCGATCAAAATTTTTTAATCTTGAGGAATCGCTTGCATTTTCATTCTAGTGATGCATAGATATGCGAGAAGGGTGGGGACCCTGGGCTGGAGGACATCATGAAGCTTACGATTGCACTGATAGTAACGGGCACCATTCTCGGCACTGCGCCCGTGGCGTTGGCCGACGCCAGACCCGCCGTCATTTTTGATCTTGGCGGGAAGTACGACAAATCGTTCAACGAGGCTTCTTATGTAGGGGCCGAACGGTTTCGCGAGGAAACCGGGATTTCCTACCGGGAGTTCGAGCTGCAATCGGACGCGCAGCGGGAGCAATCTTTGCGCCGCTTCGCGCAGCAGGGACAAAACCCGATCGTCGTCACCGGTTTCTCATGGGGGCAGGCGCAGCCCGCGCGATATTGATGGAAGTCGCGACGAAGGAAGGCATCACTCTGAAGGAAGGAGTCTATGCCTGGTATTCCGGCCCGAACTTCGAGACGCCTGCGGAGATCCGCGCTCTGAAGATTCTGGGTGCAGACGCCGTCGGCATGTCGACGGTCCCTGAGGTCATTCTGGCCCGCTTCCTCGGAATGAAGGCCTGTGGAGTATCGGTCGTCACCAACATGGCTGCGGGTCTCGGCTATGAACAAATCAGCCACGAGCACACGAAAGCCATGGCACCGATCGGCGCAACGAAGCTCGAGAAGCTGATCCGTGGCTTTCTGCGTCGTTTGTAGTCCGGAGCTTCCTCGGCCGATATTGGCCTGGTCAGGGAGGCCGATAAGATGAAAGATGCATCTGGAGATTGGCACCATTACATCGTGGTAAAGGCGGCTTGGCTGTATTTCATCAGGGGGAGAAGCCAGTCGGAAATCGCCAAAACGCTGAAGATATCCCAACCCAGCGTAGCTCGATTGATCGCCGAGGCTCAGCGGGATCGCATCGTTCACGTCTCGATCAATAAGCGGCCAAGCGAGTGTATCGAACTTGAAGTGGAGCTAAGCGATGTGTTCGGGCTTGGCAACTGCATCGTCGTACCTGTCGATGCTTCCGCATCGCATCGCTTCGAGGACGTTCTTCCGCCAGTCAGCAAGATTGCGGCGGCTTACCTCGCATCGGTGTTGTCAGACGAGGCGATCAAACGGGTGGGAATCGGATTGGGCCGGACTCTGGCTGCCAGCTTTGCCGAGATGGCTAGTGTCGAGCGCCCGAATTTGGAAGCGGTGTCGATTACCGGATCTCTGACGCGTTCGCTGGCGGCGAATAGAATGGATCCAATCCAGTTGCTCACCAGGAAGATACGTGGCGACGTATACTTCCTCCCGGTGCCTTACCTGGCCAGCAGCGTCGAAGAAAAATCCGTTTTCCTGTCCCAGCCGAGCGTTCAGCAACTGATGGAAAAGGCACGGGCATCGGATCTGTTCGTCGTCGGCATAGGCTCGCTTGGGAGAGAGGACCATTTGTTCGCGAATCAAGTCATCACCGAGGCCGAGTACGACGAACTCGTGCGCACGGATGCGGTCGGCGATCTGATGGGCCGCTTCTTCAACATAGATGGACAATTGTCCGAACTTGAACTCGGCGACAAGGCCGTCGGGATCTCTCCGATCGAGGTTTCGGGCCGCCGGGTCATTGCCGTCGTGTGCGGGGAGACAAAGACCGAAGCGACACTCGGCGTACTGCGGAGCGGACACGTCAATGAGCTTATCATCGACGAGCATCTCGCGCGGCAGGTTCTCGTCGGCAATCGAGGCTGAGCTCAATGGGACAGCAAAGAGCAGTTCTGATCGTCCTGGATTCGCTGGGTATTGGTGGCGCAACTGACGCGGACCGTTACGGCGACGAAGGCTCCAACACGCTCGGCCACATCGTCGAGGAGGCGAGCCATGGCAGAGCCGATCTCGCCGGCATTCGTCAGGGCCCGCTTATGCTGCCCAATCTGGCCGGGTTAGGGCTGTTCAAAGCAATGCAACTTGCCACTTGCGGCGAAGTCTCGAGCGAGCCGGCTTGCGGAGCATGGGGCGTGGGCGTCGAGAGCTCGAAAGGCAAGGACACGACATCAGGTCATTGGGAGATTGCGGGAACTCCGGTCAACGGGGAGTTTCACTATTTTCCCGATCGGGTGCCTACGTTCCCCCCGGAGTTGATCGATGAGATTGCCAGGCGCTTCGGCCTGTCCGGCGTGATCGGAAACAGGCACGCATCAGGCACGCAGATCATCCAGGAGCTAGGAGCAGAGCATGTCGAGAGCGGTAAGCCAATATTCTACACTTCGGCCGACTCGGTGATTCAGATTGCTGCCCACGAAGCGACTTTCGGGCTGGACCGGCTGTACGATCTCTGCCGATTGACGCGGCGCTTGGTCGATCCGCTGATGGTGGGCCGGGTCATTGCCCGACCGTTCGTCGGGACGGAAGGTGCCTACATACGAAGCCCGAACCGTCGAGACTTTTCCATGCCGCCATTCGATGAAACGCTGCTCGACCGGCTTGTTCATGCGCGCCGGGCGGTGGTCGGTGTCGGAAAGATCAGCGACATTTTTGCAGGCCGTGGGATTTCGGAATCCCGAAAGGCGAATGGGATCGAAGGCACGGTGCTTGCAACGATACAGGCCTTCCGAGGGCTGCCGCCGGGAGGCCTGGTCTTCTCGAATATCGTCGAGTTCGACAGTGAATATGGGCATCGCCGGGACGTGGCGGGCTATGCACATGCTCTCGAAACGTTCGATGCCCTTGTCCCCGACCTCCTGAACGAACTCGGCGAAGGCGACCTGCTCATCTTGACCGCCGATCACGGCAACGATCCGACGTGGCGAGGGACGGACCATACCAGGGAACGAACGCCGATCCTCGTGGCCGGTCCGGCCCTG
This sequence comes from Sinorhizobium prairiense, assembly GCF_029201645.2. Classification (NCBI taxonomy): domain Bacteria; kingdom Pseudomonadati; phylum Pseudomonadota; class Alphaproteobacteria; order Hyphomicrobiales; family Rhizobiaceae; genus Sinorhizobium; species Sinorhizobium prairiense. The sequence continues at coordinate 2,446,398 of NZ_CP104131.1, forward strand.
CGTCCCGGTTGCATCGGCATCAGGCGCTTCTCGGATATCGCGGCGACGATCGGGACCCACCTTGGAGTAACAGCGACCGCCCACGGCACGAGTTTTGATTGGAAAGGGGAAAGCGACCTCCGTGCGTGACACGAGACCTACTGCACGACCGGCTTCAACTTGAGCTTGTCGAGCACGTCCTTCGTGGTGAGCTCGGGAGGTGCAGCGTGACATTCCGGAGGTTGCCGGAGATCGAGCCAAATCAAAGGAATCAGAGCACAGTTATCCGGTTATATGCAGATAGGGGCTGCGTTTTTCGCATTGGCTCCATCGGCCAGGACGAGGAGCGGCATCTCATGCCGAATTGCGCGGCGGGCGCTTGCCGGCAAAAAGGTCCGTATGGCTGCGCAGGAAACGTGTCATCCGGTCTACGACGGTTCGGATGTCGCGCCTGTAGCGATCCTCGTTGTTCATGACGATCCACTGCCGGTGTCTGAGCGGCTCGATCTCGTCTCCCACCCGCTCGAGCAAGGGATCGAGATCGCCGACGAAACAGGGCAGCACCGCCCGTCCCGCCCCAGCTCGCGCGAGGTCCAGCAATGAGCGAGGCCGTGTGACGGTTGCAACGATCCGGCCCGGCGCATGCTCGTGCGGCCATCTCAGATAGGCCGATATTGCATCCTCTTCGGCGACTGCGACCCAGCGTTCCACTCCGCCCGGCGCGTTCTTCTGCCGGTAGGCGGCATAGGCGACTTCCCCCACCGGCCGCGCCGCAAGATAGCTTTCCTCCGGTTCGAAGGCGCGGATGCCGATATCGCTTTCGCGATAGGCCAGATTCGCTCGCGCCTCGCCGATCGTCAGAGAAAGGCCGAAAGCGTCCCTTTCCGTGCAGATGGCGGGAAAATTCTCGGCAATCAGCCAGGAGACCCATGTGCCGGCCGCGATGCGGACAACGGTCGCCCCCTCGCCCTCCTTCTGCCAGCTTTCGACCTTGCGGGCCGCCGCCTCCATTTCCTGCAGCTGTTCGAAGAGAAAGCGGCCGTCTCCCGTCAGCGTGTAGCCGGTCTGGCTGCGGATGAAGAGCGAGCGGCCGGTGCGCTCCTCGAGCTCCAGCATCCGGCGGCCGACCGTCGCGGGGCTGAGCCCCGTCGCCTGCGCCGCCCCGGTCAACCCGCCGGTACGCGCCACCGTGACGAAGCAGCGGTATATGTCCCAGTCGGTGTTTTTCATAGCTGAAAAACATATGGGGAAATCGGCTGTATGTAAAACAATTCCGGATGCATAAAAAAGGGGATGCCCAAGAATGAAGGAGCATCACCATGGATATGATGGCAATGGCACTGCTGTTCGATATGGCTTCGAGGAACCGTCCCTGGGACGAGAGGTTCGAACCCCCACCGCAGAGCCGTCGGCGGCCCTTCGCGAAACGCCTGCTTGCGGCAGTGTTCCGCAAGCGGCAACCGGCGGAGACAAGCGATGGTTGCGGCGGCAGCTTTACTGTTTCCTGCGCCGGCGGCGCCAAATGAAAGCGCCGCGCATGCGGGATGCGCGGCGCCATTCGATGCGTTTGAATCCGGCTATGCCGCCCGGTAGCTGTGGTCGGCTGCGGCCGCCGGCTCGAGCCGGAACTGCTCGACGAGCATCATCAGCGTATCCGCCTGATTGGCGAGCGCCCGGCTGGTGCCGGTCGCCTCCTCGACCATCGAGGCGTTCTGCTGCGTCATCTGGTCCATCTGGTTGACGGAACCGTTTACCTCGTTCAGGGCCGCAGCCTGATCGCGGCTGGCGGTGGCGATCATCTCGACATGCTGGCTGATCGTCACGATCTCGGCGCTGATCGAGGCGAGCACCGCGCCCGTTTCCTTGACGAGACGTGAGCCGGAACTCACCTCTTCGGTCGATTTGTCGATCAGCCCCTTGATCTCTCGCGCCGCCTCGGCCGAGCGCTGCGCCAGTTCGCGTACTTCCTGCGCGACGACGGCAAAGCCCTTGCCCGCCTCGCCGGCACGCGCCGCTTCGATACCGGCATTGAGCGCCAGAAGGTTGGTCTGGAAGGCGATATCGTCGATCACTTCGATGATCTGCTCGATCTGGCGGGAGGCCGCCTCGATGCGTCCCATGGCGGCGACGGCGCTGGTGACGACCGTTGCCGAACTGTCGGCGCTCCGCTTCGTATGAGACACGGCCTGGTTCGCCTCGTGCGCCCGCTCCGCCGAGGAGCGCACCGTCACGGTGATCTGGTCGACGGCCGCGGCCGTCTCCTCGAGCGAAGCGGCCTGAGCCTCCGTCCGTTTCGACAGCGCGTCGGCGGACCGATGCATGTCGGCGCCACCCTGCTGGATCGCCAGAGCATTGGCGCGAATCTGCGCCAGCGTGTCCTGAAGGCGGACGAGCGATCCGTTGAAGTCCAGCCGCAACTGTTCGAGGCGGCCGGCGAAGGGCACCTCGATCTGACGCGACAGGTCTCCCTGGGCCAGGCGTCCGAGTCCGGCTGCGAGCTCGCTCACCGCAAGATCGATCTGCCTGTCGAGCTCGCGCTTCTCCGCATCGTTGCGGCTGCGCTCGGCTTCCGCGCGGGCACGCTCTTCGGCGCTTTCCGCCTCGATGCGCACCTTGGAGAGCGCATTTTCCTTGAAGACGCCGAGAGCACGCGCCATGTCGCCGATCTCGTCGCGGCGCGTGCCGCCGTCGATCGACGTATCGAGCGCGCCGTCCGCCAACCGCCGCATGGCGGCCGTGATCTGGCCGATCGGCTTTTTCAGCGTGAGCGTGAGCGCGATGCCTGCCAGAAGCGCGATCACGACGCCGGTGATCGTCGCCGCAACGGAGATCTGATTGGCTTCCGCGCGTTCGCTGCCGGCGGCGACCTTCTGCTGCTCGGCAAAACCGGTGAGATCGCTCCAGATCTCGTTGATCGCGGCGCCCGCGGCCTCGAATTCCACAGTGCGCTTATCCGAGATCTCGACCAGCGCAAGGCCATCCTTCTTCATCCCCTCGATGATCGGCAGAAGTGCGCCGGCGGCCTGATCGAAGAAGGTCATGCCGCTCGCGATGCCGCGCAGAGTGGTGAGGTTGGACTGGACTGCAAGGAACTTGTCGAGGAGTTTTTTGCGGCTTTCCTCGCTCGTCGTTCCGAGAAATGCCGCGGCGGCGATCTGGATGTCCGTAAGCGATGTGGAGAGCCTGCGTGTCGCGGTCAGCACCGACTCGGTGCCCGCGATCTTGCCGTCGAGCTCGCTGAATATCTGCGTCGCCTCGCGCATCTTGCCGACCGAAGCTGCCTCCAATCGGAAACTGGCGGTGCGGAAACGGTCGACATATTTGGAGAGGCCGGCGAGCGTTTCGGGGCCGGGCGGCGTTTTGATAAGGGCGCCGATCGCCCCGGAAGCAGAATTGACGGTTTCGGCAAGAGATTTCTCGCCCTTCGGCAAAAGCACGAAGATATCCCGTTGCGTGCGGCCTATGGCCGGGTAGTGGCCCTCTGCGACCTTGAGCTTCTCCTCGACCGTTATCGCCCCGCTCACCTCGGTCGCGAATTCGGCATAGAAGCGGCTGGCGCGCATGAGTTTTTCGGCGTTGCGCAGCATCGTCTTCGCCGCATTCTCGTCCTTGCGCACCGCGTATTGCAGCCGGTTCGCCTCGTCGTTGATCTTCGCCTGTTCGGCCGCCAGACGCTCCAGACCGGATCTCGTGTCGGCCCGGAGCTTCTGCTCGCCTTCATGCAATGTCCAGAGCCCGTCGATGCGGGTCTCGATGTCGCTGGTCGCGGCAATGGCGGCAGCCAGCTCGTCTTGGCCGTTTCCGCCCGCAACCTGCGCCGCAGTTTCGGCCAGGACTTCCTTCTGCGTGACGATTGCATCCTTGAGCATCCGGCGACTTTCGTCGGTCGTCCCCTGCAGGAAGCTGTTCATCTGGGCATAGACGTCCTTGAAGCCGCTCAGCGTCTTGAGGACGCTGTTCGAAATCTCCATGCGGCCCTGCAGCAGTCCGGAGGCATAGAGTCCGGTTATCCCGACGGCCGAGATGCTGACGACGAAGGGCAGGATGAAGAACAGAACCTTCGTCTGAATCTTGAAGCGGGCAAGTATCCTGTCGATGAGCATGGAAAACACCTTGGCTACAGCGCGCGTTCGCCTCCCCGATGGCTCGAAGCGCTCCGGGGCGCGTCAGGTGAACGCACCAAAGGCGCTCGGGCGCCACCCGATGCGCAAACAGGCTGATGTTTTTCGGAAAGTCATGCGGCGCACGCCGCCAGCCCGCCAGCAGTCATTGCGGGACCGCGCAGCCGGCTTGGCGGCGAGGACCTGGCGGTGCTCATTTGCTCGCCATAATCGTTTCAAACGATTAAGAATTCCATAAGCGGAATTGGCCCCGTGCGGACGGAATACCGGTCCCCCGGCGTATCGACGGGGCTCGTCGGAAGCGACGCTTCAAAGCCAGGAAAAGAGAGCAACGGCCGTGACGGCAAACAGAGCGAGCGTCGCGAGGTAAGCCGTCAATTCGTTCTGCCCGCGGCTTTTCTCTGCGCGGGCTATGGCTATTGCACGGGGACGGCGGCGTTGCTGGTTCATGGCCTCTTGTCCTTGTCGCTGCAGCACCGAGCGTCTCGGGCGCGCAAAGGTCGCTGCAGCACTACGAGTTGCCGGCAAAGACGGTCTGCCTTTGCCATTAGATCATGGTGCATCCATCCTGCGGCTGAAGAAAGTCCCCGAAATGGAAACAATGTGGTTTCCGCTTGTTGACTTCCGCTGCCTTCGCGGCTGTCGCGCCATGATAAACAGGTTCAGTAATTTCCGTTATATTTCCCTTAAGAATGGCTGAAGAAGCAAATCACCAATTTTGCCGCACGGTTACACGTCTTGACCGGCGACGAAGCCCGACGCCCAGGCCCATTGGAAATTGTAGCCTCCGAGCCAGCCGGTCACGTCGACACACTCGCCGACGAAGTAGAGGCCGGGGATCTCGTTTGCCTGCATGGTCCGGGAGTCGAGCGCACGCGTATCGACGCCGCCGAGCGTGACCTCGGCCGTCCGGTAGCCTTCCGATCCCGCCGGCTTCACCGCCCAGGCCTGGATGGAGCTGGAAAGCGCGTCGATCGCCTTGTCGGAAAGGTCGGCAAGCATGCGCCCCGTCAGCTTCGCTTCGTCCGCGAAGAACTGCGCGAGCCGGCGCGGCAGGATGTCGGCAAGTGCCGTCTGGACTGCCTGGCGGCCGTTCGTCCGGCGCATTCCCTTGAGGATCGAGGCGATATCGATGTCCGGCATCAGCCGGAGGACGATCTCCTCACCCTCACGCCAATAGGATGAAATCTGCAGGATAGCCGGCCCGCTCAAGCCGCGATGGGTGATGAGGACAGCTTCGCGGAAGGCGGCCTTCCCGAACCGCGCCTCGGCATCGGCCGCGACGCCGGCAAGCACGCCGAGCTTGGTGAGCTGCGCCTGGTCGAGTGTCAGGGGAACCAGTGCCGGGCGGGTTTCGACAACTGGCAAGCCGAACTGCTCCGCGATGCGATAGGCAAGACCCGTCGCTCCCATTTTCGGGATGGACTTGCCGCCGCTTGCCACGACCATCGAGGCGGCGTCGACCGCGCCGGCGCTGGTCGTCACACGGAATCCGGAGGCGGTCCTCTCAACCTCCCCGATGCTGGTTTCGAGCCTCAGTTGCACTCCCGCCGCCCTCATCTCCGCCATCAGCATGCGGATGATGTCCTTGGCCGAATGATCGCAGAAGAGCTGGCCGAGCGTTTTCTCGTGCCAGTCGATGCCATGGCGCTCGACCAAAGCGACGAAATCCTGCGGCCGGTACCGGGCAAGCGCCGACTTGCAGAAATGCGGGTTGCCGGACAGGAAGTTCCTGGGGGACGCATGGATATTGGTGAAATTGCAGCGGCCCCCGCCGGAGATGCGGATCTTCTCGCCGGGCGCCCGGGCGTGGTCGATGACGAGCACCCGGCGCCCGCGCTTGCCCGCCTCGATGGCGCACATCATGCCGGCGGCGCCCGCCCCGATGATCACCACGTCCTGCATTTGCGCCACGGAAGCTCCCTTCTGTTTCCGTACCCTCCTTTCCGGTGAGCAGGGCGAAAGTCAATCGCGTGCATCTAGCTAATTGCCGAACTGCGGCTATGATTGCGCTATCCGAAGCCAAACCCGGTGATTTATGTCTTCCAAGAGAAGTGTTGCCCAAGAGACAGCAAAGGTCAGCAAGAGTTCGAAAATACCCCTCGCCCTGCATGCCGCCCGTGGCGTGAAGACCTGGACCGAAGCGGTCGACTGGCTCAAGATCCGCGGCATCGAAGATATCGAGTGCATCACGCCCGACCTTGCGGGCGTTGCGCGCGGCAAGATGATGCCGACGTCCAAGTTCACGTCCAATACCTCCCTCGCCTTGCCCTCGGCGATCTACCGGCACACGATTTCCGGCGAATATCCGGAAGAGACCGGGCAATTCCGCTATGATTCCCGCGACAGCGACATCAAGCTCGTTCCGGACCTGTCCACCCTTTCCATCGTTCCATGGGAAAGCGACCCGACAGCCCAGGTCATCTGCGACATCGTCGGCTCCCAGGGAGAGCAGATCAGCTATACGCCGCGCAACGTGCTGAAGCGCGTCATCGAGCTCTACCGGCAGAAGGGCTGGAAACCGGTGGTCGCACCGGAGATCGAATTCTATCTCGTCGCCCAGAACGACGATCCGGACTATCCGCTGCGGCCGCCGAAGGGCCGGTCCGGCCGCTCGATCCTCGGCGGCCAGGGCTATTCGATTGCCGGCATCAACGAGTTCGACGAGCTCATCGACGACATCTACCATTTCTCCGAAAAGCAAGGCCTCGAGATCGATACGCTGATCCACGAAGAGGGGCCGGCCCAGCTTGAGATCAACCTCAGGCACGGCGATCCGATCGAGCTTGCCGACCAGGTCTTCCTTTTCAAGCGGACCATCCGCGAAGCTGCGCTGAAGCACGGAATCTATGCGACGTTCATGGCGAAGCCGATGCAGGGCCAGCCCGGCTCCGCCATGCATATCCACCAATCGGTGATCGATATCGAGACCGGCCGCAATATCTTCTCCAATCCCGACGGCTCACCCTCCCAGGCGTTCTTTTCCTTCATAGGCGGCATGCAGCTTTACGTGCCTCGGACGTTGTCGATGATGGCGCCCTATGTGAATTCCTGATCGGCGCCTCACGCCGGACATGTCCGCGCCGGTCAACACCGCCTGGGGCTATGACAACCGGACCACGGCGTTCCGCATCCCTGTCTCGGATCCGGTCGCCCGGCGCATCGAGAACCGCCTGCCGAGCTCGGATGCCAACCCCTATCTGGCGCTCGCGGCCTCGCTCGGCTGCGGCTATCTCGGCATCATCGAGGGCCTGCAGGCGACACCGCCCACTGAACACACCGCCAATGAGGGCGAAATCGAACTGCCGCGAGGGCTGCTCGAGGCGGTTTCGCTGCTCGAATCGGCTCCCGCGCTGGCGGAGGTCTTCAGCGCCGAGTTCATCGCCATCTATGCCGGCGTGAAGCGCGGCGAGTTCGAAACCTTCATGCAGGTCATCAGCCCGTGGGAACGCGAGTTCCTGCTCCTGAATGTCTGATCCGGAATAGGTTTCCATGACCTGGCAAAGCCCGATTTCGCCCGGATATTCCTGGTACGAGGCGACGACTCCCGAGCGGCCCGCCTTCCCGGTCATGCCGGGCTCCCGCAAGGCCGACGTCGCCATTATCGGCGGCGGCTATACCGGCCTGCAGGCCGCCTGCAATCTCGCCCGGAGCGGGACGGACGTCACCCTGATCGACGCCTGCCGCTTCGGCGACGGCGCCTCGGGCCGCAATGGCGGGCAGTTCGGCACCGGGCAACGTGTCTGGGCCGACGAAACGGAGGAGGTGCTCGGCCGCGAATGGGCGCAGCGGCTCTTCGATATGGCCGAGAACGCCAAGCGCTATGTCCTGGGATTTGCCGAAGAGCACGCGATCGACATCGAATTCATGCCGGGCCAGCTCTCGGTCGGCCACAAGGCAAGCCTCGAAAGGGACTATCGCAACCACGTCGAGGCGATGACCGAGCGCTACGGCTATCCGCACCTTTCCTTCATGGATCGCGAGGAAACCGTGAGCCGGCTCGGCTCCAGCCATTACCACTTCGGTATCCGCGACACCGGGACCGGCCACATCCACCCGATGAAGCTGGTTGTGGGGCTCGTCAGACAGGCGGCGCTCGCCGGCGCCCATCTCTACGAGGGAACGAAGGCGCTCAAGATCGAGAAGAAGGGCGGCGCGGTCGTCATCGAGACGACGAGCGGCACGATCACGGCCGACCGGGCGCTGATCGCCTGCAACGGCTATATCGGCAATCTCGAGCCCGTGACCGCGAGCCACGTCATGCCGATCCGCTCCTTCATCGGCGCGACGACGGTGCTGCACGGCCATACTGGGATTCTGCCGGGGGGCGAATCGGTCGACGATTCGCGCTTCGTCGTACGCTATTTCCGAAAATCGAAAGACGGGCGGCTGCTCTTCGGCGGGCGCGAGGCCTACACTGCCGACAATCCGCGCGACATTTCGGCGCACATACGCCGGCAGATCTGCGAAATCTACCCGGATCTCGCCGATGTGGAGATCACTCACGCCTGGGGCGGCTCGGTCGGCATCACCATGCCGCGCCAACCCTTCTGCCGCGAGGTCATGCCGGGCGTCACCACGATCGGCGGTTACTCCGGCCATGGCGTCATGCTCGCCAATTATTGCGGCAAACTCTATGCCGAGCTCGCGCTCGGCAAATCTACCGAACTCGATCTGCTGAAGCAGCTCAAAATACCGGCCTTCCCCGGCGGAACGCGGTTCCGCTCGGCACTCCTGTTTCTGGCGCTCAGCTGGTACGCACTGCGCGACCGGTTCTAAAGGGAAGGCCCTCCGAGATTCCAGACGGTGGGCGCAAAGTCCTTGAAATGCTGCATATTTCTGTTCCCCGGGCGGTGATGATATAAGGAACGGCGTGTCGGCAGCCGTGCGGCCAGCCATTTTGTTGCGGTGCACCCTAGCCATTTTAAATCGATTAGATTATACCAGCCCAGACCTCAACGAGATCGAGACATCCCATGAGCAGCCAGATCATTCCCGTCGAACCGTTTGACTATGTGGTGTTCGGGGGCACCGGCGATCTTGCCGAGCGCAAGCTGCTGCCGGCACTCTACCACCGTCAGATGGAAGGCCAGTTCACGGAGCCGACGCGGATCATCGGCGCCTCGCGCGCGAGCCTTTCCCATGACGAATACCGCAAGTTCGCGAGCGACGCCCTGAAAGAACACCTGAAGGCCGGGGAGTTCAACGAGGCGGAAGTCGAGAAATTCACCTCGCGTCTCTACTACGTCTCCGTCGACGCCAAGTCCGAGCAGGGCTGGGACGATCTGAAGAAGCTCCTGGAAGAAGGCAAGGACCGTACCCGTGCCTTCTATCTCGCCGTCGGACCGGCGATCTTCAGCGACATTTCCGAAAAGATCCGCGATCACAAGCTCATCACCAGGAACACCCGCATCGTCGTCGAGAAGCCGATCGGCCGCGACCTCGCTTCCGCGACGGAACTCAACGACACGATCGGCAAGGTCTTCCGCGAAGAGCAGATTTTCCGCATCGACCACTATCTCGGCAAGGAGACGGTGCAGAATCTGATGGCGTTGCGCTTTGCAAACGCCCTGTACGAGCCATTGTGGAATTCCGCCCACATCGACCACGTGCAGATCACCGTTTCCGAAGCCGTCGGGCTCGAGAATCGCGCAGGTTACTACGACAAGGCGGGCGCGCTGCGCGACATGGTGCAGAACCACATCCTCCAGCTCCTCTGTTTCGTCGCCATGGAGGCGCCGACGTCGATGGACGCGGAGGCCGTGCGCGACGAGAAGCTCAAGGTGCTTCGCGCGCTGAAGCCGATCACCGCCTCCAATGTCGAGCAGGTGACGGTCCGGGGCCAGTACCGCGCGGGCGCATCGTCCGGAGGCCCGGTCAAGGGCTATCTCGAAGAGCTCGAAGGAGGCGTTTCCAATACGGAAACCTTCGTCGCGATCAAGGCCGAGATAAGCAATTGGCGCTGGGCAGGCGTGCCCTTCTATCTGCGTACCGGAAAGCGCATGGCGGGCCGCATGTCGGAGATCGTCATCACCTTCAAGCAGATTCCGCACTCGATCTTCGATCAGAGCGCCGGCCGCATTTCGGCCAACCAGCTGATGATCCGCCTGCAGCCGAATGAAGGCGTCAAGCAGTCGCTGATGATCAAGGATCCCGGACCGGGCGGCATGCGGCTGAGGAACGTGCCCCTGGACATGAGCTTCGCCGAGGCCTTTGCGGTTCGCAATGCGGACGCCTATGAACGCCTGCTGCTGGACGTCATCCGCAACAACCAGACCCTGTTCGTGCGCCGCGACGAAGTGGAAGCGGCCTGGCAATGGATCGACCCGATCCTCAAGGCCTGGGAAGCAACCGGACAGCAGGTGCAAGGCTATACCGCCGGAACCTGGGGTCCGAGCCAATCGATCGCGCTGATCGAGCGCGACGGCCGTACTTGGAACGATGCGATCTAGGGCCGATCATGAGCGCAAACATGCACATATTCGAAAATCCGTCCGCATTGGCCGAGGCCCTCGCGGACGACGTCGGTGCAAGGCTCGCCGCCGCGATCGCTACGAGAGGCACGGCGAGCTTCGCGGTATCGGGCGGCTCGACCCCGAAGGCCTTTTTCCGGTCGCTGTCGCGTCGCGAGCTCGATTGGTCGAAAGTGACGGTCACCCTCGTCGACGAGCGTTTCGTGCCACCCGAAAACGAGCGCTCCAACCATCGCTTGGTTGCCGATAACCTGCTCAAGGACGGGGCTGCGCAGGCGCGTTTCGTTCCGCTCTATCACGCGGCCGAGACTGCGGAAGCGGCCGCGGCGATCGCGAGCGACAGGACGGCAAGTCTCGGCGCACCCTTCGATGTCGTGGTGCTCGGCATGGGAACGGACGGGCATACGGCCTCGTTCTTTCCCGGGGGGACGCGCCTTGAAGAGGCGCTCGACCCCACGACGCCGCGCGGCGTGATCACCATGGAAGCGGAAGGCGCCGGCGAACCCCGCCTCACCTTCACCTTCTCCAGCCTGCAGGATGCCGGCTATCTGGTGCTGCATATCGAAGGCAGCGGCAAGAAAGAGGTGCTTGCCCAGGCCCAGGCGCCCGGCGACGAGGCAGAGATGCCCATCCGGGCCGTGCTTCGGCGGGCCACATCGCCGCTGCAGATATACTGGGCGCCCTGAGGCGACCCGGAAAGCGCCGCAACGCTCCCCGCACGCTGTGGCGCTCAAAGCCGATGATCGATGAAGAAAGGAGTCGCAAGACTCCGGAAGAGGGATGTGTCCATGTCCGCCGATTCCCGCATAGCCGCCATTACCGCCCGCATCGTCGAACGCTCGAAGCCGTACCGCGAGCCCTACCTCGATCGCGTCCGCAGCGCTGCGACGAACGGACCGCACCGGACCGTTCTCGGCTGCGGCAATCTTGCGCACGGATTTGCCGTCTGTTCCCCCGCCGAGAAGGTGGCGCTTGCGGGCGACCGCGTCCCCAACCTCGGCATCATCACCTCTTACAACGACATGCTTTCGGCGCATCAGCCGTTCGAAACCTATCCGGCACTGATCCGGGAGGCCGCGCACGAGGCGGGCGGCGTCGCTCAGGTCGCCGGCGGCGTTCCGGCAATGTGCGACGGCGTCACCCAAGGGCAGCCCGGCATGGAGCTGTCGCTCTTCTCGCGCGATGTCATCGCCATGGCGGCCGGCATCGGCCTGTCGCACAACATGTTCGACGCGGCCGTCTATCTCGGCGTCTGCGACAAGATCGTGCCCGGGCTCGCGATCGCGGCGCTCACCTTCGGCCATCTGCCCGCGGTCTTCATCCCCGCCGGACCGATGACCACGGGCCTGCCGAACGACGAGAAGGCCAGGGTTCGGCAACTCTTCGCCGAAGGCAAGGTCGGCCGCGACGAGCTCCTGGAGGCGGAGTCCAAATCCTATCACGGCCCCGGCACCTGCACCTTCTACGGCACCGCCAACTCCAACCAGATGCTGATGGAGATCATGGGCTTCCATCTGCCCGGCGCCTCCTTCATCAATCCCGGCACGCCGCTTCGCGACGCGCTGACCAGGGAAGCAACGAAGCGGGCGCTTGCGATCACCGCGCTCGGCAACGAATTCACGCCCGCCGGCGAGATGATCGACGAGCGGTCGATCGTCAACGGCGTCGTCGGCCTGCATGCGACCGGCGGCTCGACGAACCACACGATGCATCTCGTCGCGATGGCCCGCGCCGCGGGGATCGTGCTTACCTGGCAGGACATTTCGGAGCTTTCCGATCTCGTGCCGCTGCTCGCGCGCGTCTATCCGAACGGGCTGGCCGACGTGAACCATTTCCACGCCGCAGGCGGCATGGGCTTCCTGATCGCCCAGCTCCTCAGGAAAGGCTTGCTGCACGACGACGTCCGTACCGTCTACGGGCAGGGGCTCAGCGCCTATGCGATCGACGTGAAGCTCGGCGAAAACGGCAGCGTCAAGCGCGAGCCTGCGCCGGAGACGAGCGCCGACCCGAAGGTGCTCGCGACCGTCGAGCGCCCGTTCCAGCACACCGGCGGCCTCAAGATGCTGAGCGGAAATATCGGCAAGGCGGTCATCAAGATCTCCGCCGTCAAGCCGGAGAGCCACGTCATCGAAGCTCCGGCCAAGATCTTCAACGATCAGGCGGAACTGAACGCCGCCTTCAAGGCGGGAAGGCTCGAAGGCGATTTCGTAGCCGTCGTGCGCTTCCAGGGGCCGAAAGCCAACGGCATGCCGGAACTGCATAAGCTGACGACGGTGCTCGGCATCCTGCAGGATCGGGGCCAGAAAGTCGCGATCCTTACAGACGGGCGCATGTCAGGCGCCTCCGGGAAGGTTCCGGCAGCGATCCATGTGACCCCGGAAGCGAAGGAAGGCGGCCCGATCGCACGCATCCAGGAGGGCGACATCGTCCGCATCGACGCGATCAACGGCAAGGTCGAGGTGCTCGTCGAGGACATCGCGCTGAAAACGCGCGTGCCGGCGCATATCGACCTCTCCGACAACGAATTCGGAATGGGCCGCGAGCTCTTCGCTCCGTTCAGGCAGATCGCCGGCGCGGCCGACCGCGGCGGAAGCGTGCTGTTTCATTAGGGCCTGTTGCGATTCATTTCGAGTTTATGACGGCTGCTGCGAGATGGATAATGGCGTTGAAGCTCTGGTTGGTTTTGTCGGCACGCAGGGCGATGCGCGTCTTATAAGACGCGCGGCGCTGTAGGAAACTTTTTGGAGGACTGCGACGTCTCCTCCCCTCATCCCTGTGCTCGTCACAGGGATCCAGCAGCGCCGCGTCTGCGGCGCGGAAGAGCCTTTCCAGCCCAAGGACTTGGTCTGGCTGGATTCCTGTGACAAGCACAGGAATGAGGGACCGGGATGAGCGGTTGCTACAACCCTCACTTGCGAATATGCGAGGGAATGGTCAACCCGTCACGCAACGAAAAGTTACGTCTTTTCGAGACGCGCCGAGGGACCGCACCTCTCGACCCTCATCCCTGTGCTCGTCACAGGGATCCAGCAGCGCCGCGTCTGCGGCGCAGGAAGCGTTCTTTCAGCCCAAGGACTTGGTCTGACTGGATTCCTGACAAGCACAGGAATGAGGAGCCGGGGGATGTACGGCTCCTACAACATTCGCTTGCGAATATGCGAGGGGATGGTCAATCTGTGACGCAATGAAACGCGCCGAGGGCGGTGGCTACTCTGAACTGTCTGCGCCGGCGACAGCGCTCCTTGCATTCGCGATCTACGCCGTTGGCCTGATGTTTGCGCGACGCGAGTGGCTTTTTGCAGCCGAGTAACCTGCCGAGACCATCCGCGCAGCGGTTCCCCCGGTCCCTTGCGACCGGAGGGCCGCATCATTTTCAGCGATAGATGTCGAGCGTGCGGTTCCGATGGTTCGGATGGGTGCTGTAGACGAAGATCCGGTTGAGGTCCCGCTCGCTCAGGAGCCGCAGGAACCGCGCCTCGATGATGTTGTTGGCATGCACCCGCCTCAGGAGGCAGCCGATCAGGGGGATGCGGGCGCTCGGTATGTCCAGATAGAAATTCTGCGGCAGCTGGAACTGGGTCAGAATGCCGATCAGGGCGCTGCTCCTGGAGAGCTTGATGATCTCGCAGCGGCGCGACGAGAGATTCTGCATACCCTTTTCGGTGAATTCGATCCGCGCCTCGTTCCGCGTGTCCTCCATCGGGAAATTCGCCTCCCGATCGTACATGAATGACTCTTCCTTGTTGAGAAAGTGCCGGTTGATCACGGGGGCTGCACTGCTCATCGAACTCGCCTTTTCGCATTTCACTGCGACGACGCTAACCCATGAAATTTAACAGAGAGTTCAGGGCTGCAGGCCGAAAATGCCCCCGGCCCTGCAGCCGAACTACGCCCGATAGCTCTGTCCCTTGGTGTCGAAAAGATGCAGCTTCGCCTTGTCGGCCGTGAACCGCACCTTGTCGCCGCGGCCGACGCGGGCGATACCGGGCATCTTGGCGATGATCGGCTCGTTTTCGACCAGTCCTTCGATGTAGAGCAAGGTCACCTCGCCCAGCGCCTCGACGATCGAGACCGTGCCCTCGAACAGGAAATCGTCGGTCTCGGTCACCTGCAGGTCTTCCGGGCGCACGCCGAAGCTTGCCGTCTTACCGTTTTCGGAGGCATTCGTCGGAATGTCGAGCGTCACCGATTTTCCGCCCGCGAGCGTGACGGCGGTCTGTTGGCCGGTCGCGGTGATCGTCGCCGGGATGACGTTCATGGCCGGGGAGCCGATGAAGCGCGCAACGAAGAGATTTGCCGGCCGCTCGTAAAGTTCGAGGGGCGCCCCGACCTGCTCGATGTGACCGGCGGAGAGGACCACGATCCGGTCGGCCAGCGTCATCGCCTCCACCTGGTCATGGGTGACGTAGATCATGGTGGTGTCCGATAGCCGCTCGCTGAGCTTGGCGATCTCGATGCGGGTCGCCACCCGCAGCGCGGCGTCGAGGTTTGAGAGCGGCTCGTCGAAAAGGAAGACCTTGGGATTTCGGCAGATCGCCCGGCCGATCGCCACGCGCTGCCGCTGGCCGCCGGAAAGCGCCTTCGGAAGCCGGTCGAGATATGGGGTGAGCTGAAGCATGTCCGCGGCTCCACGCACACGGCGGTCGATCTCCTCCTTCGGTTCCCTGGCGATCCGCATGCCGAAGGCCATGTTGTCGTAAACGGTCATATGCGGATAGAGCGCATAGGACTGGAACACCATGGCGATGCCGCGCTTGGAAGGCGGCACGTCGTTGACCCGCTCGCCGTCGATGAACATGTCGCCGCCGGTTATTTCCTCGAGCCCGGCGATCATGCGCAGAAGCGTGGACTTTCCGCATCCGGACGGTCCGACGAAGACGACGAACTCACCTTCCTTGATGTCGAGATCGATGCCGTGAATTACGTCGACGGCCCCGTAGGACTTGCGGATATCTTTCAGCAGCAGGCCTGTCATGGCACCCTCCCTCGGTTCTCAGGCCAGGCGCGCGAAAAACGCGCCCCAGGCCGGCAGCTTGACCTCGTGATCCAGTATCCCCGTGACGAAGCCGTGGCCCTCGAGCGGCTCCAGCCGCTTCATCGGCAGTTCCTTCGTCGCAGCTTCGTCGCTCATGTTGAACAGGCAAAAGATTCTCTCATTGCCATGGCTGCGCAGGAAGCCGAGCAAGGAGCCCCTGGTCTCGACGAATTCGATCTCGCCCTTGGCCAAGGCCGGATGCGCCTTTCTGAAGGCGAGAAAGCGGCGGTAGTGATGCAGCACCGAGGCCGGGTCGCCCTCCTGCACGGCAACCGCCCGCGGAATGTGGCTCTCGGAAATCGGCAGCCACGGCCTCGCGCTGCTGAAGCCGCCATCGGGCAGGCTCTCCCATACCATCGGCGTGCGGCAGCCGTCCCGGCCCTTGAAGTCGGGCCAGAACTGAATCCCATAGGGATCCCGGAGATCCTCATAGGCGAGCTCCGCCTCGGCGAGCGCAAGTTCCTCGCCCTGATAGATGCAGACGGTACCGCGCAGCGACATCAACAGGCTGGCGAGCAACTTCGCATGCGCGTGATGATCGGTAACGCCATCGGCCCAGCGGCTGACGTGGCGGACCACATCATGGTTCGAGAAGGCCCAGCAGGCCCAGCCTTCGGGGGCGGCCCTCTGGAAGTCGCGCAGAACCTCGGCCACGCGCTGCGGCGTCAGCCGATCGGGCGCCAAAAACTCGAAGGCGTAGCACATGTGCACCTTGTCGCCGCCCGACGTGTATTCGCCTGCGATTTCGAGGCCGCGCTGGCTGTCGCCGACCTCGCCGACGGCGGCGATCGCCGGGAACTCGTCCATCACCGCCCGGAAGCGCTTCAGGAACTCCAGGTTCTCCGGCCGGTTCTTGTCGTAGATATGCTCCTGATAGTTATAGGGATTGACCGCCGGCGCAGTCGAGGCGTTCCGGCGCTCGGGAACGAGCGCGGGGTTGTCGCGCAGTTCGCGGTCATGGAAATAGAAGTTGATGGTGTCCAGCCGGAAACCGTCGACGCCCCGCTCCAGCCAGAAGCGCTCGACGGCAAGCAGGGCCTCCTGAACCTCGGCGTTATGCAGATTGAGGTCGGGCTGCGAGGTGAGAAAGTTGTGCAGATAATATTGCAGGCGGGTGGGATCCCACTGCCAGGCGGAACCGCCGAAAATCGACAGCCAATTGTTGGGCGGCGTGCCGTCCGGCTTCGAATCCGCCCAGACATACCAGTCCGCTTTCGCATTGCTGCGGCTGGAGCGGCTTTCGACGAACCAGGGATGCTGGTCGGAGGTATGTGACAGCACGAGGTCGATCATCACCCGGAGGCCGAGCCGGTGGGCCTCGGCGATCAGCGCATCGAAGTCTTCGAGCGCCCCGAAGATAGGATCGACATCGACATAGTTCGAGACGTCGTAACCGAAGTCCCGCATCGGCGACGTGAAGAAGGGCGAAATCCAGATCGCGTCCGCGCCGAGCCCCGCAATGTGGGGCAGACGGGCAGTGATCCCCTGCAGATCTCCGATGCCGTCGCCATTGCTGTCCTGAAAGGAGCGGGGATAGATCTGATAGATCACCGCGCCGCGCCACCAATCCCTGTCGGGCTCGAGGATTGAGCTCGTCGTTTCGTTCATTGTCATGCTGTTCAGGATTCCTTGTCTGAAGTCGATCAGCCGCCCTTGACCGACCCAGCCAGCAGGCCGCGCACCAGGTAGCGTTGCAGGGCGAAGAAGACGATCAGCGGAACGACGATGGTGATGAAGGCGGAGGCGGTGAGAATTTCCCAATTGCCGCCGCGCGAGCCGAGGAGATTGACCAGACGCCCGGTCAGCACCAGCTTGTCGTCCCCCGCGCCGAGGAAGACGATGGCGACGAGAAGGTCGTTCCAGGTCCAGAGAAACTGGAAGATGGCAAAGGAGGCAAGCGCCGGAAACGACAGGGGCAGAATGATCTTGACGAAGATATCGAAATCGCTGGCGCCGTCGACGCGCGCCGATTCCATGATCTCGCGCGGCAGGCCGGCCATGTAGTTGCGCAGGAGATAGATGGCGAGCGGCAGGCCGAAGCCGGTATGGGCGAGCCAGATGCCCATATAGGTCTTGGCGGACACGCCGAAGAAGGCGCCGACGCCGTTATAAAGCTGCAGCAGCGGAATGAGCGACATCTGCAGCGGCACGACGAGAAGACCGACGACCACTGCGAGCAGGATCGCGCGGCCGGGAAAGGGCATCCAGGCGAGCGCGTAGGCGGCGAAGGCCGCGATCAGAATGGGAATGACGGTCGACGGTACGGCGACGGTCAGCGAATTCAGGAAGGATCTGCCGATGCCCGCAGCACTCAGGACCTCGGCATAATTGTCGAGCGTGAAGCGCGGTGGCGTGGTGGCCGTAAAGAATATGCGCTGGCCGCGCGAGCCCTCCATCCGCTGGTCCGAAACGATCTCGAAACTGCCGTCTGCCTGCACCGTCAGCTTTTCGCCGTCGTTGAGCTCGGCCGTTTCGCCGGGTTTGAATTTGGTGGGTTCGCGGCTGGAAAATCCGAAGGCGGAAACCTCTCCCCGGCTCTCCAGCAGGTTCCCGGAAATCACGAACTTGCCGTCGCGCTCGACCTGGTTCTCGGCCGAGGGCGCGCGGGCGACGGCGTTGCGCGACGAGCTGGAAAGAGCCGTCCACCAGCCGGAAACGGCGAGCTGGTCCTTGTCGCGCAAGGAGGAAATCAAAAGGCCGGCCGTCGGCAGGGTCCAGAGCAGGACCAGAAGCAGGACGGAAAGATGCACGGCCCAGGTGAGTGGAGAACGCCTCGACGGATTCATTTCAGTGCCCCCCGGATTCCCTGGTCGCGTTGCGAATGTTCCAGATCATGATCGGGACGACCAAGATCATGATGACCACCGCGATTGCCGCGCCCCGGCCGAAGTCGCCGCCGCCGCGGAACATCCAGTCGAACATGAGGTTGGCAAGCACCTGGCTCTGCCATTGCCCGTTCGTCATCGCGAGCACGATATCGAAAACCTTGAGGACCAGGATGGTGATGGTCGTCCACACGACGGCGATCGTGCCCCAGATCTGCGGCACCATGATTTTGAAGAAGATCTGCCAGCCATTGGCGCCGTCGATGACGGCCGCCTCGATCGTCTCCTCCGGAATGCCGCGCAGCGCAGCCGAAAGGATGACCATGGCAAAGCCGGTCTGGATCCAGATGAGGATGACCATGAGGAAGAAGTTGTTCCAGAAGGGCAGCGTGATCCAGGCCTGCGGCTCGCCGCCAAGCGCGACGACGATGGCGTTCAGGAGACCGATCTGTTCGGAGCCTGCGGCGCGGTAGTCATAGATGAATTTCCAGATGACGGCTGCGCCGACGAAGGAAATCGCCATCGGCATGAAGATCAGCGTCTTGGCGATATTGCCCCACCAGATGCGGTCGGTCAGTGCCGCAATGATCAGGCCGAAGAAGGTCGAAAGCGCCGGCACGACGAGAAGCCAGAGGAAATTGTTGAAGATCGACTGGCGGAATTCGCCGTCATTGATCATCCAGGAATAGTTGCTCAGGCCGACGAAGTTCTGGCCTCCCCGCCCATGAAGGCTCAGCCAGACCGATTGGACGACGGGGTAGACGAGGTAGAGCGTCAGCGCCAGCAGTGCCGGGGCGAGAAACAGCCAGGGACGAATGCTGTTGGCGATACGCAGGTTGCGCGAGGCGACGGCACCGAACTTGCCCTTGGATGGGAAGATCCAGTCGAGAACGAGATTCGTGCTCCAGAAATAGGCTGCGCAAACCAGAACGCCGGCCACCATCGTCAGAATGGCAGCAATCAACTGCTCCATGACACATTCCTCCCCTCTCACGCCTTCGCGGGCGTCTGCAGGCGCTTTGCATAACGGCCGCTGCCGTTGTTATCAGGCGGCCCTCCAGCCGGAGGACCGCCGAATGAGGAACAGGCAGACGATGCCCCCACCGTCCGGCTGACCGGATCCTACTTGATGGAGTTCCCATGCCTTCTGTACGCCGGCCGCGACGTCGGCCGAGGACTTGCCTCCGACGAAATCGACCATGCCGGTCCAGAAGGCGCCGGCCCCGATCTTCCCGGGCATCAGGTCGGAGCCGTCGAAGCGGAACGTCGTGGCGTTCAGCAGGATTTCACCCTGTTTCTTCAGCGGCGGATTTCCGTAGACGTCGACATTGACGCTCTTGTAAGGCGTGAGGAAGCTCGTCTGCGCCATCCAGACCTCGTGCGCGATCGGGGTCTTCAGGAACTCGATGAAGGCGCGTGCCGCCGGCGTGTCCTTGGTGATCATCGCAAGGGTGCCTGCGCCGAGCACCGGATTGCCGAGCTCCTTTTTGCTTTCATAGGGCGGCATGTAGAAGAAGTCGGCATCCTCTCCGACAACCTTGCCTTCCGGGAAGAAGGACGGAATGAACGAGGCCTGATGGTGCAGGTAGCACTTCGGCGGAGAACTGAAGAGCCCTTTCGGGCTGTCCCGGAAGTCGGTCGACGCCACCGCCGCTGCACCGCCGTCGACGAAGGCGTCATTGCGCGCGAACCAGCCGAACTCCTCCAACGCACCCGTGACCGACGCATCCGTGAACGGTATCTCGTTCTTCACCCATTTGTCGTAGGTCTCGGCGGGCTGGGTCCGCAGCATCAGGTCCTCGACCCAGTCGGTCGCCGGCCAGCCCGTCGCGCCGCCCGAACCGAGACCTATGCACCACGGCTTTTCGCCGTCTTCCGCGATCTTCTCCGTCAGCGCTTTCAATTCTTCCATGGTCTTCGGAACTTCGTAGCCGGCATCCTCGAAATTCTCCGGCACGTACCAGACCAGAGACTTGACGTCGATCTTGTACGGGAAGGCGTAAAGCGCCGGCGTTCCGTCCTTGCCGTTATAGGTGGAGAGGTCGACCCAGGACTGACCTGCAGCATAGTTGTCGAGGAGCCATTGCTTGGTTTCGTCGCCGAGCGGCGTGAGAAGGCCCTTGGCGGCCAGATCGGCGATGAGACCCGGCTGCGGCAGGATTGCGACATCGGGCGGGCTTCCCGCCTGGGTATCGATGACGATCTGCTGCTCGTAGTTTTCCGAGGAGGAATATTTGAGCTCCACGCCGGTCGCCTCGACGAAATAGGCATAGACGCTCTTGAACAGAGCCTCGTCCTCGCCGCGCCAGGGGCCGAAGATCGTGAGCGTCTGACCCTTGAGGTCGTGACCTTTCTTGAACTCCTCCAGGCTCGCCCAGTTGAACCTGGAATCCTCTCCCGGCTTGAACTTCAGGTCGGCGGCGCCCGCAGTCCCTGCAAGCCCTGCAAGCAATGCGAATGCGGCCACGCCGATCAGCAACGATCTCTTCACCTCTTGTCCTCCCCAAAAAGAAGCCCGGGCGGACGCCTCGGGCGAATGTCAAAGCGCGTATTAATGGCTCCGTCTAGGAGGAGCATTCAAAGCGCTTTGAGCTCGCTAACACTCCATCGCTGCAGAGAAAGAGTCAAGAGCTTTCCTTCTCGTCCGGAATTGAGCGGGATTTTTGCTCTGCGGCAACGTTTTGCGGCGCAAGATGCTGGTTTTTCGCTTTTTTGAACCCGATCCCGATGATACAGGACATCAGAGGTGCTTGCCGAAGCAAGAAAAATGAAAAAGATATTCAAAGCGCTTTGGAAGGAATTCTCGCCATGCCGGTCAATCTCAAGCAATTGGCGGAACTGCTCGGTCTGTCCCAGACCACGGTCAGCCGGGCGCTGAACGGCTATCCGGAGGTCAATGCGGAAACGCGGGCGCGGGTGCTGGAGGCGGTGCGCGAAACGGGTTACAGGCCCAACCGCGCCGCACAGCGCCTCGCGACCGGAAAAGCCTATTCGATCGGGCTCGTCATGCCGATCGCATCGGGAATCGATTCGGACATCCATTTCGGTGAATTCCTGGCGGGGCTGGCGGAGGAAGCGGTCGAGCACGATTTCCACTTCGTGCTGAACCCCAGTGCGCCCGAAGACGAGGAGGCGACATTCCGCCGGCTTGCGGCGAGCGGCAATGTCGACGCTGTCTTCACCGCCTATATGCGCGCAAACGATCCCCGCATCGAGATGCTGAAGGCTCTTTCCATTCCCTTCGTGGTGCATGGCCGCTCCATCGGCGGTCCCCGGGACTATCCGTTCCTCGACGTGGACAATACCGGCGCCTTCTACGACGCCGCCAGGCTTCTCATCCAACTCGGCCACAGCCGCATCGCCCTGATCAACGGGCCGGAACACCTCACCTTCTCCATCCGCCGGAAGAAGGGGCTGGTGCGCGCGCTTGCGGAAAAGGGCCTCAACCTCGACGATGCGCTCGTCCATCACTCTGCGATGACCGACGAGCATGGCTATCGGAGCATGCAGCGTTTCCTCAAACGGCCGAACCCGCCGACCGCCGTCCTTTGTTCCAGTACCGTGCTGGCGCTCGGCGCGGTGCGCGCGATCAACCAGGCCGGACTCACTATCGGCACCGACATCTCGCTCATCGCCCATGACGACGTCCTGCCGATGCTGAAGCCCGAGAACTTCAGCATACCACTGACGACGACGCGCTCCTCGCTTCGCGCAGCCGGTGCACGCATCGCCAAACGGCTGATCGGCGGCATACTCAATCAGGCAGACTATCCCGAGCAGGAGCTTTGGCGCGCCGAACTGATCGTGCGCGCCTCGACGGGGCCTGCACCGAACAGGTAGAGCCGCGATCGTTACGCAAGCCGCTTCACCCCATCCCCAACCCCTCCCCACAGGTGGGAGGGGTTGGGGATGGACTGTCTAGTCCCAAGCGGCAGTCAGAATTTCGGAGGCTTGCGGCCGGCCATGCGGCAGGCGGCGATGATCGTGTTCGCCATCAGCATCGCGATCGTCATCGGCCCGACGCCTCCCGGGACCGGCGTGATTACGCCTGCGACCTTCGCACACTCCTCGAAGGCGACATCGCCGACGAGCTTCGTCCTGCCCTCGCCGCGTTCGGGCGCCGGGACGCGGTTGATGCCGACGTCGACCACCATGGCACCGGGCTTCACCCAGTCCGCCTTGACCATCTCGGGGCGCCCGACCGCGGCCACCAGGATGTCCGCCTTGCGGCAAACGGCCGCGAGATCCTTGGTGCGCGAATGCGCCGTCGTGACCGTTGCATTGGCCGCAAGAAGCAGGGCGGACATGGGCTTGCCGAAGAGGTTGGAGCGGCCGATGACGACGGCGTCGAGACCGGAAAGATCATCGCCGTAAGTCCGGCGCACGAAGACCATGGCGCCGGCCGGCGTGCAGGAGACGAGCCCGCCTTCGAGATCGCCGGTCGCCAGCTTGCCGGCATTGACGACATGCAGTCCGTCTACGTCCTTTTCCGGAAGGATCGACTGGATGATCGGTTCCGAGCGGAGGTGTTTCGGCAAAGGCAACTGCACGAGAATGCCGTGGATGGACGGATCCGCATTGAGCTCGGCGACCAGCGCCGCGAGTTCCTCCTGCGACGTCTCCTCCGGGAGCGTATGCTGAACCGACAGGAAGCCGCATTCCTTCGCCATCCTGCTCTTCGCCGACACGTAAGTGTGGCTCGCGGGATCGTCCCCGACGATGACGACCGCGAGACCCGCGCGCACGCCGGTTTCCCTTTCCAGTGCGCTCGTGGCGGATTTCACGGTTTCGATGACCGAAGCAGCAACGTCCTTGCCATCAATCACAGTCGTCACGGCGTATCTCCCGATTAGTCCCGAACGCGGCACACTCTAGATCAAGCCGCATCCGGCGATTGCCTGCATGCGCCCTATGCTGTTCCAAACGCATAATTGCAAGTGCCCTGCGCGTATGGAAGCGCCATCCGCTTCGGTGCGGCAATTTCCTTGCACGATGAGAGACAGCCCCGGATCCTGGGTGGCGCATCCACGATTCCGGCTTTTGCATTGCCGAGACCGGGCGTAAAATCCTCATTCGAAAGGCCGTTTTGGATTCAACCTCTGTTTAGGAAGATTTGCTGTACTCATTGCATCGAATCGGCGCGGGCTTTGACGATGACGTCGGACGGCCAGGACAGTTTCATTCATTTTCAGACGAAGCTGGAAGACGCGTCGGATATCGAGCTCGTCGTGATCGTGCCGACGTTCCGGCGTCCGGATCATCTCGTCAAGACGCTGAAGACCATCGTCTCACAAAGGCCCGATGTCCCCCTCGCGACCATTGTCGTCGAAAACGACGCGGACGGATTTGCCGGCGCGCGGTCGGCCAAAGACTTCCTAAGCGGCCATTCTTTCGATTCCGCCGTCGTCGTGGCACGCCGCCGCGGATATGCCCATGCCTGCAATGCCGGATTGACAGCTGCTCTCGAACTCTTTCCGAGCCTCGGCTTCGCGGCTCTCATCTATGATGACGAGATAGCCGCTCCCGAATGGCTCGATGGCCTGATGGCGGTGCAGGAAGCCCATGATGCGGACATCGTCGGTGGTCCGCAGCTTCCCGTCCTGGGGCATCCTCAGGAGCAGACGTGGAAGCGGCACCCCGTCTTCGCACCTCCCTACCACGGGAGCGGGCCCGTACCCGTCCTCTACTCCGCAGGCAACGTCCTGATCACGCGACGGGTGCTCGACGGCATGCCGCAGCCGTTCCTGGATCCGGCGCTCAATATCGTCGGCATCGGCGACGCGGATTTCTTCGACCGGTGCAGGGCAAAAGGCTTCTCCTTCGCCTGGGCTGCGGATGCCTGGGTGGCGGAGTCGGTTCCGGCGCATCACACGACGGCTTCCTGGACGCGTGCCCGCAGTCTCGAGAAAGGCGCGATCTCGACGCTGATGGAGCACCAGCGCGATGCGACCTTCTCCGGGCGACTGAAAACCCTCTGCACGTCCCTATGGCTGCTGGCCTCATCGCTGCCGGTAGGCCTCAGGCTCTGGAGAGAGACTGGCCTTGCCGCGGCCAGCCTCTATCCTCTCCACGTCGCGATCGGCCGGCTCACGGCCCGGATCGACGCGGCCGATACGCGGGATGGCAATCGCGACAGGGACTGACGCTGTCTCCGGCAAGGCGCGCTGCCTATCGGCGTCAGTGCGCGCTGGTCGCCTGCACCGCGCTCTCCGGAAGCCGGTCGGAAGCCGCCTGGCCGTTCCTGTCGAGGATCGGCACAGGCTTCTGATAAGGGCGGTTCTGGCTGTTGGCGACGCGTTCCACGTCCTCTTTGGTCAGATATTCAAGCTGCTCGACCAGAACTTCCGAAATGACCTCGCTCCCGAGCTTCCTGTTGAGGCCATCCTTGACCGCAACCTTGAAGCCGGGCAGATCGAACGTAGCGGTATCGGCGACATCGATGAACTTCGAGCCCACAAGCATGTCGTAGAGCTCGTCGGTGACGAGCTGACGCAGAGGCGCATGCAGCTTGGCGATACCTTCCCGCGATGCCGAGAAGGAGAGCTTCGCAAGGAAATAACCCTGCACCGCACCGTCCTTGATGGACGGGATCGTTATCATCTCACCGGGGACATATTCCTGCGACGCGCGCCGGTCCGCCTCCGCATCCGAAACCACCGGCGCCGAGGCATGCTGCATCGAAAAATAAACCGACCCGAGCGTGACGGCGCAGACCCAGACCCCGGTGAGGACAAGCTTCAACATCAGAAATCGCTGTAGCGGAATTGTGCTTCGGTATAGATGCCGTCCGCATCCGCGTCCTGGGCGGCGGTCTTGAGGAGATCGACGACGGAGCGGACCGCTTCCAGATGCGCCGCCACCTTTTGCGCATTGACCTGCAGCTTGCTCCTGAGATGGCGCGTCTGCGCGGCGAAGGCCGGCGAGATCTCACCGGGTCCGGCGTCGCGATGAAGCATGGTCAACTCGTAGAGGCACCGGCTCTTGTGGGCGTTCGAGGTCTTGAGGTCGAATTCGGGGTCCGCACCGATACGGCTGTTCTCATTGTCGATGATCATCTCCAGTCGGCCGAGAACATTTTGGATCCGCAGGTCGTTGGATGCCACAGCTTCCATAATCAACTCCCATATGCACTATCGCAGGGCGCGGGCGGAACGATGCCCAGGCATTCTTTCGCCCGCTTGTTTCCATTGGTATGAATGTATTTCGCCAGGCCGCTTCGCGGTCCGGGCGACGGCATCAGGCCTGTTTCTTCTTTTCGTCGTTGGGCAGGAAGGACGAGAGCGCCTTGCGCTCATATTCCTGGACCATGCCAGCGGCGAGGTTCCGGCTGTCGCCGTCGAGCGAGGCGTTCACCCGATCGGTCGCACCGTCGCCTACCATCTGATCGGCGATGCCGATCCCGCCGCCCTTGGCGAGCACGTCGCCGATCTGCTCGGCCATCATGCTCTTCCAGATGTCGCCGGAGGTGCCCTTGCCGAAGACGTTCTCGCTTTCGCTCGGAAGCATGGACTTCACGAAATTCTGCAGGACCATCGCCTCGAATTTCCGATAGGTCTCCGGGATCTTCTTCGCTTCGGCGCGATTGCTGATGTCTCCAAGCCCGCTCGATCCTTCGGAAGAATTGAGCACCGAAGAAACGTGCGCCGCGAAGCCATCGCCGTTTTCTGCGAGGCTGGTCGCCTGGAAAGCGGCGCGATTCGCCTTGAGCCGCGCCTGCGCCTCCTGGACCTCAGCCGGATCGGCCGCGCGGACGACGTCCATCACCAGATCGCTGGGCGGAGAAATAGCCATGTCAGATCCTCTCAAAGCCGAAGCCGGCATCTCGTTTGCCGGGCAGCGCGATGTTCGTGAAGCGGAAAGCCACCCTTGCTGGCTCCCCGGTTGAAGCATTATCACCCGTCAACCTTACCGGAGGCTGGCGCCGCCCGAGACGTGCTGGTCGATCAGGTCGAGGATCGAATTGTCGGCGGCCTCGCGGTCCTCCGACAGCCGGGCGTCCTTCATGTGTTCCTCGAGCCGGTCGCCCTTGGCGCGTTCCTTCATCATGCGGGCTTCATGGACCTGCTGGATTCCGAGCAGCATCTGGTCCTTCTGCACGAGGCGTCCGAGTTGGGAGGCATAGTGACCTGAAAACACGCGATGCATCGGATGGGCCGACCCCATGGCGTCGACCACGACGTCGATCGTTCCGGCAAGTTCGGTCCGCTGCCGGGCGGTCTCGGCCACTTCGCTTTCGGCCATCCGCTCCAGATGCCGCTGGACGGCGACCAGGCGTTTCAGCTTTTCCGACCGCGCTTTCATCGAGCTAGCCACCCTGCATGACGGGCGCGAAGCCGTCGGCGAACAGACGGAGCATCGCGGCGATGCCGAGATAGAGAAGGAACAGGCCGCCCATGATGAGGTAGGGCTGGGAAATGAAGTAGACCGGGATCTGCGGCGCCAGCTTGTTCACCATGCCGATCGCCACGTTGAACAGCAGGCCGTAGATCACGAAGGGGCTGGCGAGCCGGAGCATGATCATGAAGGTCTGACCGAGCGAATTGGTGAGCGTGATCAGCGTGCCCTGCGGATCGAAGCCGGCGCCGATCGGCATCACCCGGTAGGACTGCGCGATCGCCTCGAAAATCACGTGGTGGAAATCCAGCATGAAGAGAATCATCAGCCCGGCAAAACCGATCATGCTGGTGAGCTGGTTTTCCGCCGTATCCTCCAGCACATCCGCCGTCGGCGGCGGGCTGAACCCCATCAGCATGGTCATTGCGGTGCCGGCAAACTGCAGCCCGAGCACATAGTAGCGCGCGACGAGCCCGATCACGGCGCCGATGGCGGTCTCGGTCGCGACGAGATAGAGATAGTTGTGACCTTTGCCCGTCACCTGCGGATAGATATCCGTCCAAATGATCGGCAGGATGGCCATGGAGAGCGCCACCGCAATGAACAGCCTGATCTGCATGGGGACGCGCGCCGTCGAGAATCCCGGCATGATCATGACGCAGCCCCCGATCCGGCAGAAGGCCGCAAACAGCGCCAGGACCGTGCCCTCGGGGTCGGTGATCATGAAATCGAGCCGATGATCTTGATCTCGAGTCCCTTGGCGAGCTCGACATGCGAGAGCACGGGCAATGTGGCGAAGAGGCGTTCGATGATCATGCGCACATAAGACCGGGATTCGGGCGAACTTACCAGTACGAAGGGCATGCCGCGATCGAGATGTTCACGGATTACCTTCGTCGCCTGCTCGCTGAATTCCTCGAGATGGCGCGGGTCGATATCGAACTCGACGATCTCACCCTTGGCGTCGCGCTTCAGCGCCTGGTGGAAGACCATGTCCCACTTGTTGCCGAGCCTCAGCACGCGCAGCACGCCGTTGTCGGCGAGGTCGCCGCAGAGCTGCTGCGACATGCGCACCCGCACGTGTTCGACGATCTGCTCGGTCTTGCGCACGTGCGGGGCCAGCTCCGCCACGGCTTCGAGAATCAGATGCAGATTGCGGATCGAGACGCGTTCGGCGAGCAGCAGTTTCAACACCGCCTGCAGACCGGAATAGGACATGTGCGAGGTACAGATCTCGTCCGCGAGCTTGCGGTATTCCGGGTCGAGCCGTTCGATCAGCACCTTCACGTCCTTGTAGGAGAGAAGCTGCGGCAGGTTGTTGCGGATCACTTCGCTCAAATGCGTCAGCACCACCGACACGTTGTCGATCGGGTGGAAGCCCTCGCGCTTCAGGTCTTCCGTGAACGTCTCGAGGATCGATACCGCCGGCATGCCGAAAGCCGGTTCCCGGATGTCGTCGCCGGGCACGCTCGGCCGCCGTCCGCCGCCGGTAACCACCAGCACTTCGCCCACGCGGACCGTGTTGGAAGCGATCGTGGTGCCGTGGATGCGGACATGATAGGCCTTGTCGGGAATGGTGATGTCGTCGGAAACCTTGATCTCCGGAACGACGAGGCCGTATTGGAGGGCGAACTTCCGGCGCATCTTGCCGACGCGGAAGGCAAGCTCCTGATGGGCGCCCAGCAGCCTGGTGGAGACCTGCTTGCCGAGCAGCAGCTCGATCTCCGCGGTCTTCAGCACCGATTTGACCGAATCCTTGTCGCTTTCCTTGCTCTGCTGCGCCTTCGCCGCCTCCTCGTCCCGCTTTGCCGCCTTCTCGGCCTCGATCTGCTTCGGAATGAACCAGCTGAGGAAAGCCATGCCGCCGCCAAGCGCCGCAAAGGGGAGGAAAGGCAGGCCGGGCGTGACGGAGAGCAGGACGATCAGCCCGGAGGCGACCATCAGCGCCCGGGGATAACCGCTGAGCTGGCCGACGACCGCCTGGTCGGTGGAACCGGCGGTGCCGCCGCGCGAGACGAGCAGGCCGGCGGCGAGCGAGACGATCAGTGCCGGGATCTGGGAGACGAGACCGTCGCCGACGGAAAGCTTGACGAACACGTCGGCAGCTTCGCCGATCTCCATGTCGTGGCGCAGGTAGCCGATGATGATGCCGCCGAAGACGTTGATCGCGGTAATAATCAGGCCGGCGATCGCATCGCCGCGCACGAATTTGGATGCACCGTCCATGGCGCCGAAGAAGGAGCTCTCCTCCTCCAGCTCGCGGCGGCGGCGCTGCGCTTCCTTCTCGTCGATCAGGCCGGCTGAGAGGTCGGCATCGATCGACATCTGCTTGCCGGGGATCGCATCGAGGGTGAAGCGGGCGCCGACTTCGGCGATACGCGTGGCACCCTTGGTGATGACGATGAAGTTCACCGTGATCAGGATGAGGAAGACGATGAGACCGATCACGAAGTCCCCGGACATGACGAGGTTGGCGAAACCGGAGATGACCCCGCCGGCGGCGCCATGGCCCTCATGCCCGTGGGAAAGGATGACGCGCGTGGTGGCGATGTTCAGCGCCAGACGGATCATGGTCGAGATCAGCAGAATCGTCGGGAAAGACGAGAAATCGAGCGGCCGCTGGATCCAGAGTGCGACCATCAGGATCAGCACCGAGAACGAAATGGAGAAGGCAAGCCCGAGATCGATCAGGAAGGGGGGAATGGGCAGGAACAGGATCGACAGGATCATCACGATCCCGAGCGCAAAGCCGATGTCCCGGCTCTTGGGTGCAAGTTTCGGGATGGTCAGCGTCGCCTGTTGTGCCATGTCTCTTCCGTCTCTTCATGAGAGGCGGGCAGCGATCGTAAGATCTGCCCAAGGGTATGGCAGAGTCCTAGAGGGCCAAGCTTGCGCGAAGGTGGTATCCGGGGGAGATGCCCGGCAGGGCAGAGGGGGGTACTTCGCCGCTCCCCGAGCTAAAACCCGCTCTGTATTCGCGAGAACACGATATCTGTGAAGATCGAAATCTGCGCGCCGACGAAGGGCGCCGAGATGGCGGCGGTGACCATCACCGCCAGGATCTTCGGCACGAATGTCAGCGTCATCTCCTGAACCTGGGTCAGGGCCTGGAGGAAGGCGATGCCGACCCCGACCACCATTGCGGCGAGAACGGCAGGGCCCGAGGCCACGATCACTGTCCAGATCGCCGCCTGTACGATGTCGAGGGCATCTGCCTCATTCATGGGAACTCACTTCATTATGACGCCCGGACCGATAACGAGCTCCTTGCCCGTATCGAGCACCGCGATGATTCCATCGGAGTATAGTTTCACCTCCTTGACGACGCCAGTGGTCTTGCCGTCCGCGCTGGTGACCGTCCTGCCGATCACGGCGTCCGCCTCGCTGAGCGCGGTGCGCTGCAGCAGGCTTTCGAGGTTCTTGTTGGTCTTGATCGTCTGCTCCACCTGCGAGAAGGTCGCAAGCTGCGCGATCTGCTGCGTCGCGTCCATCGGCTGCGTCGGATCCTGGTTCTTCATCTGCGCCACGAGCAGCTTGAGGAAGCTCTCGTAGTTGAGCGTCGCCGCGCTGGCGTCGCCCGCCGAATCCGTGGCCGAAACCGTTGGCGTGTAGCTGTTGGACGTGTTGTTGACGCCGCTCACCGCCATGGCGCAATCTCCTTGCGTATCTGTTCCACCGTCGCAGGCGTCAGTTCCTGCGCGTTGAGGATCTGGTCCTCGATCGGATAAAGCCCTCGGATCGCCTTCAGCGCCTCGAAGGCCCGACCCTGCGTGACCAGCCCGTCGATTCGCTTCAGCTCGGCCAGCACCTCGTCGTGCTTGAAGCAGTTGAGCAGCATGACGATCGACTTGCGGAACATCGCGGTCGACTGGTCCGCGCCTTCCGGATTGATCAGGATCATCTGGGCGATGAAATAGAGCTGCCGCAGCGGTGTCGTCGCGTCTTCGGGCTGCAGGACGTGGTTTTCCAGCAGGAAGGTCACGTCGTTCAGGAATTCGATCGCGACCTTGCGGTCGACGCGCAGCACTGCGCCGTTAACAAAGATCCTTTCGCCCGATTTCAGCGAAATACGCAGTGTGCTCTTCATTTCAGTCCATCCCTGATGATGGTGGTTATGTCGATTATGCCCTGGAAATTGGAAGACTCGCGTTTGCGGATCTTCTCCGTCTCGTTCAGAATCCAGATTCCGATCGAAATGAGGTTGGCGCGCAGCTCTTCGTTGAGCTGGTTGTCCGGCGCGCGCAGATCTTCGATGAAACGGATCCAGAGACGCCGGGTGAAGTAGACCGCTTCGATCGCCTCCCGGGTGTATCCGTCCTTTTCCTTCGCCGCCTGCAAGAGCGCGATGGAACGATCGAGAACCTGCTTCTCCCGATCCTTGGAAACGGCTACGCCTTCCTCCATGATCTCGGCGTATGCAAACTGATACATTCAGACATCCCTCATGCTTGTCCGCATCCTCTAGTCATTAGAGGAAGTCTATCAAACTCAACCGCTGGATCCGCGCCGTCAGTGTGTAGGAGGTCTCTACCTGCGTCAGCAGCGTGTTCATCCGTGTCGAAGCCTCGTAGGTGTCGACGCCTTCGAGATCGGTAATATGTGTGTTGATCAGCTTGATCTGGGCTTGGAGGGAGGTATTCGCCTTTTTCACGCGCGCTTCGGAAATACCGAGAGTGCTGCGCTCCGCCGTGACCTGCGTATTGGCCTGCTCGACATAGCCGAGCGCCGTCTCACCCATAGAGGCCCGGACTTCGGAGCTGACATTTTCGTCCATCAGTTCCAGGGCGATCACGCTGGCGAGAGCGAATTTCCGGAAGCCTTCCGTCGTCGCATTCGTGGAGCTCTGCACCACTTCCGTCGTGCTGATGCGGCTCGTCATGTTCTGGCTCGAGGCCTTGGACCAATCCGTGGCCCATTGCGCATCGCTTGCATAAAGCGGCTCGAGCGTGTTGGTGATGAAGTCCTCCATCTCGGCCTTCGTGAAATCGCTCATGGAGGCAATGCCGTTCGCCGACATGTACGTGGCGAGCGCGGTGTCGAAGGTCGACTTCGCCGCAGCGCCATAATCCTCGAAAGGCCTCACGTCGGTGTTGATGCCGGCAAAGAGAAATTCGCCGTTGAAGGACAGGTTCGCCGCCGAAGAGAAGGCCGACATGGCACTCTGTATTTCGGTCTTCTGGATCGCGAGCTGATCGGCGGCATCATTGCCCTTGAAGGTGACGAGGGTGTTGCGCACCTGCTGCGCCGCTTCGGCCATCGTGGCGAGAGCGGATTGCGAGGCGGCAAGCCGCTGGGTGACGACGGAATTGGTATCGACGAGCGTATCGAGCCGTGCCAGCTCGCGCTGCAGGCTTACCGAGCGCGCCGCCGAGGAACCGAGCGCCAGCCCCACATCCGCATGGCGCCCGGTCGTCACCTCGGTCTGCAGCTTCAGAAGTTCCGCCTGCCCCTGTTGGATGGTCAGCCGCATGGCGTTCTGAACGGCCAGGTTCGAAACGAAGGACGTCTTCATGATTACCTCACGGCTTCGAGAAGCGACGCCATCATGGCGTCGACGGTGCTGATCAACTTGGCCGAGGCCTTGTAGGACTGTTCCAGATCGAGAAGCAGCGACAGTTCCTCGTCGATGCTCACCCCGGTCACGCTGCCGAGCGCCTCCTGCGTGCGCGCCAGCAGCGCCGCCTTGTTGTCATCGGCCGTGGAGGCGCCGCTGCGTATCTGCTCGAACCAGCCGACGGAAGACGCGGCGAATTCCATGATCGAGCTCGTGGCGTCGAGCCCGGTCGCGCCGTCGAACGCCATGTCGCCGTCCAAAGCGGTGATGAATCCGTCGAGCAGGTCCGTAAAACCAGCATTGCCGTCGGGGTTCGAAACGACGCCGTTGAAGCCGCCGTCGCGCAGAAGGAAGGGGTTGGCCTTCGCTGCGGGATTGACCGAAAGGCTCGCGGCGATCCCCGGCTGGACGGCGCCCGCAACCGGTACGCTTCCGCCCGACCAGGTGAAGAGCCCCGGCAAGCCGCCTTCCCGGAAGAGGGTGACGAGGCCGCGCGCCATCTCGTCGAGCTGCGACTGAAACTTCGGAGCGATGTCGTCGCGCAGCTGAAGCAGGCCCGCGAGCTTGCCCTGGGCACTGGTATCAGCGCCGCTGCCGGCAGCGAGCGGCACGCCGTCGATGAATATGCCGTTGCCGGTGACAGTGGCATCGTAAGCACTCTTCGGCGCAAACGTGACCTCCCTCGGAAGCGTCTCGAAGAGAACGGTGCCGCCCGAGGTGTAGATGACGGTATCGTTGTTCGCCCGCGTGACGGTGGAAATGCCGACAAGCTCCGATATCTGCTTCAGGGTCCTGTCGCGATCGTCGAGCGCAGCGGTCGCGTCCGTGCCTGCAGCGGTCGCCTGCTTGACGGCGTTGTTCGCCGTCTCGAACTGCGCGAGAAGGCGGTTCAGATTGGCGACCTCCTCGGCGATTTTCTTGTCCGAGTCGAGACGAAGGTCCTGAACGGCGGCCGACGTCTTGCTGATCGAGTTGGCAAGGTCCGATGCATCCGACACCACGGTGGCGGCGATCGTCGCATTGCCTGGCGTCGACGCGAAAGTCTGCAGGCTGTTGCGGAAGGCCGAGAGATAGGTGGAGGGCGACGACTCGTAGTCGTTACCGCCGAGCGCCGATTTCATGATCTCCAGCCCGGACAGGAGACTGCTCTGCGCGGAGGACTGCGAGATGCCGATCAGGTTCTGCTTGAGGAGCGCCTCGTTCTGCGCCCGATAAATCGAAACGATCTGGGCGCCGCCCGGGGTAGTCCCGAGCATCGCCATGCGGCGCGAGTAGTCCGCATTGCCGGAATTGGCAATGTTCTTCGAGACCGTGGCGGTTTGTTGCGCCGTGGTGCTGAACGCGGATTGCGCGATGGCGATTGCAGAAGACAGCGACATGCCGGGGACCGTTTTCTCAGTGCACTCCCGGGAAGAGCCCGTAATGGGCCTTACGTCCGGAAGTGCGTAGTTTCGAAGTTGGAATTAGCGCTTCAGATTGACGAGAACTTCGAGCAGTTCCGAACCGGTCTGGAAGACCTTGGAGTTTGCCGTGTAGTTGCGCTGCGACTCGATCATCGCCGTCAGTTCCTCGGCGATATCGACATTCGAGCTTTCGAGCGCGCCGGAGAGGATCTCGCCGAAATCGCCCGAGCCGGCGAAGCCGGTGATGATGACGCCGGAGTCGACGCCCTGCGAATAGACGTTACCGGATTCCGGCTTCAGCTTGTCCGGGCTCTGGACATTGGCGAGCGCGATGCGATAGCGCGGATCGAGCTCGCCGTTCTCGTATTTTACGTAGACGATGCCGTCGGAGTCGATCTGGTAACCGGCAACCTTGCTCGGCGCGTTGCCGTCGATGTCGCCCCCGTCGGCACTGAAGGCGTAGCCGAGCTGGGTGGTTTTGGAGAAATCGATTGTTATGTCATTGAGCACTGCACCGGTGCCGTCGATCGGGCTGATAAGCGAGCCATCGAGAGTAACCGTCGCCGCGGTTGTCAGAGCGCCTGCTGCGTCGAAAACAAGTGTTGCCGGTGGCACCGTAAGCGGTTCATTGCTTACGCGATCGACTATATTCAACGTCCACTCATTATCGTCGGTTTTCGTGTAGTTGAAATCCAGAATTCGCGTGTTGCCCTGGCTGTCATAGACGACGAGCGAGGTGGTGGAGACATCCCCGTTTGCCGCCCCCGACGGCAGGTTCGCGCCCATCGAGCCCTTGGTCGACCCCGCCGCGATGAGCCCATCCGAAGCGAGATTGACCCTGGTCAGGCCATCGAATCCGTTGACGACGACGGTCGGATCGACGCCGGCCTCGTATTCGTAGCCCATCAGCGTGAAGCCGGCGGCATTGACCAGATTGCCTTGGCTGTCCGGAACGAAGGAGCCGGCGCGAGTCAGATATTCCTGGCCGTTGGCGCCTTCGACGATGAAGAAGCCGCCGCCGTCGATCGCCAGGTCGCTGGCCGAGGTGGTGAAGGTCGTCGCGCCCTGCTGCGAGATGCTGTAGCGCACCTCCGTCTGTACGCCGCCTGAATTATAGGAGCCGTTGCCCGACGGCAGGATCATCGATGAGAATTCCGTCGATGCGCGCTTGTAGCCGGTGGTGTTGGCATTCGCGATGTTCTCGGCGACTGTGCTGAGCCGGTTGGACTGGGCGTTCATGCCGGACACGCCCGTTCTCATGGTACCGTAGAGACTCATATCGGATCCTCATTTCCTTGTTGCGGCGACACTAGGGACCGGGCCTTGCGTGAACCTGTCTTGAGCTGTCTCGCCCTGCCGTTTCTGCGCTCAATTCCAGTCGATGCAGTAGCCAAGGAAACGCTTCGAATCGATCGGGTCGAAGCCGAGCTTCTTGCGCAGTTTCTTGCGCAGCTTGCTGATGTGGCTTTCGACGACATTCTCTTCGACGTCCTCGTCGAAGATGCCGTAAATCGCGTTGAATATCTGCGACTTGGATACCCGGCGCCCGCGGTTGGCGACGAGATATTCGAGAATGCGCCGTTCGCGACGGGGAAGCGCGAAGACTTCGCCATTGATCTCCGGATCGCGCCCGTCGGCGAAAACGCGGATGGGACCGATATCCGTGAAGTTGGCGATGGCCGTCAAACGCCGGCGGATCGCCGCGACGCGTGCGAGGATTTCCCTCGGATGCACCGGCTTGCGGACCACGTCGTCGACGCCGCAGTCGAAGAGCGCAAGCGTGTTTTCCAGCGACGGCGTGTCGCTCATGGCGATGACCGGCGCACGGGAGCGATCCCGGATCACGCGCGGCAGGGTCAATGTGCTCTCCCCCTGCCCGATCAGGAAGGCTTCGACAGCGTCGATATCGGAATCGGCGGCGGAGCTTACCCACTCGCCGAACTCCCTCGGATCGAAGCCCGTCGAGGGAATGCCCTCGCGGCCGAACAGGGACGCGTAGCCGTCCTTCACAAGAGCTCTATCATCAACCACCACGATCATTCGCCCGCCTCCGAATCAGTATGGATGCCACATTGAGACAGAGGTACGAATCCCGGAAGTTCGCGAACAACTAGAGGAAGTTAATGGGGGATTTTAATAGTTGATTAAGAATTCCGTGCCGATTTGGCCTATATCTAGTAGGTGATCGTTAACCTTACCACTAACATGATGTTGAAAAGTTAACGCGATATGCTGAAATCGCTTGCGATCACAATCTGTCCGCATTGTCGCCACAATGAGGCAGCGGCTGCGACAATGCAACCGTAAGTCGGTTATCGGCAAAACTGCTGCGCGTTCGGCGTCCACTTGCCATACCCGGTCGCGACCAGGTTTGCGATGACGCGGCAGACGTATTTTTTCTGCGCCGGGTCGTTGTTGGGGCCGGCGTGATAGCGAGCGACCGCCATCGTCCAACTCTCGTGCCGGGCGCGCAGATTGGACAGGAAGCGGGCGGCATATTCGACATTCCTGCGCGGATCGAGCATCTCCTCGGGAGAGCTGAAATGCTCGCCGTGAAAGTGATAGTTGATCTGCATGCAGCCGAGATCGATGAGCTTGGCGCCCTCGGCACGCGCCGCGCCGAAACGTGTGAGAACATCCTGGACGCTTGCCCCGAAATAGGCCTTGCCTTCGATGTTCATCGCATAGGGCTGCAGGGACCCTTTGCGGCCCGTCTCGGTCAATCCGACGGAATATAAGATCCCGGTCGGCACGCCGTATTTGGAGGCCGCGGACGCGATCTCGCGTTCGCACACGCCTGCGCTCGCAAGGGCGCTACATGTAGACGTGGCCAGAGCGAGAACGCTCGGCACCGTCAACCATATCGTCCGTAGCATCATTGCCCGCCCACCTTTCCGCCGCCGCCCGGCCGCCATCCCGCGGCTGACGCCCCTGTCCATCATCACCTGCCCGCTCACGGCCCTCGTAGCCGAGCTGTGACTGAGCCTGGGCCTGAGACTGGGACTGGCCACCGCCGCCATTTGCGGAATCTCCGCCGCCGTTGAAGACGATGTTCACCTGGTCGACCGCAAATCCTTGCGCCCGCAGGGCCTTCACCAATTCGCTCTGGTCGTCGCTGAGCTGGCGGAAGGCCTCACCGGTTTCGACCTTCAGATCGACCTGAAGCTCGTCGTCCTTCAGTCTCAGCGTCGCCGTCACCATGCCGAGGTCGACCGGGTGCATCTGGATCTTCAGCGTATTGAGCGTCTTGCCGGCCTGGCTCCAGGCTTCGGGCTTCGTCGTCGCGGCGCTCGATTGCAATGCCTCGGCCCATCCGCTATCGCCGGCGATCGCGCTCGTCACCGACGTAGCGTTCTCGTTGAGCGCAAGGCCGAGATAGCGGCGCGCCTCCAGAACGGTCACGGTTTCCACTCCGGATTTGACCGACGATCGGCTGTTCTCCACGACTGCCCGCTCGCCATCCCGCGAAATGCTCATGGAAACGGCTTGCCCCTTGCCGTCGGCACGGGCGAAGCGGAAAAGCCGGTCCGGCTCGCCGTCGCCGTTCACCTCCCCGATCTGCGGATGCTCGCCGTCCGCCACTTCCGGCGATATGCCGCCTACCGTCTTTGCCAGACCGTCCAAGCCTTCGCGAACCGCCGGGGCGGGCTTTGGCCTGCCTTCCGGCTGCGAAGCCGCGGCCGCCGCCGGTGCGGCGCCGGCGAGCATCGACAGGAGATCGGAGACGGTTCCGCTGGCAGGGTCGCCGTTCTCCCCGCCTTCCCTCGCCATTACGACCGACGCTTCATCAACGGTCTCGCGCGAGGTCTGCACCGATCCACGCGAGCGGATCACCGCCCGCTCCGCCGGCTGGTCGATTTCCTCTTGGGCACCTTCACGTTCCCGCGACAGATGCGGCGTGCCGGCAGGGTGGCCGTGCTGCGATGATTTCGTCGCCTGACCCGGTGTCACGATCGCGCGCCCGGAGGCGGGCCGAGCGTCGGGCGCCGCAGCATCCGCCATGAATGCCGGATCATCCGCGCCAAAGCCGTCCATCTTCGTCACAGCCGAGGCGTTGCCGCCGTTCGCGACGGGATCCCGTCGCGCGTCATCGGCAGATGCCTGGCCGGCTTGCCCCTGCGTCCTGCGGCGGCCTGCATCGGCGATCGCCTCGCCAAAGGCCCCCGGTTCGGCCTCCGGCTGACCCCGAACACTCAGCGACTGTGCCGGCCTGTTGGCGGCGGGCGCGCGCAAACTCTCGTCAAGAGGCCTCATTGTCCTTCCCTCTTCAGCAGCGCATCGATCTCGTCGATCTTCGAACGACCGCTGGCCAGAAAGCCTTCGAGCACCGGATCGCCTGGAGCGGCGATATCGGCTTCGGCCGTCCCGGCCTCGGCCGGCATCTCGGTTGGCCTGTCGGACGACCCCTCGAAAGGCTGCCCGAAGGGACTCATGCCGCTTCCGCTTTCCTCCGCAACCAGCTCGCTTTGCTCCCCGGCCGGTCTTTCCGCTATAGGCCCGGGTGCTTGCGCCGGGCTTTCTCCCAATGGTGGCCGGACCACCGCATCGGCAACGGCCTTGGCCGCCTCGCGCAGGGCGCGGTCGCGCGGGGACAGCTTTTCGTCGGGGATCGCTTCAAGGGCTTCGGCGGCCGAAAAGACATCGGCGGACGGCACGGCGGCCAGCCCCTCGTAGAAACTCGCAAGCACCTGCGATCGGGAACTGTCATCCCCTGCCAGTTCCTCGGCGCGCCTGGAGGCCAGCCGCGCCAGGGCCTGGTTGCCGGCAATCGCGGCGCGGCGCGCCACCCGCAGATAGACCTCGCGCTGGCGCGCACTGTCCATGAAGGAGAGTACCTCCGAGACGCGCCCATCGGCCGCCTCGTCGAAATGGGCGACCGCCAGCTCGACGAAGACATCGGCAAACTGGCTCGCATAGGGTGAGGTCAGATAGCGCCGCGCGTAGTTCAGCGCATAGCGAAAGCCCTTCTCCGGAAGGCCGGCCCGCGCCGCCAGCGAGACCGAACGGCGAAGGGCAGCCTCCTCGATGATGGTGCCCGGTGCCGTCAGGCGCGCCCAATCGTAATGTTTCATCGCCTCGACCGGATCCTGCTGCGACATGGCGTTGCCAAGGATCAGGAACAGATACGGACCGATGCGTGAATTCTTGTATTCCGGGGCGGCCTTGGTGAGATTCTCGACGATCAGAGGGCCCTTGCCGTTCAGATAGTGCCTGAGCGCATCGGTCACCCGCGAGTCGAAATTGCCCTCGATGTCGCGGTCTGCCAGAAGGTCGAGCGTCGCCGGATTGCCGCCGCTCATGACATAGACGAGAGCCGCGTCGACATTGCGCGGATTGCGAAACGCCGAAGGATCGGCGGCCCTCAGCCGCTCGTCGATCGCGCCGAGCATGAAGCGCTGCATCTCGATCGCCGAATGGTCGCCGAGCACCACCGAATCCTGCACATATTGCAGCGACCTTATCATCTTGTAAGGCGTGAGCTCCTCATTCCCGCTCGCGCGGGCAGGGCCAAGCGCGAGGGGAGCGGCAAGGGCCGATGCCGCAAGAACGATGCAGAGCCGCTTCAGCATTTCTCAGCCCTGGCCCGACTGCAGCAGGATTTCGATCCGCCGGTTCGCAGGCGCATAGGGATCGTTCGGCACCTGGAGCCGGCGGTCGGCAAAGCCGCTGATCTGCTTCACGCGCTCTTCCTTCAGGCCGCCGCGCACCAGCATGTAATAGGCGCTCTGGGCACGTGCCGCCGAAAGGCGCCAATTATCGTAGGTGCCATCCTTGAACGGCCGCCCGTCGGTATGGCCGCGAACGGCCACAGCGCCCGGTCGCTCGGCAAGCAGCCTGCCGATCTTTTCCATCGCGAGCACCAGTTCCTTTTGCGGCACGGCGGACCCGACCGCGAACATCGGCGTATCCGTCTGCTCGCTGATCGTCACCAGCAGGCCGCCCTCGGCCGGGGTTACGGCGAGGCTTTCGAGAAGCCGCCCGGCATCGCCCCCGAGTTCCTTTTCGATTTCAGCCTTCAGGGCTTCGGCTTCCTTCTGCGGATTTTCAGCCGGGGCTTGGTTCTCGGGTGCATCCGCGGCCTTTGCGCCCTCCGCGCTGTCCGGCGCTTTCGGCCCGGAGGCGGCTTCGGGGGTGCTGAGTGCCGCTGACGCCATGTCGCTTTCGGCCGTGTTGCCGGCGTCCTTCACTTCCACCTGCTTGGTCCAGAAGTCCGGGTCGAAGGGATCGCGATAGGCTTCGCCCCCGGCGGCTCCGGTTGACGGCCCGGACTGGGCCGCCCCGCCGTCGCCCTTGACGCTGATATTCGCCTCGTGGCCCACTTCGCGGGCGATCTCGGACAGGACCGAGTAAGGATTTTCGAAGAAATCGGCATCCGAATATTTGGTCTCTTCGCCCGAGGTCGCCGTCAGCTGATCGCCGGTCTTGGCCGAACCGCCCGACTTGGCCTGTTCGCCGTCGACCTTGGAGCGCTGCTGCGTCTGTTCGCCCTGCGCATCCTTGGCAGGATCCTTGAGGCCCTTCTCCGCCGGCTTCTGATCGGTCAACTGCACCGGATTGAAATAGGCGGCGATCGCCGCCTTGGTCTCCTCGTTCGCGGCGTTGATCAGCCACATGACGAGGAAGAAGGCCATCATCGCGGTCATGAAGTCGGCATAGGCGATCTTCCACCCGCCGCCGTGATGGCCGTCGTGGCTCTCTGCCGAACGCCGGACGATGATGATTTCGTTCTTGCCGTTGCTCTCGTCGTTCATGCCAGAACCTTGCGAACAGTATCGGACCACGCGGCCATTCGCGTCACCAGTATCGCCTCGCCCATTTCGACGGTCAGGTCGACATCATCGCTTTCGACGTGACGGAACGCGGTCGCTTCGGGCAGCAGGGCCTTCAACGTCTCGAAAAGCGCAAGCGGGCCCCGCACCGTGATCGCGATCCCTTCACCGGCAGCGAGGCCGTGCCGGACCATGCCGGCCAGGTTCTCGACCGCGCGCTTGGCGAGCGCCTCGTCCATGACCGGAGCGAGGACGCGCGCCGCCTGGTCGCCGAGCGCGAGCGCCAGCCGATCCGCCATTTCGCCGAAACCAGCGGCGATCCTGGCGGCTGCCTGTTCCTCGAGGCGCTGCTTCAGGGCGTCGATCTCTTCTGCGTGGCGCGCCTTGAGATCGGCGATCTCTTTCTGATGTTCGAGAGCGAGTTCGGCGCTGGCCTCGGCACGTCCCTGTGCAAATGCTTCGCTGCGCTCGGCGTCGATATCGATCTCGGGCATGACCGGCTCCGCCCATGCACGGTTCTGCGAAAGGTCGGTGTCGAGATCCGGAAAATATCTCGGCGTTACCCGCGTCAGCTCGATCTTCGGCGGGCTGAAATCCTTGAGATAGCGGGACAGCGACGCGCTCATCGGCACGCCTCCCGGCTCACCTCGGCGAAGGCCGATATTGCCAGCCGCATCTGCGAAGGCTCGCTTGCGGCCCGGAAATCCATAGAGCCCGACACGTCTTGACCGTCTCCTTAGGCCCGTTCGCCCGAATAGCGACGGACCGGCATTCTTGATTCTGCAGCGGTTCGCGGAAGGCGAAGCGCGATGCAAGCGGCAGCCGGAGTGGTTTCCGGCCGGCAATTTCCAACATGACTGCGAAGGAAGGCTATCCGGTCAAACTTGTGCGAAGGTGTTGGACCGCGCCAGGGCAATAGCGCGGTCCAACCTTTCTCCGACCGATGCCGATGACCGGCGGCACGGCGGAAAGCGATGTCGTTACTCCTGGAACAGGCGGAGAATGTTCTCGGAGGTGGTGTTCGCGATCGAGAGCGACTGGATGCCGAGCTGCTGCTGCGTCTGCAGCGCCTTCAGCCGTGTCGATTCCTCGTTCATGTCGGCATCGACGAGACGCCCGACGCCCTTGTCGATCACATCCATCAGATTGGCGACGAAGCTTTCCTGCATCTCGATGCGGCTGGTGATGGCGCCAAGCGTGGCGGCGGAGTCGGTCAGCTGGCTGATGAGCTCGTCGACGACGCTGATCATGTCGCCCAATTGCGCACCGGTCGTTGCGTTGTCGATCTCGATCTCGGTCGCGCCCGCGGGAGCTGCACCTGCATCGATGAGATAGTAGTTGCGCGCCGTGCCGGTCGGAGTGGATTGAAGCGCGTCCGCATTCACCGCCTTGGTGAGCATGCCGCGCGCAGGATCGGTGACGTCGATCAGGACGGATTTGGCGGTGTCGTAATTGAGCGTCGAGACCGTAACGCTGCCGTCGGCGCTGCGGTTGAAGGAGGCGACGATGGATTTGGTGCCCAGTGCTGCTGAAGCACCGTTATAGAGCCAGTTCTCGCCGGAAAAGGAGGCGGACTGCGCGGCCGAGTTCAACTGGCTCTTGAGCTCGGCCACTTCCTTGTTGATCTTATCCCTGTCGACGCCCGGCTCGCTTGCCGCGACGAGCTTGGCTTTGATCTCGGTCATCACGTCGATGACCGTATCCATCGCCGAGTAGAAGGTATCGACCTTGGCGGCGCCGAGGCCCAAGGCGTCGTGGACCGTCGACAACGCGGCATTGTCCGATCGCATCGTGGTCGCGATGGACCAGTAGGCGGCGTTGTCCGCCGCGGTTTCGACTCGGTAGCCGGAGGAGATGCGGCCCTGAGTCGTCTCGAGATTATGGTTGATCGCGCGCAATGTCTGCAACGCCGCCATGGCGGCGGGGTTGGTCATGATGCTGGTCATTGGTGGTCACCCTGGGGCTGTGCTGCCCTGGTTGGGGAAATCGGACCATTCCGGAAAGCCGGCAACGACGGTGAGGCGTCATGCGCGCTGACACCTTTTTGCCCTGGGTGACAGACCGCCGTTCTTAACGAACCATTAACGAGGATGGTTAAGAAAAGGTTAACGGCGTTAACGAACCAATAACAAACATGAAGGATTCATTAATCCGGCAAGTCTGGCGCAAGGTCGCCGCCAAAATGCAAAAACCGCGGCCCTTTGCGAGCCGCGGTTTTTCTCCTTCAGAGCGGGACGAAGCCGCCCCCTAGCCGGGGCGCCGCTTACTGACGGAAGAGTTGGAGGATGTTTTCCGAATTGGTGTTGGCGATGGAGAGCGACTGGATCGCGAGCTGCTGCTGTGTCTGCAGCGCTTTCAGCCTGGTCGACTCCTCGTTCATGTCGGCATCGACAAGGCGGCCGATGCCCGAATCGATCGAGTCGGTGAGCTTCGATACGAACTCTTCCTGCATGCCGATGCGCATGGAAATCGAGCCCAGCGCCGATGTGGCGCTGATCAGATCCTCGAGCGCTTCATCGACGCCCCTGATCAGCGCATCGAGGTTTGCTGCCTGCGCGGCGTTGGTGATGTCGATATTCTCGATCGAGGCAGGTGCAGGTGCGCTGGTAACCGGCCCCGCCAACGTGTCTACGACCCAGGAATCGGCGGTAATGGGAGCTGCAGCGGTCGTCACGGCAGCGACTTCCTGACCCGGCGCGGCGGACGATGCAACTGCTTCGACCCAAACGCCCTCTACCTTGACATAGTTCACACCTCCGGCAAGGGCGTAGTTGCCCTGGAATACCGCGCCGCCGGCGATGAGGTCGTCGACCGTGTAGGCCGCAACCGTATGTTCGGCGACGACGCCGCCTATGTTGATCGAAAGCGTTACGCTGGACTCGGAGACATCGTAAACCTTGTCCAGAATCCCGTTGTTGCCAACGGTATCGAAGAGAACGGAGCTGCCGTCGAGAACATAGTCGATCGTCTTTACGGACACGACGCCCGAGGAATCGCGGACGAAGGACCCGACTACGCTCTTCGTCACAGGCGTGGTGATATCCGCCTGGAGCCAGTTTTCGCCGCTGAAGGAAGCGGCCGTCGCAATGCTCGTCAGCTGTTGCTTGAGCTGTTCGATCTCTTCCTGGATCTTGGCCTTGTCGACGCCGTCTTCGGTCGCAGCGACGAGCTTGGCGCGAATTTCCTTCACCACCTCGACGGCATTCTCCATCCCGGCATAGGCCGTGTCGACCTTGGCCGCACCGAGACCCAGGGCATCCTGAACGGCGGAAAGCGCCATGTTGTCCGATCGCATCGTGGTCGCGATCGACCAATAGGCGGCGTTATCGGACGCCGTGCCGACGCGGAGACCGGAGGAAACGCGAGCCTGCGTTTCCTCCATATTGGAGTCGATACCGCGGAGCGTCTGGAGTGCAGCCATCGCTGCAACATTGGTGAGAATGCTGGTCATTACGGGCCCCTTTGAATGGCTAGTTGGAAAGGGACATCCCGGCCACCCGGGGGAACGAACGCGAGGCATCATGCCGTTAACCGCTTCTTCGTCTTGGTTAACCGTTCGTTGCGTTGAGCCCACTTAGCGCGGTTATGGTTAACAAAGGTTAAACGCGCTTATTCGCCGAGGAAACGAAGAAAGGGGCCACGCTCGATGAGCGTGGCCCCTTTGAAGTTTCGGTCAGGGTGCGGTCGCTCAGTTCGCGACCGCCTTTCCGTGTCGGATTAGCGGAAGAGCGTAAGGACGTTTTCCGAAGCCGAGTTGGCGATCGACAAC
Source organism: Sinorhizobium prairiense (assembly GCF_029201645.2). NCBI lineage: Bacteria > Pseudomonadati > Pseudomonadota > Alphaproteobacteria > Hyphomicrobiales > Rhizobiaceae > Sinorhizobium > Sinorhizobium prairiense. The sequence continues at coordinate 2,490,661 of NZ_CP104131.1, forward strand.
GACTGGATGGCGAGCTGCTGCTGAGTCTGCAGAGCCTTCAGGCGGGTCGATTCTTCGTTCATGTCCGCGTCGACGAGACGGCCGACGCCCGAGTCGATCGAGTCCGAGAGCTTGTTGACGAAATCGCTCTGCAGGTCGATGCGCATGGCGATCGAGCCAAGATCGGCGGCCGCGCTGGTCATATCCGACAGCGCCTCATCGACGGCGGAGATCATGGCGGCGAGCTGGGCATCGTCCAGACCTGTGATATCAAGATCCTTGATAGACTGCGGCGCATCGACATCGGTAGCCGGGTCATTGGTCGTATCGACACCGTAGTAGACTGCGGTACCATCGTAATGCAAGGCTTCCTGGCCGGTGCCGGTGACATCCGCTGCGAGAACCCAGGTATCATCATTGACCTGGACGAAAAACTCGCCCGTGTTAACCTGACCAGCCGTAGCGGTTGCTTCTGCAAGCTGTGTCGTTTCACCGCTGGCGGTAGTGTTGGTCGTGAACGTTGCCCCGGCGGCGATCAGCTCGTCGATCGTGTAAGCTGCAACAGTAACTTCTTCCTTCACGCCGTCGGTGTTGACGGTGACAGTCACGCTCTTCTGCGAAACGTCATAGACCTTGTCGAGAATGCCGGTGTTGTTGCCGGCCGCATCGAACAGAACGGAGTTGGTGTCAAGGTTGTAGCCAACCTTTTTGACCGAGACGGCGCCGGTATCGTCGCGGACGAACGAAGCGACCACGTTCACGGTCGTACCAACTTCAGCCTTCAACCAGTTTTCGCCCGAGAAGGACGCTGCGTCGGCGATGCTCGTCAGCTGATCCTTGAGCTGATCGAGTTCTTCCTGGATCTTGGCCTTGTCGACGCCCTCTTCGGTGGCGGCTACGAGCTTCGCCTTGATTTCCTTGACGACTTCGATGGCCGATTCCATACCGGAGTAAGCGGTATCGACCTTGGCAGCACCGAGGCCGAGCGCGTCCTGAACGGCCGAAAGGGCCATGTTGTCGGAGCGCATGGTGGTCGCGATCGACCAGTAGGCGGCGTTGTCAGCGGCTTGTCCGACGCGCAGACCGGAGGAGACATGCGCCTGCGTCTCTTCCATGTTGGAGCCGATGGTACGCAGAGTCTGGAGAGCGGCCATGGCCGCAATGTTGGTGAGAATGCTCGTCATGGTTTAGTGCCCCTTGATGGCTGATGAGAAGGGACATTCCGGTTCCACCGGCGAAAGACGGTCAACGTCATGCTTGCTAACCAGCTGTTATCGCTGGGGTTAGCCCGTCCTTTCGATGAGGTTAGATAATACCGGCTTGGTTAATGAAGCACTAAGGAGCAACAATTCCAAAAACTTTTTCAACCTCTGCGCGCACGCGCGTGCCATAGGATGTTTAAGAAAAAGTGAAATGCCGATGGCCATGGAAGAAAGCAAAAAACCGCGCCCGGTTTCCGTGGCGCGGTTCGAATGAGCCGGACGCAGGCACAAGTAGCCTGCATCCAGCTATTGATGTCCCTTAGCGGAAGAGCGACAGGACGTTCTGCGAGTCCGAGTTGGCGATCGACAGGGCCTGGATGGCGAGTTGCTGCTGAGTCTGCAGAGCCTTCAGGCGGGTCGATTCTTCGTTCATGTCCGCGTCGACGAGACGGCCGACGCCCGAGTCGATCGAGTCCGAGAGCTTGTTGACGAAATCGCTCTGCATGTCGATACGCGAGGAGATCGAACCAAGCGAGGCGGCCGCGCTGGTCATATCCGACAGCGCCTCATCGACGGCGGAGATCATGTTGTCAAGCTGAGTGGCGTCCAGACCTGTGATATCAAGATCCTTGATAGACTGCGGCGCATCGACATCGGTAGCCGGGTCATTGGTCGTATCGACACCGTAGTAGACTGCGGTACCATCGTAATGCAAGGCTTCCTGGCCGGTGCCGGTGACATCCGCTGCGAGAACCCAGGTATCATCATTGACCTGGACGAAAAACTCGCCCGTGTTAACCTGACCAGCCGTAGCGGTTGCTTCTGCAAGCTGTGTCGTTTCACCGCTGGCGGTAGTGTTGGTCGTGAACGTTGCCCCGGCGGCGATCAGCTCGTCGATCGTGTAAGCTGCAACAGTAACTTCTTCCTTCACGCCGTCGGTGTTGACGGTGACAGTCACGCTCTTCTGCGAAACGTCATAGACCTTGTCGAGAATGCCGGTGTTGTTGCCGGCCGCATCGAACAGAACGGAGTTGGTGTCAAGGTTGTAGCCAACCTTTTTGACCGAGACGGCGCCGGTATCGTCGCGGACGAACGAAGCGACCACGTTCACGGTCGTACCAACTTCAGCCTTCAACCAGTTTTCGCCCGAGAAGGACGCTGCGTCGGCGATGCTCGTCAGCTGATCCTTGAGCTGATCGAGTTCTTCCTGGATCTTGGCCTTGTCGACGCCCTCTTCGGTGGCAGCTACGAGCTTCGCCTTGATTTCCTTGACGACTTCGATGGCCGATTCCATACCGGAGTAAGCGGTATCGACCTTGGCAGCACCGAGGCCGAGCGCGTCCTGAACGGCCGAAAGGGCCATGTTGTCGGAGCGCATGGTGGTCGCGATCGACCAGTAGGCGGCGTTGTCGGAGGCCGAGCCGACGCGGAGGCCGGAGGAGATGCGGCTCTGCGTGTCTTCCATGCTGGAGGAGATCGAGCGCAGCGTCGAAAGCGCGGCCATTGCGGAGTTGTTGGTGAGAATGCTGGTCATATTCGTTGTCCCTACGAAATACTGATTGGGGGACATACCGGACTTAAAAACGCTACCGGTCCCGACGGTCCGGCATCATGCCACTCGGCTCCGCTCAACTCGTGATGGATACCAAACCCGTCGTGTGAGGACGAAATTCGCAGCCATTCATTGCCAACTGTTTAACCGGAGAAGACTTCATCCGGCCTCGGCGAAAGCGTGGTTAATCGCCTGTAAAATCCTATGCTTAACGGAGTCTTGTAGAGGCAAGCTACCCGAGGGCGCGCGCCGTCTGCGCCACATCAGATAAACGAGCGCACCAGGCTGCCGACGAGCAGGTTCCAGCCGTCGATCAGCACGAAGAACAGGATCTTGAAGGGCAGCGAAATCGCCGTCGGGGGAAGCATCATCATGCCCATCGCCATGGTGATGGTCGCGACGATCAGGTCGATCACGAGGAAGGGCAGCATGATCAGGAAGCCGATCTCGAAACCGCGGCGGATCTCCGAGATCATGAAGGCCGGCACGACGGCGCGCAGGTCCACCTTCTCGTCGACGACGACGGTCTGGCCCTTCTCCCGAGCGATGTCGATGAAGAGCTGCAGATCCTTGTCGCGGGTGTTGGCCAGCATGAATTCGCGGAAGGGCTCCGACATCCGCTGCATCGCCTCCGTCTCGGAGATCTCGTTCTTCAGGAGCGGATCGATGCCGTCGCTCCAGGCGCGGTCGAAGGTGGGCGCCATGACATAGAAGGTCATGAACAGGGCGAGCGACACCATGATCATGTTGGAGGGCGTCGTGGCGAGCCCCATCCCTGAGCGCAGGATCGCGAAGGCGATGACGAAGCGCGGGAAGCTCGTCACCATGATCAGGATACCCGGGGCCACCGAAAGGACGGTCAGGAGGCCGAAGGTGCGGATGATCCACGAGGCGACGGAGCCATCGACCGGCGTGTTCAGGATATCGGCGGGGAAGCTCTGAGCCCCGGCAATTCCCGACATCGCCATCATGGCGATTATGAAGGTGGCAAACCGGAGCATCAGCGAATCATTGGATGACGAAGGTGCGGAACATCACATTCGTTACGCGGCCCTCGGAGCGCAGGTCAACCCGCTCCTGGATGTCATCCCGGAGATATTGAAAGCCGCGCGGCCCCTGGATCTGCTGCAGCGACACGGTCTTCAGATAGGCTGCAATGTCCTGGTGTATCGTCTCCGCCAGCGCAACGTCGGGAGCGCCATCGAACTGGAGCGCGACCTCCAGGCGAACCCAGTTTTCTGCCGGATAGGCAAGGTTCGTCGTAATGGGATCGAGCTGCACGATGCCGTGTGCCACCGCGGCGATTTTCGGTATGTCCTCCTCGCCGGTCGCGTTGGCGGGAAGCTCGGCCGGGATTTCCGTCTTCTCGGACGGCGGCGGCGCGAGCAGCATGCCTGCAAGCCAGCCGCCGCCGCTGGCGACGAGCGTCAGCACCGCCACCGCCGCGATGGTCGTCAGCCGCGAGGGGACCTTCGTTTCTTTGCTCTCGATTTCTTCCATTTGTACTTCCGGCCGATCAGAGGGGCGAGACGAGATCGACGAGCTGCTGACCCCACGGCGGCTGCTGGACCTCCGTCAGGCGGCCGCGGCCGCCATAGGAGATGCGCGCCTCGGCGATGCGGTCGTAGGAAATGACGTTGTCGGCGTCCACGTCGCGCGGTCGGACGATGCCTGCGACATTGAGGATGCGCAGCTCGTGGTTGACGCGCACTTCCTGGGAGCCGCTGATCAGCAGGTTGCCGTTTTCGAGGACGCCGGTCACGACCGCGGCGACCAGCAACCTGAGCTTCTCCGAACGCTCGGTCTTGCCGTCGCCTTCGGTCTTGGTGTTGGAGCCGTATTCGAGATCGCCCGACCAGGCGAAGTCGCTCGTCTGGGACTGCCCGCTGGCGCCGAGATTGAAGCCGCTCGAATTCTTGCGGCTGCGGTCCGTCTCGTTTTCGAAGGAGGCCTTGTCGTCGATACGGATGTCGACCGTCAGAATGTCGCCGATATTGATCGCGCGCGCATCCTTGAAGAGGGCCGCCTGCTGGTCGTTCCACAGGGAGTAGCCGTTGGTGACGTGGCGCGGCTGCTTCGGATACATGGCTAGCTGCGGCGTCTGCGTATATTGCAGGCCGCTGCCGATCGGGCTCATGGCCGGCGCCCGCCCTATCTCGTTGAAGGCCTGATTCTGGCAACCCGCCAGGAGCCCTGCGGCCAGTACGGCCGTGATGCGCGTTCTCATGATGGCTCCTTGGAGGTATTGGGGTCGCTCGCGCTCGAAATGATGTTGGTCAGCACCGCTGCCCTTTCGTCGCTCATCTCGCTCAGGATCAGCGACGACTGGCGTGGCGGCAGCCGCATGACGATCGCCGCCGCGATCTCGGCACGCACCATTTCGAGCTTGCCGGCGGCGGCATCCGGCTTCATCGTCTTGTAGATGTCGACGAGGCCGAGCTCCGCCTGTTTGAGGAAATCGTTGCGGCGCTTAAGCCAGTCCTCGTATTCCGCCCGGCGCGCCTCCAGCGTCGCAATCCGTTCGTCGACATTCGCCTTCAGCTTCTCCAGATCCTGGCGCTGCAAAACGTAGCGCTGGTCGCGCGCGGCGTCGGCGATATTGGTGCAGAACTTTTCGATTTCGCTCGCGGTCGCGCTGTCGGCCGGCGGCGACGTGACGTCCTGCGCGAAAGCACCGGGCATCGAAAGCATGAGCGCGGCGGCGACCGAGCCCAGGAGAACGCGGCGTGCCTGGCCGAAAAGACGATCGAAGTTTCCGGTCATTGCAGAACAAGCTCCGCCTGTAGGGCTCCCGCCGATTTGATGCTCTGGAGGATCGCGATGATCCCATCCGGCTTGACGCCGATGCTGTTCAGGCCCGCGACGAGCGAACGCAGGCTGGAGCCGTTGAGGATGGCGACCGTGCCGCCGTCGGCCTGCGCTTCGATCGTGGTGTTGGGCTCGTAGGCCGTCTGACCGCGCGAGAACGGCTCCGGCTGGACGATCGTCGGCGTCTCGCTGACCTGCACCGTCAGCGTACCGTAGCTGACGGCCACTTCGGCGACGCGGACGTCCTGGCCGATGACGATCGTGCCGGTGCGCTCGTTGATGACCACCCGGGCCGGCGCGTCGGTCTCGATCACCAGGTTTTCCACGTCGGCCATCAGGCGCGCGAGATCTGCCATCTTCGGCTTCTGGACCAGGACGGACTGCGAGTCCAAGGCCTCGGCGATGCGGCCGCCAAATTGGGCCGCGGCATATTTGTTGATCGCCGCGGCCATCCCGACGGCGGTGGAAAAGTCCGGGTTGCGCAGCTGCAGCACCAGATTGAAGCCGTCCTTGAATTTCGACGGCAGTTCCCGCTCGATGATGGCGCCGTTCGGGACACGTCCCGCCGTGGTCACGCCCTGGCTCAATTGGGCGGCTTCACCTTGCGCGTTGAAACCGCTGACGACCACCGAGCCCTGCGCCACGGCGTAGATCTGGCCGTCGGCGCCCGAAAGCGAGGTCATGACCAGCGTCCCGCCGCGCAGCGAAGTCGCATCGCCCAGGGAACCGACGGTCACGTCGAGCCGACTGCCGGGGCTCGCGAAGGGCGGGAGCGTGGCGGTGACGAGCACCGCGGCGACGTTGCGCGTGCGCGAGTCCCCGCCCTGCGTGGAAATGCCGAGGTTCTGCAGCATGGCGCGGATCGACTGATCCGTGAATGGAGACGAGCGCAGGCTGTCACCGGTGCCCTGCAGGCCCACCACCAGGCCGTAGCCAATGAGCTGGTTGTCCCTGCCCGACTGCAGGGACGCGACGTCCTTGATCCGCGAGGCCGCATAGGCAGAGGTCAAGCTCGTGGCGAAGACCACCGCGAGCGTCAGCAGCCACTTGCATGCATTGATGTTCATTTCGCCACCACATGGATCGTGCTGTCCGCCATCACCGTCCCGGAGACGATCACGCCCGTATCGACGTTGCGCACGCGGATCAGATCGCCGACCGCGGCATCCTGCAGCGGCGAGCCGGCGGCCGTTATTGTCAGACCGCCATTGTTGAAGACGAGACGAACGGTGGAGCCGCGCTCGACCGCATATTGCTCGCGCAACGCCGAGGCCAGGATGACCCGCCCGGGAAGAAGGGTCCGCTTGGTCACCATGCCGTCGACCTCGTCGATCGAGCGCACATAGCCGTCGCGCAGGTCCGGGTTGGTCACGTCGACCACCTCCAGCATGCTCGCATCGAGCTTTTCGCCGGGATAGATCGTCTGCTTCGGAATGACGGCCGTCGGCGGCTCGGCAAGAGCTGCGGCCGGCGAAAGCAGGCAACCCGCCATTGCGGCAAACAGAACGGCACGCGCCGGCTGCGCGAGGCCGCCTGAAATTGCTTTTCCTCCGGGGGATCGGCGAAACATCATGTTTGCCTCCTCTTCCTGTTACCTCAGGTTCTTGCTCACCGTGGCGGCCATTTCGTCCGCGGCCTGGATGATCTTCGAATTCATCTCATAGGCACGCTGGGCCGAGATGAGGTCGGTAATTTCCTTGACCGGGTCGACGTTCGAAGATTCCAGGTAGTTCTGCTTGATCTGTGCAAAGCCCGGATCGGCCGGCGTGCCGACGATCGGATCCCCGGACGCCGGCGTCTGCCGGAACAGGTTCTCGCCCATCGGCTCGAGGCCCGCCTCGTTGACGAAGTTCGCGATCGTCAGCTGTCCGACTTCCTGCAGTTCCGTGTCGTTGCCGATCCGCACCATCACCTGGCCCGACGAGGTGAAGACGATCTCGGTCGCGTCCTGCGGCACGGTGACGCCCGGAACCACGGTATAGCCATCGATGGTGACGAGCTGGCCCGTAGCATTGGTGTTGAAAGCCCCCGAGCGGGTGTAGACCGTCTCGCCATCCGGCGTCTCGATCTGAAACCAGCCGCGGCCGACGAGCGCGAGGTCGTAGTCGTTGCCGGTATTGACGAGGCTGCCCTGGATATGAAGGTTGCGCACGGCGGAGGTCTGGACGCCCAGGCCGATGATCGCGCCTTCCGGCACGATCGCCTGGTTCGAGCGGTTAGGGACGCCCTGCGCCCGCTCGGTCTGGTAGAGCAGGTCCGAAAATTCTGCGCGCGCCCGCTTGTAGCCGGTCGTGTTGATGTTCGCGATGTTGTTCGCGATGACTTCGAGATTCAATTGCTGGGCGTTCATGCCCGTGGCGGCGATGGAAAGGGCCTTCATGTGTCTTTTCCTCAGATCTGCATGCGCGCGATTTCGAGATAGGCGGTGACCACCTTGTCGCGGATGGCGATTGCGGTCTGGAGAGACTGCTCGGCGCTCATGACGGCATCGACGACTTCGCGGGTATTCGCTTCTCCGCGGATCGCCTGAAGCGAGACCCCCTCGGCAGACTTCATCGAGCGGATGGCGTCCGTGGTCATGTTGCCGAGGACTTCGGCGAAGCTCCCCGCCTGAGGCGCGGCCGCGCCGGCACCCGGCATAACGAGCGAGGCGGAAGAGGTCGGGCCGGCGCCTTCGGTCTCCCTGATGGTCGAAAACGCCCCTAAGGACTGAATTGCGTCGATCATTATTGCGAAGCCCTCAACAGGTCGATTGTCTGGGAGATGAGATCGCGAGACTGCTTGATGGTCTGCAGATTGGCCTCGTAAGCGCGGTTGGCCTCGCGCATGTCGGCCATCTCGATCAGGATGTTGACGTTCGGCAATTTCACCATGCCCTTTTCGTCGGCGGCCGGATTGCCCGGGTCGAACTCGATGTTGAAATCGGAATCGTCCGTGCCGAGGCGTTCGACCTCGACGAGGGACGCGCCGCTTGCCCGGTCGACCTCCGCGGCGAAGCTGATCGTCTTGCGGCGGAAAGGATCGGCGCCGGGGGCGTCACCGGTGGAGCGGGCATTGGCAATGTTTTCCGAGACGATGCGCAGGCGCGTCGATTCCGCCTGCAGACCGGAGGCGGAAACCTTAAGGGCGGAGGTCAATGGATCCATGGTCGCTTACTTCCGTACCGTCATGAGAATCATCCGGTGAAAGGACTTCACCAGCCCGGCATTGAGCTCGTAGTCGCGCTTGATCGCGCCGGTCTTCATCAATTCCTCTTCGAGCGCGACCGTATTGCCGGATTGCTGCACCGCCACATCGTCGAGAGCGCTGACTTCGGTCACATGGGCGGCTTCCGGGCTCTCGGTGAAATGGGCGCGATGCGTCGCGGCCATTTGGATGCCGGTGTTCTGGAGCACGCTTTCGAAGGGCTGGACGTCTTTCGCCCTGTAGTGCGGCGTATTGGCATTGGCGATGTTGCCCGCCACCACGTTCTGGCGGACGGTGAGCCACTGGGCCTGCCGCGACGCGAGTTCGAAAAGCTGAATCGGTTCCATCAAGAGCTCCTGCTGATGATGGCGAACCTAGGCCGGTAATCTTGCGTGGGACTTGTCGAGGATGCGGAAGGAACCGTTTCGGGCGTCTCATAAGGCCCGTCCCCGACCCCTCCCCACAAGGGGCGGGGCTATTTCTGCCGCACCCTCGCGGCCCGAAAAGCCCCTCCGGAGGGGTTGGGAAGGGTCTGGACGTCCTTCGCCACGCCTCGGCAAAGGCGCTACTTCGCCGCGAAAATCTCGCCCTTGGACGTGATCATCACCCAGCGGCCGTCGCGCTCCTCGAAGGTCGCAAGCCGGCTGTTGTCCGGCAATACCGAACCGATACGGACGATATACATGCCGCTGGCATCCTCGATGAGCGCGCGGCCATTGGCGACGTGCATGAGTTTGAAGCTCTCTTTTGCGGGGAACGGCTGATCGGGAGCCCCCATGTCCGTGCCTTCGGCGGGATCCTGGTCGAGTCCCGGCACCGTCGCGGTCGTCAGGCGATCGACCGCGGCGGCGGTCTCCTCGTCCATGTCCGTCATCGCCAGCGGCGACACCGAGAGGATCTGCCGTTCCGGGCGCTCCGGCAGATCGCGCGTCGTTCCCTGCCAGAGCGAAGGCATCGAGAATTTCTCCGGATGCAGATAGACGTACCAGGGCAGCAACGTCGCGCAGGCAGCCATGGCCAGGCCGATCGCGCCGAGTATCTTGTCGATCAGCGGCATCCCGGTTTCGCGGCGGCGTTGGCGCACGATCTCGTCTGCATCGAAGTCCGTCAAATTCATCCCCTTCCGCGCAGGCCGGCGGCGCCCGGCTGATTGCCCATCGCGGCTGCCTTCAGCACGTTGGCGAGGTCCGTGAAGGCGTCGAAGGCGGGCCGTTCGCCGGGCATCTGCTTCAATACGTCGTAGATGACCGGCACCTGCTTGATCGCCATGTCGAGATCGGCGTCGCCGCCCGGCCGATAGCCGCCGATGAGCCGGAGGTCCCGGGTTTCCTCGAAGCGGTGGATCAAGGATTTCAACCGGGCGACCAGCTTCTCCTGGTCCGGCGTCCAGGCCTTTCTGGCGAGGCGCGAGATGGAGGCGAGCGGATTGACCGGCGGGTAGCGCCCCTCTTCGGCAAGGCTTCGGTCGAGGACGATGTGCCCGTCGAGAATGCCGCGCGCCGAGTCGGCGACCGGGTCGTTGTGATTGTCGCCGTCGACCAGGATCGAAATGATCGCCGTGATCGTGCCCGTTCCCTCGGCGCCGGGCCCGGCGCGCTCAAGCAGCCGCGGCAATTCGGTGAAGACCGAAGCCGGATAGCCGCGGGCGATCGGCGGCTCCCCCGCTGCCGTCGCCACCTCGCGGATCGCATGAGCGAAACGGGTGACGCTGTCGACGATGAGCAGCACGTTGTCGCCCCTGTCGCGATAATGTTCGGCAATCGTGACGGCGGTCAGCGGAGCCATTTTTCTCAGCATCGGGCTCTCGTCGCTGGTGGCGACGACGGCGACCGATTTCGAAAGATTGTCGCCCAGCGTGTCCTCGATGAACTCGCGCACTTCGCGGCCGCGCTCGCCGACCAGCGCGATCACCACCTTGTCGAAGGCGTCGGCGCGGGCCAGCATGGAAAGCAGCGTCGATTTGCCGACGCCGGAACCCGCGAAGATGCCGAGGCGCTGCCCGAGGCAGAGCGGGGAGAAGATGTCTATCGCCCGCACGCCCGTCTTGAAGCCCTGCTCCACCCGCTTTCGCGTCATGGAGGGCGGCGCGGTGTTCGCGATCGAGCGGCGGATGTCGCCCTGCAGCAGCGGACCCAGACCGTCGATCGGCTCGGCCAGCGCATTGATGGTGCGGCCGCACCAGTTGTCGGTCGGCGCTATGCGGAAGGCGCCCTTGCGGATGACGACGTCATGGATGCCGATCGGGTCCCCCGGTTCGATCGGGCAGACGACCACCCGCTCGGGCTCCACGCGGACGACTTCGCCGAGATGGGTGCCGGTCGTGCTCTTGTGCGCGACGAAGTCCCCCAGCCGGACATGCCGCGACAGGCCGCTGACCGTGTAGTGCCCCGGCGAAATCGTCTGGACATGGCCGCCCGGTGCGATGGCAAAGTCGGGATTTGCATAGCGCTCGACCAGCCCGGCGAGCGCCGCGAGCGACGTCGACGTTGCAGTTTTTTCAGCAGCTTCGCGTGCCATCCGGCTTTCCGTTCCGTCCCGCCCTAAATTCCGTCGACAGAATCATCAACGGCTGCCGCCGAGCGTCTCGATGGCTTTGTCGAGCGATCCCTCACTGTCGCGCATCAGCGCGGTGACGTTGTCGAAGGCGCGGGTGATCATGATCAGCTGCGACATTTCCTGTACGGCGTTCACGTTCGACTCCTCCAGGAAGCCTTGCATCACGCCGACATCGAACCGGTCAACGACCGGCTCCGGCTGGACAGCCGGCATAACGGAACTGTTGTCGTAACGCATGAAGCCTTTGCTGAAATCCGTCTCGTAAAGCCCGAGCAGGGCGATCTGCACGCCGTTCTGGTGAATGGCTCCATCGGCACCGACGGTAATTTCACCGGCACCGCCGTTCAGCTGGATCGGCGCGCCGCCGGCATCGAGCACCGGATATCCCTTGATGGTCACGAGCTCGCCGGTCTCCGTCAGCGTGAACCGGCCGTCGCGCGTCAGCGCCGGGCCGCCGGGCGTCTCGATCGAGAACCAGGCGTTGCCCTTGATGGCGAAATCGAGCGCGGAGCCGGTGCGCGCGAGCGCGCCGGTTTTGCTGCTCAGGAATTCCTCGCCTTCCGACACATAGGAAACCTTGGTCGGCCTGGTGTCGCCAAGCACCTGGTTGAACTTCACTTCCGTGGCGCGGAAGCCGACCGTGTTGGAGTTGGCGACATTGTCGGCCAGCGTATTCAGGCGCTTTTCAAGCGCCATCTGCGACGAAAGCGCGACATAGAGACCGGTCTGCAAATTAGCGTCCCCCGAGTTTGAGATTGTTGATGGTCAGAAGCAGGTCGGGAGAAATTCCGTAGCCGCTCGACGCGCCGAAAACCGCAAGCGGGTCATAGCCGCCGGAAGGATTGTCGATTTCCCAAAGGGCGGTGAAGCGGTCCAGGAACTCGGCTGTTTTCTGAGGGTCCTGGAAAGCCTTGAAATCGATCGCCGCCTCGTAGGCCTCCGCCTGACGATCCACATCGGCGGCCGCGAATTCGGCCGGCAGCTGCAGGACGGTACGGACCACACTCGAGAGGGCCTCGTCGGCCATGATTTCGTAGCCATTGGCAATCGTCGGCGCCATGCGCTGGAAATAGAGCGCCAGCCGCACGCCGGTGTTTTCCTCGCCGGCTTTCTGCTCCAGCGTCTGCCGCGTGTATTTTTCGGCTACGCCCTTCTGCGCCCTCTCGAAGGCAGTAGCGGCTTCGCCGTGCCGGGCGAAATTCAACGACTCCACCAGCGCCTTGTAGCGCCCGTCGGCCAGCTTGTTGGCAAAGGCGTCGTCACTGTCGATGCCTTCGGCGAGCACCTTGCGCATGAAGGCCTTGGCATAGGCCATGTCCTCGAGGCCGTGCGCCTTCATGGCGTAGTTGTAGAGCCGGCTGTCGGCGAAGAAATCGTCGAGCGTTTTGATGCTGCCGATCTTCGACAGATAGTATTCCGTCTCGCGGGCGACGTCCGGCTGCGCCGAAACGCGTTCCAGCGATTTCGTCAGATCCGCAGTGATCAGCCTGTAGCTCGTATAGGTCGTCGTCACGATCGGCTCGCCCTGTCGCATGAAGCGTGAGGAAATGTGTGCGGTCTTCAGCCCGCACCGACTGTCGGGGTTCGGACGCGATGCGATCCTACCCTGGCCAACAACCCTGACGCCGTTGGCTTGCGCGAACCTGTCCCGGACGCCGGGTCTCCGCGGCCAGCCTCACGCAAGGATCGGATCCTATTTCAACGGAGGAAAATCACGATCGCGACAGGTATCGGCAATGAACATCATCATCGGGCTTCTTGTGACTTTCGGCTGTATCCTCGGCGGTTACATGGCGATGGGCGGCCACCTGGAAGTCCTCAACCAGCCCTTCGAGCTGATGATCATCGGCGGGGCCGGCATCGGCGGCTTCATCATGGCCAACTCGATGAAGGTGGTCAAAGACACCGGCAAGGCGCTCGGCGAGGCCTTCAGGCACAAGGTGCCGAAGGAACGTCAATACCTCGACACGCTCGGCGTCCTCTACAGCCTGATGCGCGACCTGCGGACGAAGTCTCGCAACGAGATCGAGAGCCACATCGACAATCCGGAAGAATCCTCGATCTTCCAGTCCGCACCCACCGTTCTGCAGAACAAGGAGCTGACCGCCTTCATCTGCGACTATGTGCGGCTGATCATCATCGGCAACGCCCGCTCGCATGAGATCGAGGCGCTGATGGACGAGGAAATCCAGACGATCACCCACGACAAGATGAAGTGCTACCACGCGCTGACGAGCATGGGCGATGCGCTGCCGGCGATCGGCATCGTCGCGGCGGTTCTCGGCGTCATCAAGGCGATGGGCGCGATCAGCGAAGCACCGGAAGTGCTGGGCGCCAAGATCGCCGCCGCACTCGTCGGAACGCTGCTCGGCGTGTTCCTTTCCTATTCGATCGTCGGCCCCCTCGTCGCAAACATCAAGTCCGTACGGGAAAAGCAGAACCGGCTCTATGTCATCGTCAAGCAGACGCTGCTTGCCTACATGAACGGTTCGGTTCCGCAGGTCGCACTCGAATACGGCCGCAAGACCATCTCCGCCTATGAACGGCCGTCCATCGATGCGGTCGAACAGGAAATGATGAATCCCGGCGGCGGCAGCGAAAGCAAGGCGGCCTGACATGAGCACGAGCACCGCATCGAACGTCCATGCATTCGACAGAAGGCTGATCGCGCGCATGACCGGCGCGCTCGGCGACGACAAGGCCATCGGCCGAACCGCACTCGAGCTTGCCCAGGTCTTCGCCGAACTCCTGCCCGGTGTCCTGCAATCGGAGACCGGATGCGACTTCACGATCGCCTATGCGGGCTTCCGGACGGGGCTCCGCAACGAGCTCATCGCTGCTCTCGGAGACGGGGTCCTGCTCGGCGATCTCTCCCTGAGAAACTGGTGCGCGGACTTCCAGGTCGGCTGCGACAGTCCGGTCCTGATCGCACTTGTCGAGGCTCTGCTCGGGGCCGAACCGACGAGCATCGAGGAGCCGGCCCCACGCTCTCTGTCGAAGATCGAGATCGATGTCGCCTTGCCGGTGTTTCATGGCATCGCCGAGGTCCTGCGCACTGCAGTGAACGCGCCCGGCGGGTTCGAGCCCGTTGTCGGCCGTCCTTACAACAGCGCGGAACGGCCAAAGCCCGATCCAGTGCTTGAAGACGTCTTCGCAGCCTCGATCGACATGACCATAGGCCTCGGGCCGGTGCTCTCCACTTTCTCGGTCATCGTCCCGCAAAGCACGCTCCTCAAGACTCGCATCATCTCTCGCAAAGGTGCCGCCGAGGACCGGAACGCGAAGACCGAATGGACGGAACAGCTGGAGGAGCAGGTCCGCCGATCGGCCGTCGCGCTCGAGGCACGCATCCGGTTAGAAAGCCTGACGCTCGACACTCTCAGCCGCCTGCAGCCCGGGGATGTCATCCCATTTCACGACGGGCAGGATGTCCGCGTGGAGGTGAGCGCCAACGGGCGCGACCTCTATGTCTGCGAGTTCGGCCGTTCGGGTTCGCGATATACGGTCCGGGTCAAGGATACCCACGGCTCCGAGCAGGACATCCTTCGCCACATTATGAGTTAATCCTCCCTCGCCTGGCAGAATGCCTGAGGCAAGCTTCAACTGGAATATTCGGCACATGGCACCCAAGAAAGCAGCACCCATCGCAGAACCGGCCGCATTCGCGGCAGACGCCGAGCTCGACCAGGCGATCGACGACCTGCGCGGCGTTCTCAAGAAGGACGGCGAGGCTGACTTCGGCGCCGATTTCGCCGCCGCCGGGCCGCTCGAACAGCCCGTGGATTTCGGCAGCGACTTCGGTTCCGCCGACAGCGCTGGATTCGGCGGGGATTTCGGCGGCGACTTCGCGGAATCCGGCTTCAGCGCGGACTCCGCGGTTCCCGGCGCGGATTTCGATGCGGCACCGGCCGCCGGTGAAACAGCGCCCGGCAGCGGAATGACCGCCAATATGGACCTAATCATGGACATCCCGATCGATGTTCAGATCGTACTCGGGACAAGCCGCATGCAGGTCTCCGGCCTCATGGCGCTCACCGAGGGCGCAACGATCGCGCTCGACCGCAAGATCGGCGAACCCGTGGAGATCATGGTCAACGGCCGGGTGATCGGCCGCGGAGAAATCACCGTTCTCGAGGGCGATGTGACCCGCTTCGGCGTCAAGCTCCTGGAGATCAAAGGCAGCAGGAAATAGAGCGGGATGCGGAAAGGTGTAAGCGGTTTTCCGCCCGCATCCCGTTTCAACTCACTAGGAGCCCGATGATCGGGCGGGGATGAATCCATGACGGATTTCGGAAGTTTCGAGGCACAGGCTCAGGCGCTCGCACAACCGCTGAGCCAGACGGAAAAGGCGGCGGCGGTGCTGCTCGCAATGGGCAAGTCGATTGCCGGGAATCTGTTGAAATTCTTCACCCAGAGCGAGCTGCAGGCCATCATCGCCGCGGCACAGTCGCTCAGAGCCGTGCCGCCGCACGAACTGGAAGCGCTCGTCAACGAGTTCGAGGATCTCTTCACCGAAGGTGCAGGCCTCATGGACAATGCCAAGGCCATTGAGAGCATTCTGGAAGAGGGCCTGACGCCTGACGAGGTGGACGGCCTCCTCGGCCGCCGCGCCACCTTCCAGTCCTACGAGGCGAGCATCTGGGACAGGCTGATGGATTGCGATTCGGCGATCATCGCGCAATTGCTCGCCCGGGAACATCCGCAGACGATCGCCTATGTTCTGTCGATGATGCCGTCGAGCTTCGGCGCCAAGGTGCTGCTGCAGCTGTCCGACAAGCAGCGGCCCGAGATTCTCAACCGTGCCGTCAACATCAAGAACGTCAACCCGAAGGCGGCGGCAATCATCGAGGCGCGGGTGATCGAAATCATCGAAGAGATGGAGGCCGAGCGCAACTCGCCCGGCCCGGCTAAGATCGCCGAAGTGATGAACGAGCTCGATAAGCCGCAGGTGGACACGCTGCTCGCCTCGCTCGAAACGATCAGCACCGATTCGGTCAAGAAGGTCCGGCCGAAGATATTCCTCTTCGACGACATCCTATTCATGCCGCAGCGCAGCCGCGTGCAGCTCTTCAACGACGTCTCCACCGACGTCATCACCATGGCGCTCAGAGGTTCTGCTGCGGAGTTGCGCGAGTCTATTCTCGCCTCCATCGGCGCCCGCCAGCGGCGCATGATCGAATCGGACCTCGCCGCCGGCGATGCCGGCATCAATCCCCGCGATATCGCGATCGCGAGGCGCTCGATCACGCAGGAGGCGATTCGCCTCTCCGCAAGCGGGCAGCTCGAGCTCAAGGAAAAGGAAGCGGAGGCCGCCTGACGCCTCCGGCCTGCCGATCAATCGCGTTTCGTTTCCGGTTTCTGTTGACCCGCGCGGGCGGCCGCACACCCGCACTTGCGCAGGGGCCTGTCCGGGTTCACCACAACAGCGAGCGCTTGCGTCAGCTGCCACGATTCCCTCGCGAATTCGGGTCGAGGGGTAACCGGAAGCGTCGTTCACATTGTCGCCTGCTGAGGAGCTTGCTGTTTCATGGCGGAAGAGCAGGACAAGGACAGTAAAACAGAAGCGCCGTCGGAAAAGAAGATCTCCGACGCGACCGAGAAAGGCAACGTCCCTTTCTCGCGTGAGGTGACCGCTTTCGCCTCGACGCTGGCGATCTACATTTTCGTCGTCTTTTTCCTTTCGGACGGCGCGGCAAACATGGCCGAGGCGCTGAAGGACATTTTCGAGCAGCCGGAAGCCTGGCGCCTCGACACCGCAACCGACGCCGTCGCCCTGATTTCGCATGTCGTTCTGAAATGCGCCGCGCTGGTTCTGCCGGTTTTCATCCTACTTATCGTCTTCGGCGTCGGGTCGTCGATCTTCCAGAACCTGCCGCGGCCGGTCCTCGACCGCATCCAGCCGAAATGGAACCGGGTATCGCCCGTGGCCGGTTTCAAACGGATCTACGGCGTTCAGGGGCTGGTGGAATTCGGCAAGTCGCTGTTCAAGATCATCGTCGTTTCGATCGTCGTCGTCCTCGTGCTCTGGAACGATTATTTCGCCACGCTCGACATGATGTTCTCCGATCCGGTGACGATCTTCACGACGATGATCTCCGACCTCAAGCAGATCATCATCGTCGTTCTCTTCGCCACCGCGACGCTCGCCATCGTCGATCTCTTCTGGACGCGCCATCACTGGTACACGGAGCTCAGGATGACGAAGCAGGAGGTCAAGGACGAGCTGAAGCAATCGCAGGGCGACCCGATCGTCAAATCGCGGCTCAGATCGATGCAGCGCGACCGCGCCCGCAAGCGGATGATCTCCTCGGTTCCGCGAGCAACCCTGATCATCGCCAACCCGACCCACTATGCCGTAGCACTGCGCTATGTGCGCGAGGAGAGTGACGCGCCGGTCGTCGTGGCCATGGGAAAGGACCTGGTGGCCCTGAAGATTCGCGAGATTGCGGAGAAGAACGGCATCCCCGTCTTCGAGGATCCGCCGCTTGCACGCTCCATGTTTGCACAAGTCTCGGTGGATAGTGTCATTCCACCGGTGTTTTACAAGGCAGTCGCCGAACTGATTCACCGGGTTTATGCAGCTCAGCCGCAACAAAGACGGGTGACATGATCTTGAAAAAGTGCCAATTCTCCGAAGAACGAGAACAGATAGTTGCGGAGGCGATCCGTCCGGTTGCGACCGAATTGCGCCTCATCGATGCTGCGGATTTCATCGCGCTCCTGCGCTTCGAGTCCTATGCGAGCATCGCCGATTTGGTGGAATCGGCGGCAGAGCTCTATTTCCTGCCCGGCACCGTGAACTTCGGCCTCGGCGGCAACTATAACCTCGACTGGGACAGTCGCCCGGAGGTTATCCTCGACCTCGAACTGAAGCCCCGCGGCGTGACTGTCTATGCGCGCCTCGTGCTCGCGGGCGATACGGCCGGCATCGAGATCAGCCACATCAACTTTCAACAGCCTTCCGGCAATCCGGACGAGAACACGGCCTTTCTCGCCAAGAGCCTGGCAGAAGCGAAGTTCGTCAAAACCTATCCGCTGCCGCTGGCGAGTTGAGGAAATCGAACAGGCCGCGGCGGGAATTCCGAATCTCGACGGACCTTAGCTATGGCTAGCTGATATAGCCAAGGCGGATCGCCTTGGCTATCGCCTGAATCCGGTTGACGGAGTCGAGCTTCGTCGTCGCGGCCCCGAGATAGGCATTCACCGTATGTATCGAGAGGCCCATCTTGTCGGCGATCTCCTCGCTGATATGTCCATCGCCGGCCATTTGCAGGCAGGCGATCTCGCGATCGCTCAAGGCTTCGGTCTTGAACAGGCGCTTCTCGTCGGCGGCCAGGAGGTCTATCATGATCTGCGCGCTGCGGCCGTGCAGCTCGACGATCTGTTCGCCCGAAACATCGATGTAGCTGCCGGCGAAAATCACGTAGCCGTTGCCCTGCGCGCCGAGCCTTATCGGAAAGGCGATGCCCGAATAGGAAAGCTTGCGCTCTCTCAGCCGGCGCGTGAACGGGCCGAAATCCGAGGCTTCGGCGGTCTGATGCTCGCCCTGACCGTTCCAGAGCACCGGCAGCAGGGAAAGATCGAGATGCTGGAGCAACTCGTCGCCGTAGAGAATGATCAGATCACGCGCGTTTTCCTCGCAAGCGGCTCCCCAGTTGTGGAGGACGCAGGTGAGCTTACGCGTTCCGGGGACGCCCCTGCCATTCGTTCGCAGAACGGCGAAATTCTTGGCGTTGATCTGCCGTTGCATGGCCTGCAAGCGCGTCACCAGCGTCGCCGCCCGCGCCGCGCGGACGTTGCGACCCGACCGGCCGGCGTCGTCGCGATCCTGCGCCACGAGATAAGCCATCGTCACCGCTCCTAAACCAGATTGTTGCGCACCGCGTGGGCGATCGCTTCCGACCGCGTTCGCGTCGCCGTCTTGCGCATTACGCTGGTGATGTAGTTGTTGATCGTGTTGCGGGAGATCCCGAGTATCACGGCGATCTCATCGCTCGTCTTGCCTTCGGCAATCCAGAAAAGACATTCGAGCTCGCGCTCGGTCAGTTCGCATTCCCGGTCGTGGCGCACATCGGCCTTGATCTTGTGACTGGCGACATAGCCGGCAAGCACCGCGATGTCGCGCAGCGCCTCCTGGGAGAGGATCACGTCCTCGGGGAAGAGCAGCATCAACGAGAACCGCGTGCGCCCTACGCTGAAGGTCACGGCGCAATAGCTCCGGCTGACCCCCCGCGGCAAACCGATATCGTCGGGCAGCGTATGGAAGGCCGGCTGCAGTTGGGCGAGGCACTTTTCCAGTTCGGTGATCTTCGTATGGAGCCCGGCGATGATGCCCGAAAGACGCCGAACGATGTCGAACGGCCAGTCGGAACAGACGACAAAATCCAGTCCGCCGTCCTGCGAAACATCGTGCCGGGCGAGAAGGTAATGGGTTGCGCCGACATATTCCGTCAGCGCTGCCAATCCGTTGCCGAGTCCCGTACCCGAGGCCACTTCTCCAAGCCTTCGGATCAGTTGCTCCCTTGATATTTTGCGTCCACAAACCCGCGGCGCAGCGGTCTCCGAAGACCAGACTGCGTCCGACCGCGACATTTCCATAACTCTCAGCCCCCGTGCCGGATTCGGCGCCCTGGAATGTCACGCTTGCCCTGTCGTCCCCGACAGCCGGCTTCGCCGGTATTCTTGCCACCAAGCGAGTATCAGGACGCGAATCAATTGCTAAACTGTACATCGCCGCCCCCAAAAAGACAGGGCGTCCTGTTGCGCGATTACTTGCCAACCTTGCCTTGAGCCATTCACGTATGCGTGAGCCGGTCGGCCGCCGGGCACGCTTTCACCCCGACCAATTCTCTAATCAAGATGTTGATAATAAACGGTATCCTGCAATCGTCGTTTGTGGCCGCGCGGTTGAGAATCCGTCACACCGGACGGGAGTTCGCCCTTTCGTTGCAGATAGGATGCTTTCAGGACGCCTCAACTCTTCATCCAAGACTTACTTTAAGCCGGGGAATGTTGCCGAAATGCATCAAATCCTGGAAGGCTCATTGACAGCAACGCCAGGAATGCGGAAAGTCTGTGCTTGAAATTATATTCCGCCCTTTCGAAGATATATTTTAATACAGCTCCGGATCCCGCAAACAACGCGGAGTAACTGACTGCGCGAGCCGCAGCACGGAGAGCGGCGTGCGAATCTAAATTAATTAAAAATTGGTTTAAATTTTCCGACAGCCATCGGACGGGATCCATGACGAGGGGCGGATTCTTTGACCGGACTCCGCCGTGTCGTCGCCAGCCGGAGCTAGACTCGCCAATACTCTCGGAAGGCCCTTGCGCCGGCGCGGGCCGGATTGAGGCGCGCCCAATAGACAAAGTCCCGCCTGTTGGGCGGGACCTCGTTCCAGTTCAGGTTTCCGCCGGCGTTTTCTACGCTGCCCGATCGACCGCCCATTTTCGCAGGATCTTCGCCGCCCGCTCTTCGCTGATCTCGACCATCCGGGCGAGACGCCGCTCCGGCCCTTCCTTGACGCGGCGGTTGAAGCCCGCCTCGTCGCCGAGATTGAGCAGATCGTCGCCGCCGTCGAAGCCGAAATCGGAGCCGAACCCCTCCA
Source organism: Sinorhizobium prairiense (assembly GCF_029201645.2). Taxonomy (NCBI): domain Bacteria; kingdom Pseudomonadati; phylum Pseudomonadota; class Alphaproteobacteria; order Hyphomicrobiales; family Rhizobiaceae; genus Sinorhizobium; species Sinorhizobium prairiense. The sequence goes on from NZ_CP104131.1 coordinate 2,511,552, forward strand.
TGAGGGCACCCCCTGCGCCGGCGCCTGCCGGCGAGAAATCCGGCAGTTCGAGCCCGGCGGCTTCGCCTTCGAGCTTGCCCGCCTGTCCGCCGAAGCCCAGCTGGCGGGCAAGCGGTCGCATCCCGAACCATACGACCAGGAAAGCGACTGCGACGAAGGCGAGCGCGTTGATGATGCCGCCGAGGTTGCGCGTGAGCATTTCCATGATCCCCGGACCCGGCACCGCCTGGTCGAGGAGCTGTGTCTCCACGAAATCCATGGCGTTCAACGTCACGACGTCGCCGCGGCCCGGATCTATCCCGGCGGCAGAGGAAACGATCTTCTGTATCTCCTGGAGATAGGCATCGATCTTCGCCTGATCCGCCGGTTCGCCAGCCATGGCCGCGAGGCGCCCGCGATTGACGACGACCGCGATCGACAGCCGCTCGATCGAATAGCTGTTCTTGACGGTGGCGATCGTCTTGCTGTTGATCTCGTAATTCGTCTGCTCTTCCTTCTTCTCCGCCTCGTCGCTCGACTGCTGACCGGCTCCGCCGCGCGGCGCGGCCTGGGGGACGTTCTGCTGTACCGTCGCGGCATTGTCCGGCTGCTGCTGGCTGGACTTCTGCTCTTCCTTGATCACGCGCGTCGAGCGCTCGACGCGCGATTCCGGATCGAAGACCGTCTCCTGAATCTGCTGCGCATCGGTGTTGAGCCTGGCGGTGACGCTGGTGCGGAAATTGTCCATCCCGAGGAATGGCGCCAGCGCATTGTCGATCTTCTTTTCGAGATCGGACTGAACGTTCTGGACGACGCCGAGTGACTGATTGAGCGCGCTGTTCGACGGGTCGTCGCCGGATGCGAGCAGTTGGCCGGTCGAATCGAGGACGGTGACGTCGTCGACATCGAGGCCCGGCACGGACGACGCGACCAGATGCCGGATCGAGGACGCGGCGCTGCGGCCGACCGTGGCGCTTGCCCGTATCATGACCGAGGCCGTCGGCGTCTGCTCGGCCTTGCGGAAGCTGCCGCGCTCCGGCATGACGATGTGGACGCGTGCGGCGGCGATGCCGGAGATCTGCTGGATCGTGCGGGCGATTTCGCCCTCGAGCGCCCGAACGCGGGTCACTTCCTGCATGAAAGACGTGAGCCCGAGCGAACCGACATTGTCGAAGAGCTCGTAACCGGCATTGGCGCTGCTCGGCAGGCCGCGCTCGGCAAGCAGCAGACGGGCCTTGCCGGTCATGCCCACGGGCACCTGGATGCTGCCGCCGTCGGTGCCGACTTCGAAGTCGACGTTGGCTTCTGCAAGCGCAATGCTGATCTGGGTGACGTCGCTGCGTTCGAGACCGACATAGAGCGTCTCGAAGGACGGCCGGTTCACATAGATACCGGCACCGAGGACGAAGCCGATCGCCACGACGCCGGCCACGGCAAGCGCAATGAGCTTTCCTTGTCCGAGATTGCTCAGATTTTTCGTGAACATCGAGAATTGATCGAACAGATTCATTCTGTTTCCGCACCCAGTATCGCAAGGCACCCGCTCCGATTATCCGGTCGGTACCCTGCGCAGATCCAACATTCGGGTTTGCTGGAAAACGGCTTGCGCTCAGCCGTTCTGCATTAGCCGCGAATCTACCAGCCCCGGAAGCGAAGCTAGGACACGAAACTTGCGCGAACTTGGCGAAAGGTCAGGTATCGGCGAACTGTCGCGCAGCGCATCGCGCGACCGCCCTCGTCCGCCTGCCGGGAGAGGGTTAGCCCTCGGGTTTAACCCGGGCGCGACCCGAAGGAAGGGCACTCCTCTGCGACGGCGCCGCTCAGAAGGCCTCGAAGTCACCGGCCGCCTTGGTCAGCGGCTGCGAATGCCCATGCCGGAGAATGCCGCTGCCGAGCGCTTTCTTCATGTCGGCAAGCTTGACGAGGCTGACTGCGGTGGTGACGTCGACCAGGCAGGTGTCGGGAATGGAGGCGGTGATGGTATCGATGAACTCGGCGAGCCCGCGCGTCTTCTGCACCGCAAGGTCGATGCCCTGCAGCACCATGATCCTGTCCGCGCCGGCGCCGTCGTCGCTCATGAGTTGAGGCTCTATGCGCTCGATCAGATAAGCGACATCGTGGAGCTCCGTGACGACGCGCATCAGCACGTCCGGCAGAGATTCTTCCGCGTGAGGCTGGTTGTGGTCTTTCTGCATTGTTTCCTCACGTGGCCTCGGCCGGTATGATCAGAAGAATTCGATGGAGCTTTCGGCCGGCTTCGGCACGGCGGGCCGCTGGTCCATCTGAAGCGCCCGCTGTGCCTCCACGCCCGTCAGCGCATATTGGCGCGCGCGCCCGGACGACGGCCAGTATTCGAGCTTGCGTCCGTGGTCGCCGCCGGTGCTTTCGCCGACGATGCGGATACCCTCGTCCATCAGGAACTGACGCGCGAAGGCGGCATTCTGCTCGCCGACGTTCGAGAAACGCGCAATCGTCCTGGCGCCGCCGAAGATCTTCGCCTCCAGCCGGTCGCGCCGCGCCCCCTGCTTCAGGAGGCCGTTGATGAGAAGCTCCATCAGGTGCACGCCGTAGCGCGTGGCGTCCGCGCCGGAGCTCGGCGAGGTCGCCGATCCCGGCAGCAGGAAGTGATTCATGCCGCCGACGCCGGCCACCGGATCGCGCATGCAGGCGGCCACGCAGGAGCCGAGAATGGTCGAAAGCACGATATCCGGATCGTTGACGACCTTGAACTCGCCCTGAATGACATGAACGCGCCTGCCGGCAGCCTCGGTGTTCATTTCAGCGCCCCGAACACGGCCTCGATCGCGGCTTTCATCTTTTCGATCGTGAACGGCTTGGCCAGCACGTTGTTGGCGCCGAGCGCAGCCGCCTTCTGCACCAGGGCGCGGTCGCCCTGTGCCGTGAGGATGATGAAGGCCGCCTTCTTCGTGGCCGGGTTCGCACGCACCGCCTGGAGCAGGCCGAGCCCATCCATTTTCGGCATGTTGAAATCGGAGATGACCAGATGATGGGGATTCTGAGCCATGATCTTCATGCCCTGTTCCCCGTCACCGGCTGCGGTGATCTGCTTGAAGCCGAGCTGCTGCAGTGCGTCGCCCAAGAGCAGACGACTCGTGACCTGATCGTCGACGATCAGAACTTTTATCTTTTCGGCGAGAGACATTATTCGATTCCTTCTTTTCGGGCTGCCGCCGTCTTCAAAATCTCCTCCCCGATCGATCCGAGGGGGAGCTGCGTTTCGACCGCGCCCAATTCATAGGCGACGCGCGGCATGCCGTAGACAACACAGGTCTTTTCGTTCTGACCGAAGGTGCGTGCCCCGGCATGCCGCAATTTCAGAAGACCGGCGGCGCCATCGCGGCCCATTCCGGTAAGAATCACCCCGATGGCGTTGCGGCCCGCCAGTTCGGCGACGGAACCGAACAGCACGTCGACCGAGGGTCGATGTCCGTTGACCGCCGGCTGATCCACCAGTCGGCAGCAGGGCGCGGCGGCATTATGCACCTCAAGATGTCGTTCGCCGCCGGGCGCCAGGTAGACCTTTCCGACCTCGAGCCGCGCGCCATCCGTCGCCTCCTGGACCGTGGGGGCGCAAAGCCGGTTCAGCCGCTCGGCGAAGCTCTTCGTGAAGGTGTGCGGCATGTGCTGCGTGATCACCGTCGGCGGGCAATTCGCCGGGAATTTCTGCAGGACCGTGATCAGAGCCTCGACCCCGCCGGTCGAAGCTCCCATCGCGACGATCTTGCGCCCTGCCCGGTAGTCGGAAACGGCTGTCACCGCCGGCGCGGCCGCCCTGTTGCTGGTGATCATGGACTTGCGCTGCGAACGCGCGGCCGCCTTGACCTTGTCGGCGAGATCGCGGAACGGATGCGGATCCCCTTGCTGCGGCTTGCCGACGCAGTCGAAGGCGCCGATCTCGAGCGCGGCGATCGTCGCTTCCGCGCCCCTATGCGTCAGCGTCGAGACCATGATCACCGGCATGGGCCTCAGCCGCATGATCTTGTCGAGGAATTCGAGGCCGTTCATATTCGGCATCTCGATGTCGAGGGTCACGACATCGGGGTCGAGCTGCTTGATCGCCTGGCGCGCCTCGAGCGCGTCGGCAGCCTGACCGACGACCGTAATGTCCGGATCGGCATTGAGCACGGCGGAGATGAGGCCGCGCATGGTGGCCGAGTCGTCGACGACGAGAACACGTGCGGGAGTGCTCATGCCCGACCTCCGTGGAACTTGCCCGTGTGGCGATAGGTCGTGATGCCGATATTGTCGAAGAGCGCCTTTGCATCCCCCGACACACGTTCCGAGTGGCCGATATAGAGGTGCCCGCCATTGTCCAGCACGCCGGCGAAGCGCGACCAGATCTTCATCTGCGTCGGCTCGTCGAAATAGATCACGACGTTGCGGCAGAAGATCACGTCGAACGGCCCCTTGAGCGGCCACTGCGCCATCAGGTTGAGCTCGTTGAAGGTGATCAGCCGCTTGACGCGATCGTCGACCTGCCACTTGCGGCGGCCGCCGACTTCGACCTCGCTGAACCATTGCTTGCGCATGGCAGGGTTCACCGTCTCGATCGCCGTCGCGTCGTAGGCGCCGGCCCGCGCCAGCGACAGGATCTTCGGGTCGATATCGGTCGCGAGGATGCGAAAGTCGTAGTCCGCGGCATTGGGCAGCAGCGACAGCACCGTCAGCGCCATCGAATAGGGCTCCTGGCCATCCGAACACGCCGCAGACCAGATGCGAACGCGACCGCCGTTCTTCGCGCGGGCGATGAGACCCGGCAAAACGTCAGTTTTCAGGTGCTCGAAATGATGGTTCTCGCGGAAAAAGCGGGTGAAATTCGTCGTGAGATGCGAAAGCATGTCGCGGCGCGCCGCCGCCCCGGCAGGCGAAGCGACGAGCTGGCAGTATTCGCGGAACCCCTTCAGTCCGAGATTGCGGATATGCTTCGAAAGCCGCGAATAGACGAGCGATGCCTTCGATTCGTTGAGATAGATGCCGGCATCCGCGTAGATCATCGCGGCGATCTCGGTAAGATCGCGGCGGGTCAGCGGATATTCTCCGCTCGCGAGACATTCCTCCGGATACGGACTCTGATCGATGTTGGCCCGGACGCTCATGCCGCCTCCCTTTCCTCGCTCGGGAAGACCGAGTCGAGCTCTACGAGGCAGATCATGCGCCCCTCTATCGCCAACACGCCACGTGCGAAACTCCGCTCGAAATCGGACGCGATGTCCGGTGTCGCCTGAATATCGCGGTCGGAGACGGTGAGAATGTCGGAAACGGCGTCGACCAGCAGGCCGACCACCCTGCTGTTGACCTGTGCGACGATGATCACGTGCCGAACCGTCGGCTCGGCCGCCTTCATGCCTAGCCGGGCAGAGAAATCGACGATCGGCAGCACGGCGCCGCGCAGATTGATGACCCCGAGCACGCAGGCGGGCGCATGCGGCATGGGGGTCGCCGGCGTCCATCCGCGAATTTCACGCACCGACATGATGTTGACGCAGAATTCCTGGTCGCCGACGCGGAAAGCGATCAGCTCCCGTCCCCCACTCGTCAGATGTTTTGCGGCATTGGTCATGGGGATTATCCGGCGGCAGCAAGAGACATTTCGGGTTTCAGGGATTGCCCGCGCGACGCAGCAACGATGGCGTCGACATCGAGGATGAGTGCCACGCGCCCGTCGCCGAGAATGGTGGCCGCGGCGATGCCGGGCACATGCGTGTAGTTGGCTTCGAGGCTCTTGATCACCACCTGGCGCTGGCCCTGGATGGCATCGACCATCAACGCGCGCTGGCCACCGCCTTCGGATTCGACGAGAAGCGCCACACCTTCGACCGGGTTGGCCTGTGCCCCGCGAAAGTTAAGGATGCGGCCCACATCCACCAGCGGGCAGAAGGAGTCGCGGATCGAGATCAGCCGCTGGCTGGACCCGAAGCTGTGGATCGCGGAGGCCTCCGGCTGCAGCGTCTCGACGATTGCCGTCAGCGGCACGACGAGCGTCTGGTTGGCGACAGTCACCACCATGCCGTCGAGGACGGCGAGCGTTAGCGGCAGGCTCATGGTGAAGATCGAGCCCTGGCCCGGCTTCGAAGAGATGTTGATGCGGCCGCCGAGTGCCTGGATGGAGCGCTTGACGACATCCATGCCGACACCGCGGCCGGAAATGTCGGAGATCTTGTCGGCCGTGGAGAAACCCGCGTGGAAGATCAGGTTGTCGACCTCCTCGTCCGAAAGGTTTGCGTCCGCGGCAATGAGATCGTTGTCGATCGCCTTCTGGCGCACCTTCTCGCGATTGATGCCGGCGCCGTCGTCTGCAAGCTCGATGACGATGCGGCCGGAACGGTGCTTGGCCGTGAGCCGCACCGTTCCTTCCGGGTTCTTGCCCGCGGCAACCCGTTTTTCGGGCGTCTCGAGACCGTGATCGACCGCGTTGCGGATCATGTGCGTAAGCGGCTCGGCGAGCTTGTCGATGACCGTCTTGTCGACTTCCGTATTTTCACCCTCGGTGATGAGACGGACGGACTTGCCGGTCATGTCGGCGATTTCGCGGACGATGCGGGACATGCGCTGGAAGACCGGCTTGACCGGCTGCGCGCGGATCGCCATGACGCTGTCCTGGATTTCGCGCGTAAGCTGCTGCAGTTCCTCCAGGCCCATATTGATCGACGACGTGCCGTTGGTGTCGTTTTCGATCACGCTCTGCGACAGCATCGCCTGGTTGATGACGAGTTCCCCGACGAGATTGATCAGGCGGTCGACCCGATCGAGATCGACGCGAATGGTCGGGGTCGCGGCGGAAGCGGCCTGCTGGGCGGCAGCCTGTGCCGCCGATGCCGACTGGGAATTGCGGGCATTCTCCGGGGAGACGCGCGCCGTGGACTGCGCCATTTGCAGGACGTTGCTCGCCGTCTGCGCCGCCGCGACGGCCGCATTCCGGGGGTCGCCCTCGCTGGTGGCGGCCCGGTTCTCTTGCCCGGCAGGCGCCCGGGCTTCCTCATCGAGGATCGAAAGGTCGAAGGGGACGGGCTGCATCGGCAGGTCCTCGTCCATCCCGACCATACCGCCGGCAAGCGCGACGTCGAGGTCGCAATCCCACTCGGCGAATTCGAATACGGAGCGGATCGCCTCTTCGCCCTGGTCGGTCTTGAGCGAAACCTTCCAGGAGAAATAGGCCTCCTCCGGATTCATCCGGTCCAGCGGCGGCAGAGTGTCCATCTCGCAATGGATGCTCATTTCGCCGAGGCGCGAGAGATCGCGCAGGAGCAGCGTGGCGTCGTTGCCCTTGGAATAAAGATCCGACTTGGGCTTGAAGACGATCTCATAGGTGGACGGTTCGATCGTCGGCTCGTCGCCTGTCTCGAAATCGTCGAAGGAGAAGGCAACCGGCTGGAAGCCTTCCTCGTTGACGGCCGGAGCAGCCGGGGCAATGCCGGCCGGCGCCGTCTTCGGCGCGGATTCGGCGGCTTGCGGCAATTCGCCGTTGGCGAGTGCTTCGAGTTCCTTGATCAGTTGCCGGCTGCGCGCCTCGTCGACGCCGCCGCCGTCACGGGCGGCGTTGGTGAGATCGGCAAGCACGTCCGCCGATCTCAGCATGACTTTCAGAACGTCCTGATTGGGTTCCAGCCTGTTGGATCGAACGCAATCGAGCGTCGTCTCGAACACATGCGCGAAGGAGACGAGATCGTCGAGCCCGAAGGCGCCGGCGCCGCCCTTGATGGAATGGACCGCACGGAAAACGGCATTCACCGTTTCCGGATCGCGATCGCCGTCATTGAGCTTGAGGAGACCCGATTCCAGTTCCGCGAGTTGCTCCTCGCATTCCTGGAAGAAAATCTCTTTGATTTCGTTCATGTCCATTGGATGGCTGTCCCCGGAATTCAGGCCGTTACGCGCTTGATGGCATCGATCAGCTTGGTCGGGTCGAACGGTTTGACGATCCAGCCGGTGGCGCCCGCCTGCCGCGCACGGTTCTTCTTGTCCGCATCGCTCTCGGTGGTCAGCACGAGGATCGGCACCGCACGGTAGCGATCGTTCTTGCGCACACCCTCGATGAAGCCGAAGCCGTCGAGGCGCGGCATGTTGATGTCCGTTACGATGACGTCGGGGTTGGCCGTGTCGAGCTTCTCGAGGCCCTCGACGCCATCCTCCGCCTGGATCGTTTCGAATCCGGCATTGTTGAGGGTGACGAGAAGCATGTTCCGGATCGTCCGGGAATCGTCGACAGTCAGAACTCTCTTCTTCATTGCTCAAATCTCCTTTGCCATCAGGGGACCGATGTCCGCCCCGATGAGCTGTGTCGTCTTGATGAAAGCGTCGGACACCTCGGCAAAGGTGAAAGACAGGCGATCCGCTTCCCAGCTTCTCGCGGCGGCCATGAGCACCTGGACACAAAGCGCCCCGACGCGCTCGACGGCGGACGCGTCGATCGCCACGGCGCCGCCTTTCAGTGCCAGGAGGCTTTCATGCAGCACCGTTGCCTCGTTCAGGTCCAATACCGGAGCGAGCTTCAGCGTGTTTCGTGCGGAGTTTCTGCTGGCCATTTTTCCCTCGCTTGACATGCCCTGCTAGCGCCGCCATCCAGCCAGATGACGTTCGGAAGTGACTTCGACGAACGGTCCCGTGGTCTCGTCTTCCGGCGCGTCTATCCTCATCCGCGGGGCGAAGCTCGCGGCCGATCTCGCCTGACGGTCGAGATGAAAGCGACGGACGGTCTCGCCCAGCTCCACGATGACACCGTGAAGATCGTCGGCCGATGCGAGTGCCGCGCCCCCGAGTGCGGCGCTTCGGTTCATCGCCCGTGCGATCCCGCCGATCTCCGAGGTTGCGGAGGCAAGATCGCTCACCTGACATTCCGCCTCGCGGGCAATGCCGGTGACGGCCTCGTTTATGGAGATTACCTGTTCTGCGATGCTGCTGATCGCGTGCTGTGTCCGGCCGACGATCTCGACCCCGGCCACGACCTGGCCCTTGGTTCCGGTCACGAGTTGCTTGATCTCGCGCGCCGCTTCGCCGGAGCGTTGCGCGAGCGCACGCACCTCCTGTGCGACGACCGCGAAACCGCGGCCGCTTTCGCCCGCCCGTGCGGCCTCGATTCCTGCGTTGAGGGCAAGGAGATTGGTCTGGAAGGCGATCTCGTCGATCACGCCGATGATCTGACCAATCTTCTCGGCGGAAGCCTCGATGTCCGCCATGGCAGAGATCGCCTGACCGGCGATCTCGCCGCTGCGTTCCACGGCGATCCGCGTCTCACCTGCCTTGGTCTCGGTCTCGGCGATCCGGATCGATCCGGTGCGAATCCGCTCGGTTACGGTGCCGAGGCTCACGAGATGCTGGTCGATGGCTTTCGCTTCTGCGCCGGCATTGCCCGAGAATTCTGCGGCACTGCCGCGCAGCTCCGAGACGATGGCCTCGGCCGCCGTGGCGCGTTTGTCGGCCGCAAGCAGCGCATCCCTGATCTGGCCCAATGCCGTGTTGAGGCCTGCCACGATCGGCTGGTAGGCATCCGGCGCATCTTCCGGAAGACGCGCGGTCAGGTCGCCCTCCCCGATAGCCCGAAGAAAATCCGAGAAGAGTGTCTTCAACTCGCTTTCGTCGTCCCGGCGCTGCTCCGAAAGCTGCCGCTGGTGCTGCTGGCGCAGCGCGTTGAAACGCAGCGAGACTGCAATCTCCGTATCGACGAAGGCAGTGCGCACGAGAGCGGCGACGAGATCGCGGAGTTCTTTCCTGCGTGCCTTGCCGAGGGAGAGGATGGATTTCGGCCAGGCATCCTCGATCGCACCGAGGATAAGGTGCTCGAGCACGATCGAATGACTTGCGATCTGCCAGCGCGGGTCGAGACCCATGCGGCTTTCGGTATCGGCGAGGACCTTTACGCGCTCTGCATAAAGTCCGTCGAAACGCGCATCTGTGAGCACGTTCCAGTGTGACGATTGAAGATCGTGCAGGCGGTCGATCTGGCGGTCGCTGTCGAAGTGCCGCGCCGCGTCGGGGCTCGCCTGCAGGCGGTGCGAGAGGGCGCGCAACGCCAGGTCGATGCGTGGCGAAAGAGCCTGGCGGTGATCGCGCAGCAGCGCGCAGGCATCCTCGTCGAGACCGGCAAAGCGCAGGCGTTCCAGCAGGCTGCCCGCCTGGCCCTTTCTCGCCTGTTCTGACGCTTCCTGTTTCACCCTGGTCCCCGGCTGCTGATACGTCCCGCATTCGAAATCTGCTGGGGAGGGTCGCCGCCGGCGGCCGGTCACGCCCACCCGATAGAGCAGCGCGCCCGGAAGCGCCCGCCATCGTCCGTCCCACAGTGATTTCAATGAAAGTGGATACCGGACCGAAACCGGTACGGCGGTGCGGCATCATGCCTTGAGGAGAAGTAGAGACTTCCTATTCCGACGTGTTGGACCATGTTTATGGTTAATTCCTTGCTTGAAAGTTAATGCCTCATGCCTCCTAACCGGAATCGCTAAAATTCAACCGGAGCTTTGCCGTCCGCTAGCGATGCAACGTTTTCTTTGAACGCAGCCACAGGTTTTCAATGATGAGAGTTTAGAATTGCGGATCTGCCTGCCGTTCAGTATCGAAGCATACAGCGTCATGCGTCTCCCATCGGACGGGCAGAGGTCGCTATAGCATTTGAAGTGCTGCATGTTCCTGGTGTCGGCTGCGATTCAGAACATGCAGGTGTGATAGCGCGAACTACGCGTTGAGTAGCATCTTCAGGCAATGGGCGGCATCATGACGGTGCGCCACGGGACGTGAACAATGATTGTTCTTGGAATAGGCGCCATCATCACCGCAACGCTCGCAATGGCAGCGATATCGATCGTCGTCAACCTTGAGTATGGCCGCGCAGCGAGCAGAACGTCCGTCTTCTGAAATTCCTTTAAGGATCACTCCGGACATGCGCAGCAGTGCGCCGGCGCCATGTCTCGGCATAAGCCGCACAGGCGTCCGGATTTGCGGCCGGTATCGGCGCGGTCCCCGTCCTGACGCGGGCGCCCGCAACGAGGCAGGCGGCGCCGAGGCTCGTTCCCGTGCTGTTCAGCCTGTTGGCAAGCACCGGCCGGCCGGTGGCGGCGGCAAGCATCCTCAGATAGGCGTCGTTCGAGGCAAACGGCCCCTCGACCAGGATCTCGCCCCTTGCCCCGATCAGATCGAGGCAGGTCGCTGTCATCAGTGCAAGATGAAAAGAGACGACGGCGAGCCGTTCGGCGGCAGCGAGCTTGCCTTCGTCCGTCGTCCAGCAGGGGCGCGCAGCCGGAAACGGCCCCGAACCACCCGGCAGCGACGGCAGCAGCATATGCCCTTGTTCCAGGACACTGGCTTCGGCCTCGGGCGAGGCCGGCGGCGGATCGTCGCCGATCAGCAGGGAATAGGCGCGCCCGCCCATGAAGCGGGCCGAAGGCACCGGATCACCGAGTGCGTTGACGTTGATGAGCGTGTCGCGCCGCTCGTCGAGTTTCACGGGCTCGGCGCCGACGGCGAGCATCACCACCCAGGTTCCGGTCGAGACTACGGAGAACGGCGCCTGGCGCGTAATGAGATGCGGCAGCAGCGAGGCGTTCGAATCGTGAATGCCGCAGTGGACCGGCGTTTCCGGCGGCAGGCCCGTCTCGTCGGCAACCTGCCGAAGCAGGGGACCAAGCACGTCGCCCGCCCTTCGCACCGGCGCGAAGAGAGAGCGCCAACCCTGCTCGTCGACCATCGACGAGAAGGTTGCCGCCTTCGGATTCCAGAGATCGGTGTGGCAGCCGAGCGAGGTCAACTCGCTCGTCCTGACCCCCGTCAGCCGGTAGGACCAATATTGCGCATAGGTGAGGATCGTCGCGACGCGGGCGAAATGCTCCGGAAACATGCGCTGCTGCCAGAAGAGCTGAGCGCCGACATTGAGCCCCATCGGCAGGCGCGCCGAACCGGTCTCCGTGAAGAGAGGGCGCGCCTCCTCGTATTCCTCCGCGAGCGCATCCGGACCGGCGAATTCATAGTCCAGAACCGGCAAGGCGAGCTCGCCCGCTTCATCGAGCAGCACGGCGGTCGCGCCATGCGTGGTCACCGAAATCGCATCCACCGGGTGCTCGCCGTGAAGCGCGGCCAGACTGTCGAGAATGAAACGCCAGAGGCGCTCGGTGTCGAAATGCGGGTAAAGCCCGTCAGCGCTGACAGCATTGCCGGCTTTGCGCACGGCGATTTCCTCGAAGCGCTCGAGATCGACGAGTGCGACCTTGGCGTTTGTCTTGCCGATATCGATGACGGCGACGGTTTTCATCATCATTTGAGGTGGAAGACGGTTTTGAGCGGCACGGCGACCGGCTCGTTGTCAGCGCGGGTCTCCATGATATCGGCCATATGGGCCCACCATTTCCGCATCACCGGGTGCGACGGCAGATCGGCCATCCTGTGATCGTCCGAACGCCAGAGGACGCCGAAGAGCAGGCCGTTCTCCTCATCGAGGTGGATCGAATAATCGGAGACACCGGCGTCCTTCAGGAGTGTGACCAATTCCGGCCAGATCGCGTCGTGACGCGCCTGGTATTCGGCGGCCTTGCCGGGATGGAGTCGCATGCGGAAGGCGTATTTTTCCATGACTTGCATCTCAACGAACGGAACGGCGGCGGGCGCGCTGCCAGAGAATCGGCAGCGCGATCACCGAAATCAGGAGCAGGCCGATGAAGATCGACATGACGATGCCGGGCACGTTCAGGAGGCCGAAGCCGAAAGTGACCATGCCCATGATCAGCGCCGCCAGCACGACCCCGGGTATCGTGCCGGAGCCGCCAAGAATGTTGACGCCGCCGAGCACCACCATGGTCACGACCTCGAGCTCCCAGCCCAGCGCGATCGAGGGCCGTGTGGAGCCGAGCCGCGAGGTGAGGCAGACGGAGGCGAGCCCGGCCATAAGGCCGGTCAGCAGGAAGAGCGTGAACTTGACCCGCCCGACTCGCACGCCGGAAAAGAGTGCCGCCGTCTGGTTGTTGCCGATGGCATAGACGGCACGGCCGAAATTCGTCCTGTGCAGCAGGACTGCGTAAATGACGGCGAGTACGACGAAGAGCGTGAACTCGAAGGAGAAAACCCACCAGACATAACCTTGGCCGAACCAGGCGAAGCTCTCGGGATAGCCGGTAAAGGCCTGGTCTCCGAGCACGATGAAGGACAGGCCGCGAAACAGGCTCATGGTGCCGATCGTCACCACGATCGACGGCAGACCCAGGCCTGTGATCAGGAGCCCGTTGACGAGACCGCAGAGGAGACCGACGCCAAGGCCGGTCGCGACGAGCGCGGGTGTGCCGAACCCGAGTTGCACCGCATAGCCCATGGCTGTCGAGGCAAGGGCGATTATGGAAGCGACCGAGAGGTCGATCTCGCCGGAGATGATCACCAGCGCCATGGCGAAGGCGATCATCGCCTTTTCGGTGAAGTTGAACGTGGCGTCGGAGAGGTTCCACGGATCGAGGAAGTAGGGCGACGCCAGCGAATTGCCGAGGAAGATCACGGCGGCGACCACGAAGAGCAGCGCTTCCCAGCTTTTCAGAAGGCGAGCGCCGCCTCCTTGCAGCCGATCGGGAATGTGGCGGGAAGAAATTTGCGCATCCGCCATCAGACCGCCTCCGCTTTCTTGAGAATGACCCTGCCCTTGCGCCGCTCGGCGCGGGCGTTGACGGCAACCGCGATGATGATGACCGTTCCGGATATCGCCAACTGTGCGAAGGGCGAGATATTGATGACCGGCAGGGCGTTCTTGATCACGCCGAGGAAGAGCGCTCCGAGGACGGCGCCCGCCACAGAGCCGATGCCGCCGGCGATCGAAATGCCGCCGATGACACAGGCCGCGATGATGTCGAGCTCGAAGCCGGCGGCGATGTCCACATAGGCGACCGCATAGCGCGATACCCAGAGGTAGCCCGACAGGCCCGCAAGCGCGCCCGAGAGGCAATAGGCGAAGAAACGCGTGCGCCCGACATCGATGCCCGTATAGACGGCTGCGTGCGGATTGCCGCCGACGGCATAGAAGGCGCGTCCGAGCGGCGTGCGACCCATGACCAGGAACATCAGCGCGACCATGACGAGCGAGAGCCAGGAAAGCACCGGCATGCCGGCCAAATCCAGCCGCGGCAGCGCCTTGAAGGCGTCGCTCATCTCATGGGCATTGATCCACTTGCCGTTCGTCAGCACGAAGATCAGGCCGCGATAGATCGTCAGCGTTCCGAGCGTGACCACGATCGGGGGAATATCGAGCTTCCAGACCAACGTGCCGTTGATCGCCCCGAGGAAGCCGCCCAGCACCATGACGGCAACAAGGATGAGCGGTATCGGCAGGTCGGGAAAGGCGTTGTTCAACATGGCCGCGACCATGCCGCAGAGCGCGAGGTTGGCCGCCATCGACAAATCGATGCAGCGCGTGAGAATGACGGCCATCTGCCCCAGCGCCAGAATGACGAGGATAGAGGTGTCGCCATAGACGCGCGCAAGATTGGAAGGAGCCACGAAAGCCGGAAAGCGCAAGGCGATCAGGGCAAGCAGTACGGCAATCGCGACGACGAGCAGGATTTCTCGGTTCTTGAGAAGCCTGGCCATCATGCGGCCCTCCCATCGACTTGCGTTTCTATGCCGGCTGCGGCGCGCACTAGCTTCTCGGCGGTCAGTTCCGACCGCTCGTATCTTCCGACGACGCGCCCCTCGCGCATGACGATGACGCGGTCCGACATCCCCATGATCTCGGGAATTTCCGAGGACACCATGATGACGCTCAAGCCTTGCGCCGCAAGCTCGCTCATGAAGGCATGAACGGCGGCCTTGGAGCCGATGTCGATGCCCTTGGTCGGCTCGTCGAGGACGATGACCTTCGGCCGGGTGGCGAGCCACTTGGCGATGACCACCTTCTGCTGGTTGCCGCCAGAAAGCGTGCCGACGTCCTGATCCAGCGCGGCGGCCCGCAGATCGAGGCGGGAGGTGTATTCGCGCGCCAGCGCGAATTCCTCGGCAAGCCGCAGGAAGCCCGAGCGCGAGGTCTGTGAAAGCGAGGGCAGCGTGACGTTCTGGAAGATCGGCATGCCGATGATCGCCCCCTGCCGTCCGCGCTCTTCCGGCACATAGACGATGCCGGCGCGGATCGCCTCCGCCGGGCTGCGGATGACCAGCACCTCGCCATCGAGTTTCACGGCACCGGCGGACGGGCGGGTGATGCCGATCAGCGACTGCATGAATTCCGAACGCCCGGCGCCGACAAGGCCATAGAAACCGAGGATCTCGCCGCGCCTGAGTTCGAAGTTGATGTCCTCGAATTCGGTCGGGTGGCGATAACCGGAAACGGTAAGCACCGGCTGACCGATCGTCACCTCCTTCTTCGGATAGACGGAGCCGACGGCGCGGCCGACCATCATGCGGACGAGATCATCCTGGCTGACGTCGGCGATCAGCCCTTCGCCGATCATCGCTCCGTCGCGAAAGACGGTGTAGCGGTCGGCGATGCGGAATATCTCATCGAATTTGTGGCTGATGAACAGGATGGCCTTGCCGTCTGCCTTGAGCCGCTCGATCAGTTCGTAGAGCTCGTGAATTTCCTTGTGCGACAGAGCGGCCGTCGGCTCGTCCATGATGACGACGCGCGCATCGACCGAGAGCGCCCGGGCGATCGCGACCAGATGCTTCTTGGCGATGCCGAGATCGCGCAGGCGGATGGTCGGGTCGAAATCGGCACCCGCGCGGCGCAACAGGGCCTGAGCGTCGGCGTTGAGCTTCTTCCAGTCGATGAGGCCGAACCGGTTGCGCGGAGCGTGGCCGAGAAAGATGTTTTCCGCGACGGAGAGCTCGTCGAAGAGCACCGTCTCCTGATGAATTGCCGTGACCCCGGCGCGGGACGCAGCAAGGGCGGTCGGAAAGATGGTCTCCGTGTCGCCGAGCCGGATGTTGCCCGCATCGGGCTGATAGATGCCGGTCAGTATCTTGACCAGCGTCGACTTGCCGGCGCCGTTCTCGCCGACGAGCGCCGTCACCGAACCGGGATAGAGGGCGAGCGAGACATCGGAAAGAGCGCGCACGCCCGGAAAGGACTTCGATATGCCCTCAAGCGCAATGGCGGGCTTCATCCGCGATGTGGTTGTGTCCTGCAACAAGAGTGGATCCACCAGTTCGGTCGTTTCAATTGGATGGCGGCCAAGTCCTTGATCGCATGAGGCTGCCCTCTATCCCTATCCCTCTTTCCGCTCGCGGGGAGAGGGATAGGAGAAGATTGCCGCACGTCGCTTCTCCCCGTCAGAACGGGGAGAAGGTGGCCGGCAGGCAGAATGAGGGGCGGACGCCGCCTCCTCGTGACGCTCAGAAGATCTTCGCGAATTCCTCGACGTTCGAGGCATCATAGACGAACGGGTCGGCCATGGCGCCTTCGTTGTTCTCGTCGAGCTTGACCGTGCCCATGCGGCCCATCTTGAGTTCCGCGCCGGGCTTGGCTTCGGCACCGTTGATGAGGTCGTAGGCGATCATCGTTGCCGAATAGCCGAGGTCGATCGGATTCCAGATGGCGAAGGACTTCGAGGCGCCGGACTTCACGTGTCCGGCCATTTCGGAGGGAAGGCCCAGACCGGTGACGTTGATCTGGCCGATCTTGCCGGCGTCGGTCACGGCCTGCGCCGCGGCGACGATGCCGACGGAGGTCGGCGCTATGATGGCCTTCAGGTTCGGATGGGACTGGATGAGCCCTTGCGTCTCGCGATAGGACTTGTCGGCCAGGTCGTCGCCATAGACGGTGGCGACCACATTGATGCCCTTGTAGTTGCCCTGGACCTTCTTCATTTCGGCGATCCACGTATTCTGATTGGTCGCCGTTGCGGAGGCCGAGAGCACTGCGACGTCGCCGCCTTCGGGCAGATTGTCGGCGGCGAGCTTGATGATCATGTTGCCGATCAGCGGGCTCGAGGACGGGTTGAGATGCATCTGACGGCCTTCCTTGGCCACACCCGAATCCCAGGAGATGACTTTGATGCCGCGATCCATCGCCTTCTTCAGCGCGGGGACGAGCGCGTCCGTGTCGTTGGCAGAAACCGCGATCGCATCGACTTTCTGGGCGATCAGCGAGTTGATCACTTCGATCTGGCCTTCGGCCGTCGTCGAGGTCGGGCCGGTATAGATGATCTCGACGTCGCCGAGTTCCTTGGCCGCTTCCTGAGCGCCCTTGTTGGCCGCTTCGAAGAAGCCGATGCCCAACGCCTTGACGACAAGGGCGATCTTCTTGTTCTCCGCATGAGCGGCATTTGCCATCAGCGCCACGGCGACGGCGGCCGTCACCATCAATGATTTCAGGACTTTCATCGTTTTTCTCTCCTCCCATGGGCCCGCATCCGGAGTGGCTGCGTCTTCCTGCCCGAACAATCGTTTCCCGATCTTCACCCGGAAGCTCGGGACATCAGCTCCTCTCCCCATGCTTCATGCGGGTGTCGAAGCCTTTTCGGCGTCGGCCTTGGCGCTCTGAGCGGCGACGATCAGGCTGACGCCGGCATTTTCAAGCATCGAGGCATGTCTGTCCTCGATACCCGAATCGGTAATGACGGTGGCGATGCGCTTGAGACCGCACAGAATGAGACTCGATCGCCTGTGAAATTTCGAGGAATCGACGAGCACGACGAGGTCGTCGGCCTGGTCGATCAGCTTCTGCTCAGCCTGGATCAGCAGCGGATCGGCCTCCATCAGCCCGAGAGGCCCCAGCCCCTGCGCCCCCATGAACATGCGCCGCGCATAGAAGTTGCGCGTCACGTCGTTCTCGAAGGGGCTCAATATGATGTTCTGCTCGCGATAGATCGTCCCGCCCGACAGCATGACGGTGTTCTTGGAATGCTTGAGCAGGTGCTCGGCGATCGGGAAGGAATTGGTGAAGACCTGCATCCGGCGATTGGCGAGGAAATGCACCATCTGAAAGGTCGTGGTGCCGCCGTTGATGATGATCGGTTCGCCGTCCTGACAGAGCGCCACCGCTTCCCGGGCGATCGCCTGCTTCTCCCGCGCATGCAGGCCTTCGTTCACCCGGAAGGGGCGGCCGGCAAGGCCTACGAACTGCGGAGGGTTGATCGCTTCGGCTCCGCCCCTGACACGGCGCAGCCGCTTTTGCACATGCAGTGCCGCGATGTCGCGGCGGATCGTCGCCTCCGAACTGCCGGTGAGATCGACCAGTTCAGGCACGGTTGCGACCGGCTTTTCCTGCACCGCCGACAGGATGATCCTGTGTCTCTCTTTCTCGTGCATGCGCTCCTCCGATGCTCCGCATGCTTCCATCCCTTCCGAGCATTGTCAATCACAACCAATCATGTTTTTTCATTGTGCGGCGCATCATGAAAGTTTTTGATCGTTTTTGATTGACATCGGCGTAATCACCGTGTGATCTGGTGCCAATCATAGGGCCGCGGTTCCAAGTTGCGGCAGCCAGATCAGCGGGAGGAGTTCGACATGCTCGACAAGCACCAGGGCGCGCGCCTTGCCAATCTTTGGGACGAGGGCAAGGCGGCAGGAATGACCGAGCCGGAAAAGCTCCTCTACCGCTCGAACCTCCTCGGATCGGACAAGCGGATCACCAATTACGGCGGCGGCAATACCTCCGCCAAGGTCATGGAAAAAGACCCGCTGACCGGCGAAATGGTCGAGGTCCTCTGGGTCAAGGGCTCCGGCGGCGACGTCGGCACGATCAAGATGGACGGCTTCTCCACCCTCTATATGGACAAGCTCCGCGCGCTGAAGGGCATTTATCGCGGCGTCGAATTCGAAGACGAGATGGTCGGCTACCTGCCGCATTGCACTTTCAACCTCAACCCCCGCGCCGCCTCGATCGACACGCCGCTACACGCCTATGTTCCGAAGCCGCATGTCGATCACATGCATCCGGATGCGATCATCGCCATCGCCGCCTCGAAGAACAGCAGGGAACTGACGAGCAGGATCTTCGGCGACGAGATCGGCTGGCTGCCGTGGAAACGGCCCGGCTACGAGCTCGGGCTCTGGCTTGAAAAGTTCTGCCAGGAAAACCCGGATGCGCGCGGCGTCGTACTCGAAAGCCACGGCCTCTTCACCTGGGGCGACACGGCGAAGGAGGCCTACGAGACCACGATCGAGATCATCAACCGCGCCATCGCCTGGTTCGAGACCGAGAACACGGGTCCCGCCTTCGGCGGTCGGTCCAAACCGGTGCTCGCCGCCGCCGATCGCGCCGCGATCGCCAAGAAGCTGATGCCGGTGATCCGCGGTCTCATCAGCGCGGGGAAAGCAAGGTCGGTCATTTCGACGACAGTCAGGCGGTGCTCGATTTCGTGACCTCGACCAGTCTCGAGCCGCTGGCGGCGCTCGGCACGAGCTGCCCCGATCACTTTCTTCGCACCAAGATCCGACCGCTGGTCGTCGATTTCGACCCGACGCAGCCGGATGTCGGAAGAACCCTTGCGGGCCTGCCCGAGGCGATCGCCACCTATCGCGCCGACTACGCCGCCTATTACGAGCGCTGCAAGCGCGCCGACAGCCCGGCCATGCGCGATCCGAACGCGGTCGTCTATCTGGTGCCCGGCGTCGGCATGATCACCTTCGCCAAGGACAAGGCGACGGCGCGCATCTCGGCCGAGTTTTACGTCAATGCGATCAATGTGATGCGCGGCGCGTCCGGCGTGTCGACCTATGTCGGGCTGCCGGAGCAGGAAGCTTTCGATATCGAATACTGGCTGCTCGAAGAAGCCAAGCTGCAGCGCATGCCGAAGCCGAAGAGCCTGGCCGGGCGCATCGCGCTCGTCACCGGCGGCGCCGGCGGCATCGGCAAGGCGACGGCCAACCGGCTGATGCAGGAGGGCGCCTGCGTGGTACTTGCCGATATCGACGAGACGGCGCTCGAAGCGGCTCAGACCGAGCTTTCCACCCGCTACGGCAAGGACTTCGTCCGCTCCGTCAACATGAACGTCACGAGCGAGGCGGCCGTCGAATCGGGCTTCGGCGACGCGCTCCTCGCCTTCGGCGGCCTCGATATTCTCGTTTCCAATGCCGGCCTCGCCACTTCGGCGGCGGTGGAGGACACGACGCTGGCGCTCTGGAACAAGAACATGGACATTCTCGCGACCGGCTACTTCCTGGTCTCGCGCGAGGCTTTCCGCATCTTCCGCAACCAGAAGGCCGGCGGCAATGTCGTTTTCGTCGCCTCCAAGAACGGGCTTGCGGCATCGCCCGGGGCGTCGGCCTATTGCACGGCCAAGGCGGCCGAGATCCATCTCGCCCGCTGCCTGGCGCTCGAGGGAGCGTCGGCGCAGATCCGCGTGAACGTGGTCAATCCCGACGCGGTTCTGCGCGGCTCCAAGATCTGGACGGGCGAATGGAAGGAGCAGCGCGCAGCTGCCTACAAGATGGACGTCGACGAGCTGGAGGCGCATTATCGCGAACGCTCGATGCTGAAGCTCAGCGTCTTCCCGGAAGATATCGCCGAGGCGATCTACTTCCTGGCTTCCGACATGTCGGCGAAATCCACCGGCAATATCGTCAATGTCGACGCGGGCAATGCCCAGTCCTTCACCCGCTGACCGGGAGGCACCGATGACCCTGATGATCAGCACATCCGTCCTCGATTTAGAGAATGCAAGCCGCCGGGACGGTCTCACGCGCGACTACGAAAGCCTGGGCGAGCGGCTCGCCCGCCGCGGCATCGATATCGATGCGGTAAAGGCCAAGGTCGCGGCCTACGGCGTTGCCGTCCCCTCCTGGGGCGTCGGCACCGGCGGCACGCGCTTTGCCCGCTTCCCGGGCGCCGGCGAGCCGCGCAATATCTTCGACAAGCTTGAAGACTGCGCCGTCATCCAGCAATTGACGCGGGCGACGCCGGCCGTGTCGCTCCATATCCCCTGGGACAAGGTCTCCGATCTTGGGGCCCTGAAGGAGAAGGGCACGGCGCTCGGCTTGAGCTTCGACGCGATGAACTCGAACACCTTCTCGGACGCGCCCGCTCAGGCGCATTCCTACAAGTTCGGCTCCCTCTCCCACACCGATCCCGCGACCCGACGCCAGGCGATCGAGCATAATCTCGAATGCGTCGAGATCGGCAAGGCGCTCGGCTCCAAGGCACTGACCGTCTGGATCGGCGACGGCTCCAACTTCCCCGGCCAGAGCAATTTCACCCGGGCGTTCGAACGCTATCTCGACTCGATGAAGGCGGTTTACGCGGCGCTTCCGGATGATTGGCGCATCTTCACCGAGCACAAGATGTTCGAACCGGCCTTCTATTCGACCGTCGTGCAGGATTGGGGCACGAACTACCTGATCGCACAGGAACTCGGGCCCAAAGCCTTCTGCCTCGTCGACCTCGGGCACCACGCACCGAACGTCAACATCGAGATGATCGTCGCCCGGCTGATCCAGTTCAAGAAGCTCGGGGGCTTCCATTTCAACGATTCGAAATACGGCGACGACGATCTCGACACCGGATCGATCGACCCCTACCGCCTGTTCCTCGTTTTCAACGAGCTCGTCGATGCGGAGACACGCGCCGCGCACGGTTTCGATCCGGCCCATATGCTCGACCAGAGCCATAACGTGACGGATCCGATCGAAAGCCTGATGACGAGCGCCATGGAGGTCGGCCGTGCCTATGCCCAGGCGCTGATCGTCGACCGTAACGCACTTGCAGGCTATCAGGAGGAGAACGATGCGCTGATGGCATCAGAAACACTGAAGACTGCCTTCCGGACCGACGTCGAGCCCATCCTCGCCATGGCCCGTCTGGAAAATGGCGGCGCCATTGCGCCGGTTTCCGCCTACCGGGCAAGCGGCTACCGCGCCAGGGTGGCAGCCGAGCGTCCTGCAGTCGCCGGCGGCGGCGGCGGCATCGTCTGAACCGGCCGCAGCAACTTCTCCCTGCCAGAACGGGAGAAAGTCGCGGCGGCGGCGAAGAAGGCATTCCCCGCCGTCAAAAATACGACGCGCGACTTCTATCGCATTCGAAAACATGGTTTATCCTCTCCTCAGATACAATGAGAGGGTGATTCATGGGCATTGAAAGCATTCTGGTATTCCTGATCGTCGGCGCGGTTGCAGGCTGGCTTGCCGGTTTGATCGTCAGCGGAGGCGGCTTCGGTCTGCTCGGGAATATCGTGATCGGCATCGTCGGCGCCTTCATCGCCGGCCTTCTCTTCCCGGCCATCGGGATCAGCATCGGCACCGGCATCTTTTCTGCCATTATTCACTCGACGATCGGGGCCGTGATCCTTTTGGTGCTGATTCGCGTCGTCAAACAAGCCTGATCCGCGTTACCCCCATACGGTCCGCGCCAAACGCGGACCGGCGATCGCAAGCCAACGAGCGGAGGCGAAAATGACCGAACTCTACGCGGAAAAGATCGAGGACGCACTCAAGTCCTACATCGCGGACCACCCCGGCACCCTGACGCGCGAACAGGCGATCTCCACCATCCTCGAAACCTGGTTCGCAAGCAACGGCTACCTGCCGTCGCAGCAGGAAGGGATGCGTCCCGAAGATCTCGATGCTTCGAACGACGACTGAAATGTCCCGCGCCTGAACGGCGGTTTTTAGCCCTGTGCGGCGCCGACGCTAATTTGATCCAAACTACAGATTGCCGAAATGAGCCTCGCTTCCGTCAAACAGTTCTTTTCCCGGAACGCACCGGACATCGACGTCATCGAGCTGGAGCAGAGCACCGCCACCGTGGCGCTCGCGGCAGAAGGCCATGGCGTCGAACCGGCGCAGATAGCCAAGACGCTCGCGCTCCGGGTGGGCGACGAAATCATCCTGATCGTCACGCGCGGCGATGCGCGCCTCGACAACAAGAAATACAAGGCGCGGTTTGGAACCAAGGCGCGCATGCTCGGCTTCGACGAGGTCGAGACGGAAACGGGCCATCCGGTCGGCGGGGTCTGCCCTTTCGGGCTCGCCAAGCCCCACAGCGTCTATTGTGACGAGTCTCTCAAGGCTTTCGACGTGGTCGTGCCCGCAGCTGGTGCGACCAACGCCGCCGTCCATATCAGCCCGGAGCGGATGGCCGAGCTGACCGGTGCAAAATGGATCGACGTCTCGGCGGTGTAGCGTCTACATGCCGCGGCACGCAGTGGTCTTGGGCAGTGGTCTTGGGCAGCGGCCTTGGAATGGCCACATAGTTTAACTGAATGCTGACAACTCCCCCACCCCGCGAAGCAGGCCGATGAGTCGGAATGCCACCGCGTTGTAGATCTGGAGCGGTACGGAGAATGAAATCACGCGCATGCGCCCTCGCCCTCGCCACATTGGCGGCATGCCCAACGCAAGCGATGGACCGGTCCCTCGTCCGGCAATTCGAGAAGCTCGATCCCCAGACGCGGCTGGAGCAGCGTTGCGACACGGAAGCGATGGAGCGGATCGGCGCCGACAAGAACCGGTTCAAACCGGACAAGGTCATCGCCTATACCTTCGCCGATCCCGTCATGAAAGGCGACAGGATGAAGGCGACGGGCGCGGTATTCCGAAGCAAGGGCGACTGGTACAAACTGGCATTCAGGTGCAAAACGGATTCCGAGCACCTTGAGGTGCTGTCCTTCGAATACAAGATCGGAGAACGTGTGCCGCGGGAGAACTGGGACCAGCTCTATCTTTATCCCTAGGAGAGCCGCACAGTCATCGCGATCTAGACGATCGCCATCAGGAACACCAGGGACCCGAGCGACAGTGCGGCGATGATGCTCATCAGCACCTTCATCATGTGTTCCGTCATTTCGTACATCCTACCCAGCTCCTCAGGAAGACGAATGCCGCACCTGCGCCGGATCGACGGGCCAGCCGGCCCGTGATCATCGGCGTCAAGAATTTTGTAAGAAATTGGTTAACAAATCACCTTCATTGGCGTGATCCGGCTTGCTCCGGCCCACGACCCGCATTGGCGAGCGATTAACGCAAGACCCCGCCTGACTTCGAACCGCCCTGCGACTGCCCGGCTCCCGGGCCGCCCTGCGACACGCCGCCGCCATGCGAGCTACCGGGATTTGTTCCGTCCGGTCCGTTGCCGTAGCCATTGTTGCCCTTCGGGCCGCCACCGCCGCCGCCACCCGACTTGGCAATTGCATTCGATGTAAGGCTGGTCGAAAGCAGCATGGTGACGGCGGGTGGCGTCACCACCGCGAAGCGCCCACAATTCTTCAGAAATTCACGTCGGTCTTCGTCGCTGCGCGACGGCAGTCCGTTTGGCATTTCGGAACTCATGGACGCCTCCCCCTGTTCGTTGACTATTTCGCCGAATTTACAGTAAAATTTTGCTGGACAATAGTGTTACATTTGGGTGCTTCCCGCAATATAGAATACTATATAATCAATTATAATTAGCCATATATAGCTACAAAGATTTATTCTGGTGTACACTCAAGACCGTTACAGGAAATCGGCACCCTTCAGCCATCAATATCCACTCTAGATCTTTCCGGACGGTCTCGACCGAAAGATGCGTCGGAGCTCGCGGAGTTTCCGCTTGGCCTCCTGGCGCCGCGACGGGTATGACTCACCGCCGTACCGGTCCCAGGACGGGTAGTGGGCGATCTCGGTCAGGAGCGTGAAAACGGTGAAGGGGACGAAGAGATAATCCCTTCCAAGCTGGACGCGTCTGCGTTGCAATTGAAGCCGCGGCAGCTTCCCGGCGGACAAAGCGGACGCCACACCCATCCCGAACAGCATGTCGGCTGTCAGAATCTGCGTCTCGACCGCATGTCTTTCGTACCCTCTGGCGAAAAGCGACATCAGCTGCGCCCAGTCGACGCTGTCCGAAGCTGCGAGCTTCGACAGATCGAGAAGGTGTCGTAGATCGATCAGGCCGCGCCAGTAGTCGCCATCCTGGAACTGATCATGCAAGATCAGGAAGACGATCTGGGCAAAGGGCGACGGAATGCGAACGTCTCCGCCATCGAGAACGATCCTGCGGCTGTGCCCATACAGCCATTCGATGTCGCTGAAGGAGGCCGGCCCTTTAGGCCGGCATTGAAGATCGATGCTCCCTGCATCCGTCGGCCGCTCCAGGACTGCGGGCAGATGGAATTTGGGGTTTCCCGGCCATGAGCCGCTGCCGGCGGCAAGGCGGATCTCGTAACCGATGTCCTGCAGTGCTCCAATCGATGAAGCCATGTCGGCGGGGCGGACGAGAATATCGAGGTCGGTCAGCATCCGCGCCCCGATCTCGTCCGGCTTCTGTGCAACCAGGATTGCCGCACCCTTCATGAGGACCGGCTCCACGCCGATGCGGTCGAGGCATTGAACCGCCTCGGTCAGTTGCGCCAACAGTCTCCTGTTGCGCTCCGCGTTCCTGTCGTAAATCAGAGAGAGGTAGCGATGGACATCCTCGGGCACGTCCACCGCATATTTCCTCGCCGCGAGAGCGAGCGAGGATATCGTCAGGCTATCATTCGCAAGCGCGATGACGTGCTCCCAGTCCACGTCAGCCGGAGGCTTGCCGTTGAGGCAGGATGTGAGCGCGAGAAGGTTTCGATAGCTACGTCCCGTCATGGTGCCTGCTCAGCATCTCTACGGCCTCGTCCAGCCGCATATAGGAAAGCTCGACGGCACTGGCGCCGCGAATGGCGTTCAGCAGGGCGTCGAACTGCGACAGGTCGAGGCGCCGTGTCGGCGTAAAGGCGCCGAGAAGAGCTCCGACAGAACCCGCGCCGGTTCGACCGCGGCAAGCTCCGTCCGGCCTTTGCGCCGGCGCAGCAGCACGATGGTGCCAAGCGGCACTGCATCGTCAGACGCAAAGGGGATCGACGCCAGGTAGCGGACATATCGATTGTCGAGGCGGCGATGAACCGGCGCCGCTTCGATCGTGCCGCGCAGGCCTTCGAGGAGACCCCATGAGCCGCGCTTCAGAGCAGGGGCGAAGGGAACGCCCCGCAGCAGGCCGTCCGGCCTCATCAGCGCGATATCGTCGCCGCCGCAGGCAAAGCCTGCTTCGAGGAGCGCGAGCGCGAGCGTCGACTTGCCCGCGCCCGGCGCGCCGCAAATCAGAAGCCCCTTCCCGCTCTTCACCAGGAGCGCGGCATGAAGCGCGACCGTCGTGCCGAGGCTTGCAAGCACATCCTCCGTCAGCAACGCTTTCAGCGCCGGCACCGCTTCGTTGGCCGCGACGATCATGCCGGGGGAACGGTTGCGGCTGACGCACACGCGGTTGCCGAACTTCGCCACCGCATAGGAGACCGAAGGCTTCAGGCCCTCTGACGCCTGATGATCGAATACGGGCAGGATGAGATCGAGGAGGCCCCTATCGTGATATGCTATCGAGACGGCGGCTCCATGCATGTCCAGCACATGCGTGTGTATCGGCGCCCCGTCCTCGGCGTCGAAGGCAATCTCCAGCAGACCCTCGCGGGACATATAAAGGAGATAATCCCGCACCGATTTTCGCGCTTCGGCCCGGCCGGCGCCGCGTGCCACGAGATCGGCCTCCAGCCGGCGCTGCGACATGGGTTCGGCGAGAAGGCAGGTGAGATACGCGGTAAGGTCGTCAACCTCAAAAATCTGCTGCGACGCTTCGACGAAAATCGTCTTGCGCTGTCCGAGCAGAAAAAATCGTGCCCCGTCGGAGACGCGGAATTTCATTCCAACCCCCTCGCGCTGCCGCGTGCCTCGGCATGTCTTCGTATTTGTGGTCGAAAATTCGCGATCCCGCCAGCCCCGACGCGGCGTCCACGGCAGAGGATTCAATGGGATACTGCTAAAGATACATCGTTCGGCAGCGAAAATAAGCAGCTCGAGTTAAGGCCGCGGATGGAGTGCCGTGGCCCCGCTTGGAGGTGATGCTGGCACAATATCGGCGGCGACGAACACGATGGGGCTTACGGTGTCGCCTTCCTGCTGCACCCGGCGCGACTGCGATGGGCCAGACTGTGATGAGGTATTGCGCGCTGATGCGGCCGCGGAACGATGACGGCGAGGTCCCGGAGCCGCGAGACATTGACGAACTGCGTCAGTATCCGAGGTCGCCGAACAGCTCGCGGATGGAGCGGCCTTCGTTGTCGTTCCCGCCATCGTCGAGTCGTCGCCCGGTAAAGGCCAATATCTCGATGGAAGCCGGACACCTGGCGACACGCGGATTTTCAACTGGCCGAAAGATCCGCGAAGCTGGCGGTTTATAGGCCGCCTCTATGCGCATGTGCTGGAAAAGCGTGAATTTTCGCGCCGGCTATATGCCTGCAGCTTTTCGTAACGCCTCATTCATCCGGCCCTGCCAGCCTTTGCCGCTTGCTCGAAACTTAGCAATCACATCTTCGTCCAACCGGAGGGTGATTTGCTTTTTCGGATGCTCCAGCGGTGGGCGCCCACGCGATCTGCGACGCTCTTCGATAGCTCTGAAAAACTCAGGCGGTAGCACCTCTTTTGCCGGGCGCATGTTGGCAAGCTCTTCGTCGGTCAACTCGGGAAAATCGACAGCGTCCCAGTCTTCTTTCGTGTAACCGTGACCTGGCTCAAACGTTTTCAGCTTTTGGGTCTTGGTGGCCATGGAAGCCTCCTTCTTTCTCTGTCGCTAGCAGGACGAAAACTGATGATCGATATAGCTTCCGTTCCGAGTGTCGCGAAAATGACCGCTGCTGTCCCATCACGAAAATAACCGATAGCCTTCAAGCGCTTTCCGCCCGAAGCATCTGTCCTGCTGTCCTCAATGATGGCACTCGCCCAATCGATGTCGCTTACATCGGCAAAATCGAAACCATGCTTTTCAAGGTTGGCTTGCCGTTTGGGCTCGTCCCATACAATTCTCATGAATTAATGTAACTACATTTATGATTGATATCAAGCCGCAATGTGCGCGGAAATACGGCAGCCGAGGCTGCTGAATAGCTTCACGTAACACTCGGATTAGTCCCTGTGACGAAGCATCAGATTGAGGTGATTATGTCGGTCGAGCGGCGTCGGCGCTGGTCTCGGGAGGAGGAGCGGCTGGTCGCGGCGACGCTTGAGTCAGGCGCAAGCGTTTCGGAGATCGCGCACTCGGCGGGCGTTCATGTGAGCCAGCTCTTCCGCCGGCGCAAAGAGCGCTGCCAGAATCTCCGCGCTGTCCGTCCCGCTACCGACGGCGCAAGAAGGCTCAAAGAGCTTTTAAACAATGATTTTAAGAGTAAAATGGTGCCCGGAGGCGGATTTGAACCACCGACACGCGGATTTTCAATCCGCTGCTCTACCAACTGAGCTATCCGGGCATCCTGCCTTGACGGCGGCAGTCTCCTTCGGGAAACCGCTGGGGCGTGTCGTTCGCCCCGGAAGCGAGCGGGGTTATAACATCTTGTTCGGCCGTGTCCAGCACCAAATGACTCTTTTTCGAAGTAATTTAGCTGGCTGCGTAAAGGTGGAGAAAGTCGAAGGAATTCAGAGAGATCGCCGGCGTCCGCGAATTCCCCGGGGCCGCTTCGAAATTACCGATGTTCGGTTGGAGCGAAGAATTACCGTTCGTCGCCGTCGTCGGCCTTCGACTCGTCGTCAGCGACCGGGATCGCATAGGAACCGGACAGCCAGCGATTGAGATCGACGTTACGGCACCGCTCGGAGCAGAAGGGATAATGCTCGCGCACGGACGGACGTCCACACTCCGCGCAGGGACGCGTTGCGCGCAGGGGTTCTACGTTCGACCCGTTTTTCTTGCCTTCGCCGCGCATCCTCTCAGCCTTCCAGCCAACGATCGTGCACGTCGTACCCTTCGCCGACGAGTAGATTGACGGTCTCATAGAGCGGCAAGCCTACCACATTGGTGTAGGAGCCGACCAGCTTCACGACGAAACCTCCGGCAATTCCCTGGATACCATATCCCCCGGCCTTGCCGCGCCACTGGCCGGAAGCGAGATAGCTCTCGATGTCGAGCGTGGAAAGGCGTTTGAAGCGCACCTTGGTATCGATCACCTTCTGGCGAAGCGTGCGGTCGGGCGTGACGAGGCAGATGCCCGTATAGACGCGGTGGCTGCGGCCCGACAGAAGATGCAATGCGCTCGACGCCTCGCTCACCAGTTCCGGCTTCGGCAGGATACGGCGGCCGACGCAAACGACGGTGTCGGCTGCGAGAATGTAGCTGCCGTCCCAGGCCGGGTCGCCGGTAATCGCGGAAAGCGCCGCCTTCGCCTTTTCAGCCGAGAGCCGCCGCGCAAGCGAGCGGGGTGTTCCGAACGCTTCGGCGTTTCGTCCAGGTCCATAGGCATGAGGCGCGCGGGCTCGATTCCCGCCTGCGCCAGGAGCTCGACACGACGCGGCGATCCGGACGCCAGTATCAGTTTCTTGGTCACTGCCATCGATGCGAGCCGTTATTCCCGGAGTTTGTGCCATGCTCGTGCATATCGCTGCCCAAAATCGCTCAGCACTTTTGGGCGACGTGCATTCGGCCGGGGCCTACTTGAAGCGGTAGGTGATGCGGCCCTTCGTCAGGTCATAGGGCGTCATCTCGACGAGGACCTTGTCGCCGGCCAGAACGCGGATACGGTTCTTGCGCATGCGGCCCGCCGTGTGGGCGATGATCTCGTGCTCGTTTTCAAGCTTCACGCGAAAAGTCGCGTTGGGAAGCAATTCGGTGACCACGCCCGGAAATTCTAGGACTTCTTCTTTCGCCATGCAGGACTGTTCTTTCTCGTGCTCAATAGCGGATGCAACAGGCATCCTCGAAAAGTTGCCGGAAACTACACAATCGCCGCGGCTTTGTGAACCGCTTTGATCAGGCTTTTTCGGGTACCCGATCATCACGCATCGAATCGCGGCGCGAGGATCGGAATCATGCCTCCGGAGGACTGCCTTTCTGGGGGCTTTCCACGGCGAGACGGCTTGCGATCAGCGTCGCGAGATGATCGCGCACCGCCCGGTAGGCGGCCACGATCTGCTCCCGTGTGCCGGTCGCAACAGTCGGGTCGGGTGTCGGCCAGTATACCACATCCACGGCCATGGATCGGGTCAATTCAAGGGCCATGTGGTGGGCTTCGGGCGCCAGCGTCACGATGAGGTCGAAGTAATCGTCTTCGAGCTCTTCGAGCGTGCGCGGCTGATGCCGGCCGATCGTCAGCCCGACCTCTTCGAGAACCACGTCTACGAAGGGATCCCGCTCGCCCTGCCGGACGCCGGCGGAGGCGACGTAGGTCCCCTTCGGAAGCGCCACGCGGGCGAGCGCCTCGGCCATCGGCGAACGGATGGCGTTCATGCCGCACATGAAAAGAACCGAGCGGGGCGCTTTCGATTGCGGCGTGGCGGTCGCGATCATCTCCGCCTCCCCGTCAGCCGCGCCAGTAGAGCACGCAGACGAGCGTGAAGAGCCGGCGCGCCGTATCGAAATCCAGCCTGATCTTGCCCGAGAGCCGGTCCATCAGGGTCTGAGAACCCTCGTTGTGGATGCCGCGCCGCCCCATGTCGATCGCCTCGATCTGGCTCGGCGTCGCCGACCGGATCGCCTGGTAATAGCTTTCGCAGATCATGAAGTAGTCCTTCACGATACGGCGAAAGGGCGTGAGCGAGAGGATGTGGGTGGCGACCTCGGTACCGCCATCCGTCGAAATCCGGAAGACCAGCTTCGCGTCGACCAGCGACAGATTGAGCCGATAGGGGCCGCCGGAATGCCCGACGGGTTCGAACAGGTTATCTTCGAGCAGGTCGAAAATCGCAACCGCGCGCTCATGCTCCACATCCGGCGTCGAGCGGCCGATCGTCTCGTCCAGCACGACATCG
This sequence comes from Sinorhizobium prairiense, assembly GCF_029201645.2. Lineage (NCBI taxonomy): Bacteria > Pseudomonadati > Pseudomonadota > Alphaproteobacteria > Hyphomicrobiales > Rhizobiaceae > Sinorhizobium > Sinorhizobium prairiense. The sequence continues at coordinate 2,542,173 of NZ_CP104131.1, forward strand.
CAGAGCCGCAGGTTGCGATCGGCCTTCATCCCTCTTCCCCGAGGTTGAGGCGGATGGCAACCGATCGGGCATGGGCCTCGAGGCCTTCCGATCTTGCCAGCGCGATCGCGGCGGGCCCGAGAATGCGTAACTGATCCGGGCCGAGCCGCAGGATCGAGGTTCGCTTCACATAGTCGAGCACGCCGAGGCCCGAGGAGAACCGCGCCGAACGCGCCGTCGGCAGTACGTGGTTGGAACCGCCCACATAGTCGCCGATGACTTCGGGCGTGTGCCTGCCGATGAAGATCGCACCGGCATTGCGGATCGCGGGAACCATCGAGTCCGGATCGGCCGTCGCCAGTTCGAGATGTTCCGGGGCGATGCGGTTGGCGAGCGGCACGGCCTTGTCGAAATCCGGAACCAGGATCACGGCGCCGAAATCGCGCCAGCTGGCTGCCGCCGTGTCGGCGCGCGGCAGCGTCTTCAACTGACGCTCCACCGCCTTTTCGACCGCATCGCCGAAGGCCGCATCGTCGGTGATCAGGATCGCCTGCGCGCCGGCGTCGTGCTCGGCCTGGGCGAGCAGGTCCGCGGCGATCCAATCCGGATCGTTGTCGCGGTCCGCGATCACCAGCACTTCCGACGGCCCGGCGATCATGTCGATGCCGACCGTGCCGAAAACCTGCCGCTTGGCGGCCGCAACATAGGCATTCCCAGGGCCGACGATCTTCGCAACCGGTTCGATCGTCTCGGTGCCGTAGGCGAGCGCGGCCACGGCCTGCGCGCCGCCAATGCGGTAGATCTCCTCCACACCGGCAAGGCGGGCGGCTGCGAGCACCGCCGGATTGATCGCCCCGCCGCTGGCCGGCACGACCATGACGATGCGCGGCACGCCTGCGACCTTGGCCGGCAGAGCGTTCATCAGAACCGAGCTCGGATAACTCGCCGTGCCGCCGGGCACATAGAGACCGACTGCGTCGATCGGCGTCCAGCGCGAGCCGAGGCCGACGCCCATCTGGTCTTCGTAAATGTCGTCCTTCGGCAATTGCCGCCGGTGATGCGCCTCGATGCGGGTCGCCGCGACTTTCAAAGCACCGAGCACTTCCGGAGCAACCGCGTGGATCGCCGCATCTATTTCCGCCGACGTCACCGCCATGCCCGTGACCGTGAAGTCGATCCCGTCAAAACGCGTGGAATAATCGGCGAGCGCCGCATCTCCGCGGGCGCGGACATCGTCGATGATGGTGCGCACGACGGCGTTGACGTCTTCGGAAACTTCCCGTTTCGTCGTCAGGAACGCGGCGAAATCGCGCTCGAAGCTCGTATCGAGATAGTTCAGCCTGATTGCCAATGCGATGATCCTTTTGGTGGTTGCCGGCGGGGACGCTCAAGCGGGAGTTCTCAAACCGGCGTCCTCAGGCGCCCTCGGGGTGGCGCGGCTTGAACGCCGTCTCCCAGGCGCCGCCGGTATCGGCAAGCTGCACCTCGATGCACTCCACATCGAGCGCGATCGACGCCTCGCCCGCGAGCACGAGTTCGATCGTGCCTTCCGGCCCCTCCCCCTTGACGTCGAAGCGCAGGGCGAGAAGGTCGAGCACCGCTTCCATGTCGGTGCGATCGAAGCCGAGCGACCGCACGGCACTGACGCATTTGAACAGAAGGACGGCACGGCGCCGCTCGAAGCCGCGGCGCTTGCCCTCCGCCTTTTCCCAGGCGAAGCGGTTGACCACCAGGGTGAACTGCCGGCGCCGGGCGTCGTAGGCGATGCCCGCTACCTTGAAGACTGCGTCCTGCACATGGGCGGAGACGACGCCAAGGTCTTCCTCGTCGAGTGCCAGCAGTTTCAAAGCATCCATGCGATTCATCCCGTCCGTTTTCATGCCCCGCATTTTAGCGGGTGATCGCCAAGGACATAGGACGTTGCGCCCGAAACCGCAACGGCTCGAGCGCGGGAAGTGACCGAAAGCGCCACAGCGGCTTTGCGCACCTGATCGGACGCGCCGAGCCGGATCAGTCGCTGACGCGCTCGACATGGGCGCCGCAGCGCGTGAGCTTCTCTTCGAGGCGCTCGAAGCCGCGGTCGAGATGGTAAACGCGCGAGACCATGGTCTCGCCCTCGGCCGCCAGGCCCGCGATGACGAGCGAAACGGAGGCCCTGAGGTCCGTCGCCATGACCGGTGCGCCCTTCAGCCGCGACACGCCCTCGACCTTGGCCGTCTGGCCGGAGAGCGAGATCTTGGCGCCGAGCCGCGCCAGCTCCTGCACATGCATGAAACGGTTTTCGAAGATCGTCTCGGTAATGTGGGAAATGCCGCTCGACCGGGTCATCAGTCCCATGAACTGCGCCTGGAGGTCGGTGGGGAAGCCGGGAAACGGATCGGTAACGATGTCGACCGGCTTGATGCCGGCGCCGTTGCGGACGATGCGGATGCCGTTGTTCGTCTCGCTGATCTCGGCGCCGGCGCGACGGATCGCCTCGAGCGCCGTGTCCAGGAGGCTCGCCTCGGTGTCCTCGAGAATGACGTCGCCGCCCGCCATGGCGACGGCCATGGCATAGGTTCCCGTCTCGATGCGATCGGGCAGCACGCGATGACGGGCTCCCGAGAGCGAGCGCACGCCCTCGATGGTGACGGTGCTCGTCCCCTGCCCGCTGATCTTCGCGCCCATGGCGTTCAGGCATTTGGCAAGGTCGACGACTTCGGGCTCGCGTGCGGCATTGCCGAGCACGGTCGTGCCGTTGGCCAGCGTTGCCGCCATCATCAGCACATGCGTCGCGCCGACGGAAACTTTCGGGAACACGTAGCGCGCACCGATGAGCCCGCCTGCCGGTGCGGTGGCGTTGACGTAGCCGCCATCGATCTCGATATTGGCACCAAGTGCTGCCAGCCCCTCGATGAAGAGATCGACCGGACGCGTTCCGATGGCGCAGCCGCCCGGCAGAGACACCCGCGCCTTGCCTTCGCGGGCGAGCAGCGGCCCGATGACCCAGAAGCTCGCGCGCATCTTCGAGACGAGTTCATAAGGCGCCGTCGTCGAAACGATGTTGCGGCTGGTGAAATGAACCGTGCGGGCATAGCTCTCGCCCTGGCGCTCGCGCCGGCCATTGACGGAAATGTCGGCACCATGATTGCCCAGGATACGGATCAATTGCTCGACATCGGCCAGATGCGGGACGTTTTCGAGCGTCAGCGTGTCGTCAGTCAGGAGCGACGCGATCATCAGCGGCAAGGCGGCGTTCTTCGCGCCGGAGATGGGGATCACCCCGTGGAGTTCGTTTCCGCCTACAATCCTGATGCGATCCATGAGACCTCTCGAACGGGCGCTGCCCGCCTTTCTGGAAAATCGATGCCGATCCGGCATTGTTGAAGGGCGTCTCTTTAGTGGAGATGCGGTGAAATTAGAAGTGCCTTGAAATGCGGGGGTGCAGGGAAGCGAAGACCCGGACGGCCCCGCCTGCCGCCGGTTGCAGGACCTAATCTTCCGATTCGTCCGTTTTTGCGGCAGGCAGTCCGGATGTCTCGTCCGCAGCACCCGCCCGGCGCGCACGCATCTGCTGCTTGCGCCGCTGGAGATTGTCGCGAAGGTTCTTCGCCAGACGCAGCCGCCTCGCCTCGGCCTCGCTCGAATGCCCTGCGCCCTTTGCCCGCCCCGGCACATGCTTATTGTTGTCGTCGCTCTGCATGGCCATCCATTACCGCAAAACCAGGAGCTTCGGAAGCGGCAAGCCGGCCGGGTGAGAGCGAAATCGGGGAAAACCGCGAAGCTGCTTCCGAGCCGGTCCGTGCCGCAACAGGCCGCAACGGAAGAGCTTGAGCGCCCCGGACCGTGTGAGCCCGCCACCTTCCCGGCGCGGCCCGCCCAAAAACTTCGAAATGCGGCTTGCGCTCTCCCTCAAGCTATGGCAATAGGCCCCTCGCCTGATGCGGCTTGTCACGAAGCGCCGCCGGATGCTGCTATAGCTCAGGGGTAGAGCACTCCCTTGGTAAGGGAGAGGCCGAGAGTTCAAATCTCTCTAGCAGCACCATTAATCTCCTAAAGAAATTAAGTACTTCCGGCCTTCCTACAAAACGCCCAACTCACCAACATACAGCAGTTTGGGCGCTATTTGGGGCACTCAAGGAAAAGTGGACGTCGCACCCGATCTCGCGCACCCTCGCCGAAACGACGGTTTTGCCATGCCCCAGTTCTTCGCCCGCGCCACGACGGCGGCGATCGCCGTCGCGAGATAGGTGCCGCTGACCTGGCCGCGCATCCACTCGTAGGTCCGGGTCTGCAGCGTTTCCGGCGTCTGGATATTGGCGCGCTCGACGGCTTCGGTATTGGCCGAACGCCGCTGCGTGTAGGCGCCGGACGACGGCCCTGCCGCGCGCGCGTTTTCGAGCGCTGCAATACCCGGGTTGCGCGTGCGATCCGCAAGTGTGTCCTGATAGCCGGGGATGACTACGGAGGCGACCGGCTGACCCGGGCGCATGATGTCGTCGACCAGCGCCGCTATTTCTTGCCACGAGAAACAGTACCGTTTGGTTTCAGGGGCGATCAATGGTAGTCGTGTGGTAAGATGGTCGGAATTTGCGCCGATCAGCGTGAGGCATGATTGGAATGAGCGAATATAGGTTTCAAATAGAAAACAGCTACACGCCGGAAACGCTGCCTATGGACCGGCTTGCGGAGTACATGGCGGCGTATGCCCGTTTGCTTGGCGAAACCGCCAATGTTCATTTTCAGAGTGTCGAGACGGGTTCTGCTATTCTTGTCGCCGCAGTGGATGAACCAGCGCAGCCGAAGGTGCAGGACAGGGTGCTGAGTCTTCAGCGGGGGAGCGCGCCCAAGGATGCCCTCAAGGCGTTTGACGAACTTGATGAGATGCTGCGCAAGGACAATGCAACCGGCGAACTGAGCGGGAACGATGGCGCTGTCATTTTGCCGTTTCCTGGTCGTACCCGACCGGAGCCCCTTGTCTTTGGGCCGATCCGGCAGGAAGGCAGTCTAGAGGGGCAGGTCATTCGTGTCGGTGGTAAGGATGACACCATCCCGGTTCACCTGCGCGATGGTGCCACCATCCATAGCGGTCTCAATGCTACAGCCGACCTCGCCCGGAAGATTGCACAGCATCTTCTCGGCCCGACCTTGCGGGTTTACGGCAGTGGGACATGGTATCGGGAAGCCGATGGCAGTTGGGTTTTGAAGAGCTTCAAGATCACCGATTTTGAAGTTCTGGGCGACGAGCCTCTGGAAGAGGTGGTTGCTTCCCTGCGAAAGATCAAAGGAAGCACCTGGAACGAGGTTCCCGATCCTGTTCGTGCACTCCTTGAAGATCGTCATGGTGGCGGAGACGCGAATTGATTGTTGCCTTCGACGCCAACATACTTGTCTACCTCTTCGATGAAAGTGCCAACGCGCCGACCTGCAAAACCACTGGCCTGCCAGTCGAGCGTTGCCGCGAGCGTGTCGAGTATCTGATCGCAACCCTCCAGCGGGAAAAGACGAAGATCATCATCCCCACGCCCTCGCTCGCCGAAAGCCTTGTTCAGGGCGCAGGACGGAGCACCGGAACGTCTCTCGATCATCAAGAGAAGCAAGCATTTCCGCATCTCGCCTTTTGATGAGCGTGCGGCGGTAGAATACGCAGCAATGCAGGTTGAGCGCCGCCAGAGCGGGACGAAATCTGCAACGGTGTCAAAGGCGAAAGCCAAGTTCGATGACCAGATCGTCGCCATAGCCGCTATCGAGGGCGCGACGGTCATCTATTCTGATGACGGGGACATCAAGAAACTGGCTGGCTCGAAATTCGAGGTCTTGGGCATCGAAGACTTGCAACTTCCGCCCGAAGATGACCAGACATCATTCAGTTTTGAGCCGCCCACAATCGATGAAAATGGCACGGAAGACAGCGAGTAATCGCCGGGTCATCCGTAATTCCTCAGTTGCTGGGATGCCTTCGGACAAACTCTGTCGATCCGAAGGCCAAGGGCTCTCCCGCCTTGCTGCCGACCTGGGCGGAGTTGGGAGCAGGACAACTAACCCTGTGCTATTAATTGCAAGTGCGTCCCGTATGAACGTCCCGACCCGGATAAGGATGCAGACACGTCGGCAGGAAGTCGTATCAGCAACGCCTTCAAGACCGCCTGCAAACGTGCAGGGCTTGGCTGGACTTGTCCAGGCAAGGACGCTCGATCAGCGAAAACGAGATCACAAGCGGAGCGTCGAGCGACTTGGCCGGGGTTTTCGAGCCTTTGCGCCACGTTCACCGCATCGCCTATTACAGTGAACTCGCTGTGGACGCCGCTGTCCAGAACGCCTCCGACGACCGTGCCGTAATGCGGGCCGATGACGGCATCGAAGCCGGGATGGGGACGCAGCGGCATCCCGCCGCGTCCCTATCGGAGCTACTGCACCTCGGTGACGGTCAGCTTGCCGTCGACGCGTTCGGCAACGAATTCGATCTGATCGCCTTCCTTCAGCTTCGACAGCAGGGCTTCGTCCTTGACCCTGAAGACCATCGTCATGGCAGGCATCTCGAGAGCCTTCAGCTCCTCATGCTTCAGCGTGACCTTCTTCGCCTTGGCATCGACCTTCTTGACGGTGGCTTTGGTGAAGTCGCCGGCGATGGCGCCGTAGGCAGTGCCGAGAGCGAGGGCGAAGACCAGCGTGAACTTGACAGTCGTTTTCATGTGAGACCCTTTCCTGAGGATTTATTTCCGTGCGGCAGTCACGTCGCCGTGCATGCCCGCGTCGTAGTGACCCGGCACCAGGCACCCGATCTTGAAAGCGCCGGCATTGGTGAATTTCCAGACCATCTCGCCCGACCTCCGGGGGCGAGACGGATCGGTTGGTTGAAGATCGTCATGCGCCATCATCCGTGTTTGGAGTGCTTCGGCGTGATCCGCGTCTTTGCGTCATCGGCCCTGGTCCAGTCCGGAAGCTCGCCCGTCCATTCCCAGGCCTGCGTTCCGGGCGGGTTTTCGTACCAGCCGGGATCGGAGTAATCGTCCGCCGAGATGCCCTCGCGCACCTTGACGACGGAGAACATGCCGCCCATTTCGATCGGCCCGTGCGGACCCCAGCCGGTCATCATGGGTATGGTGTTTTCGGGAAGCTCCATCTCCATTTTGCCCATGTCGGACATGCCGGCCGTACCCATCGGCATGTATTCCGGGTGGACCTTCCGGATCTTTTCCGCGACCTCCTTCTTGTCGACGCCGATAAAGGTCGGGATGTCGTGTCCCATGGCGTTCATCGTGTGGTGCGACTTGTGGCAGTGGATCGCCCAGTCGCCCGCGTATTTGGCGTCGAATTCGTAGGCCCGCATGGCGCCGACCGGAATGTCGATGCTGACCTCCGGCCAGCGCGCCTCCGGTCGGACCCAGCCGCCGTCGGTACATGTGACCTCGAAGTCGTAGCCGTGCATGTGGATCGGGTGGTTGGTCATGGTGAGATTGCCGACCCGCACGCGCACGCGGTCGTTCCTGGAAACGACCAGCGGGCTGATGCCCGGGAAGATGCGGCTGTTCCAGCACCACATATTGAAGTCGGTCATTTCCATGACACGCGGCACGTAGGAGCCCGGCTCGATGTCGTAGGCGTTGAGCAGGAACACGAAATCCCGGTCGACCGGCATGAATTTCGGGTCCTTGGGGTGGATCACGAAGAAGCCCATCATCCCCATGGCCATCTGCACCATCTCGTCGGAATGCGGGTGGTACATGAAGGTGCCCGACTTCACGAGATCGAACTCGTAGACGAAAGTCTTGCCGGGCGGGATGTGCGGCTGCGACAGCCCGCCGACGCCGTCCATGCCGGATGGCAGGATCATGCCGTGCCAGTGGATCGTCGTCGGCTCCGGCAGCTTGTTGGTGACGAAGATGCGGACCCGATCGCCTTCGACCGCCTCGATCGTCGGACCTGGCGACTGGCCGTTATAGCCCCAGAGATAGGCGGTCATGCCCTCCGCCATCTCGCGCTCGACCGGCTCGGCGACGAGATGGAACTCCTTGACGCCGCTGTTCATCCGGTGGGGTGCGGTCCAGCCGTTGATGGTCACCACCGGGTTGTAGTCAGGCCCGGAGGAAGGCCGGACGGGGGCTTGCGTATCCGCCGTCTCCATGAATGCCGCCTCGGGCAGGCCCATATTCGACGTTTTCGCCCAGGCGGCGGTGGAAACCAGTGCGGCGCTCGCGCCGAGTAACTGTCGTCTGTTGAACATTTTGCGTGCCTTTCTCATTCGCCGTTTTCGGCGGCCGCCGCGACCTCGGTTTCGCGGGAGGCCGCGCCCCCGCCGTAGATCGCCGGAGCCAGATCCGCCTCGGCCAGCCAGAAGTCGCGCTTGGCATTGATCGCGAGCAGGATCGCATTGACCTTTTCGCGGCTGTCGGCGAGCAGTTCGAAGGTGCTGGTGATCATCCCGTTGTAGGTGAGGAGTGACTGTTCCTCGATTTCGGTGCGCAGCGGCACGACGCTGCTGCGGTAGTGCCGGGCGATGTCGTAGTTGGCGCGGTAGGCCTGATAGGCCGAGCGTGCTTCCGAGCGGACATTGACGGCCTTTTCGGCGAGAAGGTTCGCCGCCCGCATATAGGCGAGCTCGGCCTTGCGCATGCGCGCTTTGCCGCTGTCGAAGATGGGAATGACGAATTCGAGATCGGCCCGGCCCGTCGTCTCCGACGAGATGTCGCCGTCCTCCTTTGCCCGCTCGGTCTCGAAGCCGGCGAGGAGGTTGAGGTCGGTGACGTAGCGGGTGGCCTCGGTCAGATTGTAGGATCTGGCCGTCGCCTCCAGATCGAGCTTCGCAATCTGGAGATCGACCCGCCGCCGCAGAGCTTCCGCCTCGATCTGGTCGCGCTTCATCAGACCCTTCGGCAGGGGAGCCAGCCGGTTCGGCACCTGGAATTTGACGTCCGAACCCCAGAGGCCCATCAACCGCGTCAGTTCCTCCTTGGCCAGACGCGCCTGGAGCCGCGCCTTGGCCCCCTCTCCCGCCAGTTCGGCGTAGAAGACATGCTCGCGGGCCTGCGCCCCCTTTGTCATGGCCCCGCTCTCGCCGAGCTTTTCGGCAAGCGCGGACGCTGCGTCGGCCGCCGCCTGCGCCCGGTTGAGCTGGCCCACCGTTTCCCAAGCCGCTACGGCATTGATCCAGGCGCGCCGCGTCTCGGAAGCAAGCTGCAAGGTGCGCGAAGCGGCATCCAACTGCGCCTTCCGGAACTCGGTGTCGGCGAGCGCGATATTCCTGTCGCGCGTGACGAGCGCAAGAATATTGGAGACGATCGCGCTCTCGACCGTCCGGAATGCCGTAAGCCCCGGCGTGCCGATGCCCGTCAGCCCGACACCCACGGTCGGGTTGACGAGCATTGTCGCCTGCCAGGCGTCGGACGCGGAATCGCCGAGATCGGCATAGGCCGCCTGCAGCCCCTTGTTGTTGAGCAGCGCGACCTGGACTGCCGTCTCGACGTCGATCGACTTCTTCGCCGTCAGCGCCTTCACCCGCTTGGAGACGGATCGGGCCTGTTCCTGGTTCTGCACCCACACGGTCTGCTTGCCGGCGGCTTCGGCCGTTGTCGCCGCGACCAGGGAAAATCCGGCATTCTTAACTGCGTACTCGCCAGCCGTAACGCAGCCGCCGAGCACCAGCGGCAGTGCGAGCGTCGCCGCCAGTCTCATCTTGGCTTTCATCATGATCCGCCTCCTTTCGGAGCCTGCGCATCATTCTGGTCGCGCCATGGTTTGGGATCGACGGCCCTGCGGTCCGTATAGCCCGCGACAGGACTCGTATAGGCAACGGGGCGCACCCCGGCATCGCTGGCCGGGAGTTCGCCCGAGGCGATCACATCGGGAGGCAAGGTGGCGGCGCAACCGCTCGCAAAAAGCGGCAGGACGGCCACGAAAAGCAGATGTTTCATGGATTTATCCGAATAGGAGATTGCGGCAGCGCTCGAGAGCAAGGCTTGCTCGCGAACACGCGTTCGACCCGTCAAGCGGACGGGCGCATCCTATTCAGGCGCTTGGGGGGCGGTGCAGCAGCGGCAATTCGCCCGTGGTCCCGGCCTCGTCGACGAATTCCCGGACGGGGGATAGGCGGGGTCTGCCAATAGCGTCGGTCCCCGCCAGAATCGCCATGCCGGCACAAACGTCTTTACAGCATTGCTGCTTCGCGGGCTTCTGGTCGCCTTTGGCAGAGGAGTCCTGATCGCCGTGCGAATGCGCGCCGCTCGCCATATCGGAATGATCGCGCGACTGCGCAATTTCAGACTGGGACCAGTCGCCGTGCATGGCTGCGGAGGAACTCGGCAATGCATATGCCGCCAGTGACACGAAAATCACCAGGCGGAACAGAATCAACAGCTTCTGCGTCGTGATTCGAAGCATGCCCATGTTCAATGCCTATTATCGGGCCCAAAATTTTCAATCTTCAGCTCACGTTGACGCGCAAGGCGCATCGAGTGTGGCGCGGCCACAACGGGCGAACTTCGCCGCTGCAACCCGATTTTCAAGTTCTAGGGCTTACAACGATGGCAAGGTCAATCGGAAAAATTTCAGGGAAGAGAAGCAATTGAAAGCCTCAGGTGGCGTGGCATGCCCGCCACGGTCAGGAGATTGTTAACCATATTCTCCGTTCCTCGGGGAACAGTCCGACCGGCGCCACAGGAATAACTCTATTCCGCGGTCTTTCACACGTGCAACCAAGCAACGGTCGGAGAAGATGGACATGATCAAATCGGGTCTCGGCGTCACTGTCGCGGTTCTCGCCCTGTCCATCACAGTCAGCGGCATCCTGCATTTTGCGCTGTCCAGCTATCGCCCGGAGGCGAATGCCGCCGTGTCGCACGAAATCACCTCATCGATACCACGATGAAAGCGGCCGCCTTGTCAGGCGCGCAAAGATCGCCCGGGGACATGCGTCATGAAACGCGGCGACGCTGCTCCGGGCCGAAATCTCCCAGCTGAGCCAGAAGTTCGTCGCAGGAACACTTCTTCGTGTCCATCAAGTCGAGAATGCGCTTGGCGGCCCTGTTGGCCTCCACGCCATCCCTGCCGACATTGTGCAGAGCGCACCAGATATCGAGCGCTCCGCGCATGACGTCCACGTCATCCGGAGAATAGGCCTGACGCACGAACCCCTCCCAAGGTGTACCTCAACGACCTCATCATGGGGCAATCGGGGGAAATTCAAGGAAATAGTGAGGTACCGCAATAAGTCATATGATTGAGGGATTGGAAGCCGCAGACGCCGGCTTCTTCCCGCGTCACACCCGTACGGATTGCTCCACGAAATCCTCGCTGCCGAAGAATTTCAGATAGCGCGAGACTTCGGCCGGATCCCCGTCGCCTTGCGCGGGTTGTCCGAGAGCTTGACCGCCGGGCGGCCATTGGCCTCACTGACCTTGCATACGATGGAGATCGGGTTGAGGCCCTTGATTTCGGTCGGAGCGCAGCCGGCGAAATCATTGGTGAGGTTGGTTCCCCAGCCGAAGCTCATGCGCACGCGCCCTTCGAAGTGGCAGTAGGTCTTGATGATCGTGTCGACGTCGAGGCCGTCGGAGAAGATCAGGAGCTTCTCCCGTGGGTCTCGGCCCATCTTCTTCCACCAGGCGATGATCTTCTCGCCTCCCTCGATGGGCGGGGCGCTGTCCGGCCGGAAGCCGGTCCAGTCCGCCACCCAGTCGGGCGCATCCCTGAGAAACGCGGCCGTCCCGAACGCGTCCGGGAGCACGATCAGGAGGTTGCCGCCATAGAGCTGGTTCCAGTCCTGCAGAACCTTGTAGGGCGCGGCCGCAAGCTCGCGGTCGTTGCGGGCAAGCGCCGCGGCCACCATCGGCAGCTCGTGCGCATTGGTGCCGACCGCCTCCAGGTCGTTGTCCATTGCCAGCAGCACGTTACTGGACCCCGTGAAGGACGGGCCGATGCCTTCCTTGAGCGCCTCGACGCACCAGCGCTGCCATAGGAAGCTGTGCCGCCGGCGCGTGCCGAAGTCGGAGATGCGCAGGTTCGGATGCTCGCGCAGCTGCTCGACCTTCGACCACATCTTGGCCTTGGCGCGGGCATAGAGCACGTCCAGCGTGAACGGGCCGAGCCCTTTCATCGCCGCGCGCGAGCGCAACTCGTTGATGATCGCGAGCGCGGGGATTTCCCACATCGTCGTCTCGGCCCAGCGGCCACGGAACGTCAGCTCGAACTGGCCGTCACGACGCGACAACTCGTATTCCGGAAGGCGGAATTTTGCGAGCCAGGCCAGAAATTCCGGCGAAAAGATCTGCGTGCGGCCATAGAAGCTGTTACCCGCGAGCCATATCATTTCTTTCTTGGTGAAGCGCAGGCCGCGCGCGTGGTCGAGCTGGTCGCGCAGTTCCTGCTCGTCGATCTCGTCGGCAAGGCGTACCGTCTTCGTGCGATTGATCAGCGAAAAGGTCGCGTCCACGCCCGGATAGAGCTGCCAGATCATCTGCAGCATCAAAAGCTTGTAGAAATCCGTATCCAGCAGGCTGCGGACGATCGGATCGAGCTTCCAGGTATGGTTATAGACCCGTCGCGCGATATCGGTCTTTGGCATCTGCAATACGCTCCTCTTGGACCGTCATGACCCGCTCTGTGGCGAGGCGATCGTGGTCGATATCCTAAGTCCGGGCGGGGATGCGGCCGATGCCGCGCTTCCCCGTCCCGGGGCGACTAGATCAGCCGGACGCCGGCATCGCGCATGCGCAGGGTCATGGCCGCGAGAGAGCCGTTCAGATCGATGCCGCGGCAGGCACCGAGCACCACCGACGTCGAAAAGCCCTGAGCGACCGCATCGAGTGCCGAGAAGCCAACGCAGAAATCGGTAGCCAAGCCGCAAAGCGTCACGCTCTTTATGCCGCGCTCGCGCAGGTAACCGGCAAGTCCGGTCGGGGTCCGGTGGTCGTTCTCGAAAAAAGCGGAATAACTGTCGATCTCGCGGCGGAAGCCCTTGCGTATGACCAGTTCCGCCGAGGTCCATCGCAGGGACGGATGAAAATCGGCACCGGGGCTCCCCTGGACGCAATGCTCGGGCCAGAGCGTCTGCTCTCCATAAGGCATCGCCACGGTCTGAAACGGAGCCTTGCCCGGATGCGTCGAGGCGAAACTCGAATGGCCGGCCGGGTGCCAGTCCTGGGTCAGGACGACATGCGGCGACGCGTCGATGAGGCGATTGACGGCAGGCACGATCTCATCGCCGCCCTCGACCGCGAGAGCGCCGCCGGGGCAGAAGTCGTTCTGCAAGTCGATAACGATCAGGGCGTCGTCAGGCATTGCCTCTCGCAATCCGGCCGAGCCGCATCGGCCATCAACAATCGATCTCGATCACGATGGTTCAGGTCGGATCGACCTAGGTCACGAACGTGATCGATTCTAATTAGTTAGAGCGGGATGCGGGCGGAAAACCGCATACACTTTTCCTCATCCCGCTCCAAGTTAGAGCGGGATGCGGGCGGAAAATCGCATACACCTTTCCTCATCCCGCTCTAACCAGATCAACCATAGAACGCGCACCGCGGCAAGCACGTTCGGCGCTCGTGACGTGATTCTCGCGGCGAACGGGCGAACCTTATAAAGGTGATTGATTATAAGATCTTAATTCATGCCGGCCGAAAGCGTTCAGCGGCAACCGCGTCGACACCGGACCGACGCCCGGTGTCGCGCGCCCCAAGATCAGTTGTTCAAATCGCTGAGATTGTCGGCGACGTTCACGCCGGAATTGACGATACCGATCGGCCTTGCGACGAAATCGAGGAATTTCGTGATGTCGACAGAAGGATGGCGCGAGGCATAGATGACGTCGCGATTTTTGACCGGGAAGGTCTGACCGACAATGAGGCTGTCCGGTTTCGTCATGTCGAACCGGTAGACGACCGGGTAGCGCCCGACGCGGTCGGCCTTCATGCCCTTGCTCAGCAGCTTGTGAAACCGCTCCTGCCCAAGCAGGCTCATGACGATGTCCGGCTCCTCGTAGCGGAAGACAAAGTAACCCTTGGCATCCACCGTCCGATCCGAGCCGCCGCCCGCGAGCGCCACGGCCTCGAGCAGGTTGAGATCGTTGGCGCCGAATTCGACGCGCTGATTTGCGCGGACCTGGCCGAGCACGGTGAAGGTCCGCGGATCGCGCGTCACGAAGATCTGGTCGCCCGGCTTTACGTGAATGTTTTCCGACGGGCTCTCGATGATCGATTTCAGCAGGACCGTGCCGGTCTTCTTGCCGCGCACGAGGGTCACATATGTCTCGTAGGGCTGCGCCGATGGGCCGCCCGCCTTCGCGATGACCTCGTTGATCGTCTCGCTGACGAGATTGAGAGGGACGACCGAAGGACGGCCGACGGCGCCGGAGACCGTGACGATGCGCGACGCCGTCGACGTCGACGTCACGATCACATCCGGCTCGACGGCCTTCTGTTTCAATGCATCGAGGATCGCCTGGCGCGCCTGCTCGAGCGTCAGGCCGGCAAAGCGGACCGATCCGACATAAGGAATTGCAGCCTTGCCATCGGGCTGGACGACGAGATCGATGCTCGTCTGCTTCGATTCAGTTGTGGAAAACAGTCCGTCGCTGCCCGCCTCGAAGATCGTGACCTTCAACTGGTCGCCAATGCCGATGACCACCTGACCGACGCCGCCGCCAATGCCGAAGCGGCGGCTGAGGGTTGTGGAAACATATTCGGAAACGAGCCGCGCCGACTGGCCATCGACATCTACAATATCAAATACCGTCGCGTTCCTTCTGCCGATCTCCGAGCCGGACTGGCCGGCATCCGAAACGATATCGGTTGTCAGAGGGCCCTCGCCCGGCACGGCCTGGCATCCCGCAAGCGCGGTACAAAGCAGAAGGGCAGTCACTCGTTTCACTACGACACTCCGTGTTCGGCGCAGCAATGATTCCATACAGATATCTGCGCCGCATTTTCCCGGCAGGGAATCCGCCGGTCTCTGAAAAGCACAAAGGCCGTCCCACAACAAGCCACCTCGCCGCGACAGCCGGCAAAATAATCGAGACTGCGCTCTTCCGGCCATACCGCCTCGATCTTGGTTACGAACCGTCGCGGTAATTGTATTGGACGGAACGCAGGAGACGTATATCTAGCCCTTCGGGGTTGAAAGCTAGGCACTATGAGTTAAAAGCTCACTAATACAGCGCAGGGGATAAACCCGGGGATACCTACAGAGCAGGAATGTCGCCGATTGCAATTTACGTTTGACCTTGCAATGGGCTAAGACAATTTTAACGGCAGTTCAGAGCGTTCGATCTTACATGACGGTTGAAATCATAGGGCGTGCATGCCTTGCCCCGGGAGCGAAATCTCCGCAGGCGCTGTTCAAAATCCTTCGTCAGGGCAAGTGCACCGTGACCCGCGTCCCTTCGGACCGCTGGGACCTTGCGCGATTCTGGCATCCGGTCATGGGCACGCCCGGCAAGACCTATTCCTTTGCCGCCGGCGTCCTCGACCATATCTACGATTTCGATCCCGCCGTTTTCGGGATGTCGCAGCGCGAGGCCATGTATATGGACCCTCAGCAGCGGGTTCTGTTGCAGCTCGCCTGGCGTGCGCTCGAGGACGCCAATATTTCCGTCGCCTCGCTGCACGGTGAAAACGTCGGCGTCTATGTCGGGGCCTCCAGCCTCGATCACGCCAATCTCACGGTCGACGACCCGGCTGCCGCCGGCCCCTACTTCATGACGGGCAACACGCTGTCGATCGTCTCCAACCGTATTTCCCACGTCTTCGGCCTGAGCGGTCCGAGCATGACCGTCGACACGGCCTGTTCCTCTTCGCTCGTAGCCCTAGATCAGGCAATGCGGGCGCTGAACGCCGGAGAGATCGACACGGCCATCGTCGGCGGCGTCAATATCCTCGCCCACCCGCTTCCCTTCGTCGGCTTCGCACAGGCGCGCATGCTCTCGCCCGAAGGGCTCTGCCGCGCCTACGACAACGACGGCGCCGGCTATGTGCGCGCCGAGGGCGGCGTCGTCTTCGTCCTGCGCCGCACGGACCGGGCGCAACGCGAGCGCGACCGGAGCTATGCGCGGATCGTCGCCACCGGCGTCAATTCGGCCGGCCGCACCAACGGCATCTCGCTGCCCTCGCGCGAGGCGCAGGCCAATCTGTTGAGGATGATCTACGAAGGCAACGGCATCGACGCCAACCAGGTCGCTTTCGTAGAAGGCCACGGTACCGGCACGAAGGTCGGCGACCCGGCTGAGGTATGGTCCATCGGCACGGTCATCGGCGCGAAGCGCCGGGCTCCGGTGCCGATCGGCTCGATAAAGTCCAATATCGGCCATACCGAGCCGGCCTCCGGCCTGTTCGGGATGCTGAAAGCGGTTCTGGCTCTGGAGAACAATTATCTGCCGGCCTCGCTGCATTTCGAGACGCCGAACGAACAGATCGACTTCGACGGACTCAATGTCCGTGTGACGGCCAATCCGATCGAGCTGCTGAAGGGCAAGCGGGCGCGGCTCGCCGGCATCAATTCCTTCGGCTTCGGCGGCGCCAACGCCCATGTCGTCATCAGCGATCCGGATCCGGCACAGGCGGAAAAGGCTGCGACCTCTCCGGCGGGCCACGTGTTTCTGGCAAGCGCCCATACCGCGTCGAGCCTCGAAAACCTGCTCAGAGACTATAAGGCCGCCTTTGCGGGCGCGACGAAGGAAGAGACGCGCGCGATCGTCGCCGCTTCCGGCGCCAACCGGACGCATATGCGCCATCGGTTCGCGGCACGCAGCGATCATCCCGAAGATATCGTCCGGGCGATTGCCAACCACCTGGAAAAGCCCGGCTCCGATATCGGAGAGACGGGCGAAGCGTCAGCGAAGGAAGCAAAGGTCGCCTTCGTCTTCTCCGGCAACGGCTCGCAATGGGCCGGCATGGGTGTCGAGGCGTTCCGCGAGAATCTGCACTTCCGTCAGTCGTTCACCTCGGTCAGCGCCCTTTTCAGGTTCCATTCGGATATCGTTCTCACCGATCTCCTGACCGACCCTGGACTCGACAGGAAGCTCGCGGACACGAAGGTGGCCCAGCCGCTGCTTTTCGCGATACAGGCCGCGCTCTCCGACTCGCTCGTGGCCATGGGCATCAAGCCGACCGCCGTCTTCGGTCATTCGGTCGGCGAAATCGCTGCCGCTTATGCGGCAGGGGCGCTGTCGCTCGTCGACGCCGTGTCGATCGTCGCCAAACGATCGCTGCACCAGGACCTTCTGGCCGGCCAGGGCACGATGGCTGCCGTTATGCTGGGCGAGCAGGCAGCCAAGGCCTTCGCGGCGGAGCGCGGGCTCGACGATGTCTGCGTCGCAGCCATCAACGCTCACAATTCGGTGACGATTTCCGGTCCGGCGAACGAGATTTCGGCGTTCCGCGACGCTGCGCGCAAGGCTAAAATCCCGGTTCAGATCCTCGACATCAATTATCCGTTCCATCATCCGATCATCGATCGGGCGAAAGAGGCGTTTCTCGCCGACATCCCTGATATTGCCCCCCGCCGGACGGAGCTGGCCTATCTGTCGACCGTCACGGGTGCCGCGCTCGACGGGACTGCGCTCGATCCCGACTACTGGTGGAAGAACGTTCGCGAGCCGGTGCGTTTCCAGGCCGCTGCCGAGGCCGCGCTCGATCTCGGCTGCACGCTGTTCATCGAGATCTCGCCGCGTCCCATCCTCGGATCTTACGTAAAGGAGACGATCAAGCAGGCGGCGGTGCCGGCTTCGGTGGTGGCGACATTGCTGCGCGATGCCGGCGAGAACGGCCACGATCCGATCTCGGCATCGATGGCGCGCGCAGTCGCCCACGGTGCCGCCGTCGACCGGTCGCGTGTCTATGGCAAGCGGGATGCATTCATCGAACTGCCCGCGCTGCCCTTCGAGCCGGTAGAGCTGCGGCCGGCAGTCACGACCGATGCGACGGATCTTTTCGGACGCTCCGCAAAGCCCTATCGTCTCAACGGCTGGCGCGGCGACCCCAATGCGGGAAGCTGGAAAAACCACGTCGACGCGAATCTCTTTCCTGACCTCGCCGAACACGTGGTCGACGGCAAGGCGATCCTCCCGGGCAGCGGTTTCATCGAAATCGCCGTTTCCGCCGCACAGCAATATCACGGCAGCGACGAGGTCGAGATCACCAATCTGGAGATCGTCCGCCCGCTCGAACTGAGCGACAGCCGTATCATGGAACTCTCGACCATCCTGTCGCCGGAGACCGGCGACATCGAGATCCGGTCGCGCGAACGTCTCTCGGAGGACGATTGGACGGTGCATGCCGTCGCGCGAAGCCGCAAGCCCTTGCCGACGACGAGCAACGGCTGTCCGTCCACCAAAGGCCTGGCGAAGACGGCGACCGTGACGGCGGCCAAGGCCTATGAAACGGCGAAGCAGTTCGGGCTGGACTACGGCCCGCAATTCCAGCTTCTCTCCAAAGCCGTGGCCTATGGCGACCGGCTCATCGACGTCGAGTTGAAGCATCCTCAGGCGACGGGGCACCCACACGTCACCTACGCCCTTCATCCGATCTCGGTCGACGCGACCTTCCACGGCCTGGTCGCACTCTTCGACCGCTTCACCGGCGACAGGGGCGGCGCCCCCTATATTCCTGTCCGTTTCGGCTCCGTACGCGTGGTCAATGCCGGCCGGGCGATCGCCCGCGCGACGATCGAGATCGAGCGGGTCAGCGCCAACTCGATCAAGGCACGGTTCCATTTCTTCGACGAGACCGGCGTCGCGATCGCACATTTCGAGGATTGCCGCTTCCGCCGTACCTATCTGCGCAAGCACAAGACGCTTGAAGGCCTGTCCTTCCATTATGAGGCAGTTCTGTCCAACGCGACCGTGCCCGGCATGAAAGTTGCGACGGCCATGCCTGCGACGCTGGCCGAGCCGATAGATGGCGATGGCGTCGACAACGCGACCCTGCTCTTCAACGCGGCCATCTATCGCGCCTGCCAGGAAATTGCCCTGAAGCTCGGCAAGGGGACCGCCACAGTGCGAGCCGACGCGCTGCCCGGGGACTTCGCTTTCCAGTGCTTCCTGACGAGCTGCCTCCTGACGCTGGAGGATGCCGGTCTTTGCGAACATCAGAACGGCAACTGGAAGGTCGCACGGGAATTCACGCTTCCGACCGTGCCGGAGATCCTTGGGGAGCTCTATGGCGACCGCCCCGACCGTGCGGTCGAAGCGGTGCTCGTCAACAACGCCTATGCGGAAGCGCTCAGCCGTCTCGACGCGCTGCTTGCTCCCGTACCTGCAGGTGACGACGCGGCTTCGTTCAATGCCGGTTTCGTCAGCGAAGCGACGCTCGACCATCAGGCCGTGCATTCCGTGGCGAGCCGGTCGCGCATGGACCAGGTGCTTCACACGGTCGAACGCGTTCTCGCGGCGCAACCGGCAGGCGCCCGTCTGCGGCTCGTCGAACTCGGCAGCGTCTCTGCCGGCTTCAGCCGCCGGCTGGCCGATCTCGCGGCGCGCAACGGTGCGGTACTTTCCATTTTCGAGCCGCGCGACAATGCACAACGGAGTCTGGAAATCGCCTTCGAGGAGGATGCGCATGTGCGCGTTCTGAAGAAGAGCGAATTCGCAGATATCGGGCCGTTCGACCTCGCGGTCAGCGCTTCGGACAATCTCTACCAGCTGATCGAAGAGGAGAGCGGGGTGCGCACCGCCCTTCGCTCGATGCTCACCGGAAGCGGGCTCGTCGCGGCCGTCAGCGCGCCGTCGATCTTCGCCGATTTCGCCTTGGGTCTCTCGGGCGGATGGTTCGAGCGCAGCCAGACGGCAGAATTCCCGATCGGCAGGATCGCTGCCGTACCCCATTGGCAGAAGTGTCTCGCAGATCTCGACCTCGGCGACGTGGTCGTGACGGATCGCGAATGCCCGCATGGGAACACCATCCTGATCGAGGCCCGGGGCACGGCGGCGGCAGGCTCAGGCGCCGAGCCGGGCGAAGCCGCGGCACCCTATCTGCTGATCGAGACTGCCACTGCCCCGAAACCGGTTGCGGCCGGTGGAAGAAGTGCCACTCCCGTCCGGGTGACAGGCGACCTTGCCGCAGACATGGCGACGCTCCGTGCAGCCCTCGAAGCCATGGGCGACAGACCGTTGCGCGCAGTTTTCGCGTCTGAGGCGGAGCGCGCCGGCGGCGACGGTTCGGACCTGCTGCAGACGCGCGTATTGGCGCTCAGCGCCTTTGCCGAGGCATTGAAACAGCATCTCGCCGGCGTCGAGCCGGAAGGCGACGACCGGCCGCGCCTCGTGCTCGTGGCCCCGGGCGGCGCTCCCCTGTCAGCCTCGGCGAGCTCCGGGCTGAATTCCGGATTGTGGGCCTTCGCCCGCGTCCTTCAGAACGAATATGAGTTCATCGACATTCATGCGCTCGATGTTGCCGGCGCTGCCGACGTCGCCCGCAAGGATATGCTTGCCGCAGCGCTTTCCCTGCTGACGGTTTCGGGACAGAACCGGGAATGGCTGCTGGACCAGAAGACGGGCCTGCTTTCGGAGCTTCGGGCCGTACCCGGCGCAACGAACAAGGCCGACGGGAAAACCAGCGCGTTTGCGGCCGCGACCATTCGCCAGCGCGTCAGTTCGCAGGTTGCAAGCATCGCCTGGGAAGAGGC
Source organism: Sinorhizobium prairiense (assembly GCF_029201645.2). Taxonomy (NCBI): domain Bacteria; kingdom Pseudomonadati; phylum Pseudomonadota; class Alphaproteobacteria; order Hyphomicrobiales; family Rhizobiaceae; genus Sinorhizobium; species Sinorhizobium prairiense. The sequence goes on from NZ_CP104131.1 coordinate 2,562,741, forward strand.
GAGCGTACCGGAGCCGGGGCCCGGCGAGGTCGTCGTCGCCGTCGCGGCAACCGGCTTGAATTTCCGCGACGTGATGTGGGCCATGGGCCTGTTGCCTGAAGAGGCGTTGGAAGACGGTTTTGCCGGGGCGACGATCGGCATGGAACTATCCGGCCACGTGGTCGCGGTCGGCGAAGAGGTCGACGATCTCGCGGTCGGCGATGCGGTGATGGCGATCGCCTCCGCCGCCTTCTCGACCCATGCGGTCGTCGCGCGCGCCGGAATTGCCAAGCTGCCCCGAGCGATGAGCCCGGTGGCCGCGGCCACCTTGCCGGTCGCCTTCCTTACCGCCTATTACGCCATTGTCGAACTCGGCCGCATTCAGGCTGGAGAGACGATTTTGATCCACGGTGCTGCCGGCGGCGTCGGCCTCGCCGCGCTCCAGGTCGCAAAGCTCAAGGGCGCCAAGGTCATCGCCACGGCGGGAACGCGCGAAAAGCGGCGCTTCCTGACGATGCTCGGCGCCGATCATGTGTTCGATTCGCGTTCGCTCGGCTTCGTCGACGATGTCCGTTCGGTCACCCGCGGGGAAGGCGTCGACCTCGTGCTCAACTCGCTTTTCGCCGAGGCGATGGAGCAGAGCCTTTCGCTGGTGAAACCCTTCGGCCGGTTCCTGGAGCTCGGCAAACGCGACTATTACGCCGACAGCAAGATCGGGCTCAGGCCGTTTCGCCGCAATGTCAGCTATTTCGGCATCGACGCCGATCAGCTGCTGGTGAATGCGCCGGATCTGACCAGGCGCATCTTCATGGAGATCGGAGCGCTCTTCGAGGAAGGCAAGCTCACGCCGCTTCCCTATCGCGCCTTCGATTACGATGAAATCGGCAATGCCTTCCGGCTGATGCAGAATGCCGGGCATATCGGCAAGATTGTGGTGCTGCCGCCCGTTGCCGGCAGGCACGAGGTGACCGCGAAGGCTGTAAGGGGTATGAAGGTCGACCCGGACGGCGTCCATCTCGTCGTCGGCGGCATCGGCGGCTTCGGCCTCGTCGCCGCCAACTGGCTCGTCGAGAAAGGCGCCCGCCGGATTGCGCTTTGCTCCCGCCGAGGCCAGCCGGATGCGGAAACGCACGCGATGATCGAGCGCTGGCAAAATGGCGGCGTTGCGGCTTCGGTCCATGCTTGCGACATCACGGATGCCGCGGCCGTGGAGACGCTTCTGGCGACGCTTCGTTCGGAAGCACCGCTTCGCTCCGTCGTTCACGCGGCGATGGTGCTCGACGATGCGCTGATCAGCAATCTGAGCCGCGAACGCAACCGGCCTGTCATCGACACGAAAGCCAAGGGCGCGGCAATCCTCGATCGCCTTACCCGTGGTGACAGGCTCGACAACTTCATTCTGTTCTCCTCGGCGACGACGCTGGTCGGCAATCCCGGCCAGGCGAACTATGTCGCCGCCAACGGCTATCTCGAAGGCCTTGCCCGTGCACGGCGCCAGGAGGGCCTGTCAGGGCTCGCCGTCGGCTTCGGCGCGATTGCCGATGCCGGCTACCTGACGCAGAACGCCGACGTCAACGACCTGCTCGCCAAGCGCATAGGCAAAACGGCGTTGAAGGCCCAGGTGGCGCTCGACATGGTGGAGAACCACATCGCCGCGGATCCGGGCACGGTCGACGCGGCCGTCGTGATGATTTCCGAGATCGACTGGACAGCTGCGCGGAATCTGCCGGTCGCCCGCAACGCGCTCTTCGAGGTGATCCTGCGCAGCGCCGATCAGCATGCCACAGGCGCCGAAGGCACGAAGATGGACCTCGTCGCGATGATCGAGGGCAAATCCCCTCAAGAGGCCGAGGACATCCTCTTCGATCTGGTTGCGAGCGAGATCGCCGCCATCCTCCGCGTGTCGAAGGATACGGTCACTCGCGGAAAAATATTGAAGGAGATCGGCCTCGACAGCCTCATGGCGGTTGAACTCGGCATGAGTTTCCAGCAAAACACCGGCTTCGACATGCCTTTGAGCGGCGTCGCGGATAATACCACTGTCGGTGACATTGCACGCAAGCTCCATGAAAAGGTAAGCAAGCGCGATCAGGGCAACGAGAACGAGGCCGGGGACGACAAGCTCGTGACTGAACTTACGCAGCGCCATGTCGGAGCGGACAAGGAAAAAGCACTGAGCCAATGAGCAGCGACGGAAACGGCCAGACTTTCCCGAAGATGAACAGCACGCTCAAGGAGAGTCTGCTGGACAGGATGCGGAACACGCATCAATCGTCCGAGCGCAACCGGATGGCGCGCTCGGAGCGGGAGCTGCCGCCGGCTCCGCGTCGCCAGCAGGCGCGTTTCGAGGACCTGCCCGAATATAAGCAGGTCCTTACCCAGAAGATCGCCAGCGAGCAGCTCGGCATCGCCAACCCGTTCTACCGGCCGCATCAGACGGCAGCCGGTGCGACGACGATGATCGATGGCCGCAAGCTGATCAACTTCGCCTCCTACGACTATCTCGGGCTCAACCGGCATGCTCACGTCCTCGAGCGTGCGCGCGAGACGATCGCCGACTTCGGGATTTCCGCGTCGGCAAGCCGCCTCGTCGCCGGCGAACGGCCGCAGCATGTGGAGCTCGAAGAGAAGATCGCGCAATTCTACGGCGTCGATGCCGCCGTCTGTTTCGTTAGCGGCTACCTGACCAATGTCGCCGCGATCAGCTGCCTGATGGGACCGAAGGACCTCGTCATCCACGACGAGTTCATCCACAACAGCGCGCTCGCCGGGATCAAGCTTTCAGGCGCGACACGCCGCTTCTTCAAGCACAACGACACGGCGGATCTCGAGCATGTCCTGCGCACCGTCGCCGGTGACTACCGGCGCATCCTGGTGATCGTCGAGGGCATCTACTCGATGGACGGCGACGTCGCCAATCTGCCGGCGCTTCTTAAGCTCAGGGCCGAATACGGCTTCTGGCTGATGGTCGACGAGGCGCATTCGCTCGGAGTCCTCGGCCGGCACGGCAGGGGCCTCGCCGAACATTTCGGGGCCGATCCGCACGAAGTCGACATCTGGATGGGAACATTGTCGAAGACCACGTCGAGCTGCGGCGGCTACATAGCAGGAAGCGCCGCTTTGGCGGCCGTCCTGAAGGCATCTGCCGGCGGCTTCGTCTATAGCGTCGGCCTCGCGCCCGTGCTTGCCGCATCCGCGGTCGCCAGCCTCGACGTGCTGGCAAGCGAACCGGAACGCACGGCGGCGGTGAGACGCAACGGCAGCCTTTTCCTGAAGCTGGCCAAGGAGGCCGGCCTCGATACGGGGCTGAGCGGCGGCTTTTCGGTCGTGCCCGTGATCGTCGGCGATTCGCTGCGCGCCGTCCAGCTTTCGAACGACCTGCTCGCCGCCGGCGTCAACGTGCTGCCGATCATCCACCCGGCGGTGCCGGAAGGACAGGCGCGCTTGCGCTTCTTCATCACCTGCGACCACACGGAGGAACAGATCCGCCGCACCGTCACATTGACGGCCGAACGCCTGAAGGATCTTACCGACCGCAATTTCGGGCTCGGCGGCGTCGATATCGAGAAGATGCTGAGTGCGCTCTCGGCGCGCTGACCACGAGCCGCCGCAAGCGGGCCGCCAACGGGTGCGTCCATGACACATGTGATCATCACCGGCGGCTCGAGCGGAATAGGCCTCGCGGTCGCCTCGATCTACGCAGCCCGGGGAGCGAGGCTCTCTCTTGTCGCCCGCTCCCGCGATCTTCTGGAGCAGGCAGCGCAGAAGCTGGTGGCCGAACACGGCCTCGAGGCTGGAGCGGTCCGCATAGAGGCCGCCGACGTCACCAAAGGAGAGGAGATCGAGGCCGCGATCTTGCGCTGTGTGGAGACGTTCGGGCCTTGCGACGTTCTCGTGACCTCGGCAGGCGTCGTCGAACCGGCGCCCTTCGAGGCGATGCAGGGCGCGGCCTTCCAGCGACAGATGGAAACGAACTTTTCGGGCACGGTACATGCCGTGCGCGCCGTTTATCCGGACATGAAGGAGCGGCGCAGCGGCCATATTCTGATGGTCTCTTCGGGCGCCGGGCTGATCGGCATCTACGGCTATACCGCCTACTGCGCCTCGAAGTTCGCCCTCGGCGGCTTCGCCCAGGCATTGCGCAGCGAAGCACGCGTCCACAACGTCGGCATATCGATCTGCTTTCCACCCGATACCGTGACGCCGCAATTTACGAGGGAGCTTGCCGCCCGGCCGCAGGAGGCCAGCCTGATCATGGGAACCGTCCGCCCATGGACGGCCGAGGCGGTTGCGCGAAAGATCGTCGACGGGATCGACCGGCGGCGATTCGAGATTTATTTCGGCGCGATCTTATATCTTCTCGGCCGCTTCGGGCCGGCGGTCAGGCCTTTCCTCAATTGGTGGTTCGATCGGGCGATCGCGCGCAACAGTGGACGGTGACGGCGGCGCCCCCGGCCATGCTTGTGCCAGCCAATATTAGGCTTTAAGTGTCGGGAGAAGCCTTCTGCCGAGGCGGCGACGGTGAAATGGCTCAAAGGTATCGGCTTGGCGCTCATTCCCTTCCACCTGCACGACTACCCGATAGCCTTGACCCTCGGGTGCTACCTGCTGTCCTGCGCGGTGATCTTCTATACCGACCGGTTCGCCCTTCCGGCGCGCGAACGCAGGAAGAACGCACCGAAATACGGGCGCTATCAGGACAGGATCGACCGTCTCGCCCGGCTACCGGTCATCGCGCTCGTCTTTGCCGGCTTCTTCGCGATCTCGTGGCGGCCCCTCTATGCCGCCGCCGGCACGATGAGTTTCTTCATTATTTTCACCGGCATTTCCCGCGCGAAGTTCAAGTTCATCCGCGAGCCGCTGGTCTTTTCCGATATTGCCCTGGTCGCGGATGTCTTCAAGTACAAGACGATCTTCTATGCGAGCTCGCTGAACGTCGTCTTCTGGATCGTCGCCTTCCTTTACGTGTTCGGCGTATCGGCGCTTTACATGTATTTCGAGCCGACGATCCTGCCCGAAAGAAGCAGGCTCTTCTGGGTTCTGATGATGGTGGGGATCGCCGCCGGACCCTGGGGCCTGTTGTTTTACGGGCCGGTGAACCGCCCGACGGCCGCTCTCGTGCAGAAACTGGTGAAGGCGATCAACGTCAAGAAGAACACGGTGCGTTTCGGTACCTTCGCTTCCGTCGTCTTCCATTTCATCATCTGGCTCGGCGTCAAGCGCGACAAGATCGTCGCCGAATTGTCGGAAATACTGCGCGCCGCGGTACACGACCTCATCGGCCACGAGGAGGCCCCGCTGATCGTCGTATGGCAGTCGGAGTCCTTCATCGACATGCGGCATTTCGGTGTCGATTCGATCAAGCTTCCGACGGTCGACCGGTTACGCAAGCAGGCGGTGCAATGGGGGCGGTTGAGCAATGTCTTCGAGGGCGGCTACACGCTGCGCACCGAATTTGCCGTCCTGAGCGGCCTTGTGCCCGACGACATCCACGTCGATGCCAGCTATCCCTATCTTCGTGCCGCGCACTATGCCGATGTCGTCTGGCCCGGAAAGCTCAAGCGCGCCGGCTGGCGCACGCATTTCATTCATCCCTATGACCGGACGTTCTTCCTGCGGCACAAGGCGATGCCGCTCCTCGGATTCGAGAAGCTTACCATGCTCGATGCCTTCGACCATAAACCGGAGCGCGACGGGCTTTATGTCTCGGACGCCACGCTGGCAGCCCGCGTGCTCGCCGAAGTCGAGAAGCTGCCGGAAGAGGAGAGCGGCTTTTTCTTCGTCGCCTCGATGGCCAATCACGGCCCCTGGGAACCGGGGCGCGTCGGTACGCTCACCCATCCCGTCGATATCTACCTGGCGATCCTCGAGCAGTCTGACGCTGCGTTGAAGCAGCTGATCGACGGCCTCAACAAGCTCGACCGGCCGGTCTGGTTCGTCTTTTACGGCGACCACGCGCCCCTTCTGAAATCCTTCGCGGATCCCTTCCCGGATCCCCGCACGGATTATTTCATCGTGCCGCTCGCCAAGGCGCGCGCTGCGGCCCACAGCCCGAAGCGAGCGAAGGACGAGGATCCCTGGAACCTGCTCGGCTCCATGCTGAAGCACGCCAATCTGCACAAGGACGCGCTGCAATAGCAGCGTCTTCCGGAAATCCGCCCGATGACAGCAGATACGACCTTCGATCCCGCGCCGCCAAGAACCTTCCTGTTCCTGCAGGGGCCGGCGTCGCCGGTCTTCGCCAAGGTCGCCGGGCATCTCGAAGCCCTGGGCCATTGCTGTCTACGCATCAACCTCAACCTCGGCGACCAGATATTCTGGCGACGCCGGGGCGCCCATAACTACCGCGGCTCGTCGGCGCGGTGGCCGGCCTATGTCGAGGCCTTCATCCGCCGCCACGCCGTAACCGACCTCGTCCTGCTCGGCGAAGAGCGCCCCTATCACCGGAGCGCCACAGCTGCCGCGCGAAAAGCCGGCATCCGAGTCTTCGTGGTCGAAATGGGTTATCTCAGGCCGGACTGGCTGACTCTCGAGCGTGGCGGCATGTCGTCCAACTCGCACTTTCCGGTCGATCCCGCGCAAATCCTGCGAGCGGCAACGGGCTTGCCCGAGCCCGACTGGCAGCGGCGCTACCGGCAGAGCTTTCTTGCAGAGGCGGCATACGACCTCCTTTACAACCTGCCGAACGTGTTTTTCTGTTTCCTTTTTCCCGGCTACCGCCGGCACGGAATCTTTCATCCGCTCGCCGAATATGCCGGGTGGATCCGGCGGATGGCGGCCGGCAAAGGCGAGCAGCGGCGCGCGCATGCGTTGATCCGCTCGCTTTCGGCGAAAAATGCGCCGTATTTCGTCTATCCGCTTCAACTTGAAACGGACTATCAATTGCGCGCGCATTCACCCTTCAGCAGCCAGCGGGAAGCGATCGACGGCATTCTTGCCTCTTTCGCGCGACATGCGCCGGCAGGAACCAGTCTCGCCATCAAGGTGCACCCGCTCGACAACAGCCTGATCCCCTGGCGCAGGATCGCCTCGGACAGGGCCGCCTCGCTCGGTGTCGGCGACAGGGTCCTCTATCTCGACGGCGGCAATCTCGATTCGCTTACGCAGCACAGCTGCGGAATGGTAACGGTCAACTCCACCGCCGGATTGCATGCTCTGAAGCAGGGCAAGCCCGTGAAGGTCCTGGGGACGGCCGTCTTCGACATTGCCGGTCTCACCGACCAGAAGCCGCTCGACGCGTTCTGGACGGCGCCCGAAGCCCCGGATCCGGTGCTGAGCGGGGCAATGTTCAGGCTGATGGCCGCTTCGATCCAGGTGCGCGGGAACTTCTATTCCCGTGCGGGTACGGATGCCGGCGCCAAGGCGATCGCGGAGCGGCTGCACCGCAACGACGTCAATGAACCGGACGCCTTCGTCGACCCGCCGCCCCGGCAGAAGCCGGCGAAAATCAGCGAGGATCAGGCGACGCCGGCGCGCAGCAGATCGTGAATGTGCAGGATGCCGGCCGGTGCGCCCGCTTCGTCGACGAGGAACAGCACGGTGACCTTGTGGTCCTGCATGAATTCCATGGCGGCGCTGGCAAGGACGTCACCCTTGATCACCCGCGGATTGCGCGACATCACCTCTTCGACCGGTTGCGCCAGGAGGTCGCCCGTCATGTGACGGCGCAGGTCGCCGTCGGTGATGACGCCGACCAGCTTGCCGCTTTCATCTTTTATGCCGACGACGCCGAAGCCCTTGGCCGACATTTCGATGACCGCCTCGCTCATCGGGCGACCTACGGAGAGCAGCGGCATCTGTCCGGTGCCATGCGCCAGCTCCTGAACCAGGCGCAGCTGCGCGCCCAGCTTGCCGCCGGGGTGGAAGGTCTTGAAATCCTCGGCCGAGAAGCCGCGCCGTTCCAGGAGCGCGATCGCCAGAGCGTCGCCGACGGCAAGCTGCAGCATGGCCGAGGTCGTCGGCGCCAGGCCGTGCGGACAGGCCTCCGGCACCTTCGGCAGCACGAGGGCGATCTCGGAATTGCGTGCAAGCGTGCTCTCGCGGTTCGAGGAGATCGAGACGATCGGCACTTTGAAGCGCTTGGCGTAGGTCAGCATGTTGGCGAGTTCCGCCGTTTCGCCCGACCAGGAGAGCAGCACCAGCGCATCCCGGGCGGTGATCATGCCGAGGTCGCCGTGGCTTGCCTCGGTCGGATGGACGAAATAGGCCGAGGTGCCGGTGGATGCGAGCGTGGCTGCAATCTTGCGGCCGATATGCCCGCTCTTGCCGACCCCGGAAACGACGACCCGGCCATCGCCGTCGCCCATCAGTTCGACCGCATCGACGAGGGCGGCCGCGAAGGCTTGGTCACCGGTCAGATGGTCTGCAAGGGCCTTGATGCCGTTCGAGGCAGTCGCCAGCGTCCTCCCGATCGACTCCAGCACGGTGCCACCGGCATGCGCATCCGCCGTCGCGTGTCTCACACCCATCATCGCCCCCCTGTAGGGCACCTCCGGGAAAAGTGTGTCACGGTTTTCCGCCGGAAGTGCGTAGCCAAAAAACGGCCTCGTCAGCGGGCCGCAGCAAGATAGACGCCAGATAGGCTTTTTTCCGGGACAAACCAAGTCTTTCGCCGGCCATTTGTACCAAACCGGCGACTTTTCGGGACGGTCAGGCTCAGCCGATGCGCTTTTCGGCCGAGGTCTCGGGGGGAGGACTCCGCCGGCGGCAAACTCGGCGAGCGTCATCGAATCGAGGATGGACGACATCGCGTCACGCACCGATGTCATCGAGATGCGCACCCGGCAGGTCTCCGGATCGTTGCAGTCATCGCACATTTCGTAGGCCGTGCGACTGGCGCAGCGTATCGGCGCCAGCGGGCCGTCGAGCGTCCTTATGACATGGCCGATGCGAATCTCGGAGGCCGGTCGCGACAGGGAATAACCGCCGCCCGGTCCTTTCTTCGAGCGCAGCACGCCGGCGTTGCGCAGTTCCAGGAGTATGGTGTCTAAAAACTTCTTCGGAATGTTGTTGCGCTGCGCGATTTCGGTGATGAAGGCCGTCTGCCCGGGTGGAAGCCGTGCCAGGTCGACCAATGCTTTCAGTCCGTATTTTCCCTTCTTCGTCAGCATTCGAGCCAATTCTCCCCGATCCCGCAGAATTGCCGGATCCGCCCTCGGATACAATCTTGTCCTGGCATAGCACAAGAATGCGCTGCCAACACACAGCTATAGTCGACAACCGGGAGATGACGGGCATCCATGGACGCAAGGAGCGGGAGCGTGCGTATATTAGGCTCGCATCCCGTCCGCGGTCCTGAAACGATAATGGGGACTAAAGCACTTCCAGCGAAACTGTGCAGCGGCGTTCCGTCGGGAAATGCGTACTCTTGAGAGTATTCGGTTCTGAAGCAGTTCGACTTCTGCCCTCACGCGGCGGCAATGCCGGGTGGCCGGCTGGTAAGATTCCGCCCGCCCTGGGCGGAAAGGAGCCGGCCAATGGCCGCGCGTGCTTCATCGACCGAACGGAAGCGCTGAGCGTCCAAGTCCCAGACGTGATACTTGACCGCCAGGAACTTCAGACGGTCTTGGTCAGGAACGACGACTCCGACGGCTTCGCCACCATATTCGATAACTTGCTTGCTCATGTAAATAACGCTCCTCCGCACCCACGGGCGCGGATAATTCAATTCTCGGCAAAGGATGAACTCGGTAAGTTTGAACGGTCACATTCGGCGAAGTTGGCGAATGAGACCTTTAACCGTTGCACGACAATGGGAACGTGAGCCGCAGAAAGCGGCGGTCGAAAATTCGAACATGTCACTCTCCTTTGGCTGGCCCGGCACAGGACGCCAGGCGCTCATGAACAAATCGAAGCGGAATCCTTCCGCCTCCCACGATGGCAAACTAAAATAATCTACCAATTTCGTCAACTGAAGAAACGAGAACGCGAAAAATAATTCCCCATCTCGTTTCCGTAGCTGCCGCCTCGGCAAATCCGTTCGCCTGTCCGGGCTATCTCGCTATCTAGGTAACGCCGAATCGCCGTGCAAGGGACGGGTCGAATATAGGCAGTTATTTCCGACAAAAAAGGGGCAGCCCCCGGAGAGGCTGCCCCTTTGCCGCGATCGACACGGCGGCATCAGCAAAAGCGCGGACGGTTTTCCGCCCGCACCCCTCAACGGCGCGAGGCCGTCAGGCCGTCGGCGTTTCCGCCTGCTGCCCGGTGGAACGAGCGGCTTCCCGCTCCTTCCACCAGCGGCTCAGGAACAGCAGGATCGGGCCGCCGATATAGATGGACGAGGTCGTCGCGACGATGACGCCGAAGATCATCGGCCATGCAAAGCTCTGCACCGCCTCGCCGCCCCAGATCGCCATCGGCACAAGGGAAAGCGCCGTTGCAGCCGAGGTGAAGATGCATCGCGCGATCACCTGGTTGATGCTCATGTCGATGAGATCGGAGAACGGCATCGACTTGTACTTGCGCAGGTTCTCGCGCATGCGGTCGTAGACCACGACCTTGTCGTTCACCGAATAGCCGATCATCGTGAGCAGCGCTGCGATCGCGGTCAGGTTGAAGTCGATGCCCGTAAGGGCAAAGAACCCGACGGTCTTGGTGATGTCGAGCAAGAGCACGGCGATGGCGCCGACGGCGAAGTGCCATTCGAAGCGGAACCAGATGTAGAGCAGGATCGCCAACATGGCGAGAGCGACGGCGAGGAAGCCGGAGCGCGCCAATTCGCCGCTGACCGTCGGACCGACGACCTCGGTCCGCTCCATGCTGGCACCGGGGATGGCGGTCGTCACCGCATCCTTGATCTTGTTCAATGCCACCGTCTGCGCCTGCTCGCCGCCCGGCTGCCGCTGCACGCGGATCAGCACCGATTGGCCGCCGCCGAAGTCCTGGAGCGCCACCTCGCCGAGATTGAGCTCCTCGAGGCTTTGACGCAGCGTCGGCAGATTGATCTTCTCTTTCGAAACCGCCTCGACCTGAATGCCGCCGATGAAATCGATGCCGTAGTTGAGACCCGGCGTGAAGAACAGGATGACGGAGCTGATCGACAGGAATGCCGAGAAGCCGATCGCGACGAAGCGGCCCTTCATGAAGGAGAAGTTGGGGAGCTGCGGCACCTTGCCAAAAAGCGAAGGGATTTCCAGCTTCTTCATCTTGCGGCGCACGACGACCTCGCGCATCAGCAGGCGCACGACCGTAACGGATGTGAACATCGAAATGCCTATGCCCAGCATCATGGTGACGGCAAAGCCCTTCACCGGCCCGCTGCCGAACCAGAAGAGAAGCACCGTGCCCGCAAGCGTGGTGACGTTGGAGTCGATGATCGTCGCATAAGCCTTGTTGAAGCCGAGATCCAGCGCCTTCATCGCTCCGGCGCCCGCCTCGGTCTCTTCGCGGATGCGCGCATTGATCAGGATGTTAGCGTCCACGGCCATGCCGATGCCGAGAATGATACCGGCGATACCTGGCAAGGTCAGCGTCGATCCGATCAGGCCGAGAACGCCGATCGTCATGATCGTGTGCAGGACCAGACCGACATTGGCGATCATACCCCAGGCGCCGTAGAGCACGACCATGAGGACCACGACGAGGCCGAAACCGGCGAGACCGGTATAGAGGCCCATGCGAATCGAGTCGCTGCCCAGATTCGGACCGACCGAGCGCTCTTCGATGATCGTCAGCGGTGCCGGCAGCGCACCGGAGCGCAGGAGCGCGGAAAGAACTGTCGCCTCCTCGACCGTGAAGCTGCCGCTGATCTGGCCGCGGCCACCGAGAATGGGCTCGTTGATGACCGGTGCCGTCAGAACCTTGCCGTCGAGCACGATCGCAAACGGCCGGCCGACGTTTTCGCGGGTGATGTCGGCGAACTGGCGGGCACCGAGCGAGTCGAAGCTGAAATCGACGACCGGCTGATTGGTTCGCTGATCGAAGCCGACCTTGGCGTCGTCCAGGCGCTCGCCGGAAATGGCGACGCGGCTTTCGACCGGATAGCGGTTGCCGTCATTGGCGCCCGGCAGAATGTCGACCCCGCGTGGCGCCGGCTGCGTGACGTCGACGGCCTGGTCGAGCATGTGGAAGCTCATCTGTGCCGTCGAACCCAGAAGCTCGCGCAGGTGAGTCGGATCCTGGAGACCGGGCAGCTGGACGAGAATGCGGTTGGAACCGATGCGCTGGATCAGCGGCTCGGCGACGCCGACCTGGTCGACGCGGTTGCGGATGATTTCCAGGCTCTGCTCGACCGCCTTGGTCATGCGGTCGGCAAGACCCGCCTCGGTCATGGCCAGGGTGATGACTTCGCCCGCCGTCGTTACCTCGACCTCGGGAGCGGGGGCGGCAAAACCCACAGTGCTCACGGGCGTCGCCAGTTCCTGCAGCTTCGGCAGAACCTTTTCCCGGTCCTGAGCATCGGGGATGCTTACGGTCACGCTGTTGCCGCTGATACGCGCAGAGGAGGCGGAGACGCGCTCACCGCGCAGGACGCGACGGGTATCGTCGAGAAGCGAGTTGAGGCGAGCCTTCTGCAGCCCCGCCCCGTCCACTTCGAGAACGAGGTGCGAACCGCCCCTAAGATCGAGGCCGAGCGTGACCGGCTTGAACGGAAGAACGGAAGCGACCTGCTCCCTCATGGCCGGCGTCAAAACGCTCGGCAGCGCCGCAAGGCATCCGAAAATGATGATCGCGACATAGGCGAGGACCGCCCATCTGGATGTACGCATGTGGGAATTCCATAAATGCCTGAACGCGCTTCGAGCAGCGTCCGGGCTGGGTTTTCATCAATGGCTGAGGCGGGATCGAAAGCCCTGCCGAACTCAAACGATGGCGGCCGGCGGTGGCGGCGCGCGGATGCACTCGTTCTGACACGGTGCGCCGCCTGCGATTTCGGCTCGCGGCAGAGTTGGAGCAGGAGAATCCTCGGGCGCAGCGAGCGCAACGCGTTGGAGCTGGATGAACGGCGCCGGATCGCCGCCGACCATCGACTTGCCGTCCGCCCGCTCGCCGCTGAAACGGAGGTCGGGCAGTGCAACCGCCCTGCATATCTGGCGGGCGACCGGCCGGTCGGAGGAACCTGTATCGGGTTGAGCGACATTGCCGGCCGGCGCTCCGGCCGCACGGCTTGCTGCACTCTGGCCGACCGCAATGACCTGCATGGATAGAGAGGCGCAGAACAGCCACAGCACGGCGAGAAGCCGGCCGGCGTGCATGCTCCTGCTGCCACCACCCATGAGGTCCATCTAGGACGCGGTCCCTTTCTCTTTGCGTCCGGTCTATCCGCGATCGAACGCAAGCGAGACAATTCAGCCCGAGCACCAAGCTACACGAAGAACGTGGCCGGATTCGAGCATGTGCGCTCTTAACATCACTCCGGGCCGTAAAAGTCAAATCCGGGCCGTCACGCTGTAGCGCCGGCGGTTCTCTCCTGGTGGATTTCGATGAGCGAAGGCCCCGGGCGCGACGCCGCATCGGCGAGAGCGCGCGGCAAATCCTTCACGGTCGCCAGCCGCTCTGCAGGCAGTCCGTAGGCTTTGGCGGTCAGCAGGAAATCGGGCGCGGAAGGTTTTACACCCTCCGGCGTGATCCCCGATTCGACCATGTAGGACTCGATTTCCCGGTATCCGTCATTGTTCCAGACGAGGAAGACGACCCTGGCATGCGCATCCACCGCCGAACCGATCTCGGCCAGAGAAAACTGGAACCCGCCATCGCCGACGAGGCATATGACCGGCCGCCCCCGATCGGCGACCGCAGCGCCTACGGCGGCGGGAGGCGCATAGCCGAGCGAGCCGTAGCCCGTCGCCGAATTGAACCACGCCCTTTGCCGCGGTGCGTCGCAATAGAGGTTGCCGGCATAGACGGCCTGAGTCGAGTCCCCGACGATGGTGCAGTCGGGGAGCGTCCGGTAGATCGCCTCGACGACGCCGATTTCCGCAAGCATTTTCGGTGTCAGCTCCTTCAGCGCCTGCTTGCGCGCGGCCTCCGCCCGCGAGGCTCCATTCTTGGCTGACGCATGGTCCGGCAGGAAGCCCAGAATGCCCGCAGACGCAGCCTTCGCGCCGGAAAGTATCGAAAGTGCTGCCTGAGGTCCGCGCGCCAGCTGCGCCGCATCGATATCGGTGCGAATGAGGTTCTTCAGCAGCGGAAAGCCGCCATCCGCATAGAGATCGTAATCGGTCTGGCCCATTTCGGTGCCGAGCGCCAGCACGAGGTCCGCCTCCCGCAACAGCTCGCGTATCGCCTTGAGGCTCGGGCTTGCCGGTACCCGGAGCGGATGGCCGGCAAGCATGCCGCGGGCGTTGACCGTCGTGACCACCGGCGCACCGATCCGCTCGGCGAGTTCCCGCACTTCGGCTTCCGCCGTCAGGGCGCCGCCGCCGCACAGAATGACGGGCCGGACGGCTTCGGCGCAGAGGATCGCCGCCCTTTGCAGCGTTTCGCTGTCGGAGCGCGGGCGGGTCGCCGCCGCCGGCTTTGCCGGACGACCCTCGATCTTCAGGGCCATCACGTCGGTCGGGATTTCGATATGGACCGGGCCCGGCCGGCCGGAAAGCAGCACGGCAAAGGCGCGGTCGACGACGAGCGGCAGATCGGCGGGGTTGAGAAGCGTGTGCGAATAGAGCGCCAGCGTCTTCGTCATTCCGCTCTGATCGGGCAGCTCGTGCAGCAGCCCCCGGCCATGTCCGAGAGAATCCCGGCGGTTGACGCCGGAGATCACGAGCATCGGGATCGAGTCCTGCCGGGCTTGCGCCATGGCGGTGATCGTATTGGTAACGCCCGGACCGGTGATCACGAGGGCCACGCCAGGCTTGCCGCTGACGCGTGCATAACCGTCGGCCATGAAGCCCGCACCCTGTTCGTGGCGCGGCGTGACGTGGCGAATATTCGATGCGGCAAGGCCCCGGTAAAGTTCGACCGTATGCACGCCCGGAATGCCGAATACGACCTCCACTCCGTTTGCCTCCAGGAGATCGACAAGGGTCTCGCCGACGGTTTTCGATTCGACGGTCATGCGCGGCGCTCCTTGCGGGTGGTGCAGCGTTCGGCGAGTGCGGCGATGCGGCGGCATGCCTCCTCGATGGCGGCATCCGGAACGGTGAGGCTCACGCGCAGAAAGTTGCGTGCCTTGTCGCCGAAGGACGACCCCGGCATGACCGCAACTCCCTCCTCTTCCAGGAGCGCCCAGGCGAAGGCTTCGCCGGAGAGGCCCGTGCCGGAGACGTCGATCAGCGCAAACATACCCGCTTCCGGCGGCAGCACCGAAACCCCGGACGCCCCCGCAAGACCGTCGATGATCCGCCGGGCACGCCGGCTGTAGGATTTCCGCATCTGCCTCGCCGTATCGATGTCATGCGTCAGCGCGTAAGCGGTCATATCGGCGATGAACGGCTGCTGGCCGAAAAGCATGGTCTCGGAGATCGGCAGCAGGCGCTCGGTGAACTCGGCCGGGCCGACGGCCCAGCCGCTGCGAAAGCCGGGTGCTGCATGCGACTTCGAAATGGACGAGACGACCACGGTGCGTTCGGCAAGATCGGGATTGTCGAACGGCGAAGCGAAGAGCGCATCGAAGACGAGCTCCTCATAGACCTCGTCGCAGACGATCCAGAGATCGTGACGGCGCGCGACTTCACCGATCGCCGCAATCTCTTCCGCCGTCAAAACGGCGCCGGTGGGGTTGTGCGGCGTATTGAGGAGCAGCACGCGGCATTCGGGCGTGACCGCATTTTCCAGATCCTCCGCCCGCATGTGGAAGCCGTTTTCCGGGTCAAGCGGTACGAATACCGGATGGGCCCCCGTGGACCGGATGACGCCTTCATAGGTCGCGTATAGGGGGTCTCCGACGAGCACGCCGTCGCCCGTCTCGGCAAGCGCGAACATCACGGCAAAGAGCGCCGTCTGCGTTCCCGGGAAGCAAAGAATGTTCTCCGCGGTCACGGCGGCACGGCGGCGACGGTATTTTTCGGTAAGCGCCGCCACGACCGCCGGCTCTCCGCGGCCGTTTGAATAGCGGTAGCGCCCCGCATTCATCGCCCGCTGGCACTCTTCCAGAAGCGCGCGGTCAGGCGGCAGATCCGGTTCGCCGATTGTGAGCTCGATGAGCTCGGCGCCACTCGCCTTCAGCTGACGTGCGCGGGTGTGCAGCGTCCATTTGCCGGAACCGAGCTCGGCAAGACGTGATGTGATCGACGCGTAGCGCAAGTATTCACTCCCTCATTCGTTTTCTATTTTTCGATCCGAAGACCGAGCAGGGCTTCGACCGAGGCCATGGCGATGCCGACCAGTTCGCCCTCGCGAAAGAGATCGCCGGCTAGGCAGCCTTCGACCCATAGCCCGTCCACGAGGCCGTTGATCGCGATTGCGTAGCGGCGGCACTCCTCGGGACCGGCGGGCCGGCCCTTGGCCGCAAGAAAATCGCTGAGCAACTCCTGCAACGCGTTGCGAAAGGCGAGGTAGCCGTCGCGATGGATTTCCGCGAGCACCGGATCGACCCGCACCTGGCTGATGAAAGCGGCCCAGAGCGAGATGCTGCGGCTGTCGGCGACCGGCTCGGTCAGATTGATGGCGATGAAATCCTTGAGACGCGTCGCCGGATCGCCCTCGACGTTCTTCGCCTTCTCCGTGAGAGAGGCGATGACGGCGCGGTATGCCTCCGCAACCATCTGGTCTTTGGATTCGAAATAATGACGGACGAGCCCTGCGGTAACGCCGGCGCGAACGGCGATCTGGCGCACAGTCGCACCCTTGAGGCCGAATTCCGAGATGCAGTCCAGCGTCGCCTCGATCAGTTCCTGGCGCCGCTCGCCCTCGGGGGCGCGATAGAAGCTGCGCCGGTTCACCGCATGCCCCGCGCCGTGCCGTTCAGCCAGATCGTCATTGCCTGCCAACCGGTTGGGCTCATGCGTTGCTCCCGGGAATGACCGTTGTTGCGAGGAGCGTCAGAAAATCGACGCGGGTGTTATTATACGCTTGAATAATAGCGACACAAGTGCAACGATGCCTTCCAGAAACAGCGTGACAAGCCGAAGATGCTGCACGAGAGAACGACCAGGGGAACTGTTTTTATGGCTTCAACGAGCGTTCCGCGAACGAGAGGAGCCGCGCGCCGATGACGGATGCGGCCCAGGCAATCGCGGTTACCGACCTCCACAAGCGTTTCGG
Source organism: Sinorhizobium prairiense (assembly GCF_029201645.2). NCBI lineage: Bacteria > Pseudomonadati > Pseudomonadota > Alphaproteobacteria > Hyphomicrobiales > Rhizobiaceae > Sinorhizobium > Sinorhizobium prairiense. The sequence goes on from NZ_CP104131.1 coordinate 2,579,862, forward strand.
GCCATTGGAAGTGCTGAAGGGCGTATCGCTGAGCGCGCAGCAGGGCGACGTCATCGCGATCATCGGCGGCAGCGGTTCCGGCAAATCCACGCTTCTCCGTTGCATCAACATGTTGGAACTGCCCTCGGCCGGCCAGATCAGCGTGCACGGAGAAGAGATCCGCATGACGCCGGACGGACACGGCGGATTGATGCCGGCCGACCGCAAGCAGGTCCAGCGGATCCGCACCCAGCTCGGCATGGTTTTCCAAAGCTTCAATCTCTGGCAGCACATGACGATTCTCCAGAATGTCATCGAGGCGCCGGTGCACGTACTCGGCAAAACGAAGGCCGAAGCGGTTGAGACGGCCGAGGCGCTGCTCCGCCGGGTCGGCCTTTACGAGAAACGGGATGCCTATCCGGCTTTCCTGTCCGGCGGCCAGCAGCAACGCGCCGCCATTGCCCGGGCGCTTGCGATCCAGCCGCTGGTCATGCTCTTCGACGAGCCGACCTCTGCGCTCGATCCGGAACTCGTCGGCGAAGTGCTTTCGGTCATCGGCGATCTGGCGCGGGAAAAGCGGACGATGGTGCTCGTGACCCATGAGATGAAATTCGCGCGTGACGTCGCCACTCACATCGTTTTCCTGCACAACGGCGTGATCGAGGAACAGGGTCCGCCAGAGGCGATCTTCGGCGCTCCGAAATCCGAAAGGCTCAAGAAGTTCATCAGCTCCATTCACTGAATTCCGCAATGCTCAACAACCAAAAAGGGAACGGCATGAAGAAGACATTGAAACTCGTGGCGCTCGCCGCCGCCCTGGCCATCACGGGTGCGGCCGCCGCCTCGGCCCAACAGGTCAAGGTGGGAATTGCGGCGGAGCCTTATCCGCCCTTCACTTCGCCTGACGCCAGCGGCAACTGGCAAGGCTGGGAGATCGAGTTCATGAAGGCCATGTGCGCCGAGGCCAAGCTCGACTGCGTCGTCACCCCGGTTGCCTGGGACGGCATCATTCCGGCCCTGACCTCCAAGAAGATCGACATGATCATCGGCTCGATGTCGATCACCGCGGAGCGGCTGAAGACCATCGACTTCTCCGACAAGTACTACAATACGCCGACCGGCATCATCGGCGCCAAGGGCGACGACATCAAGCCGACGCCGGAGGGTCTCGCCGGCAAGACGATCGGGGTGCAGGTGTCGACCGTGCACCAGGCCTATGCCGTGAAACACTTTGCGCCGGCCGGCGTCGAAGTGAAGGAATATCAGACGCAGGACGAGGCGAACCAGGACCTCGCCGCCGGCCGCGTCGATGCCGTCCAGGCTGACGCGATCGCCCTCGATGCCTTCCTGAAAAGCGATCAGGGCAAGCAGTGTTGCGATTACAAGGGCGAGGTCGCCGAGGACGTCGACGTCATCGGACCCGGCGTCGGCGTAGGGTTGCGCAAGGGAGAGACGGAACTGAAGGAAAAGATCAACGCGGCGATCAAGGCGATCCGCGAGAACGGCACCTACGACGCCTTCTCGAAGAAATACTTCGACTTCGACATCTACGGCGGATAACCGCAACCGGCCGGCGGTCCGGGCGATCGCCGGCCTGAATTCGTGTTCGAGCGGGATGCGGATTGCGGACATCGTCCGTGATCCCGCTCTGTTTAAGAGGCTGCCGTGCTCGGTGATTCCTTTATCAACTGGAGCCTGCTTTCGCTCTCGGCGCCCGGCTGGGGCGGTGTCCTGCTGCAGGGTTTCCTCAGCTCGATCGAGATCGCAGTCGGCGGCTATGCGCTCGGGCTCGCACTCGGTATCGGCGGGGCCTTCGGCAAGCTCTATGGCGGGCCGGTGCTTCGCGATCTTCTGGAGTGTTACACGACGGTGGTTCGCGCGGTGCCCGAACTGGTACTCATCCTGCTTCTCTACTATGCCGGCACCGATCTTCTGAACCAGTTCCTGGGCGCCATCGGGGTCGGAGCCGTCGATATCAGCGGGCTCGTGGCCGGCATCTTCGTGATCGGGGTCGTGCAGGGCGCCTATTCGACGGAGGTGCTTCGCGGAGCGATCAAGGCGGTTCCCGCCGGTCAGATCGAGGCGGCGCGCGCTTACGGCATGTCGCCGCTCCTGGTGCTGCGGCGCATCACGCTTCCGGCGATGCTGCCCTATGCCATCCCCGGGCTTGCCAATCTGTGGCTGATCGCCACCAAGGACACGGCTTTGCTCGCTGTCGTCGGTTTCAGCGAGCTGACGCTGGTCACCCGGCAGGCGGCAGGCGCCACCAAGGCCTATCTCCTCTTCTTCTGCGCCGCCGGCGCGCTCTATCTGACGCTGACGCTCGTTTCCAATGTCTTCATCGGCATGGTCGAACGCCGTGCGCGACGCGGCTTCGCGGAGCAACGATGACCGACGAAACCACCCACGCGCTCGCATACACGCCGGAAGACCTCCCGAGAAAGGAGAGTTTCCTCAAGCCCCATCGCATCGTGCTGATGCTTCTCTTCGCGGCGCTCGTGGTGGCGGTCGCGGTCTTCATGCGCTGGGACTGGCTGCCGCGTTACCTGCCGAGGCTCGGCTCCGGCATTCTCGTAAGCTTGGCGATGCTCTTCAGCACCGCGATCCTCGGCTTCCTCCTGGCCGTGCCGCTCGGCCTCGCCCAGGTGACCGGCCCCTGGTTCTTCAAGGCTCCGGCCCGCATCTTCTGTACCGTCATCCGCGGTACGCCGCTGCTGCTGCAGCTATGGCTTCTCTATTACGGGCTCGGCTCGCTCTTTCCACAGTTCCCCGCGATCCGGCAATCCTTTCTCTGGCCTTATCTGCGCGAGGCCTGGCCCTATGGGGTGGCGGCGCTCACGGTATCCTTCGCCGCATATGAGGGCGAGGTCATGCGCGGCGCGTTCGCCGGCGTGCCGTCCGGGGAGCTGGAGGCCGCCCGTGCCTACGGCATGGGCCGCTGGACGATGTTCCGGCGCATCTGGCTGCCGCGGGCGATCCACCGCGCGCTGCCCACCCTCAACGGCGAGACCGTGCTGCAATTGAAATCCACGCCGCTCGTCGCGACAATCACCGTCGTCGACGTCTATGCGGTGATCTCGAAGGTGCGGCAGGAAACCTACCTGACCTATGAGCCGCTCCTGCTGCTCGCGGCGATCTACATGTGCTTGACGGCCATCCTGGTCGTGGCCTTCCGTTACTTCGAAAACCGCATACCCACCCGTGGTGCCTGACATGAAGCTTTCCGCCTCCATCGACAATGCCATGCCGGAACTCGTCGCTATCCGACGCGATCTGCACGCCCATCCCGAACTTGGGCTCGAAGAAACGCGGACGTCCGCCTTCATCGCCCGCCATCTTGAAGCACTCGGCTATGAGGTGACGACGGGCCTGGCGAAGACAGGCGTGGTCGGCACGCTGAGATCCGGCACCGGGTCGCGCTCGATCGGCATCCGCGCCGATATCGATGCGCTGCCGATCCAGGAGGAAACCGGGGCCGCCTATGCAAGCACGAAGCCGGGCTTGATGCATGCCTGCGGTCATGACGGCCATACGACGATGCTGCTCGGCGCGGCCCGTGCGCTTGCCGAGCGAAAGAATTTCGACGGCACGATCCACCTCATCTTCCAGCCTGCGGAGGAGAATGCGGGCGGTGCGAAAATCTTGGTCGACGAGGGTCTCTTCGACAGATTTCCCTGCGATGCCGTGTTCGCGCTCCACAACGAACCGAACCTGCCCTTCGGCCAGTTCGCTCTGCGCGAGGGCCCGATCATGGCGGCGGTCGACGAGGCGCGAATCACCGTTCACGGCTGCGGCGGCCACGGCGCCGAACCGCAGGAGACCGCCGATCCTATCGTTTGCGGCGCCAGCATGGTCATGGCGCTGCAAACCATCGTCGCACGCAACATCCATCCGATGGACCCCTCCGTCGTGACCGTCGGCGCGTTTCACGCCGGCTCCGCCAGCAACATCATTCCGGAGCGCGCAGAGATCGTCGTCGGCATACGCTCCTTCGATCCGGGTGTCCGCGACGAGCTCGAACGCCGCATCCGGATGATCGCCGAGGCTCAAGCGGCAAGCTTCGGCATGCGCGCAACCGTCGATTACGAGCGAAGCTACGATGCGACGATCAACCACAAGGCGGAGACTGATTTCCTCCGCGAGGCCGCCATCCGCTTCGCAGGCGCCGACAAGGTCGTCGATCTCGCCCGGCCGTTCATGGGAAGCGAGGACTTCGCCTATATGCTCAAGGAAAGGCCCGGCAGCTATTTCTTCCTGGGCTCGCGGGTGACGGGCGAGGAAAAATCGCTCCACCACCCCGGCTATGATTTCAACGACGATCTGCTGCCTATCGGCGCTGCCTTCTGGACCGAGCTCGCCGAGGCCTACCTCGCGCGCCGGTGATTTCTCGGAGTGCTTTCCTCAACCCTGTTCACGTCACAGAGATGAGGCCAGAGAGCGTGACACGGCAGGCTGCGTAGAGGACGCTGTCGCACGCGGGGCTGCCCTGATGGGCACCGCTTCAAAGTGCCGCGGGCGAACGATTGCCGCAGTGTGACAACGTGACGGTCCGCCCGTCATTGACCTTTGGCAATATTGCGTCAGATTCAATCACACGATGCAGATCGCAAATGCCGGACGCCGTTCGCGTCTGAGCTTGCGGTTTCCGCCCGAAAGGATCAGCGCCGTGTTCGAAGCCTTTGACGCAACTGTCCTTGCACGCATACAGTTCGCCTTCACCGTCTCCTTCCACATCATCTTCCCGGCCTTCTCCATCGGGCTTGCCAGCTATCTGGCCGTTCTCGAAGCGCTCTGGCTCTGGAAGAAGGACGAGGTCTATCTGGAGCTCTTCAACTTCTGGAAGACGATCTTCGCCGTCGCTTTCGGCATGGGCGTCGTCTCCGGCATCGTCATGTCCTACCAGTTCGGCACCAACTGGAGCGTGTTTTCCGACAAGGCCGGGCCGGTAATCGGGCCGTTGATGGGCTACGAGGTGCTGACCGCCTTCTTCCTGGAAGCGGGCTTTCTCGGCGTCATGCTTTTCGGCCTCAACCGGGTCGGCCCGAAGTTGCATTTTTCGCAACCGCCATGGTCGCGCTTGGCACCCTGATCTCGGCCACCTGGATCCTCGCGGTGAACTCCTGGATGCAGACGCCCGCCGGCTTCTCCGTCAACGAGGCCGGGCAGTTCATTCCCGACGATTGGTGGGCGGTCATCTTCAATCCATCGTTCCCGTATCGGCTGACGCACATGGTGCTCGCCGCCTATCTGACGACGGCCTTCGTCGTCGGCGCCTGCGGGGCTTGGCACCTCCTGCGCAAGACCGCGCCGCGGCGCGCCCGCACGATGTTCTCAATGGCCATGTGGATGGCGGCGATCGTCGCGCCGATCCAGATCTTCGCCGGCGACCAGCACGGACTCAACACGCTCGAACATCAGCCGGCAAAGGTAATGGCGATGGAAGGGCATTATCAAAGCCATCCGGAAGGCGCGCCGCTGATCCTCTTCGGCATGCCGAACTCCGCCGAGAAGCGCGTCGACTACGCGCTCGAGATCCCGAAGCTTTCGAGCCTGATCCTCAAGCACTCGCTCGACGCGCCCCTTGCCGGTCTCGACACCATACCAGAGGACCGGCACCCGCCGGTCGCCATCGTCTTCTGGTCGTTTCGCGTGATGGTGGCGATCGGCTTCGCCATGCTCGGTCTCGGCCTCTGGAGCCTCTGGTGTCGGCTGCGCGGCACGCTCGACACGAGTGCCGCGCTCCACCGCGCGGCGGTGCTCATGGGCCCGGCGGGCTTCGTGGCAGTGCTTGCCGGCTGGATCACCACGGAGGTCGGGCGGCAGCCCTACACGATCTATGGGCACCTTTTGACGGCGGACTCGATTTCCCCGATCGCAGCGCCGGCTGTGGGCGCCTCGCTCGTCGCCTTCATCATCGTCTATTTTCTCGTTTTCGGCGCCGGCACCTTCTACATCCTGCGGCTGATGGCACGCCTGCCGCGCGATGCGAGGCCGGATCTCGACGAAGGACCCTTGCGCACGGCCGGAGTGACGCCCGGGCCGGCAACAGCCAACCAGGGAGGCCATCATGGCCATTGATCTGCCACTGATCTGGGCCGCGATCATCGCTTTTGCGGTGCTTGCCTATGTCGTTCTCGACGGTTTCGACCTCGGCGTCGGGATATTGTTTCCGTTTTTCCCCGAAAAGCATGACCGCGACGTCATGATGAACTCGGTGGCCCCGGTATGGGACGGCAATGAAACCTGGCTCGTGCTCGGCGGCGGAGGGTTGCTCGCCGTGTTTCCGCTCGCCTATGCGACGATCCTGCCCGCACTTTACGCGCCCATCATCGCCATGCTGATCGGCCTCATCTTCCGCGGCGTGGCGTTCGAGTATCGCTGGCGCACGCAGCGCGGCGAATTCCTGTGGAACTGGGCCTTTGCGGGCGGCTCGATGCTCGCTGCCTTCGCGCAAGGCCTGGCGCTCGGCGCCCTCGTGCAGGGCATCCCGGTCGAGAACCGGGCCTATGTCGGCGGCTGGTGGGACTGGCTGACGCCGTTTTCAATCGCCACCGGGGTGGCGATCGTGATCGGCTATGCGCTTCTCGGAGCGACCTGGCTGGTCATGAAGACCCGTGGCGAGCTCGCCGAACGGGCTCGCGGCGTCGCGCTTCGAACCGCTCTCGCCACGGTTGCCGCAATGGGCGTCGTCAGCCTCTGGACGCCGTTTCTCGAGCCGGTCTATCTGGAGCGCTGGTTCGGATGGCCGACGGCGATCTTCAGCGTCATCGTGCCGCTGCTCGTCCTCGGCTGCCTTTACCTTCTTCTCAAGGGCATCCGCGACCGGCACGATGTCCAGCCCTTCATCGCCGCGCTCGGCCTGTTCGTGCTCGGCTATATCGGCATCGGCATCAGCTTCTATCCCTTCATGGTGCCGCCTTCGCTGACGATCTGGGATGCCGCCGCGCCGGACGAGAGCCTCGCCTTCCTGCTCGTCGGCGCGCTTGTGCTGGTGCCGATGATTCTCGCCTATACCGCCTATGCCTACTGGGTCTTCCGCGGCAAGGTCGATCCGGAGGAGGGCTATCATTGACGCGCTCGAGCGGCACTGCCCGCAAGCTTCTCTGGTTCGTGGGCCTATGGGCCGCCGGCGTCGCGGCAGTCAGCATTGTCGGTCTTGCGATCAAGCTTGCTCTCGGTGCGTGACCCCCCGCTGCAGCGGAGCCGTCACGCTGCGTCGGTTTAACCCCTTCTCAGCCGGCGTCCCCTTTGCTAGCAGTTCGGCGCTATCAAATGGGGCGGCCTCCGCTCCGCGAGGATCCGACATGCAGAAAACACCGGCAGAATGCACGACGATGGACGATATACGTGCGGAGATCGACCGCCTCGACCGCGCTTTGATGACGCTCTTCGCCGAACGCTGGGGCTATATCGAGCGCGCCGCGGAGATCAAACGCCCGCTCAACCTCAAGGCGGACATCCCGGCACGGGTGGCGGAGGTGAAGGAAAACGCACGCCGGAACGCGCTCGAACTCGGCCTCGATCCGGACTTCTACGAACGATTCTGGGCACAACTCGTCGAACGTGCCATTGCGCACGAGCGGAAACTGCTCGGAGAGGACCACCCCTGAAGGCTTCACGCAACGGGCTCAGCCGTTCGCGATCAACCGCTCGTCCTGTTCCTCGTCGAAGCTGTTCTTGCGGCCGAGATGGCTTTCCCAGTCGAAGGCGCTCCGGACGATATGCTCGAGGCTCGCATGCGTCGGGACCCAGTCGAGCTTCAGCCGGGCTACGGAAGAGTCGGCGACGATTTGCGCCGGATCGCCCGGCCGCCGGGGCGCGTAGTCCACCATAAAATCGCGGCCGGAAACCTGGCGCACAGTATCGAGCACCTGCAGCACCGAGAAGCCGTGGCCGTAACCGCAATTGGCAACCAACGGTTCACCGTCAGCCCGCAGATAGGCGAGCGCGCTCCTGTGTGCCGCCACGAGATCACTCACATGGATATAGTCTCTGACGCCGGTACCGTCCGCCGTCGGATAGTCCGTCCCCAGGACATCGACCTTCCGACGCCTCCCGAGCGCCGCCTCGCAGGCGACCTTGATCAGATGCGTCGCGCCGAAGGTGGACTGGCCGGCGCGGCCGAGCGGGTCGGCCCCGGCCACGTTGAAATAGCGCAACGCGACAAAACGGAAATCATGCGCGGCCGCGGCGTCCTGCAGCATCATCTCCGACATCAGCTTGGAGCGGCCGTAGGGACTCTGGGGCCGCAGGGCGGCCGTCTCGCCGACCGGATCGGACGTATCCTGGGTTCCATAGACGGCGGCGGTCGAAGAAAAGACGAAATGGCGAACGCCGGCCTCGATGGTTGCGGCAATGAGCGTGCGGGTATTGGCCGTATTGTTCTCATAATAGGCAAGCGGGTTGGCGACGGATTCCGGTACGACGGCCGAGCCCGCAAAATGGACGACCGAGTCGATGTCGTTCTCGGCAAAGACCCGCTGGAGCAGCGCCCGGTCACCGACATCGCCGAAGTAGAAGCGCGCCTCCGGTGCGACCGCCCAGCGAAATCCAGTCGACAGACAGTCGAGCACCACCACCGCTTCGCAGCCGTCGAGCAGCGACCATACCATGTGGCTACCGATATAACCTGCTCCGCCTGTTACCAATACGGCCATTTCCCGTCCCCTGCCCTCTGCATATGCGGGATCAGAAAAGACGCGTTCGCGTTTCAGAAATTCTAAATCGGGGCGCTGTTCGCCGGCACGCAGCGGCTATTCTCGGTGGGGTGGTTAAGGGTCCGCCGCACCGATCGCTCGGATTTTACCGATTGGCCGTACCGTCGCCGAAAATGCCCCGTCAGCGGCTGAGGATGTAGCGCTGCAAGCGCTCCGCGGCCTCGGCGATCTGGAGCGGATCACGCAGGAAGCAGGCGCGCATGAAAAGCGCTCCGCCCTCGCCGAAGGCCGTCCCCGGGGCCAGACCGACGCCGGTCCGGTCGACGAGGTCGAGCGCCGCGGCCCGCGAGTCGGTGACGCCGTCGATCTTCAGGAAGGCGTAGAGCGCGCCATCGGGTTTCAGCGTTTCGACGCGGTTGGTCGCGATCAGCGCGTCGCAGAACGTATCGCGGTTGCGCTTCGCCTTGGCAATGTTCTCGTCGACGAAGCCGTCGCCTTCATCGAGCGCGGCGACTGCCCCGCGCTGCATGAACTGCGCGACACCGGAGGTCGAATACTGGATGAGATTTTCGAGCACCTGCCCCATCGCCGGCGGCGCGACGATCCACCCGACACGCCAGCCGGTCATGGACCAGTTCTTGGAAAAGGAATTGACGAAGAGGATGCGGTCATCCTCCTCCATCACGTCGAGGAAGGACGGCGCCCGGCCCCCGAGATAATAGTAGAGCGCGTAGATCTCGTCGGCGATGATCCAGAGTCCATGTTTACGCGCGAGCGCCAGAATGGCCCTGAGATCCTCGTAAGTGGCGGTCCAACCGGTGGGGTTGGACGGCGTGTTGATGAACAGCGCCCGCGTCCTCTCCCCGATCGCCGCCTGAAGACGTTCGGGATCGAGCTGCCATTTGCCACCTTCGAATTGCAATGGAACGGCGACCGGGCGAACGCCGGAGAGGTCCGCAGCAGCCGCGAAATTCGGCCAGGCGGGCGTCAGCAGGACCACCTCGTCGCCGGGAGAGCCTACCGCTTCGATCGCAAGCTTGATCGCCTGCATTCCCGAACCGGTAACATAGAAATTCTCGGGCGAAAGCGCCTTGTGGAACCGGCGCTGGTAATAGCGGACCAGCGCCTCGCGCAGCGGCGGGATGCCGCGCTGCCAGGTGTAGAAGGTCTCGCCGGCCATCAACGCGTCGGCCGCCGCGCGACTGACGAAATCCGGCGTCGGCAGATCACCTTCGCCGACCCAGAGCGGGATCAGTCCTTCGCGCCCGCGCGCATAGTTGACCACTTCGACGATGCCGCTTTCGGGCGCTGCCGTCGCGCGGGGGCTGAGACTGGTCATGATCGTCATCGGCGGGCTCCTGATTGCCCGCCGTTTCTAGACGCTTTGGCGTCGGCGATCACGCGAATTTCTCTGACCTGTTTATCGAATTTTGTGATGTTTCCATCACTCGGCGGCACCGAGCCGCCGCGTGATCCGCGTCTCAGGCGCGCTGCTTCAGGAGATCGCGAATTTCCGAGAGAAGCAGGATGTCCTGCGGCGGAGGTGCGGACGGGGGCGGCGCCTTATCCCTTTCCACCGACGCACGCGCGCGATTCACGAGCTTGATCAGCAGGAAGATGATCCAGGCGAGGATCAGGAAGTTGATGAGCACCGTGATGAAATTGCCATAGGCAAAGACCGCGCCCTGTTCGCGTGCGGCTGCGAGCGTCGGCGCGGTAACACTGGCGGAGAGCGGCAGGAAATAGTTGGAGAAGTCGAAGCCGCCGCCGGTGATCGCTCCCACGACCGGCATGACGAGGTCGTTGACGACCGAATCGACGATCTTGCTAAAGGCCGCACCGATGATCACGCCGACCGCAAGGTCCATGACGTTGCCGCGGGCGATAAACTCCTTGAATTCGTTCAGCATGCCTCTCTCCTCGAAATACCCCCGAACGTCCACCCGCACCTGTCTTGCGCGGCAACCGCCGGTAGGAATCTAGACCAAAGCCCCGCGTGAGGAAATCGCACTCCTTGCATTTGGTCAAGCGCTGCGGATATCGGCGCGTTATCTTGAACTTAAGACTGATGCACCGCCGATTTCCAACCAAATGGACTTGCCCTATGCTGGCAGCGGAGGAGTGAGGCATGCTTTCGGGTTCGGTCATTTTTGCCTCGGCCTTCGCCTATCTGTTGCTGCTCTTCGCAGTTGCAAGCTATGGCGACCGGCGAGCCAGACGAAACAAGATTGCCGAGAAGGGCAGGCCGCTCGTCTATGCGCTGAGCCTGGCGATCTACTGCACCTCCTGGACCTATTTCGGCGGCGTCGGCCTTGCGGCGGAGCGCGGACTCGAATTCACCGGCATCTACATCGGTCCGATCCTGATGTTCACGTTCGGCATGCCGCTGATCCGCCGCATCGTTCGGCTCGCCAAGACCGAAAAGCTAACCTCCGTCGCCGATTTCGTGGCTGCGCGCTACGGCAAGAACCCGGCCGTTGCGGCAATCGTCGCGCTGATCTCGCTCGTCGGGGCCATTCCCTGATATCGCATTGCAGCTCAAGGCGGTGTCGAGTTCGGTCGCCACGATGATCGACACCAGCGACTACGGCATAGGTTCGGGCGAGAACTTCGTCGACCTGCCGCTTCTGGTCACGCTCTTTCTCGCCTGTTTCGCGATCGTCTTCGGTACACGCCACACGGATGCGACGGAACACCAAGACGGCCTGATCCTCGCGATCGCGATGGAATCGGTCGTCAAGCTCGTGGCGATGCTCACGGTGGGCATCTATATCGTCTTCTTCCTGTTCGGCGGGCCTGCAAATCTATGGGCAGAAGCGCAGCAGAGTCCCACGGTGCTCGCCGCGCTCGAATACCAGACGCCGGTCGCGCGCTGGATTCTGATGATCGCGCTTTCCGCCTTCGGCATCATCATGCTTCCCCGGCAATTCCACGTGACGGTCGTGGAAAACCGCACCGATAACGAACTGCGCACGGCGGGCATCCTCTTCCCGCTCTATCTAATCGCAATCAACGCCTTCGTCCTGCCGATCGCGATCGCCGGCATCCTGACCTTCTCCGGCTCCGGCAATGCGGATCTCTATCTTCTGGCACTGCCGCTTGCCGGCGACGTGCCGCTCGTCACGCTTTTCACCTTCATCGGCGGCTTCTCCGCGGCGACCGCCATGGTCATCGTCGCTTCGGTCGCGCTCTCGATCATGGTTTCGAACGACATCGTCATGCCGGTATTCCTGCGCCGCAGGCTCGGCACGCGCGGCTCTCTCCAGGAGGACATGGCCGGTACGCTCCTCAATATCCGCCGAACGGCGATCTTCGTCGTCCTCTTCCTCGGCTACGGCTATTATCGCGCCGCCGATATCAGCGCCGGGCTTGCCTCGCTCGGACTGCTCTCCTTCGCCGCCATCGCGCAGATGGCGCCGGCGCTCCTCGGCGGTCTCGTCTGGCGGCAGGCCAATGCCCGCGGCGCGATCGCCGGGATGGTCAGCGGCTTCCTCGTCTGGGCCTATGTCCTTTTCCTGCCGAGCCTCGGCGGGCCGGACAATTCCCACATCGCCTCCACGGTGCTCAGCTTCCTGCTGCCCTTCGCCGATCTCTTCTCCGGCGCCCATTCAGACCCGCTGGTAAATGCGACGGCTCTCAGCATGCTCGTCAATGTCGCGGCCTATATCGTGGGTTCGCTGACGCGCGCGCCCAAACCCTTGGAGCGTTTCCAGGCGGGCGTCTTCATCACCCGCCGCTCACGCACCGAGCGGACCTTCCGCGGGCGCAAGACCAAGGTGACGGTGCGCGACCTCAAGACGACGATCGGCCGTTACATGGGCGAGGAGCGCATGCAGCGCTCCTTCCATACCTATGAACAGCAATCCGGCCGCTGGCTCGACGACAACGCCTCCGCCGACATGGCGCTTGTCCACTTCTCGGAACAATTGCTCGGCAGCGCGATCGGCTCGTCTTCCGCCCGGCTCGTCCTTTCACTTGTCCTGCAGCGCATGGACGACACCTCCTCCGACACCGCCTGGCTGCTCGACCAGGCAAGCGAGGCGCTCCAATACAACCAGGACATGCTGCATACGGCACTCTCGCAGATGGACCAGGGCATTGCCGTCTTCGACAACGCCAACAATCTCATCATCTGGAACCGCCGTTTCCGGGAACTCCTGGATCTCCCCGAGGCCGCCGGACAGGTGGGCTTTCCGCTGGCCGACATCGTCGCGATCCTTGCCCGCCGCGGGGATGTCCGCCAGGATGAGGAGAAGGCGTTGATCGCCAACTTCCTGACGCTCGACAAGCCGTTCCTGCTCGAACTCGAAGGCGGCGCCCGCATCCTCGAAGTCAGAAGCAATGCCATGCCCGACAAGGGCATCGTCACGACCTACACCGACATAACCCAGCGCGTCGCGGCCGACATGGCGCTCAAACAGGCGAACGAAACGCTGGAACTGCGCGTCGCCGAGCGGACGGGAGAACTCACACGCGTCAACCGCGAACTGGGCGAGGCAAGGGCCGCCGCCGAGGAGGCGAATATCGGCAAGACCCGCTTCTTTGCCGCTGCCGGTCACGACATCCTGCAGCCCTTGAACGCGGCACGGCTCTACTCCTCGTCGCTGGTCGAGCGACTCGGAGATTCCGACAACCGGGCGCTGGTGCAGAACATCGATTCATCGCTCGAATCGGTGGAAGCCATCCTCGGCGCCGTGCTCGACATTTCGCGGCTCGACACCGGTGCGATGAAGCCGCGCCTGCAATCCGTGCCGCTCGACGAATTGCTCAGGCGGATCGAGACGGACTTTGCGCCGATGGCGAGGGCGAAGGATATCGAACTCGTCATCATGCCGACATCGCTCGCGGCGCGCAGCGATCCGAACCTGCTCCGGCGCCTCGTCCAGAACCTCGTATCGAATGCCATAAAATACACACTTCGGGGCAAGGTGCTGGTGGGCGTGCGCCGGCACGGACAGACGGCCACGATCGAAGTTCTCGATTCGGGCATCGGAATTCCAACATCGAAATTCCGCACCGTCTTCAAGGAATTCGCGCGCCTCGAAGAAGGCGCGCGAACCGCGTCGGGGCTCGGCCTCGGTCTCTCCATCGTCGACCGCATCTCGCGGGTTCTCAATCACCCGGTCGGCCTGCAATCGAAGCCCGGGAAAGGCACCGGCTTCAAGGTCAGCGTGCCGCTCGACAAGAGCGCCGGCGGCAGGGTCAGACCGCAACCCGTCGCAGCGGCGAAAACGAGCGAAGCACTGGCTGGGCTGAACGTCATCTGCATCGACAACGAGCCGAAGATTCTCGAAGGCATGGCCCTGCTGCTCGGCGGCTGGGGCTGCAGCGTGACGACCGCCGAGTCGCTCGCAGCCTGCACTGAAATGGCGCCCGGCAGACTGAGCATGCGTCCCGACGCGATCGTCGCCGACTATCACCTCGGCGACGGCACCGGTGTCGAGGCGATCGCCGCGATCCGCGGCCTCTGGCAGGAGAGTATCCCCGCACTCATGGTAACGGCCGACCGGTCACCGGAAGTGCGCGGCGCCGCCGAACGGGACGGCGTCTCGCTGCAGCACAAGCCCGTCCGCCCGGCCGCTCTGCGCGCCTGGCTCACGCAGCTTGCCGCGGCGGGACGCGCCGCGGCGGAATAGCGGCGGAATAATTGGCTTAGCTCGGGATCGCCCCTCATCCGGCCTGCCGGCCACCTTCTCCCCAGGCGGGGCGAAGGGACAAGCCGCCGACTCCTGACGCACCCTCACCGCTCAAAAACGGGGAGAGGGTCGCGGCAGCGGGATGAGGGGCAAAAATCTCCAGCGTCGGGAGCGGCCGCTCAGGCCGCCGCGACCGTCCCCAGCTTCGATAGCTGGATCACCGCCTGTGTACGGCTGTCGACGTTGAGCTTCAGGAGGATCGCCGAGACATGCGCCTTGATCGTCGCCTCGGAGACGCCGAGTTCATAGGCGATCTGCTTGTTGAGCAGCCCCTCGGCGAGCATCGAGAGGACGCGTGACTGCTGCGGCGTCAGTGTCTGCAGCCGGTGCAGCAGGTCGGCAACTTCCGGCTCGTATTCCTGGTTCTGGTCGTAACCGGCCGGGACGAACACCTCGCCGGCCATCACCTTTGCGATGCCTTCACGGATTTCCTCGATACCGGCCGATTTGGACAGGAACCCTGCCGCGCCCAGGTCGAGCGCACGATGGATGGTCGCCGGATCGTCATGGGCCGAGACTATCATCACGGGCAGGCTCGGAAACTCGGCACGCAGCGCGATCAGCCCCGAAAGCCCGCTCACGCCCGGCATCGTCAGGTCGAGCAGCATCAGATCGGCGTCCGGGTTGTCGGCCGCAGCCCTGCGCGCAGCGGCGAAATCTCCGGCCTCGACGATGGCCGGTGCGCCCGCCATGCCGCTCAGCGCCTGGCGCATTGCGCCACGAAAGAGCGGGTGGTCGTCGGCGATGATGATGGTCATTTCCGGCATGATGACGCTCCCTCCCAAGAGCCTCGGCTGCCATCCTGCAGCTTTGCGCTGTGGATCTGCCGTATCATCTTATTCCCAAATGATCCCTGTTTCAGGGAAACATGCGCGGCGCGTGCCCTCCAGCACGTCACCGCTCGTTTTCAGGTCTTCTGCGGCAGATTCTCACCCTCGTCGGCGGAATCGCTGCCCTTGTCCTCGAATTCCTTCACGATTCCCATGAACTTGCGCACCATTCTTTCCATGATGCTCATTGCCCGGTCAATCTCTTCATCGTCGGGTAGCGCCGGTTCGGCCGCGGTTTCACCGCTTTCCACGGCCTTTTCCAGCGCTTCGATGCGACTTGTGAGGAGGTCGAGTTCGCGCTCGAATGCGGCTCTCTCGTCGGCCGCCATCCTGCAGATGAGCTCCCCGCCCTTTTCCTGGCACAAGGTGACCTCGCCGGTCTCGGTGTCGAGCCGGGCTAATCCCGTTTCCGACTTCTGCATGCTGTAGCGGCCGGGCGAGGCTTCCTGCGCAGCCGCCGGGGCAATGAGACCGAACCCCAACCCGACTGCGAGTATTGCGACTGCCTGTCTCATGACGTTCTCTCCGTTGAATGCTTACGGAAAATCCGCCTCGATCTCATGCTGTGCGGTGGACAGGCGCCGATATTTGCGGCAAGGCCATCACTCATGCTCACGACGGATAAGCGAACAAAGATGAACGCTACCATATACAAGATCGTTCCGGCACTTCTATGGCAGGAGGCGCGGCGGACCGGCGCGTTTGCAGGCGCGCCCGTCGATCTCGCCGACGGGTTCATTCATTTTTCGACCCGGGACCAGGTCGTCGAAACCGCCTCCCGGCATTTCGAGGGTCAGGGCGACCTGCTGCTCGTTGCGGTCGACGCGCCGGCGCTGGGCGACAAACTCGTCTATGAGCCCTCTCGCGGCGGCGCGCTGTTTCCGCATCTTTACGCTCCGCTCCCGCTTGACGCCGTATTGTGGGAGAAGCCCCTGCCGCTGCGGCCGGACGGTCAGCACAGCTTCCCGGAACTCGCCCCATGATCCGCCGGTTGGAGCACCTCGCACGGCGCGGCCTCTTCCTCTTCGATCCGGAAGCGGCACACGGCCTTTCGATCAAGGCGCTGAAAGGCGGCCTGGTGCCGAGCTGCGCCGCGCCGGCGGACCCCCGGCTCGGGCAAACCGTGGCGGGCCTCGTTTTTCCCAACCCAGTCGGCATGGCCGCCGGCTATGACAAGAATGCCGAAGTCCCGGAAGCGCTGCTGAAGATCGGCTTCGGCTTTACCGAGATCGGCACGGTAACGCCGAGGCCGCAGCCGGGCAACGACAAGCCGCGGCTCTTCCGGCTCGTCGAGGACGAGGCGGTGATCAACCGGCTCGGCTTCAACAACGAGGGGCACGGGGCGGCGCTGGCGCGGCTCAAGGCCTGCTCGCGCGAGGCGCTGATCGGCGTCAATATCGGCGCCAATAAGGACAGCGCCGACCGGATCGCCGACTACGTGACAGGCATCCATACCTTCCATTCGGTGGCACGCTATTTCACCGCCAACATCTCCTCGCCCAACACGCCGGGCCTGCGCGATCTGCAGGCGCGCGAGAGTCTCTCGGCGCTGCTTTCGGCCGTGCTTTCCGCCCGGGACGATGAGGCGCGAAAAAGCGGCCGACAGGTTCCGGTCTTCCTCAAGATCGCTCCGGACCTGACCGAAGAAGGCATGGACGACATCGCAGCCGAGGTGCTGGCGCATCGTCTGGACGGGTTGATCGTTTCCAACACGACGCTTTCGCGCGAGGGTCTGAAGGACCGGCGCCAGGCCAACGAAGCCGGCGGCCTTTCCGGAAAGCCGCTCTTCGAGAAATCGACGGCAGTGCTCGCCCGGATGCGCAAGCGGGTAGGACCGCACTTGCCGATCATCGGGGTCGGCGGCGTGTGCTCGGCGGAAACCGCAGCGGAAAAGATCCGCGCCGGAGCCGATCTCGTCCAGCTTTATTCCTGCATGGTCTATGAGGGACCGGGATTGCCCGGCCGGATCGTGCGCGGCCTCTCGGCCCTTTGCGAGCGCGAGAAACTTGCCTCGATCCGCGACATCCGCGACAGCCGGCTCGACTACTGGAGCGGCCGGAACGTCTGAGCCGCCCGGCGCGGCACCATCAGCAGCAGGAAAGCGCCGCGCAGCAGCAGGAAAAGGTTGAGCGCGGCCCATAGACCGTGATTGCCGAAGGCAGGGACGAGCACGGCAAGCGCCGCCACGTAGCCGATGAAGGCGGCCAGCATCATATTGCGCATGTCGCGCGACCAGCCGGCACCGATGAAGACGCCGTCCATCAGGAAGGCGAGTGCGCCGGTCAGCGCCGTCACGGCCGCCCATGGCATATATTCATAGGCGAGCGCGCGCACGTCCGGCGCAGTCGTCAGCATGTTCACCACGGTGTTGCCGAAAGCGAGCAGGACGAGCGTGGTCGATGCGGCGAGGCCCAGCGACCACAGGGCAGTCATCCGCAGAACCCGGTCGAAAGCGGGGCGATAACCGGCACCGATCGACCGGCCCGTCAGTTGCTCGGCCGCGGTGGCAAGCCCGTCGAGATAATAACCGGCCACAAGGAAGATCGTCATCAGCACGGCGTTTGCCGCAAGCGTCACCGGCCCGAAGGACGTCCCGATCCGGGTCACGAGCGTGAAGGCGGCCAGAAGGGCGAACGAGCGGATCATGATATCGCGGTTGAGGCCGAATAGTTTCTTCAGGCGGTCGCCGGCAAAGATCATCGCCCAACCGGGCGCGTCCTTCCTGTCGAAGCGGCCGTAGACGACGGCAAAACCCGCAAGCGCGCCGATCACCTCACCCGCCACGGTGCCGATCGCGACGCCGGCCACGCCCCAGCCCAGAACGAGGCCGAGCAGGATCGAGAGTACGATATTGGTGCCGTTGATCAGCGTCTGCAGCATCAGGCCGAGCGTGCCCTCGCCGCGCCCGAGCACGAATCCGAGGATGGCGTAGTTGGCGAGGGCGGCCGGGCCGGAAAGGATGCGATAGAGGAAGTAGGTTCGCGTCACCTCCGCAACCTCCGGACCGGGCCCCATAAGCCAGAGGCCGGCGGAAAGCAGGATGGGCGATATAAGCACGATGGTGCCGCCGGTGACGAGCGCGATCATGAGCGAACGCCAGAAGATCGCCTGCTGTTCGCGCCGGTCTCCCCGTCCATAGGCTTGCGCGACGAGACCCGTGGTTGCGGCACGCAGGAAATTGAAAGTGGTGAAGATGAGGTCGAACATCACCGCGCCGACCGCGAGACCTGCGAGCAGCTCCGCCTTGCCGAGCCGGCCGACGACGGCCGTGTCGACGAGGCCGAGCAGCGGCGTCGTCAGAAAGCCGAGCGTCATCGGCAGGGCGATCGAGAAGATAAGCCGGTTGGTGACCAGGAAAGGTCCGGCTTCGGGGTTGTCCGTGTCGCGTTCGAGGCTTTGCGTAGCCGTCATGATCCTGTCCCTACGGTCCGATTCCGTAGGTCACCCGGGAATCAGCTCAGCTGCAGAGCACCATGGCCCAATAGGGGCGGTTTCCGGAAGCGGAATTCTGCGCCACGGCGACGCCGAGCCCCCGGTAATTGCCGAGCATGTTTTCAAGATGCTTCGGAGAATTGAACCAGGCATCGTAGGCGCGCCCGGCGTCCTTCTGACCGACGGCGATGTTTTCGGCGGCCGGCAGCGTGACGCCCTGCCCCTTCATCCGATCGTAGAAACTGTCCCGCCAGCCGATATTGTGCCGCATCTTGCCCGCGCTCGCCATGCGTGCCGCCTGATGCATGGCCGCAACGGAAGCGACCGGGTCGCCGGAAAGCGCAGGAAGACCCCTGCCCTTGCGCAGCGTGTTGACGTAACCGAGCGTCGCTTCGGTCTGATCGCTGCCCGTACCACTGTCCGGAGAAAGGAGATTCGAGGTGGTGCAGCCGGTGATAAGACCGAGGGAGACCACGGCACCGGCACGCAGAAGCAGCCGTCTGCGGGCGACAAAGATCTGGTCGTGCATGCTTACCGTCGATAGCTGAAGAGACGCAGAATGATGAAGAGCGGAATGACGACGACCGCGCCGAGAAGCAGGTAGTCGCCCACCCGTCCGAGAGCCGCGAATCCGGTCCGCCAGAGATCGAGGAGGAAGTTTCGGATACCGTAATAGATATCTGCCGGATACCAGTCGAAGACCGTCATCACGAAGCCGACCAGGATCGACACCACCAGCAGCTTGACGAGCACGCGTAGCGGCGAGTTCCCCAAGAATTTATTTATTCCGTCCGACATCAGCGAGAACTTCTCCTGTTTCCCTTCACATAAGCCGCCATTCCCAAGCGTGCAAGGCATGACGGCCCGAGGTGCCGCTTTCAGAATCCGCTTGTATTTTACCTTTTGCGGCGTCAGAAGCGTCCATCGCAACCAAGCCGCATCTCCATGACCTTCAACCAGCTCTCCTCCGGCGACCTGATCGCCGACCGCCGCGCCGACTACGCGAAGATGCTTGCGGAAGCGGGCGATGCGCCAGGTGCGGCGGAACTCATGGCCCAGGCGCTGGAGCTTGCCCCGGAATGGGCGGCCGGTTGGTTCCGGCTGGCGGACTATGAAGAGAAATCGGGCCGAATAGAGGCAGCCGTCGACGCGCTGCGCAATACGCTTCGGCTCAATCCGGAAGACATCTTCGGCGCCAGCCTCAAGCTCGCTTTGCTCGGCGCTACCGAGACGCCCGAACAGCCGCCGAGTGTTTACGTCGAGCGCCTTTTCGACGACTATGCCGAGCGCTTCGACCACGCGCTCGTCGAAAAGCTCGGCTACAGCGTCCCGGAGAAACTTGCGGCCCTGATCGACCGGGTGAACGGCGTCGGGCGTTTTCGCCACGTCACCGATCTCGGCTGCGGCACCGGGCTCTTCGGCGAGCGTATCCGCGATCGCGCCGATTTCCTCGAGGGTTTCGATCTTTCCGCCAATATGCTCGCCAAGGCCGAAGCGAAGGGTGTCTATGACCGCCTCGCCCAGGCGGACCTTTCATTGGCTCCGGAGGATTCGGGCGTGTTCGGCGGGCTGGAACAGCGGCGTGCCGACCTCGTCAGCGCGGCGGACGTTCTGATGTATCTCGGCAATCTCGAAGGTGTCTTCGTCATCGCCGACCGCCTGCTCGCACCGGGCGGGCTCTTCGCGTTTTCCGCCGAGGATGCAGGCGGGGCCGACGGCTTCGTGCTGCGTCCGTCGCTGCGCTACGCGCATCCGGAAAGCTATATCGCCTCCCTCTGCAAAGAGAGCGGTCTATCCATGATCGCGACCGAGCGCACGACCATCCGCAGGGATGCCGGCGAGCCCGTCGCCGGGATATTATTCCTCGCGCGCAAGCCGTCTTGATGCAGCTCCCCGACGCGTGCGGCGAAAATAGGTCAGCATTGCTTACATATTTTGCTTGAATTTTTTTGTGCGCTGCAGCAATGGTGATGTCGTCGCGATCTGAGGGTCAGCCATGGCACAGGCAAGCAGCGTTTTCGGTCTCTGGAATACAAGTCCCACACGGCACACGCCCGTGGAGGACGTTCAAGGCGTCTTTTCCGGCAGCCTCGTCGCCGCCCTCGGTCTCTACTTCCTGGCGAGCGCCGGACTTCTGACCGGCAGCACCGCCGGCGTCGCCTTTCTTTTGCATTACGCCACGGGCGTGAACTTCGGTCTCACCTTCTTCCTGCTCAATCTGCCGTTCTTCTACCTGTCGCTGAAGCGGCTCGGTCCGGCCTTCACGCTCAAGACCTTCATTGCCATCGCGCTCACCTCGTTCCTGACCGACATGCAATCGCGTCTTTTCGAGATCGGGCAGATTCACCCGGGCTGGGCCGCTCTCATCGGCGGCCTACTCCTCGGATACGGTCTCCTGGCGCTCTACCGCCACCGCGCGAGCCTCGGCGGCGTGGGCATATTGGGCATCTACCTGCAGGAGCGCTTCGGCATTCGCGCCGGTCTCGTGCAACTCGCGATCGACATGATCGTTCTGGCGGCAGCATTCTTCGTGACGACGCCGACGGTCGTCATCTGGTCGGTACTCGGCGCGGTCGTCCTCAACGTTTTCGTGGCGATCAACCACCGCGCCGACCGCTACATCGCTCTGTAACAGCCCTATCGCTTCCGGGAATTGTGTAGTCTCAAGTGGTTAGAGAGCGTGGTGCGGACCGAAACCCGCACACACTTTTCCTCATCCCGCTCTAAGCCGCCACGGCCGGCTCGTCGATCGGGGGCAAGGCGCGGAAGCCGACGCACAGCCGGTTCCACACGTTGATGGCGCCGATCGCGACGGTGATCTTGGTCATTTCCTCCTCGTTGAAATGCGCCTTGAGCGCCTCATAGGCGTCGTCGGGCGCACGTGTCTCGGCCACATTGGTCAGCGCCTCGGTCCAGCCGAGGACCGCCCGTTCGCGCTCGTCGAAATGCGGCGATTCGCGCCAGACACAGACGAGGTTGATCCATTGCTGGCTGAGGCCGCTGTGGCGCGCCTCCTTGGTGTGCATGTCCACGCAATAGGCGCAGCCATTGATCTGCGATGCGCGCAGCTTGATCAGGTGGATAAGGCGAGGCTCGATTCCGGAGCCTTTGACATAGCTGTCGAGCGCGGCGACCGCCTTGTAGGCGTCCGGAGCGGCTTTCGCAAAATTCAGACGTGACTGCATAATCTTCTCCTGTTTGGCTGATTGGATGGTGGTTCACATCAGGCGGCGCTGCCCGATTTCCGTTCATGAAGGGCGAGAAAGCCGTTCGTTCGCGCCGCGATCGCCCCGTCGCGGTCGATAGCTTTCAGGTCGGCCATGATACCGGCGATGGTCACGCGCCGGAGTTCGGCGCGGTAGGCCTGCTCGGCCCTGAGCATCGCGACATTGATCGTGCACGGCGCGGCCGGCTTGCAGGAATAGGGATTGGGGCCGCGAAGGCGGATTTCGTTGCAGCGAAAGGCGGGCTCCGCCCCCTCCACTGCGAGGACGATATCGAGCAGGGTGATCTTCTCGGGCGCGCGCGCAAGCCGGTAGCCGCCCTTCGGCCCCGGCACGGCTTCGAGCAGTCCGGCCCCCGACATCGCCTGCAGATGCTTCAGCAGGTAACTGGTCGAGACGCCGTGGAACTCGGCAAGCGCTGCGGCCGACAGGGTACTGCCGGGCTGAAGACAGCTCAGCATCGTCACGCTGTGAATGGCCTGTTCGACGCCGTCGCCGAGTTTCATCTGCATCTCCTATCGTAGATAAAATTTATCCATGATTCTCGTTCCGAGTCAATCCTTGCAGCAGCACGAAGAATGCCGGCTTCTCTTTTGCCGCGTTTGATCTACCTTTGTTCTGCGTGGACAGGATCGATTCTCCGTCGCCGGAAGGCGACGCCCTGACGTTGCCTTCACCCTTTCTCCGGTGGTTCGCCGAAAAGGGTTGGCGTCCGCGCGCCCATCAGCTCGAACTTCTCTCACGCGCCGAGGCGGGCGAGAGCACGCTTCTGATCGCGCCGACCGGAGCCGGCAAAACGCTTGCCGGCTTTCTGCCCTCCCTCGTCGACATCACCAGGCGCGGCAGGATCCCGCCCGGCGCGGCCTTCACCGGCATTCACACGCTCTACATCTCGCCGCTCAAGGCGCTTGCCGTCGATATCGAGCGCAACCTCATGAAACCGGTTGGCGAGATGGGGCTGCCGGTGAGCATCGAAAACCGCACCGGCGACACGCCGCAGGGCAAGCGGCAGAGGCAGAAGCTCAACCCGCCCGACATACTGCTCACAACGCCGGAGCAGCTCGCGCTGCTTCTGGCCAATGGCGAGGCGGAGCGCTTCTTCAAGGACCTGCGCTATGTGGTGCTGGACGAGTTGCATTCGCTGGTGATGTCGAAGCGCGGCCATCTCCTCTCGCTCGGCCTCGCGCGGCTGCGCCGCCTGGCGCCCCGTCTCCAGACGACGGGTCTTTCGGCTACGGTCGCCGATCCGATGGATCTGCAGCGCTGGCTGGTCGCTCAATCTCTCGCCAAGGAGAACCATGCAGGACTGATCACCGTTTCCGGGGCGCAAAGCCCGAGATCTCCATCCTGCGGACCGAGAACCAGGTGCCTTGGGCCGGGCATTCGGCGCGCTATGCAATCCCGGATGTCTACGCTGCCATCAAGGAACACCGAACGACGCTGCTCTTCGTCAATACCCGCAGCCAGGCCGAGATGCTGTTCCAGGAACTCTGGAAAATCAACGACGACAATCTGCCGATCGCTCTGCACCACGGCTCTCTCGATGTCGCCCAGCGCCGCAGGGTCGAGGCGGCAATGGCCGAAAACCGCCTGCGCGCCGTCGTCGCCACGTCGACCCTCGATCTCGGCATCGACTGGGGCGACGTCGATCTGGTCGTCCATGTGGGGGCGCCGAAGGGAGCAAGCCGGCTGGCGCAGCGCATCGGCCGCGCCAACCACCGCATGGACGAACCGAGCCGCGCGATTCTGGTTCCGGCCAACCGTTTCGAAGTTATGGAGTGCCAGGCGGCGCTCGACGCCAATTACGTCGGCGCTCAGGACACGCCGTCGATCGGCAGGGGTGCTCTCGACGTGCTGGCGCAGCATATCCTGGGCATGGCCTGCGCGCAGCCTTTCGATGCGCTTGAACTCTATGAAGAGGTGATCAGCGCTGCGCCGTATGCCCGGCTTCCCTGGGAAACCTTCGAGCGCGCCGTCGATCTTGTCGCGACCGGCGGCTACGCGCTTCGCACCTATGAGCGCTATGCCCGCATCCGCAAGACGAAGGACGGGCTCTGGCGGGTCTCCAACCCGATGGTTGCTCAGCAATACCGCCTCAATGTCGGGACGATCGTCGAGTCGCCGATGCTGAACATCCGCATGGTCAAGCGCAACCAGCGCGGTTCGCTTGGCCGCGGCGGCATGTCGCTCGGCAAAGTCGAGGAATCGTTCCTCGAAATGCTTTCCCCGGGCGACACCTTCGTCTTTTCCGGCAAGGTGCTGCGCTTCGAAGGCATCCGCGAGAACGAGTGCCTGGCCTCGCAGGCCTTTTCCTTCGATCCCAAGGTGCCGAGCTATGCCGGCGGCAAGTTTCCGCTCTCCACCTATCTCGCAACACAGGTGCGAAAGATGGTCGCCGATCCGGCCCGCCGCGCAGGTCTGCCCGACCAGGTCAGGGATTGGCTGGCGCTGCAGGGCGACGTGTCGATGCTTCCGCGCGACGACGAACTCCTGATCGAGACCTTCCCGCGGGGCAGCCGGCACTACATGGTCATCTACGCCTTCGAGGGCAGGCTCGCCCACCAGACGCTCGGCATGCTCCTTACCCGTCGTCTCGACCGCGCCGGCCTGAAGCCGCTCGGCTTCGTGGCGACCGACTATTCGCTCGCCATCTGGGCGCTCGACGACATGGGCGCGGCGTTCCGGGCGCGGGCGCCGTCACTCGGGCAGCTCTTCGACGAGGATATGCTGGGCGACGATCTGGAGGCGTGGCTGAACGAATCCTTCCTCCTGAAACGTACCTTCCGCAATTGCGCGGTCATTGCCGGGCTCATCGAGCAGCGCCACCCCGGCAAGGAGAAGACCGGGCGGCAGATCACCGTTTCCGCCGATCTCATTTATGACGTATTGCGCGCGCACGAGCCGGATCACATTCTCCTCGAGGCGACGCGCAACGATGCGGCCACGGGACTTTTGGACATCGGCCGCCTCGGCTCCATGCTCAAGCGGATCAAGGGCCATATCACCCATCGCAGGCTCGATCAGATCTCGCCGCTTGCCATCCCGGTAATGCTGGAGATCGGACGGGAATCGGTGCATGGAGAAGCCCAGGACTTCCTGCTCACGGAAGCGGCCGACGACCTGATCAACGAGGCGATGAGCGGCCACGGTACGGATGGATGAGAGAATTATGAGAGAGCGAAAATCCTCCCCAAGCCCCCAACCCCTCCGCGGCGCCCCTCATCCGCCTGCCGGCACCTTCTCGCCGCAGGCGGGGAGAAGGGACCCGCGGCAAGCGCCGCCGCTACCGTTTTCACCGGTATCGTGGGGCACGTCCCCTCTCCCCGCGTGCGGGGAGAGGGTTAGGGTGAGGGACAAGCCGGAGGAAAGGAGCCATTTTCGCCCGCACACAAGAACACTGCAATGACCATGCATCGGCTCATCTACGCGACATCACCTGCCGTCAGCCCATCCCTGCACGCGCGCACGTCCATCAATGGAATCGCCGCGATCTGCGATCCGCTCGGCGGCCTCTACTTTCCCGAAAGCCGCACGCTCGTCGTATCCGACCTGCATCTCGAAAAAGGCTCCGCCTTTGCGCGGCGCGGCATGATGCTGCCTCCCTACGATACGCTTGCGACGCTCAGGATATTGGAGGCGGTCATCGCCCGCCACGACCCCGCGACCGTCATCAGTCTTGGCGATAATTTCCACGACCGGAAGGGATCGGCTGCAATGCCGGAAACCTTCCGCCAGATGATCGCGGCCATGGCCTGCGGCCGCGAATGGATCTGGATCAACGGCAATCATGATCCGGACGGCGCACAGGGGCTTCCCGGCGCCTCCATGGACGAGCTCCGCCACGCGGGCCTGGTCTTCCGGCACGAGCCTTCGAGACGCGACGGCATCGGCGAGATCGCCGGCCACCTGCATCCTTCGGCGACCGTGAGGCGACGGGAAAGATCGGTGAGGCGCGCCTGCTTCGCGACCGACGGCAAGCGCCTCGTCATGCCGGCTTTCGGGGTCACGACGGGAGGTCTCGACCTCAGGCACCGTGAGATGAGCGGCCTTTTCGAGCGGCAGCAGCTCGTCGCCCATATGCTTGGCCGCGACCGAATCTCATTCGGTGCGCTTCGCCAACCTTCTCGGGTGAGGTTAGAGCACTTCCAGGAAAAGTGTGTAACGGTTTTCCGTCCGGAAGTGCGTAGTTTCACGGCCCTAGAACGCGTTGAACGTCAGCGTCGTCAGCGAGCGGGATATGCCCGGAACGCTGGCGATATTGTCGTTGATGAACTTTCCGATATCCTGGCCTTCCTCGACATAGACCTTCAGTAGCAGATCATAGTCGCCGCTGGTCGAATACATCTCCGAGACGATCTCCCTGCGATAGATCTCGTCGGCCACCTCATAGGTCTTGCCGGGGGCGCATTGCAGTTGCACGAAAATCGGTTTCATGGGGTTTCCTCAAGTTTCGCATCGCTTGCCGCCGATGCCCGTGCTTCCTTAAACCGCCATAACGCAAAATGGAACGCCAACTCGGTTTGCCGGCTCCCTCACTCCTTGCGGAAGAGCAGGCTGGCACCCCAGCCGGTGACGACGGCGAGGGTTACGGCCAGAAGGCCGTAGATCAGCGGCTGATCGTGCGCGGCGCGGGTAATCGCCTGTTCGAGGCCGGTCTTCACCACCCTGAGCGGAAGAGCCTTGGCGGCGACGAAGACGCCGTCGCGGAAGAGATAGGCGCGTACGACATGGATGCCGTTCGGGACATTGGTCGGCAGCCGCACCGAAGCCTTGAACAGGCTCGAACTGATGAACTGCACCCCGCCCGGATCGCGCTGATAGACGCCGCTCGTCTCGCGAATCGTCCGGAAGGCGTTGCGGAACTCGCCGAGCGTGCTGCCGTCGCCGACGAAGCCGAGCGGCACCAGCCGCATATGGTCGACGCCGATGCCCATATTGGCGATGTCGCGCCGCGGCGCGATCGTCTCGATGGCGCGGGTACTCGATAGTGAGTAGGCCTCCGGCACGAGCTCGAAGGTCATCGACTGAGTATTGACCCAGATACCGAAGACCCGCTCCTTCTTTCGCACCGTCGCATTGTCCTTCGGCCCTTCCAGCGCGACGATGATATTGTACTTGCCCTGCGCCAGGAGGCTGGCGTCGAAGCCATCGATGGCGCCGAAGATCGTCAGGTCGGCGCCGCGGAAATCGGAAGTGATGGCAATCTCTTCCGTCGAAATGCCGATCTCGAGCTTCTCGGTGAAATTGGTAACCTGGCGCTCCAGAACCTGCGCTGCGGCCGGGGTGGCGACGGCGAGGACCAGGGCGACGATCGGGTGAAGGAGAAGCGAGCGCATCAGAAGCCGGCCCCCGCGGATACGACCGAGTAAATGTCCTTCGGCGGGATGACGAGCTCGACCGCCAGGCGGATGCCGACGGCGAGAACGAGCAGCGCCAGCAGTGCCCTGAGCTGCTCGCCGCGCAGCCGCTGGCCGACGCGCACGCCGTATTGCGCCCCGATGACGCCGGCGATCATCAGCACGAAGGCCAGCACGATGTCGACGGTGTAGTTGGTCGAGGCCTGGACGATCACCGTATAGGCGGAGACGAAGACGATCTGGAAGAGCGATGTGCCCACGACGACGCTGGTCGGAATGCGCAACAGATAGATCATGGCCGGCACCATGATGAAGCCGCCGCCGACGCCCATCACCGAGGTCAGCACGCCGATGGAAAAGCCGAGCGTCGCCACAGGGATGACACTCAGATAGATCTTCGACTTCTTGAAGCGCATCTTCAGCGGCAGGCCGTGGATCCAATTGTGCTGCCCGGGCCGTCTGAGCTGCGCCGGCTGGTTTTTCGCTGCTTTGCGCATTGCGCCGATGCTCTCCCACAGCATCAGCGCGCCGACCGAGCCGAGAAGCACCACATAAAGCAGCGAGATCACCAGATCGAGCTGGCCGACGCTCCTGAGCAGCGAGAACAGCCAGACGCCGACGGTCGCGCCCACAAGGCCGCCGCACAAGAGCACCGTGCCGAGCTTGATATCGATGGTGCCGCGGCGGAAATGGGCGATCGCCCCTGATATCGACGAGGCAACCACCTGGTTGGCGCCGGTCGCCACCGCCACGACGGGCGGAATATTGTAGAAGATCAGAAGCGGCGTGATCAGAAATCCGCCGCCGACGCCGAACATGCCGGACAGAAAACCGACGGCCGCGCCCATGCCGAGAATGACGAAGATGTTCACCGACAACTCAGCAATGGGCAGATAGACCGTCACGGCCGAACCTCGATATGCCAGCGGCCCGCATTGCGGGCGGAAATTGCTCCTCCACAATTCCTAACCGCAAACAATTGAGGAATTGTGCAATGTTTCACTATTCTCAAGCCTCACGCGCTCGAAGAGGCGCACGGCGCTGTCCTTCGAAGTGGTACATGATTAACCACGGACGGGGGGTATATGGGTGGACCGTTCGCGCCCCCGAGGGAGAAACGGGCGACACTTTCTCTCATGCGCTCCCGGACCAGAGCTGTCAACCTTTTCAGGCACATGCGCGGCCCCGCAGGCACGCCTGCGACCTTGTGGCGCCACATCATGCGCGGTACGGCCGAAACGGTTCAGCTGTTCCGCTTCAGAAGCTCCCGGACCAGCCCATCGGTGATCTCACCCGTCGGCTCCTGGCCGACCGAATTCTGAAAGGCCTTGATGGCGGCAATCGTCTTCTGGCCTACCTGGCCGTCCGGCTTGCCGGCATCGAAGCCGTTATTGTTGAGGATCGCCTGGATGTTGCGAACGGCTCTGGTCATATCGACGGTGGCCGTCTTGGTCGGCGGACCGACCCAGGCATCCGGGATCTCCACCGTGTTTGCTTCGGCGTCGAGAGGCTGAGCCTTCCAGGCGTCGACTTTTGCCTTGGCACTGGAAAGCTCCTCGGGCTTCAGCGCCTTGGCGATCTCGTCGCGCTTTTCTGCCGCGTCCTTGTCGCCGTCGCGGGCCGCGATAGCAAACCATTTATAGGATTCTTCCAGATTGCGGGCCACACCGTCGCCCCGCGCATAGAGGACGGCGAGGTTGAACTGACTGTCGCGAACGCCGAGACTGGCGGCTTTCTCGAACCATTTGGCCGCTTCGGCGAGATCCGGCCCGCCGTCCCGGCCGCCGGCGAGCATGACGGCGAGATTGTGGATCGCACTGGCGTTGCCGGCTGCAGCCGCCTTGAGATAGAGCGCCTTGGCCTTTGCAGCGTCGCGCTCAACGCCCGCGCCCTTCTCATAAAGGTTGGCAAGCCGGTACGCGGCCGGTACCACGCCGGCATCGGCGGCGCGCTGATACCACTTGACGGCTTCCGCCCGATCTTCCTCGACCCCCCGCCCTTCCGTGAAGCGGGCGCCTGATTTCATAGAAGGCGAGAGGATCGCCGCCCTTGGCCGCGGTTACGAGCGCGGGCGGTCCGAAGCCCTCCGGCAGAACGATCTCGCTCATCCTGGCCGGCTCAGCGGCTAAACTTCCTGAAGGCGGCTGCAAGGTCGAGACGGGTCCAGGCGTTCGCGCCTCCGCCGGCCGCATCAAGGCCGCCTGGCCGTCGCCAGCGCCACCAATGGCATTGTCAACCTTGCGGGCTTCGGCAGCGGTTGGCTGCTTTGGCGGCTGCTTTGCCGCTATCGGCGGCGCATCCGTCTTCTCCATGCCAGCGGGAGCCCTCGGCTCTTCTCCAGCCTTCGCGGTAGCTGCCGTTTGGACGAGGCGCTCGAGGGCGGCCTTCGGCTCCGCAACCTCTGCCTTGCGCTCGATCGCTGCAACCGGCGGAGCGCTCGGGGCCTCCTTGCCTTTCAGCACCGTGCTGACGAGCGGATAGGACATGATCGCGAGCAGCACGGCACCGACTGCGATCAGGATCGGACGGCGGTGGCGGGCGAGCGCGCCGCCGACGGATGGTGCCTTGCTTTCCTTGACGCGATTGAGCGTATCGGATTCCTCGACGGCCAGCTGCGCCGCGCGCCGCGCGGCGGCGATGAAGTCCGCCTTTTCGCCGTCGTTCGCCTCCTGCGCGCCACGGGCCATCTGACCGGCACGGACACGTTCGAGTATCTTCTTGACGTCCGGCACGCCGGAGCCCGGCTCGAGGAGCTGATTGGCGTCCTCGGGAGCGAGCATTTCGGAGGGGTCGATCGAGGGGGTGGGCTCGACCATCTGCCGCGCCTGCATCGCCATTCCCTCGTTCTGCCTCGGCGCGAAGCGCCGAGTCAGACCGGCAAGCAGGCTCGTCTTCGCCGCACGGGCCTCCACCTTGATCTCGCCGTCTTCGACCATTGCGACTTCGGCGGCATCATTCGCCTCGGCTGCGGCCGGCATCGGTGCGTGGATGGAGGTTTCGCTTGCGGCCGCGAACGCCTGTGGCGCGCGTTCCACGTCCTTGTCGCTTTCCGCCATCGTCGAAGTGCCCGCGGCTTCGACGGGCGCAGCCTTGGGCATCGGACCATGAGAAGCCAGGGGCTCCCGCTCTTCAAGCCGCTCCAGTTTCTCGGCGATATGGACGAGCGTTTCATGTAGCGCCTCGAAGGTGCGTGCCGTCCGTTCGTCGCTCGAACGGCTGAGCTCCTCCAATGTACGCAGATCCTCGGCGAGCGCCGAGATCGCCGCCATGTCGGTACTCGCCGCCATCTGCGGTGCGGTGTTTCTGGAATATGCCTCCATCACGGCTTCCGCAGCCTGCCGAGCAGCTTCGATGATGTATTCGTCGCTGGTGGCGAGATAGTCTTCCAGCGTGTTCATCCGGCTCTCGAATTCCGCAGGCACGCCTGCCGTCTCACCGTGGGACTGGCTGATCAGAGTCGAGAGATTTCCGATCTGAGCTTCGAGATTGCGCAGCGCCTGCCGGTCGTCGAACGGCGCGGCATGCGTCTCCTCCAGGCGCTGGGCGATACCTGCCAAGCGATCCTCGAGGCGATCGAAGCGCGGGTCCGCCGTAGGCTCGACATTTCGCGCGAGCCCATCGATACGGCGGGCGAGATCGTCGAGCCGTTCGGCCAGCGCATCGGTGACGCTGTCGCCCGAGAGGGCTTCGATCTTCCGGGAAATGTCGGCAAGCCGATCCGTAAGATCCGGCTCCGCACCTTGCCGATTGTGCTCCAGCACCGCGGAAAGCTGGTCCAGGCGCTCTTCCAATCTGGCCGCCGCCTTCTCGCCGGCAAGGTCCTCCACGCGAGCTGCCAGCGCCTCGATCCGCGCGCCGAGACCGGAATCGGCGGGATTGGAGAGGGTGCCGATCTGCCGGGACAGATCGCCGAGCCTGTTCTCGAGACGATCGACGAACGAACCGTCGGTGCCGGCCACATTACCGCTGCCTGCGGCGATCGCCCGGCTGATCTCATCGAGCCGCTTGCCGAGGTCGGCGAATTGCGGCGCCAGGCGCCTCTCGTCCGGCTGGATCTGGCGCCCGAGCATCTCGATCGCCTGGGCGACCGCGACGAGCTTGCTTTCCAGCACCTCGATCCCGGTGCCCCTGTCCAGGGAATTGATCTGCGCCTTGATCTCGTCGAGCCGGTAGGCGAGCGCCACCAGCTCATCGTCGCGGTTCTGGTCGAAGGCGTTCAGCCGATCCTCGACGCCGGTCCATCGGTTTTCCATGCGGCGCATGCTGTCTTCGCGCGCGAGGCCTTCGAGCATGGACCTCAGGTCATCGAATTCGATCCTGAGCGCATCGGCCTCGGCGGGCGAAGCCTGCCGGCCAAGTTCCTTGATGCCGGCCGAAAGCCGCTCGATATCGTGCCGCACGTCCTCGGCGAAACGGCGGTCCTGTGCGGCTTCGGCCTTGATGCCGCGGATTTCCGAGCGCAGCGCATGCATCTCGCGGGACAGGCCGTCATCGAGATCGCGCTTCAGCTCATGCCGCAGACCGACCAGCGCCTCTGCAATATCCGCTGCAGCCGAAGAGCGTCCCGATGGCGCGGCTGCTGCCTGAGAGGGCTGGTAGCGTGGCTCTGCCGCGAGGCGGGTGGGAGCGAGGCGATCGAGGTCGCTCGGCGCAGCGCGTTCGCGCAGCGGCGACCGCTCGCGCGCCGCATTGAGCGCCCGCTGGCGGTCGATGATTTCGGAGACCGCTTCGCTTGGGGCCGGACGCGGCCGCTCGGGTTGCCGCGTCTCGCGGCTGACGCTGCTCATGAGCCCCTCGATGCGCGCTTCGAGCCCTTCGATGGTGCGGTTCAGGGCATCGAGCGACGGCCGGTCGCCATAGGACGGGCTGCCCATGCGCTGAGAAGTGGATCGCGATCCGTTCATTGCCTCTTCGCCCCTGTGTCGCTTTGGCCCTATTAATTCGACCGTCATCGAAGCCGCCGAAGGAGCCCGGGCTTCCCCGGCTTTCGCTCCGATTTCGGCGGCACCGCCGATGTGGGCAAAACCGCAACAATGCAAAGACGGGACCGGTTGCAGCTTTGACCATCTCAAAGCGCACAATTCATTAAACGTGGTAAATAAGCCGTTAACCGATCCGATTTTTAACGATTATTGTCGCCCGCTACGCCGCCGTCCCCCGCCATATGGCATGTGGAGCGGCACCGCAGGAGCGAAACTTTCGCCTTGCGGGAACTTTTGACGTTTACGCAAACGTCAAAATTCGATAGCATCCGTCCAAGTCGCACACCGCCACCGGTGCGCGCTCGACACAGTGGGAAGCGGGTCTGCCGTGCGGCGCGGCCCGAAAGGACATCAAGGCGAGGAAAAGCATGCCCATCTACAAGGCTCCGGTCGACGATACCCTGTTCATCCTCAACGACGTGCTCGGCATCGAGCGCTACCACAATCTCCCGGGCTTTGCGGATGCGACGCCGGACATGACGGCCGCGGTCCTCGGCGAGGCCGCAAAGCTCGCGGAAGAGGTCCTCTTCCCGATCAATCTTTCCGGCGACCGGGAGGGCTGCAAGCGGCACGAGGACGGCTCCGTCACCGTGCCCAAGGGCTTCAAGGAAGCCTATGACCTTTATCGCGAAGGCGGCTGGCTTGGTCTTGCCGCCCCGGAGGAATTCGGCGGCCAGGGCCTGCCCTACACGCTCCACACCGCCGTCGGCGAATTCATGTCCGCGGCCAACATGTCGCTTATGATGTATCCGGGCCTGACGCAGGGGGCGATCGCGGCGATCCTGGTGCACGGTTCCGAAGACCAGAAGCGGACCTATCTGCCCAAAATGGTCGACGGCACCTGGACCGGCACGATGAACCTGACGGAGCCCCATTGCGGCACCGACCTCGGCCTGCTGCGCACCAAGGCCGTGCCGAACGACGACGGCTCCTACAGGATCTCCGGCCAGAAGATCTTCATCTCCGCCGGCGAGCACGACATGGCGGAAAATGTCGTCCACCTGGTGCTGGCGCGCATCGAGGGCGCGCCTGACGGTGTAAAGGGCATCTCGCTCTTTATCGTGCCGAAATTCAAGCTCGACGCCAGCGGCGAGCCGGGCGAACGCAACGGCGTTTCCTGCGGCGCGATCGAACACAAGATGGGCATACACGGCAACGCGACCTGCGTCATGAATTATGACGGGGCGACCGGCTATCTGATCGGCACGGAGAACAAGGGCCTCAGCGCCATGTTCGTGATGATGAACGAGGCCAGGCTTGCCGTCGGCATGCAGGGGCTTTCGATTGCCGAAGTCGCTTATCAGAATGCTGCGAGCTACGCGCGCGAGCGCATTCAGGGCC
This sequence comes from Sinorhizobium prairiense, assembly GCF_029201645.2. Lineage (NCBI taxonomy): Bacteria > Pseudomonadati > Pseudomonadota > Alphaproteobacteria > Hyphomicrobiales > Rhizobiaceae > Sinorhizobium > Sinorhizobium prairiense. The sequence goes on from NZ_CP104131.1 coordinate 2,613,360, forward strand.
GCTCCCTGTCCGGCCCCAAGGCGCCGGACAAGAAGGCCGATCCGATCATCGTCCATCCGGACATCCGCCGCACGCTGATGACGATCAAGGCCTTCAACGAAGGCGGCCGCGCCTTCACGCTCTGGACGGCGCTGAAGTCGGACATCGCCCATCGTTCGGACAGCGAAGAGGAGCGCCAGGCGGCGGACGACATCCTCAGCTTGATGACGCCGATCCTCAAGGGCGTGCTGACGGACAAGGGCTTCGATCACGCGGTGATGGCGCAGCAGGTATTCGGCGGCCACGGCTATATCGAAGAGCACGGCATGAGCCAGTATGTGCGCGATGCCCGCATCGCCATGATCTACGAGGGTGCCAACGGCATCCAGGCGCTCGACCTGGTCGGCCGCAAGCTCGCGATGAACGGCGGCCGCGCCGTCATGGCTCTGTTCAAGGAGATCGGCGACTTCTGCGAGGAGAACCGCGGCGACGAAAAGCTCTCCGGCTACACCAAGGCCCTTAAGAAAGGGCTGAACGACCTGCAGGCCGCGACCATGTGGTTCATGCAGAACGCCATGGCCAAACCCGACAATGCCGGAGCCGGCTCCACCGACTATATGCATCTCTTCGGCCTCGTCGTCCTCGGCTATATGTGGGCGAAGATGGCCAAGACGGCGGAGGAGAAGCTTGCCGCTGGCGAAACGCAGCGCGCGGACTATCTCAAGAACAAGCTGATCACGGCGAGGTTCTTCATGGAGCGCATCCTGCCTGAAACGGCGCTGCGCAAGATCCGCATCGAAACGGGCGCCGACACGATGATGGCGCTGGACGCGGCCGCGTTCTGATTTCAGACTGGAGCCGGATCGAAAGCGAGAAGCGGTCTTCCGCCCGAATCCCGCTCCGATTGATAATGCGCGGCCCGAGGAAACGCCGCCGAAAGGGAGATCAAGAGATGACGAAAGTCTTCGTTTACGACCACGTGCGCACGCCGCGCGGCCGTGGCAAGAAGGACGGTGCGCTGCACGAGGTGCCCTCCGTCCGGCTCGCCGCCAAGGTGCTCGAGGCCGTGCGCGATCGCAACGGGCTCGACACTTCGACGGTCGACGACGTCATCATGGGTTGCGTCGACCCGGTCATGGATGCGGGTGCGGTCATCCCGAAAGCCGCAGCCTTCGAGGCGGGTTATTCGACGCGTGCGCCCGGCATGCAGATCTCCCGCTTCTGCGCCTCCGGCCTCGACGCCGTCAATTTCGGCGCCGCGAAGATCGCCCAAGGAGCGGACGATATCGTGATCGCCGGCGGCGTGGAGTCGATGTCCCGCGTCGGCCTCGGCATGTCGGGCGGCGCCTGGTTCATGGACCCCTCGGTCAACCTGCCCGCCTATTTCATGCCGCAGGGCGTTTCCGCCGACCTGATCGCCACGAAATACGGTTTCTCGCGCGACGACGTCGACGCCTATGCGGTGGAAAGCCAGAAGCGCGCCGCCAATGCATGGGAGAAGGGCTATTTCAAGAACTCGGTCGTCCCGGTCAAGGACCAGAACGGGCTCGTCATCCTCGACCGCGACGAGCATATGCGCCCCGGCACGGACATGCAGGCACTTGCCTCGCTAAACCCCTCCTTCCAGATGCCCGGCGAGATGGGCGGCTTCGAGGCCGTCGGCATCCAGGCGCATCCGGAGATCGAGCGCATCAACTACGTCCACCACGCCGGCAATTCCTCCGGCATCGTCGATGGCGCCGCGGCCGTGCTCATCGGCTCCAAGGCCGGCGGCGAAGCCATGGGGCTCAAACCCCGCGCCCGCATCCGCGCCTTCGCCAATATCGGCTCCGACCCGGCCCTGATGCTGACCGGGCCGGTCGACGTCACCGAGAAGCTCCTCAAGCGGGCGGACATGAAGCTCTCCGACATCGATCTTTTCGAGCTCAATGAGGCCTTCGCGGCCGTCGTGCTGCGCTACTGCCAGGCTTTCGACATCCCGCACGACAAGATCAACGTCAATGGCGGCGCGATCGCCATGGGCCATCCGCTCGGCGCGACCGGGGCGATGATCCTCGGCACCGTGCTCGACGAGCTGGAGCGCCGCGACCTCAACACGGCGCTGGTGACGCTCTGCATCGGCGCCGGCATGGGCACCGCCACGATCATCGAACGCGTCTGATCCGATCCCGGAGAGAGAATATGTCTTACACGAACTTCAAGATCGAAACCGACGCCGACGGCATTGCGCTGGTCACCTGGGACATGCCGGACAAGTCGATGAACGTCTTCACCGAAGAGGTGATGAAGGAACTCGACGCCATCATCGATCAGACGACGGCGGATCCTGCCGTCAAGGGCGTGGTCGTCACCTCCGGCAAATCCTCCTTCTCCGGCGGCGCCGACCTTTCGATGATCAAGTCGATGTTCACTTTCCAGGCGGAGGAGAAGAAGAAGGACCCGGACAACGCGGCCCGGAGACTCTTCGACCTCGTCGGCCGGATGACGGGTCTCTTCCGCAAGCTCGAAACCTCGGGCAAGCCCTGGGTCTCGGCCATCAACGGCACCTGCATGGGCGGCGCCTTCGAGATGTCGCTCGCCTGCCACGGCCGTGTCGCCTCCAATGCGAAATCGGTGAAGATCGCGCTTCCCGAGGTCAAGGTCGGCATTTTCCCGGGTGCCGGCGGCACCCAGCGCGTTCCACGGCTGACCAATACGCAGGACGCGTTGCAGATGATGACGACCGGCTCCTCGCTTACGCCGGCGCGAGCAAAGGCCATGGGGCTCGTTCACGAGGTGGTCGACCCGGACAAACTGATCGAGGCCGCCAAGGCGATGATCAAGAACGGCCTGAAGCCGGTGCAGCCCTGGGACGAGAAGGGCTTCAAGCTCCCGGGCGGCGGCATCTGGACGCCCGCCTCCGCGCAGCTCTGGCCGGCTGCCTCCGGCATCCTGCGCCGCGAGACCTATGGCAATTACCCCGGCGCGATAGCGATCCTGAAATGCGTCTACGAGGGGCTGCAGGTTCCCTTCGATACGGCCTTGAAGATCGAGCAGCGCTATTTCACCGAAATCCTGCAGACGACCGAAGCCTTTTCGATGATCCGGTCGCTGTTTGTTTCGATGCAGGAACTCGGCAAGGGCGCACGCCGGCCGGCCGGCGTACCGAAGACCGAGCTCAAGAAAGTCGGCGTCGTCGGCGCCGGTTTCATGGGCGCCTCGATCGCCTATGTAACCGCGGCAGGCGGCATCCCCGTCACCCTCATCGACCGCGACATGGAAGCTGCCGAAAAGGGCAGGACGCATTCGGAAGGCCTCGTCAAGGACGCGATCGGCAAGGGGCGCTTGACCAAAGAGGAAGGCGAAGCGCTGCTTTCGCGCATCACACCTTCGGCGGACTACGGCGATCTCAAGGATGCCGGCCTCGTCATCGAGGCGGTCTTCGAGGACCGGCAGGTCAAGAAGGACGTGATCGAGAAGGTCGAAGCGGTGATCGCCGAGGACGCGATCTTCGCCTCCAACACTTCCACGCTGCCGATCACCGGCCTCGCCAGGAATTCCAAACGGCCGGACCGGTTCATCGGCATCCATTTCTTCTCGCCGGTCGAGAAAATGATGCTGACGGAGGTGATCCTCGGCAAGGAGACCGGAGACCGTGCACTCGCGGCCGCGCTCGACTATGTCTCGGCGATCAGGAAGACGCCGATCGTCGTCAACGACACGCGCGGCTTTTATGTCAATCGCTGCGTCTTCCGCTATATCCACGAAGCCTATGACATGCTGATCGAGGGCGTACCGCCGGCGATGATCGAGAACGCCGCCAAGATGGCCGGCATGCCGGTCGGACCGCTGTCGCTCAACGACGAGGTGGCGATCGACCTCAGCCAGAAGATCCTGAAGGCGGCCGTCGCGGATCTCGGCGAGAAGGCCGTCGATCCCAGACACATGGCGCTGATCGACAAGATGGTGGACGAGCTTGGCCGGCGCGGCCGCAAGAACGGCAAGGGCTTCTACGAGTATCCGGCAAAGCCGGCCAGGAAATATCTCTGGCCGGGTCTGAAGGAGCTCTACCCGCAGAAGGATGCCGGCGAGATCGAGGTCGGCGTGCTCAAGCAGCGCCTGCTGGTGACGATCGCACTCGAAGCCGCGCGCACGATCGAGGAGGGCATCGTCACCGATCCGCGCGAAGCCGATGTCGGCTCGATCCTCGGCTTCGGCTTTGCCCCCTACACCGGCGGCACGATCTCCTACATCGACGGCATGGGCGCAAAAGCCTTCGTCGAGCTCTGCGAAAAGCTCGCCGCCGACCATGGCGACCACTTCCGGCCGACGCCGCTTCTGAAGGAGATGGCCGAAAAGGGCGAGACCTTCTACGGGCGCTTCGATCCTTATGGCGCGGGGCAGAAGGCGGCATAAGCCGCCAGGTTAGCCGCACGGCGCAAAGATTGTCTCTCCGGTCGTTCTCGGTAACCGCGAATGACCGGAGAGAAACGTATTCAAGGCTTCAGGCCACTTCAGCCTTCTCACCGAGCTCGGCCGCCAGAAATCCGATCAGCTGCTCCCAGCCTTCGCGGCGATATTCCACCTTGTCGAGCCCATCCAGGAATGCCCCCTGCTCCGTGAAGACGACGCGTGTGCCGGTGCCTTCCGGTATGAGGTCGACGGTGGCGATCGACGCGGAAAGCCGCTGCTCGTCCTTCGCCATGGTATAGGCCGAGACGATCCGCCGGTTCTCGACGATGTCGAGATAGATCGTTTCATTGAAATAGAAAACCTTCCCGTCCTGGCTGAACCGGCCGCTTTCCCGGCCGCCGATGCGGAAGTCGTGGCTATATTCGGCGACCGGCCAGTTGTCGGCCTTGACGAACCAGCGGTCGTGCGCAGCAGGATCGGCGAAGGCCTCGAAGACCTGTTCCGGGGGTGAATTGAAAACGCGTTCGATGGTGAAATCCGCATGGGCGACAGAAGCTTTGGTCATGATCTTTTCCTCCTCGCTGGGAAACTGGTTGCGAAATGAAAGCGGTTGCAGGCTAACTTCACTGGTGCAATAATGCAAGCAGTTTTAGAGCGGATGCTCCGCTCGCGTTTTGCAGAGACCAAAATGACCGATGACCATCGCTCGGGTTGCCCGATCAATCTCTCGCTCGAAGTATTCGGCGACAAATGGAGCCTCCTGATCATTCGCGACATGATTTTCGGCGGCAAACGCCACTTCCGCGAGCTCCTGCGCTCGCAGGAGGGGATTTCCACCAACATCCTCGCCGACCGGCTGAAAACGCTTGTCGAGATCGGCATGCTGACGAAAGCGGACGATCCGAGCCACAAGCAGAAGGCGATCTACAGCCTGACGGAAATGGCGATCGCGCTTGTGCCGATCATGGCCCATCTCGGCGCCTGGGGCCGGCGCTACCTGCCGGTCACCGAGGAACTCAGTATCCGCGCCCAACTGATGGAGGAGGGCGGCCCCGAGCTCTGGGAGCGTTTCATGCGGGAATTGCGCGCCGAACACCTCGGCGAGGCCAGACCGGAGGGACCCTCCGTGCGGCAAACGCTTCAAGCCGCCTATGACCGCGTTGTGGCGCGCAAGGCGATGGAAGAGCAGCCGGCCTGAGCACTAATCTTTGATCCAACGCACTTCCGGACGGAAAACCGTTACACACTTTTCCTGGAAGTGCTCTTGATCCAACGCACTTCCGGACGGAAAACCGTTACACACTTTTCCTGGAAGTGCTCTTCGGTCCAATGCACTTCCGGACGGAAAACCGTTACACACTTTTCCTGGAAGTGCTCTTCGGTCCACCGCACTTCCGGACGGAAAACCGTTACACACTTTTCCTGGAAGTGCTCTAAAGCCCGAGGGCTGACAGCATGATGAAGGTGGCGAACAGCACGAAATGCGTCATGCCTTCGATGGCATTGGTCTGACCGTCATTGAGATTGATAGCGGCGGCGATGAGCGTTACCGCAACCATTACCGTCTGCACCGGCGACATGGCCATGATGAAGGGCTGGCCCGTATAAAGGGCAATCGCCTCCATGACGGGCACGGTCAGGATCACGGTCGAAAGCGAAGCGCCGAGCGCGATGTTCACCACTGCCTGCATGCGGTTGGCGAGCGCGGCGCGCATTGCCGTCAGGACCTCGGGCGAAGCGGAGATCGCCGCGACGACGATCGCGGCCAGGGCCGGCGGCGCCGCCGTGCCCTTGATCCCGGCCGACAGCAGACCGGACATGATTTCGGCGAGAAAGCCGATCACCACCACGCCCAGGATGAGCACGACGACGGAAGGAAGCACCGGCTCGTCCTCGAGCCGGCTTGCCGCGGTTCCCGCTTTGGCACGCGGATAGCTGTAACTGAAGAAGTAGCTGTGCACGCCAACCTGCATGCGCAGGAACAACGTATAGAGCACGATCATCGCGCCGATGGTGAAGGCGGAATAGTAATGCCATTTCGACTGGGGCACGAATTCGGGAACGAGCATGGAAATGCCCATGGCCGTGAGGATCATGACGCTGTAAGTGCGCGCGGAATCGTCGTTATAGGGCTGCTCGCCGTGTTTGAGGCCGCCGAGCAGCGCCGCAAGTCCGAGGATCCCGTTGATATCGAGCATCACTGCCGAATAGATCGTATCGCGCACCAGCGTCGGCGAGGTCTCGCCGGTCATCATGATGGCGAGGATGACGACCTCGACCAGGACCGCCGAAAGCGTCAGGATCATCGTGCCGTAGGGATCACCCACTTTGGCGGCAAGCACCTCGGCATGATGGGCGACCCGCATGGAAGCAAGCACGATCGCCGCCACCATCAGGGCCGCACCGATGAGCGATGCGGCGCGACCGGCCTCGAGCAGATGATGCTCGACCGCGACGCCGGCAAGAGCAGCGAGAAAAGCGGCGACGAGATGCCGTTCCGATCTCAGGTTTGCAAGCAAGCACGCCTCTTGGCCCGGAGTGAAGCTGTTTTATTTAGCACAGCTGCTGAAGAGTTCACCCCCGAAGTCCGCTGCATCTGCTGTATGCCGTCCTTTGATCGGATAGGAAGGACTATTTTCCTCGCTGTGCTTTACGGTCGCGGGGCGCTTGGCTAATGTATTCGCAGACCGCGGAACGGCTTGCTGTGCCGCCCGCATCGTCTCTCCTTCCGAAGATGGGTCGACATGCTCTCACATGACAGCATCTGGCGCGCGATCGACGCCTTGGCAGAGCGCCACCGGCTTTCGCCGTCGGGCCTTGCACGGCGGGCCGGCCTGGACCCCACCTCCTTCAACAAGTCGAAGCGCCAGTCCACCGACGGGCGCGACCGATGGCCCTCCACCGAGTCGATCGCGAAGGTATTGCATGCCACGGGGGCGAGCGTCGATCAGTTCCTGGCGCTGATGGAGCCCAATGCCGCCGGCCGCGAAAGGGAGGAAGCGTCGGCAGCGCCGGGCATTCCGCTGATCGGTTTCGCGCAGGCCGGCGCCGGCGGTTTTTTCGACGACGGCGGCTTTCCGGTCGGCCAGGGCTGGGACACGATAGAATTCCCCACGCCCGAGCGGCGGCAGGGCGGTGCCTACGCTCTGGAGGTTCAGGGCGACAGCATGCTGCCGCTTTATCGCGACGGCGATGTCCTGATCGTCGACCCGAGCGCGCAGGTGCGCCGCAACGACCGCGTCGTGGTCAAGACGCGCGAGGGCGAGGTGATGGCGAAGGTGCTGGCCCGGCAGACGCCCCGCGGCATCGAACTCGTCTCGCTCAACCCCGACCATCCCAACCGCAATTTCGAGATGAACGACGTGGAATGGATTGCCCGGATCATCTGGGCCAGCCAATAGGATTCTTCGATGCGGCCGAGGCTCTTCACCATCGCCGGCGGGCTTGCCGCCCTCGCCCTTTATGCCGGCATTCTGATGGCCGGGGCCGCGATCATCCGCAACCGCGACAGCGTCGCAACGCCTGAGTTCGTGCTCGAAACGCCGGAAGCAGCGGTCGACGAGCCGATTTCGGTGGAGCCTCCCGCCGAGACCGAAGCCGCTCCCCCTCCCCCCGAACCGGATGCCGCCCCAGGCAAGGGCTCGCGCGTGGCGGCCAGGCCGGTCGAGCCGGGTCTCTTCGCCCAGCCGGAAGACGGAATTGCCAAACCGCTGGAACGGATCGCACCGAGACCGCCGCTTTCAAAGCCTGAGGAAAAGGAAAAGCCCGCTTCCGCCGTCTTCCCGCGCCCGGTTGCGCTTGCCGCCGGGCTTGTCCGGTCCGGCGAGACGACTCTGCAGCTCAAGGATATCGAACCCGAAACGCCCGAGAAGGTCTGCGAAGCGAATGGCAGGAGCTGGCCTTGCGGCATGGTCGCGCGTACGGCGTTCCGCAACTTTTTGCGGGGCCGCGCACTCGTCTGCGAAGCGGCGGATGGCTCCTCGGAGACCTTGAACGCGCGGTGCAGCGTCGGCGGCCAGGACGTGGCCGAATGGCTCGTCGGCAACGGCTGGGCGACGCCGCTGCCGGGCACGGCGCTCGAGGCGAAGGCCGAGGCCGCCCGGGGCGCCAGGCTCGGTTTCTTCGGGGACGACCCGCGCGATCTTGCCCGAGCGCCTCTCGCGCTCGACGATCCGGCTGCGAGCATCGCCCCGGAAGACGCCGCGCCGGACTTGTAAGGCTTGGAGCAAGTCCTTAACTGTCACCCACCACTGCAGGTCCGCCCAAACCGCTATGCACCCGTCGTGTATCGCGGCCCCAATGAGAACGATGAAAGGATCGCGAGGCAGGATGTCCGCAAGTCTCAGCCAGCACGAAGCCCTTGTCCACGTCATGGTCATGATGTCCGCCGTCGACCGGAACATGACCGACGACGAGATTGCACGCATCGGCGTGCTCGTGCGGTTCCTCCCGGCCTTCGACGGTTTCGACGAAGACCATCTGATCCATATCGGCCGCGAATGCGCCGCCCAGCTTGCGGCCCCCGAGGGCCTCGACGTGGCGCTCGAAATGGTTCGCGAAGCGTTGCCGCAGCGGCTCTATGAAACGGCCTATGCCCTTGCGGTCGAGATCGCTGCCGCCGATCAGCGTATCCGCAACGAGGAAATCCGCTTGTTGCAGCTGCTGCGGGACCGTTTGGGCCTCGACAAGCTCGCCTGCGCAGCAATCGAGCGCGGAGCCATCGCGCGCTTCCGCAAGTAGGCTTCTGAAAAAAGGTCCTTGCCCGTTTCCGGCACGGAACGGGCCGGGGTCGATGCAACGGGGATCGATGCATGCTCTATTTCGGTCTCGCCGAACCGGTCTGGCGGCTCGCCGCCTTTGCCGCCGCCTTCGCCGCGCTGGCAGTGCTCGAGCTTATTCATCCGCGGCTGGAGAGGCCGGAGCTGATGCGGGCACTGAAGGCACGCCGCTGGGTCACCAACCTGTCTATTCTCGTCCTATCCTCCCTCCTGCTTCGCGTCGCCTTTCCCGCTGCCGCTACCGGCGTTGCCATCTGGGCTCAGGGGCGCGGCTACGGCGTGCTCCCGGCTCTTGGCGTGACCCCGCCGCTTGCCGGCCTGATCGCCTTCATCGCGCTGGACTTCGCCATCTGGTTTGAGCACGTCGTGTTTCACAAGATACCTGTCCTGTGGCGCATCCACCGCGTCCACCATGCCGATCCCGGTGTGGACGTCACCACGGCCCTTCGCTTTCATCCCCTCGAAATTCTGCTGTCGATGATCTGGAAGAGCGCGGTTATCATCCTGCTCGGCGCGCCCGCACTCGCCGTTCTCCTGTTCGAAATCGTGCTCAATGCCGGGGCGATGTTCAACCACGCCAATTTGCGGCTGCCGAAAGGCGCCGACAGGCTGTTGCGCCAGGTCATCGTCACGCCCGACATGCACCGCATCCACCATTCCGTGGAGAAGCGGGAGACCGATTCAAACTACGGCTTCAATCTTTCGGTCTGGGATCGGTTGTTCTCGACCTACGTCGCCCATCCATCGCGCGGCGACGATGCGATCGAGACCGGGCTGAAGGCCTACGGGCGCGTTGCACCCGTGAAGCTCCTATGGTCGCTGATACTCCCCTTCAGGCGTCGCTAGGGGATAGCCGCGAGTGGAGCCGCCTCAATAAATCCCGTTCGGGAAATAGCGAAGATAGATCTCCTCAAGCCTGCCGCTGCGTGAGAGTGCCAGCAAAGCGTGGTCGATCGCCTGGGTCAGCGCCGGCTCGGCCTTGCGGTTCATGATCGTCAGTCCCTCGCCCAGGAAGCGTTGGGAAAAATAGGAGCCCTCCAGCATGGCGCAGCATCCCCCGGCGAGGTTGCCGGAGACCCAGAAGGACAATTGCATGCCGTCGGAGAACGCGGCCGCGACGGTGCCTCCGCGAAGCGCGGAGAGCAGTGCGTCCCGGTCCGGAAAGCCCTTGGCTTCGAGCTTCGGGAAAAACGCCTTCAGCATTGCCTCATGCGTGGTGTCGGAGACGACGCCGACGGGCTTCCCGGCGAGATCGGCAGGACCGGTGATCGCGCCGGCGGCCTTGGTGTTGACGACGACGCGGGCGGGAAGTTGCATGAAGGCGCGGGAAAAGGCGAAACTCTGCCTCAGCTCCGAAGTCACGGCAATGCCGGCGGCAATCGCTTCCCCTTGCCCCTGTTCGAGGGCCGGCATGAGCTCCGGATAGGTCACTGCCTGGATCTGGCACTTGGCTTCGATCTCCAGCTCACGGCATATCTCGCGGGCGAGGTCGACATGGAAGCCCGACAGCTTGCCCGACTGGTCGATGAAGTTGAAGGGCGGGAAGTCGACGGTGGTCAGGAAACGAAGCCTGGCAAGGCCGCTGAGGTCCGGCTTGGCAATCCGTTCGCGGGCATCGAACAGCCGGGGCAGTTCCTTCGGCTGTGCCAAAGCCAAACCCGGGGCGAAAACGGCCGACAGTATCAATACCCAGAGAATCCGCAGCGCTATGGCGCCTCTATGAAAGGAGGAATTGGAGCGGGTGATCGGGATCGAACCGACGACATCAAGCTTGGGAAGCTGGCGTTCTACCACTGAACTACACCCGCGACAGAACCGGAAATTTCCTCAACAGCCGCGATCTGTCAAGCACAATGCTCACTCGGCGCGAAAATGCTTGGAGAGCTTGAGCCCCTGCGCTTGATAATTGGAGCCGAGATCGAGGCCGTAAAGTCCCTCCGGACGTTCCAGCATGTGCTCGTAGACGAGACGGCCGACGATCTGCCCGTGCTCCAGAATGAACGGTACCTCGTGGCTGCGCACCTCGAGCACCGCCCGGCTGCCGCTGCCGCCGGCCGACGCATGGCCGAAGCCGGGATCGAAAAAGCCGGCATAATGGACGCGGAACTCGCCCACGAGCGGGTCGAAGGGTGTCATTTCGGCGGCATAGCGCGGCGGCACATGGACGGCTTCGCGGGACACGAGGATGTAGAACTCGTCCGGGTCGAGCACGAGATCGTCGCGGCCGCGGCTGTAGAGCGGCTCCCAGAAGTCGAAAACGGCATGCTGGGCTTTCTTGTCGACATCGACCACCGATGTATGATGCTTGCCGCGGTAGCCGATCAGGCCGTCCGGTCCGGTGCCCTTGAGATCGATGGAAAGGGCAATGCCGCCGCCGGAAACGTTCGGCCGGTCACTGGCGACGAGCACGTCGCTTTCGTGCAGAGCCAGCAGTTCCTGCTCGGAAAGAACCGAGTGGCCTATGCGGAAGCGTATCTGCGAAAGCCGCGAACCGCGCCTGACGACGATCGGAAAGGTTCGCGGGCTGATTTCGAGATAGAGCGGTCCGCTATAGCCCGCCGGGATCTTGTCGAACTCCTGCGCCCTGTCGGTAATCACGCGTGTGAAGATATCCAGGCGGCCGGTCGAGCTCTTCGGATTGGCGGAGGCCGACATGTCTGCCGGCAACGACAGGCTTTCCATCAGCGGCACGATGTAGACGCAGCCGGTCTCAAGCACCGCGCCTTCGCTCAGATCGACGACATGCAGCTTGAGCCGGTCGAGCTTGTCGGCGACCAGATGAGAAGGGCCGGGCATGAAGCTCGCCCGGACGCGGAACGCCTTGGATCCAAGGCGAAGATCGAGGCTGGCCGGCTGGATCTGGTCATCATCCAGCGCCTTCTCGCTCTTCAGTCGTCCCGAGGCATACAGCGCAGCAATTGCGCGGTCGGCCAAAATCCCTGTGTCGCGCCCCATTCCGATCCTCATTTACAGTTGCCAGACAAAACCAAACTCCGGGAATTGACGCAAGCGCGGCCAGGCAGTATTGGAGCTTTATCCCGTGGTGATTTGGCCGGTCGGCTTGCAGCCACGTTAAACAAGTAGCTAAAAAGGCCGGGTGTCAAACCGGTCGTTTCGCGGCCGGTTTTTTTGTTTTTGAAAGTGACGTTCTCATGAGCAAGAATTGGCGCCCGGCAACCCAACTCGTCCACGGCGGAACGCTCCGCTCCCAGTACGGCGAGACTTCCGAAGCGATCTTTCTGACGCAAGGCTTCGTCTACGACAGCTCCGAAGCGGCGGAGGCCCGGTTCAAGGGCGAGACCGACGGTTTCATCTATGCGCGCTACGGCAGTCCGACCAACGACATGTTCGAGAAGCGCATGTGCATGCTCGAAGGCGCGGAAGACGCGCGCGCCACCGCCTCCGGCATGGCGGCGGTTTCCGCGGCAATCCTGTGCCAGGTGAAGGCGGGCGACCACATCGTCGCGGCCCGGGCGCTCTTCGGCTCCTGCCGCTGGGTCGTGGAAACGCTGGCGCCGAAATACGGCGTCGAGTGCACCCTGGTCGACGGTCGCGATCTCAAGAACTGGGAAGACGCGGTGCGTCCGAACACCAAGGTCTTCTTCCTCGAAAGCCCGACCAACCCGACGCTCGAAGTGATCGACATCGCCGGCGTCGCCAAGCTCGCCGATCAGATCGGCGCCAAGGTGGTGGTCGACAACGTCTTCGCGACGCCGCTGTTCCAGAAACCGCTGGAGCTTGGCGCCCATGTCGTCGTCTATTCCGCGACGAAACACATCGACGGCCAGGGGCGCTGCCTCGGCGGCGTGGTGCTCTCCGACAAGCAGTGGATCGACGAGAACCTGCACGACTATTTCCGTCACACCGGCCCGGCCATGTCGCCCTTCAACGCCTGGACGCTGCTGAAGGGGATCGAGACCCTGCCGCTGCGCGTCAAGCAGCAGACCGAAAGCGCCCGCCGCATCGCCGATTTCCTCGCGGAGCAGCCGCAGGTAGCCCGCGTCATCTATCCGGGCCGCAAGGATCACCCGCAGGCCGACATCATTGCGAAGCAGATGAGCGGCGGCTCGACGCTGGTCGCCTTCGAGCTCAAGGGCGGCAAGGAAGCAGCCTTCGCCCTGCAGAACGCGCTTGAAATCATCCGGATCTCCAACAATCTCGGCGATTCCAAGAGCCTGATCACCCATCCGGCGACGACCACCCACAAGAACCTCACCGACGAAGCCCGCGCCGAACTCGGCATCTCCGCCGGAACGGTGCGCTTCTCGGCCGGGATCGAGGACAGCGAAGACCTCATCGAGGATTTCGCAAGGGCGCTGAAGGGCGTAAACGCCTGACCGACACCATGACGAAGCCCGCGTCAGCGGGCTTTGTCGTCAGTCTTGCCGAAATGTCAGTCTTGCGAGAACGATCCGCGACAGCGCCGTATAGAGGCAGACGAGCGCGAAGACCGTTGCGAACAAGGGGAACCACCCGGGCAACAGGCACGACAGCAGAAAAAAGACGATCGTCTCCGTGGCCTCTGCGAGCCCCGTCGTGAAGTAGAGCGACTTCGCACCGCGCACCTCGGTCGTCAGGCCGCGCTTCTCGGCCATCACGGCATAGGCGAGGAAGCTCGCGCCGTTGACATAGAAGGCGAAGAGCAGAAATCCGCCGGCAAGACCGTTCGCGGCCGGATCTGCGATGATGAAACCGAGTGGGACGGCCCCGTAAAAGGTGAAATCGAGAACGATGTCGAGAAAGCCGCCGAAATCCGTTTTCCGGCTCGCGCGGGCGACGGCTCCGTCGAGGCCGTCGCAGAGCCGGCTCACAAGGATCAGAGCGGCGGCGGGCAGGTAAGCGCCGAGACCGATGAGCAGGGCTGCCGCAAGGCCAAGGCAAAGGCCGAGGATGGTGACGGCATCGGCACTGACCCCGCGGCCGGCCAGTGCGGCGCCGAACCTGTCCAGAACCGGATCGAGCCGCCTGCGAAGCACGCCGTCAAGCATTGCCGCTGCCTCCTGGGAAATTTGATACCACTCGCACAATCTCGCCGTTATTCTTGACGAAACCATATTGCTGTAGAATACGCGTACGGATTTGAAATAGGGTGTTGCACATGTACCGCGCGCTGACACGCGACATCGAAGTGACGGTCGAGCCGTACTACCTGGAAGAACAGTCGGATCCCGACGACAGCCGCTATGTCTGGGGCTATCGCATCATCATAGCGAACCATTCCGGGCGCGCGGTCCGGCTGATGACCCGCTACTGGCACATCACCGACGAGAACGGTCAGGTGGACGAGGTGAGCGGCCCCGGCGTGATCGGCGAGCAGCCGCTGCTCAACCCCGGCGATACCTACGAATACTCCTCCGGCTGCCCGCTGGATACGCCCTCCGGCGTGATGTTCGGCCATTACAGCATGGAGGCGGAAGGCGGGGAGACTTTCGATGTCGCCATTCCCGCCTTCTCGCTCGATTCACCGGGCCTCGTCCGCACGCTTAATTGATTCAGCGCGCAATTCAGCGCGGCTGCGCTATTGCGGGCGGACTTCGCTCGCCTCGAAGCGGTAGGTCGTCGAGCAGAACTCGCAGGTCACCTTGACCAGGCCGTCCTCGACGCTGGCTTCGATATCCTCGTTACCGAGCCCCACCAGAACGTCCTTGATCTTCTCGCGCGAGCAGCTGCAGCGATCGTAGACCGCCTGCGGCTCATAGACGCGCACGCCGCGCTCATGGAACAGACGGTACAGCAATCGCTCGGTACCGACCGTCGGATCGGTGAGTTCATCGGTGTCGATCGTCTCGACCATCACCTTGGCTTCCGCCCAGAGGTCGTCCTCGTCGAAGAAATCCTCGTGGCCTTCGTCACCGTCGCCGCCCGGCAGATCCGCCTGGCGCATCCTGTCCGGCGCGTCGGGCAGGAACTGCGCGACCATGCCGCCGGCGCGCCAGCGGTGCCGCGGCTTGCCGTTCTCGTCCTTGTCGAGAAGCTCGGCAACGGCGAGGCGCACCCTGGTCGGTATCTGCTCCGACTGGCGGAAATAGGCACCGGCGATGTCCTCGAGCGTCGCCCCGTCAAGCGCGACGATGCCCTGGTAGCGCTGCGTGTGCGCACCCTGGTCGATCGTGAAGGCGAGGACGCCGTTGCCCAACAATTCATGAGGCTGGACGCGCCCGCTCTTTTCGGCGTCGGCAAGCGCCTCCTCATCATAGCGCGCATAGGCGCGGACGCGGTCCGGCGTCGAGAAATCCGCAACCACAAGATCGACCGGTCCATCGCCCTGTGTCTGAACGATCAGCTTGCCTTCGAATTTCAGAGACGTGCCGAGCAGGACCGTCAACACCACTGTTTCGGCGACAAGCCGCGCGACAGGAAGCGGGTAACCGTGCCGCTCGAGAATGGCATCGAGCATCGGACCAAGCTGGACGGCGCGGCCGCGCACGTCGAGTCCCTCGACCTGAAAGGGCACGACGTGATCGTCACCGGCAAAATCGAACTCGCCAAGTCCCGGCGCTGTTTCTGTCATCGCTTGCTCCTTGCCTCGACCATGGTCACGCGGATCGATTCAATCCGGGATGTGGCCATGACCCATTCCAAAAACTGCATGCGGGATGCGGATGGAAACCGCTCGTTTCTTTTGATTTCCGACACGGCTTGCATCGAGTGCACCGGCGCGCACCGGTACAACCGCCCGCCATTCCATTTGATCCCGTCATGGACGAATTTCTCCGCCGGCATTTGCTCTGCCTTAAAGCACCCCGCAGGGCGCCAAGCGCAGGATAGCCGGCGTGGGGCGACTGGCCGATTTGATGATCGGAAGGCCCCGCTCACCGCTCTAAATCGTGTTGCACCGTCCAGATTTCAAGAGAACGCCTTCAGCCGTCACACCGCGCCCATGCACCAGGCGAGGATCGATTTCTGCGCGTGCAGCCGGTTCTCGGCTTCGTCGAAGACCACCGACTGCGGGCCGTCGATGACCTCATCGGTCACTTCCTCGCCGCGGTGCGCCGGCAGGCAATGCATGAACAGCGCGTCGGGCGCTGCATGCTTCATCAGTGCGCCGTTGACCTGGTAGGGCTGGAAGACGTTGTGACCGCGGGCGCGATGTTCCTGGTTCATCGAGATCCAGGTGTCGGTGACGACGCAGTGTGCGCCGGCAACCGCCTGCTCCGCCTCGTGGCTGAGCAGGATCTCGGCCCCGTTGTTGCGCGCCCAGTTCAGGAACTTGTCATGCGGTTCGGAGCCGAGCGGCACGGCCATGTTCATGCGGTAGCCGAAGCGCGCCGAGCCTTCGATCAGCGAGTG
Organism: Sinorhizobium prairiense; assembly: GCF_029201645.2. NCBI lineage: Bacteria > Pseudomonadati > Pseudomonadota > Alphaproteobacteria > Hyphomicrobiales > Rhizobiaceae > Sinorhizobium > Sinorhizobium prairiense. The sequence goes on from NZ_CP104131.1 coordinate 2,629,799, forward strand.
AAGCACGTTGTTGCCGTCGCCGGTCCAGGCGATCGTCTTGCCCTTGACCGGTCCCCGGTGCTCCTCGAAAGTCATGATATCGGCCATGATCTGGCACGGGTGCGTATCGTCGGTGAGCCCGTTGATGACCGGCACGGTCGCATGCTCCGCCATTTCCAGAAGCCGGCGGTGATCGGTCGTGCGGATCATGATCGCGTCGACATAGCGCGACAGGACCTTCGCCGTATCGCCGATCGTCTCCGCCCGGCCGAGCTGCATTTCCGTACCCGACAGAAACAGCGTCTCGCCGCCGAGCTGGCGCATGCCGACATCGAAGGAAACACGCGTGCGGGTGGACGGCTTCTCGAAGATCATCGCGAGCATCTTGCCGGCAAGCGGCTTCTCGGCAGTCCCTGCCTTGGTCGCCGACTTGCGGACGCGGGCATCGTCGATGATGGTCCTGAGGTCGGTGGCCGTCATGGCCGAGAGATCGAGGAAGTGTCTGGTCATACTGCCTTGTTTCCTGTCGTAGAATCCGTTTGTCGGCCCCGCCCGGGCCGGATCGATCCGAAACGTCGGGGCATTCAAGCCGCGGCGTTGCCGCTCTTGCCACTCACCGCCTCCGCGGCGCGTTCGAGCCGTGCCAGTCCTTCGCGCGCCTCCGCGGGGGTGGTGATCAGCGGCGGCAACAGGCGCAGCACGTTTTCGCCGGCCGGGACGACGAGCAGCTTCTCGGCGCGGATCGCCTTCAAAAGGTCCGCGGAGGGCACCTTGGCCTTGATGCCGAGCATCAGCCCGTCGCCGCGGATTTCCTCGATCACGTCCGGAAAACGATCCTTCAGCGAAGCGAGCCCCTGACGGAAGACGAGAGCAACCTCGCGCACCTGATCGAGGAAGCCTTCGGCGAGAACGACGTCGAGCACGGCATTTCCGACCGCCATTGCGAGCGGGTTGCCGCCATAGGTCGACCCGTGCGTGCCCGCCACCATGCCGGCGGCCGCCGCTTCCGTCGCAAGGCAAGCGCCGAGCGGGAAGCCGCCGCCGATGCCCTTGGCTACGGCCATGATATCCGGTTTGATGCCAGCCCATTCATGGGCGAAGAGCTTGCCGGTCCGGCCGACACCGGACTGGACCTCGTCGAGGATCAGAAGCAGGCCGAACTCGTCGCAAAGTTCGCGCAGCCCCTGCATGAATTCCTTCGATGCCGGCCGAATGCCGCCCTCGCCCTGGATCGGCTCGACGAGGATCGCCGCGGTTTCTTCATTGATCGCGTTCTTGACCGCCGCGATATCGCCGAAGGGGACCTGATAGAAGCCCGGCGCCTTCGGCCCGAAGCCCTCGATGTATTTCTGCTGTCCGCCGGCGGCGATCGTTGCGAGCGTGCGGCCGTGGAAAGCACCTTCGAAGGTGATGACGTGGAACTTCTCGACGTGCCCCTTGGCGAAGTGATAGCGCCGCGCCGTCTTGATCGCACATTCGAGCGCTTCCGCACCGGAATTGGTGAAGAACACCCGATCGGCGAAGGTCACCTGGGTCAGCCTCCGGGCAAGGCTTTCCTGCCCCGAAATCTCGTAGAGATTGGACAGATGCCAGACCTTGTCGGCCTGCGCCTTCAGCGCCTCGACGAGATGAGGATGGGCATGGCCGAGCGAGTTTACGGCGACACCGGCAGCGAAATCGAGATAGCGCGTGCCGTCTTCGGCGATCAGCCAAACGCCTTCACCTCGTTCGAAACGCAACGGCGCGCGCAGATAGGTGTCGTAAAGCGGCGTGGTTGCGGCCATGTCGAGCTCTCCTTCATTCCGGCGGCACGGACCATTCGGCCCGATAAAAATCAAAAATGCCGCCTTGCGGCGGCGACAGGCACTATTCCCATTTCGCACCGCGATGTCAACAAAACCAAGGTTTGCAGGCGCTTTGCGGATGCCGATTCCGAAGCACGAAAAAATCGCACTCTGGGACTTGCAAAAATGCAACGCTCCGACAGCAAGTTGGGGAAAACCGCGAAATCGATTCGGCGCGATTCCGGCGACTCTTGCCACGGAGTCACCCTGCCGGTAGGTTAACATTCAATTACTAGACGCATGCGGCGGACCTAGTCACCAAAAGTATTATCGCGTTGAATCTTCGGGTTTTTCCCGGAGAGCGGTGACGGATTCCGCCATCCCAACGCCGAGAACGGGGAGTGCAGAGATGAACTGGACTGACGAGCGGGTCGAGAAACTGAAGAAGCTGTGGTCGGAGGGCCTGAGCGCCAGCCAGATCGCGGCGCAGTTGGGCGGCGTCAGCCGCAACGCGGTCATCGGAAAGGTTCATCGGCTGAGCCTGCCCGGGCGCGCCAAGGCCGGCGGAAGCACGACCGCTGCAGCCCGGCCCAAACGGGCGACGTCTGCCCCGCGCGCACCGAACTATGCTGCGCGTTCCGTAACACGCACCGTGACCCGCACGGCCGGTGCGACCGCGCTCAAGGAAGAGCTCGCAGTCGACCTGGAAATGGACCAGGAGCTGCAGATCGACAGGAACATCGTCCTGCCGATGTCGCGGCGGCTGGAGCTCACGGAGCTTACCGAACGCACCTGCAAGTGGCCGATCGGCGACCCGCTCAAGGAAGAGTTCCACTTCTGCGGCAACGACTTCCCGGAAGCCTCTCCCTATTGCACCTTCCATGCCCGGCTGGCCTACCAGCCCTCTGCCGAGCGCCGGCGCATGCGCTGAGGCGCCTTGCTCATCCCGCTCTGGATGCACGACGAAAATCGGGGCCGGAAAGGCCCCTTTTTCTTTGCCGTGCCGCAAGCCGGCACGGGCGGCAGCGACCTTCAGCCTCAGCTCTCCAGCGAATAGCCAGCGCCGCGCACCGTCCGGATGACGTCCGGCATGTTGGAAAAGTTCAGCGCCTTGCGCAGCCGCCCGACATGAACGTCCACGGTCCGTTCGTCGACATAGATGTCGTGTCCCCAGACACCGTCCAGGAGCTGTGAACGGGAGAAGACGCGCCCCGGTGAGGACATTAGAAATTCCAGCAGCCGGAACTCCGTTGGGCCAAGGCGCACTTCGCGACTGCGTCGGTGGACGCGGTGCGTCTCCCGGTCGAGCTCGATATCGCCGCAGCGCAGGAGCGTCGACAGAACCTCGGGCTTGGCGCGCCTGAGCATCGCCTTGACCCTCGCCATCAGTTCCGGCGTCGAGAAGGGCTTGACGACGTAATCGTCGGCGCCGGTGGCAAGGCCCCGCACGCGCTCGCTTTCCTCGCCGCGCGCGGTCAGCATGATGATCGGCAGACGCTCCGTTTCCGGCCGCTGGCGCAGCCTGCGGCAGAGCTCGATACCGGAAACCCCGGGCAACATCCAATCGAGGATGAGAAGGTCGGGCAGGCGCTCCTGCAGGCGGATCTCCGCCTCGTCGCCGCGAAGGATCGTATCGACCTCGAAGCCTTCCGCCTCGAGATTGTAGCGCAGGAGAACGCTCAGGGCTTCCTCGTCTTCGACTACGGCAATCTTCGGCAACATTCAGTAGGACTCCTTCCTACGCACGACAGCCGTCATGCCGCCGCGCACGGTGGTAGGCCGCGCCGAGGCGGCCAGAACAATTCTGCATAGGCACCGGATGCCGGGCGATCTCAGTCCGTCACGGAACCCAATGTCGACGTCATGTCGTCCTTCGGCCGTTCGCCCTGCGGCTGGGCGCCTGTCGCCATATAGTAGATCGTTTCGGCGATATTGGTCGCGTGATCGCCGATACGCTCGATGTTCTTGGCGCAGAAAAGAAGATGCGTGCACGGCGTGATGTTGCGCGGATCTTCCATCATATAGGTCAGCAGTTCCCGGAACAGGGACGTGTAGATCGCATCGATCTCTTCATCGCGTTCGCGAATGCTGTTCGCCTTTTCCGGCGAACGGGACGCGTAGACGTCCAGGACTTCCTTCAACTGAACGAGCGCGAGCTCAGCCAGGTGTTCGAGGCCGCGCGCAAGCTTGCGCGGTATGCCTGAACCGGCCACGGCAATCACCCGCTTTGCGGTGTTCTTGCCGAGGTCGCCCACGCGCTCCAGGTCCGCGGCGATGCGGATCGAACCCATGATCTCCCGAAGATCCGAGGCCATGGGCTGGCGTTTGGCAATAGTGACGATCGCCTTTTCGCCGATCTGCCGTTCCGCGTCGTCCAGAATGGTGTCGTCGGAAATCACCTTCTGGGCCAGGGCGAGATCGGAATTGACGAGCGCACGGACGGAGTCCGCGACCATCTGCTCGGCGAGACCGCCCATCTCGGAGATGCGGCGCGTGAGATACTTCAACTCTTCGTCGAAGGCGGACATGATGTGTGCGTGAGACATATTCGTTTCCTCGGGGGACGCGCTGTTCTGAATGGGCCTCGTTCGGTCTTAACCGGGAGGGACGGAAAAGCGCCGCCCCTCTCCGGCCATCAGCCGAAGCGGCCCATGATGTAGTCCTGGGTGCGCTGATCGTCCGGGTTGGTGAACATTTTATCGGTATCGTTCTCCTCGACGAGATTGCCGAGATGGAACATGGCCGTGCGCTGCGACACGCGCGCCGCCTGCTGCATCGAGTGGGTGACGATCACGATCGTGAAATTCGCACGCAATTCGTGGATGAGTTCCTCGACTTTCGCGGTCGCGATGGGATCGAGCGCCGAGCAGGGCTCGTCCATCAGAATGACTTCCGGGCTGACGGCAACGGCGCGGGCGATGCAGAGGCGCTGCTGCTGGCCGCCGGAAAGCCCGGTGCCCGGCTCCTGCAGCCGATCCTTCACCTCGTTCCAGAGCCCGGCCTTCTGAAGGCTCGTTTCCACGACCTCGTCGAGCTCGGTCTTGGTGCGTGCCAGGCCATGGATGCGCGGGCCGTAGGAGACATTGTCGTAGATCGACTTCGGGAACGGATTGGGTTTCTGGAACACCATGCCCACGCGGGCACGCAATTCCACCACGTCGATCGACGGATCGTAGATATCGTCCTCGTCGAGCGTGATCTTGCCCGTGACGCGGCAGTTCTCGATCGTGTCGTTCATGCGGTTCAAAGTGCGCAGAAACGTCGATTTGCCGCAACCGGACGGACCGATCAGCGCCGTGACCGTGTTCTCGCGGATATTGAGGTTGACGTCGAAGAGCGCACGCTTTTCGCCGTAATAGACCGACACATCGTTGCCGATCATCTTGTAAGGCACCGTATTCATTTTCTGCTCAAGAGCCTTTTCGACTGCAGCTTCCGACATGATGTTCATAGTCCTTACCCCACTACCAGCGACGCTCAAAGCGACGCCGCAAGAGAATTGCGCCGAGATTCATGAAGATGAGAAAGATCAGGAGAATGATGATCGCTCCGGACGTACGCTCGACGAAGGCACGTTCTGCCTCGTTCGCCCACATGTAGATCTGCACCGGCAGCGCCGTGGATGGCTCCAGCGGCGACCCCGGAAAGTCGACCACGAAGGCGACCATGCCGATCAGAAGCAGCGGCGCCGTTTCGCCCAGCGCATGGGCGAGGCCAATGATCGTGCCGGTCAGGATGCCGGGCATGGCAAGCGGCAGCACGTGATGGAAGATGGTCTGCATCTTCGATGCGCCCAGGCCGAGTGCGGCGGAGCGGATCGACGGCGGCACTGCCTTCAGGGCCGCCCGGGTAGCGATGATGATGGTCGGTAGCGTCATCAGCGTCAGCACGAAGGCGCCGACGAGTGCTGCCGAGCGCGGCATGCCCGCGAAGTTGATGAAGACGGCAAGCCCGAGGAGGCCGTAGACAATGGACGGTACGGCCGCCAGGTTGTTGATGTTCACCTCGATCAGGTCCGTCAGCCGGTTTTTCGGCGCGAACTCCTCGAGATAGATGGAGGCGGCGACGCCGATCGGCAGCGACAGCACGAGCACGATCAGCATCATGTAGAGCGAGCCGAGAAGGGCCACGCCGACACCCGCCGCTTCAGGCCGGCTCGATGCGCCGAAGGTGAAGATGCCGGTGTTGAAGCTCTTCTTGAGCACGCCGGCCTCGGCAAGCTGGTTCATCCACGCGACCTGCGCATCCTTCACCTTGCGTTTGGCTTCGTCGACCGACAGGTCGATCTGGCCCTTGAAGGCGGAGTCGATGTTCGCCTCGGCAAGCAGCGTGACGGGAACCGTCCTGCCGATCACCGACGGATCGGCGACGACGATGTCACGCAGTTGCGTCCGGGCGCTGGCGGAGACCATATCGGTCGCCTGCTTCACCAGCGGCCGCTTCGACGGATCGAGGCCGAGCTGCTTGACCAGAGCCTCCCGCACGAGCAGCGGATAGTTGGCGGTATAGAGCCGCTTCGGATCGGACGCCCGTTCGTTCTTCGGATCGATCACCTTCTCGGAAAACTCGATCGGCAACGTGATCGTCGTCTGCTGGAAGGCGGTATAGCCCTTCGAAACGACGCTCCAGAGGAGAACCGCGAGGAAGAACAGACCGATGGCGATGGCGCTGATTCCGAAGGCACGGAAGCGGCGCTCCGCGGCATAGCGGCGCTTGATGCCGATATCGCGTCGGCTTGCGGCAGGTCGGGTGGAGACCCTTACCGTCGGGGAGGCAAATTCGGTCATTCGTACTGTTCCCGATATTTGCGCACGATGTAGAGCGCGTAGATGTTGAGGCCGAGCGTGATGACGAAGAGCGTGATGCCGAGCGCAAAGGCGACCAGCGTCTGCGGCGAGGTGAACTCGAGGTCGCCCGTCAGCTGATTCACGATCTTGACCGTCACCGTGGTCATCGGCTCGAGGGGGTTCAATTGCATGCGCGCCGCGACGCCGGCAGCGAGCACGACGATCATCGTCTCGCCCACCGCGCGCGAGGCCGTCAAAAGCAGCGCCCCGACGATGCCGGGAAGTGCTGCAGGCAGGATCACCTTCTTCACCGTTTCCGAGCGCGTCGCACCGAGACCGAGAGAACCGTCACGCAGCGCCCGCGGCACCTGGGTGATGATGTCGTCGGACAACGACGAAACGAACGGGATGAGCATGATGCCCATGACGATGCCGGCGGTGATGACGCTCTGGGCCTGAATGAAGTTCTGGTAGTTGCCGGTGACGAGACCGTTCAGTTGCGCGGAGATGTCGCGCAGGAAAGGCCCGACGGTGACCAGCGCGAAGAAGCCGTAGACGATCGTCGGGATGCCGGCGAGCACCTCCAGAAGAGGCTTGGCTGTGGAACGCAGCCGCGGGCTCGCATACTCGGCCATGTAGATGGCGGCGAAAAGCCCGATCGGCACCGCGAAAAGCATCGCCACGAAGGCGATATACAGGGTGCCGGCAAGGAGCGGCAGCAGGCCGAACTGGCCGGAGGCGCCGCCGCTTCCGGCCGCAGCGAAGCGCGGATCCCAGACCGTGCCGAAGAAGAACTCGAAGGGCGAGACCATGGTGAAGAAGCGGCCCGCCTCCGAGAGCATCGAGGCGACGATGCCGACCGTCGTCAGAATGGCTATGGAAGAGGCGAAGATGAGCGAGCCGAGCATGACGCGCTCCACCCGATTGCGGGCACGGAAACGGACGTCGATATTGCGGATGGCGTAGAGCCCGCCGGCAACGGAAACGAGCAGCACGACGGCGCTCATCAGCCAGCGGCTATATTGCCGCATCGCATTGAACTGCTGGGCGGACTGGATCATGTAAGGCTCGCCCTCGCCGGCAAGCGCCACGCCCTTGGCGGCCAGGGCTTCCCGCATGTTGGTCGAACCGTTCTCGATTGCAGCGACCTCGCCCGCATTCAGGCGTTCGAAGCCCGCGGCCACGGACTTGACCTGACCGAGCGCGAGCTGAACGGTGGCTGCCCCCTGGTTCTGGACCGGTTCCGGAAGAGACGAGCGAACGGAGTAATCGACATAGATCGGAGCTGCGACGAGCCATACCGCAAGCAGAAGAAGAGCCGGCAGCATCGCCCAGATGGCGACGTAGCTGCCGTGATATCCGGGCAGGGAATGCAGGCTGGCGAGCTTGCCTCCGGACCGGGCGAACGAGCGCGCACGGCCGGCAAGAAACGCAATGAAACCGATCAAAGCTATGATCAGGAGAAGGAGCGAAGTACTCATCGGCACGTCTCCGCGACAGGCTTGTCGTAAGCCCCGACAAATTCGAATGCGGCTCCGGCGCTGCGAAGCGCCGGAGCCTGTCATGATCAGAGCAGGTTGCCTGCCTCGAAGGACGTGCGGATTTCCTCGCGCTCGGCGTCCGGAGCGGCAACGAGGCCGTATTCGGCAAGCGGGCTGTCGGGGCCGATCATCTGATCGTCGACGAAGAATTCGACATATTCCTTGAGGCCCGGGATCACGCCGATGTGAGCCTTCTTGACATAGAAGAACAGCGGGCGGGAAACCGGATACTTGCCGGAAGCGATCGTCTCGGTCGAGGGAACGACGCCGTTGACGGTCGCGACCTTCAGCTTGTCGGCGTTGTTTTCGTAGAACGAGAGACCGAAGACGCCGATGCCGTTCTTGTTGGAGTCGATACGGGCCAGCGTCTCGGTGTAGTCGCCGTCGATATCGACGGCCATGCCGTCCTTGCGCACCGCGATGCACTTGCTGTGCTGCTGCTTCTCGTCGCTGACGGCGGCCTTGATGACGTCCTGAGCGCCGGTGTCCTTGCAGCCGGCGGCAAGGATCTTCTCTTCGAAGACTTCGCGCGTGCCGTGCTTTTCGCCCGGAATATAGGCGGCGATTTCGGCGTCCGGCAGCGATGCGTCGACTTCCGACCACTTCTTGTAGGGATTGGCGACGAGCTTGCCGTCGACGACGACTTCGGCAGCGAGCGCCTTGTAGATGTGCTCCGGCTTCAGGGCGAGGTCGGCATTGCCGGCGTCGGTGGCGAAGACGATACCGTCATAGCCGATCTTCACTTCCTGGATTTCGGTCACGCCGGCAGCCTTGCAGGCCTCGACTTCGCTGTCCTTGATCTTGCGGGAAGAGTTGGCGATATCGATCGTGTCTTCACCCACGCCCTTGCAGAATTCCTTGAGGCCGGCAGAGGAGCCGCCGGACTCGACCACCGGGGTCTTGAAGTCGGGGAAGGTCTCGCCGAAATTCTCGGCAACGATCTTGGCATAGGGAAGAACGGTCGAGGAGCCGGCGACCTGGATCTGGTCGCGAGCCGCAGCAACGCCCGCGAAGGCGGCGGATGCAACCAGCGCCGCTACAGTGAGTTTAAGAGATTTCATGAATGTTCTCCCGGAATGGGCTTGTGTTGGTGCGCCAGGGTTCAGCGCTCTCTTCGCCGTTTCATCGGCCGCCCCTAGTTAGCCGCCGATGGCTACAGCTTTTATGTCAATTCGGTGAAACATTTATGACAGGCTAACATGCTGAAAATACTTCCTGATTTCCGCGCAGGAATATTTCAGCGCGGCGTCGTGTGTCAGAAGCGGACCTTGAAGACCGTGCCCTTCCCCACCTCCGAATGGATGAGCAGGCGGGCGCGGTGACGCGTGAGGATATGCTTGACGATGGCGAGGCCCAGGCCGGTGCCTTTCTTCGACCGGCTCGCCTCGACATTGACCCGGTAGAAGCGCTCGGTGATGCGCGGGACATGCTCGGCAGGTATTCCCGGGCCGTGGTCGGTAACCGTCACCTCCGCCTGATGACCGTTCCCGCCGGTCAGCCGGACATCGACCTGCTTGCCTTCCTGCCCGTATTTGCAGGCGTTCTCTATAAGGTTTTCGAAGACCTCCACCAGTTCGTCCCGATCCCCCTGGACGAAAACCGGCGTCTGCGGAACCTCCAGCGCGATCGTCACGTCGAGCTCCCCCGCAAGCGGCGCCAGGCTGTCGCGCACGTGTCCGAGCAGCGGCCCGAGATCGACGGCATCGTCCGGCGCGATGTGCGACTTCAACTCGAGCCGCGACAGCGACAGGAGGTCGTCCACGAGCCGGCTCATGCGCGTGACCTGCTCGTGCATGATTCCGAAGAATTTCTCCTGGGCCTTCCGGTCGTCGCGGGCGGGGCCCTGCAGCGTCTCGATGAAGCCGCGCAGAGATGCGAGCGGCGTGCGCAGCTCATGGCTGGCATTGGCGACGAAGTCGGAGCGCATCCGGTCGATGCGGCGGGCCTGCGAGATATCGCGATACGTCAGCAGGAAGATGCGCCGGCCGGAAACTTCGGAACCTATGTCCGCGGGCGCGACGCGAACCACGTAGACCGCCTCCGAAGGCAGCCGTTCCGCATGCTCGATCTGGTTGACTTTGCCTGTCGCGATCGTCTCGCGCACCATGTCGAGAATGCCGGGCGAACGGACGCGGGCGGAAAGATAGCTGTCCTGGGGGATGGTTCCGAAAGCCTTCTCTGCGGCAACGTTCTGGAAGACGACGGTCTCGTCGGCCGCCACGACGAGCACCGGCATGTCGAGCGCGTCGAGCAGGGGAGCGAGCGGGTCGGCCTTGGTTTCCACGGCAGCGCCGACGCTCGCCGGCGCTGCCTGGACTGGCGGTACCCCCCGGTTGAGGATGGCCGCGACGAGCACGATCCAGAACGGCAGAACGGCCAGCGGATGGATGCCCGCCAGTGCGGCAAGGAAGGCGAGCACGACGGACAGGCCGAGAAGCCCGCGTTCCGCCTTCAACCTCGGCAGCAGGGTGCGCCAGAACACCTTCGCGCCATCCAACACGATACCCTCGTTCCTCAATTCGCTGCCTCCTGCACCTCGACGACTGCTGCTGACCCAGCCAGCGGCCCGGATGCCGCAGAAGTGAGGGTAACCGCCTCAAATCCTCCATCAGAATCCGGCCATAAGGGCGCAGAGATAGCGCTGCTTCATGACATGATTTTCACGACATGCTTGAATCCGCAATGTAATTATGGCCTCCTCCGGAGAAATCGAGCGAGCGGGAGGAAACAGATGGCACGCCACGAAGCACCGGCCGAAGCAAGGCCGGGGAACCGGGCGGTCGAACTGGAGATTGACGGCAGAAGCCGCATCTTCGACATCGACGATCCGGACCTGCCGAAATGGATCGACGGGGAAGCCTTCGGCTCCGACGATTATCCCTACAAGAAAAAGCTCGATCGGGAGGAGTACGAAGAAACGCTGACGAAGCTGCAGATCGAACTGGTCAAGGTGCAGTTCTGGATGCAGGCGACCGGCAAGCGCGTAATGGCGGTCTTCGAGGGCCGCGACGCCGCCGGCAAGGGTGGTGCGATCCACGCGACGACGGCCAATATGAATCCCCGCTCCGCGCGCGTCGTCGCACTGACGAAACCGACGGAGACCGAACGGGGGCAGTGGTATTTCCAGCGCTATGTCGCAACCTTCCCGACCGCCGGCGAGTTCGTCCTATTCGACCGCTCCTGGTACAACCGCGCCGGTGTCGAACCGGTGATGGGCTTTTGCACCGCCGACCAGTACGAGCAATTCCTCGAAGAGACGCCGCGTTTCGAGGAGATGATCGCGAACGAGGGCATCCATCTCTTCAAGTTCTGGATCAATATCGGCCGGGAGATGCAACTGAAGCGCTTCCATGACCGGCGCCACGACCCATTGAAGATATGGAAGCTTTCGCCGATGGACATCGCGGCGCTGAACAAGTGGGACGGCTACACCGGAAAACGCGACCGTATGCTGAAGGAAACGCACACGGAGCACGGGCCATGGACCGTCATCCGCGGGAACGACAAGCGCCGCTCCCGCATCAACGTGATCCGCCACATGCTGACGAAGCTCGACTATGACGGCAAGGACGAGACGGCGATCGGCGATGTCGACGAGAAGATCCTCGGCTCCGGCTCCGGTTTTCTCAGGTGATTCCGACGCGCTGACGATCAGCCGCCCGGCTGCACCCGGATCGCAAAGAGATCGAGGCTGTTGCCGCCGCCGCTGAGATCGCTGTTGATCACCAGTTTTCCAGGGCTGCTAGGTGCCGAGCCGCGCTCGAAATTGATCTTCAACAGCATGTCGACCCGCTCGTCGTGTACGGTGAAGCGGTGCCGGCCGCAGTCGCCGAGCGTCGAGAAATCGCATTCGACTGAGAATTCGGTTGCCTTGCCCGGAGCTGCCTGGACCGTCAGGGCGAGTGTCGATGACTTGCCCGACAGCTGAGCAAGGACATCCGCGGGAATTTCGATCGCCACATCGCCCTCCTTGGAGGCCGCTGCCGAAATCAACCGCAGGCTCTCGCCTGCATCACCGCCGGACGGTTCCGCGCTGGCGCGCGGCCCCGGCGTGACCGCCGCAGTTTCTCCGGGAGCAAAGACCTCTATCCAATCGCCGGAGAAGCCCTCCTGGGCGCCGAGGGTCTGCAGGCCGGCCGCGCCGTCGAAATCCTCCGCATCCACCGTCGCGGGCGGATTGGCGACGCCGGTGTCCGTCGGCGGCCGGAGCAGGTCGTTCGTCTGAACCCACCAGACGGCGACACCGGCCGCCGCTGCAAGCGTGGCAACGATCATCGCATAGGAGAAGAACCGGCTGCGCCTGCGCTTGCGCGGTCGCTGGTCGGCGACGCCCGGATCGGGAGCAGGCTTGCGCGCGGGTTCTATTCTTCCCTCGTCCGCCGCCGCTCTGAAAGCCGCCGGCGAGCCGTCGCGTTCGGGACGCAAAGCGCCAAGCCCGCCATCCGCCTGTGCAGGCGGGCTTCCCTCCGGCTTCAATGCCGGCTCGCTCCGTGGCGCGGCGGGTACTGACGCTTCGGGAGCGGGCTCTACCCTCTCGCCCCTCGCCTTCACCTCGCCAAGGCTCACCACCGGAGTCTGAGCGCGCTCCTTAAGGGCAGCGCGCTCTTCCATCTCGATCGCGCGGATGACCGCTTCGAGCCGGTGACGTTGCACGGAGATGACCTCCGGATCTTCGATCTGCTGCTTCTGCAGACCATTTTCCAGCGCCTGACGCGCCGACTGATAGATGCGCGCCCGGATCTCCGCATTGCTTCGATCCGCTCTTTCCAGCGCATTCCTGATCGCTGTCTCAAGTCCGCTCACGTCAAATCCTTCTGCGCGAAGTCTTCCGGTTGCCGCAATACGCTGCCGGATGTGCCTTTCTCGCGACGAGCCCCGCCTCTTCCCGTCACACGCCGTTGGTTTTATTAAGGATTGGGTAACCGCTGCATTGCGAATTCGCAAGTGCAGCCGCGACTTCGTCCGGTGTTCCCCAGGTAAAACATGGGCGAGCGTGGCCGAATTGCCGGAGCGCGCACCGCTTTGCGGTGTCGCAGCGTCTTATCGGAGGCGCAAAGGTCGCTATTGCCTTCGCGTTTGCTGCATGTCCTTGCGCGCCGGTGGACTTCAGGAACGATGCAGTAGGCAAGCGCGTCCGTTGCTGCTATCAGTTTTGACGTTTACGAGAACGTCAAAGTTGGGATGGAGATTTTTTCGATGTCGTTGCCGCCAATCCTGTCAGGGAAAACGAGGCTGCCGATCGTAGGGGCGCCGCTTTTCATCGTCTCGCATCCCCGGCTGACGATCGCACAATGCAAGGCCGGCATTATCGGCGCCTTTCCGGCGCTCAACGCCCGCCCGCAATCGCAGCTCGACGAATGGCTGGCGGAGATCACCGAGACACTGGCCGACCACGATGCCAGACACCCCGAGTGCCCGGCGGCACCCTTCGCGGTGAACCAGATCGTACACAAATCGAACGTCCGGCTCGAACAGGATCTGATGCTTTGCGTCAAGTACAAGGTTCCGATCGTCATCTCCTCGCTCGGGGCCGTACCGGAGGTGAATGCCGCCATCCATTCCTATGGCGGTGTCGTTCTCCACGACGTCATCAACAACCGCCATGCGAATTCCGCGATCCGCAAGGGCGCAGACGGGCTGATCGCAGTCGCGGCAGGCGCTGGCGGACATGCGGGAACGCTCTCGCCCTTCGCGCTCGTCCAGGAAATCCGCGCCTGGTTCGACGGGCCGCTTCTGCTCTCGGGCGCGATCGCCACCGGCGGCGCAGTGCTCGCTGCGCAAGCGATGGGAGCCGACATGGCCTATATCGGCTCGCCCTTCATCGCCACGGAAGAGGCCCGCGCGAGCGACGCCTACAAGCAGATGATCGTCGACAGCAACGCCGCCGATATCGTTTATTCCAATTACTTCACCGGCATACACGGCAATTACCTGAAACCGTCGATCCTTGCCGCCGGAATGGACCCGGCCAATCTGCCGGAAGCCGATCCCTCCAAGATGGACTTCGGCACGGCAACGGAAGGCGCCAAGGCATGGAAGGACATCTGGGGCTGCGGCCAGGGGATAGGCGCCGTGCGCGAAGTCGGCACCGTCGCCCGCCTTATCGACCGGCTGGAACAGGAATACGACGCCGCACGCGCACGCCTCGGCTTCGCTTCCAATTCCGAAGGGCCGCCGGCCCAGGAATTTTCAAGTTCTCGAAACTGATGGCTTGAAATCTCGCCGCTTTGCGTTTATCAGCGCCTCACATTCGTTCCGCGACGTTCGCGGAACCGCCCCAAGGGCCGCTTTAGCTCAGTCGGTAGAGCACATCATTCGTAATGATGGGGTCACGTGTTCGAGTCACGTAAGCGGCACCACTTTTCTCTTTTATTTTCACAGTCGTTGTGTGACTTCGGCATTTTGCGTGTCGGGCACTCGAGTTGGCGGAACCATGGCGGAACCGCAAACTCAGAAATACGCCATGTCGTCGGACCAGTCTTCCCGGATAGACAGTCCCCTCATCAGCAGCGGCGCGAGCAACCGCGGAACACCTTCTCGTAAACGTGGCGGGCGGCACGATGAGGATGGCGATCTACCCATTTCCGCGAAAATCTCGGGTCAAGCCAGACGGCAAGCTGAAGACGTAGGATAAGGCCGTCATTGCTGGTACCGGTCAACGGTCCTCGCCGAATTTCATCGGCGCGGTTATTCACGACGGCATGTAAGCCTATCGAAACAGCGGCGCGAGGTTGTCGATCGCCAGCTTCAGGAAGCGCGGTGGCAGAGTCTTTGGCTGTTCGCTTTCAAGGAATTCAACGATACGCTGGACCAGAGCGGCCGAAATAGTTCCGCGATGCTGCGCGGCATCCAACTCGTGTTGCGAGAAGCTCGTCACACGCGAGCAATCCAGAAAGCAATCGTGCGTCAGCGCGCCATGATCCGCAGCGGTAAGCGCGAGTTGTCCGACGCCGTGGCGCTGGGGATTCGTATTGATCCAGAAAAACAGATTTTCAGTCGCGCAAATACAGACCGTAAGCTTGTCCTTCGGCGGACGCGCAAGAGCGGTGTAGATGACGTAGACATGGCCGGCGATCACAGAACACCGTAGGCCGCAAACTCTCTGGCCTCGGCGACGATCGCTTCCCGCTCGTCTCCTTCGCCATCGATCATGTGTTCGTAGTCCATCGGCCCATTCGCCGGAGCTTCCAACCAGGCGCGCTCTTGATGGGTAAGGTTGGACAAGGCACCGAAGCCGCGCATGCGGCAAAAAGCAATCGCCTCGTCCAAACACTCCAAATCGCTGGGCGATAGCGCATCCAGATCTGGATCGCGCTGAGCGGCGACACGGGGATAAGGGTCACGTTCGATCAGGAGCGCCGCCATGAAGGCATCGGGATCGCCAGCTTGGTCCAAGCGGCCCTTGATGAAATCGTAAAGCGTCGATGGCACCGGACCGTTCGGCATCGCGATGAACGTATCGCCAACGATCGGGCGCGCATATCGGTTTAAGTGCTGCTTCTCGGCGAAGAAAAGAACCTTGGCCGCGAAGAACGCAGTCACGCCGGGCCACTTGGACGCGACATAGGTCAGCGCCTCTACACCCTTCTTCTCGTTGAATTGAAACCGCAGCATAGTTGCCCTCATATACGAGGCTATCTCACAAAACCCTTGACTTGTCACCCAACATGTGGAGCGCAGCAACTCGTAGTTCAATCTGTGTGGCGCATTTGTAGCACCCAAAAAAACCTGAGCCGATTTGTTTGGGGGCTGGTATCTGGTGGATCCGCATTTCTGGCAAGGCCAGCGCTTCCGTCCGCCGGCAACCGGACAAAGATAAAAATCGGGTGCCTGCGATGCCGACCTCATTGTCGGCGTTGCCCGTCGCGTGTTTGAGAGACGCGCCGAGCCTGCCAGTTTCGGCGAACGACAGGAACCATTTCCAAGCGTCTTCTCCTGGAAACGAGGCACCCGACCGCTGCTGTCCGCCTCTCCGGCCGCGGTGATCGCAGGATGCGCAAAGAAGGGAAATCTCTTTTCGGGCGTCCGACCGTGCTGAAAGCCGTGAGCGTGGCAGCAGGAAAGATAGCCACGCCCCGGCATTATCGATCGCCCCCGCGGACGCCGCTGATCTTTTAAGCGGACGGTCGTCCATGATCACGCCGTCGCGACTGGGGGGCCGCGCTGGCACAGCAAATCAGATCAGCGTATCCAGCCTTCGCGGGACATGATCTTCTGCGCTTCATCGGAGATCAGATAGTCCAGAAACGCTTTTGCTTCGGGATCGGCGTCGGGGGCCAGCGCGACGCTCAAGTCGCGCCATATTGCCCGATCGCTCGACAGCATCACCGCTTCCAGGGTGTCGGGGTTCGAAACCGGCCAATTCGGCCAGGTGATCCAGGCGTCTGCATCCAACGCTTTGAACGCCTTGAAGCTCGCGCCCGAACCATGTTCGAAAGCGACAATGTTCCTGCGGAACGCCGCGACATCCTCCAGCCGGCCGAGGCGGCCCGCGATGTCCTCCCATACACCCGTCCCCGATGTGTTGGCGACGCCAGCCCCCTCGGTTACGACGATTTTCGTCCCGACCGCCAGAAGGTCCTCGAATTTTGCGATCCCCTTGGGATTACCCGCTTTCACGGCAATCACTGCGGGACGCAGGTAAATCGGCGCGACCTGATCCGACGAAAATCCTTGATACGTCTCGAGAAAAGCAGTCATCGCCTGCTCGGAGGTACCCCAAATGACGTCCGCATCGGCCTGCGCCTTTTTCGACCATGTCTTCTCCGGCCCGGCGGTGATTTCGACCTTGCGGCCGGTCTCCTTCGTCCAGACGTCCGCGACTTTCCGGATGGCGGTGTGCGGACCGCCTGCACCGTACAGACGGATCACCCCATCCTGGGCATCGCGGCTGATCGAAGGGTCATGGAGCGCGGTGTCCTGCGCCGAAGCAGGCGTAGCAAGAATCGTTGTCAGAACAATCAGAAACGCAATTCGCACGGGCTTCTCCTTTTTATGCGTGTTGGACCGCAGCAGTCTTTCGACGGCGCGGCAGGAGAAACGACTCTCCGACGGGTACAATCCTTCCCTCATGGAGGAACACGAAACCGTGATCCCCCGTCACCCATCACGTGTAAAAATATCGCGTCAGGTGAAAGAACACCGGTGCCGCGAAGCTCAGCGAATCCATTCGGTCGAGTACGCCGCCATGGCCGCTGATCATCGAGCCCCAGTCCTTTACGCCCATCGAGCGCTTCACGGCCGAGAGCGCCAGTCCGCCGAGAAAGCCCATGGCGACGATGGCGAGGGCCATGGCGGCCGCCTGCAACGGCGTGAAGGGCGTTATCCACCACAAGGCCGCGCCGGCAGCTACGGCCGAAAGCCCGCCTCCGGCAAGTCCCTCGGCCGTTTTCGAGGGGCTGACGACCGGTGCGATCTTCGTCCGGCCGAAAAGCTTGCCGAAGACATACTGCATGACATCGCTGAACTGCGCGATGGTGATGAGGAAGAAGAGCAGCAGAAAGCCTTCGCCCGGCCGGCCGGGGATGTCGAGCGTGAGGAGGGCCGGTGCGTGGCTGATGCAATAGACCGTCAGCATCAGCCCCCACTGGATGCGCGAGACGCGCAGCAGGAACTGCTCCGTGTCGCCCTTGAGCGCGGAAAGGCTCGGCAGGAGGAGGAAGCCGTAGACCGGTATCAGAATGGTGAAAAGCGCATACCAGTCGATCGAGATCAGCCAGTATTGCAGCGGCAGCAGAACGTAAAAGGAAGCGACGAGCGGCAGGTGATCGGCGGCACGCGTCGGCGTCAGCGAGACGAACTCGCGCAGCGTGTAGAAGGAGGTGAGAGCAAAGAGCACGAGCGTGACGCCGCGGCCGAGAGCGAAACTCACCGCGAAGATGGCGATCATCACCCACCATGCCCTGATACGGGCATTGAGATTGTCGATCGTCGCCCGCCCGGTTTCGGACGTCGCGCGGCGCGACAGCACGAAGCCGATCAGCGATGCCGCTCCGAGAAGAGCGACTATGCCGGCGAAGAGGATAAAGAGTTTGTCGTTCAAGGACATGGCAGCCTCATCCGATGGGTTCCGGCGCAAGTGCGGCGACCGCTGCGCGGGCGCGTTCCAGAAAAGCCTCCTTCTCTTCGCCGGTGTGGCGCGCGACCGGCGGTCCGAAACGCACCGTGCAGCTGATGGGGACGGGCAAAAAGGTTCCCTTGGGAAAGGCGCGCGAGGGATTGTCGAGATAGGTCGGGATCAGTTCCACGTCGGGAAATTCCTGAGACAGCCAGTAGAGCCCGCTCTTGAACGGCCCCGGCAACCGCTCGCTGCCGCGCGTGCCCTCCGGGAAAAGGATGAGCGACTCACCCTCGCAGAGCACGTTGCGCAAGGGTGCGAGAGCCGCTCCGGGCGGCCCCTGCGTCGAGCGCTCGACGAGCACGCCGTTCAGCACCTTCAGTCCGATATGACGCCTCACGGCGCCCCTGCCCCAATAGTCCGCCGCGGCGATCGGATGCGTCGATGCGCGCAACGGACGCGGCAGCGCCGACCAGATCAGCAGCGTGTCGAGATGGCTCGCGTGATTGGCGAAATAGATGCGCTGGCGCATTTCCGGCCGCGAGCCCATCCAGTGCGCCTGCCCGCCTACGATGAACCGCGTGAGACCGATCAATGCCAGGTCGATCACGGATTCGCGCCTTCCCGAATGCGCGCGACGATGGCCCTGGTGCGGGTCGCGCATGTGACGAGCGCGCCGGCAAGGATGATCCACGCTGCGGCGTAAAGCACGAGGCGCTCTGTCATTAGAAACGCTTCCGCGAATGCCAGCACGCAGGCGAGACTCATCAACGCCATGCGGTGCTGTTTCGCCATGGGACCGCGGAAGTCCTGGCCCTGGCCGAGCGAGCCGCCGAAGACGCGCACATAGGCCGTCAAGGCGGCCGCAAGCGCTCCCGCCCAGCCGAGCCATCCCGCGCCGGCGGCATAGCCGAGTGCAACGATGAGCAAGGTGTCGGCGGCCCGGTCGGGAAACTCGTTGTAGAGCGCTCCCACCGGCGAACCGCGCCCGCCCTCGACCGCCACCATGCCGTCGAGAAGGTTGCAGAGGAGGCGCAACTGGATAGCGGCGAGCGCCAGGGGATAAAGGAACGGCCAGCGGACTGCGGAAAGGAGGGCCCCTGCCCCCAGCGCGGCAAAGACGACGCTTGCAAGCGAGATCTGGTTCGGCGTGACCGAAGTCTTCAGGAGCAACGCCGTCAAGCGCCGCGCGTAGCCGCTGTCGCGCGCGGCGATGGGGCGACGATCCGCGCCCGGCCTGTCTGCGTCTTCGCCGTCGGGTGCGACACTCATGTTCGAGAGGTACGGCCTACAAATGAAGGATTGCAGTCTGTCTTAAAACAACTTCCATGCAAATGCCATATCGCCGCGTGGCCGGCTTCGGTCTCACTTGGCGGAAATATCCACTCTGGGTATACCGTTGACGGTCGGCTCCGGCTGGCTCGTCACCTCGCGAAGCCATTCGCGCCAGATGGCGACGAGCAGCGCCATCAGGACCGGGCCGACGAAGAGACCGAGAAACCCCATCGTCTTGACGCCACCGATCAGGCCGAAAAACGTCGGCAGGAAGGGCAGCTTGATCGGGCCGCCGACGAGCCTCGGGCGCAATGTCTTGTCTACGATGAAGAGCTCCGTCGTACCCCAGGTGAACAGCGCGACGCCGTGGACGGGCGAGCCGCTTGCAACGAGATAGACCGAGACCAGGGTGAAGCAGAGCGGAGCGCCGCCCGGAACGAGCGCCATGACGCCGGTGATGATGCCGAGCGTCACCGGCGACGGCACGCCGGCCAGCCAATAGGCGACGCCGAGCACGATGCCTTCGCCGATCGCGATGATGCCCATGCCGGTGACCGTCGAGCTGATCGTAAGGGGCACCACGCGCGACAGCCTCTCCCAGCGCATCGGAAAGATCCGTTCGCCAAGATGGTCGAGCTGCTTCGAAAAGGACTGGCCGTCGCGATAGACGAAGAAGAGCGTGATCAGCATGAAAAGGAGCGTCAGGAAGGACTGGAAGGCGGAGGCGCCGACCACTAGCACGCCGCGATAGATATTGCCGATATTGGAGCCGCTCACGAGCTGCACCAATTCCCCGAGAGCGCCGGGGTGACCGACATATTTGACCCATTGTTCGCCGAGCCAGGCGCCCACCGCCGGGATCGTCGCCAGCCAGGCAGGCGCCGGGGCGCCGTTCGCATTGGTCGCAACCGCCCAGACGAGCCAATCGCGCACTTCGTCCACGGCATAGATCGCGACGAGCGAGATCGGCACGACGATAAAGGCGACGACGGAAATGATGGCGATCGTCGCAGCAAGTGTGCGGTTGCCGTTCACGCCCTGAAGCAGCCGCCAATAGATGGGCCAGCTCGCGAACCCGATGACCACCGCCGCAAGCACCGGCACGAGGAAACCATGGAAGAAATAGACGCCGCAAAGCAGAATGAGAACGAGCAGCCACCGGGCCGCCGAAATCGGCACGACGAGGGCGGAGCGTGAATGGGCCGGCTGCCCGAAGAGCCGCGGCTCCGCAGGTAGATTCTCTCGTTCGCGATTGCCCAATTGCACCAATTCTCCTCCGTCTCTTCGAACCTTACAACAAACCCGCAACCTTGCCAGCCCGTTCCGCTCCGCTGGACGCGGTTTCCGGCGCAATGATGGCGGCCGGCTCCGAATCGGCGCTTTACGCCAGAACGCGCGCATTTTCACCTAGCAAGGGGACGTGACAGGGAGATTAGAGCGGCTGAGGAAAAGCGCGTGCGGTTTCGCGCGCAGTCAGGCTACGCGTCCCCTCTCCGGCGATCAACGAACACCGAGGCGAGGAATATGGCGAAACCGCCGATGCCGAGCACGGCGCCGACGAGCCCCGGCGAAGTCCAGCCATAGCCGGCGGCGATGGCAATGCCGCCGAGCCAGGCGCCAAGAGCATTGGCGAGATTGAAGGCGGAATGACTGAGGGCTGCCGCGAGCGTCTGCGCCTTTCCGGCGACGTCCATCAGCCGGGTCTGGACGCCCGGAACGACGGCGAAGCCGCCGCCGATGAAAAGCACGTTGACGATCGCCATCCAGGGGCTCGTCATGGTGAAATAGAAGAGGATGTAGGCGAAGATGTTGAAGACGAGCGCGATGCCGATGGCGCGCGTAAGCGACCAATCGGCGAGCCGCGAACCCACGATATTGCCGAGGATCATGCCTGCGCCGAAGACCGACAGCATGACGGGCACATTGGCGACGGAAACGCCCGCGACCTGGGTCAGCGCCGGTGCGATATAGGTGAAGACGGCGAACATCCCGCCGCAGCCGATCGCACAGATGCCCAGCAGCAACCAGACCTGGAGGCTTCCCAGCGCGCTCAATTCCCGCAGCGGCGTCGCCTGCGGATCGCCCCTGTCCCGCGGCACGTGAAGCCAGATCAGGACCATTGTCATCAGGCTGATGCCGCCGACGATCGCGAAGGCGCTGCGCCAGCCGAGCGCCTGGCCGAACCAGGCGACGAGCGGCGTGCCGAAAAGGGTGGCGATCGTCAGCCCCATCATGACCCGCCCGACCGCGCGCGCCCGCTGGTTCGGTGCCGCAAGTCCTGCCGCGACCAGTGCCGCCACGCCGAAATAGGCGCCGTGCGGCAGGCCCGCGAAAAAGCGCGCGGCGACGAGCGGGTGGAAACTTGGAGCAAATGCGGACGCGAAATTGCCCAACGCAAAGACCGCCATCAGGACCAGCAGCACATGAAAACGGGCGAACCGCGCCGCAAGCACCGCGATCAACGGCGCCCCGACGACGACCCCGAGCGCATAGGCGCTGATGACGGCGCCGGCCGCCGGCACCGACACCGCGACGTCGTCTGCGACCTGAGGCAACAGACCCATAATGGCGAATTCGCCGGTACCGATACCGAAACCGCCGACAGCCAGCGCGATTTCCGCCGCGGAAACCCTGTTGCGGGACTTGCCTATATGGGTGGGGCCGATATCGGCGGAAAGGACGTCTTCGGACATGCGTTACCTTGGCTCGCGGCCCGTCGGCCGCCGCTTGGGAGGGATCTTGTAAAATATCTTGGGGACGTCGGCGCAGCCGATGTCGTGGCAGGGTATACTGCAGTGCAGTATAGGCGGGCCGGCTGCACCTGCAAGAACTGTGCTGCAGGGCACATCAATATTTCACAAACCGGTGCATGCCTGCCGATTGTTGACGTTTACGTCAAAGTTATATAATCCGGATTACGGCTTGAAGAGGCGAGCTAAAAGCAGCATCTTCGACGGAGAGGAAGATCGGGAGGGATTTTTCTTTGCCGCGATGACGGCCGTTCATTGGCGACCAGAGGGAGGAAGGTCATGGCGGAAGCAAGCACCCAGCAGTCGGGTTCCGGTACGGCGAAGATCTGGCTCGGATCCTACCCGCCGGGCGTGCCCGCCGACATCGGCCCGCTCACCTACCGCTCCATCGGCGAATTCTTCGATCACGCGGTTGCGCAATATTCCTGGCGGCCCGCATTCACCTGCATGGGCAAGGCGCTGACCTTCTCCGATCTCAATGCGCATTCGGCCAAAATCGGCGCCTGGGTCCAGTCGCTGGGGCTCGCGAACGGCGATCGGGTTGCGGTGATGATGCCAAACATCCTTCAAAATCCCGTCATCGTCTACGGAATCCTGCGAGCCGGCTTCACCGTCGTCAACGTCAATCCGCTCTATACGCCGCGCGAACTGGAGCACCAGTTGGTGGATGCCGGCGCCAAGGCGATCTTCGTGCTCGAGAACTTCGCCCATACGGTCGAGCAGGTGCTGCCCCGCACGAAGGTCAAGCATGTCGTGGTCGCCAGCATGGGCGACATGCTTGGTCCGAAGGGAACAATCGTCAATCTGGTGGTGCGCCGCGTCAAGAAGCTGGTCCCCGCCTGGTCGATTCCAGGTCACCTTTCTTTCAAGTCGGTTCTTGCCAAGGGCGCGACGCTCGGCTTCAAGCGGCCGAACGTGGCGCCGGGAGATGTCGCCTTCCTGCAATACACCGGTGGCACCACCGGTGTTTCCAAGGGCGCAACGCTGACGCACGCCAATCTTCTGTCCAACATGGCCCAGATGGAACTGTGGCTGAACACGGCCTTCCTGCGCAAACCGCGCCCGGAGAGTCTCACCTTCATGTGCGCGCTGCCGCTCTATCATATCTTCGCGCTCACGGTGAATTCGCTGATGGGGCTGGCAACCGGCGGCAACAACATCCTGATACCGAACCCGCGCGACATCCCCGCCTTCGTCAAGGAGCTCGGCAGGTACAGGACGAACATCTTTCCGGGGCTGAACACGCTCTTCAACGCGTTGATGAACAACCCCGAATTCCGCAAACTCGACTTCTCGTCCCTGATCCTGACCTTCGGGGGCGGCATGGCGGTGCAGCGGCCCGTCGCCGAGCGCTGGCTGGAGCTGACCGGCTGCCCGATCCATGAAGGCTACGGCCTTTCCGAGACCTCGCCGGTCGCGACCGCCAACCGCCTCGACACCGACGATTTCACCGGCACGATCGGCATGCCGCTGCCCTCGACGGAGATCGAGATCCGCGACGAGGACGGGCGCACGCTTCCCGCTGGCGAAATCGGAGAGATCTGCATTCGCGGGCCCCAGGTGATGGCGGGCTACTGGCAGCGCCCTGAGGAAACGGCCAGGGCCATTTCGCCGGACGGCTTCTTCCGCACCGGCGATGTCGGCTTCATGGACGCCGAGGGGCTGACGAAGATCGTCGACCGGAAGAAGGACATGATCCTCGTCTCGGGGTTCAACGTTTTCCCCAACGAGATCGAAGAGGTGGCGGCGACCCATCCCGGCATCCTCGAATGCGCCGCAATCGGTATTGCCGACCCGCATTCCGGCGAAGCGGTCAAGCTCTTCGTCGTGCGCAAGGACCCGAACCTCACCGAAGAAGAGGTCAAGCGCCACTGCGCCGCCAACCTCACCAACTACAAGCGGCCGCGGCACGTGGAGTTCCGCACCGAATTGCCCAAGTCGAACGTCGGCAAGATCCTGCGCAAGGATCTTCGCGGGTAACGGCTTGGGCGCGAAAACGCCCCTTACCCGGCCCGCCGGCCACCTTCTCCCCGCTGGACGGGAGAAGGGGCTCGTGGCACCGCCTCCGTTCAATTTTCCGCTGCGTGCGCGTCCGAGTCCCCTCTGCCCGCCTGCCTGGAGAGGTTAGGGGTGAGGGGAAGTTTTCGCCGCCCTGCCGATGGAGCGATGCGGCCACCTTTTTTCGCTGCAGCGCACACCTGCCCTTGATTTGCCGCGGTTAAACCGACTAGCTATCGCAGCCAAATTCCAATGCCCTCATTCCCATGCCCCAGTTGCGATGCAAGGAGCCCTGCGATGAAAGCGCTTGTCGAAAACCTGAAAGCCACTGCACGCGAAACCGATGCGACCGATATCCGTGCCGCCTTCGCGGCCGATCCGAACCGCTTCTCGCGCTTCAGCACAGCGTTCGACGACCTCCTCTTCGACTATTCCAAATGCGCCGTGAACGACCGGGTGATCGACGGCCTCGAAGCGCTCGCCAAGGCGGCGAAGGTCGAGGAAAAGCGCGATGCGATGTTCCGGGGCGATATCATCAACATCACCGAGGAGCGCGCGGTTCTGCACACGGCGCTCAGGAACAGGTCGAACCGGCCGGTTCTCATGGGTGGCAAGGACGTCATGCCGGACGTCAATGCCGTGCTGGAGGCCATGGGCAAGTTCGGTGACGACGTCCGCTCCGGTGCCCTGAAAGGAGCCACAGGCAAGAAAATCACCGACGTCGTCAATATAGGCATCGGGGCTCCGACCTCGGCCCTGTCATGGCGACGCTGGCGCTTGCCCCCTTCCATGACGGTCCGCGGCTGCACTTCGTTTCCAACGTCGACGGCGCCCACATCGCCGACACGCTGAAGCTCCTCGATCCCGAGACTTCTCTCTTCATCGTCGCCTCCAAGACTTTCACCACGATCGAGACGATGACCAATGCGGCGACTGCCCGCGCCTTCATCGCCGGCAAGCTCGGCGAGGCGGCGGTGGGTCATCACTTCGCGGCCGTCTCCACCGCCCTGGATAAGGTCGGCGCCTTCGGCATCGATGCCGCCCGCGTCTTCGGCTTCTGGGACTGGGTCGGCGGGCGCTATTCCATCTGGTCTGCGATCGGCCTGCCGCTGATGATCGCGATCGGCAAGGAGAATTTCGGCCGCTTCCTCGATGGCGGCCACGCCATGGACGAGCATTTCCGCAGCGCGCCGCTTCGCCGGAATGTCCCCATGCTCCTCGGGCTCATCGGCTTCTATCATCGCAACGTTCTCGGCTATCCGTCGCGGGCGATCCTGCCCTACGACCAGCGGCTGACGCGCTTCCCGGCCTATCTGCAGCAGCTCGACATGGAATCGAACGGCAAGGGCGTGACGCTCGACAGCCAGCCGGTCGAATTCGCGACCGGTCCCGTGGTCTGGGGCGAGCCCGGCACCAATGGCCAGCATGCCTTCTATCAGCTCATCCACCAGGGAACCGATATCATTCCCGCCGAGTTCATGATCGCGGCGAACGGCCACGAAAGGGACCTGCGTCATCAGCACCAGCTCCTGATGGCGAACTGCCTGGCGCAGTCGGAAGCCCTCATGAGAGGACGTACGCTGGCGGAAGCCAAGGCGCAGCTGACCTCCAAGGGTATGGACGAGGCAAAGGCCGACAAAATCGCACCCCACCGCGTCTTCACCGGAAACCGGCCGTCGCTGACCATCGTCTACGATCAGCTCGACCCCTTCGCGCTCGGCCGTCTGATCGCGCTTTACGAACATCGCGTCTTTGTCGAAGGCGCGCTCTTCAACATCAATTCCTTCGACCAGTGGGGCGTCGAGCTCGGCAAGGAACTGGCGACCGGCCTGCTGCCCGTCATCGAAGGCAAGGAAAGCACCGAGGGACACGATTCCTCGACCGCCGGACTCGTTGCTGCGCTGTTGAAGGCGGCACGCTGATCGACGACCGATCGAAGTGATCGGTCAGCCGCGCGGATTCTCCCCTTGCGGGGGAAATGGAGAAAGCCGGAGCGGGCATAGACGGCCGCGCGTGCTGCTTGGCCCCGCCGAGACCCGGCGTGGCCGGCACCGACCTCACAGCCCGAGTTCGTGCCGCCAGGGCGGGTTGGCGCCTGCGCGCGAAACAGTGACGGCCGCCGCCTTCGCTCCGAGCGTCAGGGCCTGACGGATGGCCTCGTCGGTCAGGCTTGCCACCTTCTCCTTGGTCAGGAGGCCGTTGAACTTCAACGAGGCCAGTACACCGGCGTCGAAAGTGTCGCCCGCGCCGACCGTATCGACGACCTCGACCCGTTCGCTCGCGACCTCGACCCTGTGGCCATCCGTATAACCGACCGCGCCGTCCGCGCCGCGGGTGATCAGCACCAGCTTCGGGCCGCGTTTCAGCCATTCGGCTGCGAGCGCGTCGTGACTGCCCTCCATGCCGAACCAGGCGAGGTCCTCGTCGGAGAACTTGACGATATCGGACATGGCGGCCATTCGCTTCATGCGTCCGACATGCGCCCCCGGTCTTTGATGAAGCCGGGGCGGATATTCGGATCGAAGGAGATCACCCGTTTTTCGTGCTCCCGCGCCATCAGCGCCTCGTAAGTGGAGCCGCAGGGCTCGGGAATGAGGCTGATCGCACCGAAATGCAGCGCCTCGCAGAAATCTCCGAGCGCCGGAAGGTGCTCCGTGGTGATCATCCTCCCGGCCGTGTTCTCGTCGAAGAAGGCGTAGCTCGCATGCCCGTCGACGAGCTTCACGAAGGCGAGCGTCGTGTGCAGCGGCAGCGTGGCGCAGGGAGCGAAATCGACATTCGCGGCCTCGAGCGTCGCGCGCAGGATGTCGCCGAACATATCGTCCGAGAGGCCGGTGAAGAAGCCTGTGGGGACGCCGAGCCGGCCGAGCGCGACGGCCGTGTTGAAGATCGCGCCGCCCGCATAGGGCGCAAAGGCGCTCTCGCCCGCCGCCGTCTCCCGCGGCAGCATGTCGATCAGGGCCTCTCCGCAGCAAACGATCATGTCCATTCCTCCCCAAACATATTCATCGATCCGGCAATCGCGCCAAGCCCTTCGCTACTGGACCGCGAGCGCGCTGACGCCCCCGTTACGGCCCGACCAGTCGAGCGGAGCGTTGAGGAAGGCTTCGACCTCGTTCAGCGTCTTCTCGTCGAACAGCGCCAGTTCGCGCGCGACGGCAAGCACGTTGCGCCAGGTGGCGATGTAGTGCAGGTCGACGCCCTTCGACTTCATGTTGCCGCGGGCTTCCGGGAAGATGTCGTAGTAGAAAAGCGCGATGCCGTGCTCGACGACGCCGCCGGCCGCGCGGATCGCGTCGATGAACTTGAACATCGAGCCGCCGGCGGTCGTCAGATCCTCGATGACCAGGACGCGCGCGCCCTCCGACATATGGCCTTCGATCTGGGCGTTGCGGCCATGTCCCTTCGGCGCCTTGCGCACGTAGATCATCGGCAGGCCGAGACGCTCGGCAAGCATGGCTGCGAAGGGAATGCCGGCAGTCTCGCCGCCGGCCACCACGTCGAACCGCTCGAAGCCGGCTTCGCGCAGGATCGTCGCAGCGGCGAAATCCATCACCGCGGAACGGATTCGCGGATAGGAGATCAGCTTGCGGCAGTCGATATAGACCGGGCTCGCCATGCCGGAGGAGAGCTTGTAGGGCTCGTCGGCGCGAAAATGCACCGCTTTGATTTCCCAGAGCATCTTCGCGACCAGGTCGGCCATCACCGCCTTATCGGTGAACGCATTCGAAAACATGGATTCTCCTTCTGCAATCAGGGCTGGACGACGGCCCAATGAAGCGGAAACATCGGGTCGAAGACCGTGACCGGGCCGGCCTCGGTTTCGATCTTGGCGGGATAGCGGACGGGCTCCTCCTGCTTGTGCAGCGTGATCGTTTCCTCGTTTGCCGGCAGGCCGTACCAGGCTGGGCCGTTCAGCGAGGTGAAGGCTTCCAGCCGGTCGAGCGCGCCCTCTTCCTCGAAGACGTGAGCGAGGCAGCTCAAGGTGTTGATCGATGTGTAGATGCCGGCACAGCCGCAGGCGCATTCCTTGAGCGGGTCGACATGCGGGGCAGAGTCCGTTCCGAGGAAGAAGCGGACGTCGCCCGAGATCGCCGCCTGGCGAAGCGCCAGCCGATGCGCCTCGCGCTTCGCTACCGGCAGACAGTAGTAATGCGGCTTGATGCCGCCGACGAGGATGGCGTTGCGG
The DNA here is from genome assembly GCF_029201645.2 of Sinorhizobium prairiense. Classification (NCBI taxonomy): domain Bacteria; kingdom Pseudomonadati; phylum Pseudomonadota; class Alphaproteobacteria; order Hyphomicrobiales; family Rhizobiaceae; genus Sinorhizobium; species Sinorhizobium prairiense. The sequence goes on from NZ_CP104131.1 coordinate 2,658,159, forward strand.
TTGATGATCAGGTGATGGGTGGTGATGGAGCCGGCAAGATTGGCCGCGTGCTCCCGGATATAATCGACCCCGTCCTTCGTCGTCACATGCTCCATGGTGATCCGGAGATCGGGCAGTCGCCGGCGGAGCGGGTCGAGAACGGTTTCGATGAAGACTGCCTCACGGTCGAAAATATCGACCTCGGCCGTCGTCACCTCGCCATGGACGCAGAGCGGCAGGCCGATCTCGGCCATGCGCTCGAGCACCGGCATGGCCTTGTCGATATCGCGGACCCCGCTCGACGAATTGGTGGTGGCGCCGGCCGGATAGAGCTTGACCGCCTTGACGAGGCCGCTCCTGAACCCAGCTTCCACATCGCCCGGATCGGTGCCCTCGGTAAGATAAAGCGTCATCAGCGGCTCGAACCGGTCCCCTGCGGGAATGGCGGCGAGGATGCGCTCGCGATAGGCGGCCGCATCGGCCGAGGTCACCACCGGCGGCACCAGATTGGGCATGATGATGGCACGCGCGAAATGGCGGCTCGTATCGGCGATCACGCCGCGCAGCATGCCGCCGTCGCGCAGGTGAAGATGCCAATCATCAGGGCGGCGTATAACGAGGTCTTGCATATCAGCGTTCTCCCGATGCTCGCGCCCGATCCGCGCGGCCGGCATCATGCGTACCGGTGCGCTCGAAGGGCGGCAACTCATGTGGTGAAACCGCGCCTCGATAACACCATTGCGCCGCCGAAGACAATGGCGATTCGAAAGGTCACCGCAGTCCGCGGCCGGAAACTGCGGGACGAATGCCGAGCACTCTAAAAGTCCCTGATCACGACATCCGCCGGCCTGCGGCTGTCGAGGACCCGGCGGGCATTGGGCAGGTCGTTGCCATAGGCCTTGCTGCGCGCCGCGTCTTCGTCATAGCCGTGATCGTACCAGCGCTGCAGGAGCCGCCGCTCGATCACCTCCAGACCCGGATCTATGAAGATCGAATAATCAAAGGCGCCGTCGAGGCCGTTCCAGGGCGCTTCCTCCAGCAGCAGGTAGTTGCCCTCGGCAAGCACGATACGCGTCTCGGGCGCGATGATCCTCGCCGAGGCGATCGCCAGTTCCCGGGAGCGGTCGAAGACCGGAACGAGAACCTCGCCGTCATCGGCGCGCACGGCAGCAAGCGTTGCGAGAAAGGATCGGACGTCGAAGGTCTCGGGTGCCCCCTTGCGGGCAAGCAGCCCTTTTTCTTCGAGAACGGCATTGTCCATGTGAAACCCGTCCATGGGCAACACCGCCGCCTTTTCGCCCGCCTGCGTGATCGCCTCCGCCAGCGTTTCGGAAAGCGTAGACTTGCCGGCGCCGGGCGGACCGGCGATGGCAACGATGAAGCGGCCGGAAACGACCGCCCGCTTCAGGATTTCATCCGCAAGGGATTTGACGCTCATGCCGCAATCGCCTCGCGCGGCGGCTCCTTCGCGCCGGTCATGAAGGCCACCGCATCGGACATGGTGTAATCCTTGGGATTGATGACGCAGAGGCGGCGGCCGAGACGATGGATATGGATCCGGTCCGCGACTTCGAAGACATGCGGCATGTTGTGCGAGATCAGCACGATCGGCAGACCGCGGCGACGCACGTCGAGGATCAGCTCCAGCACGCGGCGGCTCTCCTTCACCCCGAGCGCCGCAGTCGGCTCGTCCATGATGACGACCTTGGAACCGAAGGCGGCGGCGCGTGCCACCGCGACGCCCTGGCGTTGTCCGCCCGAGAGCGTCTCGACCGCCTGGTTGATGTTCTGGATGGTCATCAGACCGAGCTCGGAGAGCTTCGCCCGCGCCTGCTTTTCCATGGCGGCCCGGTCGAGCGAGCGGAACCACTTGCCCATGATTCCCGGCTTGCGGATTTCCCGGCCGAGGAACATGTTGTCGGCGATCGACAATGCCGGCGACAGGGCGAGGTTCTGATAGACCGTTTCGATGCCGGCTTGCCTCGCCTCCATCGGCGAGCGGAACTGGATGGGCCTGCCCTCCAGCCGGATCTCGCCCTCGTCCGGCGTGACGGCGCCCGATATCGCCTTGATCATCGAGGACTTGCCGGCGCCGTTGTCGCCGATAACGGCCAGGATTTCACCGGGATAGAGGTCGAAGTCGGCGCGATCGAGGGCAGTCACGCGGCCATAGCGCTTGACGAGGCCACGGGCGGTGAGAATGGGTTCCTGTGCCATCAGGCTGCTACCTTTCTGATCCACTGGTCGATTGCAACGGCGATGATGATCAGCAAGCCGATCAGGAGATAGGTCCATTGCGGGTCGGTGCCCATGAGGCGCAGGCCGAGCGAGAAGACGCCGACGATCAGCGCGCCGAAGAGCATGCCCATGATGGAGCCGCGGCCGCCGAAGAGCGAGATGCCGCCGATCACCACGGCGGTGATCGATTCGATATTCGCAAACTGCCCCGCTGTCGGGGAGACGGAGCCGATGCGGCCGATGAGGGTCCAGCCGGCAAGGGCGCAGATGAGACCGGAGAGCGTATAGATGGAGATGAGCATGCGCGTGACGTTGACGCCGGCGAGCTTTGCAGCCTCGGGGTCATCGCCCACGGCATAGACATAGCGCCCCCAGGCCGTGCGGTTCAGGACGTACCAAAGAAGGCAGACGAGGAGCACCATCACCACGACGCCATAGGTGAAGACGGCATTGCCGACGCGGAAGTTCTGGCCGAAGAACTGCAGGATCGGGGCATTCGCGGAAATGTCCTGAGCCCGGATCGTCTCGTTGGCGGAATAGAGGAAGTTGGAGGCGAGCACGATCTGCCACATGCCGAGCGTGACGATAAAGGGCGGCAGCTTCATCCGCGCGACGAGCGTTCCGTTGATGTAGCCGCAGAGCGCCCCCACCCCAAGACCGCAGATGACGGAGAGCACCGGCGGGAAGCCGTAGCGGAAGGTGAACTGCCCCATGATGACGGATGAGAGCACCATGATGGCGCCGACCGAAAGATCGATACCGGCGGTCAGGATCACGAGCGTCTGAGCGGCACCGACGATACCGACGATTGCCACCTGCTGCAGGATCAGCGTCATGGTGAAGGCGGAAAAGAACTTGCCGCCGAGAATGACCCCGAAGGCGATCAGCGACAGAACCAGCACGATCAGCGGCACCGCGGCCGGGCTCGAATGCAGGAAGTGCTGCAGCTTCTGAAGCAGCGTCTTATCATGCGCGTCGAAAGACGCTACGTCCGTCGAACTGTCGGCCAGGACCTTTTCGAATTCCTGGGATGGCTGTGCGGCCGTGTTTGTTTCGCCCATGGGGACTCCTCCCGTGAACCCCGCTCAAGAGGGGGTGCATTGCTGCAGGATGCGCGGCCCACCGGTCGAAGCGGCGAGCCTCAGAACGCTCGACGACAATCCCGCTTGCGCCGCGATCGGTTCTGAGAAGCCAGAGCGGAACGCGGGCAAGAAGCATCTCGCGCTTTCCTCGCCCCGCCCTGAAAATTGCGCAGGTTTTCGATGCCTTGTCAAAGACCTCGGCACTTGCGGAAAGGGCGGCCGGGGCCGCCCTTCCCCTCACGCCTGTGCGCGTGGCCGATCAGCCCCAGCACTTCTCCATGCCGGTCTTGGTATCGATCGACTCGACGCCGGATACCGGCTTGTCGGTGACAAGCGCGACGCCGGTGTCGACGAAGTCCTTGCCTTCGGTCGGCGTAGGCTTCTCGCCCGTATCGGCGAACTTCTTGATGGCCTCGATGCCGAGCGCCGCCATCATCAGCGGATACTGCTGCGACGTCGCGCCGATCACGCCCTCGGCGACATTCTTGACGCCCGGGCAGCCGCCGTCGACGGAAACGATCAGCACGTCCTTCTCGCGGCCGACGGACTTCAGCGCCTCATAGGCGCCGGCGGCGGCCGGCTCGTTGATCGTGTGGACGACGTTGATGGTCGGATCCTTCTGGAGGAGGTTCTCCATCGCGGTCCGGCCGCCCTCTTCGTTGCCGTTGGTGATGTCGTGGCCGACGATGCGCGGGTCATCCTCGTCGCCGATCTTGTTCGGGTCCTTGGGGTCGATGCCGAAACCGATCATGAAGCCTTGGTCGCGCAACACGTCGACGGAGGGCTGCGACGGCGTCAGGTCGAGGAAGGCCACCTTGGCCTCCTTGGCGGCATCGCCGAGCGTTGCGGCCGCCCACTGGCCGATGAGTTTGCCGGCGAGCAGGTTGTCCGTCGCAAAAGTGGCGTCGGCGGCATTGAGGGGTTCGAGCGGCGTGTCGAGCGCGATGACCAGAAGGCCCGCATCCCGTGCCTTCTGGACCTGGGCACGATACCCTGGGTATCGGAGGCGGCAATCAGGATACCCTTGGCGCCATCGGCAATGCAGGTCTCGATCGCAGCGACCTGGCTTTCGGAGTCACCGTCGATCTTGCCGGCATAGGACTTCAGGGTGACGCCCAGTTCCTTGGCCTTGGCGGCCGCGCCTTCCTTCATCTTCACGAAGAAAGGATTGGTATCGGTTTTGGTGATGAGGCATGCCGACACGTCGGCTGCCTGCGAGGGCGATGCGAAAGCAACGCCCATGGCGAGCGCGCCGAATGCGGCAGAAAGAACTGTCTTCTTCATTAAATCCTCCCAAGGATGAAAAATGCCGGCGCGCCGGCTTTCAGGACCCGCTGCAGCATTCTCCTCGGCTGCAGACGGCGCTTCCGACGGTCAATCAAGCACCAAAAATCCAGCCTGTCAATAAATAAATCAAATTGAATTATTATCTCGTTGTGGCATTCTGCGCGTAATGTCGCTTCCGTCCAATCGGGAGGATCGGGCATTGACAATCGCGGGCCGAATGCGGACAGGCCCACGCGAACCGAGCGGCGTCAGGGCGCCGCGATCAGGGTGCGGTCGCGGTAAAGCTTTAGGTACTGCATGGCCGTACCCGGATCGGGGAGGAACCGTACGGTACCAATGGGAGGAAACGGTGGCATGTCACTGACAGATGGCCCCTATACGGGGCCGCCTCAGCCGGATGTGGTCGACCCGAGCGGCGGGGCCAATCAAACGCGCGTGCGCGCCTATAACGAACGGCTGGTCATGTCGCTGGTGCGCCGTCACGGCAGCTTGTCCAAGGCCGAGATCGCGCGCCGCTCCGGTCTATCGGCGCAGACCGCCTCCGTCATCATGCGGTCGCTCGAAGCCGACGGGCTGCTCGTCCGCGGCGCGCCGGTGCGCGGCCGCGTCGGACAGCCCTCCATCCCCATGCGGCTCAATCCGGATGCGGTCTATTCCTTCGGCGTGAAGATCGGCCGGCGCAGTGCCGATCTGGTGCTGATGGATTTCCTCGGCACCATTCGGCTGCACCTGCATCAGATCCATACCTATCCGCTCCCCGAGGAGATCGTCAGCTTCATCGTCGGGGGCATCGGCAAGCTCGAGGGGCAGCTTGACGCCGGCGAGCGCGGCCGCATCGCCGGCGTCGGCATCGCTACGCCGTTCGAGTTGTGGAACTGGTCGGAGGAGGTCGGCGCGCCGCGCGAAGAGATGGACCGGTGGCGTGATTTCGACCTGCAGGCGGCGGTGGCCTCGCGCATCCGGCATCCGGTGTTCCTTCAGAACGACGGAACCAGCGCCTGCGGCGCCGAACTCGCCTTCGGTGTCGGCGCCAGTTACCCCGATTTCGTCTATTTCTATATCGGCTCCTTTATCGGCGGCGGCGTCGTGATCAACTCGGCCCTCTTTTCCGGCCGAACCGGCACCGCCGGCGCGGTCGGCCCGCTGCCTGTCGCCGGCAAGGACGGCAAGTCGACGCAGTTGCTGAAAATCGCCTCGGTCTTCGTCCTGGAAAAGCTGCTACGCGAACGCGGCATCGACCCGGAGCCGCTCTGGTACTCGGCCGACGACTGGATCGATTTCGGCGAGCCGCTCGAAATATGGATCCAGGATGCGGCGGCGGCGCTTGCACAAGCCGTCGTCTCCGCGGTTTCCGTCGTCGATTTTTCGGCGGCCGTGATCGACGGCGGCTTTCCGCCCTGGGTGCGGGCGCGCCTTCTTGCCGCGACGCGCAAGGCCCTCCAGACGCTCGACCTGCAGGGCGTCACGGTTCCGGACCTCGTCGAAGGCACCGTCGGCAGTCACGCCCGCGCGATCGGCGGCGCAAGCCTGCCGCTCTTCTCCCGCTATCTTCTGGACACCAATGTCCTCTTCAAGGAGCTTTGACCGTTGCTGAAAGGAATAAGCCCCATTCTGAGCCCGGAGCTTCTCTCCACATTGAGAGCGATGGGGCACGGCGACGAGATTGCACTTGTCGACGGAAACTATCCCGGGCTGGAGCACGCGCGCCGGCTCATCCGGCTGGACGGGCACCCGCTTGTCCCCGTGCTCGACGCCGTCTTGAGCATCCTGCCGATCGACGATTTCGTGCCGGAGGCGATCTTTCGGGCAACGGTCAAACAGGACCGCGATGCGCTCGACCCGGTGCATCGGGACATCATCGCCTGCTGTCGGAAACATGAGCCGACACAGCCGGTCGTTCCTTTGCTCGGAGCGGATTTTTATCAGCGGGTGAAGGCTGCTCATGCGGTGGTGCAGACCAGCGAGCCGCGGCTCTACGGCAACGTCATCCTGCGCAAGGGCGTCATCTATCCTGGAGAACGTGACGCCTAAACAAAGAACCCGCCGGCGAGCCGGCGGGTTCTTCTCGATCAGGGGTGCCTGCGTTAAGCGGCGACCGTGTTTCCGGTGCGGGCATCGAGCGAGAGCGCGCCCGGGCCGAAGCCTGCCAGCACCAGGAAGGCGCCGGCGATCGTGATGTTCTTCATCATCATGATCTGGTTGAAGACCGTCAGCAGCCCGTTTGCAGCCGGCGGGAAGTCCGGGACGTTGATTGCGCCGCTATGGAAGACGAAGGCGGTGACCACGCAGAAGGCGGCGAGCAGATAGGATGCGATGCGGGTCTGAAAGCCGACGAGGATCGCAAGACCGGCAACGAGTTCGAAGAGACCGGCGAGATAGGCGAGCGCCGTTGCGGCAGGCCAACCGGCACCGGTGATCATGCCGGCCGTCGCCGACGGGTCGGTGAGCTTGCCGAAGCCGGAGGTGATGAAGATGATCGAGAGAAGAATGCGCCCGATGAGCACGATGACATTCTGGGACATGCGCAAGGCTCCTGTTGGAAAACGTGTTGGCAGCAGAGATAACAAGATTTTCGAAATCCTCTAGCCGCCCACCCGGCGACAGATCGTTCACAATCTAGAGACGGAATCGATTCGTCGTCAACTGATGCCTTACCGCTTTGGCTCCGGTCGGCCGATCAAGCGCTTTTCTGTTGCAAGATGAGGCAACAGAGTCAAAACTCCCCGACGCGTAAAGGGGAACGCAGGGGTAACCGCAATGGCTGAAGTCATCCGGAGTTCCGCCTTCTGGCGGTCCTTCCCTATATTCGAAGAGTTCGACAGCGAAACCCTGTGCGAGCTCTCGGGCATCGCCAGCTATCGCAAATGGTCCGCGGGCACGGTCATTTTCCAACGCGGCGACCAAGGCGACTACATGATCGTGGTGGTTTCCGGGCGCATCAAGCTTTCGCTGTTCACGCCGCAAGGCCGCGAACTCATGTTGCGGCAGCACGAGGCAGGGGCGCTGTTCGGCGAAATGGCGCTGCTCGACGGACAGCCGCGATCGGCGGATGCGACGGCCGTCACCAACGCCGAAGGCTACGTGATCGGCAAGAAGGATTTCCTCGCCCTCATCACGCAAAGGCCGAAGACCGCCGAGGCGGTGATCCGCTTTCTCTGCGCGCAATTGCGCGACACGACGGACCGGCTCGAAACCATCGCGCTCTACGATCTCAACGCCCGCGTCGCCCGCTTCTTCCTGGCGACGCTTCGCCAGATCCACGGCAGCGAGATGCCGCAAAGCGCCAATCTCCGGCTGACGCTCAGCCAGACGGACATCGCCTCGATTCTCGGAGCGAGCCGGCCGAAGGTGAACCGCGCGATCCTGTCGCTGGAGGAGAGCGGCGCGATCAAGCGAGCGGACGGCATCATCTGCTGCAATGTCGGCCGCCTGCTGAGCATCGCCGATCCGGAGGAGGATTGATGCCGCTCGCCTAAAGCGGGCGGTTTCAAAAACTTGGAGCGGTTGAGCGTAAGGCCGAGGATGCATCACCGCATAACCCCGCTTTCCGGAGGGATCATCGCCAGCCTCGCCGTGGCGCTGCTGCTCTATCTCTCTGCCGGAACCATCCTCGACACCCAGCGTGAGCTCTTTTTCGATAATCTCACCCAATGGGTCCCCTCGCCGAGGTCGCCCGACATCATCGTCGTCGATGTCGACCGCAAGGCCTATGAAGCGCACGGCGGCAACTGGGACAGGGCCGCAACCGCCGATCTGATTACACGCCTGGCCGCGGCCGGGCCGAAGACGATCGCCGTCGATTTCGTTTTCAGTTCCGCCTGCGACCCGGCTTCGCCCGCAAACGCCGCGCTCGCCGCGGCGATCGGCAGGGCACCCGCGGCCCTCGGCTTCCTGGCGGCCGATCGCTTTCTCGAACGGCCGCGCCCCGTGCCGCCTCTGGCCCTCCGGCGCCAGCTGGCCGTCCCCGCGCAGTGGTTTATCGAAGGGGCAGAGACCTCTTGCCCGGCCTTCATGGACCGGGCGAGGGCTGCGACGGCGGCTTTTCTCGTCGGCGACGAAGACGCGCGAGTCCGGCGCGTTCAGGCTTTCGCCATACTTGGCAACGATGCCTACCCGGCGCTCGGCATCGAAGCGGGGCGGCTTGCCGCCGACAGCAGCACGCCCGTTCTCGGCGGAGAACCCGCCTGGCTGAGGCTCGATCACGCGATCATCCCCCTCGACGAGAACGGCAACCTGCGCTTCCCTGCAAGTTCCGAGGAGGCGATCGCCGCCCGCACGGTCTCTGCGGCCGAAATCCTCGCCGGTCGCTTGGAGAAAGGTCGTTTGGCGGGAAGGCTCGTCTTGATCGGCAGCAGCATGCCGAGCCTTGGCGGCCTTCGGCCCACCGCCTCCATGCCGCTCCAGCCGTCGGTTCAGATCCACGCCGACATCGCCAATGCAATCATGACGGGGTTCGTGCCCTACCGCGGCAGCAATCTGCCATTGATCGAGGCGGTCTTCGCCTTCGCAGCGGGAGTCGCCGCAGCATATGCAGCAACCAGGCTTCGCCCGATGGCATCCCTTATGCTGGGCGCTGCGACGGTGCTCGCCGTCATCGCCTTTGCCGGTGCGATCTATGCCTCCACCGGTTGGCTCTTCGACGCAGTCGGCACATCATTGGCACTGGTTGCGGTGCTCGTCGTCACCAGCGCATTGCAGTTCGCGCGTACGCGGCGCGCCGAGGCGATCGCCCGGCGGAAATTCTCGCAATATCTGCCGCAATCCGTGGTGGCGCGCTACATAGACGAGCCCGATCGCGGGCGCATGGCCGGTGAGGAACGCCCGGTGACGGCGCTCTTCACCGATATCGAGGGTTTCTCGACACTTTCGCAAAAGCTTGCTCCGCGCGAACTCGTGGCCCTGCTCGACGTCTATTTCGCCGAGGTGAACGCGCTCGTCGCCGGGCATGGCGGCATGGTCGACAAGGTCGTCGGGGATGCCGTCCATGCTCTCTTCAACGCGCCAGAGGACCTGCCCGACCATGTAGACAAGGCGATCGGCTGCGCCGCGGCGATCCATGTCCTGACCGAGGAGATGCGCGGACGTGCGCAATTTGCCGAACACGGTTTCGGCAGGACGCGCATCGGCATCGAAACCGGGCCGGCGGTACTGGGAGAGGTGGGCGCCGGAGGGAAGCTCGACTACACCGCCCATGGCGATGCGGTGAACCTCGCCGCTCGCCTTCAGGAGGCGAACAAGTTTCTCGGCACCGCCATCTGCGTCGGCCCGGCAGCGGCTGCGCAGTCGAATGCGGCGCTCAGATCCCTTGGACGCCACGATATCAGAGGCTTCGGATCGATGGAGCTATTTACGGTAGCGAGCGATGGGCTGAACAAGCACCTTCGAGCGGAATGAGGACCGCCACCGCAGCGCGGGATGCCGGCCATCGCCGCTACCTCAACCCGACGCTCGCATAGGCCTGACGAATCCGCACCTCTCCCCAGCGCGTCGGTTCGCTGGGAGCGGCGCCCGGGCGGCTGATATCGACGCCCTGGCCGGCCGCAACTGTCCGTGTAACGCCGCCGCCCCGAACGGACACCACGCCATGTTCAACGAAGACCGCGAACGCCGCTCGGCTCGGGCCGCAGAAGAATTTCGTTCCGCGAACGCCGATCATGCCGAAGGCGGTGCGCACCGCGACGTCCGTCTTGGGCAAGCCTTCGGGCCGGTCGAAGACCATCCGGCCCAGTCCCAGCTCCAGGGTTCCGCCCTGGCCGGCGATGTAGCTGTCGATCAGGAGTTCCGTTTGCGGCCCCAGCAGGATACGCGTTTCGCTGAGGGCGAGATCGGCGAAGCTGTTGCTGCTCGTCAGGACATAATCCTTGTCGAGAACCGCACCGCCGATCGCCAGCCGTTCCTCGTCCCCGCCCTGCCGACGGCGGACGTTGCCGCGGATCTTTGCGGCCTTGCCCACGACCGGAGCTGCTGCCGTCGAACGGCCGCCCGATACGGCGGCAAGCAACACCCCGCCAAGAAAGATCCGTCTCCTCACCTCGAACTGCCGCATCGGCTTCTCCGCTGGGTTTCGCAGCGCTCCCTGTTCGGCCTCCGGCTCCTCACGAGGATAGACCGAGGCGTCCCCGATGCAAGACGCATCTTGGGGTCTGCCTGAACTCACCGTTTCATCGCCTTCGCCGCTGTTTCCCGCGGAACAGATACCGAGTCGGAGCGACCCTAGAATGTGGGGGCAAGAGGGAGCGCACCATGACGAAATACGTTGAATCGAGCCTTCGTACCGGCCTGCATCATCTGCTCGCGACGGCCGTGCTCCTGCCCCTCTTCGCGACCATGCCTTCCGCGGCGCGTGCAAGCGATCTCACCGCCGCCGAGCAATGCGACCGCGAGGCCGGTAGCGAATTCGATCTCGAACGCAACAGGGCTTTCCCGGCCGTTGCGACGCAGAACATCCGCATCGGAGTGGCGCTTTCCGCCTGCCGCGAGGCCTATAATCAGAACGGCGGCGCCCGGACGCAGTTCCAGCTCGCACGCGTTCTCGACAGGGCTGGACAGAAGCTGCAGTCGGCACGAATTCTCGCCGAAGCCGCCGAGAATGGCCACGCTCTGGCAATGGCCAGCTATGCCGATCTCCTCGCCCAGCGCGGCATGGCCGGTAAATCCTCCGGCGATTTGCTGACCGTCCGGCGCTTCGCGCAGGCAACCGCGGAGCGGTTGCAGTGATGGGGGCGGCAGTCCGGTCTTCCGCATAGGTCCGACCCGCCCGAAAATGCCGCTTGACGCCTGCGAGCAGGCGCAGGAGCGTGACCCGTGAGACATCAACGCGGGACGCACATGACGAAGCTCATCATTTTCTCCGATCTCCACATGATGCCCGAAGGCGAGACGATCATCGGGCTGGACCCGTATCGGCGGCTCGCAAACGGCATCGCCCACGTCAACCGCTATCATGCGGATGCCGACCGGGTGATCTTCGCCGGCGATCTGACGCATCGGGCGGACCGCGCTTCCTACGAGCGGCTGAAGGCCCTTCTCGGCGAACTCACCCCACCGGCGGCACTCATGATCGGCAATCACGACCGGCGCGAAGTGTTTCTCGACGTCTTCGCCGAAACGGCGGTCGACGCGAACGGCTTCGTCCAGCAGGTGCTCGATTTCCCCGATTGCCGCGCGATCCTGCTCGATACGCTGTTTGCACCGCCCTACGACTATCCGGTGAGCCACGCCGGTCACCTATGCGACAGGCGGCTTGCCTGGCTCGGCCGGCAACTCGAAGAGGCCGGCGGCCGGCCGGCGCTCGTCTTCATGCACCACCCGCCGCATGTCAGCGGCTTTGCCGGTATGGACATGATCCGCCTCATCAACGAAGACGACTTCTACGCCCTGGTGAAGCGGCACGGCAATGTTCGTCATATCTTCGCCGGTCATGTTCACCGCACCATCAGCGGCTCCAGTCGCGGCATTCCCTTCTCGATCTTCAAAAGCCCCGTGCACCAGCAGCCGATGCCCTTCGACACGGCGGACGCATCTCTTTCGGTGGACGAGCCGGCGGCCTACGGCATAGCGCTGGTGACCGGCGACGGCGTGCTCGTGCATACGGAAGACTACGAGATAGCTAGACGCGACGCGGTGGGGACGTGACCTTCCGGCGCGAGCGGCAGGCATTCCGGCGCCACCCGCTTCGTGATAGGCTCATGCCATGAGCCAGTCCGTTCCCGCCAATCAGAATTTCGACTGCCAGAGCTGCGGCGCCTGCTGCGCCTATTCGGCCGACTGGCCGCGTTTTTCGCTCGAGACGGAGGAAGAGCTCGAGCGCATACCAGCAGACTATGTGGCTGCGGATCTCGGCGGCATGCGTTGCGAGAGCGGCCGCTGCACGGCGCTCGAGGGCAAGCTCGGCCGTTCCGTCGCCTGCAAGGTCTACGATATACGCCCCATCGTCTGTCGCACCTGCATGCCGGGGATGACGAGTGCCTGATGGCGCGGGAGCAACTTTTCGGGCTGCATGCTGACTTTCGTCCGGAACATTCGCCTGCACTCCGTATAGTTCTCCCTTTGTCTTGCCTGTCGTGGAGAAACATTCGGCCATAATGCTAATTTGCCGGATGGATGTTCGGCGATGGCACGCGTATTTTCTGCCACGACATCAGGGCGTCGATAGCGCCCGCTACCGTTCCGTGGAGGACAGCGTTCAATGAGCCCGAGCCCGCTTCAAAAAACCCCCGTCGAGGTCGCCCCGGCGCCGTTCGCCGACTTCGCACCGCCGGTCCGGCCACAGAGCACACTGCGCCAGGCGATCACGGCCGCGTACCGCCGCCCGGAAACGGAATGCCTGCCGCCGCTTCTCGAAGCGGCCACGCAGCCGAAGGAAACGCGCGACGCGGCCGCACGAACAGCCCGCAAGCTGATCGAGGCGCTGCGCGGCAAGCACAGCGGCTCCGGCGTCGAAGGCCTGGTGCAGGAATATTCGCTTTCCAGCCAGGAAGGCGTGGCTCTCATGTGCCTTGCGGAAGCGCTGCTGCGCATTCCCGACACGGCGACGCGTGACGCGCTGATCCGCGACAAGATCGCCGACGGCAACTGGAAATCGCATCTCGGCGGCAGCCGTTCGCTCTTCGTCAATGCCGCGACCTGGGGCCTCGTCGTAACCGGCAAGCTGACCTCGACGGTCAACGACCGCAGCTTGTCGGCGGCGCTCACACGTCTCATTTCGCGTTGCGGCGAGCCGGTGATCCGGCGCGGCGTCGACATGGCCATGCGGATGATGGGCGAACAGTTCGTTACCGGCGAGACGATCCAGGAAGCGCTGAAGCGTTCGAAGGAACTCGAGGAAAAGGGCTTCCGCTACTCCTACGACATGCTCGGCGAGGCCGCGACCACGGCCGCCGACGCGGAACGGTATTACAGGGATTACGAGAGCGCCATTCACGCGATCGGCAAAGCCTCCGCCGGCCGCGGCATCTATGAAGGCCCCGGCATCTCGATCAAGCTCTCGGCGCTGCATCCCCGCTATAGCCGCGCGCAGGCCGCGCGCGTGATGGGCGAACTGCTGCCGAAGGTCAAGGCGCTCGCACTCCTCGCCAGGAATTACGATATCGGCCTCAACATCGACGCCGAGGAAGCCGACCGGCTGGAACTGTCGCTCGATCTCCTCGAGGAGCTCTGCCTCGACGGCGAGCTCTCCGGCTGGAACGGCATGGGCTTCGTCGTCCAGGCCTACGGCAAGCGCTGCCCCTTCGTTCTGGACTTCATCATCGATCTCGCCCGGCGCTCCGGGCGGCGCATCATGGTGCGGCTCGTGAAGGGCGCCTATTGGGATGCCGAGATCAAGCGGGCGCAGCTCGACGGGCTCGCGGATTTCCCGGTCTTCACGCGCAAGATCCACACCGACGTCTCCTATATCGCCTGCGCAGCCAAGCTGCTTGCCGCGACCGATGTGGTCTTCCCGCAATTCGCGACACACAATGCCCAGACGCTCGCCGCCATCTATCACATGGCAGGCAGGGACTTTCAGGTGGGCAAATACGAATTCCAGTGCCTGCACGGCATGGGCGAGCCTCTTTACGAAGAGGTCGTCGGCCGCGGCAAGCTCGATCGTCCCTGCCGCATCTATGCGCCTGTCGGCACCCATGAGACGCTGCTTGCCTATCTGGTCCGGCGCCTGCTCGAAAACGGCGCCAACTCCTCCTTCGTGCATCGCATCAACGACCCGAAGGTTTCGATCGACGAACTGATCGCCGATCCCGTCGAAGTCGTCCGCGCCATGCCGGTCGTCGGCGCCAAGCACGACAGGATCGCCTTGCCGGCCGAGCTCTTCGGCGATGCGCGGACCAATTCCGCCGGGCTCGACCTTTCCAACGAGGAAACGCTTGCGTCGCTTACGGAAGCGCTGAAGGAAAGCGCGGCCATGAAGTGGAGCGCCGTGCCGCGGCTCGCAACCGGTCCCGCTGCCGGCGAGACGCGCGCGGTTCTGAATCCCGGAGATCATCGCGACGTCGTAGGCTCGGTGACCGAGACCTCGGAAGAGGACGCACGGCGCGCCGTGCGCCTTGCCGCCGAAGCGGCGCCGGATTGGGCGGCCGTGCCGCCGTCCGAACGGGCCGCCTGCCTCGACCGCGCCGCCGAGCTGATGCAGGCCCGCATGCCAACGCTTCTCGGACTGATCATCCGCGAGGCGGGCAAATCGGCACTGAACGCCATTGCCGAGGTGCGCGAGGCGATCGATTTCCTGCGCTACTATGCCGAACAGACGCGCCGCACGCTCGGCCCCGGTCACGGGCCGCTCGGGCCGATTGTCTGCATCAGCCCGTGGAACTTCCCGCTGGCGATCTTCACCGGGCAGATCGCCGCCGCACTCGTGGCCGGCAATCCGGTGGTCGCCAAACCCGCGGAAGAGACGCCGCTGATCGCCGCCGAGGGTGTGCGCATCCTGCATGAGGCCGGCATCCCGGCAAGCGCGCTGCAGCTTCTTCCGGGCGACGGACGCGTGGGTGCGGCGCTGGTCGCCGCAGCCGAGACCGCGGCTGTGATGTTCACCGGGTCGACGGAAGTCGCGCGGCTGATCCAGGCACAGCTTGCCGACCGCCTTTCGCCTGCCGGCCGGCCGATCCCGCTGATCGCCGAAACCGGAGGCCAGAATGCGATGATCGTCGACTCCTCGGCGCTTGCCGAGCAGGTGGTCGGCGACGTGATCACATCCGCCTTCGACAGTGCCGGCCAGCGCTGCTCGGCCCTGCGTGTGCTGTGCCTGCAGGAGGATGTGGCCGACCGCATCCTGACGATGCTGAAGGGCGCGTTGCACGAATTGGATATCGGCCGCACCGATCGGCTTTCCGTGGATGTCGGGCCGGTCATCACGTCAGAGGCGAAGGACAACATCGAGAAGCACATAGAGCGGATGCGCGGGCTCGGCCGCAAGGTCGAGCAGATCGGGCTTGCCTCGGAGACCGGAGTGGGCACCTTCGTGCCGCCGACGATCATCGAACTCGAGAAGCTTTCCGATCTTCAACGCGAGGTTTTCGGGCCGGTGTTGCACGTCATCCGCTACCGGCGCGACGATCTCGACCGGCTGGTGGACGACATCAACGCCACCGGCTATGGCCTCACCTTCGGGCTCCACACGCGCCTCGACGAGACGATCGCGCATGTGACGAGCCGCATCAAGGCCGGCAACCTCTACATCAACCGCAACATCATCGGCGCGGTGGTGGGCGTTCAGCCCTTCGGCGGGCGCGGTCTTTCCGGTACCGGTCCCAAGGCCGGCGGTCCGCTTTATCTCGGCCGCCTGGTTACGACCGCACCGGTTCCGCCGCAGCACAGCTCGGTGCACACGGATCCGGTCCTTCTCGACTTCGCCAAGTGGCTCGACGGCAAAGGTGCGCGCGCGGAGGTTGAAGCGGCCCGCAACGCCGGCAGCAGCTCGGCCCTTGGCCTGGATCTGGAACTGCCCGGCCCGGTCGGCGAACGCAATCTCTATACCCTCCATGCGCGCGGCCGCATCCTCCTCGTCCCGGCGACGGAGAGCGGGCTGTACCACCAGCTCGCCGCAGCGCTCGCGACCGGCAACAGCGTCGCGATCGATGCCGCCTCCGGTCTGCAGGCTTCGCTGAAGAACGTGCCGCAAACGGTTGGCCTGCGCGTCTCCTGGTCAAAGGACTGGGCCGCCGACGGGCCCTTCGCCGGCGCGCTGGTCGAAGGTGACACCGAGCGCGTCCGCGCCGTCAACAAGGCCATCGCCGCCCTGCCCGGCCCGCTCCTGCTCGTCCAGGCCGCATCGAGCGAGGAGATCGCCCGCAACCCGGACGCCTATTGCCTGAACTGGCTCGTGGAAGAGGTTTCCGCCTCGATCAACACGGCGGCAGCCGGCGGCAATGCCAGCCTGATGGCGATCGGCTGAGCGCTCCGATTTGCCCCTCCCCATCCCTCCCCCTTGTGGAGAGGGGTTGGGGAGGGGTGACCTTGACGATGACGGTGCGCCATCCGTCCGCTATGACCGCTGGAAGAATCGGGACAAAGCGGATGTTCACGCTCCAACGCATCGAGACCTCGACACAGGAAATCAAGAAGAGCCGCTTCCTGGCGATTGCCGGGCCGATCGAGGACGAATCGTCGGCCAAGACCTTCATTGCCGCCCACTCGGACACTGCGGCCAATCACAATTGCTGGGCCTGGCGGGTCGGCCAGAGCTATCGCTTCAGCGACGACGGCGAGCCGAGCGGGACGGCGGGCAAGCCGATCCTTGCGGCGATCGACGGTCAGTCGCTGGATCGCGTCGCCGTCGTCGTGACGCGCTGGTTCGGCGGCATTCTGCTCGGCAGCGGCGGACTGGTCCGTGCCTATGGCGGCACGGCGGCGCTTTGCCTGCGGGCAGCGGAGAAGATCGAGCTCATCGAGCGACAGCGCGCCGAGATCGCCTGCGACTTCGCCGATCTCGCGCTCATCAAGGCGCGGCTGGCAGCGCGCGGCGTGTCGATCGCCTCCGAGAGTTTCACCGGCACCGGTGCGGTGCTGTCGGTCGAGATACGGCAAGACGCATTAGACGACGTGCTCGCTCTGGTGAGCGATCTCAGTCGCGGCAAGGCGCTCGTGACACTCTGCGACTGAGCTTTCATCTGCGCCACTCTCGTCATAGTTATGCCAACCACCCGGAGCTGAAGTTCCGGCAGCAAGATGGATAGGATACATTCGATGAAAACAAGGATCTTGGGACGAACGGGCGCCACGATTTCGGAGATCGGTTTCGGCGCCTGGCAAATCGGCGGCTCCTGGGGCGACGTCAGCGAGGAGGATGGCAAGCGCGCGCTCAATGCCGCCCTCGACAGCGGCGTCACCTTCATCGACACCGCAGACGTCTATGGCGACGGGCGTTCCGAAAAAATCATCGCCGCGGTGCTGCGGGAACGGGGCGGGGAGAAACCATTCGTCGCCACGAAGGCAGGACGCCGGCTCAATCCGCACGTGGTGGAGGGCTATACACGCGGCAATATCGAGGCCTTCATCGACCGCAGCCTCGCAAATCTCGGCGTCGAAACGCTTGATCTCGTCCAGCTCCACTGCCCACCGCCGGAGGTCTACTATCGGCCCGAGGTCTTCGGCGCGCTCGATGGGCTGGTGACCAAGGGCAAGATCCGCCATTACGGCGTCTCGGTCGAGAAAGTCGAAGAGGCCCTGAAGGCTATCGAATATCCGGGCGTCGCCACGGTCCAGATCATCTACAACATCTTCCGCCAGCGGCCGCAGGACCTATTCTTCGCCGAGGCGAAAAAAGAATGTCGGCGTCATCGTGCGCGTGCCGCTGGCGTCCGGCTTGCTTTCGGGCAAGATCGGCAAAGATACGGTCTTTGCTCCAGACGACCACCGCAACTTCAATCGTGACGGCGAAGCCTTCGACGTCGGGGAGACCTTTGCCGGCGTGCCCTTCGACGTGGCGCTGCAGGCGGTCGACGAGCTTCGTACGCTGGTGCCCGCCAATGTGCCGATGGCGCAATTCGCCTTGCGCTGGATCCTCGCGCAGGACGCCGTTTCCGTCGTTATCCCCGGAGCCCGCAATGCCGCGCAGGCGCAGTCGAACGCCGCCGCCAGCGCCCTTGCGCCGATCGACGGCGCGACGCTCGCGGCAATCGAGGCGCTTTACGAGCGGCTCGTCAAGGTTCATGTTCATCAGCGCTGGTGATGGATGAACCGGTGAGAGGGTGATGACGAGGGAGGCATTCGATCTCGAACGCTTCGTCGCGGCGCAGAAAAGCACCTATCCGGCTGCTCTTGCGGAGCTTCGTGCCGGGGCCAAGCGGACCCACTGGATGTGGTTCATCTTTCCGCAGATCGCGGGCCTCGGCCATTCGCCGACGGCCCGATTTTATGCGCTGTCGGGCCTCGGCGAGGCGCGCGCCTATGTCGGACATCCGCTTCTCGGCCGACGTATTCTCGAATGCACGGAAGCGGTCAATGGGGTCAGGGGGCGCACCGCTCTTGAGATCTTCGGCCGGCCGGACGATCTGAAGTTTTGCTCATCGATGACGCTCTTCGAAGCGGCGGCGCCTGATGTCGACGCCTTCACCCGGGCGCTCGACCTTTACTTCGACGGCGTCCGGGACAAGAGGACGATTGAGATTCTCGGGAAGAGCTGAACCGCGCTCAAAAGGATGCGGCCGCTCCCTGCGACAGGACGAGCAGGAACAGCACCGCACAGACCGTCAGGCCGGCGATGATGAGCATCAGTTCCTTCATCATATAGCGATACATCGCGTCCCTCCTTTGCGGACGGCGAGTGCTGCTCCAGCACCGCACGTCCTGTTGGACGTACAAGGGGCTGTAGTGCTTCGCATTGCCGCATGCCTTGATCCTGAACCGGTCGAGGCCCAAGTGAAGGTGCAGCGGATCTAATATGGGAATCCGTTACGCGGCTTTAAGTTCCGCGCGAAGCACAAGTGTGTGAACGCTGGCGGGCGCCCGATGGAACGTCGCGCGCGCCCCGTTCAATTCCACTTCACCCGCCTGAGATGAGAGTTGCGAGCGCTGGCCGGAACACTATCTCCAGGAGTCCATCGCTCTAAAGCGCCCTTCATCGCACAAACTATGCAGGAGCTTGCTCATGCTTGTTAGGCTGACCGTACAGACGATCGTCTGGTTCGGGTTCATCGGAGCCGTCCTCTTTCTTTCCGCCGGAACGCTCGCCTGGCCCGCGGCGTGGAGCTACCTGTTCCTCATGCTTGCGCTTTCGTTCCTCGTCGGGCTGCTCCTTGCCCGGCACGATCCCGCGCTGCTCAAGGAAAGGCTGGCTGCCCCAATCCAGGAAGGCCAGCCCCTGGCCGACAAAGTGCTCCTTTCGGTGATCCTCCTGTTCCTTGTCGCCGGCTTCGCCTTCATGGCGCTCGATGCAGCGAGATTCAAATGGTCTTCCATGCCGGTCTGGGTGCAGGCTCTGGGTGCGCTGCTCCTCGTCCTCTCCATCGGATTCAGCTATCGGACATTGCGCGAAAACAGCTTCGCATCGCCGGTCGTCAAGTTGCAGACCGAGCGTGCGCAAAGCGTGATCACCACGGGACCCTATCGTTACGTCCGTCATCCCTTCTATACGGGCAGTCTTCTCTTCGTCGCCGCAACCTCTTTGTTCCTGGGCTCCTGGTGGGGGCTGCTCGTGGCACTCGGACTGGCGGTATTGCTCGCGATCCGGATCGGCATAGAGGAAAGGGCGCTGCGTACCGGGCTCGCCGGCTACGATGCCTATGCGGAACGCGTGCGCTACCGGCTCGTGCCCTACGTGTGGTAGCCGACCCGGCCGTTCGCCGTTGACTCCTCCGATGATGAGAGGAGAATGTCATCTTCCGCGTCACTACAGTGCCCCGCGTCCCGCCGGACGCCCGAAAGCTGCTGTAGCACTTTGAAGCGCTGCATTTTTTCTTGAGTCCAAACGGCTTGGGAAGACTGCAGCAGGATAGGAGAGGCGCCTACGATGACGATCGCCAGGAGACTTCAGGACTATATCGACGGCGAAGGGATCACCTACGACACCCTCGCGCATCACCGTACCGCAACCACCAGTCAGACTGCCGAAGCCGCCCATGTGCCGGGCAACAGGCTCGCCAAATCCGTGGTCGTTCACCACGAGATGGGCTATGCGCTCGCCGTCGTTCCGGCCACGCATCGGGTCGAGCTCTCCACGCTGCAGGACGTCATGAACCGCCGTCTCGGCCTCGCCTCGGAGGAGGAGGTCAGCGAGCTCTTCAACGATTGCGAGACCGGAGCCGTCCCGCCGATCGGGGAGGCCTATGGCGTGCCGGTCATTCTCGACGAGAGCCTCGACAGGGCAAACGATGTCTATTTCGAGGGCGGCGACCACAGGACGCTCGTGCATATGAGCGGCACCAATTTTCGCAACCTGACGAAGGATGCGCGGGTCGCCCGGTTCAGCCACCCGTCATGAGCCGAGCCGCTTATCGGCGGCGGGCCCGATCGGGGTTCACTGGGCGATACCGTCGTGGATATGGCGATGCAGGACGCGCTTCCCGCGGGAATGAGCATCCCCTGCTCCTGACCCTTGCGGTGAAGGTCGCATATGCCGGGAGACGTTCTCGCGAGCGGCGGAAAAAGCCGCTTGCCCTTGAAAGTCTGAGATGATTCGGAAAATTTTTACGAGGCAGGCTTCAGTCCGCCTGCGTCATCCGCATGCGCGACGGCAATGCAAGGTGCATTCTCACCGGAAACGCAGGTTTTCCTTTGTAAGCTCGTCGACCGACGAGCAGCCCATCAGCTTCATGCCGCGTTCGATCTCTATGCGCATCAGTTCCAGCGCCCGTTCGACGCCGGCCTGTCCTGCCGCAGCGAGCGGGAAGAGATAGTAGCGGCCAAGCCCGACCGCCTTCGCTCCCAGCGAGAGCGCCTTGAGCACATGGGTGCCGCGCTGCACGCCGCCGTCCATCATCACGTCTATCCTATCTCCGACGGCCTGAACGATCTCGTCAAGCTGGTCGAATGCGGTGCGTGAACCGTCAAGCTGGCGCCCGCCGTGATTGGAGAGCACGATTCCGGTGCAGCCGATCTCGACCGCGCGCTTGGCATCCTCGACCGAAATCACGCCTTTCAGACAAAACTGGCCGCCCCAGTGCTGCACCATCTCGGCGACGTCGTCCCAGGACATCGACGGATCGAGCATCTCGGTGAAGTAGCGGCTTATCGACATCGCGCCGCGGCCCATATCGACATGGTTTTCCAGCTGCGGCAGCCTGAAAGGCTCATGGCGAACGTAATTGACCGCCCAAGAGGGCTTGATCGCAAATTGCGTGATGCCGGCGAGATTGAGCTTGAAAGGAATGGCAAACCCCGTGCGCTTGTCGCGCTCGCGATTGCCCCCGGTGATGCTGTCCACCGTCAGCATCATCACCTCGATGCCGGCCTGCTTGGCGCGCCCCATCATCTCGCGGTTCAACCCACGATCCTTGTGGAAGTAGAACTGGTAGACCTGCGGGCCGTCGCAGATCCGCCGGGCCTCTTCCAGACTGACGGTGCCGAGCGAGGAGACGCCGAACATCGTGCCGAACTTCGCCGCCGCTGCCGCCACCGCACGTTCGCCCTGATGGTGGAACAGACGCTGAAGCGCGGTCGGCGAGCAATAGACTGGCATCGCCAGCCTTTGGCCCATCACCGTCACCGACATGTCGATATCGCCGACGCCGCGCAGGACATTCGGAACCAGATCGCAGCCCTCGAACGCAGTCGTATTGCGCCGGCAGGTGACCTCGTCATCGGCCGCGCCATCGATGTAGTTGAAGATCGGCGACGGCAGGCGGTGCTTTGCCATCCGACGGAAATCGTGGAAATTATAACAATCTTTCAGACGCATCTGCCCCTCGGACCCGAACGGCGGAATCAATAGCACTTTTTCGATAGAGCGGAATGAGGAAATCAAACGAGCCCCGACTGGAATCCGGCGCTCAGTCCGTCGTCGAGCCGGCAATGATGGTGAGGCGCCGCATGGATGGTATGTGGACACTGAAGAGGAAGACGCCCCACCATTCGGCGCCGTCATCGAAATAGTCCGAGACCTCCGGCAGCCGCATGTCGGACCAGTCGAGAATTTCGCTCGCGCGGTGCGGCGGCAATATGAAGTCCCTGATCTCCTCGAACACCGCCTGCACCTCGCCTGGCCTGGCGTCGAGCGGATAGGGCGGACTGGAGAAAGCGTAGGCGAATTGCCCGCCGGTTTCGGGGCAGGCGCTTGCACCCGAGATGATCTTCACACCCTCAAGCGAGCTCAAGACCGGATCCGTCAGCTGCGATCCGTCGGCGGTCTTATAGCGGCCGAGCCTCAGCAGGTTGCCGCTGTCCGGGTCGTACCAGTCGCCGAAGAATGCCTTTTCGGTGATGCGCCGGCTTCCCAGAGCGCGCAGCTTCCCGGCATCGAACCTATGGAAGTGGCGCAACGCCTGCGGAACTGCCGAAAGCACCTCCTCCTCCGTACCGCCTGCGTTCTCGAAGACCGCGAAATCGAGCACGCCCAGCATCTTGTCGAAGCGTTCAAAGGCAGGCGGCAGCTTCTCGATCCGGTTCATTTCAGTTTTTGGTCCGTCCAGTCGTCCGTCTTCAGGGGCTCCGCAACCCGAGTAAAAGCTCTGTCGCGGGTCACAAGGACCGCATCGAACGCGACCGCATGAGCAGCAATCATCATATCGAGGGGCGCGAGAGCCGCGCCCTTGGCTTCACAGGCAGCGCGTAGGTCGCCATAGCTTCGGGCGGCAGTGCGATTCCAGGGCAACACGTCTACCCGAAGAAGGAATTGCCTGACCCGTTCAGATAGCGTCCTCGGATAGCCTCGCTTGGCGAGACCGTAGAGCAACTCCCCCTCGGTGACGGATGATACGACAATATCCGTGATGGGAAGCGAGACCAACCGATCGATGATCTCGGGGCGGTCGCCCTTGATGACATGACCGGCAATCTTGGTATCGAGCATCCACAGGCTCATTCCTTCCAGCCCTCGAACGGATCTCTATCCTGCGAAGGCTGCTTGCGGTCGGCCGGCCCCAGGAAGTCGTCCCCGACCTGATCCTTGCCATAGAGTTCAAAAAGACCGTCCCATGAATCCGGCTTGCGTGACAGAATGACATCACCGGTCTTCGGATCACGACGAACGAACACCTCGCTGCCCTCGAAGCGGAACTCTGCAGGGAGCCTGACGGCCTGGCTGCGGCCGCTGGCAAATATCTTGGCTGTTTTGGTTGCCACGGTAACCTCCGCTTTCGATATCTATCATGATATATACCAAGCAGAAGATGCCTATCAAGCGGAGGACATCGACGGGGACTTTCGAGACGCTGCCGATCCGTGCAGGCCGGCGGCGTTCGCCATTTCTACCCATGGCACCCGCCCCCGTTGGCATGCGCGCCTGATATCTCGTCGCGACTATTTCAGAACGACAACGGCTTCGACTTCGAAGAGCATGGGGTCGATTGCAAGCTTGGGAACGGGAACCAAAGTCTGCGCCGGCAGCGCGGCGCCGAACATTTTCTTGACGTTGCTGGTCAGCACCTCAAGCTTGGACATGTCGTGATCGACGACGAAGACCGTGAGCTTGGCGACCTGATCCGGCCTGGCACCGAGCGCATCGAGGGCCGTGCGCAGATTTGCATAGGCCTGCTCGACCTGGACAGCGAAGTCCGGCGACAAGGCTCCGCTGCTGTCCTGGCCGCCCTGCCCGGAGATATAGGCCACCCGGCCCTCGCGGGGCACGATCACTGCCGTGCTGTAGCCGTTCGGCGTCGGGTCGTAGAGGTTTTGCGGGTTGACGATGGTCAGCTTGAGATCATTCTCATTCGCTGTCGTGGCAGTGGGAACGCCGGTGGTCATGATGATCAGCCCTCCGATAAGCAGATGCGTGATTGCGCGTGACATGTTTTTCTCTCGGGTCCGGGGCTGCGCGCAATGAACCTCGCCGCCTTCGGGATTGAACTTTTACTGCCGCATGATCTGATGACTCGTACGGCGTACCATTCACTCGCATCGTACATAGTACGAGTCAACCGTTCAGGATCGACTTTCGTGGCCTTGTCGGCTTAAATCGGCATTCTGATCAGCAAGGAAGACGGATGACGGCCAAACGCAGCGGCGCCCGGAGCAAACGGCCTCAGCGGACAGGTGTATCGCCACCGTCCGCGCAGGAGGCGCGCAGTGAACCGTCTCTCTCCCGGCAGCGTATCGTGGCGACCGCGGTAGAGCTGCTGGACGCCCACGGGATAGACGGATTGACGATGCGTCGGCTGGCCGATCGCCTCGGCTCGGGCGTGATGAGCCTGTACTGGCACGTCGACAACAAGGAGGATGTCTTCGATCTGGCACTGGACTCGGTGCTCGAATACCGTAGACCGCCACAAACGGTTGAGTCTCAGGACTGGCGCGGAGAAGTCGTTCACGTGCTCGAGGACTGGCGCGCCAGCATGCTGCGCCATCCCTGGTCGGCATCTCTGCTGCCGCGCCGGGCGCTCGGCCCGAACATTCTCAGCCGCCTGGAACTGCTGGGCAGAACCTTGTCCGGAGCCGGTGTAGCCGACGCAGATCTGAACGTCGCGTTATGGTCGCTCTGGAACTATGTGATGGGCGCCACCGTCACCCGGGCGAGCTTCGACGTCTCGGACGATGACAGGGCCGCGGCACAGCAGCGCCTTACATGTCTCAACGAACACTACGCGACGATCGGACGCTCCCGTCTGCTGCTGGACAACGATTGGGACGGCGCCTTCCGGAAGGGCCTCGACTTCCTGCTAGACGGCCTTGCTCCGAGACAATGAGCGTTCGGGTTTGCCGAGGCCGTTGCGACAGGATCATGTGAATGGATGCAGCACCTGATACGCCGGAGGCCGAGGCGTTGAGCTTTACGACCTGCTAACAGGAGGGGGACTGCTCGCCGGCGAAGTCGATGGAGCGGAATTGTCGCGGGCGCCGAAGAACGTCTTGGTCGCGCGCGAGACAATGACGCTCAGCCTACGCAGAGCCGTTCAACATTTCGAGGACTTGCAGATGACAACGAACCTTAGGGCGGAGATAATTGATGTCGTTTGCCACGATAAATTGCCTCTGGACATAGTGTAACCCATTGAGAAACAAGAGGTCAAATTTTGCCGCGTACAGCAAAACTCCCATAGTCCTGACGTCACGGGCCACAAACGGAAATCCGCGTTGGTGGGAAGGTAGCGCTAGACAATCTAGCGCTACCCTATTCCTCATTTCTCCGGCAGGCTTTCAACAGCGTCAAAGACACGAGCCGAGTAGGTGAGCGCCGCGCCGGCGTTCAATGCGATCGCCACTCCCAAAGCTTCGGCGATCTCGCCTTTCGAAGCTCCCAGTTCGACGGCCTTCTTGGAATGGACGGCGATACAGCCATCGCAGCGCGTCGTGACCGCGACGGCCAGCGCGATCAACTCGTGCATCTTCGGCTCGAGCTTGCCAGTATTGTTGCCGCTGTTCTCGATCGTGTTCAGGCCGCGCAGCACGTCGGGGCTGAGTTTCGCGAAGTCGCCGACCCGGCCGATGAGGGCATCCCGGTAGGCGTTCCAATCCTGCATGTTGTTCATGGCCCTCTCCCTCACTCACGTCCGGCGGTCACGCCGCCATCGACCGGGAGAATCGTGCCGGTAATCCACGAAGCCTGCTCCGAAGCGAGGAAGAGGATCGCCTCGGCGACATCACGCGGCTGGCCGTTGCGGCCGAGCGGATGGAACGAATTGAACGTCGGCAGAACCTCCTTGACCTGATCATCGGACAAGAAGGTGTTGTAGACGGGCGTCTCGACGACGGCCGGGGCGACTGCGTTGATCCGGATGTTGTATGGCGCAAGCTCGATCGCCAGATTGCGGACCATGGCGTGCACGCCGGCATTGGCGGCGGAATAGGCAGCCGAGGGCGTCGCGCCGATCGCCTGGATCGCCCACATGGAGCCGGTCTGGACGATTGCGCCGCCCTTGTCCTTCATTGCCTTGGCAGCGGCCTGAGCCGTGAAGAACTTGCCTTTGAGGATCGTGTCCAGATACCAGTCGTAATCCGCCTCGGTCAGTTCAATGAACGGCTTGGGGTTGAAGACGCCCGCATTGTTCACGAGAACGTCCAGGCCGCCAAACCGTGAGACCGCTGCCTCGACGAGCGCTGCTCCGGTTTCGGGCTTTGCGATATCGCCGGCGGAAACCACGAGGTTCTTGCCGCTCGGATCGATTTCCTTCGCCGCTGCTTCAAGTTTGCCAAGATCACGGCCGTTGATGGCGACCTTCGCACCTTCGGCCACGAAACGTGCCGCCGTCTCCTTGCCGATACCCGAGCCGCCGCCGGTGATCGCTACTACCTTGCCTTCAAATCGCATAATGATCTCCTTGTTGTCTATCTATCGATAGATAGAGGAGACCTACATAGAGATTGATTTCCTTCTGCGCAACCTCTATCTATCATTAGATAGACAAACGAGGTCGTGATGAGCGAAATGAGAGACGCGATCCTGGATGCAGCCGAGGAGCGCATTCGAGGCGCGGGTTATAGCGGCTTCAGTTTCCGGGAGATCGCGGCGGACGTCGGGGTCAAGAGCTCCAGCGTCCACTACCATTTTCCCACCAAGGAGAAGCTCGCCGCGGCGGTCGCCCGCCGCTACACGGATCGGTTTCTCGTGGGAGTAGACGAAAAAGTCCAAGCTGGCCGGGACATCGTCCAGGCGTGGCGTCAGGTTTTCCGCGACGCACTCGCACGCGACGGCAGGATGTGTCTTTGCGGAGCGATGGGGGCGACCTCCCACGATCTCGCCGACGAAGTCAGGAACGAAGTGAAGCGGTTCTTCAATCTCGGCATCCAACGACTTGTCGAGGGGGTCTTCGGAAGGACGCCGCGATCCAGGTTCTCGCGACGCTCGAAGGCGCTATGCTCACCGCCAACATTCTGGATGATCCCGCCATATTCGAAAGCGGCACTGCCGCTCTCGCCTAGGCGCGAATCGGTCTCGCCGACCGCCAGACAAGCGGGACCAGCACAAGAGCCACCGCGGGAAGCACGACCCAGTTGATCGTCTCCCATCCCGAACTGTGGAGGAGGGAGCCGGCGGAGAAGGACGCGCAGGCAACCGTACCGAAGACCAGAAAGTCGTTCGCTCCCTGGACCTTGCTGCGCTCGGACGGTCTGTAGCAGTCGGCGACCATCGACGTCGCCCCGATGAACCCAAAATTCCAGCCCACGCCGAGCAGGATCAAGGCCATCCAGAAATGGGCGATATCGAACCCGGAAAGTGCGACGGCAGCCGAACATCCGATCAGGAGAAGGCCAACGGCGGCAACCTTCTCCTTGCCGAAGCGAACCATCAGCTTGCCGGTGAAGAAGCTTGGCCCGTACATGGCAAGGATATGCCACTGAATGCCCAGGGCCGCTTGGTCCACCGAGTGGCCGTGGCCGACCATGGCGATCGGCGATGCCGTCATCACGAAGGTCATCAAACCATAGGAGACGACGCCGGTCGCGATGGCGAGCAGATAGCGCGGGGTTGTTAGAATGCTGAGGAGCGGGCGTCCATCGTCGGTTTCCATGTCTGAAACTTTCACCTTCGACGGCTGATGCAACATCAGGAGGACGGGAATGGCGAGAGCCGCCAGTGCCGCCTGGCTGATGAAGCTGCCCGCGAAGGGAGTGCCAGGGAATGCGTCTCGAGTCCAGATGACAAGTTGCGGTCCGATGATCGCCGCCGCCAGTCCGCCGACAAGAACGCGGGAAATGGCCTTCTGGCTCTCGGCACCCGTCGCGTTGTCCGCCGCGGCGAAGCGATAGCTCTGGACATACGAGGAATAGAAGCCAGCAAGAGCAGTTCCGAGGCAGAAGATGATAAAGCTGCTCAATGCTATACCGAGAGCCGCGATCAGCCCTGAGATAAGGCCAATTCCCGCACCTGTCAGATAGCCTGAACGGCGGCCGAAGCGCCTCATGACGTAAGCGGCCGGAAGGGTTCCGAGCGCCAATCCAAGATTCAGCAGACTGACGGGCAGCGTGATCAGATCCGGATCGGGAGAAAGGTGCTGCCCGACCAAGCCGCCGAGCGAGATGACGATCGGAGCGTTTGCACCGCCAAGCGATTGGGCAACCGTCAAAACCCATGCATTGCGTCGTGCGGTCGTCTCGACCGCACTGGCCTCTACTGCGCTCATCTGGCACCTTGTTTCGATAGATACTGGGAGACAGCGCGCTGGGCAGCCGTGACCGCCCCGGAGAGATAACCGGGTTCGGTGGGGCTGGTTTCGCTCCCGGCGAGGCTCAGCCGTCCATCCCACCCCCCGTCACCCACGCGTCGTCGCGAACGACGGGATGCCCGGCGGCGACAAGATCGGTCGAAGTGGCCGTCAGGGGATCGACGGCCCAATCCTTCAATAAAGTGGCGACAGGACTGCGGGCTGCGGGACCGAACAGCCGCTCGAGCTGGACCAGGCACGCAATCTTCAAAGTTTCCTCGCTGACTGCTGCGCGCTGTTCCGCGCCTACCCCGATGAATCCGAAGAGAGCAGCCCTTCCGGAAGCCGTCGTGGCGTCGTGGATCTCGGCCATCGGACCCGCTATGCTCTGCGCCGTCCCGGAAAGGCCTGCGGCTCTCCAGAACGGCCGGTCGTAGATTGCGAAGAACTTGGCGTGCGGCGCCATCCAGGTCGGCGTGTCGCGCCACCGTCCGGCGGTCGCGCCCTCCTGCGCCGGGCTGAACGTGATTGTAGCCTCGATGAGCCTCGGCGGCAGCGCTGCTATGACATGGTCGGCGTCGATGATATCTTGCTCGCCGCTGGCGTTCTCGACCGTCAGCCGGACACCCGTTGACATGAGCGTCATCCCCTTCACCTTCGTGCGGAGAAGGATGCTGTCAGGCGAAAGCTCGCGGGCGAGTGCCCGCACCGCCGCTGCCGTCCCGCCGGCGAGCCGCATCGATGGTGGCTCCTGCATCATAGCCGGGAAGCGTTGGGGCCTCTGGCTCGGAGATCGTTCGAAGACCACTTCGCCCTCGCTGTGCTGGACGAATGATTGAAGATCGAATTCAGCGACCAGGTCTGCCATCGCGGGCTGCATCTGCGGCCAGTACCAGGAAGGACCTAAGTCAAATCCGTCTTCCGATGAATTGCCGGAGGCATCAGCGGAGAAGACACGACCGCCGATACGCTCGCGTGCCTCGATGACCAAGGCGTCGACTCCCGAAGCCTTGAGCGCCCAGGCCGCATACAGTCCCGCGAGGCCCGCGCCGACGACGGCGACTTCGTATGATCTCATGTTACCTGTCCTTCGTCGTTCCGGCGTCTTCGAACCTCACGACGTCTTCATGGAGGAGCGGGCCAGATTTCATCCAGACGCGGGCGCCATCGTTTCCGACCTTGGCCCGAACCGCTTGTCCGGCAGGTAGGCGCAGCCATGACCAGTGGTCGAGAACGTCGCCTTCGACGGTAAAACCTCCGCCGAGAACAAGGAGTTCGAGACCATGCGGGTTGGCAACCTCCACAGCAGCGCCGGGCTGCCACTCCTCCATCATCACCTGCTCGTCTTTCCCATCGAAGAGGATGCGGGAGGACGACACGCCGGGCCGAAGCTGCGCTTCCTCGCCTTCGCCCGGACGGCAGACGACCCTTTCCCGATCGTCGGCCCTGAACTGCCAGAGCTTGACCAGGATGACACAACCCTCGTCGCTGCCCGGAGCATGACCCGTGCCTGGAGGATTGCGCACATAGGTGCCGACCGGGAAGTCTCCGCTCTCGTCCTGGAAGACGCCATCCAGGACGAGAAACTCTTCTCCGCCCGTGTGTTCGTGGCGCGCGAACCGGCTGCCGGACGCGTAACGAACGATCGATGTCGCTCTCGCCTTCTCCTCGCCGATCCTGAACAACATGCGGCGGTCCACGCCCTTGGCTGGGCTTGGCACCCAATCGATCCGGTCGGCGTGTATGAGCACGGGCTTGGTGAGGTCTTCGTTGATCAGCATGTCAAAGCTCCGACCTGCCGCCGTCGACGACGATCTCCGCGCCGAGCATGTAGCTCGATGCGTCGCTGGCAAGGAAAAGGACAGCGGCCGCGATCTCCTCAGGTCTGCCCATGCGCCCGATCGGCACCTGGCCGCCGACGCGTTCGGCGTACGCGCGGAACTCCTCTTCCGTCTGGTTTCTGCCGCGGTGGATCGGCGTTTCGATCGAGCCTGGGCTGACGGCGTTCACCCTGATCCTGCGGTCCAGAAGTTCAGCCGACATCGTCCTCGCGAACGAGCGGGCAGCGGCCTTGGAGGCGGACAATATTGCGCGGCCAGGAGTTCCCACCTGGTTGAGCCATGACGTGTTGAGAATGATCGAGCCGCCCTCGCTCATCAGCGTCAGCACCGACTGCACGGTGAAGAAGACGCCTTTCACATTCGTATCCATGATCGTGGCGTAGGTATGCTCGTCCACGGTGGCGAGCGGCGTCCCGATAGCCACGCCCGCGTTCGCGAACAGGATGTCCAGCGTCGAGAATTCCTCCGCAAGAATGGTCTTCATCCGATGGAGATCGGCGAGCGACGACACGTCCGCCTGAATGGCGAGAATATCGTTGCCCAGTTCCGCTTTTGCAGCCTGAAGCTTTTCCGCCGATCTGCCCGTGATCGCGACCCGTGCCGCATTCTCCCGGAGCATCTTCGCTGCCGCGAGACCAATCCCGCTCGATCCGCCTGTCACTAGTGCCGTCTTGCCTTGAAGTATCATGCGTGAACCTCCGTCTAAGGATCTACGAATGTCCTCTCGCAATTGCATTGACGAGGAAAACAAACGATATCGGAAACAAAGAAAATCTTTCTCGTAGGTGGAGAACGGATCACACATGAGGAATCTCACGAGGCTCAAATCACTGCAGGCTCTCGAAGCTTCGGCAAGACACGGAAGCTTCGTCGGGGCCTCCACGGAACTCGACGTGACCCCGCCCGCCGTAGGGCAACTCGTTCGCTCCCTGGAAGACTGGGTCGGCTATCCGCTCTTCCGGCGAACGCGGTCCGGGGCCGAACGCCTGATGCCCGTGGACGAGGCAAAGGAAGCTCTCGAGGACATCTCGCAGGGATTAGACCTCCTGGAAACAGGTCTGCGGAAGTTGCGCGGGCGCAAGGCGCGCACGGTCGTCGTCGTGACGGCATCCCAGGCGCTCGTCGCGAACTGGCTGCTCGGGCGGCTCGACGACTTCACCACGAAACACCCGAACATCGATGTACGTCTCGACGTCTCCGATCGCGTGATCGACCTCGCTCAAGGAGATGCCGATATCGGCATCCGATGTGGCCTAGGCAACTGGAAAGGTGTGAAGTCGACCTTCCTCATGGGTGAGGAGATCATCGCGGTATGCCATCAGCGTCTTTTACCGATCGACAGGGATGTGACTGCTGGCTGGATCGTGGGACAGACCCTGGTACATGACGGGACGTCGCATCCCGGGGGAGATTTCCCGTCATGGGCGGACTGGCTGGCGCGCGCAGGAGCGAACCAGCCTCCCGACGATGGCGGTCTGAAGATCAACTCGACCGCGGCCGTCATCAATGCGGCTGTCGCCGCCAGAGGCGTGGCGCTGGTAAGAAAGGCGCTCGTGGCGCAAGAGCTGCAAAGCGGCCGCCTGGTTCATCTGATGCCTCAGGTGAGATGGCCGGTGAAATGGGCGTACTATGCCGTGGCGGCACCGAAAGCTCTTCGCCGGTACGAGGTCACCGCCTTCCACGATTGGTTATGTGATCAAGCGCCATCGAGCTCGCTCGAATAGAGTGGCACGCATCCTAAGTCCGCTCCGCTTTGGCGCAAAAGTTGCCGCCAACAGCCAAACTTGTGTCAGGGCGATCCATGGGCTGCAGGGTTGGAAAGGGAAGCTTCCCGTCCCATAGGCAACATAGTGGCCAAAAAGGCAAAATATCGTGGCGTTCGACAATTGGAAAGAATGGCGCACCCGAAGAGATTCGAACTCCTGACCCCCAGATTCGTAGTCTGGTGCTCTATCCAGCTGAGCTACGGGTGCGTGCCTGGAAGCGGTGACCACCGCTTGCGTGGCGATCCTCTAAAGCGTCCTTTCGGCGATTGCAAGCGCCTTCGGGAAAAAATTTCATTTTTACGACGATGCCGGGAAGGGACGGAATATCAGGAACGTCCCTTGGCGCGGAAGGCATCGAGCCGCACCGGGCGGTCCGGCAGTTCTATGCGAAACAGCGTGCCGGGAGTGGGCTTTTCGACGAGCGCGATCGTTCCGCCATGGGCGAGCACCAGTTCGCGGGCGATTGCCAGACCCAGGCCCGTTCCGCCGGAGCGCGCCGAGCCGCGGAAGGCGGCGAAGAGATTTTCGCGTGCCTTGGCAGGCATGCCGGGCCCTGTGTCGTCGATCGAAATCGTCACCACGCTGCCGGTACGCAACGCCGAAACCGAGATCCGCCGCTCGGAACCATCCTCCGGCTTGTAATTGGCCAGCGCCTCGACGGCGTTGCGACAGATATTGTGGACGATGCGGAACAGCTGCTCGCTGTCCGCGTCGACCTCGATGTCGTCGCGGATCTGTATCTCGAACTCGATACCGTCCTGGCGATCGACGGCGAGCAGTTCGGCTACGTCCTCGACCAGCGGCCGCAGCGCCAGGAAACGGCGATGCGGCTCGGCCTCCGTCGTGCGGCCGTAGGAGAGCACTTCGCGCGTATAGCCGACAGCGCGGTCGATGGTCCGAAGCAATGTCGGCGCGAAGCGCTTGACCACGGGATCGTCCACGTCGGCCAGGCGATCGGAAATGAGTTGCGCGGAGGACAGGATGTTGCGCATGTCGTGGTTGATCTTGGAAACGGCGAGGCCGAGCTCCGCAAGGCTCTTCTGCTGCTTCAGGGTTCTCTGCAATTCGCGCTGCATGCTCGCCAGGTGCTGACCGGCGACCGCCAGTTCGTCCTTGCCTTTCGGCGGCACCAGCACGCGCTCGGGGCTCGACGGCTCGTCCGAAAACTCCTGCATGCTCTTGGTCAGCCGCCTGATCGGGAGAATCAGCATGCGATTGATGGCCAGGAAGATCAGCGCCGCGGTGATCAGCGAGATGACGATCGACAGGAGGAAGACGTTGCGCGAATAGACGAGCATGGCCGTGCGCAGCTTGGCGTCCTTCATCACCAGCTCGATCGTCGCCTCGCCTTCGCCCAGCGGGCCATAGACGCGCACCACCCGGTTGCCGCCGAAGATGAGCGTGTCGAAGGCGTCCCGGATCGCGCCCAGAGCCGTGAAGTTGGCTATGTCGTATTCGCCGTCGATCGCGGGGGGCATGTCGACGCTGGCGATCATCCGGGAGGCGTCCTTGCGGCGGATGACGATGGCCTTGGTCCCGGTCGCCATCAGGGTCTCGCGCTGCACGGCGCGGGGCAGCTCGACATTCTGAAGCCCGTCGACCACGACGGCGGCCGCCGCCACGGTGTTCAGGCGGTCCTGAAGCCAGCGAATGCGCATATTGGCGACGGAAGGCACGAAGATCAGTACCTCGGCCAGCATCACGAAGGCGACCGTCAGCAGCAGCAATTTGCCGGAAAGCCCGCCAAGAAAGCCGACCGCCGCTCGAGGTGCCGCACTCGCATTGGCCGGACGCGCGTCTTCTACCATAAGCCCAAAAGATTCCCTGGATCAGCCGAAATTCCGCAGAAACCGGATCGCGGTCCGCAGAAGGCGATTTCGCGCCATGGGGGAATAATAGGAGATAGCCGCCTGTTTTCCAATCTCCGAGAGAGTCGGATAGGGTGCGACATAAGTCTGGAAATGCCTGAGGGTCAGGCGGTTGGCGACCGCGAAGGCCCAGAGACCGATCATCTCCCCCGCTCCAGGG
Source organism: Sinorhizobium prairiense (assembly GCF_029201645.2). NCBI lineage: Bacteria > Pseudomonadati > Pseudomonadota > Alphaproteobacteria > Hyphomicrobiales > Rhizobiaceae > Sinorhizobium > Sinorhizobium prairiense. The sequence continues at coordinate 2,692,049 of NZ_CP104131.1, forward strand.
CCTGCAATGGCGGCGCCGAGAACCCGCCCGCGCCTGCCGACGACGATCTTTATCAACCCTCGATCCAATCCGTCGGTGCGGGCGCGATCATTCGCGGAAAAGTTCAGGCGAACGGTTCTGCCCCCCGGGGCGGTCTTCCGCGCGCGCTTCTCCGTCAAACCCACCTGCGCCAGCTCGGGCGCGGTGAAGATCACCTGCGGAACGATGGCCGCCCTCTCGCGTCCCGGCAGGCGGAAAAGGATCTGCTGCAGCACCAGCCGGGCGTGATAGCTCGCCTGATGCGTGAAGAGGCCGCCCGCCGCATCTCCGACCGCATAGACGCGGCGGTTGCTCGTCCGCAGGTCCGCCCCGACCTCTATGTGCTTCGGCCCGTGGCGGATGCCGGCCGCATCGAGATCGAGCGGTCCGTGATCGGAGGCACGACCGGCAGCCACCAGCAGGTCGCTCCCTTCGATCTCGAAAGGGCCGCTCTCGTTCTCGCAGAAAAGCCGGACGCCCGTCTCCGTTTGCTCCGCCGAGCGGATCTCCGTGCGCTCGTGCAGGAGCATGCCTTCCGCACGCAGCCCGTCGAGCACGATCGCCGCCAGCTCGGGATCCTGGCCGGATAGAGCCGCGGCCCTGTCCACGACCGTGACATCGGCACCCAATCGGCGGTGAGCCGCGGCCATCTCCAGGCCGACCGCGCCCGCGCCGATGACGACGAGATGTCGCGGCAGGCGTTTCAGGCCGAAGAGCGTTTCGTTGGTGAGAAACGGCGTCTCCGCAAGTCCGGGGATCGGGGGAATGGCGGGGGAGGAGCCGGCGGCGATCACAAAGCGGCGGGCGCGGATCAGATAGTCGCCGGCAGCGACGGTGCGGTCGTCTACGAAGCGGGCCGTTTCCTTGATCACCTCGACGCCGAGGCTGGTGAAGCGCTCTACGGAATCATGCGGCGCGATGCCTTCGATGACGGACTGTATGCGCGCCGTCAGCCGCTCGTGGTCGACGACTGGTCCCGCCGCGGCAATGCCGAATTCCGCAGCCTTGCGGATCGCTTCCGCATGCTTGGCTGCTGCGATCAGGGCCTTTGACGGCACGCAGCCGTAATTGAGGCAATCGCCGCCCATCCGGCCGTGCTCGACCAGAACGACGGGCACGCCGAAAGCGGCCGCCCCGGCGGCCACGGAGAGCCCGGCGGCACCGCCGCCGATCACGCAGATGTCGGGTGTCAGTATATTCGCCACGCGGCTAGGCCCTCCGCCTCCGTCACGCACCTTTGCGGCGCGACTGTATTAGCCTGAATGCCAGAGGCAATGCAGCAATCGATGCGAGGGCGACGAGGGCCAGCGAAATATCTCTGGTGGCGAAATCGGCAAGGACGAGTTCACGGCCGCTTGCAGCAGCAAAAGCGATCACGTCGCCGAGACCGCGGCCGAGCCAGGTATAGGCGAGAGTGCCCGGCACGATGCCGATCAGCGTCGCGAGCGCATAGGTGCGCAGCTTCACCTCGAAGAAGGCGGGCGCGATATTGATCAGGAAGAAAGGAAAGATCGGCGCGAGGCGCAGGATCAGGAGGTAAAGGAAGGCGTTGTCCCGGAATCCATCGGCAAGGCGCTCCAGGACGCCGCCGGCACGGCGCCTCAGGATGTCGCTGAAGGCGCCGCGCGCGGCGATGAATAGCAGGCAAGCCCCGAGTGTGGCGGCAAGAACCGTAATGGCTGCGCCGGCAAGGCAGCCGAAAAGGAAGCCCGCGGAGATCGTCAGCACCGATGCCGCCGGAATGGAGAAGACCACCACCGCGACATAAATCGCGAAGAAGACGAGAACCGAACTGACCGGATGGGCGGCGACATGGGCGGCGAGCGTCTCGCGCTGGTCGGCGAGCGCAGACAGCGAAACATAGTCCTGCAGGCCGTAGGCATAGCTCAGGACGCCGCCCGCAAGCAGAAGCGAAATCGGCAGGAAGCGCCAGGGAGAGCGATGCGGAACAGGCTGAAGGTCTCGCCGGCTCGACGAGGGTTCGAGAGCCGGTCCTTCTTCCGCCCCGTTGCTGATACCATGGCTCATGCGATTTGCCTTCGGTGAGATTCTGCCCCTGAATTAGAAGGAATTCACCCCCGGAACCAATAACGAATCGTCGCGCCGGCAAACGACGCCGTGACCGGGTCGCCGCGGCAAGTCACGCCGGCGTGAAAGTGCCTGCGGCCCCTTCCGGAGGGCAGGCTCATCTCGGAAATGCCGCTCGCGGCGATCGCCGATCGCCGCGAGCATAGCTCCTGTTACGCAACTCGAGCGCGCCGCGGCAGGCGGACTCAGAACTCCTCCCAGTCGTCGCGAGCGACCGCAGCGGAGCCGTTGCCGAATGCGCGCACGACCGTGCCCATCATGCGGCGGGCGGGCGAGGCCACCGGCCGGCTCGCTTCCCTTGCCGGCGCGACCGTACGCACCGCCTCGCGCTCGACCTTGAAGTAGGCGATGAGGTTGGCGAGATTGTCGGCCTCGGCGGACAGCTTATGCGTGGCGGCGTTCGCCTCCTCCACCATGGCGGCGTTGCGCTGGGTGACCTGATCCATCTGGTTGACGGCGGTGCTGACCTCGCCGAGACCCGTGGCCTGCTCGCGTGCGGCCGTCGCGATCGAATGGATGTGATCGTTGATCTTCAGGACGCGCGTCTCGATCTGACCGAGTGCGGCTCCCGTCGCCTGGACGAGCTTGACGCCGGTGGCCACTTCGCCGCCCGATTTAGAAATCAGCGACTTGATATCCTTCGCGGCGCTGGCTGCACGCTGGGCGAGTTCGCGGACCTCCTGGGCAACGACGGCGAAACCCTTGCCGGCATCCCCCGCGCGCGCCGCCTCGACGCCGGCATTGAGGGCCAGCAGGTTCGTCTGGAAGGCGATCTCGTCGATGACGTTGGTAATCTGGCCGATCTCGCTCGAAGCCTGTTCGATGCGGCCCATGGCATCGATGGCGTTGCGGACGACTGATGCCGACTCCGCTGCGCTGTCCTTCGCCTCCGTGACCATGACGGTCGCTTCCTGGGCCCGCTCCGTAGAATTGCGAACCGCGGCGGTTATCTCGTCGAGCGCCGCCGAAGTTTCCTCCAGCGCGGCGGCCTGCTGTTCAGTCCGCTTGGACAGGTCGTCGGCGGCACTGCGCAATTCCGTAGAGTTCCCGTTGATCGAGTCCGTCGTCATGCGGACCTCGCGCAGGGTCTTCTGCAGGGTCTGCAAGGTATCGTTGACGTTCGTCTGCAACTCGGCGAAGGCGCCCTGGAACTGGCCCTTCATGCTTTGCGTGAGGTCGCCCGTCGCCAGGCGCGCAATGACCCTCCGGGTCTCGGCGATGCCCATATCGACGCTGTTGACCAGTTCGTTGACGCTCGCCGCAAAGCGGTTGAGATCGTCGTTGTCGTAGTCCTTGCCGATGCGCCTGGTGAAGTCCCCTGCCGCAGCCGCCGCAACGACCGTGGCGATGCTCGACTGCAGGTCCGCGCTCTTTTCGCGCAGGACCTCTTCCTGGGCGTTGAGCTCTCGAACGGCGAGGCTGTTCTGCTTGAAGACTTCGACCGCCGCCGCCATGTCGCCGATCTCGTCCTTGCGCCCGGCGAAGGGCACATCGACCGAGAGATCGCCGCCGGCGAGCAGCTTCATCTTGCTCGTCAGATCGAGAATCGGGCGGCTGAGGTGATTGGTCGCAATATAGAAGGCGGCGCCGATCCCGGCCAGCATGCCGAGCGCTGCCGTTGCAAGGACGATCAGCACGATCGAGCGCTTGTAGTCGGCAAGATCCGCGGTGATCGTCTGAAGCGAGGCAAGATTCTCGTCGACGACCACGTCGATTTCGGCCTGGAACGCCTTGCGGTTGGCCCGGTTCGCCTCGTTGTTGCCCTGCTCGTTGGCCGCTTGCGGCGCGACTTGCGTGCCGAGGCGAGCCGTCTCGCTTCGGAACGTCTTGAATTCCTCCGCGCGCTGGACGAGGGTATCGAAGGCGGGCAGGACGTCGGCGGGCACCAGCGGCCGCCACTCGGTGAGCAGCGCGTCGATCTTGTCGAGGTTCTTGAGAATTCCCTCGGCAAAAGGCTTTGCCTTCTCGACCGTCGGCGCCGCATAAATGCCCCGCGCCTCCATCACCACCGCCGTTACCAGGCGATTGAGCCTCTCGCCCTTGAAGGCCCGGTCGGATGCGTTCTGGTATTCACCGAGCCGTTGGTTGTACTCGCTCACGATCAGCAACGACATGCCGGTGATCGCTATCGCCAGCAGACTCATGATGCCGACGATGAGGTTTATCTTTCCACGAATTTTCATGTCCTGTCCCTGTCCCCAGCCGCATACTCGCCTAAAACGGGAAAGTAACTCACGGCTTACACGCTACTGAGTAAATGCTAAAATGCGCGTGGTTAACAAAGCACCCATCGGGCCCACTCATTTTAGGGTGTCATGCGGCTAATCATGAGCACGCCGCCGGCGTCTGGGAATTGACTCTATCGGGTTTTTGTCCCTATAAGCCGCGCACGTCCGGTGGAGCCGCCCGTTGGCGGAGCCATGCCCGGCGCGTAAACGCTCTTGCATCATGCAAACCCAAGAAGGACCGCACACCGCGGTATTTAAATAAATGAAGCGTACCTACCAACCGTCCAAGCTTGTTCGCAAGCGCCGTCACGGCTTCCGTGCACGTATGTCCACCAAGGGTGGGCGCAAGGTCCTCACAGCCCGCCGGGCTCGTGGCCGCAAGCGTCTTTCGGCGTAAGCCGAATCTGCCCGAAACCTTATGTCCGGGCAAATGACGACAGATAAAGACAAGACGGCTGTCGGGCGGCTGAAAAGCCGTCCGCAGTTTTTGGCGGTCCGGGCTGGAGAAAGCCGCAGAGGCCCGCTATTTCTCCTCGAAGTTCTCGACCGGAACGATCCGGAGGGAGAAGCCCGCGTCGGCTTCACCGTTACCAAGAAACACGGCAATGCCGTCGAGCGAAACCGAATGCGCCGACGCCTCAAGGAAGCCGTGCGGCTTTCGGCCGGGTTTGCAATGAAACCCGGACACGACTATGTGATTGTCGCCCGGCGCGATCTCCTGAATGCCCCTTTCGACGCATTGACTCGGGCGCTTCGGGATCGCATCGAAAACAAGCCGAAACAGAAGCGGCCACCGGCCGGTTCCAGGAAATCATGATGGAAAACAACCGCAATTATTTCGTGGCGATCGCCCTTTCCGTGCTGATCCTTATCGCCTGGCAGTTCTTCTATGTCAGCCCGAAGATGGAAAAGGACCGCATTGCCGCGGAACAGGCGCAGCAGGCGCAACAGACCCAGCAACAGCCAGGCGCTCAGCCGGCTGCACCTGGACAGGCGCTGCCCGGCGGTGCGATCCCGAGCGCAGGCGAAAGCCGCGATCAGGCAATCGGCAAATCGGCCCGCGTGGCGATCGACACGCCGGCGCTTTCCGGCTCCATCAACCTGACCGGCGCACGCTTCGACGACCTGAAACTCAAGGGCTACCACGAAACCGTCGACCCGAAGAGCCCGGTCATCACGCTCTTCAGCCCGGCGGAGACCGCCGACGGCTATTTCACGGAAATCGGCTATATCGGATCGGACGCGACCGGATCGGTTCCGGGGCCGCAGACCACATGGACGCTTTCGGGCGGCGACAAGCTCACCCCCTCGACGCCGGTGACGCTGAGCTACACGAACGACAAGGGCATCACCTTTGTCCGGACCATCTCGGTCGACGACCGCTACATGTTCCAGGTGGTCGACAGCATCAAGAACGAGACCGCCGCGCCGGTCTCCCTGTCTTCCTACGGCCGCGTCACGCGCTTCAACAAGCCGACGACTCCGAGCATCTACGTGCTCCACGAGGGCTTCGTCGGCGTTGCGGGAGAGCATGGCCTCCAGGAAGTCGGCTATTCCAAGGTCGAAGACGACGAGCCCGTCGAACCGGGCAAGTCGACCGGCGGATGGCTGGGCATCACCGATAAATACTGGGCCGCGACGATCGTGCCGCCGCAGGCGACGCCCTTCGACATCCGGTTCTCGCATTTCGCCGACGGGCGCCCCCGTTACCAGAGCGACTACAAGAGCGATGCGGTGACGGTTGCCCCGGCCAGTCCGTGGAGCTGAAGAACCTCGTCTTCGCCGGTGCCAAGGAAGTCCCGGTCGTCGACAATTACGAAGTGGCCTATTCCATCCCCAACTTCGACAAGCTGATCGACTGGGGCTGGTTCTACTTCATCACCAAGCCGATGTTCAAAATGATGGATTTCTTCTTCCGTCTCTTCGGCAATTTCGGCATCGCGATCCTGATCACCACGATCGTCGTCAAGCTCATCTTCTTCCCGCTCGCCAACAAGCAATACGCATCGATGGCGAACATGAAGAAGGTTCAGCCGAAGATGGAGGAGCTGAAGAAGAAATTCGGCGACGACAGGATGGGGCTGCAGCAGGCGATGATGCAGCTCTACAAGGAAGAGAAGATCAACCCGCTGGCGGGCTGCTGGCCGATCCTCATCCAGATCCCGGTGTTCTTCGCGCTGTACAAGGTGATCTACGTCACCATCGAGATGCGGCATGCGCCCTTCTTCGGCTGGATCCAGGATCTCTCCGCGCCCGATCCGACGACGATCGTCAATCTCTTCGGCCTCCTGCCCTTCGATGCTCCGTCCTTCCTGCATCTCGGCGTCTGGCCGATCATCATGGGCATCACCATGTTCCTGCAGATGCGCATGAACCCGACGCCGCCGGACCCGACCCAGGCGATGCTCTTCACATGGATGCCGGTGGTATTCACCTTCATGCTGGCATCGTTCCCGGCCGGTCTCGTGATCTACTGGGCCTGGAACAACACGCTGTCGATCCTGCAGCAAGGCATCATCATGAAGCGTCAGGGCGTCAAGGTTGAACTCTTCGACAATCTGAAGTCGCTCTTCTCGAAGAAACCGAAACCGGCGGAATAGAGCACTTCCAGGAAGCGCAGTGAAAGAGTTGGAAGCCCCGGTGCGACGCGTTCCGGGGCTTTTCTTTTCGATTTCCCGAGCGCCACCGGCGCCGCCCGGGCGCTCTCAAGCTTGACAAGCCTCTGCAAAAGCCTGATGCCGAGGCCAAAGAGGAAACGCCAGAACATGTCCGGGACGAACAAGCAGAATGCCGCAAGCGTCTTCGGCCGGCCGTGGATCTTCATCCGCGGCGTGCCGTCGATGAAGTTCCTGCCGCCGGAGGGACCGACGGAGATCGCCTTTGCCGGCCGCTCCAATGTCGGCAAGTCGTCGCTGATCAACGCACTCGTGGGCCATAAGGGGCTTGCGCGCACATCGAACACGCCCGGCCGCACCCAGGAACTCAACTATTTCGTGCCGGACGGCTATTCCGGCGAGGCCGACGACCTGCCGCCGATGGCGCTCGTCGACATGCCGGGCTACGGCTACGCGCAGGCTCCCAAGGAACAGGTCGACGCCTGGACGAAGCTGGTGTTCGACTATCTGCGCGGACGCTCGACGCTGAAGCGCGTCTACGTGCTGATCGACGCGCGCCACGGCATCAAGAAGAATGACGAGGACGTGCTGGCACTCCTCGACAAGGCTGCGGTTTCCTATCAGATCGTGCTGACCAAGACGGACAAGATCAAGGCGGCCGGCGTGCCGCGCCTCGTCGGGGAAACCCTCGAAAAGATCAAGAAGCGGCCGGCGGCCTTTCCGGAAGTGCTGTCGACATCGTCGGAAAAGGGCGAAGGCATCGAGGACCTCCGCGCGGCGATCGAGCTTGCCGTGACGCGCTGAGGCGCGAAACGGCGCCGCTGAAGGGCGATCCCCTCGTCTTCGACCTCCGTCACTACCCTGACATGAAAAGCGCTCTATCTCTGCTTCGCGGCGGCAGATTGTCTGCCCGAAGGATCAGGAGAGAGACATGTCCGATTTGATTGTCGTGGGATTCGATTCGACGGATGAGGCCGACAAGGTCCTCTTGAAGCTCAACAGCCTGAGGAAGGAGTATCTGATCGATCTGGAAGATGCGGTCGTCGTCGTTCGCGATGCCGACGGCAAGGTGCATCTGAAGCAGAGCATGAACCTGACCACCGTCGGAGCCACGTCCGGCCTCCTTTCCGGCTCCCTCTGGGGCGGGCTCGTCGGGCTGCTCTTCCTCAATCCGCTCGCGGGTTTCGCCCTCGGCGGCGCTATCGGCGCCGGTGCCGGTGCGCTTTCCGGCTCGCTTGTCGATTACGGGATCGACGACGACTTCATCAAGTCGCTCGGCAACACCATCCCGAACAATTCCTCGGCGCTCTTCGTTCTGGTGCGCAAGGTGCAGCCGGAAAAGGTGCTGGCCGAATTCTCCGGCCTGCGCGGCCGCGTGCTGAAGACATCGCTCTCGCCGGAGCAGGAACAGAAGCTTCAGGAAGCCCTTTCCGAGGCGCAGACGCCGTCACCGCAGGCGGGGACATTCTGATCGGTTGCCGAAGGGCGATCGGCCCTCGTCGCACAACGATCTTCTCGCCGGAGCCGGCGGGAAGATCGCCACGCTCAGGCGGTTTCCGGTACGAATGACAGGGAGAGCCCGTTGATGCAGTGCCGCTTGCCGGTCGGCGGCGGACCGTCGTCGAAGATGTGGCCGAGATGACCGCCGCAGCGGCGGCAGTGGCATTCGGTCCTCATCATGAACAGGGTATCGTCCTCGCGTGTGCCGATCGCGCCGGGAAGCGCCTGCCAGAAGCTCGGCCAGCCGGTACCGCTGTCATATTTCGCCTCGGAGGAATAGACGGGCAAGGCGCATCCCGCGCATTGAAAGAGGCCGTTTCGCTTTTCATCGTCGAGCGGGCTGCTGAACGGCGGCTCGGTGCCCTCCTCCCGCGAAATGCGATAGCGGTCCTCGCCGAGCAGCGCCCGCCACTCCGCGTCGGTCCTGGTGATTTCGAAGGTGTCGCCGGCGACGGCGCGCATGGGCCCTAACAGACCGCGCAGGGTGACCACCGCGGCCAGGGCCGCGCCCGCCATCAGCAAGTCGCGCCGGCTGATCATCGGAACCTCCATCGGGCGATGCAACTGGCATTGGCCGAATCTGGAGCGAGAGGCGGAAGTGCTTCTTCCTCCCGCAGCCGGTTCGGCCTGATATCGTAATTTACCGCATCGGCCCGAAAATCGGTATCGATTTCCGGAAAGCACGATGCAACGATACGACAAATTGAATAAAGGCCTGTTCAGATTGGGGCCACCCGCCGCGGCCGGTTTGATTTCCTCATTCCTGTGCTCGTCACAGAGATGAAAGCAGCGCCGCGTCTGCGGCGCGGAAGAGCCTTTCCAGCCCAAGGACTTGGTCTGGCTGGATTCCTGTGACAAGCACAGGAATGAGGAAGAGGAGAGATTGCAGTCCTCCGAAGGTTCCCACAGCGCCGCTGTGCCGACAAACCGACCAGAGTTGCAGCAGCCGTCATGAACTCAAACTTTGTGCGTCCACTCGGGCGCACGGCGCTCAAAGCGGCCGCGGCATTCCTGCCGTGACTGCGTGGCCCGCGTGGAACGAGACTTAGAAAGCGCGCGCCGTGCCTTGCGCGATGACCGCACCGGTGGGCGAGCCGGTCGCCGAGCCGCCCAGGGGCTCGACACTGACGGAGAGCCTGGAGCCGCTGGCAATCCGGCTTCGCATTCCCGGCTCGAGCACGATTTCCCCTCGCCGGACGGCGGCAGCACGCCGAGCGAGACCGGGGGATCGTCACCTTTGATCAGCCAGAGTTCGAGCGATTTCTCCTCCATCTGTCCGGCGGCGGCCGGCGACAGTCTGAGGCGCCCCGTAGCCGGTTCGAAGTGCGTGACGAGGTTGATGGCGCTGCCTTGCGCTTCGAGGCTCGCAACGAGTTGCGTACCGCCCCGGCGATCGCTGAAAAGTCCGGCCACCGCGCCTGCCATTACGACGACAGCCGAAAGCGATACCAGCGCGACGCTGCGCCAAAGGGGAAGCGAGCCCCAGATGCCGCGGGGGTCGTCTGCGCCCCGGCCCGCTTCGAAGACCGCGTGCTCGGAGGAGCGAAACCTGCGGCGCGGCGCGACCGATTCATAGGCGTCGCCGAAGGCCGCAAGATTGTTCTGCCAGCGGATGACCATGGCGGCGAAGTTTCGGTCCGTTGCCATGCGCGCCTCGGCCTTGCGACGGTCCTCGGCAGACAGCGCGCCGAGCACGTACTCTCCCGCGATCACCTCGTCGCGGCGGGAATCTCCGCTTTCGGGCTTCTGCGTCGTCATGGCTTCCTGCACTCTCTCAGCTTTAGAAGGCCGGCACGATTCCCTTCGATCTCTTCCAGGCAGGCGTCGATGCGCCTATTCTCGGGACTGCGGCGGTCCTTTCCGGATCAAAGCAGGATCAGTCAAATCGCCAGCGCCGTCAATCGGCTTCTCGGCCATGCCGCGCACGCGGCGAGCACTTCGGCTCAGCCAGGCGACCGCCGTCACAATGGCTTTATGTTGCGCCCGGATCATTCCCTCCGCCAGAGAGTTGCGCTAAACAGCAGCCGGTATTTTTCGAGGATCCGCCATGTCCGCATCAGAAAGTGAAATTCAGGCCCGCCTGCTCGCCCAGGCTCTGCCCTACATGCAGCGCTACGAGAACAAGACGATCGTCGTCAAATACGGCGGTCACGCCATGGGCAATGCCGACCTCGGGCGCGCCTTTGCCAGCGATATCGCGCTTCTGAAGCAGTCCGGCGTCAATCCGATCGTCGTTCACGGCGGCGGCCCTCAGATCGGCGCCATGCTCAACCGGATGGGCATCGAGTCCAAATTCGAGGGCGGGCTCCGCGTCACAGACGAAAAGACCGTCGAAATCGTCGAAATGGTGCTTGCCGGGTCGATCAACAAAGAGATCGTCGCGCTCATAAACCAGACGGGCGAATGGGCGATCGGCCTTTGCGGCAAGGACGGCAACATGGTCTTTGCGGAAAAGGCGAAGAAGACCTTCCGCGACCCGGATTCCAACATCGAGCGCGTGCTCGACCTCGGCTTCGTTGGCGATGTCGTCGAAGTCGACCGCACCCTTCTCGATCTGCTCGCCCGCTCCGAGATGATACCGGTGATCGCGCCTGTGGCGCCGGGACGGGACGGCCACACCTATAACATCAACGCGGACACTTTTGCCGGCGCCATCGCCGGCGCGCTCAATGCGACGCGCCTTCTCTTCCTGACCGACGTTCCGGGCGTTCTCAACAAGAAGGGCGAACTCATCAAACAGCTCTCGGTCGCCGAGGCGCGGGCGCTGATCGCCGACGGCACCATCTCGGGCGGCATGATCCCGAAGGTGGAGACCTGCATCGAGGCGATCAAGGCCGGCGTCCAGGGAGTCGTCATCCTCAACGGCAAAACGGCACATTCGGTGCTGCTCGAAATCTTCACCGAGCACGGCGCAGGCACGCTGATCGTGCCGTGAGGCGCGCCTTGTTTGCGTGATTTGCCCCTTACCCTAACCTTCTCCCCGTCTTGACGCGTCATGACGGGGAAGGGTCACGGCAGCGGGATGAGGGACCAATCTCTTACCTCGTCCCGTAAACATTCTCCGCCTCGCCGCGCAGCCGGGCGATCATCTCCCGGTATGGGAATGGCCCATAGCTCACCCGCCCGACGCCGGCGGCCGCCAGCGTGGCAATGTCCGGCGCCCCCGGCATCATCATCACGTTGACCGGCAAAGGTGATGCCGCACAGAGCCTGGCGATGAGGTCCCGATCGGCGAGACCCGGTGCGAAGAAGCCGCTCGCGCCCGCATCCGCATAGGCCTCGGCGCGGGCGATCGCATCCTCCATCAGGGCCGCGTGGCGCGCCGCATCGCTTTCCTGCAGGAAGAGGTCGGTGCGGGCGTTGACGGACAGTGCGATGCCCTGTCGCTCCGCCATCTCGCGGATCGCGCGGATGCGAGCCGCCTGCTTGTCGATCGGATGGACGCCGCCCCTGCCAACCATCTGGTCCTCGAAATTGATGCCGATCCCGCCCGCATCGATGACTTGCGCGACATTGGCCGCGGCCTGGGCCGGGTCCACCGAATAGGCGCCCTCGAAGTCCACCGAGAGCGGCAGGTCCGTTGCCGCGACGATCTCGCGCACGGTCTCGAGCAGCAGAGGCAGCGGCAGCTTCTGCCCGTCCCCGTATCCATGTGCCGCCGCGACCGACCAGCTCCCGGTGGCGAGCGCCTTGGCGCCGGCCTCGGCCACGCACCGGGCGCTGCCTGCATCCCAGATGTTGTACAGAACCACCGGATCGCCTTTCCGGTGCAGTGCCCCGAAGGCGAGCGCTCTTTCTTCCTGGCTCATCGTATCTTCTCCCAGTCCGTCAGGTTGATCGTATCCGTTACATCGTTGGAGCGGCGGCCCGCGCAGGCATCTCCCGGTCCCATTCTCCGAAAAGCCCCACAGGACGCATTCTGCCCTCGTGGCGAAGCAGCCATTGCTTGCGCCGGAGCCCGCCCCTATAGCCCGTCAGCGATCCGTCAGCGCCGATGCAACGGTGGCAGGGCACCACGATTGCGAGGCAGTTGGAGCCGTTGGCCCTGGCCACGGCACGCACCGCCTGCGGGGTGGCGACCTTCCGCGCGATGTCGCTGTAGGAGCGTGTCTCGCCCACGGGTATCGCAACGAGTTCTGCCCATACCTGACGCTCGAAGGCACTGCCGTCGAGGGCGAGCGGTGTGCGAAAATCGGCTGAGCGCCCGGCAAAATAGTCGTTGAGCTCGCGCTCCACCTGATCGATGGGCGGCGTTCTGCCGGGCACCACCGCAGAGTGCGTCTTTCGCTTGAGACTCTCCATTTCGGCCGGGAGGGCCTTGCGATCATGGAACTCGATGAGGTGAAGATGCGTCTGGTCGGCAACCGCCACCATGGGGCCCAGCGGCGTCTCTATCCAGTCGGCAAAGAGCAGCACGCGCCCCTGCGATTTCGCGGGAGCCTGACCGATCAGCCGCCCGAAGGCGGCGCGAAAACCGCTCGGCGACTCATAGCCTGCATCGATCTGCGCCTCGATGACACTGGCGCCGCCGGAGAGCTGGCGGGCGGCTTCGCCCATTCGCCGCTGGCGGGCGAGATCGAGAAAGGTGACGCCGAGGGATCGCTTGAAGGCGCGCCGCACTGTCGACGGATCGAAGCCGCGCCGCACGAGATCGCCCTCCGTCCAGCGGTGCTCCGGCCGGCGGTCGAGCAGCTCGACAAGCTCCTTGACGAGCGGATCTTTCCCGGAAGCATCTTCCAGCGGGCGGCAACGTTGGCACGGCCGGAAGCCGGAATTGACGCAGGCGGAAATGCTGTCGAAGAACAAAGTGTTCTCCCGCTTCGGCTTGCGGGCGGGACATGAGAGCCGGCAGAAGATGCCGGTGCTCTTGACGCAAACGAAGGCCTGGCCTTCATAATCGGAACTGCGGGCCAGCAGCGCATCGTAAAGGATATCGTCGTTCGGCAGATCGAAAAGCATATTGCTTTGTAGCATCAGCCACACGCGCCGTCCGCCGAAATTCGGGCATCTATTCGTGCTGCTTGCCGAGCCCTCACAAGACGATCAGCATGACCACGCCGAGCACGATGAGCAGGCAGCCGAGCAGTTCGAGCCGGTTGATCCACTCCCGGAAGATGAAGAAGGAAGAGGCGAAGGTGAACAGCATCTCCACCTGAGCGACCACCTTGACGATCGCCGCCTGCTGCAGCGTCATCGCCGCGAACCAGCCGAAGGAGGCCGAGGCGCCGACGAAGCCCACGACGAATGCGGGCTTCCAGGCAGCGCCTATGCGTTTCAGTTCGTCGCGTTCACGCGCGACGATCCACAAAAGCATGACGATCGTCTGAAGCAGGATGACGAAGCCGAGCGTGAAGCTCGCCTGGATCACATAGTCCGGCTGAGGCAAACTCGGCTCCAGCGCCAGCGAGGCCGAGCGGTAGGACACCGCCGAGAGACCGAAAAAGGTACCGGAAAGCAGCCCCATTCCCGCCGTGCGGCTGAAGACCGATGCAAGCAGCGAGCGCGCGCTGAGCGTCGTTCGGGCGACGGAGATCAGCATGACGCCCACCACCGAAATGGCAATCGCAACCAACGCTCCCTGGCTCGCCTTTTCGCCGAGGAAGATCAGTCCGAAGAGCGCCGCCTGTGCGGGCTCGGTGCGGGAATAGGCCGTGCCGACCGCGAAGTTGCGGAAGGAGAAGAGATGGACGAGCAGGAAGGTCGCGGCGATCTGCGCCATTCCGCCGACCACCGCCCAGAGATAGAAAGTGCCGTTCGGCACCGGCAGCTGATGCCCGCCGGCGCGCCAAAGCAGGACGAGGTAGAGGAGCGCGAAAGGCAGTCCGAAGCCGAAGCGCACGAAGGTCGCGCCGGTGGTGCCCATGACGCCCTTCAGGTGCTTCTGCATGGCGGAGCGGACATTCTGAAGGAAGGCCGCGGCGACAGTGATGAGAACCCAGGTTTCCATATTTGCCCGCTAGCACGCAGGCCGAAAACAATCCATGACCAATCGGGGCACAGGTGAACAAACCGTTTTGCTTCGCAAGGCCGCCCGTGTCATAAACCCGCCATGAAGAAGCTCGACCGCCTGCCGACCCACGCCGAATTCGCCCATGTCACCGACTGGGTCTTCGACCTCGACAACACGCTCTATCCGCATCACGTCAATCTGTTCTCACAGATCGACCGCAACATGACGGCCTATGTTGCCGAACTCCTGTCGCTGGAGCCTGCGGAGGCGAAGAAGCTGCAGAAGGAATACTACCGCGACCACGGCACCACGCTTCAGGGCCTGATGCTTCATCACGGCATCGACCCCAACGATTTCCTCGAAAGAGCCCACGCCATCGACTACAGCGTGGTGCCGGCCGACCCGGCGCTCGGCGAGGCGATCAAGGCGCTGCCCGGACGCAAGTTCATCTTTACCAACGGCAGCGTCGCCCATGCGGAGATGACCGCGCGGGCGCTCGGCATCCTCGACCATTTCAACGATATCTTCGACATCGTCGCCGCCGGCTTCATACCGAAGCCCGCCGGCGACACCTACGACAAGTTCATGGGCCTTCACCGCATCGACACGGCGAATGCGGTCATGTTCGAGGATCTGCCGCGCAATCTGGTCGTCCCGAAGGCGCTCGGCATGAAGACGGTGCTGCTCGTGCCGCGCAATCTCGAATACGAATTTGCCGAGGCCTGGGAAACGTCGAGCGACGCGGACGATCAGATCGACTACGTCACGGAAGATCTGGCGGCTTTCCTGCGCGGTGTGGTTTCGACCGCGTAACTACCGCCGTCCGGACGCCATCGGGACCGAGCGGGGGTCGACCTTCTCGTAGAACCCGGCAATGATCTCCCATGCCTCTTCGGCCGTCTCCACGAAGTGCAACAGGTCGATGTCGTTGGGCGCGATGGTTCCGAACTCGGCCAGCGCCTCGAAATTGATGATGCTGCGCCAGAACTTCTCGCCGAACAGGATGAGCGGCACCAGGGCAAGCCGGCCGGTCTGCATCAGCGTCATGGTTTCGAACAACTCGTCGAGCGTGCCGAAGCCGCCGGGAAAGACCGTGACCGCCTTGGCGCGCAGCAGGAAATGCATCTTGCGGATGGCGAAATAGTGGAAATTGAAGGACAGGTCCGGCGTGACGAACTGGTTCGGCGCCTGCTCGTGCGGAAGCACGATGTTCAGGCCGATCGAAGGTGCGCCGACGTCGGCTGCGCCGCGGTTTCCCGCCTCCATGACGCCGGGACCGCCGCCCGTGACCACCACATATTCCTTGTAATCGAGCTTTGCCGACTGCTCCGAGCACAATCGCGCGAACTTGCGCGCCTCGTCATAATAGACCGACGCAGCCTCGAGATTCTTGCGCTGGATGTCGTTCTTGGCGGCCCAGGCTTCGCCGCCGGGCTCCGGAATGCGCGCCCCGCCGAACATCACCACGGTGGAGTTGATACCGCGCTCCTCGAGCATCATCTCGGTCTTCAGGAGCTCGAGCTGCAGGCGGACGGGCCTCAGTTCCTCACGACACAGGAAATCGTCGTCGATATAGGCGAGACGATAGGTGGGCGAAGCCGATTGCGGCGTCAGAGGCACGCTCGATGCACGTTGCCTGCTCTGGGAGCTGTCTGCCAGCGGATCCCAGACCCCATCCTTGCGGCGCAGAGTCCGCTTCTTCATGCGTGCCATGTTTCGTTTCCCGTCGCGTTTCGAACACCCGAGACCTCGTCCGGACGCGTCCCTTCGGGTCTTTCTCGGTCATAGAGGCGTCCCTACTGCCGGATTAGTCGAGACTTGCCAAGTCCCGTTGAGGAGCGCGAGCCGAAAAGGCCTTCAACTTTTTGAGGATCATGCTCCATGGGCGAGACGTTTCGGCGAAGCCGCGCGACATCTTGAATCGCTGCATAATCCGTGAAGCTGGTTCCGATTCGGGGAATTATGCAGTAGAGCTTGCAGCACAACGCCGAACTCGAAGGAATTCCGATGACGAACCACGACCTCGCCTCCCTGTCGCAGACGATCGAGACCGCTTTCGAAGGGCGCGACGCCGTCAACACCGGCACCCGCGGCGCGGTTCGCGACGCCGTGGAAACGGCGCTGAACCTGCTCGACAGCGGCAAGGTACGCGTCGCGCAACGGGGTGAGGACGGCACCTGGACGGTCAACCAGTGGCTCAAGAAGGCGGTGCTCCTCTCCTTCCGCCTCAATCCGATGGAACTCGTCAAGGGCGGCCCGGGTGAAGCCGTCTGGTGGGACAAGGTCCCCTCCAAATTCGACGGCTGGAGCGTCAACGAATTCGAGAAGGCCGGGTTCCGCGCCGTTCCGAACTGCGTGGTCCGCCGCTCCGCCTATATCGCACCGAATGCGGTGCTGATGCCCTCCTTCGTCAATCTCGGCGCCTATGTCGGCGAGGGTACGATGGTCGACACCTGGGCGACCGTCGGCTCCTGCGCGCAGATCGGCAAGAACGTGCATCTTTCCGGCGGCGTCGGCATCGGCGGCGTGTTGGAGCCGATGCAGGCCGGGCCGACCATCATCGAGGACAATTGCTTCATCGGCGCCCGCTCCGAGGTGGTCGAAGGCTGCATCGTCCGCGAAGGTTCGGTGCTCGGCATGGGCGTCTTCATCGGCAAGTCGACGAAAATCGTCGACCGCGCGACGGGCGAGGTGATGTATGGCGAAGTGCCGCCCTACTCCGTCGTCGTCGCCGGCTCCATGGCTTCCGGCTCCACCATGGCCAATGGGCAGCCGGCGCCGAACCTCTATTGCGCCGTGATCGTCAAGCGGGTCGACGAGAAGACCCGCTCCAAGACCGGCATCAACGAACTGCTCCGGGACTGACGATGGCCAAGGAGGGGCGGCAGCCGAGCATGACGTGGCTGTTCTTCAGCCCCTCCGGCCGTATCGGCCGCCTGCCTTTTCTCCTCGCCTGGCTCTTCTGGTTCGCCGTCGGCTCCATCTTCCTGGCGCAGATGATGAAGAACGAGGTGGACGACGCGGCGCTCGCGTTCTCGACGCTGGCTCTGATCGTCTCCGGCGTGCTTTCGACCGTCTCCATCGCCATGCTGGCGATCAAGCGCCTGCACGATATCGGCTATCCCGGTCCGCTGGCGCTCTGCCTCTTCATCCCGGTTCTGAGCCCGATCGTTTTCATCGGTCTCTGCCTCTGGCCGGGCGCAAACAGGGCAAACGAATATGGCAGCCGCCGCAACGCGCCGGCCGGAGATTGATTCCGCCCTGTACATTTCAACGCTCACCAAGTATGTAGCGCGGCAACTGAATAGGGCCGCGACCACGTTGGCCGCGGCAATCGACGCCTGATGACGGCCTGCACCGAGGTCCGCTCTTCCGCCGACGACAACCGAAATCCGAAAGAAGAGACATGACAGAATTCGCAGGGATCGCGCCGGCGATCGCCGAGGCGTTGGCAAAACGCGGTTACGAGACGCTGACGCCGGTTCAGCAAGCCATGCTGGATCCGTCGCTCGGCACCGCCGACGCGCTCGTCTCCGCCCAGACCGGCTCCGGCAAGACCGTGGCCTTCGGCCTCGCACTGGCGCCGACGCTCATCGGTTCGGCGAGGAAATTCGCGCAGGCCGGCGCACCGCTTGCACTTGTCATCGCGCCGACGCGCGAATTGGCGCTGCAGGTCATGCGCGAGCTCGACTGGCTTTACGAGATGGCGGGGGCCACCATCGCCTCCTGCGTGGGCGGCATGGATATGCGCAGTGAACGGCGCACGCTGGAACGCGGCGCCCATATCGTTGTCGGCACGCCGGGGCGGCTTTGCGACCATATCCGCCGTGGATCGCTCGATATATCGGGACTGAAGGCCGTCGTACTCGACGAGGCCGACGAGATGCTGGACCTCGGTTTCCGCGAGGACCTGGAGTTCATTCTCGAGGCGTCGCCGGCGGATCGCCGCACGCTGATGTTCTCTGCCACCGTGCCGCGCTCGATCGCGACGCTCGCCAAGAATTACCAGCGCGACGCCGTCCGCATAGGCGTCACCTCCGAGCAGAAGCAGCATGGCGACATCGAGTACCGCTCGCTGCTCGTGGCGCCGAGCGACCGTGAGAATGCCATTATCAACGTGCTGCGCTTTTACGAAGCGAGGAATGCGATCGTCTTCTGCTCGACGCGCGCCGCGGTCAACCATCTGACCGCCCGCTTCAACAATCGCGGCTTTTCGGTCGTGGCGCTCTCCGGCGAGCTCAGCCAGAACGAACGCACCCACGCACTGCAGGCCATGCGCGACGGCCGCGCCCGCGTGTGCATCGCGACCGACGTTGCGGCGCGCGGGATCGACCTTCCGGGCCTCGAGCTCGTGATCCATGCCGACCTGCCGACCAACTCCGACACGCTGCTGCATCGCAGCGGCCGGACCGGTCGCGCCGGCCAGAAAGGCGTGAGCGCGCTGATCGTGCCCGTGAATGCCCGCCGCAAGGCCGAGCGGCTGCTTGAAAACGCACGGATTACCGCCGCCTGGGCAAAGCCCCCGTCGGCCGACGAGGTGGCACGCCGCGACGACGAGCGCATCGCCGCCGATCCAGCCCTTGCCGAAGCGCCGCGCGAGGATGAACAGGCGATCGTCGAGACGCTGATCAGCCGGTACGGGGCGGAAAAGATCGCCGCGGCCTTCGTCCGGCAGTTCCGCTCGAACCGTTCCGCTCCGGAGGAGCTCGTGGAGGTCGCCGTCTACGACGATCGCAGGAAACCGCGTCGCGACGGCCCGGCTTTCACGGCCGACAGCGACCCGGCTCCGCGAGCCGACTTCGCCGACGGCCAGTGGTTTTCCCTCTCCGTCGGGCGCAAGCAGAACGCCGAGCCCCGTTGGCTGATCCCGATGCTTTGCCGTTACGGCAAGCTGAGCAAGCGCGATATCGGCGCGATCCGCATGCAGCCCGAGGAAACCTATGTCGAGATGACGGCCGACGGCGCAGAACGCCTTCTTGCCGCGATCGGCCCGAACCGGCTGCTGGAAAAGGGCATTCGCGTCAAAACCCTTCCCGGTGCCCCGGATACCTCCAGGCCGCGGCAGGACAAGCCGGACTTCGAGAAAAAGCGTCCGCCGGCGGCCGCATCGGAGCGCGAGCACAAGGACTTCAAGCCGAAGCGCAAGTTCGACAAGCAGCCTCCCGTCGCGCAGGATGCGCATCCGGACAGCCGGGGCGCGAAGCCCTGGAGCAAAAAGAAGGGCAAGCCCGAAGCGCAGAAAACCGGCGACTTCAAGCCTGGTGCCAAGCGCAACAACGCCAAGAAGCGCCAGCCTTGAGATGGCATTTCCCGCCGGGTGATCGGCATCGCGGCGGGAAACCTTGAGATGAACCCCCTACGGATCAGGCCTCCAGGAAGCGCAGACCTGCGACGGCGACGATGATCATGGCAATGCAGGCAAGCCTGAGCCAGGACACCGGATCGCCGAAGAGAACCATGCCGAGCACGGTGATGCCGACCGCGCCGATGCCGGTCCATGCGGCATAGGCCGTGCCGGCAGGCAGGTCGCGCATCGCGATGGTGAGCAGATAGACACTGCCCAATGCCGCGCCCACGCCGATGATGCTGGGCACCGGCCGGGTCCAGCCGTCTGCATATTTGAGCGCAAGCCCCATGACGATCTCGACGGCGCTCGCCGCCACAAGCATGATCCACGCCATTCCTGTTCTCCAATGATTTGAACTCTGGCGTCAATCTTGTAGCATGGGCACCGAAGTGCAATTACGCACCTTTTGGTAACCGTCACAATGTCTGCGAACCCGGCTTCCACGCCCCCGACCGCCATGCAATCGACGCCCAGTGTTTTCGATCCGACATGTTCCTCGCGTCACGCGCTGGAGCTCGTGGCCAGCAAATGGGCGATGCTGATCATCTCCGCGCTGGAGTCCGGCCCGATGCGCAACGCCGCGCTCATGCGCAGGCTCGGCGACGTCTCGCAGAAGATGCTGACGCAGACGCTGAAGGAACTGGAGCGAAACGGGCTGGTGATCCGCGAGGACAAGGGGACCGTGCCGCCGCATGTCGAATATCGGCTGAGCGAGGTGGGCCGCTCGCTGAGCGAAGCGCTGGTCGTGCTCGACCGCTGGGCGGAGACGCATTTCGGGAAGCTCGACGCCGCGCGCGAGCGCTACGACGCGCAGACGAACAGGTGAGAACGGGTCGTCACTCGCCGTTCTGCGACTGCGCCATGACCTTCACGACCCAATCGGCGAAAACGCGCAAACGGCTGCTCAAATGACGGTTCGGCGGATAGACGAGATAGATCGGCATCGGCTCGACCTGCCAGTCGGGCAGAACCGGAACCATCGTCCCGCTGCGAAGGTCCTCGCGCACCATGAAGAGCGGCGCCTGGATGACGCCCAATCCCGCCCGGGCGGCGGCAAGATAGGTGGTCGATTCGTTCGCAGCCACCGTATAGCGTCCACTGACCTCGATCTCCTCGTTGCCGCGCCGGAAATGGAACGGCATCTGCTGACCGGTCTTCGGCAGAAAATAGCCGACCACGTAGCAATTCTTCTCCAGATCGGAAGGGTGCTGCGGCACCGGGTGCCGCTCGAGAAAATCCCGCGAGGCGCAGGCGACGAACTTCATCTCCGTGATGCGCCTGGCGATCAGCGACTGATCCGTCAGGGTACCGGCACGTATGGCGCAATCGACGTTCTCCGCGAGATAGTCGATCGTTCGGTCGGAAACCCCGAGATCGATCTGGATATCAGGGTACTTCTCGTGGAACTCGGGCAGCGCCGGAATGATTACCAGATTGGCGAAGGCGCTTGCCGTCTCGACTCTCAGCCGGCCCTTCGGCAGGCTCTGGGCCGTCGAGAGGCTGCCGTCCAGTTCGTCGAGGTCGGAAAGCAGCCGTGCGGCGCGTTCGTAATAAAGCGCACCGTCCGGCGTCACCAGGACGCGCCGCGTGGTACGATTGAGCAGTTTCGTGCGCAAATGCGCCTCCAGTCCCTGGATGAGATTGGTGACGGTCGCCTTCGGCATGTTGAGGGAGGCGGAGGCACGGGTAAAGTTGCCGGTCTCCACAACCCGAAGAAAGGCGCGCATGGCCGTGAGTTGGTCCATTTTCAATAACCGAATTGTTCGAAATACCGAATAGTGTAATCACAACCCGCGGACTATTCCAGACGAAAGACAATGATATGCTGCAAACATCGCGAGTTGTCCCTCATCTAGGGATTCACCCGTGGCGGAGACAAGAGAGATGAACGCGCAATTTACGGAAGAGACGATGCAGACGAGCAAAGGCTCGTGCCGCGCCCGTGTCTACCGCGGCGCATCGCTGCTCGCGCCGCCGCCGATCGTACTGCATCTCCATGGCGGCGGCTTCGTCGACGATTCGATCGCGGCGGGCGAAAACGTGGCCAACTCCCTGGCGGCCGCGGGCGCGGTCGTCATCTCGCCGGAATATCCTTCCGCGTGCATGAACCCGTTTCCGGCGGCACTCGACTGCGCCTATGCGATGCTTTCGTCGATGCGCAGCCGCTGTCCGCAGTTCGCGCACAAGAAGTCGATGCTGTTCGTCGCCGGCGAAGAGGCGGGCGGCAATCTTGCGGCCGGCCTGGCGCTGATGGCGCGCGATCAGTTTCTGACCGACCTCAAAGGCCAGATCCTGCTGTCGCCGCTGCTCGACCCATGCCTGGCAACGGCTTCTTTTCGCAAGTTCTGTCCGCAGAGTTCGGTGCAATCGATCGCCGAAGGCTGGCAACAATATCTCGGCGAGCGCAGTGGGCTCACGCATCCCTATGCAGCGCCGGGCCATTGCAGCCGGCTCGGCGGTCTCGTTCCGGCCCTCGTCGTCACCAGCGAGGAGTGTCCGATGCGCGACGAGGCCGAAGCCTATGCCGAGCGTCTCCGCAAGGCCGGCGTTCCGGTGGAAACGCATGTGCTGCCGGGGCGTGCCTCATGGCTGCCTGTGGGCGGTGCGGCGCAGGAAATCTTGCCATCGCACGAAGAAATCCTATCCGGCATCTTTTCCCGCTTTTTCAAGCAGGCGGGAGCGAAGCCGGCCAAAGAGTAACAGATAAAACAGTAAGCACAGAGCCGGGCTCCCAACCGGCGAGGAGAAAACATGACATCGACAGTAACCCGCCGGGTCCTGTGGGGCGCCGGCTTGAGCATCCTTTTGTCCGTCGGCGGCGGCGCAGCCGTCTTCTTCGGGCTGCCCCAGCGTTTCCAGGCGGATGCCGCGACCGAAGCGCCCGCAGCAGCAGCGACCCCGCCGGCCGTTCCGGTTTCCGTCGCCAAGGCCGAATCGCGCCGCATCACGACCTGGGAGAGCTTCTCCGGCCGGCTCGAAGCGATCGAGCGCGTCGAGATCCGTCCCCGCGTCGGCGGCGCCATCCTGAGCGCCCATTTCCGTGAAGGCGCGCTGGTCCGGAAGGGCGATCTGCTCGTGACGATCGACCCCGAACCCTTTGCCGCAGCAGTCGAGCGCGCCGAGGCTCAGGTCGCCGCAGCCGAGGCCCGTGTCGCGCTGGCCAAGACCGAACTCGAACGCGGCCGCAAACTGGTGACCACCAACGCTATCCCACAGAGCGGGGTCGACCAGAGGCTCAGCGTCTACGACGAGGCGCGGGCGAACCTCCGCTCGGCGAAGGCCGCCCTCCAGACCGCCAGACTCGATCTGGAATATACCGAAGTGCGTGCGCCGATCAGCGGCCGCGTCGGCAGGCTCAACGTGACGGCGGGCAATCTGGTCTCCGCCGGCTCCGCCTCGCCGGTGCTGACCACGCTCGTATCCGTCGACCCGATCTATGCCAGCTTCAATGCCAGCGAAGAGGTCGTGGCGGCAGCCCTGGCAAAGCTTTCCGCCTCGGCGGCAAGGACCGAGGCGATCGAACGCATTCCCGTCGAGGTCGGCACTTCCGCCGACGAGGGAACGCCGATCACCGGCCATATCCAGCTCATCAACAACGAGGTGGACGCGGCAACCGGCACGATTCGCCTTCGGGCGGAACTCGCCAATGCCGATGGCCGCCTGATCCCGGGCCAGTTCGTGCGAATCCGGATCGGCGATCCGCAGCCCGAGGAAAAGCTGGTGATCAGCGACCGCGCCATCAGCTCGGATCAGGACAAGAAATTCGTCCTGGTCGTCGGCGCCGATAACAAGGTGGAGTACCGCCAGGTCACGCTCGGGCCAGTCGCGGACGGTCTGCGGATCGTGGAGAACGGCCTGAAGCCGGGTGAGAACATCGTGGTCAACGGCCTGCAGCGCGTGCGCCCCGGAGTCGTGGTTGCCCCGCAGCCGGCCGAACAGGCGACCGCCTCGATCGCCAAGCCATAAAGCGCCTGCGCCCTGCCGGACCATAGAGGCAGGGCGCCCACAACACATTCCTACGGCATGCACCGGTGCTCGCAGCGAACATTTTCGCCGCAGACGCTCCCTGCTTGCCTGAAGTTCCCAAGGGGGATGCCATGAATTTCTCACGCTTCTTCGTCGACCGCCCGGTCTTCGCGGGCGTTCTCTCCGTGATCATCTTCGTCGCGGGCCTGATCGGCATGACCGGCCTGCCGATTTCCGAATATCCGGAAGTCGTGCCGCCGCAGATCGTGGTCAGGGCGCAATATCCGGGCGCCAACCCGGCCGTCATCGCCGAAACCGTCGCCACGCCGCTCGAAGAGCAGATCAACGGCGTCGAGGGCATGCTTTACATGCAGAGCCAGGCGACCGCCGACGGTCTGATGACGCTGACCGTCACCTTCGAGCTCGGAACCGACCCGGACCAGGCTCAGCAGCTGGTGCAGAACCGCGTCTCGCAGGCCGAGCCGCGGCTGCCGGAAGAGGTGCGCCGGCTCGGCGTCACCACCGTCAAGAGCTCGCCCGACCTGACGCTCGTCGTGCACCTGATTTCGCCCAACGGGCAATACGACATCAACTATCTGCGCAATTACGGCGTCCTGAACGTCAAGGACCGGCTGGCGCGCGTAGACGGCGTCGGCCAGGTGCAGATCTTCGGCGGCGGCGATTATTCCATGCGCGTCTGGATCGACCCCGAAAAGGCCGCAGAGCGCGGGCTTGCAGCGAGCGACATCGCCAATGCCGTCCGTGGGCAGAACGTCCAGGCAGCCGCCGGCGTCATCGGGGCTTCGCCGTCGGTTCCCGGCCTCGACCTGCAGCTCTCCGTCAACGCTCAGGGCCGCCTCAAGACGCCCGAGGATTTTGCCGACATCGTCGTCAAATCGGGCGATAGCGGGGAGATCACGCGCCTCGGCGACGTCGCCCGCGTCGAAATGGGGGCGGCGGACTATTCGCTGCGCTCGCTTCTCGACAACAAGGCTGCCGTCGGCATGGGCGTGTTCCAGGCGCCCGGCTCCAACGCCATCCAGATCTCCGAAAACGTCCACAAGGTCATGGCCGAGCTGAAGCAGACCATGCCGGATGGCGTCGATTACGAGATCGTCTACGACACGACGCAGTTCGTCCGGGCGTCGATCGAATCGGTCATCCACACGCTGCTCGAAGCCATCGCGCTCGTGGTCGTCGTCGTCATCGTCTTCCTGCAGACCTGGCGCGCCTCGATCATCCCGCTCGTTGCCGTGCCCGTCTCGATCGTCGGTACCTTCGCGGTGATGTATGTCTTCGGCTTCTCGATCAACGCGCTCAGCCTCTTCGGCCTGGTGCTGGCGATCGGCATCGTCGTCGACGACGCCATCGTCGTCGTCGAGAACGTCGAACGCAACATCTCCCAGGGTCTCTCGCCGGTGCAGGCAACCTATCGCGCCATGCAGGAGGTGTCTGGGCCGATCATCGCGATCGCGCTGGTCCTCGTCGCGGTATTCGTGCCGCTCGCCTTCATCACCGGGCTCACCGGCCAGTTCTACCGCCAGTTCGCGCTGACCATCGCGATCTCGACGGTGATCTCAGCCCTCAACTCGCTGACGCTCTCGCCGGCGCTCGCCGCCCTTCTCCTGAAGGACCACCACGCCCCGAAGGACCGTCTGACGCGGGTCATGGATCGGTTGTTCGGCTGGTTCTTCCGCGGCTTCAACCGCTTCTTCGGAGCGAGTTCGGAGGCCTATGGCCGCGGCGTCGGCGGCATCCTTACCCGCAAGTCGCTGGTCATGGGCGTCTATGTCGTCCTCCTCGGGGTCACTTTCGTGCTCTTCCGCGCGGTGCCCGGCGGCTTCGTGCCGGCCCAGGACAAGCAATATCTCATCGGTTTCGCGCAGCTTCCGGACGCGGCGACGCTCGATCGCTCGGAAGACGTCATCCGGCGCATGAGCGAGATCGCCCTCAAGCACCCGGGCGTCGAACACGCCATCGCCTTCCCGGGCCTGTCGATAAACGGCTTCACCAACTCGTCCAATTCCGGCATCGTCTTCGTGTCGCTGAAGCCGTTCGAGGAGCGTACGACGCCCGAACTTTCGGGCGGCGCCATCGCCATGCAATTGAACCAGGAGTTCGGTGCGATCCAGGATGCCTTCATCGCCATGTTCCCGCCACCGCCCGTCCAGGGCCTCGGCACGACCGGCGGATTCAAGCTGCAGATCGAGGACAGGAACGGCCTCGGCTACCGGACGCTTGACGATGCGACCAAGGCCGTCCTCGCCAAGGCGATGGCGGCACCCGAACTCGCCGGACTCTATTCGAGCTACCAGATCAACGTGCCGCAGCTCTATGCCGACCTCGACCGCACCAAGGCGCGCCAGCTCGGCGTCGCGGTCACGGACGTGTTCGAGACGCTGCAGATCTATCTGGGCTCGCTCTACGTCAACGACTTCAACGCGTTCGGCCGCACCTACAGCGTGCGCATCCAGGCCGATGCGAGCTATCGCAGCCACGCCGACGACATCGGCAAGCTGAAGGTGCGTTCGCAGACGGGCGAGATGATTCCGCTGTCGGCCCTGCTCAACGTGGAGCAGACGGTCGGCGCCGAGCGGGCGATCCGCTACAACGGCTTCCTCGCCGCAGACATCAATGGCGGACCGGCACCCGGCTTCTCCTCCGGCCAGGCGCAGGCGGCCATCGAGCGGATTGCGGCCGAGACGCTGCCGCCCGGCATTTCGTACGAGTGGACGGATCTGACCTATCAGCAGATCCTCGCCGGCAATTCGGGCATTCTCGTCTTTCCGCTGGCGCTGCTGCTCGTCTATCTCGTGCTTGCGGCCCAGTATGAGAGCCTGCTGCTGCCGATCGCGATCATCCTGATCGTGCCGATGGGCATCATGGCGGCGCTGACGGGCGTCTGGCTGACCGGCGGCGACAACAACGTCTTCACCCAGATCGGCCTCATCGTTCTGGTGGGTCTGTCGGCGAAGAACGCGATCCTGATCGTCGAATTCGCCCGCGAACTGGAACTGTCCGGCAGCAATGCCGTCAGTGCCGCGATCGAGGCGAGCCGCCTCCGGCTCAGACCGATCCTGATGACCTCGATGGCCTTCATCATGGGCGTCGTGCCGCTCGTCACCTCCACCGGCGCCGGGGCGGAAATGCGCTCAGCCATGGGCGTGGCGGTGTTTGCCGGGATGATCGGCGTCACGGCCTTCGGCATCTTCATGACGCCCGTCTTCTATGTGCTCATCCGCAAGCTTTCCGGCGAAAGGCCTCTGAAGCACACGGGAGCGCATATCGAAGCCCCGCATCTCGCCCCCGGCGAGTAGCCTTTCCTGCCCCCCAAAACGGGGTCGATGGCGGGCCGGACATCTGTCCGGCCCGTTCTCTTTCAGCGCCCTGCGAAGCCCACCGGGCTCATCGGACGTGACAGCGGGTGGCTGATCGGATAAACCGGCAATCTCTGTTCCCGGACTACCTTTTCTGGCCCACCGGCTTCGCAGGCATACCTTCCATGTTCCCGACCGATCCCG
Source organism: Sinorhizobium prairiense (assembly GCF_029201645.2). Classification (NCBI taxonomy): domain Bacteria; kingdom Pseudomonadati; phylum Pseudomonadota; class Alphaproteobacteria; order Hyphomicrobiales; family Rhizobiaceae; genus Sinorhizobium; species Sinorhizobium prairiense. The sequence continues at coordinate 2,719,282 of NZ_CP104131.1, forward strand.
TCTCCAATCTCGCTGCCCTCATTCGCTGCCCCTCCGTCACACCCGCCGAGGGAGGCGCGCTGACGACTCTTGAAGCCATGCTGGCACCGGTCGGCTTCAAGGTCGACCGGGTCGTGGCGAAGGAACCCGGAACGCCCGACATCGAAAACCTTTATGCCCGGATCGGAGGCGACGGACCGCATCTGATGTTCGCCGGTCACACCGATGTGGTGCCGGTCGGCGACGAGGCCGCCTGGAGTCGACCGCCCTTCTCCGCCGCGATCGCCGAAGGTGAAATGTACGGACGCGGCGCAGTCGACATGAAGGGCGGCATTGCCTGTTTCGTGGCGGCCGTCGCCCGCCATATCGAGAAGCATGGCGCGCCTAAGGGCTCGATCTCCTTCCTCATCACCGGCGACGAGGAAGGCCCGGCGATCAACGGCACGGTGAAGCTCCTCGAATGGGCGGCGGCAAGGGGCGAGCGCTGGGACGCCTGTCTCGTCGGCGAGCCGACCAATCCGGACGGCATCGGCGACATGATCAAGATCGGCCGGCGCGGGTCGCTCTCCGGCCGGATCACCGTTCACGGCGTCCAGGGCCACGCGGCCTATCCGCATCTTGCGGACAATCCGGTGCGCAGCATCCTGCAGTTCGCAAAGGCCCTGATGGACCCGCCCTTCGACGACGGAACGGAAAATTTCCAGCCTTCGAACCTCGAAGTCACGACCATCGACGTGGGCAATTCCGCGGTCAACGTCATTCCCGCGAGGGCGAGCGCCGCCTTCAACATCCGGTTCAACGACCGCTGGACGGCCGAAAGCCTGATGGCGGAGATCGTCGCGCGTCTCGACCGCGCAGCAGCCGACAGCGCGCTGAGGCCCGGCCGCGCTCCGGCCAGATACGAAATCGTCTGGAACGAGCGTCCGAGCCATGTCTTCCTGACGCGCAACAACGCGCTCATCGATTCGCTTTCAGGTGCCGTGGAGGCCGTCACCGGGCGGCAGCCGCAGCTGTCGACCACCGGCGGCAGCATCGGACGCGCGCTTCATCAAGGACTATTGCCCGGTCGTCGAATTCGGCCTCGTCGGCAAGACCATGCACATGGTCGACGAACGCGTCGCCCTTGCCGATCTCGAAACCCTGACCGGGATCTACGAAACCTTCATCGCCCGCTGGTTCGGTCATGCCGCTGCTTGAGGAAGTCCTTGTCTATATCAAGGGGCTGTGGCTGCTGATCCAGGGCAACCACGAAGGCTATCGCTGGCTGGACATCAGCGAGAGCGGGTTGTGGCGCTCCTTCACGGCGATCCTCTGGACGCTGCCGGCGCTGGCCGTCGGCTGGGCCTCATGGCGGCTCTATTATCTCTCGGTGATGCCGACCGGCACGACAGTCGGCATCGGCTTCTTCGGGAAGCTTCTCGCCGTCGATCTCGTGAGCTGGCTGCTGCCGATCGTGCTGATTGCCGTCCTCTCGCGCCCGCTCGGCTTTTCCGTCCTGGTGGTGCCGGTAATCGTCACGACCAATTGGCTCCAGGTCCCGTTGACCTATGCCATGGCGGTTCCGGCCGCGTTGCTGCTGGTCATACCCGGCAGCGCCGGTATGGCAGCCCTGTTGTGGCTTCTGCTGCTCGTCGCCAGCTCCGCGCTGCTCTTCCGCCTCTTGCGGACCGTTACCGCCAAGCAGAACCTGCTCGCCGCCGCCCTTGCCGCGATCTTTCTGCTGTCACCGCTGATGATCATGCAGTTCCTGCAGCGCCTGCTCGGCTTGATGCCGGGTTGAGCGGCGGCGTTCGTGAAAGCCCCTCATCCGCCTGCCGGCACCTTCTCCCCATATGATGGGGAGAAGGGACAAGCGGCATGCTCTTCGCGCTCCGTGCAGCCGCTTGCGTGAAAGGTGAACCGAGCGAGCGCCGCTTGTCCCTTCGCCCCGCGTGCGGGGAGAAGGTGGCCGGCAGGCCGGATGAGGGGCTGCTGTTTCCAGCTAGTAATCCACCCGCATGAAGTAAAGCCCGTCCGGCGGGGCGACCGGGCCGCACGCCTTGCGGTCCCGTGCTTCGAGTGCGGTCTGCAGGTCATCCGGCGTCCATTTGCCCTCGCCCACGAGCTTCAGGGAGCCCGCGAAGGAACGGATCTGGTTGTGGAGAAAGCTTTGTGCCGTGGCGCGGATTTCGATGAGCTCGCCCACACGCGTCACGTCCAGCCGGTCGAGCGTGCGCAAGGGGCTCGTCGCCTGACAGTGGGCCGAGCGGAAGGTGGTGAAATCGTGATGGCCGACGAGGCGCTGCGCCGCCTCGTGCATTGCGTCGTGATCGAGCGGCTTCGGCACCCACCAGGCGCGCCGCGCCTCCAGCGCCAGTGGCGACCGGCGGGAAACGATCCGATAGAGATAATGCCGGCGGATTGCAGAGAAACGCGCATCGAAACCGCCGGGGGCTTCCGCGACATCGAGGATCGACACCCGCTCGCCGGCGAGCGCCAGATGCGCGTTGAGGGCGTTTTGCAGCGTGTACGACTTCCACTCGCGCGTGAGATCGAGATGCGCCACCTGCCCGCTGGCATGAACGCCGGAATCGGTGCGCCCGGCGCCGCGGATCGAGACCGTCTCGCGGGTGAGCGACAGGACCGCCTTCTCGATCGCGCCCTGGATCGAGGGACCGTTGTCCTGCCTCTGCCAGCCGACATAATCGGAACCGTCATATTCGACGGTCAGGCGATAGCGGGGCATCAGGCGATCCTCGCGCCGGCAGCGATGGGCGTGCCGCGCAGGAAATCGGCCGAGGCGAGCGCCTTGCCGCCCGCACGCTGCAATCTCGTCAGCCGCACCGCGCCTTTTCCGCAGGCGATGCTGAGAGTACTATCAAGCACTTCTCCGGGAGCACCTTTCCCTTCCGACATCTCGGAGCCAAGCACCTTGACGCGTTCGTGGCGGCCGGCAATGTCGAGTTCGAACCAGGCGCCGGGAAAAGGCGAGAGGCCGCGGATATGGTTGTGCACCTCGGCCGCCGGCCGGGAGAAATCGATGCGGGTCTCTTCCTTCGAAATCTTGGCGGCATAGGCGACGCCCTCTTGCGCCTGCGGCGCGAGCGGAAGCTCGCCGGCCTCGAGCCTGGCCATGGCCTCCGTCATCAGCACCGCTCCGACCTGCATCAGCCGGTCGTGCAATTCGCCGGCCGTCATCGTCTCGTCGATCGGAACCGACTGCGCGAGAGCGACGGGGCCGGTATCGAGCCCCTTGTCCATTTTCATCACCATCATACCGGTCTCACGGTCGCCGGCCATGACCGCCCGCTGGATCGGCGCCGCCCCCCGCCAGCGCGGCAGGAGCGAGGCATGGCCGTTATAGCAGCCGAAGCGGGTGCCGGAGAGTATTTCCTCCGGCAGCAGCAGCCCGTAGGCAACGACGACCGCCACGTCCGCACCGAAATCCCGGAAGGTCTGACGGTCCGCGGCGTGCTTGAAGTTGACGGGCGTCAACACCGGAATGCCGAGGCGCTCGGCAGCCTGATGCACGGAGGATTTCTTGAGGTCGAGGCCGCGCCGGCCGGCCGGCCGCGGCGGCTGCGTGTAGACGGCGGCGATCTCGTGACCCGCCCCGGCGAGCGCCAGGAGCGTCGGCACGGAAAATTCCGGCGTGCCCATGAAGATGATGCGAAGCGGCAAGTGGCGGCCTCCGTCTCTTTCGATTGCCCGTGAGCGGGCGGCGCTCCAGCTCGAACGCGGCCGCGACGCTAGATCACGATGTTTCAGGCCGGGTCGACCTAAGACATGAACGGATCAGATCGCCTTTGCGCCGCGCGTCTTGGCCGCCTTGGTGAACCTGCGAATCACCATATCTCGCTTGAGCTTGGAGATGTAATCGATGAACAGGACGCCGTTCAGATGGTCGATCTCGTGCTGCAGGCAGGTGGCGAGCAGGCCCTCGGCCTCGACCGCCTGTTCCTTGCCCTCGCGATCGACATACTCGACCGTGATCGCGGCGGGTCGCTCGACCTCGGCGTAATAGTCGGGGATCGAAAGGCAGCCTTCCTCATAGACCGAACGCTCCTCGGACGAGCGGACGACCTTCGGATTGATGAAGACGAGCGGCTGTTTCTCCTCTCCCTCCTTCGTCACATCCAGAACCAGGAGGCGCTTCGGCACGCCGATCTGTATCGCGGCGAGACCGATGCCCGGCGCGTCGTACATGGTTTCCAGCATATCGTCGGCGAGCCGGCGAATATCGGCGTCAATGGTCTCCACCGGTGTCGACACCTGGCGCAGAACCGGATCGGGAAGAATGATGAGCGGCTTGATCGTCATGTCGATCCCCATAGCCGATCTTTCCCTCGACGCGCAAGAAAATTGCCATTGCGAAACCCGTGGCGCTCCAAGTGGGAACGACCGGCACGCGAAAATGTATGTTCTCGTTTTGATCTGGTTTTCGCACGCGAATCTGTTAGCCTGCGGCCATGGAGCCCATCCCCTTTTCCTTCGATCAGCCGCTGTTCCTCGTCGGCGCCCTGCCCGTCACGGCCGGCCACCTCGTCACAGCCGCCGCCCTTCTCGTGGTGCTGTTCTCGGCCATTATGGTGCGGCGCGCCCGTTCGGCTCGCGCGATCGACCGCGAAGAGCAAATGTCGGCGCTCATCGCGGCGCAGACGGAGATGCAGGGACGGATCGCCGCCATGACCGAGGTGCTGGGCGCCCGGCAGGCGGAACTGAACCAGTCGCTCAGCCAACGCATCGACGGAATGACGCATCGCATCGGCGCCTCGATCAGCGAGCAGACGAAGGCGACGCACGAAAATCTGCGGCGGCTCCAGGAGCGGCTCGCGGTGATCGACAACGCGCAGAACAACATCCAGTCGCTCGCCAAGGATATGGCCGGGCTGCAGAGCATCCTCGCCAACAAGCAGACGCGCGGCGCCTTCGGACAGTCGCGCATGGAGGCGATCGTCGCCGACGGCCTGCCGATGGGCGCCTTCGCCTTCCAGGCGACGCTTTCCAACGGCGCGCGGCCGGACTGCACCATCCGCATGCCGAACGGCCAGCCGCCGCTGGTCATCGACGCGAAGTTTCCGCTCGAGGCCTGGAATTCCATGAGGGACGCGGCCAGCGCCGAACGGCGGCAACAGGCCGCGCAGGCGTTCCGCCGCGACATGGAGGTGCATATCCGCGATATCTCCGGCAAATATCTCCTGCCGGGCGAGACCCAGGATACGGCCTTCCTCTTCGTTCCTTCCGAATCGATCTTCGCCGAAATCCATGAGCATTTCGAAGCGATCGTCCAGAAGGCGCACCGCCAGCGGATCGTCATCGTCTCTCCGTCGCTCCTGCTCCTCTCGATCCAGGTCATCCAGGCGATCCTGAAAGACGCCCGCATGCGTGAGCAGGCCCACCTGATCCAGGGCGAAGTCGTACGGCTGATGGAAGATCTCTCGCGTCTCGATGAGCGCGTACGCAAGCTCCAGGGCCATTTCGCCATGACGCAGAAGGATGTCGAGGACATCCTGATCTCCTCGGACAAGCTGACCCGTCGGGGCGCCAAGATCGAGGCGCTCGAGCTGCAGGCCGAGGGCGATCCGAGACAGGGCGAAAAGCCGGGCGACGGCAGCGGGCGCCCGATGGACGGGCGCATAGGGCAATTGAAGCTGAGAGTGGTTGACGAGGACTGACGGCGTCGGGCACTCTCCGGCAAATGCGTGTGTCGCCCGAAACCCTGCAGCGGTTTGGAATGACGACAGGCGAAAAACAAAGAAGCCGACGGGACGCCTCCACATGATCACTGTTTTTGGATCCATCAACATGGATCTGATCGCCACCACCGCACGCCTTCCGAAGCCCGGCGAAACTGTTGCCGGAATGGACTTTTCCACTGCGGCGGGTGGCAAGGGCGCAAACCAGGCGCTCGCGGCGCGCCGCGCCGGCGCCTCGGTGCGCATGGCAGGTGCCGTCGGCTCCGACGCCTTCGCCGAGGGCGCGCTGGCGCTGCTCAAGGAGGCCGGCACCGATCTCGATCTGACGAAGACCGTCGGCGAGCCGACCGGCACGGCACATATCATCGTCGGCGGCGACGGCGAAAACGTCATCGTTGTGGTCGCCAGCGCCAATGCACGCGTGAGCGAGGACGACGCCGCGAACGCCGTTGCAAGAATGTCTGCTGCCGACACGCTGATGCTGCAGCTCGAAATTCCAGCCGCCTCGGTGGAGAAGGCACTCTCCGAAGCAAAACGGCGCGGCGTCCGATCGATCATCAACATCGCGCCGCTGACGCCGGATGCGGCGCGCCTCGGCCGCACGGCCGATATCGTCATTGCCAACGAGACCGAGTTCGAGCTGCTCGCCGGCAAAGCGGGCATCGCCGGCGCCGAGCGGGAAGAGGCTATGAAGGGGCTGCACGCCGAGACCCGCCAGACCGTGATCGTAACGCTTGGCGCGGAGGGCGTGGTGGCGATTCACGAAGGCGAACTCCATCGCGCGAAGGGCCTCACGATCGAGCCCGTCGATACGGTCGGGGCCGGAGATACCTTCTGCGGCTATCTCGCCGCCGGCCTCGACGCCGGCCTCGCCTTTTCCGAGGCGCTCCGCCGCGCCGCGGTTGCGGGATCGCTGGCCTGCCTCAAGCCCGGCGCGCAGCCCTCGATACCGCTTGCCGCCGACGTCGCCGCCCGGCTCTGACGCACCTTCCAGGAAAGTGTGCCACCGTTTTCCGTCCGGAAGCGCACAGGTTCAGACTGTTTCAGTGTTTCCATGAAACATTGAAACGCGCTGGAAGACCGTGAGATAAGCGCCCGCCGGCAAGGCCGCCGCGCAAATCCTGCCGCTTGAACCCGGAATCAGGTGCGGCGTTGGCCGTATTTTAATCTTTGATCGTCTAATCAGGTCAGCGAGAAGGCCAGCTCCGGTTCGGCCGCTCCTCCATGCCGGTCGGCATCTGGCGCTCCATGAGGGAGCTTCACCCACAGTTCCGAATATGTCGCGCCGCGGGTTCAGCACCTGCGGACCTCTCAGTGCGTGAGGATTTCATGTTCAAGTTCCAAGCCAGATCGCTGGCGACAAAATTGATCGCGGTGACGGGAGGCACGATCGCCCTCGTGCTGCTCGCGTCGAATTACGTGCTTATCTCCCAGACGCGGGACCGTGTCGAAACGCTGGTCTTCGACGGCGCGAAGACGGAAGCGCGGGCGATCGCGGCCGACATCGCGGGAAGCGTCGGCGAACTTGCCGCCGCCGCGCGGACCATGTCGGGCGTTCTCGGGCGCGGCCATGCCGGACAGTCCACCGACCGCGCAGGCGCAATCAATCTCCTGAAGGCCAACCTGGAGCAGCATGGCTTTGCCTTCGGCAGCTGGTTCGCCGAAGAGCCCAAGGCCTATGACGGGAAGGACGTCGTCGACAACACGGAGCTTGGCGGCAATGCCGACGGTGCGTTCACGCCCTATTGGTCCAAGGACCGCAACGGAAATATCCAGCTCTCGACGTTCAAGGCCGATTATGCGGCCGAGTGGTACGGCCTCGCGGCGAAAAGCGGCAAGGGCGCCATCACCCAGCCATATCTCGCCGAGGGCACCGATGTCCCGACCACGATGACGTCGATCGCCTATCCCGTCATGTCGAACGGCAGAATGATCGGCGTTTCGGGTGTCGATATTTCGCTCGCCGCACTCGCCGACCGTCTCTCGGCGGTCAAGCCTTTCGGCTCCGGCCGGGTCTACCTGCTGTCGCAGAGCGGCAAGTGGCTCGCCGCACCCATCCCCGAACTGCTGATGAAGGAATATGACGGCGAAGGCGCCGAGTTGGTGAAAGACGCCCTTTCCGCCGGCACGCCCCGCATGATCGAGAACCTGACTTACGACGGTAACGAGCCTTTCGACCGTGTGGTCTATCCTTTCAGCCTGCCCGACGTGAGCGCGCAATGGCTGGTTCTGGTCGATGTTCCGCGCTCAGCCATCAATGCGCCGGTACGCGATCAGACCTATATGATGATCGTCGGCGGTCTGATCGTCCTCGGCGCGGTGCTCGCCGGCCTCTATTTCGCCGTTCGCCGCTTCGTCCAGAAGCCGCTTGCCGGCCTCGTGGGCGACGTCGAGACGCTCAGCAACGGAGAATATACCCGGCCGATTTCCGGTCAGGAACGCTCCGACGAGACAGGCGCCGTCGCCAGGTCGCTCGAGGGCTTCCGTCACCAGCTCGCCGACAACAGGCGGCTCGAAAGCGAGGCACGTCACGAGAGAGAGCAGGCCGAACTCGAACGCGGACGTTCGGAAAACGAACGCACCGAGGCCAGCGCTCTGCAGCGCGACATCGTCGCACGTCTCGGCAAGGCCCTGTCGCATCTCTCCGCCGGCGACCTCGCCTTCCGCCTTACCGGCGACTTCCCCGGCGAATACGCCCAGCTGAAACGCGATTTCAACGCGACGATGGAGAGCCTCGAAGAGACGATCCGCACCGTCAACCACTCTGTCGTCAATATCGGCAGCGGCACCAGCGAGATCTCAGGCGCCGCCAACGACCTGTCGCATCGGACGGAACAGCAGGCAGCAAGTCTCGAGGAGACCGCGGCCGCCCTTGACGAACTGACCTCGCAGGTGAACGCCAGCGCCGAAAACGCCAAGGTCGCCGCGAAATCCGTCGAGGTCGCAAGCAGCGACGCGGAACAGTCCGGCGAGGTGGTGCAGAAGGCGATCGCCGCCATGAATGGCATCGAGCAGTCGTCGCATGAAGTCAGCCGGATCATCGGCGTCATCGATGAAATCGCCTTCCAGACCAACCTTCTGGCGCTCAATGCCGGGGTCGAGGCCGCCCGCGCCGGCGATGCCGGCAAGGGCTTCGCGGTCGTCGCACAGGAGGTCCGCGAACTCGCGCAGCGCTCTGCCAATGCCGCAAAGGAAATCAAGACGCTGATCAATACATCGGCGGGCCAGGTTCGCGAGGGCGTCGACCTCGTGGGCAAGGCAGGCGGCGCGCTCGAGAAGATCGCCGAGCAGGTGGTGCAGATCAACGGGCTCATCCGCCAGATCTCAAGCTCCGCCTCGGAGCAGGCGGTGGGCCTCAAGGAGATCAATTCCGCCGTCAATCAGATGGACCAGGTGACACAGCAAAACGCTGCCATGGTGGAAGAGACGACGGCCGCCAGCATGGCGCTGAACGACGAGGCTCGCGCCTTAAGCGCGCTGGTCGCCCGTTTCCAGATCGCCCCGCAGGCGGTGCAGACCCAGGCCCCGGCCGAAATGCTGCGCGGTACGGCCGAGCGGATGCGTGCGGCTGCCCCCGCGGAAAATCGTCCCGCCCAGGCGCCGCGCAGTGCCGCCTACTCGAATTCGACTCAAAAGGTGCTTGCCAAAACATCCGGCGCCAATGCGCTCGCGCAGGACAACTGGGAAGAATTCTGATCGCGGCCCGCACCGGCTGCAAGACGGCGTCCGATCCTCATCGGGCGCCGTCGTCTTTTCCGGGCAAGGCGTACATGGCTCTCAGAGACGGGCCAACCGCTCGATCAAGAGCTCGAAGAAGCCCTCGTCGTCGATGTGCCGCATGACCTTGGCGTTGTGCGCCCGGCCGGTGACCTGCCACCAGTCGACCACGGTCATGCCCGTGGTGAGCGGAGACGCCGTTTCGATCTCGACGTTGCAGTCCCGCCCTGTGAATAGCTCCGGCCGCAGGATATAGGCGATCACGGTCGGATCGTGCAGCGGCCCGCCGTCGGTGCCGTATTTCTCGATGTCGAAACGCTCGAAAAATTCCAGCATCTCGGCAAGGGCCGCTGCCGCCGGGTTGCCGATCGCGCGGATTTTCTCCACGCGAACCTTCCGTGTCAGAACGCGATGGGTGACATCGAGGGGCATCATCACGATCGGGATGCCGGAGCGGAAGACGATCTCGGCTGCCTCCGGATCGACATAGATGTTGAATTCCGCCGCAGGCGTTATGTTGCCGCCCTCGAAGAAGCCACCGCCCATCATCACGAGCTCGCGTATCGAAGGCGCGATTTCCGGAGCCTTCGTCAAGGCCAGCGCGATATTCGTCAGCGGTCCGAGCGTACAAAGCGTCACGGCGCCCGGCGCCTCCGCACGCAGCGTTTCGACGATGAAGTCGACGGCGTGCTGCTCTTGAAGCGGCATCGTCGGCTCGTCGAGCGCAGGGCCATCGAGCCCCGTCTTCCCGTGCACGTGCTCGGCCGTGACGAGCGGGCGGGCGACCGGCCGCTCGGCACCTGCGAAGATCTTCACGTCGGTCCTGTTGCAGAGCTCGCAGACGATGCGGGCATTGCGGGCCGTCAGTGTCAGCGGAACATTGCCGGCAACCGCGGTGATGCCGAGGACCTCGATTTCCTCCGGGCTGCCGAGGGCCAGCATGATTGCCGCCGCGTCGTCCTGGCCCGGATCCGTGTCGATGATGATTTTTCTTGCGCTTGACACTTTTCATCTCCCTGCAGGACCGTCGCTCTCAAGTCAGAGACTATGATTTGCGCGGCCTGCGGAGGCAAGCCGCTTGCACTCACTGCACACAGCCACCATATTGCAGGCAGGATGCTGCTTGGCAGGTCCGACACATGGTCGCTTGAGCTGCAAGGGCTTGGAGAATGAGCAGAATAACGCCTTTTACGAGCCCGCTTCTGGTGGGTTTCGACAGCATGGAAAAGACCCTTGAGCGCATCGCGAAGGGCAATGACGGCTATCCCCCTACAATATAGAGCGAATTCGCGGCGATTCTGCCGCCGACGCGCCGGAACGCCTGCGCATAACGCTCGCGGTCGCGGGCTTCTCGGAGGAAGACCTCGACGTGACGACCGAGGAAAACCAGCTCGTGATCCGCGGCCGTCAGATCGAGACCGGCGAAAGGGAATATCTGCATCGGGGCATCGCCGCCCGGCAGTTCCAGCGGACCTTCGTGCTGGCCGATGGAATGCAGGTTCTCGGCGCGGAATTGCGCAACGGCCTCCTTGCGGTGGACCTGGTGCGCCCCGAGCCCGCCCGTATGGTAAAGAAAATTAATATTTCGGTCCCAGAATAGGATAACCGGCGAGATTTTTTCCTGCGCCGGCGACCACGGAGCATGACCATGGGACTGAAAGCCATCGACACATCGCTGTCGAAGAACGACCTTGCGCATCTTGGCGCAGGCGAGGTCGGCTATATCCGCAAGATGCGTTCTGAGGAGGTCTCCCGTTGCTTTCCGGAAGCGCCCGAGATGGGGCCTGGAATCGATCTGTGGGCCCTGTTCGGCGCCGATGGAACGCCTATCCTGCTGACGGACAACCGCTCCAGCACCTTCTTCAAGGCGGCGGAAGACGACCTTCGCACCGTCACTTTGCATTGAGCGGGTAAGAATTGCCCCTCTCCTCGCAGACGGAGAGGGGACTTAGGCAGCGGCCGCGAATCCCCTTCGCCCCGCGCGCGGGAAAAGGTGGCCGGCAGGTCGGATGAGGGGCCAACTCCAGACGCCCGGTTCACCTACGCCGAAAGGTCAGATAGGCCGAACTGCGCCCTTCCCGGCGGGCCTTGGCTTCGTAGCGCGTGCTCGGCCATCCGGCGAAAGGCGTCAGCCAGTCGGCCGCTGTCTCCGCCGTCCATTCGAAAGCCGCGTGGTCGCGGCAATGGATGAGCGTCCAGTTGATATAGCTGTCGATGTCCGAGGCAAAGCAGAAGACGCCGCCCGGCTTCAGGATGCGTGCGAAGCGGTCGAGATTGACCGCGGAGACGAAACGCCGCTTCCAGTGCTTCCGCTTCGGCCATGGATCGGGATAAAGCAGGTCGATCTGGTCGACGGATGCCGCCGGCAGCCAATCCAGCACCTGCGTCGCGTCGTCATCGTAGAGGCGGACGTTCCTGATCGCCTTCGCCTCGATCTGCCCGAGCAGCTTCGCCATCGAATTGACGAAGGGCTCCACCCCGATGAAGCCGGTCGCCGGGTCTTCCGCAGCACGGTGGATCAGGTGCTCTCCGCCGCCGAAGCCGATCTCCAGGCGGATTCTTTCGACGGGCTCGGGAAAAAGGGCCGTCAGATCGGCCGGAGCCGGCTTCTCGAGATCGAGCTTCAAAAGGGGCAGCAGGTGTTCGAGATGGGCCGCCTGGCGCTCCCGCAAGGGCTTGCCCTTGCGGCGGCCGAAGAAAGCCTCCGTTGCTCTGGCACCGCGCGTTTCGGTCATGTCGTTCTTCCCATAGATGAAGCAGGCTGCGGGTAGAGGACGCACATCGTTTTCCTCATCCAGCTCCGCATCCATGATTTCCGATCGAGCCAAGCCCGAAATCACAATGAAGGAGGCGGACGCTCCTCTCCGGAGCGCCCGCCTGACTGTTGCCACGGCTGATAACAGGCGGCTGCGATATCTTCAATACGCGGCTTCTTCCGAAGCTGCCTCGCCGGCAGGGCTTACGCCGCGCGGCTCGCCGCTCTTCCGTTGACGGACGAGGAGTCGCTCTCGATCGCCTCTTTCAGCGGCTTGACCAGGTCGAGCTTCTCCCAGGAGAAGGAACCGTCGCGGCCGGCCTTGCGGCCGAAATGGCCGTAGGCGGAGGTCTTGGCATAGATCGGCCGGTTGAGGTCGAGATGGCGGCGGATGCCCGTCGGCGACAGGTCCATCGTCTTGCGGATGGCGCTCTCCACCTGATCTTCCGAGACCTTTCCGGTGCCGTGCAGGTCGACATAGATCGACAGCGGCTGGGCTACGCCGATCGCGTAGGAAAGCTGGATGGTGCAGCGCTCGGCGAGGCCCGCCGCTACGACATTCTTGGCAAGGTAGCGGGCCGCATAGGCGGCCGAGCGGTCGACCTTGGTCGTGTCCTTGCCGGAGAAGGCACCGCCGCCATGCGGAGCCGCGCCGCCATAGGTGTCGACGATGATCTTGCGGCCGGTAAGGCCCGCGTCGCCGTCCGGTCCACCGATGACGAACTTGCCGGTAGGATTGATGTACCAGGTGCAGTCGTCGGCGATCTTCAGGTCCCCGAGCGCCTCACGGATATAGGGTTCGACCACGGAGCGGACCTTGGTGGAATCCCAGCTCTCGTCGAGATGCTGGGTGGAAAGAACGATCGAGGTGGCCTCGGCCGGCTTGCCGTCGACGTACCGCACCGTCACCTGGCTCTTGGCGTCCGGACCAAGCTTGGCGACTTCGCCTTCGCCCTTCTTGCGGGCCGCGGCGAGCAGATTGAGGATGCGGTGCGAATAGTAGATCGGCGCCGGCATGAGCTCGGCGGTCTCGCGGCAGGCATAGCCGAACATGATGCCCTGATCGCCCGCGCCTTCTTCGCCCTGCTTGTCGGCGGCATTATCCACGCCCTGCGCGATGTGTGCGGACTGGAAGTGCAGAAGAACGTCGATTTTCGCAGTCTTCCAATGGAAGCCGTCCTGCTCATAGCCGATGTCGCGGATCGCCTTGCGGGCCGCCGACTTGAACTTCGAGGGATTGATGACGTCGACGCCGTTCTTGTCTTTCTTGAGAAGGCTCGGCGGCAGCCTGACCTCTCCGGCGATGACCACACGATTGGTCGTCGCCAGCGTCTCACAGGCGATGCGCACAGTCCACGGATCGACGCCGGTCTTTGCGGCTTCGCGGTAGACCAGATCCACGATTTCGTCGGAGATACGGTCACACACTTTGTCCGGATGACCTTCGGCTACGGATTCACTTGTGAACAGGTAGTTTGCGCGCATGCGGGAAGTCCCCTCAATGAAAGAAGCGGTCCAAACGTTTAGTGGTTTTGCCGGTGAAAAACAAGCACACAACGACATAAATATATCTTTATATCGGCATCACTGCGACGTTCCGCTTTCCCGAAAATGCGGACTTGAGGGAAAATTTTCGCTCGCGGGAGTGAGCCGCCGCCAGCGCGCCTTGTCGGATGCGCAGCCTCGAAGCGCTGCCGTCCTTATCGGCAGGGTTGGAGCTCGGACAGCAGTCTCCATACGAAAAAAGCGGCTTGATGCCGCTTCTTTCGTGCCGGGCGACTTGCCGCCTATTCGCTCTCCGCCTCGGCGGCCAGTGCTTTAACGAGGTCTACCAGCTTGCGCCGGACCTTCGGGTCGGAAATTTTCACGAAGGCGCGGTTGAGCTGCAGCCCTTCCGAGGAGGACAGGAAATCGACGACGTAGTTGGAGCTCGACGCCTCGGCCATCCCCGGCCCGGTGCCGCCGCCATCGCCCGGAGCATCCTCGAAGAAGAACGACACCGGCACGTTGAGTATCTGCGAAATGTTCTGCAGCCGGCTCGCACCGACGCGGTTCGTGCCTTTTTCGTACTTCTGGATCTGCTGGAAGGTAATCCCCAGACTCTCGCCGAGCTTCTCCTGGCTCATGCCAAGCATCGTCCGACGAAGGCGAATCCTGCTACCGACATGAATGTCGATCGGGTTCGGTTTCTTCTTATTCTCGATCATATTCGCCTTCCTAAACACGCTGTTTACGTTACCAGCAACCCCGCATTGCAAAATATGCGCTGCGGCAACCCTGTCACGCTCGACGGCAGGCGAAGGTTGATGGCGAAATACACTATGCAATTTTAGGGGTTTTACGTCAATTCTTCCTAATATTAAAACCTGAGCGCGATATTACTGCAACCAGAAATAGAATTCCCATCGTCAGCCAAAAAATTTGTCTGCGCGTTGCGATATTTGTGAGCGTAGGCAGTTTTCCCGGCAGAATTGTGTCTAGAACCCCCTTGTAATTGTAGCCCAATACTAGCACTAAAACACCACGTGCATCAACAACTGCTGAAATACCAGTATTCGCGGCACGAATCATCGGAGTTCCGGTTTCGACCGCGCGGAGCTGCGCCTGATGGAAATGCTGGCGCGGGCCGGGGGTATCGCCGAACCAGGCGTCGTTGGTGATATTGAGGAGCGCGTCTGCGAGCCGGGCATTGCCGTCCACCTCGTCGGCGAAGATCGCCTCGTAACAGATCATCGGATAGATCCGCCGGCCGCCCGGCAAGGTCAGCATCGGGCGGGTGCTGGCCGCCGAGAAACCGCCCGGCATCGAGGCCGCGACGGAGCTCAGGCCCCAGGAGGTCAGCAGATCCTCGAACGGGAGGTATTCACCGAAAGGCACCAGATGCACCTTGTCCGCCGCACCGACGATCTGCCCTCGATCGTCGATGACATAGACCGAATTGTAATAGCGCGGCGGCAGTCCGGCACCGGCATCCTCGACCCTGACGGCGCCGGCGACGAGAACTTGCCCGTCCTGGAGAACGTCGGCGATCCGCGCCAGGGCGTCGGGATTGTCGGTGAGGATGAAAGGGATCGACGTTTCCGGCCAGACGACGATGTCCGGCCGTTTGGCGCCATCCTGGACCGGGGCGGCCGTCAGCGAGAGATGGTCCTCGAAAATCGACGCACGCTCGCGGTCGTCGAGCTTCTTGGCCTGGTCGATCACCGGCTGGACAACGCGGACGCTCATCTCCGGCTGGAGCGGCACAGGTGCCGGCTGGGCGAGCCGGTAAAAGCCGAAAGCGACATGTGCCACAAAGAGCGCTGCGGCGATGGCGAGACCGGCGCGCGCGCCCTTGCCCGTCCAGATCAGAGCCGGCGCGGCGAAGACGAAAACGGCCAGCATGTTGATCGTCGAAAGATTGACGACGCTGGCCGACTGCATCATCAAGGGCATCGGCATGGCCGCATAGCCGATGGCATTCCAGGGGAAGCCGGTAAAGAGAAAACCGCGCAGCCATTCGGCGATGCCGAAGCCGAGCGCAAGGGCGGCGATCCGGCCCCAGCCGTCCGACCAGAGGCTGCGGGCAATGACGACCGCCAGCGCGTAGAAGAGCCCCAGAACGGCCGGGAGGCCGACGACGGTGAGCGGCAGCGCCCAGGCGAACGCGTCCGCCTCGACCAGAAGCGCATTGCCCAGCCACCAGAGACCACCCAGGAAATAACCGAAACCGAAGGACCAGCCGATCGCCGCGGACGGCATCAGCCGCCGCAGCACGCCGTCGCCGGGGTCGGGCGCCACCCCGTCGATCAGCCAGACAAGGACGGGAAAGGAGACGAAAGCCGCCGCGAAAATGCCGAAAGGCGGCTGGGCAAGCACCGCCAGAAGGCCGGCGAGAAAGCCGACGAATGTTCGGGACACGCCCGAGAGAAGTATGATTCTGCCTGCCAGTCTTTCCATTGAACCTCCCGTCGGCGCCGGACGTGGGGGAGACCTTGCGCGGGACCCTGTCCTCGAGGATTCAAGGACACACGCAGCACGACCGAATCAATCGGCGGCAGTCTTCCAAAAAAGTGGCTGCTTGTCCCCTCTCAAGGCGACGGCGAGCCGGCCCTATTCGAACGAGGACGGAGGCTGGGCACCCGCCCCAGTGGGGCCGGCCGTGGTGAACGCATCGGGCAACGGCTCCTTCTCGACCTTCGGCAGGCGGCGGCGTGACGGCGGACGCTTGCGCATGATCCTGACGCGTTTGACGCGACGCGGATCGGCATCGAGAATCTGGAATTCGAAGCCGGGAATCGCCTGGACCACCTCGCCGCGGACAGGAATCCGGCCGAGCGATGCGAAGACCAGTCCGCCCAGCGTATCGACATCCTCGAGTTGCTCGCGCACGTCGAAGTCCGGTCCGACGGCCTCGGCGATCTCCTCGAGCTCCACCCGGGCGTCGGCGACGAAGACGTCGTCCGAGCTGCGCGCGAACATCACTTCCTCGTCGTCATGCTCGTCCTCGATGTCGCCGACCACCATTTCGACGATGTCCTCGAGTGATACGAGACCGTCCGTTCCGCCGTATTCATCGATGACGAGTGCCATCTGGATGCGCGCGGCCTGCATGCGCTGCATGAGATCCGAGGCGAGCATCGACGGCGGCACGAACAGGAGCTGCCGGACGATCCCCGCCTCCTCCACCGTCTTGTCGAGATCGACGCGAGAAAGATCGAAGCCTGCCTTCATCTGCCGGGGCGCCCTTTCGGGCTTGTCGCCATTCGCCGTCGTCGCCGCATGAGCTTTGCCGTTGCGGCGGCGGTTGCGCGCCTGCTTGGTCACATAGGCAAGAAGGTCACGGATGTGCACCATGCCGCGAGGGTCGTCGAGCCCCTCGCTGTAAACCGGCATGCGCGAGCGTCCCGACTCCTCGAAGAGCACCATGAGCTCGCCGATGGTGATATTCTGGTCCACCGCTTCGATGTCGGCTCGCGGAACCATCACGTCCTCGACCCGAACCTCGCGGAAGCGGAGGATGTTGTTGAGCATAGCCCGCTCTTCGGGCGAGAAAGCCGCATTGCCTTCGGCGTCCGTCATGAGCGCATCGGCGAGATCCTCGCGCAGGCTCGACGGGCTCACACCGCGCAACAGACGCGCGGCACGGCTCCAAAATGATGATGTGGATTTGCTGCCCTCGAATCGGGCGGCGGTACTACTACCGGCCTCGGTGTCGCCGGAGGCTTCCGCCTCCTCGGTCGCGACAGCGGCCGGCTGTGTCTTGAAGTCGCTCATCGTTCCAAACTGTCAATGCGGGGGTTGGTCCCCGTAGGGATCAGATAGGCCAAGACGCGCCAAAATGCGAGTCTCCAACCCCTCCATTCTCTCCGCTTCGTCGTCTTCGATATGATCATACCCGAAAAGATGCAGGAATCCATGAACGAGAAGATGCGTCAAATGGGCGTCGAAGGGCTTTTCGAGCTCCACCGCCTCCCGCCTGAGCGTCTCATGGGCGACCACGATGTCGCCGAGCATCGGCCCCGGCATCCTGCCCGGCGTCACCGGAAAAGCGGGAAAGGACAGAACATTCGTCGCCTTGTCCTGGCCTCGCCACTCCGCGTTTATCGCCCTGATCGACTGATCGTCGGTGAAGACCAGCGACAGTTCCGCCGCCTGTGCGGGCAGCGGCTGCTTCTCCTCACGCGCGAGAAAATCGGCCGCTGCCTCGAGAACACGCTCGCAAAAAGACCGAAGCTCGTCTTCGGGCGGCCAGTCTCCTGCCTCGACGCTGATCTGAATGTCCAATGCCGTCATGATAAACGCGGCCGCCTCAGCGATCGCTCTGCTCGCTCTCGTCGTGAACCGCCGTCTGGCTGTCATAGGCCCTGACGATCCGCGCCACCAGAGGATGACGGACGACGTCGGCATCCTTGAAGCGGATCACCGAGACGCCCTCCACGCCCTTGAGTATCTGCAGCGCCTCCACGAGCCCGGACTTTACGCCGCGCGGCAGGTCGACCTGACTCGGATCGCCGGTGACGATCATCCGGCCGTTCTCGCCGAGACGGGTCAGGAACATCTTCATCTGCATCGACGTCGTGTTCTGCGCCTCGTCGAGGATCACGGCGGCATTGGCAAGCGTGCGCCCGCGCATGAAGGCGAGCGGCGCGATCTCGATGACCCCCGCGGTGATTGCCCGCTCGACCTTGTCGCCCGGCATCATGTCGTACAGCGCGTCATAGAGCGGACGCAGATAGGGATCGACCTTCTCCTTCATGTCGCCGGGCAGGAAGCCGAGACGCTCGCCCGCCTCTACAGCCGGACGCGAGAGGATGATCCGGTCGACCGCGCCACGCTCCAGGAGCTGGGCGGCATGGGCGACGGCGAGATAGGTCTTGCCCGTGCCCGCAGGACCGACGCCGAAGACGAGCTCGGCCCGCTCCATGGCGCGGATATCAGGAATCCTGCATCGGCGTGCGCGCAGCGATTGTCTTCTTGCGCGTCGAAATCTGCGCCATTGTCAATTTGGCTTTGCGCTCCATCGTCGGCAACTGTAGCTGATCGTCGGCGGCGACCGCCATGCGGATCGCACCTTCGACATCGGATGTATCGATCGAAGCGCCACTCTGCAGCCTTCCGTAGAGATAGTCGAGGGCACGGCGCGCCTGATTGGTTGCGACGACGTCACCGGAGATGGCGACGGAGTTTCCCCGCGGCCGGGCGTCGATGCGCAATCGCTCTTCCAGCAATTTCAGATTCTGGTCGAACTGACCGAAGAGCTCGCTCGCAAAGCGGTTGTTCTCGAAGGTGAGCACGAAGTGATTGGCGTCCGTCGCGGATGTCTTCGACTGGCGAGATGAGGAAGAAATCAGTTCGTGTCCGTTCAAGCGGTCAGCTCCTCGCGTCCGATTCCCCGATCATCTCGGCAAACAGGCTGTTCGGCCCGGCCTTGGTGATTCGCACTCTGATAATGTCACCGATTTGCGATGCTTTTGCATCAACATTCACGGGCTGCAGCCACGGCGACCGGCCGACGAGCTGCCCCGGCATGCGGCCCGGCTTCTCCAGGAGCAGGTCGATCTCCCGACCCACACAGGCCTCGGCGAAACCGCGCTGCTGCTTTACGAGCAAAGCCTGCAATATTTCCAAACGCTTGGCCTTCACGTCCTCGGGAACCTGTTCCTTGAGCTCGGCGCCCGGCGTGCCGGGACGCGTCGAATACTTAAACGAGAAAGCCTGTGCATAGTTCACTTCCTCGACAAGTCGGAGGGTATCCTCGAAGTCCTGATCGGTCTCGCCGGGAAAGCCGACGATGAAATCGCCCGAAAGCGCAAGGTCGGGCTGCGCCGCACGAATGCGCTCGACGAGCGCCAGGTATTCGGCAGCCGTATGGCGCCGGTTCATCGCCTTCAGGATACGGTCGGAGCCCGACTGGACCGGCAGGTGCAGATAGGGCATCAGCTTCGCCATCGACCGGTGCGCCTCTATGAGGCTGTCGTCCATGTCGCGCGGATGGCTGGTGGTATAGCGCAGGCGTGCAAGGCCGTCGATTTCGCCGAGGCGCCGCAAGAGGTCGCCAAGGCTCCATTCGCGCCCATGCGGACCCTCGCCGTGCCAGGCGTTGACATTCTGTCCGAGCAGGGTGATTTCGCGCACGCCGCCCTCGACGAGCTTCTCCGCCTCCGCCACGATCTGTGACACCGGGCGCGAGACTTCCGAGCCGCGCGTGTAGGGTACCACGCAGAAAGTGCAGAACTTGTCGCAGCCTTCCTGGACGGTCAGGAAAGCCGTGACGCCCCGCGCACGGGTCTTGGCCTTATCGGGCGCCGGCAGATGGACGAACTTGTCCTCGATGGCATAGTCCGTTTCCACGATACGCTGGCCGGCGCGAGCCCGCTTCAGCGCCTCGGGAAGGCGATGATAGGTCTGAGGGCCTATGACGAGATCGACCGCCGGGACGCGGCGGAGAATCTCGTCGCCCTCCGCCTGGGCCACGCAGCCGGCCACGCCGATCAGCATCTCGCGGCCCTCGCGCGCCTTTGCCTTCTTCAGTTCGCGCAGGCGACCGAGCTCGGAATAGACCTTCTCGGCAGCCTTTTCGCGGATATGACAGGTGTTGAGCAGCACGAAATCGGCGTCTTCCAGGACATCGGTCGCAACATAGCCGTCGCGCGAGAGCGCATCCGACATGCGGTCGGAGTCATAGACGTTCATCTGGCAGCCATAGGTCTTGACGAAGACCTTGCGCGCCGGAACGTTCAGGTCGCCCGCCTCGGGCGACGTCGACAGAAGAGCGGTTTCCTGGGTCATGCGGGTTCTTTAGTGCATAGCGCCCCAAAGTTGAAGCATTTTCGGGCCGGCACGGCGCGAGCCGCGACCGGCCACCCTTTCAGGGTGATCCCGGATTGAGGCATTTGAGAGTACTACCGCGACCTTCGCGCATCCGACGGGACGTCGGGCGCCGCAGAGAGCGCGGCCGGCTCGAGCTTCGCGGCGGATCGGGAACGCCCTCGCAGCCGATCCGACAGCATTTTGCGGATACGCTGCTCGATGAGGCGGCTCACTTCCTTGCGGTTCGCGTGCCGGTCATAATCCACCGCCTCGCCGAAATCGACATCGACCTCCAGGGCTCCCTCTCTGAGCACCCCCAGAAGGTGCGGCACCAGACCGATGTCGCCCGGCCATGCGGCGATCGGCCGATGATAGCGACCCATCGGCATGCCGTGGATGCCGGTGTAGGAAATCGCCAGCGGCTGGACATGAACCACGCCGGTCGGCGACTGCGGGACCGCCGAAGCGGCCGCGCCGAACAGCGAGGTCTTGATGTCGAGCAGCCGGTTGCCGTCGGAGGTCGTTCCTTCCGGGAAGAGCACGACGATTTCCCCATCGGCGAGCCGTCGCCCGATATCATTGACCTGGTGACCGGTGGTGCGCTTCTGCTCGCGCTCCACGAAAACCGATGCCTGAAGGCGGGCGAGAAGCCCGAATACCGGCCAGCTCTTGACGTCCGACTTGGCAACGAAAACGACGTCCGCCACCGAGGAAAGCACCAGGATATCCTTCCAGGAGACGTGATTGGCGCTGAGGAGCAAGGGACGCCGGCGGTCGAGCTCGCCATGGACGCGGACGTGCAGGCCGAGCAGCAGGCAGGCGACGCGATGCCAGTGACGCGGCAGCCGGCGCCGCGGTTTCAGATCGAGCCAGAGACAAAGGATCTGGACCGGCATCAGCACCAGCGAGACCATGACGAGCAGCATGCCGCAAAGAGCGACCCGCACCCAATTGATCATCCGCAGGCACCTTCCAAACTGCGCTTCACCGTTTGCGTGAAATCATGAACGTGATCTATTCCAATGGGTTGAGACGCGGGATACGGGCGAAAACCGCACACGCCTTCCTCATCTCGCTCCAGAGCATTTCCAGGAAAAGTGTGTACCGGTTTTCCGTCCGGAAGTGCGTTGGCCCAAAGGGTTAGAGCGTTTCAGTGTTTCCATGAAACAGCGAGATGCTCTAACGAAGATCGAGCCGCATGACAAGCGCCGCGCTGCGCTCGCCGGGCCGCACCTGGTAATAGGCCTTCCGCTCCCCGACCTTGCGGAAGCCGAGCTTTCCGTAGAGACCGATCGCGGCCTGGTTCGTCTCGTCGACTTCCAGGAACAGTGCCTCTGCTCCCTTGACGGCGGCCTCCCGCATCGCCGCCTGCATGAGGCGCCAGCCGAGACCGGAGCGCGCGTAGCGGGGGTCGACCCCAATCGTCAGTATCTCGGCCTCGCCGGCGACCGCCCGCGACAGGACGAAGCCGCCGAAGGCCGGCCGGAACATGCCGTTGGCATTGGTCTGGCGCGCGACGAATCCGAACACTGTCTCCTGACTCAGGAGCCCATGGATTTCGCCGTCGCTCCAGGCTGCGGCAAAGCGCTGGCGATGCAGCGCGGCCGCGGCGCCGAGATCGGCCTCTTCAAGCGCGAAAATGTCGAATTCGGCGCGGCGGGTGAAATAGTCGGTAAGGCTCATCGGGGCGTTTCTTGGACGTTCTGGAGAATATACGGGCGAATGGCGTTTGGCGTCTTCCGGTCAGGCGCGGGTCACGGCGAATCCGGCCTGGGGCTTGGCGTCCGGTCCGCGCAGATAAAGCGGCTTAGGACGCGCAGAAGCCGGATCGGCCGCCGCGCCCAGCCGGGCGAGGGTCGCCATATCGATCTCGTCCGGCTTGCCGCCCGCCGCGCCGGTGACGGCAAGGGCACCGGAGCCGCAGACGATGCCGGCGAAACCGGAAAAGCGCCGGAGCGCTTCCTCGGCGGCCAGGATTTCCGCCTCCCCTGCGGCCGTCCCGAAGCATCGAAGGCCTGGAGGTAAAGCTCGTCCCGTTTGGCGTCGAGGACGACGAGCACCGGCTGGCCTGCCTGTTTCAGCCGCGCGCTTTCGGCGACGACCTGAAGCGTCGTGACCCCGACTGCCGGCTTTCCGAGCGCCAGGGCAAGGCCGCGCGCAGCGGCAACGCCGACACGGATCCCGGTGAACGATCCCGGACCTATCGTCACGGCAATCCGATCGATCTCGCCGAGTTCCCGGCCCGAGACGCTCAAGGCCTCATCCACGAATTCCATGAGGCGCTCCGCATGGCCACGTCCGATTTCCGCGCCCGCGCATGCCAGAAGCTCTCCGGAGCCGTCGTCGTAGACGGCAGCGAAACAACCGGACCCGGATGTATCAATGGCAAGAACTAGCATTTCAGCCGCGGTCTCCTCCCTGCGTCCTGCGATCGGTGCGGCTGCGAGGGTGCGCAACCGCAATTACCGCATCTACAAGTCGCTGCGGCACGTCGGAATCACACCTGTGATTCTATCCCAAAAACCACACCGGCATAAGGAATATGGAAAACGATATAAGGAAAATGAAGCCGAACTGGAAGCGAAGGATGCGCGGGCCCGCCATGCAGGTTTCCGCGCCTCGACCCGCTTCGGATCAGACGGATTCGACCGCTTCGACTTCAGGAACGAAGTGGCGCAACAGGTTCTGCACGCCGTGCCTCAAGGTCGCGGTCGAAGAGGGGCAGCCGGCGCATGCGCCTTTCATGTTCAGGAACACCGTTCCGTCCTTGAAGCCGCGGAAGGTGATGTCGCCGCCGTCCTGGGCGACGGCGGGCCGAACCCGCGTCTCGAGCAGTTCCTTGATCGTGGCGACGATCGCCTCGTCGCCCTCGTCGAAGAACTCGTCCTCCTCATCCGTCTGCTCGGCACGGCCGGCGCCCGACATGATCGGCTGCCCCGACATGAAATGCTCCATGATCGAGCCGAGGATCGCGGGCTTCAGGTGCTGCCACTCCTGCGCTTCCTTGCTAACGGTTATGAAGTCATAGCCGAAATAGACGCCGGTGACGCCGGGGATCGAGAAGAGCCGAGCCGCAAGGGGCGATCCTGCAAGGGCCTCTTCTTCGCTCCGGAATTCGGCGGTGCCGTTCTCCATCACCACCTTGCCCGGCAGGAATTTCAAAGTGGCGGGATTCGGTGTGGCTTCGGTCTGGATGAACATGTCTCACTCCGTTCTGCCGGGAGCGCTCCTCGACCGGCTTTTTAGAATTGTTCCAAAATATAGGAGCCTCGGGTGGAGCCCGCAAGGCGTAATAGCGTGATTCAAAGCGCTACAGCGACCTTTGCTCATGTGATGGGACGCGCAGCGCTGTGGAGATCAGGTCAACGCGTCGATTTCCTCATCCGTCAGAAGGTCTGGAATGACCGTGACCGGAATCGGGAAGGCCGCGGCCTTCCCGGCAATGGACGAAACGAGCGGCCCCGGGCCTTCCTTCGCCGATCCGGCCGCCAGCACCAGGATCGCGATGTCGCGGTCCTCTTCGATGGCGGCGTGAATCTGTTCCGTGGCGATGCCCTCGCGGATGACGATTTCCGGCTCGATGCCGATCCGTTCGCGCACCGTCTGCGCGATCTTGGCGAGCGTCGCCTCGGCCTCGTCCCGCGCTTCGGCGCGCATGATCTCCTCGACCCCCAGCCATTGCTGGAAGTCGCCGTCGGCGATCACGTAGAGCAGCACGAGGCCGCCATTGGAATTCTTCGCGCGCATACCGGCATAATGCACGGCGCGGCCGCATTCGGGCGTGTCGTCGATCACCGCCATGAACTTGCGGCGATGGCCTTCCATTCGTGAGAGTCGGGTTGAAACCATGCGGTGAACATTACAACGCCGCGCGGCGCCCGCAAGGTCTCATTTTCGTGAACTACTGCAAAAAGCCGATGATTTCGCGGACCTCGCGCATGGTCTTCTCGGCGCGTTCCCGGGCGCGCTCCCCGCCCTTGCGCAGGATAGCGTCGATATGCGCGGTATCGCCCATCAACCGGCGCATCTCGCCCGTGATCGGCGAAAGCACGCTGACGGCGAGGTCGGCCAGAGCCGGCTTGAAGGTCGAGAATTGCTGGCCGCCGAATTCGGCAAGCACCTCTTCTTTCGACCTGTCGGCGAGCGCGGCGTAAATGCCGACGAGATTTTCGGCCTCCGGTCGATCCTTAAGACCGTCCGCTTCGCTCGGAAGCGCGTCCGGGTCGGTTTTGGCCTTGCGGATCTTCTTCAGGATCGTATCGGCATCGTCCATCAGATTGATGCGCGACAGGTCGGATGGATCCGATTTCGACATCTTCTTGGTGCCGTCGCGCAGCGACATGACACGCGGTGCCGGGCCGCCGATCAAGGGTTCCACCGGTGGGAAATAGGCATGGATCGGCTCTTCTCCGACGACGATGTCGACGCCGTAGCCCCGCGTCCGGATATGCTCCATGAAGTCGATGTTGAACTTCTGGGCGATGTCGCGGGTGAGTTCCAGGTGCTGCTTCTGGTCGTCGCCGACGGGCACGTGGGTGGCGCGATAAACGAGGATGTCGGCCGCCATCAGGCTCGGATAGGCGAGCAGGCCGAGCGAAGCGTTTTCACGGTCCTTGCCGGCCTTGTCCTTGAACTGGGTCATCCGGTTCATCCAGCCGATGCGGGCGACGCAGTTGAAGATCCAGGCGAGCTCGGCGTGTTGCGGCACGGCCGACTGGTTGAAGACGATGTGCTTTTCGGGGTCGATGCCCGAGGCGATGAAAGCCGCCGCGATCGACCGGATCTGGCCCGGCAGGTCCTCATGCACGAGCTGCGCGGTGATCGAGTGCAGGTCGACGACGCAATAGATGCAATCGTTGTTTTCCTGAAGGGCGACGAATTTGCGCATCGCGCCGAGATAATTGCCGAGATGCAGGTTGCCGGTCGGCTGAACACCGGAAAATACGAGCGGCTTGAATTCGTTCATGTCGTCCCCAATCGGGCTTGTGGAGGGCCCGGCTCCAGTTGATATCCGCCGCGCTTATGCACGGCGGGCCGGGCGCAATCAAGAGGCATGGTCACGCGGGCTGAAGGAGATCCCACCTATTGCCGAAGGGATCGGCGAAGACGGCAACGGTTCCGTAGACCTCATGGCGGGGCGCCTCGAGGAACGTGACGCCTGCCGAAAGCATGGCGGCGTGATCGCGGCCGAAGTCGTCGGTAAAGAGAAAGAAGCCGACCCGCCCGCCGGTCTGATTGCCGATCGCGGCGCGCTGCCTTTCGCCCTCGGCCCTGGCGAGCAGGAGAGCGGTCTCCGCCGCACCTTTCGGCCGCACGACGACCCAGCGCTTGCCGCCGCCGAGGTCGCTGTCATCGAGGAGGTCGAAGCCGAGTTTGCCGCAGTAAAAGGCGATGCCCTCGTCGTAGTCGGGCACGACGATGGCGACGCGGGCAATCGACTGTCTCATTGCCGATCCGCCCCTTCGCTCGCCCGCTCGGCGGACGGGGCCGGTGCCCCCCGTTTGACGCTGCGGCGGATCATCGAGAGGCTTGCGCCGCCGGTCCCGAACGCGACCGCGAAATAGATCGCCATCGCGGCGGCGATCAGGCCGCAGAGCGTAAGGGCGCGGGTCGCAAGCGATGCGGCGGAAGAAAGGGGCAAGGCGAGCCAATCCACGGCAAAGTGCAACGCGGCCGCCATGACGGCAGCGGCGATCACCAGCCGGGGAATCCTCGTCAGCAAGGGAATATCGCGCCCCCAGTGCCCACGCCAGACGAGCGTCGCGAAAAGAAGCAGGGCGTTCACCCAGCCGGCGACGATTTCGGCCGTCGCGATGCCGCTAGCGGCAAGCGACGGAAAGAGCGTCAGCGCCAGGGAGACGTTCACGGCCACGGAAATTCCGGCGAAGATCATCGGCGTTCGGGTGTCCTCGCGGGCGAAGAATCCGGGAATGAAGGCCTTGATCAGCACGAAGGCCGGCAGGCCGAGGCCGTAGATCGCCAGAATATGCCCGACGACGACAGTGGATTCCGGCGAGAACTGGCCGCGCTCGAAGAGGAGCCGGACGATCGGCTCCGACATGACGAGCAGTGCCGCCGCGGCGGGAAGTGTCAGGAACAGCGTGAATTCGACGGAACGGTTCTGCAGGTTTGCCGCCTCTTTGAGATTACCGCCGCGCAGAGCCCGCGCAAGCTCGGGCAGAAGCACGGTCGCAACGGCAATGCCGACGACGCCGAGCGGCAGCTGATAGATGCGGTCGGCATAGACGAGCGACGAGACGGCGCCTTCCTTTGCAGAAGCGATATTGGTGTTGATCAGGAGGTTGATCTGCGTGATGCCGCCGGTGATCGCCGCGGGAAGCGCCAGCACCAGCAGGCGCTTGACGTTCGCCGTCAGCCGGGGCCGGCGAAAGCCGATCCGGATTCCGGCATTGCGCACCGCGACCCAGACGATCGCCAGTTGCACGAGGCCCGCGGCCAGCACCCCCCAGGAGAGATCATAGCCGACCGCGACCGCATCCTGGCCGCTGTACCAGGCATAGGCCAGAACGCCGATCAGGATGAAGTTCAGGAAGACCGGCGCGATGGCTGCCGCGAAATAGCGGTGCAGCGAATTGAGCATGCCCGCCATCATTGCCGCCAGCGACATGCAGGCGAGATAGGGAAACATGATCGTCGCGAAGGTGACGGTGCTTGTGAATTTCGCGGGGTCGTCGGCAAATCCGGGAGCGATCAACTGCCCGACGATGAAAGGCATCGCCAGTTCCATGGCGATCGTCAGCAGAAGAAGAACGGTGAAGAGGACGCCGAAGACCTCCTCGGAAAAGCGCCGTGCGCCTTCCATGCCGTGCGCCTCGATCTCCCTGGCGAAGAGCGGCACGAAGGCCGAATTGAACGCCCCTTCGGCAAAAAGCCTGCGAAAGGTGTTCGGCAGCCGGAAGGCGGTGTTGAAGGCGTCGGCGACCGGGCCGGTGCCGAGCGCTGCCGCCATGAAGGTTTCCCGGATGAAGCCGAAGAGCCGGCTTCCGAGCGTTGCGCCGCCGACGGTAGCGAATTTCTTGACCAGACTCATGTTTCGGCTTTTGTCGTTTTGGAACCGTAGGGTACGCGGGACACAGGGGTCGGCGCAATGATGCCGGAGGGCATGCGCTCGCGCGCTTCGTCCACCTCGCCCGCCAGCACCGCCTTGAGGCGCGCCGCGATGTTCATCTGCCGGTTCTCGCTGGTGATCTTCGAGCCGACCAGATCGGTGACGTAGAAGGTGTCGATGACCTTTTCGCCGAAGGTGGTGATATGGGCCGAGGCGATGTCGAGCGATAGGTCTGACAGCACCGCGGTCACTTCGGAAAGCAGACCGGTCCGGTCGAGGCCCTCGACCTCGATGACGGTGAACTTGTTCGACAGCGTATTGCTGATGGTTACCTCCGGCGTCACGGTGAAGGCCCTGCTGCGCTTCTTCACACGCGTCCGGCTGGCGATCACCTCCGGAAGCCGCTTGCGGCCGGAGAGCACGTCCTCGATCAGCTTGCCGATGCTCGCCGCCCGGCGCGTCTCGTCCTCGGCGACCGAGAACTCGCGGTTGACGAGAATGGTATCGAGCGCCCGGCCGTCCGATGTCGTGTGGATCTGCGCGCCGACGATGTTGGCGCCAGCCGCGGCGCAAGCGCCGGCGATGACGGTCAGCAGGCGCGGATGGTCCGGCGACAGCACCGTGATTTCGGTGATGGCGTGGAAGTCATGGGTCCGCACCATGGTCGCGAGCGTCCGGCCCGCATTGTCCGCCTCACGGATGAAGCCCGCATGACGCACCTGCTCCTCGAGCGCCACGGTCAGAAGATAGGGCTGGTAATGCAGCCGCACATAAGCCTGGCGCTCCTTCTTGGGCCAGTCGGCGAGCGCCTCCTCCAGCATATGGGCGGCGTGCTTCGCCCGCTCCTTGCGCGACAGTTCCGAAAAGCCGCCCGAGAGCAGAAGCTCGGTCTCGTAGTAGAGCGTGCGCAGGAGCTGGCCCTTCCAGCCGTTCCAGACGCCGGGCCCGACGGCGCGGATGTCGCAGACGGTGAGGATGAGCAGCATCTTCAGCCGTTCGAGGGATTGGACCCGTTCGGCGAAATCGACGATGGTCTTGCGGTCGTTAAGATCGCGGGTCTGCGCGACCATCGACATGGTCAGATGTTCCTCGACCAGCCAGACCACCATTTCCGTCTGTTTCGGGGTCAGCCTGAAGCGCGGGCAAAGCTTTCGCGCGACCTTGGCGCCGGCCACCGAATGATCCTCCGGGCGGCCCTTGGCGATGTCGTGCAGCAGAACGGCGACGTAGAGCGCCTCGCGGTCCTCGATACCAGGCATCAGCATCGCCGTCAGGGGATGCGCCTCCTCCTCCAGGCCCCGCTCGATGCGGGAGAGGACGTCGACCGAGCGCAGGAGATGCTCGTCCACCGTGTAGTGGTGATACATGTTGAACTGCATCATCGAGACGATCTTGCCGAATTCGGGAATGAAACGGCCGAGCACCCCCGCTTCGTTCATCCGGCGAAGGATCAGTTCCGGATTGCGCCGCGAGGTGAGAATCGACAGGAAGAGCCGGTTGGCCTCTTCGTTTTCGCGCAAGTGGGGCCTGATCAGGCTCAAAGAACGGGTCACCTGCTTCAGCGCCGCCGGATGAAATTCGAGCCCGTTAATGTCGGCGATGTGGAACAGGCGCATGAGGTTTGCCGGGTCGCGCTTGAACACGTCGGTGCTCGCAAGCGCGATGCGCCCGCCGTCATCGACGAAATCGAGCGTGCCCGCGATCTTGCGGACGCGATTGCGGAAGCGGCTTATGACGCCCGTTATCCCGGGCGTGTCCTTGGCCTGCTGGTCCTCCAGCGCCGAGCAGAAGATGCGGGTCAGGTCGCCGACGTCCTTGGCCACCAGGAAGTAGTGCTTCATGAAGCGTTCCACTGCCGAGAGCCCGGGGTGATCGTGATAGCCGAGCGCCTCGGCGATCTCGCGCTGGATGTCGAATGAGAGGCGCTCCTCCGCCTTGCCGGTCAGGAAATGCATGTGGCAGCGCACCGCCCAGAGAAAATCCTCGGCCTTCTGGAAGAGCTTGTACTCCTGCTTCGAAAGGACGCCGAGCTTGACGAGATCGGCGGAGTCCTTGACGCGGTAGAAATATTTCGAAATCCAGAAGAGCGTGTGCAGGTCGCGCAAGCCGCCCTTGCTTTCCTTGACATTCGGCTCGACGAGGTAGCGCGTGTCGCCCGCCTTGCGATGGCGCTCGTCCCGCTCGGCGAGCTTCGCCGCAATGAATTCCGGGCCGGTATTGCGGACGATCTCGTGGTCGAAGCGCGTTTCGAGTTCGTTCGCCAGGGCCGCGGACCCGCAGACATAGCGGCATTCGAGGATTGCCGTGCGGATGGTCATGTCTGCACGCGACAGGCGGATGCATTCCTCGATCGTTCGCGTTGCGTGGCCGACCTTGAAGCCGAGGTCCCACAGGATATAGAGCATGAATTCGATCGCCGGCTCCGCCCAGACCGCCTTCTTGGCGGGCAGGAGGAAGAGCAGGTCGATATCCGAGCCTGGCGCCAGCGTTCCGCGGCCGTAGCCGCCGACGGCGGTGACCGCGATGCGCGAAGCCTCGGGAGCCTTCGCGGCGTCGAAAATCTGGTTCAGCACGAAGTCGTGCAAAAGGGTAATCAGCTGGTCCTGAAGCCAGGAGATGCGCTCGGCGCATTTTATTCCTGCGCCGTCTGCGGCGAGCAGTTCGCGCGCCTTGGCGCGGCCCGCGACATTTGCCTCCTTGAAGGCCGCAAGCAAGGCCCGGCGCATCGGTTCGCGCTGTTCGGCATGAGCGGAGGCGATGAAGTCGCACCTGGCCCGAAGCGCCGACACGTCCAGGATTTCGGGAAAGGAGGTTTGGTGTCTGGCCATGAAGTGCCGAGGGGCGTCCTGTCCGACTTAGATCATTCGTTGCAAGCGCCGCTGTATAGCCCTTTTGCCGGCCGAATGACAGGGGAAATAGCCCGGCGAAATCAGCGGTTGGAAAGCTCCTTCTTGAACGCGTAAAGCGCGTCGAGCGCCTCGCGCGGCGTCATGTCGTCCGGGTTGAGCGCCTTCAGGGATTCCTCGACCTTCGAAGGACCCGACGATGCCCTCGCCGCCTCCTCCCGCCGGACGGCGACCTGGAACAGCGGCAGGTCGTCGATCAGCTGGCTCGCCGGATTCTTGCGGTCGGCATCCTCGAGCTTGGCGAGCACATCCTTCGCGCGGGCGACGACCGAGGGCGGCAAGCCTGCAAGGCGGGCGACCTGGATGCCGTAGGAGCGGTCGGCTGCGCCCGGGCCCACCTCGTGCAGGAATATGACGTCGCCGTCCCACTCCTTGACACGCATGGTCGCGTTCGACAGCCGCACGAGCTTTTCGGAGAGCACGGTCAGCTCGTGGAAATGGGTCGCGAAGAGCCCGCGGCAGCGATTGACCTCGTGCAGATGCTCGACCGCCGCCCAGGCGATCGACAGACCGTCGAAGGTCGCGGTGCCGCGGCCGATCTCGTCGAGGATCACCAGCGAGCGGTCCGTCGCCTGGTTGAGGATCGCCGCCGTTTCGACCATCTCGACCATGAAGGTCGAGCGCCCCCGGGCGAGATCGTCCGAAGCGCCGACGCGCGAGAAGAGCCGGTCGACCACGCCGATATGCGCGGCGGCCGCGGGCACGAAGGATCCCGTCTGGGCCATGATCGCGATCAGCGCGTTCTGGCGCAGGAAAGTCGACTTGCCGCCCATGTTGGGACCGGTGAGGAGCCAGATCGCGCCGCCCTGCTCGCCGTTCGGCGGAGAAGATCGCAGCCGTTGGCGACGAAAGGATTGGCAGCCTGGCGCCGCAAGGCCTGCTCCACGACGGGGTGGCGTCCTCCCTCGATCGCGAACATTCGCGAGCGGTCGACCGTAGGGCGCGTATAATTCTGCTCCTCCGCAAGCACCGCGAGCCCGGCCGAGACGTCGATCGTCGCGAGCGCCAGCGCTGCCGCCTTGATCGCCTCGGCCTCGGCGACCACCTCGCGCGTCATGGCCTCGAAGGTCTCGACCTCGATCGCCAGCGCCCGGTCCGCGGCATTGGCGATCTTCGTTTCGAGCTCGGCAAGCTCGGTCGTTGTGAAGCGCATCGCATTCGCCATGGTCTGGCGATGAATGAAGCGGGCGCGGCCGGCATCGGTGTCGGTCATCGATCCGGCATTGCCGGCGGTCACCTCGATGAAGTACCCCAGCACGTTGTTGTGCTTGATCTTCAGCGACTTGATGCCGGTTTCTTCGCAATATTGCAGCTGCAGCCCTGCGACCACGCGGCGCGACTGATCGCGCAGCGCCCGCATCTCGTCGAGTTCGGCGCTCGCGCCCTCGCGGACGAAGCCGCCGTCGCGTTTCAGAAGCGGCAGTTCCTCGGCAAGGGTTGCGTCGAGGCGCGCGAGCAACTCCCGCGGCAAGGCCGCGATCGTGTTGCGCGCTTCGGTCAATTCCGCCGAGAGCTCGGCGCCCGTAAGGAGCGCCGATATCGCCGCCGCGGCCCGCATGCCCGCCTGGATGGCACCGAGATCGCGAGGGCCGCCGCGGCCGAGCGCGAGCCGCGACAGGGCCCGCGGCATGTCAGGCGCCCTGCGAAGAGCGTCGCGAACATCCGTCGTAAACCGCGGCTGATCGGCCAGCACCTCGATCGAATCGAGCCGCTGGTTGATCCGCTCCGGGTCGGTCAGCGGCGACATCAGCCTTTCGGCGAGCAGCCTGGCGCCTCCGCTCGTCATCGTACGGTCGAGCGACTTGAGCAGGCTGCCGTCCCGGGAGCCGGAAAGCGT
Source organism: Sinorhizobium prairiense (assembly GCF_029201645.2). NCBI lineage: Bacteria > Pseudomonadati > Pseudomonadota > Alphaproteobacteria > Hyphomicrobiales > Rhizobiaceae > Sinorhizobium > Sinorhizobium prairiense. The sequence continues at coordinate 2,751,512 of NZ_CP104131.1, forward strand.
CTTGGCGAGCTCCAGATTGGCGCGGGTCGCCGGATCGATGAAGAGTGTCGAGGCGGCGCTTTCCCTTTCCGGAATGCCGAGCGCCGGGCGCTCCTGGAGCTGGGTTTTCTCGACATAGGAGACCGCCGCCGAAGCGGCCGCGAGCTCGGCGCGCGAGAAGCTGCCGAAGCCGTCGAGCGTCCCAACGCCGTAGTAGCGCGAAATGCGCCCCTCCGCCGTCGCGCTGTCGAAGAGGACGGCCGGCTGCGGCACCGCGACGCGCCCGAGCACGTCGAAGACGGCCCTGAGATCGGGATCGTGAAAGACGGTGTCGGGCACGATCAGCTCGCGCGGTTCGATGCGCAATATGTCGGCAAGCAGGCGGCTTTCCGCCGTCTCGGCGAGGCGGAAGATGCCCGTCGAAATGTCGATCCAGGCAAGGGCGTAGGCCGGCTCCGAGCCGCTCCTGATGCGCGCCAGCGCCATCAGATAGTTCGATTCCGAAGGCGAGAGCAGCTTCTCCTCGGTGATCGTTCCCGGCGTCACCAGGCGCACGACATCGCGGCGCACGACCGATTTGCTGCCGCGCTTCTTCGCTTCGGCCGGGTCCTCCACCTGTTCGCAGACGGCGACACGGTAGCCGGATGCGATCAGCTTCTGCAGGTAATCGTCGGCCGCATGCACCGGCACGCCGCACATCGGAATTTCCTGCCCCATGTGCTGGCCGCGTTTCGTCAGCGTGATACCGAGCGCGCGCGACGCCTCGACCGCATCCTGGAAGAACAGCTCGTAGAAATCGCCCATGCGGTAGAACAGGAGCGAATCCGGATTGTTCGCCTTGATCTCGATGAACTGCTCCATCATCGGCGTGGCAGTGGAGCGGCTCTCCTCGCTTGCGAGATCGGACACGGAAAGGACGTCGCCCGAACGGTTCGATGCATCCATCAGGAAATTCATGATTGTTCCAAAAAAGAGATGTCACACTATCCGCAAGCATTTATAGACGACAACAACAAAGAGGCTGACCAGGAGGGTCGCCCACAGGAGGTTGAGGAAACATGCCGGGTATCGACAAGACCGACCGCGCAATGACCAGCGTCACGGCGCAGGAAGCGCTGGATTTTCACTCTCAAGGTCGCCCCGGAAAACTGGAAATCTCGCCGACCAAGCCGATGGCGACGCAGCGCGACCTTTCGCTTGCCTATTCGCCCGGTGTCGCCGTTCCGGTCAAGGCGATCGCCGACGATCCGGCGACGGCATACGACTACACGGCTCGCGGCAACATGGTTGCGGTGATTTCCAACGGCACGGCGATCCTCGGCCTCGGCAATCTCGGCGCACTCGCCTCGAAGCCCGTCATGGAGGGCAAGTCCGTCCTCTTCAAGCGCTTCGCCGACGTCGATTCGATCGACCTCGAGGTGGACACCGAAAACGTCGACGAATTCATCAACTGCGTCCGCTTTCTCGGTCCCTCCTTCGGCGGAATCAATCTCGAGGACATCAGAGCGCCGGACTGTTTCATCATCGAACAGCGGCTGCGCGAAGTCATGGACATTCCGGTCTTCCATGACGACCAGCACGGCACCGCGATCATCGCCGCGGCAGGCCTCGTCAACGCGCTGACCCTGACCGGCCGCGACTTCAAGACGGCCAAGCTCGTCTGCAACGGCGCAGGCGCGGCGGCGATCGCCTGCATCGAGCTCATCAAGGCGATGGGCTTCAACCCGTCGAACATCATCCTCTGCGATACCAAGGGGGTCATCTACAAGGGCCGTACCGACGGCATGAACCAGTGGAAGTCCGCCCATGCGGTCGAGACCGACCGCAGGACGCTCGCCGAGGCACTTGACGGCGCCGACGTATTCTTCGGCCTTTCGGCCAAGGGCGCGCTTTCCGCGGACATGGTCCGCTCCATGGGCCCACGGCCGATCATCTTCGCCATGGCCAATCCCGATCCGGAAATCACGCCTGAAGAAGTGGCCCTGATCCGCGACGACGCGATCGTCGCGACCGGCCGCTCGGATTATCCCAACCAGGTCAACAACGTTCTCGGCTTCCCCTATATCTTCCGCGGCGCGCTCGACGTGCGTGCCTCGACGATCAACGATGCGATGAAGATCGCCGCGGCGGAAGCGCTCGCCAATCTCGCCAAGGAAGACGTTCCGGACGACGTCGCCGCTGCCTATCAGGGCAACCGCCCGCGCTTCGGGCCGCAATATATCATTCCCGTCCCCTTCGATCCGCGCCTCATTTCGGCGATCCCGATGGCTGTTGCAAAGGCGGCCATGGAGACGGGCGTCGCCCGCAAGCCGATCGAGGACCTCAAGGCCTATGGACAGCAGCTTTCGGCGCGGCGCGACCCGATCGCCTCGACGCTGCAGCGCATCGTCGAGCGCGTTCGCCGCCAGCCGAAGCGGATCGTCTTTGCCGAAGGCGAGGAAGTGCAGATGATGCGCTCGGCGATCGCCTATGCCAACCAGCAGCTCGGCACGGCGCTCCTGCTCGGGCGCGAGGAAGTGATGCGCGAAACCGCCGAGCGCGAAGGCATCGACCTCGACCGCGCCGGCATTCAGATCGTCAATGCGCGCCTGTCGAAGCGCGTCGGCGCCTATACCGATTTCCTCTATTCGCGCCTGCAGCGGAAGGGCTATCTGTTCCGAGACGTGCAGCGTCTGATCAATACCGACCGCAACCATTTCGCCGCCTCGATGGTGGCGCTCGGCGATGCGGACGGCATGGTGACGGGCCTTACGCGCAACTATTCGACCGCGCTCGAAGACGTGCGCCGCTGCATCGACCCAAAGCCCGGCCACCGGGTGATCGGCGTGTCCATTGCGCTCTGCCGCGGCCGTACGGTGCTCGTCGCCGATACCGCGGTGCACGACATGCCGACGTCCGAGGAGCTGGCGGATATTGCCGAGGAAGCGGCCGGCCTCGCCAAGCGGCTGGGCTATGTCCCGCGGGTGGCGATGCTCGCCTATTCGACCTTCGGCCACCCTTCCGGCGAACGCTCGGAGCGGGTACGCGAGGCGGTAAAGATCCTCGACCGGCGCCGCGTGGATTTCGAATATGACGGCGAAATGGCCGCCGACGTGGCACTCAATGCGCGGGTGATGGAGCAGTATCCGTTCTGCAGGCTTTCCGGCACCGCGAACGTGCTCGTCATGCCGGCTTTCCACTCGGCCTCGATCTCGACGAAGATGCTCCAGGAGCTGGGCGGCTCGACCGTGATCGGCCCGCTGCTGGTCGGCCTCGACAAGTCGGTCCAGATCGCCTCCATGTCGGCAAAGGACTCCGACCTCGTCAACCTGGCCGCGATCGCTGCCTATAACGCCGGGACGTGACGCGGGTCGGCGGAAAGCCGGAAAGCTGCTGACACTTCGGCTGTTGCGCGTCGCCAGGCTATGGTTGGAGCAAGCCTCAAGATCGCGCGAGCGCTCAAAACAAGAGCCCGCTTCCCGGGAACGGAGGCGGGCTCAATGTATCATGGCTGACCAATTTCGTTCGTGATGAAAAGTCGAGATTTGCTCGCGGAGCTACCCTCGCAGGCAGAGCGGCGAATGTTCTCCTTTATGGTTCAATATGCTTCCGTCATGAAAATTCGAGGTGCGGCGAGAGACGATCAGGACACCGACGAGGAGAAACGCCCCGCATCGGCGCCGTAATAGTTCAGGTAACGGCCGGAAATATTGCTGATCGGCAGGACGATCAGAACGTCGGTGGTGCGGAACGCTTGATCGACCACCGCCCCCTCGCCGACCATCGCACCGAGCCGCATATAGCCCTTGATCAGCGGCGGAAGCGCCGCGAGCGCTTTCTTCGGGTTGATCGCCTCCGGAGGCATCAGATCCATCGTCCGGTAGAGCTCCGGCCGGGCGGAAACCGCCCACTCGTCCCGGACCCGGACGTTATGATGCAGAAAGGAGAGCGCGAGCGCGTGCTCTTCGGGAACCACGCCCGGAAACGAACCGCAGCCGAACATCGCATCGATCCCGTGCTTCAGCGCATAGGCCCAATTGCCCTGCCACAGCAGTTCGACCGTGCGCCTGGTGCGATATTCCGGCAGCACGCAGGAACGTCCGAGTTCCATGAAGCGCTTGTCGGGATGACGCGTGAGAAGTTCGCCTATCGCAAACTCCGAAGCCGAGTAGAAGCCGCCGGTCCGCTCGGCAACGTCCTGGCGCAGCAGGCGGTAGGTTCCGACGATCTGCTCCTCCGCATCGCCCTCGATGGATGTATCGAGGACCAGCAGGTGGTCGCAGATCGCATCCCAGCTGTCGATGTCGCGCTTGCGTCGGCCGGCCTCGGGCGCCACCTGCGCCTTCATCTCCTCGACGAACACCCTGTAGCGTACTGCCTGCGCCGCATCGACCTCGGCTGCCGAACGGGCAAGGCGGGTCTCGAGATTGGCGATCCGTCCGAGAACATCGCCAGCCGGAGCCGCAACTGCCTTGCGGATGTAAGCATTGGAGGTGTCAACCACGCCCATCGAATCCAGAAGTTCGATCGTCATATCGTGTCATCCCGAACCGTCATTGCTGCCGGGCTTAGACCACGTTTCTGCAACAACATAGTGACACCAGGGCAGTATACAACCCCGACCCGGCCCGGTGCCCCGAAGCGAGGGATTCTAATTCGTAACGGGATCCATGAGGCGGGTGACTTCGGCAAGGAGCCGCTGCGGGTCGGCGGGCTTCGCCAGCACGGCGTCCGCTCCCGCGGCTCGAAGGCGCTCGTCGAGATCGCCGCGCGCGTCCGCGGTCAGGACGAGGACCGGCACCCGCCGCCTGCCTCCGGCGGCCTCCGCTTCACGAAGACGCCGGAGCACGTCGAGACCATCTCCGCCCGGCATGTTGAGGTCGGTGACGATCAGCGGCGGCGGGGCTGAACCGGCCGAGCGGAGTGCGGCTTCGAGCGTCTTGAAGTCACCGACATGATCGACGGCACGCCCTGTACGGCTGAGAACCGACCGCAGGACGAGTGCATTCACAGGGTCGTCCTCGGCAAGCAGGATGGCGCGAATGTCCGCCGTCGCGACCGTCGACGCCGGCTCCTCCCGCAACACCGGTCTGTTGTCGTTGATCGCGTCGCGTTTCTCCATTCCTCTGAGCCGCCCGAGCAGCACCTCGACCAGCGATCTCTCTCGAAGCGGGCGGATCAGCCAGGCCTCATATCCGCCGAGCCGGCTCACCGGATGGCTTGCGCGCTCCTCGGGGCTGATGAGATAGGTTCTGCGCAAACGCAGGCCGGCGATCGCCGGCTCGCGAGCAAGAAGCTCGCGAAACTGCGCCGCATGACGGTGATCGACGATGACATCCGTCAGCGGCAGCCGATTGCCGAGCGCGCCGGCCACGACCCGTTCTGCGATTGCAAGTGTCGAAGCCCGATGGCACGTACCGCCCAGCGTCTGGATCGTGGCGGCAAGCGCGGCCGAGGAGGGCCCCTCGGGCGCCATGACAAGCACCTGTGCACCCGCCAGAATGCCGCGCCGAACGGGAACGGTCGAGAGACCGGCGCCAGCCATCGGGAAGCGGATCTCGAACCGGCTTCCCTCGCCGGACATGCTCGTGGCGGTCAGGCTGCCGCCGAAGGCCTCCATGATCCGCCGGGATATCGCGAGGCCGAGCCCGGTGCCTTTGGCACGCTGGGCGTCATCGCCTGCCTGCTCGAACTCTTCGAAAACGCGCGCGAGTTCGTCGGCGGACATGCCGGGGCCGCTATCATCGATCCGGATGCGCATGGAGCCGTTCTCGATATCGACGGAGACGAAGACGCCGCCCTTCTCGGTGAATTTCACCGCGTTGCCGACCACGTTGAACAGCACCTGGCGCAGGCGCGCCGCATCGAAGAGCATCCGCTCGGGTACCTCGATGGCGACCGTTGCGCCGATCTCGATGTTCTTCTCGTGCGCGCGGGGCGAAAGCATCTCGACCACATTCTCGACTGTCTGGCGCAGATCCTCCTGCGACGGGCGCAGCTGGAACCGTCCGGCGGCAAGCGACGAAAAATCGATCAGGTCCTCGACCAGTTGAACCAGGGTGTGGCCGGACTGCTGCATGCCGGCGAGATAGTTCTTCTGCTCTTCCGACAACCGCGTCTCGGCAAGCAGCCGGCTCATGCCGAGGATGCCGGAGAGCGGGGTACGGATTTCGTGACTGACGGTGGCGAGCAGACGGGACTTCGCCCGGCTCGCCTCCTCGGCGCGCCGCCGCGCCTCCTCCCTCCGGCTTGCCGCCAGCATTTCCTCGGTAACATCGCGAGCGATGCTGTGGCGCATCAACCGGCCGCGCGCCGGGTCGCGGACATGCACGTCGTGCCAGTCGTAGAGCCGCGTGCCCGCGGGCGTATAGATATGCACAAAGTAGCGGTCTGGGCCCGGCTTCGGCTCGAAGCGCAATCCCAGCTCCGCGCAGGTCAGCCCTCGCGCGTCCGCGCATCCGCAAAGCTCATGGAAGGCGCCATTGGCCTGCATGATCCTGCCATCAGGGTCGCGGACGATGGCGAGATCGCCCATGGCGTCATGGATCGTCGCAAGCGCCGTGGGTTCAATGCCATGCCGTGCGGGGTCCTGCGCAGTCTCGCCGGCACCGACGACCCATTTCCCAGACGCCTCGTCGCGGCCGGACAAAAGCAGGAAGGCGCCGGCCATGCCGCCAGCCGCGATGATCGCCGGCAGCAGGTGCAGACCCGCGCTCGCACCGACGGCAAGGAGCAGCATTGCCGCAACGATGCCGGCGAGAGCATAGGCGATGCGCGCGACCGGCAGCCCTACCGAAAGGTCGCCCAACGACCGGCGCTGCCAGATGACGGCGGCGCCGAGCTTCACCGTGGGTGCCGCTGAGGCCGTCCTGCCGGCTGCCGACCCCGTGTCCGCGCCAGCCCTCATCCGCTCTCGAAACATCCGCTCGCTCATGCCCGCGGACTAGCACGGCAAGCCTTCCGAATGCCTTCAGCCGACGCCTAAAGTTTCAGGGAACGCTCCTTTTTCGCCTGCAGCAGTTCATCGAGAATGATCGCGCCGGCGCCGACGGTGATGAAACTGTCCGCAAGGTTGAAGACGGCAAAGGACCAGGTGGCCGTGTAGAACAGGATATAGTCGATGACATAGCCGAAGAGCAGCCGGTCGACGAGATTGCCGAGCGCCCCGGCAATGATCATCGCGTAGCCCAGATGGGCAAAGAACCGGTCCTTCGGCGTGCGGCGCCACAGCCAGAGCACGAAGGTGACGACCGCCAGCCGGATGCCGACGATGAACCACCCCTCCATGCCGGAGAGCATCGAGAAGGCGACGCCGTAATTGTAGGTTCGGTAGAGGGCGAGCATCGGCACGACCGGCACGCCCTGTTGGAACGGCAGATACGCCTCCACCAGATATTTGACGAACTGGTCGGCGGCGAGCGCGACCAGAATGAAGAGCGCGATCGGGAGCGGCCGCGAGAAAAGTGTCTGCTCCTCCTTCATCGGCCGCCATCCAGAGACAGGAGGTGGCGCCGAGCCTCGAACAGCATGATGCCGGTCGCGATGGCGAGATTGAGCGAATCGGCACGCCCCGCCTGCGGAATGCGGGCGAGTGCGCCAGCCTCGCGCGCGAGTTCCACCGGCAGGCCCGCCTGTTCATTGCCCATCAGAAGCACGACCGGCTTCGATTTGTAGTCGATCGTGCGATAGTCGACGGAACCCGCCAGATGGGTCGCGACCACCTGAACGCCGGCCGCTCTCTGCCAGCGTATGAAATCCTCCGTATTCGCCCGCGCGATCGGCATGGCGAAAACCGAACCCATGGTTGCCCGCACGGTCTCGAGCGAAAAGGGATCCGTGGTTTCGCCGACCAGGATTATCCCGGAAGCCCCGGCCGCGTCGGCGGTGCGGATGATGGTGCCGAGATTGCCCGGGTCGCGCACGCGGTCGAGCGCCACATAGGTCTCCCCCTCCTGCGGACGAATATCCTTGAGCGGAGAGTAGCGCTGCTCGAAGATGCCGACGACCATCTGCGGATTGTCGCGTCGTGTGATGGTGGAGATCACCTTCTCGTTGACTTCGAGGACGAGCCCGCCTCTGGCGACCGTTTTCGCGGCCACCTGCTCGACCTGAGGCTTGCCCTTCGCCGCCTTGGCATAGACGAGCGTCTTGATCTTCCAGCCGAGATCGAGCGCGTCGATGACGAGCTTCAGCCCCTCGGCCATGAAGGAGCGCGTCTCGTCGCGATGCTTCTTCTGCGTCAGGGCCCGGATATCCTTGACGATCGGATTGGTGAGGCTGGTGACCTCCTTCACCTGCCCGACGCGTGCCGTGCCGTGGTCGCTTCTTTCGTTGATCATTTCGGCACCCAGCGGCTGAAGAGAGAGGTGGAGAGTGCGCGGCCCGGTGCAGTGCCGTCGAGGCCGCCCTCGCGGATGATGAGTTCGCCCGATTCCACCCGACCGCCACGCCCGCGCATGGTCTCGCGCATGAGCTCGTGGATCGAATAGAAGCTCGCCCGGATCGAATAGGCGGTGAGCACGAGGCCCCGGGCGTCCGGCGACAGGATCTCGCGGCAGATGTCCAGCATCGCGGCCAGGTGATCGAACAATTGCCATACTTCGCCGTTCGGACCGCGGCCGAACTTCGGCGGGTCGGTGAGGATGATGTCGTAACGGCTGCCGCGCCGCTCCTCGCGTTGGATGAACTTCATGGCGTCGTCGCAGATCCATCGGATCGGCAATGTCTCGGCGCGCGCCAGGACCTGGTTCTCGCGCGCCCAGCCGATCGCCTTTTTGGAGGCATCGACATGCGTGACCTCCGCGCCCGCCTTGGCGGCGATCAGCGAGGCGACGCCGGTATAGCCGAAAAGATTGAGAACCTTCAGAGGCCGGCCGGCTGCGGCTACCTGGTCGCGCATCCACGACCAGTGGGCGAGCTGTTCCGGAAAGACGCCGACATGGCGGAAGGAGGTGAACCGGCCGAGGAAATCCGTATCGAGGAGCTGCATCGGCCAGGTCTCGCCGAGCACCTCGCCCGGAAAACGCCAACGCCCCATGCCGTCCTCTTCGGTATCGCCGGTGAAGACGGCATCGGCCCGCTCCCATATCGATGCCGGCAGGGCCTTCGGCCAAAGCGCCTGTGCCTCGGGGCGGACGATACGATCGGGGCCGTATTGTTCGAGCTTCTCCCCATCACCGCTGTCGACCAGATGATAGCCCGCAGCAGCGGCGGTCTCGAGGATAAGCGGCACCCTCTCGGCCGGCTTCTCGCCGCTTCTCGGCTCGATGCGCCGCGTCGGAGCACTCTCCTGGACGGACGGCCGCTCGCGCTTGCGCGGCGCCGCTTCCGGCGGCGGCCCTCCTGCCGCTGTCTTGGGCCCGGTCTTCGTCCTGGACCCGCCTTTTGTCCGGGGCCCGGCGCCTTTTGCGGGCGGCAGCCTTTGCTCGTGGCGGCCGCCGCGCGCCTCGGCGCCCCGGCTTTTTGCCGCCGTCACCGATGCGTTCTTCGATCGCCGGTCTTTTTCCTTCACGCGCTGATCCTTGGACTTCGTTCAACCATTCGGCGCAGCCACTCTCGACCGGTTTTACGCGCCTTCGCCACGTCCGTAGCATGTTCAGCCTGCAAATAGCATCGCCGGTGCTCTTGGCAAAGCCGTTTCCGATTGCCAAGATCGCCAACAAGAGTGGACGGGAGGACCGGCATGAATATGAGCGGAGAGGAACGTATCGCGGCTGACCGAGACGCGGTTTGGCGTGGCCTGAACGATGCGGACATTCTGAAGCGATGCATTCCCGGCTGCCAGTCTCTTGAATTGAAATCGCCAACCGAGCTTGCGGCCGTGGTCAAGATCAAGATCGGCCCCGTTTCCGCATCCTTCAACGGCACGGTCGTTCTGTCGAACCTCAATCCCCCCGCGAGCTACACCATATCCGGCGAGGGCAAGGGCGGAATAGCAGGCTTCGCCAAGGGCGGCGCCGACGTCACGCTACTGGACGAGGGCGCGGAAACCGTGCTGCGCTACGACGTCACGGCGGAGATCGGCGGCAAGCTTGCCCAGCTTGGCTCGCGCCTCGTCGATTCGACGGCGCGCAAGCTCGCCCAGCAATTCTTCGCGGATTTCAACCTGGCGGTCAGCGGCAAGGCCGAGGCGGCGAGCTGAGGGCTCGCAACGCGCTCAGCACCGATCCTCAGCCTTGCGGCGCGGGCAGGCTCGCTTGCGTCGCCAGCTTCTCCGCCTGGCCGCGCTGCTTTTCGGCCTCGCGATGCCATTTCAGCGCCTCGTGGGCCTCGCTGCGCGCGCGACGCCGATATTTTCCCTGGGTGAACCAGGTCACGGCAGCGCCGAGCACGAGACCGACAATGACGGCGAGAAAGAGAAATACGAAAAACGGAGCCGAGATCGAAAGCACGCTGTCGGCGGGATTGAACGGATTCAGCGCAAGCGTTGCCGTCTGGCGGTTGGCCACGCTCAGGACGATCAGCAGCACTCCGAGCGGCACGAAGACGACGATATTGATGAGTTTCTTGAGCATGCACCCGCTCCGACCAGAATGTTAATGCATGTCGCCCGGAATTGTGGGGCGGCTTCGCGACAACGACATGCATACGAATAGTGACATAAAGCGGGCCGCCTTGTTTCGACACGCTTATGAGGCGGAGAGCCGCACGATGTGCGGAACTCGGCGCCCGCGCGAGAGGCGCCTATCCCTGTGCGCCTCGTTCGTCAGTCGTCTTCACCGTTATTGTTGTCGTTCATCCCCGGATTGAGCCGCTCACGCAGTTCCTTGCCGGTCTTGAAGAAGGGCACCCACTTTTCTTCGACGAAGACGGAATCGCCGGTGCGTGGGTTGCGGCCGGACCGCGATGGCCGGTTCTTGACCGAGAATGCGCCGAAACCGCGCAGCTCCACCCGGTTGCCGGCAGCAAGCGCGTCCGTGATCTCATCGAGTACCGCATTGACGATATTTTCGACATCGCGGTGGTAGAGATGCGGATTGCGCGCCGCCACAATCTGCACCAGCTCTGACTTGATCACGTTCGCCCCCCTTGGTTTTTTTGGCTTGTTTTGTCTGCGTTTGCGCATTCGGGAAGGCTCGCCTGGAGCTACGGCCTCGTGACGCGGCTAGCACACGTGCCTTCCTCAATGCCCTTCAACCTGCCAAACCGAAACAAGACCGTCAAGAAACAACTTGTCCAGGCCGGTCTTTTCGAGGCTCTTCATCGTCGGAAAAGCCTCATATCCCAACGCCTTGACCGCTTCGGCCAGGAGCGATCCGAGGCCGAAGGACAGCGCGCCGCTCGGCGCTTCCCAGTCGAGGACGGGAAGGTCCTTCGAGACCTTTCGTTCGGCCAGAAACGCCCTGATTTCATCATCGCCGCCGAGCTCGTCTACCAGTTTGCCTTCCAGCGCCTGCCGCCCGGTGAAGATCCGGCCATCGGCAAGGGCCAGCGCTTCCGGCCGCTGCAGTTTGCGCCGCTCGGCCACCAGATCGACGAACCATCCGTAGCTGTCGTCGATCATCGCCTGAATCATGGCTCTCGCCTCGTCGCTCGGAGGATGAAACGGCGACGGTTCGGCTTTGAGAGGCCTCGATTTTATCGATTCAAGCGACACGCCGAGTTTGTCCATGAGGGTCTTGACCTGCGGATACTGGAAAATGACGCCGATGGAGCCGGTGATCGAGGTCTCCCCGGCAACGATCCGGTCGCCTGCAAGGGCGATCAGATAGCCGGCCGACGCGGCAAGCGTGCGCACATCCGAGACCACCGGCTTCTTCTCGGCGACCTTGCGGATGGCCTTGTAGATGACCTCGCCGCCATAGGTGGTGCCGCCCGGCGACGAGATCGTCACGATCAGCGCCTTGACGGACTGGTTGTCGGCGATCCGCTCCAGCCGCTCGACCAGCTCCCGGTCGTCCTGGATAAGACCTGTAACGGCGACGCGCGCGACGTGATCGCGCGCACGCTCCGTCACGTCGCCCCAGCCTGAAAAGGCAAACAGCGCGAGGCCGCCGGCGACGAGAACGGCCACCGCCGCCCAACGCCAGAAGCTCAGCTTTCTGCGCAGGCTGCGGCGGTCGGCAATGGCGAGTTCGTCCATGGGTGTCTCCGATTTGTGGTAAGGGGTTCTGTCAGTTTCCCGCGGAACATGCTATCCGCCTGAGACGCGGCAAGCTAGGGCAGTCTGCAACGCGACGCACGGGAATACGCTCCGGGCCGACGCGGGTTGCTGCATGAAACCCCTTGGGGTTTGACGCGGCATGGAGTAGAGCATGCCCGGCGGATTGAAATAGTGCGGCCGGATTGTCTTACAATGCAAAGTTTGCACCGCTCCATTGCCGGGCGGCAGCAAGATAACCATATTCGCCGTGGCTTACGCCGATGTATGTATATGTGTCCCTCGGACTGCCCGAGGTCAGAGGAAACTGACAGGCCCTTGATGCTGAACGAAGCCCGATCCCCGCAATCTTCGCCGATGTGGGTACGAGCTCTGCCGATGCCTATGCTTCGGCGGCGCGGCATTCGGCGCGCGTAAGGCGCCTGAAAGTCCTGCTGCCGCTCATCGCCGGCGCGGTTGCGCTGATCTTCGTCGCCGTTTCCTTCGTGCGCGCTTTCCTGCCCGAAGAGCTGCAGCTCGAGACGGCCACGATCGAGAACGGCAAGATCGTCATGCAGAACCCGGCGATTTCCGGCCGCAACAAGCAGGATATCAGCTATTCGATGAAGGCTGAGCGGGCGCTTCAGGATATCGCCAACCCGAACCTGATCACACTCGAGACCATTCACGCCGAGATGCCGGTCAACGATACGCTGATCGCCACGGTCGATGCGACGAGCGGTATCTACGACCGCGGCGCGAATACGCTCGACATGAACGCCCCGTTCACGATTTCCATGAATAATGGCGTCAATGCCGATTTCCAGTCCGCCTATCTGGACATCAATGCCGGCGAAATGGAGACGAAACAACCGATTGCCATCAGCATGAAGGGCGGATCGATCATTGCGCAGAAGCTGCGAATGACAGATAAGGGACGTGTCGTAACATTCGAAGGCATGGTAAGGGTCAATATCGAACCCAGCGCCATTCGCAAAAACGCAAAATAACAGGACCCCAAGAACAGGATCCCCTGCAGCCATGTCGGTCAAACCTGCCGCTCTCATAAGGATTTCAGCCGCTCTGGCCGTGGCCGGGCTCGGCGCTTCGCTGATTGCTTCCGCCGCCCTCGCGCAGGCAACCTCCAGTCGCATGCAGGGCCTTCAGCTTTCAAACGACCAGCCGATCCAGATCGAGAGCGACAAGCTGGAGATCAAGGATCCGGAAAGCAAGGCGATCTTCACCGGTAATGTGAAGGTCGTCCAGGGCACGACGACGCTGCAGGCCGGCAACATGACCGTCTTCTACAAGGCGGGCGGCGGCTCGGTCACCAGCGGCAACGCCGATATCGATCGGATCGAGGTCAGCAACAAGGTGTTCCTCAGCTCCGGTGCGCAGCAGGCGACGGGCGAAAGCGGCATCGTCAACCTGACCAACCAGACGATCGTGCTCAAGGGCAAGAAGGTCGTGCTGTCGGAAGGCAAGAACGTCTTCGTGGGCTGCCAGTTGAACGTCCAGATGGACACCGGCGAAGCGCAGCTCGACGCCTGCGGCGGCCGCGTACAGATCCAGCTCGATCCGCAGTCCCGCAAGACGAACTGACATAGACCCGCTCGTGCAGATTCCTTTCCTCCAAAAACGCAAACGGGGCAAAAAGCCGTCGGCGGCAGCGACAGCTGCCCGCGCGGTCGACAAGGCGCGCTACGACGGCACGCTGATTGCCCGGGGCCTTACGAAATCATACCGCTCACGCCGCGTCGTCAACGGTGTCTCGCTCGTCGTGCGCCGTGGTGAGGCTGTCGGCCTGCTTGGTCCGAACGGCGCAGGCAAGACGACCTGCTTCTACATGATCACCGGCCTCGTGCCGGTGGACGAGGGCTCGATCGAGATCAACGGCAACGACGTCACGACCATGCCCATGTATCGCCGGGCGCGCCTGGGCGTCGGCTACCTGCCGCAGGAGGCCTCGATCTTTCGCGGGCTGACGGTCGAGGATAACATCCGCGCGGTGCTGGAGGTTCACGACGAGAACGTCGAACGCCGCGAGAGCAAGCTCAACGATCTGCTTGGTGAATTTTCGATCACGCACCTGCGCAAATCGCCGGCCATCGCGCTATCGGGCGGCGAACGCCGGCGCCTCGAAATCGCCCGTGCGCTTGCGACCGACCCGACCTTCATGCTGCTCGACGAACCCTTTGCAGGCGTCGACCCTATCTCCGTCGCCGATATCCAGGCGCTTGTGCGCCACCTCACGTCGCGCGGCATCGGCGTCCTCATCACCGACCACAATGTGCGCGAGACGCTCGGGCTGATCGATCGGGCCTATATCATCCATGCCGGCGAAGTGCTGACGCATGGCCGCGCCAACGACATCGTCACCAATCCGGACGTGCGCCGGCTTTATCTCGGCGACAATTTCAGCCTCTGACATCTGCCGGCAGCGTGCATTCCGGCAGAACGGACGACCGCCGGCTGAATCGGCACCTCCGCCGCCGTCCGTGCTTGACCAAATTCCAGTAATAAGCAATTTTTGGGCCAACTAAAAAATGGGCCCGTCCAAGCGGACACGGCTCGGAGAACTCGACGGGAGTTTCACGCCAGCATGGCCTTGTCCGCCAGCCTTCATCTGAGACAGTCGCAGTCGCTGGTCATGACGCCGCAGCTGATGCAGTCGATCCAGCTGCTTCAGATGAACCATCTGGAGCTCAGCCATTTCATCGCACAGGAAGTCGAGAAGAACCCGCTGCTGGAGGTCCAATCGGCCGATGAGGCAACGACATCGGATCGCGAGGATGCCAGTCCGCATCCGGCTGAGACCGGCGGCGAGACCGACGAAGCGGCAGGTCAGAGCGATCTTTACGACAGCGCCATGTCGAGATCCGGCGAGAGGCTCAGCGAAGGCTTCGACGCCGACTTCGCCAACGTCTTCCCCGACGATACGGCGCCGCAGCGGGCGGATGCGCCCGAGCTTCTCGGCCAATGGAAATCCATGCCGGGCGCCGGCGACGCCGAGGGCTATGATCTCGACGATTTCGTTGCCGGCCGCAAGACGTTGAGGGAGGCGCTCGCCGAGCAGCTGCCCTTCGCACTCAGCACTGCCTCCGATCGGCTGATCGCCCTGCATTTCATCGACCAGCTCGACGATGCCGGCTACCTGCACGCCGACCTCGCCGAGACGGCCGAGAAGCTGGGCGCGGCCGGCGAGGACGTGGCGCGCGTGCTGCAGGTGCTTCAGCAGTTCGATCCGCCGGGGGTCTTTGCGCGCACGCTTGGCGAATGTCTTGCCATTCAGCTGCGCGCCCGCAATCGCCTCGACCCGGCGATCGAAGCGCTCGTGGCCAATCTCGAGCTCCTGGCACGGCGCGATTTCGCAAGTCTCAAGAAGATCTGCGGCGTCGACGAGGAAGACCTGGTCGATATGCTCGCCGAGATCCGCAAGCTCGATCCGAAACCGGGCACCAGCTTCGAAACCGGTGTGTTCGAGGCTATCGTTCCCGACGTCGTCGTGCGTGCCGCACCCGATGGCGGCTGGCTGGTCGAGCTCAATCCGGATGCCCTGCCCCGGGTTCTCGTCAACCACGACTATTTCACCGAAATATCACGGTCCAGCCGGAAGAACAGCGGCGAACAGGCCTTTCTCAACGAGTGCCTGCAAAATGCCAACTGGCTGACGCGCAGCCTCGATCAGCGCGCCAGGACGATCATGAAGGTGGCAAGCGAAATCGTCCGGCAGCAGGACGCCTTTCTCGTCCACGGCGTCGGCCACCTGCGCCCGCTGAACCTCAGGATCGTCGCGGATGCGATCAAGATGCACGAGTCGACGGTGAGCCGGGTCACCTCCAACAAATACGTGCTGACCCCGCGCGGGCTCTTCGAACTGAAGTATTTCTTCACCGTTTCGATCGGCTCGGCGGAAAACGGCGATGCACATTCCGCCGAGTCCGTGCGCCATCGCATCCGCACGATGATCAATCAGGAAAGCGCCGATGCCGTGCTCTCGGACGACGATATCGTCGACGTCCTCAAGAAAGCCGGCGTCGATATCGCCAGACGCACCGTCGCAAAATATCGCGAGACGATGAGCATCCCTTCCTCCGTCCAGCGCCGCCGCGAGAAACGCGCGCTGGCCAAAACCACAGCATTCTGAGCATTTCCGGGCGGCCGCAAGCGCGTAAGCCGGGTTGCGCTTTGGGCTCTCGCCTGCGGAACCGCCGGGGCTCGATGAACGTTTAATCCCACGACGCGCAATTGACTCTCCGCGGTACAGCGGATATGAGGCCGCCGCGCTTGCATAGAGGCAGCGCGCGCTCACGATTTCGGTTGTTCGGGACTCCCGTCGCTGAAGTGCTTGGATGACGGGGGCGCTTGGAATAGACTGGGCACGCAATTCACGAACAAGAGAGGAAACTCCATGAGTGTGCGTGTATCCGGTAAACATATGGAAATCGGCGATTCGTTTCGCGTCCGCATCGGCGAGCAGATCGAGCAGGCCGTAACCAAATATTTCGACGGAGGATATTCGAGCCAGGTCACTGTGGAAAAGTCAGGGTCGCGATTCAGCGCCGACTGCAAGCTTCATCTCGATACGGGCGTGGTATTGCAGGCAAACGGCCAGGCGAACGAGCCACAGTCAGCCTTCGACGCGGCTTCGGAGCGCATCGAGAAGCGGCTCCGGCGCTACAAGCGCAAGCTCAAGGACCATCACAACGGCAACGGGCAGAATGCCACCGAGGTGGCCTATCGAGTGATGGACTCGGTGCCCTTCGAGGACGAGGAAGTTCCCGACGATTATGCGCCGACGATCGTTGCCGAAACGACGAAACAGTTGAGAACAATGTCCGTCGCCAATGCCGTTATGGCATTGGACATGACGGATGAACCGGTGCTGATGTTCCGCAGCCCCGGCAAGGATGACCTGAACATCGTCTATCGACGCAACGATGGGAATATTGGCTGGATCGACGCCGCCAATATCAAGGCATGAGTGGGGATGGGGGAAGCCAGCCGGACTGGCGTCCCCCGTCTTTCCGATCAGCGGGACGGCGGAAAAGCTCGACTTTTCTGTGCATTCGACCCGCCAAGACAAAGATGGGTAGAGCCATCACGGCGCATTTGTGATGAGATTGCCAGGCTCTAACCGGCGAACGAGGATAAAAGAATGGCATTGGCAGGCTTGCTGCATCAAAATGCGATCATCCCGGCCATGAGGGCCAACTCGAAGAAGCAACTCCTTCAGGAATTGGCGGCAAAAGCATCGAAGCTCACCGGTCTTCCGGAGCGGGAGATTTTCGACGTCATCCTGCAGCGAGAAAGACTCGGCTCGACCGGGGTAGGCAATGGCATCGCCATCCCGCACGGCAAGCTTAGCAATCTGCCGTCGATCGTCGGTATCTTTGCGCGGCTCGATACGCCGGTGGATTTCGAGGCATTGGACGACCAGCCGGTCGACCTCGTCTTTCTGCTGCTTGCACCGGAAGGTGCCGGCGCCGACCACCTCAAGGCGCTCTCGCGCATCGCCCGCGTGCTGCGCGACCACGACATGGTGTCGCGTATCCGAGCGAGCGACTCGGCAAGCGCGATCTACACGCTGCTTAGCGACGACACGACATCGCACGCTGCCTGAGTATCTTCTGCCTGCTGTCCTGCCGGAGCGGTTGGAAGAGCATGCGATATTTCGAACAATGACGAAGGGCCGCGCACCTTGCAGAGTGCGCGGCCCTTCGCAAATCGAATTCATGCGCCGTCAGGCAGCAGGCGTCTCGCTTTCAGAGGACGCGGCTTTCGGGCCGCCCTTGGCAACACCGACCATTGCCGGGCGCAGAACGCGCTCGCCGATCGTGTATCCCGCCTGGACCACCTGGACGACCGTGTTGTTCGGGACCTCGGTGTTCGGGACCTCGAACATGGCCTGGTGGAAATTGGGATCGAACTTCTGGCCGGTGGGGTCCAGCTGCTTCACGCCGTGACGCTCGAGCGCCGCGAGCATCGACCGTTCGGTCATCTCCACGCCCTCGATGAGTGCTTTAAGGCCGGCATCGCCCGCCTCTCTGGCGTCGGCCGGAATCGCATCCAGCGCGCGGCGCAGGTTGTCGGAGACCGCCAGCATGTCGCGCGCGAAGCCCGCGACGGAATAGGACTTCGCGTCCTTCACGTCACGTTCGGTGCGCCGGCGCAGATTGTCCATCTCCGCAGCGAGGCGAAGATATTTGTCGCGCAGTTCCGCACTCTCGGCCCTGGCAAGCTCGAGCGGATCCGGCGCGGTCGTGGAAGCATCCGCCTCCGGCTTCTCCGCGGCTTGCGGCTCAGCGGCTGTTTCGAATTCTTCAGGCGCCGCGGCCTCGGGTCCGTTCTTGTTCGTTTCGTCGGTCATGACGTTCTCCGAATTTCTGTCTTTTGCTCTGTTCGGCATCATCAAACCAGCGGAAGTCGCTTTGCTTGAACGTTCTGTTGCCTGGATTTGAAGCCCGATATCGATGTTTGGGCCCGAAAAATCAAGGGTCGATTGCTTCATCGACCAAAAGGATTCGCTCAGCGCGACAGCCGCGACATGAGCTGTGCGGTGTAATCGACCATGGGAACGATGCGGGAATAGTTGAGCCGGGTCGGCCCGATGACACCGACCGCGCCGACGATGCGGTCGTCGCTGTCGCGGTAGGGAGCGACGATCAGCGAGGATCCGGAGAGTGAAAACAGCTTGTTTTCGGAACCGATGAAGATGCGCACGCCCGGGCCGCTCTCGGCGAGGTTGAGGATCTCGATCAGGCTGTCCTTCTTTTCGAGGTCATCGAAGAGCATGCGCAGCCGCTCAATGTCGTCCGTCCCTTCCAATCCTTCGAGCAGATTGGCGCGGCCCCTGACGATCAGCCGCGCCGGCTGGCCGTCGCCCTCGCTTCCGGACCAGATCGCCAGCCCGCGCTCGACCAGGTCCTGCGAGAGCGCGTCGAGTTCGCCGCGCACCGTCTCCTTGACCTTTTCCAGTTGCGTACGCAATTCGGGGATCGTCTGACCGGCAAGGTGAGCGTTGACGAAGTTCGCCGCTTCGGTGAGCTGGGCGCTGGTGATCCCGGCCGGCAGCTCGATGATGCGATTCTCCACCTGATCGTGCTCGCCGACGAGCACCGCCAGCGCCTTGGTCGGCGCCAGCCGGATAAACTCGACATGCTTGAGAACGGGATCGCTCTTGGTGGTGATGACGAGACCTGCGCCGCGCGACATGCCGGACAGCATCTGGCTCGCCTCGGTAAGAAGGTTTTCGACCGACCGGTCCCGATTTCCCGGGTGAACCTGCCTTTCGATCGAGGCGCGTTCCTCCGGCGAGAGATTGCCCACCTGCATGAAGGCGTCCACGAAGAAGCGCAGGCCCAGCTGCGTCGGAAGCCGGCCGGCGCTGACATGGGGGAATAGATCAGGCCCAGATCCTCGAGATCGCTCATCACGTTGCGAACCGAGGCCGGCGACAGCGACACCGGCAACAGCCGAGAGAGATTGCGCGAGCCCAGCGGCTCCCCGCTTTCCAGATAGCTCTCGACAATGCGGCGGAAGATCTCGCCGGAGCGCTCGTCCAGCGCCGATGCGATCCCCTTCGTTCCAGGGTTGCGCAGTACCATGTCAATCCGTGATCAGTATTCCGTGTTCGCAAAGAATATAGTGATCCGCACGGGGAATGGCAAAAGGGAAAAATCACTGCGAAGCTTCGACATCAAGCGGTTCCCTTTGCCCACGCCATGATCTAGAAGGCTCACGAAAGCGCCGCGTGTCTTCAGACGCGCAAAGGCCGCTGGAGCACTTTGAATTCTGCATGATCTTGTCCTTGAACCGAACAGGACTCGAAGCAACATGCAGTCGGGATCGACAGGAGTTGACGATGCGGCCATCCGGTAGAAAAATCGACCAAATGCGCAAGGTCTCGTTCGAGCGCAATTTCTCCAAGCATGCGGAAGGATCCTGCCTGGTACGCTTCGGCGACACGCATGTTCTGTGCACCGCCAGCCTCGAGGAAAAAGTTCCGGCGTGGCTGCGCAACGGCGGCAAGGGCTGGATCACCGCGGAATACGGCATGCTGCCGCGCGCGACCGGCGAGCGCATGAGGCGCGAGGCGGCGACCGGCAAGCAGAGCGGCCGCACGCAGGAGATCCAGCGGCTGATCGGGCGGTCGCTCAGAGCCGTGGTAGATCTTCCGGCGCTCGGCGAACGTCAGATCTCGATCGACTGCGACGTGCTTCAGGCCGACGGCGGCACGCGCACAGCGTCGATCACCGGCGCCTGGATCGCCCTCCACGACTGTTTGAAGTGGATGGAAGCGCGCAACATGGTCAAGCTGGAGAAGGTCCTGAAAGATCATGTGGCCGCCATTTCCTGCGGCATCTTCGCCAACCAGCCGGTCATCGACCTCGATTATCTGGAAGACTCGGCGGCGGAGACGGATGCCAATTTCGTGATGACGGGCAGCGGCGGCCTGGTCGAGATCCAGGGAACGGCGGAAGGCAAGCCCTTCAGCGAAGAAGAATTCGCAAGCCTGATGCTGCTCGCCAAGAACGGCATTGCCGAACTCGTCGAAATGCAGAAGCAGGCGATAGCAGGCTAGACTGCTCTCTGCTGCACGGCAGCAGAGAGATGATCTGACGCTCCGACAATTTACACTTCCGGACGGAACATCGTCATGGCTCTTCCGGAAGTGCTCTGGATCACTTGAGAGGAACCGGTCCGGTGCCGACATTCGAAGGCATTCTGGAAACCGCGCTTTACGCGGATGATCTCGACCAGGCCGAGGCCTTCTACGGAACGGTCCTCGGCCTTGAAAGGATCACGCGCGCCGGCAGTCGCCATGTCTTCTTCCGCTGCGGCGAAGGCGTGCTGCTGATCTTCAACCCGGCGGAGACGGTGAAGCCGCCTGCACCGGGCGCACTTCCCGTGCCTCCGCACGGGACGAAAGGCAACGGGCACATGTGCTTCCGGGTCGCCGCGGAGGCGCTCGACGCCTGGAAGACTAAACTGGAGGCAGCCGGGGTTGCGATCGAGGCGGATGTCCGCTGGCCGAACGGCGCCCGCTCCTTCTATTTCCGCGATCCGGCCGGCAACAGCCTGGAATGCGCGGAAGCGGGCCTCTGGGCCAAGGATTGATTTCGGCAGAACCTGGACGGAACGGAACAGATGCGCAGACTGATCGACAAGACGCTCGTCGTCGCGAGCCATAATGCCGGCAAGATCCGTGAGATCCGCGACCTCATCGGGCCACTCGGCTTCGAGGCGAAATCGGCAGCCGATCTCGATTTCGTCGAGCCGGATGAGACCGGCACGACCTTCGAGGAGAACGCGACGATCAAGGCGCTCGCCTCGGCCAGGGCCTCCGGACTGCCGGCGCTTTCGGACGATTCCGGTCTTGCCATCGACGCGCTCGGCGGCGCCCCCGGCGTCTACACGGCCAACTGGGCCGAACGTGAGGACGGCAGCCGCGACTTCCAGATGGCCATGGAAAAGGTCGAAGAGGCGCTCCGCGACAAGGGTGCGGTGACGCCCGAAAGCCGTACCGCACGCTTCGTGTCCGTTCTCTGCCTTGCCTGGCCGGACGGGCATGTCGAGCTCTTTCGCGGCGAGGTCGAGGGTTATGTCGTCTGGCCACCGCGCGGCACCAGCGGCTTTGGCTACGATCCGGTCTTCCAACCGAAGGGCTACGACACCACATTCGGCGAAATGAGTGCGGAGGAGAAGCATGGCTGGAAGCCGGGCGATCCCGAGGCTCTGTCGCACCGCGCCCGCGCATTCAAGCTGTTCGCCGAAACCTGTCTCGGCGCCTGAGTAGAAAGACAATGCAGATAGCCCCGCTTTCAGTGATCGGTGACGGCATGGACCCCGGTTTCGGGGTCTATGTGCACTGGCCGTTCTGCGCGGCGAAATGCCCCTATTGCGACTTCAATAGCCATGTGCGCCACCAGCCGGTGGATCAGCCTCGCTTCGTCGCCGCATTTCTGAAGGAAATGGCTGCGGTGCGCGCGCTTTCCGGTCCGAGAACCGTCACCAGCATTTTCATGGGCGGGGGTACCCCGTCGCTGATGGAGCCTCAGACGGTGGAGGCGATCCTCGACGGCATTGCCCGGCATTGGCACGTGCCCGATGGCATCGAGATCACCATGGAGGCGAACCCCTCCAGCGTCGAGGCGACGCGCTTCCGCGGCTATAGGGCGGCCGGCGTCAACCGCGTCTCGCTCGGCGTCCAGGCTCTCAACGACCGTGACCTCAAATTTCTCGGGCGGCTGCACGATGTCGAGAATGCGTTGAAGGCCGTGCGGCTCGCCCGCGAGATCTTTCCGCGGATGTCCTTCGACCTGATCTATGCGCGGCCGAACCAGACGGTCGAGGAATGGGAGCGCGAACTGAAGGAGGCGGTTTCCTACGCCGTCGATCATCTGTCGCTCTACCAGCTTACCATCGAGGAAGGGACGCCCTTCTACGGCCTGCACAAGGCAGGCAAGCTCGTCGTTCCGGATGGCGAGCAGTCGGCTGTTCTCTACGAGGCCACGCAGGAGATCACCGCCGCGATCGGCATGCCGGCCTATGAGGTCTCCAACCATGCCCGGCCGGGGGCCGAGAGCCGGCACAACCTCACCTATTGGCGCTACGGCGACTATGCGGGCATCGGTCCCGGGGCCCACGGGCGGCTGGCGATCGGATCAGGCAAGATCGCGACCGCAACCGAGCGCAACCCGGAGGCATGGCTGCAACGCGTCGAAGAGTGCGGCGAAGGCCTGATCGAGCGGGAACTGCTCGATTTCGAGGCGCAGGCCGATGAGCTTTTGCTGATGGGGTTGAGGCTGCGCGAAGGCGTCGATCTCGCCCGCTGGCAGACCCTCTCGGGCCGCGATCCGGATCCGGCCCGGGAAGAGTTCCTGATCGAGCATGGTTTCATCGAACGGATCGGCAATTCGCGGCTGCGCTGCACGCCCGCCGGAATGCTGATCCTCGACGCCGTGGTGGCCGACCTCGCCTGCTGATCGCGGGCCGAGCGGTTCAACCGCCTTCCTTTACCGGTGCGACGATCCCCAGGTAACCCCGAAGGGATCTTTGAGCTGGCCGTAATGATCGCCCCAGAAGGCGATCTCCAGCGGCATCGTCACCTCCGCGCCGGCCTCCACCGCCCGTTTCCACCAGAAATCCGCGTCGTCGACGACGAGGTGCAGCACGAAGCCCTCCGGCGGCTTCCAGGGATGGCCGAATTCCGGGAAGGGATCGTTCAGCATCAATGCGCCGCCGTTGATCGTCAGGTGGCAGTGGATGAGGCGCTTTCCGTCCTGGGCAAGTTTGCGGTCCTCCTCCTTGGCGCCGAAAGCGCGGACGTAGAAGGCCGCCGCCGCATCTGCATCCTCCACGTTGAGATAGGCGATGACACCGGGCCTGGGCGGGCGCGACGGTGCTTGCCAGTCGACCTCGGATCGAGGATCGAGATCGATCGCCGCCTTGAAGCTCCCGTCCATGTAGAAGGGAACGGATTCGTGCTGATGGGCAATCTTCCATCCCCTGTCGGTGCGCGTCAGGCCCAAGGTCAGGCGATACCAGAGCGCCGCCTTCTGACCATCGTGCTTCTCGCCGGAAAGATGCGTCAGCGCAGTGGCGAAGGCGACGTCGCCGCTCACCGAAACGTCGAGATCCTCGAGGGTGAAGCCGAGCGGTCCTTTCCACGTGGAGAACCACTGCTCGAGGCCGCCGGCATCTGCGTCGGAGGCCTTGAGGGGCGGCGCCAGGGAAAAGACGAGGCAATCGTCCGTGCCGTGGGCGAGGACGCGGGCGGCATCCTTCCGGCGCAACGCCTCCGCCCAGCCCCCGATTACCTCCTCGATTTCCGCAATGGCCGTATTGCTGCTCCCGGTAATGGTCATGACCCGGTCCTCCCCTCAGAGTCTCGCAACGAGTGCTGCAAGCTGATCGGCGCATTGGCCCCAGCCCTCGTGGAAGCCCATCTTCTCATGGGCATCGCGGTCCTCGACGCTCCAATGGAGCGCGCGGGCCGTATAGCGGGTCTTGCCGCCCTCGTTCTCGAAGGTCATGACCGCCGTCATGAACGGCTTTTCGGACGGCTTCCAGGCTTCCGTAAAGGCATCGGTGACGACGATCTTCTCGTTCGGCACGACTTCCAGATAGACGCCCTGATTAGGATAGAGTTCGCCCTCGGGCGAGCGCATGACAAAGCGGTTGATGCCGCCCGCCCTGACGTCGAGCTCCGCTTCCGTGATCGTCCACGGCAGAGGGGCGAACCACTGCTTCAGAAGCCCGGCTTCCGTGAAGGCCCGGTAGACCTTCTCGCGCGGGGCATCGATCAGCCGGGTCAGAACCAGTTCGCGTTCGCCGCCGGAATTGGTGTCGGTCGCTGCAGTCATTTTCGAATTCCTCCATGTTGGTTCATTCCAAGGACGAAAGAGGATGCCGCCTGCCGACAGGGGTCAGAAAAATTATCGCTCTTCTTCCGCGACCGTCGCCGGCTCGGCCGCGAGGTGATCGAGCTGCATGCGGATATAGGCCGCTTCGGCCGCGTTGGTGGCCAGTGCGATCGCCCGGTCGAAGGCGGCGCGCGCCTCGCATGCCCGGCCGAGTTGCTTCAAAAGGCCGCCGCGCAGGCCATGATAATAGAAATAGCCGGAAAGCCTCTCGCCAAGGGGCTCCACCATCGCCAGTGCGGCCTCCGCTCCCTCCCGTTTGGAGACGGCGACCGCGCGATTGAGCGTGACGACCGGAGAGGGCTGCAGGCGCTCGAGCGCCTGGTAGAGGAGGTCAATCTCCTCCCAATCCGTCTGCTCAGGACGTTCGGCGCGGGCGTGCAGGGCGGCGATCGCTGCCTGTATCTGGTAAGGCCCGGGGCGGCGATGGCGCATTGCCTTGTCGATCATCGCCAGCGCCTCGGTAATCATCGGCCGACTCCAGAGCCGCCGATCCTGATCTTCGAGCAGGACGACGGCACCGTTTGCATCGAAGCGCGCGCGGGCGCGCGAATGCTGAAGCAGCAGAAGTGCCGTCAGTCCCATGATTTCCGGCTCGGCGGGAAACAGCCGCAGCAGCAGCCGCGACAGGCGGATCGCCTCGTCGCAAAGATCGGCGGAGACGCCCTCGGCGCCGTTCATCGCCGAATAACCCTCGTTGAAGACGAGATAGATCATCGTCGCGACCGCAGCGAGCCGCTCGGCGCGATCGGCGGCATCGGGTGTCTCGAACGGGATGCCGGCGGCCGCCACGCGGGCCTTGGCGCGGGTGATGCGCTGCTCCATCGCGGCTTCGCTGACGAGAAAAGCACGGGCGATCTGCCTGACGGAGAGCCCCGATACGATGCGCAGTGCAAGCGCGATCTGCTGGGTTGCCGGAAGCGTCGGATTGCTGCAGACGAAGAGCAGCCGCAGGATGTCGTCGCGGTAATGCGCCCCGTCGAGGCGATCGGCGAGCTCGCTCTCCCGGTCTTCGAGGTCGGAGAGCAGTTCCTCCGGGGGCAGCGCCGTCTCGCGCGACTGCCGCCGCACCCTGTCGATGCCGCTATTGCGTCCGACGAAGATGAGCCAGGCGGCGGGATCGCGCGGCGGACCGGTACGGGGCCAGTTTTTCAGCGCCCGGATACAGGCCTCCTGAAATGCCTCCTCCGCCAGATCGAGATTGCGAAAGTAGCGCAGCAGCGCACCCATTGCCTGCGGCCGCGCGGAAACAAGAGCAAGATCGATCCAGCCTGTGTCGGTCATGAGGGCAACTCACCGGGTTTATAAAGCGCGAGCGGCCGGACTTCGTAGGAGCCCGTGCTCGGATTGGCGTTACTCAGATCGCGCGCGAAGTCGAGCGCCTCGTCCAGCGAGGCGCAATCGATCAGATAGAAGCCGAGCAACTGTTCCTTGGTCTCGGCGAAGGGGCCGTCGATGACGATCGTCTCGCCGGCGCTGTGGCGCAGCGTCGCCGCCGCCGTCGTCGGCACCAGCCGCGCCACGGGCCCCAGCTTGCCCGCTTCGACATATTTGCGTTGGACGGCGCTCAGATCACGCATGACCCGCTCGTCCTCCTCCTTGCTCCAGGCACTGGTGACGCTTTCATCGTTGTAGCAAAGCACGGCGTAAAGCATTGAAAATCTCCGCTCTGGTCTGAAGACGAATGGCGGTATTGATAGCCGACAAGCGACGGGAAAAAAACGCTCAACAAAAAAGCCCGGCGGACCGGGCTTTTCGTAACTTCGAGCTTACCTTCGTCTATTCGTTGATCAGTCGCTTCAAAAGCTCGATCTCGTGGCTGAGCTTGGTGTCGGCAGAAATCAGTTCCTCGATCTTGCGCACCGCATGGAGCACGGTCGTGTGGTCGCGCCCGCCGAAGCGGCGGCCGATTTCGGGGAAGGAGCGTGGGGTCAGTGTCTTCGACAGATACATTGCGATCTGGCGCGGCTTGACGATGACGCGGGTTCGGCGGTTCGAGACCAGCTCCTGACGCGAGACGTTGTAATGCTTGGCCACTACGCGCTGGATATCTTCGATGCGGACGCGGCGCGGTTCCCCGGCATTGACGAGATGGCCGAGCAGTTCGTCGACCCGCTCGATCGAAAGCTGCGGCTCGAAGGAGCGACGGAAGAGAAGCTGATTGAAGGCGCCCTCGAGTTCGCGGCCGCTGGCTGTCACGTTGCGGGCGACATGGCTCAGGATCTCGGGCGGAATCTCGAGCGAGGCATCGTCCTGGCGCGCCGCTTCGAGACGACGCTTCAGCATTTCCAGGCGCATCTCGTAGTCCGGCCCTTCCATCTCGATCGCCACGCCGCCTTGCAGGCGCGAGCGAACGCGGCTGTCGAGCGATTCCAGCTCCCAGGGTGCACGGTCGGCGGCGACGACCACCTGTTTGGCGGAGTCGAGCAGCATGTTCAACAGATGGCAGAACTCGTGCTGGATCGACTTGCCCTGCAGGAACTGCATGTCGTCGATAATGAGAAGGTCGATGTTGCGAAGCGATTCCTTCAGCGACAGCGCGTCATTGTCGCGGATCGCCGTTGCGAAACGCCACATGAAATATTCGGCCGTCAGATAGACGACGCGCGGCGCGCGCGCACTCTGGAGGGCCGCGAGAGCGATCGCCTGCAGGAGATGCGTCTTGCCGAGACCAACGCTCGAATGGATGAAGAGCGGATTGAAGCGCACGGCGCCGGCGCCGGCCTCGGCAATCGTACGCGCTGCCGCGAGCGCGACCCGGTTCGACGAGCCCTCTACGAAACTATCGAAACCGTAGCGCTGATCGAGAGGCGAGCCGAAAAGCGGCGCCTGGACGGGTCTCGCCGGAGCTGCCGCAACCGTGGCGGCGGCAATTGCCACGGAGGGGGCCGCCGAACGGCGGGAAGGAGAGACGGGCGCCGCTTCGGCAACCGCGGCAACGCTCTCCTCAGGAGCCGTCGGGCGATGACCGCGGGTCGCAGTGCGCACGAGGATCTCCACCTTCAGTATTTCGCCGTCCTCCTGCTGGACGAGCGTGGTGATCAGATCGAGATAGCGATTATTGATCCAGGACTTCAGAAAAGTCGTCGGGACCGAGAGGCGCACGACGCTTTTCGACACTGAATGGAGCTTGAGGCGTCCAAACCAACTTGCGAAGACATCCGGTCCGACCTGGGCTTTCAAGCGCGCACTTACCCGCTCAAACAGTGCGTCATGCCGCATGTCGTGTTTTTCCCCCGCCGCCTGAGACTGATTGCTTCCGGCCTGAAAACCTTCAGGTGCCGTCGCCAAATTCATCCGCATCTTGCCGCCTTCCAATTTCATTATTCCGACGCCGTCATTTCTGGCGGCCTCATCTTTATGTCCGCCCGCCACGGCCGCTCAAAGCCATGCCGCGTCAGCCGGACGCTCTGATACGCACCCCGGGCTCCTCATATCCCGTCACGGCGCGCTGCGCTCATTCGCTCGCCTTCGCCTCAAGCAAATGTCCCCTCGCACTTCGCCTTACCGACTCTGCACGGCTATTTTCAAGCCGACCAGAACCGTTTTTCCTCGTTGTCGGCTGACCGCACCCTCGTACGTAGCGAACAGCCCGAGCCTCCTTCTTCCTATCCCATGCATTCACAAGGCTAAGCCCGGCCGGCAACCATAAGACGAAACGTCCTCGCTCCGGTGCGAAGGCTCGCCCGGTTTTATCGTCTCGACTTGTTTGATTGATCGACGTGGAATTAACCCCGCCACAGGCGACGGAAAGCCCAAAGTCACCCCGATTGGAATGACCCTTAAACTTCCTCGTACAGATGTGATCTGTGTCCCCTGTGGAAGGCATTTAGGCAGGATCGCCCGGCAAGATCAATGGCGTTTTTTACCCGCTCGTAAGCGTCGACAGTTGACTCTCGTGCCGGGTTTTGCATGCCGCTCCCGAGTCCGGCGAGAATCGCTGTTGAATCAAGGGTTTTGTTTTTTGCGTTCTTGCTTAGCTGGCGAAAAAGAAAAAAAATAAAAAATGGCTTGACTCACTTCGGACTCAATCCGCCCGCGTCGCGAGACCACATTTTTGCCGCAACCTCTCATAAGCCACTGAAAAAACTGCGTATTTTTTGTCACGGGATTGACACGAGCGTGACCAGGTCAATCGCGCGCACCGTTGACGACGGCACGAATCGGAAAAGCCCGGCGGTAACGCCGGGCGCTTCATCAACAGCTTTTTTCTTAGCCGGGTTAGGCCGAAAGGCTCTTCACGCGCTGCGCCAGGCGCGAAACCTTGCGCGATGCCGTGTTGGAATGCATTACGCCTTTTGTGGCGGCGCGCATCAGCTCCGGCTGTGCCGCCTTCAGGGCAGCGGCTGCGAGTGCCTGATCGCCGGAAGCGATCGCTTCCTCGACCTTGCGGACGAAGCTGCGGATGCGCGAACGACGGGCCTTGTTCACTGCGGTACGGCGTGCGATCTTGCGGGTCGCCTTTTTCGCCGAAGTTGTATTGGCCATTGATGCCTCTCTTCGAAAACTGACATGGACTCCGCCTCGCCGTGCCGGGTCACTGCGACCTGTCATACAAGCAATTCGGGAGCATTATCGGAAAGCCTCGAACGAGGGCGTTCCAAACTGAGGGCGGCGTATAAAGGGAAACCGCCCGCACGTCAACGCGCAATTTGAGAAAACAGAGTCCTGTCCGTGGCTCACCTGTGTTTGAATTCGGCTTTGCGCTTGGCGACGAAGGCGGCCATACCCTCTTTCTGGTCCTCCGTTGCGAAAAGCGACTGGAAGAGCCGCCGCTCGAAGCGCAGGCCCTCGGCGAGCGTCAGTTCCAGAGAGCGATTGACTGCCTCCTTGGCCATCATCGCCGCCGGCAGCGAGAATGACGCGATCTTCTTCGCAGCGTCGAGCGCCTCCTCCAGGAGCCTGTCCGGAGCCACCACGCGCGAAACGAGCCCGGAGCGCTCGGCCTCCGCCGCGTCCATCATGCGGCCGGTGAGAATGAGGTCCATGGCCTTCGCCTTGCCGACTGCGCGGGTCAGGCGCTGCGATCCGCCCATGCCGGGAATGACGCCGAGCGTAATCTCCGGCTGGCCGAACTTCGCCGTTTCGGAGGCGATGATGAAGTCGCACATCATGGCGAGCTCGCAGCCACCGCCGAGCGCGAAACCGGATACGGCGGCGATCATCGGCTTGCGGGCGTTCGCGACATGCTCCCAGCCGCCAAGGAAATCGGCGAGGTAACCGTCGACGAAATCGAGCCCCTGCATCTCCTTGATGTCCGCGCCGGCGGCAAAGGCCTTCTCGGAGCCGGCAAGGACGATGGCGCCGACGTCCCTGTCGGCATCGAAGGCCTTCAGCGCGGCATCGAGCTCGCGCATCAGCACCGCATTCAGCGCATTGAGCGCCTGCGGCCGGTTGAGCGTGATCAGGCCCACGCGGCCCTGCGTTTCGACCAGCAACGTCTCGTAACTCATTCCCGTCTCCTTCACGCGTTGTCGCAAGATTGAAGAGCGGAATGTGCCATGCCGCCCTATTTCTGGCAGTGCGGACAATAAAAGGTCGAACGTCCCGCCTGTACTATGCGGGCGACCGTACCGTGGCAGCCGGGCGTGCGGCAAGCCTCGCCTTCCCTGTCATAGACGGAGAAGCTGTGCTGGAAATAGCCGAGACTGCCGTCCGCCTGAATGTGATCCTTGAGCGAGGAGCCGCCGGCGGCGATCGCATCGGCAATCACGGCGCGGATCCTTTCCGTCAGTGCAATCAGCGCCTGTTTCGGGCGGCCCCGCCTGTCGACGAGCGTGCCTGCCGCCCTTTTCGGCGAGAGGCCCGAGCGCCACAACGCCTCGCAGACATAGATATTTCCGAGCCCCGCGATCGTCCTCTGATCAAGAAGAGCGGCTTTCAGCGGCTGGACCTTGCCGGCGAAGCGGGCGGCGAGATAGGCGGCGTCGAGGGCATTGCCGGTCGGCTCCTCGCCGAGGCCGCGGAGATAGACGTGGTCGGCGAGCGCAGAGCGCCGTGCCAGATCCATGAAACCGAAGCGACGCGGATCGTTATAGATCACCCGTGCCGGACCGGAGCCGCCATCGAGATGGAAGACGACATGATCGTGCTTCTCGTCCTTGCCGCGCGGGTGGTGGAAAGCGCCGGGCGCGGCCGGATTGGCGCCAGCCTCTATCGGGCCCTTCTCGATCCGGAACGAGCCGGACATGCCGAGATGGGCGATGATGACGTCGCCGCCCTCGAGCTCGATCATCAGATATTTGGCGCGCCGCGAGAGGGCGATGATGCGGCGGCCCGCGACCGCGTTGGCGAAATTCTCGGGGAACGGAAAGCGCAGATCCGGCCGGCGCAACTCCGCCCGCACCAGAAGCGCGCCCTCCATGGTCGGCGCCAGTCCGCGCTTGACCGTTTCCACCTCGGGCAATTCCGGCATCGGCCGTGTTCCTTCATCCTTTATTCATCGCACCCGCCCACGTGAGCGGCACGCCATTCCCATGACGCCGTCGATAGCCTATATCCCGCTGCATGCGGCAGCCGGTCGCCTCTCGCTCAGATAGCGTGCACGGAGCGATTTCGCTATGGTGCCGGCAAAATTCGTTGAAGTGGAGTTTCGTATGGCGGATGAGCGCGTATCGGCGAGGGGCGGAATGGAGACCTCATTCGGTTTCCGCGAAGTCGGCACGGGCGAGAAGCAGCCGCTCGTCAACGACGTCTTCCACAAGGTCGCCAAACGCTACGACATCATGAACGACGTGATGTCGGCCGGGCTGCACCGCGTCTGGAAGGATGCGATGATCGCGGCGCTCAACCCGCCGAGCCGCGAGGGCTATCGGGTTCTCGATGTCGCCGGCGGCACCGGTGACATCGCCTTCCGCATCGTCGAGCGCTCCGGGCGCAAGGCCCATGCGACCGTCCTCGACATCAACGGCTCGATGCTCTCGGTGGGCGCCGAGCGCGCCCGCAAGAAGGGGATCGAGGCCAATCTCGACTTCGTCGAGGCCAACGCCGAAGACCTGCCCTTCGCGGCGAATTCATTCGACGCCTACACGATCGCCTTCGGCATCCGCAACGTGCCGCGCATCGAGGTCGCGCTCAAGGAGGCCTACCGCGTGCTGAAGCGCGGCGGCCGGCTCCTCGTGCTCGAATTCTCCGAAGTGGAGATGCCGCTGCTCGACCGCCTCTACGACGCCTGGTCCTTCAATGCGATTCCGAAATTCGGCAAGCTCATCACCGGCGACGATGCGCCCTACCAATATCTGGTGGAATCGATCCGCAAGTTTCCGAACCAGCGTGATTTCGCCGCCATGATCCGTGATGCCGGCTTCGCCCGCGTCTCCTTCACCAATTATACCGGCGGCATCGCAGCGCTGCATTCCGGCTGGA
The DNA here is from genome assembly GCF_029201645.2 of Sinorhizobium prairiense. NCBI lineage: Bacteria > Pseudomonadati > Pseudomonadota > Alphaproteobacteria > Hyphomicrobiales > Rhizobiaceae > Sinorhizobium > Sinorhizobium prairiense. The sequence continues at coordinate 2,783,339 of NZ_CP104131.1, forward strand.
AAATCTGAGCGCATGAGCACTCCCGGAGCATATTTCCGTCTCATACGGATCGGCTGGGTCCTTGCGCGCGAGAATGCGTTTGCCGCGGTCCCCTCCGAACACCTGCCCCCGCTCGCACGATTCGTGCAGAAGCTCGCCGGCCTGCTCGCCAGCCGCGAGGCCCGGTTCGGTGCGCGCAGCGGCCGCCTCGCCCGGGCGGTGGAACGGCTCGGCCCTTCCTATGTCAAGATCGGCCAGTTTCTCGCGACCCGCCCGGACGTGGTCGGCGCCGAACTTGCCGCCGACCTCTCGCTGCTCCAGGACCGCATGGCGACTTTTCCCGAGAGCGCGTCCAGGGCCGCGATAGAGGCGTCTCTCGGGCGCCCCGTCGGCGAGCTCTTCGTCGAATTCTCCGAGCCGATCGCAGCCGCATCGATCGCCCAGGTTCATCCCGCCGTGGTCATGCGCGACGGCACGCGCGAAAGGGTGGCCGTCAAGGTCATCCGCCCGGGCGTGCGCCAGCGCTTTGTGGCCGACATCGAGGCCATGTATCTGGTCTCGCGCATGCAGGAGCGATTCCTGCCCTATACGCGCCGCCTGAGGCCGGTCGAGGTGACGAAGACGCTGGAGCAGACGACCAAGGTCGAAATGGATCTGAGACTCGAGGCCGCGGCGCTTTCCGAACTTGGCGAGAATACCAGGGAGGATTCCGGGTTTCGCGTGCCCAGGGTCGATTGGGAGCGCACCGGCCGCGACGTCGTGACGATGGAATGGATCGACGGCGTCAAGATGTCGGACATCGAAGGGCTGAAAAGGGCCGGCCACGACCTGAACCGCCTGGCCGAAACGCTGATCCAGTCCTTTCTGCGCCACACGCTCCGGGACGGCTTCTTCCACGCGGACATGCATCAGGGCAACCTCTTCGTCGACGATGCGGGCCATATCGTCGCCGTCGACATGGGGATCGTCGGCCGCCTCGGCCGGAAGGAACGACGCTTCCTGGCCGAGATCCTCTACGGCTTCATCATGCGCGATTATCAGCGCGTCGCGGATGTGCATTTCGAGGCCGGTTACGTTCCCTCGCACCACGACGCGGCAAGCTTCGCCCAGGCGATCCGCGCCATCGGCGAGCCGATCCACGGCCAGCCGGCCGAGACGATCTCCATGGCGAAGCTGCTGACGCTGCTGTTCGAGGTCACCGAACTTTTCGACATGCAGACCCGCCCCGAACTGGTGATGCTGCAGAAGACGATGGTCGTCGTCGAGGGCGTCGCCCGAACGCTCAATCCGCGCTTCAACATGTGGAAGGCGTCCGAACCGGTGGTCGGCAAGTGGATAAGGGACAATCTCGGGCCGAAACGCATCGTCGCCGACCTGCGCGACGGCGTTCATGCGGCGCTGCGGGTTGCCGAAGCGCTGCCGGAGATCGCAGCCCGGACCGAGCGGTTCTCGGCGGAAATCATGGCAATGAGCGAGAACGGCCTGCGCTTCGATCCGGAGACCGCGGAAGCGATCGGCAGAGCCGAGGCGCGCCATACGCGCTCGGGCCGTATCGCGCTATGGCTTATCGCGGCGACGCTCGTCTACATCGCCTGGCAGCTTGCGTGAACGGAGCGGCGGGCCGCCTTGCCCGCCGGCCGGGGAGAAGTGCCAGGCAGCCAGGCGTTGCCATCGATCAAAGCAGGAGGAAGGAATATGGATCTCGGCATTAGCGGCAAAAAGGCGCTCGTTCTCGGTGGCAGCAAAGGGCTCGGGCGCGGTATCGCCGAAGCGCTTGCGGGGAAGGCGTTGCGGTCGCGCTGACCGGCCGGAACGTCGAAACCGCAGCGAAGGCCGCAGCGGAAATCGGCCCGAATGCTGCCGGCTTTTCGCTGGACCTGGCAAAGCCTGAAGTCGTCGACCCCTTCCTCGATCGGCTCGCCGCTTCATTCGGACAGATCGATATTCTGGTGCTGAACGGTGGCGGTCCGCCGCCGACGAATGCTGCCGACATCGATCCCGGCTTCTGGCGGGCCCAGTTCGAGGCGATGGTGCTTTCCGGCATGCGCATTTCGCACCGCCTGCTGCCGTCCATGCGGGAGCACCGCTTCGGCCGCATCGTTGCCGTCGCCTCCACCAGCATCCGCGAGCCGATCCCCGGCCTGACGGCGTCCAATGCGTTGCGCAGCGCGCTTGCCGGCTGGATGAAGACGCTCGCCAGCGAGGTGGCAGCCGACGGCGTGACCGTCAACATGCTCCTGCCCGGCCGGCTTGCGACGGACCGGACCCTGAGCTTCGATCGCAAGGATGCGGAGGCCGAGGGCGTCAGCGTCGAAACCGTTGCAGTGCGCAGCCAGTCGGAAATTCCGGTCGGGCGCTATGGGACGCCGGCCGAGTTCGGTGCTGCCGCAGCCTTTCTCGCAAGCCGGCAGGCCGCCTACATCACCGGGATTGCGCTGCCCGTCGACGGCGGGCTCAGCCGTTCGATGCTCTGACCATGTTCATCCCGCTTCAGAGATCGGCTGCACGAGGCCTGTTGCGCTACGCCGTCATCGCTCTCGTCACTCTTTTCAGTCTAACAGGGGTCGCGAAGGCCGCCATGCTGGATAAAGAACTCCTCACGGCCGCCCGGCTGGGCAATGCCGCCGAAATCAGCGCTCTCGCAGAGCGCGGCGCACACGTGGATGCCCGCGACGAAACAGGCGCGACGGCCCTGCTCATCGCCACGCATGAGAACAATATCGAGGCCGCAAGGGCTCTCATCGCGGCCGGCGCCGACGTCAATGCCAAGGACCGCATCGAGGACAGCCCTTATCTCTATGCCGGCGCGCGCGGCCATCTCGAAATATTGAAGATGACGCTCGCGCATGGCGCCGATCTCAAAAGCACCAACCGCTACGGCGGCACCGCCCTCATTCCAGCCGCCGAGCGCGGCCATGTCGAAACCGTGAAGACGCTGATCGATGCCGGGGTTGCCGTCGACCATGTAAACCGCCTCGGCTGGACGGCGCTCCTCGAGGCGATCATCCTCGGCAGCGGAGGCGACAGCCATACGGAGATCGTCAGGCTGCTGATCGAGGCCGGTGCGGATGTCGACCTGGCGGACGGCGAAGGCGTTACGCCCCTCGCCCATGCTAAAAGGCGAGGGTTCCGGCGGATCGAGCGCCTCCTCCTCGCCGCCGGCGCTCATCAAACGGCGGAATGAAGGCTCAATGTACGTCGAAAATCAGTGATTTATGCGCGGCCACGGCTGCCGTGACGCCATCGCCGACCGCATGCGAGACCGAGCCCGCGCCCCGCGCGGCATCGCCACAGGCATAGATGCGCTCGACGCTCGTCTCCTTTGCCTCGTTCGTCCGGATATAGGGTCCGAGCGGCCCGTCCTCGAATTCGCAGCCGAGCGCTGCAGGCAGATCGCTCGCCATGCGGGTGCGCGACGCGACGAACAGGCCTTCGAGAGAAACGGTCCGGCCGCCATCGAGAACCACGCTCGCCTTCGCTCCGTCGACAGCGACGACCCTCTCCCTTTCGATCTCCACACCGCGCGCTTCCAGCATGGCGGCCTGAGCGGCATCGGGCTCGAACGCTCCATTGGCGAAAAGGGTGGTCGGCCCCCAGTCCGGCAGCATCATGGCCTGGTGAAAACTGGACTCACCGGTTGCGAGAACGCCGATGCGGCCCTGCCCTAGCTCATAACCATGGCAATAGGGGCAATGAAAGACGGCGCGGCCCCAGCGTTCCTGAAGCCCCGGTATCGACGGCAGCTCATCGACGACGCCCGTTGCCAGGATCAGCCGCCGCGCCGCGATCTTTTCGCCCTGCACCGAGACGACCAGATTGGCGCCGTCGCGGCGCGCCGTATCGGCCGTTCCTTCGACGAAACGCACATTGGGATAGGCCAGCAACTGTTCCCGGCCGTGCGCCGCGATCGTCGCAGGCGCCTCGCCGTCCCGGCTGAGGAACCCATGCGACGATTCGGCAAAGCGGTTCCTGCGCGCGCCCGCATCGACGATGACCACGGAGCGTCTGGCTCTGGCCAATTGCAATGCCGCCGACAGCCCTGCATAGCTTCCACCCACGATCGCCACGTCTACCGGCATCACATCAACCGCCATGGTTCTGCTCCTTCATCTGCTGGCGACGGATCGCCATTCGTCGCTGGAAATCGTTTGAAAGATCTGCGAGGCTTATTCGTTCCAATCGCTGCATGAGAAGCGCCTCGGCATCCCGGAGCGCTCCGTCCATCGCGGCATTGACCGCCTGCTCCACCACACAGCCGGGAGCCTCGGTTCGGTTGCCGATCGCAAACACGGGCGGTTCACCGAGCGCGGCATGCACGTCCGCAAGGCTGATGGTTGCGAGATCGCGCACGAGCGACCAGCCTCCGCCATGCCCCTTTTCGGAGCGGACGAGACCCGCTTCCCGTAAACCCGCCATGGTGCGTCGGACCACGACGGGATTGGTGGAGAGGCAGGCTGCCAACTCCTCCGAGGTGATGGTTTCACGCTCCGCCATGTGGAGGAGCGCATGCAAAGTAATGGAAAGTCGGCTATCGCGTTTCATGTAACTCAACATGTTACGTGAAACGCGGAAAGTCAAGCTTCAAATTCGGCCTGCACTCGAAATCAGGCGCGCAATTGCGTGCGGCAAGACGGTCGAGTAGGGTCGCCGGAAACGAACGGGAGCGGCTGGAGCCGAAGCGGAATGACACTGTCGGGCAAGCGCATTCTTCTCATCATAGCCGGCGGAATCGCGGCCTATAAGAGCCTCGACCTGATCCGCCGCCTGCGCGAGCGCGGTGCCGACGTGCGCCCGGTGATGACGGCGGCGGCGCAGCGTTTCGTGACGCCGCTGACCGTCGGCGCGCTTTCGGCCTCTCACGTTTTCACGGAGCTTTTCTCGCGCGAGGACGAGCAGGATGTCGGTCACATCCGGCTGGCGCGGCATTGCGATCTCGTGGTCGTGGCCCCGGCAACGGCCGACCTGATGGCAAAGATGGCGCACGGTCACGCCGACGACCTCGCCTCGACGGTGCTCCTGGCGACCGACCGGCCGGTGCTGCTCGCGCCGGCGATGAACCCGAGGATGTGGTCGCACCCGGCCACGCACCGCAACCGCGCGACGCTCGCCGGCGACGGCGTCCGCTTCGTCGGACCTGCCACCGGCGAAATGGCCGAGAGCGGCGAGGCGGGGGAAGGCCGCATGGCCGAAGCTCTGGAGATCGTCGCGGCGGTCGAGGAATTTTTCAACGGAGCAGGCCCGCTCGCCGGTCGCAAGGCCATCGTCACATCCGGACCGACGCACGAGCCGATCGATCCGGTGCGCTACATCGCCAACCGGTCGTCCGGCAAGCAGGGCCACGCGATCGCCGCAGCACTGGCGCGGCTCGGCGCCGAGGTCACGCTCGTTTCCGGGCCGGTGACGATCGCGGACCCCGCCGGCGTCCGCGTCGTACGGGTCGAGCGCGCCGAGGAGATGCGCGATGCGGTGCTGGCCGCGCTGCCGGCCGATGTGGCCGTCATGGTGGCAGCCGTTGCCGACTGGCGCGTCGCATCGGCCGCCGGCAACAAGATCAAGAAGCGGCCGGGCGAGGCCCCTCCTCCGCTGCAGCTTGCAGAGAATCCCGATATCCTGAAGACCGTCGGCCACCACGCATCGCGGCCTAAGCTCGTGATCGGCTTTGCCGCCGAGACCGAGAACGTCGCCGAGAACGGCCGCGCCAAGCTCCAGAAGAAGGGGGCCGATTACATTCTGGCCAACGACGTTTCGCCCGCAACCGGCATCATGGGCGGCGACCGCAATCGGGTTAAGCTGATCGGCCGTGACGGTACCGAGGAATGGCCGGAAATGGGCAAGGACGATGTCGCGGCGAAGCTCGCCGCGCTGATCGCGGCGAAGCTTTCATCCTGAGGACAGGCCGGAGGTGGGCGCTATTGCCAGGTCGGCCGTCCCGAAAAGGCGAACGTCGACGCCGTTTTCCCCGACGATGATCGCGGATCCGTCCGGAACCTCCACCCAGGCGCTGTCATCGTCATTGAGCGGCTCGGAGACGAGGCAATAGCCGCCACTCGACCCCATCGGACCTGCATAGAGCGTGGGAGCTTTCCAATCCGTGGCATAGCGGACCGCATAAAGATCGCAGCCGTCGGAGAAGGCCGCCGTGAAGCGCACGAGTGCCGGGCGTCCCAGGCGTTCGGCAAGCCGCTCGACGAAGGCGAGCGCCTCGGCAACGGCACCGAGGGGATCACGGTCGAGACCGAACTGCAGGGCAAGCAGGAAGAGCAGCTCCGAATCCGTCGTGCCGCTGCGCGCCGAATAGAGCTCGTTGTCGAGCATGGTCTCCATCGGCCGCCGCAAATGCTCGAAATCGCCGATCTGTCCATTATGCATGAAGGACCAGCGGCCGAAGACGAAGGGATGGCAATTGTCGCGGCGCGTGCCGCCGCCGGTGGCCGCGCGAACATGGGCGAGGAACAGCGGCGAGCGAATCTGCCTCGCAATGCTCTTGAGATTGCAATCCGACCAGGCGGGCAGGATGTCCCGGTAGCGGCCCGGCTCAGGACGGTCGCCGTACCACGCTATTCCGAAGCCGTCGCCATTGGTCGCCGTTTTCGCCCTGACGGCGCAATGGGATTGCTCGATCAGGGAATGCTTGGGCGACGTCACGAGTTCTTCGAGATAAAGCGGCTCTCCGCGATAGGCTGCCCAACGGCACATGCTCGATCACTCCGATTTCGCCCCGCCATATGAAAGCGATTCGTCCACCACCGTCACCAGTGATGTTTCAACGCAACATGGGTAAAAATGCGTTAACACATTCTGCCCAAGCATAGCGGACCGGGCGGACACGCCCTGTTCCATCAGGCACGCGGGACCGGATTTTCGAACAAATATTCCATATTGACAATTCGCGCGCATTTCATTTCATTTCGCCGAGCACAGACAGGGCTTGGCCCGGGAGAAACGAGATGAGCGGCAAGCGCAGGCTGGGCATTGGCCTGATCGGGACGGGCTTCATGGGCAAGGCGCATGCCCTTGGGTTCACGATTGCGTCACGAGTCTTCGACCTGCCCTTCGAGCTGGATCTCGTATCCGTGGCGGACGTGACGCAGGAGGGCGCGGAGGCGGCCCGCGGACAACTCGGCTTCCGCAAGGCGACGGCCGACTGGCGCGAACTTCTGACCGATCCCGAGATCGACATCATCGACATCACCACGCCGAACCTCCTGCACAAGGAAATGGCGCTCGCTGCGATTGCCCACGGCAAGCACGTCTATTGCGAAAAGCCGCTGGCACCGACGGTCGCCGACTGCGCCGAGATGGTCGCCGCCGCGCAAAAGGCCGGCGTCGTCACCCAGGTCGGCTTCAACTATCTCAAGAACCCGCTCATTTTTCTCGCCAGGGACATTATCGAAAGCGGCGAGATCGGCGAAATACGTTCGTTTCGCGGCATTCATGCGGAAGATTTCATGGCTGATGAGAGCGTTCCGTGGGGTTGGCGGCTGGACCCGCGCAGCGGCGGCGGTGCGCTCGCCGACATCGGCAGCCACATGATCGCCTGCATGCGCCATCTCGTCGGGCCGATCCGGTCCGTACTGGCAGAGACCGTCATCCACGTTCCGCAACGCCCTGTCACGCGCGGCGCCACAGAGACCCGGACGGTCGAGGTCGACGACGTCACGAGGGCCTTCGTCCGTTTCGAGAGCGGCGCGAGCGGAAGCTTCGAAGCGAGCTGGATCGCGACCGGCCGCAAGATGCAGCACGATTTCGAGATTTACGGCTCCAAGGGAAGCATCGTCTTCACCCAGGAGCGGCTGAACGAGATCAGGGTCTACTCCGCCGGCGACGACATCAGGAGCCGCGGCTTCCGGACGATCTGGGCGGGACCGGAGCATCCGCCCTACGGAGCCTTCTGCGTGGCACCGGGCCACCAGATCGGCTTCAACGAGCTGAAGGCGATCGAGGCCAACGAGTTCCTGGAAGCGATCGCCAAGGGCGGTAAGACCTCGACCGATTTCCGCGAGGGTTACGAAGTCCAGAAGGTTCTTTCCGCAACCTATCACTCCGCAAGGACGAACGAGTGGGTGGAGATTGGCTGATCTCGACGTCCGACTCGCTGCTGTCTTTGCCCCTCACCCTTACCCTCTCCCCGCGCGTGGGAGAGGGGACGTGCCCGATGGTTTGCGGGCGGTCATGGTTGCGAAGGTAGCGCCGCGCGTTTCCTTCGCCCCGCCTGCGGGAGACAAGCCTGAGGCGATGCGGGTATGCGCACTTCCCGCTGGATAAGGAACCAAAATGGAACGTCCATTCTATCGCTGCAATGGTTAGTCGATTAAACTGAGGCAAACGACGAGAGCGAGCCGGAGGCCCGAACGATGCCCACGCCTGAAACGATTGCCGATGTCCCGCAGGATTTCGAAACGCTGAAGGCGGTTATCCTCGAGCGCAAGGCGCAGCTGCCGAAACGGCTGAAACAGGTGGCCGCCTACTCGCTCGACAATCCGGACGAGATCGCCTTCGGGACGGCGGCGAGTATTGCGACTTCGGCCGACGTCCAGCCCTCGACGCTCGTGCGCTTCGCCCAGCACTTCGGCTTCGAAGGCTTTTCGAGCCTGCAGCAGATTTTTCGCGCACGCCTGCGGGAGCGTACGCCCGGCTACGAGGAACGGCTGAAGGCGCTGCGCCAGAACGATCACAGCAAGCTCGAAAGCGGATCGATCTTCAACGGCTTCGTTGCGGCCGCCCATCGCTCGCTCGACAACATCGCGACCTCGGTCGATCCCGAGGCATTCGAGCGCGCCGTCGGCATTCTCGCCAAGGCGAACACGATCTATCTCATCGCCAAGCGGCGCTCCTATCCGATCTCCAGCTACATGGCCTATGCTTTCGGCAAGCTGAAGGTGAAGTATCAGCATGTCGGAACGGCCGCGGGGATCGACGAGGACATGCTGGCCATGGCGACGAAGGAGGATGCCGCCTTTGCCGTCAGCTTCTCGCCCTACGCGTCGGAAAGCGCCAGCCAGGCGCGCTTGCTCGCCAACCGAAAGGTACCCGTTGTCTCGTTGACCGACTCCGCCTTCTCGCCGCTCGCCGAATCCTCCAGGGTCTGGTTCGAACTGGTCGAGGCCGATCATGCCGGCTTCCGTTCGCTCTCCGCCAGCATGGCCTTCGCCATGGCGCTGACCGTCGCCATCGCCGAGAAACGGCGCCGCATCGCCGAGGGCGAGTGAGGCAATATAGAACGGAAATTCCATATTGACGAAACAACGGAATTTATGTTTCATATGCTCGTCACCCATGGCATAGGCATATTTGTCGGCGCCGGTCCGGCGTCCGCGGGGAGGAAGCAGTGAGCCAGATTTCGTCGGCCCAAGTTCCATCAGGTGCGGGTGCCAAGCCCCTCGACCTCATCACGATCGGCAGAGCTTCGGTCGACCTCTACGGACAGCAGATCGGCACGCGGCTCGAAGACGTGGCGAGCTTCGCCAAGTCGGTCGGCGGCTGCCCCTGCAACATTTCCGTGGGCACAGCGCGCCTCGGCCTGAAATCGGCGCTCCTGACGCGCGTCGGCGACGAACAGATGGGCCGCTTCATCCGCGAGCAGCTTCAGCGCGAAGGCGTGGAGACGCGCGGCATCGTCACCGACCCGGAGCGGCTGACCGCACTTGCGATCCTCTCCGTCGAGAACGACAAATCCTTCCCGCTCCTTTTCTATCGCGACAATTGCGCCGACAACGCGCTTTGCGAGGACGATATTTCGGAGGACTTCATCGGTTCCGCGCGCGCGGTCCTCGTCACCGGCACGCATTTTGCCAAACCGAATGCGGACGCCGCCCAGCGCAAGGCGATGAGGATCGCCAAGGAAAGCGGCGCCAGGATCGTCTTCGACATCGATTACCGCCCTAATCTATGGGGTCTTGCGGGTCACGATGCGGGCGAGAGCCGCTACATCGCCTCGGACCGCGTTTCGGCGCATCTGAAGACCGTGCTCGGGTATTGCGACCTGATTGTCGGCACTGAGGAAGAGGTGCTGATCGCGTCGGGCGAAAGCGACCTCCTCGCGGCACTCAAGACCATCCGCTCCCTCTCCGAAGCCACGATCGTGCTCAAACGTGGACCGATGGGCTGCATTGTCTATGATGGACCGATCTCGGACGATCTCGAAGACGGTATCGTCGGCAAGGGTTTTCCAATCGAAGTCTATAACGTTCTCGGCGCCGGCGACGCTTTCATGTCGGGCTTTCTGCGCGGCTGGCTCACCGGCGAGCCGCACGCGACGTCCGCTACCTGGGCCAATGCCTGCGGCGCCTTCGCGGTCTCGCGCCTGCTCTGCGCGCCGGAAATCCCGACCTGGACCGAACTGCAATATTTCCTCGAGCACGGCAGCAAGGAGAAGGCGCTGCGCAAGGACGAGGCGATCAACCACGTGCACTGGGCGACGACGCGCCGGCGCGACATCCCGCTCCTGATGGCGCTCGCCGTCGACCATCGCAGTCAGCTCGAGGACATTGCCGAGGGAAATCCGGAACTGCTCTCGCGCATCCCGGCCTTCAAGGTGCTTGCCGTCAGGGCTGCGGCAGAGGTGGCTCAAGGCCGCTCCGGCTTCGGCATGCTGATCGACGACAAATACGGCCGCGATGCGCTCTATGCCGCCGGCGCCCATCGCGACTTCTGGATCGGCAAGCCGATCGAGCTTCCGGGATCACGGCCGCTTACCTTCGAATTCAGCCAGGACCTCGGCAGCCGCCTCGTCGACTGGCCGGTCGACCACTGCATCAAGGTGCTTTCCTTCTACCATCCCGACGATCCGGCCGAACTCAAGGCCGCTCAGGTCGCAAAATTGCGTTCGGCCTTCGAGGCGGCGCGCAAGGTTGGGCGCGAGATCCTGATCGAGATCATCGCCGGCAAGCACGGGACACTCGACGACCGGACCATTCCGCGGGCGCTGGAGGAGCTCTATGATGCCGGCTTGAAGCCGGACTGGTGGAAGCTCGAGCCGCAAGCGAGCCGCGCCGCCTGGGCTGCGATCGACGCCGTGATCGAGGCGCGCGATCCGCTTTGCCGGGGCGTGGTGCTCCTCGGCCTGGAAGCACCCTATGAGGTGTTGAAAGACGGTTTCGCCGCCGCCAGAATGTCGAAGACGGTCAAGGGATTTGCCGTCGGCCGGACGATCTTCGCCGACGCCGCCAAGGCCTGGCTTTCCGGCAGGATGACCGACGAGCAGGCAGTCTCCGACATGGCGGCGAAGTTCAAGGCGCTCGTCGATCTCTGGCTGCAATTGGGTGAGACCAAGGCGGCGTAGCGGTCAAATACAAAGGCGGCGCTAGGATGCGGCCGCGAGGAGGAAACAAATGAGCCAGAAAACCGTGCGCCTGACCATGGCACAGGCCGTGGCGCGGTTCCTGACCCGGCAGATGACGATCATCGACGGCGAGCGCGTGCCGATCTTCGGCGGCGTCTTCGCGATCTTCGGCCACGGCAACGTCGCCGGCGTCGGCGAGGCGCTTTACGGCGTTCGCGAAACGCTCCCGACCTACCGCGCCCAGAACGAACAGGGCATGGCGAATGCGGCGATCGCCTTCGCCAAGGCGAGCTTCCGCCGCCGCTTCATGGCCTGCACCACCTCGATCGGCCCGGGCGCGCTCAACATGGTGACCTCGGCCGCGCTGGCGCATGTCAATCGACTGCCGGTTCTCCTCCTTCCCGGCGACGTCTTCGCCAACCGCAGGCCCGATCCGGTGCTGCAGCAGGTGGAGAGTTTCGGGGACGGCACGATCTCGGCGAATGACTGCTTCAAGCCCGTCTCGCGGTATTTCGATCGCATCACCCGGCCCGAGCAGATCATCCCGGCGCTCCGCCGCGCCATGCAGGTCCTGACCGATCCTGCCGAATGCGGGCCGGTGACGCTATCGCTCTGCCAGGACGTGCAGGCGGAAGCCTACGACTATCCGGAAACCTTCTTCGACGAGAAGGTCTGGGTTCCGCGCCGCATCGAGCCTGACCTCGACGAGCTGGCATCGGCAATCGAGGCGCTCAGATCCGCGAAGAAGCCGATCATCATCGCCGGTGGCGGCGTGCTCTACTCGGAAGCGAGCGCCGAACTCGCTGCGTTCGCCGAGAAACACGGCATTCCGGTCATGGAGACCCAGGCCGGCAAGTCCGCTCTGCCGCATTCGCATCCGCTGAATATGGGTTCCATCGGCGTCACCGGCACGTCCGCCTCCAACGCATTGGCGGAAGAGGCCGATGTCGTGCTCGCCGTCGGCTCACGGCTGCAGGATTTCACCACCGGTTCCTGGGCGCTCTTCAAAAACGAGGCGCTGAAGATCATCGGCCTCAACGTCCAGGCGTTCGACGCCGGCAAGCACCAGGGACAGCCGCTGATTGCCGACGCGCGGGCCGGCCTCAACCGCATTTCCGGCGGTCTCGGCAGCCACAAGGCCGATACAGCCTGGACCGAGAGGGCAAAAGCGGGCAAGGCCGAGTGGCTTGCTGAAGCCGAGAGGGCGACCGCCACCACCAATGCCGCACTTCCCTCCGACGCTCAGGTCATCGGCGCCGTCCAGCGCGCCCGCGGCGGCAGGCAAACGACGCTCGTCTGCGCCGCCGGGGGACTTCCGGGCGAGCTGCACAAACTGTGGCAGGCGGAGGAGCCGGGCGGCTATCACATGGAATACGGCTTTTCGACCATGGGCTACGAAGTCGCCGGCGGTCTGGGCGTAAAGCTTGCCAAGCCCGATAGCGACGTGATCGTCATGGTGGGCGACGGCAGCTACATGATGCTGAACTCGGAGATCGCCTCTTCCGTCATGCTCGGCGCCAAATTCACCGTCGTGCTGCTCGACAATGCCGGCTATGGTTGCATCAACCGGCTGCAGATGGGAACGGGCGGCGCCAACTTCAACAATCTGCTGAAGGACACCCATCATGTGGAGCTGCCTCGGATCGACTTCGCCGCGCACGCCGCCGCCATGGGCGCCGTGACCCGCAAGGTCGGCTCGATCCCCGAGCTCGAAGCTGCGCTCGCGGAGACCGCCGACGAGGCGCGCACGACCGTGATCGTCATCGATACCGATCCGCTGATCACAACGGAGGCCGGCGGGCACTGGTGGGACGTCGCGGTACCGGAGGTTTCGGACCGAGACCAGGTGAAGGCCGCCCGCGAAGGCTACGAAAAGGCCCTCCAGGCCCAGCGGTTTGGTTGACACTGGCGTCCGGCCAGCGGCCCCTGACCCTCTCCGCGCAGGGCGGGGAGAGGGGACGTGCCCGGCGGTCAGCCGTGGCTTGCGGGTTGGGGCGGGGACAGCGCGGCTTGTCCCTTCTCCCCGCACGCGGGGAGAAGATGCCGGCAGGCGGATGAGGGGCCACACTGCGGCATCCTCGGCGCACCAAAAACGAAACTACGAACCGACTGCCCCAAACAGACCACGCAGCAGAAAGCAAAACACATGATCCGTTACGGAACCAACCCGATCGCCTGGAGCAATGACGACGACCATTCGATCGGCGCGCATCTGACGCTCGAGGACTGCCTCTCCGATTGCAAGAAGATCGGCTTCGACGGCATCGAGAAGGGCCACAAGATGCCGTCCGACCCCGAAGCGCTGAAGCAGAAGCTCTCAAGTTACGATCTCGTCTTCGTCTCGGGCTGGCACTCGACCAACCTCCTCACCCATGATGTCGAAGCGGAGAAGAAGGCTATCCAGCCGCATCTCGACCTTCTGAAGCATAATGGCTGCCGGGTGGCGATCGTCTGCGAGACCTCGAACGCCATTCACGGCGACGATTCCAAGTCGCTCGTGAAGGACAAGCCGGTTCTGCCGGCGGACAAGTGGGAGAAATTCGGCGCCGACCTCGAGGCGATCGCCGAATATTGCGCCGGCCAGGGCATCGATCTGGTCTACCACCACCACATGGGCACAATCGTCCAGACCGGCGAGGAGATCGACCTCCTGATGCGGAACACCGGTCCGGCGACCAAACTGCTGCTCGACACCGGCCATGCCTGGTTCGGCGGTTCCGACCCGGCGGACGTGGCGCGGAGATATATGGACCGGGTCCGCCACATTCATTGCAAGAACGTCCGCCCGGCGGTCCGCGCGGTGGTCGAAAGCGAAGGTCTGTCCTTCCTCGAGGGTGTGCGACGCGGCGTCTTTACCGTTCCGGGCGATGCGGAAGGGGGCGTCGACTTCCTGCCGGTTCTGAAGATCGCCGCCCAGCACGGCTATGATGGCTGGCTGGTCATCGAGGCCGAGCAGGACTCGGCCGTGCGCAATCCGTTCGAGTACCAATCGCTCGGGCTGAAGTCGCTGAAGGCCTTTGCGAAGGAAGCGGGGCTCGACGCGTAGACGCCCCTCACCCGGCTGCCGCCTCCCTTCCAGAGGGCTATGGAGAGGGGCAGACCTACAGACGCGAGATCAGGAGACCGCCGAATGTCCAAACTGCTCATCAAACCGAAAGCGCAATCCGGCCTGATGCAGGAGATCACGCCGGAAAGTGCCGGCTGGACCTATGTCGGTTTCGCCCTCCATCGGCTGCGGCCCAGCGAGACGACCGGCGGCGAAGCGGGCGAGAAGGAACTCTGCCTGGTACTCGTCAGCGGAAAAGCCAGGGTTTCGGTCGATGGCGAGGACTTCGGCGAGCTCGGCGAGCGCATGACGCCTTTCGAGGGCCAGCCCTATGCGGTCTATGTGCCGAGGGGCAGCAGCTGGCAGGCCGAAGCGACCACGGATCTCGACCTCGCCGTCTGCTCCGCGCCGGGCGGGGAAGGCTTCGAGGCGAAAATCATCCGCCCGGGCACGCACCCGCAGATGACGCGCGGCCGGGGCACCAACACACGCTACGTCACCAACATCATGCCGGAAGACGACGAATCGGCGCAGTCGCTGCTGGTCGTCGAGGTGATCACGCCGGGCGGCCACACCTCCTCCTACCCGCCGCACAAACACGACCAGGACAACCTGCCGGCCGAAAGCTATCTCGAGGAGACCTATTACCACCGCCTCAACCCGCCGCAGGGTTTTGCAATGCAGCGCGTCTATACCGACGACCGTTCGCTGGACGAGGCCATGGCGGTGGAGGATGGCGACGTGACGCTGGTACCGAGGGGCTACCATCCGGTGGCTGCGGTCCACGGCTACGATTCCTATTATCTCAACGTCATGGCGGGGCCGAAGCGGATCTGGAAGTTCCACAATGCGAGGGAACACGAGTGGCTGTTCACCGGCGTCTGACCCGCGGACGTCGCACTGGACGAATGGAGCCTTCGCCCTATCGTATCTTGCCGAAGCAAGCGACGAGGAGCGTTTCATGCATATCGACGGCCAGTGCCATTGCGGCTTCGTTACCTACGAGGCGGAGATCGATCCGGAGCACGTAACGATCTGCCATTGTAACGATTGCCAACGGCTGACCGGCACCGCCTACCGCGTCAGCACCAGCACGCCGCGATCATCGTTCCGGCTGACGGGCGGCGAGCCGAAGCTTTACGTCAAGACCGGCGAAAACGGACGCAAGCGGCTGCAATTCTTCTGCCCCGATTGCGGCTCGCCGGTCTACACGACGGGCACCGACGAGGACGCAGAGGAGATCGGCATCCGCGTCGGCACCATAAATCAGCGGCGCGAACTTGCACCACGCAAGCAGATCTGGTGTTCCTCCGCGCTGCCCTGGTCCGGCGAGATCGGCAAGCTGCCGGGGCTGCCTCGGGATTGACGGTTCAAGCGACCGGATAGGGCCCATCCGCAAAGACCGTGTCGTGGTAGCCCTTGGACCCGATCTCGATTGCGAGCGGGCTGCGGAAATCCTCACCGCGGCGCAGGCATTTCAGCACATGGGCAAAATCATATTTCGGCCGCCAGCCGAGACAAGCCGTCGTGCGCGCACTCACATAAACCCGATCGATCGTCGGAAAGAGCCGCCACCCCCGTTGCGCATAAAGCGCCTCGCATTCGGGAAAGCGGCTGAAGACGACGGATGGGGCATCCTCCCGCAGAGAGGCGAGATCGTCGCGTGTGAACGGCGTCGGGGCCGAGACGATGAAACGGCCAAAGCCGATCTCCATCGCCCGGTCGAGGGCCGATAGATGGGCGCTCGCGACGTCCTCGATATCCGCGCGCCGGTAGAGCAATTCATTCGCCTGCGCATTGGCCGTTTCAAAGCGGCCGCGGATTTCCGCATCGTCATCGGCCTCGGGAAAGAAGCGCGAGGTCCGGAGAATGACGGCGGGCAGACCGTGCCGCCGCGCGAAAAGCTCGCAGATCCCTCCGCCGCAACTTTGCTCACACCATAGATGTTACGCGGGATCGGCTGGACGTCTTCCGTGATCCAGGCTGCCGGCTCACCGGGCGCCGGCGTCAGGGCCGAACCGAAGGCGCTCGTGGTGCTGGTGAAGACAAAGGCGCCGACGCCCGCCCCGGCTGCCTCTTCCAGCAGATTGACCGTGCCCGCGACATTGGTATCGACGAACTCGCAATAACCGTGCGTCGCCACATGCGGCTTGTGCAGGGTCGCGGAATGGATGACTGCGCGCACGTCCTTCATTGCGTGACGGACGAAGCGGCGGTCGGCGATCGACCCGACGGCATCGGTGAATGGCGAGCTCTTGATGTCGATGCCGCGAACGTCGCGGCCGGCCGCGCGCAGTACCCTTATCAATGCCTCACCCAGATGGCCGGCGCTTCCCGTCACCAGTATCGTCATGCGTCGCTCCTTGTTGCCTTGAGGCTAGGCGCAGCGCGGCGAAGCCGGCAAGGCATAAATTATGCGTTCGCTCAGGAGATCGCGGTGACCAGCCGGCCCATCGCGCCGTCGGCGAGTGGTATGCGCTCCCAAAGCACGCGACCGGCAGAGATGGGAACGTCGTCGCGGCCGTTGGGCCCGGTCTCGACGGCCAGGAAAGCCAAACGGCCATCGTGCCAGCCGAGCTCCGCGAGATCGCGTTCCGCCTTCCGGATCTCCTGCGAGGCATAACGGAACATCGGCTCGCCGACCATTTCCCGCCGCCACTCCGCCCGCCGCCGGGGCGAAGCAGCCAGCAGCCGGTGCGAGTGGTCGCAGATCAGGTGAACCCTCGCGCTCGAGCTTTCGACCGGCCGCTTGAGAGCCGCATCGGCGGCTGAGGGCACCCTGGCGAATAGGCGCTCCAGCGCCTGCTGCTGATTTTCGGAAGGTGTGAGGACGCCCGCTTCCCAGCGCGATATCGTCGCCTGCGTCACCCGCATGAGCTCCGCCACATGGCTCTGTTTCATGCCGTTCAGGAGCCGCAGCCGCTTCAGCGTCCGTGCCGTGTAGAGCATCTCGGTTTCCTCCTGATCCGGCGAAGCTATCGGCCACCTGCGCTAGGCGGCAGGGAATGGAAACGCTATACCACCATAAGGGCTCAACGTGGAACGGGACAGCGAACGGTACATGGCGAAAGGGCATTTCAGAATGCTGCCGCGCCGCATCGCCGGCGTCGACGTGGTGGAAGCGACGACGAATCACAGTTTCGCGCGCCATACGCACGAGCAGTTCGGCATCGGCCTGATCCATGCGGGTGCGCAGACGTCGCTGAGCGGCCGCGGAACCGTCGAGGCGGAAGCGGGCGACGTGATCACCGTCAATCCCGGTGAGGTCCACGACGGAGCCCCGATCGGCGACGCGGGCCGGTCCTGGCGGATGCTCTATCTCGATCCGCCGCTGGTCGCCTCGCTCGTCGATGACGTCACCGAAGGGAAGAGGTCGGATTGCGAATTCTCGGACCCGGTGATCAGAAGTACCGGGCTGGCAGCCCGCTTCGGCGCGATCTTTGCGGCTGCCGCGGCCGCCGACGGCACCGAGACGATGCTTCGCTGGGATGAACTGGCCGTCACCCTGTTCGCGGAGGCGATGCAGCTTGCCTCGCCGGATGCGCCGGCAGGCGTGCCGAAGTCGGTCGCCTCGGCCGTGAGCCTTATCGAGGACGATCCGCTTGCGTCGCTTACGCTCGCGGACCTCGCCCGCGAGAGCGGCCTGAGCCGCTTCCAGCTCGTGCGTGGCTTCTCCAGGGCGACGGGACTGACGCCCCATGCCTATCTCCTCCAACGCCGGATAGACATCGTCCGGCGGCTGATCGCCGGGGGCACGCCGCTCGCGGAAGCGGCAGCTGCCGGCGGCTTCGTGGACCAGAGCCACATGACACGCGTGTTCGTGCGCAAATACGGCTTCTCCCCGGTGTCTACGCGCAAGCGGTAAACTGATTTCGCCGCCTTGCAATTTCGTACAAGACCGCGCGCTGCCGATCGGCCTTTCTGCCCCCATCATCAATCGGGAGCGATGGCGGAATGTCGAAGCAAGTTCAGGGATATGTTTTTTTGTCGCTCGCCATGGTGCTCGTCGGCAGCACCGTGATCGCGAGCAAGATCATCGCCGCCGGCCTGCCGCCGTTCACGGCAACGGCGCTGCGTTTTGCCATCGCCTTCCCTCTTTTCCTGGGCGTGATGCGCGCAACCGGGGCGTCCTGGCCCAAGCTGCCGAAGAGCGATTGGCTCATCCTCCTGTTTCAGGCGGGCGCCGGCAGCGTCGGTTACACGACTCTGCTCATTTCCGGCCTGAAACTCACCTCTGCGGCCGATGCCGGCGTCATCATCGGGACGCTTCCCGTCGTCTCCGCCGCAATCGCCATCATGGTTCTCGGCGAGCGTCCGCATCGCTCCGTGTTCGCGGCCGTTTGCCTCGCGGCGGCCGGCGTTCTCGCGATCGTCTTCCGGCCGGATGCAAACGCCGCGCATTCGCTCGCCGGCAGCGCGCTGATCTTCGGCGCGGTCATCTGCGAAGGCCTGTTCATCCTGCTCAACAAGCGCGTCAGCGTCGCGATTCCGCCGCTTGGCCTGTCGGCGCTGATGACGGGCTTCGGTGGTGCCATTGCGCTCCCGTTCGCGCTTGCAGAGCTTCCTTCGATGGGTGCGACAGGCGCCCCGGCGCTCGCGGCGGTCGCCTATTACGCGCTCGTGCCGACGGTCGGGGGCTTCGTGCTCTGGTATGCGGGACTTCAGAAGGTGAGCGGCACCGAGGCCTCGGTCTTCACCGCCTTGGCACCGGTTTCCGCGCTGCTCCTCGCCGCTGCCGTTCTCGGCGAGACGATCACCGCCAATCAGATGATCGGCATGGCATGCGTGCTGATCGCCGTGCTGAGCCTCGGTCTTCGCAGGGCCGGTCCGGAGCGGGCCGGATAGGGGAATCCGGCGCAGGCGCGATCACGCCGCCTTGGCGACGTGATACTCCTTGATCGCCACCATCTTGACCGCCGGATAGCGCTCCGATTCGTAGCGCAGCGAGAACCCGTCCTGCGCCAGGTATACCGGGTCCCCGTCAAGGTCCCGCGCAATGTCGCCGCGGTGGGTCGCGATGAACTTTTCGAGTTCGGCCGGGTTCTCGGCGGAGATCCAGCGGCAGATGGAGAAGCGCGACATCTCGAAGGAGACCGGCAGACTGTATTCCGCCTGCAGGCGTTCCTTGAGCACGTCAAGCTGGAGCGCGCCGACGACGCCGACGATCGCAGGCGCGCCGTCGTCCGGAGAAAAGAGCTGCACGACGCCCTCTTCCGCCATCTGCTGCAGCGCCTCTTTCAGCTTCTTCGCCTTCATCGCATCTTCCAGCCGGACGCGGCGGAGAATTTCCGGTGCGAAGTTCGGCACGCCCTGGAAGACGAGCGGCTCGCCCTCGGTCAGCGTATCGCCGATCCTGAGCGTGCCGTGGTTCGGGATGCCGACGACGTCGCCGGCGAAAGCCGTATCGGCGAGCTGGCGCTGCGAGGCGAAGAAGAACTGCGGCGCCGTCAACCCCATCTGCTTGCCGGTGCGCGAAAGCCGCGCCTTCATGCCGCGCTCGAGCTTGCCCGAGCAGACGCGGACGAAGGCGATGCGGTCGCGGTGGTTCGGGTCCATGTTCGCCTGGATCTTGAAGACGAAGGCGGTCATTCTGTCGTCCGTCGCCTCGACGGTGCGGATGTCGGCAACCTGGGCCCGCGGCGGCGGCGCGAAGTCGGCGAGCCCATTGATCAGGTCGCGCACGCCGAAGTTCCGCAGCGCCGAGCCGAAGTACACCGGCGTGAGGTGCCCTTCGAGGAAAGCCTTACGGTCGAAGGGCTTGCAGGCCTCGATCGCCAGCGACGCTTCTTCGATGAACGTGTCGCGTTCGTTCTCGGGCAGACGGTGCGAAGCCATTTCCGGATCGTTGACCTTTGTCAGCCGCTCCTGCGTGTCGGCGCCGCGCACCTCGTCGGTGGCAAGATGATAGGTGCCGCAGAAGGTCTTGGAGCGGCCGATCGGCCAGGTGACCGGCGCGCAGTCGAGCGCCAGCTTCTGCTCGACCTCGTCGAGGATTTCGAACGGATCGCGGCTTTCGCGGTCCATCTTGTTGACGAAGGTGATGATCGGGATGTCGCGCAGGCGGCAGACCTCGAAGAGCTTGAGCGTGCGCGGCTCGATACCCTTTGCCGCGTCGATCACCATGACAGCCGCATCGACCGCCGTCAGCGTGCGGTAGGTGTCGTCGGCAAAGTCCTCGTGACCCGGCGTATCGAGCAGGTTGAAAACAGTATCGTTATATTCGAAGGTCATCACCGAGGTGACGACGGAGATGCCGCGCTCGCGCTCGATCTTCATCCAGTCCGAGCGGGTCTGGATGCGGTCCTTCTTGGCCTTGACCTCGCCGGCGAGCTGGATCGCGCCGCCGAAGAGCAGAAGCTTCTCGGTGAGCGTCGTCTTACCGGCGTCCGGGTGCGAAATGATCGCAAATGTGCGGCGGCGGGAGACCGCCTCGGCAATGCTTTCGGCCATGATCTGAGTATCCTGTGAGTTGCGGCGTCCTTTACAGGCTCGGGGGCCAATATGCAATTGACTGCGGCAAGCCCGGCCGTGCTTATGACGGAATGACCATGCACACGCCCGAAAATCGACCTGCCCCGACCCCCGGCCTCACCCTCGTCCGCCTGCCTCATGGCGAGGGTCTCGACCTGCCGGCCTACGAGACCGCGGGTGCCGCCGGCATGGACCTCCGCGCGGCCGTGCCGGCCGAGGACCCGATGACGATCCGGCCGGGAGAGCGCGCATTGGTCCCGACGGGTTTTATCTTCGAGATCCCCGCCGGTCATGAAGGACAGATCCGGCCACGCTCCGGGCTGGCCTTCAAGCACGGCATCACCTGCCTCAACACGCCGGGCACCGTCGACAGCGACTATCGCGGAGAGGTGAAGGTGCTGCTCGTCAATCTCGGTGCGGAGGATTTCGCGGTCGAGCGCGGCATGCGTATCGCCCAGATCGTGATCGCCCCGGTGACCCAGCTGGCGATCCGCGAGGCAGATGGCCCCACGGCGACGACGCGCGGGGCCGGCGGCTTCGGCTCGACCGGAACTAGATAAGCGGCGGCAGGCGCCGCTTGACCGGCGAGGATTTGACGATCGACGTGTTCGTCTGCGCCTTTTCCGCGATGCGATCGAGGATCGTGTCGAGTTCCGCCATGTCGCGCACCAGCATCTTGGCGATGAAACAGTCGTCCCCCGTGACCTTGTCGCATTCGATGAATTCGGGCGTTTCCTGGATCAGCCTTTCGACGATATGCAGCATGCCCGGCATCGGCCGGATGCGGACGATCGCCTGCAGCGGATAGCCGAGACGCGCCGGATTGACCGAGATGGTGAAACCATCGAGCACGCCGCGCTCCTCGAGCTTGCGCAGCCGCTCCGCCGCGCTCGGCGAGGAAAGGCCGGCCTCCTGCGCCAGCTCCTTCAACGACACCCGGGCATTGGCGGCCAGAATTTCGAGAATGCGGCGGTCGAGCTCGTCCAGCATGCAACTCCCTCGTAAGTCAATTTAGCCTTATCGCCTTAATCTGTTAGGTATCCTCCCATAATTTCCTCTCAAAATCCATATCCTCGCGCCACCAGGCTCATTATTCTTGCAGCACAATGGATGGAGCAAAAGGCCATGGATAAGGACATACGGCGCGGAAGCGCGGAAATGACGGCGGCGATGCTGATTTCGGGAACGATCGGCTGGTTCGTTCTGATGTCGGGCCAGCCCGTCGCGGGCGTCGTCTTCTGGCGTTGCGTTTTCGGGGCTGCAACGCTCGCCGCGCTTGCGGCGGTCTTCGGCCTCATCGACCTGAGACATTTGCGGATGAAGGTCATTATTCTTTCCGCTCTGGGCGGCGTCGCGATCGTCGTGAACTGGCTCCTGCTCTTCGCCGCCTATCCCCGCGCCTCGATCTCCATCGCGACCATGGTCTACAACACGCAGCCCTTCATGCTGCTCGGGCTCGGTGCGCTCTTTATCGGAGAGAAGATCACCGCCAGCAAACTCCTCTGGCTCTCGCTCTCCTTCGCAGGCATGATCGCGATCGTCCTCGCCAAGCCCGCGGGCACTTATGAGCCCAGCGACTATCTCACCGGGATAGCACTGTCGCTCGGCGCCGCCTTCTTCTACGCCATCGCGGCGCTCGTTACCAAGCTCCTCAAGGGCACGCCGCCGCATCTGATCGCGCTGGTGCAGGTCATCACCGGAGCGGCCATGCTCGCCCCCTTCGCCCTCGTCGCGCCGCTGCCGCAGGGAACGCTCCAGTGGACGCTGCTCCTGACCGTCGGCGTGGTTCATACCGGTATCATGTATATTCTGCTTTACGGCGCGATACAGAAGCTGCCGACCCACATGACCGGCGCCCTTTCCTTCATCTATCCGGTGGCCGCGATCCTGGTTGACCGCATCGCGTTCGGACACGCTCTGCAGCCGGTGCAGATCGCGGGCTCGATCGCGATCCTCATCGCTGCCGCGGGCACCAATCTCGGCTGGACCCTTCGGCCATCTTCATCTTCCGCCAAGCGCCCGGCGGAAGGAAGCCTCTAACGCCGGGCCTCCGAGGCCATGCTGATGGCAAGACCCGCCAGCGCCGTGCTCATGAGCCAACGCTGCACCAGCATGAAGGACGGCCGACCGGAGAGGAAGGCGGCCACCCCTCCGGCGGTCATCGCGATCAGCGCATTGACGCTGACGCTGATCGCGATCTGCACGCTGCCGAAGATGAGCGACTGCGCGAGCACGTTGCCGGCCTCGGGGCGGATGAATTGCGGCAGCAGCGACACGTAAAGGATGGCCACCTTCGGATTGAGCAGGCTGGTGAAGAGGCCCATCGCGAAGAGCTTGCGCGGGCGATCCTTCGGGAGGTCCCGCACTTGAAAAATCGAGCGGCCGCCGGGACGAACGGCCTGCCAGGCAAGGTAAAGCAGGTAAAGCGCGCCTGCGAAACGAAGGGCGTCATAGGCAAAGGGAACCGCCAGAAGCAGGGCGGTAATGCCGAGCGCGGCAGACACCATGTAACAGACGAAGCCGAGGGCTATGCCCCCGAGCGAGATCAGTCCCGCCCCCGGTCCCTGGCAGATCGAGCGGGAGATCAGATAGATCATGTTCGGCCCCGGCGTCAGCACCATGCCGAATGCGATCAGGGCGAAGCCCAGGAGGTTCTGAATTTCGGGCATGGTGCGCCAGTCTCCCATGTTTTTCCGGAAAGTGTACGGCTCTACCGCCAAGGGCAACGCCGTTCTTGTCACCCGATCAATTTTCGCGCGTAGATGCGGGGGACACCCGGATTTTCCTCGGCGGCAGATTGCGGTACACCTGCCGCCTGGAAGCTCTGGACGGCCGGGCTCCTGTCGCAGAACATCGAGGCGCGGAAGTCGACGAGTGCGGCGCTCTCCTTCCTCTCGGGCCTGACGGTCACGCTCGGCAATCCGAAGACGATGCTTTTCTACGTGGCGCTCGTTCCGACGCTGATCGACCTCGCCTCGATAGGGATCCGCGACTACGGCCTGCTGCTCGTCGCGACTTTCCTCGTGCTTCTTGCCGTGCTGCTGCCCTATATGCTGCTTGCGGCCCGCGCCCGCTCGCTCCTGAAAGAGCCGCAGGCGCTGAAGGTCCTGAACCGGGCCGCGGCGGGCATTCTCGCCGGAACGGCCGCCTACATCGCGACCCGCGCGACCTGAAAAAGATTCCCCGCCGGCCGCTTCTCAACGGTTTTTTCCTTCAGCATCATCGATCCAGGGCTTTCCCGCTCTGGAAGCAAGCGCGCATAGCTCCTATTGTCGCAGCGACGATTTAAAAAACGAAGGGAGAAACCTATGCCTGAAGCGCGCAAGCCCGGCCGCGGCCGCGTCTTTTCTTCGATCACCGAAACGATCGGCGACACTCCCATCGTGCGGCTGGACAAGCTCGCCAAGGAAAAGGGCGTGAAGGCGAACCTGCTCGCCAAGCTCGAATTCTTCAACCCGATCGGCTCCGTCAAGGACCGCATCGGCGTCGCGATGATCGAATCGCTCGAGGCGCAAGGGAAGATCACGCCCGGCCGCACGACGCTGGTAGAGCCGACTTCGGGCAATACGGGCATAGCACTCGCCTTCGTCGCGGCCGCCAAGGGCTACAGGCTGATCCTCACCATGCCCGAGACGATGTCGGTCGAGCGCCGCAAGATGCTGACGCTTCTCGGCGCCGAACTGGTGCTGACGGAAGGCGCCAAGGGCATGAAGGGCGCAATCGCCAAGGCCCAGGAACTCACCGAGACGCTGCCCGACGCGATCATTCCGCAGCAGTTCGAAAACCCGGCCAATCCGGAAATCCACCGCAAGACCACCGCCGAGGAGATCTGGAACGACACGGAAGGCGCAGTCGACATCCTCGTGTCCGGCATCGGCACCGGCGGCACCATCACCGGTGCCGGCCAGGTGCTTAAAGCCCGCAAGCCGTCGGTCAAGGTGATCGCCGTCGAGCCCGAAGAATCCCCTATCCTTTCCGGCGGCGCCCCGGGTCCGCACAAGATCCAGGGTATCGGCGCGGGTTTCGCACCGGCGATCCTTGACACGAGCGTCTATGACGAAGTCGTCACGGTAAATGCCGGCGAGGCCATAGAGGCGGCGCGGCTCGTCGCAAGACTCGAAGGCGTGCCGGTCGGCATCTCCGCCGGTGCCGCGCTCCAGGCGGCGATAGAGGTGGGACAGCGCGGGGAAAATGCCGGCAAGAATATCGTCGTGATCATACCGTCCTTTGCCGAACGATATCTTTCGACGGTGCTGTTCGAGGGATTGGGAGCGTAGCGCCGGAGGTGCCGGCGAGCGCCCCTGATCGGCCTGCCGGCCACCTTCTCCCCGCAGGCGGGGCGAAGGGACTCGCGGCAAACCCGCAGCTCCCTTCTTCTCCGTCGAAATGAAATCAAATCGAACTTTCGGCCCCTGACCCGGCCTCTCCCGCCCATAGGGTGACGGCTTTTTCCATCGACGTCGGCCCCTTACGCGGCGACGGGCAGTCTCTCTCCCGCCACCCTGTAGGAGATCGCTTCGGCGAGATGGATGCGGCCGACCGTCGGCGCCTCGTCGAGGTCGGCGAGGGTGCGGGCGACCTTCAGCACCCGGTGGTAGCCGCGCGCCGAAAATTTCATCTTCTCCGCCGCGTCGCGCAGAAGCTGCAGGCCGGCGGCGTCGGGCTCGGCGATCTTTTCGATCATCGTCGTCGATGAGCGGGCGTTGCTCGTCAGCTCGGGATGACCGAGGCCGGCGAAGCGGTCTCTCTGCAGCTCGCGGGCGCGGGCGACGCGGCGGGCGACGGCGGCGCTCGGCTCGGATGTGCCGGGGCGGATCAAGTCGGCGGCGCTGACGGCCGGGACGTCGACGCGGATATCGATGCGATCCATCAGCGGCCCGGAGATCCGCGCCTGATAATCGGCCATGCAGCGCGGCCCGCGGGCGCAGCTCCGGCCCGGCTCGCCGGCCATGCCGCAGCGGCAGGGGTTCATGGCGGCAATGAGCTGGATCGCCGCCGGATAGGTGACGCGATGATTGGCGCGCGCGATGATGCAGGTGGCGGTTTCGAGCGGCTGGCGCAGAGCGTCGAGCGTCTGTGGAGCAAATTCCGGAAGCTCGTCGAGAAAGAGCACGCCGTTATGGGCGAGCGACGCCTCTCCCGGCTTCGCGCGGAAGCTGCCGCCGATCAGCGCCGCCATGGTGGCGGAATGGTGCGGCGCGCGGAAGGGCCGGCGGTCCGAAAGCTTGCCGCCCGGCAATTGCCCGGCGATCGAATGGATCATCGAGACTTCGAGCAGTTCGGCGGGCGAAAGCGGCGGCAGGATGGAGGGGAGCCGCGCCGCAAGCATCGACTTGCCCGACCCGGGCGGGCCGACCATCAGCACGTGGCATCCGCCTGCGTACTGACTATTACCGTGCTAATGCGGAGCTTCGTGCCCCGCGGTAATCCTCTGGAACTCCATAAGCAGTTCGGGAAACTGCTGCGCCAAATAGCGGACTACATGAACGTTGTCGATTAGGCGCTTTATGTAGCCAGTGGCAATGACGAGATCGAGGTGGTCATTGCCATAAGTTTCCTCCAACAGTCGGAATTCGCGGTCGAGCTTCTCCGACTCCTGTTCCATCAGCGCAATTTGCTCATCGGAAAGACTGCCGACCTTCTTCGGATTCGCGGAATCGACAAGCTGCGAAGGCGGCGTCGCGCCGACGAGCGACTTTGCGTATGTTACCGAATACTTGTTCATGGCGACCATGAGTTGAGCCGCTTCGATCTGCCGCAGCGGCTTCATCTTTCGCAGTTCCTTGAATGTGTTCATTGGCACATGTTTATCCTTCAGCAGTTCCACTGCTTCCGGACAGATACCAACCAAAAGCCGCCGCTTGCTTCGAATGTTCGAAACGTTGACGTTCAGGACTTTGGCGATGACGGCTTCTGGTACACCACGCTCAATCGCGTTTAGGATCATCTGGTGCTCCTGGACGATGGCAAGCCGGTTGACGCGTTTGTTGTACGTGTAAGCCTCATCGTCGGTGGCGATCAGACAATCAACTTCGGTGATGCCCATCTCCTGCAAGGCGGCGATCCGCAAATGGCCGTCTACCAGCAGATACTTTCCGGGCTCCCTGCGATCGCGGGCGACGGCAGGCGGTTCAACCAGCCCGGTTTGCTGGACCGATGAGCGGATTTGCCCGTACTTCTGGGTCTTCTTCAGAGCGTCCGTCACCATACGCAGCGGCGTGATGTCGGAAATCGCAATCGTCTGAGTTTCCCGCTCAAAGCCGACTGCCACAGGCTGGGGCGGCGTCATCCGGTTCATCGCAACAGCTCCTGCCGCTCCATCCGCGTCGCCAGCTTCTTTGGAACCGTGTGCAGGCCCTCGGCTTTCAGCAATTCTGCAAAGTCGTCGTCGTGTAGCAACTCGCGCATGGCGTGGGTAATGAAGATCAAGCGGCTCCGCGTCGCATCGGCCTTGCGGATCAGCAAACGCTTGCGGTCCGTGTCTTCTTGATACGCCTTGACCAGCGCATCCGACGACAGGTGGGACTTGGATTTCGTGGCGTTGCTGAGGCTCTTGCCGCGACGGCGACGGCTTTCGACCAGACGCTTGACGACCAACAACTTGCGCCCGCGCAGAACATTCGTCTCGTACGCCTGCTGAAGCGCCTCCTGCACACCGACGTCGTCGGAATTGGCAATCTCGACGGCCACACTGACGGGAACATGACCGGCTTCGACCGCCCGCAAAAGTCGCTGCTCACCCTGCTGCAGCAGCCGGGCAACACCCCTGACATACTCTGCAGAAAGGCCCGTCTTTCGCGCGATTTCCGTATCGGAGTAACCGCGCTCCTTCATCCCGCCGATATCGTGCACAAGATCGATGGCACGATGCAGCCGTCTAGCGCAGTTTTCGACTAGGCTCTTGATCAGACAAACCTGCGGATTGGCGTCGATGACGAAGGCGGGGATTTCCCGCTGCCCTAGCTGCTGAAACGCTTCTAGCCGTCCCTGGCCGCAGACGAGATCATAACGCGGGCCGTCTGGTCCATCCCGCCGCGTTACCGTAATCGGCCGTTTCAGGCCCACTTCGGCAATGCTGGCCACGATGTCTTGAAATGCTTTTCGGTTTCGCACGCGCGGGTTCAGAACCGTCACGCGACTCACTGGAATCACCTCGATTTGCCTTGAGGGTGTTTCTTCGGACATCAGGCGACCTCCCCAAGCGCAATGCGCTCGGCCAGCTCAAAGAGTGGCGTCAGCGTGTCGAAACGGTAAGCATCAAGCCAGATGCCATTATCTTCGCCCAGCCGCAGCACGTGCTGGTCCATGTCGAATCCGGGCAGGAGCAGGTAGTCGCGGGCGCGGCGATTCTCGCGATCCATGCGCACAGCAACGGTTATGTCCGGCAGCAGGCCCCGATCGAGCCGCACTTTCCAGCGCAGCGCGCCGGCTGCCGTCTGAAAGCAGCGCACAACCGCTAGCGACGCCGTGAATTCGCTATTGATGGTCAGGATTTCCGTAAGCGGGTCTTTCTCAACCTTTCCGCCTGCCCGTTCGATTCCGTCGATAGTCTCCGCGACAATATCAGGATGCAGACGGCGGAGCGTCCGGTTCACCTCAATATAGCGGTAGTCGCGATCAGGCGAGAATCCGACCAAGGCGTAAGCCTTTAGCAGCCCGCCGAAGCGATGCTGGTACGCGCTGCTCGACGGGCAACCCTCGACCTCGTCGATAATAAGGCCAGACAGGAGGCCTGTACGCTGGAAGAGCCCGCGCAGCAGTTCCAGCATCTCGTCGTTCGACAGGTGACGCGATCTGGCTTGGATAATCGCGCGGGCGGCATCGAATATCTCTGGCTCAACAATGCTTTGAAAGGCCTCATTCGCGCGCACCCACATCGACGGATCGTTGGCGACGCGCCGCTGCTTCAGCTTGAACGAAATGCGATTCCAGACATTGTTGCCGATGTATTTCTCGTTGATGAGTATCTGGTGTACCGTTCCCCGCGTCCAGGAACGCCCGAGATCGGTCAAAACGCCGCGCTCGTTCAGTTGTGCGGCAATTTCAAGCTCGTCGCAGCGGTCCTCGACAAACCGCCGATATATCCACCGCACGATCGCGACCTCCTCGGAGGGCCCCGGAACTAGCACCACGCGGTCCGTCTGGATGCTTTTGCGTTCGCCCGGTCCAAGCAGGCCCTTAGGGCGACCCTGTTCGTCGCGCAGTTCCCGCCGCAGGCCGAAACCAGGCGCACCGCCTTGCCGATACCCCATCTCGATTAGCCGGCACTGCCCGGCGAACACCTTCACAGACAGCTCGCGGCTATACTCGGCGGCCATTCGCCGCTTCACGACCTTCTGAACATCCGACCCGATGCTACCGTCATTCTCGAATTGCTCGGCGCAATATTCAACGCGAACACCCGCGCGGCGGCATCGGTATTCGTAGAAGGCGCTTTCGTCGGCGTCCTGGAAGCGACCCCAGCGGCTCACGTCGTAGACGAGCACAACCGCGAAATCCGCATGGCCCCCTTCGATGTCCTCTATCAACTGCCGAAGACCGGACCGCCCTTCGATGTTCAGCCCGCTGCGCCCAGCGTCGGTATAGGTGCGTACGATGGTGAAGCCGTGCTGGGCAGCAAAGCTGCAGATCGCGTCCGACTGGTTTTCGGTCGAGTATTTCTGGTGCTCGGTAGACATGCGCACATACTGCGCGGCCCGGAGGCGTCCGACCTCAGGTCCGCTGAGTGAAGGTATGTCGCCATTCGAAGGTCCCACCTCATCCAGCCATGAATTGGACTCTGTTTGCGGGTACAGGCCGGTAAAAGCCAGAGAATCCCAGCCACGTTCCTCGCCTTGTTCAATATACCGATGGGAGGCGGAAAGATGTTGCTGAAAACAGGCATAAGTTCCGTAGGTAACGTTGGCGCAGAATCAGCCAGTGCGACCTATGCCAAGTGCGTTGCCTCGGCGCTGCGCAGCGACTTGGGCGCAACGCATCAGGCCGTGAAAACCGTCATCCGCTGGACCGGAGCCGGAGAGCGCACCGTTACCAACTGGCTGGCCGGTGAGCACGGTCCGAGCGGTCCGCACTTGGCGCAATTGGCGCGCCACTCTGACGCGGTCCTAGATGCATTTCTTACCCTCGCGGGACGGGAGCTTCTTGTAGTAGATTTTGATATTCAACGCTTGAAGGCTGAACTCGCATCGACTCTAGCCGTTTTGGAACGCCTTTCAAGAAACGAGCGACCGTGATTAATGTAGCACAACGTTAGCAGATTGTGATTGCCCGCCGCCGCGACCTCCAGCGCCCGCTTGGCGCTTTCCTGGCCCTTGATGTCGGCAAGATCGGGAAGGCCCTCAGCGGCCGCCCGGACCGCCGGCTCGGGGCGGGAGAGCACCTGCGTGCCGCGGAAGTGATTGGCGATGGCGATCAGGCTGCGCGGGGCGAGAATATCGATTTCCGATCCGGCCCAGGCCGCCTCGGGCCCGCTTTCCGCCGGGCAGATCAGTCCCTTGCCGAGCGCATTCGCGCCGATCGCCGCCGGCAGCGCGCCGGCGACGGCTGCGATGGTGCCGTCGAGATTGAGTTCGCCGATGACGACATAGCCGGACAGCGCGTCCGCAGGCACAGCGCCGAGCGCCGCCATCAAGCCGAGCGCGATGGCGAGATCGAAATGGCTTCCTTCTTTCGGTAGGTCCGCCGGCGCCAGATTGACGGTCACCCGCTTGGCGGGAAGCGCCAGTCCCGATGCATGAAGCGCCGCCTGGACGCGCTCGCGGCTTTCGGCCACCGCCTTGTCCGGCAGTCCGACGATCTGCATACCGACCTTGCCGGGTGCAACCATCACCTGGACGTCGACCGGAACGCCCTCGATACCCTGAAACGCAACCGTGCTGACGCGCGCGACCATACTGCCCCCTGATTTCGAGCGGAGCGCGGAGGCTCATCGTCCTTCCGCAATCCCGCTCCAGCACGGCGGCCCACACACGCCGTCACAACCAAAGTCGGTTGTAACGGTACATCTTGCACGGAATACGCTTGAAAACAAGAACAATAATAGAACATCAACAGCGAGAGTGGCGGCCCGTAAAGATCAGGCGCGCTTCTTCTCGATCGCGTCCCAGAGCAGGCTTGCGACATCGGCACCGCCGAACTTCTTCACCTCGCGGATGCCGGTCGGCGAAGTGACGTTGATCTCGGTCAGGTAATCGCCGATCACGTCGATTCCGACGAAGAGGAAGCCGCGTTCCTTCAGCGCCGGGCCGATGCGGTTGCAGATCTCCCGCTCGCGCGCCGTCAGGTCGGTTGCCTCCGCGCGCCCACCCACATGCATGTTGGAGCGCGAATCGTGCTCGGCCGGAACGCGATTGATCGCTCCGACCGGTTCGCCGTCGACGAGCAGGATGCGCTTGTCGCCCTTGCGCACCGCCGGCAGATATTCCTGGGCGATATAGGGCTCGCGGAACATCTGCGCGAACATTTCGAGGAGCGACGAGAAATTGCGGTCGTCACGGGCGGAGTGGAACACGCCGGCGCCGCCATTGCCGTAGAGCGGTTTCAGGATGATGTCGCCCATCTCCTGGCGGAAGCGGGCGATCTCGTCCGGGTCGCGAGTGATCAGGGTCTTGGGCATCAGATCCGGAAATTCGGTCACGAAGATCTTCTCAGGCGAGTTCCTGACCCAGGCCGGATCGTTGACGACCAGGGTCTTCGGGTGCAGCCGTTCGAGCAGATGCGTCGAAGTGATATAGGCCATGTCGAATGGCGGATCCTGGCGAAGCAGGATGACGTCCATGGTCGAAAGATCGATCCGCTCCTCTTCGCCGAGGGTGAAGTGGTCGCCCTTGACGTCGCGCAACCGCATCTGCTGCGCGGTCGCATAGACCCTGCCGTCCCGGAGCGACAGCTTTTCGGGCGTGTAGTGGAACAGGCGGTAGCCTCGGGCCTGCGCCTCCAGGCTCATCGCGAAGGTCGAATCGCCCGCAATGGTGATGCCCGAAACATGGTCCATCTGGACCCCGACATTGACGATTCCTGCCATTTTCCCGTTCCCGATTGGATCCACGATGCGCATAGTTCCTTCGACCGGCGCCGGTCAGAAATCGAATTATACGGCAATTCGACGCGATGCTCCGCCCCTCGTCTTCGCGACGAGGCGGCACCGCCGAAATGCCCGCAAGATGTAGAATGCGTGCCGTGGTTAGGCAAGAAGGCTCCTGCCGCTCCCGGCTATCAAAAGGCGTCCGGCAGGTGTCGCGGCCAACGCCACGGCGCTACGGCGACAATGTCGTATCGCACCGACAGGCGGTGGAAATCGCCCTGACGCGACAGCCAGAGATCGCTTGCCGCTCGGATGCGCCGCTGCGCCGTGTCGGTCACGGCGAAGACCGCATCGTCCAGGCTCATCCGGGCCTTTACTTCGACGCAGGCGACCAGGTCGCCGCGCCGGGCGATGATGTCGATCTCGCCGAGCCTGGTGCGATAGCGCATGGCAACGATGCGATAGCCCTTGAGCATCAGGCAGAGTGCGGCGCGGTATTCGGCGATGTGGCCCCGCTTCAGCGCCTTCAGCTTGCGGGTGTCCGGTCGCTCAGCCTTCATCGCTATCCTTGAGATGAAGGAGCCGGTCGTAAAGCTCCTTGCGCGCCAGCCCCGTGCGGCGCGCCGCCTCGGTCGCGGCCTTGCCCATCGGCAGGTCGCGGGCGAGTTCCTTGAGCAAAGCGTCGACGTCGGCCGCCTCCGGCTGGGGCTTTGCCTCCGGCGGACCGATCACGAGGACGATCTCGCCTTTCACATTGGCGCTTTCGTCGTAACTCGCCGCGAGTTCGCCGAGCGTTCCGCGGCGGAACTCCTCGAAGGTCTTGGTCAGTTCGCGGCAGACGGCCGCCCTCCTGTCTGCGCCGAGGACCTGCGCGGCAGCAGTGACGGTCGCGGCAATGCGATGCGGGGATTCGAAGAAGATGAGAGTGGCGGGAACGGACGAGAGTTCGGCGAGCCGGTCGCGCTTCGCCTTGTCCTTCACCGGCAGAAAGCCTGCGAAGAGGAAGGCATCGCTCGGCAGGCCGGAGCCGACGAGGGCCGCAAGCGGCGCCGAGGGGCCAGGTATGGGAACGACCCGGTATCCCGCCTCGACCGCCTGCTGCGCCAGGCGGTAGCCCGGATCGGAGACGAGCGGCGTACCGGCATCGGAGACGAGCGCCACCGATTTCCCATCACCGAGTGCTGCAAGCAGCCGCGGCCCCGCCTCGGCGGCATTGTGCTCGTGATAGGCGGTGGGCCGATTGACGATACCGTAGCGGTCCAGCAGCACCCGCGTCACCCGCGTGTCCTCGCAGGCGAGCACATCGGCCCCCGCAAGCGTCTCTAGGGCTCTCAGCGTGATGTCGCCGAGATTGCCGATCGGCGTTGCCACGAGATAAAGGCACGGCTCCAGCGGGCGCGCAGGAATGTTGATATCGTGCAGGCGAAAACCGCGCCGCCGTTCCTTTTCGGATGCATCCGTGGATTGCTGCTTTTGCAACGCCGCCTTCCCAATCACTCCCGGCCCGATCATTCCGATCGACCATTCCGGCCAAGCCGGGTTCGCGCCCTTTATGAGTGAGCGGGGAGCCCGGGGCAAGGGCGGGCCGCGCATGCAGTCTCGCATTTGGGGAAGAGGCCTCAAAACCCCTTGCTTTTGCGGCTCTCTTTCTGCCATTTTGCCGGTCCACATCCTTCCGGCCGAGCGGCCGGGCACGCAGTTGACGCCGCGGCGGTCCCCTCGCCCGCGCGGCAATGGTTGAAAGCGGTAGCATCCATGCGTATTACTCTCGAGCGGTCCAACCTTTTGAAATCGCTGAACCATGTCCACCGCGTGGTCGAACGGCGAAACACCATCCCGATCCTTTCGAACGTGCTCCTGCGCTCCGACGGCGCCAGCCTCGAAATGAAGGCGACCGACCTCGACCTGGAGATCACCGAGGCGACGCCGGCGCAGGTGGAACAGGCCGGCGCCACCACCGTTCCGGCGCATCTGCTCTACGACATCGTCCGCAAGCTGCCGGACGGCTCGGAGGTGCTGCTGGTCACCAATGCGGAAGGCACGGCGATGACGGTCGCCTCCGGCCGCTCCAAGTTTTCGCTGCAGTGCCTGCCGCAGTCGGATTTTCCCGATCTGACCGCCGGCACGTTCTCGCACTCCTTCCGCCTGAAAGCGCCCGATCTGAAGATGCTGATCGACCGCACCCAGTTCGCCATCTCGACGGAAGAGACACGCTACTATTTGAACGGCATCTTCGTGCACACGGTCGAGAGCAACGGCGACCTGAAGCTGCGCGCCGTCGCGACCGACGGCCACCGGCTCGCCCGTGCGGATGTCGAAGCGCCCTCGGGCTCCGAGGGCATGCCCGGCATCATCATTCCGCGCAAGACCGTGAGCGAGCTGCAGAAGCTGCTCGACAATCCGGACGTGGTGGTGACGGTCGAAGTCTCGGACGCGAAGATCCGCCTCACGATCGGCTCCATCGTCATGACGTCGAAGCTGATCGACGGAACCTTCCCCGACTATCAGCGCGTGATCCCCGCCAGCAACGACAAGGAACTGCGCGTCGATTGCCAGTCCTTCTCGCAGGCCGTCGACCGTGTCTCCACGATCTCTTCCGAACGCGGCCGCGCCGTGAAGCTTGCGCTCGCCGACGGCCAGATGACGCTGACCGTGAACAATCCGGATTCCGGCAGCGCCACCGAAGAACTGCCGGTCGGCTACGAAAGCGATCCGCTGGAGATCGGGTTCAACGCCAAATATCTGCTCGACATCACCGGGCAACTGACCGGCAGCGAGGCGGTCTTCCTGCTGGCCGATCCCGGTTCGCCGACGCTCGTGCGCGATCTTGCCGCGGAGGATGCGCTCTACGTGCTGATGCCGATGCGAGTCTAAGGCGCGTTGAGATTCATCTTGAGTTTATGACGGCCGCTGCGAGATGGATAATGGCGTTGAAGCTCTGGTCGGTTTTGTCGGCACGCATGGCTCGATGCGCTTGAATTCCTTGAGTACCGACTGCGCGGCGTACTGCATGGTTCCTTTGATCGTTGCCGATCAAGGACAAAAACATGCAGCAGATCGAAGTGCTAAAACGACCGTTGCGCGTCTGATAAGACGCGCAACGCTGTAGGAAACGTATCGGAGGACTGCACTCTCTCCTCTGCTCTCGTCTCTGTGCTTGTCACACAGATGAGAGCAGCGCCGGGTCGGCGGCGCGGGGAAATGTTCTTTCAGCCCAAGGACTTGGTCTGGCTGGATCCCTATGACGCGCACAGGGATGAGGAAATCAAACAGGCCGCAGCACCGCGCTTAATCGAATTCCAGAGGCGCGCTCACGCGACGGCCTGCGCAACCAAATCGGGGTGCTGCGCGATCACGCGCACATAAGCAACGGCAAAATCCGGAGCAGTGGCGCGTGCTTGCTCCCAGTCCCGCAGCGTACCAACGGGAACGCGAAAGCGATTTGCGAACTCCGATTGCGACAAACCAAGCGCGGTCCTTGTCTTGCGAATCAGGCGAGCCCGCTGGCCGCGATTCATTGCTTCGGCCGTCACGTCGAAATCTTCCGCATCGGCCGGATCAGGAGGGGACGTAATATGCTCGTTCTTCACCCTTGTTGCTCCTTCTCACAGATATGAACCGGGGTAAATCATCCGCCAAACGAACACGCCGGTGAACAGCCTCTCGCCGACGACCCCGACCACCTTGAACCGTTCCTCGCCGTCGATCTCGCGAATGGAGGGGATGATCAAGTGATCCCCGTCGTCGAAAATACGCAGGCCAAAGGCCAACGATAGTTTATGTTTCTCGCGATTGGCGGCGTCTTTCCGAGGATCGAACCGGTCTTCCATGTTGGCACAATACGGGAATCCCGTATAAGAAGCAAAATGTGTCGTTTTGCTGAAAAATGGACGCTAACTTCTAGTTCAACTAATTCAAGCTTTCAGACCGTACCGGATTTCGAGTTCAACCGTCGCGCATCGTTCATGATCTGTCGTTTCTAGACGCAGTCGGACTTGTTTTTGCCGCAGATGGAAGCACATTATGAATAAGCGCTCACGCAGCCGCACGAATCACGATAAGAGCGCAACTGCAAATCATACTGTGAGGGGATTCGATGAGCTTGCGCTTGAGGGTGAAGGAAAAATTCGGTCGGAAATTCGACGAAGAGATCCGCTTCTTCAAGGGCTGGATGAGCAATACTCGTGCGGTCGGCGCGATCCTCCCGACATCCGCCATCACCGCACGCCGCATGGCCAGCATAGTCGATCCGGAATCCGGTCTGCCGGTCCTCGAGCTTGGCCCCGGCACCGGGGTGATCACCAAGGCGATCCTCGAGCGCGGCATAGAGCCTGAAAAGCTGGTTTCCATCGAATACTCGACCGAGTTCTACAATCAGCTCAAGGCGCATTTCGACGGCGTGCATTTCATCAACGGCGACGCCTTCGATCTTTCCCGGACGCTTGGGGCCTTCAAGGATCAGCAGTTCGACAGCGTCATTTCCGCCGTGCCGCTGTTGAATTTCCCTATGCATCGCCGCGTCGAACTCATCGAAGACCTGCTCTCGCGCATTCCCTTCGGCCGCCCGGTCGTTCAGATCTCCTACGGTCCGATGTCGCCGGTCGTCGCCATGCCGGACCGCTACCGAATCCAGCATTTCGACTTCGTCGTGCGCAACATTCCGCCGGCGCAGCTGTGGATCTACCGCAAGACGCACTGACGGCGTCACCTCCGGTGTTCGGCATCTATCTCACCCATCCGCAGGTCAGAATCGATCCCGCCGTCTCCGTGCCACAATGGAGCCTGTCCGAACTCGGCGAAGAACGCATGCGCGCCACGGCGAAACAGCCATGGGTCCGTTCGCTCGGACGCATCGTCGCCAGTGGCGAGAAGAAGGCGATCGAAACGGCGCGGTTCCTGGCCGACGCTGCCGGCATCCCGGTCGAAACTGACGAGGAGATGGGCGAGAACGATCGTTCCGCGACCGGCTTTCTGCCGCCGGAGGAGTTCGAGAAGGCGGCCGATCGGTTCTTTGCCCGACCCGAAGAGAGCTTCAAGGGCTGGGAGCGTGCCGTCGACGCCCAGGCGCGAATCTCAAGGGCCGTCTTCCAGGTCCTCGACCGGCACGATCCGGCGGTACCCATCGCCTTCATCGGCCATGGCGGTGTCGGTACGCTGCTCAAATGCCGGATGACGGGCACGGCGATCGCCCGTAGCGCCGATCAACCGCCGGGCGGCGGCAATCTCTTCGCCTTCCGTCTTGCGGATCGCGCCGTCACATGCGACTGGACGCCGATGGAGTTCTGGCAGGGGTGATCTCGATATGAGCACAAGCGCGCGCGACCGGCTGATCGTCGGCCTTGATCTTCCAACGGTGACCGAGGCCGAGAAAATCGTCTCGACGCTCGGCGAGGAAGTCCTCTTCTATAAGATCGGCTATCAACTGGCCTTCGCCGGCGGCCTCGACTTCGCGCGCGACCTCGCTGCAGGCGGCAAGCAGGTCTTCCTCGACATGAAGCTGCTCGACATCGACAACACGGTGGCCAAGGGCGTGGAGAACATCGTCAAGATGGGCGTGTCGATGCTGACGCTGCACGCCTATCCGAAGGCGATGAAATCGGCCGTCGAAGCGGCACGAGGCTCGAACCTCTGCCTGCTTGGCGTGACGGTGCTCACCTCGATGGACGAACAGGACGTCATCGATGCCGGTTATGAATATGATCCGCACAGCCTGGTCTTGCGCCGCGCGGAACAGGCCCGCGCCGCCGGCATGGGGGGCATCGTCTGCTCGGCGGAGGAGGCCGCCGCCGTGCGCAAGATCATCGGCGGCGACATGGCGCTGGTGACGCCGGGCATCCGCCCGGCCGGCGCGGAAAAAGGCGACCAGAAGCGGGTGATGACGCCGGCCGATGCGCTTCGCGCCGGCTCGAGCCACCTCGTCGTCGGGCGGCCGATCGTTGCCGCGCCCGACCCTCTCGCAGCAGGCCGCGCGATCCTGGCCGAAATGGAGAGCGCCCTCTCCCGTCGATCCGCCGTATAGCGCTCCGGCGCGGTTCGGGCCTGCTTGACCTGAGGCTCATTTTGCCGGAAGTAACCATCCCGTCTGCATGTCGTGAAAGACGAGGAGTTCATCATGGCCAAAGGATACTGGATCGCTCGGGTCGATATAAGGGACCCCGAACGCTATAAGGATTACGTGGCAGCGGCGAAGCCCGCCTTCGAAAAATACGGCGCGACCTTCCTTGCGCGCGGCGGCGAGTTCCATCGGCTCGAAGGTGCCGCTCGCACCCGCAACGTCGTCATCGAATTCCCCTCGCTGCAGGCGGCCGTCGACTGTTACAATTCGCCCGAATACCAGATTGCCGCGGCCATCCGCCAGGAAGTCGCCGATGCCGAAATGGTGGTCGTTGAAGGCGTTTGAGGCGAAGTCCCGCGGCGCATCGGGGCACGCCTCCGACGCGCGCGGATTGGCCTTCACCTCGCTCGACGCTTGGGCTATGTAGCAAGCAATTCTACCATTGACATCAGGAGTGCGTTTCTCATGACCTTGTCCAACCTTCCGCCGCTGGTGACGATTTTCGGCGGATCCGGATTTGTCGGCCGTCATGTGGTGCGCGCGCTCGCCAAACGCGGCTACCGCATTCGCGTCGCTGTTCGCCGTCCGGATCTCGCCGGCCACCTGCAACCGCTCGGCAATGTCGGGCAAATCTCTTTCGTTCAGGCCAATCTGCGCTACCGCAAGTCGGTCGATCGCGCTGTCGACGGTGCCGACCATGTGATCAACTGCGTCGGCGTGCTCTTCGAAAGTGGCCGCAACACCTTCGAGGCGGTCCAGGATTTCGGCGCGCGGGCGGTCGCCGAGGCGGCTCGGGCGACGGGCGCCACGCTCACCCATATCTCGGCGATCGGCGCCGACGCGAGCTCCCAATCGAGCTATGCCCGGACAAAGGGGCGCGCCGAGGCTGCGATCCTCGAAACGCTTCCGGCCGCGGTGATCCTCCGCCCGTCGATCATCTTCGGGCCTGAAGACGGATTTTTCAACAAGTTCGCCGAAATGGCCCGATTCTCGCCGGTCCTGCCGCTCATCGGCGGCGGCAAAACCAGGTTTCAGCCGGTTTACGTCACCGACGTTGCCGAGGCCGTGGCCCGCTCCGTCGACGGCAAGCTGACCGGTGGGACGATCTACGAGCTCGGCGGGCCGCAGGTGCTCTCCTTCCGCGAATGTCTCGATATCATGCTGAAGACGATCGACCGCAAGCGCTCCTTCGTGTCGCTGCCCTTCGGCATCGCCTCGCTGATGGGCAGCGTCGCCTCGCTCGTGCCGTTCATCACGCCGCCGCTCACCGCCGACCAGGTGGTGTTGCTGAAATCGGACAATGTCGTCTCGGCAAAGGCCGAGGCGGAAGGCCGCACGCTTGCCGGTATCGGCATCGAGCCGACAATGCTCGAGTCGATTCTGCCGACTTATCTCGTACGCTATCGCCCACACGGGCAATACACGCGCAGCGGCCGCGCCGCCTGAGCGGTCGCATCACACCGAACACATTCAAGCCGCCGGCTCCGCCGGCGGCTTTTTTGCGGCCCCCGCTGTGCCCATCCGGCAACAGCGTTGCAGTTCTGCCGCAGTCGAAAATCCGAATCTCGTTTACCGCAGATTCAGCTCGCACTGATATTGATCATGACATGGTCGCAGAATAAACACCGCTCGCACTGACTGCTCGGCGAGCGACGCCGGTGCAGACATCTCACTCGAAAGGCATAACGTCCCATGGGCAAGTCGATCGCAATCTTTTTTGCGTCTGCGGCACTGATCATTCTGGCTGGCTCGTTCATGGCACCCGGCACCGGGGCTAGCAGCGACAAGGGCTGCACGCCGGCCTACGGTGTCAACCCGTGCACGACGGCGTCGATCGGGTTTGCCGGCGAGTAAGCCGGACATTTTCGCCTCGGCTTCGAGCCGGGCATGTTGAGTTTTGGCGGGGGCCAGGAGCCGGGTGCGTTTCGAAAGAGACGCATCCGGCTTTATGTTTCCGGACTGTGTTATCCGAGCAGCCACAGGCCGACCAGCCCGGCGGTCCCGACGAGGATGCGCCAGATCGCAAAGGGCGTAAAGCCGCGATGCGAGACGAAGTCGAGCAGCGAACGCACCACGAAAATTCCGGCGATGAATGCAGCGATGAAACCGGCCGCGATCAGGCCGACATCGTCGAAGGAGAGCGCATCGCGGTTCTTGTAGAGATCGAGCGCAAAAGCTCCGACCATGGTGGGCATGGCGAGGAAAAGGAAAATTCAGCCGCGGAGCGCTTGTCGGTCCCCATCAGCAGGGCCCCGGCAATGGTCGCGCCGGAACGCGACGTCCCCGGGATCATGGCGAGACACTGGAAGAGGCCGATCTTCAGCGCGAGCGAAGGCGGATAGTCGAACACGTCGGTGTAGCGAGGCGTCAAAGGGAGCCGGTCGATCGCATAAAGAATGACGCCGCCGACGATCAGCACGACGCAGATGAGCATCGGCGTCTCGAAAAGCACCGACTTGATGAATCCATGCGCGGCAGCACCGATAAGCGCCGCCGGCAGGAAGGCGAGGAGAACCGAGAAGACGAAACGGCGGGCCTTGACGCTCGTCGGAAGGGCGAGCGCGATCGCCAGCAGCTTCTGGAAATAGACGAGCAGGATCGCCAATATGGCGCCGAGCTGGATCAGAACGGCAAAGGTGTTTCCCGGCGATTTGAACCCGAGGAAGTGTCCGGCAAGCAGCACATGCGCCGTCGACGAGACCGGGATGAACTCCGTCAGCCCTTCGATGAGGCCGAGGACGAGCGCGCTTATGATCGATTGATCCGCCATGTAAAAGCTATTCCTGATATAATTGGATGTGGGAGGAGAAAGTCGATTCTCTTGTGTTTGCCACCGCAACTACCTATAGCTCGTTGTAACGAGCCGTGGCCAGTTGCATATGCCGCGACGCCGATATCCCCGAAAACAGCTGCAATCTGATCATCGATGCCGACACTGTATCATCACCCCATGTCCCCAGCTTCGCGGTTCGTACGCCTTATTCTCTCAGAATATGGCTATCAGACGGAACTGAGCGAAGAGCAGCCATGGGAGAACCGGCGCGACTTCCTGACGCTGAATCCTGCCGGCACTCTGCCGGTCTATGTCGATGACAGCATGCGCGCGCTCTGCGGCGCCACGATCATCTCCGAATATCTCGACGAGACCAGCGGCATCATGAAGCGCGACCGCCGCCTTCTTGCCGAGGACCCGTTTCAGCGCGCCGAAATCCGCCGCCTCACCGAATGGTTCCTGCAGAAGATGGAAGCCGACGTGACGCGCCCGCTCGTGCGCGAGCGCATCTTCAAGCTGCAGATGACCCCGGACCAGGGCGGCGGTGCGCCGGATTCGAAAATTCTCCGCACCTCGCGCAGCAATATCCGCCAGCATATGAAGTATCTCTCGTGGCTCGCCGGATCGCGCCCCTGGCTTGCCGGCGATCGCATCTCCTATGGGGATCTCGCCGCGGCCGCGGCGATTTCCGTGCTCGACTATCTCGGAGAGATCGACTGGTCCGATGCGCCGAGCGCCAAGGAATGGTACCAGCGGCTAAAGTCGCGCCCGTCCTTCCGGCCTCTGCTCGCCGAGCGGGTGCGCGGCGTGACCCCGGTCTCACATTATGCGGATCTCGACTTTTAAGGACCAGATCATGCCCGGCGACGCTGCAAAAGCGGAGAACCAGGGCAGGAAACGACGGACCCTCACCGCCTTCCTGAAAGAGGAAGCCGCGGCCAAGGGATTCGACATCTGTCGCATCACCCATCCGGACGCCATACCCCACGCGCCCGAGCGGCTGAGGCAGTTCCTGGCTGCCGGCGCTCATGGTACGATGAACTGGCTCGCCGAGACAGCCGAGCGCCGATCCGATCCGCGCGTCCTCTGGAGCGAAGTGCGCTCGATCGTCCTCTTCGGCATGAATTACGCTCCCGAGGACGACCCGCGCGACGTCCTCGCCAGACGCGATCGCGGCGCGATCTCCGTCTATGCCCGCAATCGAGACTATCACGACGTGGTCAAGGGCCGGCTGAAAGAGATCGCCACGCGCTTTGCCGCGCGGGCGGGCGAGGACGTGAAGGTCTTCGTCGACACCGCCCCCGTCATGGAGAAGCCGCTTGCGGAAAAGGCCGGCATTGGCTGGCAGGGCAAACACACCAATCTGGTCAGCCGCGAATTCGGCTCCTGGCTCTTTCTCGGCAGCCTCTTCACGACAGCCGAACTGGAACTGGACGAGCCGGAGCGCGACCATTGCGGCTCTTGCCGGGCCTGCCTCGACGCCTGTCCGACCGATGCCTTTCCGGCGCCCTATCGCATCGACGCGCGACGCTGCATCTCCTATCTCACGATCGAGCACAAGGGATCGATTGCGCCTGAGTTACGGCCGCTGATCGGTAACCGCATTTATGGCTGCGACGACTGTCTCGCCGCCTGTCCCTGGAACAAGTTCGCGCGCTCGGCATCGGAAATGAAGCTCCAGGCGCGAGATGATCTCAAGAAACCGGAGCTCTCCTTCCTGCTGACGCTCGACGACACAGGTTTCCGGGCCTTCTTTTCCGGATCGCCGGTAAAGCGCATCGGGCGTGATCGTTTCGTCCGAAATGCCTTGATCGCCGCCGGAAATTCCGGTGAGAAGAGCCTGACAGAGGTCTGCAAGGCGCTGGCCGCCGATGCGTCGCCCACGGTCAGGGGGATGGCGGTCTGGGCGCTTTCGCGACTGATTTCATCCGCCGATCTGGCGGTCTTCGCCCGGCAATGCGGGCCTGAAACCGATGACGAGGTTCTTGCGGAATGGCAAATGGCGGGAGTGAACCGATGAATGTCCTGATCCTTGGTGCCGGCTATTCCGGCACGGCGATCGCGAGCGCGCTCTCTCCCCTGGCGACGTCCGTGACCGGCACCACCCGGTCCGCAGAAAAGCTCGCCCGTCTGCAGGCTGCCGGTATCCGCCCGATCCTCTTCGACGGCACGGAAATATCGGACGAGCTCGAGGATGCGATGAGGGAGACCACCCACCTCGTTCAGTCGATTGCGCCGGGCCGCGATGGCGACCCCTTGTTTCGCGCCGGAACGCCGCCGCTTGCCGACCTTCTGCCGCGGCTGGAGTGGGTGGGCTATCTCTCCACGGTCGGCGTCTATGGCGATCACGGCGGCGCCTGGGTCACCGAGGATACGCCGCTCAACCCGGTCTCGCAGCGCTCGCTCGAGCGTGTGGAAGCCGAAAACGCCTGGCTCGAGCACGGTGCGCAGCACGACATTCCGGTGGCAGTGCTGCGGCTCGCCGGCATCTACGGCCCGGGCCGCAATGCCTTCCGCAACCTCGCTGAGGGGACGGCGCGCCGCGTCATCAAGCCGAACCAGGTCTTCAACCGTATCCGCGTCGAAGATATCGGCGCGGCGAGCGCCTTTCTCGCAAAGCGCGGCGTGAGCGGCATCTTCAACGTGACCGACGACGAGCCGGCGCCGCCAGAGGACGTGGTCCAGGAAGCCGCCCGGCTGATGGGCGTCGAACCGCCGCCCGAGATCCCGTTCGAAACCGCAGATATGTCCCCCATGGCCCGTTCTTTCTACGGCGAGAACAAGCGCGTCTCCAATGCGCGACTGCGCCAGGCGGGCTTCGATCCGGAGTTCCCCAACTATCGCGTTTCGCTTGCACAGCTGTGGACATCAGGAACCTGGAACCGGAATTAAGCACCTATTTCGTCAAGGCCGATCAGAATATCGCGCGCGAACACAAGCAAGTCGGATGCAGTTTGAAAGTATTGATTTCACGCGAATCGCCTTGACACGATTATGCTGTCATTATTCGGTCTATACTTCGCCATTTTCCACAACCCTGGCGCTAGTAGCATGAATTCAACGGTCGCGATTCCCGACTTTTCATGCAAAGCGAAATTTTTAATGATTTTATTTCCGGGAGGCGTCGCTGCGCGGCCCGGAGCGCCGCCAGCAGCGCTTAGTGGCTGATTCCAAAGAACTTCCCTCGCCATTCTAAACTAATTCAATCTGTTGGTTATTTTTAAAATCGATCAGACTTCAGACATTCCTAATGAAAACTTAACGGTTGAAGCACGTTTTTGCCATGTTTCACCTCAATTAGCTCGATCAACAAAGGGAACTGACGAATTTTTCAAACCGAAGGGGGCATCGCTTGACGCCAGCGAAAATCAAGACTGCTGCCGCGGCAGCACTATTCACCGTCGGGATGGGCTTGGTCTCGGCATCGGAAAGTCAGGCAGCAGGCGCTGGCTGCGGGGGAGCATCCTGGTACGCGCTTTCGTCCAAAACGGCCTCCGGCGAAAGAATGAATGCCGCGCACCTGACCGCCGCGCATCGCAAACTGAAATTCGGCACGAAGGTCCAGGTGACCAACAAGCGCAACGGCAAGTC
Organism: Sinorhizobium prairiense; assembly: GCF_029201645.2. Lineage (NCBI taxonomy): Bacteria > Pseudomonadati > Pseudomonadota > Alphaproteobacteria > Hyphomicrobiales > Rhizobiaceae > Sinorhizobium > Sinorhizobium prairiense. The sequence continues at coordinate 2,827,558 of NZ_CP104131.1, forward strand.
CGTCGTCGTCCGGATCAATGATCGCGGTCCGTTCATTCGCGGCCGGGTGATCGATCTTTCCAAGGCGGCTGCCTCCAAGATCGGCATGATCCGCTCCGGTACCGCCAGCATCTGTTACACCGTCGTCAACTCCTGACGATGCGCAGGTTTCGCTCGATTCATCTCGGGCGAGCCAGACTGCAAGGGCCGGTCGCGCCCCTTACATAATGCGGCCGCCGTCTTGCTCTTCGATGTCATCGCCGCTACCACGGCGAAAAAGGAGTTCATCGAAGATGCGATTGGGCGGAAGGCTCTCCGGAGCCATCGAGGTTCTTGACGATATCGAAAAGCGCAGGCGACCCGTCGCCGATGCCCTCAAGGATTGGGGCCTGTCCCACCGCTTCGCCGGCTCCGGCGACCGCGCCGCCATCGGCAACATCGTCTATGATGCCCTGCGGATGAAACTCTCCCACGCCTTTCTCATGGATAGCGACACCCCGGTAGCCCTCGGCCATGCGGTCATGTACCGGCAATGGGACTATCGCGCCGACACGCTTGCAGCGGAACTTGCCGACGACCGGTTCGCGCCCGAAGCGCCTTCGGAAGCGATGATGAAGGCCTTCGCTCAGCGACGGCTCGAAGATGCTCCCCTGCATGTGCAGGGCGATATTCCGGAATGGACGCAGGCCTCGTTCGAAGAGAATTTCTCCGACGACTGGCTCGCCGAGGCGAAGGCTCTTGCCGGCCGGCCGACTCTCGATCTGCGCGTCAACACGCTGAAGGCGACGCGCGAAAAGGTGCTGAAGGCGCTGGAGCGCAGCGGCGCCGAGCCCGCGGCGATTGCCCGGCATGGCGTGCGCATTCCCGCCGGCGAGGGCGCTTCGCGCCTGCCGAACGTAACGGCGGAAATCTCGTTCCAGAAGGGTTGGTTCGAGGTGCAGGACGAGGGGTCGCAGATTGTCGCAGACCTCGCCTTGCCCGGCGAGGGCGAGCAGGTGCTCGATTATTGCGCCGGCGGCGGCGGCAAGACGCTGGCCATGTCGGCGGCGATGAACAATAAGGGCCAGGTCCACGCTTACGACGCCGACCGCAAACGGCTGGCGCCCATTATCGAGCGGCTGAAGCGTGCCGGCACCCGCAACGTGCAGGTGCACGAGTCGACCGAGTCGCTCGCATCGCTCATAGGGCGGGTCGATCGCGTGCTTGTCGATGCGCCATGCACCGGGACCGGAACCTGGCGGCGGCGCCCCGACACGAAATGGCGCCTGACGCAGAAGAACCTCGAGGAGCGATTGGCCCAGCAGGAGGAGGCGCTTGCCGGTGCCGCCCAGTTCGTGCGCCCCGGCGGACATCTGATATACGTCACCTGTTCCGTCCTTCCGGAGGAGAACGAGGCGCAGGTCTACGGCTTCTGCGAGGACAATCCGGAATTCGAGGTCCTCTCGGCCGCCGACAACTGGGCGGCGCTCTTCGGCACCGACAAGGCGCAGCCCTGGTCCGCCGATATGAAGACCGTGACGCTGACGCCGGCATCGACCGGAACCGACGGATTCTTCTTCTGTCTCATGGGCAGGAAGAGTTAGGCCGGGGCGGATTCCCGCCATCCAGGCGGGACTGCACCTTCAAGCCGTTCTAAACTATACACTTTGACACCAGTTTGCTTTTGGTCCATGACTCTTGCGCTTTTCACGGGGTTGGAGCTGTACGCTCTATCGACGAGCAACAAGGAGAGGGTCATGACCAAGAATTTCATCCGCGCCGCGGCGCTGGCGCTCATGACGGCGACATCTGCGCTGGCGTTGCAGCCGGCGAATGCGGCGACGGACGCAGCCGCGGTCGTCAAGCATTACGCGGCCGTTGCGCACGCCAAATACGAAGATGCCCTGGCCACGGCAGAAGCGCTGGAAAAGGCCGTGGATGCGCTGATTGCAAGCCCGAGCGAGGAGACCTTGAAGGCCGCGCGGGAGGCCTGGCTGAAGGCGCGCAACCCCTATCAGGAAACGGAAGTCTATCGCTTCGGCAACACGATCGTCGACGAATGGGAAGGCAAGGTGAACGCCTGGCCGCTGGACGAGGGCCTGATCGACTATGTCGACGCAAGCTACGGCAGCGAGAGCGACGAGAACGCCCTTTTCACCGCCAATGTCATCGCCAACAAGGCGATCAAGATCGACGGGCAGGACGTCGATGCCACCGATATCACGCCGGAGCTCCTTTCCGGCACGCTGCAGGAGGCAGGCGGCATCGAGGCAAATGTCGCGACCGGCTATCACGCGATCGAATTCCTGTTGTGGGGGCAGGATCTGAACGGAACGGGCCCGGGTGCCGGCAACCGGCCCTACACGGATTTCGACACCAAGGCCTGCACCAACGGCAATTGCGATCGCCGCGCCGCCTATCTGAAGGCAGCGACGAGCCTGCTCGTCTCCGACCTCAAGGAGATGGTCGCGAACTGGACGCCGGACGGCGCTGCGACCAAGGCGGTCGAGGCGGACCCGAAGGCCGGCCTCGTGGCGATCCTTACCGGCATGGGCTCGCTCTCCTACGGCGAACTTGCCGGCGAGCGCATGAAGCTCGGCCTGCTCCTCCACGATCCGGAAGAGGAGCACGACTGCTTCTCCGACAACACCCACAACTCGCATCTGCACGACGCGATCGGCATCCAGTCCGCCTATAGCGGCGAGTATACCCGCGTAGACGGCAGCAAGCTCACCGGCCCTTCGCTTTCCGAGCTCGTCGCTGCCAAGGATGCGGCCCTCGACAAGGAAATGAAGGATGGTCTCGCCACCACGGTCGAGAAGATGCAGGCGATGACCAAGCGCGCAGAAGCGGGCGAGGCCTATGACCAGATGATCGGCGAGGGCAATGCGGAGGGCAATGCGACGGTTCAGGCGGCGATCGACGGGCTGATCGCCCAGGCGAAGACCGTCGAGCGCGTCATCGCCGCACTCGATCTCGGCACGGTGGAACTTGAAGGTTCCGACAGCCTGGATAATCCTGGCGCCGTCTTCCAATAAGCTGAAAAGGCGGGCCGCGACGGACAGGTGGCGGCCCGGCCTCCCTCGATGAATGTCTTCGCCCGCTTTTTCGCACTGACCGTTGCCGCTCTCATTTGCGTTGCCCCCGCGGCGTCGCGCGATGGCGGCATCGCGGAAAAGGCGGATGTCGGGTGCGCACCTGTTCGCGACGACCTTTCCGCCGATGACCTCGAGCGCGTTCTGTCGGTCACGCGCCCAACCACCGATTTTTCCAGGCCTGAGCCCTTCGAAGCAATGCCGGCCGGTGCTGCGACGACGATTGCACGGGCGGATCGGATGATCTTCTCCCGGGCATCGGACAACCTCCCCTTCGAGGACGAACAGGATTTTCACCTCGGCAAGGCGCTCTTCGAAAAGCTCTGGGTCTCCTCACCCTCTTCCACGCAGGCCTCGGACGGGCTGGGGCCGCTCTACAATGCGAGGGCCTGCGAGAGCTGTCATGCCCGCGACGGACGCGGCCGCCCGCCCGAGGGGGCCGCCGACGCGACGTCGATGCTCCTTCGGCTCGCCCGTGCCCCGCGCGACGATGCCGAGCGCGCGGAGATCGCCTCCCGTGCACGGCTCAACTTTCCCGACCCGGTCTATGGTGCTCAGCTTCAGGACAGCGCCGTGCCGGGGCTTGCTGCCGAGGGCCGCCTCGACATCACCTATACGGAAGAACTGGTGGCGCTTGCCGGCGGCGATACGGTCCCGCTCCGCAAGCCGCATTATGCGATCGCCGATCCCGGTTACGGACCGCTCGATGCGGCGACGACGCTGTCGCCGCGCGTCGCCTCGCCGATGATCGGCATCGGTCTCATCGAGGCCATCCACGAGGCCGACATTCTGGCGCGTGCCGATCCGGAGGATCGCGACGGCGACGGCATCAGCGGACGGCCGGCCCTCGTGCGCGAGCGCCGGACCGGCCGCGTCACCCTCGGCCGCTTCGGCTGGAAAGCGCAGAACCCGTCCGTGCGCCAGCAGGTCGCCGATGCCTTTGCCGTCGATATCGGCATCTCCACCTCCGATTTCGACCGCAGTCATGGCGATTGCACGGCTGCCCAGACGGGCTGCCTCGATCTGCCGGACGGCGTGCAGCCGCGGCTCGGAGCGGTCGAGGCCCCCGACCCGGTGCTCGACCTCGTGACGTTCTATTCCTCCAATCTTGCCGTGCCTGCTCGCCGCAAGGCGAGCTTTCCGGAAACCCTGAGGGGCAAACGGCTCTTCCATGAAGCCGGCTGCGCCGCCTGCCATGCGCCGAAATTCGTGACCCGCCGGGACGCCACGCACAAGGCGCAGGCGTTTCAGCTCATCTGGCCCTATTCCGACTTCCTCCTGCACGACATGGGCGAAGGCCTCGCCGACGGCCAGCAGGTCGGCGAGGCCAGTGGCCGCGAATGGCGTACGCCCCCGCTTTGGGGCATAGGCTTGACCAAGACCGTGAGCGGGCACAGCTTCCTTCTCCATGACGGACGCGCCCGAAACCTGGCCGAAGCCATTCTCTGGCACGGCGGCGAAGCGGCGAAGGCACGCAATGCCTTCGCCGCCATGCCGAAGGACGACCGCAAAGCCCTGATCACATTCCTGGAGTCCCTCTGATGCGCCTTCCCTTCGCGAGCCTTCCTCTCGCCTTTAGCCTGATATTCCTCGCTGCCCCCGCGGCGGCGCAGGAAGGCGGTGCGCTTTCCCCGCGTGTCGTCGAAGAGGCGGCCGTGCCGAGGGTGATGGCGCAGGCCGTGGACGGTTTCATCATCCCCGGCTATCGAGACCTTGCGGAGGCGACGAACGCCCTCTCCGAAGCGAGCGCCGCGCTCTGCAAGTCACCTTCCGAGGCGACCCTCGAAGCCGCGCGGTCGGCCTTTTCGAGCGTCGTCGAGAGATGGTCCGCGATCGAGATCATCCGCCTCGGTCCGGCCCTCGAACAGAACCGTTTCGAACGCTTCCTCTTCTATCCCGACCGGAAGAGCACGGGCTTGAAGCAGGTCCAGGCAATTCTCGCCAAGAAAGACGAGAGCGCCACAAGCCCGGAGACCCTCAAGGGGAAGAGCGTCGCCGTCCAGGGCCTCGGGGCACTCGAATTCGTGCTCTACGGTACCGGCGCGGAGGTTCTCTCCGGCAAGGAAGGGGATTTTCGCTGCCGATATGGGCTTGCGGTCTCGCAGAATTTGAGGAGCATCGCGGGCGAGCTCCTTGCCGCATGGGAAAAGCCGGACGGGATCCAGGCGGCCTGGAAGAAGCCAGGCCCGGGCAATCCGCTCTTCCGGGACAACAGGGAAGCCGCGACCGAGCTTCTCGGCGTGCTCGTCCACAGCGTCGAGATGATCAAGGACCAGCGGCTGCGGACCTTCTACGCCGGAACGGTCGACGGGACGCCCGACAGGGGCCGTCCGAAACTTGCCATCTACTGGCGCTCGGCCAACACGATGCCGGCGATCTCCGCGAATCTCGGTGGTCTCCAGAGACTCTTCGATACGGCCGGGATGGAAAGCCTTCTGCCAGCCGACAGCCGCTCGATCGCCGGTTCCATCGACTTCCTCTTCAAGGCTCTGATCGCCGCTACGGACGGTCTCGACGGGCCGATCGAGGACGCGCTTGCCGACGAGAGGCAGCGCGCCAAGCTGGATTTCATCGCACTGAACACGGCCGATCTGCTCGACCGGCTCAATCGCGAATTCGGCGGTTCGATCGGCCTCGGCGCCGGATTCTCCTTCGCCGACGGCGACTGACACGGGAACGTGAAAACGCTGCGGAACCCGATGGTTGACAAGCAGGGCATTTCGGAGCAAAGCGCATCCATGGCCGCCTACGCGGACATGTCTCACCAACAAGGATCAACTCAAGATGAACCCCGACAGTCGAAGTCGAGCCTTCATGCTCACGGCCGTCCGGACCTGATTTGATCAGGGCTCCGCCGGTCGGATGACTCGGCCCCATGGAGCCTGAAATGCTGCGCATCTACAAAAGCCAGAACAGCCGACTTGTGCACGTCGACCTCCTCGACGGCCTGGCATGCCAGGAACCGGTGATCTGGTTCGATCTCTTCAATCCGTCGAGCGAAGAAACGCGCCTTGTCGAGGAGCGCCTCGGCATTGCCATTCCGACCCGTGACGAGATGCAGGAAATCGAGCTTTCCGACCGGCTTTACCAGGAGGACGGCGCCGAGTTCATGACGATGACGGCGACCGCCAAACTCGACAGCGATTACCCGGCCAAGGTGCCCGTCACCTTCATCCTCAAAGGCGCGACCCTCGTGACGGTCCGCCATGCGGAGCCGAAGCCGTTCCAGGTCTATGCCAACCGCATCATGAAGCCGAACGGCGCGGCGTGCGAGACGGGAGAGCTCGTGATGCTCGGCCTGCTCGAGGCGATGATCGACCGTACGGCGGATGCTCTGGAGCGCGCAGGCAACGACGTCGATCAGATCTCACGGGAGGTCTTCCGCAAGTCGAACGCCAGCGCCACCAAGAAGACGCGCGACCTGCAGTCGCTGATCGAGCAGATCGGCCAGAAGGGCGACCTGCTGACCGTCATCCGCGAAAGCCTCGTCAGCATTGGCAGGCTCGTCGCCTATCACGTCGCCATTGAGGGGACCACGCACCGCAAGGCGGCCAAGGAGAGCCGGCAGCGGATAAAGCTCGTTCAGCGCGACGCGGCATCCCTCGGAGACCACGCGCTGTTCCTGTCGAACAAGATCAATTTCCTGCTCGACGCGACGCTGGGGCTCATCAACCTCGAACAGAACCAGATCATCAAGATCTTCTCGGTCGCCGCCGTCGTGTTTCTGCCGCCGACCCTGGTCGCCTCGATTTACGGGATGAACTTCGAGGTGATGCCGGAACTCACCTGGCGTTTCGGCTATCCCTATGCGCTGATGCTGATGGTCGCCTCGGCCCTGTTGCCGTATGTCTATTTCAAACGGCGAGGTTGGCTGTGATAGCGGAGTGACCTCGCTCGTTGCAGGAATTCGACCGTTGCAGGAAATCGCATGAAGACCAATACCCTCATCGACCGCCGCAGCTTCGTCAAAATGGCGGGTGCCGCGTGGGTGGCCGCCCTTGCCCCCCGGGGCGCCTTCGCCCTCGAAAGGGCCGATGCCGTCTTCGCCTCGGCCTTCATGGCGCAGGACGGCAGCTACGGTGTCGCGACGCTCACGGAAACGGGCGAGATCGTGGAGCGCAGGCTGCTGCCGGCGCGCGCGCATGGCATGACCTTCTCCCCGGTAAGCCGGCGCGCGGTCGCCTTTGCCCGGCGGCCGGGCACCTATGCCATGATCTTTGCGCCGGACGGCACCGCCGAGCCGCTCGTCATCACCTCCGCCGAGGGCCGGCACTTCTTCGGCCATGGCTGCTTCTCGGCCGACGGCCGGCTGCTCTATGCGACCGAAAACGACTTCTCCGCCAATCGCGGCATGGTCGGCATCTATGATGGCCGCCGGGATTTTACCCGTATCGGCGAGTTCCCGACTTACGGCATCGGCCCACACGACATGACGCTTGCCGCCGACGGACGCACGCTCGCAATAGCCAATGGCGGCATCGAGACCCACCCCGATTTCGGCCGCACCAAGCTCAATCTCGACCGCATGGAGCCGAGCCTGGCACTCGTGGACGCCGCGACGGGGGCGCTCATCGAGAAGCATGTGCTGCCGCCTCATCTCAATCGCCTTTCGACCCGACATGTCGACATCGGCGCCGACGGACGTGTCTGGTTCGCCTGCCAGTACGAAGGTGCGCGCAACGACCTTCCGCCGCTGGTCGGGCACTTCGCCAAGGGCGAGGACCTGACCTTCGTAGACCTGCCGGAACGAACCACCGCGGCGCTCGCAAACTATGTCGGCGCTATCGCGGTCAGCCGCCAGGAAGGGCTCGTCGGCCTCACCTCTCCCAAGGGCAACGTCGCGGTGACCCTCAACGCCAAAACCGGTGCCGTCCTCAAGGAGGAACCGGTTGCGGACGCAGCGGGCATTGCCGCCGCGAAGCACGGTTTCGCCGTCTCCTCCTACCGCGGCCTATTCAAGGAGCGAAGGAGCCCCGTTGCCTGGGATCAGCACATAATCCGGCTGGCGACGGATCAGATGGACGCGTCTCCGAAGTCGGAGAGCGCCGCGAGATCGTCCCAGCGATAGGCCACCTGATCCAGGCTTTCTCTGCCGACGCTGACCCGGCCCTCGCCGACGGCGCGGGCACCGAGCCGCTCATAGAATACCCGGTTGGGGTTACCCTTCAGCACCCAGGCAAAAAGCGACAATCCTCCTGTGTCGCGGCAATGGCCGGCGACGCTGCGCACCAGCGCGGAGCCGAGGCCTGCGCCATGGAACTCCGGCAGAAGATAGAGTTCGTAGAGCTCCCGGTCGAATGCTGGCGGCATTCCCCTTGCCTTGCCGCAATTTGCAAAGCCGATCACCCGGTCGTCGGTCATGTCGGCCGCGACCATGATGAAGCTGCCCGGAAGACGCATGCGCCGCGCATGCCGTATCGCCTGGTCCTCGACGGTCATGGCATCGAGATAGGCGTCGGATATGATGCCGCGAAACGTCGCGCGCCAGGTCCTGACCAGGACCGACGCGATCGTCATGAGGTCGTCGGGCACGGCCGGGCGGATTTCGATGCGCCGGAAGCTTTTCATAGACCACATATAGGTGGCGCCGCTTCGCCGCCAAACGGTACAGCGACTGGAAATCGCCGCCCCCGGCTCCATTTAGCACGCATGAACAGAACCGTGGTGCATGTCCTCTTCGTCATTGCCGTTCTCGGCCTCGGCCTCGCCATCGGCTACATCAACATCCCCGACGCATGGTATCGGTCGCTGGCAAAGCCGAGCTTCACGCCGCCGAACTGGGTCTTCGCTCCGGCCTGGTCGATCCTTTACGTGATGATCGGAATTGCCGGTGCCCGCAGCTTTCTCGATCATCGCGGCCACTCCGTCCTGTGGCCGCTGTGGCTCACCCAGATGATCCTGAACTTTCTCTGGTCGCCGCTGTTTTTCGGGCTGCACCAGATCGCTGCCGCGCTGGTCGTCATCTTCGCCCTGTTTGCGTCCATCGTGGCATTCATCCTCGCAAGCCTGCGCAAGGACCGGATTTCGGCTCTGCTGTTTGTGCCCTACCTTGCATGGGTGGCCTTCGCGACCCTGCTCAACGGTTCGATTTTCCTCATGAATTGAGCTTGCCGGGCCGCAGCCGGCGTGCCAGTCTCCGGGAAAATCCGGGCAGCGTTGTCCGCGGAATCAAGGCAAACCGACACATGGACGAAAGCGATCCTCACGACTTCAGGAAGCGCATCCGGGAAAGCTTCAGACGGCAGGCCGCGATGCGCACGATCGGAGCCGAGCTCACGCGCGTCGAACCGGGGACCGTCGAGATCGAGCTTTCCTTCGATCCCAAGCTGACGCAGCAGCACGGCCTTCTGCATGCCGGCGTAATTTCCGCCGCGCTCGATGCGGCGGGTACCTATGCCGGCTATTCGGTGATCGACCCCGACGCATCGCTGCTGACGATCGAGTTCAAGGTCAATCTGCTTTCGCCCGGACGGGGCGAGCGGTTCCTCTTTCGCGGCGAGGTGACGAAGCCCGGCACGACGATCATCGTCTCGGACGGGCGGGCCTATGCGGTCAGGTCCGACGGACCGGCCAAGCTCATCGCCTCGATGACAGGCACGATGATGGTGGTGCGCGGACGCGAGGGGATCGAAGGATGAGCTTCGAACTCAAGCCGGTAGCGGGGCGCACTATTCTCTATGTCATGGCTGTGGACGCCGAGTACGGTCCGTCCCTCCGTGCCAGGATCGCACCCCTGATGACGGGCGTCGGTCCGGTCGAGGCGGCCGTCAGCCTGACCAGGGCGCTCGCGGAGCTCCACGCCGGAGGCAGCCTGCCGGACCTCGTCGTCTCGCTCGGCTCGGCCGGGTCCGCGACGCTCGAACAGACCGAAATCTACCAGGCGGTCTCGGTCGCCTACCGCGACATGGACGCCTCGCCCCTCGGCTTCGAGAAGGGCGCGACGCCCTTCCTGGATCTGCCAGCCGTCGTTAAACTGCCGCTCAGCATTCCCGGCGTGAAGAAGGCACGGCTCTCGACCGGCGCCAACATCGTTTCCGGCAGGACCTATGACGAGATCGACGCCGACATGGTCGAGATGGAGACCTTTGCGATCCTGCGCGCCTGCCAGTCGTATGGCGTGCCGCTCATCGGGCTGCGCGGCATTTCGGACGGGAAGGCGGAGCTGAAGCATGTCGGCGACTGGACGGAATACCTGAACGTGATAGACGAGAAGCTCGCAGCCACCATCGACCGGCTCGAGGCGGCGCTGGAGGGGGGCGAAATCCGGCTCTGAGCCTTCTGCCCGGGCGCCTGATTGTCCGGGTGCAATGTTATCGTTGCGCCAAAGGCGGGCTTTCATTAAAGGCTCGCCATGATCAAGCTTGCTTGAAGGCCCGCTATGACCCAGACAGCCCATCCCGATACCGTCCTGATCGTCGACTTCGGCAGCCAGGTGACGCAGCTCATCGCGCGGCGCGTACGCGAATCCGGCGTCTATTGCGAGATCGTGCCGTTCCAGTCGGCCGAGGAAGGCTTCAACCGGCTGAAGCCGAAGGCGGTGATCCTGTCCGGCAGCCCGGCTTCGACCCTCGACATCGGCTCGCCCCGCGCGCCTTCCGTCATCTTCGACAGCGGCCTGCCGGTCTTCGGCATCTGCTACGGCCAGCAGACCATGTGCGCCCAGCTCGGGGGAAGGTCGAGAGCGGCCATCACCGCGAATTCGGACGGGCGTTCCTGGAAGTCGAGAAGGACTGCGCACTCTTCGACGGGCTCTGGTCGCTCGGCTCGCGCCACCAGGTGTGGATGTCGCATGGCGACCGGGTCACCGCATTGCCCGACGGCTTCGAAGTCGTCGCCACCTCTTCCAACGCACCCTTTGCCTTCATCGCCGACGAAAAGCGCAAATACTATGCCGTCCAGTTCCATCCGGAAGTCGTGCATACGCCCGACGGCGCAAAGCTCATCGCCAACTTCGTCCACAAGGTCGCCGGCATTACGGGGGACTGGACCATGTCGGCCTACCGCGCCAAGGCGGTCGAGGCGATCCGCAAGCAGGTCGGCGACAAGAAGGTTATCTGCGCGCTTTCCGGCGGCGTCGACTCGTCGGTGGCGGCCCTCCTTATCCACGAAGCGGTCGGCGACCAGCTCACCTGCATCCTCGTCGATCATGGTCTGATGCGAAAGGACGAGGCGGCGAACGTCGTCGCCATGTTCCAGGAGCATTACAACCTTCATCTGCTCCATATCGACGCCTCCGATCGCTTCATCGGCGAACTCGAAGGCGTCAGCGACCCGGAAACGAAGCGCAAGATCATCGGACGTCTCTTCATCGAGGTTTTCGAGGAAGAGGCCAAGAAGCTCGGCGGCGCCGACTTCCTCGCCCAGGGCACGCTCTACCCTGACGTCATCGAAAGCGTCTCCTTCACCGGCGGCCCCTCGGTGACGATCAAGTCGCACCACAATGTCGGCGGCCTGCCGGAGCGCATGAACATGCAGCTCGTCGAGCCGCTGCGCGAGCTCTTCAAGGACGAAGTCCGCGTGCTCGGCCGCGAACTCGGCCTGCCCGAAAGCTTCATCGGCCGCCATCCCTTCCCCGGCCCCGGCCTCGCGATCCGCTGCCCCGGCGGCATCACGCGCGAGAAGCTGGAAATCCTGCGCGAAGCGGACGCGATCTATCTCGACGAGATCCGCAAGGCGGGCCTCTATGACGCCATCTGGCAGGCCTTCGCCGTGCTGCTTCCCGTGCAGACGGTCGGCGTCATGGGCGACGGGCGCACCTACGAATTCGTCTGCGCGCTGCGTGCGGTCACCTCCGTCGACGGCATGACCGCCGACTTCTACCACTATGACATGGAATTCCTCGGCCGCGCCGCCACCCGCATCATCAACGAGGTCCGCGGCATCAACCGCGTCGTCTACGACGTCACCTCCAAGCCGCCGGGCACGATCGAGTGGGAGTGAGGAAACGGCGGCGATCGGCGGCTACAGCGTAGAATATCGTAGAAAAGGCGGGAAAATCAGAGGTTCGGCTGATCATGGAGTTCGGTCGTTTGGCCATTTCGATTGCATAGCAGTGCGTGCAGCCGGCAGTGACGATCGAACTTCCTGCCACAGGGTTCCAAGTGGAATCCGTCCACTCTATTTGAGTTTCAGCCATCAGATCCCCCACGCATTCGTCCGACCGGCGCTGCATTAGATCGCTCCGCGCATAGGATTGAGGATCTCAACTCCGGCAAAATCCCTTTCATTATCTGTTACTACCACGCAGTCGTTTGCGCCGGCGACAGCAGCGATGATCATGTCGAGCCCGCCGCGCGGCTTACCGGCCGCTTTGCCCGCCGCCATTAGCTGCGCCCAGATCAGGCCCGCTTTGTCGTCGAACGACAGGATGCGGCCAGCAAACAGAGCCTGAGGCCCTTCAGGCCCAGAAAACCACCTGTCGAGAGCGTCGCGCTTCTTGCCTCGTGGCTTCTCCAGAATCCTCCGTCGAATTTCCGCAACGGTCAGCGACGCGATGAACAGGTCCTCATCACGCTGCCTCGACATCCACGCCAGAAGCGACTCCGATGGCTGCGGTTTAACAACATTGCTGATGATATTGGTGTCCAGCAGATAGCGCGTCACAGGTCGACCTTGCGCGCATTTTCACGGGGGCGGGAAAGATCGAGTTCCGCGTTCACCAGCGGCGAACGCCGCAGCGCCGCGAGGATGCCGCCAGGTTTTGGCGGATCGCCAGCGATCGACTTGCTGACGGTGGCGCGAAGCTCTGAGGCCTCGGGCGTGTCTTCGGACAGGCGCCTGGCTAGCGATCGGATAAGGTCGCGATCGGCGTCCCGGCCAAGCACTTCGAAGCGAGCAAGGCCGCGCTTGCCAAGGCGAGAGCGATAATTCTGGATGGCGCGCTTCTGTGAACTTCCCATGACTGGCTCCGATATTTCCAGTAATATAGCCAGAATTCGGGCGTATAGCAAGGTCGCGCGGTCGGTGGACGGTCTGGTCGCGGCGCAGTGGTATCGTCGCTAATCGTGTGATACGCCTTGCTTGACGGTACTTTATGCGAAAGCGAAGGCACGATTTTCGCAAATGGCCCCAAAATCCAATGATCCGTTTTTTGACGGTCCACATGACGGTATTTCGGAGAGCGAAAAAATAATTTTTCAAGGGAAAAACAATGACTTAAGTCAGAGATCAACAATCGAGTGGGAGTGATTTTGCCCATCCGGCGATGCGAAAAATAATCAAAACCGTCCTCCACCTTGTTCCCGTGAGGCTTTAATTTAATCTGGATGTCATGCGCCGCTCGGATATCGACAGTCAAAACCGCTATCTGCTCAAACTGCAGCATGATTACCGCCTGGCGGCGGACATCGTCGCCCGCGCCTGGGCCGAGTTCCCTGAAGTTCAGGCGATCTCCGTCATCGGCTCGGTTGCAAAGCCGCTCTGGAAGGAGGTCCCTCGCTTCAGGAGTTTCCGCCGCAGCGGCATCGAGGTCTGGCACGAATGCAGTGATCTCGACATGGCGCTCTGGCTCGACACGCAAGAGCGCCTCACCGAACTGAGCAAGGCATGCGCCCGCTCCTTGCGAGAGGCATTCGAATCCGGAGCCGGCATGAGTGTTCCGGGCAACAAGGTCGATACCTTCCTGTTCGAGCCGGGAAGTGATCGCTATCTCGGTCGCCTCTGCCGCTTCAACGAGTGTCCCAAGGGCAAACTCGATTGCCTTACGCCCGGTTGCGGTGCGATTCCATTCAACAAGACCATTCCCGGGTTCACGCCCGGGGCCGATCTGCTGGCGCCGGCGCGATATGCGATGCTCTACAAGCGCGGCGTCGGCGTGCTGCGCTCGGCTCTTGACCTTCCGACGGTCGATGAGGATTGAGATCGGCGGCAGCCAGGGTCTACAGCCGTCGTCGGGGCTTGCAATACGGCGATGCCAAGCCTCATAACCGGTTTTCGAGTTTTGAGGACGAAACGAGTGGACATTTCCGAAATCATCATCGCCGGCGATACGCCGGGCATCGAGTGGCGGCTGCCGGTGTTCCGGTTCAAGGGGGCAAACGGCGCAGCGCCGCGGACCTATATCCAGGCGGCGCTCCATGCCAACGAGCTGCCGGGAACGGCCCTTCTTCATTTCCTGCTCGAACGGCTCCGCCAGGCGGAAAATGACGGCGCCGTTCTCGGGGATATCACCATCGTTCCGCAGGCAAATCCGATCGGCGCGGCGCAGTCGCATTTCGGCGAACTGCAGGGCCGCTTCGATCTGGGCTCCCGCACCAATTTCAACCGGGATTTCCCGTTGATCTCCCTTGGCGAGCGTGACGGTCTGCTTGAACGGCCGGACCGTTACTCGGCCGTCGATCGGCTGAAGCGGCACCTTCTTCATATGGCGCTCGGCGCGGATCTGGTGCTCGACCTCCATTGCGACGACGAGGGGCTGCAATATGCCTATATCGACGAGGCATTCTGGCCGGAGGCCGCCGACCTTGCAGCGGCCCTCGACATGGAGGCGGTGTTCCTTTCCGACGGGCAAAGCTCGGCCTTCGAGGAGGCGGTCGCCCATGCATGGAAGCACGAGAGCGAAGGCGAGCGCAGGACCGCCCTGCCCGGCCGCCTGTCGGTGACCGTGGAATTGCGCGGCACGCGCGACGTCTATCCGGAAATTGCGCGCAAGGACGCCGAAAGCATGTTTCGCTTTCTTGCCGGCCGCGGAGTCGTTGCGAGCACCGGCGTCGGCCTTCCGGCTTTTGCCGGCAAAGCCGTGCCGCTCGACAATATCGAGATGATCCGCGCACCGGAGGCCGGTGCGGTCCTCTTCCACCGCGATATCGGCGACAGCGTCGAGGCCGGAGAACTGCTGGCGACCATCCTGGTCCGCCCCGGCGTGCCGGGCGGCACCGTCGAGGTTCGGGCGCCGCAGGATGGGCTCATCGTCACGCGCGTCTCCACCCGTCTCGCCCGCCGCCGGTCCGACCTGATGAAGATCGCCTGCGCCGGGCCTTCGCGTGCGGCGCGCAAGCCGGGGACGCTGGAGGCCTGAACCGGCCGTTTCGACCAGTCGCGGTGCGGAACCGCTTGCCTTTCCGCCTGTGGGAAACGACTATGATCCGATCCACTGCTCCACAAGGAATACCGGATGTTCGACGCCCTCGCCCGCCAAGCCGACGATCCCTTGCTGGCCCTGATCGGCCTGTTCAGAAAGGATGAGCGCCCTGGAAAGGTCGATCTCGGCGTTGGTGTCTATCGCGACGAGACCGGACGCACGCCGATCTTCCGGGCCGTCAAGGCGGCGGAAAAGCGGCTTCTCGAGACACAGGACAGCAAGGCCTATATCGGCCCCGAAGGCGACCTCGTCTTCCTCGATCGGCTATGGGAACTCGTCGGCGGCGACACGGTCGAGCGGAGCCACGTTGCGGGCGTCCAGACGCCCGGCGGCTCCGGAGCCCTCCGCCTGGCGGCTGACCTCGTTGCGCGCATGGGCGGCCGAGGCATCTGGCTAGGGCTGCCGAGCTGGCCGAACCACGCGCCGATCTTCAAGGCCGCCGGGCTCGATATCGCCACCTACGACTTCTTCGACATTCCGTCGCAGTCGGTAATCTTCGATAACCTCGTGAGCGCGCTGGAAGGTGCCGCACCAGGCGACGCCGTGCTGCTGCATGCAAGCTGCCACAACCCGACCGGCGGCGTCCTGAGCGAAGCGCAATGGATGGAGATCGCCGCCCTGGTCGCCGAGCGCGGCCTGCTGCCGCTCGTCGACCTCGCCTATCAGGGGTTCGGCCGCGGGCTCGACCAGGATGTCGCGGGCCTCAGGCATCTTCTCGGCGTCGTCCCGGAAGCGCTCGTCGCGGTTTCCTGCTCGAAGTCCTTCGGGCTTTATCGCGAGCGCACGGGCGCGATCTTCGCGCGGACCAGCTCTTCTGCGTCGGCGGACAGGGTGCGCTCAAACCTCGCGGGCCTCGCCCGCACCAGCTATTCCATGCCGCCGGATCACGGCGCAGCGGTGGTGCGGACGATCCTTGACGACCCGGACCTCAGGCGCGACTGGGCGGAGGAGCTCGAGTCGATGCGGCTCAGGATGACCGGCCTGCGGCGGTCGCTTTCCGAGGGACTCCGCACCCGCTGGCAGAGCCTCGGCGCGGTCGCCGATCAGGAGGGCATGTTTTCCATGCTGCCGCTTTCCGAAGCGGAAGTGATGCGGCTGAGGACCGAGCACGGCATCTATATGCCGGCATCCGGCCGCATCAACATCGCCGGGCTCAAGACGGCGGAAGCCGCCGAGGTTGCCGGCAAGTTCACCAGTCTCTGATCTCTTGTCTTTTGCTCCGGGCCTTTTCCGACGCGCGGCGCCCGGCTATGTCCTCCCGCATCTGAAAGTACGGAGAGATTCGGCATGACGGTTACGATCTACGGCATCAAGAACTGCGACACGATGAAGAAGGCCCGGAACTGGCTCGACAGCCGCGGCACTTCCTACGATTTCCACGACTACAAGGCGGAAGGCATCGATCGCGCGCGACTCGAGCGCTGGTGCGCCGAACTCGGCTGGGAGACGCTGCTCAACCGCTCGGGCACCACCTTCCGCAAGCTGGATGAGGCCGACAAGCGGGACCTGACGGCCGACAAGGCGATCGCCCTGATGCTCGAGCAGCCGTCGATGATCAAGCGCCCGGTGCTCGAGGCCCAGGGCAGGCTGCTCGTCGGCTTCAAGCCGGAACTCTACGAAGCCGCGTTCGGGGCTTAGACCATGTCGAAGACGACCCGGGCGACGCAGGCTCTCGCAAAGGCCGGCGTGATCTTCACCGTTCACAGCTATGACTACGATCCCGGTGCCGAACGCGTCGGACTGCAGGCGGCTGAGGCGCTCGGCGAAGACCCTTCCCGCGTGCTGAAGACGCTGATGGCCGAGGTGGACGGCAAGCCGGTCTGCTGCATCGTGCCCTCGGACCGGGAGGTGAGCATGAAGAAGCTCGCCGCAGCCTTCGGCGGCAAGTCGGCAAGCATGATGAAGCCGGCGGACGCCGAACGGCTCACCGGCTATCACGTCGGCGGCATCAGCCCCTTCGGGCAAAGGAAGACCGTTCCGGCCGCAATCGAGGAAGCGGCGCTTGCCGAAGAACTGGTGTTCATCAATGGCGGGCAAAGAGGTCTGCAGGTACGGCTTGCACCGAAGGACGCGCAGGCCGTGTTGCGGGCAGTCGCCGCGCCTTTGATCGCCTGATCTCTGCGCAGAAGAAGGGCGCGCGTCAGCCGAGTCTCGAAAGCAGCGTCGCGAGCTCGCGTGCCTCTCCTTCGCTCAGTTTCGCGCCGACATGGCGCGCAATCGAAGGCGCATAGGTCTGCCACATGCGCTTCCGGGTGTCCCGCCCCTTCTCGGTCACCACGACCCAGCAGCCGCGGGCGTCTTCGTCGAAGGCCTTCCGTTGCACGAGTCCTTCCCTCTCCAGCCGGTCGATCAGGCGCGAAAGATTGTACTGGGCAAGCAGCGTGCGCGCCTCGATCTCGAAGGGGCGCAGTCTCCCGCCATCCGCCTTCACCAGTTCCCACAGCACGTCGTACCAGGCCAGCGGCGGCAGGTCCGCCTCCTTGAAATCCTTTTCGATGGCCGACAGCAGGCGCTGCTGTGCCCGCATCAGACCGATCCATGCAAGGGTAGCGGCCTCGGTCGGCTCGCTGCGTTCCGTCTTCTTCGTGCTCATAGATGCAATTACATCTATCTTGACCCATCTGGCAAGACAAGTTATATGCAGATGCATCTAAATCGAACCGGGAGCGACCGATGACCGCGCAACTCACCCTGATCAGCCACCATCTCTGCCCCTATGTGCAACGCGCCGCGATCGTGCTTGCGGAAAAGGGCGTGCCCTTCCAACGCGTCAATATCGATCTCGCCGACAAGCCGGACTGGTTCCTGAGGATTTCACCGCTCGGCAAGGTGCCGCTGCTGCGCATTCCCCAAAGCGGGAGCGAAGCGATCCTCTTCGAGAGCAGCGTCATCTGCGAGTATCTGGAGGAGACGCAGACCGGACCGAAGCTTCATCCCGCCGATCCGTTGCTGCGCGCGCGCCATCGCGGCTGGATGGAGTTCGGCTCTTCCATCCTTGCCGATCTCTGGGTCTACGAAACGACGCAGGACCCCGCGGCACTGGAGGCCAAGCGCAAGGTCCTCCAGGCGAAATTCGCGACCGTGGAGGCGGAGCTCGCCGGGGGTCCGTATTTTGCAGACAGCCGCTTCAGCCTCGTAGATGCGGTTTTCGCGCCGATCTTCCGCTATTTCGACGTGTTCGATCAGATCTCCGACCGCGGCATCTTCAAGGGCCTGCCGCGGGTCGTCGCCTGGCGCGAGGCGCTGGCCGGGAGGCCGAGCGTGAAAGCCGCAGTCGGCGAGGACTATCCGCAACGGCTGATGGCGTTCCTCGAGCAGCACCAAGCGGCGTTGCTCGACACCGGAAGAGTGGCGGCCTGAAGAACCCTTCTGTTTTCCGCGGAACCGGTCTAAAACCGCTGACATCCGTAAGAAGACGAGCAGGAGCCGCCATGAACGCCCCCCTCCAATCCACGAGGAATCCAATCGATCCCGTCAAGCTCGAAAAGCTCGCCGAGGTCGCCATCAAGATCGGTCTGCAATTGCAGAAGGGTCAGGACCTGGTGATGACCGCGCCGATCGCGGCGCTGCCGCTCGTGCGCCTCATCACCAAGCACGCCTATATGGCAGGCGCCGGACTGGTGACGACCTTCTACGCCGACGAGGAAGCGACGCTCGCCCGCTATGCCCATGCGCCCGACGAGAGCTTCGACCGCGCCAGCGACTGGCTCTATGAAGGCATGGCCAAAGCCTATGCGGGAGGAGCTGCGCGCCTGGCCATCGCCGGCGACAACCCGATGCTGCTTTCGGCTCAGGACCCGGCGAAGGTCGCCCGCGCCAACAAGGCGAACTCGATCGCCTACAAGCCGGCGCTCGAGAAGATCTCCAATTTCGACATCAACTGGAACATCGTCTCCTATCCGAACCCCTCCTGGGCGAAGCAGATGTTCCCGGACGATCCGGAAGCGGTCGCCGTCGAAAAACTCGCAAACGCCATCTTCGCAGCGTCGCGGGTCGACGTCGACGATCCGATCGCCGCATGGAAGGACCATAATGCCGAGCTGCACCGGCGCTCGGCCTGGCTGAACGGAGAGCGCTTCGCCGCCCTGCATTTCACCGGGCCCGGCACCGACCTCACCGTCGGACTCGCCGATGGGCATGAGTGGCACGGCGGCGCCTCGGTCGCCAAGAACGGCATCACCTGCAATCCGAACATCCCGACCGAGGAGGTGTTTACGACGCCGCACGCGCTGCGCGTCGAAGGCCATGTTTCGAGCACCAAACCGCTCTCCCACCAGGGCACGCTGATCGACAATATTAAGGTGCGTTTCGAAGCCGGCCGGATCGTCGAGGCCAAGGCTTCGCGGGGCGAAGAGGTGCTGAACAAGGTGCTCGATACCGACGAGGGCGCCCGGCGGCTCGGCGAAGTGGCGCTGGTGCCCCATTCCTCGCCGATTTCGGCCAGCGGCGTCCTCTTCTACAACACCCTCTTCGACGAGAATGCCTCCTGCCACATCGCGCTCGGCCAGTGCTATTCGAAGTGCTTCCTCGACGGTGCAAGCCTCAGCCAGGAGCAGATCCGCGCCCAGGGCGGCAATTCGAGCCTGATCCACATCGACTGGATGATCGGTTCCGGCGAGGTGGACATCGACGGGGTTCGCGCGGACGGCGCCCGTGTGCCCGTGATGCGCAAAGGCGAGTGGGCCTGATCGTTTTGCGGCATGGCGGTGCCCCTCATCCGCCTGCCGCACCTTCTTCCTGCGGACGCGCGAAGCAGACTCGCGGCAAAACCCGGCGTATCATTGCGGACATCCGCTCTCTCCGCTTGCGGGGAGAAGGTCGGTCCTCTGGTTAAACCCGAAGAGAGGGGCGGATGCCGCGCGGCGCGTCGCCTGTGCATACTGACTCATCCACACGCTTGCGAAGACGGTTGCGATCCCGAGCACCTGCACCGCCGTCAGCTGCTGATCGAGTACGGTCCAGCCGATGAGGATCGCGACGACCGGGCTCAAGAAGCCGAGCGGCGAAACCTGGGAGGGTTCGAGCCGCGATAACCCGCGGAACCAGAGCAGGTAGGTGAAGGCCGTGCCGATCAGACCGAGATAGGTAAAGCCCAGAATATTGGCTGCAGTGAGCGATGGCAAAGAGGGTTCCAGCAGGAAGGCGACCGGCACCAGAAGCAGTCCGCCGGCCGCCAATTGCCAGGCGGTGAAGGTGAGCGGCGAGACCGGCGGCGTCCAGTGTCGGCTCAGCACCGTGCCGAATGCCATGGAGACGGCGCCTGCCAAGCCAGCCGCGACGCCCACCGGATCCAGCGCCGCTTTCGGCGTCAGCACCAGGAGCGCGACCCCCGCCATGCCGGCAACGCCGGCAACGACGCTCAAGGCACGGGCCGGCGAGCCGAGAACGATGCGCGACAGGACGATCACGATCAATGGCTGAATGGCTCCGACGGTTGCCGCAACACCGCCGGGCAGCCGGTAGGCGGAAACGAAAAGCATCGTCTGGAAGAACGAGAAGTTGAGCGCGCCGAGCACGAAACTGCGCGCCAGCCATACACCCGTCGGCATTTGCCGGACGACAAGCAGCAGCAGCAGCCCTGCCGGAAGCGCCCTGAGCATTGCGACCGTGACCGGGTAACCCGCCGGCAGAAATTCCGTTGTGACCAGATAGGTACTGCCCCATATGGCCGGCGCTATGGCCGTAAGCAGAATATCGGAGCTGCGGATACCCATAACTTCACCTCAAGAATCTCTACGTCAAGATAACTCTAATCCAATTTATCTTGACGTCAAGATACATGGTGGCTACGACTTCAGAAAGGATGAAGCGTTCACTCCGATCGCTAGAGCATTTCAACGTTTCATAGAAACACTGAAATGCTCTAACGATTTGATCCAACGCACTTCCGGACGGAAAACCGTTACACACTTTTCCTGGAAGTACTCTAATGCAGACGGATATGGATCACGTAGACAAAATCCTGGCGCAGTGGCGCAGAGAGCGGCCGGAGCTGGATGTGACGGCCATGGGTCTGCTCGGCCGACTATCGCGGCTCCGGGCCCATCTCGCTCGTGAGGTGGAAAGCACCCTTGCCGAACACGGCCTGAACTCGGCGAGTTTCGACGTGCTCGCAACGCTGCGGCGCTCCGGCCCGCCCTTCCGGCTCTCGCCGGGCGATCTGTTGGGAACGACGATGGTCACCTCCGGCACGATGACCAACCGCATCGACCAGCTCGAGAAAGCTGGGCTTGTCGAACGCCTGGACAATCCGGAAGACCGGCGCGGCGTCCTCATCGCCCTGACACCGCAGGGTCTCAAGCGCGTGGACGCCGCAGTCACTGATCATGTCGCCAACCAGCAGCGCCTCGTTGCAGGCATAGAACCCGACGAACGGGAGGCTCTGGACGCGCTGCTCAGGAAATTCCTCGCGGTCTTCGAATAGGTCGCCGGTCAGATCCGGCTCACCAGAGCCCTCACACGCTGGAGATGGCGTTTCCGCTTCGCCTCCGTCACCCGATCCATGTCGTGCAGAGTGAGCATGCGGAAGTCCAGCCTCTTGCCGCAGAAGGCGGCGATGCCGCGCTTCAGCAGCCGCCGCACCGGATTTCCCATGTAGAGATGCACGACCCACCAGGGGGACCCGGTACTGGTCAGCGCCCAGAACAGCTTAATGTTGCCGAGGCGAGGAATGATACGGCCGCCCGCCGCATCATGGTCGAAAGCGACCCCGGGCGCAAAGACGCGATCGAAGAAACCTTTGAGGATCGCCGGAAAATTGAACCACCATTGCGGAAAGACGAGCACGAGTCCGTCCGCAGCCCGCAGCCGATCGATCCAGCGCGATACCCCGGAGGCGTCGTAACCTTTATCGAAATAGCTGCCCCGCTCGGCCACGGTCAGCCGCGGATCGAATCCTTCGCGATAAAGGTCGAGCAGATCGACCGTATGGCCTTTGGCCTCGAGCGTCTCCCTGGCCACGCGCGCGACACTCGCAGCGAAGCTCTCTTCTAGCGGATGGGCGAGCACCATCAGGATATGCATCAGAAGAGGCTGCCCTGCTTCGTCGGCTCGCCGGAGCGCGCAGGCCGCTTCTTCGGTGACTGCGGCGGAGTGCCGTCCTCGCCGGCGACCGCCGCCACGCGGCCATCGGCGAATTCCAGCGAAAGCGCCATCCCGGGATGCACGGCAGCTGCCTGTTTCACCGGCTCGCCCGCGGCATCGCGCACCAGCGCGAAGCCCCGCTGCAGAACGCTGTGATAGGAGAGCGACTGCAGCACGCGGTCCTGCGCCGAAAGCGCGCTTTTCATCCTGCGCAGATCGGCGGCGATCGCCGCATCCCCACGCCTGCTCAGGCTGGAGACGCGATCCGATGCGCGATGAACCTGGCCGATCAGCCGTGACGGCAGAACGCGGAGCGAGGCATCGGCGGACGAAATGCGCTGAGCGCCACGTTGAAGCTTGCGCTCGACGATGCGCTCGGCCCGGTTTACGGCATCTAAGACGCGCTGGCGCCGATCGACGATCCTTGCGGTCAGGAGCTCCGGCCGGAGATGGGCCGCATTGCGCTCGAAGCTTCGCCGCTTATTGGCCGTGTTCATCTGGAGGCCACGGCCGAGTCCGGCGGCCGCCTCGTCGAAGCGACGCCGCGGCAGGCCGAGCAATTGGTCGAGCGAGGGCAGCGCCCGTGCAAGCGAACGCAGCGTCTGGCGGCGATTGTCCATCTGCCGCGCCGCGGCGCCCTTGAGCCGGGCTGCGAGACCGGCGAGCTGGGCCTCGAGATCGGCCTTCACCGGTACCGCCATCTCGGCTGCACCGGTCGGCGTCGGCGCCCGCTGGTCGGCCGCATGATCGATCAGCGTCCAGTCCGTCTCGTGACCGACGGCCGAGATCAGAGGGATGGCGGAAGCCGCCGCGGCGCGCACCATCGCCTCGTCGTTGAAGCACCAGAGATCCTCGAGGCTGCCGCCGCCGCGCGCGACGATCAGCACGTCGGGCCGAGGAATGGCGCCGCCCGGCTGCAGCGCGTTGAAACCCTCGATCGCGGCCACGATCTCCTCGCAGGCGCCGTCGCCCTGCACGCGCACCGGCCAGACGATGACATGGACCGGGAAACGGTCGGCAATGCGGTGCAGGATGTCGCGGATCACAGCCCCGGTCGGCGAGGTCACGACGCCGATGACCCTCGGCATGAAGGGCAGCGGCCGCTTGCGGCCCGCATCGAAAAGCCCTTCCGCGGCAAGCTTACGCTTGCGTTCCTCGATCAGCGCCATCAGCGCACCTGCACCCGCGGGCTCCAGCGAGTCGATGACGATCTGGTACTTGGACGAGCCGGGGAAAGTCGTGACCCGGCCGGTCGCGATCACCTCCATCCCCTCCTCCGGCCGGAACTTCAGCCGCGCGAAGGTGCCCTTCCAGACGACCGCGTCGATGCGGGCGCGATCGTCCTTCAAGGCAAAATACGCATGGCCGGAGGAATGCGGACCGCGATAGCCCGAAATCTCGCCCCGCACCCGGACATGCTCGAAGGTCTGCTCGATCGTGCGCTTGATCGAGCCGGACAGTTCCGACACCGAATATTCGGCGACGTTGGAGGGAGATTCGGAATCAAAGAACGAAGTCATACGTCACTTGTAGCCGACAGCGCGGCGAAGATCAGCAGCAAGGCGCGTTTTTCTACATCGTTTCCCGTCCCGTGTGGAATGGTGAAACGATCCGGAGCAATTCTGGAAGAGTGTGCGCCTCTCCCGATATTGCTCTATTGGACGTCGCGCCCGCCCTGCCCGAAGAAGCGCCGGGTCGCGTCGTCGGCCGGAAAGAAGGATTCGATCAGAACGCCCTCGACGAGCGCGTCCTGAGTCGAGCCGAAGGTCGAAAGCGTCGTGATGAAGCTAAGCGACGCTTCGCCGACGCGCAGTTCGATGGGCAGCACCGGCAAGCGGTCCGTCGCCGGGAAGTTCTCGATCGCCATTGCCACCGCCGGGTCGGCAACCAGCCTGTCCAGCCTTCGCTGCAATGGGCTGCGCGGCCCCTGCAGCCACGCCTCCATGCGAACCCGCTGAACGAGATCGGCTGCGGCGGCTTCCCAATTGACCACGAGACCGCGGACCTTCTCCGCACCGAGAAAGCCGTCGAGGAAGTTCTCCCCCGGCTTGAACGGAACGCCCGTGGCACCGACAAGCGCCTCGAAAGCCGGATTGGTCAGCAGCACCGTATACTGATGGTCGAAAACGAGGCCCGGATAGGGATCGTGCCGGTCGAGCATCAGCCGGATGGCATGCGCGACAGCCGGAGGCATTGCATCGAGACCCGTCGCAGGCCGCGCCGCAACGCGCGGCCTGTAGCCCGCCGCGGTGAAGAGCGTGCCCTGTTCACGCGCGGGGACGTCGAGAACCGAGGCGAGCCGCAGGATCATTCCCTCGGACGGCTTGGAGCGGCCCGTCTCCAGAAACGAGAGATGGCGCGCGGAAATGCCCGCCGCCATTGCGAGGTCGAGTTGGCTCATGCGGCGATGTCCTCGCCATTCCTTCAGGCGGCTGCCGAATTCCATTCTTATCTTCCCTGTTGCGGGGGCAGCGTCGCCCGAACGCGGCACAAAATCCATTACCTCGGAGGTAATTGGTTTAATGACCGCTCTGGTCCAGCATCTGCCCATCGACAACCGATGGAGACAGATATGTTCGACCTTTCCACCCGCTCTCTTCTCAACAAGACATTTCTCGCCGACGGCATCTTTTCGCTGATCGCCGGCTCGGCTCTCCTCGCGGCAGCGCCACCGCTTGCGGCGGTCGTCAGTCCCGCCCTGTCGCCTGCGGTGATCATGGCGCTTGGCGCTGGGCTCCTCGTCTGGGGCGCCTTCCACCTTGCCGCCGCCAGAAAAGAAGGGCCGAGGGCCCTCGCAACGCGGATCAGCATCGCCGGCGACATACTCTGGCAGGTCGGAAGCCTCGCCATTCTTGCGTCTGCCTATTCGGCCTTGACGATCGCAGGAATGGCGCTGATCGTCGTGGCCATGGTGGGCGTCGCCGACTTTCTCTTCTTCAAGATGCGGGGCGCGTCTCAGGCGCGGCTGATCCAGGCGGCATGAAAGGATAAGCCCGGCGCAAAAGGCGCCGGGCCGATCCTTTAGCTTCAGACGGGCTCCCAGCCGTCTTTTCGCTGGCGCGGTAGATCGCGTCGATGAACATCTGGTTCAGGCGCGAGTTTTCCAGCGTCACCACGTCCTCCGCTTCACCTTTCGCAGCACGTGCGAAGGCCTCGGCCTCGAGCTTGTACTGACGCGCATCCTGGAAGCGGAAGAGCTGCGACTGGCCGTGGTTCTGGTTGGTCAATTCCACCTCTTCCCGGCCGTAGCGATCGGCATTGAAGGGCGATTTCACCTCGATGTAGCCCTTGTCGCCGTGGAAGACCATGACCTGGCGGGCGGCGAGCTGTGTCGAGATATAGAAGCTCAGCTCGAAATCGCCGAAGTCGGCACGAACGCTCGAATAGATGTCGGTGCCGAATTCCGGATCGCGCTCGGTACTGGCCTGGACGCGCAGCGGCTCCCTGCCGGTCGAAAACCGGGTCGTGATTGCCGGATAGACGCCGATATCCGGCAGACCGCCGCCGCCGAGCGAGGGGACGTTGCGCATGTTGCCGGGATCGCGGTTGTAATAGGTGAAGGCGCCCTGGACATGCCTGAGGCGCCCGATGGCACCTTCCGCTATGAGCGAGCGCACCTTTCGCCAGACGGGGCTGTAGGTCACCATATAGGCTTCCGAGATCAGTACCTTGTTGCGCTCGCGCGCCGCGATCACGGCGTCGATCTCTGCGGCCTTGAGCGCCAGCGGCTTCTCGCAGAGCACATGCTTGCCGGCATCCGCCGCCTTGATCGCCCATTCGACATGTTGCGACGTCGGCAGCGGGATATAGACGGCGTCGATCGTGTCGGAGGCGAGCATCTCCTCATAGGAGCCGAAGGCATGCGGCACGGAAAAACGGTCGGCCATGGTCCTCGCCTTGGCGAGATCGCGGCTCGCGATCGCCGTGACGACGCAGTTCTCGGCGTCCTGGATGGCGGGTACGACGAGCTCGCGGCCGATCTTGGCCGTCGACAAAATTCCGAAACGCAGCATGAGGCAGACTCCTTTTCGTGCGCGCCGCAAAGGACGCGCGACATTCCCCTGGGTCACTAGCTGCGCCGAGACTATCCCCGAGGTACGTACCTAGCAAGCCGTGGCGAGGTCAGAAAAACCACGAATGCCGGTGTCATTCGATGGCGAGCTGGCCTATGTTTTTGCCGCAATCCTCCCCATCGCAGCTTGTTTTCATCCAACCACATGGAGCGAAACCATGAAAATGCGCAGACTTGGCCGTACCGGCCTCTCGATTGCCCCGCTCGTCTTCGGCGGCAACGTCTTCGGCTGGACCGCGGATGAGAAAACGTCGTTCTCGCTTCTCGATGCCTTTTTCGATGCAGGTTTTAACGCCGTCGACACCGCCGACGTCTATTCCTCCTGGGCGCCGGGCAACAGAGGCGGCGAGTCGGAAACGATCATCGGCAAATGGCTGAAGCAATCCGGACGCTCGCGCGACAGCGCCGTCATCGTCACCAAGGTCGGTTCGGAGCTCGGACCCGACCGCAAGGGCCTCTCGCGGCACTGGATCATGCAGGCAGTCGAGGAATCGCTGAAACGCCTGCAGACCGATTATATCGACCTCTATCTCTCCCACTGGCCGGACCCCGACACACCCTATGAAGAGACGCTTGCCGCCTACGATGCGCTTCTCTCCCAGGGCAAGCTGCGGGCGATCGGCGCATCGAATCTCGATGCGCAGCAGATGCGCGACGCTCTCGACGTCGCGGCGGCGAACGGCCTGCCCCGCTACGACGTGCTGCAGCCCGAATACAATCTCTACGACCGCGCTTCCTATGACGGTCCGCTGCGCAATCTCTGCATCGCCGAGGAGATCGGCGTCATCACCTATTTCAGCCTTGCGAGAGGCTTTCTTTCCGGCAAGTACCGCTCACACAAGGATCTGGAAGGCTCCGCTCGCGGCGGCGGCGTCGAAAAATATCTCGACGGACGCGGCATGCGGATTCTCGGCGTCTTGGATGAAATCGCCGAGGAGACCGGCGCGAAACAGGCGGAGATCGCGCTGGCCTGGATCATCGCCCGCGACGGCGTCACCGCACCGATCGCCAGCGCCACCAATGCCGACCAGCTGGCAAGTCTGGTGAGATCGGCGGAATTGACGTTGCCGGAAGAGGCGATAAGACGGCTGAACGAAGTGAGCGAATAGAGGGGATTTGCCCTCGTCAGGAAGACCCGCCCCCGGCCGCAAGCTTCGGAAACCCTGGGTAAAGTTGCGCATGACTGCCCTCGTGGTTGGCCATGCCGGGCCTGGTCAGCAGCCCGCGCGGCTCGGCGTAGCTGCTGATCCTGCGGCGCGGCCTCTCGTGCCACTGGATGTTGAAGGCCCAAAGCTTGGGAAAAAGCAGAGCGAGGCGTAGGGAAGGTGGTCGTGAATCCACCAGGCCAGGCTCTGCCAGCCGCCTTCGTGACGTTCCCGGTCCCAGACCCAGGGAATGGCGATGCAGGCGGTGGCCCCCATGCAGCCCTCCGCATCGCGCATGTCCCAGATATGGTCGGCGGCCGTTGCCGCATTCGTCGAGCAGTTGAGCCTGTTGGCGTTGCCGAAGGCGTTCACGGCACGGTTTCGGTAGCCCGAGCGGATGTGCAGCCGACCGAAGGTCGCCTCGAGCGGTTCCAGAAGTTCGCCGCACAGTTTCCGTCCGGCCTCGATCGCCAGTTCCGGATCGTCGGGGATATTCGGAATCCCGTAGAACTCCGCGATCTCGGAGTGAAGGAAATCGCGCAGGAAAAAGTTCTTCGAGAGGCGTACGCGCCCGAGGTCTTCAAGCGATTTCATCGACCCAGGTTTCTTCATGCTTCCCTGCTTTCAGTTGCTGTGCTCACGCTCTGCGCTCACGCCTTCGCCACCGAAGCGCCGCCGTCGGCCAGCAGCGCCGCGCCGGTCACGAAGCTGGCACCGTCCGAGGCGAGATAAAGCGCCGCTTCGGCGATTTCCTCGGGTCGCGCAATGCGCTTCAATGCGTGCAGTCCTTCCACGAAACCGCGCGTCTCGGGCGCCGCTCCCGGGAGGTTCGCGAAATTGGCGGGCGTGTCGGTGCCGCCGGGCAGCAGCGCGTTCACGCGGATGCCGCGCGCGCCAAGCTCGACGGCCAGCGCCTGCACCAGCCCGATCAGTCCCGCCTTGCTCGCCGCATAGGGGGCGACCCCGGCAAAGCCGGCCGTGTGGCCGACGAAGCTCGAAGTGAAGGTGAGCGAACCACCGCCCCGCGCCGCGATTGCCGGAACCTGATACTTCACCGCCAGGAAGGCGCTCGTCAAATTGGTATCGAGCGTCTCGCGCCAGCCTTCGACGCTGAGCGACGAAATCTCTCCCATCGCACCGAGCGCCCCGGCATTGTTGAAGGCGGTATCGAGCCCGCCGAAGCGGCGCACCGCCAGTTCGACCAGCGCCTCATGCAGGGCTTCGTCGCGCACGTCGCCGGCAAGCGCTGCCGCCTCGCCGCCCTCTCGGGCGATCTCGTCGGTAAGCTCCGCAAGCGCATTCTCGTTGCGGGCGGTGACCACGACCTTTGCCGCCTCGCGCGCAAAGAGCAGCGCGGCGGCGCGGCCGATACCCGAGCTTGCGCCGGTGACGATCGCGATCTTACCTTCCAGTCTCGACATGATTCTTCTCCATCCGATTGCGTTGACGGCGGGACCATTGCCGATGCGCAACGCTGCAACCACCCGATTTCCGCCTGAAGTGAAACAGACACCCTTCGCGAAAGCGACGAATTTGACCCGCGTCTCACGCGCTTTTTGCAGTCGCGAGGAACAAATCTTCGCCCTTTGCTGTTGATTGCGGGTCGAAGGCAACACGAAGCAGACGAGGAAGGAAACCCGAAATGGCCAAAGAAAAAACGCTGGACGACCTGTTCCACGATACGCTCAAGGACATCTATTATGCCGAGCGGAAAATCCTGAAGGCTTTGCCGAAAATGGCGCGCGCAGCCCAGGCCCCTGAGCTGAAGGCCGCGTTCGAGAAGCACAAGGAGCAGACCGAGACCCATGTGGAGCGGCTGCAGCAGGTATTCGAAATGATCGGCAAGCGCCCGCAGGGCAAGACCTGCGAGGCGATCGAGGGCATCGTCGCCGAGGGCGAAGAGATCATGGACGAATTCAAGGGCACGGCCGCGCTCGATGCGGGCCTCATCTCCGCCGCGCAAGCGGTCGAGCATTATGAAATCTCCCGCTACGGCACCCTGAAGACCTGGGCAAAGACCATCGGTCTCAAGGATGCGGTATCGCTGCTCGACGCGACTTTGAAGGAAGAAGTCGTCACCGACGAGGACCTGACGAAACTCGCGATGGCCCAAGTGAACAAGAAGGCCGCGTAAGCCGTCACGACGGCCGGCGCTCCCCGCCGGCCGTCACCCGCTGTGGCGGAAGAAATCGATGAAGGCCCGGAGCGCCGGACGCATCAGCCGGCGGGTCGGATAATAGAGGAAGGGGCCCGCATAGGGCGCGCACCAGTCCTCGAGCACCCGGACCAATTTGCCCTCACCTACATATCCGCTGACGCGCGGCTCGAAGAGATAGGCGAGCCCCGCACCGCCGATCGCGGCCTCGATGATCGGCCGGTCCTCGCCCATAATGAGCGGGCCGTTCACCGAAACGGTCAGTTCCTCCCCCTCTTTCTCGAACTCCCAGCGATATAGGGTGCCGTTGGAGAAGCGGCGGCGGATGCAGCGATGGCCCGCCAGATCGCGCGGGTGCCGCGGCCGCTGGAAGCGCTCGAAATAGGTCGGTGCGGCGACGACCGCGCTTTTCAGCTCCGGCCCGACCTTCACCGCGACCATGTCGGCCTCCAGGCTCTCGCCGAGCCTGATGCCGGCGTCATAGCCCTCCTCGACAATATCGGTGAAGCCGTCCTCATTGGCGATTTCGAGAACGATGTCCGGATAGCGCCCGAGGAAGTCGCCAAGGCGCGGCGCCAGAATGAGGTCGGCTGCAAAACGAGGGGCGGTGACGCGCAGTTTTCCGGCCGGACGATCGCGCGCCTCCGCCGCCCGCTGCAGCGCCTCGGCAATGTCGTCGAGCGCCGGCCGCAGCCGCTCCAGCAGGCGCTTTCCCTCCTCCGTGGCCGCGACGCTGCGCGTCGTGCGCGCGAGGAGACGAACGCCGAGGCTCGCTTCCAGACTGCCCACGGCGTGGCTGACGGCAGATGGCGCGATGCCGAGTTCCTTCGCCGCCCCGCGAAAGCTGCCATGGGCGGCGACGGCGGAAAGGACGGCCAGTTGGGAGAGCTGTGTGCGGTTCATTGATCGAAATAATAGAACAGCCCGTGAGAATTGACAGAGATTTTCAACCGGCCGCGCGGCACCTATCTTCGCCTTGTCGTCGGGCCCGTGCCGAAAGGCTCAGTCCAGCGATATGCTTCTCCATCTTCTTCGCGAACGCCGTATGCCACCCCGCAGGCCGCGCGTTCAGCCCGAAAGGAAATCCAATGAAGACCCGCAAGCTCGGCAATGAACTCACCGTTTCGGCCGTCGGCCTCGGCTGCATGGGCATGAGCTTCGCCTATGGCGAAGCCGACGAGAGCCAATCGATCCGCACGCTACACCGCGCCATCGAACTCGGCGTCGACTTCTTCGATACGGCGGAAGTTTATGGGCCTTATGAGAACGAGAAGCTCCTGGGCAAGGCGCTGAAGAGCCGGCGAGACCAGGTGGTGATCGCCACCAAGTTCGGTTTCCGCATCGACCCGGGCAAACCCGCCGCCGAAGCGATCAAAGGCGTCGATGGCCGGCCGGAAAATGCGAAAGCCGTCGCCGAGGCCTCCCTCAAGCGACTCGGGACGGACGTCATCGACCTCTATTACCAGCACCGCGTCGATCCCGCCGTGCCGATCGAGGAAACCGTCGGCGCGATGGCGGAACTGGTGAAGGAGGGCAAGGTGCGCGCACTCGGGCTTTCCGAGGCAAGCGCTGCCACCATACGCCGTGCCCATGCCGTGCATCCGATCGCAGCGATACAAAGCGAGTATTCGCTCTGGTCGCGCGACCCGGAACAGGAGGTGCTCGACACCTGCCGCGAACTGGGGATCGGCTTCGTGCCCTATAGTCCGCTCGGGCGCGGCATGCTGACAGGCACCATCCGCAAGGTCGAAGATCTCGCTGCCGACGATTTCCGCCGGTCGCTGCCGCGCTTCCAACAGGAGAACTTCGAGGCCAACGCCGCGCTGGTCGCAACCCTCGAAAGGCTGGCCGCGGAAAGAGGCGTGACGGCCGCCCAACTCGCACTCGCCTGGGTGGTCAACCAGGGAGATGACATCGTTCCGATCCCGGGCGCGCGCAGGATCGAGCATCTGGAGCAGAACGTGGCTGCCGCCGGAATCGTCCTCACCGACAGGGAACGCGCCGAACTCGGCGAAGCGCTCTCTCCAACGCTGGTCGCTGGAAAACGCTATTCCGATGCGTCGCTGGCACTGACGAACAGGTGAAGACCCGACCGGCAGCGTCGAAGTCCTGGAGGGCATCGCAATTCCATTGCGATGTCCTACCTATGAGAAGATGTCCGCCTTCGTGGGAACAGGAGCGGCCTGCGGGGCGGATAGCCGCGTCTGTCACCGCTCCGGAAAGGAGGAAAAAACCATGTCCGAAGAGCAGGCCATCAGCGCGGTCGTCCATCTTTATGTCGACGGCATGGCCTTCGCCAACGAGGGAGCTTTGCGCAAGGCCTTCCATCCGAGCGCATCGATCGTCGGCAACGCAGGAGGAGCCGTCGAGTGGCAGACACGCGACGCCTTCATCGCCTCCATCGTGAGGGAAGGCGCGGCGTCCCCGGATACGCAGCCGCTCATGGAAGTGGAGATGGTCCACATCACCGGCGACGTCGCCAGCGTGAAGGTGATCGATGAATTCGCCGGCGCGCGCTATTCCGATTACCTGTCCTTGCTGAAGGTCGACGGGCGATGGCTGATCGTCAACAAGGTCTGGCACCGGCATGGCTAGTTGCGCGTCTCATAAGACGCGGCGGCGCTGCAGGACTTTCGGAGGATTGCAATCTCTGCTTTTTCCTCATCCCTGCGCCCGTCACAGGGATGAGAGCAGCGCCGCGTCTGCGGCGCGGGAAGCGTTCTTTCAGCCCAAGGACTTGGGCTGGCTGGATTCCTGTGACAAGCACAGGAATGAGGAAACCAAACCGGCTCCCCCTCACCTATTCATCAAGCGCGCAGCACGCCCCCAGTGCTCTTTGCCACGTTGGCGACGATGCGCGAGGTCAGCGCCTCGAAATCCTCGTCGGTCAGGGTGCGCTCTACCGGCTGGATCGTTACCTCGATCGCTACCGACTTCCTGCCCTCGCCGAGAGATGCGCCTTCGAAGACGTCGAAGACGTTGACGGCCGTAACCAGTTTGCGGTCGGCGCCGGACGCGGCCCTGACGATCGCAGCGGCCTCGACCGCCTTGTCTACGACGAAGGCGAAGTCGCGTTTGACTGCCTGGAAGGGCGAAAGCTCCAGTGCCGGCTTGGTGCGGGTCGCCTTCTTCTTCGGCTCCGGCATGGCATCGATATAGATCTCGAAGCCCAAAAGCGGCCCGGAGACGTCGAGGGCATCCAAGGTCTTCGGGTGGAACTCCCCGAAAGCGCCGAGCACGATCTTCGGGCCGAGCTTGATCGTCGCCGAGCGGCCGGGGTGATACCAGGCGGGACCGCCGGCTTCGAACTGGACATTGGCCATCGGCACGCCGCAGGCCTCGAGCACGGCGATGGCATCGGCCTTCGCGTCGAAGACATCGACCGGCTTGCCGCCGCCCTTTAGGGCGTTCGACCACGACCGGCCGGTGCCGTTGAGCGATGCGGTGCCGCGGCGGATGCCGCCGGCGACGCGGCGCTGCGCCTCGGGCGTGTCGCCCTCATAGATGCCGGAAACCTCGAAGATCGCGACATCGCCGTAGCCCTTGTCGGCATTGCGCTGCGCCGCGGCCAGGAGGCCCGGCAGGAGCGACGGCCGCATGTCCGACATGTCGGCGGCGATCGGATTGGCCAGCTTCAGTTCCGGCCGGCCGCCGCCGAAGAGTTTTGCATGCTCTTCCGGGATGAAGGACCAGGTGACGGCTTCGAGCATGCCGCGGCTTGCGAGCGCACGCCGCGCCTGGCGCGTGCGGATCTGCAGCACCGTCAGGATCTTGCCGTTGACGGCATTGTGGCTTGCAAGCGGCGCGGCGACGATGTTGTCGACGCCATGGATGCGCATGACCTCCTCGACGAGGTCCGCCTTGCCGTCGATGTCCGGCCGCCAGGAAGGGACGGTTACCGACAGGCGTTCGCCGGAGCCCTCGACGCCGAAGCCGAGCTTCCTGAGGATGGAAACGCTCTCCTCGGAGGAGACCTCGAGGCCGGTCAGGCGCTTGACCTCTGAGACCGGGAAATCGAGGGACTTGGGCTCGTGGCCCTCATAACCGACGACGTCCATCTTGGCCGCGGTACCACCGCAGAGCTCCAGCACCAGTTTGGTCGCCCGTTCGAGGCCAGGCGCCATGTATTCCGGATCGACGCCGCGCTCGAAACGGTAGCGCGCATCGGTGATGATGCCGAGCGTGCGGCCGGTCTTGGCGATGTTCATCGGATCCCAGAGCGCCGATTCGATCAGCACGTCGGTCGTCGCCTCGTCACAGCCGGAATGCTCGCCGCCCATGATGCCGCCGATCGACTCGACGCCTTCTTCGTCGGCGATCACCACATTGGCGGGCGACAGCGTGTATTCGCGCGTGTCGAGCGCCAGCACCTTTTCGCCTTCCCTGGCACGGCGGACCGTCAGGTTGCCCGCGACCTTCGCCGCGTCGAAGACATGCAGCGGCCGGCCCTGGTCGAAGGTCAGGTAATTGGTGATATCGACCAGCGCGTTGATCGGGCGGAGGCCGATGGCAGTCAGCCGCTGGCGCATCCAGGCGGGGCTCGGGCCGTTCTTCACGCCGCGCACGAGGCGAAGCGCGAAGCCGGGGCAGAGATGCCTGTCCTCACCGAGATCGAGGCGGACCTTGACGGGCGTCTCGCCTTCCACCGCGAAGGACGGGGCCGGCCGCGCCTTCAAGGTGCCGAGACCGGATGCCGCGAGATCGCGGGCAATGCCGTGGACGCTGGTGCAATCCGGCCGGTTCGGCGTCAGGTTGATTTCGATGACCGGGTCGTCGAGGCCGGCATAGGTCGCATAGCTGGTGCCGACCGGCGCGTTCTCGGGCAGATCGATGATGCCGGTGTGGTCGTCGGAGATCTCCAGCTCCTTTTCCGAGCACATCATGCCGCGGCTTTCGACGCCACGGATGTTGCCGACGGAGAGCGTCACGCCGATGCCGGGCACATGGGTGCCGGGC
Source organism: Sinorhizobium prairiense (assembly GCF_029201645.2). NCBI lineage: Bacteria > Pseudomonadati > Pseudomonadota > Alphaproteobacteria > Hyphomicrobiales > Rhizobiaceae > Sinorhizobium > Sinorhizobium prairiense. The sequence continues at coordinate 2,862,101 of NZ_CP104131.1, forward strand.
GCGGCAAAGGCACCGACGAGGCCCTTGCGCGCGTTCGGCGCGCCGCAGACGACCTGCACCGGCTCGCCGGAGCCGGTGTCGACCATCAGCACTCTGAGCTTGTCGGCATTCGGGTGCTGCTCGGCGGAGATCACCCTGGCGATGACGAAGGGCTTGAACGCCGCCTTGTCGTCGACATCCTCGACTTCCAGCCCGATCATCGTCAGGCGGGCGCAGATTTCCTCGAGCGAGGCGTCGGTTTCCAGATGGTCCTTCAGCCAGGAAAGCGTGAACTTCATGATGTCACCTGTGTCCTTGATTTTCTGCGCGGGTCACGCCGAGAGGCCGCCGAAGAGCGTCGGCATGTCGAGCGGGCGGAAGCCGTAATGGGTCATCCAGCGGACATCGGCATTGAAGAAGTCGCGCAGGTCGGGCATGCCGTATTTCAGCATGGCGATGCGATCGAGCCCCATGCCCCAGGCGAAGCCTTGATATTCGTCCGGATCGAGGCCGCCGGCCCTGAGCACGTTCGGATGCACCATGCCGCAGCCGAGAATCTCCATCCAGTCCTTGCCCTCGCCGAACTTGACGATCGGGCCGGAGCGGTCGCACTGGATGTCGACCTCGAAGGAGGGTTCCGTGAACGGGAAGAAGGACGGGCGGAAACGCATCGTCACCTGATCGACCTCGAAGAAGGCCTTGCAGAATTCCTCGAGCACCCAACGCATATTGGCGACATTCGCCGTCCTGTCGATGACGAGACCTTCCACCTGATGAAACATCGGCGAGTGGGTCGCGTCGGAATCCTGGCGGTAGGTCTTGCCCGGAATGATGATGCGAATTGGCGGCTGCCCGGCCTCCATCGTGCGTATCTGCACCGGCGAGGTGTGCGTGCGCAGCACCTTGCGCTCACCCTTCTCGTCGGGCGCGAAGAAGAAGGTGTCGTGCATCTCGCGGGCCGGATGACCTTCGGGGAAGTTCAGGGCCGTGAAGTTGTAGTAGTCGGTCTCGATATCCGGCCCCTCGGCAATCGAGAAACCCATGTCGCCGAAGATCGCGGTGATCTCGTCGACGATCTGGCTGATCGGATGGATGCGGCCGCGCTCGGCCGGCGAGGACCGGACGGGCAGGCTGATGTCCACCGTCTCGCGCGCCAGCCGTTCGGCGATCGCCGCGTCCTTGAGCGCCGTCTTGCGGGCGGAGATCGCCTCCGTCACCGTGTTCTTCAGCGCATTGATGCGCGCGCCGCGGGTCTGGCGCTCCTCCGGGCTCATCGAACCGAGCGTCTTCAGCAGTTCCGAGATCGATCCCTTCTTGCCGAGCGCGCCGACGCGCACCGCCTCGATCGCCCCTTCGTCGGCGGCGGCGGCGATTTCCGCCAGCAAGGTCCGTTCCAATGTTTCCAGTTCGCTCATTCTGTCCTGCCTCGATGCGGTTCGTGTATCGGTTCGACACTTCGGCGGTAGGATCGCCGCGAGCCGAACAAGAAAAACCCGCGCCAGCCCTGCCAGCGCGGGTTTCCCAACAATTTCAGAAACGGTCTTGGGAAAACGCTGGCTTAACGGACAGCGCTTTCAAACTCGTTTGCCGTGCCGGCTTCCTTGAGATAGGCGAGCGCCTTCTTGGAAGCTTCGACCAGGGCGCCGAATGCCGCCGGCTCATGGATTGCCATGTCGGACAGGACCTTGCGATCGACTTCGATACCGGCCTTGTTCAGACCGTCGATGAAGCGGCCGTAGGTAAGGCCGAATTCGCGGACGGCAGCGTTGATGCGCTGGATCCAGAGCGCGCGGAAATTGCGCTTGTTGACCTTGCGGTCGCGGTAAGCAAACTGCTTGGAACGATCCACCGCTGCCTTGGCGGCGCGGATGGTGTTCTTGCGGCGGCCGTAGAAGCCCTTGGCGGCCTTGAGCGTCTTCTTGTGCTTGGCGTGGGAGGTTACGCCGCGTTTTACACGTGCCATGTCATGATCTCCTTAAAATCCAAATCGCCAGACGTCTTAAAGACCGTTAGGCAGGTAGTTCTTGACGACCTTCTTGCCATCGGGCTCAGCGAGAACCATGGTTCCGCGCGCGTCGCGAATGAACTTGTTGGACCGCTTGATCATGCCGTGGCGCTTGCCAGCAGCAGCAGCTCGAACTTTGCCGGTTGCGGTGATTTTGAACCGCTTTTTGGCAGACGATTTCGTCTTCATCTTGGGCATTTTGCTACTCCATTGTTCTTGATATGCGAAACAGGCAGACGAAGCCCATTTCCAGCGTTAAGAACGGCCACGGCATGCCCTGCCGGACCGTTCGGACGGGGGCTTATAACCGCACATCCCGGAAAAGGCAAGCGGTCCGGAGGTCGCTCGCGTAAGCTTTCCCAAAAAGGAAAGCCGCCCCACGAACTCCTCCCGGGGCGGCTTCACCAAGCGTGTCTGGTCTGTCAGGCTCCGCCGATCACTTCGGCGCAAGAACCATCATCATCTGGCGGCCTTCGAGCTTGGGTTCGGCTTCCACCTTGGCGATTTCCTGGGTGTCGTCCTTGACCTGCATCAGAAGTTTCATGCCGAGTTCCTGGTGGGCCATTTCGCGGCCGCGGAACTTCAGCGTCACCTTGACCTTGTCGCCTTCCTCGAAGAAGCGGTTCATGGCCTTCATCTTCACCTCATAATCATGGGTGTCGATGTTGGGGCGCATCTTGATTTCCTTGATCTCGACGATCTTCTGCTTCTTGCGCGCCTCGGCGGCTTTCTTCTGGTTCGCGTATTTCAGCTTGCCGAGGTCGAGGATCTTGCACACCGGCGGATCGGAGTTCGGTGCGATCTCTACGAGGTCGAGACCGGCCTCGTCCGCCATGCGGAGCGCCTGGTCGATCGGAATGCTGCCCAAGTTCTGGCCTTCGGCATCGATAAGCTGAACCCGGGGACCCGGATTTCCTTGTTTGCGCGCGGTCCTTCCTTGACTGGAGCGTCCGCTTTGAAGGGTCTGCGAATGGTCGTACTCTCCTCGAGCTATTGATAGTAAATATTCGGTCAAACGGTCAGCGCGATCTCAAACAGAAGCGCTTGAAACAGTCACTGACGGCAATGTGTGAATTGCGGCTCCAGAGTCAATAGCATGGCCCGCAATGAAAATCATCCTCTGTCGATGCCCGAAAGAATCTGTTTTAGAAGGAAATCCGTCATTATCAGGCCTTCAGGGAGTTACTCGATGTCGACCACGCCGGCTGAAACCGAGATCACGCGGATCGAAGTGGGAACGGGAGATGCGGCCAGAAGCATCGCCATGCGTATCTTCCGCGCCGGAAATCCGTCGGATGTCCAATTGAAAGACCGGCAGCATCCAGGCCATCCGGCGCTCGTCTGGCTCGGCGGCTACCGATCCGACATGACCGGAACGAAGGCGGTGGAGGTCGAGCGGCACGCGCGCGAGGCCGGCACCGACTGCATTCGCTTCGACTATTCGGGCCATGGCGCGTCGGACGGCGACTACAGGGACGGTACGATCTCGCGCTGGGTCGAGGAGAGTCTCGCCGTGATCGATCACGCCGCGACGGCGCGCATGATCCTGATCGGTTCCTCCATGGGTGCCTGGGTCGCGCTGCGCCTTGCCGAGAAGCTCAAAAGCCGCGCCCGCCTCGGGGAAGGTGGGGTCGGCCGCCTCTGCGGCCTCGTGCTGATCGCCCCGGCCCCCGACTTCACCGCCGAGCTCATCGAGCCCAATCTTACCGATGCCGAAAGGACCTCGCTCGCCGAACGGGGTTATTTCGAAGAGCCATCGGAATACAGCCCCGAACCCAATGTTTTCACCCGCGCGCTGATCGAGGATGGCCGCAACAACCTCGTCATGAAAGGGCCGATCGAAACCGGCTGCCCGGTGCACATTCTCCAGGGCATGCGCGATCCGGACGTCCCCTACACGCATGCCCTCAAGCTGATGGAGCACATGCCGGCTGACGACGTCGTCATGACCCTGATCCGCGATGGCGACCACCGGTTGTCCCGCGAGGAGGACATTGCCAAATTGAAACAGGCGATCGACGCCATGCTGACCAAGGCCTGAGCGCACGACTAGTCCATCCGGCCTAATCAAAATTTCCTGAAATTGCTTCGCAAGGCACAGCCAAACCCCTGCGCTGGCGGGCTTCTGTGTCCGTCTGCCGCGAGCCTTAACCATAAAACGGACTAGTCCGAAACAGGCGATTGACTCCGACAAGCGGAGTATATTAACTCTTTATTAACGATTAGAGCAGCGCAGGGGAAATTCCTAATAAAGCTGTCGACAACTTTTGATTGCGCGGATCGATCCGGAAGGTACGGATGCGGGCGCGTTGCAGGGGATCTGTATGCAGTCTTGGACCGGGGTTAAGGCAAGTTTCGCGGCGCTGTGTGCGCTTTTCATCTCCACGAACACGGCAATTCCCGCACAGGCGGGAGCTACTCCCTGGATGCAGACCGGCGCGGTGACCTCGCAGCCGATCGGGCATTACGAGTTCTGTCAGAAGCACAGGGGCGAGTGCAGCGTCCGTTCGAAGGCGACGGTGCCGCCGCGTGTCACCGCCGGCGGCTGGGCAGCCATTCGCCAGGTCAACGCTTCCGTCAACCGGCAGATCGCGCCGGTAACAGACATCGAGCTTACCGGCCGGGACGAGGTGTGGTCCTATCCGGGGAGACAGGGCGATTGCGAGGACTTCGCGCTCGAAAAGCGCAGACGCCTCATGCAGAAGGGCTTCTCCGCCGGCAACCTGTTGATGACGGTGGTGCGCAAGCCGGATGGCGAGGGCCATGCGGTGCTGACGGTACGCACAGCGCAGGGCGACTTCGTTCTCGACAATCTCGACGATGGGGTGAAGCTGTGGACGCACACGCCCTACCGCTTCCTCAAGCGGCAGGCGACGACCCACAGCGGCCGTTGGGTCACCATCGACAATGGCGGGGAAGTGCTCGTCGGTTCCGTTGGAAACTGATCCCGTCGAACGGTTCCTTTCAAGAAGGCCGCGTCCTGCGGCCTTTTTTTGCGTGTCGGTGAAATCGCTCGGATACCCAAAGCGGGCGTCGTGGTAACGCGTACGCGTCCCCAAAACTCCTCCCTCCTGTGCTCGTCACAATAAACCAGCCAGACCATGTCCTTGGGCTGAAAGAGCTCATCCCCGCACCGCAGGCGCGGTGCCACTGCTCGCTCTAACGAGCACGATCTAGAGCACTTCCGGGAAAAGTGTCTAACGGTTCTCCGTCCGGAAGTGCGTTGGTTCAAATGATAGAGCGCTTCAGTGTTTCTACGAAACATTGAAATGCTCTAAGCATTCCCGATGACGATGCCGGCGGCAAGAACCAGGCCGCCACCGAGCACCACCTGGAAGGCGGCCCTCAGGAAGGGCGTTTCCATGTAGCGATTCTGGATGAAGGCGATTGCCCATAGTTCGAAGAAGACGATTGCCGCTGCCGTCATTGTCGCGGTCCAGAAATGCGGAATGAGATAGGGCAGAGCGTGGCCGAGACCGCCGAGTGCCGTCATGATGCCCGAGGCAAGCCCGCGCTTGACCGGCGAGCCGCGGCCGGAAAGCTTGCCGTCATCATGCGCCGCCTCGGTGAAACCCATCGATATGCCTGCGCCGACGGAGGCCGACAGACCGACGAGAAAGGTCTGCCACGTATCCTGCGTGGCGAAGGCTGCGGCGAAGATCGGCGCGAGCGTCGAAACGGAGCCATCCATCAGTCCCGCGAGGCCCGGCTGCACGTAGGTGAGTATGAACTGGCGGCGTGAGGTCTCATCTTCCTCGTCGCGCACGTCCACCGGCGTATGCTCCTCACCGAGCCGGCGGGCGAGCGATTCATGCGACTTCTCGGCAATCGCCAGATCGCCCAAGAGCTTGCGCGTCGCCGCGTCCCGCGTGCGCGCCGCAGCCTCGACGTAAAACCGGTGCGCCGCCTCCTCCATCGCCTCGGCTTCGGCGCGCGCCTTCTCGATCGGCATCTCGGCGATCAGCCAATCGGGCTTGCGCTCCGGAAAATCGCGCACGTGTTCGCGCCGAACGAGCGGGATGCGGTTGCCGAAACGGGCGACGTGCAGGTCGATCAAGGCCTGGCGGTGGTGGCTCTCCTCCTCCGCCATTTCCTCGAAGACCCTTGCGGAATGGGGATATTTTTGGCGCAGAGCGTCGGCATAGGCGAGATAGATGCGTCCATCGTCCTCTTCCGAGGATATGGCGAGGGCAAGGATTTCCTGTTCGCTCAAGGACAGGAACGGACGTTTGTAACGGGAGAAAAGCCGGGAGAGCATCGCAAGACCTTCTTTAGAATAATTCTAAATAAGCGCCGATGCGTGAGGCGTCAAGGCGGTGGATCGGCGGCAACGCGTCCATCTTCGCGGCGCGCACTCGCCCCCTCCCCTTGGGGGAGGGATTGGAAGGGGCAACCCTGAGATTGAGTCAGACCGCCAGATCGAGCGCCTTTTCCTTCTCGATATAGGTGCGCTGCAGATCGGTGATGTAATCACGAACGATCGGCGCCGCGTCGCGTGATCGCGACAGCTGCATATGGAAGACGAGCTGGCTGCCGGTGCGGAACATCATTTCCGCGCTGATCAGGTAGAACTCCCACATGCGGGCGAAGCGCTCGTCGTACATCGCCACCACCTTGTCGCGATTCTCGTCGAAACGCGCGCCCCAATGGGCGAGCGTCGTAGCATAATGCACGCGCAGGAATTCGAGATCGGTCACCCAAAGGCTGTTGCGTTCGACCACCTCGAAGACCTCCGACAATGCCGGGGAATAGGCGCCGGGGAAGATGTATTTGCGGAGCCAGGCGCTCGCCATGCCGGGCGGGCTCATATGGCCGATCGAATGGAGCACGGCCAGCCCGTCATCCGGCATCAACGCATTCAGTTTCTTGAAGAACTCGTCATAGTGATGGACGCCGACATGCTCGAACATGCCGACCGAAACGATCCGGTCGAACGGCCCCTCGACGTCGCGGTAGTCCTTGAGTTCGAAGCGCACGCGGTCCGCCATTCCAGCCGCACGTGCCCGCTCGGAGGCGAGCGCCTGCTGTTCCTTGGAAAGGGTCACACCCAGCACCTCGACGTCTTCGAGCGAGGCGAGATAGAGGGCGAGATCTCCCCAGCCGCAGCCGATGTCGAGTACCCTCATGCCCGGCTTCAGACAGAGCTTTGCCGCAAGCAGCCTCAGCTTATTTCGTTGCGCAGCCTCTAAAGTCTCGCGCGGCTCGCGGAAATAGGCGCAGGAATAGAGCATGTTTTCGTCGAGGAAGAGCTTGTAGAAATCATTGCCGAGATCGTAATGATGCGCGACGTTCTGCTGCGCCTTGCCCTTGGGGTTGGCCTGCTGGCGCTTGCGAAAGCGCATCTTCACCGCCCGTAGCAGCTTCTGAATAGGATAGGAGCCGAGTGACAGGCGGTTGATCGAAAAGAGCGTCAGGAAGTCCCGCAGCGTCGAGCCTTCCTCGAACCGCATGGTCCCGTTCATATAGGCTTCGCCGGCGGCGAGCTCGGCATTGAAGACGAGGCTGCGATAGAGCCGCTTGTCGGTGAGCCGCATCGTCACGCTCGGCCCCGGCTCGCCGGCAAAGACGTGCCGCTTGCCGTCGGCATCGATTACCGTGAGCGTCCCCTTGCGAATGAACGACTTCATCATATGCGATAATGGAAACATGCAGTGCCGCGCCTCTCATCCCGATCCGGAGGGCGGCATCCTAAGCACTTCCAGAAAAAATGTGTAACGGTTTTCCGTGCGGAAGCGCTCGGTTTCACAGGCTTCGAGCGTTTCGCCGCTTCAAGCGAACGGTGAAACGAGAACGGGGACGGCAGTCATTGACTACCGTCCCCGTTTCGATCTCCGTCAGGACAGATCAGTCCTTGGCGCGCTCGACATAGGACCCGTCTTCCGTCGCAATGACGACGGGGGTGCCGGCCTGGATGTGCGGCGGCACCAGGGTACGAACCCCGTTCGAAAGCACGGCGGGCTTGTAGGAGGAGGAGGCCGTCTGGCCCTTGACGACCGGCTCCGTCTCGGTGATTTCGAGAGTGACGTGGCGCGGCAGGTCGATGGCGATGGCAATGCCTTCGTGGATCGACAGCATCACGGCCATGCCTTCCTGAAGATAGGCCTTCAAGTCGCCGATGTCTTCGGAGCTCATGACGAGCTGGTCGTAGCTTTCCGGGTTCATGAAGTGGAAGCCTTCGCCATCTTCATAAAGGAAGGTGTGCTCGCGGTCTTCGACGAAGGCGCGCTCGACCTGCTCGGTCGTGCGGTAGCGCTCGGAGACCTTCACGCCGTCGGAGATGCGGCGCATGTCGACCTGCGTGACCGGCGTACCCTTGCCCGGATGGAAGTTCTGCGCGGTGAGCACGACATAAAGCTTGCCGTCGACGTCGAGAACGTTGCCCTTGCGGACCGAAGAAGCGATGACCTTGACCATTAGTCTTCCTTGTAACAGAGGTATCAGCGACACGAGCGGGCCGGAGATCGGCCCGGAAGGGACGCGAAAATTCAGTTTTCGCGCCGCCACTACCCTAATTTCGCGCAAATAGCCAGCCTGAGCGGGCATTCGCGCGGAAGAAAGCCTGGACCGAACCGACCATGCCGCATGCTTCTCCCTGGTGGACACCCGATGTCCATGCCGACCGGCGCCCCTTCCTGATCGGGCGCAATCGCATCCAGTCGACGCTCCGCCGGTTCTTCGACGAACGCGGTTTCGTCGAGGTCGACACGGCAGCGCTGCAGGTATCGCCGGGCAACGAGGCGCATCTGCATGCCTTTGCGACCCAGGCGCTTGGGCTCGACGGCTCCGTCCAGCCGCTCTATCTCCACACCTCTCCCGAATTCGCCTGCAAGAAGCTCATTGCCGCCGGCGAACGGCGCATCGCCTGTTTCGCCCATGTCTACCGCAACCGCGAGCGCGGCCCGCTGCATCATCCGGAATTCACCATGCTCGAATGGTACCGCGCCGAGGAGAGCTACGAGACGCTGATGAATGACTGCGCCGGAATTCTCGCGCTCGCCGCCGAGACAGTCGCCGCGCGGTCCCTCGTCTATCAGGGAAGAGCGTGCGATCCTTTCGCCGAGCCGGAGCGGCTCTCGGTCGCCGAGGCCTTCGCGCGCTTCGCGGGGATCGACCTTCTCGCCTCGATCCGGGAAGACGGCTCCACCGACCGCGACAGCCTCGCGGCGGCCATGCGCGAGGTGGGCCTGCGTGTCGCCGGAGACGATAGCTGGGCCGATCTCTTCAGCCGCGTGCTCGTCGAAAGGGTCGAGCCCAATCTCGGCTTCGGGCGCGCCACGATTCTCGACGAATATCCGGTCGCCGAGGCAGCACTTGCCCGGCCCGCAGCCGGCGACCCTCGCGTGGCAGAGCGTTTCGAGCTCTATGCCTGCGGCGTCGAACTCGCAAATGCCTTCGGTGAATTGACCGATGCCGCCGAGCAGCGCCGCCGGTTCGAGCTGGAAATGGCGGAAAAGGCGCGGGTCTACGGCGAGACCTACCCGATCGACGAGGATTTCCTCGCGGCGCTCGCCGGCATGCCCGAGGCGAGCGGCATCGCGCTCGGCTTCGACCGTCTGGTCATGCTGGCAACGGGCGCATCCCGCATCGACCAGGTTCTTTGGGCCCCGGTCGCGGAGGCCAGGCCATGACCGCGGAACGCGCCATCAGAACAGCGCGTGAGCTCGCCGACGCCGGTCTCGTTGGGCCAGAGCAGGAAGAGGCGATTTCCCGTGTCGCGTCCCGCTACGCCGTAGCCATCAGCCCGGCAATCGCGCGCCTTGTGAACCGGGACGATCCGAACGACCCGATTGCGCGGCAGTTCGTGCCCGACATGGCCGAACTCACGCTCATGCCGGAAGAGCGTGCCGATCCGATCGGCGACGGCACGCACAGCCCGGTTGCCGGCATCGTCCACCGTTATCCGGACCGGGTGCTCCTGAAGGCGGTTCATGTCTGCCCGGTCTACTGCCGCTTCTGCTTCCGCCGCGAGATGGTCGGCCCCGAGGGTCTCGGCACGCTCACGCCCGCGGAACTCGATGCGGCGCTCGCCTATATCGCCGGGCGCCCGGAAATCTGGGAGGTGATCCTGACCGGCGGCGATCCGCTGGTGCTCTCGCCCCGGCGGCTTGGCGAAATCATGGTGCGGCTCGCAGAAATCGAGCACGTCAAGGTCGTGCGCTTCCACACGCGCGTGCCGGTGGTCGAGCCCGAACGGGTGGATGCGGGGCTGATCGCCGCCTTGAGGAGCAGCGGCAAGGCGACCTATGTGGCGCTTCATGCCAACCATCCGCGGGAACTCACCGCCGAGGCGCGCGCCGCCGCCGCGCGGCTGATCGATGCGGGCATCGTCATGGTGAGCCAGTCGGTGCTGCTGAAGGGCGTCAACGACGACCCGGACGTGCTCGCCGCGCTGATGCGCGCCTTCGTCGAGACGCGGATCAAGCCCTATTACCTGCACCATCCGGATCTTGCGCCCGGCACCGGCCATTTCCGGCTGTCCATCGAGGAGGGCCAGGCGCTCGTCGCCTCGCTGCGTGGACGCGTCTCGGGCCTTTGCCAACCCGCCTACATCCTCGACATCCCCGGCGGCTACGGCAAGGCCATCGTCAGTGCAAGCGCGATCGAGGCGGAAGGCGGCGGCTGCTACACGGTCACCGACTTCCGCGGGAACAGGCACGACTATCCGCCGAAGGGGTGAGGCCGTATCGGAACGTGAAAAGGCCGCCCGGACGATCCGTGCGGCCCTTCCCCATAACGCTGAAGCCGTTCAGCCCTGTTTGATCGGCGCGATCGAGATTTCGACGCGGCGGTTCTGGGCGCGGCCGACCTCGGTGGCGTTCGACGCAATCGGCCGCTCCAGGCCGTAGCCCACTGCCGACATGCGGCGCTGGTCGACGCCGCGGCTGGCGAGATAGTTGGCGACCGAGGCCGCGCGCCGCTCCGAAAGTCCCTGGTTATAGGAGGCGCTGCCGGTCGAGTCGGTGTGACCGTCGACGTCGATCAGCGTCTTGTTGAACTTGCGCAGCACGATCGCAACCGAGTCGAGGGTCGGGTAGAAGGCCGGAATCACCTGGTCGCGGTCGGTCGCGAAGGTGATGTTCGACGGCATGTTCAGGATGATGCGGTCGCCGGCGCGGGTGACCGAAACGCCGGTGCCCTGCAGCTGCGCCCGCAGTTCCGATTCCTGCTGATCCATGTAGTTTCCGACCAGGCCGCCGCCGAGAGCGCCGATGCCTGCGCCGACAAGAGCGGCATCACGCCGGCCCGCTGCGCTGCCGCCCACCAGAAGACCGGTCGCAGCGCCGAGACCCGCGCCGATCAAAGCGCCTCCGGCCGTGTTCGACATCTTCTGTTCTCCCGTATAGGGATCGGTGGTGGTGCATCCGGAAAGATAGACGGCCACGACAGCCAGGATGGCGCATTTCTTGATCATCGAATCAATTGTCCCCATTGGTGCTCAGGATCGGTTCATACTATCGATTGCGGCAGGAAGATGAAGGGGCCTTCTACTTTCCCCGATCGGGAGTATTGCGGTGCACCATTTCTGCCGGACCTCGCCATATTGCTGACCAGAGGGCCCGCTAACCGAAGGTTCACGCGCTTGGCGCTATGGTCTGCCGGGCCCGGTTCGGCGTAAAGAATGCGAGTCGTGGACGCCGCATGGAGCGCCCGCAAATCGTGAAGGGAAAAAATCATGGCGGTCGAGTTCGGCGATTCGCAACGCAGCCTCAGCGACACGCTCACCGGCATGATCGCGTCGATCAGAGGCAATACGATCACGCTGCGCGAGCTGATGATCGAGATCGGCGAGCAGGGCTTCCTCCTTCTTTGCGCGCTGCTGACCCTGCCGTTCCTGATCCCTGTTTCCATTCCGGGTGTCAGCACCGTCTTCGGGGCGGCCATCATTCTCATTTCGCTCGCGATCACCCTCAACCGCATGCCCTGGCTGCCGAAGCGCATCCTCGATCGGGAGATCGACACGGAAAAGCTCGTGCCGACGCTCCGCAAAGGTGCGGCACTGGTCTCGAAGCTCGACCGCTATGTGCGCCCGCGGGTCAATTTTTTGACCGAAGGCGCCCTGATGAACCGTTTCAACGGGTTGATGATCATGGCCGGCGGCGTGCTTCTCATGTTTCCGCTCGGGCTGATTCCGCTGTCGAACACGCTGCCCGGCATCGCCATCCTGCTCCTGTCGCTCGGCATCATCCAACGCGACGGGCTGATGGTGGCCGGCGGCTATTTCTTCCTGTTCGCGACCACCGTCTATTTCGCAGTTCTCGGCTATGCCGCTTTCGCCGCCGGCCAGGGGCTCTCGCACTTCTTCGTTTCGTGATTGCGACGGCAGCCGGACGGGTCCATCCGAGCCGCCCTATGTGGCAAGGTGCTTGTAGAAGAACGTCGTCGCGCAATAGCGGCCGTCCGGCATCAGCGCGTAGTCGGGAACGACACCGGCGCGCGTCCAGCCGAAGCGCTCGTAGATCGCTTCGGCCGGCTCTCCGGTCGCCGTGTCGAGGACCAGGACTCTTCTGCCGCGCCTGAGGGCTTCCGCCTCGGCTGCGTCCATCAGGCGACGCGACAGGCCGAGACCGCGGGCGTCGCGGTGCACGAGCAGTTTCCTGACATCGGCGCGATGCGGCTGGTTCGGCATGGTGCCGACGCCGAGCTGCACGGTGCCCGCCATCCGGCCATCGACTTCGGCCGCGAGGAGAACCGTTTCGCCGCGCCCGACGGCGGCGGCGACGCCCTCCCAGAATTGAACGGCGGCGTGCGGCGAAAAGGGATGCATGAAGCCGACCGAAGCGCCGCCTTCGACGCAATCGGAGAGGATTTCGGCCAGAGCCGGCAGGGCGGCCAGGGTTTCTTCTGCGGTGAGCACGCGTATATCGGCGTCGGGCATGTCAGACCTTGTTGCGGCAGAGGATGACGGCGTAATGCGCCGGTTCCTCATGGGGATTGTAAAAATGTGGGCCTCTTCAAGTCCCATGAAGAGGCAATCGCCCGGCTCCAAGAGCTGCCGTCCGCCTTCCATCGTCAGTTCGAGGCGGCCGGAAAAAAGCCAGAGGTGCTGGGTGATGCCGCGGTCCATCGGCTGTCGCTCGAAGACGACGCGGGCGCCGGGCGGAAACTCGACCTCGACGATGTCGACCGGCGAACCGACGCCTTCGGGTGAAACGGAACGGCGCAGGTAGCCGCTTTCTGGATCGCGCCACAGCCGCTGCTCCGCGCGCCGCGCCAAGGGCGAGGCTTCGCTCCTCTCGGAAGCAAAAAGCGCCGAAAGCGTCGTGCCCAACGCGCTGCATAGCTTCGCCAGAAGCTGCGCCGTCGGGCTCGCCTCGCCGCGCTCGATGCGCGAGATCATGGCGCGGCTGACGCCGGAGCGGCCGGCCAGGTCGTCAAGCGTCAGATCCCCCGCCATGCGCAGCTCGCGAAGCCGCATGCCGATGGTCTCTTCGAGAGGGGCGAGTACCTTTTCCATTATCTGAGAGTGCATTTCTCATATAATGGAGTCAAGATGATCGAAGCGAGAAATAAATTCACGCATGCCGCTTTGACGACAGCGCCGGTCCGCGTCCTGCTTTATCGTCCGGACTCTGCGCCGATTCTTAAAAAACATCCAACTTCAATAATTTAGATCATCTTCATACGATCGGCAGAAGGACAGGCAGATGCATCGATCTCCTTCGTCGCTGCTGTCGATCGCGAGCATAGTCGCCTCCATGACATCGGTCGCGGTCGGCAACGGCATGATGCTCGCCTATGTGCCCTTCGTGCTGACGCGCTCGGCGGCGCCGGATTGGGTCCCGGGAGCCGCCGTGACGGCGATTGCCTTCGGCGGGCTGATCGGCTGCCTCATGGGCGGCTCCCTCATTCGCCGCGTCGGCCACGCCCGCGCCTTTTCCTGCTCGATGGCGCTGGTCATTCTCGCGGCGCTGACGATCAGCCTCGGCGTCCACCCGCTGCTTTGGGTCGTCGCACGCGGCCTCTACGGCATTGCCGCCAACATGAATTTCATCATCACGCAGAGCTGGCTCAACCATGCCAGCGAGAACCACTGGCGCGGCCGGGCGATGGCGCTCTTCTACATGGCCTACGTCATCGGGCTCGGCGCCGGCGCCTGGCTCTTCGGGCAAATCCCGGTCGAGGGCAATCTCGCCCCGATCGTCACGATCTTCTTCACCGCGGTCGCCATCCTGCCGATCGGCCTCACGCGCCTGCCCACGCCGCCCGCCCCTGCCCGGGTCAGCATCGACATTCCCATGGTCTGGCGGATTTCTCCGGTCGCCTTCATCGGCGTGCTTGCATCCGGCGGCCTCTCCATGCTGGTGCAGGGCTTTACGCCGATCTATGCCGCCGCCAATTCCGTCAGTCAGAAAGACGTAGCGGCATTGATGTTCGTCATGCAGTTCGGCCTGCTCTTCATCCAGTATCCGATGGGCGCCCTTTCAGACCGCACCGACCGCCGGATTGTCCTCATCGCCACCTGTATGCTCGTCATCGCGGCGGGCATCGCTGCGCTCGCCGTCTCCTTCGACAACCTGCTCCTGCTCATGCTGGTTTTCGCGATGTTCGCGGGGGCGGTCGAGACGGTTTATTCGATCGCCAATGCGCATGCCAACGATCGCACCGATCCGGCAGATTTCGTGCCGCTCGCCAGCACCATGCTGGTCGCCTGGTCGGCAGCGGCGACCCTCGTTCCGATGCTCGTGACCTTGCTGACGCCGGCCTTCGGCCAACGGACCTTCATCTATGCGACGATGACGGTGGCGCTCCTCTACGCCCTTTTCGTGCTCGTTCGCCTCCGCTCTCGCGAACGCGTCCCGCCCGAGCACTGCGACAGCTTCGAATTCAAAAGCGCCCAGGTGCCGAATGCCGCGGCACTCGCCGAGACGGAAGCGCGAGCGGAACGGCCGGTCAGACGCCCGGATTTATAGTGAACGAAGCCTTCATTTCCCGCTTTGCGCCGCCTGATCGCGCTGCTATATGCGGCCCATGAGCACACCATCTTCCAAGACGCCCCTGTCGCATATCCGCAACTTCTCGATCGTGGCGCATATCGATCACGGCAAATCGACGCTTGCCGACCGGCTGATCCAGTCGACCGGCGGCCTCGCCGAACGAGAAATGTCCGAGCAAGTCCTGGACAGCATGGACATCGAGCGCGAGCGCGGCATCACCATCAAGGCCCAGACCGTGCGCCTGCACTACAAGGCGAACGACGGCGAGACCTATGTGCTGAACCTCATCGACACGCCCGGCCACGTCGACTTCGCCTACGAGGTCTCGCGCTCGCTTTCAGCCTGCGAAGGTTCGCTGCTCGTCGTCGACGCCAGCCAGGGCGTCGAAGCCCAGACGCTCGCCAATGTCTACCAGGCGATCGACAACAATCACGAGCTCGTCACCGTTCTGAACAAGATCGACCTGCCTGCGGCCGAGCCGGAGCGGATCAAGGAGCAGATCGAGGAAGTGATCGGCATCGACGCCTCCGACGCCGTGCTGATCTCCGCCAAGACCGGTCTCGGCATTCCGGATGTGCTGGAGGCGATCGTCCATAGGCTGCCCGCCCCGAAGAGCGAGGGCGGCGACGCCGCGCCCTTGAAGGCGCTGCTCGTCGACAGCTGGTACGACGCTTATCTCGGCGTCATGGTTCTGGTGCGCGTCATCGACGGAACGCTGAAAAAGGGCATGACCATCCGCATGATGGGGACGGATGCGAAGTACCAGGTGGAGCGCGTCGGCGTGCTGACGCCGAAGATGGTTGCCATGGAGGCGCTCGGCCCCGGCGAAATCGGGTTCATCACGGCTTCTATCAAGGAAGTGGCGGACACCCGCGTCGGCGATACGATCACCGAGGACAAGCGGCCGACGGCCAAGGCGCTGCCCGGCTTCAAGCCGGCCCAGCCGGTCGTGTTCTGCGGCCTCTTCCCGGTCGACGCCGCCGACTTCGAGGACCTGCGCTCGGCCATGGGCAAGCTGCGCCTCAACGACGCCTCCTTCTCCTTCGAAATGGAATCCTCCGCAGCGCTCGGCTTCGGTTTCCGCTGCGGCTTCCTCGGCCTCCTGCATCTCGAAATCATCCAGGAGCGTCTGGAGCGCGAATTCGATCTCGATCTGATCGCGACGGCACCCTCGGTGGTCTACAAGCTGTTTATGACCGATGGCACGGAGCGCGAGCTTCACAACCCTGCCGACATGCCGGACGTGGTCAAGATCGCCGAAATCCACGAGCCGTGGATCCGCGCGACGATCCTGACGCCCGACGAATATCTCGGCGGCATCCTGAAGCTCTGCCAGGACCGTCGCGGCATCCAGATCGAGCTGACCTATGTCGGCACCCGCGCGATGCTCACCTATGACCTGCCGCTGAACGAAGTCGTGTTCGATTTCTACGATCGGCTGAAGTCGATCTCCAAGGGATACGCCTCCTTCGACTACCAGATCACCGAGCACAAGGAAGGCAACCTCGTGAAGATGTCGATCCTCGTCAACGGCGAGCCGGTGGACGCGCTGTCGATGATGGTGCACCGGATGGCGGCGGAAAAGCGCGGCCGCGAAATGTGCGAAAAGCTGAAG
Source organism: Sinorhizobium prairiense (assembly GCF_029201645.2). NCBI lineage: Bacteria > Pseudomonadati > Pseudomonadota > Alphaproteobacteria > Hyphomicrobiales > Rhizobiaceae > Sinorhizobium > Sinorhizobium prairiense. The sequence continues at coordinate 2,878,635 of NZ_CP104131.1, forward strand.
GAACTGATCCCGAAGCACATGTTCAAGATCCCGATCCAGGCCGCCATCGGCGGCAACGTGATCGCCCGCGAAACCATCTCGGCTCTGCGCAAGGACGTGACCGCAAAGTGCTACGGCGGCGACGCCACCCGAAAGCGCAAGCTGCTGGAGAAGCAGAAGGCCGGCAAGAAGCGGATGCGCCAGTTCGGCAAGGTGGAAATCCCGCAGGAAGCCTTCATCGCCGCGCTGAAGATGAGCGACGAGTGATTTCCAATCAGGTCGACGCGCATAGAATATGCGCATCGGCCTGAAGCAAGGCGAAACGCGCGTCGTCGACCTGCGGGCCGCGTGACGAAAAGCGCCGCCGCCACGGACTTTGCGTTTCAAGGCTTCCGATCTTCTTGCGCGATCCGCCATGATCGCCACGGGCGCTGCGGTGTCTCAAGTGGCGACGCGGGCTTGACTTCGTTGGCGAAGTTTCCGACCTTCAGACCATGCCAGTGCTCGCGATCCATTTCCGCTGTTCTTTCCGGGTCTGCCCCATCGCAGGAACCTGACCCCGGCCCGGATGCGTGCGCTCTCCGGGTAAGGGGGCCTGCGCATCGGCGAGCGGAGGGCCAAGCCTCCACCCCCGAGCGGCGAGCGTAAATCATCCTCGACATTTCACTTTCGGCGCAAGCAGAGCGGTGCGCCCAGGCACAGGTATCATCATGGCGGACAAGACAACCCGCAAGAAGCTCCCCTCGATCGTCATCAATGCCGAAGACCATGCACGTCTGACGGCGATCGCCTCCTCGGCGCTCGACCGTGTCCCGGAAGTCGCGGAGGCGCTGCTTTCCGAACTCGACCGCGCGCGAATTGCCGCGCCCGGCAAGCTGCCCAAAGACAGCGTGCAGATGGGCTCGACCGTCGCCTTTGACGCCGACAACGGTTTTGCGAAGGAAGTGAGGCTCGTCTATCCGGGGGAGGCCGACATCGAAGCCGGCAAGATTTCCGTACTGACGCCGATCGGAGCGGCGCTTATCGGCCTTTCCGTCGGACAGTCGATCGACTGGGTCGACAGGGCCGGCAAGGTACACCGTATGACGATCCGCAGCGTGATGCCGCAGGCGGGCTGAGCGTGCCGCCGGTGCAATTGCTCGAAGCGGCCGGCTCGAGCCGGCCGCTTTCAAAGCGCTTCCAGGCAAAATGTGTCGTCGCCCGGAAGCGCTCCAATTCAAAGAGTGAGATCAGAATTGGCGGCCGAGCTTGGCATCGACGGACTGGCTGTTGGCGCCGCGAACGGCAAAGAAGAGCGTGATCGCCGCCCAGAGGATGGACTTCTCCGCCCCGCCAAGGCCCTGCCCCTGGACGATGCCGTGGAAATAGACGGTGACGAGCAGCACGATCGTCGCCGCGAAGGCAGCAGGCCGCGTCAGGAAGCCGATGGCAATGAAGATGCCGCCGAAGAACTCGGTCGCCGAAAGCAGGGGCGACCAGAAAACGCCCGGATAGAACCCAAGCCCCTCCACCATGCCGGCCGCGCCGAAGGGATTGAGGATCTTGCCGTAGCCGTGGGTGACGAGCAGCAGGCCTGCCACGACGCGCAGCAACGTCTCGGCGAAAGTATCGAGCGGCAGATAAATCTTTTCGAGCACCGGCAGGATCGCGCGCGGTCGATTGTTGGCAGCGGTATCGGTCATGAAATCCCTTTCGTATCCATTGCAAATCAGGGGTTTCTCTTGCCTCAGGCCTTTTGGAAAACAAGGGCTCAGCGTCAAAAACATGACCGCTCAAGCTGACATTTATGTGAGACATGCGTGAAGGCATGGATTGCGGCGCTTGCGCGACGACGCTGCTCCATGTTTGCTGTGGCGCGGAAGCCAAGTGAACAGGACATGCGAGATGAGCGAAAAGCCACGCGTCACCATCCTCTATTGCACGCAGTGCAACTGGCTGCTGCGCGCCGGATGGATGGCGCAGGAATTGCTGTCGACCTTCGCCGACACGCTTGGGGAAGTGGCGCTCATCCCCGGGACCGGCGGCAATTTCGAGATTCGCGTCGATGGCGCGTTGATCTGGGAACGCAAGCGCGACGGCGGCTTTCCCGGGCCCAAGGAGCTGAAGCAACGCGTTCGCGACGTGATCGAGCCCGAGCGCGATCTCGGCCACACGGACAGGAGCTAGAGCACTTCCAGGAAAAGTGTGTAACGGTTTTCCGTCCGGAAATGCGTTAGAGCAAATGGTTAGAGCATTTCAGTGTTTCTATGAAACATTGAAATGCTCCAGGCTATCGCAACCGGCGCCTGCTCCCGCACCGGTGGGCGCCGTAGAACTCAGCTATGGGCGAAAATGTCCGTTTCCTCCCAGCCGAGCAGATCGAGCTTGGCACGCGTCGGGAGAAACGAAAAGCAGGCCTCGGCGAGTTCCATCCGGCCATCGCGCAGGAGCCGCGCCGTCAGTTTGTCGCGCAACGCATGCAGGTGGAGCACGTCGGAGGCGGCATATTCGAGCTGCGCCGGCGAAAGAATGTCGGCGGCCCAATCGGAAGACTGCTGCTGCTTGGAAATGTCGATGTCGAGCAGTTCCTTGAGATTGTCCTTGAGGCCATGCCGGTCCGTATAGGTGCGGGCGAGGCGCGAGGCGATCTTGGTACAGAAGACCGGCGACGCGGTGACGCCGAAGGTATGGAACAGCACGGCGATGTCGAAGCGGCCGAAATGGAAGATCTTCTGGCGCGTCGGATCGGCGAGCATCGAGACGAGATTCGGCGCCTGCTTCTGGCCGGCGGCGATGCGGATCACATCCGCAGTCCCGTCGCCCGACGAGAGCTGCACGACGCAGAGGCGGTCGCGACGCGGGACCAGGCCGAGCGTTTCCGTATCGATCGCGATCGCGCCCGTATAACGGGCGGCGTCGGTCTCGGAAATGTCCCCCTCGTGGAACCTTATTGTATTCGCCATCGAAAATCCCCAGATCGTTACTTGCATGATTCCCGGAGAACGGTTCAGGAAACCTGCTGAGATACAAGTGCTGCAGCGACCCGGCCAGTCTGATCAGGCGCGCGGCGCTGTGGAGCGTAGCTGGCCTATAGCGCATGTTGGCCGGCCGCGATACCTTGTCCTTCGGCAGACGTTCCGTTTGCCGGCACCCCGAGAAAGTTCGTATATGACCTGGTTCCGTTTCGCCCTGGCGGCTCCCCTCGTCGCCCTGATGTCGACCCTCTCGCCCGGTATCGGCCTCGCCGCCGGGGCGACATTCGAGCTGGCGCAGGCCTTTCACGACCTGCCGGGCGTGCGGCCGGCGAACCCGCTGGGCGACGATAAGAACATCGTTTGCCGGCAGGTTTTCATCGACCGCTACGGCCCCTTCGAGTCGTCTCACGGCCGTCCCCGTTACGATATGGTCTACCGCTGCCGCGAGGGCAGCGGCCCGATCTTCCAGAGCGGCGAGCTGCCGCCGTCGCTCGAGCGGCAGAAGCGCGGCCTCAACTACTGAGTTCGAACCAGACAAAGGCACGCTTGCATTGCGCGCTCGGGACAGGCGAAACTGCGTCCCGGACGGCACTGACTGGAGGAAACCATGCCCGAAACCGACAGGCCGCAAAGCGACAGGCCAATTGTCATCAGCGCGCCCGCGCCGCGTACGCTCGATCTGATCTTCACGCCCGACGCGCTCGAGCGTCTTCACAGGCGCTACCGCGTGATCGAAGCCGATCCGGAGAACATCGCCGGGCTCGGCTCCGCCGTCCTCTCCGAGGTCCGCTATATCGTCGGACAGCCGCCGCTTTCCGCAGAAACGCTCGAACGCATGCCGCGGCTGCGGGCCGTTCTCAACGTCGAAAGCAATCTCATCGACAACATGCCCTACGACGTGGTTTTCCAGCGCGGCATCCACGTGCTCACCACCGGCCAGGTCTTCGCCGAACCGGTGGCGGAGATGGGGCTCGCCATGGCGCTCAACCTCGCCCGCGGCATCGTCGATGCGGATGTCGATTTCCGCGAGGGCCGCGAACGCTGGGGCGGTGAGGGCAACAAGTCCGCCCGGCTCCTCTCGGGTTCGGAGATCGGCATCATCGGCTTCGGCGATCTCGGCAAGGCGCTTAACCGCGTCCTTTCGGGATTTCGTGCGAAGATCCGCGTCCATGATCCCTGGCTGCCGGCCTCCGTTCTTCTCGACGCCGGCGTCGAACCGGCGTCGCTCGAAACGGTCCTCGCCGAGAGCGACTTCCTATTTGTTGTCGCAGCGGTCACCAGTGACAATGAGGGCTTCCTCGACGCCAGGGCCTTCGCGGCCATGCGTCCGGGCGCCGCCTTCATTCTCCTGAGCCGCGCCGGCGTCGTGGATTTCGATGCATTGATCGCAGCCGTGGAAAGCGGCCATATCCGCGCGGCAAGCGACGTCTTCCCGGAGGAGCCCCTGCCCCCTGGACATCCCGTCCGCCGGCTGGCCGGCTTCCTGCGCTCGGCGCACCGGGCCGGTGCGCTCGACATCGCCTTCAAGAGGATGGGCGAGATGGTGCTCGAGGATATGGAACTGATGGACCGCAGCCTGCCGCCGATGCGCTGCAAGCGGGCGGAGCGGGAGACGGTGGCCCGAATGCGCTCGAAGCCCGTCACCGTCAACTGAAGAGTGATGGGCCGCAAAACTGTCGTAGCCGACCAACGACAAAACACGCAGCAGATCGAAGTGCTGCAGCGATCTTTGCGCGTCCGACCGGACGCGCGGCGCTGTAGCGCAGGTCGTATACGGCCGGTGGTGCTATGAAAATGCGTTGCAATGCTGCAAAGATCGGAATCCGGATTCGAGGACATCGAAAGCATGCAAGATTCCAACGCGGACAAGCCTTCCCGGACCTGGACCAGCTCTCTGCGGTCGCTGCTCGGTCTCGTGATGGTTGCTATGCTCATCGTCGTGTCCGCGACGCTGGTGGGACTTGACTACCACCGCGCACGCAGCGCTTCGATCGCCGATGCCGAAGGCAATATGGACGCTTTCGTCGGCCGCCTGGTCGATCGGCTCGGCGCCCTTTCCGGGGACACCTCCGCGCTCGTCAGTCTCGTCGCATCGGTCGCCAATGCCTTTCTCGTGCCGCCGCCGGAGCGCATGAACGACAAGGTGGCGGTGCTGCGCGAAGGCATCGCCCGCTCGCCGCACATCGACGGCGTCTATGTCGGTTATCCGAGCGGTGCGTTCTTTCATGTGGTCGATCTGGACTCGGCCGCCTGGCGCATGGCGCTCGACGCACCGCGGGGAGCGGCCATCGCCGTGCGCTCGATGGAGAGAGACGACCGGGGCAAGCCGTTCGACCGGATCCTGTTCCTGGACGCGAGCGGCCTGCAGTTCGCCGAACGCCGCGCTGCTTCCAACGGCTTCGACCCGAGGACGCGGCCCTGGTATCGCGCAGCCGTCAACGGCAAGGCACCGGTGGCGATCGGTCCCTATGAGATGGCCACGACAGGCAATCTCGGAATGACCATATCGCAAGCGCACCGCGGCAACCCGCAGATCGTCATCGGTGCCGATGTGGTGCTCGATACGATCACGGACTTCCTCTCCCGCGAGCGGCTGACGGACGAATCCGTCTCCTTCATTCTCGATGCGGTCGGACGGCCGATCATCCATTCCGACACCGTGATGATGCGACGCATCATGGCATCGAAGGGCCGGGACCGGCCGGTGGCCACGCCGCAGGAAGATGGACTGATCGAAAGCATCCGGCGCAACCCGCCACCGGCCGGGAAGGCAACTCTCGTCGAAGTCGGAAACCGCACCTATCTCGTCACGGTGGCGCCGCTCGAATCGGCATTGCTTCTGTCCGGGCACCGGGTGGTCGTCGCGGCCCCGCTCGACGAACTGCTGGCGGCCGCAAACGAGACCCTCGTCCAGGGACTTGCCGTCTCGGGCGCCGTGGTGGTGGTCGCCGTTCTCCTGGCCCTCGTGCTTGCGCATCTGATCACGAAGTCGCTCAACCAGCTCACCGACAGCGCCAACCGCCTGCAGGACCTGGACTTCGCCACTCCGATCGACGTTTCATCGCATGTGGCGGAAATCTCGACGCTCAACGGCGCAATGAACAGAGCTCGCGACGCGATCTTCACCTTCGCGCTCTATGTCCCGAAGGAACTGGTGCGCAAGGGCATCGAATCCGGCCATTTCGGCGGCCGCGCCGCATGGCGGCAGGAAGTGACGGCGATGTTCACCGACATCTACGACTTCACCACCATCAGCGAGGGCCGTTCGCCGGAAGAAGTGGTCGCGATGCTCTCGGAGTATTTCGATCTGTTCAGCGAGGTCGTCGCCGCCCACGACGGAACCATCATCCAGTTCCATGGAGACTCGGTCTTCGCCATGTGGAACGCGCCGGTCGCCGATACCAGGCATGCCGAGCATGCCTGTCGCTGCGCACTCGCGGTCGAGGAGAGGCTCCAGGCCTTCAATTCCGCGCAACGCGCCAAGGGATTACCGGAGTTCCGCACGCGCTTCGGCATCCACACCGGAACGGCCGTCGTCGGCAGCGTCGGCGCCAGGGAACGGCTGCAATATACGGCGATGGGCGACACGGTGAACGTCGCCTCCCGGCTCGAGGGCATGAACAAGGATTACGGCACGAGCGTTCTTGCAAGCGGCGCGGTGGTCGCCCAATGCAGGGACATGGTGAAGTTCCGCCCGCTCGGCACCGCCAAGGCAAAGGGCCGTTCGACGGCGCTCGACATTTACGAAGTCGTGGGCGTCATCCGTACGGTTGACACTACCGAAGCCGGAACGGCCGCCTGAAGAAGGAAAGGCAGATGCCGCGGCAAACGACGGCCCCGGCGAATTTGCCTCGGAACTCTGAAAGCAAAAAAGCCCGGAAACCGGGCTTTTTTTGACTTCCGAACCGCAAAAGCGGTTACTGGAAAAAGGAATGGTGCCCAGAAGAGGACTCGAACCTCCACACCCTTTCGAGTACCAGCACCTGAAGCTGGCGCGTCTACCAATTCCGCCATCTGGGCGACGGACCGGCATGTAAAAGGCCGTGACCGAAGTGTCAACAGGCATTTTGAAGTTTTCGTCTCGCATCGCGAAAAAGCGCGGTAAAGCGCGTTCGGCTCCTCGATGATAGGGTAAGAATTCCAGTGACATGGGGGCCGGAGAGGCGCATTCTAGAGCAACGGCGAAGGAGCGGAATCCGGAACGCGCCCGCGCCGACACGTGGAGCGCACGCCCACGAATAAACATGCGGCGCCAAACGCCTACTGCATGTTTCGTCGGTCGACCCGATCGACGCCAAAACATGCAGCAACTTGAAGAGTTACAGCGATCTTTGCGCGTCTGATAAGTCGCGCCGCGCTGAAAGGAGCAGGGACAAAAACCGGAAAGCAACGGCTTTCGGAAAGTGAGGAGAAAATGACGAAATTTCGGAATTTCGTTGTGAGCTGCGCACTCGCCGCCGTCTCCGCGGTTCCCCCTGTAACGTCCGTTCAGGCCATGCCGCGCCCGGCGCTCGACATTGCGATCAAAGCGCCGGCCGGCATAGAGAATGCCACGCATCGCGGCCGTTACGGGTGGCGCGGCGGCTATTCTCGCCGCGGTTATTACGGAGGGTCCGGCTTCTATCCGGGCTGGAGCCCCTATTACCGACGGTCCGGGATCAGCTTCTATTTCGGACCCAGCTACCGCTACCGGCCGTATTACGGGAACCGCTATTACTACGGGCCGCGCTACTATGGCCCCGGCTATTACAGCTATCCCGGGCCCGGATATTACGGTTATCGCTCCTATAGACCACGCTACTATGGCGGCGGCTATGTCCGGAGCGGCGGCAACAGCCATGTCGGCTGGTGCCTGTCGCGCTATCGGTCCTATAACCCGGCCACCAACCGGTACCTGACCTATGGCGGGGTTTATCGGGTGTGCTATTCGCCCTATCGGTAGGGGAGCGTACCCTTTGGATTCATCGAGTTCCGCGCGTTCGATCCGACGCGCGGCTCTCCCGTCGGTCAGCGCTTTCTGACGATCCCGACGCGCGCCATGACTTCCTTCGGAATGCCGTAGCGGCGCACGGCATCGCGGCTGTCGCGAAGGCCGCAGGTCTCGCGCTGGATGAGGAAGGCCCAAACCGCGTCGGCTGCCTCGTCGAGCAGTCGCTCGCGTTCGGAAGGCGGGTGCCTGTTGCCGTCATAGGCATTCAGGGCGGCCATTGCCTTCTCGACCTTCAGGCCATTGCGCCCCAGAGCGTCGGCGCGCTCGGCCATCAGCTCGTATTCGAGAACGTTCACCCCGTTACCGGTGAGATCGAAACGGCGCAGCGATTGCGGCGGGCGAAATGTCATCGGCGGCTCCATCAAGCTCATGGCAGGATGGGCCGTGAATGAGCTTCCCGCAAGGGGCCGCGCAAGACTGCGGCGTGGCACCACGTCATCGTCATGGTTAACACTCCCTAAACTCGTTTGGCCTAAGCATTTCATCGTTTCATGGAAACACTGAAATGCTCTAACCCTTTGGTCCAACGCACTTCCGGTCGGAAAACCGTTAGATACTCTTCCCGGAAGTGCTCTAGGCTTGCGGATCATGCCCGAACTGCCCGCCTTCATCGCCATCAGGACAGCCGTCGGAACTGCCGAGGAGACGACGCAGGGCCTGCGCCGCCCGCTGCCGGCGACGGAGCGGAGCGAGGCGATCCGGAAGATCGTCGATGCGCTGACCCGCCATCTCTCCGGCAGGGAGGTCCTATCCAAGGACGCGCTGGTGAAGTTGGTCGAAGACTTGGCGCTCATCCTCAAATTTCCACCCCTGCCGCAGGAGACCGGACGCGCCTTCATTCGGCGGTTGACCAGCTTCATCGAGGCATTGCCAATGCCGGAACGCCAGCTTCTGGAGAAGCAGCTGGCAGCGCGCAACCTTGCGCAACGCGTCGCCGTCGCGGCGGCGATAACGGCCGACCGCCGGGGCGCGATGCCGCCCGATCGGACCCCGCTCCGCAGCCTGCCCCTGCCTGCACACGCCCCGCCGGCGCTTCCGGGCGCCAAGGCACCGATCCCTGGCGACCTCGCGCTCCTGCAAGCGATGCTCAGGAAGACCTACGGCGCCGATACGGATAGCGTCCGGATCGAGACGCCATCCGCAGGCGCGGCAATCGAAGCGGCGCACGAGGAGGCTCCGGCCGGCCCGCAACGTTCGCCGAAGACGCCCGTGAACGCTCCTGCAGCGCCGCGAGGTGCGGAAGTTGCAGCGAGAGATGCTTCGGCAAGCCCGCTTGAGAGCGAGATGGCGGAGATGGCGGAAACGCCGGCCGTCACGCCGGAAGGCTCCGATAAGCAGCTCCCGGATAGCGAAGCGGATTCTGCGCAACCATCGGCGCCACGCGCCAGTCAGGCGGAGGACCTGAACGGGAGTGCGCGCGCTGTGCTGAAGGATGCAAAACCTGCGACAGCCGAGAACAAGGCTGCAGCCGAGGACAAGGCTGCAGCCGCAGAAGCCGGCGCTGAAAAACTCCCTGGCGGCGAAGTCTCGGAGGGCACCGACGGCCCGTCGCGCTCCGCGAGGGACGACGACAGGCCACGCGTGCGGATGCAAAGCGCCGCGCGCATGGCGCAACCGCCGGCGGAGGCCTTGAGAACGATCATACGCGACAGCCTTGCGTTGCCGGGGACGATCAAGAGCTGGCAACCTCGGGATACGGGAGACACAGCACCGGCCGTGCCCCTGACGCCGAAAAACGAGACGCCGGCGCGGCCACGGGAGACCACCGGCGCGATCAGAAGCGCAGCAGCAGCCGGCGAACCGCCGGTGGATATCGCACCCGACGCCGAAACGGGCGCACCGCTTCGCGACCTGCCTCCTCCTCAGGCAGAACGTCGGACCGGCGAGGACGCGATGGCGCCGCAGGGCTTCGCCCGTGTCCCCGAAAGCGGACTTCCGCGCGAAATGTTTCCCTTCGCCCTGGTTCCCTACCCGCCGGCCGAAGAAAGCGATGCCGACGAGGTGAACCGGCGCAAGCGGGAAAGCGAGAGCGAGCCGGAGAAAGACGCAAGGGACGACGAGGGAGAAACGGAAAGCGACGACCGGCAGCAGGGACATGGCGCCGGCGGCGAAGGGGATCAGACCGAAGAGCCACCGGCAGCCGACGCCTATGACCTCTACCGAAAGCTCGGCGGCCTGGCTTAGATCAAGATGTCTTCAGGTCGGGTCGACCTAAGGCCTGTTGAGATTCGGGCACCTGCCGCCGCTTGTGTGATTCCCTCATTCCTGTGCTCGTCACAGGGATGAGAGCAGCGCCGCGTCTGCGGCGCGGGAAGCGTTCTTTCAGCCCAAGGACTTGGTCTGGCTGGATTCCTGTGACGAGCACAGGAATGAGGGACCGGGATGTGCGGCTACTACAACTTCCGTTGCGAATATGGGATTGGTCAAACCTGTCACGCAATGAAAGGTTACGTCTACATTCTCGCGTCCAAACGAAGCGGGACGTCGTATACGGGCGTGCCCCGGGGCCTGCCGCGCCGCCTAACTATCTTATCTTCACGGTTTATGAAGCGCGCCGAGGGACCGCACCCTCTCCGCCCTCATTCCTGTGCTCGTCACAGGAATCCAGCAGCGCCGCGTCTGCGGCGCGGGAGAGCCTTTCCAGCCCAAGGACTTGGTCTGGCTGGATTCCTGTGACGAGCCAGGAATGAGGAATCAAACAAGCGGCGGCGGGTGGCCCGAATCTCAACAGGCCGTAGAGCACAAAGTGTAACGGTTTTTCCCACTGCGCCGCGCGTCTCATAAGACGCGCAGAGGTCGCGGTAGCCCACAAAAAAGCCCGCGGAGATCGCTCTCCGCGGGCTTATCATTTCAAGTCCGTCAACGATTACTCGTTGTTCTGGCGGTTCTTGAGCGCAGCGCCCAGAATGTCGCCGAGCGAAGCACCCGAGTCGGAAGAGCCGAACTGAGCGACGGCTTCCTTCTCTTCCGCGATTTCCAGAGCCTTGATCGACAGCTGGATCTTGCGGTCCTTCTTGGAGAAGTTGGTGACCCGCGCGTCGACGGTCTGGCCGACCGAGAAACGCTCCGGACGCTGTTCGTCGCGATCGCGCGAGAGATCGGCGCGACGGATGAAGGCGGTGACGTCCTCGTGGTTGACGAGCCGCACTTCGATGCCGCCATCGTTGACGCCGATGACTTCTGCCGAAACGACGGCGTTCTTGCGCAGTTCGCCGGAAGCGGCAGCTTCACCGACCGCATCGCGACCGAGCTGCTTGATGCCGAGCGAGATGCGCTCCTTGTCGACGTCCACGTCGAGAACGACAGCACGAACGACGTCGCCCTTGTTGAACTCTTCGATGACCTGTTCGCCCGGACGGTTCCAGTCGAGGTCGGAGAGGTGGACCATGCCGTCGACATCGCCATCGAGGCCGATGAACAGACCGAATTCGGTCTTGTTCTTGACTTCGCCTTCGACTTCCGTGCCAGCCGGATGGCTATGCGCGAAGGCCTGCCACGGGTTCTCGAGCGTCTGCTTGAGGCCGAGCGAGATGCGGCGCTTGGTCGGGTCGACTTCGAGAACGACCACGTCGACTTCCTGGCTCGTGGACAGGATCTTGCCGGGGTGAACGTTCTTCTTCGTCCAGGACATTTCGGAGATGTGTATCAGGCCTTCGATGCCCGGCTCCAGCTCGACGAAGGCACCGTAGTCGGTGATGTTCGTGACGGTACCGGAGATCTTCTTGCCGACCGGATACTTCGCACCGATGCCGTCCCACGGATCGGACTCGAGCTGCTTCATGCCGAGCGAGATGCGGTGGGTTTCCTGGTTGATGCGGATGATCTGAACCTTGACCTGCTGGCCGATGTTCAGGATTTCCGACGGATGGTTGACGCGGCGCCACGCCATGTCGGTGACGTGCAGCAGGCCATCGATGCCGCCGAGGTCGACGAACGCACCGTAATCGGTGATGTTCTTGACGACACCCTCGACAACCTGGCCTTCCTCGAGGTTCTGAACGATTTCAGAACGCTGCTCGGCGCGGGACTCTTCGAGAACCGTGCGGCGCGAAACGACGATGTTGCCGCGGCGCTTGTCCATCTTGAGGATTTCGAAGGGCTGCGGGTTGTGCATCAGCGGCGTCACGTCGCGGATCGGACGGATGTCGACCTGCGAACGCGGCAGGAAGGCTACGGCGCCGTCGAGATCGACGGTGAAGCCGCCCTTGACCTGGTTGAATATGATGCCTTCGACGCGTTCGCCGGCTTCAAACTTGACTTCCAGGCGCTGCCAGCTCTCTTCGCGGCGGGCCTTCTCGCGCGAAAGGACTGCTTCGCCGAGTGCGTTTTCAATGCGCTCGACATAGACTTCGACTTCGTCGCCGACCTTCAGCGTGCCGTCCTTGGCCTTGGCGCCGAATTCCTTCAGCGGTACGCGGCCTTCGACCTTGAGGCCGACGTCGACGATTGCGACGTCTTTTTCGATCGCCGTGACGATGCCCTTGGCGACATAGCCTTCGGCGAGGTCCGTCTTGGCGAAGGACTCTTCCAGAAGCGCTGCGAAATCATCACGGGTGGGGTTGGTTGCAGACATATAATCTCCTGCTGCGTCTCCTGCCGGAAACGCATGTGCGCCGGGGGTTGGTGTTAGACAGGCCTGAACCCAGTCCGCTCCTGTCATGGAGCAATCCGGCGCGTGGACGGAATTTCAGGCTATTTTCAAGAAGGAGACCGGCTGGGCCGGATCAGGCCTTCTTCAAATCTTCTCTTTCAGGGCGGCGTCGACCAGCGTCTTCGCCGCCTGGAATGCCGCCTCTATACTCATTTCGGAAGTATCAAGCAAGTGCGCGTCCTCGGCAGGTCTCAAAGGACTGTCGGCACGGCCCATGTCGCGCTCGTCGCGCTTCTTCACGTCCTCGAAAACCGCGGCGTAGTCAGCCTTTCCGCCGCCGGCGATGATCTCGTCATGGCGCCGTTTCGCCCGCACTTCGGGGGAAGCGGTCACATAGAGCTTCACCGCCGCATCAGGGCAGACGACCGTGCCGATGTCGCGTCCGTCGAGGACGGTACCCGGCTCCTTGCGCGCGAAGGCCCGCTGCGCCTCGACCAGTGCCCTGCGCACGGCCGGCATGACGGCGATCTTCGAGGCCGCCTCGCCGATCGAATGCTCCGAAAGCACGGCGCGATCGAGCCCGGAAAGGTCCACCTCGCGCGCCATCGTCTCGGCCACCGCCTCGTCGCCGAGCGGCAGTCCGGCATCCATGAGCGCCTTGGCGGTGGCGCGGTAGGTGAGCCCCGTGTCGAGATGGTGGAAGCCGTATTGCTCGGCGATCCGGCGCGAGAGCGTTCCCTTGCCGGCGGCCGCAGGCCCATCGATGGCGATTACGAAGGTCATCAGGCTGCCTTGTTCTCTGCCTCTTCGATTTTCGCGCCCAGTCCGGTCATCAGGCCCATGAATTCGGGGAAGGACGTCGCGATCATCGTCGCATCGTCGACCGTCACCGGATGCTCCGAGACAAGTCCCATGACAAGGAAGCTCATGGCGATGCGGTGGTCGAGATGGGTCTTCACCTGGCCGCCCGAGTTATTGCCCAGGCCCTTGCCGCCGGGCCGGCCGCGCACGACCAGCGAGGCCTCGCCCTCGTCGCAATCCACCCCGTTGAGCTTCAGGCCGTCCGCAACGGCGGACAGGCGGTCGGACTCCTTGACGCGGAGCTCTTCCAGCCCGTTCATCACGGTTGTGCCCTCGGCGAAGGCGGCGGCGACGGCGAGCACCGGATATTCGTCGATCATCGACGGGGCGCGCTCCTCCGGCACGGTGACGCCCTTCAGCTCCGAATAGCAAACGCGCAGATCGGCGACATCCTCGCCGCCGGCAAGCCGCTTGTTCATGACCTCGATATTGGCGCCCATCTCCTGCAGCGTCAGGATGAGACCGGTACGGGTCGGGTTCATCAGCACGTTGAGGATGGTGATGTCCGAGCCCGGAACGATGAGCGCCGCCACCAGCGGAAAGGCCGTGGAGGACGGATCGCCCGGCACGTCGATCACCTGGCCCGTCAGCTTGCCGCGGCCCTCGAGGCGAATGGTGCGCACACCCTCGGCATCGGTCTCGACCGTCAGCTTGGCACCGAAGCCCTGCAGCATCTTTTCCGTATGGTCGCGGGTCATCACCGGCTCGACGACGGTCGTGATTCCGGGCGTGTTGAGGCCGGCGAGCAGCACGGCGGATTTCACCTGGGCAGACGCCATCGGCACGCGATAGGTGATCGGGTTCGGAGTCTTCGGCCCGCGCAGGGTCACCGGCAGCCGGTCGCCCTCCGCCGAGTTCACCTGAACGCCCATTTCGCGGAGCGGATCGAGCACGCGGCCCATCGGGCGCTTGGTCAGCGAGGCATCGCCGATGAAAGTGGAATCGAAATCATAGACGCCGACAAGGCCCATCGTCAGCCGGCAGCCGGTGCCGGCATTGCCGAAGTCGAGCGGCGCCTCCGGCGCGAGCAGCGCGCCGTTCCCGACACCGTCGATGAGCCAGGTGTCGCCCTCCTTGCGGATCCTGGCGCCCATCGCCTGCATGGCCTTGCCGGTATTGATCACGTCTTCGCCTTCGAGGAGACCGGTGATGCGCGTCTCGCCCGCGGCAAGGCCGCCGAACATGAAGGAGCGGTGCGAGATCGACTTGTCGCCCGGAATGCGCAAAGTACCCTTGAGGTCGGAAGACTTGCGTGCGGTGGCGGGCCGCGGGTTCGAGCCGTGAGACATCGTGGTTTTCCTCTGACAATCCGGCTGACGGCTGGCGCGGAAGGTGGTGCTTTCCGGCGCGTTGGTGGCGGACCGCCGGTCTCGCCGGCTCCCTAACACAATGCGCGAAAAGGGTCATCCTCCTGCTGTGAAGAAAATGACGGCCGGAGCTCGCGGAAGTTTATCTTTGACAGAACTCGCCAAGATGATTATGGGGACCGGCTAATCATCATAAGCTTGATACGTTTCTAACCGCCGGCTTTCCGGCAAGAGCCGGCTCGCCGGCCATTCAAGAGGCTTTGACTGTGGCAAAACCGGAACTTGGAACAAAGCGCATCGACCCGGAAACGGGGCGCAAATTCTACGATCTGAACCGTGATCCGATCGTCTCCCCCTACACGGGCAAGTCCTATCCGCTGTCCTTCTTCGAGGAAACCTCCGTCGCCAAGGTGCTCGAGAAGGAAGAAGAGGAAGACGTCAAGGAAGTCGATACCGAGAACACGGAAGTCGAACTCGTCTCGCTCGAGGAAGCGGACGACGAAGCCTCGGGCGGCGACGATCTGCCGGATCTCGGCGACGACGATGTCGAGATCGAGGGTGACGACGACGACACCTTCCTCCAGACCGACGACGAAGACGATGACGACGACATGAGCGACATCATCGGCGTTTCCGACGAGGACGACGACGTCTGAACAGACTGGCGGCGCGGGCGGATCAGCGCCCGCATGCCTGCCCGCAAGCGTTTCGAAAGGCGCACGAAACCGCCCCATCCGTCGAACGTGATCGGCATCGAAGCATCCGGCCGGAACCAAAAATAATTCGTCCCGGCCCTCACTTTTCGGCTTGCCATCTGCACCGAGCAGAAGTAATAAGCCGCCACTCGCCGGGCGCAACGCGCCTCGCGATCTTCCCGGACCGGCAAAGCCGGACCCTGATGGGGCTATAGCTCAGCTGGGAGAGCGCTTGCATGGCATGCAAGAGGTCAGCGGTTCGATCCCGCTTAGCTCCACCAAAATCTTTTCGATCCCCGACGTAAAGAATTCAGGCGCTTGAAGCCTGCCTCGCAATCCGCGCCGTAGAAAAGCCTTGCCGTGCAGCAACCGGCGCGGCGCACCGGGCTATCGTCCTGTACTGTGGACGCCGATAGACGCGGCGCCGTCATTCATGAAATCTTTACCGGCCGAGGCCGAAGAACGATCTGCCCATGTTTCTCGTCTCGAAAATCTTCTGGCTCGTAGCCCAGCCGCTGTCCCTCGCCTTCCTCGCCCTGTTCGCCGGCGTGCTGCTTATGCTCGGCCGTTTCCGCCGCAGCGGCGGTACTTTGAGCACCTTCGGGCTCGCCATCCTCTTCGTCACTCTCTTCACCACCGCCGGCTCCTATTTCCTGCAGATCCTCGAGGACCGGTTTCCCCGCCCCGCGACGGAGCCCACGGAGCTTGCCTGCATCATCGTGCTCGGGGGCGCCTTCGAGAATGTGGTAATGGCGAGCCGTGGCGGCATGGAGCTGAACCAGGCGGCCGAACGCTTCGTCGAAACCTTGAGGCTCGCGCGGGCCTATCCGCAGGCCCGCATCCTTGTCTCGGGCGGAGACGGGTCGCTCAGCGGCATCTACGAGGGCGACGCGCATGCCTCGCAGAAATTCTTCGGGAGCTTCGGCATCGGTTCCGACCGGCTGATCCGCGAGGGAGAATCGCGGACGACCTTCGAAAACGCACGCTATACCAGGGATTTGCTGGCCAGGAACGGGCTTGAGCGTTGTGCGCTCGTGACCTCCGCCTACCACATGCCGCGCTCGATCGGCCTTTTTCGGGCAAACGGCATGGAAGTCACGCCCTGGCCGACGGATTATCGCACGAGCGGCAAGGTGCGGCTCGGCTTCGATTTCACCCAGCCCTCGCTCAACGCCCAATTGGCGACGACGGCCGCCAAGGAGTGGACAGGGCTCGTTGCCTATTATCTCCTCGGCCGGACTGAGACGCTGCTGCCGCGGTAGCCTACCGCATGTTTTCTTTAATAGGTTACGATTAGAGGAGACTTGCAGCCAAGCGGAGCAGCCATGCCGATCCTCGAATTCCTCGACTATGCGGGCGTCGCAATCTTTGCGGCGACCGGCGCGCTGTCGGCCTCCCGCAAGCAGCTCGACATCATCGGCTATCTGTTTCTCGCTTCCGCGACGGGCATTGGCGGCGGCACCATCCGCGACCTCGTTCTCGGCGCGACGCCGGTGTTCTGGGTGGTGAACCCTAATTTCATCATCGTCTGCGCGGCAGTGGCGGTGGCCGTCTTCCTCACGTCCCATTTGCTCGAATCGCGCTACCGGATGCTCGTATGGCTCGACGCGCTCGGCCTCTCGGCCTATTGCGTGATGGGCGCGGCAAAGGGGCTGGCGGCGACCGGCTCGCCTATCGTCGCCCTGGTCACGGGCGCCCTGACGGCGACCTTCGGCGGGGTTCTGCGCGATCTTCTGGCCGGCGAGCCCTCTGTCCTCCTGAGGCCGGAGATCTACGTCAGCGCCGCCCTCATCGGCGCCGGCGCCTTCGTCCTGGCCAGCCTGGTCGGATTGCCGCTCGTCGCAGCGTCCGCACTCGGCGTCGTCACGGCCTTCGCCGTGCGGGGCGGCGCGCTTCGATACGGCTGGACGCTGCCGACGGGCAAGGCCGGGCCCGGCCGTGACCCGAAGGACGTGATGTGACGAAACTTCGTGGCGCGAGAGCGACGACGCTCAGCGCTCGCTCTTGTGACGCAGCCGGATTACCACGTCGACATGGGAGATTTCCATGCCTTCCGGCGGTTCGGGGAGATTGTCTATCTGAATATTGCTCACCGGAATGTCGAGGACTTCGTTTTCGCCCTCGATGAAGAAATGGTGGTGATCCGAGACATTCGTATCGAAATAGGTCCTGGCGCTCTCGACGGCGAGGACGCGGATCATGCCGGCTTCGGTGAACTGGTGGAGCGTGTTGTAGACGGTCGCGAGCGAAACGGGAACGCCGGCCGTGACGGCCTCTTCATGGAGTTCCTCCACCGTCAGGTGACGGTCGCCCTTGGCGAAGATCAGATCGGCAAGCGCAACGCGCTGGCGCGTCGGGCGCAAACCCGAACTGCGCAGCCTCTCCTGTGAGGACATGTGCGTTGCTTTCGTCATCGACAGCCGTTCCGATATACCTGCGGGATCCGTGGATTATCAATTTGCGATATAACTTCTGGCGCCGCGGCTTTCAATAGATTCCGCACGTGCGAAGGCCGCAAACGCCTGAAAATCGGCCCAAAGCGGGGGAAGGCGGGCATTTAACTCTGGCCGCCGCCACATTCATACTGTAAGCGACGGCGGAATGATGTCACCATTCCGAGCGGTTCGGCGACGATGAGAGAGCTTTCCTACACCCGCATGCCGCCCTATTTGGAACGTCACGAGCCGTAGCCCGCATCGCAGCCGCGGATGACAGGTTGCGCTTCAAATCAGACCGAACTTGCACTAAAGCAGGTCGGAGAACACATAATAGACTCGGGAAGCAACCATTCATGACCACCAGACAATCCAGCTTCAGCTATGAGGAAATCCTGATCTGCGGCCGAGGCGAAATGTTTGGCCCCGGCAATGCGCAGCTGCCGCTGCCGCCGATGCTGATGTTCAACCGCATCACCGACATTTCGGAAACGGGCGGACCAAACGACAAGGGTTATGTCCGCGCCGAATTCGACATTACGCCGGATCTCTGGTTCTTTCCCTGCCACTTCATGGGCGATCCGGTCATGCCCGGCTGCCTCGGTCTCGACGCAATGTGGCAATTGACCGGTTTCTTCCTCGGCTGGCTCGGCGAGGCCGGCAAGGGCCGCGCCATCTCGACCGGGGAGGTGAAGTTCACCGGCATGGTGACGCCGAAGACCAAGCTGGTAGAATACGGCATCGACTTCAAGCGCGTCATGCGCGGCCGTCTGGTTCTTGGCATCGCCGACGGCTGGATGAAGGCCGATGGCGAAACGATCTACAAGGCCACCGATCTCAGGGTCGGCCTCTTCCAGGAAAAGGCCGACTGAACTGCGGGCAATCCCCGCACGGTTCCAATCGAAGAAAAGGTCATCTGACATGAGACGGGTTGTTGTAACGGGCCTCGGCATCGTTTCCTCGATCGGCAGCGATGCCGACGAAGTCACCGCGTCGCTCCGCGATGCGCGGTCGGGCATCACGTTTTCTCCGGATTTTGCCGAGCACGGCTTCAAGTGCCAGGTCTGGGGAGCGCCGACGCTCGATCCGAGCGACCTCGTCGACCGCCGCGCCATGCGCTTCCTGTCCCAGGGCGGCGCCTGGAACCATGTGGCGATGAAGCAGGCGATCGCCGATTCCGGGCTCGAGGCCGGCGACATCACCAATGAGCGCACCGGCATCATCATGGGTTCGGGCGGCCCTTCTACCCGCGCGATCGTCGAAGCGGCGGAGATCACCCGCAAGAACAACAGCCCGAAGCGGATCGGCCCCTTCGTGGTGCCGAAGGCGATGTCGTCTACGGCTTCGGCGACGCTTGCGACCTGGTTCCAGATCCACGGCGTCAACTACTCGATCTCGTCGGCCTGCTCGACTTCGGCGCATTGCATCGGCAATGCCGCGGAAATGATCCAGTGGGGCAAGCAGGACGTCATGTTCGCGGGCGGCCACGAGGATCTCGACTGGACCATGTCCAATCTCTTCGACGCCATGGGCGCCATGTCGTCGAAGTACAACGACACGCCATCCGTCGCCTCACGTGCCTATGACGCGAACCGCGACGGCTTCGTCATCGCCGGCGGTGCCGGCGTTCTCGTTCTGGAAGAACTGGAGCGCGCCAAGGCGCGCGGCGCCAAGATCTATGCGGAAATCGTCGGTTACGGCGCCACTTCGGACGGCTACGACATGGTCGCGCCTTCCGGCGAGGGCGCGGTGCGCTGCATGCGCCAGGCGCTGGCCACGGTGAAGGGCGAGGTCGACTACATCAATACCCACGGCACTTCGACGCCGGTCGGCGATCAGAAGGAGATCGGCGCCATCCGCGAGGTCTTCGGCGAAAAGATGCCGCATGTGCAGTCCACGAAATCGCTGACCGGCCACTCGCTCGGCGCCGCCGGCGTGCAGGAATCGATCTACGGTCTCCTGATGATGCAGGCCGGCTTCATCGGCGAAAGCGCTCACATCACCGAGCTCGACCCCGAATTCGAAGGCGTGCCGATCGTCCGCAAGCGCATCGACAATGCCAAGATCGACACGGTTCTTTCGAACTCCTTCGGCTTCGGCGGCACGAACGCGACGCTCGTCTTCCAGCGCTATAACGGATAACACGATGAACGGACTGATGAACGGAAAGCGCGGCCTCATCATGGGCGTCGCCAACAACCATTCTATTGCCTGGGGTATCGCCAAGTCTCTCGCCGCTCAGGGCGCCGAGCTCGCCTTCACCTATCAGGGCGAAGCTCTCGGCAAGCGCGTCAAGCCGCTGGCTGCGGAGGTCAATTCCGACTTCCTGCTCCCCTGCGACGTCGAGGACCTCGACTCCGTCGACGCAGTCGTCGACGCCATAAGGGAGCGCTGGGGCAAGCTCGATTTCGTCGTCCACGCCATCGGCTTCTCGGACAAGAACGAGCTAAAGGGTCTCTATGCCGACACGACGCGGGACAATTTCAGCCGCACCATGGTGATCTCCTGCTTCTCCTTTACCGAGATTGCCAAGCGTGCAGCGGAGCTGATGAGCGAGGGCGGCACCATGCTGACGCTCACCTATGGCGGCTCGATGCGGGTCATGCCGAACTACAACGTCATGGGCGTCGCCAAAGCCGCGCTCGAAGCTTCGGTCCGCTACCTTGCCGCCGACTACGGAGCGCGCGGCATCCGCGTCAATGCGATCTCGGCCGGTCCGATCCGGACGCTTGCAGGCGCCGGCATTTCCGACGCGCGCGCGATGCTCTCCTGGCAGCAGAAGAACTCGCCCCTGCGCCGGACCGTCACCATAGAAGACGTCGGCAGTTCCGCACTTTATCTGCTCTCGGACCTCTCGCGCGGCGTCACCGGGGAAATTCACTATGTGGATTCCGGCTACAACATCACTTCGATGCCGACGCTCGAAGCCTTGCGGGTCGCAGACGCGGATTAAGCAGGGATTGCCCCTTACCTAACCCTCTCCCCGCTTTCGGAGACGGGCAAGGGGGTCAGAACGGACGCCGCACCTCCCTTCGCCCCGCTTGCGGGGAGAAGGCGGCCGGCAGGCCGGATGAGGGGCTGTTCACTGGGTCAGCGTTTCGCCCAGAGCACCTTGAAGCGCGCATTGCGGCAGGTCTCGCCGATTTCCTTGAAATTCTCCGCCAGGACCGGCTCATAGGGAAGTCCGCGATTGGCGACGAGCATCAGCCGGCCACCATGCTTCAGCGACTTGGCGGCCGCCTTGATCATTGCCGCGCCGAGCGCGGGCTCGGCAGCATGGCCCTCGTGGAAGGGCGGGTTCATGACGATAAGGTCGTATTTGTCGCGCGTCTCTTCCGCCGTCAGGTCGTGCCAAAAGAAGCGAGCCGCCGTCGAAGGCGCATTCGCCGCCATATTTGCCCGTGCCGCCTCCAGTGCTTCGAAATCCGCTTCGAACAGATCGATGCCCTTGAGGTTCGGCGAAGCCTCGGCAAGCTTGACGGAGAGATAACCCCAGCCGGCGCCGAAATCCGCCGCGTGACCGGTGAAATCGCGCGGCAGCCGCGACGCGAGCAGTTCCGAGCCGGCATCGACGCGGTCATGCGAGAACATGCCGGGCGATGCCACGAACAGGCCGTCGACGCGCACCGGGACCTTGGCGAGCGCCGAGATGGCCTTGGCAACCTCCTCCGGGCGCGTGAACCAGAAGGCAACGCCGTGATATTTGGGCATCGAGTCACCATCCCAGCCGAACTTGTCGATCCGCTTGCGCAGCGACTGAATGCCGTCCTCCTTGCCGCCGGCGACCACGATCAGCGCGCCCGCGCGGGTGCGTTTCAACGCCTGCGCAATGCGGTCTTCGTTCTCGCCCTTGTGCCTGCCGCACAGAACGAGCGCGGCGTCGTAGCCGTCGCCCACGGCGACCGGCGCCACATCGGCGCGAGCTGCCGTCAGCGCGCGGTAGAGGGGCTTCAGCGGCTGTACGGCCGAGACGTCCGCAGCAAAGCCCTCCGGCAAGCGGTAGCCCGCCTCGGCGCCGAGGAAGAGCACCCGCTCGCCCTCTCCCGGCGGATCGATGATCCCCGTTGCGAAGGGATGGAACAGTGTTTTCAGCGCGTCGCGGCTCATGGGTTCGATTCCGTTTTCGTCACGAGAAAGGGCGCGAAGCGATCCGCTCCGCGCCCTGAATGGTTTCAGCCGAGGGCGGCTTACTCGGCGGCTTCGCCGCCGTCCTTCTTTTCGCCCTTCTCGGCAACGATCTCCTTGCCGGTCGCCTGATCGACGACCTTCATGGAGAGGCGAACCTTGCCGCGCTCGTCGAAGCCCATCAGCTTGACCCAGACCTTATCGCCTTCCTTGACGACGTCGGTTGTCTTGGCAACGCGCTCGGAAGCGAGCTGCGAGATGTGAACGAGACCGTCGCGGGCGCCGAAGAAGTTGACGAAGGCGCCGAAATCAGCCGTCTTGACGACGGTGCCTTCATAGACCTGACCGACTTCCGGCTCGGCGACGATCGAGTGGATCCACTTGCGGGCGGCCTCGATCTCCTTGGCGGAAGCCGAGGCGATCTTGACGGTGCCGTCGTCGTCGATATTGATCTTGGCGCCGGTCTTTTCGACGATCTCGCGGATGACCTTGCCGCCCGAGCCGATGACTTCACGGATCTTGTCGACCGGAATGTTCATGACTTCGATGCGCGGCGCGAACTCGCCGAGCTGGCCGCGGCTCTCGGAGATGGCCTTGGCCATTTCGGCGAGAATATGCAGGCGGCCTCCCTTGGCCTGGTTGAGGGCAACACCCATGATCTCCTCGGTGATGCCTTCGATCTTGATGTCCATCTGCAGCGAGGTGATGCCGGTGTCCGTGCCCGCGACCTTGAAGTCCATATCGCCGAGGTGGTCTTCATCGCCGAGAATGTCGGAGAGGACGGCGAAACGGTCGTCTTCCTTGATGAGGCCCATGGCAATGCCGGCAACCGGCTTGGCGAGCGGAACGCCCGCATCCATCAGTGCAAGCGACGTGCCGCAGACGGTTGCCATGGAGGAGGAACCGTTGGACTCGGTAATCTCGGAAACGACGCGCAGCGTGTATGGGAACTGTTCCGTGGTCGGCAGCATCGGATGGATGGCGCGCCAGGCGAGCTTGCCGTGGCCGATCTCGCGGCGGCCCGGAGAACCCATGCGGCCCGTTTCACCGACCGAATAGGGCGGGAAGTTGTAATGCAGCATGAAGTTCTCCTTGTACATGCCGGTCAAGGAATCGACATACTGCTCGTCTTCGCCGGTGCCGAGCGTGGCAACGACGATCGCCTGCGTTTCACCGCGGGTAAAGAGCGCCGAACCGTGCGTGCGCGGCAGGATGCCGACTTCGGCGACGATCGGGCGAACCGTGACGAGGTCGCGGCCATCGATGCGGCTCTTCGTGTCGAGGATGTTCCAGCGAACGATCTTGGCCTGCAGGTGCTTGAAGACAGCGGCGATCTCTTCGGCGGTATGGGCCGGGTTCTCGACGCCTTCCGGCAGGAAATGTTCTTTGACCTTTGCCTTTACCGCGTCCACGGCGGCATAGCGTGCGGCCTTCTCGGTGACCTTATAGGCGTTGCGCAGCTCGTCTTCGGCGATCGAAAGCATCGCGTTTTCGAGAGCGGAATGATCTTCCGGATTGAATTCGCGCGGCTCCTTGGCGGCAACTTCTGCGAGCCTGATGACAGCGTCGATCACCGGCTGGAAGCCCTTCTGGCCGAAAACGACGGCGCCGAGCATGACATCTTCCGGCAGCTCTTTCGCTTCCGACTCCACCATCAGCACGGCTTCCTGCGTGCCGGCGACGACGAGGTCGAGCGTGGATTCGTCCATTTCGTCGAGATGCGGGTTGAGAACGTATTCGCCGTTGATGTAGCCAACGCGGGCACCGCCGACCGGGCCCATGAAGGGAACGCCGGAAAGCGTCAATGCAGCGGATGCCGCGACCATCGCGACGACGTCCGGGTTGTTCTCGAGGTCATGCTGCATGACCGTGACGATGACCTGGGTATCGTTCTTGTAGCCCTCCGGGAAGAGCGGGCGGATCGGCCGGTCGATCAGACGCGACACCAGCGTCTCGTTTTCGCTGGGGCGGCCCTCACGCTTGAAATAGCCGCCGGGAATCTTGCCGGCAGCGTAGGTCTTTTCCTGATAGTTGACGGTGAGCGGGAAGAAATCCTGGCCTGGCTTCGGTGCCTTCGCCGAAACCACCGTGGCGAGCACGACGGTTTCGCCGTAGGTCGCGAGAACGGCACCATCGGCCTGCCGCGCGATTTTTCCGGTTTCGAGCTTGAGCGGACGCCCCGCCCATTCGATTTCTACCTTGTGTGTCTCGAACATGTTCTGTCCTTCGTGTGCGACAGACCTTCCGCGGCTCAAAAAGCGCGGGCGATCTCAAAGCCGCATGGTGGCGCATCACGGGCAAGACAACGGGAGGCTTCAAAGAAAACCGGCCGCATACCGCTTTGCCGCGCTGCGTATAGCAGCCGCTTCGGCAAGCAGGCGCCGAAGCATCCTGCAATCCTGCCCCATGACGGGCCATTGGTTGATCCGCGATCCCGGCCCATCCGGTCCGCTGGACGTTGCGCGTCCGATAGGACGCGCGGCGCTGTGGCGCCCTGTACAATACCCTAGGCCTTTTGAAGAGCGCACGGGCTGTAGAAAAAGCCGGCGGGTTGCCGAGGCAACCCGCCGGACCAGTCGTTTAGCGACGGATGCCCAGGGCACCGATCAGCTTGGTGTAGCGCGCCTCGTCCTTCTTCTTCAGATAGTCGAGGAGCGACCGCCGGCTGGAAACCAGCGCGAGGAGGCCACGTCGGGAGTGATTGTCCTTCTTGTGGTCCTTGAAGTGTTCGGTCAGGTTGTTGATCCGTTCCGTCAGGATGGCAACCTGAACTTCCGGAGAACCGGTGTCGCCTTCTACGGTTGCGAATTCCTTGATGATCTGAGCTTTGCGCTCTGCAGTAACCGACAT
The DNA here is from genome assembly GCF_029201645.2 of Sinorhizobium prairiense. Classification (NCBI taxonomy): domain Bacteria; kingdom Pseudomonadati; phylum Pseudomonadota; class Alphaproteobacteria; order Hyphomicrobiales; family Rhizobiaceae; genus Sinorhizobium; species Sinorhizobium prairiense. The sequence goes on from NZ_CP104131.1 coordinate 2,903,422, forward strand.
CGTTTGATCCTTTCGTTCGAGGATTTGAGGGTCGCCGGCAGCCGGGATGTCGTCCAGCTACGGCCGTTCGCACGAAGAGGCGGCGCCTTTCGCTGGCGTGCCTATAACCGAATCCGTTCCAAAAGGAAAGGGTCATGAAACCGCTGCGCGGCACCGCCTCCCGCGCACCGTCAATTCCGGTTGCGCACGGATGCTCCGGCATCCATTTGCGGTGGTTTGCTCAGGACGATCCGCCCCTCAACCGCCTGGCTCCTGCGAGGAAAGTTCCTCGCCGCGCGGGATGCGTATCCGCCATTCGATGCCATCCGCATGCATCGTCCTTTCGAGCTCCGCACGAAGCGCAAGGCCGAGCATGCGCTCGAGCACGACCGTGCCGAAGCCTCGGCGGGCCTTCTTTCCGGAAGGCGCGACGATATCGGCACCCCTCTCGCGCCAGCGAATGTCGATCGCACCCTCCGCCACCGACCACTCGACCTGGATCATGCCGGTCTGGTTGGCGAGCGCTCCATGCTTTATGGCATTGGTAGCCAGTTCATGCAGCGCCATGCCAAGGGTCTGCGCCATCTGGGCGTCCAGCCGCAGAGCAGGTCCGCTGAGCACGACGCGGTCGGACTCGGCCGGCATGAACGGCTGAAGCTGGTTGCGCACGAGTTCGCGGAAGTCGACTCCGGAGGCGGCGTTGGCCACCATGAGGTCGGTCGAGCGCGCGAGGCCCGCAAGGCGCTTGCGAAACGCCTCGACGAAATCCGACGGCTCCTCGGCCGAATTTGCCGACTGCGCCAGCATCGACTGGATGACGGTGAGCTGGTTCTTCGCGCGATGCGCGACCTCCCGCATCAGCAGGCGAATCTCGCCTTCGGCCTTGGCCCTGGCCGTCGCTGCGCTTGCGAGCGCGGTCGATACCGCCTCGACCTCGGTGATCATGTAGCGGCGCGCTTCGACGGGCTCGCCCGCTCCCAATCGCCGTGCATCCATGGCCAGCAACCGGACGCCCTGTGTGAGCAGCCGCGCGATGGTTAGTGAACCGGCGACCGCGATGCTTGCGAAAATGATCCCGCCGAAGGAGAGCCAGAGGAAGGACCATAGCATCGGCTGATCGACGATGGCGCTCGGCGCCCAAGCGACGATACGCCACCCGGTCACCACCGAAAACTCGGACGCGACGCGATAGTCCACACCCCTCGCGGTGGTATTGCTGACGCCGATGCTGAGCAACGGCAATTCGTCGAGAAAGAACGGGTCGCCGGATTTCACCGACGAGTCCGAGGAGACGATCACCTTGCCTTTTCCGTCGACGAGCGCGGCATTCCACCCGGGCGAAAGCGTGTCGCGGTTGACGGCTTTCGTCATGCGCTGGGCATCCTGCCTAAGACCCAGCAGATACTTCTTTCCGTCGGGCGTCGTGACCGGCAGATACACGGTGAAGACCCAGCCCTTTCCGATTTCGGCCGGGAAAGCCCCTGAAACCAGCGGTGCGGTACTCTGCAGGGCGAGATCGACCTCCGGATCCTTCGCCTGCCCGAGCGGCGTCCCGAAGGGAACGCGGGTGCTCAGGAGAAGATCATGGTCGGCGTCGACGATGATCAGGTGGGAATCGGTGTTGGCCAATGCGACCGATGCACGGTCGTATAAGCCTCGCATGTCGGCGAGGTCCACGGCGCCGGATTTCGCCAGCACCCGGAGCGTCGTCAGCATGCCGTCGACCTCGCGCTCGACGATGCGCGTGACCGAGCCGGTGGAGGCGCGCAGCAGAGACGTGACTTCCTCCCTCTGCGCGTCGAGATTGCGCTGCAGGATCACGAAGGAAAAGATGAAAGGCGGTATGATGGCGATCAGCAGCAGCGAGATCAGGTAGAAGCTGAAGGGCCTGCGAAGATAATCGCGGACGAAGCCGGCGGCGGCCTGCAGGCTGCCGGATGAAGCATCTTCCCGGCTCTTCTCTGACGCTTCCACCATATGTACGCCTCTTGCCGATTCCCTGCCGCATTACCGGAGCGGGTGCCGTGTGCTTCCGGGCCGCCCGTCCATGATTCGAGCGCGGCCGGCAGGCCCACAATGACAATATGGGCTTCGGCGCACAACGAGTATACGCCGCGCGTGCCGCGCCGCTCGACTTTAAACGCGCAAGATCGATTTTCGACCAGCAGAATTATTGGGAGGCGAAAACGCGCTTCGGCCGGAACTCGCCCTGCGCGATCTCACCGATCGCCACGAGCTTGCCCTGAACGGTGGCATAGGCCTCGGGCGCGGGCAGCGGTGCGTCACGCCCGCGCAGGATGATCGGATTGCCCATTTTGAGCCGGTGCGCCTGGTCGTCGCTGACCGCGATATGCGGCAGGTCGGACAGGGCCTCCCCCGTGTCGATCAGATAGGCGTCGAGCGCGGCGAGACGCTCCGCCTCGTCCTCGATCTTTTCCAGTGCCACGAGGTCGGCGAGCGGCACCATGTCCTCCTCGCCGAAAGGAGCGACGAAGGTGCGGCGCAGCGACGCGATATGACCGAAGCAGCCGAGATCGCGGCCCATGTCTCGGGCAAGCGAACGGACATAGGTGCCTTTGCCGCACTCGATCTCGAAGTGAGCGAGATTCGGAGCCGAACCGATGAGCGACAGGCGGAAGACCTCCACCTCCCGCGCCGGGATCTCGACGGTTTCGCCGTCGCGGGCGAGATCGTAGGCGCGCTCGCCGCCGATCTTGATCGCGGAGAACTGCGGCGGCACCTGCGCGATTACGCCGGTATATTTCGGCAGCAGGGCGCGGATCGCCTCTTCCTCCGGACGCGCGGCGGAAGAGCGGACGGCTTCGCCTTCGAGATCGTCGGTGGAGCGCTCCTCGCCCCAGGCCACCGTGAATTCGTAGATCTTGCGGCCGTCCATGACGTAGGGAACGGTTTTCGTCGCGTCGCCGAGCGCGATCGGCAGCATGCCGGAGGCGAGCGGATCGAGCGTGCCGGCATGGCCCGCCTTCTGCGCCTTGAACAGCCACTTGATCTTGGATACGGCCTCGGTCGAACCGAAATCGAGGGGTTTGTCGAGGATCAGCCATCCCGAAATCGGACGGCCCTTTGGTTTACGGGGTCTGGACATCGGTTCTGTCGCTTACTCTTCGTCGTCGGCGTCGCGATCGAGGTCGCGACTGACCTCCGGCGAGCGCAGCAGCGAGTCGATCTTCTGATAGTTGTCGAAGCTGGTATCGTCCCGGAACCGGACGTCCGGCATGTATTTCATCTGCCGCAATTGCGGGCCGAGCCGCCCGCGAATGAATTTCGCATGCCTGTTCAGCGCTTCGATAACCGCCGCGTGATCGGCGACCCCGAGTGGGGTCACATAGGCCGTGGCGATCTTCAGATCGGGCGACATGCGCACCTCGGAAATGGAAATCACCGTGTTTTCGATCAGCGGATCGAGTACTTCACCGCGTTGCAGCACCTGCGTGATCGCTGCGCGCACCTGTTCGCCGACGCGCAGCATGCGCTGGGACGGAGCGGAGGATGTGGATTTGGCCATCGTTTCACCCTGGACCGCGCCGATCGGGCGTATCAAACCCTCATCGAAACGCGATCGGTTCCAACATGCGAGAGGCGGGCGGCGTCGCGCGCCTTCTCACTCAAAAAAAGCGAGCGCCGGAGCCGATCCGGCGCTCGCCAATACCCTGCCGGATCGGATCAGAGCGTCCGCGTGACGTGTTCGACGCGGAAGCACTCGATCGTGTCGCCGGCACGGATGTCCTCGTAGTTCTCGAAGGCCATACCGCATTCCTGGCCGGACTGAACCTCGGAGACTTCGTCCTTGAAGCGCTTGAGCGTCTTGAGCTTGCCTTCGTGGATGACGACGTTGTCGCGTACCAGACGGACGCCGACGCCACGTTCGACCTTGCCCTCGGTGACGCGGCAACCCGCGACCTTGCCGACCTTGGTGATGTTGAACACCTCCAGGATCTCGGCATTGCCGAGGAAGGTCTCGCGCCGCTCCGGCGACAAGAGACCGGACATCGCCGCCTTCACGTCATCCACCAGGTCGTAGATGATGTTGTAGTAGCGGATCTCGATGCCGGCACGCTCGGACGCATCCCGCGCCTGCTTGTTGGCACGGACGTTGAAGCCGATGATGGCTGCGTTCGAAGCTTCCGCAAGCGAGACGTCCGACTCGGTGATGCCGCCGGCACCCGAGTGAACGATGCGGGCGCGCACTTCGTCTGTGCCCAGCTTGTCCAGAGCGCCGGAGATCGCTTCGATCGAGCCCTGCACGTCGCCCTTGATGACCAGCGGGAACTCCTTGACGCCGGAGGTCTGGAGCTGGGTCATCATCTGCTCGAGCGAACCGCGCGAACCGGACTGGCGTGCAACCGCCTTCTCGCGGGCGAGCCGCTGGCGATATTCCGAAATCTCGCGCGCCCGGCTCTCGCTCTCGACGACGGCGAAGCGATCGCCCGCCGCCGGCGTTCCGGAGAGGCCGAGAACCTCGACCGGCGTCGACGGCCCGGCGGCCTTCACATGTTCGCCCTTGTCGTTGACGAGTGCGCGCACACGGCCCCACTGATCGCCCGCGACGATGATCTGGCCCGGAGTGAGCGTACCCTTCTGCACGAGGACGGTCGCAACCGCACCGCGGCCGCGGTCGAGCTCGGCTTCCACCACCGTGCCTTCGGCCGTCCGGTTCGGATTAGCCTTGAGGTCGAGGATTTCGGACTGCAGCAGGATCGCCTCGAGAAGCTTGTCGAGGTTGGTCTGGTTCTTGGCCGAAACCTCGACGTCGAGAACCTCACCGCCCATGGATTCGACGAAGACTTCGTGCTGCAGCAGCTCGGTGCGGACCTTCTGCGGATTCGCGGACGGCTTGTCGATCTTGTTGATCGCCACGATGATCGGAACGCCGGCCGCCTTGGCATGGTTGATCGACTCGATCGTCTGCGGCATCACGCTGTCGTCGGCCGCGACGACGAGGACGGCGATGTCCGTCGCCTGGGCGCCGCGGGCGCGCATGGCCGTGAAGGCCGCGTGGCCGGGCGTGTCGATGAAGGTGATCTTCTGGCCGTTCTGCTCGACCTGGTAGGCACCGATGTGCTGCGTGATGCCGCCTGCCTCGCCGGCAACCACGTTGGCGTGGCGGATGGCGTCGAGCAGCGACGTCTTGCCGTGGTCGACGTGACCCATGATCGTCACGATCGGCGGCCGCGACTGCATGTCGTCGTCCACGTCGGAGATATTGAAGATGCCTTCCTCGACGTCCGATTCGGAAACGCGCTTGACCGTGTGGCCGAATTCGCCGGCGATGAGCTCCGCGAGATCGGCGTCGATCAGGTCGCCGGGCTTCATCATCTGGCCTTCCTTCATCAGGAACTTGATGACGTCGACCGCGCGCTCGGACATGCGCTGCGACAATTCCTGAATCGTGATGGTTTCCGGCAGGACGACTTCGCGGGAGATCTTCTCGCGCGTTTCCTGCATCTGGCTGCGCTTGAACTTCTCCTGGCGGCGGCGCATCGCCGAAAGCGAACGGCCGCGCTGGCTGCCATCCTCGTCCACGGCAGCCGTCGTAAGCGTCAGCTTGCCCTGGCGGCGGCCCTCGTCACCCTTTGCGCGGGGAGCGGGCTTGGCCGGTTCCGGACGCACGACCTTGCCGCGGGGAGCACCGGCACCGCTGCGGCGGCGTTCGTCTTCCTCGCTCTCGGTCCCGCGGCGGCCGCGAAGTGCTGCACCGTCCGGCCCCGCCGGCGTTGCAGCCGGAGCCGGGCGTCCCGGCTGCGGGCGCGTCTCGACACGGCGTTCGCCGACGGCGGGACTTGCAGCCTCGACCTTCTCCTCGATCTTTTCAGCCTCTACCGGGGGGCGTGCAGCCTCTTCGGCGGCACGGCGCGCAGCCTCTTCCTTCTCGCGGGCGAGGCGCTCTTCCTCCTCGCGCCGGCGGCGCACTTCGTCCTCGGCGCGACGCTTGGCTTCCTCGGCGTCGCGAATCTGGGCTTCCGCCAGGGCGCGGCGGCGGGCTTCCATCTCACCGGCAGAGAGGTCGTTCAGGACGACACCGCCGCGAGGGCGGTTCTGTTCCTGGCGCGGCTGGTGCGGCTGCGGCTGAGGAGCCGGACGACCCGAGGGCTGCGGCGGCATCGGACGCTGCTCAGCCGGGCGGGCGGCAGGCGTGGCGGCAACCGGCGTGATCGGGCGCTCGTCCTTGTGCTTCAGCGGGCCGCGCGTTCTCTTGGTCTCGACCACGACCGCCTTGGTGCGACCGCGACCCATATCCTGACGCACCGTGCCCTGCGTCACCCCGGAGGGCTTCAGGGTCAGCGTCTTCTTGCCCGCTACGCTGAGTGTCTTGTCGTCTTTGTTGTCCGTCATTCCGTTCCGTTCCTAGCGATCAGGGCCGGATACGAAACCCCTGACCCTGTCTTCCAAATTGTCTCAAACAATGCTCGCTATGCCGGTCTCTGCCGGTGACGCGCTTCATTGCTGTGGCTTGCCAGCGCCGCCTTCGGCCCGGACCGGGACGGATCCTCGGTACTTTTCGAGCATGATTGCGCGCTTCACTACACCTTCACCTGCCTGCCCTGCAAGCGCTGCGGCATGGATAAAGGCATTACTTCCCAAAAGTCCCTCCATTTCCGCCCCCGTGAAGGGGCGGAAAGCGGGTATTTCCGTTTCGTCCTCGCTGACGAAGCTCATCGCCTTGCGGGCCTGATCGATCTTGCGGACGCCATCCGCGGCCGCATCGATCGCATGAAAGACGGCCAGCGCGGCAAGGCCGCGCACCGCCTGCTCCGTCTTCGTCGCGCCGGAGATGAACTGGCCCGCCTTGCGCGCCATGTTCATCATGCCCGCGAGCTGCTCGGCGAGAAGTCTCTCGACCTCGTCCGCGAGCCCGGCATTCGCCTTCACTTCGGCGCGAAGAGCGCGGGCGAAGAGCTTCTTCGCCACCGCTTTTTCCACGAGCTGCCGCTCGGACTTGACCCAACATCCGCGCCCCGGGAGCTGCCGCTTCAGATCCGCAACGACGACGCCGTCGGGGCCGGCGACAAAGCGGATCAACTCTTCAGGAGAGCCGCTCTCACGCGTGACGATACAGGTCCGGTTGTTGCCGTTCCGGTCCTTCGGACCCTTGTCCGCAGGCAGGCTGTCGGCATCGATCTCGACGATCATCGCGATCAGGCGTCCTGATCCGCGCCTTCGGCGACCTCGATCGTCTCATCCTGCTCCTGCTCCTCCTCCTGCTGCTTGACCAGATCCTCTTCGGTGATCCAGCCGGCGGCCAGGCGAGCCTGCACGATCATGGTTTCGGCCTCTTCCCGGGTGACTTCGAACTTCGAGAAGATGCCCTCGAAGCGCTTGGTCTCTCCATCCTTGCGCTCGGTCCAGCCGACGAGGTCGTCGGCGGCGCAGCCGGCAAAGTCCTCGATCGTCTTGATGCCTTCCTCGCCGAGAGCGACCAGCATCTGGCTGGTGAGGCCATCGATTGTCCGCAGCTCGTCGGAAACGCCGAGCTCCTTGCGCTTGGCATCCATTTCCGCCTCGATCTTTTCGAGATATTCGCGGGCGCGGGTCTGGAGCTCGTTTGCCGTATCCTCGTCGAAGCCCTCGATGGAGGAGATTTCGTCGAGTTCGACATAGGCGAGCTCTTCGACCTGGGCGAAGCCCTCGGAGGCGAGCACCTGACCGACCATCTCGTCGACGTCCAGCGCATCCATGAAGAGCTGCGTGCGCTCGTTGAATTCCTTCTGGCGACGCTCGCTTTCCTCCTGCTCGGTGAGGATATCGATGTCCCAGCCGGTCAGCTGCGAGGCAAGGCGCACGTTCTGGCCGCGGCGGCCGATCGCGAGCGAAAGCTGCTCGTCCGGAACCACGACCTCGATGCGTTCCGCGTCCTCGTCGAGAACCACCTTGGCCACTTCCGCCGGCTGCAGCGCATTGACGATGAAGGAAGCCGGATCCGGCGACCAGGGAATGATATCGATCTTCTCGCCCTGGAGCTCGCCGACCACGGCCTGCACGCGCGAGCCGCGCATACCGACGCAGGCGCCGACCGGATCGATCGACGAATCGTTGGAGACGACGGCGATCTTGGCGCGCGAGCCCGGGTCGCGGGCAACCGACTTGATGTGAATGATACCGTCATAGATTTCCGGCACCTCCATGGTGAAGAGCTTCACCATGAACTGCGGATGCGTGCGCGACAGGAAGATCTGCGGTCCGCGCTGCTCGCGGCGGACGTCGTAGACGAAGGCGCGGACGCGGTCGCCATAGCGCATGTTCTCACGCGGGATCATCTCGTCGCGGCGGATGATGCCCTCGCCACGGCCGAGATCGACGATGACGTTGCCGTATTCGACGCGCTTGACGGTGCCGTTGACGATCTCGCCGACACGATCCTTGAACTCCTCGTACTGACGATCGCGCTCGGCTTCGCGCACCTTCTGCACGATCACCTGCTTGGCGGACTGGGCGGCGATGCGGCCGAAATCCATGGGCGGCAGCGGATCGGCGATGAAATCGCCGAGCTTTGCATCGGGATTGCGGTCGCGGGCGAGCTCGATCGGGATCTGGGTCGAATAGTCCTCGGCCTTCTCGACCACTTCCAGGAGACGCTGGAGACGGATTTCACCGGTCTTCGGATTGATGTCGGCGCGGATGTTCGATTCCGAACCGTAGCGCGAACGAGCCGCCTTCTGGATCGCGTCCGCCATCGCGGCCAGAACGATCTCACGGTCGATGACCTTTTCGCGTGCCACAGCATCTGCGATCTGCAGAAGTTCGAGCCGGTTAGCACTGACTGCCATGTCTTGTCTCCGTCTGTTGCAGGCGCATCGAAAGCGCACCCAGCCTTATTCGTTGTCTGTGTCTTCGTCTTCGAAGTTTTCGTTGGCGGCGCGCGCGGCCTTGGCTTTCTTGTCGGCCGTCAGCGCGTCGCGGATGAGCTCGTCCGTCAGGATCAGTCGCGCCTCCGAAAGCGCCGTGAACGGGATCGCGACTGCCGCCTCTTCACCATAGGCGGGCTGGTCGCGCTCGAGCCGGAAGCCATCCTCGTCCACCGAAACGATCTTGCCGCGAAAGCGCTTGCGCCCGTCGACCATGACCGAGGTCTCGCACTTCACCAGATGGCCCTGCCAGCGGATGAAGTCGGACCTGCGCACCATGGGGCGATCGATCCCCGGGGACGACACTTCGAGATGATACGCCTTGTCGATCGGATCTTCCACATCGAGAACCGGCGAGATCGCTTTGGAGACCTCCTCGCAATCCTCGACGGTCATGGTGCCGTCGTTGCGTTCGGTCATGACCTGCAGCGTCAGGCCGTTCTGACCGGACATACGCACGCGCACCAGGCGGAAACCCATATCCACGAGCACCGGCTCGATGATGTCGGCAACACGCCGGTCGAGGCCGGTTTCGGTAATCAGCCGGGGTTCATTCGTATTTTCAGCCGTTGTCGTATCGGACAAACGATCCTCTCCTCGTCGGACCGGCTAATAAAAAGAGCGGGTCCTCACGGCCCCACTCTTCATCTAACCGATCAAGAATTTGAGGCTCATATACGCTTCATTGCCGTAAATTGCAAGGGTCGCGCAGGCGCCGGGTCGGACCTTTCGGCCCGAACGCAAGTTTCAGCGTCTGGCGCATCGCGTTCCGAGGTTTATAACGAAGCAATCCACATGACGAGCAACCGAAAGAGATCAGAGGTGACGAACCGCATATCGCCGTTGGCGCCCTTCAGGCACGACATCTTCCGCACCATCTGGATCGCGAGCCTTGCCTCCAATTTCGGCGGGCTGATCCAGGCCGTGGGTGCGGCCTGGCTCATGACGTCCATTTCGCAATCGGTGAACATGGTGGCGCTGGTGCAGGCGTCGACCTCGCTGCCGATCATGCTCTTCTCGCTGGTTTCCGGCGCACTTGCCGACAATTTCGACCGGCGGCGGATCATGCTCGTCGCGCAGAGCTTCATGCTCGCCGTCTCGGCGCTGCTCACGGTCTGCGCCTATTACGGTATCGTTACGCCGTGGCTACTGCTCATCTTCACCTTTCTTCTCGGCTGCGGCACCGCTCTCAACAACCCGTCCTGGCAAGCCTCGGTCGGCGACATGGTTCCGCGCGACGACCTGCCGGCTGCAGTCGCGCTGAACAGCATGGGATTCAATCTTACCCGCAGCGTCGGTCCGGCGATCGGCGGCGCCATCGTGGCGGCCGCGGGTGCGGCGGCTGCCTTTGCCGCCAACACGCTCAGCTATTTCGCGATCCTTTTCGCGCTCGCGCGATGGAAACCGGTCGCTCCCGAAAACCGGCTGCCGCGCGAGACGCTCGGGCGCGCGGTTTCTGCGGGGCTGCGCTACGTGGCGATGTCGCCGAATATCGGTAAAGTGCTCGTGCGCGGCTTCGCCTTCGGCCTTTCGGCGAGCGCCATACTTGCACTGCTGCCGCTGGTGGCACGCGACCTCGTCGGCGGCGGCCCGCTCACCTACGGCGTCATGCTCGGCGCCTTCGGCGTCGGCGCGATCGGCGGCGCGCTCCTGAGTGCAAGGCTGAGGGAATTCCTCACCAGCGAGGCAATCGTGCGCTATGCCTTCGCCGGCTTCGCCTTCAGCGCCCTGGTCACGGCCATCAGCTCGCAGGCCTGGCTGACCTGCCTCGTGCTCGCCGTGTCCGGTGCCTGCTGGGTGCTGGCGCTGTCGCTCTTCAACACGACGGTGCAACTCTCCACGCCGCGCTGGGTCGTCGGCCGGGCGCTTTCGCTCTACCAGACCATGACCTTCGGCGGGATTGCCGGCGGCAGCTGGCTCTGGGGCGTCACTGCCGAACAATACGGCGCGGCCAACGCACTCATCGGCTCCTGTCTTCTGATGCTCGCGGGAGCGGCAATCGGACTGCGCTTCGCCCTGCCGGAGTTCAAGTCGCTCAATCTCGACCCGCTCAACCGCTTCAACGAGCCGCTGCTCGAGCTCGACCTGAAGCCGCGCAGCGGCCCCATCGTCGTCATGATCGACTACGAGATCGCCGATGAGGACATCCCCGAGTTCCTGAAAACGATGGCGGAGCGGAGGCGTATCCGCATCCGCGACGGAGCCGGCCACTGGGCGCTGATGCGCGACCTCGAAAACCCGACCACCTGGACCGAGACGTACCACGTGCCGACCTGGGTCGAATATGTCCGCCACAATCAGCGGCGCACCCAGGCCGACGCCGCCGTCGGCGACAAGCTGACCGCGTTCCATCGCGGCCCGAACCCGCCGCGTGTCCATCGCATGATCGAGCGCCAGACGATCGTTCCCGATCACTACGAGCGCTACAAGCGATCCGTCGAGATGCATTGAGGAGAGTCGGGGCGTGATCGCTCCCTGAAAAACTCCCCCCACCCCCTCCGCTCATGAGGAGGGATTGGGGAGGGGCGATCGATGGGATCGTGAAAGGCGGAACCGCCCATCGGCCACGTCACTCACCGAAGCTTTGCTTTCAGCGAAACATCCGGAAAGCATGTCGGCTCGAGGCCGCTCTTCGCCTGCCAGTCGCCGAGCGAGCGGCGCGTCTTGTAGCCCGGCAGCCCGTCGGCCTTGCCGACGTCGTAGCCTTTCGCGACCAGCGCCTTCTGCATTCCGAGCACATCGGATCGCAACATGCCGCCGACATCGCCCCATCTGCCGCGGAAGGCACCGCCGCCGGAAGCGATGCGATCGGCCAGATTGCCGATATACAGCGCGTAGAGATCGGAATTATTGTATTCCTTGATCACGTAGAAATTCGGCGTGACGATGAATTGCGGTCCATGGGTCCCCGCCGGCACGAGCATCATGCCTGCCGCGGCACGCTCTGCCGCCGGGAAGGCCTTTCCCGAAATGCGGCCGATCCCCATGCCGGCCCATTCGGCGATCGGGCGGGCAAGGTCAGGGCCTTCCTGGGCGCAGGAGACGCCCGAGGGGATCGCGACCTCGAAACCCCAGTCGCGCCCGCTCTGCCAACCCTTCTGCGCCAGATAATTGGCAATCGAAGCGAGGCTGTCCGGCACGGAATTCCAGATGTCGCGGCGTCCGTCCCCGTCGAAATCGACGGCGTATTTCAGAAAGCTCGAAGGCAGGAACTGCGGCTGGCCCATGGCACCTGCCCAGGAGCCGCGCATCTGTGCCTCCTTGACGTCACCGCTGTCGAGAATATGCAGCGCCGCGATCAGTTCGCGCCGGAAAAGCTCGGGCCGGGTCGACATGAAAGCCTTGGTCGCCAGCACATCCATGATCGGATGCGGGATCTTCGCCCGGCCGAAGCCGGATTCCTTGCCCCATATGGCAAGGACGATCGGACCGGGAACACCATAGGTCCTCTCGATCCGCTTCAAGGTCGAGGCGTGGGCGGAGGCGAGGCTGCGGCCCGTCGCAGCAAGACCCTGCAGGCGCTTTTCCGAGAAATAGGATCCGGGAGAGGAAAATTCGGCCTGGCTCTGCTTGCGCTGCTTCGGTTTGGGAAAGCCGGGCGGCGCGAGGTCGGGCAGGTCCCAGTCGAGCCGGACGTCCTCGAAGGCTGCTTCGAAGGCCGCATTCGATACGCCGGCCTTCTGCGCCTCCGGCCAGAGATCGTTTCGAAGCCACTGCCGGAACTGCGCTTCGACGTCGGCCTTGGAAGCGGCGAAGGAGAAGGTAGCGAAAGACAGGCAGGCCAGGAGCAGAATGGAAAGGAATCTCAGCATTTCTTTTCCTTGAAACTGAAGCTGCGGAGGCGAATGCTCAAATCGCCGTTCTCGCCCGGAGCGCGGCGGCCAGCGTTCCCTCGTCGAGATAGTCGAGCTCGCCGCCGACGGGCACGCCGTGGGCGAGGCGCGTGATCCTCACCGGCATGCCCTCGAGTCGATCGGTGATGTAATGCGCCGTCGTCTGGCCCTCGACGGTCGCGTTGACGGCGATGATCAGCTCGCGCACGTCGCCCTTGGCGACGCGGTCGATGAGGCCCCTGATGTTCAGATCCTCCGGCCCGATGCCGTCGAGCGGCGACAGCGTGCCGCCGAGCACGTGATAGGCGGCGTTCATGGCGCCGGCGCGCTCCAGCGCCCAAAGATCGGCGACGTCTTCGACCACGATGATCACCGCCTGGTCGCGCTGTTCGTCGGTGCAGACGGTGCAGGGGTCGATAGTGTCGACATTGCCGCAGCAGGAGCAGATCTTGACCTTGCGATGGGCCTCGCCCATGGCCTCGGCAAGGGGGCCGAGCAACTGTTCCTTCTTCTTGACGAGATGCAGCGCCGCGCGGCGGGCGGAACGAGGCCCGAGGCCCGGGACCTTCGCCAGGAGCTGGATCAGCTTTTCGATTTCGGGGCCGGTGACTCGCTTTGCCATGCCCGGCTTTTAGACCAACCGTCTATCGCCGCCAATCGGAATCGTAGCGCTTCAGCGCGTGGCGATGGCCACCGCCGCGCCGGCCATCGTGCCTGCGCTAGCACGGTTCACGATCCTTACCGCCCGGCGGCTCTTGAGGAACTGCCGCGCCTTTGCGGCCATAAGCACCCAGGTGACATCGATCGCGACGAGGACTACGAACATGGTCGCGACCAGTTCGGCCCAGCCGAAGAGGGTGACGGAGCCGAGATCGATGATCGAGGGCAGCAGCGCCACATAGAACATCATGATCTTGGGATTGCCGAGCGTGATCGTCAGCCCGGCGAAGAACATCTTCGATGCCGATCGCGCCTCCGGCAGGCTTTCGCCGGGCGTTTGCGGCTCGGCCGACCACATCTTCCAGGCGAGGAAGAGGAGATAGGCGACGCCCGCCCATTTGATCGCGACGAACATCCAATGGAACGTCTCGGCGATCGCCGCGAGACCGGCAACCGCAAAGGAGAGCCAGATCGCCTCACCGATCCACATGGCCGCGAGGAACGGCAAGACGTCGCGGGCGCCCTTGGACAGCACCCGGGCGACGAGCGCGGCAATGCTCGGCCCCGGCGACCCGGCGGCAATCAGCAGCGCCCCGGCAAAGACGAGCAGCGTTGCGACGGTCATGTCACTCCCTCCTCCGGAAAACGGTCCGCAAGATAGCACGCATCTCGGCTGGCGCCAGCCTCTGCGGGGCCGAGGATCAGAACGGCAGCTTCATGCCCGGGGGATCGGCAGACCGGCGGTCAGTTCGCGGGTTTTTTCCGCCTGCACCGCCTCGGCTTTGTCCTTGGCATCCTTATGGGCCGCGACGATCAGATCTTCGAGGATCTCGACATCGTCTTCCTTGAAGAGCGAGGGATCGACTTTAAGGCTTTTCATGTGGCCCTTGCCGTCGAGACGGACGGTGACGAGCCCGCCGCCGGAGGTGCCGTCGATTTCGAGCGCGGCGATTTCCGCCTGCATCTTCTCCATCTTGGCCTGCATTTCCTTGACCTTGCCCATCATGCCCATGATGTCGCGCATCGTCGTCTCCTGTTCTCTGGTATTCTTTGGCCCTACGCACTTCCGGACGAAAACCGTTACACGCTTTTCCTGGAAATACTCTGAAGCGCCGCGCCTGTGCGACGCGGCTACTCGATGTCGTCGCCCGGGACGATGTCGCCGTCCTCGGATTCGGCCGCGGCCGGAGCGAGGCTCTCGACCTCCTCTACCGCCGCTCGGATGCGCACGTCGGTGATCCTTGCCCCTGGAAAGCGCGCAAGAATGGCAGCGACGTCCGGGTCCTGGCGCGCATCGTTGACGCGCTGCTCCTGCGCGCGCTGCTCGGCCTCGACCAGCGTCGGTTCGCCCTGCTCCCGGCTGTAGCTCACGACCCAATGGATACCCGTCCATTCCTTGAGCTTGACGGCGAGTTCGTTCAGCAGCGTCTTCGGTGCGTCGTCGGGCAGATTGACGTCGAGCCGGCCGGGTTCGATATGCACGAGCCTCAGGAAACCGCGCACCATCGTCTTCAGCTTGATGTCGCGGTTTTTGGCGCAGAGATCGGCGATGTCGCCGATGGAATTGACAGCAACCTTCGGTTCGGGTTTAGGAGCGGCACTCGCCACCGTGCGCTCTTCGATGCGGCCGATACCGATCGGCTGGGCCGCGGAGCTCGGCACGGCGCGCAGCATGGTCGCGCCATTGCCGCTTGGACGCGAAACGGCCGTCTCCACGGCGCGAGCCTCGACCGGGGTGCCTGCAGGCGCCTGCGCACCGCCGCCGCCACCACCGCCGTTCGGGGCCGGGCGCCCGCCGCCTTCGCCACCCGAAAGATCGAGAAGCCGCCGCGCGGCCTCTTCGGGCGAAGGCAGATGGGCGGCATGGGCGAGCCTGATCAGCACCATCTCGGCAGCACCTGCGGGGCGCGCCGAGCTCTCCGCCTCGGGAATGCCCTTGAGCAGCATCTGCCAGACGCGCGACAGCGTCGTCACCGCAACGCTGCCGGCGAATTCGGCCCCGCGCGTGCGCTCGATCTCGCTCAGCGACTGGTCGTTGACCGCGTCGGGCACATATTTCAGCCTTGTCACGAGGTGGGTGAAGTCGGCAAGGTCGGTGAGGACCACGGTCGGATTGGCGCCGGCTTCGTATTGCGCGGCGAACTCGCCAAGCGCGGCGGCGACGTCGCCCTTGATGACATGCTCGAACAGATCGACGATCCGCGCCCGATCGGCAAGGCCGAGCATCGAACGCACGGTTTCAATCTCGACCGAACCGCCGCCATGGGCGATCGCCTGATCGAGCAGCGACAGGCCGTCGCGCGCCGAGCCTTCCGCTGCCCGCGCCACCATCGCCAGCGCCTCCGGATCGAAGGGCACTCCCTCCTTGCCCAGAATGGTGGAGAAAAGGCCGACCAGATCGGAAGCGCTGATGCGCCGGAGATCGAAGCGCTGGCAGCGCGACAGGACGGTAATCGGAACCTTGCGGATTTCGGTCGTCGCGAAAATGAACTTCACATGCTCCGGCGGCTCCTCGAGCGTCTTCAGCAAGCCATTGAAGGCCTGCGTCGAGAGCATGTGCACTTCGTCGATGATATAGACCTTGTAGCGCGCGGAGACCGGCCGATAGCGTACCTGCTCGATGATCTCGCGGATATCGTCGATCCCGGTATGCGAGGCGGCGTCCATCTCGATCACGTCGACATGGCGGCCGTCCATGATCGCCTGGCAATGTTCGCCGGGGACGCGAAGGTCGATGGTGGGCTTGTCGATCTCGGCGGCCTTGTAGTTCAGCGCCCGTGCCAGGATTCGCGCCGTCGTCGTCTTGCCGACGCCGCGAACGCCGGTCAGCATATAGGCCTGGGCGATGCGGCCGGTTTCGAAGGCGTTGGTGAGCGTGCGCACCATCGGCTCCTGGCCGACCATCAGGTCGGAGAAGTCCTTGGGACGGTATTTGCGCGCCAGAACACGGTAGGCGGCCGGTTTCTCGACGGGTAAAATCGGGGATGAAGTGGGCGCTTCGTCGCTCATCGACCCTGCCGCTGTTCGAACTCTTGTCCCGACAGGGACAAAGAAAGTGGTGCCCCGACAGGGACGAAGAAGGTGGTGTCCCGACAGGACGGAGAAGGTGGGAGGCTGGCACGATGACCCGTGCCGGGGCTCGTTAGGGCTGCTTCCTTCCGGACCTGACCCGGTTGGCGAGTGGCTCGTCCACCACCAACCTCCCGGCTTTCATATCGGCAATATCCGCAGCAAATGCAAGCCAAGCCTTTAAAAAACTGGTATCGATATGCAAAACAAAGCGAATCCGTTTGATGCCGAGGAGAGTTTCTTGACGACCTTCACGCTTGACGAGCGACTTGAGCGCGACGGCATACCGATCGGCACGCTCGGGCTGTGCCAGATGCGGCTGATGAACGATCGGCGCTGGCCCTGGCTGATCCTCGTACCCCAGCGCGCCGACATAACGGAGGTCTTCGAACTGACGCCGCTCGACCAGGCGATGCTCACCTTCGAGACCAATCTGGTAGCGGCAGGCCTGAAGAAGGCGACCGGCGCCGAAAAGATCAATATCGGCGCGCTCGGCAACATCGTCCGGCAGCTTCACGTGCATATCATCGCCCGTCGTGAAGGCGATCCGAATTGGCCGGGCCCGGTCTGGGGCTTCGGCAAGGCCGAGCCATGGCCGGAGGAGGAGCACAGGGCATTCGCAGCACGCATCATGGAAAATCTCTGAGCATGACGAAAACGATCTTCGATCTTCACAGCCCGCACCCCGAGCCGAGCACGCTCGTCGCCTTCGCGGAGAACCACCTGGACCGCCGGTCCGAGCACCGCCCCGACGACTGCATCGAGGCGGCGCTCAAGCATCCCGGCGCGCATTTCCTGGCTTTTTCCGGGGCGAAGCTGATCGTCAAGCACGACGAGAAGGTCATCGATCCGCTTTTCGCACCCTATGAACTGGCGGGGCTCGAGCCGACCATGGACGATGCGGTCCTGCTCGGCTTTCTGCCGAACGGCGAGCCGCGTCTTGCCGTGCCTTCGGGGCTGACGGAGGAGACGGTGCCGGAGCCCTTCAAGATCGCCGATGCCCGCATGCTCTATCGCCAGCAGATGCTGCCGGAAAACCTGCTGGGGCAGTTTGCGCAGGCGTCGAGCCTGATCGTCTGGAACGCCGGCAACCGGTTCTGCGGCCGCTGCGGCGGCCCGATGGACGGTGCGGCTGGCGGCTATAGGCGCATCTGTACGGCCTGCGGGCACATGGTCTTCCCGCGTACCGATCCGGTCGTTATCATGCTGACGATCGATGTCGAGCGCGATCAATGCCTGCTCGGCCGCAGCCCGCATTTTACGCCGGGCATGTATTCCTGCCTCGCCGGTTTCGTCGAGCCGGGCGAGACGATCGAAAACGCGGTGCGCCGGGAAACGCTCGAGGAGTCCGGCATCCGGATCGGCCGCGTGCGCTATCATGCGTCGCAGCCCTGGCCGCTCCCCCATTCGCTGATGATCGGCTGCTATGCGGAAGCGAAGTCGACCGCCATCAAGCGCGACGAACAGGAACTGGAAGACGTCCGCTGGTTCACGCGGGCGGAAACCGAGGCGATGCTGGAGCGCGCCACGGGCGTCGCCGACACCGGAGACGAGCACATTCCGCCGCCGAAGGGCGCCATTGCGCACCAGCTCATGCGCGACTGGCTGGCCTGGCCCGAGCGCAGCTGAGGTGCCATGTCCCGATCGGAACGCCTGCTCGATCTCATGCAGGTGCTGAGGCGTTATCGCCAGCCGGTCAGCGGCCGGCGGCTCGCCGAGGAGACCGGCGTCAGTCTCAGAACCCTCTACCGGGACATAGCCAGCCTGCAGGCGCGGGGCGCGCATATAGAAGGCGAGCCCGGCGTCGGCTACGTGCTCAGGCCCGGCTTCATGCTTCCCCCCATGATGCTTTCCGAGGAGGAGATCGAGGCGCTGGTGCTAGGGTCTCGCTGGGTCGCCAAACGCGGCGACCCAAGGCTCGCGACCGCAGCCGCCGATGCGCTGGCAAAGATCGGCTCGGTGCTTCCGGCGGACCTGAAAGAGAAACTCGAGCATTCGACCCTTCTGGTGGGCCCGCGAAAGCCGGGTGCCGAAACGATCGACCTCAGCCTCTTGCGCAAAGCGATCCGCAGCGAACACAAGGTCGAACTGCACTATCTCGACAATGACGGCCGCGACAGCCGCCGGACGGTCTGGCCCTTCGTGCTTGGTTTCTTCGAAGAGGTCCGGGTGCTCGCGGCGTGGTGCGAGCTGAGGCAGGATTTCCGCCATTTCCGGACGGACCGGATTGCAGAAGCGGCGATGCTCGACAATCGCTATCCGCGCCGCCGCCAAGCCCTGCTCAAGGACTGGCGCGCCGTGAACGGCATCGATCCCGCCTGAATCCGATGCGCGGATGTTTCTTTGCCGCCTCGCAGACTGCTGACAAAAACTGGCAGCATGCCGGGCTAGACTTCAGGTCTCGAAACAAGGAGACCATCATGGCAACACCCAATCTCATCGTCCTCTATGTCATGGACCCACCGGCCAGCGTCGAATTCTACAGGAAGCTTCTGGCCAAAGAGCCGACCGCCACCTTTCCGACCTTCTCGTCCTTCGAGGTGCAGGACGGTTTCGTTCTCGGCTTGTGGGCAAGGGAGAAAGTGCAGCCTCAGCCTATCGGTGACGGCGCCCGAGCCGAAGTCGCCTTCATGGTAAAAGGGGAAGAGGCTGTGCGTGCGCGTTACGAGGAATGGCGCGCAATGGGCCTGCCGATCGCCCAGGAACTGACACGGATGGATTTCGGACCGACTTTCGTCGCACTCGATCCGGACGGGCATCGCCTGCGTGTCTGCCTTTACGACGAATAGCCATGCCGCGTGAGAAACGTTGAACGCCCGTAATCAAACGTGTGTATAAAACGCTCACACCCCGCACGGAGGCGGGGTGTGGAAGACTTCGGATGTCGCGCGGTCAAATGCGGCGCGGGGTCATCCCGGTATTAACGGCCGAAAACGGCTGCCTGAATCTGGGAACGGGAAATACCGATATCGCTCAGGGCGTGATCGTCGAGAGCGTTCAGCTCGCGGACCGCACGGCGCATCTTTACGTATTCCGTAATCTTCTGACGGATTTTCATCTTTTTAGCTCCTTCTTTGTACGAGAGCTAAATAGGCATTTGCCTAAGATTTAAGTAGTTCCATGATTGCAAATTAGGCATGCACTGGACGCGTAGCCGGTTAACGCGTTTTGCCGTTTTCTCGTGCCGTCCGGGGTGATGCGGGTCGGCCGAAGCCGCACCGCATGGTTAGAGCACGCCGCGCATCGGATGCGCCGGATAGGTGCCGAGGATGCGCACATTTTCCGAGAAGAAGCGCAGCTCGTCCATCGCGTGGCGCACGCCTGTATCGTCGGGATGCCCCTCGATGTCCGCATAGAACTGGGTCGCCACGAACTTGCCGCCGAGCTGGTAGCTCTCGAGCTTGGTCATGTTGATGCCGTTCGTCGCGAAGCCGCCCATCGCCTTGTAGAGCGCCGCCGGGATATTGCGCACGTTGAAGACGAAGGTCGTGATGATCAGTTCGTCCTTCGAGGTGCGGGCAACCCTGCTCTCCTCTCTGGACAGCACCACGAAGCGCGTGACGTTGCTGTCGGTGTCCTCGACGTTCTCGGCGATGATGTCGAGGCCGTAGAGGTCGGCGGCAAGGCGCGGAGCAAGCGCCGCCATCGAGCGGTCGCCCACTTCCTTGACGAGCTTGGCGGCGCCGGCCGTATCGCCCGCGACCACCGGCTTCCACCCGTTGGCACGCACGATCTTGCGACACTGGCCGAGCGCATGGATATGGCTGTGCACGGTGCGGATTTCGTCGCGCCCGACGCCGGGCAGCACCATCAGCTGGAAGCGAATCGGCATGAAATATTCGCCGACGATATGCAGGCGCGATTCCGGCAGGAGGTGATGGATGTCGGCGACGCGTCCGGCAATCGTGTTTTCGATCGGGATCATGGCGAGATCGGCCTCGCCGTTTTCAACCGCCAGGAAAGCGTCCTCGAAGGTCTGGCACGGCAGCGGCTCCATCGACGGGAACATGTCGCGGCAGGCCATGTCGGAATTGGCGCCGTAGTCGCCCTGGAATGAAATCCGGTTGGTCTTGGCGGTCACTTTGGTCCCCTTGATGTCGGAATGTCAGACGCGGGCGGAAAGGATGCGGCGGGCCTTGTCGAGATCGGCCGGCGTGTCGACCCCGAGCGGCACGGAGTCCACGATCTCGACATCGATGCGCATGCCCGCTTCGAGCGCCCGCAACTGCTCGAGCGATTCGCGTTTCTCGAGCGTCGACGGCTTCAGCGAAACGAAGCTTTCCAGCGCCTTGCGACGATAGGCGTAAAGCCCGATGTGGTGATAGAGGGGGCCTTCGCCGTAGGGTGCGGTGGCGCGGGTGAAATAGAGCGCGCGAAAGCGGCTTTCGGAAAGCGGCGAGCCGACGACCTTGACGACGTTGGGATTGGTCTTTTCGTGTTCGTCGGTGATCGCCACGGTCAGCGTGGCGATGTCGGTCGAGGCATTTTCCAGCGGCTTCAGCGCCGCACGAATAGGACCCGGCTCGATGGTCGGAAGATCGCCCTGAACGTTGATGACGATTTCCGCTTCGCCATGCGGATCAGCTTTCAGGAGCGCCTCGTGGATCCGGTCGGAGCCCGACTGGTGATCGACGCGCGTCATGATCGCTTCGAAGCCGGCGCCGGTCACGGCCGCGAAGACATCGGGATGATCGACTGCCACCACGATCCGCCCGACCTCGGCCTCCGCCGCCCGCCTTGCCACCTGCACGATCATCGGCAGGCCGCAAATGTCGGCAAGCGGCTTGCCGGGAAGGCGCGTCGACGCCATGCGCGCGGGAATGAGTACGAGGGTTTTGCCCGATTGTTCACGATTCATCGTTCGGCCTTCGAAAACCCGGAGAAAGTGTCAAAACGTCTCACTCCGGGGTTGATAATCTCTGTTGCAACGCAGAGCCAAAAGACATAGGTTCCGCGCGATTTCAAGATGGGCCGGTTTTTTGTTTGCCGGTGGCTAAGGGAGCGTTTGCAGATGAATCCATATGTGAACATGGGTGTGGGTGCCTTGTTGGGTACGGTCTTCGTTCTGATGTCCGTATCCATTGCGTCGGAAGGCATTTTCCATTCCGAAGCTCCCGAGAAGGAAGGTTTCGCCATCGTCGCCGAGGAAACGGCAGGCGAAGCGGGGGCTGCCGGCGGCGAGGAAGCGAAGTCCGAACCGATCGGGCCGCTGCTCGCCAGCGCCGATGCCTCCGCCGGCGAGGCCGTGTTCAAGAAATGCGCAAGCTGTCACACCATCGAGAAGGGCGGACCGAACAAGGTCGGCCCGAACCTCTGGGGCGTCGTCAACCGCCCGATCGCCTCGCATGAGGGCTTCAGCTATTCCGCGGGCATGCAGACCTTTTCCGAAGGCGGCAAGGTCGTGTGGGACTACGATCATCTGAGCTACTTCCTCGAAGCGCCGAAGAAGCACGTGCCGGGCACGGCCATGGGCTTCGCCGGCCTCAAGAAGACCGACGAGCGCGCCAACCTCATCGCCTGGCTGCGTGAGCAGGCCGACAGCCCGGCCCCGCTGCCGGACGCCGGCGCGGCAGGCTCCACCGAGGCGGCACCCGCTGCAGGTCAGGAGGCTCCCGCCGCTGCTGAAGCTCCGGCTCCTGCCGAGGGCGGTGCGGCCCCCGCAGCCACTGAAGCCAGCCCGGCCCCTGCTCCTGCCGAAGGCGGAGCAGCTCCGGCAGGTCAGACCGGCGCTCCGGCGCCGGCTCCGGCAAACTGACTGCGGTCAGCACACGGCCAGTCTTCTCCCTGAAAAACCCGGTCGGTCGATCGGGTTTTTCACATCCCGCAGATGTGATGAGCCTGGCCGCATCATGATATAGAATGGCCTTCACCATTCGACATATGCAACGCGAGCGACACCAACCGCTCGGAACGAAGGAGCAGACGACAGATGACCGGTAGCGGTGAGCAGACTTTCCTGTTCGAGCAGAACCCGACCAGAGTGGCGACCGGCGAGCGCGATGCGCTGCTTGCCAATCCGGGCTTCGGGCGCGTGTTCACCGATCACATGGCGACGATCCGCTATTCCGAGGGCCGCGGCTGGCACGATGCGAAGATCGGCCCGCGAAAGGCGTTCGATCTCGATCCGTCGACACTCGTGCTGCATTACGCCCAGGAGATCTTCGAGGGCATGAAGGCGTATCGCCTGCCCGACGGAGGCGCCACGCTGTTTCGCCCCGACGCCAATGCGCGCCGTTTCCGCAATTCCGCGCTTCGGCTCGCAATGGCGCCGCTGCCGGAGGAGCTGTTCGTCCAATCCGTGCGCGAACTGGTTCGTATCGACCGCGACTGGATTCCCGCCGGTGAAGGAGCCGCGCTCTATCTCCGGCCGTTCATGATCGCGACGGAAGTGCTCCTCGGCGTGAAGCCCTCGGCTGAATATCTCTACTGCGTCATTGCTTCCTCGGTCGGTTCCTACTTCAAGGGCGGCGCCCCGGCCGTCACCATATGGGTTTCGGAGAATTACACCCGGGCAGCGCCCGGCGGCACCGGCGAGGCCAAATGCGGCGGTAACTATGCCGCGAGTTCTTGCGGCGCAGGCGGAGGCGATGCAGGAGGGCTGCGAGCAAGTGGTGTTCCTCGACGCGGTCGAGCGCCGCTTCGTCGAAGAGCTCGGCGGCATGAACGTCTTCTTCGTCTTCCGCGACGGCTCGCTGCAGACGCCGCCGCTGACGGGCACGATCCTGCCGGGCATCACGCGCGATTCGCTGATCACGCTCGCCCGCGATATGGGGCTTACGGTGCGTGAAGAGCCCTATGCCATCGATCAATGGCAGGCGGATGCGGAAAGCGGCCGCCTCACCGAGGCCTTCGCCTGCGGGACGGCTGCGGTCGTAACGCCGATCGGCAAGGTCAAGGGCCGCGAACACAGCTTCACCATTGGCGACGGCGGAGCCGGTCCGGTTGCCGGCCGCCTGAAGACAGCCTTGCTGGACATCCAGAACGGGCGCGCGCCGGACCCGCATGGCTGGCTCGACCGGCTGTTTTGAGCGCAGCCTTCGGTCAGGACTCCCGCCCCGTCACATCAGCAGATAGGCCCACACCGACACGCTGACCACGCCGAGCGCAGTGGTCAGGGTGATGGTCGAGGAGGCGAGCGCATGCCCGACATTGAAGTGGTTGGCGATCAGCCACGCGTTGACGCCGGTCGGGACCGACGAGGTCAGCACCAGCGCCGCGGTCCAGCTGTCGCTCAGCCCTAACAGATGGCAGGCGGCGAAGACGGCGCCGGGGAGCACCAGGAGTTTGAGGGTGCTCGTCACGGCCGCGAGCCCGGTATTGCCGGCAAGACCGTATTTGTCGAGGGCCATGCCGATCGAGACGAGCGCCGCAGGCGCTGCCACGCCCGCAAGCTGGTCGACGACGATCTTCACCGGTCCGCCGAGCGGTTGTCCGAGGAGATGGAACAGAGCGCCGAAGGCAAGGCCGATCACGAGGGGATTGCGGACGAGGTTGCGGGCAACTCCGCCCATGAGCTTCCAGATGCCCTGCCCCGGTGCGCCGGTCGTCTGACGTTCCGCGCGCTCCATCATCACCGTTCCGGCAATCATCATGACCGGCAGATGAACGGAAAGCAGGATCGACAGCGCAACGATACCGTCTTGGCCGACAAGGCGGGAAACGAGCGGCAGGCCGATGAACACCGTATTGGCGAAGGCGGACGAAACGCCGGCAAGCACCCCCATGCGCGCGTCCCGGCCGAAGCCGAGCGTCGCCGCCAGATGGCCGATGGTCCAGGTCACCGCGACGCCGGAGAAATAGGCAACCCAGAGCGGCCAGGGCGACCCTTCCTTGAAATCCGCCTCTGCGATGGTACGGAAGAGCAGCACCGGCACTGCGACGCGGAAGACGAAATCGCCGAGCGCTTCGCCGACGGCCGGCTTCAGGTAGCCGAGCCGGACGATGAGCCAGCCTGTCAGGATCAGGACGAAAATCGGTAGAACGTTCAGGAAGACGTCGGACATGGAAGAGCCTTGATGGGTTTCCAAGCCATAGCCCTGTTCGGGCTATGGAGGCAAGGGAGACGCATGCTGCGGGCCTTCTTGATTAGAGGCCAACATGCAGCAATTACAGAAGAATCAGCGCGAACGCGGCCATGCGCGACCGGAACATTCCGGCGCTGCCAAGCGTTGCGATCGAGGACGGGAATGACCAGAAATGCCGAGCGAATACCCGAACTACTCTCACAAGGACGACGATCCTCATCTGACCGATGACGATCTGGCGGAGAAAGTTCTGCACTTCCTTCGCTACGCAACTACGATCGATACGAGCGACATGGAGGTGATCGCTTTAGGCAATATCGTCGTGCTCTCCGGTACGGTTGGAAGCGAAGCGGACATTGCCTCTGCCGGCGAAGCAGCCGCCTCGGTCATCGGTGTTTCGAGCGTGGAGAACGGACTAAGGGCGCGCGAAGATTCAAAGTGAAGGCGTCGCGTCTCAACTGGCTAGGGCCGGCATGTCTGAGCCTTGCGCCGTGCAAACCTCGCGGATGCAGCCGCGCAGCCAGCGATGCGCCGGATCGGCATCGAGCCGCGGATGCCAGAGCAGCGACACCGTGATCTGCGGCAGGGAGAAGGGCAGCGCAAAGCTGTGCATTCCCTCACGCAAGGCGCTGGTGTGGCGTTCTGGAACGCTGGCGATCAGGTCCGTGGAGCGAGCCAGCGCCAGGGCGCTCGAAAAGCCGCCCACAATGGTAACGACCTCGCGCTCCAATCCGATCGACCTCATTGCATCATCGATGCCGACAGCCGTCTTCTCCGGCCCCCGCCTTGAAACAAGGATGTGCCTGCCGGCTGCGTAGCGGGCCGGTGTTACCTCGCCCCCGCTCAAAGCGTGGCCATTGCGCACGACGCCGATGAACCGGTCCCGGAACAGAGCCTGAGTCCGCAACTCCGGCCCTGTCGCCTCGCCCACCACACCAGTTTCGAGATCGACGCTCCCGTCCCGAAGCGGGCCGCTGTCCTTGTCCGATTTCTGCACGAAGGCCAGGCGTACCCCGGGAGCTTCCGCGCCGAGCCGGGCAAGGAGGTTCGGCCCGAAGTTTTCGACGAAGCCGTCGCTGGTGCGCAGCGTGAACGTCCGAGCGAGCCGTTTCAGGTCGAGTTTCTCCTGCGGCCGCAGGACGGATTGCGCCTCCTCCACCAGCCGGCCGACCTTCTCGCGCAGATCGAGCGCACGCGGCGTCGCAACGAGGCCGCGCCCGGCCCGAACCAGAAGCGGGTCGCCGGTCGTCTCGCGCAATCGCTGAAGCGCCCGGCTCATTGCCGAGGGGCTCAGGCGCAGCCGCTTGGCAGCGCGCGCGACGCTGCCTTCCGTGAGCAGCACGTCGAGGATGACGAGGAGATTGAGATCGGGTTTCGCCATGCAGCGACAGTAGCACAGATTTCATTCTGACATGGCGTGAAACGCACGAATCAAGTGCAAATCGTGCGTGTTCCGCCATGATGGTCGAGCGGCTAGCTTCTCCTCGAACGCTTCAGGGTCCAGGGAAGGAATGTTCATGCCGAAACCAGCCGTTGCCGCGCCAGACGATGCCGCAGGTGCAAATCCGCACAGGGCTTCGGCCCGATGGGCGCTCGTCAGCCTTTCGCTCTCCGTGCTGCTGTCCTCGCTCGGCACCAGCATCGCGAATGTCGGCCTGCCGAGCCTCGCCACGGCGTTCTCCGCCTCGTTCCAGCAGGTCCAATGGGTCGTCCTTGCCTATCTCCTTGCCATTACCACCCTCATCGTCGGTGTCGGCCGGCTCGGCGACATGGTCGGGCGCCGGCGGCTGCTGCTTGCCGGGATCCTGCTCTTTACCGTGGCTTCGGGCTTGTGCGGCGCTGCACCGAGCCTGCAGCTCCTCATTGCCGCCCGGGCGGTTCAGGGGCTCGGTGCGGCGGTCATGATGGCGCTCGCCACGGCCCTGGTCGGAGAGACGGTGTCGAAGGAAAAGACCGGGGGCGCCATGGGCCTGCTGGGCACCATGTCGGCGATCGGAACCGCGCTGGGGCCGTCGCTCGGCGGCGTCCTAGTCGCCGGTCTCGGCTGGCAGGCGATCTTCCTCGTTAACGTGCCGCTCGGCGCTTTGGCCCTTCTTCTCGCTCATCGCTCGCTGCCCGCCGATCTCCAAAGGCCTGCGGCCAGGCATGCAGATTTCGACGTTCCGGGCACGGTGCTGCTCGGCCTGACGCTGGCCGCCTATGCACTGGCCATGACCGTTGCGCGCGATCGTTTCGGTCCGCTCAACATGGCTCTCCTGGCCGCCGCCGTCGTCGGCGCCGGCCTCTTCGTACTGGCCGAGCGGCGAGCGGCGACCCCCTTGATCCGGATCGAGGCTCTGCGGGACCCGGTGCTCGGTGCGGGGCTTGCCATGAGCGCACTTGTCTCCACGGTGATGATGGCAACGCTGGTGGTCGGGCCGTTCTACCTTTCGCGCTCGCTCGGCCTCGGTGAAGCGCTGGTCGGGATCGTCATGTCGGCGGGTCCGGTCGTCTCCGCCCTGAGCGGTCTGCCGGCCGGCCGTGCCGTCGACCGCATGGGAGCCCCGTTCATGATCGTCGCAGGTCTCCTCGCAATGGCCGCCGGCTCATTCGCCCTGTCGGTGATTCCTGAGATGTTCGGCGTCGCCGGCTACCTGGCCGCCATGCTTATCCTGACGCCGGGTTACCAGCTGTTCCAGGCAGCCAACAATACGGCCGTGATGGTGGAAGTCCGCCCGGACCGGCGCGGCCTCGTCTCCGGAATGCTCAATCTCTCGCGCAATCTCGGGCTCGTCACCGGCGCATCGGTCATGGGAGTCATCTTCGCCTTCGCATCGGCTACACCCGAGATCGCGTCCGCACCACCCGTGGCCGTTGCCGCCGGCATGCGGATCACTTTCACAGTCGCGGGCGTCCTGGACATGGCAGCACTCGTCATCGCGCTCCGGAGCCGCGCTCTCTTGATGCGCGCTTCCGCCGGCGCGGCACTACGCGATGAAGATCGGTGAGGTATGGTTGCCGGCACCATCTTGCTTCGTCAGTGGCGGGAACCCTGCCGGCTGCGTTCGACGACTGGTCCGTCACCGACACCACGGTCGAACACGAACGTCGCAGACGTCGGGCTGTAGCATAGGAACGGCGGTCGTTGGCGATGTGCGTATGCAGCTTGATGATGATGCGGTGATCGGCGGCAATATCGCGCTGAGGACAATCGGCGGCTGATGGCGGACAGAGAGGGATTCGAACCCTCGATACGCTTTCACGTATACACGCGTTCCAGGCGTGCGCCTTCAACCACTCGGCCACCTGTCCATCCTTCTGCAGCCGGCGGTCGATCCGGCTGGATGGGGAAAAGCGAAGCTTCTCCGCGTCACCGGTGAAACCGGGAGACGGGCGCGATATATACCGATGATGTGCGCGGGATCAACTGGTTTCTGACATATTATTGACAGGCCGTGAAAGCTGCTGCGGATGACCCGCCATTGCGCTTGCCCGCCCTTGCGCCTATCTCTTGCGCAGGACGAGCCGAAAGGGGGGAGCGGATGCGGTTGCTGCTTCGGTTTGCGAGCTTTCTGGCGCTGATGGCTGCGGTCTTTGCAGGGACGATCGATTCCATTCAGTCGGTAGCGGCGTCGGAGCCGGTCATCACTTCGCTTGCCGACGGCATAGCGGCGATCGGATCCGACCAGCTGAACTGGATTCAGTCGCTGCAGCGGACCGGCGCCGGGCCTGCAATGTGGCTCAGGGCGCTGCACTGGATTCTGGCGCAGCCCGCCTTTGCCGTATTCCTCGCCCTCGCCCTCCTCCTGTGGATGGCCGGATACAGGAAGAAACCCGCTGCCGGGCGCTTTGCCGCCTGAGCGCCGGAGCCGCGCGGCTTGCTCCCACGAGCGCTGACGAAAGGAGCCTCAGATGTTTCTGATCGACATGTTCAACAAGAAGACCATCTTGCCCGATGCTGCAACGGCGCTGCCCGGCCGAGAGGAGGAAATCCCGACCGCGACGACGCATTTCGTGTCCGGACGGCCGCTCAAGGGCCCTTATCCGGAGGGCATGAAGAAGATCCTCTTCGGTATGGGCTGCTTCTGGGGCGCCGAGCGTCTCCTGTGGCAGATCCCCGGCGTCTACGTGACGGCTGCCGGCTACTCCGGCGGGCTCACGCCCAATCCGACCTATCAGGAGACGACGACGGGGTTGACCGGCCACACGGAGGTGGTGCTGGTGGTCTACGATCCGGCCAAGGTCTCGCTTCAGCGCCTGCTGAAGACATTCTTCGAGGAGCACGACCCCACCCAGGGCATGCGCCAGGGCAACGACGTCGGCACCACCTACCGCTCGGCGATCTATGTCTATGACGAGGAGCAGCTCGCCGAGGCGAATGCTGCGCGCAACGCCTTCCAGAAGGCGCTGCGGGTCGGCAAGCATGATCGCGAGATCACCACCGAAATCGCGAAGGCGGGACCTTTCTACTTCGCCGAAGACTATCACCAGCAATATCTCGCCAAGAATCCGGACGGCTATTGCGGATTGCGCGGCACCGGCGTCAGCTGCCCGATCGGCGCCTGACCGTTCCGCGGCGCGTCGAAGCCGACGCTCTCGACATGCTTAGGATCGAACGGGGTGCGGACATATGTCCGCACCCCTTTTTGCACCGTGAGCCGGCTCCGCCGGCCAGTTCAGCGGCCGGATCGCTTTTTTACCATCCGAAAAAATTTGGATGTTTTTTTGCCGAAGCCGTGCAAGGATGCGCCCACCCAAGCCTTAAAGAGAGGGGCGGGTTCCGCGGTGGGGGCCCCGTTCGGGACCGGCGGAAGACCCGAAAAGATCAATAGCGACAACAGGGCTTTACAATGAAAAAAACCATTCTCGGTCTCCTTGCATTCTCGATGATGTCCGCGACGGCATTGGCCGCCGACATCAAGCCGGCGATCATCTACGACCTCGGCGGAAAGTTCGACAAATCCTTCAACGAAGCGGCCTTCAACGGAGCCGAAAAGTTCAAGGCCGAAACCGGCATCGAATATCGCGAGTTCGAGATCGCCAACGACGCCCAGCGCGAACAGGCGCTGCGCCGCTTCGCCAGCGACGGCAACAGCCCGATCGTCATGGCCGGCTTCAACTGGGCCGCGTCGCTCGAGAAGCTCGCCGGCGAATATCCGGACACCAAGTTCGCGATCATCGACATGGTTGTCGAAAAACCCAACGTCAAATCGATTGTCTTCAAGGAGCAGGAAGGCTCCTATCTCGTCGGCGTTCTTGCCGGCCTCGCCTCCAAGACCAAGACGGTCAGCTTCGTCGGCGGCATGGACATCCCGCTGATCCACAAATTCGCCTGCGGCTATGTCGGCGGCGCCAAGTCGACCGGTGAGGACGTAAAGGTGCTCGAAGCTTACACCGGCACCACGCCCGATGCATGGAACGACCCGGTCAAGGGCGGCGAGATCGCCAAGTCGCAGATCGATCAGGGCTCCGACGTCGTCTATCATGCTGCCGGCGGCACCGGCGTGGGCGTGCTGCAGGCGGCAGCGGATGCGGGCAAGCTCGGAATCGGTGTCGATTCCAACCAGAACATGCTGCAGCCGGGCAAGGTGCTGACATCCATGCTGAAGCGCGTCGACGTCGCCGTCTACGACTCCTTCATGGCCGCGAAGGACGACAAGTTCGAATTCGGCATCTCCAATCTCGGTCTCAAGGAAGACGGAGTCGGCTACGCGCTCGACGAGCACAATCAGGCGCTGATCACGCCGGAAATGAAGGAAGCGGTCGAGAAAGTGAAGGCAGACATCATCGCCGGCAAGGTCCAGGTTCACGACTATATGACCGACGAGACCTGCCCGTACTGATCGTCGCACATCAGACCTTATTCAAAAGCCTCCGGTTCATGCGACCGGAGGCTTTTTTTGTCGGATCAAGAAGCATCAATAATGCGGCGGGCGCGTCACCGGAGTCGCATCTTGCGCCTGTTCTTCGAGGCTCAGGAACCGTTCCGTCAGACGATCGAGCTTGGCGCGCGTCTGCTCGACCACCTTCCATTGCTCCGCCAGTTGGTCCGAAAGCTCCTCGATGGTCTTCAATTGATGAGCCACCGTCTCTTCGAGCCGGGTGATCCGCTCTTCTGCTTCGCGCATCATGCTTCTCCGTGGGTCGGATTTAAAGTCGGGCGCAGAATGTCGGCGCGCAGCCGGGTGTCAAGGGAGCGCGGTGCGATCAGCTTCTCGCAGCCGCGGTCGTGCCCGCAAAACCGGTGTCCCGCGCCGAGAGGATCTTGTGCAGGTGCACCATCATGCCGGCAGCAAAGAGCGGCGTCAGCAGGTTGAGCAGAGGCACGGCTAGGAAGGCCGCCAGCACGAGGCCGGCGAGGAATACGGTCGAGCGATGTTTGGCACGGAAGAGCCGCGCCTCCGCGGGCGGACGATGGCGCATGGCGGCGAACTCGAAGAATTCCCGGCCGAGCAGATAGCCGTTGACGAGGAAGAACGCGACAAGATTGACGCCCGGCACCAGCAGGAGGAAGAGCGCGACGATGTTGCCGAGAATGACGACGCCGAGGAATTTCGCCGAACCGGTGATAGCCTCGGCGAGAGGCAGCGGCGTGCCGGGCGCCTCGCCGGGATAGTCCCGTTTCTCGACCACCTCGGCGACATCGTCGAGGAAGAAGCCGGCAATCAGCGCCGTCACCGGCGCCAGCAGCAGCGCCAGAGCGAGCGCGAGTCCCAGGCTCGCAAAGATCCCGACGACGAAAGTGAGCCACCCCGCCCAGTCGGGTGTGCCCGGCATCAGCGCATCGATCCAGGGCAGGGCAAGCCAGACGAAGAGCTCGCGCAGCGCGAACCAGAGCGCGACGAGCGCCAGCAGCGTCAGCCCGATGACCTTCCAGAAGACGGTGCGGGTCTCCGTCGCGAAAAGATTGGCGAAGGCAAGGCGCGCCGCATCGAGAATCATGACCGTCTCCCTGGCCGATAAGTGCAACCGAAAGGCATGTAGGCAGAGCGGCCGGCAGGGGCAAGCCGGCCGGAGGCGGTTTTCGGGCGTGCTGCTGTTTCCTTTTGTAGCGACAGCCCCCAAGTCGCCGATTGCTTTACCATCGCAGAAGCACCCCGCCTGCTCTATCGGAATAACGAGGAGGGCATTGTCGTGTGCGTCGAACGAATGCGATATGCTGGAGCGGGACGAGGAAAAGTGTGTGCGGTTTTCCGCCCGGATCCCGCGTCTCAACCTCCTGGAAACGATCACGCCCATGTTTTCAGGTCGCCCGACCTAAAAACATCGTGATCCAGGGGAAGGAAAGTCGTATCCGAGCGCTGGAACGCCAGCGGGAAAAGGTACCATGATCAACCAACGAACACTTGCGAGCCTCGCCGTGCTCGCGCAGTCCGGCAAGCTCGATCCCGTCGCACTTGTCGCGGAAACCCTGACGCGGATCGAAAACCACCCCGACCGATCGATCTTCGTCGCGCTCACGCAGGAGCGTGCGGCGCGCGAAGCGAAGGCGGCCTCCGAGCGCATCAAGACCGGCCGCTCCCTCGGGCTGCTCGACGGCCTGCCCGTCGCCTGGAAGGACCTCTTCGATCTTGCCGGCGATGCCACGACCGCAGGTTCCGTCGCTCTCGCTGAAGGGCCGCCGGCCGCGGCCGACGCAACGGTGGTCGCCAACCTCGGAAGCGCCGGCATGGTCAGCGTCGGGCGGACCAATATGAGCGAATTCGCCTTCTCCGGGCTCGGCATCAATCCGCATTACGGCACGCCGCGCAATCCGAGGTCCACGGATGTCCATCGCATTCCCGGCGGCTCCTCCTCCGGTTCCGCCGCTGCGGTCGCTGCCGGCCTTGTGCCGCTGGCGATCGGCACCGACACCGGCGGCTCGATCCGTATCCCGGCGGCGATGACCGGCATCGTCGGCTACAAGGCGACACGCGGCCGTTACGCGATGAAGGGCGTCTTCCCGCTCGCGCAAAGCCTCGATTCGCTTGGCCCTCTTTGCCAGACGGTGCAGGATGCAGTCTGGGCGGACGCCGCCATGCATGGACTGACCGCCCCGGTGATCCGCCGCGCCGAGATCGCCGATCTTTCAATCGTCGTTCCCGAGACGATCGTCTTCGACGACGCCGAACCGGAAGTCGTGACCGCATTCGAGGAAGCGATCAAGCGCCTCGAAGCGGCGGGCGTGAAGGTCCGCCGGCAGGCCTTCCCGAGCTTTGCGGAAATTTTCGAGCTTACCGCCCGCCACGGCGCTCTTGTGACGGCAGAGGCCTACGCGCTGCACCGGGAACGCTTGGCAGGGCCTGACGCGGAGCGCATGGACCCGCGCGTCGTCGCCCGTAGCCGCCTCGGCGAGAAGATCACCGTCAGCGATTACATCGCCATCCTCGACGCCCGCGACCGGCTGATCCATGAAGCGGGCGAGAGCATCAGGGCCGGCGAGCTGATTGCGCATCCGACCCTGCCGCATGTGGCGCCGCCGCTCGATCCGCTTCTTGCCGACGACGATCTCTTCTTCAAGGTCAATGCCAGGACGCTGCGCAATACATCGATCGGCAACTTCCTGGATTTCTGCGGCGTCTCTCTTCCCTGCGGCACGGGTGCGGCCGGCATGCCGGTCGGCTTCCAGCTTTCGGCGCCTCATCACCAGGACGACCGCCTGCTTTCCGCAGCACTCGCCGCCGAGGCGACCATCCGGGGCGATGTATGATCGTCTGTTTCGACATCGGCGGCTCGGCGATCAAGGGCGCGATCACCCATTCGCCGGAGCGGATATTCCCGCTGCCCCGACGCGCGACGCCGCTCACGGATTTCCGCCGCTTCGTCGAGGCGATGGAATCCGTGCTCGACGAAGCGGGCGGCCTGCCCGAAAGGGTGGCGATCTCGATCACCGGGGTGATCGATCCGGAGACGCGCCGGATCAAATGCGCCAACATTCCCTGCATCGACGGGCGTGAGCTCGTCGCCGAACTCGAAGCGGCGCTGCACCTGCCGGTGGTGATCGCCAACGATGCCGATTGTTTCGCGCTTGCCGAGGCCGGTATCGGCGCCGGGCGCGGCCATCGCATCGTCTTCGGCGCCATCCTCGGCACCGGCGTCGGCGGCGGGCTGGTGATCGACGGCCGGCTGATCAATGCCGATGGCGGCTTTGCCGGCGAGTGGGGTCACGGCCCCGCCGTCGCGGCCGCCGCCGGAAACCCGCCCATGGACATACCGGCCTTTCCCTGCGGCTGCGGCCAGAGCCGCTGCGTCGATACGGTCGGCGGTGCACGCGGGCTGGAAAGACTCCACGAGACGGTCCACGGCAAGGCGCTCTCCAGTCACGACATTATCGAAGGCTGGCAGAACGGAAATGCCGAGGCGGCGCGCACGATCGACGTCTTCGTCGATCTGGTGAGTTCGCCGCTGGCGCTCGTGATCAACATTACCGGGGCGACGATCGTGCCGGTGGGCGGCGGCCTTTCCAATGCCGAAGCGCTGCTGACCGAAATCGACCGGGCGGTGCGGGCGCGCATCCTCAGGCGTTTCGACCGGCCGCTCGTCGTGCGTGGCGAGTGCCGGGTGGAGCCCGGCCTGATCGGCGCCGCCCTGCTCGGCTTCGCTGGGAGATCGGCATGAGCCGCATATTGCTCGAGGTCTGCGTCGACGATCCGGATGGTCTGGAGGCAGCCGTTGCCGGGGGCGCCGACCGTATCGAACTTTGTTCGGCGCTTGGGGCGGGAGGGCTGACACCCAGCCCCGGCCTGATGGCCGCCGCCGCTCCACCGCCGGTGCCAGTCTATGCGATGATCCGGCCGCGGGCGGGCGATTTCATCTATGACAGGGCCGACCTCGAGGTCATGCGACACGACATCGACGCGGCGCGGCATGCAGGACTCGCCGGCGTGGTTCTCGGCGCATCGCTCGCCGACGGCCGCCTGGACGCGCGCATGCTGACGAAACTCGCCGGCCATGCGTCAGGTTTGGGGCTCACCTTGCACCGCGCCTTCGATCTGGTGCCGGATTTCGCCGAGGCGGTGGAGATCGCCGCCGATCTCGGCTTCGAACGCATCCTGACTTCGGGCGGCGCGAGAACGGCACCGGAAGCGGCCGATACGCTGGAAAGACTGATCGAACTGGCGGCGGGACGGCTCTCGATCATGCCCGGATCGGGCATCACCATCGACACAGTTGGAGCGATCGTGCCGAGGCTTGCTGTCGCCGAGGTTCATTCGTCCTGTTCTGTTTCTGAGGCGGCTAAAGACAGGCGCCTCGTCGAGATGGGATTCGCCGCGTCGGAGCGTCGCCGCACGGACGCAGCAACAATCAGGGCGATGCGGGCGCGGCTCGATGCCATAGGGGCGAAGATGCAAGCCTAGGTTGTGATGCTTCCTTCCGGCGTCGGCCCCTCATCCGGCCCGCCGGCCACCTTCTCCCCGCAGGCGGGGCGAAGGGCCGAGCGGAGACTGCCTGCCCAGCCACAACCGCCCGTGTTTCATAGGGCAAGTACCCTCTCCCCGCCTGCGGGGAGAGGGTTAGGGTTAGGGGCATCTTGCCGTGTATCGCGCCGCCAAGCTGCCTCAAACCGCGAAAACCGCCTCCCCGGCGATCCAGGTCGATTTCATTGCGAGTTCCGGCGTGAGCAGCACGAAGTCCGCATCCGTACCAGGCAGGAGCCGGCCCTTGTGCGAGGCGATCCCCATGGCGTCGGCGGGATAGGCGCAGGCCATGCGAACCGCCTCTTCGATCGGCAGACCAAGCCTTTGGTGGACGAAGCGGACCGACGACAGCATGTCGATATCGGCGCCGGCAAGGGTGCCGTCGGCAAGCGTCAGGCGCCCGCCCTGGCGCAGGATTTCCCGTCCGTTCAGGAAGAAACTCGTCTGGTCGGTGCCGATCGGCGACATGGCGTCGGTGACCAGGAAAATCTGACCCGGGCCTTTCTTGCCGCGCAGCGCGATACCCATCGACGCCGGGTGAACGTGAAAACCATCGGCGATCATGCCCGCGTGGAGCGTGCCGGTCGAAAGCGCCGCGCCGACAACGCCGGGCTCGCGATGGCCGAGCCCGCTCATGGCGTTGAAGAGATGTGTGACGGTCCGGGCACCCGCTTTGGCATAGGCGCAGGCGGTATCGTAATCCACGTCGGTATGGCCGAGGCTCACCACGACGCCGGCATCGGCCAGCGCCCGCACCTGCTCCCTGGTGGCGTTTTCCGGGGCCACGGTGAGCATCAGACGGCCGAGCGCCTTTGCGCAAGCGAGTATCTCGGCAAGATCGTCATCGCCCATCGGGCGGATCAGCGCCGGATCGTGAGCCCCCTTGCGCGCGACGGACAGATGCGGGCCTTCGAGATGCAGGCCGAGGAAGCCCGGAACCGCCGCGGCTTTCGCCTCGACGCCTGCTGCAATGGCCGCGGTCCTGACCGCGCGCGTGTCGGTGATCAGCGTCGGCAGCAGCGCCGTCGTGCCGAATTTCGCATGCGCCGCGCAGATCTGCCGGATGCTTTCGAGGGTCGGCGCTTCGTTCAGAAGCGCGCCGCCGCCGCCATTCACCTGCAGATCGATGAAACCGGGCACGAGAAGCAGGCCACGCGCGTCGACGGTCTCGCCGCCGGCGGGGACGCTTCCCGCCGGCGCAATCGCCTTGACGTGTCCCGCCTCGATCACGAGGGCTGCCCCGTCGTGCCAGTCGATGCCGTCGAAAATCCGCGCTCCGCTGATCGTCTTCTTCGCAGTCATCGTGTCTCCGTCACCTTCTTGAGGTTCTCCGGTGCGTCGGGATTCAGACCGCGCGAGCGGGACCAGGCCTCGACGAAGCCATAGAACGGCAGGATCAGTGCCAAGGCGTCGGTGAGCGGGTGCCCGGTCTCGACGAAGGGCAGGCGCTTTGCCTTGCTCGCCCGTGCCGAGGTCACGTGCACCACCGCGCCCTTGGCGCTCATGCCGTCCGCGATATCGGCGACAGAGGCCTCGGCAGCATCGCGGGCGGCCAGCACAAGCACCGGGAACCGGGGCCCGACCAGCGCCACCGGTCCGTGCAGCACCTCCGCCGCGGAATAGGCCTCGGCATGCATGCCGGACGTCTCCTTGAATTTCAGCGCCGCTTCGCTGGCGATGGCCAGCGCCGGACCGCGGCCCAGCACATAGAGCGATTCCGCTTCTGCAAGATCGTCGGCGAAGTCCTGCCAATCGAGCTTCACGGCCTTGGCAAGCTGGTTCGGCAGATCGGCGACCGCATGCTTGAGCGTCGCGTCGCCGGTCCACTCGCCGAGCACGGCAAGACCGGCGACGATCGAGTTAACATAGGACTTGGTCGCCGCAACGGCAATTTCGGGCCCGGCGAGAATGTCGAGCGGGTGGGTGCAGGCCTCGGCGATCGGCGACGGCAGCGTGTTCGTCAGCGCGATCGAAACGGCGCCGGCGCGTGTCGCGGCTTCGGCCATGGCCACGATGTCCGGGCTCTTGCCGGACTGCGAGATCGCAATCGCCGCCGCACCGCCGAGTTTCAGATCGGCACCGTATATCGACGCCAGCGATGGTCCGAGCGAGGCGACCGGACGACCGATCGTGAGCTCGATCGCGTATTTCAGGAACAGCGCGGCATGGTCGGAAGAGCCTCTGGCGATCGTTACCAGAAAGGCCGGATCCTTGGCGCGTAGCGCCGCGCCTGCTTGCGCCAGCCCCGTGGCCGAACGCTCCAGCAACCGGGCTGCGGCCTCGGGAATCTCGTCGATTTCTCGCCGCATGTTGGTCTGCATCGTCATGTCCTTTCATCAAACAGGCGGGATGCGGGCGGAAAACCGCTTTACACTTTTCCTTGGTCCCGCCCTTCCCTCGTCCGGCCCCGCCGGCTCAATTTTCCGGGATCGTCAGCTCCGCGACGAAATCATAGGCATCGCCGCGGTAGAGCGACCGCGTGAATTCGACCACACGCCCCGAAGCAAGATAGGAGACGCGCTCGATCGAAAGACCGGCGGCGCCGACCGCGACGCCGAGCATGGCCGCGTCCGGTTCCTTGATATTGCAGGCGGAGATCCGCTGCACCGCGCGCACCGGCCGGGCCTGTTTCTTCTCGAGCTCTGAATAGAGCGAGGAGGCGACGGCGAGCGGATCGGGAACGAATTCCGCCGAAACGCAGGCGCGTTCGATCGCAAGCGGCATGTCGTCGGCAATACGGAGCCGCCCAAGGCGCGCCACCAGCGCGTCGGCCGCAAGCCCGAGGGTCATCATCTCGTCCGGCGAGGGATGGAAGAGACCGCGCTCCAGCCATTCCGCACGCGTGTTGAGGCCGCGCCGGGCCATGTCCTCGGTGAAGGAGGTCAGGCGCGAAAGCGACTGCTCGACGCGCGAAACCGGCCGGACGACGAAGGTCCCGGAACCGTGGCGGCGCACGAGGAGCCCGTCACGCACGAGATCGTCGACCGCTTTGCGGACCGTGACTCGGCTGACATTGGCGTAATCCGCAAGATCCCGCTCCGGCGGCAGCGCATCTCCGTGATTGAGCTTGCCCGACAGGATCGCCTCTTCGAGCGATTGTCTGAGCTTCAGATAGAGCGGGCCGGCGCCCCCCGACTGCAGGGTTTCGAGCGGCAGAATGGCGGCGAGCTGCTGGTTCATGCCGATACCCCGGAATGGGAGCCGAAACGGGCCGCCGCCAGCGCGACGGCGCCGGTCAAAGCATCGGCCTGCGCCTCGACGAAGCGCGGCTGATGCCGGTCGGCGAGCCAGCGGCGATAAAGCGGCGCCAATCCTCCGAGGAGGCACAGCTTCTCGCTTCCCCTCGAAACCACCACGTCGAGCGCCTCGTCCACCGTCGCGGCGGCAGCCTCCAACAGGCTGACTGCCACAGGGTCGCCGCGCTCGGCATATTCGAAGACGCGCGGCGCATAGCGGCCGAACTCGCCGGGCTTGGCGAGGCGTGCGAAATCGACGATGTCGCGCGGGTCGTGGTTGAACTCGGCAAGCACGGCATCGGTCACGCGCGAGCCTTCATGTATGCCGTCATAGGCGAGCAGGCTCTCCTGCAGCAGCGCGTGACCGATGCGTGCGCCGCTGCCGTGATCTCCGATAGTGAAGCCCCAGCCGCCGACATAGCTGATCTCATCGCCCCGGCGCGCGATATAGATCGTGCCCGTCCCGAGTATCGCGACGGCCCCGTCCCCGTCGCCGAGAGCGCCCTGCAGCGCGATCAGCCCGTCGGACTCGATATCGGCCTGAGCAAAGGGAAGCCGCCTCTTCACGTAATGAACGGCATCGCCCACATTGTGGCCGGCGACGCCGACGATAGCGCGCGATGCCGCAATTGCGGCCTGGTCGAGGCCCGCATCCCCGAAGGCGTTGCGCGCCGCATCGGTTATGTTCTGCAGCGCCGTTTCCGGATCGGTAAGGATGTTCGCGGCGCCCGCCTTGCCGCGGCCGAGAATGCGGCCGTCGAGGGCTGCCACAGCCGCGCGGCAGCTCGTTCCGCCGCCATCAATTCCGATCAGGTAAAACGCCATGGGTACCTCCGTCACCACAAGATACCAAAAAAATACCATTAACCAAGCGAGATTTCTGACTACTGATCATTCCCCAGCCTACTTCTTTGAAAACTATGGATTTATTTCTTTTTTCAGTGGTTTCTTGCGGTAAAAGTTAAATTTCTCCTAGACAAGTGGTATTTTTTTGGCATTAATTCCAGAAGAGGAGGACGATGCCATGCCGCCAGCCAAGACCGAAGAACGCCGCGACAATGCCAAGGGCCTGGACGTCATGCGTCCGGAGCTGGCCCTTCGCTTGCTCGCAGCCGGTCAGCAGGAGGCGGCAAGGTCGGTGGAACAGGCGATCGAGCCGATTTCCGCCGCGGCCCGCCTTGCGGCGGACAGCCTTGCCTCGGGCGGCCGGCTTGCCTATGCCGGCGCAGGAAGCTCCGGGTTGATGGCGATGGCGGACGCGCTCGAGCTGCCAGGCACCTACGGCATAGCTCGGGAGCAGATCGTCATTCTCATTGCCGGCGGCGCCGAAAGCCTCACCGATCTTGCCGGCGGCTATGAGGACGACATGGAGCTCGCGCGCACCGATGTGCGCAACGCCGGAATCGGGGCGGGCGACTGCCTCATTTCGGTTTCTGCCAGCGGTTCCACGCCCTATGCGATCGCCGCTGCCGACGAGGCCGGGCAACGCGGCGCCCGCGTCATCGGCATGGCCAACAATGCCGGCGCACCGCTCCTTCTGAACGCCGACGTCTCCATCCTCCTGGAGACGCCTCCGGAAGTCGTGTCCGGCTCGACCCGCATGGGCGCTGGGACGGCTCAGAAGATCGCGTTCAACATGCTTTCGACCATGGTCGGCATCCATCTCGGCCACGTGCTCGATGGTCACATGGTCAATCTGCGTGCCGACAACATCAAGCTGCGCGGCCGGGCGATCCGGATCGTCTCGGACATAACCGGCATCGGCGCCGCCGAGGCGGACAGGCTTCTCGGCCTTGCCGCCGGGTCGGTCAAGCTGGCGATCCTGCTCGCATCCGGAGCGAGGGACATCGCCCATGCCGAGGACGCGCTCGAGCGCGCCGATCAGAATTTGCGCCGGGCGATCGCCATCGTCGGGGCGTGAGAGATAAACTGGGAATTCAAAACCGCGCGACACGCGCCTAAAGGGGAGAAACTGCATGACCCGCACAACAATGAAAGGCTTGCTGCTCGCATCGAGCATTCTCGGCTCGACCGGGCTTGCACAAGCCCAGGAGGCAACGCTGACGATCGAAAGCTGGCGCAATGACGACCTGGCGATCTGGCAGGAAAAGCTGATCCCCGCCTTCGAGGCGAAGAACCCGGGCATCAAGGTGGTATTCGCGCCCTCGGCCCCCACCGAATACAACGCCGCCCTCAACGCCAAGCTCGACGCCGGCTCCGCGGGTGACCTCATCACCTGCCGTCCCTTCGACGCCTCGCTCGAACTCTACAGCAAGAAGCATCTTGCCGACCTGACCGGTCTTCCCGGCATGGAGAATTTCTCCGACGTCGCCAAATCAGCGTGGACGACCGACGACGGCAAGGCGACCTTCTGCGTGCCGATGGCTTCCGTCATTCACGGCTTCATCTACAACAAGGATGCCTTCGACCAGCTCGGCCTTTCCGTTCCGACGACCGAGGAGGAGTTCTTCGCGGTCCTCGAAAAGATCAAGGCGGACGGCAACTACATCCCGATGGCGATGGGCACCAAGGATCTCTGGGAAGCCGCCACGATGGGCTACCAGAACATCGGCCCGAACTACTGGAAGGGCGAGGAAGGCCGTCTGGCTCTGCTGAAAGGCGAGCAGAAACTGACCGACGAGCCGTGGGTCGAGCCTTTCCGCGTGCTGGCGAAGTGGAAGGATTATCTCGGCGACGGCTTCGAGGCGCAGACCTATCCGGACAGCCAGAACCTCTTCACGCTCGGCCGGGCGGCGATCTACCCGGCCGGCTCCTGGGAAATCTCCGGCTTCAACACACAGGCCGAATTCAAGATGGGCGCCTTTCCGCCCCCGGTGAAGAAGGCGGGCGATACCTGCTACATCTCCGACCACAACGACATCGGCATCGGCCTCAATGCCAAGAGCAAGAATGCGGATGCCGCTAAGACCTTCCTCACCTGGGTCGCCTCGCCGGAGTTCGCGGAAATCTATGCGAACGCCCTGCCCGGCTTCTTCAGCCTGAATTCGACGGCGGTGAAGATGTCCGATCCGCTCGCTCAGGAATTCGTCTCCTGGCGGGAGAAATGCAAGCCGACCATCCGCTCGACCTATCAGATCCTTTCGCGCGGAACCCCTAACCTCGAGAACGAAACCTGGGTCATGTCGGCCAATGTCATCAACGGCACGGACACGCCGGAGGCGGCGGCCAAGAAGCTCCAGGACGGCCTCGACAGCTGGTTCAAGCCGGTAAAGTAAGACCGAAACGGGGTGCGTGGACGCCGTCTGCGCACCCTCCCCGACATGTGCAAACGTATCGCATGCGGGACGGCGTCATGGATTGCTCGGGCACCGGCGCTACGGCGCCGCGCCTGTGACGGGCGGATCGAAGCGGCTTGCCGGCTCTCCGCGACCCCGGGACGCCAGACGGAAGCACGGTGCAAGGCAGGAAGCCGCGCCGCATTTCGAAAGAAATCGAGGCTGCGCCCTTATGGCCAGCCGGTTTGAGAACGGGCCAGAGGCCGATGAACCCACGTGAAATCACGACCGACGTCACCGAGATCAGGCGCCCGCGGCGCTGGCACATCCTCGTCTTTCTGCTGCCGGCGCTCGTCGTCTATACGGCGGTGATGATCCTTCCGCTCTTCGAGACGCTGCGCCAGTCCTTCTACAACACGGTTGACGGCCAGTTGACCTTCGTGGGCCTCGGCAATTTCAAGGTTCTGTTCGGCGACCCGCGCTGGGCGGCGGATTTCTGGAACGCGCTCAAGAACAATTTCGTCTTTTTCCTGATCCACATGGCCGTGCAGAACCCGATCGGCATCGCGCTCGCCGCCATGCTGTCCGTCCCGAAGCTGCGCTTCGGCGCCTTCTACCGCACGGCGATCTTTCTGCCGACGCTGCTCTCCTTCGTCATCGTCGGTTTCATCTGGAAGCTGATCCTGTCGCCGATCTGGGGCGTCGCCCCCTATCTTCTCGACACGGTCGGCCTGCGATCGCTGTTCGGGCCCTGGCTCGGCAAGCCCGACACCGCGCTTATCGCCGTTTCGCTCATTTCCGTCTGGCAATATATCGGCATCCCGATGATGCTGATCTATGCGGCGCTGCTCAACATTCCAGACGAGGTGACCGAGGCGGCGGAGCTCGACGGCGTCACCGGCTGGAGCCAGTTCTGGAAGATCAAGCTTCCGCTGATCCTGCCTGCCATCGGCATCGTGTCGATCCTCACCTTCGTCGGCAATTTCAACGCCTTCGATCTGATCTATACGGTGCAGGGCGCGCTGGCCGGCCCGGACAAGTCGACCGACATCCTGGGCACCCTGCTCTATCGCACCTTCTTCGGTTTCCAGCTTCAGCTCGGCGACCGTTCGATGGGCGCGACGATCGCCGCGATCATGTTCCTGATCATTCTCGCCGGCGTCGCGCTCTATCTCTTCGGCATACAGCGCCGCATGCGCCGCTATCAGTTCTAAGGAGGATAGAAGATGTCGAAAACACGCGCCTCCTTCGTGCGCATGGGCGCCGTTCACGCGGCCCTGATCGCCTATACGCTCGTTGCACTCTTTCCGGTGTTCCTGACGATCGTAAACTCGTTCAAGAGCCGCAACGCGATCTTCCGGGAGCCTCTGGCGATCCCGACACCCGAGACCTTCAGCCTGATCGGCTACGAAACGGTGCTGAA
Source organism: Sinorhizobium prairiense (assembly GCF_029201645.2). Lineage (NCBI taxonomy): Bacteria > Pseudomonadati > Pseudomonadota > Alphaproteobacteria > Hyphomicrobiales > Rhizobiaceae > Sinorhizobium > Sinorhizobium prairiense. The sequence continues at coordinate 2,946,122 of NZ_CP104131.1, forward strand.
GCAGGGTGACTTCATCGGCTATTTCCAGAACAGCATCATCGTCACCGTGGTCTCGATCGCGCTCGTCCTGCTGTTCGGCGCCATGGCCGCCTTCGCGCTTTCCGAATACCGCTTCCGCGGCAATACGCTGATGGGGCTCTATCTGGCGCTTGGGATCATGATCCCGATCCGGCTCGGAACGGTGGCGATCCTGCAGGGTATGGTGGCGACTGGTCTCGTCAACACGCTGACCGCGCTGATCCTCGTCTATACGGCGCAAGGCCTGCCGTTGGCGGTATTCATTCTGTCCGAGTTCATGCGCACCGTATCCGACGACCTGAAGAATGCCGGACGCATCGACGGCCTGTCGGAATATGCGATCTTCCTGCGGCTGGTGCTTCCTCTCATCCGCCCGGCCATGGCGACGGTCGCCGTCTTCACCATGATCCCCATCTGGAACGATCTCTGGTTCCCCCTGATCCTCGCGCCCGCCGAGGCGACCAAGACCGTCACCCTCGGCTCGCAGATCTTCATCGGCCAGTTCGTCACCAACTGGAACGCGGTCCTCTCGGCGCTGTCGCTGGCGATCTTCCCGGTCCTCGTCCTTTACGTCATCTTCTCGCGGCAGCTGATCCGCGGCATCACGGCAGGAGCAGTCAAGTGAATTCATCCGCACCCCCGATCCGCGTGCTCAGCGCCGGGCTCGGCAATATGGGCCGCAGCCACGCGCTCGCCTATCATCAGAACCCTGGCTTCGAAATCGCCGGGCTGGTCAACCGATCGAAGGTGGCGCTGCCCGAGGCTCTGGCAGGATACGAGATCCTGCCGTCGTTCCCGGAGGCGCTGGCCGCGCTGAAGCCGGAGCTCTGCTCGATCAACACCTATTCCGACACGCATGCGGACTATGCGGTGATGGCGATGGAGGCGGGAGCCCATGTTTTCGTGGAGAAACCGCTGGCAACGACGGTCGCCGACGCCGAGCGCGTCGTCGCCTGCGCGCGGGCCAACGGCCGCAAGCTGGTCGTCGGCTATATCCTGCGCCACCACCCGTCCTGGATGCGGCTGATCGCGGAAGCCCGCAAGCTCGGAGGGCCCTTTGTCTTCCGCATGAACCTGAACCAGCAGTCGAGCGGCCCGACCTGGATGACGCACAAGTCGCTGATGCAGACGACACCGCCGATCGTCGATTGCGGCGTCCACTACGTCGACGTCATGTGCCAGATCACCGATGCCAGGCCCGTCGAGGTGCGCGGCATGGGCTTGAGGCTCTCGAACGAGATCGCCGCGGATATGTACAATTACGGGCATCTGCAGGTGATCTTCGAGGACGGCTCTGTGGGCTGGTACGAGGCGGGTTGGGGCCCGATGATCTCCGAGACGGCCTTTTTCGTGAAGGACGTGATGTCTCCGAACGGCGCCGTGTCGATCGTCATGGATCAGAACGCCAAGTCGGACGACATCGACGTGCACACGAAAACCTCCGTCATCCGCGTGCACAGCGCCGCGACGGGACCGGACGGCCGGTTCCTGAAATCCGACGAGGACCTGGTGATGGAGGGCGAGCCCGGCCACCAGGAGCTTTGCGACCGCGAGCAGGCCTTCGTGCTCAAGGCCATCCGAGAAGACATCGATCTCGGCCGGCACATGGACGATGCGGTGCAGTCGCTGAAGATCTGCCTCGCCGCCGACGAGAGTGTGCGCACCGGCAAGCCGGTCGAGCTTTAACCCAAGAGGGCGACACGTGGGATCACTTCAACTCAAAACCATCCGCAAGGCCTTCGGCAGTCATGAGGTGCTGAAGGGCATCGACCTGGACGTGAAGGACGGCGAGTTCGTCATCTTCGTCGGTCCGTCCGGCTGCGGAAAATCGACGCTTCTGCGCACTATCGCCGGCCTCGAGGACGCGACGTCGGGCAGCGTTCAAATCGACGGCGTCGAGGTCGGCCATGTGGCGCCGGCCAAGCGCGGCATCGCCATGGTGTTTCAGTCCTACGCGCTCTATCCGCACCTGACCGTCAAGGACAATATGGGCCTCGGGCTGAAGCAGGCGGGTGTGCCGAAGGCGGAGATCGAAGAAAAGGTCGCCAAGGCGGCCGGCATGCTGTCGCTCGAACCCTATCTCGCCCGCCGTCCGGCCGAACTTTCCGGCGGCCAGCGTCAGCGCGTGGCGATCGGCCGCGCGATCGTGCGCGAGCCGAAGCTCTTCCTTTTCGACGAGCCGCTGTCGAACCTCGACGCGGCGCTGCGCGTCAACACGCGGCTCGAAATCGCCCGCCTTCACCGCAGCCTCAAGGCGACGATGATCTACGTGACCCACGATCAGGTCGAGGCGATGACGCTTGCCGACAAGATCGTCGTGCTGAATGCCGGCCGGATCGAGCAGGTCGGCTCGCCGATGGAGCTCTACAATCGCCCGGCCAACCTTTTCGTCGCCGGCTTCATCGGCTCGCCGCAGATGAATTTCATCGAAGCCGCAAAGCTCGGCGACGGAGAGGCAAAGACGATCGGTATCCGTCCGGAGCATATCGGCCTCTCCCGTGAAAGCGGGGACTGGAAGGGCAAGGTGATCCATGTCGAGCATCTTGGCGCCGACACGATCATCTATATCGAATCGGAGACGGTCGGCCTGCTGACGGTGCGCCTCTTCGGCGAACACCGCTACGCCGCCGACGACATCGTCCACGCGACGCCGGTAATCGGCAGCATGCATCGCTTCGATGCGGACGGGCGGGTGATCAAGTCGGGTCAGTGAGAGACGACGCGCGGGTGTGATTGCCCCTCACCCTAACCCTCCGCACGCGGGGCGTGGCATCGTGGCGCAGGCGGTCCCGTGTTTTCCTTCTCCCCGCCGGCGGGGAGAAGGTCGCGGCAGCCGGATGACGGGCCGATTTGCACTCTGAAACAGCTTCGGCCCGAATCACACCTGTGTGATCACCACGCGCCGCAACGCCGAAACCGTTGCGACTCCCCCTTTTGCCTCCCCGGCCGGCGCGTCAAAACTCTGTTGCACTGCGGCAGAAATTAACATACATTGGCGTCTGTATATTAGCTTTCCGGTATTTTCCACGCCGATACCGGCTCCGCTTCACCTCACTTTTGGACCGCGCAGCGCTTGCGAAACGCCGCGACTGCGGCCGGTCCTTTGACAATATGGACATTGCGATGCGCATGAACCGACCGATATTGGCCGCCGCGCTGGCATCCGTGATTTTTCTCGCGGGTTGCCAGAAGAATGAAGAACAGCAGGCCGCGGCTGCCGCCCCTCCGCCGTCGCCGGTCGCCGTCTTCACGACGAAGGCGGAACCGCTGCCGATCACCAACGAACTGCCCGGCCGCATCACCGCCACCCGCATCGCCGAGGTCCGCCCGCGCATCTCCGGCATCGTCGTCGAGCGCGTGTTCGAGCAGGGCACCATGGTCAAGGAAGGCGACGTGCTCTACCGCATCGACCCGGCACCGTTCCAGGTCAAGGTGGACAGCGCCGCGGCGACGCTGAAGCGCGCCCAGGCGGTGGTCGATCAGGCCAAGCGGACGGCCGACCGCCAGTCGCGCCTGAAGGAGGCGCAGGTCACCGCCGTGCAGCAGTACGACGATGCGATCGCGGCCCTCGCCCAGGCCGAGGCCGATGTCGGCATCGCCGAGGCAGGGCTCGCCGAGGCCAAGCTCAATCTGCAATATACGAACGTCACCGCTCCGATCAGCGGCCGGATCGGCCGGGCGCTGATCACCGAAGGCGCGCTCGTCAACACCAATGACACTCAGAACCTTGCAACGATCCAGCAGCTCAACCCGATCTACGCCGATTTCACCCAGTCGGCGACGGATCTGATCCGCCTGCGCAAGGCGCTCAAGGACGGCCAGTGGATGAGCGCCAACAACGAGGCCGAGGTTCAGCTGATCCTCGACGACGGGACGCCCTACGCTCTCAAGGGCAGGCTGCTCTTCTCCGAAGCCGCCGTCGACGCGACCACGGGCCAGGTGACGCTGCGCGGCGAATTCCCCAACCCGAACAACGATCTGCTGCCGGGCATGTATGTCCGCGTCCAGATCCAGCAGGGTTTGGAAAAGGACGCGATCACCGTCCCGCAGCAGGCCGTGCAGCGCAACAATGCCGGGCAGTCGCAGGTCTATGTCGTGAATGCCGACAACAAGGTTGAATTCCGCAACGTCACGCTCGGACGCACCGTCGGCGAGCGCTGGCAGGTGACCTCCGGCCTGAAACCCGGCGAAAAGGTCATAGTCGAGGGCTTCCAGAAAGTCGGCCCGGGCGCGCCCGTGCAGCCTTCCGACTGGAACCCGAACGCAAAGCCCGCGCCCGAACAGGCCAGCGCTTCGGCCGATGCCGGCGAAAAGCCCGGCACCGAAGTGAAGTGAGACCGATATCATGCCCAGTTTTTTCATAGACAGGCCGATCTTTGCCTGGGTGGTGGCGATCTTCATCATGATCGCCGGCATCATCGCTATCCCGCTCCTGCCGGTTTCGCAGTATCCGGATGTCGCACCGCCGCAGATATCGATCAATACCAACTATCCCGGCGCCTCCTCGCAGGACACCTATCAGAGCGTCACGCGGCTGATCGAGGACGAGCTGAACGGCGTCGAGGGGCTGCTTTACTTCGAATCGTCGACCAGCTCCTCCGGCTCGGTCTCGATCGACGCCACCTTCCAGCCGGGCACCGATCCAAGCCAGGCCTCGGTCGACATTCAGAACCGGGTGCAGCGCGTCGAACCGCGCCTGCCCGATCCCGTCAGGCAGCAAGGCGTGCAGGTGGACGAGGCCGGCGCCGGCTTCCTGCTGATCATCTCGTTGACTTCGACCGACGGTTCGATGGACGCGATCGGGCTCGGCGACTATCTCAGCCGCAACGTGCTCAGCGAAATCCAGCGCGTGCCCGGCGTCGGACGCGCCCAGCTCTTTGCGACCGAGCGCTCGATGCGCGTCTGGCTCGACCCCGACAAGATGCTCGGCCTCAACCTGACGGCGGCCGACGTCACGGCAGCGATCCAGGCTCAGAACGCCCAGATCGCCTCGGGCTCGATCGGCGCCCAGCCGAATCCGATCACGCAGCAGGTCACCGCTCCGGTCGTCATCAAGGGTCAGCTTTCGAGCCCGGAGGAATTCGGTGCCATCGTGCTCAGGGCAAATGCCGACGGCTCCGCCGTGCGGCTGCGCGACGTCGCGCGCCTCGAGATCGGCGGCGAAAGCTACACCTTCTCCACCCGCCTCAACGGCAGCCCCTCGGCGGCCATCGCCGTGCAGCTTTCTCCGAGCGGCAACGCGATGTCGACCTCGGCAGCGATCAAGGCGCGCATGGACGAGCTGGCGGAGTTCTTCCCGGAAGGGCTCGAATATTCGGTCCCCTATGACACCTCGCCCTTCGTCGCGGTGTCGATTGAGAAGGTGCTGCACACCCTCGTCGAGGCCGTCGGCCTCGTCTTCCTGGTAATGTTCCTCTTCCTGCAGAACGTCCGCTACACGATCATTCCCACCATCGTCGTGCCGGTCGCCCTGCTCGGCACCTGCGCCGTCATGCTGGCGATGGGCTTCTCGATCAACGTGCTGACGATGTTCGGCATGGTGCTGGCGATCGGCATTCTCGTCGACGATGCGATCATCGTGGTCGAGAACGTCGAGCGTATCATGTCGGAAGAAGGGCTCACTCCGAAGGATGCAACCCGCAAGGCGATGAAGCAGATCACCGGTGCGGTGATCGGCATCACCCTGGTGCTGGCTTCGGTGTTCATCCCGATGGCCTTCTTCCCGGGCGCCGTCGGCGTGATCTACCGCCAGTTCAGTCTTACCATGGTCGTCTCGATCCTGTTCTCGGCGCTGCTTGCGCTCTCGCTGACGCCGGCGCTTTGCGCAAGCTTCCTCAAGCAGGTTCCGAAGGGTCACCATCACGCCAAGCGCGGCTTCTTCGGCTGGTTCAATCGCGGTTTCGACCGGACGTCGCACGGCTACACGCGCGCCGTCGGGGGCATCGTCAGGCGGACCGGCCGCTTCATGGTCATCTATCTAGCGCTGCTTGCCGGCCTCGGCTGGGCCTTTCTCCAGCTTCCTTCGTCCTTTCTGCCGGACGAGGACCAGGGCTTCGTCATCGTGATGATGCAATTGCCTTCGGAAGCGACTGCAAACCGCACCACGGAGGTGATCGAGCAGACCGAGACCATCTTCGGCCAGGAAAAGGCGGTCGACACGATCGTGGCGATCAACGGCTTCTCCTTTTTCGGCAGCGGGCAGAATGCGGGGCTCGCATTCGTGACGCTCAAGGACTGGAGCGAGCGCGATGCTGACAACTCCGCCCAGTCGATCGCCGGCCGCGCCACGATGGCCATGAGTCAGATCAAGGATGCGATCAGCTTCGCTCTGTCGCCTCCGGCGATCCAGGGACTCGGGACGACCGGCGGGTTTTCTTTCCGCCTGCAGGACCGTGCGGGTCTCGGTCAAGAGGCGCTGGCGCAAGCGCGCGATCAGCTGCTCGGCCTCGCCTCCCAGAGCAAGGTCCTGACCGGGGTCCGCTTCGAGGGCATGCCCGATGCGGCGCAGGTCAGCGTCAATATCGACCGCGAGAAGGCCAATACCTTCGGCGTGACCTTTGCCGACATCAACTCGACCATCTCGACCAATCTCGGCTCGTCCTATGTCAACGACTTCCCGAATGCCGGCCGCATGCAGCGCGTGACGGTGCAGGCGGACGAGACGAAGCGCATGCAGACGGCGGATCTCCTGAACCTGAATGTCCGCAACTCCAATGGCGGCATGGTTCCGCTTTCGGCCTTTGCGGATGTGGAATGGGTCAAGGCGCCGACGCAAACGGTGGGCTATAACGGTTATCCGGCGGTCCGCATCAGCGGCGAGGCCGCTCCCGGCTACTCCTCCGGCGATGCGATCGCCGAGATGGAGCGCCTGGTGGCCCAGCTTCCCGCGGGCTTCGGCTACGAGTGGACGGGGCAGTCGCTGCAGGAAATCCAGTCGGGCTCGCAGGCGCCGCTCCTGATTGCGCTCTCCTGCCTGCTCGTCTTCCTGTGCCTGGCCGCACTCTATGAGAGCTGGTCCATTCCGGTCTCGGTCATCATGGTCGTGCCGCTCGGCGTCATCGGCGCCGTGCTTGCCGTGACGATGCGCGACATGCCGAACGATGTGTACTTCAAGGTCGGCCTGATCGCGATCATCGGGCTTTCGGCGAAGAACGCGATCCTGATCATCGAGTTCGCCAAGGAACTCCGCGAACAGGGCAAGTCGCTCATCGACTCGACACTGGAGGCTGCGCATCTGCGCTTCCGGCCGATCCTGATGACCTCGCTCGCCTTCACCCTCGGCGTCCTGCCGCTGGCGATCGCGACGGGCGCAAGTTCCGGCAGCCAGCGCGCCATCGGCACGGGAGTCATGGGCGGCATGATCTCGGCGACGGTGCTGGCGATCTTCTTCGTCCCGGTCTTCTTCGTGTTCGTGATGAAGATCTTCGAACGCGGAAGAGCGGCGCCGGAGGCGGCCAAGCCAGCATCCGAAACCGCCAGCCCGGCCGAATAATATCGAAGACGGCCCGCCCGCCTACGGCGGCGGGCGGGCCGTCGCCGAAGGAGAATTTGAATAGATGCGCCGAACCAAGGCCGACGCCGAGGCTACAAGACAGAAGATTCTGTGTGCCGCCGAGCGGATGTTCTACAAGAAGGGCGTTCCCAATACGACGCTCGAGGAAGTGGCGAAGGAGGCGGGCGTCACCCGCGGCGCCATCTACTGGCATTTCGCCAACAAGACGGATCTCTTCCTCGCCCTTTACGAGGCCGTGCCGCTGCCTCACGAAGACATGATCGCACGCGAGATCGAAACGGAAGCCTTCGACACGCTCGCCATCGTCGAGAGCGCGACCAGCGACTGGTTGACGACCCTGGCCGCGGACGAGCAGCGGCAGCGCATTCTCGCGATCATGCTGCGCTGCGACTACGACAATGACATGTCCGCCGTTCTCGTGCGCCAGCGCGAGATCGAGGAGCGCCACGATGCCCTTCTGGAGCTTGCCTTCGCCCGGGCACTGGAAAGGGGTCAGTTGCAGGAGCACTGGGCGCCGCCGACCGCGGCGCGGGCCCTGCGCTGGATGATGATGGGGCTCTGTACCGAATGGCTGCTGTTCGGCCGCCGCTTCGACCTCGTGGCCCAGGGGAGCGAAGCGCTCCAGTCTCTCTTTGCGGGCTTCCGGCGGGTGCCGGCGCGCGGCGATACCTCCCCACACCTCGGCCCTGGAGCGGGATGAGGAAAAGAGCGGGATGAGGAAAAACGTGTGCGGCTTTCCGCCCGCATCCCGCGTCTCAACTTCCTGAAACCGATCACGGTCGTGTTTTAGGTCGACCCGACCCAAAAGCATCGTGATCTAGCTGAGCACTTTGCGCATATCGACCGAGGTCGGGCGGGTGAAGCCTGGGTGGGCGGTTCGCGCCGTCTCCACGAAGCCCAAAGCCGCAAAAGCGGCCTGGTTCCCGGTGAGTTCGATGCGTGTCTGAAGCCTCAGCGCAGGCAGGCCCAGACCGCGCGCCGTTTCCTCGGCGGCGGCGATGAGCATCCGCCCTACTCCCTTTCCCTGGAAGCCGGGAGCGACGGCGAGTTTGCCGATATAGAGACAGTCCGCTTCCGGCTTGCAGAAGATGCAGCCCAGGAGGTCACGCCCGGCGACGGCCGCGAAGGCGATCTCGTCTCTTGCTTTCCGGTTAAGGGAGGCCGCCGTCAGCGCATGGGCCGAGGAGGGCGGATCGATGCGGCCGTCCATATAGGCGAAGGACGCACGGATCAGCGACAGCAACTCCTCGTAACGATCGAAGCTGGCGTCGATGCGAACCGTCTCCATGGCGTCCTCAGCGCGTGCCGCGCCGATAGCGGATCGTGTTGAACCGGGCGGCGAGCGCATCGTAGAGCAGCAGACGGCCGACCAGCGGCTCGCCGATGCCGGTGACGAGCTTGATCGCTTCCATCGCCTGCAGCGTGCCGATGACGCCGGTGAGCGCGCCCAGGACGCCCGCTTCGGCGCAGCTTGGCACGGTGCCCGGCGGCGGCGGCTCCGGGAAGAGATCGCGGTATGAGGGGTTCGGGTGCCCCTCGGCATCGGTCTCGTAGGGCTTCAGCACGGTGACCGAGCCGTCGAAGCGTCCGACGGCACCGGTGACGAGCGCCACGCCTGCCGCCGCGGCCGTATCGGCGGCGAGATAACGCGTATCGAAATTATCCGACCCGTCGACGACGAGATCGTATTGGCGCATGAGCGCATCTGCATTTTCGGCGTCCAGCCTGAGCGCGTGCGTCATGACCTTCACATGCGGATTGAGGGCGTCGATCGCCGCGGCGGCGCTCTCGACCTTCGGCCGCCCGATATCTGCGGTGGCGTGGATCACCTGACGCTGCAGGTTCGACAACGAGACCACGTCATCGTCGACGACCCCGAGCGTGCCGACACCGGCGGCCGCGAGATATTGCAGAGCCGGCGCGCCGAGCCCGCCCGCGCCGATGACGAGCACGCGCGCGGCCTTGAGTTTCTGCTGCCCCGGGCCGCCGATCTCCGGCAGCACGATGTGGCGTGCGTAGCGCGCAATCTCCGAAGGAGCGAGCGTCGCATCGGTCGTCATATGCGTCTCCATTTAATTTCCGCGGACGGCGCTCTATGTCACCCGGAAACGCGGCCGTTTGCAACGGCCAGATATTGAGCCCGCTCGCCAAGGGCGTCGAACATCGCCCGGTCGGTGCCCGTCATGAAGGCCTGGCCGCCGAGCCCATCGACCAGATCGAAGAGGGCGGCACGGCGTCCCCGGTCGAGATGGGCGGCGATTTCGTCGAGCAGCAACACCGGGGCGTGGCCGGTCATATCCCCGACGAGCCGTGCATGCGCGAGAACCAGACCGACGAGCAGCGCCTTCTGCTCGCCGGTCGAACAGCGCTCTGCCTCCATGTCCTTTTCCCGGTGGCGGATCAGAAGATCGGTGCGGTGCGGCCCGTCGAGCGTGCGGCCGGCGGCCGTATCGCGGGCACGGCCTTCGGCGAGCATTGCCAGATAACGCTCTTCGAGTTCAAAGGCGGGAATACCTGCACAGTCGTCGAGAAAGCCGGCGAGCGACAGGCTTGCGGACGGAAAGGTCCCATCGCTCCGGCTTCGCTCGACGAGGGCCGAGAGCAGGCCGAGCATCTCCTGACGGGCGAGCGCCATGGAGATGCCGAGCCCGGCCATTTCGCGCTCGATGGCCGACAGCCAGGCGGGATCGGGTCGGAATTCCGAGAGTAGCCGGTTGCGGCTGCGCATGGCGCGCTCGAACTCGCTGGCGCGCCGGCCGTGCCCGGGATCGAGCGACAGTACCAGCCGGTCGAGAAAACGCCTGCGGTCGGCGGAAGGGCCGGTGAAGAGGCCATCCATCGCCGGCGTGAGCCAGAGCACCCGGAGGTGATCGGTGAGTTCGTCGACCGTGCGGGCCGCAGTGCCGTTGAGTCTGAGGCGCCGTGATTGCCCCTCCTCGGCCCCTTGAGTCCCCGTGCCGATCTCCACCGACCCTTCCATGCCGTCGACGGCGGCGAAGATCGAGAAACCATCGGCGGCGCCGACGCGGGCGATATCGGCATAGGCAGCGCGCCTCAAGCCGCGCCCGGGCGAAAGAAGGGAGACCGCCTCCATCAGATTGGTTTTGCCCGCGCCGTTCTCGCCGGTCAGCACCACATGGCGCTGGTCGAGGTCGAGCGCCAGCGTCGCATAGTTGCGGAAGTCGCTCAGTTTCAGACGTGTGAGAAAGACCTTGTGGGGCATTGCGGGTCCGAATTCGACGTTGCTGTCAGGTAGGATGAAAGCCGGGCCAAGGCAAGGCGGAAAGGGGTGTTCCGTCTGCCTCTCTCCGGCCCGCGGCGATTCCGTGTCCGGGCTGCGCATTTCCGCCCAATCGCCTGTGGGAAAGCCCTTTTTTTCGGCCGCATCGGAACTTTCCCCGAGCGCGCAAGTACAATATGACAACTGCGTGACAATCGACAGTTGGATGGATCGCTGATGCTCGGCCTGTTTCGCAAGCTCCTCCCCGGGAAGACCGTTTCTTCGACCTCTTCGCCGACCATTCGCGCACCGTCATGGGTGCGGCGGAGGCGCTGAACGCGCTTCTTGCCGGCGGCCCTGACATCGAAAGCCATTGCGACCGCATCGTCGCGCTCGAGAACGAGGCCGACGAGATCACCCGCGAGGTTCTGCTGGCCGTCCGCCGCAGCTTCATCACCCCCTTCGACCGCGGCGACATCAAGGATCTCATCCAGTCGATGGACGATGCGATCGACATGATGCACAAGACGGTGAAAACGATCCGGCTCTATGAACAGAAGAGCTTCGACCCCGGCATGCAGTCCATGGGCGCGGCGGTCGTCGAGGCCGCCCATCTGGTCGCCGAGGCCATTCCGCTCCTCAGTCGCATCGGCGCCAATGCCCACCGCCTCGGCGCCATCGCCGAGGAGGTGACGCATGTCGAGGATAGGTCCGACCAGCTCCACGAGCAGGGCCTGAAGGATCTCTTCCAGCGCCACGGCGCTTCCAACCCCATGGCCTATATCATCGGCAGCGAGATCTACGGCGAACTGGAAAAGGTCGTCGACCGCTTCGAGGACGTGGCGAACGAAATCAGCGGCATCGTGATCGAGAACGTCTGATGGATGCGACGCTCGCCTTCCCGCTGCTCGTGGGGCTCATTGCCGTCGCGCTTTTCTTCGACTTCCTCAACGGGCTGCACGATGCGGCCAATTCGATCGCGACCATCGTTTCGACCCGCGTGCTCCGGCCGCAATATGCGGTTTTCTGGGCGGCGTTCTTCAACTTCATCGCCTTCCTCTTCTTCGGACTGCACGTCGCCGAAACGCTCGGAACGGGCATCATCGATCCGGGTATCGTCACGCCGCAGGTGATCTTCGCGGCGCTGATGGGCGCAATCACCTGGAACATCGTCACCTGGGTCTTCGGCATCCCGTCGAGTTCCTCGCACGCGCTCATCGGCGGCCTCGTCGGTGCCGGGCTGGCCAAAACCGGTTTCAGCTCGATCGTCTGGCAAGGACTGCTGAAGACCGCCGGCGCCATCGTCATGTCGCCGGGCATCGGCTTCGTTCTGGCACTGCTGTTGATCCTGATCGTCTCCTGGGTTTTCGTTCGCCAGACGCCCTTCGCCGTCGACAGCACCTTCCGGGTGCTGCAATTCGTTTCGGCTTCCCTCTATTCGCTCGGCCATGGCGGCAACGATGCGCAGAAGACCATGGGCATCATTGCCGTGCTTCTCTTCTCGCAGGGCTATCTCGGCTCGGAATTCTACGTGCCCTTCTGGGTGGTCATCACCTGCCAGGCGGCGATCGCGCTCGGCACGCTCTTCGGCGGTTGGAGGATCGTCCACACGATGGGCTCGAAGATCACCAAGCTCAACCCGATGCAGGGCTTCTGCGCCGAGACGGGCGGCGCCATCACGCTGTTCGCGGCGACCTGGCTCGGCATTCCGGTTTCGACCACCCACACGATCACCGGCGCGATCATCGGCGTCGGCGCGGCGAGGCGGGTGTCGGCGGTGCGGTGGGGGCTCGCCGGCAACATCGTCGTCGCGTGGGTGATCACCATGCCGGCGGCAGCGTTGATCTCGGCGCTCTGCTATTTCGCCGTGGACCTCATCGCCTGACGCTTTCGCCAGGCACCCCGTTGGCATTGCCGTCGGCGGGGAGTATATTCCCGCTATCTAATGAAATTGCATTCGGAGGAGAGTGAAACTTCCATCGTATCTGGGGAGGAAACGATGACGGACGTCGAGTGGACGATCAAGGGCCGCGAATTCATCCATTGCAACTGCGCCTATGGCTGCCCGTGCCAGTTCAACGCACTGCCTACCGAGGGGCATTGCCGCGCGATCGGGGTCGTCGATATCGACGAGGGACACCATGGCGACACCCGGCTCGACGGCTTGAGATGCGGCATGATCGTATCCTGGCCCGGCGCCATTCACGAGGGCAGGGGCGCGGTGGTTCCGATCATCGACGAGCGTGCCTCCGACGAGCAGCGGGAGGCGCTGCTACGGATCATGAGCGGCCAGGACACCGAGCCCGGCGCCACCTTCTTCCAGGTGTTCGCGACGACTTTCGAGACCTTCCACGAACCGGTTTTCGCGCCGATCGATTTCGAGATCGACGTCGAAAGGCGCTCCGCGCGCGTCAACATTCCGGGATGGATGGAGGCTCGCGGCGAGCCGATCGTCAATCCGGTGACCGGTGAGGAGCACCACGCCCGCATCAACCTTCCGCACGGCTTCGAATACGACCGCTGCGAGGTGGGGCGCGGCTGGGCCGAGACGAGCGGGCCGCTGGCGGTTTCGCTCGCGGATTCGCACGCCCACTTCGCCAGACTGCACATGACCGGAAGCGGCGTGGTTCACTGACGTCATGCCGGCCGACACCGCGCTTGAAAGCCTGCTCAGACGGGATCGCGTCATCGTGGCAGCGTCGCTCGCCGCATTGACGGTGATCGCCTGGACATACACTCTTTGGCTGGCAGCAGCCATGAGCGGCGACGGCATGAGCATGTCCGGTCCCGGCATGGGAGCGGACATGCGGATGGACCCTGCCATGGAGATGGACGGCATGGAGATGGACGCCGGCGACGCCCCGTCGCTCGGCACCGTCCTCGGCATTTCACCGCGTCCCTGGAGTTCCGTAGAGGCCGGCGTCACTCTGACCATGTGGGTCGTGATGATGGTCGGCATGATGCTGCCTTCGGCAACGCCGATGATCCTGCTCTATGCCCGGGTCGGCCGGCAAAGCCGGAAAGAGGGCAAGCCCTTTGCGGCGACCGGTTTTTTCGCCGGCGGCTATCTCCTTGCCTGGGTGGGATTTGCGCTTGCCGCGACGCTTGGGCAATGGCTCATGGAGGGAACCCTGCTGTCGCCGGCGCTGGCAAGCGCCAGTCGCATCTTCAGCGGTGCCGTGTTGATCGTCGCGGGTCTTTACCAATGGACGCCGCTCAAGGATGCCTGCCTCAGCCAGTGTCAGACGCCGATCGTCTTCCTGCAGCGCCACGGCGGCTTTCGCCGCGACCCGGCGGGAGCCGTCGGACTGGGCTTGCGCCACGGGCTCTATTGCATCGGCTGCTGCTGGGCGCTGATGACGCTTCTTTTCGTCGGCGGCATCATGAATGTGCTCTGGATTGCGGCAATCGCCATCTTCGTGCTGGCGGAGAAGGTGTTCTTCCCGGGCCGCCTCCTCTCCCGTATTGCGGGCACGCTACTCATCGCCGCCGGCCTGTGGCAATTGGTTTCAGCTGCAATATAGGTGGATGGTGCCATGCAGGGAGACCGCCGAACAGGCCCTATCGGGCTGCCGCCGCCTTCTCCCAATTTCACGGGAGAAGGGACAAGCCGCGCAGTCCCGGGCCCCTTCCCCGAGCGGCCGCATAGGGGAAGGCACAACATCCGAGACGTTACCTCAATCGCTCAACGTATCGAAGAAATCCTTCATCCGGGAGAAGAAGCCCGTCGATTCGGGATTGTTCTCCTTGGACGAGATCTGCTCGAATTCCTGCAGCAACTCGCGTTGGCGCTTGGTGAGCTTCTGCGGCGTTTCGATTTGAATCTGGATATAGAGATCGCCCGTCTGGCTGGAGCGCAGCACCGGCATGCCCTTGCCCTTGAGGCGGAACTGCTTGCCGGCCTGCGTGCCTTCCGGCACGGTGACGCGCGATTTGGTACCGTCGAGCGTGGTGACGTCGAACTTGCCGCCGAGCGCCGCCGTCGTCATGGAGATCGGCACGGCGCAATAGAGATCCGCGCCGTCGCGCTGATAGAACTCATGCGGCTTGACCGAGAGGAAGATGTAGAGGTCGCCCGCCGGGCCGCCGCGAAGGCCGGCCTCGCCCTCGCCGGAAAGGCGGATGCGCGTGCCGTCCTCGATACCGGCCGGAATGTTGACCGAGAGCGTCCGCTCCTCCACGACGCGGCCCTGGCCGTGGCATTTGGTGCAAGGGTCGGCGATCGTCTGGCCACGCCCGCCGCAGGTCGGGCAGGTCCGCTCGATCGAGAAGAAGCCCTGGGCCGCGCGGACGCGGCCGGTGCCCTGACAGGTGCCGCAGGTCTTCGGGCTGGTACCGGGCTTGGCGCCGGTGCCGGTGCAGACGTCGCAGGTGATCGACGTCGGCACGCGGATCTGCGCCGTCTTGCCGGAATAGGCCTCCTCGAGCGAAATCTCCATGTTGTAGCGCAGGTCCGCGCCGCGCTCGCGTCCGCCGGACGAGCGGCGCTGACGGCCACCCATCATTTCGCCGAAGATGTCCTCGAAAATATCGGAGAAGCCGTGCGCTCCGCCGCCGGCGAAGCCGTTGCCGAAGCCTCCGCCCATGCCGCCCTGCTCGAAGGCCGCATGGCCGTAACGGTCATAGGCTGCGCGTTTCTGCGGGTCCTTCAGCGTTTCATAAGCTTCGTTGATTTCCTTGAAGGACTTTTCCGATTCCTGGTCGCCGGGATTCCTGTCCGGGTGATATTTCATCGCGAGTTTGCGAAAGGCGCTCTTCAGCTCCTTTTCGTCCGCGTTTTTTGAACGCCAAGCGTTTCGTAAAGATCACGTTTCATGCTTCAAAGATCGTCCTGTTATCAGCGACAGGGCTTGCCAGCGCGAAGGATCCGACGGCTGCCTGATTATCTTGCCACAGGATTTAGTAAACCTTTAAGCGCGATACCATAGCCAAGTCGGGGCCGAAGCCGTTTTTTGTCGGAAAACGGCGGTTTCGCAGCCACTTTCCTCCGCAGGGTCGGTTCGCTTCCACGCCTGGGGCCGCAGCCCATGAACTATCTATGAAAAAGCCCGGGATTGCTCCCGGGCCCGTTCATCGAAAGGCGAAGCCGTCAGGCCGACCGCTTACGGTCGTCTTCGTCCTTGACTTCCTCGTAGTCGGCGTCGACCACGTCATCGCCGGAGCGCTTGGCGTCGGCGGCGGCATCCGCATGGGCGGCGTCCGTCTGCTGAGCCTCATAGATCGCCTGACCGAGCTTCATGGAGACTTCCATGAGGGTATTGGTCTTGGCCTTAATGTCCTCGGCGTCCGGCTCGGAAGCTTCGACGGCGCTCTTGAGCGCTGCGATCGCATCCTCGATCGCCTTGCGGTCCGTCTCGGAAACCTTGTCGCCATGCTCCTGGAGCGACTTCTCCGAAGAATGGATCAGGCTTTCGGCCTGGTTCTTGGCCTCTACGCCTTCGCGGCGCTTCTTGTCGGCTTCCGCATTGGCTTCGGCATCCTTGACCATCTTCTCGATCTCGGCGTCGGAAAGGCCACCCGATGCCTGGATGCGGATCTGGTGCTCCTTGCCCGTGCCCTTATCCTTGGCGGACACCTGGACGATGCCGTTCGCATCGATGTCGAACGTGACCTCGATTTGCGGCACGCCGCGCGGTGCCGGCGGAATGCCGACGAGATCGAACTGGCCGAGCAGCTTGTTGTCGGCCGCCATTTCACGCTCGCCCTGCGAGACGCGGATCGTCACGGCGGACTGGTTGTCGTCGGCCGTCGAGAAGACCTGGCTCTTCTTCGTCGGGATCGTCGTGTTGCGCTCGATCAGGCGGGTGAAAACGCCGCCGAGCGTTTCGATACCGAGCGAGAGCGGGGTGACGTCCAGCAGCAGCACGTCCTTGACGTCGCCCTGCAGAACGCCCGCCTGGATCGCGGCGCCCATGGCAACCACTTCATCCGGGTTGACACCCTTGTGCGGTTCCTTGCCGAAAAGCTGCTTCACCGTTTCCTGAACCTTCGGCATGCGGGTCATGCCGCCGACGAGAACGACTTCGTCGATCTCGGCAGCCGAAACGCCGGCATCCTTGAGCGCGGCCTTGCAGGGTGCGATGGTCTTCTGGATCAGGTCTTCGACCAGGCTCTCGAATTTGGCGCGGGACAGCTTCATCGTCAGGTGCTTCGGACCGGAAGCGTCCGCCGTGATGAACGGCAGGTTGATTTCGGTCTGCTGCGAGGACGAGAGTTCGATCTTCGCCTTTTCGGCAGCTTCCTTCAGGCGCTGCAGCGCGAGCTTGTCGTTCTTGAGGTCGATGCCCTGCTCCTTCTTGAACTCGGAGGCAAGATATTCGACGAGGCGCATGTCGAAGTCTTCACCGCCAAGGAAGGTGTCGCCGTTGGTCGACTTCACTTCGAAGACGCCGTCGCCGATTTCCAGGACCGAGATGTCGAACGTGCCGCCGCCAAGATCGTAGACGGCGATCGTCTTGCCTTCCTTCTTGTCGAGGCCGTAGGCAAGGGCCGCTGCGGTCGGCTCGTTGATGATGCGCAGCACGTCGAGACCGGCGATCTTGCCGGCATCCTTCGTGGCCTGGCGCTGGGCGTCGTTGAAGTAGGCCGGAACGGTGATGACGGCCTTTTCGACCTTTTCACCGAGATAGGACTCGGCCGTTTCCTTCATCTTCTGAAGGATCATCGCGGAGATCTGCGACGGAGAGTAGCTGGTGCCATGGGCTTCGACCCAGGCGTCGCCATTGTCTGCCTTGACGATCTTGTAGGGGACCATCCCCTTATCCTTCTGGGTCGTGGGATCCTCGAAGGTGCGGCCGATCAGGCGCTTGATCGCAAAAAGCGTGTTCTCGGGATTGGTCACCGCCTGGCGCTTGGCCGGCTGGCCGACGAGACGTTCGCCGTCTTCGGTGAATGCCACCATGGAGGGGGTCGTGCGCGCGCCCTCCGCATTCTCGATCACCTTCGCGTCCTTGCCGTCCATGACGGAGACGCAGGAGTTGGTCGTTCCCAGGTCAATACCAATAACTTTAGCCATGTCGTTCTCTCCTTGCAGCGGACTGTCGGAACCCGGTCAGGCATTCGTGGGACAGCCCCTAACGGGATGGTCTTTGTCTTTCATCGCAGCCGCGGCTGCATCGATGCGGCGTATATAAGGACCGGCGTTTCGGACTGCAAGGCATTCTGCGGGGGGAACGACGGCAAATGCAAGGCGTCATCCACAAACACCCGACGGGGCCCCGCTGCCGCTGGTTCAGCCGCCGGTCAGCAGATCGAACAGCGTCGTTCGGCGGGTCCCACCGGTGGTCTCTCCGACGCCGGCCGGCGGGACTGGTCCACCGGCCTGTTCTGCAGGCCGGACCTGATCGACCGCGGCCATGCCGTCCATGCTTTCGACGCCGTCCATGCCTGCCGGGCGCTCGGGAAAGACGTCGGGATTACCCGTGCCGAAACCCTCGGCCGGCATTTCGTCGGCAGCAGCGATGCCGCCCTCGTCGAAGACCGGCTGCACGCCCGTCGTGCCGAAGAGCGGCGACGGCGAAAGGCCCTCATGCGCCGCAACCATGAAATCGTGCCAGGCCCTGGCGGGAAGGCCGCCGCCGGTGACCTTCTTCATGAATTTTCCGTCGTCGTTGCCGAACCAGATGCCGGTCGCGAGGTTGGAGGTGTAGCCGACGAACAGCGCGTCGCGGAAGGACTGCGTCGTTCCGGTCTTCCCGGCCGCCTCCCAGCCCGGCAGGCGCGCATTTTTGCCGGTGCCATCCGTCAGCACGCGCACCATCATCCGGTTCATTTCGCTGACGATCGCCGGATCGAGCACCCGCGGCGGATTGTCGTAGGTGTTTTCGTAAAGCACGGTGCCGTCGGCGGCGGAGATGCGCCGGATGACGTGCGGCGTCGCCTTGAAGCCGCCATTCATGAAAGGCGCATAGGAGGACGTCAGCTCCACCAGCGTCACTTCCGACGTGCCGAGCGCGATCGATGCATTGGCCTGCATCTCGGAATCTATGCCCAGCCGGTGCGCGAGCTTGACCACGTTCTGCGGCCCCACCTCCATGACGAGCTGGGCGGCGATGGTGTTCAGCGAATTGGCGAGCGCATCGGCGAGCGTCACCTCGCCGCGGTATTTCTGATCATAGTTTTCAGGTGTCCAGTTGCCGATCCGGACCGGCGCGTCGTTGCGCACGGACATCGGCGTGCGGCCGATCTCGAGCGCCGCCGCGTAGACGAAGGGCTTGAAGGCCGAGCCCGGCTGGCGCTTCGCCTTGGAGGCGCGGTCGAACTGGCTTTCGGCATAGTCCCTGCCGCCGACGAGCGCGCGGATGGCGCCTGTGCCGTCGATCGAGACGAGCGCGGCCTGGGAGGCGTTGAGCTTGCCGCCCTCGGCCTCGAGCCTCTCGGCGAGCACCTCTTCCGCCTTCTTCTCGAGCGCAAGGTCGATGGTCGTATCGATGACGAGGTCTTGCGTGACTTCGCCGATCATGCCGGGGAGCTGGTCCATCACCATGTCGGCGACATAGTGCTCGGCGCCGGACCAGAAGCTCTTTGCCCGCGTCGGCGCCTGCGACATCGCCGTCTTGATCTCGGAGTCGCTGATGAAGCCTTCCTCGCGCATTGCGCCGAGCACGAGCTGTGCGCGCTCCTCCGCCGCTTCGGGGTCTCGGGCCGGCGACAGCCGTGAGGGAGCTTTCAGAAGGCCTGCGAGCAGCGCCGCTTCGCCGAGATTGACGTCGCGCGCCGACTTGTTGAAGTAACGCCGGGAGGCCGCCTCGACGCCATAGGCGTTCGACCCGAAGAAGACGCGGTTGAGATACATGGCCAGGATCTGGTCCTTGGTGTATTTCTGCTCCAGCCAAAAGGCGAGCAGCACCTCCTGCACCTTGCGCTCCAACGTCCGCTCCGGCGAGAGAAACAGGTTCTTGGCAAGCTGCTGGGTGAGCGTGGAGCCGCCCTGGACCATGCGGCCGCTCATGACGTTCGTGAGCATGGCGCGCGCCAGCCCCAGCGGATCGACTCCGAAATGCGAATAAAAGCGGCGATCCTCGATGGCGATCACCGCCTGCGGGATATAGGGCGACATGTCTTCGAGAGCGACCGCCTCGCCGCCGGTCGCGCCCCTGTTGGCAATGATGTCGCCATTCGCCGCGAGAATCTTGACGTTGGGCGGCCGTTCGGGAATCGACCAGCTCGTGGCGCTCGGCATGCGCGCCCCGTAATAGAGCACGAGCCCGCCGACGCCGATCGCGCCCCATATGCCGAGCACGATGCACCAATAGGCGAGCCGCCGGACGAGGCCGAAGAACCCGCCGCCGGAGCCGCTTCTTCCGGAGCCGCGCCCGCCGGCGCGCCTGCCGGGCTTTTCTCGCCTCGCACCGCGTTCGGGCGGCTTGGCGCGCTTCGGCTTGCTGCCGCCGCCCGAGACGCGGTCGCTCGCGTCGACGCGCAGGTCGCCGCCGTCGTCGCTACTGCCGAAGGAAGGCTCGATCCGCTGTCCTGATTTGCCGCTCGCCATGCCGGAAGGAAATATCCCCTTTGGGGGCCAAACCGGTGCCCATCGCCCGCAGGCGATCCCGGCCGTGCCGTTGTCGTGCGGTAGGCTCCACCCCGTCCGCTGGTCCCGATGCGTTGTACTTTAAATGCGGCAATTTAAGGGGGAGTTAAGAGCTCTCTTGCGAAAAAGGCAGATTGTTCAAAACCTTGCATCGGCCCCCGGCCTCCTGGTTCCTCACCTTCGGAAGGCTGAACGCCGCCTTGCATCCGGCGCAATGCTGCAATGCAACATTCGCACTATTACCTCAACGAAAATAATCTATTCTCCTCCTTGTCGAAGCGCTGTACCTCCTCCCACGGCGCCCGGCATTCGGTCGGTTCACTCCTCCTCCCAGAACCGATCAAGTTTAAGACCCCGAGCCACCTCCTCCCGGCTCGGGGTCTTTCTGTATCTGGCGATACCTGAAAACGCATCGCATTCGCGCGACGCGCTTCGGATCTGGCCAGATGCACAGGGCGAAAAACTCGTGGCTGCGGCCGCAAAGCGCGTGTATCACCACCCCATGAGATCCAAGGCAAACGGTTACGTCTTCGCGCTTCTGGCGATCGTCATCTTCTCGATCCAGGACGGCATCTCCAAGCATCTGGGCGCCATCTACCCGCCGGTCTTCGTGGCAATGATCCGCTACTGGGCATTTGCCGGCTTCGCTGCGGTGATCGCGGCGCGGGCGCCGGGCGGATTTGCCGCGACCGCGGTGACGAGAAAGCCGCTCATTCAGCTCCTGCGGGGCGTCCTGTTGCCCGTGCAGATCGTCGTGGTGATCACGTCCTTCACCATCGTCGGGCTGGCGCATTCGCAGGCGATCCTCGCGGCCACTCCGCTCTTCGTGGCGCTCCTGTCGATGCCTCTGCTCGGCGAACGGGTCGGGTGGCGGCGCTGGTCGGCGATTGCCGTCGGACTCATCGGCGTTCTTCTGATCCTGCGGCCGGAAGACGGGTCGTTCGACGTGAACTTTCTGCTGCCGCTGGCGGCAGCCGTGATGTTCGCCTTCTATGTCATCACCACCAGGCTTGCTAGTCGCGACGATTCGGCGATGACCAGCTTCTTCTATACCGGCATCGTCGGCGCCTTCGCGATCAGTCTCGTCGGGCCCTTCTTCTGGGCGACGCTTTCCGGGGCGGACTGGATCTGGATGGTGCTGCTCTGCATCACCGGCACGTCGAGCCACTATTTTCTGATCCGCGCCTACGACATGCTCGATGCCGCCGCGGTTCAGCCGCTTACCTACCTGCAGCTCGTCTTCGCCTCCGTCATGGGCGTGACCATCTTCGGAGAGACGCTGACGACGAACATGATCATCGGCTCGGTGCTGGTGGTCGCCGCCGGCATCTTCACCATCTGGCGCGAGCATGTCGTCGGCCGGCGAAAGGCCGGTCTGCCGCCGCGGTAAGCCTCTCCTTCGACTCAAAATCGTCGGGATCGTACCGGACACTCGCGAGCGCGCCGGCTTCTCGGCCGGCCGGCTCATCCGTTCGAAAGGAGAGAGAATGAGGGTTCGTTGCACCGTGCTGATCGCCCTTGCCGCCCTTGCCGCGCAGGGGATCGGGGCCAGGGCACAGGAGGAATTTCCCTATGTCGACGACCGCTCCGACGGCGCGGCGCTCGTCCGCTCGCTCTACAACGCGATCAACCGGAGGGAATATGCCAGAGCCTACGGCTACTTCGGAGCGTCGAAACCCGTCGGCGAGTTCAAGGCCTTCGCCGACGGTTACGCCAAGACGGTGTCGGTGGAAGCGAAGTTCGGCAAGGTCGTCACGGAGGGCGCTGCCGGCAGCATCTATTCGGCCGTTCCGGTTGCGATCAAATCCATCGAAGAAGGCGGAAAGACCCGCTTCTTCTCCGGCTGTTACGTGACGAGGATCATCAATCCGTCCCTCCAGGTGCCGCCCTTCACGCCCTATCAGATCGAGACGGCCCGGCTCGACGAAGCGGAAGGCCCCATCGAGAAGGCGATCCCCGCCACCTGCAACGCCCCCTGAGGTCCGGACGGAAAAGCGTTACACACTTTTCCTGGAAGTGCTCCAGCGAAACTCTACGGCTCCTTCGCGGCACGCTCGGCCAGAAAGCGGGAATGCTCGAAGACGAGAATGACGACGAGCGCCAGCACGAAGGGGACGAGGAGGTAGAGCAGCCGAAAAATGGCAAGCGCAGCCAGAACGTCGGCCGGGTCCATTTCCGGAAGCGCCGCGATGAAGACGAATTCAAGCACACCGATGCCGCCCGGCGCATGGGAGAGCAGCGCGGCGGAGAAGGATGCGAGGAAGATGCCCAGAATGACCACATAGCCGGGATTGCCGGCTTCGGGCAGCGCGAAATAGATGATGCCGGCAGCGCCCAGAAGCTCGACGGGGGCGATGATCAATTGCCTCAGCACGATGGAGGGCCGCGGGTAATGCAGCTGGAACCAGCGCGTGCGCAGCGGCCGCATGCCGACCAGGCTGCCGAGGACGTAGAGCGCGATGAGCGCGAGAATGAGGCCGCCCGTCGTCAACGACATTTCGATGGGCAGGAACTCCGAAAATCTCTCGATGATATTCGGCCTCAGGAGCAGCACGATGGCCGAGAGCATCAGCGTGCCGAGCGTGAAGGTGAAGGAGCAGAAGGCGACGAGCACGCCCACCTCTCCGGGCGTCAGGCCTTTCGACCGATACGCTCGATAGCGCACCACCGCGCCGGAAAAAACCGAGGCGCCGAGATTGTGCGAAAGCGCATAGGTGGTGAACGAGCAGAGGGTGATGAACCACAGCGAGATGCGGTGGCCGAGATGATCGAGCGCCAGCCGGTCATAGGCGGCAAGCGCCGCATAGGCGACAAGCGTCGAACCGATGGCGAGCAGCCAGCTTTCGAGCGATATGGCCTGGAAGCTCGCCAGGAACTCGTTGAGAGACAGGCCGCGCAGTTCATCGACGAGCGCGCGCACCGAAACCAAGATCGCGGCAAGCCCCACAACGGGCCAGAAATATGCCTTGAGCCGTTTCATGCCGGGGCTTCTGCGTGATTTTCCGGCGGAAATCGATTCACGAGCGAAGCGTCGCGGCGATGCGGGTGCCCATCAGCAGCGGCCGGTTGAAGGCACGCCAAGCGCTTCGCGGTTCTGCCGAGGTGGCGATGCCCATTCTGCGTAATGAAAGAAACATGCTCGGGACGAGGCGTCCCGATCCTTGCACTTGCCAACAGCCCATTTCCCACTTTGATTTGTTTTCAAAAAGGGAAGCATCCCAAGGCAGGCAGGTCAAGCAAAGTCGACTTGATATCCGTCAAGCGGGTGCGATTTGTCATTCATGGCCGAAGGCGGTGGACAATGGCCGAACGGTGTTCACCATAGCCCCCCGCCTGCAAGGCGTTACCGCGTGCCGAGTGCGTCCAGAATGCGGACCCACGAGCGGATGCCCTTGTGGAAGGACGCGAGCTCGTATTTCTCATTGGGCGAGTGGATGCGGTCGTCGGAAAG
The DNA here is from genome assembly GCF_029201645.2 of Sinorhizobium prairiense. Classification (NCBI taxonomy): domain Bacteria; kingdom Pseudomonadati; phylum Pseudomonadota; class Alphaproteobacteria; order Hyphomicrobiales; family Rhizobiaceae; genus Sinorhizobium; species Sinorhizobium prairiense. The sequence continues at coordinate 2,969,853 of NZ_CP104131.1, forward strand.
ACCGAACCCGACCAGCAGCGATTCCATGCCGAGCATCCGCTGGAAATCGCCGACGATCGGTATGGAGCCGCCCATGCCGATGACCACGGCGGGCTTCGGCCATTCATCCGAAAGTGCCGCCTTCGCCGTGCTCAGCAGCGCCGAATCATAGGGCAGATGAATAGCCGGCGAACCGCCGTGCGCATGAAATTCGACGGAGCAGTCCGCCGGAATTTTCGAGCGCACATAGGCGCGGAAGCTCTCGCGGATCTTTGCCGGGTCCTGCTTGCCGACCAGGCGGAACGAAACCTTGGCGGAGGCTTCTGCAGCGATCACCGTCTTGAATCCTTCGCCGGTATAGCCCCCGGTGATGCCGTTGATCTCCGCCGTCGGCCGTGCCCAGGTGAGTTCGAGCACGGAGCGGCCCCTTTCGCCGGAGGGGATAGAGAGGCCGATCTCGCCGAGGAATTTCTCGGCGGTCTGTCCGAGCGTTTCCCAGCCAGCCTTGATCTCGGCCGGCGTCTCCTCGACGCCTTCGTAGAAATCGTCGAGCGTCACGCGGCCGGTCTCGTCGTGAAGGCCGGCGAGAATCTCGGCCAGGATATGGATCGGGTTCGCCGCCGCGCCACCGAAATAACCGGAGTGCAGGTCGCGGTCCGCCGCCTTGACGACGACCTCCTCGCCGACGAGGCCCCGCAAGCCGGCCGAAATCGCGGGCGTGTCCCGGTCCCACATGCTGGTATCGCAGACAAGAGCGTAGTCGGCCTTGAGTTCACCGGCATTGGCTTCGAGGAAGGGCTTGAGCGACGGAGAGCCGGATTCCTCTTCGCCCTCGAAGAGAATGGTGATGCGGCAGGGCAAGCCGCCACGGGTCTCCTTATAGGCGCGCACTGCCTCGACGAAGGTCATCAACTGGCCCTTGTCGTCGGCCGTACCCCGGCCGGTGATGATTTTGCGGCCGGGCTCGACCTCCTTGACGGAGGGCTCGAAGGGCGGGGTCTCCCAGAGGTTCAGGGGATCGACCGGCTGCACATCGTAATGGCCGTAGAAGAGCAGGTGCGGAGCGTCCGCCTTCTCGGCAGAGTGATGGGCGACGACCATCGGATGGCCGGGCGTGTCGCGTACCGAGGCTTCGAAGCCGATCGCTCCGAGTTCCGCCACCAGCCACTCCGCAGCCTTGCGGCACTCCTCCTTGAAGGCGGGATCGGTGGAAATGGACTTGATGCGGACGAGGTCGAAGAGCCGCTCGAGGCTTTTCGGGAGATTTGCGTCGGCGCGCTCGAGAACCGGGGTGATATCTGCCATTATGCGAATCCTTTTTGGGTTTCGCGGCGAAACTGAGAATCGAAACCCGGCGGCTTTAAGCGAAAACTTTTGATGCAACGATAAATTGTCGGGTGAAATCAGGAGGCGTCGCCGTGGCGCGCCGTATTCGCCAGCGCCATGCGCATATATTCGAGCATCAGTTCTTTCTCGAAGCGGCGAAAGCCGGAAAGCAGCGACTGCTCCGCTGCAGCAGCAGCCTCCTTCGCAGCGGCCTCCATCTTGCGGGCTCGTTCGGTCAGGAATATCTGCTGCGAACGCTTGTCGTTCGGATGCTTGCGGCGGACGATGAGGCCGTCTCGCTCCATTCGGGCGAGCGTATTGGCCATGGTTGCCTGCTCGATGTCGAGCCGGTCGAGAAGCTGTCTCTGAGTCAGCCCTTCCTCGGACCATAATTCCAGGAGGACCGGGAATTGCCCGGGGGCAAAGCCGAGTTTCTGACCGCGCTCCTGCAGGGCGCGCGAGAAACCCCTCGCCAACAAGCTGGCCAGGTAAGTCGCAGATTCCATACGATTGAAGGCCATGTCTATGCCTACGCGGGAAGGAGCGCGAAGACAAGTTACAATGCCTGCAATGAAGCCGAACCCGCGCCGACTTCACGGGGATTTGAGACTGTGTGGCGATACGCTTTCGACTGACGGGCATAGGCAACAAAAAACCGCCACGGCGCGGAGGCTGCGCCGTGGCGGCTCTTTGAAAGCGGGACAAAGGCCCGGAGAGGGGGATGAGGCCTTTGTCCTCATCTGGTGCGGGCGGGGGACAGGCCAATCACCAGACTCACGGCATTGAATGATTGCCGCTCGACATGATTTGTGGAGTCAAATGTGGCATTTCAAGGATAGGGAGACTGAATCGCGCATTACAAATGCGTAACGTTTGCGTGAGTGTTCGGCACCCGAATATCAGGGTTCCGGGAGGCCTTTGTCGCTCCACTTAAATGGGGTAGCGCCGGAAAAGCGCAATGGACCTTTCCCCTGCCTCGCGCTATCCATGGCCGCATGAAAAACGGTGATCATCTCTTCCTCGTCGACGGCTCGGGCTTCATCTTCCGGGCGTTCCACGCCATCCCGCCGCTCAACCGCAAGTCGGACGGGCTTCCCGTCAATGCAGTTGCGGGATTCTGCAACATGCTCTGGAAGCTTTTGACCGACGCGCGCGACACCTCCGTCGGCGTGACGCCGACGCATTTGGCCGTGATCTTCGACTATTCCTCGAAGACCTTCCGCAACGGGCTCTACGACCAGTACAAGGCCAACCGTACGGCGCCGCCGGAGGATCTGATCCCGCAGTTCGGGCTCATCCGCCACGCCACCCGCGCTTTCAACCTGCCCTGCATCGAGAAGGAGGGCTACGAGGCCGACGACCTCATCGCGACCTATGCGCGGCTTGCCGAGGAGGCGGGCGCCGACGTGACCATCGTTTCCTCCGACAAGGACCTCATGCAGCTCGTCACGCCGAAAGTGTCGATGTACGACAGCATGAAGGACAAGCAGATCACCGTTCCGGACGTGATCGAAAAGTGGGGCGTGCCCCCGGAAAAGATGATCGATCTCCAGGCCATGACCGGCGATTCGACCGACAACGTGCCGGGCATCCCCGGGATCGGGCCGAAGACGGCAGCCCAGCTCCTCGAAGAATATGGCGATCTGGACACGCTGCTCGAACGGGCTGGCGAGATCAAACAGCAGAAGCGGCGCGAGTCCATCATCGCCAATGCCGATCTGGCGCGCCTTTCGCGTGAGCTCGTGACGTTGAAGAAGGACACGCCGCTCGACGTTCCGCCCGAGGACTTCAGGCTCGATTCGCAGGACGGCCCGAAGCTCATCGCATTCCTGAAGGCGATGGAATTCACCACGCTCACGCGCCGCGTCGCAGCGGCGACCGATACGGATGCGGAAGCGATCGAACCGGCTCATGTGCCGGTCGAATGGGGCGCGCAGGCGCATGGACCGGATCTGGACGTCGGCGAGGCCGGCGGCCCGCCGCCGTCGCCGCAATCATCGAGCGCGACGCCGCCCAGGGGAAATGCGGCCAGGGCGGCTGTCTCGTTCCTCTCCTCCGGCCAGGATGCCGATACGACCGGCGCGACGCCCGCGGGCCTCGCCGAGGCGCGTGCGGCCTATTTCGGCAAAGCCGCGTTCGATCATTCCGGATATCTCACCATCCGCGATCTCGATACGCTCGAGCGTTGGATCGCCGACGCCCGCGAGGCGGGGCTCGTCGGCTTCGACACTCAGGCGACGTCGCCCGACGCCATGCGCGCCGACCTCGTCGGCTTTTCGCTCGCGGTCGCCGATTACGCAAACGACCCGTCGGGCTCCAGGATCAGGGCGGCCTATGTGCCGCTCGCGCACAAGAGCGGCGTCAGCGACCTCCTGGGGGGTGGACCTGTCGACAGCCAGGTACCGGTCCGCGAGGCCCTTAGCCGGATAAAGGACCTGCTGGAGGACCCGTCCGTCCTGAAGGTCGGGCAGAACCTGAAATACGGCTATCTCGTGATGAAGCGGCACGGCATCGCCATGCGAAGCTTCGACGACACGATGCTGATGTCCTATGTGCTCGATGCCGGCAACGGCGCCCACGGCATGGATTCGCTTGCCGAGCGGTGGCTCGGCCACAAGCCGATCGCCTATAAGGACGTCACCGGCACCGGCCGGTCTTCGCTCACCTTCGACTTCGTCGACATCGACAAGGCGACGACCTATGCGGCCGAGGATGCGGATATCGCGCTGAGGCTTTGGCACGTGCTGAAGCCCCGGCTCGCCGCCAAGGGGTTGACGCGCGTCTACGAGCGACTGGAGCGGCCGCTGATTTCTGTCCTTGCCGGGATGGAGGAACGCGGCATAACCATCGACCGGCAGATCCTGTCACGCCTTTCCGGCGAGCTGGCACAGGGGGCGGCGGCGCTCGAAGACGAGATCTATCGCCTCGCCGGCGAGACATTCACCATCGGCTCGCCGAAGCAGCTCGGCGACATTCTCTTCGGCAAGATGGGCCTTCCGGGCGGCTCCAAGACCAAGACCGGGCAATGGTCGACCTCCGCGCAGGTGCTCGAAGACCTCGCGGCCGCCGGGCACGACCTGCCTCGCAAGATCGTCGACTGGCGGCAGCTGACCAAGTTGAAATCGACCTACACCGACGCCCTTCCCGGCTTCGTGCATCCGGAGACGAGGCGCGTCCACACCTGTTTTGCAATGGCTGCGACGGCGACCGGGCGGCTTTCCTCCTCCGATCCGAACCTGCAGAACATTCCGATCAGGACCGGCGAAGGCCGCAAGATCCGCACGGCCTTCGTGGCGGCGCCGGGACACAAGCTGGTCTCGGCCGACTATAGCCAGATCGAGCTGAGAGTGCTCGCCCATGTGGCCGAGATCCCGCAGCTGCGCCAGGCTTTCGCCGATGGCGTCGACATCCATGCGATGACGGCTTCCGAAATGTTCGGCGTGCCGGTGGACGGCATGCCGAGCGAGATCCGCCGCCGCGCCAAGGCGATCAATTTCGGCATCATCTACGGCATCTCCGCCTTCGGGCTAGCCAACCAGCTTTCGATCGAGCGTTCGGAGGCGGGTGACTACATCAAACGCTATTTCGAACGCTTCCCCGGCATTCGCGACTATATGGAGAACACCAAGGCTTTTGCCCGCGAGAACGGCTATGTCGAGACGATCTTCGGACGCCGGGCCCACTACCCGGACATCCGCTCGTCCAATCCGTCGATGCGCGCCTTCAACGAGCGCGCTTCGATCAACGCCCCGATCCAGGGCTCGGCCGCCGACATCATCCGCCGCGCGATGGTCAAGATGGAGCCGGCGCTCGAAGCGGCAAAGCTCTCCGCGCGAATGCTGCTTCAGGTGCACGACGAGCTGATCTTCGAGGTGGAGGATGGCGAGATCGAGCGCACCATTCCGGTCATCATCTCGGTGATGGAGAACGCCGCTATGCCCGCGCTCGACATGAGGGTGCCCCTCAAGGTCGATGCGCGCGCGGCACACAACTGGGACGAGGCGCATTAAGGCCTTTTGGGATCTGGAATACCCGGCGCCGCTTTGACCGCCTCACCCCTTTGCTCGTCACGGGAATTCAGCCAGACCAGGTCCTTGGGCTGAAAGAACGCTTCCCGCGCCGCAGACGCGGCGCTGCTGGATCCCTGTGACGAGCACAGGGATGAGGGTAGAGAGGGTGCGACCCCTCGGCAAGCTTCATAAACCAGGCTGACCCTTCCCCCGCATATTCGCAAGCGAAAGTTGTAGGAGCCGCACATCCCCGGTCCCTCATTCCTGTGCTTGTCACAGGAATCCAGCCAGACCAAGTCCTTGGGCTGAAAGAAAGCTTCCCGCGCCGCAGACGCGGCGCTGCTCTCATCCCCGTGACGAACACAGGAACGAGGCAGAGAGGATGCGGCCCCTCGGTGGATAGCGCCGCGGCTTTTGCCAAAGTGGTGGTGTTTCAATCCCGTCCCGGAAGGACCCGGTCCGGCGGGCGATGGCCGTCGAAGAAGGTGCGGATGTTGATCACCACCTTCTCGCCCATGTCGATACGGCCTTCCAGCGTCGCCGAGCTCATATGCGGCAGGAGAACGACCTTTCCCTCGCCGGCGAGCTTGATGAGCTTCGGATTGACGGACGGCTCGTTCTCGAACACGTCGAGCCCGGCGCCGGCGATCTTGCCCTCGCGGAGGCTCTTGATCAGCGCCGCCTCGTCGATGATGCCGCCGCGCGCGGTGTTGACGATGTAGCTGTCGGGCCGCATCAGCGCCAGCCGCCGGGCCGAGAGCAGATGATAGGTCGCCGGGGTCGACGGGCAGTTGACGGAGACGATGTCGACGCGGGCGAGCATCTGGTCCAGGCTGTCCCAGTAGGTCGCTTCCAGCATCTCCTCGGTTTCCGGTTTGACGCGGTGGCGATTGTGATAGTGGATCGAAAGCCCGAAGGCCTTGGCACGGCGGGCGACGGCGGTGCCGATTCTCCCCATGCCGACGATGCCGATGCGTTTTCCGGCAATGCGCCGGCCCAGCATCCAGGTGGGAGACCAGCCTGCCCACTCCCCCTTGCGGTCGGTCAGCACCTGTGCACCTTCGGCGAGCCGGCGGGGCACCGCGAGGATCAGCGCCATGGTCATGTCGGCCGTGTCCTCCGTCAGGACGTTCGGCGTGTTGGTGACGGTTATGCCCTTGCGCGCGGCCGCATCCACATCGATGTTGTCGACGCCGTTCGAGAAGGCGGCAATGAGCTTCAGCTGCGGCCCGGCCTGCTCGATCAGAGCCGCATCGATCCGGTCCGTCACCGTCGGCACGAGCACGTCGGCCCGTTTGACCGCGGCGACCAGCTCCGGCTGGCTGCGCGGCGTGTCATCGATGTTCAGCTCCGCGTCGAAGAGCTCACGCATCCTGGTTTCGACGACATCCGGCAGTTTGCGGGTGATGTAAACCGTTGGCTTTTTCTTGCTTGTCATTGCTGTGAGCGGCGCCCTCGTTGACGGGTCCTTAACCAAGTCGGGTGATAGTTCTCCCTACAGCCGCAATTTCTACCAGACCCGGTGGGGAACACAATTGAAACTCGCCGCCCCGTGCGGGGATTTGAAAAGTGCGGGAATCTGCGAGCGCCTGGCCGGTCAGCACCGCAAGGGCTTGCGCCAAGCCCTGCTTACCTTCGGAAGATGAGCTTCGTCATGCGTCACTTCATTTCACGAGTTTCCACCCTCACGATGGCAGCCTTGCTCGGAGCGGTCTTGACGGCCGGCACCGCCCAGGCGCAGGCGGCGAAGGGGCCGAGCGGCCTTCCCCTCCCCCGCTTCGTCAGCCTGAAGGCGAAAAGCGTGAACTTGAGAATCGGCCCGAGCGTCGACTATGCGGTGGCGTTCCGCTATCTCAAATCCGGCGTGCCGGTCGAGATCATTCAGGAATATGACAACTGGCGCCGTATCCGCGACGCCGACGGAACCGAGGGCTGGGTCAACCAGGCGCTCCTCTCCGGCGACCGCACGGCGCTGGCGGCCCCGTGGATGCGCAGCAAGGGAGAGGGTGTTTTCGTCAACATGCGGCGCGATCCGCAGAGCACGGCGCCGATCGTCGCGCGCGTCGAACCAGGCGTCATGCTGCACATCGGCGAATGCAACGGCGACTGGTGCCATGCCGACACGCAAGGGGTCGAAGGCTGGATTGCCCAGAGCGAGATCTGGGCGCCTATCCCGGCGAGGCCTTCAAGTAAGCGGTGCGGGAGGGCGTCAACTCCCCGGTTTTTGGCGTTCGAGCTTCGAAATGAGATCTGCGACAAGCTCGTCGGGGCTCTTCTTCGCGGTGTCGATGACGAGGGGTCGCGATCCCCAATCTTCGTAAACGCGATCGCTAATCTCCTCCCAGCTTGGTTTCGTCAGACCCGGTACGTCGGAAAGCCGCGTTTCCGCGCGCCGGCGATGTTCCGCCTTGTCCGAGCAGACGACCTCCACCTCGACCGCCCGTACCGCCGATCGGTCTGCCACCGCGAGCCAGGCGTCCCGCGTCACGCCCAGGCCATTGACGGAATCCGCGATGACGGTGTGGCCGAGCGTGAGGTTGTCTTCAGCCACCCCGTAGGCCGCTACATATCCTGCGGCCCCGACGACGGAGCCCGGGACGCCCGAAACCCGAATGCATTGCTCGATCGTATCGACGCGCACATGCACCGCGCGCAATCGCTTCGCCAAAGCGCGAGCAATCGTCGTCTTCCCGGATCCGGGCAAGCCTCCCAAGATGATGAGCATGAACGCGCGCTTTCGATTGGCCGGTGGGACGAGCGCCTCAGACGAGAGCTGCCTGCCGGGCAGCGGTTGCAAGCGAGACCAGCGGCCGCGGGCCGATCTGACCTATGACGATACCGGCTGCCAGATTGCCGAGCCTGCTGCACTCCTCGAGCGAGCGGCCGCTGGTATAGCCGAAGAGGAAGCCGGCGGCATAGAGATCGCCGGCGCCGGTGGTGTCGACCACCTGCTCCAGAACGCTCGCGCCGACGCGTACGCGCTCAGCGCCGCGCACGACGACGGAGCCTTCCTCGCTCAGCGTGACCGCCGCAAGCTTGCAGTCCTTGGCCAGCAGCTCGAGCGCGCGGTCGAAGTCCTCGGTCTCGTAAAGCGCGAGCGCCTCCTGCCGGTTGGCGAAGACGATATCGACCGTGCCCGAGCGCATGAGTTCGAGAAACTCGCTCCGGTAGCGATGCACGCAGAAACTGTCGGACAGCGTCATCGCCGTTTCCCGCCCATGGGCGTGGGCGATGCGCGCCGCTTCGCGGATCGCATCCTTGGCACGTGGCGGGTCCCACAGATAGCCTTCGAAATAGGTGACCTTCGACTGGGCGACGACGTCGTCCTCGACGTCCTCCGGGCCGAGCTCGACGCAGGCGCCGAGATAGGTGTTCATCGAGCGCTCGCCGTCCTCGGTCACGAAAATCATCGAGCGGGCCGTCGGGGGATGGCCGTCGAGCGGCTTCGTCTGAAAATGGACGCCCTGCGCGCGGATATCATGGGTGAAGATTTCGCCGAGCTGGTCGTCGGCGACCTTGCCGAAATAGGCGGCGCGGCCGCCGAGGCTCGCGACGCCTGCCGCCGTATTGCCGGCGCTGCCGCCGGAGGCTTCGAGCGCCGGTCCCATTCTCGAATAGAGCAGTTCGGCGCGATCGGCATTGATGAGGTTCATCGCGCCCTTGATGATGCCGTTTTCTTCGAGAAAGCTGTCATCGCAGCGCGCAATGATATCGACGATCGCGTTGCCGATCGTCAGAACGTCGTATTTTGCCATGAACTCCGTCCGGGTTTCCTTGGTGACCGGTGTTCGTTAATAGCGGTTTTCCGGCCATTTGGAAGACGCAACAGCGTTATGCGCTTCTTCAAATGCGGGAAGGCTCCCGCATGCGGCGGAATTCGGAGATGCCGACGATCACGTCGGCAGCGCCTTTGCGTCATAGGCGGCGGCGAACTCGGCGCTTGGCGGGATCGGTTTAATGATGTCGATCATCACGCCGTTCGGATCGGCCGTGATGAAATGACGCTGGCCGAAGTCTTCGTCGCAGATCGGCTTGAGGATGGGCAGGCCCGCGTCACGCATCGTGGCATAGAGCCGATCGGGATCTTCCACCTCGAAATTCAGGAGCAGGCCCTGCACCGGCGCCCGGTGCCGTTCGGGCACCGTCTCATGACGGTAATCGAGCACCGCGAGCGTCACATGTTCGTTTTCGGTCGACTGGAGGTGCATGTACCAATCGCTCACGAAAAGCGCCTCGAAGCCTAGATGCCTGACGTAGAAATCCGCCGTCTGCCGAACGTCCTGCGTCATGATCACCGGATAATAGCTTGTCGATCTCATCTTTCCCTCCGTTTTCCAATCACATACAATCTGCATGTATCCGCTCAATAACATACAGGCTGCATGTATGCAACAGAAAGAACCAAGACGCTCCAACCGGGAACGCTCCGATGCAACCCGCACGGCGATCCTTGATGCCGCACGCGCGCTCTTCGTCTCCAGAGGCTACGCCGAAACGGCGACGCCGGACATCGTTGCCGCAGCCGGGCTCACGCGCGGCGCGCTCTATCACCACTTCGAGGACAAGAAGGCGCTGTTTCGGGCGATCGTCGAACGGGAAGCACGTGACGTCGCGGCGACGATCGAGCAATTGGCCGGTGCTCCCCTCCCGCCCCGTGAGGCACTCCTTGCAGGAGCGGCGGGCTATTTCGACGCCATGGCCGTTCCGGGCAGGGTACGCCTGCTGTTGCTCGACGGGCCGGCCGTGCTGGGCGTCACCGAAATGGCGGCTCTCGACGCCGCCCATGGCGGCAGAACGCTGGAGGAAGGCCTCGCTGCCGCCATGGCTCCGCACCGTCTGGAGGAGAAGACGGTCAAGGCGATGGCATTCCTGTTATCGGCCGCCTTCGACCGCGCTGCGCTCGAGATCGATGCGGGCGCCGCACGGGCCGACTATGCCTACGCCATCGACAGGCTGATCGATCGCCTGATCGCTCAATGAGCGGCGAGCGAGATCGCTTGCGGCGGCAATTCCACGAGCGGGGCCGGGATGTCGCAGGTCTTTTCCGGCGATTTGCAGAGGTCCGCTATCACGCAGCGCTCGCATTCCGGCCGGCGCGCCTTGCAGACGTAGCGGCCATGCAGGATCAGCCAGTGATGGGCGTGGAGCAGATAGTGGTCGGGGATCACCCGCAGGAGGTGGGCCTCCACCTCGTCCGGCGTCTTGCCCGGGGCAAGGCGGATACGGTTGGCGATGCGGAAGATATGGGTGTCGACGGCCATCGTCGGCTGACCGAAGGCCATGGAGAGCACGACATTGGCGGTCTTTCGCCCGACGCCGGGCAGCGTCACGAGCTCCTCGCGCGTGCGCGGCACCTCGCCGCCGAAGTCGGTGATGAGCTTCTCGGAGAGAGCGATGACGTTTTTCGCCTTGTTGCGGTAGAGGCCGATCGTCTTGATATAATCGCGAACCCGTTCCTCGCCGAGCGCCAGCATCTTTTCCGGTGTATCGGCGACAGCGAAGAGCTGCCGGGTCGCCTTGTTGACGCCGGCATCCGTCGCCTGCGCCGAGAGAGCGACCGCCACGACGAGCGTGAACGGATTGACGTGCTCGAGCTCGCCCTTCGGTTCTGGACGCTGCACCGAAAATCGGCGGAAGATTTCCTCGACTTCCGCCCTGCGGTAGGCACTGCGCGGCCCCGTGCGGCGCGTTGTCGCTTTCGCCGGCTTCGGCGCTTGTGGTGGCGATTTGAGCTTCACGTTTTTCATGCTGCATCTATAGTCAAGGGTCATGATCAAAGGCAACGCTGCGCCAAACATCGATGACGAGCCGATCTTTGCGGCCGAACTCACCCCCTACCGCTCGCTGGGACATAGGGGCCTCAAGATTTTCCTGATGATCGCCGGCATCATGAGCCTGATGCACATCGTCGTGTTTCTGGTCATCGGCGCCTGGCCGGTCGTCTTTTTCTTCGGCCTCGATTTCATCCTGCTCTTCGGTGCCTTCTGGCTCAACTACCACACTGCGCGGGCCCGCGAGGAGGTCAGCGTTTCGCGCACCGACGTGTCGGTCAGGAAGTTCGCGCCCTCGGGAAGGATGATCGAGCACCGCTTCAACACCTTCTGGGCGCGCTTCAGCATCAAGCGTCATCAGGAGATCGGCATCGTGTCGATGAAGATCAGTGGCGGCGGCCGGCAGACCGATATCGGCTCCTTCCTCAACCGCGACGACCGCGAAACCTTCGCCGTCGCCTTCGCCCGGGCGCTGGCGACCGCCAGGTCGCGCTGAGCCGGTGGGCCGACAAGAATCGGGTGGTTATAGCATCGCCTGCATGATTATCTGTGGGACAAGGAGATGATCATGAACGTCGTTACATCCATTCCCACCGACATCACCCCGGAAGGCACCGACTACGACACGGTCAGGCGTGTGATCGCGATGCTGACCGAAGACTATCGCGAGCAGCCCTCGCTCGAGTCGCTCGCCCGGCACCTCGGCCAGTCGCCGACACAGCTCCAGAAGGTCTTCACCCGTTGGGCCGGGCTTTCGCCGAAGGCCTTCCTGCAGGCGGTCACCCTCGATCATGCCAAGCGGCTCCTGCGCCAGGAAGACATGCCCTTGCTCGAGACCAGCATCGAGGTCGGTCTGTCAGGTCCGAGCCGGCTGCACGATCTTTTCGTCACCCATGAGGCCATGTCGCCCGGCGAGTGGAAGGCGCGCGGCGCCGGCCTCACCATCCGCTACGGCTTTCACCCCTCGCCCTTCGGCACAGCCCTGGTGATGGTGACCGACCGCGGCCTCGCCGGCCTTGCCTTCGCCGATTCGGGCGAGGAGCGCGCGAGCTTCGAAGACATGGCCGCCCGGTGGCCGAACGCCGCCTATGTCGAGGACAGCGCGGCGACGGCGCGCTATGCGGCACGCATTTTCGACCCCGACCGCTGGTGCGCGGAAGAGCCGCTCCGGATTTTCCTGATCGGTTCGGATTTCCAGATCCGCGTATGGCAGACCCTGCTGCAGATTCCGCTCGGCAAGGCCACGACCTATTCCAAGATCGCCGAAAACCTCGGCCAGCCGACGGCCTCGCGTGCGGTCGGCGCCGCGGTGGGGCGCAACCCGATCTCCTTCGTCGTCCCCTGCCACCGTGCGCTCGGCAAGACCGGCGATCTCACCGGCTATCACTGGGGCCTGACGCGCAAGCGCGCGATCCTCGGCTGGGAGGCCGGGAAGGCTTGAAGGGAGCATTCCTGGTATGATGGGGTAGGAAACAGGCCCCTCCCAAACCCCTGCCCCTTGTGGCGAGGGGTTCGGGAGGGGTTAAAACCCCTGCCATCAAGCGCCCTCAATGCGCCCCGGACATATCCCCGAGCACTTCCTTCGAAGCGACCGTCGAATCCGCGTTCAGCTTGTAGACCATCGGCACTCCGGTCGCGAGATTGAGCTTGAGGATCTGCTCCTTGGTCAGCTTGTCCAGCACCATGACGAGGGAGCGTAGCGAGTTGCCATGGGCGGCGACGAGCACCTTCTCGCCCGAAAGCACGCGCGGCAGGATATCGGTCAGATAATAGGGCCAGACGCGGGCGCCGGTGTCGCGCAGGCTCTCGCCGCCGGGCGGCGGCACGTCGTAGGAGCGGCGCCAGATATGGACCTGTTCTTCGCCCCATTTCGCCCGGGCATCGTCCTTGTTGAGACCGGAGAGGTCGCCGTAGTCGCGCTCGTTCAAGGCTTGGTCGCGGACCGTTTCGAGCGACGACTGGCCGACGGCGTCGAGGACGAGCTGGCAGGTACGCTGGGCCCGGATGAGGACGGAGGTGAATGCGATGTCGAACTTGATGCCGTAATCGGCAAGCGCCTTGCCGCCGGCCTTTGCCTCCTCGATGCCGAGCTCGGTGAGGTCGGGATCGCGCCAGCCGGTGAAGAGGTTCTTCAGGTTCCAGTCGCTCTGGCCGTGCCGGACAAGGACGAGGGTGCCGCTCATTTCGATTTCCTCATTGTGAACTATCGGATGTCAGTCGAGCCCGAGAACGTCGAGCATTGAGTAAAGGCCGGGCTTTTGGCTCCGGCCCCAGAGGGCGGCAGCGACGGCGCCGCGGGCGAAGATGGAGCGGTCGGTCGCGCTGTGCGAAAGCGTGACAATCTCACCCTCTCCGGCAATCACAACCGAGTGCTCGCCGATGACGGAGCCGCCGCGAAGCGTCGCAAAACCGATTGACCCTTCGGGCCGCGCACCGGTGTGGCCGTCGCGGACCCGCACGGAGTGATCCGCAAGACCGATTCCGCGCCCCTTGGCCGCCGCTTCGCCAAGAAGCAGCGCTGTGCCCGAGGGCGCATCGACCTTGTGCTTGTGGTGCATTTCGAGGATCTCTATGTCCCAACCCCGGGCCGGAAGCGCGCGCGCCGCCTTTTCCGTAAGCACGCCGAGAAGGTTGACGCCGAGGCTCATATTGCCCGACTTGACGACGCGGGCATGACGGGCGGCGGCGCGGATCTTCGCCTCGTCATCCGCCGAGCAGCCGGTCGTGCCGATCACGTGGACGATGCGTGCCTGCGCTGCGAGGCCGGCGAATTCCACCGTGGCGGCGGGGGCCGTGAAGTCGAGGACGCCCTCGGCCTCGACGAAGGCCTCGAGCGGCTTGTCGGTAACGGCGACCCCCATCGGGCCGACACCGGCAAGCTCGCCGGCATCCCGGCCGATAACGGGCGATCCGGTCCGCCCGATCGCGGCATGAAGGCTCACCCCGGCCGTCTCGTGAATGATCCGGATCAATGTCTGGCCCATACGGCCGGCCGCGCCGACCACAACGAGCTTCATGTCCGTTTCGTTCATCTGAAAATCCCTTGTGCTACAGAATCTGGGCCTCGGCGACCGTATCCGCTCCGCTGCCCTGGAGATTGTGGAGGCGAGCGTAAAGACCGTCCGGACGCCGCGCAAGCTCCTCATGGGAGCCCTCCTCGACGACGGTGCCCTCCTTCATGACGACGATCTTGTCGGCGTTGACGACGGTGGAAAGCCTGTGCGCGATGACGATGACGGTGCGGCCGCTCATCGCCTCTTCGAGTGCCTTCTGGACGGCCGCTTCCGACTCGGTGTCGAGCGCCGATGTCGCCTCGTCCAGCAGCAGGACGGGCGCGTTGCGGACGAGCGCGCGGGCGATCGACAGGCGCTGACGCTGGCCGCCGGAAAGCGTCACGCCATGCTCGCCGACGGGCGTATCGTAGCCCTGCGGCTGCGCCAGAATGAAATCATGCGCATAGGCCAGCCGCGCCGCTTCCTCGATCTCGGCATCGGTCGCATCGGGCCGGCCGTAGCGGATGTTGTCGCGGATCGAGCCTTCGAAGAGATAGGGCTGCTGCGAGACATAGGCGAGGCCGGCCCGAAGCGATTGCTTGGTGACGCCGGCGATATTCTGGCCGTCGATCAGGATCTCGCCGGACATCGGATCGTAGAAGCGCGGGATCAGGCTGATGATCGTCGACTTGCCGGCGCCCGAGGGGCCGACGAGAGCGGTGGTCTTCCCGCCCTCCGCACGGAAGCTGACGCCTTTGAGTATCTCGTCGCCGGTGCCATAGGCGAAGCGCACGTCGCGCAATTCGACGGTAGCCTCGCCGAGCCTCAGCTCGGTGGCGTCCGGACGGTCGCGCTGGTGCGGCACCGTATCGAGAATCTCGTAAATCATGCGGGCATTGACGGCCGCGCGTTCCAGCGAAACCTGCAGGCGCGCGAGACGGCGAGCCGGATCATAGGCCATGAGCAGGGCGGTGACGAAGGCGAAGAACGCTCCGGGCGGCACGTTGTGATAGATCGTGCGGAAGGCCGCATAGGCAAGCACGCTGGAGATCGCCAGTCCCGCGAAGGTCTCGGTCATCGGCGCCGTGCGCTCGCTCAGGCGCGCGATGCGGTTTGCCCGGTTCTCGGCACGATCGATGATCGACTCGACCTTGCGCCGCAATTCGTTCTCCATCGTGAAGGCCTTGACGATGGTGATGCCCTGGATGGTCTCCTGCATGGCGCCGAGAACCCGGCTGTTGACCTCGACGGCTTCGCGCGTCGCCAGGCGCAGGCGCCTGGAAATGTAGCGGAGCCCGAGGAGCAATGGCGGCGCGACGAAGAAGACGATCAGCGACAGGAGCCAGTCCTTGCTGAACATGACCACGACCAGGCCGATCAGCGTCAGGAGGTCGCGGGCGACGGACGTGACCGTCATGTTGAGCACGTCGCGGATGCCGCTGACGTTCTGGCTGACTTTGGCGGCGAGCTGGGCCGAGCGGTGCTCGTGGAAATAGCCGACGCTGAGCGCCATCAGATGCGCATAAAGCCGGCGCTGATACCGCGCCACGATGTTGTTGCCGATCTTGGACAGGGCGACCGCCTGCCCGTAGGTCGCAAGCCCCCTGAGGACGAAGGCGGCGAAGATCGCACCGCAGATCAGGAGCACGATGTCGGCGCGCCTGTTGGCGAAAGCCTCGTTGACGACCGCCTCCATGATCCAGGCGGTGAAGCCGGTCGTCGCCGCCACCACGACAAGGCATGCGATTGCGAAAGCATAGCCACGAATGTGGTCGCGGCCGTTCTCGGCGATGACGCGCCTGAGGATTCCCGTGATCGTTTCGGAATCGACTGCGCGCTTGTTTCTATCCTTGGCGTTCAATAAGCCCGTCTTCCCTGAGCCCGCTCGCGTACCGCACCCCGGCATCGCTTTCGGGGGCTCTATAGTGCTTTGCTGCCGTTTTGGCGAGTCTCTGCGCCGGGCGCAGCGTCACCTTCTCCAGCGGCGTCCCTCCATTGCAACACCGAAGTCCCTCGGCGTGCGGGCAAAGGCCGCGAGGCCGGAGAGCGCCGCCATGGGGTGAATGACGGCGAAGGTCGGAATCGTCCGCATCAACGCCGAATGCGGCGCCTTGTCCTCGAAGGCCGCGCGAAATTCGGGTTTCGTCAGTGCCGGCAGTATCTTCTGCGAAATGCCGCCGGCAAGGAACACCCCGCCGCGCGCCATGAAGATCAGCGCCATGTCGCCGGCAACGCGCCCGAGATAGGTCGCGAAGAGCGACACGGTTTCGACCGCCGCCGCATCGGCGCCGGACAGGGCGCTCGTCGTCACGGCCGCCTGATCCGCAAGAACCGCTTCCTCGCCATTGGCCGCGCAGACCGCGCGATAGAGATTCATGATGCCGCGGCCGCACAGGATCTGCTCGCCGGCCATACGTCCCTCGATCGGTTCGAGGAAGGGCCAGATCCGGAAGTCGCGCTCCGTTCGGGGGCCAATATCGACATGACCGCCCTCGCCGGGCACGGGTATCCAGGTATGCTGCGCATAGACCAGTCCAGCGACGCCCAGACCGGTTCCCGGGCCGAGCACGACGCGCGAATGGAAGGGCCGGACGGCGCCGCCGCCAATCTGAACGACATCCTGATCGGCCGGCGCGGCAATGGCGAGCGCCTGGGCCTCGAAGTCGTTGATGACCAGCACGTCCTCCAGTCCGAGGCTGGCCAGCATGTCCTTCGGGCGAATCACCCAGCCGGCATTCGTCAGCGGTATCTCGTCGCCCTTGATCGGCCCGGCTACGGCGAGGATCGCCGAGCGCGGCTGGACGGAGGTCTTGTCGAGGATGCTTTTCTGCATCGCCTCCTCGATCGTGGCGAAATCGCCCGTTCTGATCGGGGCAAGCTGCTTCGGTTCGCCGTAGGCGTCGATGAGCAATGCGAACCGGGCATTGGTGCCGCCGATGTCGCCGATCAGGATCGGGAAGGGAAAGCTGAGTTCACTCGCATTGGGCATGGCAGAGGTCCGTCCTGATCGCGGCGTGAATGTCCGGGGTTTATGTATCAGTTGCGCCTGAAGTCGATCAACTGCTCGGCAGTCGCGCGGTTGAGCGCCATAGGGATGTCATAGACGATCGCGAGCCGCATCAGTGCCTTGACGTCGACGTCGTGCGGCATGGCCGTCAACGGATCGACGAAGAAGATCAGGCAGTCCACGTCCCCCGTGGCGATCAGCGCGCCGATCTGCTGGTCGCCGCCGAGCGGACCGCTCTTCAACCGGACGATGTCGAGCGCCGGACACACGTCGAGGACACGTGCGCCGGTCGTCCCCGTGGCGACGATCTTCCACTTGGAGAGGACCGCCTCGTTCGCCTTGGCAAAAGACGCGAGGTCATCCTTCTTCTGATCATGGGCGATCAGGGCGAGACATTTCCGATCTGCCATGCGAGAGCCCCCCGGCAAGGTTCATGGCGCACAGATGCAGCAGGCACACTCATGCGAACCGATTTAAATCGATTGAACGCCTATACATGAGCATCGGCAAATTGCAATGGCGCTACTGCAGGCCCGGCCGCGGCAAGGGTACGGGAATGTTCGCGGGCAACCCTTCGCCTGCCGCGCTGATTACGGCCTCTATGCTGGTCGCGGCAGCCGGAATGGCGGCAGGAGCACGATAGGCCGTTCCGTAGGTCGCCTCCTGTTCCGAAGCGGGTGCCGGACCGTTCAGCACGAGGGCGCAGGCCTTCGGCAGATCGGCGAGAGTCGCGAATTTCGGCTTCTGCGGCTTCGCGGCCGGCTTTTGGGTCGGCTTTGCCCAGGGCTCGTCCGTGAACCACCAGGCGAGCGACTTGTCGCAGCCGTCACCCGCCGGAACCACGGCCTGGTCCTTGCAGCCCTTGGAGCCTTCAGGGCATTTGATCCGGATGTGGAAATGATAGTCGTGGCCGTAGATCGGCCGGACCTTGCCGAGCGCCGAGCGGTCGCCCTTCCAGGTTTCACATAGCTTTTTCTTGATGGCCGGGTTGACGAAGACCCGCTCGACCTGCGGATAGCTCGCCGCCATCATGATCAGCCGGGCGTGAGAGGGTGTCCAGATGGAGGGATCGACCGTCAGAAACTTGCTCTTGTCGAGCATGGACGTCGCGGAAATCGTCTCCCGCTCCTGGTAGCTCAGCGTCCGCTGCGGCATCGGCGTCAACCAGATATCCGCATCGAGCCCGATCTGATGCGAAGCGTGACCCGAAAGCATGGGTCCGCCGCGCGGCTGCGAGATGTCGCCGAGCAGAAGGCCGGGCCAGCCGATCTTCTCGACGGCATCGTGGGAGAAGCGCTCGATCAGAGCGATCATCGCGGGATGCCCCCAGCGGCGGTTTCGCGACAGGCGCATCGCTTGCCAAGTCGGGCCGTCGGTGGGGATGGCGACCCCGCCGGCAAGGCAGCCCTTGGAGTAGAAGCCGAACGAAGCCGGCGCCGCCTGCATCGGCAAGTCCTTGGCGCCGAAGAGTTCCTTGGCCGGGGGAGCGTCGTTTGCAGCCGCCTCGGCGGAGACGAGGCTCACCCCCATGATCAGAGCCAGGACGGTCGAACCGCAGCGCCGAAGCGCAGCCCGCGCATCAAATCTCATTCCATTCCCCATGATCTTGCAGCGGAAGCCGCCGACCTCTCCTATCCTGATTCGCCGCAGTTGCATCAAGCTTGCGACTCACCGGGATGTGACCGAAGAAATCAGCCTGTTTTTTGGCAGGTCCTGTCAATCGCCCTGATTTCGCCTATTCTCATCGGGAGGATCAGCGGTAACTAAAGGAGAAACGGCTGGCATGCTGGATTTTGGCGGTACTGTAAGAACGAACCTCGTGGCCGCATGTCTGGCAATCTCCTTCCTACTGCCGCAAACCGGACACGCGCAGGAACCAACCTGGCATCACGGCCTGTCGCTCGTCGACAAGCTCAAATATGCGCCCGGCTTCGAGCATTTCAGCTATGTAAACCCCGACGCACCAAAGGGCGGCGACGTCAGGCTTTCGCAAGCGGGCACCTTCGATACCTTCAATCCGCTTCTCGTCAAAGGGGAAGTCGCTGTCGGGCTGGGGCTCGTCTTCGACACGCTCCTGAAGTCGGCCGACGATGAAATTTCCACCGCCTACGGACTTCTCGCGGAAGGCGTATCCTTCCCCGACGATATCTCCTCGGCAACCTTCCGTCTGCGGCAGGAAGCGAAATGGGCCGACGGAAAGCCCGTCACGCCCGAAGACGTCGTCTTCAGCTTCGAACGGGCTAAGGAATTGAATCCGCTCTACCAGAGCTACTACCGGCACGTGGTTGCGGCGGAGAAAACCGGCGACCGCGACGTCACCTTCCGTTTCGACGAAAAGAACAACCACGAACTGCCGCTCATTCTGGGGCAGATTCTGGTTGTGCCGAAGCACTGGTGGGAAGGCACGGGAGCGGACGGCAAGCCGCGCGACATATCACGGACGACACTGGAACCGGTCATGGGTTCCGGTCCCTATCGCATCGCATCCTTCTCTCCCGGCAGCACGATCCGCTATGAACGGCGGCCGGACTATTGGGGCGCCTCGCTCAACGTCAATGTCGGCCAGAACAATTTCGACTCGATCACCTATTCCTTTTTCGGCGATCGCGATGTCGAATTCGAAGCCTTCCGCTCCGGCAACGTCGACTACTGGGTCGAAAATCAGGCCGTGCGCTGGGTGACCGGCTTCGATTTTCCGGCCGCGAAGGAAGGAAAGGTAAAGCGCGAGGAAGTGCCTAACCCCTTCCGCGCGACTGGCGTGATGCAGGCCATGGTCCCCAACATGCGTCGCAAGCCCTTCGACGACGAGAGGGTACGGCAGGCCCTGAACTATGCGCTGGACTTCGAAGAGTTAAATCGCACCGTTTTCTTCAACCAGTATCAGCGCGTCGACAGCTTTTTCTTCGGTACCGAACTTGCCTCCTCCGGGCTGCCGCAAGGCAAGGAACTCGAAATCCTGAACGAGGTGAAAGACCTCGTTCCGCCGGAAGTGTTCACCACTCCCTATGCAAACCCTGTAAACGGCACGCCACAGCAGGCGCGCGCCAACCTGCGCAAGGCGATCGAACTCCTGAAGCAGGCCGGTTTCGAGCTCAAGGGCAATCGCATGGTCGATACGGCAACGGGCCGGCCCTTTTCCTTCGAGATCCTTTTGAGCAGTCCCGCACTGGAGCGCGCTGCCCTGCCCTACGCCCAGAACCTCAGAAAAATCGGCATCGAGGCGCGCGTACGCACGGTCGATGCCTCGCAATATACAAATCGTGAGCGGACCTTCGACTACGATATGACCTGGCAGGTCTGGGGCCAGACCCTGAGCCCGGGCAACGAGCAGGCCGACTATTGGGGATCCAGCGCCGCCTCGCGCGAAGGCTCGCGAAACTATGCAGGCATCGCCGACCCGGGCGTCGACAAGTTGATCCAACGCGTGATCTTCGCCGAGGACCGGGAAACGCTCGTCGCTGCCACCAAAGCGCTTGATCGCGTGCTCCTCGCGCACAACTACGTCGTACCGCTTTATTACAAGCTCAAGGCGAACATCGCCTATTGGGACAAGTTCGAGCGCCCCGCGGAACTACCGAAATACTCCATCGGCTTCCCCGACGTATGGTGGTTCAAGAGTGCCGTCGGCAAATGAAGCACTTGCGCTCGGGGCTCCGGTCGATTCCAAATGCGAATACCGAATCACTCAAATACGGAAACGAGCCGGCGGATTCGACCACGCCAGGGAGTTGGGCCATTGAGACGACATAAACGGCAAGCCAGAGCCTCGCGGATCGCGACGATCGGCGGCGCCACTCTGCCGAGGTTCGCCTGATGGGTGCCTATATCCTGCGCCGGCTTCTGCTGATGATCCCGACGATCGTCGGCATCATGGCAATCTCCTTCGCCGTGGTGCAGTTCGCGCCGGGCGGGCCGGTGGAGCAGGTGATCTCCGACCTCACCAACGCGGCCGGCTCCGACAGGCTTTCCGGCAATGCCGGCGACCTCGTGCCCAGCGGCGGTGGCGACGGCGGGCAGTATCGCGGGGCGCAAGGGCTCGATCCCGATTTCATCGCCAAGCTCGAAAAGCAGTTCGGCTTCGACAAGCCGCCGCTCGAGCGCTTCGTCACGATGATGTGGGACTATATCCGCTTCGACTTCGGCGAGAGCTTCTTCCGCAATACGCCGGTCATCGACCTCATCATCCAGAAAATGCCGGTTTCGATCTCGCTCGGGGTCTGGATCCTGATCTTTTCCTATGCGATCTCGATCCCGCTCGGCATCAGGAAGGCGGTCTCCGACGGTTCCACCTTCGACGTCTGGACCTCCGGCATCATCATCGTCGGCTATGCGGTGCCGAGTTTCCTCTTCGGCATTCTCCTGATCGTGCTTTTTGCGGGCGGATCCTTCTTCGACTGGTTCCCCCTGCGCGGCCTCGTCTCCGACAATTTCGACCAGCTTCCCTGGTACGAGAAGATCCTCGATTATTTCTGGCACATGACGCTGCCGCTGATCACGCTTCTGCTCTCCGCCTTCGCGACCACGACACTGCTGACCAAGAATTCCTTCATCGACGAGATCAAGAAACAATATGTGACGACGGCGCGGGCCAAGGGCCTGACCGAGCGGCGCGTTCTCTACGGCCATGTGTTCCGCAATGCGATGCTGATCATCATTGCGGGCTTTCCCGGCGCCTTCATCTCCGCCTTCTTCACCGGGTCGCTGCTCATCGAATACATATTCTCGCTCGATGGGCTGGGGCGGCTCGGCTACGACGCGGTCGTAAAACGCGACTATCCCATCGTCTTCGCGACCCTCTTCATCTATTCGCTGATGGGCCTTGTCGTCAGCCTCGTCTCGGACCTCATCTACACCTGGGTCGACCCGCGCATCGATTTCGAGCGGAGGGACGTCTGATGAGCACCGCTACCGACTATGCCGGCGCGCCGGAAAAGGGCTGGCTCACGCCGATCGGGCGCCGCCGCTGGCAGAATTTCAAGGCCAACCGCCGCGGCTACTGGTCTCTCTGGCTCTTCCTTCTCCTCTTCGGCCTCAGCCTGTTTGCGGAATTCATCGCCAACGACAAGCCGATCCTCGCCTCCTACAAGGGCGAGATCCTGGTCCCGGTGCTGATCGATTATCCGGAAGAGAAATTCGGCGGCTTCCTCGCCGAGACCGACTATCGGTCCGACTTCGTCCGCGACGAGATCGAGGCGAACGGCTGGATGGTCTGGCCGCCGATCCGCTATTCCTACCAGACGGTCAACTCCAGCATCCCCCATTCGGCGCCGACGCCCCCTTTCTGGCTGATGAGCGAAGAAGAGCGCTGCTCCGCCTATCCGCAAGGGGCCGACGACCCCGGATGCATAGCCGGCAACCTGAACTGGCTCGGCACCGACGACCAGGCCCGCGACGTGATGGCGCGGATGATCTACGGTTTTCGCATCTCGGTCCTATTCGGTCTCGCGCTGACCATCGCCTCGGCGGTGATTGGGGTTTCGGCCGGTGCCGTGCAGGGTTATTTCGGCGGCTGGACCGATCTGCTCATGCAGCGCTTCATCGAGATCTGGTCGTCGATGCCGGTGCTCTACATCCTGCTCATCATCGCCGCCATCCTGCCGCCGGGCTTCTTCATCCTGCTCGGCATCATGCTGCTCTTTTCCTGGGTCGGCTTCGTCGGCGTCGTCAGGGCCGAATTCCTGCGCGCCCGCAATTTCGAATATGTCAACGCGGCGCGCGCGCTCGGCGTCGGCAACGGCACCATCATGTACCGTCACCTGCTGCCGAACGCGATGGTGGCGACGCTCACCTTCCTGCCCTTCATTCTTTCGGGCTCGATCACCACGCTCACCTCGCTCGACTTTCTCGGCTTCGGCATGCCTCCGGGTTCCCCGTCGCTCGGCGAGATGATCGCGCAGGGCAAGTCCAACCTGCAGGCGCCGTGGCTGGGGCTGACCGCCTTCTTCGCCATGTCGATCATGCTGTCGCTTTTGATCTTCGTCGGCGAGGCGACGCGCGACGCCTTCGACCCGAGAAAGACGTTCCGGTGAGCGCGACGATGACAGATACCCTCCTTTCCGTGCGCGACCTCTCCGTCGCCTTCCACCAGGGCGGCGAAACCTCGCTTGCTGTCGACCGCATCTCCTTCGACATCAGGCGCGGCGAGACCGTGGCGCTGGTCGGAGAGTCCGGCTCCGGCAAATCCGTCTCCGCCAACTCGATCCTGAAGCTCCTGCCCTATCCCGCCGCAAGCCATCCGAGCGGCGAAATCCTCTTCAACGGGAAGGACCTCCTGAAGGCGAGCGACGACGAGCTCAGGCATGTCCGCGGCAACGACGTCACCATGATCTTCCAGGAGCCGATGACATCGCTCAATCCGCTGCACACAATCGAGCAGCAGATCGGCGAAATCCTGGATATCCATCAGCAACTCAAGGGTGCGGCCGCCCGCGCGAGAACGCTGGAGCTCCTCGAGCAGGTCGGCATTCGCGAAGCGGAGAAGCGGCTCGGCGCCTACCCGCATCAGCTTTCGGGCGGCCAGCGCCAGCGCGTGATGATAGCCATGGCTCTCGCCAACCGGCCGGAGCTCTTGATCGCCGACGAGCCGACGACGGCGCTCGACGTCACGGTGCAGGCGCAGATTCTCGAGCTTTTGAAGTCGCTCAAGGACGAGCACGGCATGTCCATGCTGTTCATCACCCACGACCTCGGCATCGTCCGCAAGATCGCCGATCGGGTCTGCGTCATGACCAAGGGCAAGATCGTCGAGACCGGACCGACCGCCGAGATCTTCGCCAATCCGCAGCACGCCTATACCCGCCACCTGCTTGCCTCCGAGCCGCGGGGCGAACCGCCCCCCTCGGACGCCTCCAGGCCGATCGTGATCGAAGCCAAGGACATGAAAGTCTGGTTTCCCATCAAGGCGGGCTTCCTGCGCCGGGTGGTCGACCACGTCAAGGCGGTGGACGGCATCGACCTGACGCTCCGCGCCGGCCAGACGCTGGGCGTGGTCGGCGAGTCCGGTTCCGGCAAGACGACGCTTGGCCTTGCGCTGACGCGACTGATCTCGTCCAAGGGCCGCATCGCCTTCGTCGGGGAAGACATCGACGCCTACAGTTTCCGCGAGATGCGGCCGCTCAGAAACCGAATGCAGGTGGTGTTTCAGGACCCTTACGGATCGCTGAGCCCGCGCATGTCGATCGCCGATATTATCGGCGAGGGTTTGAAGATCCACGAGAAGGCGCTGACGGACAGCGAGCGCGATCAGCGCGTCGCCGCAGCACTGGAAGAGGTCGGCCTCGATCCCGCGACGCGCTGGCGCTATCCGCACGAATTTTCCGGCGGCCAGCGCCAGCGCATCGCGATCGCGCGGGCGATGGTGCTGAAACCACAGTTCGTCATGCTCGACGAGCCGACCTCCGCCCTCGACATGAGCGTGCAGGCCCAGGTGGTCGATCTCCTGCGCGATCTCCAGCGCAAGCACAATCTCGCCTATCTCTTCATCAGCCATGACCTCAGGGTCGTGCGCGCGCTCGCGAACGAGGTGATCGTCATGCGGCTCGGCAAGGTCGTGGAACAGGGACCCGCCGAGCGCATCTTCGAGGCGCCGGCGGAAGATTATACCAAGGCGCTGATGGCCGCCGCCTTCAACCTCGAAGCGGTCAATCTCGCCGCCATTCATCAGTAGAGTTGCGTCCATGTCCGCCAAAAGCCCCGTAATCGTCGACCTGAAATTCATCCCCGAGGAGGTCGAAGCCGCCCTTGCGGGCGCCTTTCCCGGCCGCGAGGTGATCGATCTCGCCGACCCGGCGCATCAGGGGCGTGATCTCTCCGGCATCGACTATGCGGTAGTCTGGAAATCCGCGCCGGACCTCTTCTCCCGCGCACCCGACCTCAAGGTGGTCTTTTCCGGCGGCGCCGGCGTCGACCACGTGCTGACGCTGCCGGGCCTGCCGGACGTGCCCCTGGTGCGCTTCGTCGACCGGACGCTGACGACGCGGATGAGCGAGTGGGTGGTGATGCAGTGCCTCCTGCATCTTCGCCAGCACCGCGCCTACGAGGCGCTGGCGAAGAAGCACGAATGGCGCGACCTCAGCCAGCCGGAAGCAGCCGAGGTGACGGTCGGCATCATGGGCATGGGCGTGCTCGGTCAGGACTCCGCCCGCAAGCTCGCCGTGATGGGCTTCAAGGTGATCGGCTGGTCGCGAAGCAAACGGGTGGTCGAGGGTGTAGAGACCTACGACGCCGCCGGACTGGACGCATTTCTCGGCAGGACGGATTTTCTCGTCGGCCTGCTGCCGCTGACGCCGGATACCAAGGGTATCTTCAACGCCACCCTCTTCGCCAAGCTCAGCCGGAAGGGGCCGTTCGGAGCGCCCGTTTTCATCAATGCCGGCCGTGGCGGCAGTCAGGTCGAGGCCGACATTCTGGACTGCCTCGATTCCGGTGTTCTCGAAGGCGCATCGCTCGACGTCTTCGAACAGGAGCCGCTCTCCCCGGAAAGCCGCTTCTGGGACATGCCGGATGTCTATGTGACGCCGCATGTCGCCGCTTCGTCCGACGTCAGGGCGCTCTTTGTGCATGTGGAGCACCAGATCGCGCGCTTCGAGCGCGGGCTGCCCCTCGAGCATGTGGTGGATAAGGTAGCCGGCTATTGATTGCGCGGCGCAGCGACCGCCGCTCAGCCTAACACTCTCCCCGCGTGCGGGGAGAGGGGACGTGCGCCACGGCGCGCCTGTGGAGATGGTGCGAAGGTGAACCCGCGATTCCCTTCTCCCCGCCTGCGGGGAGAAGGTGCCGGCAGGCGGATGAGGGGCGGCCGCGACTCAAGAAAGCCGCAAAATCCGGGGATCAGGGCCGCCGGTATCCCGTCGGCTGCGCATAGAGCCACGCGATGCGCCGGATGGCGTCTTCGAGACCTTCGCGCGCCACCGTCATCGTGTGTCCGTTGGCATGCACCAGGGTCTTCTCGTCTTCCATGATCGCCACATGGCCCTTCCAGAAGACGAGGTCGCCGCGCGTGAGATCCTCGTGTTCGATGGGGCGGCCGAGACCGCTTGCCTGCATGTCGGAATCGCGCGGCGCATTGCGCCCCGCCATCTGCATCGCGAGTTGCACGAGGCCGGAACAGTCTATGCCGAAGCCGGAGCGGCCGCCCCAGAGATAGGGCGTTTCGAGAAAGCGGGTCGCGATTGCGACATAATCATCGGTAAGCGCGCCGGTTGCGGGGATGCAGTGATCGGCGACGATCGCCAGCCCGCCATCCAGCAGAAAATAGCGCGTGCCGCGCGTCTCGGCCTCACCGGCGACGGCGATCCGGCTTCCCATGGAAAGGGCAAAGGCCTGGGAAAGCGCAGATCCGCGCCGCGATAGACGAAGGTCCTCGGCACCGCCACGAGGTGCGTCGCCGGCGCTTGCGGGGGCTGCACGACATCCTCCGGTACGTAGCCGACATAACCGTCGAGATCGGACTTCACCCACGCCCATCCGTCGGCGACGTCGAGCACGCGCACCGTCTCGCCATAGAGAAGCTCTGTATCGGTCCCGCAGCCGGCCTCCGGCCTCGCCCGCAGCGGCGTCACCGGCACGGATACGGCCGCCGGCGTTCCATCCACGAAGCGCTTTGCCTCGACCATGCCGCGCAGGCGTTCCTCCGCGAGATCCTCGCGATAGGCATTCAGGCGGCGGTCGAGGACCTCGGACATGGATAAGCTCACATTTTCCGGCCCTGATCGATGATCAGATCGCCGAATTTTTCAAGATAAAGCGCGCCCTCGACGGTGCGCTTGATGATGACGTTGCGCCTGTCGCGCTCGTCGCTGATCCGGTCGACGAGGCCGAGCGCACCCATGGTGTCGAGCGCGCGCGTGATCACCGGCTTCGTCACCCCGAGCGCCGCGGCGAGGCCGCGCACCGTATGGGGCGGCGGCACGAGATAAATCTGTAACAGGATCGCCATCTGGCGCAAGGTCAGATCGCGGCTGTCGACGCGCACCTGTTCGAGCGACACGGCATGCCAGAGCCCCAGCGCCTGAGAAGGGGTAAGTTCGACCGGCAAAGGAAACTCCTGCGTGGATCACCTGTCCGGGAGCATAGCCGGCGATCGTTACGCAAGCGTTTCTTTTGTGGCTCGATCGCGCGAACGGCTACCCCGCTATCCTGCCGATGTGATGGTAAAGCGCTCGGATCGCCTGAGCTTCACCGCCGATCGGCGAATGCGGGCGCTCGGACTGTGCCCAGCCGAAGATGTCGAAATGGACCCAGCTTTTCGCGTTCGTCACGAAACGCTTGAGGAACAGCGCCGCCGTGATCGAGCCGGCCATGCCGCCCGAGGGGGCGTTGGTGAGATCGGCGATGCGGGCGGAAACATCCTTGTCATAGCCCCTGTAGAGCGGCATCCGCCAGACCGGATCGTCCACGGCCAGGCTCGCTTCGGCAAGATCATGGGCGAGGTCATCGTCGTCGGTGAAGAAGGGCGGCAGGTCCGGCCCCAGCGCCACGCGGGCGGCGCCCGTCAGGGTCGCCATGTCGATGACGAGGTCCGTCTTCTCCTCGTCCGCATAGGCGAGAGCATCGGCGAGGATCAGCCGTCCCTCCGCGTCGGTGTTGTCGATCTGCACTGTCAGACCCTTGCGGCTCTTGTAGATGTCGCCGGGACGGAAGGCATTCGCCGAGATCGAATTCTCGACCACGGGAATGATCACGCGCAGATCCACCTTGAGCTTTGCATCCATGATCATCAGCGCAAGGCCCATGACGTTCGCAGCGCCGCCCATGTCCTTCTTCATGAGCAGCATCGAGGACGCCGGTTTGATGTCCAGCCCGCCGGTGTCGAAGCAGACGCCCTTGCCGACGAGCGTCACCTGCCGGTGGCCCTTCCTGCCCCAGCGCATTTCAAGCAGCCGCGGCGCTTCGGCGCTGGCGCGGCCGACCGTGTGGACGAGCGGGAAGTTCTCGGTCAGCAGGGCTTCGCCGGAAATCACCGAGACGTCGGCCTTGTAATGGGCGGCCAGCGCCCGGAATGCGGCTTCCAGCGCTTCCGGTCCCATATCGTTGGTCGGCGTGTTGATCAGGTCGCGCGCCAGGAAAACGCCGGCGAGCTGCCGCTTGATATCGGTCGCATCCGAATCGGCCGGAATGAGCAGCGTCGGCGCGTCCGTCTTCGCCGGTTTGTAGCGCTCGAAACGGTAGGACCCGAGGCCGTAGCCGAGAGCCAGCCGATTGGCGGTGAGCGGCGCCGTTTCGATGTGCCATTTGCCAGCCGGGAGCGCCCGGGCGAGCTTGCCGGTCAGGAAGGGCGTGTCTGACGGGTTGGCGCCGAGCCCGAACAGCGCGCCTCCGAGATGACCATCCGCCGAGGGGATGAGCAGCACCGCGCCGGATTCCGCCTTGAAGCCGGCCTTCTTCGCCCAATCGAGCGCGATCGGATCGATGCTCCCCGTCTCGATATGCGCGGGCGTCACCGCAAAGATCGGCAGCGTCTTGCCGTTGCTGGTGTTGAACGGCGATGGCCGCTCGATGAACTGATAGGGAGCCATTGGAATCCTCGACTGGCGGATGCGAACAGGTGCGATTAACGCTCCGTTAGGGTTAACAGATTATTGCTGGAGTGAAAGTTGCGCCGCTTTTGTCTGGAGTTCCGGTGCAGGACTGGATGGCTGGGGCTTCGATGACGATGCAAGACACTTTCTCCCTATCCCTGTGCCGCCTCGCAACGGGGGTTGCCGTTGCGATGGTGGCGCTGTCGCTCTCCGCCTGCGCCGGACAACAGGGCAGGAAGGAGCTGACGACCGGATCGATCCCGAAGCTCACGAGGCCGGTGCAGTCGATGAACGCGACCGAACTCGCTGCCGCCGCCGAACGCATCGGCAAGGCCTATGAGCGCAATCCGAAGGACCGGGAGGCCGGGCTCAACTACGCCAATCTCCTGCGCATGACGGGCCGCAACGAACAGGCGCTTGCCGTCATGCAACAGGTGGCGATCTACCATCCGGCGGATCGCGAGGTGCTCGGAGCCTACGGCAAGGCCCAGGCCGCGGCGGGTCAGCTGGAACAGGCGCTCGCAACGATCAGCCGGGCCCAGACGCCGGACCGGCCCGACTGGAAGCTGAAATCCGCGGAAGGCGCCATCCTCGACCAGCTCGGCCGTTCCGGCGAGGCACGGCTGCGCTACCGCGAGGCCCTGGACCTCAAGCCCAACGAGCCTTCGGTTCTCTCCAATCTGGGCATGTCCTATCTGCTCTCGAAGGATCTGCGGACGGCCGAGACCTACCTCAAATCCGCGGCGAGCCAACCGGATGCCGGCAGCAGCGTGCGCCAGAACCTCGCGCTTGCCGTCGGCCTGCAGGGCCGCTTCCAGGAAGCGGAAGCCATCGCCCGCCAGGAACTGACAGCCGAGCAGGCGGAGGCCAACGTCGCCTATCTTCGCTCCATGCTGTCTCAGCAGGGCGCGTGGAAGCAGCTGGCAAAGGCGGATGCGGCGAAGGCGGATTGAAGGTTGACCGGCCGGCACCGCCGCCCGCCAGGGTGGCGGCACGCGCCCCTCATCCCGCTGCCGCGACCTTCTCCCCGCAGGCGGGAGAAGGGATATGCCGCCTTCTCCACTCCCCTCTCTGCGCGGGGAGAGGGGCTAGGGTGGGCAGTACAGCCCGTAAAGGCGGCAGTCCCTTTCAAGGGCGGTTAAACCACCTTTGCCTTTCCATCCTGAAACTTGTCCGCCACCTGTATCCCGGCGGGGCCGAGGATGACGGCGACGAGGACCGGCAGGAAGAACAGGATCATCGGCACCGTCAGCTTCGGCGGCAGTGCGGCCGCCTTTTTCTCGGCGGCGGTCATGCGCTGGTCGCGGCTCTCCTGCGCCAGAACGCGCAGCGCCTGAGCGACGGGCGTGCCGTAGCGGTCGGCCTGGATCAGCGCCTGCGTCACCGATTTCACCTCATCGAGACCCGTGCGCAGGCCGAGATTTTCGAGCGCGATGCGCCTTTCGGGCAGGAAGGAGAGTTCCGCGGTCGTCAGCACCAGTTCCTCCGCCAGCGGCTGCGACTGCACCGCTATCTCGTCGGCGACGCGGCGCATGGCGAGTTCCATCGAGACGCCGGACTCGACGCAGATGAGCAGGAGATCGAGCGCATCCGGCCAGGCGCGGCGAATCGACTGCTGGCGCTTGGAGATCGCATTGGCGATGAAGATGTTCGGCGCGTAGAAGCCGACATAGGCGAATCCGATGGCGAAGGACACCGTGACCATGATCGGCTTGTCGGCGAAATTTCCGAGCACGAAAATATAGAGAACCGCAACGGTCAGAAACAGGAACGGCAGGCAGAAGCGGGCGAAGAGGAAGGTGTTGAGCGCGTTCTGCGAGCGATAGCCGGCCGTCTTCAGGCGGTTGACGGTGTTGTCGTCCACCAGAGCCTTTCTGAGGTTCAGCCGCTCGACGATCTCCCGGACCGAGGTGTTGTGCTGTGCCCTGAGGCTTGCCCTGCCGGTGGTCGCCTCGGCATTGAGCCGGGCGCGCTCGCGGGCGCGAATCTGCTCCCGTTCGGTGGCGACCGACTTCATCCGCTTCGTGAGGTCTCCCCGCTCGAGCAAGGGCGCCACGAGCGAATAGAACGTGGCGAGCACGGCCATCGAGACGAGCGCCGCGACGATGATGTTCAGATCGGTAAGCGTCTCTATCCAGCCGGCCACGGGATCCTCAGATGTCGAAGTTGATCATGTTGCGCATCACCCAGATACCGATGCTCATCCAAACGGCGGAAGCGCCCATGATGATGTGGCCGCGCGGGTCGGTGAAGAGAATCATCATGTAGTCCGGTGAAGTCAGATAGACGAGGGTTGCGACGATGAAGGGCAGCGCGCCGATGATGCAGGCGGACGCCTTGGCCTCCATCGACAGCGCGCTGACCTTCGCCTTCATCTTCCTGCGTTCGCGCAGGACCTTGGAGAGGTTGCCGAGCGCCTCGGACAGATTGCCGCCCGCCTGCGCCTGAATGGCGATGACGATCGCGAAGAAGTTCACTTCCGGCAGCGGGATGCTGTGAATCATGCGGGCGCAGGCTTCGGGAACGTTGAGACCCACCTGCTGGGACTCGACGACACGGCGGAATTCGGTCCTGACCGGCTCCTGCCCGTCGCTCGCGATCAGCCGCAAGGCGTCGTTCAGCGGCAGCCCCGACTTGATCGACCGGACCATGACATCGAGCGAATTCGGAAACTCGTCGAGAAACTTTCTGCAACGGCGTTTGACCATCGAGCCGACGATCCACCGCGGCAGGCCGGCCGCGCCTATCACGCCGACGCCTGCGGCAATGATCAGTCCGGCCCCTCCCAGGAGGACGACAAGGAAGGCGAACAACCCGAAAAGCGCACTGAACAGATAGAACTGAGCGATCGATATCGAAAGACCGGCCTGCAGCAGGCGCTTCTTCATCGAAGGCGCCGCATTGGCGGATTTTTCCTGCTGCTTCTTCTCGAGGTCCTTCAGCGAATCCTGAACGGATTTGCGACGCTTCGACATCTCGTTGACGCGGTCGCGCGCCGCCTTGATCTTGGTGCGGTCCGTCTCCGAGGCGCTGACCCGGCGCAGGCGGCCCTCCGCCTTTTTCTCGGTCTCGAGACGGGGATAGAGCACACCATAGGCGAGTGCTGCTGCCGCCAGGGCGACGAGGCCGGCCAGTCCCAGGACGGTGATGTCTATGCCGAACATCGCTCGGTCTGTCCTTTACTCGGAGCGGCGGGACCGCAGCCGTTTCGCCTATTGCTTTTCCATCGCGTCGAGGGTCGCAGCGAGCCGCTTGTCCTCGTTGAAGTAACGGGCCCGGTCCCAGAAATGCGGCCGGCCGATGCCGGTGGAGACGTGGCGACCGACGATGCGGCCATTGGCGTCCTCGCCGTCGATCTCGTAGCGCATCAGGTCCTGGGTGATGATCACGTCGCCTTCCATGCCGGTGACTTCGGTGATGTGGGTGATCCGGCGCGATCCGTCACGCAGGCGCGAGGCCTGGATGATCACGTCCACCGAGCCGGAGATGATCTCGCGAACGGTCCTGGCCGGCAGGGTATAGCCACCCATGGCGATCATCGATTCCATGCGGCTCAGGCATTCGCGCGGGGTATTTGCGTGGATCGTTCCCATCGAACCGTCATGGCCGGTGTTCATCGCCTGCAGCAGGTCGAAGACTTCCGGGCCGCGCACTTCACCGACGATGATGCGCTCCGGGCGCATGCGCAGGCAGTTCTTCACGAGGTCGCGCATGGTGATCTCGCCCTCGCCCTCGATGTTCGGCGGGCGCGTCTCGAGCCGGACGACATGGGGCTGCTGCAGTTGCAATTCGGCAGAGTCCTCGCAGGTAATGATCCGCTCGGTGCTGTCGATATAGCGCGTCAGGCAGTTGAGCAGCGTCGTCTTGCCGGAGCCGGTGCCGCCGGAAATGACGATGTTGCAGCGGACGCGGCCGATGATCTGCAGCAGGACGGCGGCCTCGGGCGTGATCGATCCGAAGCGCACCAGCTGCTCCAGCGTCAGCTTGTCCTTCTTGAACTTGCGGATGGTGAGCGCCGTTCCGTCGATCGCGAGCGGCGGCGCGATGACGTTGACGCGTGACCCGTCCGGCAGACGCGCATCGCAGATCGGGCTCGATTCGTCGACGCGGCGGCCTACCTGGCTGACGATGCGCTGGCAGATCGACAGCAGTTGCCCGTTGTCGCGGAACCGGATCTCCGATTCCTCGACCTTGCCGCCCACTTCGATGAAGGTTTGCCCGGCGCCGTTGACCATGATGTCGGCGATGTCGTCGCGCGCGAGCAATGGTTCCAGCGGTCCGTAGCCGAGCACGTCGTTGCAGATGTCGTCGAGCAGTTCCTCCTGCTCGGAGATCGACATCGCGAAGTTCTTGATGGTGATGATATCGTTGACGATGTCGCGGATTTCCTCCCGGGCGCTCTCGATATCGAGCTTGGAGAGCTGCGACAGATCGATCGTATCGATCAGCGCGGAGAAGACCTGCGATTTCGTGTCGTAATAATCTTCCGCCCTCGGCGCTCGGCGCCGCTGAGGCGGCGCCGCCGCTTGCGGGCGGGATGGCGCAGCGATCGTTTCGCCGAGAACGGGCGCGGCGGAACGCTCCACCGGCACCAGCTGGACCGCGGGCATCGGGGGCGCAGGCGAGAAGCCGCGCGCACCACCCTTGCCAGAACCTTCATTTCCGCGTTTGCCAAACATCAGTTCATTCCAGTTGCTTCATCGATCCCCGCCCCTTCGGGTGCGGGATCGGAAATAGTCCGCTACCGCCTGCCGAGCTTCGCCAGAACCTTGCCGAGGCCGCCCCGTCTGGCCTTCTTCACGGTGGTGCGCCCGGTCAAGAGGTGGGACAGCTGCGAGAAGGTCTCGGCGGCCGGCGACTTCCGGTCGATCTCCGCGATCATGCGTCCGCTGTTGGAGGCATTGCCGAAGAGGGCCGCATCGAACGGAATGATCGCTGCGGCTTCGATCTCCAGCGACGCGCAGAACTCATCGGGAGCGATCTCCGGACGCTTGGGCACGCCCACCTGGTTGAGCACGAGATGCGGTGTCTTGTCGTTCGGCCTCAACTTCTTCAAGGCATCGAGCAGGTTCTTCGCGTTTCTGAGGCTTGCCAGGTCCGGGGCGGCGGTGATGACCACCTCGTCGGCCGCGGAAAGCACAGAGCGGGTCCAGTCGGTCCAGCCATGCGGCAGGTCCAGAACGGATACGGGCGCGCTGCGCTGGAGGACTTCCAGGATCGGCTGAAACGCACCCGTCTCGAAGTCATAGGCGCGGTCGAGCATGGAGGGGGCGGCGAGCAGCGACAGATGATCGGAGCATCTGGTCAGGAGCCGGTCGAGAAAGACCTCGTCCAGCCGATCCGGTGCGAATACGGCCTCGGCGATCCCCTGCGGGGGGTCCTGATCGAAGTCGATATTGGCGGTTCCGTAGGGCAGATCGAGATCGGCAAGGATCGTCTCGGTCGAGAAAAGATTGGAAATGCCCCAGGCGCAATTATGGGCGATGACCGACGAGCCGCAGCCGCCCTTCGCGCCGATGAAGGCAAGGCTGCGTCCGAGCGGCTCCGCCTCCGGATCCACGAAGATCGCCGAGACGGCGCTCAGCATATCCGCCATCCCGACCGGCGCGACCATATATTCGGAAATGCCGTTGCGGATCAGCTCGCGATAGAGAGCGATGTCGTTATGGCGGCCGATGACGATGACCTTGGTGCTCGGATCGCAGACCTCCGCGAGCGGCGCCAGCTCCGAAAGCAGCGAGCCGGTCTCGGCCGCGGTTTCGAGAATGATCAGATTGGGCGTCGAGACGCTGGTAAAAGTGGTCGCGGCGGCGGCGATGCCGCCACCGGTGATGCGAAGGCTGACCTTCGCCATGCGGCGGTCCTGGCCGCAACGCTCCATGAGCCGCTGCACCGCTTCGCTCTCGCAGAAGGCGTGAATCGAGATGCGCGGCAGGGGCCGGAGCTGCTCGAGGTCGCCGGGGCGCGACCCGTCCGCGGGCCAATCGCCGGCAGCGCCGCTTTCGATCGTGTATTCAATCGCGTTCATCGCTTTTCCTCGAAGGCCCGTTTCAGTTGAAGACGATCGTGGTTCCGCCGTCGCCCTTTTCCGTCCCGCGCCAGCTGTCGATCACCTGGCCCCGCTGCTCAGCGTCGATCGGCGACATCTGGCGCGGGCCGACGAGATCCGTCGGATTGGCGATCTGAGCGGCGAGATTGGACTGGGTGGCACAGCCGAAATTGTAGTAGTTGCGGTTTTCCAGCGTATTCAGCGCCAGATCTTCCGGCCACGCACCGCAGGGTGCGGTCTGCGCCGTTATCGCGACATAGCTCAGGCGGATCGGTGCGGCATCGCCCGTCACCGAGGCATCATAGGTGGTTTCGATCATCTTCTTCGGTGACACGCCGCCCGCTGCCAGCACGCGACGGATATCCTTACGGACGATCTGCGCGGCATGGCCGTTCACCGATCCGCGCGGCAGCATGATCTGGATGACGCCGCTCGACGCATTCCGATATTCGGCGGCAAAGCCGCGGATGACGTCGCGGGTCCCCTGGGTGAGCCGCGTGTCGCCCGAGGCGACGGGAATGTCGATCGTCCGCTCGCCCTCGGTCAGCACGATCGGGTGGCGAGTGCGGTAATCGTCCGGAAGAGCACCGGTCGCGAGCCTGTCCTTGTTGGCGCAGCCAGCCAGCAGCAGGCCGACGAGCGCCCCCAGGGCCAGGCGATACGGAAAGCGGTTCAGGGCCATCGGAGGCTGCCTTTCGGGACTGTTTCGAGCTGCTCTTCGCTTCTTCATGGCCGGCCTATTTGTAGATGAAGCCGACATTGCCGTGATAGCGGCCGGCCGGCGGCTGAGCCTCGGGGCGTCCATAGATCCGGTTGACGCGGCCGAGGAAAAAGCTTTCGAGATCGTTCGCCGGATTGAAGTTGTCGTCCGGGCGCGAGATCGCGCTGCGGGCAACCGGCCGGACGAGGTAGGGCGTGGCGATGATGACGAGTTCCGTCTCGCTGCGCTGGAAATCCTTGCTGCGGAAGAGCGTGCCGAGGATCGGGATCTTCGATGCGGCGGGCAGGCCCGACATCGCCTGGCGGATATTGTCCTGGACGAGGCCGGCGATCACGATCGAGCCGCCGGACGGCAGCTCGACGCTGGTCGAGGCCTCGCGCCGGCGGATGCCGAGGAAGGTGTTGCCGGGGATGCTGGCCATCCCATTCCCGGTGACCACCGAACCTTCATAGGTAGGCTCGGAAACATCCGTTTCGATCTGCAGGCTGATACGGCCGGGACCAAGAACCACAGGCTTGAAATTTAGCCGAATGCCGTATTCAACGTCATTCACTTCGCGTGAGACGGTTGGTTCCCCCGTCTCCTCGTCCGCCGAAACCTCCTGCACGCCGGCAAGTCGGAACTCGCCGCCGACATAGAACTTCGCCTCCTGGCCTGAAATGGCCGTAAGGCTCGGCTCGGCCAGGGTGCGCATGACGCCGGCCTGTTCCATCGCGTTGATATAGCTCGAAATGGTTGTGGGACCGATCGAACCCTTGATGAGGGCGTTCGTGCCGACGGCGATGGCGTCGCCGAGGTTGGCCGGATTACGGAAGGTAATGCCGCTTTCGCCGTCGGAGACGCGGCCGTTGAAGCCGAGCTGCTTCAGTACCTGGCGGCTGACCTCGGCGACGGTCACCTTCAGCGTCACCTGATCGTCGCCCTCGATCGTCAGCAGATTGACGATCTGCGAGTTCTGCCGGTCCTCGGCGAAGATATCCGCGTCGCCGTTATTGCCCTGCGCGGTGATGTTGCGCGTGGTCGCCTCGCCGCCTTTCAGGAAAGCGCGTGCGAGATCGACGGCCCTGGTCGAGTCGAGCGGCGTGCGGACCGTGCCTGTCAGCACCACGTTGTCCGAGATGATTTCGACATTGATATCCGCATCGGGAATGAAGCGACGCAAATTGGATTCGAGACCGGCGACGTCGCGCTCGACGGCGACCTCCAGGCTGACGATCTCCTCGCCGCCCGGTCCGAAGACGAAGATGTTCGTCTGGCCGACGGACTTGCCGAAAAGATAGATGCGGCGCGAGGTGCGGGTGATCGCGTCGGCGAGCGACGGGTCGGCGACAAGGATGTCGTGGGCGTCGCTCGGCAGGTCCACGACGACCGCCTTGTTGAGGCCGAGATTGATGGTCTTGCGGGCGCCGGGGCCGCTATCGACGATCCTCACCACCGAGGAGGAGGCGGCCTCGGCGGCCGGGAGGGTCGGCAGCGCCATGCCCGAAAAGGTCAGGCAGAAGGAAAGGCCGGCTGCGACAGACGCCCGAAACTTTTTTGCGATCGGTTTCACCTTGCGCCCCGCCTCACTTCTGGTTCTGGAGGGCCACACCGTCGCCCTTGACGATGGAGCCCGACTTGATGACCTGAATGCTCGGCCGGCCGTCGCCGTTGAGAAGGTAGTCGGCAGCCGTGGTGTCGGGCTCCTGCGCGTCGGCGACGCTGCGCAGTGCCAGCGAGATGCGGTCCGCCATCTGCTGCGCAACCGTCATGACCTTCGATTGATCCGGCGTCAGCTCCAGCGTCGCGGTCGTACCGACGACCGCTTTGGAGCCGTCTTCCTTCTCCTCGATCTGCTGGTCGATCGCCAGCACGCGGACGTTGCTCAGCACCGTTTCGGTCAGATAGAAATCGCCGTCGGACTTGCGCACCATGATCACGTCGACACGATCGTTCGGCAGGATGAAGCCGCCCGCCCCGGTCGCAACCGTGATCTCCGTGGCGACGGCTCGCTTTCCGGCGGGCAGCAACGACGACATGATCCGGTTCGATGCGTCGGCGATCTTTTCCTGGCGGACCGGCTCGCCGGTGAAGATCGGCAGGCGGACGACCGCGCCGGCAAGATCTTCGACGGCGGCGGGACGGTTCTCCTCCGTTATCATGCCCTCGGCGACACCATCCTTCGGCCAGGCCTTCCAATGGATGGAATCGGCACCGAGACGGGAGCCGACCGGCAGGCTCTTGCCGGCGACCAGCACGTTGATGGTCGGTGCCTGCTCGATGACGGGTTCCGCCGTCTGCGGGGCGGGCGCGCGGGTGAGCTTCATCGCCAACAGCCCGGCCAAGGCAGCCGAGCCGACGGCCACCGCCAGAATGATAATGCGCACCGGTTTCATGATCGCCCCAACCCCCAAGAATTGCCCGGGATCAGGTTGATCAGGAATTGGTGTAATTATGGTTAATGCAATGCTTATGCAGATGGTTAACGGAAGGCTACACCTCCGTCCCGCGCCGAACGCGCGTCAGGGGAGTTGCACGAAGGCTGCCTGCATGAGCGGCGAAGAGGGATAGGCGGCGAACCCGCCGAGGGCTATGGCGATGCCATAGGGGATTTTCTTCGCAGTCAGCAATAGACGCGGAACCGGGATGCGAGCGGCAAGAAGCAAGTTCTCTTGACGGCGCAAGAGCAGGACGAGCAGTGTCAACAGCCCGCCGAAAACCGAGACATACAAAAGGAAGGCAGCGAGCGAGGCGTCGAAACCGAACCAGATGGCACTGGCAGTCAAGAGTTTCGCGTCCCCACCGCCCAGCACGTTTGCAGTAAAGAGACAAAAGCAGACGGCGAAGACAGCAGCCGCCGCGGCGATATGAAGGCCGATCTGCACAAGATCAAAGCCCACAAGGGAGCCTATCAGAAGAAATGAGACAAAGAGGACCGCCGAAACGCGATTGGGGATTGTCATCGTAAGCAAATCTGAGAACGCCGCTAGTGTCAGACAAAATGGAAAAAGCACTAAGATGGCTGCGTCGATCATCCAGGTTCCCTCTCGTCTTCGTTTAGCTTCCGCTCGGCTTGGGCAAAGAGAAGGCCGCCTTCAGGCGAAGGCGGCCGATAGACTCGTGGGCTTCGATTAGCCCCCGGTTGCCGGAGGAGTCGCCGGAGGAGTTGCGCTACCGGTATACTTAAGCTCCTTGGAGATATTTTCGAATTGCGTGTTAAGCTTACCACCGAGCGCGCTCGCGCCGCTGATCAGCGCCACCGAGATCAGAGCTGCGATCAGGCCGTATTCGATTGCGGTTGCGCCGGACTCGTCCTTCATCAGGCGTGCAAAAATGGTCTTCATGACTATTCTCCTCAAACTTCACTTGTTGTTCAGCACGTCCGTCAAACTGTTGCCGTTGATCGGATACCCTGAATTTAGCGGGGGCTAATTGCTTTCCGCTTAAGGAAACCGGTTATCGTGAGGTTAAAGGAAACTCGCTTTTTCCTGGGTAAATGTGCGGAAAATGGATGCCTTAAATTGCGCCGCATCGGCGTAACCATTCATTCACCAAAAGGCGCCAAGATGCGGCAGATAGACCGTCAGGACGCGCCATGAACACGCCCTCAGCGACCCCACGGGCCGCACTGCTTGCAACGACTGCATTTCTGGCGATCGCCGCACCGGGCGGCGCCCGCGCGGCTGAAGAAATGATGCGCGTCTATATGGACCACGCCCGCGTGCTGAAGCTCGACCGGCCCGTCAGCAAGGTGATCATCGGCAATGCGGAGGTTGCCGACGCGACCGTAGCGGATGCGAAGACCATCGTGCTGACCGGGCGCAATTTCGGCACCACCAATCTCGTCATTCTCGACCAGGACGGCAACGCCATGGTCGACGAGCGCATCCTGGTATCGATCGACGAGGGCAACACGGTGCGCGTCTATAAACAGACCGTCCGCACCGTTCTCTCCTGCACGCCCAATTGCGAGCGTGCGGAACGGCAGGCTTCCGCTTCGAGCGGCAATTAAGACCGGGAAATTCGCCCTGCCCTCACCCTAACCCTTCCCCGCGTGCGGGGAGAGGGGACTTGAGCCGCAAAGCGAGCCGCTTGCCCCTTCTCCCCGCATGCGGGGAGAAGGTCGCGGCAGCGGGTTGAGGGGCCGTTCCGCCCTCAGCTTCAGAACCACTAAAATTCTCCGGGTCCTCGAAAACGAATCTTCAACAGTCGCCATGTATTTTGCGCCAACCAGTTGACATGATGGAACGGCGCGATGTCGATCGACGAGAAAGCATCCACTCCCCGGGCTCGCTCCCCGCGCGGCCTGTTCCGGCGCTTCATCGGCGACCGGAAAGGTGCGACGGCGATCGAATTCGCGATCCTTGCACTGCCCTTCTTCATCGTCGTCTTCGCCTCGATCGAGACATTCGTCGCTTTTGCCGGGGAGCAATTGCTGGCCAATGCGACCGATACGCTGGCGCGGAAAATCCGCACGGGTGAAATCACTACCGATACCGGCAAGCCCGGCTTCACGACAGAAACCCAGTTCCGCCAGGCCTTCTGCGAGGAAATCGCGATCATGATGACCTGCTCGGCGACCGAGGCGACGCAAGCCTCGAAACTCTATCTCGACGTCCGCAAGCTTCCCGCCGATCTCAGTGTCTTTCCGGAAGCGGTGCCGCGGATCGGCTCCGATCTCGACACCAGCGGCTTTACTTTCGCCCCCGGCGGCCCGAACGACTACACCATGGTACGCGCCTATTACCGCTGGACCGTGATCACCGATCTCGTTCGTCCCCTGGTGACCAAGCTCAGACCCGCCGGCGACAGCATGCCTCGCGATTATCTGATGGTCTCGACCGCCACCTTCCGCAACGAAAACTATTGAGGCCGCCATGGAACGCCTTCCTGCATGCAAACGGCAGCTGTGGGGGGTCTTCCACGGACTGTTGCGGGACCGGCGCGGCGCCGGGGCCGTGGAATTCGCCATTGTCGCGCCGCTTCTGATCGCGGCCTATATCGGCGCTTTCGAGCTTTCGCTCGGCTTCACCGTGGCGCGCAAGGTCGGGCGGGCCTCGAGCGCGGTGAGCGACATCGTCACCCAGGAGCAGCAGGTGAACAAGGCGTTTCTGGACGACATGCGAAACGTCGCAAAAAACATGCTGGTGCCCTATGACGGCTCCGACTACGACCTCAAGATCACCGGTATCCAGGTGAACGGCACGACCGAAGGCAAGGTCGCCTGGTCCCGGGGCTGGTCGGACGCGAGCGACGGTGCGACGGTCCCCTATGCGGTCAATTCCGTGGTCAGCGTTCCGGCGGATCTCGACGCGGTGAATGCCTTCGTCGTGCGCACCGAACTCGTCGTCAACCACCAGATTTCCCTGTTCGGCTCGGACGCCGGCGGCACGATCCCGCTCTCCCGGACCTCCTACTACCGCCAGCGCTTCGGCACGACCATCAACTGCACCGATTGCTGAGGCTTCCCTCCCGGCACCCACGCGGGGTGGGTCCTGGGCGGCATGCATCAATTGCAATGGACAAGGCGGCGCGCTATTTCTGCCGGATTGTGCGGCGACGGCCGCGAAAATCTTAATGGCACCGGCTCGCCGCTTATCGCGCTCGCGCTCGGGATCAGTCAGGGTGTTTCATGGCGCGTGCGTTCCTTTTCGTCCTCGATTCCTTCGGCATCGGCAATGCGCCGGACGCAGAGGCTTTCGGCGATCTCGGCGCCGATACGCTCGGACATATCGCGGAATTCTGCGCGGCGGGAGCGGCCGACCGGGCGGGTCTCCGGGAAGGGCCGCTTCATCTGCCCAACATGTCCGCGCTCGGCCTCATGCATGCGGCACGGCTCGCGACCGGGCGGCTGCCCGCCGGCATGGCGCTGCCGGAACGCGTCTACGGGATCTACGGCGCGGCAAGCGAAGTCTCGCGCGGCAAGGACACGCCGTCCGGTCATTGGGAAATCGCCGGCACGCCGGTGACCTTCGACTGGGGCTATTTTCCGGCCGAAGGCGACGCCTTCCCTCCCGAACTGGTGGAAGCGATCTGTCGCGAGGGCGATGTGCCCGGCATTCTCGGCAATTGCCATGCTTCGGGTACCGACATCATCGCCCGCCACGGCGAAGAGCATATGCGGAGCGGCAAGCCGATCTGCTACACCTCGTCCGATTCCGTCTTCCAGATCGCCGCGCATGAACAGACCTTCGGGCTGGAGCGCCTGCTGAACCTCTGCGAGGTCGTCCGCCGGCTCGTCGACGACTACAATATCGGCCGCGTCATCGCACGGCCCTTCGTCGGCAGCGACCCGGGCAACTTCACGCGAACGGGCAACCGTCGAGACTATTCGGTGCCGCCGCCCGAACCGACCGTTCTCGACCGGCTGCAGGAGGCCGGACGCACGGTGCACGCGATCGGCAAGATCGGCGACATCTTCGCCCACCAGGGTGTGACCAGGCTCACCAAGGCCAACGGCAACATGGCCCTCTTCGACGCCAGTCTGGAAGCCATCGAAGAGGCCGAAGACGGGGCGCTCGTCTTCACCAATTTCGTCGACTTCGACATGCTCTACGGACATCGCCGCGACGTGCCCGGCTATGCCGCCGCGCTGGAAGCCTTCGATGCACGCCTGCCCGATCTCGACCGCCGGCTGAAACCCGGCGACATGGTGATCCTGACCGCCGACCATGGCTGCGATCCGACCTGGCGCGGCACCGACCACACGCGCGAGCGCGTGCCGGTGCTGATGTTCGGCCCGACGCTTCGCAGCCGCTCCTTCGGCATCGCCGACAGCTTCGCCCATATCGGCGAAACCGTCGCAAGACATCTCGGCATTGGCGCCGGCCCACATGGGAGAAGCCTCCTTTGACCGCTCATCTGAAGAAAGCCGAACTGCATTGCCATATCGAGGGCGCGACGCCGCCTGAACTGGCGCTGAGGCAGGCGCGCAAATACGGCGTCGACACCAGCGCGATCATCCGCGACAGGGCCTATGTCTGGGAGGATTTCACCAGCTTCGTAAGGTGCTACGACGCCGTCGCCTCGCTGTTTCGCACCGAAGGCGATTATGCGCTTCTCGCCGAGACCTATCTGACGGAGCTTGCCGAAGCGGGTACGATCTACAGCGAAATCATCGTCTCGCCCGACCACGGCGAAACGATCGGGCTCGGCGCCGACGCCTATATCGAGGGCCTCGCCGCCGGCATGGAGGCGGCGAAGGCGAAGACCGGCATCGAATCGCGCATGCTGATCACCGGCATCCGCCATTTCGGTCCCGACTCCGTCATCAGGACCGCCGAATATGCAGCGATGCGCCGGCATCCGCTCGTGACCGGCTTCAATCTGGCCGGCGAGGAGCGCATGCACAGCGTCGCGGAATTCTCCCGCGCCTTCGACACCGTCCGCGATGCCGGCCTCGGCCTCACCATCCACGCCGGCGAACTTTCCGGCGCCTTCAGCGTGCGTGATGCGCTGGACCATGTCCGCCCGGCCCGGATCAGCCACGGGGTCCGGGCGATCGAGGACGGCGATCTCGTGAAGCGCCTTGCCGACGAGGGCGTCGTGCTCGAAGTCTGTCCCGGATCGAATGTCGCGCTTCAGGTGTTCCCGGATTTTGCCTCGCATCCCCTTAGGCGGCTTTACGAAGCCGGCGTCCGCGTGACGCTCAATTCCGACGATCCTCCCTTCTTCCACACGTCGCTCGCGCAGGAATACGAAATCGCCTTCCACGCGATGGGCTTCTCCGACAGCGAGATCGACCGGATGACGAAGACCGCGATTGAAGCCGCCTTCGTGGACGAGCCGACGCGGGAGAGGTTGCTGGCCGCGTTGCATGTCTAGTTGCGCGGATGAGCGGGCCTAGCTGCACAACTTCCACCTACACTCTTGCGGCCCCCGCCCTTTCCATGGAAAAGAGGGTGGATAGCCAATTTTCGCGGGGAAGATGAGCCATGGACGGCGTAACGGTGATCGGTCATCCGCTGGTGCAGCACAAGCTGACCATCATGCGCAAGAAGGAAACGTCGACTGCGGGCTTCCGCCGGCTGCTCAAGGAAATCTCGACGCTGCTCTGCTATGAGGTCACGCGCGATCTGGAGCTGACGACCGAACGGATCGAGACGCCTCTCGTGGAAACCGACGCGCCGGTGCTCGAGGGCAAGAAGCTCGTCTTCGCTTCCATCCTGCGCGCCGGCAACGGCCTGCTCGAGGGCATGCTCGAACTGGTACCCTCGGCGCGCGTTGCGCATATCGGCGTCTACCGGGACCACGAGACTCTGCAGGCGGTCGAATATTTCTTCAAGGCGCCGGACAACATCAACGAGCGCCTCGTCATCGTCGTCGACCCGATGCTCGCCACCGGCAATTCCTCGATCGCGGCCATCGAGAAGCTCAAGGAGCGCGGTGCGCGGAACATCCGCTTCCTCTGCCTCCTTGCCGCTCCGGAGGGTATTCGCAACTTCCAGGGCGCCCATCCGGACGTTCCGATCTTCACCGCCTCGATCGACAGCCATCTCAACGAGAAGGGCTATATCGTGCCGGGCCTCGGCGATGCGGGCGACCGCATGTACGGAACGAAGTAGGGCTGTCGGCCTGTCGTCCTGCCGCTTCGGAAAACGGCGCCGCATCTCGTCAACGAGTCCGATAAGGTGCGGGATGCGGGCGGAAAACCGCGCACGCTTTTCCTCATCCCGCTCTCAGCTTCGAAACGACCACCGGCCGTTGCGCCGGCTCCTCGTCCGCGATCGCATAGAGCGTGGCAACCCGCTTTGCGATCGCCTCGGCCTGGCTTCGGTCGGCAGCATGGACGAAGGCGATCGGCTCGCCCTTTTCGACTTTCGTCCCGAGCGGTCGCAGGCCGGTAAAACCGACGCGATGATCGATCCGGTCATCCGGGCGGGTGCGCCCGCCGCCGAGTGCGATGACCGACATTCCCAATTCGCGCGTCTCGCAGGACGCCAGATAGCCGTTCCGGCCCGCCGGCACGGCAAGGACCGCG
The DNA here is from genome assembly GCF_029201645.2 of Sinorhizobium prairiense. Classification (NCBI taxonomy): domain Bacteria; kingdom Pseudomonadati; phylum Pseudomonadota; class Alphaproteobacteria; order Hyphomicrobiales; family Rhizobiaceae; genus Sinorhizobium; species Sinorhizobium prairiense. The sequence continues at coordinate 3,014,187 of NZ_CP104131.1, forward strand.
GGCGCCCCGGCAAGATAGGCGCCCGGGCGATCCACGAAATCGGCAGGTCCGCCGAGCCGCCGGATCATGAGGCCGAAACGCTCCATCGCCTCCCCGCTCTCCAGGACGCGCCGCGCCATGGCTTCGGCTTCGGCTTCATGCGCCGCAATACCCGCTGCAACGAGCATTTCCCCAGCCAGGGCCATCACGACCTGATCGAGGCGGGTTCCCGCTTTCTCGCCACGCAGATAGGCCAGGCAGCTCTCTATTTCGAGCGCGTTGCCGGCCGCGTCGGCCAGTGGCTCGTTCATGTCGGTGATCAGCGCAGAGGTGCGCACGCCCGCGCCATTGGCGACCTCGACCAGCGAACGCGCCAGGACTTCGGTTTCGGCGGGATCCGTCATGAAGGAGCCATTGCCGAGCTTGACGTCGAGGACCAGCGACCCGAGCCCTGCGGCGAGCTTTTTCGAAAGGATCGATGCGGTGATCAGCGGCACCGAATCGACGGTGGCCGTCACGTCGCGGATCGCATAGAGGCGCTTGTCGGCCGGCGCGAGATCGGCGGTCTGGCCGATGATGGCGCAGCCGACCTCATCGACCACCAGCCGAAAGAGCTCGGGCGATGGCTGGATGTCATAGCCGGGAATCGATTCGAGCTTGTCGAGCGTCCCGCCGGTGTGGCCGAGCCCCCTGCCCGAAATCATCGGCACGGCCGCACCGCAGGCGGCGACGATCGGTGCCAGCATCAGCGAGACATTGTCGCCGACGCCGCCCGTCGAGTGCTTGTCGACGATGGGACGTGCGAGATCGCTCCAGTCGAGCGTTTCCCCGGAATCGCGCATCGCCAGCGTCAGCGCCACGCATTCGTCGCGATTCATCCCGGAAAACCAGACCGCCATGGCGAAGGCGGCCGCCTGCCCTTCCGAGACCGAGCCATCGGTCACACCCGCGATGAAACCGGCGATATCCGCCGGATCAAGCCGATCGCCGTCCCTTTTCTTTCGTATGATTTCCTGCGGAAGCATGGCCGTTCAGCCTTCGCTCGCGATCATCTCTTTCAGGATTGCCGCCAGCCGCGTGCCGCCGAGCGGTGCCATTTGCTTGGTTTCTTCATGGCTGAGTTCCGCCCCGGTCATGCCGGCGGCAAAATTGGTGACGACGGAGGCGGCGGCGACCTTCAGTCCGAAGAACCGGGCGAGAATGACCTCCGGCACCGTGGACATGCCGACCGCATCGGCACCGAGGATACGGGCCATGCGGATTTCGGCCGGCGTCTCGAAGCTCGGCCCGGAGAACCACATATAGACGCCGCGCGCGAGCGGGATGCCGAGGCGTTCGGCGGCCTCCTCCATCCCTATCGCCAGCGCCGCGTCATAGGCATTCGTCATGCCGACGAAGCGCTCGTCGCTTTCGACGCCGATCAGCGGATTGGCGCCGGCAAAGGTGATGTGATCGGCAATGCGCATGACCGAGCCCGGCGGCATGTCTTCGCGTAGCGAACCGGCGGAATTGGTGAGGATCAGGTTCTCGACGCCGATCCGCTTCAGCGTCTCGATCGGCACGCGCATGGCACTGGCGTCGCCGCGTTCGTAATAATGGGCACGGCCGGAAAGCACGGCGACGGGAGTGTTGCCGATCCTGCCCGCCACGAACTCGCCGGCATGGCCGGAAACGCCGCTCACCGGAAAGCCCGGAATCTCCGCATAGGGGATGCGCAGCGGCTCCGCCACCGAGTCGACGAGCGAGCCGAGGCCGGAACCGAGCACGATCCCGTAGCGGGGCGCAAGCGCTCCGAGCTTGCCCCCGAGGAAGTCCGCCGCCGCCGTCATCCGAGAATCTCCGTCTCGAAGCTGTGCGGCAGCAGGTCGGAGAGCGCCAGCGTCTTCCTGATCCCCGTTTCGTCGCAAAGATAGATGCGGGTGCTCGCGCCGGAAAATTCCGCAAGCCGCTGACGGCAGCCGCCGCAGGGCGGGCAGAGCGCGAGTTTCTCGGCCACCACCGCGACCTCCGTGATCTTGCGCTGGCCGGCCATTACCATATGGCTGATCGCCGTCGTCTCGGCGCACCAGCCCTCCGGAAAGGACAGGTTCTCGATGTTTGCGCCCGTATAGATCCTGCCGTCCTCGGCGCGAATGGCGGCGCCGACCGGAAACTTGGAATAGGGCGCATGCGCCTTCGCCATGGCTTCACGCGCCGCGACAAAGAGTTCGTCCTTGGACATGATTAGCGCTCCTTCACATAGGGTACGCCGCCCGCCTTCGGCGGAATGGCCTTGCCGATGAAGCCGGCAAGCAGGATGACGGTGAGGATATAGGGCAGGGCCTGCATGAGCTGCACCGGAACCTGGCCGATAAGCGGCAAGGGCGTGCCCTGCAGACGGATCGCGAGCGCATCGAGGAAGCCGAAGAGCAGGCAGGCGAACATGACGTTGAGCGGCCGCCATTTGGCGAAGATCAGCGCCGCAAGCGCGATATAGCCCTTACCCGCCGTCATGCCCTTGACGAAGCCCGCCGTCATCGCCAGCGAAAGATAGGCGCCGGCAAAGCCGCAGAGAATGCCGCAGCAGATGACAGCCCGGTATCTGAGCCAGATCACCGAGATACCAGCGGTATCGACCGCGCCCGGATTCTCGCCGACGGCGCGCAGCCTCAGGCCGAAGCGGGTGCGGTAGAGAATCCACCAGCTGATGGGCACCATGGCGAAGGCGAGATAGGTGAGCAGGAAATGGCCGGACAGGAGGTCCGCATAGACCGGCCCGAGGACGGGAATTTCGCGGATCATGTCCGCGTCGGGGAAGTTGATCGTCTGGAACCGCGCGCCTTCGGCGAGCGCCGGCGTGCGGCCGCCTTGCCGGAACCAGGCCTCTCCCAGGATCACGGTGGAACCGGCAACGATGAAGTTGATCGCCACACCCGAGACGATCTGGTTACCGCGCTGGGTGATCGAAGCATAGCCGTGGACGAGCGACAGGGCCACGGAAACGAGGATCGCCGCAACGAGCCCCACCCAGACGGACTGCGTGACGGCTGCCGCCGCCCCGGCGGCAAAGGCCGCACCGAGCATCTTGCCCTCCAGGCCGATGTCGAAGACGCCGGCGCGCTCGGTGAACAGGCCGGCAAGGGCTGCGAAGACCAGCGGCACGGAGACGCGGATCGTCGATTCCAGGAGCACGACGAGAACGTGGAAGAAGTCCATTTCAGGCTCCCTTGGTCTGCACGACGGCGGCCGCGCGCTGGCCGCGCATCGCGAAGGCGCGCGTGATCGCCGGGCGGAACATGTTCTCGAGCGCCCCGGCAAAGAGGATCACGAGACCCTGGATGATGACGATCATGTCCCGGGAGATCGAAGGCATCTCGAAGGCGATCTCGGCGCCGCCCTGGTAGAGCACGCCGAAAAGGATCGCGGCGGGAATGATGCCGCCCGGATGCGAGCGCCCCATCAACGCGACCGCGATGCCGACGAAGCCGGCGCCTTGCACGAAATCCAGCTGCATGCGGAACTGCTCGCCCATGATCGGGTTCAGCGCCATCATGCCGGCAAGGCCGCCTGATATCATCATGGCGACGACGGTGATGCGGCTTTCGCTGATACCGGCATAGCGCGCGGCAGACGGGCTATGGCCCATGGTGCGCATCTCGTAGCCGAGCCTGGTGCGCCAGATCAGCACCCAGACCGCGAAGGCGGCCGCCAGCGCCAGGAGGAACGAGATGTTGAACGGCGCCGTGCCGATATTGAGGCCGAAGATCGACAGCAGCCAGTCGAGCTTCGGCAATTGCCCGCCTTCGGCGAAGGTGCGCGTCTGCGGCGCCATCGAGCCGAGCGGCTTCAGCACGCGTGTCAGCAGATAGACCATCAGGCTGGAGGCGATGAAATTGAACATGATGGTGGTGATGACGATATGGCTGCCGCGTTTGGCCTGCAGCCAGCCGGGCAGGAACGCCCAGAGCGCGCCGAAGAAGGCGGAGCCGACGATGGCGAGCGGGAAGACCACGTACCAGGGCATAGTCTGGTCGAGCCAGAGGCAGGCGAGCGCCACGCCGATGCCGCCGACATAGGCCTGGCCCTCGCCGCCGATGTTGAAAAGACCGGCATGAAAGGCGACCGCCACCGCGAGCCCGGTGAAGATGAAGGTCGTCGCATAATAGAGCGTGAAGCCGATATATTCGCCGCGGCCGAAGGCGCCGTTGATGAGATGATAGGCGGCTTCGAGCGGGTTTTCGCCGACGAGGAGAACGACGAGGCCGGCGACGAGGAAGGCGACGGCAAGATTGATCAGCGGGATGAGGCCATATTCCACCCATACCGGGAGTTTCGCATAGGGCGTACTCATTCTGCGGCCTCCTTGCGGCCTTCGACACCGGCCATCAGCAGGCCGAGCTCGCCTTCGGTCGCCTCGGGGCTGCGTTCGCCGACGACGCGTCCGGCAAACATCACGAGGATGCGGTCGGAAAGGGAACGTATCTCGTCGAGCTCGACCGAAACCAGCAGAACGGCCTTGCCCTGGTCGCGCATCTCGATGATCCGCTTGTGGATGAATTCGATCGCGCCGACGTCGACTCCGCGGGTCGGCTGGCCGATGATGAGGACGTCCGGATCCCGCTCCATCTCGCGCGCAAGCACGACCTTCTGCTGGTTGCCACCGGAGAAATTGGCCGTCCTCAGCCGCGCATTCGGCGGGCGAATATCATATTTGGCAATCTTCTCCTCGGCATCCTTGCGGATCGCATCGATGTTCAGGAACATGCCGTTGGAGAAGCGCGGGTCATGGTGGTAACCGAGGATCGCGTTTTCGCACTCCTCGAACTTGAGCACGAGCCCGACGTGATGCCGGTCTTCCGGCACATGCGCCAGTCCGCGATCCCGCAGTTTCGCCGGGTCCGCGTTGCCGGTCACGTCCACCGGCTTGCCGTTGAGGAGAACCGTCCCGGAGGCGGCCTTGCGGATGCCGGCGATCGCTTCGAGCAGTTCCGACTGGCCGTTGCCGGCCACGCCGGCGATGCCGACGATCTCGCCTGCACGAACCTCGAAGGAGACGTTATCGACCATGGTCACGCCGCGGCTGTCCTTGACCGTCAGCCCCTGGACGGCGAGCTTCACGTCAACGGGATTGCTCTCGCCCTTCTCGACACGCAGCAGCACGCGCCGACCGACCATCAGCTCGGCCAGTTCCTCGACCGAGGTTTCACGCGTCGTGCGCGTCGCCACCATTTCGCCGCGGCGCATGACCGACACCTCGTCGGTGATCGCCATGATCTCGCGCAGCTTATGGGTGATGAGGATGATCGTCTTTCCCTGCGCCTTGAGCTGGCCGAGGATGCGAAACAGGTGATCGGCCTCGGCCGGCGTCAAGACGCCGGTCGGCTCATCGAGGATCAGGATATCGGCCCTTCGATAAAGCGCCTTCAATATCTCGACGCGCTGCTGGAGGCCGACCGGCAGCTCCTCGATCAGGGCGTCCGGATTGACCTCGAGCGCATATTCCTTCTCGAGCCGTTTCAGCTCCTGCCGCGCCTTGGCGATGCCCTTGTTGAGGATCTGGCTGTCCTCGGCGCCGAGCATGACGTTTTCGAGCACGGTAAAGTTCTCGACCAGCATGAAGTGCTGGTGGACCATGCCGATCCCGACGGAGATCGCCGCATTCGGATCGCGAATGGAAACAGGCTTGCCGTCGACCAGGATCTCACCGTTGTCGGCCTGATAGAAGCCATAGAGGATCGACATCAGCGTCGACTTGCCGGCACCGTTTTCACCGATGATGCCGTGGATCGTGCCCTTGCGAACCTTGAGATTGATGTTCCTGTTGGCGTGGACCAGCCCGAAGCTCTTGTCTATTCCACGCAATTCGATGGCAATATTGTTCATATTGGCCTGCGATCCCCTTTTTGCCCGCTTCGGCTCATCGCAGAAACCGTGCCGACAATTTTTTTACCATTTGGTATAAGTTTATCATCGATTTTCAGGCGCGAAAGCCTGGGCGACGAAATCTCCTTATACTCTCATAGGATCGCCGGTGAGAGTCCAGCGCGAATATACACAGGGAGATTGCATCCATGGCGCGGGTGCGTGAAGCCGCTTCCCTCCCCTTTGAGGGGAGGGTTTGGGGGCCTTGCGGAGGTCGCGGGCTGAATCCCGGCCAACTAACGCAGCAGCCTCAATGCGTTGATCGTCACCAGGACGGTCGCGCCGGTATCGGCGAGGATCGCCGGCCAGAGGCCCGTCACGCCGGCAATGGTCGTCGCCAGGAACACCGCCTTGAGCCCGAGTGCGATCGTGATGTTCTGGTGAATGTTGCGCATCGTCACCCGTGACAGCTTCACCATCTCCGAGACGTCCGAGACGCGGGCATGGAGGCTGGCGGCGTCGGCCGTTTCCAGCGCCACGTCGGTGCCGCCGCCAACGGCGATGCCGACATCCGCCGCCGCCAGAGCCGGCGCGTCGTTGATACCGTCGCCGACCTTCGCCACGACGAGACCTTCGGCCTTGAGCCCGCTTACGATGCGCTGCTTGTCCTCGGGAAGAAGCCCTGCATGCGCCTCGATGCCCCCGAGCCGGCCGGCGATCGCCTCGGCCGTCGCCCGGTTGTCGCCGGTGAGCATCACCACCCGCAACCCCTGAGCGGCGAGCGCCCTCAGGCCCGCCGCGGCATCCGCACGCGGTTCGTCGCGCATGGCAAGCGCTCCGGCTGCCCTCCCGCCGACGACGAGCACGGAGACGGTCTTCCCCTCACCCTGCAGGGTTTCGATCCGAGCAAGTTCATCCGCGGCCAGCGGCGCGCGCTCCCGGACCGCCTCGGGCGAGCCGAGGAAAAGCTCGACGCCGTCCGCGGAAGCGGCAACGCCCTTGCCCCCGATCGCCCTGGCGCCTTCGACGGGAAGGAGCGCCAATCCATCGGCTTCGGCACGCGAGAGGACGGCACGGGCCAGCGGATGGCTGGATCCCTGTTCGAGCGCAGCGGCGTAGTCGAGCACCTCCGCTTCCGATCTGCCGAAGGCGACGATGTCGGTCAGCTTCGGCCTGCCTTCGGTGAGCGTTCCGGTCTTGTCGAAGGCGACGGCTGTAATCCTGCCGAGATTTTCGAGGACGGCGCCGCCCTTGATCAGAAGACCGCGGCGTGCACCTGCCGAAAGACTCGCCGCGATCGCGGCCGGCGTGGAGATGACGAGGGCACAGGGGCAACCGATCAGGAGAAGCGCGAGCCCTTTGTAAATCCAGTCCTGCCACAGGCCGCCGAAGGCGAGCGGCGGGATGATCGCGACCAATGCCGCGACGAGCACCACGCCCGGCGTGTAATATCGGGAGAAGCGATCGATGAAACGCTCCGTCGGCGCCTTCTTCTCCTGCGCCTCTTCGACAAGCCTGATGACTCGCGCGATGGTGTTGTCGGCTGCGGCGGCGGTGACGCGGACCCGCAGCGCGCCGTCACCATTGACGGTTCCGGCAAAGACGTTCGCGCCGGCTTCCTTCAGGACGGGCGTGCTCTCGCCTGTCACCGGCGCCTCGTCGACGCCGCTCTCGCCGGAGACGATGATACCGTCGGCGGGAAGCCGGTCGCCGGGACGGACGAGGACGATGGCGCCAGGGGCCAGGCTTTCGGCGGGGACCTCCACGGTCATGCCGTTTTCTTCGAGGAGCGCCGATTTCGGCACGAGCGCCGTCAGCGCCTGTATGCTCGCCCGTGCCTTGCCCGCGGCAACACCCTCGAGCAGTTCCCCGATCAGGAACAGGAGGACGACCATGGCCGCCTCCTCGCCGGCGCCGATGAAGACGGCACCGGCTGCCGCAATGGTCATCAGCATCTCGATCGAGAAAGGCGTGCCCGAAAATGCTGCCATGAGCGCGCGTCTCGCGATCGGCACCAGGCCGACGAGCATGGCGAGGATGAAAATCCGGGGCTCGGTACCGGGAACGAACTGGCCGATGGCATAGGCTGCGGCAAGGGCAACGCCGCAGGCGAGCGTGAGCCTGCCTTTTGCCGTTCGCCACCATGGCAAGGGCGTCCTGAAATGGGACGACGGCTTCGTGCCTGCCGGAAGGATTGTCGGATGGCCGTGATCGTGGTGCGGGCCGCCTGCAACATGCCCGTGGCCGCAGCAGGCGTGCTCGCTCTGAGCCGGCTGCCGTTCCGTCGCAACGTCAAGCGGCGTAAGCCCGTAGCCGAGTCCGCCGACCTTCCGCATCACCTGGGCGCCGATATCGTCGCGCGCCACATGCCGGACGGTCATGGTGCCGGCGGCCACCGAGACATTCACGTCCTCGACCCCCGCAACCCGCCTGACGGCCGTGTCGATCTTGGTCGCGCAGGACGCGCAATCCATCCCATCGACGCGGAATCTCGTTTCCCGAAATATGCCTGTCATTCCATGCTCCTTACGAAACCGGAAGCAAGCTAAGTCCTCTAGCAACTAGAGGTTCAAGAGGGAAAATGCGCGGTCCACCCGGCATTCGCCGCGAGCTTGCGCTCCGCCTGCCCGTCGGTGAACAATTCCGGCATCAGATCGGCCAGGCTGACGATCTTGCCCGTACGCGAACTCTGAAGCGCCGCAATGCCGCAAAGGACCGACATGGCGCCGGCCCGCGCACCTGCGCGCTGTCCAAGCGGATCCTTCGCATCCGGCGCAAAGAGCGTATTCCGCAGCCGGTCGTCGCCGCCATAGTGTCCGCCGGGAAAATGCGGCACCGTGATCCGTTCGATCGCCGCCTTGCCCTTCGGAAAGTTGCGGACGAGCAGGATCATGTCCTCGGCCGGCGTCTCCCACGGCTGGTCCTCGTACTGGCGAAGCTCGATCCTGCCCTTCGTACCGTTGAAGGCGATATGATGGCCCTCGATCGGCTGGAAGGTGTTGAGCGAATAGGAGACGTGGACGTCGTTGCGGTAGCGGATATTCGCGACCATCGTGTCGGGGATGTCGATATCCTCGCGGAAGACGCAGCCGTCGCGGAAATAGCCGTCGATTTCGGAAGGTTCCTCATAGAGCGAGTCGAGAAACGGATCGGCTTCGAGATCGAGGTAGAAGTCGCACTCGCTCTTGTGAGGACAGAGCTTGCAGCGAGGACCTCGAAACGGTCCCTTGCGGCCGTACATCTGCAGGTCGGCAAAGGCGCTGACCGCGTCCGGATCGCTGTCGAGATACCAGTTCAGGAGGTCGAAATGGTGTGTCGCCTTGTGCACGAAGAGGCTGCCCGATCGTTCCGTATAGGCATGCCAGCGGCGGAAATAGTCGGCGCCGTGGCGCGTATCGAGATACCAGTGGAAGTCGACCGAGGTGACGCGACCGATCTCGCCGGCATTGAGGAGTTCCTTGATGCGTGCTGCGGTCGGCGCGAAGCGGTAGTTGAAGGAAACGTCCACCCGGCGCCCGGTCCGCTTCTCCGCGTCGAGAATGCGGCGGATCTTCTCGACCGTGGTCGACATCGGCTTTTCGGTGATGACGTCGGCGCCGGACTCCAGGGCGCGCACGACGATATCGTCATGCGTGTCGTCCGGGGTGCAGACGATGACGAGATCGGGGCGCGTTTCGGCAAGCATGGTATCGACATTGCCGTAAACAGGCGCATTGGTGGCGATCATCGTGCGGGCGCGCTCGGCCCGCAGCGCGTTCGTATCGGCAATGGCGACCAGATCGACGAGGCCGCGCCAGCCGGCCAGAAGATCCCTGCCCCACATGGTGGTTCCGCGGTTGCCGGTGCCGACCAGCGCAAAGCGACGCTTGTTGTCCATCATACCCTCACGCAATCCCTGTCATATTTTGCCCTGTCATATTTTGCCCTGTCATATTTCGTAGGAGACACATCCTGCCCCAGCATATCAGCAGCAGTTCCGGTAGCGTTCCACACAGGTCGCGATCACCTCCTCGGCCGGACGCTTCCACCAGTTGTCTGCGGAGAAGATCTCGACCTCCTGAGCCCCGTGGAAGCCGGCCGCCTCGATCCGGCGCCGGATACCCTTGAGGTCGATGACGCCGTCGCCCATCATGCCGCGATCCGTCAGCATGTCCTTGGTGGGGACGAGCCAATCGCAGATGTGATGAGCGAGGATCGCCTGCATTTTGCCGGCCCTCGCGATCTGCTCGTCGAGATCGGGATCCCACCATACGTGATAGACGTCGATCGCCACGCCGACGCCCGGGCCAAGGGTGTCGCAGATATCGAGAGCCTGTCCGAGCGTGTTCACGCAGGCGCGGTCGGCGGCATACATCGGATGCAGCGGCTCGATCGCAAGCGGCACGCCGGCCGCGCGCGCATGCGGCAGCACCGCCGCGATCCCTTCCAGAACCATCCGCCGGGCCGCGTCGATGTTCTTCGAAGCTCCCGGAAGGCCGCCGACGACCAGTACCAGGCAATCGGCGCCGAGTTCCGCTGCCTCGTCCACCGCGCGCCTGTTGTCGTCGATCGCCTTTTCGCGTCCTGCGGCTTCCGGCGCCGGAAAGAAGCCGCCGCGGCATAGCCCGGTGAGCTTCAGACCGTTGGAGCGGACGACACGCACGGCCTCGTCGAACCCGATCGCCGCCACCTGGTCCCGCCAGGGCGCAATCGCCGTGATGCCGTGCTTTAGACAGATATCCACGGCTTCGGCGAAGCCGCACTGCTCCCGGATCGTCGCCAGATTGATGGAAAGCCCTTCGACCAGCATATGTTTTCCTCCCGATTTCAGGACACCGTCGCCGCCCAGCCCGGCTCGACGGATGAGCCGAGACCGACGGACCGCAAGACGGTGGAAAAGGTGATTTCGCCGCCGCGGATCGCCAGCCGCGCCCGTTCGCCAGCGCTTTCGTAGAGATCGCCATGACGCGCGAGATAGGCGGCCTGCTCTGCCGCCGGGGCGCCGGCCATGCCGTCGACATAGTGGTGGCCGTTGCGTTCGACGTGGCCGGCGCCGATAAGCGCTGCCAGCACGAGGTCCTGCTGGAGCGCCAGGCCCGACTGCGTGGTCAGGTCCTCGGCGGACATGAAACAGCATGCGGTCCCGGCCTCGGCGTTCCACATCTCCACGCGAGCGCGGTTGATGAGTGCCCGGTAGAAGCCTTTGCAGGACTTCGAGGAGATGCCGGCATAACCGAGCGCGCGGGCACGGAGAAACGCGCCGATATCGCCATCGGACTCGTCGATTTCGAGCGGCATCCGCCGGGCGACTTCCGTGACCGGTTTCGACAGCGCCTCGGCGCGAGCGATCGGCTGCTCGAAGAAGAGCGCCGAGGCGCTCAATTTTTCGAGACGCGGCTCTTCGGCGATCCGGTCGAGAAGATCGGCAACGGCATCGGCATTTTCGAACTGTTCGTTGCCGTCGAGCGTCACCCGATACGCATCGACGCCCTGGTCGAGGATGGCGGCGATGGCGAGCAGACGCTCGGTGTCTTCGGCCGGGCGCCCCGATACCTTGATCTTGAAATAGCGGTGGCCATAGGCGGCGATCACCTCTTCCAGCGTCTGTGGCAGGCCGTCCTCCAGCCGCTGCCCGGGCGCGAAATCGGCCGCCGTCAGCGCGTCTGCAAGGCCGATCGTGTGGCGAACGGCCAGCCTGGGGCCGGGTTCGAGGCGCGAGAGGAACCGCGCAAGGTCGAAGCCTCCCAGATCGGGCGCGGTGGCGTCGGTGATGCCCGGCAGGTTGCCTCTGACCGCCTCGGCGGCGCTTGCTCCGGTCATGCGGGACACCGCGTCGAGGATGGCGCGATCAAGGAGCGCCAGGCCGTAGGAGGCGACAAGGGCTGGCAGGCCATGCCCGGCTGCCGCCCGGTGGTGATCACCCTCGGCAGCCGCGTGCAGTCCAAAGGGGGTCTGCGCCTGCAGCGAGGTCAGCCCTTCGACCGCCAGACGCAAGGAGGCACGCAGCTGCTCGACATTATCCTGCGGCGAAAGACCCGGGTTCTTGTCGAACCATTTCGGCATCATCATCTCTGCCGCCCAGCCGATGGCGGACCGGCCGCGCGCATCCTCCACCCGCACCCGGACGAAGGCCTGCGGCGCGCTCGCAACGCGCGCCGAGCCGAAGCGGAAAGGAAAACGGAATTCGACCGGCCGCTCGAAAACCTCCGCTTCGGCCAGCCTGACGCGCGGGGCTTGCGTCATCGCAAAGCCTCACTCGACGCCGTGCACGGCGAGCACGCGCCGCATGCGGGCGGCGGCAAGCTCCGGATCGGCCAGGACCCCGGCTCTGTCGGCAAGGCGGAAAAGCTCGGCGACATGGACGAGCGATCGGGCGCTCTGCTGTCCGCCGATCATGACGAAATGGTCCTGAAGGCCGTTCAGATAAGCAAGGAAGACGACGCCGGTCTTGTAGAAACGCGTCGGCGCCTTGAAGATGTGGCGCGAGAGCGGCACCGTCGGCTCCAGCAATTCGAAGAATTCGCCGTTTCGCCCGCTGCCCAGCGCTTCCAGCGCCGCCGAAGCCACCGGCGCGATGACATCGAAGATGCCGAGCAGCGCATCCGAATGCCCTTCCTCGTCGCCGGCGATGAGTTCGGCATAGTTGAAGTCGTCGCCGGTATACATGCGCACGGCTTTGGGCAGTTGCCTCCGCATCACGATCTCCTTTTCCTTGGAAAGGAGCGAAATCTTGATCCCGTCGACCTTTGCGGCATGCGCCTCGAGGACCTCGAGACAGGTCTTCATCGCCGCCATGTGGTCGCCATTGCCCCAGTAGCCTTCGAGCGCCGGATCGAACATCTCGCCGAGCCAGTGGATGATCACCGGCTCCTTCACCTGGGAGAGAACGCGGTCGTAGACGCGGATATAGTCCTCCGGGCCCTTCGCCGTGGCGGCAAGCGCACGGCTCGCCATCAGGATGATCCGGCCTCCTTCTGCCTCGATCGCCTCGATCTGGCTCTCATAGGCCCGGAGAATATCGTCGATCGACACGTCCGGCCCCGGCGCCAGATGGTCGGTGCCGGCGCCGCAGGCGATCAGCGCGCCCTGGCGGCCGCGCGCTTCGGCAAGCGAGCGGCGGATGAGTTCGCGCGCTTCCGGCCAGCCGAGGCCCATGCCGCGCTGGGCTGTATCCATCGCTTCGGCAACGCCGAGACCGAGATCCCAGAGGCGGTGACGAAAGGCGAGCGTGCGCTCCCAGTCGATCGCCGGCGCCAGCCAGGGATCGTTGTCGGCGAGCGGGTCGGCGACCACATGGGCGGCGGCGAAGGCTACCCTGGAAAAGGCCTTGGCGTCACGCCTGTTGAAAGGCACCGGCCGACCCGTGAGGTCGTAGCTGGCAAGCCTGCCTTCGATTGGAAGCTTGATGCTGACCATGGCTCAGAGCTCCAATTCCGGAACGTCGAGCCAGCGGCGCTCCGCCCAGGATTTGAGGCCGAGTTCCGCAAGCTGTACGCCCTTGGCGCCGGCTTCGAGCCCATAGGGCCAGGGGCCGTCCTCCGCCACGTGGCGCAGGAACATTTCCCATTGCGCCTTGAAGCCGTTGTCGAAGGCCTGCGTATCCGGCACCTCGTCCCATGTCCTGTAGAAATCGATCGTCTGCGGCTGATCGGGATTCCAGACCGGTTTCGGGGTGTTGACGCGGTGCTGCGTCCAGCATTTCGTGAGTCCGGCGACAGCGGAACCATGGGTTCCGTCGACCTGAAACGTCACCAGATCGTCGCGCCGCACGCGCACCGCCCAGGAGGAATTGATATGCGCGACGATGCCGCCTTCGAGTTCGAAGGTGGCATAGGCCGCGTCGTCGGTGTCGCAGTCGTAGGCGCGGCCCTGTTCGTCGATACGGCTTGGGATATGGGTCGCGCCGAGGCAGGAGACGGCCTTCACTTCCCCGAAGAGATTGTCGAGGACGTAGCGCCAGTGGCAGAGCATGTCGAGGATGATGCCGCCGCCGTCCTTTTTCGGTAGTTCCATGAGGGCCGCTGGGCCGGAACGCCCCAATCGCCTTCGAACACCCAGTAGCCGAACTCGCCCCGCACCGAGAGGATCTTGCCGAAAAAGCCCGAATCCCTCAGCAGGGCCAGCTTGCGAAGGCCCGGCAGGAACAGCTTGTCCTGCACGACTCCATGCTTGAGCCCGGAGGTGCGCGCCTTCCGCGCCAGCTTGACCGCCGTCCTCAGATCGTCGGAGATCGGCTTCTCGCAATAGACGTGCTTGCCGGCGTCGAGCGCGCGGCCGATGAGCTCGGCACGCATCAGCGTCGTGCCGGCATCGAAGAATATCTGGTCGTTCGGATCGGCAAGCGCCGCGTCGAGATCGGTCGACCAGCGGGCGATGGCATGGCGCTTGGCCAATTGCTCCATCTTGTCGCGATTGCGACCGACAATGATCGGATCGATCTCCAGCCTTTCGCCCGACTGGAGCGTGATCCCGCCCTGATCACGGATGGCCAGGATCGAGCGCACCAGATGCTGGTTGTAGCCCATGCGGCCGGTGACACCGTGCAATATTATACCCAAACGCGGCATGCCGTTCCTCCCTGAGAGGCCGGTGAGGGGAAGAACCAGCCCTCCCAAGCCAGTAACTAATCGGTTACTTTGTGGCAGAGGAGAATCGCACTTGTCAACAAAAAAAACGACATGTGCCTGGATCAGCGCCGGATCGACGCCAGCGTGACATGGACGATATGGCGCTTCCAGACGTCGAGATTGCTCTTGTCCATGAGGTCGCGACCGAAGATCGTCGAGAGCGTGTACTGGTTGGAAAGGTAGAAATAACCGAGGGCGGCGATCGTCAGATAGAGGTTCAGCGGATCGACATCGGGCCGAAAGAGCCCCTCGCCCTTGCCGCGCTGGAGAAGGTCGGAGAGCTTGTCTATAAAGCTCGAATGCAGCTCCTTTAGACGCGTCGACTGACGCAGCCAGCGGGCCCGGTGCAGGTTCTCGGTGCCGAGGAGACTCAGGAATTCCGGATGCTCCAGGAAGTAGCCCCAGGTGAACATGGCGAGCTCGGCAATTCCCTGCTCGGGCTCCAAGTCGCTGAGATTAAGGGATTTTTCCGCCGTTCTTATCCCCACATAGGCCTCTTCCAGCACGGCGAGATAAAGCTGTTCCTTGTCGCCGAAGTAGTGGTAGAGCATGCGCTTGTTGATGCCGGCCCTCTCGGCGATGGAATCGACGCGGGCGCCGCCTATGCCGTTTTCGGCGAACTCCCGGGTCGCGGCGGCGAGGATCGAGGCACGCGTGCGCTCGGGGTCGCGCTGAAGCGCCCGCTCCGCCCGTCCCCCGGACCCGCTCCTCCCTTTCGCCTCGCCTCTTATCTTGTCCATCACGCGCAACCTCCGCAACCTCTTGCCTTTAACGGCCTTCGGTGCAACTTTGTCAAAATAATTTACAAGCCAATGACAGTTCGGCACACAACTGCTTGACAGGATCACTGCTTCTCCATAACTTGTAACCAAATAGTTATTTGTTGCAAGAGGCCGGAACGTTGTGGAGGCGTTCCGAAGGGAGGAGGAACAGATGACGCATAAGATCAGCAGGCGAAACGTACTCGCGGGAGGGGCGGCACTTCTTTCGATGTCCGCACTGGGGCCCGCCTTTGCGCAGGAGGCGCGGCTGCGGGTGCTCTGGTGGGGTTCACAGGCCCGTGCCGACCGCACGAACAAGGTCAATCAGCTCTTCCAGGAACAGAACGCGGGCGTCGCCATCAACGGCGAATTCCTCGGCTGGAGCGACTACTGGCCGCGGCTTGCCACCCAGGTGGCCGGGCGCAATGCGCCCGACATCATCCAGATGGACTATCGCTACATCGTCGAATATGCCCGGCGCGGCGCGCTCGCGCCCCTCGACGATTATCTCGGTTCCGTGCTCAAGGTCGAGGATTTCGACCAGGTGCAGATCAAGGGCGGCAGCGTCGAAGGCAAGCTCTACGGCATCAGCCTCGGCGCCAACTCGGCAGCGATGATGGTCAATGCCGCCGCTTTCGAGGAAGCCGGCATCGAACTTCCGACGCCGTCGACGACCTGGGAAGAGATGGCGCGGACGGGCGCCGAGATCACCAAGGCCGGCAAGCGCAAGGGTTTCTATGGCCTCTCCGACGGCAGCGCGGTCGAGCCGCTGTTCGAAAACTGGCTGCGCCAGCGCGGCAAGGCACTGTTCACCGCGGACGGCAAGATCGCCTATGATGCGAACGATGCGGCCGAATGGTTCGCCATGTGGCAAAAGATGCGCGAGGACAAGGCCTGCGTCCCGCCGGACATCCAGGCGCTCGACCAGTACAATGTGGAGACGAGCCCGCTATCGCTCGGCAAGGCGGCCGCTTCCTTCGCGCACTCCAACCAGTTCGTCGCCTATCAGGGCATAAACAAGGACAAACTGGCGCTGAGAAGCCATCCACTGATCGACAAGGATGCGAAGGGCGGCCATTATCGCAAGCCGTCGATGTTCTTCTCGGTCTCGGCCCAGACCAAGGACCCGGAACTCGGCGCAAAATACGTCAACTTCTTCGTCAAGGACCCGAAAGCCGCCGAAATCCTGGGCGTCGAGCGCGGCGTACCGGAATCGGCAGCCGTACGCGAGAAACTGGCGTCGACGCTCGACGAGCTCGGCCGCGCCATGCTCGACTATGTCTCGGGCCTCGGAGCGCTTGCCGGCGATCTGCCGCCGCCGCCGCCCAGCGGTGCCGGCGAGGCGGAATTCGCTCTGCGCAACGTCGCCGAACAGGTCGGCTTCGGTCAGCTCGACGCCAAGCAAGGAGGCGAGACGCTGGTGAACGAGGTCAGCCAAATCCTTGCACGAGGTTAAGGAGGATGGCGGCCGTGCAGGACACCGCTGTCGCAGTCGGCACGGGCGCGTCATCGCGCCCGGCCGCACAGGGCCGCTTGGCCAGGACATGGGCAAGCCATGGAGCCGGCTACATGTTCCTGTTGCCATGGCTCATCGGCTTCTTCGGCCTGACGCTCGGGCCCGCCATCGCCTCGCTCTATCTTTCCTTCACGAATTTCGACCTGATCCGCGCGCCGGAATGGATCGGCACCGCAAATTACGTGCGCATCGCGACGGCCGACCCGAAATTCGCCGCGGCGATCAAGGTGACCTTTCTCTATGTCGTGCTTTCGGTGCCCTTCAAGCTCGCCTTCGCGCTGCTCGTCGCGATCCTTCTCGACCGCGGCGTCCGGGGGCTCACCGTCTATCGGGCGATCTTCTACCTGCCGTCGCTGCTTGGCGGCAGCGTCGCGATCGCCGTGCTCTGGCGACAGCTCTTCGCCGGCGACGGCCTGATCAACAGCCTGCTGGCCCAGTTCGGCATCGAGGGGCCGAGCTGGATCTCGCATCCGGACTATTCGATATGGACGCTCGTGGTCTTGAGCGTCTGGCAGTTCGGATCGCCGATGATCATCTTCCTTGCGGGCCTTCGGCAGATCCCGACGGACATGTACGAGGCGGCGAGCCTCGACGGGGCGTCCAAGTTCCGTCAGTTCTACAAGATCACGCTGCCGCTCTTGACGCCGGTGATCTTCTTCAACGCGGTCGTGCAGACGATCGACGCCTTCAAGGCCTTCACACCCGCCTTCATCATTTCCGGCGGCACCGGCGGGCCGATCAACTCGACGCTGTTCTACACGCTTTACCTCTACCAGGAGGCCTTCGGTAATTTCCGCATGGGCTACGCCTCGGCGCTTGCCTGGATTCTCGTGCTGATCATCGGGCTGTTCACGGCCTTCTCGTTCCTCACCTCTCGCTACTGGGTGCACTACGATGACTGACGCGACCATGAGCTCGGTAACCGCCGCGCCGCCGGTCCCGACGGGCCGCCGCGGCCCTGTGGGATCGGTCCTCGTTCACGCCGCCCTGATCGCCGCCTCGATCGCCATGATCTATCCGCTCCTGTGGATGATCTCGGCATCGGTCAGGCCGGAGGACGAGATCTTCGCCTCCACGTCGCTTTGGCCCTCCTCGGTGGATTTCTCCTCCTATCTGCGCGGCTGGTTCGGGCTCGACGTCAGCTTCGGGCGGTTCTTCTGGAACTCGCTGGTCATCGCGGTCCTCACCGTCGTCGGCAATGTCGTCGCCTGCTCGCTCGCGGCCTATGCCTTCGCAAGGCTGCGCTTCGCGGGGCGGAATTTCTGGTTCGCGATCATGCTCGGCACGATGATGATCCCCTATCACGTGACGCTCATTCCCCAATATGTGCTCTTCCTCGATCTCGGCTGGGTGAACACCTTCCTGCCGCTGGTGGTCCCGAAGTTTCTTGCCAGCGATGCCTTCTTCATCTTCCTCATGGTGCAGTTCTTCCGCGGAATCCCGCGCGAACTGGACGAAGCGGCGATGATGGACGGCTGCGGCGCCTGGCGCATCTACTGGAAGATCATGCTGCCGCTATCGCTTCCCGTTCTGGCGACGGCCGCCATCTTCTCCTTCATCTGGACCTGGGACGATTTCTTCGGGCCGCTGATCTACCTCAACGACATGAACAGCTACACGATCCAGCTCGGCTTGAGGACCTTCGTCGACTCGAGCAGCACCTCCGACTGGGGCGGGCTCTTCGCCATGTCGACGCTCTCGCTCGTGCCGGTGTTCTTCTTCTTCCTCTTCTTCCAGCGCCTTCTGATCGAGGGCATCGCCACCACCGGCATGAAACGCTGAGCGACGGAGCTAGAAAACCATCATGGACGAATTGCGTTTCGCTGCCGTCGGGCTCAACCACAATCACATCTACGGCCAGGTCGACTGCCTGCTTCGGGCCGGCGCCCGCCTCGCCGGTTTCCACGAGAAGGACGATGCGCTGGCCGCGGAATTTTCCGCCGTCTACGCAGACGCCCCGCGCATCGCGACGGCAGAGGAAATCCTCGAGGACGAGAGCATCGGCCTCATCGTCTCGGCCGCCGTTTCGAGCGAGCGCGCGGAACTGGCGATCCGTGCCATGCAGCACGGCAAGGACGTGCTTGTCGACAAGCCGGGCATGACGAGCTTCGACCAGCTCGCCAAGCTGCGCCGGGTCCAGGCCGAGACGGGCCGCATCTTCTCGATCCTCTATTCGGAGCATTTCGAGAGCCCGGCCACGGTCAAGGCCGGCGAGCTCGTCGCCGCCGGCGCGATCGGCGAGGTGGTGCACATCGTCGGCCTCGGCCCGCACAGGCTGCGCCGCGAGACGCGGCCCGACTGGTTCTTCCGCCGCGCGGACTATGGCGGCATCCTGACCGACATCGCATCGCACCAGTGCGAGCAGTTCCTGTTCTTCACCGGCGTCAACGACGCGACCGTGCTTTCGGCGAGCGTCGGCAACCGGAGCGTTCCCGACGCTCCCGAACTGCAGGATACGGGCAGCATCCACCTCGCGACGGGGCGGGCCACCGGCATGATCCATGTGAACTGGCTGACCCCGGAGGGAATGCCGACCTGGGGTGACGGCCGGCTCTTCATCGTGGGCACATCCGGAACGATCGAGGTCCGCAAGGCGGTCGATCTCGCCGGGCGCGAAGGCGGCAACCACCTGTTTCTCGCGGACCGCAACGGCGTCGAACATATCGACTGCTCCCGCGTCGACCTGCCCTTCGGGCGTCAGTTCCTCGCCGACATCCGCGACAGGACCGAAACCGCGATGCCGCAGGAGCGCTGCTTCAAGGCCATGGAGCTTGCGCTTCAGGCGCAGGCGATCGCCGAACAGAACGGGGACAGGAACTGACATGAGCGTGAAGACAGTCGCCATCATCGGCTGCGGCATCGGGCGTTCGCATATCGTCGAGGGCTATCAGCCGCACCCGGACAAGTTCCGAGTCCAGGCTCTCTGCGACCTCAACGAGGAACGGATGAACGAAGTGGGCGACGAGTTCGGGATCGAGCAGCGGACCCGCTCCTTCGAGGAACTTCTCGCCGACGATGGAATCGACATCATCGACATCTGCACCCCGCCAGGCATCCATCTCGAACAGGTGCTGGCGGCCCTTGCCGCCGGCAAGCACGTGGTCTGCGAAAAGCCGCTGACCGGATCGCTGAAGGGCGTCGACGCGATCATGGAAGCCGAGAAGCAGGCACGTGGCGTGCTGATGCCGATCTTCCAGTATCGCTACGGCGACGGCATCGAGAAAGCCAAGCGCATCATCGAGGCCGGCATCGCGGGAAAGCCCTATGTCGGCTCGGTCGAGACTTTCTGGCTGCGCACGCCCGAATATTATTCCGTCCCCTGGAGGGGCAAGTGGGCGACGGAGCTCGGTGGCGTGCTCGTCACCCACGCGCTGCATCTGCACGATATGATGCTGCATCTTCTCGGCCCGGTGGCGCGCGTGTTCGGCCGGGTCGCGACCCGGGTCAACGACATCGAGGTCGAGGACTGCGCCTCCGCGAGCCTGCTCATGAAGAACGGCGCCTTCGTTTCGCTTTCCTGTACGCTCGGCTCTCAGGAGCAGATCAGCCGGCTGAGGCTGCATTTCGAAAACGTCACCTTCGAGAGCAGCCACGAACCTTATGCGCCGGGTAAGGATCCGTGGAAGATCATCGCGGCAAATGACGAAGTGCAGGCGCGGATAGACGAAGTGACCGGCGACTGGCGTCCGGTCTCGCCGCGCTTCACCACCCAGATGGCGCATTTCCACGATTTCCTGAGCGGCAGAGGACCCCTGCCCGTGACGACGCAGGATGCGCGCCGCGCGCTGGAACTGGTCACCGCGATTTATCAATCCGCCGATACCGGCCGCGAAATAGAGTTGCCGCTCGGGCCGGACAGCCCGAAATATGCCGATTGGCGTGCGAATACCCGATAGAGGGCCGCAGGGAGGAACTTTGACATGGCGACGAGCGTCGTTCTTCAGAAGGTCGAGAAGCGCTACGGCGCGCTCGATGTGATCCACGGCATCGACCTGACCATAGACCCCGGCGAGTTCGCCGTTTTCGTGGGTCCGTCCGGTTGCGGCAAGTCGACGCTGCTCAGAATGATCGCCGGACTGGAGGAGATTTCCGGCGGCACGCTGATGCTTGACAGCGACCGTATGAACGAAGTGGCACCCGCCAGGCGCGGCATTGCCATGGTGTTCCAGTCCTATGCGCTCTATCCGCACATGTCGGTCTACAAGAACCTTGCTTTCGGCCTCGAAACGGCCGGCTTCAAGAGGGCCGAAATCGAGCCGAAGGTGCGCCGGGCGGCCGAGATCCTGCAGATCGAAAAGCTGCTCGACCGCAAGCCGAAGGCGCTCTCCGGCGGTCAGCGGCAACGCGTGGCGATCGGCCGCGCGATCGTGCGCGAGCCGCGGATCTTCCTCTTCGACGAGCCGCTTTCCAACCTCGACGCCGAACTCCGCGTGCAGATGCGCGTGGAGATCTCAAGGCTTCATCGGGATCTCGGCAACACCATGATCTATGTGACGCACGATCAGGTGGAGGCCATGACCATGGCCGACAAGATCGTCGTCCTG
Source organism: Sinorhizobium prairiense (assembly GCF_029201645.2). Classification (NCBI taxonomy): domain Bacteria; kingdom Pseudomonadati; phylum Pseudomonadota; class Alphaproteobacteria; order Hyphomicrobiales; family Rhizobiaceae; genus Sinorhizobium; species Sinorhizobium prairiense. Next base: position 3,035,434 of record NZ_CP104131.1, read on the forward strand.
AATTCCGGCCGGATCGAGCAGGTGGGCGCACCGCTCGATCTCTACAACAATCCCGTCAACCGCTTCGTCGCCGGCTTCATCGGCAGCCCCAAGATGAACTTCCTCAAGGCGCGGATCGCGGACGTCACCGAAAGCGAAACGGCGATCGAGGTCTGCGGCGGAACGATCCGCCTCCCCCGTCGCCTGAACGGTGCGACCCAGGGGCAGGACGTCACATTCGGCATCCGGCCGGAGCATCTTTCCGCGCGCGAGGGCGGTATCGAGCTCGCTTCGGTCAATGTCGAGATCGTCGAGAATCTCGGCGGCGAAACCATGCTCTACGGGATCACGCCGGATCGCCAGCAGCTGACCGTCGCGCTGGAGGGGCAGCAGAAGGTCGAGCGGGGCTCCAATCTCGCCGTCCACTTCGACCCGTCGCGCTGCCACGTCTTCGGCGCCGACGGAAGGGCCATGCGATGAAACTGTTCTACAGCCGCAATCCCAACCCGAGGCTTGCCGTCGCGGTGGCACGCCATCTCGCAGCCGAGGTCGAGTTCGAATTCGCCTCACCCTTCGCGCCGGGGCAGGCGGAGCGGTTTCGGCCGCTCAACCCCAACCTTTCGCTGCCGATACTCGTGGAGGCCGGAAAAAGCCTTTGGGAGGCCGACGCGATCGCCTGCCGGCTTTCCCGCAAGGTGCAATCGGATTTCTGGCGCATGGGCGACGACGAACCCGACATGGTGCGATGGATCAGCTGGGGCAAGGAAAACTTCGTAAGAGCTTGCGACATGGTGCAGTTCGAGCGCGGCACGAAGCAGCGCTATGGGCTCGGCCCGATCGACCAGCAGCTGGTCGAGGAGGGGCTGAGCAGGTTCCGTACGGCAGCGGCGATACTCGATATCGAGCTTTCCGGGCGGAACTGGCTGGTCGGAGACGCCGTATCCCATGCGGATTTCCGAATGGCGAGCTTTCTGCCCTTCAACGAAGCCGCCCGACTGCCGCTTGGCGATTATCCCAACATCTGCCGCTGGAGTGACCGGCTCGAGGAGATCGACGCCTGGCGCGATCCCTTCAGGGGTCTGGATGCGCCCGAACTGCCGCCGATTCCGGAGCGCTGATCAGACCGCAGACGCCAGCCTCAAATCCAGCGATCGTCGAAGCGGTGGACGGCCACACCCGCCACGGGGCTTCTTGCGACGAAAATGCCGCCGGAGCGGTTTTTCTCGCCGATGCCCGCGGGCCGCAGCGACGTGACGAGAAGCGTCTTCAGGCCCGCTCCGGCGAAGCAGGGCATGGTCGGCGCCGGCACCGGAAAGCGATGCGTCCCGACAAGGCGACCTTCGGGCGAGAAGCGGTTGACGATGCCCGCCGACACGCCGGCGCTCCAGTAATGGGCTTCCACGTCGGTTGCGGCTCCGTCCGGTCGGCCGCTCGCCTCGTCCAGGCTTGCCAGCCGCCGGCGCCCGGAAAGCGCGCCCGTTGCGGGGTCGAACTGCCAGCGGTCGACCCAGGCGCCGCGCGAATCCGAGTGAAACAGAAGAGCACCGTCGCCGCTCCAGGCAAGGCCGTTGGAGCAGACGATGCCTTCCACCTTGCGTTCCACCGCGCCGTCCGGCGAGACGCGGTAGAGCGACGCGACGGGCCGGCGGTCGGGCACATCGTGCATCGTCCCCACCCAGAAGGCGCCGTCCGGTCCGACCTTGCCGTCGTTGAGGCGCGTATCCGCAACGTCCGGCTCGACCGCGGCGATTTCCCTGGTGATCGCGCCGACATCGGGATCGAACAGAACCACGCGATCGCGCTGCGCCAGCACGAGGCGTCCGGAGCGCGCGAGGCCGGCGCTGCAGGCGCCGCCCTCGACGGTCCATTCGACGTGGCCGGCGCCCGAAAGCTCGACGCGATGAAGGGCGCTGCGGCCGATATCGACGAAGAACAGGCAGTTCCGGCGCTCATCGAAAACCGGGCTTTCGGCGACGTCGCAACGCGAATCCAGAAGACACTCAAATGTTAAATCGAAAGACATGTTTCACACCATGGGCCCGGGCCGCCGCCACAAGATGCGCCCAGAGGCGCTTAAACTCCCATTTTTGAATTCGTTGCCGCAGTTGCCAGCTCTATCATTGCTCTTGCCCTCGCTCAACTTGTAAAATAAAAATACAAGAAACCGGCCGGGAGATCTGCATGAAAACGCCCCTCGTAACCCGCGACCCTGAAGGCCTGCCGCTCGGCGCGGTGCGCCGCGGCAGCGTGTCGCCCGAAGGCGGAAAGCGTGTCCGCAAATGGTCGAGCCGGGCTACCGGCGAGCGCTTGAAGTGGATCGGAGCATGACCGGATCAGAGATCGCCATGGGAGCCGGTGATACGGGCGCGCGATTCCGTCAGATGGTAGCGCATGTAAAGGCGGGCGAGATCCCGGTTCTGGCCCGAAATGGCAGAGTAGATCTTGCGGTGTTCTTCGAGGACACGGCGGCGGCGGTCATCGGAGCCCTGCCGCGTCAGGCCGAGCGCCATGCGCATCGAGCCGCTGAGAATGTCACGCAGCTCTTCCAGAAGGCGTGGAAAAAGTTCGTTGCCCGCAGCTTCCGCTACCGCGTGGTGAAAGGCGAAGTCCTCTTCCCATCCGGTTTCCCCGCGCGCGAAGGCGCCTTCCAGCGCCGCCAGCGCCTCGCCGATCTGGTTGAGCTGAGCCTTGGTCCGGCGCATCGCGGCAAGCCCCGCGCATTCCGTCTCGAGCGCGAGCCGGGGCTCGAAAGCCCTGAGATAGATCGCGATCTCGGCCGAGGCGGCGAGACTGGTGAGCTTGTCGGACGGACGCGATTTCACGAAGGTGCCGATGCCCTGGCGCGAAACCACGAGGCCGTCGGCCTGCAGCCGCATCAGCGCCTCTCGCACGACCGGACGGGAAACCTGAAAGTCGCGGCAGATATGCGCTTCGGACGGCAGCTTGGCCCCCTCGGCCATCTGGCCGCTGGCGATCTGCTCGAGAATCTGCCCGTAGAGAACATCGGCAAGCCGCTCCCGCCGCGCCGGTTTCAGTTTCAACGTTACGTCGTTCAAGGGTCTGCCTTCACCTGTCATTTTTCTGTACAGGCGCAATCTAGCCGACCCACCCGCAAATGCAAAGGAGGCTGCCGATGACCGGGCGCAAGAAGCCGGAGGAATTTCGAAGCTTTCGCTGGTTCGGCGTCAAGGACCTTCGCGCCTTCGGTCACAGATCCCGCCTTTATCAGATGGGCTACGACCATGCGGAACTCGCAAACAAGCCCGTCATCGCGATCATCAATACCTGGAGCGACATCAATCCGTGCCACGCGCATCTGAGGACTCGGGCGGAGGAGGTCAAGCGCGGCGTCTGGCAGGCGGGCGGCTTCCCGATCGAGCTGCCGGCCATGTCGCTGGCAGAGACCTATGTGAAGCCGACGACGATGCTCTACCGCAACTTCCTGGCGATGGAGGTGGAGGAGCTCATCCGCTCGCATCCGGTCGACGGCGTCGTACTGCTTGCCGGCTGCGACAAGACCACGCCGGGAACGATCATGGGAGCGATCCAGGTCGACCTGCCGACGATCTTCGTGCCGGCCGGGCCGATGCTGCGCGGCAATTATCGCGGCCGGATGCTGGGTTCCGGATCGGACGTCTGGAAATACTGGGCGGAAAAGGAAGCCGGCCGCATCACCGAGAACGAATGGAGCGAAATGGAGCGCGGTATCGCCCGCTCCTTCGGCACCTGCATGACGATGGGCACGGCCTCGACCATGACGGCGCTGGCCGACACGCTGGGGCTTTCCCTGCCCGGCGCCTCCGCCATCCCCGCGGCGGATGCCGGCCATGCGCGAATGGCCGCGCTTTCCGGCGCGCGCATCGTCGAGATGGTCTTCGAGGACCTGAAGCCGTCCGACATCATGACGGCGAAGGCATTCGAGAATGCGCTCGCGGTGCACATGGCGATGGCCGGCTCGACCAATGCGATGATCCATCTTATCGCGATCGCGCGGCGCTGCGGCGTTCCTCTGACGCTCGATGATTTCGACCGCGTATCGGCCCAAGTCCCCGTTCTCTGCAACATCCGGCCGACCGGTGAATTCCTGATGGAGGACTTCTACTATGCCGGCGGTCTGATCGCGCTCTGGAAACAATTGAAGCCGCTCCTGCATACCGGAGAACGCAATGTGATCGGCACGATCGGCGGCGCTCTCGACAAGGCCGAAGTCCATCTGCCGGAGGTGATCCGCCCGCTGGACAGGCCGGTGGCCGCGCGCGGCGGCACGGCAATTCTCAAAGGCAACCTCGCGCCGCAGGGCTGCGTGATGAAGCCCGCGGCCGCCGACCCTGCCCTGCTCGAACACCGCGGCCCGGCCCTCGTCTTCGACGATTACGACGCTATGATGAGAGCGGTGAACGACGAGGATCTCGACGTCACAGCCGACACGGTGATGATCCTGCGCAATGCCGGGCCGGTCGGGGGACCGGGCATGCCGGAATGGGGCATGCTGCCGATCCCGAAGAAGCTTTTGAAAGAGGGCGTGCGCGACATGGTGCGCATTTCCGACGCCCGGATGAGCGGCACCAGCTACGGCGCCTGCATCCTCCACGTGGCGCCGGAGGCCTATGTCGGCGGCCCGCTGGCAGCGGTCCGCAACGGCGACATCATCGCGCTCGACGTCGATCGCCGCACGATCACGCTCGAGGTCGACCAGGCCGAGATCGAACGCCGGCTCGCCGAATGGAGGCCGCCGGAGCGCGATTATTCGAGGGGCTATCTGAAGATGCATGCGGAGAATATCCAGCAGGCACCGGAAGGCTGCGACTTCACCTTCCTGCAATCGCCCCATAAGCTGCCCGAACCCGAGATTCATTGATCACCGTGACGACTGGTCATTGGAGCCGAAGTCATCACGATCCGTGCGAAGCAGGTTGTACGCATGACGACGCGACTATTGATAACCGGGGCCGCAGGCGGCCTCGGCCGCTATGCCCGCGAGGGACTGAAGGGCTGCGCCGATGTTCTGCGCCTTTCGGATGTCGCCACGCTTTCTCCCGCCGGAGAAGGCGAGGAAGTCGTGCATTGCGACCTCGCCGAGCGCGAGGCGGTCGACCGACTCGTGCGCGGCTGCGATGCGATCCTGCATCTCGGTGCGATCTCGGTGGAGTCCGACTTCGACGCTCTTCTTCAGGCCAACATCCTCGGCACCTACAATCTCTACGAGGCGGCGCGAAAGGCCGGCGTGAACCGCGTTCTCTTTGCGAGCACCAATCATGTGACCGGCTTCCATCCCGTCGGCGAGACGCTCGACCACCTGTCGCCGCGGCGGCCGGACAGCCTTTACGGCGTGAGCAAGTGCTTCGGCGAGGATCTTTCCCGGCTCTATTTCGACAAATACGGCATGGAAACCGCCTGCCTCAGGATCGGCAGCTGCTTTGCCGAACCCACGAACCGCCGCATGCTCTCCACCTGGCTGAGCCCGCTCGACTTCCTGGCGCTTGTGCGCAGGCTTCTCGATGCCCCGAAAATCGGCCATCTGGTGCTCTACGGCGTCTCCGCCAACCGTGACGTCTGGTGGTCGAACGGGCATGCGGATTTCCTCGGCTGGCGCCCGCAGGAGAGCAGCGAACCTTACCGGCACGCGATTGAAGAGCGTGAGGAGGCGCCTTCGGAGGGCGTGCGCTATCAGGGCGGGCGACATGCGGCGGCGAAGTTGCCGGGTTAAGGCAACGGTCCGCAAGACCACGGTTCTCCATCCCCGCCGCTGCTCGGCATTGCCCTGGCGCGGCACCGCCATAGATTCTGCAGCGGCAGCTTCGGCAGCTCGTTGCGCCGTCGCTATCCGAGCTCTCGCTTCAGGAGGAATACATGACTTCCCCCAGGACGGCAGGTGACGTTTCCGGCCAAAATCCATTATCCGCCAATCCGCTCTCCGCAGATGAACTTCGGCGGATGGACGCCTACTGGCGGGCGTCGAACTATCTCTCCGTCGGCCAGATCTACCTGCTCGACAATCCGCTTCTCAGCGAGCCGCTGAAGCGGGAGCACATCAAACCGCGGCTTCTCGGCCATTGGGGTACGTCGCCGGGCCTGAACATGCTCTATGTCCACCTGAACCGGGTGATCAAGCGTGACGATCTCGAGATGATGTATGTCATCGGGCCCGGGCATGGCGGGCCCTCGCTCGTCGCCCACGCCTATCTGGAGGGCACCTATAGCGAGGTCTATCCGGACATCAGCCAGGACGCCGAGGGCCTGCGGAAGCTGTTCAAGCAGTTCAGCTTCCCCGGCGGCATCCCGAGCCATGTCGCGCCGGAAACGCCTGGCAGCATTCACGAGGGCGGCGAGCTCGGCTACGCGTTGAGCCATGCCTACGGTGCCGCCTTCGACAATCCGGAGCTGATCGTCGCCTGCGTCGTGGGCGACGGGGAAGCCGAAACGGGTCCGCTCGCGACCGGCTGGCACGGCAACAAGTTCCTCAACCCGGCGCGCGACGGGTGCGTCCTGCCCATCCTGCACCTCAACGGATACAAGATCGCCAATCCCTGCTTTCTCGCACGCATACCCAGAGAGGAGCTGCAGAAATTCTTCGAGGGCATGGGCTATGCGCCGCTTTTCGTCGAAGGTCATGACCCCGCAGACGTGCACCAGCAGCTGGCGGGCGCGCTCGATAGCGCGCTTGCCGATATCAGGCGCATTCGGGCCGACGCCCGGGTCAACGGCAATCTGAAACGCCCTGCCTGGCCGATGATCGTCTTCCGCACACCCAAGGGCTGGACCTGCCCGGCCGAGATCGACGGCAAGAAATGCGAGGGTTACTGGCGATCGCATCAGGTGCCGATGGGGGACATGGACAAGCCGGAGCATGTCCGCATCCTCGAAGGCTGGATGAAGAGCTATCGGCCCGAGGAGCTTTTCGACGGTGAAGGGCGGCTGACGGCGGAACTGGCGGAGCTTGCCCCAACGGGCCGCCGCCGGATGAGCGACAATCCGCATGCCAATGGCGGGCTGTTGCTGCGCGACCTGAAGATGCCCGACTTTCGCGATTATGCGGTTTCGGTTCAGAGCCCCGGAACGGCCACGGCCGAGTCGGCCCGCGTGATGGGCAGCTATCTGCGCGACGTGATGAAGCTCAACCTGAAGTCCGGGAACTTCCGCCTGTTCAGTCCGGACGAAAACAACTCGAACCGGTGGCAGGACGTGCTCGAGGTCACGGATCGCTGTTTCATGGCGGACATCTATCCGGAAGACGACCATTTGTCGCCGGACGGGCGGCTGATGGAGGTCCTGAGCGAGCATCAATGCCAGGGCTGGCTCGAAGGCTATCTGCTTACCGGACGCCACGGCTTCTTTTCCTGCTACGAAGCCTTCATTCACATCATCGACTCGATGTTCAACCAGCACGCCAAATGGCTGAAGGTCTGCAACGAAATCCCGTGGCGGCGCCCGATCGCTTCCTTGAACTATTTCCTGAGCTCGCATGTCTGGCGCCAGGACCATAACGGCTTCAGCCATCAAGATCCCGGCTTCATCGACCACGTGGTCAACAAGAAGGCGGACATCATCCGTGTCTATCTGCCGCCGGACGCCAATACGCTGCTGTCGGTGACGGACCATTGCCTGAGGAGCCGCAACTACATCAACGTCGTCGTTGCCGGCAAGCAGCCCTCTCCGCAATGGTTAACCATGGACCAGGCGGTGAAGCATTGCACCGAAGGCCTCGGCATCTGGGAATGGGCAAGCAACGACAAAGGCTGCGAGCCTGACGTGGTCATGGCATGCTGCGGCGATGTTCCGACGCTGGAGACGCTTGCCGCAGTGCAATTGCTGCGCGAGCACCTGCCGGAATTGAAGGTACGGGTGATCAACGTCGTCAATCTGATGAAGCTGCAGCCGTCGGGGAGCACCCGCACGGCCTGCCGGACCGCGACTTCGACGCCCTGTTCACCAAGGACAAACCGATCATCTTCGCCTTCCATGGCTATCCCTGGCTGATCCACCGCCTCACCTATCGCCGCACGAATCATGCCAATCTGCATGTCCGCGGCTACAAGGAAGAGGGGACGACGACGACGCCCTTCGACATGGTGGTGCTCAACCATCTGGACCGGTTCCATCTGGTCGAGGACGTCATCGACCGGCTGCCGCAACTCGGCGCCCGCGCCGCATATTTCAAGCAGGCGATCCACGAGCGGCTGATCGACCACAGGCACCATATCGAAAAATACGGCGAGGACATGCCGTCGATCAGTGGCTGGAAATGGGGCGCCGGCAGCGCCGGGACGGCACAGGGAACATCGACCGAAGGCGACAATGTCTGAGAGACGCACTTCCGCGGCCGGACCTACCATCACGAAAGGCCCGCCGAAGCGGGCCTATTTCCGTGTTTCGATCACGGGTCCGATGCAGAGCGTGCCTCTGATGCGATGGCTCTCGGCCTCTATCGGCCTCAGCCCATCCGTTCCGACGCGTAGGAACCCGGGCTCGGCGGGAAGACGACGACGCGGTTGCCGTTGATGAAGCAGCGGTGGTGGATATGGGCGTGCACGGCGCGGGCCAGCACCTGGCTTTCCACGTCGCGGCCGATCGAGACGTAATCCTCGGCCGACTGGGCATGGGTGATGCGGGCGATATCCTGCTCGATGATCGGACCCTCGTCGAGATCGGCGGTGACGTAATGGGCCGTCGCGCCGATCAGCTTCACGCCGCGCTCATAGGCCTGCTTATAGGGGTTCGCCCCCTTGAACGAGGGCAGGAAGGAGTGGTGGATGTTGATGATCTTCCCCGACATCTTCTTGCAGAGCGCATCGGAAAGCACCTGCATGTAGCGGGCAAGCACGATCAGCTCGGCGCCGGTCTGCTCGACGACGTCCATCAGCTGGGCTTCGGCCTTGGGCTTGTTCTCCTTCGTCACCTTGATGCAGTGGAAGGGGATGTCGTGGTTGACGACCACCTTCTGGTAGTCGAAGTGGTTGGAGACGACCCCGACGATGTCGATCGGCAAGGCGCCGATCTTCCAGCGGTAGAGAAGATCGTTCAGGCAATGGCCGAAGCGCGACACCATGAGCAACACCTTCATGCGCTCGGACTGTTCGTGGAGCGCCGTCTCCATCTCGAACTTCGAGGCAATCGGTTTCAGCCCTTCCTTGAGAGCCGCAAGGCCAACCCGCTCCTCCGAGATGAAGCTGGTGCGCATGAAGAACTTGCCGGTACCCAGATCGTCGAACTGCGAGCTGTCGGCGATATTGCAGCCCTGCTCGGCCAGATAGCCCGATAGCGCCGCAACCACGCCGCGCATCGACTTGCAGGATACGGTCAGAACGAAATTCTGCATCTTCATTTCTCTCCCCTCGCCGTTGGTAGCGCGCACGGGTGTCGATCCATCCCTGTTGCCGACGCCGCAAATTGCTACCAGAGCAGATCGATGGAATCAATCTTCAGGAATATATATTTCTCCTGAGGCAACTTTTGCTTTCGCAGCTTGGCGGGAAATCGCGCGTAGGCGAAAAGGGATGAGCAGAAGCTTTCCTCAGTCCTCTCCGCGGCCGCGCGGATAGGAAATGATCGACAGATACCGGATCGGCAGCGTGGTCAGTTCTTCCGGCCCGTGCGGCGCGTCGGCGTCGAAGAACAGACTATCCCCCGGAGTCATCCGGTAAAGATTGTTGCCATGCCGGTAAACCACCTCGCCTTCCAGCATGTAGAGGAACTCCAGACCATCGTGTTGAAACGTCGGAAAGACGTCCGAGTCTTCGGTCAGCGTGATGAGATAAGGCTCGACGACGACGCCGGAGGTGTTCGATCCGATATGGCCGAGGAGGTTGTACTGGTGGCCGGCGCGGGTGCCGCGCCGCTCGACGTCGACGCCCTCCCCCGCTTTGACGAACACGGCGCTATGCTCCTCCTCGAAACGGCGGAAGAAGGCGGTGATCGGCACGCCGAGTGCCCGGGACAGCGTCTGCAAAGTCGTGAGCGACGGCGATGTGTTGCCATTCTCGATCTTCGACAGCATGCCGACCGAAATATCGGTCGCGGAGGCGACGTCGGCTACTGTAATGCCGAGCTTCTTGCGGAAGGCACGCACCTCATGACCGATCGCGACTTCCAGCACCTTTTCACGAGTATCGCGGATGGCATGCGGATCCTGAGTGAGCGGCGTGACACGCGCCAACTCTGCAGCCGTCTTGCGCACGCCGTCGGCGCCCAGGGACCCCTTGCCGTTCTTCTTCGAGTTCCGATGCTTTTCCGCGTTTTCCCTGCCCATGCCGATCTCGCCTTGTTTTTACTGATAGTAAATATTTCTGGGTCTTCCACAACGCCATAAGCGCGCGGCCGAGGAAGTATTCTGCCCTGAGTAGAAGATCAACTCTCGCTCCAACCTATGCCTGCTCCGGCGATGTGTTGCGCGTAACGGGGCGTGACCGCGAACACGCTGGAATGCGCCCGCGCGTCCATCGGCCCCCCCGCCTCACTGTCGCTCGATCGCCCGGGCCCGGCTCGGTCGGGACGGCGTCACTTGACAGTGGTCTCGCTTTGCCTGACATTCCTGTTAGGCAAATATTTTTCTAAGCAGAAAAAGGCCGGCTCCCGGCACCGAAATTATAAGGAACGAAAAACTACCCGGAGGAAGAACCATTGGAGGAGGAAAGCGAATGGAAGCGACACTAAGCAAGCTTGGCGAAGATGCGAGCTTCAGCCAGCGTATCGATGCAATGCACAGACGTGACCGTGTCTGCCTTACGGCCTTCGTCGTGGTCCTCTGGTGCACCCTGCTCTTCGCGCTGTTTACCGTTTGGCCCTACATCGCAACGCCGGCCATCGCCGTCATCCTGACGGTCGCCTGCGGCCTGGTGCTGCTCTTCAACACAGCGGCCATCATTGCCATGCTGCGCCATTACGAAGAAGACAAGCACTTCATCTACAGCCTCGATCTCAAGCATCTCGACGAGATGCGCCCGCAAAGCCGTTAGGAGGTATCATGGCATACGAACCTCCGAAACAGAGCTTTGCAGGCCAGATCTTCGACGTGATCACGTTGCTGGTGCTGACCATCGGAGCCCTCTACATACCGCTCTATCTTGGCCTTGCGGGCGCGGCCAAGGTGCCCGATCCGATCGCCGATCCGACCTGGGAAGCGCTCGGCCAGAACGCCACCGAGCAGCAGCAGTGGGCCGCGCTCGGCATCACCGATCCGGCGGCCGCCAACGACATCATCACCGCGCGCTTCGACTATAGCTTCAGTTGGGCCTCGCTCGTCGTCATGGCCGTGCTCGTCATCGGTTACTTCGTGATGGTGGTCCGGCTTTCCGACAGGGAGTACCGCGAAGTGATCGAAGAACGCTTCGGCACGAAACGACGCTAGGGAGGCGGCGGCCATGTGGGACATACTCGAATACGCGGCCTGGGCGCTTTCGGCGCTGTTCGGCGTGCTGATGCTCGCCGATCTCGTTCGCATCGACACCACTTACGACAACGAACTGCTGATCTCCTCTCGCGAAGGCGAGATCGAGGCGACGGCAGAGCGCCACGAGATCTGAGGGGAGGACGGCAAATGGACGATACTACATCCGCCGTAGCCGAGCCGGACCGGCTGCGCCTGCTGAGGGTGCTCGGGCCTGCGCACGTCTGGGCACTCGGCGTCGGCATCGTGCTCGTCGGCGAATATATGGGCTGGAATTTCTCGGTGGGCAAAGGCGGCATGATCGCCGGCCTGTTGGCTTGCTGGGTGGCCGGCCTGCTCTACACCTGCGTCGCCATGATCGACTCGGAAGTGACTTCGACGGTCGCCGCGGCCGGCGGCCAGTACGCTCAGGCCAAGCACATCGTCGGCCCTCTGATGGCCTTCAATGTCGGCCTCTTCCTTGTGATGGCCTATACCATGCTCGAAGCCGCCAACGCCATCACCGTCGGCTTCCTGCTCGACACCGTGGCCGGAATGCAGGGCCAGGCCGGGCTCAACCAGCAACCCTTCATCGTTCTCGCCATCATGTTCCTGGCGTGGCTCAACTATCGCGGCGTGCTCGCGACCCTGACCTTCAACCTGGTGATCACCGCCATCGCCTTCCTTGCAATCGTGGCGTTGTTCGTATCGGTGCAGTTCGGCGCCTCGGCGGTGCCGCTCGATTTTTCGGCCATCACCTCCGATCCGCTACCCTATGGCTGGGTGGGCATCGTGGCATCGCTGCATTTCGGGCTCTGGTACTATCTCGGTATCGAGGGTACCTGCCAGGCGGCCGAGGAGGTGCGCTCTCCTGCCCGCTCGCTTCCCTACGGCACGATGGCCGGCATCATGACGCTGCTGATCGCGGCCACCATGACCTGGTATATCTGCTCCGGCCTGATGCCGTGGGAATATCTCGGCCAGGCCGGCACGCCTTTGTTCGACGCCGCCCGCGTCACCGGCAGCACCGGACTGATGGTCCTGCTCTTCGTCGGCACGGCGTTCGCCACGCTCGCCTCCGCCAACGGCTGCATCAATGACGCTTCCCGCGCCTGGTTCTCCATGAGCCGTGACCGTTATCTGCCAAGCTGGTTCGGTGCCGTCCATCCGGTCTACCGCACGCCCTATCGAGCGATCGTATTCCTGGTCCCGATCGCGCTTATCTTCGCACTCGGCGCCCCGCTCGACCAGGTCGTGACCTTCTCGATCCTGTCGGGCCTGCTCGGCTACACCTTCATGACCTTCAACATGGTGATGTTCCGAAACAAGTGGCCGCTTGGCAAGATCAAGCGCGGCTACGTGCACCCGTTTCATCCTTTACCCACGGTCGTGCTGCTCATTCTGTGCTCGACCGCCTATTTCGCCGTGTTCCTGGGCTACGGCACGCAGCTCAGCGCGATGATGTGCTTCTACATCGTGGCTTCGCTGTGGTTTCACTTCCGGCGCTACAAGTTCGTACGCCGCGGCGATCAGTTCACGATGCCGTGGCCAAAGCCACAAGGCTATTGATCGGGTCGGGCCGGCGGCGCCTGCGAGCCGCCGGCCTTCAAGGGGCGCGCACTGCCCGTTCGGCGCGCGCCGCCCGCCCTCACGAAACTGTCCGGAGCGCTTCCCGCGCAGAAGCCGGCGACCAAGCCAGGGCGATCGTATGATCACCACAATTGCCTTCTCTGCCTTCGCAATAGCTTCCGGCGTATGGATGAGCGTTCGCGCGGTCCGCGACCATCGGGCGGCCATTACCGCGCGCCGCGGCCTCCTGGACGACACGGCGCGGCACTTTCCGGGAGCCCGCATAACCCACGGCGCAGATCACTTTCCGATCCTCGCCGGCAGGCTGGACGACGGGCGGCAGGTACGGGTCGAATTCGTCCCCGACACGCTGGTCTGCCGACGATTGCCGCAACTGTGGCTGAAGCTCACCCTGCTCGAAACCAGCCCCTGTGCCAGGCCGAAGATCGGTGCGCTGGCGCGGCCGACCGGCGCCGAATTCTACTCGCTCGTGCACGAGATGCCGCATCTGTTGATCCCACCGCCCAGCGACGCCGCCCTCCTGATGCGCGGCGACGGCAATGCTTCGCGTCGGCAGGTCGAACGCGCCGCAGCCATGTTCGGCAAGCTGTTCGCCGATCCCATGCTCAAGGAGGCCGCGATTACTCCACGCGGCGTGCGGCTGGTCCGCCAGGCGGCTCAGGGGCAACGCGGCGCCCATCTGCTGCTGCGGCAGGCCCAGTTTTCAATCACGGCCATTGCGCCCGAGGTGATACGCCGGACGATCGCCGAAGCAGAGGCCCTGAGCGGCTCGCTGGCGGACGATGAGCCCGCTTATTCGCTGCCGCCGTCGGCGGGAGCGATTCCAGAAGGTATTCAGCGGTTTTCGGACCGGGAGTGCGCAGTTTCAAAGTGCTGAGGAGGCCGCCGTGGCCAAGCCGATCAATCCCTATCTCGTGCTGATATTGGCCACGATGCTGCCCGGGGCCGGCCATGTCGCCCTGCGCGATGCGGCTCGGGGCCTGGCCTTCGCTTTTTTCGTCGTTTTCTTTTCGGTGATCACCTACATGACGACGCCACCGGACCGCTCCTTCATCGGGCGGCATGCAGGCGGCATTTTCGTCTGGGCCCTGTCGATCCCCGACGCCTACCGCCGTGCGCGCATCCGCACGGTGATGGCCCGGAAGAGCTGAAGCGACCTGCAGGTCACGGCCGGGACGTCGGCCGAGGCGTTTCCAAGATCGTTTCACTGTCTTTCAACAACGAAACGATCCGGTTCTTTTAAGCTGACGGACAAGCCCTGGTGCTACACGTCGAGCGTGGTCTGGTGCTCCCATTCGGTGAATTGCGAGCAATAGGTGTTCCACTCGCCCTGTTTCAGCTTCAGATAGGCGGCGGAGAACTCGCGTCCCAGGGCCTCCTGCAGCTCCTCGTCCCGATTGTATTCCCGCAATGCGTCGAGCAGGTTCAGCGGAAGCTTCGGCGCGTCGGTTACCTTATGGCCGTCCTTGTACATGTCGATGTCGTAGTGACGGCCGGGATCGGCCTTGGAGCGAACGCCCGAAAGGCCGGCCGCAATGATGATCGCCTGCAGGAGGTAGGGATTGACGGCGCCGTCCGGAAGGCGCAGCTCGAAACGGCCGGGGCCGGGAACGCGCACCATGTGGGTGCGGTTGTTGCCGGTCCAGGTCACCGAATTGGGCGCCCAGGTTGCTCCGGAGATCGTGCGCGGCGCATTGATCCGCTTGTAGGAGTTGACCGTCGGATTGGTAACCGCGGCGAGCGCGCTTGCATGTTTCATGATGCCGCCCAGGAAGTGGCGTCCCTCGGCTGAAAGGCCGAACTCCGCTTTGCTGTCGGCAAAGGCATTCACTTCGCCTTCCAGGTCCCAGACCGAAATGTGGCAATGGCAACCGTTGCCCGTCAGACCCTTGAACGGCTTCGGCATGAAGGTCGCGCGCAACCCGTGCTTCTCGGCGACCGACTTCACCATGAACTTGAAAAAGGAATGCTTGTCGGCGGTCCGGAGCGCGTCGTCATACTCCCAGTTCATCTCGAACTGGCCGTTCGCATCCTCATGGTCGTTCTGGTAGGGCTTCCATCCGAGTTCCAGCATGTAGTCGCAGATTTCGGCGATCACGTCGTAGCGGCGCATGATCGCCTGCTGGTCATAGCAAGGCTTTTCCGCCGTATCGAACGTGTCGGAAATCTTCGATCCGTCCGGAGAGATCAGGAAGAACTCCGGTTCGACGCCGGTCTTGACGCGAAGACCTTCCTGGGCGGCCTGAGCGACGAGCTTCTTCAGCACCACGCGCGGTGCCTGTTCCACGGGCGCGTCGTCCATGACGCAGTCTGCCGCCACCCAGGCGACATCCTTCTTCCAGGGGAGTTGGATGGCCGCGGACGCATCCGGGAGAGCGAAGAGATCGGGATGTGCAGGCGTGAGATCGAACCAGGTGGCAAAGCCTGCGAAGCCCGCGCCGCCCTTCTGCATGTCGGCGATCGCCTCTGCGGGAACCAGTTTGGCGCGCTGCCCGCCGAAGAGATCGGTGTAGCTGATCATGAAATATTTGACGCCCTTTTCCCGGGCGAATGTGGAGAGATCCAGTGTCACTTTGTTCCCCTTTTGGATTCCGACACTCAATTTCAAACGAAAGGGCCGCACCCTCTCAAGTGCGGCCCTTAACCCTTTCATTCAAAAGGTACCTTTGCCAGGATACCAGCTCGTTCCCGCAAGCGGCACCTGGGCCATGGCTGCGGCTTCCATCGTCAGCGCGCACAGATCCTCCGGCTCGAGATTGTGGAGGTGGTTCTTGCCGCAGGCACGGGCGATGGTCTGTGCTTCGAGCGTCATCACCTTCAGATAGTTGGCCAGCCGCCGGCCGGCGGCGACCGGGTCGAGGCGCTTCATCAGTTCGGGGTCCTGCGTCGTGATGCCGGCGGGGTCCTTGCCCTCGTGCCAGTCGTCATAGGCGCCGGCTGTCGTGCCGAGCTTCTGGTATTCTTCTTCCCAGTGGGGGTCGTTGTCGCCGATGGCGACCAACGCCGCGGTGCCGATGGCCACCGCATCGGCTCCAAGTGCCAGCGCCTTGGCGACGTCCGCGCCGGATCGGATACCCCCGGACACCACGAGCTGTACCTTGCGGTGCATGCCGAGATCCTGGAGCGCCTGGACGGCCGGCCGAATGCAGGCAAGCGTCGGCATGCCGACATTCTCGATGAAGACGTCCTGCGTCGCCGCGGTCCCGCCCTGCATGCCGTCGAGCACGACGACATCCGCACCGGCTTTTACCGCGAGCGCCGTGTCGTAATAGGGCCGCGCACCGCCGACCTTGACGTAGATCGGCTTCTCCCAGTCGGTGATCTCGCGCAATTCGAGAATTTTGATCTCGAGGTCGTCCGGCCCGGTCCAATCGGGATGACGGCAGGCCGAGCGCTGGTCGATGCCCTTCGGCAGGTTGCGCATGTTGGCGACCCTGTCGGAAATCTTCTGGCCGAGCAGCATGCCGCCGCCACCGGGCTTGGCCCCTTGCCCGACCACCACCTCGATCGCATCCGCGCGGCGCAGATCCCTCGGGTTCATGCCGTAACGCGACGGCAGGTACTGATAGACGAGCGTCTGAGAATGACCGCGCTCCTCATCCGTCATACCGCCGTCGCCGGTGGTGGTCGACGTTCCCGAAGCGGTCGCACCGCGTCCGAGTGCTTCCTTGGCGGGGCCGGAAAGCGCTCCGAAGCTCATCCCGGCGATGGTGATCGGAATCTTCAGATGGATCGGCTTCTTCGCGAAGCGCGTTCCCAGGACGACCGAGGTGTCGCATTTCTCGCGATAGCCTTCGAGCGGATAGCGCGAGATCGATGCGCCGAGAAAGAGAAGATCGTCGAAATGCGGAACCTTGCGCTTGGTGCCGGCGCCTCTGATGTCATAAATGCCCGTCGCAGCCGCACGGCGGATTTCCGCAAGCGTATAGTCGTCGAAAGTCGCGGACTTGCGCGGCGGGGTATAGGGGTTGTGATAGCTCATACTGGTCCCTGCCTTTAATACGCGTCTGCGTTGTCGATGTTGAAATTGTAGAGCTTGCGGGCCGAGCCGTAGCGCTTGAACTCTTCCGGACGGACATCCTTGACATCGGCCTTTTCCAGGAGCTCGGCCAGCTTTTGCAGATGCTCCGGACGCATCTCCTTCTCGATGCAATCGGCGCCGAGACTCTTGACCGTGCCGCGTACGAAGAGCTTGGCCTCGTAGAGGCTGTCACCCAAGGCATCGCCCGCGTCGCCGAGCACGACGAGGTGGCCCGACTGGCCCATGAAAGCCGACATATGGCCGATATTTCCATGGACGACGATATCGATGCCTTTCATCGAGATGCCGCAGCGCGACGCCGCGTTGCCCTTTATCACGAGCAGGCCGCCGCGGCCGGTCGCGCCCGCATACTGGCTGGCATCGCCCTCGATGACGACTGTGCCGGACATCATGTTTTCCGCGACACCCGGGCCTGCCGAGCCATGGACCGTGACCGTTCCGCCGTCGTTCATGCCGGCGCAATAGTAGCCGACGGAGCCGTTCACATCGACCACGACGGGACCGTCGATCCCGACGGCGACCGCATGGCTGCCGCGCGGATTGGCGACCTCGAAGGACAGATCGTTCGAGCCCTGCTGAATATTATGGAGGGACCTATTGAGTTCACGCAGCGGCGTGGTGGCGAGATCAATAACAGGCATACTTGAAAAATCCTTGGAAAGGGGCCGAAATACCCGTCAGGCGGCCTTCTGATGGTCCCAGAAGTAAACGGTCGCGGGCTCCGGCTCCCAGATGCGCGCGCTCTCGATATCCGGCAAATTGACCAGCGCCCGGTATTCGGAACCGAATGCGACATAGCGATCCGTTTCAGCCATGACCGCCGGCTTGCACGCGATCGGGTCACGCACGACGCCGAAGCCCGACTTGGTACCGACGACGAAGGTAAAGAAACCGTCGAGGTCGTCGAGCGCGCCGGTCAGGGCCTGTCCGAGATCCTTGCCCTTGGCCATTTCCGCCGTGAGGTACGCGGCAGCGACCTCCGTGTCGTTCTGCGTCTCGAAGGCAATTCCTTCGCGGATCAGTTCCCGGCGCAGATTGTTATGGTTCGACAACGATCCGTTATGCACGAGGCACTGATCCGACCCGGTGGAAAACGGGTGTGCGCCAAGTGTGGTCACGGCCGATTCCGTAGCCATTCGGGTGTGGCCGATGCCATGCGAACCGCCCATCGAGCGCACATCGAACCGTGCGACGACATCCTTCGGCAGGCCGACTTCCTTGTAGATTTCGACACTGTCGCCGGCGCCCATGATGCGTACATCCGGACGGATGGCGGCGAGAACGGCACGGACATCCGCGAGCCTGGCGGCTGCGATCCCAACGACCGCATGGGTGCTCTTGACGGCAACGCGTGCCGGCACGCCTGCTTCGGCGAGATCCCGTTCAAGGTCTGCGAAGTCAATCTCGGGCTTCGCAGACTGGATCGTCACCTTCGCCTTCCCCTCGGTAGCCGAGCCGTAAATGGCCAGCCCGGCCGAGTCCGGACCACGGTCCGTCATGGTGATCAACATGTCCGAAAGAAGCTCGCCAAGCTGCGGCTCGAGCCTGCTGTCTTTCAGAAACAAACCAACAATGCCGCACATTCGCGTAGTCCCTCCATTCGTGCATGGAACGATGCTAGCACGCAGTCGCGGGACCATCAACTGTGGAGAATATTTTTTTCTTACTAGGCAATATCAGAAGCGTCAGCTCATGAACCGTTGCGGCGGCGCAGGCTTCCCGGAGTCTCCGAAAACAGGCGTTTGAACGCATTCGAAAAATGTGCGGGGCTCGAAAAGCCCGTGGCGTAGGCGATCTCCGGGATAGAGAGCGGGCTCTGCTGCAGGAGCCGGCGGGCGTGCCGCAGCCGGATCTCCCGGTAGGTGTCGAGAAAGCCGGCACCGCGATGCTCCCTGAAAAGCCGGTCGAGATGCCGCGGGCTCACCCCGGCCAGACGCGCCATGGCAGTCCGGTCGAGCGGCCGTTCGATCGCCGTTTCCATCTTCTCGAGAACCGCAAGCAGGGCGGGATGATTGGTACCGAACCGCTCTGCGGCCGAACCGCGCTGCGGCGCCGCCGGCTCGGCGACGGCCGCGTGCAGATACCAGTCGCTGACCCGGCGGGCAAAGTCGGTTCCTAGGCGTTCGGCGATCATCGCATGCATCATGTCGAGCGGCGCCACCCCGCCTCCGCAGGTGGCAATTCCGCCGTCCAGCACGAAGCGCGCATGTCTCGGGTTGAGATGGGGAAATGCTTCCTTCAGTGCAGGCGCGTGCTCCCAGTGAATGGTGAAGTCACGGTTGTCGAGCAGTCCCGCGGCGGCAAGCACGAAGGCTCCGCTCGATATGCCGCCGACGCGAATACCGAGGCGCGAGAGCCGCCGGAGCGTCGTGTGGGACGCAGCCGTATCCGCCCAGTCGGTTGGCTCTCCGCCCGCGCAAACGAAGACGGTATGGCAGGCTTCCGCTTCACTCTCCAGATCCGCACAGCCGACCGACAGCCCGGAGGATGAAGAGACGGTCCCTCCTCCCTGCGCAAGCGGGACGACCTGGTAGAGCGGCCGGCCGGCGAGGAGATTGGCCGCACGCAGGGGCTCCGTCGCCGATGCGTAGCTCATCAGGGCAAAATTGCGCACCAGCAAAAATCCGATCCTCTGCACGTTCTTGCTGTCGGAAGATGCTGTCATGACCGATTCCTACATCGAAAAGTCCTAAAATTGCAAGTCTCCGGAGGATTCGGATGTTAACCTGCCCCTCGGTTTACTTATGGGGCGGCATCCATGCGCTACTCTGCACTTTCCATCCTCCTGAACGGCCTGCGCGGCAACCGGAACTGGACGCCGGCATGGCGCCAGCCCGACCCGAAGCCCCATTACGACGTGATCATCGTCGGCGGCGGTGGCCATGGCCTGGCGACGGCCTACTATCTCGCAAAGGAGTTCGGCATCGCCAATGTCGCGGTGCTGGAAAAGAACTATATCGGTTCGGGCAATGTCGGCCGCAACACGACCATCATCCGCTCGAACTACCTGCTCCCCGGCAACAATCCGTTCTACGAGCTCTCCATGAAGCTCTGGGAGGGGCTGGAGCAGGATTTCAACTTCAACGCCATGGTCTCGCAGCGGGGCGTTCTCAACCTCTTCCATTCCGACGCTCAGCGCGACGCCTATACGCGGCGCGGCAATGCGATGCGGTTGCACGGGGTGGACGCCGACCTTCTCGACCGGGCGGCCGTGCGCAAGATGCTGCCCTTCCTCGATTTCGACAATGCCCGCTTCCCCATTCAGGGCGGGCTCCTGCAGCGCCGCGGCGGCACCGTGCGTCACGATGCCGTCGCCTGGGGCTATGCCCGCGGCGCAGACAGCCGCGGGGTCGACATCATCCAGAATTGCGAAGTGACCGGGATCAGGCGGGAAAACGGGCGCGTCATCGGCGTCGAGACCAACCGCGGCTTCGTCGGTTGTGGGAAGCTGGCGCTGGCGGCGGCCGGCAATTCCTCGCAGGTCGCCGAAATGGCCGGATTGCGCCTGCCGTTGGAGAGCCACGTGCTCCAGGCCTTCGTATCGGAAGGCCTGAAGCCGTTCATCGACGGCGTGGTCACGTTCGGCGCCGGGCATTTCTACGTCTCGCAATCGGACAAGGGCGGCCTGGTCTTCGGTGGCGATATCGACGGCTACAATTCCTATGCCCAGCGCGGCAACCTCGCGACCGTGGAACACGTGGCGGAAGCCGGCAAGGCGATGATCCCGGCCTTGTCCCGTGTGCGCGTGCTGCGTTCCTGGGGCGGCATCATGGATATGAGCATGGACGGCTCGCCGATCATCGACCGCACCCCGATAGACAATCTCTACCTGAATGCCGGCTGGTGCTATGGAGGGTTCAAGGCCACTCCCGCCTCGGGATTCTGCTTCGCCCACCTTCTCGCCCGGGGCGCGCCACAGAAGACCGCCGCAGCTTTTCGTCTCGACCGTTTCGAGCGCGGCTTCCTCATCGACGAAAAGGGACAGGGCGCTCAGCCCAACCTTCACTGATTTCGCGCACCAAGGAACATCCGAAATGGCAAGCCTCGTGCCCTGCCCGAATTGCGGGCGAAGACCCAAGGAAGAATTCACCATCAAGGGCGCGGCCCTGTCGCGACCGGCGGCTGACGCGGAACCGGCCGATTGGTTCGACTACGTCTATCTGCGCGACAACCCGCGCGGCGCCTACGAGGAATACTGGCACCACACGTCCGGGTGCCGCCGCTGGCTCGTCGTTGCCCGGGACACCGTGACGCATGAGATTGCGGCGTGCGACCATGCGGCCGACCGCTCTCGATCGGAGGCGCGCAAATGAGCTCCTACCGTTTGCCGAAACGCGGTCTCGTCGACCGCAACGCCCCGCTCTCCTTTACCTTCGACGGTCGCCCCCTGCAGGGCCTCGAAGGCGACACGCTCGCTTCGGCATTGCTTGCGAACGGGCGGATGCTCGTCGGCCGCAGCTTCAAATACCACCGGCCCCGCGGGATCCTGACGGCGGGGGCCGCCGAACCGAACGCGCTGGTCACGGTTGGCCGCGGCGGCCGCGCCGAGCCGAACACGCGCGCCACCATGCAGGAGCTCTACGAGGGCCTCGAGGCGCGGAGCCAGAACCGCTGGCCCTCGCTCGACTTCGATATCGGTGCGCTGAACGGTCTACTTTCACCCTTCCTCGGCGCCGGCTTCTACTACAAGACTTTCATGTGGCCGGCGCCGCTCTGGGAGAAGCTCTACGAACCGGTCATCCGCAAGGCTGCCGGCCTCGGCAAGGCAAGCTACGAAGCGGATCCCGACGCCTATGAGAAGAGCTGGGCGCATTGCGACCTGCTGGTCATCGGCGCCGGCCCGACGGGGCTGGCCGCTGCACTTATCGCCGGCCGCGCCGGCGCACGGATCATTCTCGTCGACGAGGGCTCGCTGCCCGGCGGCTCGCTCCTGTCCGATACAGCGACGATCGGCGGCAAGGCGGCGGCTGATTTCGCCCGCGACGCAAGCGACGAATTGCGGTCGATGCCGAATGTCCGGGTCCTGATGCGGACGACCGCCTTCGGCTGGTATGACGGCAACGTCTTCGGCGCGGTCGAGCGCGTGCAGAAGCATGTGCGGGAGCCCGCCAGCCATCTGCCCGTCGAGAGGCTGTGGCGGATCGTTGCCGGAAAGGCCCTGCTTGCGACAGGTGCCGAAGAGCGCCCGCTCGTCTTCGGCGGCAACGATCGGCCGGGCGTGATGATGGCAGGCGCGATGCGCGCCTATCTCAACCGCTACGGCGTCGCCCCGGGCCGGGCGACCGCCATCTTCACCACCAACGACAGCGGCTATGCGCTCGCGCAGGACCTCGAAGCCGCAGGCGTCGACGTTGTCGCCATCGTCGACAGCCGCCCTGCGGCCGGCGTCGGCTATCGCGGCAAAGCGCGCCTCGTCCGGGAAGCGGTCGTGTGCGGCACCAAGGGCGGCAAGGCGATCTCGGCGATCGAAGTTCATCACGGCGGTCGAACGGAAACGATCGCGGTCGATGCGCTCGCCATGGCGGGCGGCTTCGACCCGGTCATCCACCTTGCCTGCCACCGAGGCGGCAAGCCCGTCTGGTCTGCGGAAAAGGCGGCGTTTCTCGCGCCCGGGAGCTTGAAGGGGCTCGAGGCTGCAGGCGGTGCCGCAGCGACGACGGGCCTCGCTGCCTGCCTCGGGGAAGGCGCCGCACGAGCTGAAGCCATCGTCAAGGAGTTCGGTCTGCCCTGCCCGCCGGTCGCCCTTCCCAAGGTCGAGGGCGACGAAGGCAGACATTCCCCTACCCCGCTGTGGTCGATCCCCGGGGTCAAGGACAAGGCCTTCGTCGACTTCCAGAACGACGTGCATCTCAGGGATATCGGTCTGGCCGTCCGCGAAGGCTACAGCCATGTCGAGCTTGCCAAGCGCTACACCACCACCGGCATGGCCACGGACCAGGGCAAGCTCTCGAACGTCAATGCGATCGGGTTGATCGCCAAGGCACGCGGCGTCTCGCCCGCCGAGGTCGGGACGACGACCTTCCGCCCTTTCTACACGCCGGTATCCTTCGGTGCGCTGACCGGCGCGCATACGGGCCATCATTTCCAGCCGGTCCGCAAGTCGCCGCTTCATGACTGGGCAAAGAAACACGGTGCCGTCTTCGTCGAGACGGGTCTCTGGTATCGATCCTCCTGGTTCCCGCTGAACGGTGAGCGGACCTGGCGGGAGAGCGTCGAGCGAGAGGTCCTGAACGTACGGAAGAATGCCGGACTCTGTGACGTCTCGATGCTCGGCAAGATCGAGATAACGGGAAGCGACGCCGCCGAATTTCTCAATCGCGTATACTGCAACGCCTTCCTCAAACTGCCCGTCGGAAAGGCGCGTTACGGGCTCATGCTGCGCGAGGACGGCTTCGTCTACGACGACGGCACGACGAGCCGACTCGAGGAGAACCGCTTTTTCATGACGACCACCACCGCCTATGCGGCCGGCGTCATGAACCACCTCGAATTCTGTGCGCAGGTGCTCTGGCCGGAACTGGACGTGCGTCTTGCCTCCATCACCGACCACTGGGCGCAAATGGCGATTGCCGGTCCGAAAGCACGCATGATCCTGCAGAAGATCGTCGACGAGGATATATCCGACGCGGCGTTCCCGTATCTTGCAGCGAAGGAGGTTTCGCTGTTTGGCGGCGCCCTTCACGGCTGCCTCTTTCGGATTTCCTTCTCCGGCGAGCTCGCCTACGAACTTGCGGTTCCGGCCGGTTACGGGGAAAGCGTCGCCGATGCACTCCTGGAAGCGGGGAAGGATCACGGCATCATGCCTTACGGCGTCGAGACGCTCAGCGTTCTGCGCATCGAGAAGGGCCATGTGACGCACAACGAGATCAACGGGACCGTCGTGCCGGCCGATCTGGGCTTCGGGAAGATGGTTTCGGCCAGCAAACCGGATTTCGTCGGCAAGGCGATGCTTCAGCGGGAGGGGCTGACTGCGCCCGACCGGCCGCAGCTGGTGGGCCTCGTGCCGCTCGATCCGCAGCAGTCGTTCCGCAGCGGCTCGCACATTCTCGCCAAGGGGGCGGCTGCCACCCTCGAAAACGACGAGGGCTATGTCACCTCGAGCGCCTATTCTCCGCATGTCGGATCCACCATCGCGCTGGCGCTCGTCAAGAACGGCCGCAACCGTCACGGCGAAGAGGTGCTGGTCTGGAGCGGCCTCCACGGACAATCCACGCCTGCACGCCTCTGCAATCCGGTTTTCTTCGACCCTCAGAACGAGAGGCTCCATGTCTGAATTCCGTCCAACCCTTCGCCCGGCGCTCGGCAGCAAGCAGACGGTCGCTTTCGCCGATTTCAGGCTCTCGCCACTTCCGGAAGGCACGATCATCCATGTTCTCGCCCGGCCGGGTCAGGAGGACATCGTGCCCTTTCTCGGCAGGTTCACCGACGCGGCTCCGCACGCTTTGCGCCCGGTTTCGCCCGACCAATGGTTCATCATCAGCGACGCACCTATCCCGCATCAGGAAATGAAGAGCCTCTTTGCCGCCCTCGAACCGCGCGCCACCGGTGTCGATCAGAGCCACGGCCGCGTCCGTATCCGGATCGAGGGAAAGATGGCGCATCGCGCGCTTTCGAAAGGCACGGCGCTCGACCTCGATCCGTCCGCGTTCCCGATCGGGCAGTGCGTGGTGACGCTGATCGGCCATATCGCGGCCCATGTCACCCGCGTCGGAGCGGAAACCTTCGAGATCATCGTGCTGCGCGGCTTTGCAGAGAGTCTTTGGGACGACCTTGCCCGAATGGGCCTGGAATTTGGCTGAACCCCACTGTCGGATAGCGAACATGACGACGATCATCGACGGCAAGGCCGTAGCGGCTTCCATCAACGGCGCGATAAAAGACGCAAATGCCGAGCTGCAGCAGCAGACGGGCAAGAAAACCGGACTTGCCGTCATTATCGTCGGCGACGATCCCGCAAGTCATGCCTATGTCGGCGCAAAAAGCCGCATCGCCAAGGCGTGCGGCTTCTTTTCGGTCCAGCATACGCTGCCGAAGGAAACGACGCAGCAGGAGCTTGCGGACCTGGTGCATCAACTGAACGGCGATGACTGCATCCATGGCATTCTCGTGCAACTGCCCTTGCCGGAACATCTGGACGCAGATGCCATCATTCAGTCGATCCGGCCCGAAAAGGACGTCGACGGCCTGCATGTCGCCAATGCCGGAAAGCTCGCAACCGGCGATCTGGAGAACGGCTTGATCTCCTGCACCCCGGCAGGCGCGATGGTCTTTGTGCGCCGCGTACACGGTCGCGATCTTTCCGGCCTGAATGCGCTGGTCATCGGTCGTTCGAATCTCTTCGGCAAGCCGATGGCACAGCTGCTGCTGAATGCCAATGCGACCGTGACGATCGCCCATTCCCGCACCACCGATCTGGCTTCGATCTGCCGCAACGCCGATATCGTGATCGCTGCGGTCGGCCGGCCCGAGATGGTCAAAGCGGACTGGTTGAAGCCGGGCGCCACCGTCATCGATGTCGGGATCAATCGTGTTCCCGCACCTGAGAAGGGGAGAACAGGACGAGGCTGGTCGGCGACGTCGCCTTCGCGGAGTGCGCACCTTTTGCATCGGCTATTACGCCGGTCCCCGGCGGCGTCGGGCCGATGACCATCGCCATGTTGATGGCCAACAGCGTGATTGCAGCTCACAGAGCGTCCGGCCTGAAGGTGTCCGACCAGCTCTCGAAGCTGATATCCGGCTGAGCCCGCGCCCAGTACCGTCGATCAATACGGTCCCACCGAGCGGTGTAAATCCTTCGATGAATAGTCCAGCGACGGTCCGCCAAAGGGATCGGACCGTCGCTGGCTCATTTAGCTATTTGCCTCCGCCGGCTGAGCGCAAAGCAGCTTCGATCTTGCTCAGATTGAACGAACCAGGCGATTGGCTGGGAGGATAATCCTTCATCGTCTGCAGGAACTTCGCTGCCATGCCTTGGATCGGCACGATGACGAAGACGCGCTCCAGGAACCAATCATTGTAGGTGTTCGAATTGTGCTGCGCTTTCTCGAAGGGATCACGGCGCAGGTGAAAGAGCAGCGGCACACGCAGCTCGGTGAAGGGTTCGCGCCAGACACCGAAGGCTTCGCCCCGATTTTCCAGGAAGACAACTTTCCAATCGTCGTA
Organism: Sinorhizobium prairiense; assembly: GCF_029201645.2. NCBI lineage: Bacteria > Pseudomonadati > Pseudomonadota > Alphaproteobacteria > Hyphomicrobiales > Rhizobiaceae > Sinorhizobium > Sinorhizobium prairiense. The sequence goes on from NZ_CP104131.1 coordinate 3,061,569, forward strand.
ACGCGCCGCCACGACCTGACCATCGTCGTTCACGTACCAGAACTCACGACGCGGTGACTCGTTGACCTTGCCTTCCAGATAATCGAGCTGGTTGTGGCCGTCGATGTAGTTGCGGTAATGACGGCCGTTCAGATCGACCCCGTCAAGAAGTTTTTCCTTGATGTCCGGTGCCCCCGCGATGGCGGCGAAGGTCGGCAGCCAATCCTCGTGCGAGACGATACCGTTCAACGTCTTTCCGGCCGGGAAGCGACCGGGCCAGCGCACAAAGGTCGGAACGCGATAGGCTCCTTCCCAGTTCGAGTTCTTCTCGCTTCTGAAGGGCGTCGTGGCGGCATCCGGCCATGTATTGTAGTGAGGCCCATTGTCGGTGGAGTACATGACGACGGTGTTTTCGGCGATGCCGAGATCGTCCAGAAGCTGCAGCAGTTCGCCGACCTGCATGTCATGCTCGACCATCCCGTCATGGTACTCGTCGCCGCTCGGTCCCGATATCCCGGTATTGGACTCTTTCACATGCGTACGAAAATGCATCCGCGTGGCGTTCCACCAGACGAAGAACGGCTTCTGCGCCTCATGCTGACGTGAGATGAAATCCCGGGCCGCAGCGAGGGTTTCGGCATCGACCGTTTCCATCCGCTTTCTCGTCAGCGGCCCGGTGTCCTCGATCTTTCCGTCCGCGCTGGCCTTGATGACGCCGCGCGGGCCGAAATTCTTTCGAAAGTCCGTGCTTTTCGGATAGTCGCGGTTCTCAGGCTCTTCCTCGGCGTTCAGGTGGTACAGATTGCCGAAGAACTCATCGAAACCGTGGTTGGTCGGGAGGTGTTCGTCGCGGTCGCCCTGGTGGTTCTTGCCGAATTGACCCGTGGCATATCCTTGGCTTTTCAGGACGGTGGCCATCGTCACGTCGCTCTCTTGCCAGCCTTCCTTCGCACCCGGTAGACCCACCTTCGTCATGCCGGTGCGAACGGGGACGTTGCCGCCGATAAAGGCGGCCCGACCCGCTGTGCAGCTTTGCTGACCGTAGTAATCCGTGAACGACAAGCCTTCCTGGGCAATCCGGTCGATGTTCGGGGTCCTGTAACCCATCATGCCACGATTGTTGTGGCTGATATTCCAGGTACCGATGTCATCTCCCCAGATGACGAGAATGTTGGGCTGTTTCCCGCCGGAAGCTGCCGGCTGTTGCTGAGCCTTTGCAGTGCCAACGCCCGTGACACCGCTTGCGGCAGCTGCAGCAAGCATCGTGCCGCCGAGCAGGAGGCTTCGACGATCTAAAGACAAGGAATCCTGCACTTTCTCGCGCTTTTCGGCATCTGGAGGGCTCATGCTTTGCTCCTGAATAGATAAATAGGTGTTTTCCGATGCGCGGCTTGCATCCCTGCACATCAAGGCGTGGCCTTGCCGTGACAGCTTCCTGGAGCTGGAAACCGTTCCCAAGCTCGAGTGCCGGCACACGTAAGCCGGCCAGATTATCGGTCGGACGTACGGGCATGAGAAGTTGGACCAAGGGGCAATGCGACGGCGAGAGCCCGCCCGAGTAGACCTCCGGGCGTTACGGCGTGAGGAAAATGGTTTCCACCGGCGCACGCGACGTGAGAAAGGAAATTCTCTAGAGATACATGCCCAGGCAGAGAATCGAAACGGCCAGCATCGACAACCGTCGACTCTTCACGCGAAACATGGGGGCGATTGCGAGGGCTGCGAGAGAGACGACCGCTGCGGCAAGAACGCTTCCGGCAGAGAGATACAGACCCAATGCTCCGACGAAAACCGCGGCTCCGACAGTCGTCTCGGCCGCGGATTCCCAGTTAAGGGATCCAGTGCGAAAAGCGGAAAGAAACGCAGGGCCGCTCAAGCCTAGAGCGAGCCAAATCAGCACAGAAGAGGAGAAGCCGAAGAAATCCAAGTTGCACCCGTACCCGACTGTGGTCGTGTTAGGGCAGCAATTTACGTGCCAACTTCCAGCCTCCCCTGGAATGGGCCGCAGCAGCGAACGAAAACGCGCGATGCGATAGTGATCGCTACGCCGAGGCACTTCTCCTCGATCCGCGTCATCGCGCCCGGTCACACTGGCCCATTTCCGAAATGTCGCTGGAACCACACAGAAATCCGTCCGTGCTATTGCTTCGCCCTTTTTATAGGCACATAAGCTTCGAAAAATAAGCAACTGCATCCGACGCTCCCGAATGATTGTCCCCCCTCCGCCACACGAAGTTCGAAAGTCCGGCCGTTTGCCGAGATTCAAGCTGTTCTCGCCGATTCTGGCGGGTGCAACGCTGAAAGAGCGCTTGATCGGCTGTATCGGAGCGTTGATCGGGATTTGTGTCACCGGCCTGGTTTGCGGGTTCGTTTTTGGAGACGACCCCCAGCTGCCGCTGATCGTTGCGCCCATCGGCGCCTCTGCCGTCTTGCTCTTTGCCGTGCCGGCCAGTCCGCTTGCGCAGCCTTGGTCGATCATCGGCGGGAACACGATCTCCGCCCTGATCGGCGTCTCCGTGACCTATATCGTGACGGACCAGATGCTTGCCATCGGCCTCGCAGTCGCTCTGGCGATTCTTGCGATGTCGCTCACGCGATCGCTTCATCCGCCAGGAGGCGCCGCCGCGCTGACGGCTGTCATCGGTGGAGCCGCGGTCGCGCGCTCAGGTTTTTGGTTCCCGTTCATACCCGTTGCGATCAACTCCCTGATCCTCGTCGGATTGGGCATTGTGTTTCATAGGCTGGCCCGCCGCCAATATCCTCATCGACCCGGAATTGCGCCGGTGAATACACATGCGACGGCGGATCCCCCACCTGCGCTTCGTGTCGGCTTCAATTCCGAGGACATAGACTCGGCAATCGCGCGGTTGAATGAAACACTCGATATCAGCCGGGAGGACATCGATGCCCTCTTGAGGGAAGTCGAACTGCAGGCCCTCGTCCGACAGAGGGGAGAGTTGACTTGTGCCGACATCATGTCCCGCGACGTCGTAACCGTGCCCGGCGACACGACCCCCGAGCATGCACGATACCTGTTGTTGAAGCACGACATTCGTACACTTCCAGTGCTTGACGAGAACGAGAAGCTTCAGGGTACGGTGGGCCTGCGGGAGCTCGCCGGCAAAGAGCCCGGCAGCAAACTGCCGATAAGCGCGGCAGCTACCGCCAGGCCATCCGACCCTGCGATCGGCCTGCTCCCCCGCCTGACGGACGGGGCGACACACGCCGTCGTCATTCTCGACGACGGCGGCAAGGTTGTGGGCATCATATCCCAGACCGATCTGCTCGCGACTTTGGCCAAGAGTCTCTCGCATAATGGTCTGTCCGAAATAATGCAGGGCAATGGGCAGGGTATCTGAGGCGTCGAGCCGTGGAAATTATATGCAGGACCAGGTCGTCCGGGCGCTAGATGCGTGTTTTTGGCGCCGGTGCTCGGTCCGAGTCACCCGAATTGGGTTCTCCCTTTGGCTCGATTAGAAGAACCTTGACCTCCGTCTCTGCCCGAGGACGATGCACAACGCCTTTCGGAACCACAAACAGCTCGCCAGCTCTGACCACCTGAGAGGGTTTCCCTTCGATGTCCATAATCATTTCGCCCTCCAGGACGTAGAAGAAATCGTCTGTGGTCTCATGCTTGTGAAATGGGTATTCCCCTTTAAACTTGACGACCATGACATCGTTGTCGTTGTAATCGGACACGACGTGCGGATCCCAATGGCTCGAAAACAGAGCCAGCTTCTCGGAAATATTGATTGGTTTCATCGGATATCCTTTCGGCTGTTCGCCGCAACTATCGGTGAAGGTGATTTGATCCGACGCGAGTTCTCCGACCCGCTTCAGACGCCGGCACTGGATGCGGCGGCCCTCAATCCCGCCCGAATGCGATCCAGCATAGACCGATCTGCCTTAGCTGAGGAAACGAGATAAGCGGGGTAGGCAAATTCCGGACTGTTGGGAACGAGCTCGAGACTGCCGTCCGCAAGATAGGGCCGAACGAAGCCCTGCCGAAAATATCCGGATCCGCCGACTGCCAGAATGTAGTCGAGAGCAAGCGGCCCATAACTGATCGCCACCACCGGACTCGGACCGCCCGGAAAAGCCGCCCTATAGCTGCCGGCAAAATCCTCTCCCCAATCGATGCCAACGAGGTCTTCCGGTCCGGGCGGCTGCGGCATGACCGTCGTGCGGACGAGAACGAGTTTTTCCTCGAAAAGCAGCTCCGTAAGCGTGCCTGGACGATTTGGCGCTCCATAAAGGACCGCCGCGTCAAGTGAACCGTCCTGCACGAGCTCCATCAGCCGCTCCGATCTGTCGATCGACGTTCGAATGGCCACGCTGGGGCATTCGCGGCGCATCCAAAAAAGCCAATGCTTCAACAGTGGATCCCACAGACTGAGCTCCGCACCGATCGTCACCATGGCCTCGCGCCCCGGGGGCAAAGCGACCGTGGTTCGCGCCGCCTCCCATACTTGCACCAGGCTCGTCGCAAAACGGAAAAACTGCTCTCCGGCGGGGGTCAGCCTGGCACCGGCCTTGTTCCGAATGAACATGGGCCTGTCGAGTTGTTCCTCGAGCACGCGAATTCGCGCACTGACTGCGGTCTGGGAGATGTTCAGATTGGCAGCGGCATTCACGAAACTTCCTGTCTTGACCACCTCGAGGAACGTACGCGCAATGCTGATGTCCATCTTCGCCCCGCGCAAATAGCGTCGCCACGTCAGCCTGACTGCCAGCGGCACGCACTCATCAAATAAGTGCAGAATATTTGCGGTTAACCAGCAATTCAATTCGTTTGTCAGCGGAATTCCCGCTTGCCATCCTGGTCCGCGTGCCTCGGCTGATCCCGACCAGCCACGCTGCTTTGCTGCCATCTGATGAAGGGCCCTACTGCCGATGTTCGAGCGAAAATCCTCTGACAGAGCCGAAACCACGGCTGCAGCCCACGGGGTCGCGACCGACCCGGCATTCGGCTCCGTGGTGCCGCCACTATACTTGTCCAGCACCTACGAGTTCGCCGGTTTCGACACGCCGCGCGCCTATGACTACGGCCGCTCTGGAAATCCGACCCGTGACTTGCTGGCGCAAGCACTTGCGAAGCTCGAGGGAGGCGCCGGCGCGGTCGTCACGCCGAGCGGCATGGCCGCGCTCGACCTCCTGTTAGGGCGCTTGAGGCGAAACGATCTCGTGCTGGCACCACATGATTGCTATGGCGGTACATTGCGACTGCTGAAGGCGCGTGCCGATCTGGGGCACCTCACATTCCGGCTTACCAACCAGAGGGATCTCGGCGGATTCGAGGCCGCACTAGCGGATGCTCCGGCTCTCGTCCTCATCGAGAGCCCCAGCAATCCCCTGATGCGCGTCACCGACATTGCCCGATTGTCCAGTCTCGCCAAGGCGGCAGGCTCCGCCGTGGCCGTCGACAACACGTTTCTCTCCCCCGCTCTCCAGCGGCCCCTTTCTCTCGGAGCCGATTACGCCATTCACTCGGCGACCAAATTCCTGAACGGGCATTCGGACGTCATCGCCGGTGCGGTGATCGCTGCCGAGCCACAGGAGGCACGTGATCTCAAGCGCTGGGCCAACGTCACCGGGGCAGTCGCTGCACCTTTCGATGCCTGGTTGACTTTGCGCGGGCTGAGAACGTTGTTTGCGCGAATGTCCAGCCAAGAACGCAGCGCCATGACGATCGCCGAATATCTCGACGCCCATCCTGCGGTGCGGCACGTCCACTACGCGGGGCTTCCGGATCACGCAGACCACGAAGTCGCAAGACGGCAGCAGCGCGGCTTCGGCGCCATGATGAGTTTCGAACTTGAAGGGGGCGTTCCCGCCGTTCGGCGGTTCCTGGCACATGTTGGCTGCTTCACATTGGCCGAGTCGCTTGGAGGGGTCGAAAGTCTCGTAGCTCATCCGGCCACCATGACCCATCTCGACATGGGGGCTGAAGCCAGAGAGAGCGCGGGTATTCGCGACGAGCTTCTCAGACTTTCGATCGGGCTGGAACACATTGACGATCTTCTGGAAGGACTTGAACTTGGATTGGGCGCCTGTTGAGCGAAGATCGATTGAGGAGGTAGACAGGGATGGACATCGACGATGATATTCCGCCGACTTTTGCGTCGCCACCCTGCTTGATGCACGAACTCGACCCGGCCTATGCGGGCCTGTCATCCGACCGGTCGATCTGTGCCGATGTCAGGCGGTGGCGGACAAGCGAACGGGCTCGCCTCATCGCGCAACGCCTGGCCATATCTCCCGACCTTCGGGCCGCTTGCGAAGCGCAGATCGTCAGCCGTCTACTTGCCGAGATCGGACCCGTGCGCGGCCGTGTGGTCAGCGTCTACTGGCCGTTTCGGGGTGAGCCCGATCTCAGACCGCTGATTCGGCAAATAGCCGATGACGGCGGCCGATGTGCGCTCCCGGTCGTGGTCGAAAAAGGACAGCCTCTGGAGTTTCGCATCTGGCGGCCAGGCGACAAACTCGTCCGTGGTATCTGGAACATACCCGTCCCGGCCAGGCCTGTTTCATGCACCCCCGATATCGTCGTCGCCCCGGTCGTGGGCTTTGATCCGTCGTGCTATCGGCTTGGTTATGGCGGGGGCTATTACGACCGGACACTGGCGGCAATGGCGGCGACGCGCCGCGTGCTGGGCGTTGGTTTCGCACAGTCGAGGATAAGGACTATTTATCCTCAGGCGCATGACATCCGGATGGACGCCGTGGTGACCGAATCGGGCACAGATCATGCTAGCGTGCGTTGAATTCCGATTGGGCAGCGGGCATCGAATCGAGAACGTGGCGCCTTGGCGAAAATTGTTCTAGGTTTCTCCGCGGGCTTGGGTCGACTTGTGAACGGCTGCGGATCGGGTGTCGCGATGGACGAGCAACGACGGAGCTACCGGCAACGGCTCATTGCGCTGGCCGCCGCCAGTATCGGCACTCTGGCGGCCAGTGCGATCTCCTACGGAGCGGCGATCTATCGCGCCGCCAATCCCGAACCCCTGCGCGCCGCCGGGCCGGGCGAGACGGTCGATACCGGGCGATGGCATGTGACGATCGCCGGAGCCCGCGTGAGCGATGTCCCCCTTCCGGCAGGAGACCGCCCGAGCCGAAAACTTTCCTGCTTGTCGATTTCGAGGCCGGCAACCGCTCGGCGGCGACCGCCCACCTGCCGGCGAAACTGCTCACCTTTGCCGGCCTGGAGGCGAAACTTGCTTCCCCCACCTTCTATTTGACACGGGACAAGGCGTTCAGCCCCGGCCTGCACCCGGGCATGCCGGAGAGTTTGACCGCCGTATGGGAATGGCCGGCGGGGGAAATGCCGCCGCGTGAGCTGAACCTGCTGATCGGGAGCCAGATCTACAAGAAACGCGACAATCTCTATGGCGCCTCCAACTGGTTCGACCGTGATCCGGTGGCGGTAGTGTCCCTGACTGTTGAGCAGGAAGCGGCGAGGGCAAGGCAATGACGGCCCTCGCAAATATCGTCGCCCTGCTCCTGGCGACGGCGGCGCTCTACGGCATGCAGCACTCGACGCCCTCCTACAGCGAAATCCTGTCGCCCGTGGCGGTGCCGGCCGCGCAGGGAAAACCAGCGCAGGCCGAACGCTTCGTCTTCGGGGTCGCCAAGGTGCATCTCGCCCGCCAACTGGTCGCTTCGCATTTCGGCGAGCCGCGTACCTACACCACCTCCGGAAAATGGCTTGTCGTCGAAGCGGCGGCGAAGGCGCAAGACCGATCGGTATCGCTGACCTCGGCTGCGTGGCGCGGCCCTTCCGGCCTGCGCTTTGCCATGAGCACGCGCATCGGCAGTTCGCTCGGGCTGTTGGGTGCCGAGCGCCTGGAGCCCGGGATTCCACGCCCGGTTCTGCTGATATTCGAGCTGCCCGAAGACCAGATCGAGGGCGGTACACTGCTGGTCGCCGAGACCGCACTGACTCCCCTGTCCGAGCAGGTGGAGATCGCCATGGACAGCGTGCCGCCGGAAAGCAGGCACGAGTCCCTCACCCTTGCACGCGGCGGCCGCATCATGCCCTGGTCGCTGGAGTTTCAGCAATGAGCGCACGGGCTTCGTCACGGGAGAGAACGAGCTACTGGATCAGCCTCGTATCGCTGCTCGCCGCCGCGCCGCTCGCGGTCCTCGTCGGGTCCCGGGGCGAATTCGCCGCATGGCTGCAACGGCGCATGCAACCACCTGTGACCGTCGAGCGCGACGGCAGCGGGCAAGGCGCCGGCGGCAGCTGGCGGCTCACATCGCTGCGCCGCCTGCCGGGAACCTTGCCGGACACGAGCCTCATGCTGGCGGAAATCGCCGTCTCGGTCCAGGCAGCGGACGTCTTGAAGCAGGCCTTGCCCTGCGCGCTCTCGCTGACGGATGGCGCTAACCGCCGCTGGGACCCGCTGCCGCTGCCCGGCCGTCTTTTACGCGAGGCCGATCCGGCGATTGCCGACAGGCCGCAATGCACGACGCTGACGATCGGTGAGGCCGGCGAGGCGTCGCTTCGCGTGGTCGAGCTCTTTCTCGTGCCGCGGCAGGCAGACGGGTTCACCCTGTCGCTTGCCCTGACCGGCTCGCCCCCGATTCTCTTGAAATAACGCTTTTCCGGTGACCATAAGCTTGTGGGACGCCGGCTTCGCCGGATCGGGATACGGCGTATTCCAGCATGGCGGCCAGCAGGGCGATCCGCACCGGACCGAAAAGGATTCCGCCGTCGAGCTCGGTCGGGCTGCCGACGAGAACGGCCAGGACGTCGCCTATCCGCTGCCAGGTTTCGAGGTCGTGCGGGCCGAGATGACGGGTTGCGCCGTACCACGCCCAGGCGGGGAGCCAGCTGGTGGCGCGGTAAAGCACGACGAAGGCGAGCAACGTCCCGAGACCGGCGCCGAGCACCGTGCGCAGGCAGGCCCAGACCGGCCGGTAGCGGGTCCGATAGCCTCCGAGGAAGTGGGCGGCGAAATCGGCCAGCCATTTGCGTAGCGTGGTGGCGCGAGCGGGCGGCGGCGGAGCGGCGACGGGTTTTGCCGAAACGTCGTAGCCATAGACGATGGCAGCCATTACGAGCCAGACGAGCGGCAGGAGGGCGTAGAAGAACAGCTCCTGCGCCTGCGTGACGAGTCCAGGTTCCTGGAACTCCACCGCAGTGCCGCCCGCTGCCGCGTGTGCTTCCATGGAAAATCCGACGATGCCGGCTTCCACCGCATCGAGAAACGCGCCCGCGCCGAGCCAGCTTATGAAGTCGTCCTTCCATCTGTCCAGCGCATAGAGCCCGATGAAGATCCAGCTCGCGTCCGCCGCCACGATGACGAAACGCAGCCACGGCAACTGCAGGCGCCCGTTGGCGCGCTTGGCAAGCCATCGCACGAACCAGCAGGCGAGGATCGCCGCAATCAGGCTGCGCGAGCGCAGGAGCTCGAAAATCTGTAACCGTTCTCCCAGTGTCACCCGATCCAGGGCGAGACGCGAATACTCGCGCACCGTGTCGCCAAGGAAACCCCACGCGGCGTAATAGGCGAAGAACGGCAAGATGGCTGCGGAGGCAATCACCAGAAGGCGATTCAACTGCCGTTCCTTCTTCGTCGAGCCGGCAGCTGGCGCCACGCCGCGCAACGCGGCGAGCACCGGCAGGCCGGGACGCAGGATCGCGAACATCGCAATGACCACCAGCAGCTTGACGAGGACGACAAGCGACAGCGTTACCATTCCGCCAAGGGGGGTTTTCAGGCCGACGCCGACCGCAGCCTCGAGGAGCAGGACACGCGCGATATATCCGAGCGTCGCGGCAAGCAGAAGCTGCGGCCAGAAACGCGCAAGAAGGCGCGCCGTCAATGCCGCCAGTCCGCCGATATCCTTGAGCATCCCCATGCCCCGAACCTAACCATAACTTTCCGGGCGCTCAACCGGGCAAATAGATGGAAAAATGGCGGTCCGCATCCCCTGCCGCATCGTCGCCTCGGGCGGTTCGCAGAAGCACGACATTCTCCTGGCCCTGGCACGGGCGAGGCTGCCGACGATCATGATCACCGACGCCGACAGCGCCATGGCGATGCTGCAGAGGTGATTGACCGGAATCCGCATTGGAGGACGGCCGCCGCATTGGCGCTGGGGAAACCCAAAACGCGAAAAGGCCCGCTGATGCGGGCCTTTTCGTGTGTATGCGTATGTATATGTGTTTGGTTGCGGGGGCAGGATTTGAACCTGCGGCCTTCAGGTTATGAGCCTGACGAGCTACCGGGCTGCTCCACCCCGCGTTATCCGAGTTTTGCGCGGCAAAATCTCGTTATTCGTCCGAGTTTTGCGTAGCAAAGGTCGGTTTGTTGGCCGGTTTGTTTCGGCCGTATGAGAGAAGATGATCGGTTTGTTTCTCTTGCGATTTGCAGACCTGGCAGCGACCTACTCTCCCGCGTCTTAAGACGAAGTACCATCGGCGCTGGGGCGTTTCACGGCCGTGTTCGGAATGGGAACGGGTGCAGCCACCCCGCCAGAACCACCAGGTCGGCAAAGCGCAAGATTTGCGCCTTAAGGGCGCAAACCGAATTGAGAAGCTGGTGAAGCGGGCGGTTTAACGCTCGACTTCTTTTGAACACGTCATTGACGGTGCTTTGGGCGTATATCGGAGCGTTTGCTCCGCAAGGCCAAAGGCCGTCGCGCCTTTTGGCGCGCCCTCCCGGAGGCATCCGCGTGAGCGGATCGCCGTGAGGGCTAAAAGCTCATCTTTGATGAGCATAAGCAATGGGAACGATCAAGCCGATCGAACGATTAGTACCGGTAAGCTTCATGCGTTGCCGCACTTCCACACCCGGCCTATCAACGTGGTCGTCTTCCACGGTTCTCAAGGGAATACTCGTTTTCAGGTGGGTTTCCCGCTTAGATGCCTTCAGCGGTTATCCCTTCCATATATAGCTACCCTGCTATGCCCTTGGCAGGACAACAGGTCCACCAGAGATATGTCCATCCCGGTCCTCTCGTACTAGGGACAGATCCTGTCAATATTCCTACACCCACGGCAGATAGGGACCGAACTGTCTCACGACGTTCTGAACCCAGCTCACGTACCGCTTTAATTGGCGAACAGCCAAACCCTTGGGACCTGCTCCAGCCCCAGGATGCGATGAGCCGACATCGAGGTGCCAAACAACCCCGTCGATATGGACTCTTGGGGGTCATCAGCCTGTTATCCCCGGCGTACCTTTTATCCGTTGAGCGATGGCCCTTCCACGCGGGACCACCGGATCACTATGACCGACTTTCGTCTCTGCTCGACTTGTCAGTCTCGCAGTCAGGCGGGCTTATGCCATTGCACTCGACGAGCGATTTCCGACCGCTCTGAGCCCACCATCGCGCGCCTCCGTTACTCTTTCGGAGGCGACCGCCCCAGTCAAACTACCCACCATACACTGTCCCGGATCCGGATGACGGACCGCGGTTAGACATCCATGACGATAAGGGTGGTATTTCAAGGATGGCTCCACGAGAACTGGCGTCCCCGCTTCAAAGCCTACCACCTATCCTACACATGCCGACACGAATGCCAGTGTAAAGCTATAGTAAAGGTGCACGGGGTCTTTCCGTCTGACCGCAGGAACCCCGCATCTTCACGGGGAATTCAATTTCACTGAGTCTATGTTGGAGACAGCGGGGAAGTCGTTACGCCATTCGTGCAGGTCGGAACTTACCCGACAAGGAATTTCGCTACCTTAGGACCGTTATAGTTACGGCCGCCGTTTACTGGGGCTTCGATTCAGAGCTTGCACCCCTCCTCTTAACCTTCCAGCACCGGGCAGGCGTCAGACCCTATACGTCGTCTTGCGACTTCGCAGAGCCCTGTGTTTTTGATAAACAGTCGCTACCCCCTGGTCTGTGCCACCCCATCCTACTTGCGTAGAAAAGGGTCACGCTTCTTCCGAAGTTACGCGTGCAATTTGCCGAGTTCCTTCAACATAGTTCTCTCAAGCGCCTTGGTATACTCTACCTGACCACCTGTGTCGGTTTCGGGTACGGTCTATACGGTGGAGCTATTTCCTGGAACCGCGTCCCCGCCCGGACAATCCAATAAGTCCGGACAAGTTGAGCAATCCGTCACTACCACCAGGCCCACGAATATTAACGTGGTTCCCATCGACTACGCGTGTCCGCCTCGTCTTAGGGGCCGGCTAACCCTGCTCAGATTAACTTTAAGCAGGAACCCTTGGTCTTTCGGCGAGAGGGTCTCTCACCCTCTTTATCGTTACTCATGTCAACATTCGCACTTCCGATACCTCCAGGACCCCTCACGGGTATCCCTTCACTGGCTTACGGAACGCTCCGCTACCCCTATACACCTAAGTGTATAAGCCTCAGCTTCGGTGCATGGCTTCAGCCCCGTTACATTTTCGGCGCAAAGACCCTTATTTAGACCAGTGAGCTGTTACGCTTTCTTTAAATGATGGCTGCTTCTAAGCCAACATCCTGGTTGTTTTGGGATCCTCACATCCTTTCCCACTTAGCCATGACTTGGGGACCTTAGCTGGAGGTCAGGGTTGTTGCCCTTTTCACGACGGACGTTAGCACCCGCCGTGTGTCTGCCGACTAGTACTCCTCGGTATTCGGAGTTTGGTTAGGATCAGTAAGACGGTGAGTCCCCATAGCCCATCCAGTGCTCTACCCCCGAGGGTATTCGGTCGACGCACTACCTAAATAGTTTTCGCGGAGAACCAGCTATTTCCGAGTTTGATTGGCCTTTCACCCCTAGCCACAAGTCATCCCAATCTATTGCAACAGATGCGGGTTCGGTCCTCCAGTTGGTGTTACCCAACCTTCAACCTGCTCATGGCTAGATCACTCGGTTTCGGGTCTAATGCGACATACTAAACGCCCTATTCAGACTCGCTTTCGCTACGCCTACACCTACCGGCTTAAGCTTGCATGTCACACTAAGTCGTTGACCCATTATACAAAAGGTACGCCGTCACCCTTGCGGGCTCCGACTGTTTGTAGGCATCCGGTTTCAGGTTCTATTTCACTCCCCTTGTCGGGGTGCTTTTCACCTTTCCCTCACGGTACTTGTTCGCTATCGGTCATGCACGAGTACTTAGGCTTGGAGAGTGGTCTCCCCATGTTCAGACAGGATTTCACGTGTCCCGCCTTACTCAAGGACAATGAGTGTTATACGTGTACGGGGCTGTCACCCACTGCGGCAGACCTTTCCAGATCCTTCCACTTCATTCCTCATTGCCACTGGCCTGGTCCGCGTTCGCTCGCCACTACTTGCGGAGTCTCGGTTGATGTCCTTTCCTGCAGGTACTTAGATGTTTCAGTTCCCTGCGTTCGCTTCTTATCCCTATTGAATTCAGGATAAGATACCTTTCAACAATGCTTGGAAACCACTTTGGTTTCTTGACGCCGGATAACCGGCGACGGCCTCTGGCCTTGCGAAGCCTTAAGGCTTCGATACCAGCTGCCAACCAAAATGATT